>NZ_JACCFJ010000001.1:1525000-4377500 GCF_013410345.1 Saccharopolyspora hordei
AGGGCGTTGAGTCGCGTGGTGTAGACCCGAAGCGGGGTGATCTACCCATGGCCAGGGTGAAGCGCGGGTAAGACCGTGTGGAGGCCCGAACCCACCAGGGTTGAAAACCTGGGGGATGAGTTGTGGGTAGGGGTGAAAGGCCAATCAAACTCCGTGATAGCTGGTTCTCCCCGAAATGCATTTAGGTGCAGCGTCACGTTTTCTGCTTGGGTGGGGTAGAGCACTGGTTGGTTGATGGGCCTTCGCGGGTTACTGAGATCAGCCAAACTCCGAATACGCTTGAGTTTGAGCGTGGCAGTGAGACGGTGGGGGAGAAGCTTCATCGTCGAGAGGGAAACAGCCCAGAGCATCGGCTAAGGCCCCTAAGTGTGCGCTTAGTGGGAAAGGATGTGGGATCGCTGAGACAACCAGGAGGTTGGCTTAGAAGCAGCCATCCTTGAAAGAGTGCGTAATAGCTCACTGGTCAAGTGGTCCTGCGCCGACAATGTAGCGGGGCTGAAGCGTACCGCCGAAGCCATGCCAAGAGCACTGTTTGGTGTTGTTGGGTAGGGGAGCGTCCTGCATGCGGTGAAGCCATGGTGTGAACCGGTGGTGGAGTGTGTGGGAGTGAGAATGCAGGCATGAGTAGCGAGTGAAGAGTGAGAATCTCTTCCGCCGGATGACCAAGGGTTCCTGGGGAAGGTTCGTCCGCCCAGGGTGAGTCGGGGCCTAAGGCGAGGCCGACAGGCGTAGTCGATGGATAACGGGTTGATATTCCCGTACCCGTGCGCATGCGTCCATAACGAATCCCTTGAGACTAACCATCCGCTTGGTTGCTGATTCTTCGGATGATGTTTCCGGGTGCATGGGACCTGATGGGGTAGTAGTTAAGTGATGGGGTGACGCAGGAGGGTAGCTCTGCCAGTGAGTGGTTGTACTGGTGTAAGCCTGTAGCCCGGTGTGTAGGGAAATCCGCATGCCGTGTGGGTGAGGGGTGATGCGTAGCCGTTGTGGTGAAGTGAGTGATCCCATGCTGCCGAGAAAAGCCTCTAGCGAGTGTGTGCACGGCCCGTACCCGAAACCGACACAGGTGGTCAGGTAGAGAATACCGAGGCGGTCGGGTGAACTGTGGTTAAGGAATTCGGCAAATTGCCCCCGTAACTTTGGGAGAAGGGGGGCCACTGCTGGTGATCCCACGTGCTGGGGGAGCTGGTGGTGGTCGCAGAGGCCAGGGAGAAGCGACTGTTTACTAAAAACACAGGTCCATGCGAAGCTGTAAGGCGATGTATATGGACTGACGCCTGCCCGGTGCTGGAACGTTAAGAGGACCCGTGAACCCCTTTTGGGGTGTAGCGGAGAATTTAAGCGCCAGTAAACGGCGGTGGTAACTATAACCATCCTAAGGTAGCGAAATTCCTTGTCGGGTAAGTTCCGACCTGCACGAATGGCGTAACGACTTCTCCGCTGTCTCGACCACAGGCCCGGTGAAATTGCAGTACGAGTAAAGATGCTCGTTTCGCGCGGCAGGACGGAAAGACCCCGGGACCTTTACTACAGCTTGGTATTGGTGTTTGGTTCGGCTTGTGTAGGATAGGTGGGAGACTGTGAAGCTCTGACGCTAGTTGGGGTGGAGTCGTTGGTGAAATACCACTCTGGTCGTTCTGGGCATCTAACTCGGGTCCGTGATCCGGATCGGGGACAGTGCCTGGTGGGTAGTTTAACTGGGGCGGTTGCCTCCTAAAGGGTAACGGAGGCGCCCAAAGGTTCCCTCAGCCTGGTTGGCAATCAGGTGTTGAGTGTAAGTGTATAAGGGAGCTTGACTGTGAGACTGACGGGTCGAGCAGGTGCGAAAGCAGGGACTAGTGATCCGGCACTGGCTGGTGGAAGCGGTGTCGCTCAACGGATAAAAGGTACCCCGGGGATAACAGGCTGATCTTGCCCAAGAGTCCATATCGACGGCATGGTTTGGCACCTCGATGTCGGCTCGTCGCATCCTGGGGCTGGAGTTGGTCCCAAGGGTTGGGCTGTTCGCCCATTAAAGCGGCACGCGAGCTGGGTTTAGAACGTCGTGAGACAGTTCGGTCCCTATCCGCCGCGCGCGTAGGAGACTTGCGGAAGGCTGTCCCTAGTACGAGAGGACCGGGATGGACGAACCTCTGGTGTGCCAGTCGTTCTGCCAAGGGCGTGGCTGGTTGGCTATGTTCGGGAGGGATAACCGCTGAAAGCATCTAAGCGGGAAGCCTGTTCCTAGATGAGGTCTCCCACCCTGTGATAGGGGTAAGGCCCCCAAGAGATGATTGGGTTGACAGGCCAGAGATGGAAGCACAGTAATGTGTGGAGTTGACTGGTGCTGATAGGCCGAGGACTTGTTACATGAAGATGTTGCGCACTCACTATACGGTGTCTGGGACAGCAACCAGGTGCCCTGTTTGATAACCGAACATGGTTTGTTGTTGGTGACCCTGAGGTTTCCCCACACGGGTGTGGGGTGTGAGGGTTGTCGGTGGCGATAGCGGGGAGGGTCCGCCCGGTCCCATTCCGAACCCGGTAGCTAAGCTCCCCAGCGCTGATGGTACTGCACTCGGTAGGGTGTGGGAGAGTAAGACACCGCCGACACACAACATGAGTGGGGGTGGCCCTGAAACCTTCTTCGGAAGGCTTCAGGGCCACCCCCCTTTTTCTTTTTTGTGCCTGCTTCCGCAGCACTCCGGATGAACAGCTCCGTCCAGAACTGTCCACCCGTCCACACGGCGTCGCCGGTGCGGTGGCGGTGGTCAGCCGAGTTGGTTGACCATGACCGCTTCGTGGGCGCTGCCGAGGGCGCCCTCGGTGTCGTAGAGGCGGGCGTTGGCGACCCCGATTCCGGTGGGGTGGACGTCCCGGTCGATCTCCATGCCGAGCCACTCGCCCACGAACGGCCGGTGCAGGTAGAGCGTGATGTCGGTGTTGATCCACGGACCGAAGATCGGCCCGATCGGGCTCGCCGCGCTGATGCAGTCCACCAGGACCGCCAGGTGGGCCAGCGGGCTCATCTCCTCGCCCTCGACCAGCGGCACCGGCATCCGCATCCACACCTTGCTGGTGCCGGTGGACCGCTGGTCCTCCAGCCAGCGCACCGCGACCACGTCGTGGACTCCCCAGCGCAGGCCGAGCTCCGGCGGCAGCAGGTGCCCGTCCGGCACGCCGTCCGGACCGGGGAAGGGTGTCGGCACCTCGGGGACCTCGCCGTCCACGTCGCTGCGCCGCAGCAGCTGAGCGGTGGCGCGGGCCGAGGGCTTCCCGTCGACGGTGAGGACGGCCTCGCTCACCTGGAGCCGCTTGCCGGTGCGCAGCGGCTGGGCGGTGACGGACAGCGGTGCGGCCGGCACCGGTCGCACCAGGTCCACGGTGAGCCGGGCGATGAACAGGTCCGGGTCGTCGGTGGTCGCTTCCACGGCTCGGGCGAGCAGCCCGGCCACCGGGCCGCCGCCGACCAGTTCGCCCCAGGGGCTGCAGGCCGCTTCGTCCGGCACGAGCGTCTCGCCGTCGCGGGTGAAGAGCGCCTGGATGTCACGCATCCCTTGATGTTACTAACCGGTAGCTCCGGCTCGTGCTGCGCACCGGTACCGCGCTCGCCTGCGTTCCGGCGTCGCGTCCGGCCGTTCGGCCGAGTGAAGTGCTTGAAGCTTCACGTAAGCTGGCGGCGATGGCTGTCCCCTCACCGAAAGGTCCTCTCGTGCAGCAGCGTCTCCGTGACGTGACGGTCCTGGTCGCGCGCCTGGTGGTGGGCGCGACGTTCCTCGCGCACGGCTACCAGAAGTTCGTGCTCTCCGGGATGGACGCGACCGTCGCGTCCTTCGAAGGCATGGGCCTGCCCGCGATCGCGGCGTGGTTCACCGCGACCGTCGAGGTGGTCGGCGGCCTCGGCTTGGTCCTGGGTGTGCTGCTGCCGGTCGTCGGCGTCCTGCTCGCCGCGGTCATGGTCGGTGCGCTGGTCACCGCGCACCTCAGCAACGGCTTCTTCAGCAGCGACGGCGGTTTCGAGTACGTGCTGGTGCTCGCCGCGGCGAGCCTGGCGCTCGGCTTCAGCGGCCCGCGCTACACGCTCCCCGCACTGTTCCGCGGGAAGGCCCAGGAGGCCGAGCGGGTCGCCGCCTGACGAGCGTGCGGGCGGCCGACCGCGGGGCCGGCCGCCCGGGATCAGTCGCCCAGTTCGACCGTGGTCCGCTCGGTGTCGCGCCGGGCCTCGCGCTTGGCCGGGTCGAGGTTCGTGCAGTGCACCAGGGAGGACTTCCCGGCGAGCACCGCGAGCAGCCCGTCCACCACGCCGTCCGGCAGGGTCCACTCCAGTGTGGACAGCACGCGGTCGGTGGGACCGATGTGGAGCTCCTCGGCGCGCTGCCGCGCGTGGGCGACCAGCTCGTCCACCGAGCGGTCGAGCAGGGCGGGCGTGTCGCCGTCGATCGGCAGCAGCGGGCTGAAGTCGTCGCCGTGCACGCGGATGTCCGAGACGTAGTCGACGACCCCGTCGGGCAGTCCGCGCAGCGGAGCGCCCAGCGCGTCGAGCCCGACGGCCGCCACGGTCCGCGCGCCGGCGCCGCGGTCCACCTCGGTGGCGGGCACGAAGGCGACCTCGGCGCCCTGGGGGTCGGCGGTGACGTGCGCCCCGCACCACCACGAGCCGAGCAGCACGCCGACCGTCTGCCAGTGCGCGGGGAGCGCGACGAACACCGGCGTCCCCGGCTCCAGGTCCAGTTCGTCGACGAGCCAGTTCGCCGTCTTGGCCGCCCAGTTGGCGGTGGTCGCGCGGGACAGCTCGATGCGCGCCCCGGTGGCGTCGTCGTAGTGCGTGATCAGCGGCTTGGGTGCCCCCTCGGCCAGCAGCGGTCCGAGCAGCGCCTGCGTAACGCTCATGCCGCCGAGCCTATCCGCCCGGGACCGGGCTGCTCGCGTCCCCGGCGTCCACCTCGGACACCCGGTCGTGAGCGCCGAGACCGGCTCCAACCGGCCGAGGCACTCACGACCCCTAGTAGACGCAGGGGATGCTGCCGTCCGAAGTGATCGGCTGCTCGGTGCTGCCCGCCGTGCCGTCCAGCTGCAGCTTCGGCTTCGGCGCCACCCCGGGCGGTGCGCTGGCCAGGCCGGCGAAGAAGCGCTTGGTCTCGGCGGGGTCGACCATGACGACGCTCTGGCCGCGGTCGTCGCGGGCGTTGGTCTCCGCGACCGGCATGGTGACGAACTCGACGCGGCCGGCGGAGATCTGCTGCATCTGCTCGACGAAACCCAGCGGTTCCCAGCCCTCGTCCAGCACCACCGAGCGGCGGGCGGCCTGCACCAGGTCGTTCACCATCGCCGGGTCGGTGAGCGTCCCGGTGGACAGCACCTTCTTCACCAGCGCCGCCATGAACACCTGCTGGCGGACGATGCGGTCCAGGTCGCCACGGGGCAGGCCGTGCCGCTGCCGCACGAACGAGAGCGCGTCGGCGCCCGAGATGGTGTGCCGGCCCGCGGTGAAGTCGGCGCCGGAGTCCTTGTCGCTGGTGTCCTGCCGCAGGCACACGTCGACGCCGCCGACGGCCTCGGTGAGCTCGTAGAAGCCGAGCAGGTTGATCTCCGCGTAGTGGTCGATCTGCAGACCGGTGAGGTGCTGCACCGTCTGCACCAGCGCGCGCTGCCCGGCCAGCTGGGCCTCGCGCTCGACCTCCGGTTCTGGGCGCCCCTCGGCGCGCAAGCGCTGCGCGGTGGCGTTCTTCGTCAGCCCGTAGACGGCGTTGATCTTCTCGGGTCGGCCGCCGGGCACCTCGGTGTAGGTGTCGCGCGGGATGGAGACCGCGCTCGTGGGCGCGCCGCTGTGGGGCACCCGGATCACCACGAGGCTGTCGGTGTTCAGCCCGCCGACGGCCTCGGTGCGCAGCTCCTTGAGCACGCGGTCCGGCAGCGGGTTGCCCTGGGCGTCGGTGCGGCTGTCACTGCCGACCAGCAGGACGTCGGTCGCGCCGTCGTCGGCGTCCTCCACCGCGGGTGCTCCGGCGAGCACCTTGGCGGAGCTGACGTCGCTGAGCTGGTGCGCCACGACCCAGCCGACGGCGGTGATGCCGAGCACCACAGCCGAGAACAGCGCGAGCGCGCTGCGCCGGGCGATGCGGAACCCGGACCCCCGCTGGGGGGTCGGTTCCTCCGCCTCGGTCTCCTGTTCCGGTTCGCCCACGTCCCCTCCCCCACCGTGCGTCACCGGACAAGATTAACCGCTGTGACGCCCCAGCAACACGGAAGTGACGGCAGCGATGCGGATCATTCCACGCAGGGGATGCCGTCGGCGGTGATGGGCTGCTCGTCGACCTGCTGGGTGTGCAGCGGGGGCAGCTGGCGGACGCCGTCGAGCCGGATCGTGCGCGGGCCGGCGAACTCCTGCGCGCCCGGGCCGGCGTAGTCCTTGCCCACGTAGACCTGCACGGTGCCGGAGGTGACGTTCGAGCTGGGCTCGACGGGCAGCCCGCCGAGGAAGTCGGCCACCTGCTTGGCGGCGGCCTCCTCGCCGGCGGCGTGGTAGACCACCGACTTCGCCATGGTCTCGGCGTTCGCGCTGCTGCCCTCCTGGAAGCCCTGCGCGGAGACCTCGTCGAGCACCCGGGCGGCCAGGCCGGTGACGCCGGAGGCGTTGTAGACGCTCACCGTGATGCTGGCGCGAGCCTGCTGCGCGGCCATCTTCTGCTCCCGCTCCTGCGGTGACAGCAGCAGGTCGGCGGCGAACTGCTTGACCTCGGGGATCTTGATGGTGACGTCCTCCTGGCCGGACGGGCCGACCATGTGCACCGGTGCGGTGTAGAACTGGATGTCACCGCCGGCGATGCCCTGCATCTGCTGGGCGAAGCCGAGGAGGTCGTTGGCCAGGCCGGGGTCGAGGACGACGGACTTCTGGATCGCGTCGATGAGGTTCGACAGCTTCGCGGGGTTGGTCAGCGTCCCGCTCGACATCACCTTGCGGGCGAGCGCGGACATGAACACCTGCTGCCGCTTGCCGCGGGAGAGCTCGTTGATCAGGCCGTGCCGCTGCCGGACGAAGGCGAGCGCGTCACCGCCCTCGATGGTCTGCACACCCTTCTTGAAGTTCGCGCCGGAGTAGGAGTCCTGGGTGTCCTCCTTGAGACAGACCTCGACACCGCCGATGGCCTTGGTGATCTCGTAGAAGCCGAGCAGGTTGACCTCGGCGTAGTGGTCGATGCTGACCCCGGTGATCTTCTCGATGGTCTCGCGCAGCAGCTGCTTGCCGGCCAGCCGGGACTTCTCCTGGAGCTCCTTCTCGTCGGTGACGCCTTCCTCCTGCAGGCGGGCCCGCTCGATGGCCATGCCGTTGTTCATCGTCTCGGTGAGCTTGATCTCGCCGATGCCGTGGCCGGGGTCCACGAGCGTGTCGCGCGGGAAGGACATCGCGCTGGCGCTGCCGCCGCCGTTGGGGATGCGGACCAGGATCATCGCGTCGGTGAGGTCGCCACCCTCCTGGGTGGTGCGCAGCTCGCGCAGGACCTCCTCGGGCAGCGGGTTGCCGTAGGCGTCGGTGCGGCTGTCGTTGCCGATGAGCAGGATGTCGGTGGCGCCGTCCGGTGCGTTGAAGCCGCTGCCGATGACGTCGGCGGTGGAGGTGCCGCTGCCACCGGGCCGGAACATCGCCCAGCCGAAGCCGGTGGTGGTCAGCACCACCACGGAGAGCAGCGCGACCAGGGTGCGGCCGGCGACGCGCAGACCGCGCCGACCGCGTCCGCTGCTGCTGCGGCGGCGTTCCCAGACGTCCTCTGGGGGGAGCTCGGCTTCGCTCGAACGAGGGGCGGATCGCTGGCGGGCTTCACTCTGCGGAGTTCGCCGGCCGGGGCCGGCCCCGGCCGGTGCGCCGCTCGCGCGGCCCGGTCGACGACCGCTGGGCGTGGGACCGCCGCTGGTGCCGGGGCGTCCTCGGCCGTTCCCGCGCGGTGGCACCGGTCGTCCCGGCTGACCCTGCGGGCCGCTCGGCCACCTGGGCCGTTCGTCCACGCCGCTCCTCCTTGGGGTGCTGCGAGCGTTACACCTCGACGAGGTGATTTTGCTCCTGTTCTCGATGAAGGCTAACGGGGCCTGTGTTCTCGGTGTGCAGATCCCGGTTGTCGGGTGATGCCGCTCATAAGGGTGAAGCCCTTGGAATACGCTCCGTGTTGGGGAGCGTGGTCGGTGCCGGGCGGAGCATGCCAGACTGCGGACGGTGCCCGTCCACAGAGGTGCCTGGTGCGGCGGCCACCACAGGAGAGAAGGGGCGCGATGAAGGTCTTGGTCACCGGTGGAGCCGGTTTCATCGGCTCGCACTACGTGCGGCAGCTGGTCGGCGGCGCGTACCCGGCGTACGCCGACGCCGAGGTGGTCGTGCTCGACAAGCTCACCTACGCGGGCAACGAGGCGAACCTGGCACCGGTGGCCGACGACCCGCGGCTGCGGTTCGTGCGCGGGGACATCTGCGACCGCGAACTGGTGACCGACCTGATGGCCGGTGTGGACGTGGTGGTGCACTTCGCCGCCGAGACGCACGTGGACCGCTCGATCACCGGGGCGGACGCCTTCGTGCTCACCAACGTGGTGGGCACCAACGTGCTGCTGCAGGCCGCGCTCGACGCGGGGGTCGGCAAGTTCGTGCACGTCTCCACCGACGAGGTCTACGGCTCCATCGAGTCCGGGTCGTGGCCGGAGGAGCACGCGCTGGAGCCGAACTCGCCCTACTCGGCGGCGAAGGCGGGCTCGGACCTGCTGGCGCGCGCCTACCACCGCACGCACGGCCTGCCGGTCTGCATCACGCGCTGCTCGAACAACTACGGGCCCTACCAGTTCCCGGAGAAGGTGCTGCCGCTGTTCATCACGAACCTGATGGACGGCAAGCAGGTCCCGCTCTACGGCGACGGCCTCAACGTGCGGGACTGGCTGCACGTCGACGACCACTGCCGGGGCATCCAGCTGGTCGCCGAGTCCGGGCGCCCGGGCGAGGTCTACAACATCGGCGGCGGCACCGAGCTGACCAACAAGGAGCTCACCAAGCGGGTGCTGGCCGAGCTGGGCATGGACTGGTCGATGGTGCGGCAGGTGGAGGACCGCAAGGGCCACGACCGGCGCTACTCGGTGGACCACTCCAAGATCGTCCGCGAGCTGGGCTACGCGCCGCGGGTGGACTTCGAGACGGGCCTGCGCGAGACCGTCCGCTGGTACCAGGAGAACCGGGCCTGGTGGGAGCCGCTGAAGGCGCGCGCGGCGGTGGCCCGATGAGCCGGCTCGCCGTCCTGGTGCCGGGTGGCCACGGGCAGCTGGGCGCCGAACTGAGCCGCCTCGCGGCCGCGCGGCCCGGGACGGTGCTGCACGCCCCGGGCTCCGCGGAGCTCGACATCACCGACCGGGAGGCGGTCGTCGACGCGGTGGACTCCTTCGCCGAGACCGCCCGCGACGCCGAGCTCCGCCCGGTGGTGGTCAACGCGGCCGCCTACACGGCGGTGGACGCCGCGGAGTCCGACCAGGAGCGGGCGGCGCTGGTCAACGCCGAAGGCCCGGCGCAGTTGGCCGCGGCCTGCCGCAGCACCGGGATCCCGCTGCTGCACGTCTCCACGGACTACGTGTTCGCGGGCGACGCCGACCGCCCGTACGAGCCGGCGGACGAGACCGGGCCGCGCACCGTCTACGGCCGCACCAAGCTCGACGGCGAGCGCGCCGTGCTGGAGTCCGGCGCGCGGGCGTGGGTGGTGCGCACCGCCTGGGTCTACGGCGCGCGCGGCCGCAACTTCGTCAAGACCATGGCGCGGCTGTCCCGCGAACGGGACTCGCTGTCCGTTGTGGACGACCAGGTCGGGTCGCCGACCTGGGCGGCGGACCTCGCGCACGGCCTGCTGGAGCTGGCCGAGCGGGTCGCCGAGCGGCGCGGTCCGGACCAGGAGGTGCTGCACTGCACCAACTCCGGGCAGGCCAGCTGGTGCGAGTTCGCCCGCGCGGTCTTCACCGAGCTCGGCCTGGACGAGACCCGCGTCCGCCCGTGCACCACGGAGGAGTTCCCCGTGCCTGCCCCGCGCCCGGCGTACTCGGTGCTGTCCGACGCCGCGTGGCGCGCCGCGGGCCTGACGCCGCTGCGCTCCTGGCGCGACGCCCTGCGCGCGGCGTTCGAGACCGACGGCGCAGCGCTGCGAGGCGAGGCGGGCTGATCCGGCTCAGGCCGCCGCGCGGCGGTACGCGTCGAGCGTGGCGTCGGCGCAGGCCCGCCAGGTGAAGCCGCGCGCCCGCGCCCGGCCGGGCTCCGGGTCCGGCGGGTCCGACACCGCGCGGTGCAGCGCCTCGCGGAGCGCGCTCGGGTCACCGAACGGGAAGAAGGTCGCGTGGCCCGCCGTCACCTCGCGGAGGGCTGGGAGGTCCGAGCACACCACCGGTGTGGCGCAGGCCAGCGCTTCCAGCGCGGGCAGGCCGAAACCCTCGTCGCGGGACGGCAGGACCAGGGCTCGGGCGCCGGCGACCAGGCGGCGCAGGTGCTCGTCGGGCAGGAACCCGGTGCGCAGGACCGCGCCGTCCGCGCCCGCGGCGCCGGGGCCGGCGATGACCAGCGGCGGCAGGTCCGGGCCGTGCGCGCGCAGCAGTCCGGGCAGGCCCTTGCGGGGTCCCTCGGCGCCGACGAACAGCAGGTAGTCCTCCGGGATCCCGTACCGGGACCGCAGCGCGCGGTCGAGCGGTTCGGCGTCGAACCACTCCGGGTCCACGCCGAGCGGGGTCACCACGACCTCCTCGCGCGGGACGTCGAGCCGTGCGCTCACCGCGTCGGCGACCGCGGCCGTCGGCGTGCACACCGCACCCGCGCGCCGCACGGACCGCCGCACCAGCGCGGGGAGGTCGGGCTCGGCCAGGGACGGGTCGTCCAGGAACGCGAGGTCGTGCACGGTCACCACGCCCGCGGCGCGGACCGACGGCGGCAGCACGAAGTTCGTGCCGTGCACCACGTCCGCGCGGCCCGCGAGCAGTTCGACCGGCGGGGGACCGCCGCGCTGCCACAGCGCTCGCAGCGCGCGGGCCGGGACCGGCGGACCGACCGCGCGCGTGCCCGGCGGCGCCACCGCGCGCAGCTGCCGCCACCCGCGGGTGGTGAACCCGACCAGCCGGACGTCGACGCGCGACGCGAGGGCGCCGACCAGGGACGCGGTGTAGCGGCCGATCCCGGTGCGGTGGCCCAGCAGCGGCGTGCCGTCGAGCAGGACGCGCGGGTCAGCGGCCACGGAGGCGCTCACCGGCGATCCGCCGCAGCCGCCCGGTCGCCCGCTTCGCGACCTCCAGCGGGCCGCCGGCGTCCAGGTACTCGCGCAGCAGGCCGAGGTCGCGGCGCACCGCCTCGACCCCGCTGACCTTGGGACTGCGCACCAGCGGCGAGGACGCCGCGAGCCGGTCGGCGGCCGGGCGCGGGTCGCGGCAGAACTCGGTGAGCGGCGCCAGCACCGACTCCCAGGTGAAGCGCTCCCGCACCGGCTCGATCCGGCGGCGGCACTCCGCGGCGAACTCCTCGTCGTAGAGCACCGTCTCGAGCGCGTCGGCCAGCGCGTCCGGGTCCTCGGCGGGCACCACGACGCCGATGCGCTCCGACCGCACCAGGTCGGCGAAGGAGTCGCCGTCGGTGGTGACCACCGGCAGCCCCGACCACAGGTAGTCCAGCACCCGGGTGCGGAAGGCGAACGTCGTCTCCACGTGCTCGAAGTGGGTGGTCACCCCGCAGTCGGCGTCCAGCAGGTAGTTCTGCCGCTCCTGGTAGGGCACCCAGGTCTCGTTGAAGAAGACGTGCTTGCCGGTGAGCCCGAGGCGGTGGGACAGCGCGCGGGTGCGGCCCGCCATGCCCATCTCCGGCACGTCCGGGTTCGGGTGCTTCATGCCGAGGAAGAACAGGCGGACGTCGCTGCGGCGCTCGGAGAGCCGGTGCACCGCGTGCAGCAACGTCAGCGGGTCGAACCAGCTGTACACCCCGCCGGCCCACAGCACCACCTTGTCGTCGGCGGAGATCCCCGGCTGGACGCCCTTGATCGCCGGTCCGGTGCGGCGCGGTGCGCTCGACGACAGGCCGAACGGCACCACCGACAGCAGCGAGCGGACCGTCGGGTCGTTGTCGTACAACCCCGGCGTCAGGCGGCCCAGCGAGGCCAGGTGCCCCAGCCAGAAGTGCCGCTGCCGCTCGGAGGCGCAGAGGAAGAAGTCGCCGCGCTGCAGCTGGGAGTTGAGCACCTTGGTGACCCCGGCCAGGTCCGCGGCGCGGCGCTCGTCGTCGGTGTCCCGGCCCTGCTCCAGCAGTTCCAGGTGCATCGGGTCGTAGACGTCGCAGACCACGATCGTGCTGGAGTCGAGCTTCTTCAGCGAGGGCACCATCTCCAGCACGTGACCCTGCAGCACCACGATGTCGGCCCAGTCGACGTGCGCGCCGAGCTCGCGCGGCTTGGCCGCGTGCACCTCGAACTCCGCGTCCGGCGGCTGCACCACGTCGTTGACGCTGACCAGGCGCACCTGGTGCTCGACGGAGAGCACCTCGGCCATGTGCCAGGCCCGGATCGCCGGGCCCGCCATCCGCTCGGCGACCGCGTCCCCGGTGATCACCGCGATCTTGCGCGGACGCCCGTAGACCTCGTCCAGCCCGAAGACCTCCACCAGCGCGTCGTGCGCGGCGAGGTAGCGCGGCAGCGGGTAGGCCGGTTCCATCGCCTTGCGCATCAGCGGCACCAGGTCCGCGTCGGTGCGCACCCGCGCCTGCTGCTCCTCCTCACGGGAGGCCTTCAGCGACGGCAGCATCTCCACGAACTGGTCGATGGCCAGCATCCCGGCCAGCGCGGAGCGGTCGATCGGCACCGGTCCGTCGTCCTCGGTCTCGCCGCGCCGGGTGATCTCCAGCTGCGTCGGGTCGATCTCACCGCGCGCGGTGGCCCGCCGCACCGCCAGCGCCATCGCGGCGGGCAGCGCCTTCGCCAGCGTCTCGTCGGAGACGTTCTTGTACAGCGCGGCGAGCGCGTTGCGCTCCAGCAGGTAGTGCTCGCGCGCGTCGGAGATCCCGGCCATCGACGCGTGGTGCCGGTGGAAGGTCAGCGACCGCGGCTCGTAGCGGACCCGCCAGCCGCGCAGGTTCAACCGCCAGCCCAGGTCCACGTCCTCGTAGAACATGAAGAAGCGCTCGTCGAAGCCGCCCAGCGCGGCGAACAGCTCGGCGCGGACGAACAGCGCCGAGCCGGTGCCGAACAGCACGTCGCGCGGGGCGTCGTGCGAGCCGTCGTCGACCTCACCGGCGTGCCGCTTGTAGCCCATGCCGAACCAGGTCAGCCCGCCGTCGACGAAGTCGACGTGCCGCCCCTCCCAGTCCAGCACCTTGCTGGCGACCGCCCCCACGGTCGGCTCGGTGCGCAGCACCTCCACGGCCGCGCGCACCCACTCCCGGTCCGGGCGGGCGTCGTTGTTGAGGAACGCCAGCACCTGGCCGGTGGCGGCGCGGGCGGCGAGGTTGCAGCCGCCGGCGAACCCGAGGTTGCGCTCCGACTCGATCAGCCGCACCTCCGGGGCCGCGGCCCGGATCCGGTCCGCGCTGCCGTCACCGGAGGCGTTGTCGACGCAGAGCACCTCCAGCCGCTCGGCCGGGTAGTCGAGCTCCTCGCGCAGCGCGCGCAGGCACTCGACGGTGTCCTCGGCGCCGCGGTAGTTCACCACGATCACCGAGACGAGGGGCAGGTTGCTGCGGTCGGGCGTCTCAGGCACGCGTTCAAGCGTGCACCATGCCACGTTCGTGTTCCGAGCCACCCACCCGGTTGAATGGGATCATGGCTGGGAACATCGCCTCCGGCGTGCGCCGGGTCGTTCGGGACGTCGTGCTGGCCGTCGTCGCGGTGGCGTGCCTGCTCGGCGGGTACACGGTGATGGGCTCCCACGGCGTCACGCTGGACACCCCGAAGGTCGTCGACCGCGGGATCGCGGTGGCCCGGAGCTGCGAGTTCGGCGGCCCGTTCGGCTACGGCGAGCCCGGCTGGTGGTGGGCCTGCCAGGCGGACGTGCGGTGGGACGCCCGCGGTCCGGAGCGGGTCGAGTTCACCAGCTCGCAGCTGACCGAGTCCGACATCGGCCGGGAAGTGCCGGTGGTGCTCCACGAGATCACCAACGGCGCCGGGAAGGGCACGTACCACGTGCCCTACCGCGCGGACTTCGAACCGCAGCCGCTGCTGGGCGCCGTGCTGGCCGCACCGCTGCTGCTGGTCGGCTTCGTGATCGTGGGCCTGTTCCTGGGGCGGATCGCCAAGGCGGTCAAGCGGGTGCGCTCGGTCGAGCGCTGATCCGGGCAGTCCGGGGGGAACCGGTCGGCCTCCCGCAGCGTCGCACCCCGCAGCAGGGGCTGGTACGCGAGCCCCGGACGAGCGGAGAGGACGAGCCATGACGCATGCCGATCCGGATGCCATGATCGCCGGCTTCCGGCAGCAGATCGCAGCCAAGCTGCAGCAGGCCGAGCGGTTGACGCAGGCGGCGAGCGGCGTCCAGGGGCGCGCGAGCAGCCCGGACGGTTCGGTGACCGTCGTCGTGGACCACAGCGGCAACATGGTCGACCTCGACCTCACCGAGGCCGCGCTGCGCAAGCGGCCCGCCGAGGTGTCGCAGCTGGTCCTGGCCACCGCGCGGGCGGCGCAGGCGCAGCTGGCGGCCACGATGCAGGAGGTCATGGCGCCGATCATCGGTGACGACCAGGAGACGTTCAGCGCGGTGCTGTCGGGGCTGCGCGAGCGGTTCCCGGAGGAGCCCGAGGCGCCGGCCGCGCCGGCCACCGATCCCGATGACGACGACGACACCTGGCTGCAGAACCAGCGTCGGAGGTGGAACTGATGACGGACGGGTTCGGTGTCCACACCGACGAGATGCGCGCGCACGCGGAGAAGCTGCGGGGTGTCGCGGACGAGGTCGGGGTCGCCCAGGACGCGGCGGGCGAGGCGTCGCTGGGCGGCACGGAGGCCTACGGGATCCTGTGCAGCCCGATCCTGACCCCGCTGATGGGCGTGGTCGAGGCGGGCGGCATGGCGGCCATCGCCGCGGCGCGCGGCGCGGTGGAGGCGACCTCGGTCGGCATCAAGGGCATGGCCGACGGCTACGACGAGGTCCAGCAGGCGGTCAGTGAGCTCTTCGAGAAGATCCGTTCCGAGATCGGGGGGAACTGAGCATGTCGAACCCGTTGGTGGCACCGGTCACGCCGAGCGTCAGCCCGGAAGACGGCATCGCGATCTACGACTTCGCGCACGACTCGGCCGCGGCGTTCAAGAGCGGTGACTGGATCGAGGGCAGCCTCAACGCCGGGGCCGCGGCGCTGGACGCGCTGGCCTTCGTCGCCGACCCGTTCCAGGCGATCGCGGTGTCGGCGTTCTCCTGGGCGATGGAGCACATCGACCCGTTGCCGAAGATGCTCGACTCCTTGGCGGGCAGCCCGGACGTCATCCAGGCCAACGCCGCGACCTGGGCCAACGTCGCCGAGCACCTCAACGGCGCGGCGGACGAGATGGCCAACGCGGTCAAGGCCGACACCGCGGGCTGGTACGGGCCCGCCATCGACGCCTACCGGCCCGTCGGGCTGGGCGAAGCGGAGCTCATCCGGGGCGCCGCCGCGGCGGCCACCGCGGTCGGTGCGGCGGTGACCGCGGCCGGCGCGGCGATCGCCGCCTTCCGGACGCTGGTCCGCGACACCATCGCTGAGTGGATGTACAAGCTGGTGAAGTGGCTGGCCACCCGGCTGGCGGCGCTGGCGCTCTCGCTCGGCGCGGCGACCCCGCTGCTGGTGGCCGACGCGATCCGGATGGTGGCCGAGTGCTCCACGAAGGTCGCCAAGATCCTCGAGCAGGTGGTCAGCAGCATCAAGAACCTGGCCTCGATGATCAAGAAGCTCAAGCCGGTGCTGGACAAGGTCAAGGACGCGATGGAGCCGCTGAAGAAGATCAGCAAGGCCGCCGGCGACGTGCCGCTCGCGTCGTTGACCACGGGCCAGCAAGCCGTCCGCAACGCCGCGATCAGCGCCACCGGCCTGGACGACAAGGACTACGCCAAGACCGTCGGCGGCGACGAGGGGTGACCGGGTGGGCGGGGTTCAGCGCCCCGCCCACTCCCGCCAGACGCGCCCGGCCGGGCGGATGCGGCGGCGTTCCCGCACCGTCGCGGGCAACCGCCCGACCACGTCGGCGAGGACGCGGAGCCGGAGCGCGACGCGGAAGTTCGCCGCGGCGGGCACGTTCCGGCGCAGCGGCAGTGCGCAGGTGATCGCCGTGAAGCGGACCAGCTCGCGCACGGCGACCGTCGCGGGGGCGCAGCGCAGCAGCATGAACAGCCGGTTGCGCTCGTTCCAGCGGTGGAACAGCGGAGAACCGGGCTGCGTGGTCGCGCCGTGCAGGTGCGCGGCCACCGCCTCCGGCACCGAGACGATGCGGTGCCCGGCCAGGCGCAACCGCCACGACGTGTCGGTGTCCTCGTAGTAGCAGAAGAAGTGCGCCGGGACACCGCCCGCGGACCGCAGCGCCGCGGTGCGCACCAGCGCCGCGCCGCCGCAGAACCCGAACACCTCGCCGGAGGCGTCGGGCGCGTCCGCGCCGTGGCCGTCGGCGGTGAGGCGCACCCCGGCGGACTGCGTGCGGCCGTCCGCAGTGCGGAGCACGGAGGTCGCCGCGGCCGCGGAGCCGTCCGCGTCGAGCGCGGACTCCAGCGCCGCGAGCCAGCCGGGTCCGGGCGCAGCGTCGTCGTTCAACCACGCGACGTAGGGCGTGCGGACGTGGCTGAGGGCGGCGGCGATGCCGCCCGCGTAGCCGAGGTTGCGGGGCAGGCGGAGGACCTCGGGCGCCGACGGGTGGGCGGCGAGCAGCGCGGCGGTGCCGTCGTCGGAGGCGTTGTCCACCACCAGGGTCCGGTGTGGGCGGTCCTGGGCGGCCACGGCGTCCAGGCAGGCCTCGATGTGGTCCCGGCCTCGCCAGGTCACCACGACCACGGTGCTGCGCACCTGCTCCGACGTCACGACCGAAGACGGTACCCGGACGGGGGAGCCGTTCCTCGGCGGGCGCGGGGCGTGGAAGGCTGGGCGGGTGCCCGAGCTCGTTGCGATCGCCGAACAGCTGCTCGCGCCCGTGCCCGGCGGCACCGGCCGCTACACGCGGGAGCTGCTGCGCGCGCTGGCCGAGACCGCGCCCGCCGGGTGGGAGGTCGGCAGCGTCGTCAGCCGCAGCGGCGACCCGGAGGCCGCGCGGGTGTCCGGGGTGGCGGGGCCGCGGGTGCTGCCGCTGCCGCGCCGCGCGCTGGTCGCCGCCTGGGAGCGCGGGGTCCCGCTCTGGCCCGGCGGCGACTCGGTGCACGCGATGACGCCCCTCGCGCCGCCCGCCAAGCGCCGGCGCGGGCTGGTGGTGACCGTGCACGACACCGTCCCGTGGACCCACCCGGAGACCCTGACGCCCCGCGGCGTCGCCTGGCACCGCAGGGCGATCACCCGGGCCGCGCGGCAGGCCGACGCGCTCGTCGTACCCACCCAGGCGGTGGCCGCCGAGCTCGCCGAGCGCACCCGCGCCACCCGGGTGCGGGTCATCGGCGAGGGCGTCACCCCGGCGCTGCTGGAGGAGCCGGACCCGGCGGTGGCGGCGCGGCTCGACCTGCCCGACCGGTACGTGCTGGCGATCGGCACGATCGAGCCCCGCAAGGGCTACCCGCACCTGGTGCGCGCGATGGCCGACGTGCCGGGCGTCCCGCTGCTGGTCGTCGGCCGGCCGGGCTGGGGCGACGTGGACCTGCTGCGGATCGCCGCCGACTGCGGGGTGGACCGGGTGCGCGTGCTGTCCTCGGTCTCCGACGCCGAGCTCGCGGTCCTGCTGCGCGGGGCGACCGTGCTGGCCGCGCCCAGCCTCGCGGAGGGCTTCGGCCTGCCGCTGGTGGAGGCGATGGCGCTCGGCGTGCCCGTGGTGCACTCCGACGCCCCGGCGCTGGTGGAGGTCGCCGGGGGCGCCGGCGTGGTGGTCCCGCGCGCCGACCCGGCGGCGCTCGCCGCGGCGCTGCGCGAGGTGCTCGGCGACCCGGCGCGGCGGGCGGAGCTGGTCGCGGCCGGGCGGCGCCGGGTCGCGGACTTCACGTGGACCCGGGTGGCGCGCGAGGTCTGGTCGGTGCACCAGGCCGTCGCCGGTGGCCGATCGGCATAGACCAGAACACATTTTCGCGTTCTCGTCCCTGGTGAGGGGTCCGGCCCCGTACGCTGCTCGGGTGCACAGAGGCGAGCCGCACATCCTCATCGACGCCACTGCCGTGCCTGCGGACCGCGGCGGCGTCGGCCGGTACGTCGACTCCCTGCTGGCGGCGCTGGACGCCGACGGCGCACGGCTCACCGTCGCCTGCCAACCCCGCGACGCGGAGCTGTACGCGTCCCTCGCCCCGCACACCGACGTGGTACCGGCCGCCGAGGCGGTCGCGACCCGCACCGCCCGGCTGACCTGGGAGCAGACCACCCTGCCGCGGCTGGTCCGGCGGCTCGGGGTCGACGTCCTGCACTCCCCGCACTACACGACCCCGCTGGCCAACCCGGCCGCGTCGGTGGTGACCCTGCACGACGCCACGTTCTTCACCAACCCGGCGGTGCACTCGCCGGTGAAGGCCCGGTTCTTCCGCGCCTGGACGCGCACCGCGCTGCGCCGCGCGACGCTGTGCATCGTGCCGAGCGAGGCGACCGCGGCCGAGCTCGCCCGCGCCATCGGCGCCGACCGGGCCCGGATGCCGGTGATGTACCACGGGGTCGACCCGGACCGGTTCCACCCGCCGACGCCGGAGGAAGTGCAGGAGGTGCGGGACCGGCTGAGCCTGCACGACCAGCCCTACGTCGCGTTCCTCGGCGCGCTGGAGCCCCGCAAGAACGTGCCCGCGCTGATCCGCGGCTTCACCCTGGCCTGCCAGGGGCGGCGCGAGCCGCCCGCGCTGGTGCTGGCCGGGCAGCCGGGCTGGGACACCCGCGTGGAGCGGGCGCTGGAGGCGGTGCCGCACCGGATCCGGGTGATCCGCGCCGGCTACCTGCCCTTCCGGCAGCTCGCCGGGTTCCTCGGCGGTGCCGACGTGGTCGCCTACCCGAGCCTCGGCGAGGGCTTCGGCCTGCCGGTGCTGGAGGCGATGGCCTGCGGGGCCGCCGTGCTCACCACGCGGCGGCTGAGCCTGCCCGAGGTCGGCGGCGACGCCGTCGCCTACTGCGGGGTAGGCGCCGGCGACATCGCCGCGGGCCTCACCGAGCTGCTCGACGACCCGACCCGCCGCGCCGCGCTCGCCGCGGCCGCGCAGCGACGGGCCAAGGAGTTCACCTGGGCGGCCTGCGCGGCCCAGCACCGCGCGGTCTTCGACCGCGCCCACCACATCCACACCCGCACCCGGTGACCGCCGCCCCGCACCGTCCCGGCGACCAGGGGTGGTGCGATCACCGTGGGGATCGGACCGGGGATCGCGCCCCACCCGGCACGCCGGGCCAGGCGTGGCTGCGGGCCGGGTGAGCCGTGGTCCCGGTGGGAACGGTGGTCAGGTGATCGGGCTCATCCGGTGGTTCGGCAGAATGTGGCGGCGTGACCGACGCGCGCACCTACGGCGACTCGCTCGCCGTTGTCACCGTGACCTACTCGCCGGGCGAGACCCTGGGCCGGTTCCTCGACACCCTGCGGTCGGCGACGGACCGGCCGGTCAAGGTGGTCCTCGCCGACAACGGCTCCACCGACGGCGAACCCGAGCGCGCCGCCGCCGAGCGCGACGACGTCGACCTCGTGCCCACCGGCGCCAACCTCGGCTACGGCGGTGCCGCCAACCGCGGCGTCGCCCACCTGGGCAGCGAGTACGGCTGGGTGGTCGTCGCCAACCCGGACCTGGAGTGGCGGCCGGGCTCGCTCGACGAGCTGCTGGCCGCGGCGAAGCGGTGGCCGCGCGGCGGCGCGTTCGGCCCGCTCATCACCGAGCCCAGCGGCGAGGTCTACCCGTCGGCCCGGTTGCTGCCGTCGCTGGGGCGCGGCGCCGGGCACGCGGTGTTCGGCACGGTGTGGCCGAACAACCCGTGGACGCGCGCCTACAAGCAGTCCGAGGCGGAGATCACCGAGCGCACGGCGGGCTGGCTGTCCGGGTCGTGCCTGCTGCTGCGCCGCGAGGCCTTCGACTCCGTCGACGGCTTCGACCCCCGGTACTTCATGTACTTCGAGGACGTCGACCTCGGCGACCGGCTGCGCCGGAAGGGCTGGCTCAACGTCTACGTGCCCAGCGCCGAGGTCATGCACATCGGTGGCCGCTCGACCTCGAAGGCCGCCAAGCGGATGCTGCTGGAGCACCACCGCAGCGCCTACCGCTACCTCGCCGACCGCCACCGCGGACCGCTGTGGGCGCCGCTGCGGCTCGCGCTGCGCGCCGCGCTGGCGCTGCGGGCCCGCATCGAGACCCGCTGAGGTGCGCGCTGCCCGCCGGGCTACTGCTGGGGGTACTGCGGGGTCGCCTGCGAACCGAGCGGGCCGAACTCGTTCGGTCCGCGCTGCGCCTGGTACGGGTTCGGCGGCAGCTGCTGCCCGTAGTCCTCGGTCGGCCAGTCCTGCGGCTGCGGGTCGGCCGGCTGGTGCTGCGGGCGTGGCTGGTGCTGCTGCGGGCCGGACTGCGGGATCACCTGCGTGGTGTCCGGGGAGTCGGCCTGGTCGACGACGTCTCGCGGGATGCGCACGGTGTTGGCGGCGTCCATCGGTGACGTGGCGTTGTCCGGTGTGACGACGAACGCGCCGCGTGCCCGCGCGCGAGCAAGTGCTTCGTCGGCTCGGAGGCGCGGGTCCATGGGGATGCCCTCTCAGTCGTTCGCAGTCGGTGGCCCGCCGAGGCGGGCCGTCCGTCGAGCCGGGCGCGACCGCTGGGGACGGGCCCGGTGACCATTATGCCGTTGCCCCTGCCAGAGTATTCCCCCCAATGGGTTTTCGTCAGGGAAGTCCGTCAGGTAGAGGAGGAACTGCGCCGATGTCCACGGATGATCGGGACCGGGCCGCGCCGTCGACGGCGGAAGCCGTCGTGCTGGTGGGAGGGCGTGGCGTGCGCCTCCGGCCGCTGACGCTGTCGGCCCCGAAGCCGATGCTGCCCACGGCCGGGGTGCCGTTCCTCCGCCACCTGCTGTCCCGCATCCGGGCCGCCGGCATCGAGCACGTGGTGCTCGGCACCTCCTACAAGGCCGAGGTGTTCGCCGAGCACTTCGGCGACGGCGCCGACCTCGGCCTGCGGCTGGAGTACGCGGTCGAGCCGCAGCCGCTGGACACCGCCGGGGCCATCCGCAACGTGGCCGACCGGCTCAGCGCCGACGACGTGCTGGTGTTCAACGGCGACATCCTCTCCGGGGTGGACCTGACGGACCTGCTGGCCACGCACCGCAGCACCGCGGCGGACGTGACGCTGCACCTGGTGAAGGTGTCCGACCCGCGCCGCTTCGGCTGCGTCCCGACCGACGCCGACGGGCGGGTCACCGCCTTCCTGGAGAAGACCGACGACCCGCCGGTGGACCAGGTCAACGCCGGCTGCTACGTGTTCCGCCGCGAGGTGATCGACCGCATCCCGGCCGGGCGGCCGGTGTCGGTGGAGCGCGAGACCTTCCCCGAGCTGCTCGCCTCGGGCGCGCGTGTGCAAGGTCACGTCGACACCTCGTACTGGCTGGACGTGGGCACCCCGGAGGCGTTCGTCCAGGGCTCGGCGGACCTGGTGCGGGGCGTGGTGCCGACGCACGCGCTGCCGGGCGGGCCCGGCGAGGCGCTGCTGCTCGACGGGGCCTCGGTCGCGCCCGGCGCGAGCGTCGGCGGCGGCAGCGCGGTCGGCGCCGGCTGCGTCGTGGAGGACGGCGCGCGCGTCGAGGGGTCGGTGCTGTTCGACGGGGTCCGGGTGGCGGCCGGCGCGGTCGTGGAGCGCAGCGTGGTCGGCGCGGGCGCGACGATCGGGTCCGGCGCGGTGCTGCGCGGCGCGGTCATCGGTGACCGGGCGCACGTCGGGGCGGGCTGCGAACTGCTCGACGGCGTCCGCGTGTGGCCGGGCGTGGAGCTGCCGGAGCACGGCGTCCGCTTCTCCGCCGACTGCTGAGCCACCCGGGCCGCGGTGCGCAGCGGCGACCGGCCTACCCTCGGGAGCCGATGCCCGAGCCCGCGACCAGGACCTGGTCCCCGCCGTACCCGCTGGACCTGCCGCGGGTGCTCGCCCCGCTGCGCCGGGGCAGCGGCGACCCCACCACGCGGGTCGAGCCCTCGGGTGCGGTGTGGTGGGGCACCACCACACCGGTCGGCCCGACCACGCTGCGGCTGAGCGTGAACGGCGCCGGGGAGGTGGAGGCCGCGGCCTGGGGCGCGGGCGCGGAGCTGGTGCTGGACACCGTCCCGGACCTGCTCGGGGCCTCCGACGACGACAGCGGGTTCGTCGCGGTGCACGACGTCGTGGAGCGCGGACGGCGCGCCTCGCGCGGCGTGCGGCTGTGCGCCTCCGGGCGGGTGTGGGACGTGCTGGTCGCCGCGGTGCTGGAGCAGAAGGTCACCAACCGCGAGGCGTGGCGCTCCTGGCGGGAGCTGTGCTGGCGCTTCGGCAGCCGCGCCCCGGGACCGGTGGAGCGGCTGCGGGTCGCGCCGGACCCGCTGCGGCTGCGCGCCATCCCCGACTGGGAGTGGCACCGCGCGGGCATCGACGGTGCCCGCAGGCGCACGCTGCTCGCGGCCGCGTCGGTGGCCGGGCGGCTGGAGCGCGCGGTCGCGCTGCGCGGCGCCGAGGGGCGCGCGCTGCTGCAGAAGGTGCCCGGCATCGGGCCCTGGACGGCGGCGGAGGTCGCGCAGCGGGCCTGGGGCGACCCGGACGCGGTCAGCGTCGGCGACTACCACCTGCCGACGGTCGTCGGCCTCGCCCTCGTCGGCCACCCGCTCGACGACGACGGCATGCTCGAAGCCCTGGCGCCCTACGCGGGCCACCGCCACCGCGCGGTCCGCTACCTCGGCGCCGCCGGGGTGCGGCGCCCCCGCTACGGCCCCCGGATGCCGGTCCGCGACTACCGCGCGCTGTGAGGGTCAGCCCCGCCGGCTGGCGGCGGCGACCAGCGGTCCCAGGTCGGTGCCCTCCGGCAGGGCGTCCACCGGCCACCAGCGCAGGTCGAGGGACTCGTCGCTGCGGTTCGGCTGCGCGCCCTCCGGGGCGCGGACCACGAAGCGGACGTCGAAGTGGCGGGTCGGCTTGCCGAGCGAGCAGGTGATCGGGTGCACGTCGAGGTGCACCGGCTCCGGGTCCACCACCAGACCGTCCACACCGGACTCCTCGGTGGCCTCCCGCAGCGCCGCACCGGCCAGCGTGGTGTCCTCGGGCTCGCAGTGCCCGCCCAGCTGCAGCCAGGAACCCACCCGGGGGTGCAGGGTGAGCAGCACGTTCTCGCCCGCCGCGTCGAGCAGCACCGCCGAGGCCGTGACGTGCCCCGGCTCGCAGGCCCGCAGACAGCCGTCGGCGCGGGCGTCCAGCAGCGTCAGGAAGGCGTGCCGCAGCGCCTCCTGCTGCGGGTCGGCCGGGCGCCACTCGCCGAGCACGCGCAGCGCGTCGTCCTGGGGTCCGTTCACAGCTCCACCAATCCGTCGTCGAGGTCCCGGGGAGCGCGCGGCCCGTCGGCCGGTTCGGCCGGGTGGCCGACCGCCACGGCGCCGAGCGGCTCCCAGGAGTCGGGCAGGTCCAGCTCCGCGCGGACCACGTCCGGGCAGAACAGCGTCGAGGACACCCAGCACGAGCCGAGGTCCTCGGCGGCGAGCGCCACCAGCAGGCCCTGCACCGCGGCACCGCCGGCGACGGTGAACATCCGGCGCTCGGCCTCGGCCCGCCGCTCGTCCGGGTAGTCGTGCGCGCCGTCGCGCACCAGGAACGGCAGCACCAGCTCCGGGGCGGCGTAGAGCAGGTCGCCGCGCTTGACGCGGCGCTGCGCGGCCTCCGCCGCCATGCCGTCCCCGCGCAGGTCGTCCAGCCACGCCGTGCGCATCGCGTCCAGCAGCTTCGTCCGCAGCGGGCGGTCGCGCAGCCACACGAAGCGCACCGGGCGGGTGTGGTGCGGGGCGGGTGCGGTGAGGGCCGCGCCGACCGCGCGGCGCACCGCGGCCTCGTCCACCGGGGTGTCGGCGAACTGCCGCACCGAGCGGCGCATCAGCACCGCCTCGCGGCGGCCCTGCGCCAGCGCTTCCGCCGTGCCCAGCGAGAACAGGTCGTCCTCGACCGTGCGCACCAGGTCCCGCGCGCACGACCCGTCGTCCACAGTGGTCAGTCCGCGGACCACCGCCACCGGCACCGCGCCCAGCTTGCCCTTGACCAGGTCCGCCGCGGCCGCGATCTCGTCGGCCACCGCCACCTGCGTCACGGCCAGCTCGTTGCCCTGCGAGTCGGTGCTGCCCGCGTAGTCGTGCAGCACGCCGAGCCCGGCCGCGCCGATCGCCACGTCGGTCTGGCCGATCCGCCAGGCGCGGCCCATCGTGTCGGTCACCACCACGCCGACCTGCACCCCGAGCCGCTCGGCGAGCCCGGCCCGCAGCCGGCGCGCGGAGGCGTCCGGGTCCTCGGGCAACAGCGCGATCTGGTCCTGCGGCACGTTCGAGGCGTCGATGCCGGAGGCGGCCTGCACGATGCCGAGCTTGTTCTGGGTGATCAGCGTCCGGCCGCGCCGCGCCACCACGTGGGTGGCCTCGGAGAGCACCAGCTCGCGCCGCAGCTCGTCGCGCAGCTGCGGGTCCTGCGGCGCGGACACCATCCGGCCCTCGACCTTGGACACCACCTTGCTGGTGACCACCACGACGTCGCCGTCGCTGAGCCACGGGGCGGCCGCCGAGACCGACGCCGCCAGGTCGTCCCCGGGGCCGAACTCGGGCAGCCCCTGGACGGCGAAGACCCGCAACCCGCCGGTTGCCGCGTGGTCCCTCATCGCACCTCCCCGGCCAGGTCGAACGCCGCCTGCGCCATCGCGGCGGTGGCGTCCACGTCGGACATCAGCAGCGGGACGGCGCGCACCCGCACGCCGGGGACCTCGGCGGTGTCGCCGGTGTGCACCAGCCAGCCGTCCAGGACGCCCTCGGCGTCCTGCCGCGAGCCGTAGTGCCGACCGACCGCCTCGGCGGTGCTGTCCACCCCGATGGCGGCCAGGCAGGCGTCGGCCATGCCGCGCAGCGGCCGGCCGCCGATGATCGGGGACAGGCCCACGACCGGCGCCGAGGTCTCCCGCAGCGCGGTGCGGAAGCCCGGCACGGTCAGCAGCGTCCCGATGCTGACCACCGGGTTCGACGGCGCCAGCAGCACCACGTCGGCCTCGCGCACCGCGTCCAGCACCGCGGGTGTGGGCTTGGCCTCGTCCGCCCCCACCGGCACGATCGCGTGCGCCTTCGGCTCCGCCCGGTACCGCACCCACCACTCCTGGAAGTGCACGGCCCGCTGCTCCCCGGTGTCCGGGTCGTCGATGGCGACGTGCGTCTCCACCCGCTCGTCGGTCACCGGGAGCAGGTCCACGCCCGGCCGCCACCGGTCGCACAGCGCCTGGGTGACCTCCGACAGCGAGTACCCGGCGCGCAGCATCCGCGAGCGCACCAGGTGGGTGGCGATGTCCCGGTCGCCGAGCCCGAACCAGCTCGGTTCCACGCCGTAGGCGGCCAGCTCCTGCTTGACCGACCAGGTCTCGTCGACCCGGCCCCAGCCCTTCGCCTCGTCGATGCCCCCGCCGAGCGTGTACATGCAGGTGTCCAGGTCCGGGCAGACCCGCAACCCGTGCATCCACACGTCATCGCCCACGTTGACCACCGCGGTGACCTCGTGCTCGGACTGCTGCTGCGGCTCGCCCACGGCGGGCAGGCCCAGCGCTGCCTTCACCCCGAGCAGGAACCGCGCGCCACCGACCCCGCCGACCAGAACTACGACCTTCACGGTCCCGATCCTCGCACGGCGCCCGGTGCCCGGGACCGCGAACCTGCGGCCGGCGGTCTCAGAAGCGGAAGAGGCTGCGGAAGACGGCCTGCCCGAGGGCCGTCAGGTTCGTGTCCCCGCCGACCAGGTCGAACACGAAGTAGGCGAGCTCGAAGAACAGCCGCCCGACCACCGGCACGCCGAGCAGCAGCAGGAACAGCACGAGCGGGGCCCACGGCCGGGCCTTCTCGCCGAACCGCCGCGCCGGGCCGGACAGGTACGGCTCGATGGCGCCGTAGCCGTCCAGGCCGGGGACCGGCAGGACGTTCAGCACGAAGGCGATCACCTGCAGGAAGGCGAGGTAGGACAGGCCCGCCGCGAGCCCGGGCGCCATCGGCACCACGGAGACCGCGGCGACGATGAGCATGCCCAGCACCAGGTTGGTCAGCGGCCCGGCCAGCGACACCATCGACTCGGTGCGCCGGGAGCGCAGCGCGTGGTGGTTGATCCACACCGCGCCGCCGGGCAGCGGGATGCCGCCGATCGCCACGAAGACCAGCGGCAGCACGATGCTCAGCACCGGGTCGGTGTAGTGCCGCGGGTCCAGCGTCAGGTAGCCCTTCGAGCGCACCGAGAGGTCCCCGCCGCGGTAGGCGGTGACCGCGTGCCCGAACTCGTGCAGGCACAGCGACAGCGCCCAACCGCCGAGCACGAGCAGCAGGACACCGGTGGTCAGCGCCAGCTCGGTGTCGACGGTGGCGAGCACGCCGCCCAGCGCGGTCAGTCCGACGATCAGCAGGAAGAGGGGGCTGATGCGCGTCGTGGAGCTCTTCACGCCCCCCAGTGTCCCTGACCGGTTCAGGGCACGGGGGCGGATCTCGTCCGGCGAAGATGACCATCCGCTGGTATCCATGATCACGGTGACTCCGTGCGGGGGAACGGTTCCTGCGGACGGAGTACCGGCGCTGCGGCGGACGCGTGTGTCCGACAGGACCTGGTGGCCGTGCGGTGGCGCTGTCCGGGTGTCCCCCTACGGATGGTCTCCGCTTGACCGCAAGGAGCTACACGAGTGTAATCACAGCAGTGTCATTCACCGGTGAAACGATCACCCGACAAGCGGGGAGATCGCAGGATCGGGCGACCAGGAGCGGGAGACCTGGTCGGGCACGAGGTCGATCGAGGTGCCGCCGGCGGAGAGGGCGGGCGGCGCACCTGGTCGGCGACGGCACCGCCGTCGGAGTGCGGGGTCCTCGGAGGGGGGACCGGGTCATCCGCGAGCAGGAGTGCGTCCTGTTCCGGCCCTGGGGAGGGCCGGCGGGAACGGGAGAAATCGGGGGAGATGCAACGATGTGGATTTCCGGCAACAGCCGCTTGGCGGAGCGCGGGGACGCTCCCGTCGCGGAGTTCGACGTCCTGGCCGAGCTGGTCGAGCTGTCCGAAGAAGAGCAGGAGTGGCAGGAGCGGGCCCTCTGCGCGCAGACCGACCCGGAGGCGTTCTTCCCGGAGAAGGGCGGTTCCACGCGCGAGGCGAAGCGGATCTGCGCGGGCTGCGAGGTGCGCTCCGAGTGCCTGGAGTACGCGCTGCAGCACGACGAGCGCTTCGGCATCTGGGGCGGACTGTCCGAAAGGGAGCGTCGCAAGCTCAAGCGCCGCGCGGTGTGACGTGAGCGCGCGCCCGCGCTGAAGCGAGCGCGGCGTTCGCGAGCTCCCCTCGCCAGGTCGGCGGTGCGCCCGCGCTTGTCCCCGGCGGTCGCCGCCGGGTGTGGACCGGTTCACGGGCGCAGACCGCTTCGGCGGGCCTCTTCCCGCGGCTGGTGCACTACCGTTCGTGCGGTGGTGGATCTGGCCCGCAGGAGGAAGACGTTGAGCGCGCCGGTGCTGGCGGTCGTGGTGTGTCGGGACGGTGAGTCGTGGTTGCCGGGGGTGCTCGCCGCCCTCGCCGAGCAGTCCACCAGACCGCGCCGCGTGATCGCGGTGGACACCGGCTCGACCGACCGCACCGCGGAGCTGCTGGCCCAGGCGCGCGCGGACCAGCTCGTCGACGACGTGCTGACCCTGCCGCGGGACACGTCGTTCACCACCGCGGTCGCGGACGCCGTGGCGCTGGGCAAGCGGCGGTGGGCCGAGCCCGGCCGCTGGTTGTGGGTGCTCGACGGCGGGCCCGCGCCCGGGCCGGACCGGTTGGCCGGGCTGCTGGCCACGGCCGGGGAGGGCACGACCGCGGACGAGGTGCAGGCCGGCCGGCTCGTCCGGCGCGACGTCTTCGAGCGGTGGGAGCGCCGACCCTCGCCCGCGCCGCGCGAACGCCGCGGCGCTTTCCTCAGCCGTGGCAGGGTGTTGCGGCTGCTCTCCGCGCCGCTGTTCGTCCTCACCGCCGCACTGCTGGTGTTCGCGGTGGTCAACGCGCTCGTCACCGGCCGCCTCGGCGCCGACCTGGCCGGCGGTCGGCTGTTCCCGACGGCCGACCTGGCGACCACGTGGCACGACTACCTGGCCGCCTGGCACCCGGTCGCCGGTGGCACCGGCTCGCCCGCCCCGCCGTCGCTGCTGGTGCTGGCGCTGCTCGGCAGTGTCCTCGGTGGACCGTCGGTCGTGGTGTCGCTCCTGCTGCTGTTCGGGGTCCCGCTCGCCGGGGTGAGCGCCTACTTCGCGGCCGGGGCGCTCGGTGTCTCGAGGTTGCGGCGCGCGGTCGTGGCCGGTGCGTACGCCCTGCTGCCGGTGGCGTCGCTGTCGGCCGGGCAGGGACGCCTCGACGTGGTCGTCGCGCACGTCCTGGTGCCGCCGCTGCTGGCCGGGATCGCGGCGGTGCTCCGGCGCCCCGCGGGGCAGTGGCTGGGCACCGTCTGCCTGACCGCGCTGGGACTGGCGGTGCTCGGCGCCTTCTCCCCGCTGATGCACCTCGCGCTGGTCGTGCTGGCGCTGCTCGGGCACGTGCTGCTGCCCGGTGAGACGGCACGCAGCCAGCGCCGCGTGGCCGGACTGGCGGCGGTGGTGCTGCTGTCGGTCGCCTGCCTGCTGCCGTGGCCCGTCGTGCTGCTGCGGCACCCGGAGGTGCTGCTGCACGGGCCCGGGGCCCGGGTGGTGGAGCAGCACGCGGGCGCGTGGTTGTTCGCCTTGAGCCCGGACGGGTCCCCGGCCGGCGCGCTCGGGGTGCTGTTCGTGCTGGCCGCGGTGCTCGCGCTCGTCCTCGCGTGGGACAAGCGGATGCTCCCGGCGGTCGGGGTCGTGGTCTTCGGGTGGCTGCTGGCCGGTGCGGTGGACGGGTCGGTGGCCGAGCCGATCACCGGCGGGGTCGCCACCAGCGGGTGGACCGGTGGTCCGCTGGTGCTCGTCGCGGTCGGCTGCTGCTGGATCGTGCTGCGCGCCGGACGGCTGCAGCTGCCGGCCGCGCTGCCCGCGCTGCCGCAGGGTGCCGGGATCGCCGCGGGTGCCGTGGTCGTCCTCGCGCTCGTGGTGGGCTCCGCGGTCGCGCTGGCCAGCGGTCCGCTGGCGCCGGCGCAGCCGGTGGCCGGGCCGTCCGGGACGCGACTGGTGCTCGACCCGGGGCCGCAGCCCGCGCGGATGGTCACCGGTCCCGGCCCGCGCTTCGGCGACGACGACCTGGCCCCCGCCGGGAACGCCGCGGACTGGTTGCGCCAGGTCGACGACGACCTGCAGTCCACCGACCCCGGTCGGGTGCGGGCGGCGCTGGCCGCGGCGGCCGCCCACGGCGCCGAGTTCGTCGTCGTGCCGGGCGACTCCGCGGTGCCCGAACTCGGCCGCGGTCTGGTCAGCGAGCACGAGCGCCTGCTGGACGGCAGCCGGGTGCTGCGCCTGCTGCTGCCGAGCTCCCCGGTCAAGCTGGTCGGCCCCGACCTGGCGCGCCAGGCGCAGACCGAGCCGGAACCGACGCCCGAGGCCCGTCCGCTCCCCGTGGCCGCGCAGCTGCCGAACTTCACCGTCCGGGTCTCCGAGGGCGGCGCCGGGCGCGCGCTGGTGCTCGGTGCGGTGAACGAGCCCGGCTGGTACGCGCGGGTCGACGGCATGACGTTCCCGCTGGCCACCGCCTGGGGCAACCAGGTGGCGATCCCGCTGCCGGAGCAGGCCGCCGAGGTGCGGGTCGGCTACACCGAGGTGCCGCGGACGGCGCTGCTGTCGGTGCAGGCGGCGGCGGTGCTGTTCACCGTGGTCGTGGCGATCCCCGGCCGCCGCCGCGAGGCCGGGACCACGCCTTGACCGGCGTCCGGCGCGCGTCGTCGTCGGAGACCCCGCACCGCGCCGGAGGCCCCGGTCACTGCCCTTCGATGACGTCCGGGTCCAGCCCGAGGTAGGCCGCGACCTGCTCGACCAGCACGTCGTGCAGCAGGTCCGCCATGTCCGTGCCGTCGCGCGCCCGCGCCTCCAGCGGACGCCGGTACAGCACGATCCGGGCGCGTGTGGGGAGCCCGCGCCGGTCCACCCCGGCCGGCACCAGCCGGGCCAGCGGCACGTTGGAGTCCACCACCACGTCGTCGTCCCACACGATCTTCTCGGGCGTGGTGCTGGTGATCTCCGGTACTTCGTCGACGGCGACGTCCAGCTGCGTCAGCTCGGCGTGCCAGCGCTGCTCGATCGGCTCCAGCGCCTCCAGCACCAGCGCGTCGAAGCGCTGCGAACGGCTGCGCGACACCGGGACCGAGGACGGGTACAGCGGCCCGCGCAGCCCGCGGCCGCGCCGGTCCCGCCGGAAGCGGACGCGACGCCGAGATCCACGTGCGGTCACCACGGGCCGAGGGTACGCCTTCCACCCCTCCCACCGGGACAGCGCTCGCCCGCCGGACCCGTTTCGCTCGATGGGAGCACGGCGGCCGCGGCCCCGCCAGGCGCCGCGACCGGCCGCCGACCCCCTCCGTCGCTCCGCCGACCAGGGGAGACACCCGATCGGCGGGGATCTGTTCGCGCCGAGCGGACACGGCCGAACGCCGAGCTCAGGGGCCCGGACGACGCCGGTTTCCGCGTGCCTTCGCCGCGCACTGGACCGGGCGCGCTATCGTGCGTGTCGTGCGGAGCGTGAGGCGTTGCTCGCGGACCGGGTGTCTCAACCCGGCCGTCGCCACGCTCACGTATGCCTACGCGGACTCCACCGCGGTCGTCGGCCCGCTGGCCACCTACGCCGAACCGCACAGCTACGACCTGTGCGAAGCGCACGCGCTGCGGCTCACCGTGCCGAAGGGCTGGGAGGTCGTGCGGCACGAGGGCGAGTTCGCCCCGCCGCAACCCTCCGACGACGACCTGACCGCGCTGGCCGAGGCGGTCCGGGAGGCCGGGCGACCGGACCGGCCGGTCGAGCACCACGGGCTCGCCCCCGGAGGCAGCCGCCGCGGGCACCTGCGAGCGTTGCCGGACCCGGTCGACGAGTGAGCCGATCGTGATGAACAGCTCGCGTGCTCCCAGCGGACGCCACCACCTCGTCGATCGCCGGTAGGCTGCCAACGACGTCGTGTCTGGCGCGGAATCGGGGAGGGTGCAGCGTGCGAGACCTGTCGGGGATCGTCAAGGCGTACGACATCCGCGGGGTGGTCGGGGAAGGCCTCGACGCCGACGCGGTGCGGGAGATCGGCGCCGCCTTCACCCGGCTCGTGGGTGGCCCCGCGGTGGTCATCGGCCACGACATGCGGGAGTCCTCGCCGGGCTTGGCCGAGGCCTTCGCCGAAGGCGTCACCGGCCAGGGCGTCGACGTGATCAACATCGGCCTGGCCAGCACTGACATGCTCTACTTCGCGTCCGGTCGGCTCGAGCTCCCGGGCGCGATGTTCACCGCCAGCCACAACCCGGCCCAGTACAACGGGATCAAGCTGTGCCGGGCCGGCGCGGCCCCGGTCGGCCAGGACAGCGGCCTGTCCGAGATCCAGGAGCTGGTCGCCCACGGCGTGCCCGAGTTCCTCGGCGCCAAGGGCAGCACCAGCGAGCGCGACATGGTCGCCGAGTACGCCGCCTTCCTGCGCGAGCTGGTCGACATCCGCGGCATCCGCCCGCTGAAGATCGTGGTGGACGCCGGCAACGGGATGGGCGGGCACACCGTGCCCACCGTCTTCGAGGGGCTGCCGATCGAGCTGGTGCCGATGTACTTCGAGCTCGACGGCACCTTCCCCCACCACGAGGCCAACCCGCTGGACCCGGCCAACCTGGTCGACCTGCAGGCCAAGGTGCGCGAGGTCGGCGCGGACGCCGGGCTGGCCTTCGACGGCGACGCCGACCGCTGCTTCGTGGTCGACGAGAACGCCGACCCGGTCTCGCCGAGCGCCATCAGCGCGCTGGTCGCGGTCCGCGAGCTGGAGAAGGAGCCCGGCGCGACCATCATCCACAACCTGATCACCTCCAAGGCGGTGCCCGAGATCGTCGCCGAGCACGGCGGCAAGCCGGTGCGCACCCGCGTCGGCCACTCGTTCATCAAGCAGACGATGGCCGAGACCGGGGCGATCTTCGGCGGCGAGCACTCCGCGCACTACTACTTCCGCGACTTCTGGCGGGCCGACTCCGGCATGCTGGCCGCGCTGCACGTGCTGGCCGCCCTGGGTGGCCAGGACCAGCCGTTGTCGCAGCTGATGAGCAGCTACTCGCGCTACGTCGCCTCCGGCGAGATCAACTCGACGGTCGACGACCAGCAGGGCCGGATGCGCGCGGTGGCGGCCACCTTCGGCGACCGGTCGGGCGCTCGTGTCGACGAGCTCGACGGGCTTACCGTGGAGCTGTCGGACGGTTCCTGGTTCAACCTGCGCCCGTCCAACACCGAACCGCTGCTCCGGCTCAACGTGGAGGCGAGGGACACTGACGCGATGGCCGCGCTGCGCGACGAGGTGCTCGCGGTCGTCCGAGGGTGAAGTCCCGCGTCCGACCCGACGGTCGGCAGCACGGTGCCGCGCCCGGGGGCGCGAGCGAGTTTGGGGAGGGGAAGAGTGGCCGTTGACCTGGAGCCGCAGTTGCTGGAGATCCTGGCCTGCCCGTGCCCGCAGCACGCCCCGCTGCGGCCGGGGCTGGGCGACGACTCCCAGGCCGACTACCTGACCTGCACCTCCTGCGGACGCGCGTTCCCGGTGCGGGACGGGATCCCGGTGCTGCTGCTGGAGGAAGCGGTCGGGGGACCGGCCCCCGGCGCTTCCGGGGAGGGGTGACGGCCCGGTGCTCGACGACAGCCTCTTCGACGACCCGGCTCGACTGGTCGACGCCGACACCGGCGGCCTGCTGCGGCTCGCCGCTCTCTCGGGCGCGCAGGTCCGCGCGGCGGTCGAGTCCGCCACCGAGGCGGGCCTCGACGACCTGTTCGACGGCCGGCCCCGCGCCGTGGTGCTGCTGGCCCGCCCCGGGGTGGGCCCCGGCGTCTGCCGCCTGCTGGCCGCCCTGGCGGGGCCGCGCTGCCCGGTGCCGGTGGTGGTCACCGACACCGTCCCGGCCTGGATCGGCGCGCTGGACGTGGTGTTGGCGCACAGCGACGACGTCGGTGACACGGTGCTGGCCGAGTCGGTCTCGGTCGCCTGCCGCCGCGGTGCGACGGTCGTGCTCGCCATCCCGCCGGACGGGCCGGTCGCGGCCGCGGGCGCGGGACGGGCGACGGTGCTCCCACCGCGCGTCCCGGTGCCGTCCACGCTGTCCTTCGCGCACGCCCTGGCGGTCGGGCTCAGCGTCTTCCGCACGCTCGACCTGCTGCGCTTCGACGCCGAACAGCTGGCCGACGAGCTGGACAAGGAAGCCGAGCGCGCGCACCCGAACCACGAGACGCTGACCAACCCCGCCAAGTCGCTGGCGATGCGGTTGGCCGAGCGCGTCCCCCTGCTGTGGGGCCTGGACCCGGCGTCCACGGCGGTGGCCGAGCACGGGGCCTTCGCGCTCGGTGCCCACACCGCGACGCCCTGCCACGTGGCCGACTACCAGCAGGCGGTGGCGGAACGCGCGCTGCACCGGGCCGCCGCCGGGTCCGAAGCGGACCTCTTCGCCGACCCCGAGGACGACCCGGGGACCGCGCTGCGCGTGTTCCTGGTCAGCGCGCGCCACGACGAGCAGGGGGAGGCGCAGGAGCGGGGCGCGGTGCGCGACCTGCCCGGCGCCGACCTGGTCAGCCCGGGTGATGCGGTGGGCGACGACGCGGTCCTGCGGTCCGCTGTGCTGGCCGCCCGGTTCGACATGGCCGCCGTCTACCTCGGGTTGGCGGCAGGCACGCTGAACGGTCCCGGCTGGCCGGCGCTGGCGATGCACTGAGGGGTTTCCCAGGGTTTGCCCCGATGCCGCCCGGTGGACCGGCGCGGTGTGCTGTGCTGGACGTCGCGGACGAGGACGCGATGACGAGGAAGCGAGAGAACGACTGTGGAGCTACTGCGGAACGCGGTGCGCCCCTACGCGTGGGGCTCGCGTACCGCTATTGCTGATCTGCTCGGTCGGCCCGTCCCCACCCCGCACCCGGAAGCCGAGCTGTGGATGGGGGCGCACCCCGGCGACCCGTCGCGCGTGGTCCGTCCCGACGGCGAAGAGGTCTCCCTGCTGTCCCTGCTGGAGGCCGATCCGGAGCACCACCTGGGGCCGGTGTGCGTGCAGCGCTGGGGCGGCCGGTTGCCGTTCCTGCTCAAGGTGCTGGCCGCCGACGAGCCGCTGAGCCTGCAGGCGCACCCGTCCGCGGAGCAGGCCGCGGAGGGGTTCCGGCTGGAGGAGGAAGCGGGCATCGCGCGCAACGCGCCGAACCGCAACTACCCGGACCCCACCGCCAAACCGGAACTGGTTTGCGCCCTCACCGAGTTCCACGCGCTGGCCGGGTTCCGCGAGGCCCAGCGCACCGTCCGGCTGCTGGACGAGCTGGCCGTGCCGAGCCTGCGCGCGCACCGCGAGCTGCTCGCCGCCCAGCCCGACGCCGACGGCCTCCGCGCACTGTTCACCACGTGGATCACGCTGCCGGAGAACTACCTGCGCGAGGTGCTGCCCGAGTTGCTGGAGGCGTGCGTGGAGCACGTCCGGGCGCACGGCGAGTTCGCGCTCGAGTGCCGGACGGTGCTGGAGCTCGGCGAGGCCTACCCGCACGACGCCGGGGTGCTGGCCAGCCTGCTGCTCAACCGCATCGTGCTGCAGCCGGGCGAGGCGATCTTCCTGCCCGCGGGCAACCTGCACGCCTACCTCAACGGCACCGCCATCGAGATCCTGGCGAACTCCGACAACATCCTGCGCTGCGGGCTGACGCCCAAGCACGTCGACGTCCCGGAGTTGCTGCGGGTGCTGGACTTCGCCTGCGGGGACATGCGGGTGCTCAAGGGCGAGTCGCTGGACGCCAACCTCACCGCGTACCGCACCCCGGCCGACGAGTTCGAGCTCTCCCGGCTGGACTGGACCCCGGCCGAGTCCGGTGTGGTGCACCTGGACTCCCCGGGACCGCAGATCCTGTTGTGCACCAAGGGGAGCATCCAGCTGACCAGCTGCACGCACAACGGCTCGGTGCCGCGCGAGCTGCGGTTGGACCGGGGCCAGTCGGTGTGGCTGGCGGCGTCCGACCCGGCGGTGCAGGTGCGTCCGGTCGAGCTCGACGCCGAGGGGCGGGCGCAGGTGTTCCGCGCCGCCGCCGGGGCGTTCTAGAGCCCGCCACCCGAGAACGGCCGAAAACGGGCGAACAGTGCCGAACGGGACGAGATCGTCGACCTGGCGTCCGCGGTGCGGGCCAGCCGGTAGATTCCACCCGTCATCGACCGGTCAGCCGGTCGGAGCTCGGGAGAGGCACAGGAGAGAACGTGTCAGCAAGTGGCGGAACCAAGGCGATCTTGGCTGCGCTCTCGGCCAACGCGGGCATCGCGGCGGCGAAGTTCACCGGCTTCCTGTTCACGGGTTCGTCCTCGATGCTCGCGGAGTCGGTGCACTCGCTGGCCGACACCTCGAACCAGGGCCTGCTGCTGCTCGGGCAGAAGACCGCGCAGCGCAAGCCCACCGAGGAGCACCCGTTCGGGTACGGCCGCGACCGGTTCTTCTACTCCTTCGTGGTCGCGCTGCTGCTGTTCACCCTCGGCTCGGTGTTCGCGATCTACGAGGGCGTCCACAAGATCCAGCAACCCGAGCCGCTGACCCACGTCTGGGCGGCGGTGCTGATCCTGCTGGTCGCGGTCGCCCTGGAGGCCTACAGCTTCGTCACCGCGATCGGCGAGTCCCGCCAGCTCAAGGGCGAGCTGAGCTGGTGGCAGTTCGTCCGGCAGGCCACGACCCCGGAGCTGCCGGTGGTGCTGCTGGAGGACCTGGGCGCGCTCGTCGGCCTGGTGCTGGCCCTGTGCGGTGTCGGGCTCACCGCGGTCACCGGCAACCCGGTGTGGGACGGCATCGGCACCACGTGCATCGGCCTGCTGCTGGGCGTGATCGCGGTCGTGCTCATCGTCGAGACCAAGAGCCTGCTCATCGGGGAGGGCGCGAGCCGCGAGCTGCTGGCCGAGATCGTCGGTGAGCTGGAGCGCGGGAAGGTGGAGAAGGTGATCCACATCCGCACGCAGTACCTCGGCCCGGAGGAGCTGCTCATCGCCGCCAAGATCGGCATGGCGCCGTCGCTGTCGGTGGCGCAGGTGGCCACCGAGATCGACGAGGCGGAGGCGCGGATCCGCGCGAAGGTGCCCGCGGCGCGGTTGATCTACCTCGAACCCGACTTGGAGCGGGGGCGGGCGCTGGCGGGCTGAGGCGATCTGTTCTGATAACGCCCCGCAACGCGCATCACGAGCCGCTAACGAATGTGCTGGCGGACTCAAGTCATCGAGTTCCGCCAGTCGCACTGGCGGGTTAGGGTGCGACCCACACTGAGGGATTGCTGAGGAGGCGACAGTGCCAGGTACTGGGCTGTGGCGAACCAAGTCGGTCGAACAATCGATCTTGGACACCGACGAGCCGGACACCAAGCTACGCAAGAACTTGGGCACCTGGGACCTGATCGTCTTCGGCGTGTCCGTGGTGATCGGTGCCGGCATCTTCACCCTCGCCGCGCGGACCGCCGGGGACATGACGGGTCCCTCGGTGTCCTTGGCCTTCGTGCTCGCCGCGATCGCGTGCGGGCTCGCGGCGTTGTGCTACGCCGAGTTCGCCTCCACGGTGCCGGTCGCCGGCAGCGCCTACACCTACTCCTACGCGACCTTCGGCGAGTTCATCGCCTGGATCATCGGCTGGGACCTCATCCTGGAGTTCGCGGTCGCCGCGGCCGCGGTCGCCAAGGGGTGGTCGGTCTACCTGCAGCAGGTGCTCGGGCTGATCGGTGTGGACGTCAAGACGTCGTTCGAGCTCGGCGGCGGGCTGCAGTTCGACTGGGGCGCGGTGGCCCTGGTGGCCGTGCTCTCCACGCTGCTGGCGCTGGGCACCAAGCTGTCCGCCCGGGTCAGCCTGGTCATCACGCTGATCAAGGTCGGCGTGGTGCTGCTGGTCATCGTGGTCGGCCTGGCCTACATCAACACGGACAACTACACGCCGTTCATCCCGCCGGCCACCGAGGCCTCGGCCTCCGACGCGCCGGCGATCGAGCAGTCGCTGCTGTCGCTCATCCTCGGCGGTGAGACCAGCACCTTCGGCATCTTCGGCCTGCTGGCCGGCGCCTCGCTGGTGTTCTTCGCCTTCATCGGCTTCGACATCGTGGCGACCACCGCGGAGGAGACCCGCAACCCGCAGAAGAACGCGCCGCGGGGCATCCTCGGCAGCCTGGCGATCGTCACGGTGCTCTACGTCGCGGTCGCGCTCGTGGTCACCGGCATGGTGCCCTACACGGCCCTGGCGACCGACGAGAGCGGCACCCGGTCCACGCTGGCCACGGCCTTCGCGCTGCACGGCGTCAACTGGGCGGCCGCGATCATCGCGGTCGGTGCGCTGGTCGGTCTGACCACGGTCGTCATGGTGCTGCTGCTGGGCCAGACCCGCGTCCTGTTCGCCATGTCCCGCGACGGCCTGGTGCCGCGTGGCCTGGCCAAGACCGACCCGAAGCGCGGCACCCCGATGCGCGCCACCCTGCTGGTCGCCGTGGTCGTGCTGGCGGCGGCGGGCTTCTTCCCGGCGGACAAGCTGGAAGAGATGGTCAACGTCGGCACGCTGTTCGCGTTCGTGCTGGTCTCGCTGGGCGTGATCGTGCTCCGGCGGACCCGGCCCGACCTGCCGCGCGGCTTCCGCGCCCCGCTGGTGCCGCTGGTGCCGATCCTGGCGATCCTCGCCTGCGTCTGGTTGATGCTGAACCTGACCGCGCTGACCTGGGTCCGGTTCGTCGTCTGGATGGTGGCCGGTGTGGTGATCTACTTCCTGTACGGCCGCAACCACTCGCGACTGGGCGAGCGGATCAGGGCTGGTGAGGTCTCGGCCGGCGGTGGCTCCGACTCGACCGAGTAGTCCTGGTCGACCGTGCGGCGGTGTCGTCCCGGTGGGGACGGCACCGCCGTTCTGTGTCCGGCGGGTCGTGGTGCTCGGGGACCCGATCGGTGGATTCGAACGGGTGTTCACCGGCTCGGGTGATGAAATCCGCTGGTCAGAGCCGGACCATGGTCGACATGGAACTCATCACGGCTCGAACCACCGACCACCGACCGCTCCGGTCCACGGGCGCCGGAGCGCCCGCACCGCTCGGCCCCGGCGCCTGGCCCACGCACGCACCGCCGCATCGAGGCGCCGCCGTTCGTGGCGGACCGGTCGACCCGGTGAGGGGTCCACGAACGCCGCTGCGCCAGGGCGCCGCCCCTCCCTGGCGGTCTGAGGCGCCGCACACGCGCACGGCTGCACCGTGGTGCCGCCGTCCACGGCGCGTCGGTCGGCCCGAGGCCGTCCGCGTGCGCGCCACCACGCCGAGGGGCCGTCGTTCCCGGCGCCGACCTGGCGCGGCCAGTGCGCGCAGTGGTGCGCCAGGTGCGTGGGGAGCGGGACCGTGCCCCGACCGCGCGACCGGCTCAGCCCTCGGTGCTGCCCAGCGCGGCCGCGCGCTCCCACGGGGCGCTGCGCCCGCGAGGCTCGGTGAGCTCGGGCAGCACCGACGGCTTGGGGCGGGCCTTGACGTCCTGCGGCTGCGGTTCCGGCGCGGTCTCCGGTTCCGGCTCGTCGTCCTGGACGGGCTCTGCGGGCTCCGGCTCTTCCGCCGCCTGGGCCAGCTCCTCGGCGGAGTCGCCCAGGGACCCGCCGTCGCCGCCGCGCGCGGTCAGCGGCGCGGACTTCGGCGGGCTCGGGACGGCCGGGGCCTGTGCCGGCGTGGGGGTCTGCGGGTGCAGCGGCAGCGCGGCACCCCGCACCGGGCTCTCCAAGCCGGCGGCCATCGCGACCGCCCGGTCCCACTCGGGGTCACCGGGGTAGTCGCTGTGCCCCAGCACGCCCGGCACCCACCGGCGGCACGCGAACGGCCCGCGCTGCGGGTCGGGCAACCAGTGGTCGCCGCCCAGCACCAGCGCGCCGGTCGGGCCGCGGGTCGCGGCGGGCAGCGGTCCTTCCGTGCCGTCGGCGCGGAAGCCGACGCCGATCAGCATGCCGTCGTAGACCTGCCGGCTCCACGTGGTCACCGCCCCGCCGAGCGGGTCGGTGCCGCGGCACAGCGAGCGCCAGCGCCCGCTGAGCGCCCCGGCCAGGTCGCGCAGCGCGGCGTGCGACACCACGCCGGGGAAGGCGCGCGGGTAGGCCCACTGCAGCTGGGAACCGGCGGTGACCAGCCCGACGCGCTCGCGGTCGGCCTCCGGCAGCGAGTCGAGCAGGCGCGCGGCGGCCACCGCGGCGAGCAGGCTGCCCTGGCTGTGCCCGACGAGCACGACGCGGGTGTTCGGGTCGGCGAGGTGCTCGGTGGCCCGTTGGGCGAGCTCGGGGATGACCTTGAGCGCGTAGCAGGGCGGGACGACCGGGTGCGCCTCGCGCGGCCAGAACAGCACGAGGTCGCAGAGCACCCCGAGGTAGCGGGCGGTGTCGCGCTTGCCGGCCGCGCGGAAGACCAACCGCAGCAGTCCGGCCGCCAGGCCCGCGAGCGAGACGACCCCGATCGTGACCAGCCAGTCCGTCTCCATCAGCGGCGGCAGGCCGATGGTCCGCGCCACCACCGTCACGGCGGTGCTGATCGCCAGCACCCCAGCGATCACGAGGAGGATGACGTGCGAGTAGCGGCGCTGCAGATCAGCCCACTTCCAGGCGTTCGCGGCGGCGCGCTGGTCCTCGGGACGGCCCGCGTGCAGCAGCGCGATCTCGTCCGGGATGGAGCTGTCGCCGTCGGTGCGGCCGCTCCGCCACCGCCGGAACAGCAGCAGCGGGACGCCGACGACCGCGGCGAGCACCAGCAGCACGGTGGTGGCGCCCCAGAAGATCGTGACGTCGTCGAAGGCGGCGGGCAGCACCGGTCCCGGTGTGCCCGGGGCGTCGTCGACGACGAGGGTCTGGCGCACGGTGAACGCGAGCCCGGCCCCGAACCCGGCGCCGAGCATGCACGCCAGCATCAGCACCGGGGCGGACATCCACCCGCCCGCCCACGGGCGGAGCGCCCGCGGGCAGCCCTTCCAGGTGGACCGGGCCAGCAGCGTGGCCGGGGTGAGCAGGACCGCGACGGCGACGCAGGTGACCACCATGGCACTGGTGATCGCGTCGATCGTGGGTCCCGAGCCGGGCAGCTGGCCGGTGAGCGGCCCGGGCAGCAGCGCGACCGAGCACAGCAGCAGCGCGGCGGCGCCGATCAGCCCGCGGCGCGGGTTGCGGCTGAGCAGCGTCCGCAGCACCTTCTCCTTGCCGTTCGGGTGCATCCCGGCGGGGTCGTCGAGACCCGCCACCGCCACCAGGCAGAAGACCAGCAGCGCGGCGGACAGCAGCCAGCGCGGGTCCGCGGAGGGATGGAACGGGCCACCCACCGCCAACAACACCACAGTGGACAGTGCGGCGACCACGTGCAGGGCGCGCAGCGCGGGGGTGTCCGGGTCGGCGACCACGTTGGCGCCCGGCAGCATCGGGGCGCGCGCGGAGTGCTGCGGCTTCTCCTCCTCCGACGCCGAGACCTGCCAGGACACAGTGGACAGCTGGTGCATGAGGAGGACGACCAGCCCGATCGGCAGCAGCGCCACCGAGGCGCGCAGCACGTCGAACGACCGGAACGCCTCCGGGACGAACTCCAGGCAGGGCGCGCCAGGGCTCAGGCACTGCGCGGCAACCATGTCCAGGCTGATCACGGTCAGCTGCGCGACGAACAGCATCGTCAGCAGCAGCGCGGACAACCGCAGCAGCGCGCGCAGCACGGTGGAGAGGACCCGGCTGACCGGGTTGCGGGTCTGGACCGGCGGCAGCATCCAGTGCGCCATGTTCGCCAGCGCGAACGGGAAGAGCAGCGCCCAGGTGGCCTTCGCCAGACCGCCGGAGGTCATGCCGCCCCAGACGTAGCCCTCGACGATCCGCGGCACCGAGCGGTCCCCGGCCGACAGCACCGGCCCGGGGACCGGGCGGCGCAACCGGTCGGCCGGACGCATGATCCGCCCGATCCCGTCACCGGCGACGTCCACCGAGGCGACGGAGTCGGTCAGCTCGTCCCCGGTGGCGCCGAGGATTCCGTGCACCCGCAGCTCGACCACGCGGGTGTCGGGCCCGGGTATGTGCACTGGATCCTCCCGAGTGGTTGCGACCATCGAACACCGCTGATCGATTCTCCACGGCTGATCGGGATCTGGCGAGCTCTGCACCCAGGATTCTGATCGTCCGAGGCACCCGCTGTCCCCAGAACCGGCGCACTCCACCCGCCCGGCCCCGGGCTCCGCACGGTCGCTCCGCCGACCGGTCGATCGCGCTGGTGCCCCCGGGCGGAGTCCTGCACCTCCGACGGCCGGGGTCGACGTCACCGACTGCGTCACCCGGCGGCGGTGGCGTCGTGCCCCGGTTCGCGCCGCCGGCCAGGTCACCGCCAGCCCGGAGCACCGTGTCTCCGGCATGCGACCGGCGTGCAGCTCCGGCGGTGCCGGAGCGAGCGATCCCCGCTGCGCAGGGGGAGTCCGCCGGGCGGGGTGCGGTGCTCGGATACCGTCAGCGCCGTGGATCGACTCATCGTCATCGAGGGCGTGGACGGCGCGGGCAAGCGCACGTTCGCCGACGGCATCACCGCGGAACTCACCACTCGCGGCCGCTCCGTGGCGCGCGCCGCGTTCCCGCGCTACACGGAAGACGTCCACGGCGAGCTCATCGGCGAAGCGCTCCGCGGTCGCCACGGCGACCTCGGTGACTCCGTCTACGGCATGGCCGTGCTCAACGCGCTCGACCGCCGGGCCGCGGCCGCCGGCCTCCGCGACGACCTCCGCACTCACGACGTCGTCCTGCTCGACCGCTACGTCGCCTCGAACGCCGCCTACGGCGCCGCCCGGCTCCACCAGGACAGCAGCGGCGACTTCGTCGCCTGGGTCCGGGAACTGGAGGTGGAGCGCTTCGCGCTGCCCCAGCCGGACCTGCAGATCCTGCTGCAGGTCCCGACCGAGGTCGCCGCCCAGCGGGCCGCGCACCGGGAACGGACCGAAGCGGACCGCCAGCGCGACACCTTCGAGTCCGATGCACAGCTGCAGCAGCGCTGCGGCGAGGTGTACGCACAGCTCGCAGCCGCTCACTGGTGGTCGCCGTGGCTCGTGGTCGACGGCTCGGGCCAGGTCGACTTCGCCGCGATCGTCGACGAGCACGTCCTCAGCTGACCCGTCATCCCTGCGCAGCGGCACAGATCACGCGAGAACTGCTCCGTTCAGCGGTATGCGGTGGGCCGTGCAGAGCACCAGCCTCCCGACCTGCGGTGACGATCAGCGGGTGCATGTACGGCAGTCGATCCAGGAGTGCAACCATGTTGGACATGAAGGCACGCGTGCTCGTGGTGGACGACGATCCGGCCCTGGCCGAAATGCTGACCATCGTGCTCCGGGGAGAGGGGTTCGACACCGCCGTCGTCAGTGATGGCACGAAGGCGCTGCCTGCACTCCGCGAACTGAAACCGGACCTGGTCCTGCTGGACCTGATGCTGCCCGGGATGAACGGCATCGACGTCTGCAAGGCCATCCGCACCGAGTCCGTCGTGCCGATCGTGATGCTGACCGCCAAGAGCGACACCGTGGACGTCGTGCTCGGTCTCGAGTCGGGCGCCGACGACTACGTGGTCAAGCCGTTCAAGCCGAAGGAGCTCGTGGCCCGGCTGCGCGCCCGGCTGCGCCGCACCGACGCCGAGCCGGCGGAGGTGCTCACCATCGGCGACGTCACCATCGACGTGCCCGGCCACGAGGTGACCCGGGACGGCCAGCCGATCGCGCTGACCCCGCTGGAGTTCGACCTGCTGGTCGCGCTGGCCCGCAAGCCGCGCCAGGTGTTCACCCGCGAGGTCCTGCTGGAGCAGGTCTGGGGCTACCGCCACGCCGCCGACACGCGCCTGGTGAACGTGCACGTCCAGCGCCTGCGCTCCAAGGTCGAGCGCGACCCGGAGCGCCCCGAGGTCGTGCTGACGGTCCGCGGTGTCGGCTACAAGGCCGGCCCCCCGTGATCGTCTAGCGGTCCGGGAGCGCCTGCTCGCGAGCGGGCGCTCTTCGCGTGTCGCGGGCCGGTGCGGCCCGCGCTCCGCCCCTTTGGCACAGTTGCCGACCGGGGGCCAGGTCGTGGAGGGCGACGGTTGCCGTGAACGTGTGGACGCGTCGGAGCCGCCAGGTGCGGCGGCTGGTCAGTCGTGTCCGGGAAGAGGTCCGTCACCGCTGGCGCAGCTTCGAGACCCTGTGGCGCCGCTCCATGCAGCTGCGCGTGGTGGTCAGCACCCTCGCGCTCTCCCTGGCCGTGGTGATCGCGCTGGGCATGGTGCTGCAGTGGCAGATCACCTCCCAGCTGCTGGACTCCAAGGAAGAGGCCGCGCTCTCGCAGACCGAGACCAGCATGAAGATCCTGGAGCGCGAGCTCACCGCGGTGGACCCCAACTCCGAGGACGTCGCCGAGCAGCTCAAGGCCGCGCTGAACCGGCTGACCACCTCCTCCTCGGGGCAGTCCACGGAGACGGTGGCCGGCGTGTTCACCCCGGTGCTGGTCGACGGTCTCGCTCCGGTGGACCGGCAGCTGCAGCCCTACGCCGGTCCGGTCGAGGACGTGCCGAAGGACCTGCGCCTGTTCGCCGAGCGCGGGCAGCTCGCGCACAAGATCCACACCGTGCCGCGGGAGGGCGGCCCGGTCACGATGCTGTTCGTGGGCACGCCGGTGGGCAGCGCCACCCGCTCGCTGCAGCTGTACCTGATGTTCCCGCTCACCGCCGAGCAGCAGACCCTGCGCGTCGTGCAGCAGACCTTGCTGGTCAGCGGGGCGATGCTGCTGGTGCTGCTCGGGTTGATCACGAACCTGGTGACCCGCCAGATCGTGCGCCCGGTGCGGCAGGCCGCGCAGATCGCCGAGCAGCTCGCCGAAGGCGACCTCGACAAGCGCATGCGGGTCATCGGCGAGGACGACGTCGCCCGGCTCGCCGAGTCGTTCAACGAGATGGCCGACAGCCTCAAGCAGCAGATCACGCAGCTGGAGGAGTTCGGCCAGCTGCAGCGCCGGTTCACCTCCGACGTCTCGCACGAGCTGCGCACCCCGTTGACCACGGTGCGGATGGCCGCCGACGTGCTGCACGCCTCCCGCGAGCAGTTCCCGCCCGGCCTGTCCCGGTCCACCGAGCTGCTGGTCGACGAGCTGGACAGGTTCGAGCTGCTGCTCGGCGACCTGCTGGAGATCTCCCGGCTGGACGCCGGGGTCGCGGACCTGTCCGAGGAGCAGGTCAACCTCGTCGAGCTGGTGGAACGCGCCGCGGAGGGGCTGCGCCCCATCGCCGACGACAGCGGCGTGGAGCTGCGGGTGATCGCACCCGCTGGGGAAGCCGAGGACCTGTCCATCGTCGCCGACGCCCGCCGGGTCGAGCGGATCGCGCGGAACCTGGTGGCCAACGCGATCGACCACGCCGAGGGCGGGCCGGTCGAGATCCGCTTCGGCAGCAACGAGCAGGCCGTCGCGGTGACCGTCCGGGACTACGGCGTCGGCCTGCGCCCTGGCGAGGCCGAGCTGGTGTTCACCCGGTTCTGGCGGGCGGACCCGTCCCGCAACCGCCGCACCGGCGGCACCGGGCTGGGCCTGTCGATCAGCCAGGAGGACGCGCGGCTGCACGGCGGCACCCTGGACGCCTGGGGCGAGCCGGGCGAGGGGTCGTGCTTCCGCGTCACGCTGCCCCGCCGGCCCGGCGCCGAGTTCGGCAGCAGCCCGCTGCCGCTGCCCAGCACACGCCGCATCGCCGCCCCGGAAGCGCTGCTGGCGGCCTCGGTGGAGCGGCCGCAGGACGGTGAGTCCGGTGACGGCGAGATCCACGACCGCGGTCCCGCTCGGTTGTCCGAGGACACCTGGGAGGACGAATGATGCGAGGCCGGGCGACCCGGTTCCTGGCGGCGCTCACCGCGCTGCTGGTCCCGCTGACCGCGTGCGCGTCGATCCCGGAGGAGTCGGACCCGGTCGCGGTGCGGGAGGCCGACGAGCGCAACAGCACGCTGGAAGCGACCCCGCCGCCCGACAACCTCGACCCGCTGGCCCTGGTGCGCCGGTTCGTGGACTCCGCGTCCCCGGCCAGCAACCACGAGGCCGCCCGGATGCACCTCAACGACCTGCAGGCCAGGCAGTGGTCGCCGGCGCCGGACGTGCTGATCGTGACCAACGTCGACACCATCCCGACCCCGCAGCCCGAGGCGCTGCCCGACGGCGTGCAGATGGTGACGCTGCAGGCGGACCGGGTGGGGCGGCTGCTGCCGGACGCGTCGTTCCGGCCGGAGGTCGGCGAGTACGAGACCACGATGCGGGTCGAACGCCAGCCCGACGGGAAGTGGCGGATCGCCACCCCGCCGCCGGAGATCGTGGTGAGCAGGGACGCGTTCAGCAGCGTGTACCGCTCGGTGCCGATCTACTTCCTCGACCACGACTCCACCGGCGTGGTGCCGGACCTGCGCTACGTGGCGGCGCAACCGGCCAGCACGCTGCCGCGCCGGGTCATCGACCTGCTCACCGCCGGTCCCTCGGAGGGGCTGCGCTCGGCGCTGCACACCGCGATCCCGCCCGGCGTGCACCCGCGCACCAACACCAGCGAGGCCACCGGGGACGGGGCGCTGGAGGTCAACCTCAGCAACCTCGGCACCGTCTCCGAGGAGACGCGGTGGCTGATCGCCGCGCAGGTCGTGTTCACCTTGCAGAAGGTCAGCAACGCGCGGGTGCGGTTGCAGGAGGAGGGCATGCCGCTGCTGTCCGACACGCAGGACCTGCGGCCGACCGACCTCACCACGTACGAGATCGACAACATGCCGCGCCCGGACCTGGGTGGCCTGGCGGTGATCGACGAGCGGCTCAAGCGCCTGGACAGCCGCGCCGACCCGGTGCCCGGGCCCGCCGGTTCCGGGGAGTACCAGGTGGTGCGGGCCGGTCAGTCGCCCGACGGGCGCTGGATCGCCGCGGTGACCCGGCGGGCCCCGGACGAGGTGGCGCTGCGGGTCGGCCCCTACGGCGACGCGCTGGCCGAGCTGGGTCCGGTCGGCAGCTTCATGAGCAAGCCGACCTGGCGGGGCAACTCCGAGGTGTGGACCGTGGTCGGCGGGCGCGAGGTGGTCCGGGCCCGGCACGGCAGCGACGGCTGGACCGTGCAGAAGATCGACGCCGCCCCGTTCACCGGCGGGCGGCCGATCACCGACCTGCGGTTGTCCCGCGACGGGACCCGGGTGGCCGCGGTCGTCGACGGCCGGCTCGTGGTCGGCGCGGTCTCCGACCGCGACGGCGGTGTCGTGCTGGAGCGGCCGATCCTGCTGCCCGCCCCGCAGCAGGCGCAGGTCCTGGGCCTGGAGTGGCGGGACAAGGAGACGCTGGCGGTCATCACCGACAGCAACAGCTCCCCGGTCTACGACGTGACGGTGGACGGCTTCCGCTGGCGGCCCTACACGTCGGCGAACCTGGGGCAGCCGATGAAGTCGATCACCGTGGGGCCCGGGCCGACGGTGATCGTGGCCGACCGCAGCAACATCTGGGCGTCCCGCGACCCGAACGACGTGTGGTCGCTGCTGGAGCCGCGGATCGGCAGCAGCTCGCTGCCGTTCTTCCCCGGCTGACAGGACACCGCGCGTCACCCGCCTCGCTCGAGCTCGTGACCCACGAACCGGTGGTGTCGGGGTGTGCTGCCGCGCCCGACACGCGCGGGTGAGTCGTCCGGTCGGTCCACGCCACGATCACCCGGTGCGCACCTCGTGGTTCCGGGACGGGCTGTCCGGGTTGGCCGACCTGCTGCTGCCGCTGCACTGCGCGGGCTGCGGCGCGGCGGGCACGGCCTGGTGCCCGGGGTGCGCCCGCGAGCTCGGCGGCCTGCACCGCGTGCACCGCCCGTTGCTGCCGCCCGCGCTGCCGGCGTACGCGCTCGGCCGCTACCGCGGCGCGGCCCGCCGCGCGGTGCTCGCCTACAAGGAGTCCGGGCAGCGGCACCTGGCCGACCCGCTGGCCCGGCACCTGGCCACCGGGCTGCGCGCGATCACCGCGGAGCACCGGCTCGACCACCGCTGGTGGCTGGTCCCCGCGCCGTCCCGGGCCATCGCGGCCCGCCGTCGCGGCGGCGCGCACATGAGCCGCGTCGCGCACCGGACGGCCGCGCTGCTGGCCGCCGAGGGGTGGCCGGTGGCGGTCGCGGACTGCCTGGTGGTCGCGCGCGGCGCGGCGGACTCGACCGGGCTGGGTGCGGCCGAACGGGTGCGCAACCTGTCCGGGCGAGTGCTCCTCCGACCAGGTCGTCTTCCGCCGCGGGACGCCCGACTCGTCCTGGTCGACGACGTCATCACCACGGCGGCCACCGCGACGGCGTGCCACGCGGCCCTCGGAGCCGCAGGTCACGCGGTCACCGCGGTGCTCGCGCTGACCGCGACGGCGGGCTGAGACGAACGGGTGAACCGTCGATGCCCGAACGGCCGCGGGAACTTCCGCCGCCGGGCCCTTCGTTCCCCGGGTGTGAGCTGGCACGTCCCGCTCCCGGCACAGCGTCGCGCGGCGCAGTCGCGGTGCGCGGCCGAACGGGTGAAAATTCGAGGTGGAGGGTGCCTGCGCGCACCGTCCGCGCACGCATCGCGCGTGCGTCCAACGGTCGCAGCAATCACTCTCGGTGGCCGCTTGACTTCGCCCGTCCCGGGGGGTGTCACAAATCGGTAAACCAAGCTAACGTGCCCATCAATCCCACCAACCCCTGGCGGAAGGGAAGGAGCGAGATCCCATGTCCCTGGCGCCGGAAGCGAACTGATCGCGCTGCCTGGCGCCACGCACCTCTCCTGATGGAACCGGAGGTCGTGAATGGATATCGTCGTCAAGGGTCGTAACGTCGCGGTTCCCGATCACTACCGGGAACACGTCAACGCCAAGTTGACCCGGCTTGAGCGGTACAACAGGAAGGCGATCCGGGCGGATGTGGAGCTCTTCCACGAGCGCAACCCCCGCCAGGCCAAGAACTGCCAGCGAGTCGAGATCACCCTGGTGGGCAAGGGCACCCCGGTGCGTGCCGAAGCGTGCGCAGGCGACTTCTACGCCGCGCTCGACGCCGCAACGACCAAGCTGGAGAACCGTCTCCGGCGCCTGCACGACCGCAGGAAGGTGCACTACGGACAGCACAGCCCGACTTCCGTGGCAGAGGCGACCGCAGCGATGGCGGACCGTCCCGTGGTGGTGGGATCGGCAGCGGCCGAGGGCCGCACCACGCTGCTGGAAGCGCCCCAGGAAGCAGCCGAGTACAGCGCCGAGGTCCCCGAGCAGCGCATGGCCGAGGACGACGGGTACCAACCCGGCCGCATCGTGCGCGAGAAGGAGCACCCGGCCAAGCCGATGACGGTCGATGAGGCCCTCTACCAGATGGAACTGGTGGGCCACGACTTCTACCTCTTCTCCGACGCCGACAGCGGCCGGCCGAGCGTGGTCTACCGGAGGAAGGGGTTCGACTACGGAGTGATCAGGTTGGCGGACGCCTAGGGCGAGTCTCCGCCATCGACGACACCGACCGCTGTCCCCCGCGTACCGTGGTACGCGGGGGACAGCTGCGTGCAGGGACCGGCCGCCGAGCCCCGGATGACCGGCCCCCGTCGCCAGCTCTAATACGATGGCCGCAAAGCGTCCGTGACGGACGCGTCACGATCAGCTAGTGAGGTCGACCGGATGGTCCTGTCCCGACTGCTCCGCGCCGGCGAGGGCAAGATGCTCAAGCGCCTGCGCGCCATCGCAGCGCACATCAACGAGCTCGAAGGCGACGTAGCGGCTCTGTCCGACGCCGAGCTGCGGGGCAAGACCGACGAGTTCAAGCGCCGCTACGCCGACGGCGAAACGCTCGACGAGCTGCTGCCGGAGGCCTTCGCGGTGGCCCGCGAGGGCGCCAAGCGCACCCTCGGCCAGCGCCACTACGACGTGCAGCTGATGGGTGGTGCGGCGCTGCACCTCGGCAACATCGCCGAGATGAAGACCGGTGAGGGCAAGACGCTGACCTGCGTGCTGCCCGCGTACCTCAACGCGATCACCGGCAAGGGCGTGCACGTGGTCACCGTCAACGACTACCTCGCGCGCCGCGACGCCGAGTGGATGGGCCGCGTGCACCGCTTCCTCGGGCTCGAGGTCGGCGCCATCCTCGCCGAGATGACCCCCGACCAGCGGCGCAAGGCCTACGCCGCGGACGTCACCTACGGCACGAACAACGAGTTCGGCTTCGACTACCTGCGCGACAACATGGCGTGGAGCCTCGCCGACTGCGTGCAGCGCGGGCACAACTTCGCCATCGTCGACGAGGTCGACTCCATCCTGATCGACGAGGCCCGCACCCCGCTGATCATCTCCGGTCCCGCGGACCAGTCGTCCCGGTGGTACCAGGAGTTCGCGCGGCTCGCCCCGATGCTCGAGCGCGACAAGCACTACGAGGTCGACGAGCGCAAGCGCACCGTCGGCGTCACCGAAGAGGGCGTCGCGTTCATCGAGGACCAGCTCGGCATCGACAACCTCTACGAAGCGGCGAACACCCCGCTGGTCGGCTACCTCAACAACGCGCTCAAGGCCAAGGAGCTCTACAAGCGCGACAAGGAGTACATCGTCCGCGACGGCGAGGTGCTCATCGTCGACGAGTTCACCGGCCGCATCCTCGCCGGGCGCCGCTTCAACGAGGGCATGCACCAGGCCATCGAGGCCAAGGAAGGCGTCGAGATCAAGGCCGAGAACCAGACGCTGGCCACGATCACGCTGCAGAACTACTTCCGCCTCTACGACAAGCTCGCCGGCATGACCGGTACCGCGGAGACCGAGGCGGCCGAGTTCTACAACACCTACAAGCTCGGCGTGGTGCCGATCCCCACCAACGAGCCCATGGCCCGCGTCGACCAGCCGGACCTGGTCTACAAGACCGAGCCGGCCAAGTTCGAGGCGGTCGCCGAGGACATCGCGGAGCGCCACCGCACCGGCCAGCCGGTGCTGGTGGGCACCACCAGCGTCGAGCGCTCCGAGTACCTGTCGAAGCTGCTCACCAAGAAGGGCATCCCGCACAGCGTCCTCAACGCGAAGAACCACTCGCGCGAGGCGGCGATCATCGCCGAGGCCGGGCGCAAGGGCGCGGTCACCGTCGCCACCAACATGGCCGGTCGCGGTACCGACATCGTCCTGGGCGGCAACGTCGACCACCTCGCCGACGCCGAGCTGCGCTCCCGCGGCCTCGACCCGGTGCAGCACCGCGAGCAGTACGAGGCCGAGTGGCCCGCGGTGGTGAAGAAGATCAAGGCGCAGGCCGAGGCCGAGGCCGAGGAGGTCCGCGCGGCCGGCGGGCTCTACGTGCTCGGCACCGAGCGCCACGAGTCGCGGCGCATCGACAACCAGCTGCGCGGCCGGTCCGGCCGCCAGGGCGACCCCGGCGAGTCCCGGTTCTACCTGTCGCTGGGCGACGAGCTGATGCGGCGGTTCAACGCGTCCATGGTCGAGACGGTGATGACCCGTCTCAAGGTGCCCGACGACGTGCCGATCGAGCACAAGATGGTCACCCGCGCGATCCGCAGTGCTCAGACCCAGGTCGAGCAGCAGAACATGGAGATCCGCAAGAACGTCCTCAAGTACGACGAGGTCATGAACCAGCAGCGGACCGTCATCTACGACGAGCGGCGCCGCGTGCTGGCCGGTGAGGACCTGCAGGAGCAGGTCATGCACATGCTCACCGACGTGATCACGGCCTACGTCGACGCGGAGACCGCCGAGGGCTACGCCGAGGACTGGGACTTCGAGAAGCTCTGGACCGCGCTGAAGACGCTCTACCCGGTGGGCATCAGCTGGGAGGAGCTCGTCGACTCCGAGGAGGACCTCACCAAGGAGCGGCTGCTGGAGCTGGTCCTGGAGGACGCGCGCGCGGCCTACGCCAAGCGCGAGGCCGAGGTCGACGGCAAGGTCGGCCCGGGCGCGATGCGCGAGCTGGAACGCCGGGTGGTGCTCAGCGTCCTGGACCGCAAGTGGCGCGAGCACCTCTACGAGATGGACTACCTCAAGGAGGGCATCGGCCTGCGCGCGATGGCGCAGCGCGACCCGCTCATCGAGTACCGCCGCGAGGGCTTCGACATGTTCAACGCCATGCTCGAGGCGCTCAAGGAGGAGTCCGTCGGGTTCCTGTTCAACGTCCAGGTCGAGGCCGCGGAGCCGCAGCAGGCGCCGGAGGAGCCGTCCGTCCCGGTCTCGGTGAGCCAGGTCGGCAGCGGTACCCCGGACGTCCAGCCGACGCCGCAGCCCGCACCGCAGCCGGCGCCGCAGCCGAAGCGGAACCGACCGGCGTCCGCGGGCCCGGCGCTGAGCCAGATCGGCGGCGCCCCGGCCGTCGGCGGCGACAAGGTGCCTGCGGCGCTGCGCGGCAACGGACTCGGCGGTCCGGCGCAGCAGCGGCTGAGCTACTCCGGACCGAACGAGTCCGGTGGCGTCGAGACCAGCAGCGATGCCGCGCAGGGCCCGCAGGCCCGCGGCGGCACGCGGCGTGAGCGGCGGGCGGCCGCGCGCGCCGAGGCCAAGAAGAACCGCCGACGCTGATCAGACCAGGGACAGGCGGGTGCACACCCAGCGCTCGCCGGTCCGCTCGACGCGCAGCACCAGGGCCCGGACCCGGTCGTGCGTTCCGACGACCATGCAGGCCTCCACCGCGAACTCGGTGATGGGGCAGGCGTGCACGGAGCGCACCCGGTGCTCCGGGCCTCGTGCTGCGTGCAGCCGGGTGGTGAGCAGCAGCCCGGCGACGTGCGGGGAGACGTGCCGGCTGGCGTCGCGCACGCTGCGCCGTCCGGTGAGCACGTCGAACACGGGCCGGCCGACGGACGCCGCGATGGCGACGGCGCTGCGTGCCGCGGGTTCGGCGGCGGGGCTCGGCGTGGTCGGTGCGTCGGGTCCGAGGACTGCGGTCATGGCACCTCCGGTCGTGGTGGGCTCCCGCAGTACTGAGCAACGCACCCCCTGATCCCGGTCACGTCTCGCCACACACCGCCCGATCGTGTGGCTACCGTGCTGTCCGTGGGACTCAGGGGACTGCTGCTGGACTACGCCGGGGTGCTGGACGACCCGGGGCGCACGACGGACGCGCTCCCGCTGCTGGAGGTGGCGCGCCGCGTCCGCCGGAGCGGGATCCGCACCGCGGTGGTGTCCAACGCCGCTGGGTTGCCCGATTCCCGCCTCGCGGACGACTTCGACGCGGTGGTGCTCTCCGGTGTGGTGGCGGTCGCCAAGCCGAGCCGCGAGATCTACTGGTTGACCGCCCGTCGGTTGGGGTTGGAGCCGGCCGAGTGCGTCTTCGTCGACGACGTGCCGCGGAACGTGGCCGGAGCGGTGGCGGCGGGAATGGTCGGGGTGCACCACCAGGACGTCGGTTCGACGGTGGCCGAGCTGTCCGTCCTCTTGGACGTGGAACTGCCTCCTGACCTGCTCCTTCGCGATTAGTGGGGGGTGGTGTTCGCGGTGTTTCCCGGGGTGTGTAGAGTTCTTCCTGTCAGCGCGACACGGGCCGGGAAAACCGGAACGGGCCTGACGCGGGGTCACGAACCAAGCTCCCACATCGAGTGGTAGAGTGGGTGAGCCCGAAAGGCAAGACCTTGAAAATGCGAAGCGCTTGCGCGTTTTGACAACTGAAGACCGTCGGAGATCGGACGATCGAACGGCGCGGGAAGCGAGAGCGACCCCCCGGTGAGACCCCGAAATCGCGATGGTCTAAGGTGGAAAACGCGAAAGCGGTAGAGGGAATGCTCCCCGGAGCTTCACGGCGTTGGTTTGTCGTGGGTGATGGTGTGGGTGTGTTCTTTGAGAACTCAACAGCGGACTGTTTTGGTTAGTGTTCTTTGAATGCCCCTGGCCATGACTGTTGTGGTTGTGGTTGGTGGTTTCTTTGGGTATCACGCTCCGAGCCTTGTGGGTTTGTTGAGTGTGACGCTGGGATTGTTTCCAAGCATTGTTGGAGAGTTTGATCCTGGCTCAGGACGAACGCTGGCGGCGTGCTTAACACATGCAAGTCGAACGCTGAAGCGGTGCTTGCACCGTGGATGAGTGGCGAACGGGTGAGTAACACGTGGGTAATCTGCCCTGCACTCTGGGATAAGCCCTGGAAACGGGGTCTAATACCGGATATGACATCGTGCCGCATGGTGTGGTGTGGAAAGCTCCGGCGGTGCAGGATGAGCCCGCGGCCTATCAGCTTGTTGGTGGGGTGATGGCCTACCAAGGCGACGACGGGTAGCCGGCCTGAGAGGGTGACCGGCCACACTGGGACTGAGACACGGCCCAGACTCCTACGGGAGGCAGCAGTGGGGAATCTTGCGCAATGGGCGAAAGCCTGACGCAGCAACGCCGCGTGGGGGATGACGGCCTTCGGGTTGTAAACCTCTTTCGACACCGACGAAGCCATCTTCGGGTGGTGACGGTAGGTGTAGAAGAAGCACCGGCTAACTACGTGCCAGCAGCCGCGGTAATACGTAGGGTGCGAGCGTTGTCCGGATTTATTGGGCGTAAAGAGCTCGTAGGCGGTTTGTCGCGTCTATCGTGAAAACCGGGAGCTTAACTCCTGGCTTGCGGTGGATACGGGCAGACTTGAGTTCGGTAGGGGAGACTGGAATTCCTGGTGTAGCGGTGAAATGCGCAGATATCAGGAGGAACACCGGTGGCGAAGGCGGGTCTCTGGGCCGATACTGACGCTGAGGAGCGAAAGCGTGGGGAGCGAACAGGATTAGATACCCTGGTAGTCCACGCCGTAAACGTTGGGCGCTAGGTGTGGGGATGGGTTCCACTGTTTCCGTGCCGTAGCTAACGCATTAAGCGCCCCGCCTGGGGAGTACGGCCGCAAGGCTAAAACTCAAAGGAATTGACGGGGGCCCGCACAAGCGGCGGAGCATGTGGATTAATTCGATGCAACGCGAAGAACCTTACCTGGGTTTGACATGCACTGGATCGCCCCTGAGAGGGGGTTTCCCTTGTGGCTGGTGCACAGGTGGTGCATGGCTGTCGTCAGCTCGTGTCGTGAGATGTTGGGTTAAGTCCCGCAACGAGCGCAACCCTTGCCCTATGTTGCCAGCGGGTGATGCCGGGGACTCGTAGGGGACTGCCGGGGTCAACTCGGAGGAAGGTGGGGATGACGTCAAGTCATCATGCCCCTTATGCCCAGGGCTTCACACATGCTACAATGGCCGGTACAGAGGGCTGCGAGATCGTGAGGTTGAGCGAATCCCTTAAAGCCGGTCTCAGTTCGGATCGGGGTCTGCAACTCGACCCCGTGAAGTCGGAGTCGCTAGTAATCGCAGATCAGCATTGCTGCGGTGAATACGTTCCCGGGCCTTGTACACACCGCCCGTCACGTCATGAAAGTCGGTAACACCCGAAGCCCATGGCCCAACCGGTTTTCCGGGGGGAGTGGTCGAAGGTGGGACTGGCGATTGGGACGAAGTCGTAACAAGGTAGCCGTACCGGAAGGTGCGGCTGGATCACCTCCTTTCTAAGGAGCACAACACCCTGGCCCTTCATTTTTGTTGTGGGGTGGGGAGTGTTCACGGTGTAGGAGACGGGTGTTCTTCTGCCGTGGCGCTCGATGGTTTGTGGAACACACTAACGTGGTGAGGCAGTCCGCTGTTGGGTTTTGAGGGAATACGCCTTGTGGGGTGTGTTTGCCTGGTTGTTGTTTGAGAACTGTATAGTGGGTGCGAGCATCTTTGTGTTTCAAGTTGTGTAGGGCACATGGTGGATGCCTGGGCACCAGGGGCCGATGAAGGACGTGGGAGGCCGCGATAGTCCTCGGGGAGTTGTCAACCGAGCTGTGATCCGAGGGTGTCCGAATGGGGTAACCCAGCCCGAGTGATGTCGGGTTACCAGCGCCTGAATGTATAGGGTGTTGGGGGGAACGCGGGGAAGTGAAACATCTTAGTACCCGTAGGAAGAGAAAACACTGGTGATTCCGTGAGTAGTGGCGAGCGAAAGCGGAGGAGGCTAAACCGTGCGCGTGGGATACCTGGTAGGGGTTGCGTGTGCGGGGTTGTGGGGCACTGCTGGGTGGGTCTACCAGCCCGCCAGCACTGTTGCTGCGTGTTAGTCGAACAGGTTGGGATGCCTGACCGAAGTGGGTGAGAGTCCCGTAGGCGAAAATGCGTGGTGGGTGTGTGGTGGTGTTCCCGAGTAGCAGCGTTTCCGTGGAGGGCGCTGTGAATCTGGCGGGACCACTCGCTAAGCCTAAATACTTCCTGGTGACCGATAGTGGATGAGTACCGTGAGGGAATGGTGAAAAGTACCCCGGGAGGGGAGTGAAAGAGTTCCTGAAACCGTGTGCCTGCAATCCGTCAGAGCCTTTTGTGGGTGATGGCGTGCCTTTTGAAGAATGAGCCTGCGAGTTACTGCTGCGTGGCGAGGTTAACCTGTTGTGGGGTAGCCGGAGCGAAAGCGAGTCTGAAGAGGGCGTTGAGTCGCGTGGTGTAGACCCGAAGCGGGGTGATCTACCCATGGCCAGGGTGAAGCGCGGGTAAGACCGTGTGGAGGCCCGAACCCACCAGGGTTGAAAACCTGGGGGATGAGTTGTGGGTAGGGGTGAAAGGCCAATCAAACTCCGTGATAGCTGGTTCTCCCCGAAATGCATTTAGGTGCAGCGTCACGTTTTCTGCTTGGGTGGGGTAGAGCACTGGTTGGTTGATGGGCCTTCGCGGGTTACTGAGATCAGCCAAACTCCGAATACGCTTGAGTTTGAGCGTGGCAGTGAGACGGTGGGGGAGAAGCTTCATCGTCGAGAGGGAAACAGCCCAGAGCATCGGCTAAGGCCCCTAAGTGTGCGCTTAGTGGGAAAGGATGTGGGATCGCTGAGACAACCAGGAGGTTGGCTTAGAAGCAGCCATCCTTGAAAGAGTGCGTAATAGCTCACTGGTCAAGTGGTCCTGCGCCGACAATGTAGCGGGGCTGAAGCGTACCGCCGAAGCCATGCCAAGAGCACTGTTTGGTGTTGTTGGGTAGGGGAGCGTCCTGCATGCGGTGAAGCCATGGTGTGAACCGGTGGTGGAGTGTGTGGGAGTGAGAATGCAGGCATGAGTAGCGAGTGAAGAGTGAGAATCTCTTCCGCCGGATGACCAAGGGTTCCTGGGGAAGGTTCGTCCGCCCAGGGTGAGTCGGGGCCTAAGGCGAGGCCGACAGGCGTAGTCGATGGATAACGGGTTGATATTCCCGTACCCGTGCGCATGCGTCCATAACGAATCCCTTGAGACTAACCATCCGCTTGGTTGCTGATTCTTCGGATGATGTTTCCGGGTGCATGGGACCTGATGGGGTAGTAGTTAAGTGATGGGGTGACGCAGGAGGGTAGCTCTGCCAGTGAGTGGTTGTACTGGTGTAAGCCTGTAGCCCGGTGTGTAGGGAAATCCGCATGCCGTGTGGGTGAGGGGTGATGCGTAGCCGTTGTGGTGAAGTGAGTGATCCCATGCTGCCGAGAAAAGCCTCTAGCGAGTGTGTGCACGGCCCGTACCCGAAACCGACACAGGTGGTCAGGTAGAGAATACCGAGGCGGTCGGGTGAACTGTGGTTAAGGAATTCGGCAAATTGCCCCCGTAACTTTGGGAGAAGGGGGGCCACTGCTGGTGATCCCACGTGCTGGGGGAGCTGGTGGTGGTCGCAGAGGCCAGGGAGAAGCGACTGTTTACTAAAAACACAGGTCCATGCGAAGCTGTAAGGCGATGTATATGGACTGACGCCTGCCCGGTGCTGGAACGTTAAGAGGACCCGTGAACCCCTTTTGGGGTGTAGCGGAGAATTTAAGCGCCAGTAAACGGCGGTGGTAACTATAACCATCCTAAGGTAGCGAAATTCCTTGTCGGGTAAGTTCCGACCTGCACGAATGGCGTAACGACTTCTCCGCTGTCTCGACCACAGGCCCGGTGAAATTGCAGTACGAGTAAAGATGCTCGTTTCGCGCGGCAGGACGGAAAGACCCCGGGACCTTTACTACAGCTTGGTATTGGTGTTTGGTTCGGCTTGTGTAGGATAGGTGGGAGACTGTGAAGCTCTGACGCTAGTTGGGGTGGAGTCGTTGGTGAAATACCACTCTGGTCGTTCTGGGCATCTAACTCGGGTCCGTGATCCGGATCGGGGACAGTGCCTGGTGGGTAGTTTAACTGGGGCGGTTGCCTCCTAAAGGGTAACGGAGGCGCCCAAAGGTTCCCTCAGCCTGGTTGGCAATCAGGTGTTGAGTGTAAGTGTATAAGGGAGCTTGACTGTGAGACTGACGGGTCGAGCAGGTGCGAAAGCAGGGACTAGTGATCCGGCACTGGCTGGTGGAAGCGGTGTCGCTCAACGGATAAAAGGTACCCCGGGGATAACAGGCTGATCTTGCCCAAGAGTCCATATCGACGGCATGGTTTGGCACCTCGATGTCGGCTCGTCGCATCCTGGGGCTGGAGTTGGTCCCAAGGGTTGGGCTGTTCGCCCATTAAAGCGGCACGCGAGCTGGGTTTAGAACGTCGTGAGACAGTTCGGTCCCTATCCGCCGCGCGCGTAGGAGACTTGCGGAAGGCTGTCCCTAGTACGAGAGGACCGGGATGGACGAACCTCTGGTGTGCCAGTCGTTCTGCCAAGGGCGTGGCTGGTTGGCTATGTTCGGGAGGGATAACCGCTGAAAGCATCTAAGCGGGAAGCCTGTTCCTAGATGAGGTCTCCCACCCTGTGATAGGGGTAAGGCCCCCAAGAGATGATTGGGTTGACAGGCCAGAGATGGAAGCACAGTAATGTGTGGAGTTGACTGGTGCTGATAGGCCGAGGACTTGTTACATGAAGATGTTGCGCACTCACTATACGGTGTCTGGGACAGCAACCAGGTGCCCTGTTTGATAACCGAACATGGTTTGTTGTTGGTGACCCTGAGGTTTCCCCGCACGTGGGTGTGGGGTGTGAGGGTTGTCGGTGGCGATAGCGGGGAGGGTCCGCCCGGTCCCATTCCGAACCCGGTAGCTAAGCTCCCCAGCGCTGATGGTACTGCACTCGGTAGGGTGTGGGAGAGTAAGACACCGCCGACACATTACTTGGAGAGAAGGCTCTCTCCTTCCTGACGGATTGCGGTCGGGAAGGAGAGAGCCTTTTTCGTTGATCCACACACACGCCGAAGGCCTCCCCGGACGGTTCCCGCCCGGGAAGGCCCTCGCGTGGCTCAGCCGAGCTTCCGGCGCAGGAGTTCGAAGCAGAGGACTGCGGCGGCGCTGGCGACGTTGAGCGATTCCACCTCACCGGCCATCGGGATGGCCAGCGGCTGGGTGATCCGGGCCTGCACCTCCGCGGAGAGGCCCGCGGTCTCGCTGCCCAGCACGAACACCGCGCGGGAGCCGAACTCGGTGCTGTAGATGCTGTCGGAGGCGCCGGCCTCCAGCGCGTACAGCGGGTACCCCGCCTCGCTCAGCAGCTCCGCCGCCTCGCCGGCGGTGCGGGTCCGCAGGACCGGGGCGTGGAAGGCGACCCCGGCAGAAGCCTTGATGACCAGCGGGTCGAGGCTGGCGACCCCGCGGTGCGGCACCACGATGCCGTCGATCCCGGCCGCGGTGGCGGTGCGCAGGATCATGCCGACGTTGGCCGGTGTGGTCAGGCCGTCCAGCAGCAGGACCGTGCCGGGGGCCGTCGCCGGGTCGTCGAGCGCGTCGGCGAGCGGGCGCATCTTGCGGGCCACCACGTCGGCCAGCACTCCCTGGTCGTGGCGACCGTTTCCGGCCAGGACCTTGACCCGGTGCGCGCTGGCCCGCTGGACCCGGACCGCGCGGTCGGCGGCGGCCTCCTTGATCTCCTCGATGATCGGTCCGCGCGAACCCTCGGCCAGGACCACCTTGTCGACCCGGAGGTCGCGGTCGGTCAGTGCCTCCAGGACCGGCTTGCGGCCGTAGACGGTGACGAATCGATCTTTGGGGGAGACTTCGCTGGTCACATGACCCAGTGTCACATGCGGCGCTGGGCGTCCAGCGAACAGGAACCCCTCTGGTCCGGTCGTGTGCCAGGATCGCGAGCATGTCCGATCGCCTGTCCGCCGCCGACGCGTCCTTCCTCTACCTGGAGGACCCCACCACGCCGATGCACGTCGGTGGTGTCGCGGTGTTCCGCCGCCCCCGCAGCGGCTTCGACTACGACCGGGTGCTGTCGCTGATCGACCGCCGGTTGGGGCTGGTGCCCCGCTACCGGCAGCGCGTCATGCAGGTGCCGGGGAAGCTGGCGCGGCCGGTGTGGGTGGACGACCAGGACTTCGACCTGACCTACCACGTCCGGCGCTCGGCGCTGCCGAAGCCCGGCAACGACGAGCAGCTGTACGACCTGGCCGCCCGGTTGATGTCGCGCCAGCTCGACCACACCCGCCCGCTGTGGGAGGTGTACCTGGTGGAGGGCATGTCGCGGAACCGGGTCGCGGTGATCACCAAGACGCACCAGGCGATGGTGGACGGCATCGACGCGATCGACATCGGCCAGGTGATCTTCGACGTGGAGCCGGACCGGGAGGTCCCGGACGTCGACGAGCTGTGGATGCCGCGCCCGGAACCGAGCCTGGCCGAGCTGGTGGTGGAGGCGATGACCGACGCCGTGCAGCGGCCGGGGGAGGTCGTCGAGAACGTCCGTGCCGCGATGGTGGACGTCACGGCCACGGTGCAGAAGGTCTCCCGCGCGCTCGGCGGCGTCGCCTCCGCGCTGCGCACCGCCGTGGTCCCGGCGCCCAGCGGACCGCTGAACGCCCCGACCTCCAGCCAGCGCCGGTTCGCCGTGGCGCGGGCGAAGCTCGACGACCTCCGCGCGGTCCGCCGGGCGCACGGCAGCACGGTCAACGACGTGGTGCTGGCCGTGGTCAGCGGCGCGCTGCGGAACTGGCTGCTGTCCTGCGGCGAGGTGGTCACGCCCTCCACGACGCTGCGCGCGATGGTGCCGGTGTCGGTGCGCTCCGACGACGCCGAGGCGCGGCAGACCTACCCCGAGACCGGGAGCCTGCCGGTCGGCTCAGTGGGCAGCAAGGTGGCGTCGTACCTGGTCGACCTGCCGGTCGGGGAGGGCAACCCGACGGTGCGGTTGCACCAGGTCAGCCACGCGATGCGGGCGCACGCGGAGTCCGGGCAGTCGGTGGCGGCGAATGCCCTGGTCAAGGTGTCCGGGTTCGCGCCCCCGACGCTGCACGCCCTGGGCGCGCGGGTCGCCAACCAGTTCTCGGACCGGCTGTTCAACGTCCTGGTCACCAACGTGCCCGGACCGCAGGTGCCGCTGTACGCCGCGGGCGCGAGGATGGTGGAGATGTTCCCGGTGGTGCCGCTGGCCAAGAACCAGTCGCTGTCGGTCGGCGTGACTTCCTACGACGGTGGCGTGTACTTCGGGCTCAACGCCGACCGGGACGCGATGCCGGACGTGGACGTGCTGGCGGCGATGATCGACGAAGCGGTGGACGAGATGATCGGCACGGTCGAGGCGTGAAGCCCGCCGGCCCCTGCGGTGGTCGACGAGTTCCGCGGGGAGCAGATCGACGTGGTGCCCGTCGACGGGGAGGATGCGGGGAGAGGAGCCGCGCGGGGCGCGGCCTTGCTGGAGCTGATGCAGTGGAGGACATGATGGGGATGGTCGAGGCATGAGGATCTACTTGCCCGCCACGCTGCCGATGCTTCGGCAACTGGTCGGGGACAAGCAGCTGCAGCCGTTCGGGGGCACCGCGTTCGCGCTGACGCCCGCGCTGCGCGAGTCCTACGCCAGCGGCGACACCGAGGAGCTCGAGTACGCGGCCATGCGCGAGGCGGCTCGCGCGTCGCTGCGGTTGATCGCCGGTGACCTCGGTTCCGGGGAGAAGCCGGAGCTGCGGCGAGTGGTGATCTCCGCGGACGTCGACGGGGTGTCGCTGCGGCCCGACCTGGACCACGCGGTGGTGAAGGTCTCCGGGCCGGTCAGGTGGAAGCAGATCGCCGCGGTGCACGTCGACGCGGAGGAGGCCGAAGACGCGGTGCGCGCGGCCGCGGAGGTGATCGACGCCGCCGACCTCGGCGACCCGGACGCGGAGTTCGCGCTCGGTGACGCCGAGGACCACGAGCTCGCGTGGTACGCGCCGCAGGAAGTGCCGTTCCTGCTGGAACTGATGTAGCGGTCGTCAGCGCGGGGGCTGGGCCTGCGCCGGTCCCTCCTCGAACACGCCGACCTCGTCGGCCGGCGGGGCCTGGACCTCGACGGGCGTGCCCCAGTCCCGGTAGGTCGAGGTCAGTGACACCTGGCCGGCCTGGGCGACCTGGCCGGAGGCCGCGAACCGCGCCGGCAGCCCGGCCTCGTCCAACCACAGCTGGTACTCCACCTCGGGTTCCCCGGCGTCCGCGGCCTTGCGGTACCGGGTCCGCTGCTGCGGGTCGGTGGCGGTGTCGGCGGCCTGCGCGGTGATGATGCGCAGCTGGTAGCGGGTGGTGGGCTTGCCGTCGACCTGGTCCGGTGCGCTGCTGTGGATCCGGGTGGCCCGTTCGACGCCGGAGAAGGTGGCGCGCGGGTCCACGGCCTCCTGCACCTGGTCGAGGGCGGGGGTGAGCAGCTTGGAGCCGAAGTCGCCGGCTCCGGGCGTGATGCGCAGCCACGGCTTGTCCGGCGCCGGGCGGGCCAGCGGGGTCTGCAGGTAACCGGTGCCGTCCACGATGGACAGCCGGAGCCGCTGCGGTGGCTTGCCGCCGGCCGGGCGGGTCTGCCCGTCGAGCGCGAGGTCGGTCTGCGCACCGCGGTAGCGCACGACGCCGTCGGCGGTCAGCTCGCCCACCACGCCGATGCTGCCGCGCACCTCGCTGCGGGTGCTCCCGCGCTCGCCGATCTTGGTGATCACCTGGGACAGCAGCGCGTCGGCGGCGGGGCGGGGATCCGGGTTGGCGGCCAGGTGGTTCGTCGGTGCCGGGGGATCCCCGGTGCATCCGGTGAGTGCGGCGACCAGGGCGAGACCTGCGGAGGTCACCGCGGTCCTGGTGCGGGCTCGGGACATCGGGACGCTCCTCGGGCCGGTGTCGGCTCGTCGGGATGGCCTGCGTGATCTGCGGGACGTTCCCACCCGCCCCACGCGACCTCGAGCCCCACGCTAACAACGATGCCGCCGAGCCACAGGGGACGATCGCGGTCCGAACGGGGGAATTGCGCGTGGTCAGGCGGTGTCGAGCCCGGCGCGGGACCGCAGCAGGCGGCGCAGCGAGGCGAGCTGCTCCTGCCCGCCGCCGTCCGCGGCGTAGGTGTCCAGGTGGCAGTCCGGGTCGTCGTCACCGCCGAGGTGACCGCAGTTCGGCGGGCACTCCTCGGCGGCTTCGGCGAAGCCCTCGAAGGCCGCGATCACGTCGTCCGGGGTGACGTGCGCGAGGCCGAACGAGCGGATGCCCGGGGTGTCGACCACCCACCCCTCGCCGGGCAGCGGCAGGGCGACCGCCGACGTCGAGATGTGCCGGCCCTTGCCGACCCCGCTGACTTCCCCGGTGGCGCGGTCCGCGGTCGGCACCAGCCGGTTGACCAGTGTGGACTTGCCGACCCCGGAGTGGCCGACCAGCGCCGACACCCGGCCGTCGAGCAGCTCGCGCAGCTCCGCGGGGTCCTCGTCGAAGCGGGTGATGTGGATCGGCATGTCCAGCGAGGCGTAGGTGTCCAGCCACTCGCCCGGCTCGGCCAGGTCGGCCTTGGTCAGGCACAGCACCGGGGAGAGCCCGCCCGCGTAGGCGGCCACCAGGCATCGGTCGATGAAGCCCGGCCGGGGCGGCGGGTCGGCGAGCGCGGAGACGATGACCAGCTGCTCGGCGTTGGCGACCACGACCCGCTCGTAGGGGTCGGTGTCGTCGGCGGTGCGGCGCAGCACGCTGGTGCGTTCCTCGACGCGCACGATCCGGGCCAGCGTGTCGGGCTTGCCGGAGGTGTCACCGACCAGCTTCACCCGGTCCCCGACCACCACCGGGGTGCGGCCGAGCTCGCGGGCGCGCATGGCGGTGACGATCCGGTCCGGGTCCCCGTCCAACGCGCACCGCCAGCGGCCGCGGTCCACGGCGACGACCATCGCCGGCTCGGCGTCGGCGTGCTTCGGGCGCTTCTTGCTGCGCGGTCGGCTGCCCCGTCCCGGGCGGACCCGCACGTCGGACTCGTCGAGGTGGCTCCAGCCCCGCTTGCGCATCAGACCGCCTCCGACCCCCTGAGCATCTCCGCCCACATCCCGGGGAAGTCGGGGATCGTCTTGCCGGTGGTGGCGATGTCCTCCACCTGCACGCCGGGGACCGCCAGCCCAAGGATCGCCCCGGCGGTGGCCATCCGGTGGTCGGCGTAGGAGTGCCAGGTGCCGCCGTGCAGCGGCCGGGGCTCGATGACCAGGCCGTCCTCGGTCTGCTCGACCGCACCGCCCAGCCCGGTGAGCTCGGCCTGCAGCGCGGCGAGGCGGTCGGTCTCGTGCCCGCGCAGGTGCGCGATGCCGCGCAGCTGGGACCGCCCGGTCGCCAGCGCGGCCAGCGCCGCCACCGTGGGCGTGAGCTCACCGACGTCGTGCAGGTCGAGGTCGACGGCGCGGAGCTCGGCGGGACCGGTGACGGTCAGGCCCTCGTCGGTGCGCCGCACCTGCGCGCCCATCTGGGCGAGGATGTCGCGGATCGCGTCACCGGCCTGCGTGGTGCTGCTCGGCCAGCCGGGGATGGTGACGGTGCCGCCGGTGGCGGCCGCGGCGGCCAGGAACGGGGTGGCGTTGGACAGGTCCGGCTCGACGTCCACGTCCAGCGCCCGGATCGGACCGGGCGCCACCCGCCAGGTGTCGGGCTCGTGGTCGTCGACCTCGACACCGGCCGCGCGCAGCATCGACACCGTCATCTCGATGTGCGGCAGCGACGGCACCGCCTCGCCGGAGTGCCGGACCACGACGCCCTGCTCGAACCGCGCGGCCGACAGCAGCAGCCCGGAGACGAACTGCGAGGACGCGGACGCGTCGATGGTCACCGCGCCGCCGGGCACCTTCCCGGTGCCGTGCACCTGGAACGGCAGCGCGTCACCGTCGACGTCGGCGCCGAGGGCGCGCAGCGCGTCCAGGACCGCGCCGAGCGGGCGCTTGCGGGCGTGCGGGTCGCCGTCGAAGGTGATCCGGCCGGTGGCGAGCGCGGCGATCGGGGGCACGAACCGCATGACCGTGCCCGCCAGGCCGCAGTCGACCTCGGCCGGTCCCCGCAGCGGAGCGGGGGTGACCTGCCACGAGCCGTCCGGCCCGTCCTCGACCGCGACGCCGAGCGCGCGCAGCGCGCCGGCCATCAGCTCGGTGTCCCGGCTGCGCAGCGGAGCGCGCAGCGTCGACGGGCCGTCGGCGAGCGCGGCGAGCACCAGGGCCCGGTTGGTGATCGACTTCGAGCCGGGCACCGGAACGGTCGCGCGCACCGCGCCGGCGGCGGTAGGAGCAGGCCAGAGCTGGGTCATGCCGTCAATGATCCCCCACCTCGCCCGGCGGAATCAGCTCCGGGGGCGCCTGGGCCGTCGCGTGGTGGTGCCGTGGCCGGTGTGGCGCCGGGCGGGGTGAGGAAGGGAACCTTCCTGTCATCCCGGGGGCCGCGGCGAGGACGGGAACCTTCCTGTCGCGCGGCGGGCCTGTGGAGCATGGGAACCTTCCTGTCACCGCCGGCGCCGCCGAGGTCGGCGCGCGTCGCTCGCCTGGGACGATCTGGGCTGCCAGGATGGGGTTGACCACACCGTGCGAGGTGACGGAGGTTCGACCGGGCATGTGCGGCAGGTACGCCTCCACGAAGGACCCCGGCAAGCTCGCGGCCGAGTTCGCCGCCCTGGACAGGACCGGGGGCGCTGCTCCCGGCGCGGACTTCAACGTCGCGCCGACCAAGCGGGTGCTGACCGTGGTGCAGCGGCACCCGCAGGACGAGTCCGGGCAGCGGGACCTGGACCGCACCGAGCGCAGCGTGCGCGTGATGCGCTGGGGCCTGGTGCCGCCGTGGGCCAAGGACAGGTCCATCGGCAGCCGGATGATCAACGCCAAGTCAGAGACGGTGACGACCAAGCCCGCGTTCCGCACCGCGATCAAGCGCTACCGGTGCCTGGTGCCGGCCGACGGCTGGTACGAGTGGAAGCGCGAAGGCAGCCGCAAGCAGCCGTTCTTCATGACCTCCCCGGACGGTTCCAGCTTGGCGCTCGCGGGCATCTTCGCGACCTGGCGCGACCCGCAGTCCGAGGACGCCGAACCGCTCGTGACCTGCTCGGTGCTCACCACCAGCGCGGTCGGCCAGCTGACCGAGGTGCACGACCGGATGCCGCTGGTGCTGCCGCGCACCGCGTGGGAGCACTGGCTCGACCCGGACCAGCCGGACGTCTCCGACCTGCTCGCCCCGCCGCCGGAAGACCTGGTGGCCTCGCTCGAGTTGCGCCCGGTGTCCACTGCGGTCAACAACGTCCGCAACAACGGCGCCGAGCTCGTCGAGCGCGTTCCGCTCGACCCGCAGCCGCAGGCGGTAGGTTTGGATCCCGGTCCGAGGTGAACCGGCGGAGCGCGACACGGGGTGAGTTCTGATGTGTGGTCGGTACGCCGTCCAGCACGATCCGGCGGCGTTGGCCGAGGAGTTCGCGGCGACCGACCGCACCGACGGAGCGGTGCTGGCGGACTTCAACGTGACTCCGACGAAGACGGTGCCGATCGTCGTCCAGCGCGGCGCCGAGCGCAGCATCCGACCGGTGCGGTGGGGCTTGGTCCCGACCTGGGCGAAGGAGATCGGCAGTGGCCCGCCGATGATCAACGCCCGGGCTGAGTCGATCACCACGAAGCCCGCGTTCGCCGAGTCCGCGCGGCGCCGCCGCTGCCTGGTGCCGGCGACCGGTTGGTACGAGTGGCGGCCCGGTGACCGGCGGCGGCAGCCCTACCTGTGCCGGCGGCGGGACGGTGCGAGCCTGGCGATGGCCGCGGTGTTCTCCGCCTGGTGGGCGCCGGACTCGACCGACCGGCCCCTGGTGACCTGCGCGGTGGTCACCACCGAGGCCGTCGGGGAGCTGGCCGACATCCACCCCCGCATGCCGCTGGTGCTGCCGCGGGACCGCTGGGCGGACTGGCTCGACCCGCAGCGCACCGAGATCGGCGAGCTGTTGACGCCGGCAGCGGGGATGCTCGATGACCTGGTGCTCCACCCCGTCTCCACCGAGGTGAACAGCATGCGCAACAACCACCCGGGCCTGCTGCGGCAGGTCGAACCGGTGCCCGAACCGGCCGAGCAAGCAGCGCTGTTCGAGTCATGACCAGGGTCGAGGTCGACACCCCGCACGGCCCGGCCCGGGCCGAGCTGCACTGCGCTGAGGAGGTCCGTGCCGCGCTGCTGCTCGGGCACGGCGCGGGCGGCGGCATCGCCGCTCCCGACCTGGTGGCGGTCACCCGCGCCGCCACGGAGGCCGGGGTGCACGTGGCGCTGGTCGAGCAGCCGTACCGGGTCGCGGGTCGGCGTGCCCCGGCTCCGGCCAAGCAGCTCGACGCGGCGTGGCTCGCGGTGGCGGAGGACCTCGGCGAACGCTGGTTCGCCGAGCTCCCGCTGATCTTCGGCGGCCGCTCCTCGGGGGCGCGGGTGGCGTGCCGGACCGCGGAGCAGGGCGAGGCGTCGGCCGTGCTGTGCCTGGCGTTCCCGCTGCACCCGCCGGGCAAGCCGGAGAAGTCCCGGCTGGCGGAGCTCGACGCGGTGGAAGCGCCGGTGCTGGTGGTGCAGGGCGAGCGCGACGCCTTCGGGCAGCCCGAGCCGTCGCACAACCGCGAGGTGGTCCTGGTCCCCGGCGACCACTCGCTGAAGGCCGACGTCGATGCCGTCTACCGGGCCGCCCAGGAGTGGCTGGGGCGCGTGCTCCGCCTCATCGACTAGACGCCGAGGCGCCGTCCCCGGGCCAGGGCTGTGGAGCACGGGAACCTTCCTGTCATCCCGCGCGCTCTGGCGTGAGGATGGGAACCTTCCTGTCACTCCGCGCGCTCCTGACGTGAGGATGGGAACCTTCCTGTCACCCACCGCCCGACGCCCCTGCCGGGACCCTCACCCCGCGATGTCGGCGAGCACGGCGTCGAGGAGCCGGACCAGGTCCGCAGCGGCGAGCTCGATCTCCAGGCCGCGCCGCCCGGCGCTGCAGTAGATGGTGTCGAACGCGGTCGCGGAGGAGTCGATGACGACCGGCAGCCGCTTCTTCTGCCCGAGCGGCGAGATGCCGCCGGCGACGTAGCCGGTGGCGCGCTCGGCCGCGGCGACCTCGGCCATCTTCGCCTTCTTCCCGCCCACCGCGGCGGCGAGCGCCTTGAGGTCGAGCTGCCCGGTGACCGGCACCACGCCGACCACGAGCGTGCCGTCGACCTCGGCGACCAGCGTCTTGAAGACCCGCTCCGGGGGCTGGCCGAGCGCCTCGGCGGCCTCCAGTCCGTAGGACTCGGCGCGCGGGTCGTGGTCGTAGGCGTGCACCTGGTGCTGGACCCCGCGCTTGACCAGCAGCGCGGTGGCGGGAGTGGCCTTGCCTGCCATGCGGATCACCTTAGAGGGTGGAATACCGGGACACGGGTACCGCGTTGGACGAAGCGTGACCATGGATTCGACGAACACCTGCGTGCTGGACCGCCCGGAGCGTGCACAGCTGTCGCCAGGTAGTCGCAGGCAGGCACGCGTATCCTCGGAGCTGGACCATGCGAACGACCGCATGGGTTCGTCGCCTGTTGTCACCTCGTCCAGGCGGCGGGAAAGGAGCCCGGTGCCAAGCACCCCAGAGCACCCGGACGTGGCCCCGGACGACCGCACCGAGGAGACCGACGAGCAGCGGGCACTGCGCTTCGAGCGGGACGCGATGCCGCTGCTGGACCAGCTCTACGGTGCGGCTCTGCGCATGACGCGCAACGCCCAGGACGCCGAGGACCTCGTGCAGGAGACCTACCTCAAGGCGTTCTCCGCGTTCAAGTCGTTCACCCAGGGCACCAACCTGAAGGCCTGGCTGTACCGCATCCTCACCAACACCTACATCAACGGCTACCGCAAGCGGCAGCGCCAGCCGCAGCAGCAGCCGACCGAGGAGATCCAGGACTGGCAGCTCGCGCAGGCGGAGAACCACACCTCCAGCGGGCTGCGCAGTGCTGAGGTCGAGGCGCTGGACCGCTTGCCGGACACCGACGTGAAGGCGGCGCTCCAGCAACTGGCCGAGGAGTTCCGCATGGTGGTCTACCTCGCGGACGTGGAAGGTTTCGCGTACAAGGAGATCGCCGAGATCATGGGCACGCCCATCGGCACCGTCATGTCGAGGCTGCACCGTGGTCGCAGGCAGCTGCGTGAGATGCTCACCGACGTCGCCCGCGACCGCGGTTTCTTGCGGGAGACCCAGCGGGAGGTGAGCACTTCATGAGCTGCGGTGAACACCATCACGAGGACTCCTGCGAGGACGTGCTCGCCGAGGTGTGGCTCTTCCTGGACAACGAGTGCGACCCGGAGCGGCGCGCCGCGGTGCAGCAGCACCTCGACGGGTGCGGGAGCTGCCTGGAGCACTTCGGCATCGAGGAGCAGATCAAGGCCCTGCTGCACCGCAAGTGCACCGAGCACGCTCCGCAGGAGCTCAAGGAGCGGCTCCGGGCGTCGATCCGCGATGCCGTGCTGCGCAAGGCCGACGTGACCGTCGAGCGCGGTCCGGACGGCACCTCGGTGGAGGTGCGCACCAAGCAGCCGCCCTGGGAGTGACCGCTCAGCGGCGTGCTCAGACCCGTGACACGCGAACGGCCCCGGACCGTCTGGTCCGGGGCCGTTCCTGCGTTCGACGGCCGGCGCCGCTGCTCACGCGCCGGGGCGCTTGCCGTGGTTGGCCTTGTTCTTCTTCCGGTCCTTCTTCTTGCGAGCGCGCTTGCCCATCGGGATCTCCTCGAGTTCGGCTTCCGACCAGGCCGGTTCGGGCGGCGGAGCCACCCGGTCACCGCTGGGGATTTCGAGCCTCCAGTCTGACATGCCCACCACCTGCCGCTGGCGGGTGGTTCCGCTCGTGGTTTCCTAGGCGAGGGCCCGTGGGGGCGCGGTGAGGAGGTAGCGATGGCCGAGGAGACCCGAGGGGGGAGTTGGTCGTGTCCACGCTGAGCGACCTCCTCGCCGAGCACACCAGGCTGTCCGGCGCCGCTGCGGACCACCTGCAGCTCGTCGTCGCCGAGTGGCAGCTGCTGTCCGACCTGTCCTTCGCCGACTTCCTGCTGTGGGTGCCGGTCGGCCCGGAGGCGGCCCCGGAGACCCGCTTCCTGTGCGTGGCGCAGGCCCGGCCGACGACGGCCCCCACCGCGCACCCGGAGGACGTGGTGGGCAGCGAGGTCACGCAGGAGGAGCACCCGCAGCTGCGGCGCGCGGCCCTGGAGGGCCGGATCTGCCGCGAGGAGGACCCGCGCTGGCACCTCGGGGTCCCGGTGCGCCGCGAGACGATCCCGGTCCGGTTGGGCGAGGAGATCGTGGCGGTGCTCAGCCGGGACACCAACCTCGCGGTGCCGCGGGTGCCGAGCCCGCTGGAGATCTCCTACCTCGGCAGTGCCGCGGACCTGTGCCAGATGGTCGCCGACGGCACCTTTCCCACCCCGGAGCCGGCGCCCGACGTGCACACCAGCCCGCGGGTCGGGGACGGGCTCATCCGGCTCGACAGCTCCGGGACCGTGGTGTTCGCCAGCCCGAACGCGCTGTCGGCCTACCACCGGATGGGCCACGCCGCGGACCTCGTGGGGGCGCAGCTCGCCCCGCTGACCAGGTCGCTGCTCAACGACCCGTTCGACGCCGACGAGGTGGCGCAGCGGGTGCGGCGCGCGATGGGCGGGCAGCCCAGCATGCGCATCGAGGCGGAGGCGCGCGGCGCGACGGTGCTGTTCCGGGCGCTGCCGCTGCGGCCGCGCGGGCAGCAGGCGGGTGCGCTGGTGCTGGTGCGTGACGTCACCGAGGTCAAGCGCCGCGACCGCGCGCTGATGTCCAAGGACGCGACGATCCGCGAGATCCACCACCGGGTCAAGAACAACCTGCAGACGGTCGCCGCGCTGTTGCGGTTGCAGGGCAGGCGGACCGGGAACGCCGAAGCGCGCCAGGCGCTGGACGAGTCGGTGCGGCGGGTCACGTCGATCGCGCTGGTGCACGAGACGCTGTCGATGTCGGTGGACGAGCGGGTCGACCTCGACGACGTGGTCGACCGCGTGATCCCCATGATGAGCGATGTCGCCGCGGCCGAGACCGGGGTGAAGGTGCGTCGCGAAGGCCGGTTCGGTGTGGTGTCCGCCGAGTTGGCGACACCCCTGGTGATGGTGCTCACCGAGCTGGTCCAGAACGCTTTCGAGCACGCCTTCCCGGACGGGCCGGGCGGTGAGGTCGTGGTGCAGGCGGAGCGTTCGGCGCGCTGGCTCGACGTCGTCATCTCCGACGACGGTCGCGGCCTGCCGAAGGGGTTCTCCCTCGAGCGCGCCGAACGCCTCGGCCTGCAGATCGTGCGGACCCTCGTGGAATCAGAGCTCCGAGGGTCGTTGAGCTTGCGCGGTCGCGGGCGGCAGCGGGGTACCGAGGCGGTGTTGCGGGTTCCGCTGAAGTACCGGCGCTGACGTCTGCCCGGTGGGTCGGGCGCCGCGCGGTGCGTCGATCTCGGTGATGCGACGGCGGGGCGGTCGCATCGCGGCCGATCGGGTCGGGATCCCGGATCCGATCGCTCGAACGAGCTGTGAGCTGGGCGGTCCTTCCGGGGCCGACATCGACGCGGATCGGCCGGGTCTCGTCGGGTGATCGGGTCTTCTTCTCGGTGCGAGGCCGTTCTGCTCGCCGCTGGGGCGGACGTGGGGTCGATCACCGGGGGTGTGATCGACCCGCCACGTCGTCAGTGAGCTCGGTTCCTCAGGCGTTGGTGCGCGCCCGGGTGCGAGCGTTGCGCCGCTTGAGCGCGCGCCGCTCGTCTTCGCTCATGCCGCCCCAGACACCGGCGTCCTGCCCGCTCTCCAGCGCCCAGGCCAGGCACTCGGAGGCGACCGGACAACGGCGGCATACGGCCTTCGCCTCGGCGATCTGCAGCAGCGCAGGACCGCTGTTCCCGACGGGGAAGAACAGCTCCGGGTCCTCGTCACGGCAAACCGCATCGTGGCGCCAGTCCATCGTTCCTTGCTCCTCGCTAGGCGCGCCAACGCGCGCCGCTCGTTCGTTCGGGGTGTTTGTGAATGCTTTCACGGAGTCCGTGCGCTTGTGAATGCTTTCACGAACTGCCGCGATGTCAAGAGTTCGATCTCGCGTCGTGAGAGAACTCACCTGAAAGATCGACAGGCCTTGACCAGGGGTTTCGGTGTGTCATCGGTCGCGAGCGGGGGCCGCGTGCCGATAACTACGTCCATCCGTTACGTGAAGGTTATACGGCGACGCGGAGAGCGTCCGGGACTGAGGAGAACTCGATCTCCGTCCGCTCACCCAGGCAATCGCCATCGACCTGCAGGCGCAACGGCTCCACACAGGTTACGCGGAGATGCCCCACGTCCGCACGCTGAATGGAGTTTCTCCCGTGTGGTTTCGCTCTACCGCGCAACATCTCCGCTACATGTCGTAACACAGAGTGAGCGCGCATGTCCTGCAGCGCGAAGACCCCCAGGCCGGTGTCGAAGCTGGTCTCCGGGCTCATCCGCACCGGTCGGGAGCCCAGGTAGGTCCACGGGTCGGTGTTCGAGACGAACACGCTGTGCAACCCGCTGACGGGAGGATCGTCACCGATCCGCAAGGTGAGCTTCGGCTCCTGCCGCGCCATCCGCACGTAGCAGGCCAGGGCGGTGCGGGCGTACAGGGCGGGGGAGACGTTCCGGCCGGCCGAGCGCAGCCGCTCCACCTGGGCGACCACCTCGGCGTCCCAGCCCACACCCGCGTTGAAGGTGAACCAGCGCTCGTCGGCGCGGCCGAGCCCGACCCAGCGGCGGCTGCCCTCCGCCACCGCGCGCAGCAAGCGGTGCGTGGCCTCGACCGGGTCCCTGGGCAGCCCGAGGGCGCGGGCGAAGACGTTCGCCGAACCACCGGGCACCACGCCCAGCGTCGGCATCGCCCGGTCGCCCACGTCGCCCGCCGCGAACATGCCGTTGACCACTTCGTTCACCGTGCCGTCGCCGCCGTGCGCGATGACCAGGTCCGCGCCGTCCTCGACAGCCGTGCGCGCGGCGTCGGCGGCGTGGCCCCAGTACTGCGTCTCGACGACGTCCAGCTTCAGCTCGCTGGCCAGCGCGTGGGCGAGCACGTCCCGGCCGGCCGCGGTGGTGGACGTCGCCTGCGGGTTGACGACGAGTACGGCGCGCACACCCGCAGCCTAGGCGAGGCCCGCGGGCGTCCGTGCACCGTCCAGTGGTTCAGCTCTCCCGCCGGGCCTCCTTCCGTCGCGAAGCGCACCGGTACCGGCCGCGGTGCCCGACGAGGGCGGTGCGGGCGGGCCGGGGCACCAGGAGCGGGTGCGCCGCGCCGCTGACCACCGCCGGGACCCGGGGAGAACCGGGTGCGCAACCCCGGAGCGCACCCGCCCGTCGTCCGCCCGGGCCGGTCGGGCGCACGGCGGGAGCGGGCACCCCGAAACCCGCGCTCGCCGTGGCAGCCATGCGCTGATCATCGCGCGAGACCACAGTCCCAGCCATGCGTCGTTCGGGCGGTATTACCATGGGCGGGGCATACGCAGAGTCACCGACATCCCCCCGCTCCCGGAAGGCAACCGCGACCGTGTCGACCGAGACCGTCCCGCGCACCGTGCGCGTCGCCGGCGTCCTCACCACGCTGCAGGCCACGGCGGGGTTCGTGTTCGTCATCGCGCTGCTCATCCGCAGCACCTCCGCGGTCGGCGGGGTCGGGGAGTTCGGGCCCACCCAGACCTACGGCGAAGCCGGGTACTTCACGCTGCTGTCGGCGGGCGTGCTCGCCGCGGGCATCGGCATGCTCAAGGGCAAGCACTGGGCGCGCACCCCGGCGCTGCTGCTGCAGCTGATCCTGCTCGGCATCGCCTGGTACGCCACCGGGCCCTCCGGTCAGCCGCTCATCGGCCTGGCGCTCGCCGTCCCGGCGATCGCCGTGCTGTGGTTCATGTTCAACCGCGAGGGGCGGCGGTGGTCGTACTACGGCAACAACCCGCCCGACGCCGACCGCGAGAGCTGAGCTCAGGCGCTGAACGCGCGCAGCGGCTCGCCGGTGAGGCGGTACACGGTCCAGCCGTCCATCGGGATCGCGCCGGCCGCCTCGTAGAAGCCGATCGCCGGCTCGTTCCAGTCCAGCACCTGCCACTCCAGGCGCGCGTAGCCGCGGTCCACGCACTCCTTCGCCAGCGCCTGCAGCAGGGCCTTGCCCAGGCCGCTGCCGCGGTGCTCGGGCTGCACGTAGAGGTCCTCCAGGTAGATGCCGTGCACGCCCTCCCAGGTGGAGAAGTTGAGGAACCACAGGGCGAGCCCGACGACCGCGCCGTCCACTTCGGCCACGTGGCCGAACAGCGCCGGGTTCGGGCAGAACAGCGCGTCGCGCAGCTGCTGCTCGGTCAGGTGGCACTGCTCGGGTGCTTCCTCGTAGCGCGCGAGCTCGTGCACCAGCTCGACCATGGCGGGCACGTCGGCCTCGGTGGCACGGCGGATCATCCACTACCTCCACGGGTGTCGCCTACCGGGCCAGCATATGGCCGCCTGGGAGGCGTTCCGCGGGGCTCAGCCCTGCTGCCAGGGCGGGATGTTGGAGCGCTCGATCTGCGGGGTCCCGTGCTCGCGGCCCAGCACCGTGATCCCGGCCGGGTCCAGCGCGAACCGGACCCCGGCGGAGGCGGGCAGGCCGAGCCAGCGGGCGACCAGGCAGCGGCTGAAGTGGCCGTGGCCCACCAGCACCACGTCGGAGCCGATCCCGGCGATGCGGGCCAGCAGCTCGTCGGCCCGCGCCGTGACCTGCTCCTCGGTCTCGCCGCCGGGGCAGGGGTGCGTCCACACCGTCCAGTCCGGGACCTGCTCGCGGATCTGCGCGGTGGTCAGGCCCTCGTAGTCGCCGTAGTCCCACTCGGCCAGCAGGGGTTCGGTGGTGATGTCGGCCAGCCCGGCCAGCGCCGCGGTGCGCTGCGCGCGCTGGCGCGGGCTCGCGAGCACCGCGACCGGCCCGGCGGGGCGCAGCGCGGTCAGGGTCTGCCCGGCTTGGCGCGCCCGCAGCTCACCCTCCACCGTGAGCGGGACGTCGGTGCGGCTGGTGTGCTGGCCGGTCTGGGACCACGCGGTGGTGCCGTGCCGGAGGAGGTACACGCGGTGCTCGTCCTGTCCCACAGCCCTGGGGTAACCACACAACGCGGAGCGCACTCCTCCTCGCGCCGGCGCCACGGCGCTGCGGGCGTCCCAGGACGTCCTGAGACGCCCTCTCGCGGGCGCGTGGGGCGGTGCTGGTGGGTCAGGGCACGAGGCTGCGCAGGATCGCCTCAGCGTGCGTCCAGAGCAGCGATCCGCCCGCTCGTGCGACGAGGTGGCGGCGCGCGTGCGGGAGACGCCGCGCGAGCGTGCTGCCGTGGTCGGGGGAGTGGCTGGGGCTGGTGTCGAGCTCGCCGTACCAGAGGTCGACCGGCGTGCGGACGTCCGCGACGGCGAACGGCCAGCGGGACGTGGTCAGGAGGGTGTCGCGGGCGTACCCGGCGGGGCCCTGGGCGAAGCCCTCGGCCATCGCCCGCCGGAAGACCGGTGCGAACCCGGGGGAGGAGTAGACCGCGAGGTCCACCTCGGGGCTGGAGCGGGTGATCAGCTGCCACAGCGCCTCAGCGCTGCCGAACTCGGCGAAGGCCCGCTCCGCGGCGGCCGGGTCGGCGGCGGCGAGGTCGACCAGGCCCCGCAGGTCGTCCGGCAGGCCGCGGACGGAGGAGGCGAACTCGTCGGCGCCCGCGACCACCGCGACCCGCGTCGCCACGCCCGCGGCCGCACAGGCCAGCGCGAAGGGCCCACCCGCCGAGTGGCCGACGACGGTGAGCGGGGCCGCCCCCAGCACGGCCTGGCGCAGCTCCGCGATGTCCGCGGCGAAGTCGGTCAGCGTGCGGCGCGGTGCGGGGTCCGAGGCGCCGAGGCCCGGGCGGTCCACCGAGACCAACCGGACACCGAGCGCGTCGACGAGGTCGGTGCCGAACCCGAGCCGGCGGCTCGTCGCCGCGCCAGGGCAGAGCAGCACGGGAGTCCCGTCCGGCGGCCCCCACTCGGCCCAGGCGAGGTGCCGGCCGTCGGGGAGCCGGAGCCGGTCGAGGCGGTCAGGTCCACGAACGTGCACGGCAGTGGAGTGTGGACACCGCGATCACCCCGCGCACCCGGTTTTCCGGCGGTCCGTCCACTGCGGACACGGGTCCGGCGGCCGACGAGCGCGAGCGCCTCGGCCGAGGCGTGGTCCGCGCGAACGGGTCTCGGCGGTGCCCGACTCGCTCGGGTGCCGGTCGTGCGATCGCCGCGTCCGGCGTGCCCGAGGACGTGTCACGTCGCCGACGGTGGCCTGGGGGCGTCGCGCCTCCTGCGAGTGCGGGAGAGGGGCGGCTCCCCGGTCGTCCCGGGGTGTGGGGACAGCTGGGACGCGTCGGTGCTGAGGGGACGGACGTGCGCACTGAGGACCGCTGAGGAGGCGCCTCGTCGGTCGCCGGGTCCAGACACGAAGAACGCCGACCGGCGAACGCTTCACCGGTCGGCGTCGTGGTTGGGACCTCAGCCCTGCTTGGTCTCCCAGAAGATCTTGTCGATCTCGGCGATGTAGTCCAGCAGCTGCTGACCGGTCTTCGGGTCCATCGACCCCTTGGTGCCGGTGGCGCCCGCGGCCTTGGTGGCCTTGTTGATCAGCTCGTGCAGCTGCGGGTACTTCTCGAAGTGCGGCGGCTTGAAGTAGTCGGTCCACAGGACCCACAGGTGGTGCTTGACCAGCTCGGAGCGCTGCTCGGCGATCAGGATCGCCCGAGTGCGGAACTCCGGGTCCTCGTTGGCCTGGTACTTCTCCTGGATGGCCTTGACCGACTCGGCCTCGATGCGCGCCTGGGCCGGGTCGTACACGCCGCACGGAAGATCGCAGTGCGCGGTCGCCTCCAGGCGAGGGCCGAGGATTCGCGACAGCAGTCGCATGGTTCCTCCCTGACAGTGAGTGCTCCGACAGAGCCGACCCTACTCTTGAAGATCCGCGACGTCCCATCGGAGGTGACTGTGAGATCCCTCGGCCCATGGCCTTGGCGCCGCGTGCTGGTGCGGGGGCCGTCGATGGCCCCCACGCTGCGCGACCGCGACGTCGTGCTGGTGCGCGTGCGCGGGCGGGCCCGGCCGCGGGACCTCGTGCTCGTCCGGTGGGCGCAGCGCCCGGAGCAGCTGTCGGTCAAGCGCGCGGTGCGCCGCGAGGAGGGCGGCTGGCACGTGGAGGGCGACAACACCTTCGGCTCGACGGACTCGCGGGAACTGGGGCCCGCCGAGGTCCTCGGCGTCGTCCGCTGGCGGCTGTGGCCCCGGCCGGGCCGGCTGCGCTAGCGGTCCCAAAGCGCCTGCGGGCGGGTGCCGGTCCTCAGCGCCGTTCGGCACGTCCGGCGGCGGGCCGCGATCCGGCGCCGTGGGAGCGGACGGACAGCCTGCGCCCCTCCGAGCTCTCCGTCCTCGCCCACGCGACCGTCCGCTAGCGGAGCTCCTCGTAGCGGGCGAGGCAGGCCTGGTAGTCCGGCAGCAGCCCCTGCTCCGCCGCTTCGGCGAGGGTGGGGGCCGCGCGGTCCTTGTCGGACAGGACCGGGTCGCCGGCCAGGTCGTCCCAGGGCAGCGCGAGCTCCGGGTCGAGCGGGTTGATGCCGTGCTCGGCGCTGGGGTTGTAGGGCGTGGAGCAGAGGTAGCTCATCACCGTGTCGTCGGTGAGCGCGAGGAACGCGTGCCCGAGCCCCTCCGGCACGTAGAGGGCGCGGTACTGCTCGGAGTCGAGGCGCACGGCGTCCCACTGGCCGAAGGTGGGCGAGCCGACGCGGATGTCGACCACGACGTCGAGCAGCGCGCCCCGCGGGCAGTACACGTACTTGGCCTGCCCGGGCGGCACGTCGGCGAAGTGCACGCCGCGGATGACGTCGCGAGCGGACACGCTGTGGTTGGTCTGCGCGACCCGCAGCGGGTGCCCGAGGGCCTCGGTGAACGCCGCCTCCTGGAACGGTGCGACGAACAGGCCGCGGTGGTCGGGGAAGACGTTCGGGACGAATTCGATGGCGCCGGTGTTCTCGAGTCGACGTGCCTGCACGGTCGAGAGCCTAGGAGGCGGCGCGGTGGGTGCCGCGCCAGGGGCGGAACTCGCGCACCACGGGAACCACGAGAACTGCTGCGCCCCAATTCCGGGAAAACGTACGTACGGATTGATCTCCGTCGGGTGAAAATCGAACGCGCGTACTGCCGAATTTCGTTGACTTCCTGTTGAAGTCCCTGGTCAACCGGTGTGATCCCGGTCGCTGACATCGATCGGGAAGACTGGCACACTGTTCGAACCGCAGCGTCCGCCGAGCCGCTGTCCGACCGGGACAGCAGAGCTCGGTCCCACACACACCGCATGCCGGAACGCCCAGGCAGCGGTGGCTTTCTCCGGGCGGCTCCAGGCCGCCCTCCGCCCGGCCCGGACATTGTGCTCGGGCCGCAGGCATGGCTACAGGAGGGACGCCGTGACCACCATCGACCGCACCACGAGCGGTGCCGACTTGACCAACGAGGAGATCTTCGCCGCGCACGAGGGCGGGAAGCTGGGCGTGGAGGTGACCGCCCCGCTGGCGACCCCGCGCGACCTCTCGATCGCCTACACGCCCGGCGTGGCGCAGGTCAGCCGCGCGATCGCCAGCGACCCGGCGCTGGCCGACCGCTACACCTGGACGCAGCGGCTGGTGGCCGTGGTCAGCGACGGCACCGCGGTGCTCGGGTTGGGCGACATCGGGCCCCGGGCGTCGCTGCCGGTCATGGAGGGCAAGTCCGCGCTGTTCAAGTCCTTCGCCGGCCTGGACTCGATCCCGCTGGTCCTGGACACCACCGACGTCGACGAGATCGTGGAGACCCTGGTCCGGCTGCGCCCGTCGTTCGGCGCGGTCAACCTCGAGGACATCTCCGCGCCGCGCTGCTTCGAGCTGGAGCGCCGGGTCTCCGAGGCGCTGGACTGCCCGGTCATGCACGACGACCAGCACGGCACGGCCGTGGTCGTGCTGGCCGCGCTGCGCAACGCCGCCCGGGTCACCGGCCGCGAGCTGAGCTCGCTGCGCGTGGTGATCTCCGGTGCCGGCGCCGCCGGGGTGGCCTGCGCGAAGATCCTGCACACCGCCGGGGTCGGCGAGATCACCGTGCTGGACTCCCGCGGCGTCATCCACGCCGGGCGGGACGGGCTGACCCCGATCAAGCAGGAGCTGGCCGGGTTCACCAACCCGCGCGGGACCACCGGCGGCCCCGCGGAGGCGCTGCGCGGCGCCGACGTCTTCATCGGCGTGTCGGTCGGGCAGGTGCCCGAGGAGCTGGTGGCGACGATGGCCGACGGGGCGATCGTGTTCGCGCTGTCGAACCCGGACCCGGAGATCCACCCCGAGGTCGCGCGGCGGCACGCCGCCGTGGTCGCCACCGGGCGCAGCGACTTCCCGAACCAGATCAACAACGTGCTGGCCTTCCCCGGCATCTTCAAGGGCGCGCTGGACGCCGGTGCCCGCGCGATCACCGACGGGATGAAGGTCGCGGCCGCCGAGGCCATCGCCGCGGTCGCCGCCGACGACCTCAGCGCCGACCACATCGTGCCCAGCCCGCTGGACCCGCGGGTGGCGCCCGAGGTCAGCGCCGCCGTGGCGAAGGCGGCGCGCGCGGAGGGCGTCGTCCGGATGTGACGCGGGGCCGTGACGTCGCCAGGGCCGGGGAGCCGATCGGGCTCCCCGGCCCTGTGCGTCGGTGAGATTCCCGGGTCCGGCGTCATCATGTCGGGCGAAGGTCGTCACCTCTCCAGGGACTCCACTGACCGGCAGCGGGACCATGGCGTTACCGCGGGTGCAGTGGCCGGTATTGTCAGCCGCACGACCCGTTGTGTCGCAGATCACTCCTTCGCGAGTGGTGTGCGGGTTCGGGCATCGGCCGCGCGGCTGCGACGCAGGAGGAGAGCTGTTGACCGAGCGGAGCGAGAGGACCCGGACGACCTCCGGCGGCCTCGGCTTGGCCGCTGCCCGCTCCGAGGAGTTCGCGCTGCTGCCGCTGCCGGCGGCGCCCGCACTGCTCAGCACCGCGGACGGCGTCGTGGTCCGGGCCACCGACCAGGCGGCCAAGCTGGCGGGCGAGAGCACTCCCGCGGCGCTGATCGGCTGCCGCCTCGCGGACCTGGTGACCCGCAACGGTTCGGTGTCGCTGCTGCGCGCCCGGCACGGGGCGCACCCGGTCCGCCCGCTGAGCTGGCCGCACGCCGACGACGAGCGGCTGCGCGTGACCGTCCTGGTCGACGTCTCCGACCTCGCCGACACCGGGTCCTCCGCGGCGCAGGCCGCGGAGGACGACGAGCGCCGGTGGCTGATCGAGGCGCAGCGCATCGCCAAGGTCGGCAGCTGGGTGTACTACCCGGAGACCGGCGAGGTCTACCGCAGCCCGGTGCTCGCCGAGTTCCTCGGCGAACCCGAGTCGCAGAGCACCGCGGACCTGCAGTCGATGATCGACGCGACCCACCCCGCCGACCTGCCCCGGGCCCACCAGTTCTACGAGGACGTGCTCAGCGCCCCGGAGGACGAGCTGCTGGAGGTGGAGCTGCGCGACCGCGCCGGCAAGCGCGTCTTCCTGTGCACCGGGCGGGCCGAGCACGACCGGGCCGGGCGGGTCGAGCGGGTGCAGGGCACCGTGCAGGACGTCACCGCGCACCGGGCGCTGGAGCGTCAGCTGCGCGACGAGCAGCGCAAGCTGCAGGACGCCCAGCGCATCGCCCGGCTCGGCACCTGGGAGTGGGACCTGCGGTCCAACGTGATGCGGCTGTCGAACATGCTGCACGAGATCATCGGCAAGCCCGACACCACGCCGATCACCTTCGACAGCTACCTGGACCGGGTGCACCCGGACGACCGCAGCTGGGTGCGGCGGGCGTGGCGGCCGCTCATCGAGGACGGCGACCCGATCGAGGTCGAGCACCGCTACGTGCGCGTCGACGGCACCACCCGGATCCTGCGGCTGCACGGCACCGCGATCAAGGACGCCGACGGCCGGGACGTGCTCGTCGGCACCGCGCAGGACGTCACCGAGCAGCGGGCCGTGGTGACCCGCATGGAGCGCTCCAGCCAGCGGTTCACCGACCTGGTCAGCATCACCCCGGTCGGCATCGGGCTGTTCGACCGGGCCGAGCGGCTGGTCGACGCCAACGACGCGCTGTGCGACCTGCTCGGCTACCGGCTGGACCAGCTGCGTGGGATGAGCGCGAAGGACATCACCCACCCCGACGAGCAGAACACCAGCCTGCCCTCGCCCGCGGAGAGCTCCGGGCTGCGGCGGCGGGTGCCGCAGCGGGTGCTGGTGCGCTCCGACGGCGAACCGGTGTACTGCGAGCTGCGCACCTCCGCGTCGGTGCAGGACGACGGCACCCACTTCTGGCTCGTGGTGTTCCAGGACATCACCGAGCGGCGGCGGGCCGCCGAGGCCCTGCGCTACCAGGCCACCCACGACGACCTCACCGGGCTGCCGAACCGGACCGCGGTCAAGGACCTGCTCAGCCGGCTGCTGGGGCGGGCCGACTCGAACCGGACCGCGGTGCTGTTCTGCGACATCGACAACTTCAAGCGGGTCAACGACTCGCTGGGCCACGACGCCGGGGACGAGCTGCTGGTGGCGCTGGCCCGCCGGCTGGAGGCCGGGCTGCCCGACGGGTGCACGGCGGCGCGGCTGTCCGGCGACGAGTTCGTGATCATCTGCTCGGACGTCGACTCCGTCGGCGGGGTCGACTCGCTGGCCACCCGGGTCTCCGGGCTGCTGCGCACCGCGGTCCCGGTGCACGGCCAGCTGATCCGGGTGTCGGCGTCGATCGGGGTCGCGGTGCCCGACGGCAACAGCGCCGGCGGCGAGGACCTGCTGCGCTTCGCCGACGCGGCGATGTTCGAGGCCAAGCAGCGCGGCGCCGGCAAGGTCTCGCTGGCCAGCCCGGCGCTGATGGCCTCCGCGAACCGGCAGCTGCAGCTGGAGGGGCAGCTGCGGGAGGCCCTGCACAACGACGGCCTGGCGCTGCACTACCAGCCGGTGGTCGACGCCGACGGCGTGGTGGTCACCGCCGAGGCGCTGGTGCGCTGGCCGCACCCGGACCGCGGGATGCTCGCCCCGGACGCGTTCCTGCCCGTCGCGGAGCAGGGCGACCTGCTGCGCGAGCTGGACCGCTGGGTGCTGCGCACCGCGCTGCGGGAGGCGGCGAGCTGGCCGGTGCGCGTCGGGCGCCCGGTGGGCGTGGCGGTGAACCTGGCCGGGCTGGTGCCGGGCGGGCCGGAGTTCGTGGACGCGGTCGCCGACACCGTCGCCGAGACCGGCATCGCCTGGGACCGGGTGGTGCTGGAGCTGGTGGAGACCGCCCTGGTGGACCTGCCGTCCCGCACGCACGACGAGATGGGCGAGCTGGTGGCGCGCGGGGTGCGGTTCGCCGTGGACGACTTCGGCACCGGCTACTCGTCGCTGGCGCGGCTGAAGGACCTGCCCGCGCAGATCATCAAGGTGGACCGCCGGTTCGTCGCCGGGGTCGGCGGCGACGCCTCGGACTTCGCGGTGGCGCGCGCGGTGGTGGACATGGCGCGCGCGATGGGCCGGTACTGCGTGGCCGAGGGCGTGGAGACCGCCACCCAGTTCCACGTGCTCTCCGGGGTCGGGGTGGACGCCTACCAGGGCTTCTTGTTCTCCGGCGCGCTGCCGGCGCGGGAGTTCCGGGAGCTCATCGCCCGCGGCCCGATGCCCGTCCCGAGGGCCTGAGCGCTCAGCAGCGTTCGAGCAGCTCGGCGATGCGGTGCCGGGGCAGGTCGATGAGCCTGAGGTCGAGGTCGGCCGGCACCGGGGCGCGCTCGGCGACGCGCTCCCGCGCCACGCGCTTGGTCAGCGCCGGGTCGACGTGCGCGATGAGGCCTTCCCGCCACACGTTGCCGATCTTGCCGTGCGCCCGCTGCAGCAGGTAGCCGGCCACCGAGTCCGGCTCGACCGCGTCGGCGACCACGAGGGCGTGCTCGGAGTCCGGGGTGCTGCGGTGGAAGCGCAACCGGAACTTCGCCGCCACCAGCTCGGACAGCGCGCGCTGGGCGCGTTCGCTGGTGATGTCCGGGTGGTTGTTGTCCAGCAGGAACGCTGCGCGCTCGGTGCCGGTGGCCAGCAGCATGCGCAGCAGCCACGGGCCCGGGTCCGACCGCAGGTCGAACACCGGGGGCTGCGGCTGCCGCTTGATCGGCCGCGACCAGCCGGGCTCGCGCAGCGACGCCACCGGGCTGCCGAGGCGTTCGCCGATCGCCGCGAGGAGCTCCGGCGACGCCGTCGCCTCCGCCGCCTCCACCGACTGCGGGCCGTGCGTGTAGATGCCGGGCGCCTGCCGCAGCGCGAGCTTGCGGGTGCGCGCGGTCGGCTGGCAGACGTAGAGGTCGCTGGCGCTGCCGATGGCCTGCGCGCCGAAGTAGCGGTGGAAGTCCGGCAGGATCGCCTCGAACACCAGGCCCAGCCGCAGCAGCTCCTGCTGCACCCCGTGCCCCAGCGCCGGTGTCCGGCCGCTGTAGCCGTAGGCGATGAGCAGCCGGCTGTTCGGTCCGGCCAGGCACTCCGCGGCGCGGGTGGCGAACAGCCCGATGCCCTCGGGGGTGTAGGGCGGGTCGGTGAACACCAGGTCGGCCCAGCCCTCCAGCGCCGGCGGCACCCCGAAGCGCAGGTCGGCGTGCAGCGTGCGGACGCCGAACCCGCGTTCGGCCGCGACGGTGTCGATGTGCTGCAGGATCCGCTCGTCGACGTCCACGACGGTCACCGGCACCGACGGCGCCACCAGGCCCAGCGCCAGGGAGGTCAGGTCGTGGTCGCCCAGGCAGAGCACCGTGCTGCCGGACAGGTCGTAGGTGTCGCGCAGGAACTCGGCGCGGCGCAGCGCGGTCTCCGGGGTGGCGGTGACGTGGTCGAGCGCGGTCACCGGTCGCGGCCCGCGCTCGACGAACTCCCGCACCAGCGCCAGCTGGTCGGGCCCGGCCGGGGCGCTCGCGCCCAGCTCGTCCAGCGCGAAGCGCTCCCGGTAGCGGTCGCGGACCCGCGGGGCCAGCCGGTGGGCGCCGCCGGTGGTCTCCAGGTCGGGACCGAGGGCGGCGAGCAGGTCCTCGACGGTGCGCCGCGGCACGGCGGTGCGGCGGACGAGCTCGTCGAACTCGACCGGGTCGCCGGTGAGCTGCGCGAGGACCTCGCGCAGGCGGCGCGCGAGCGCGCGGGCGCCGGCGAGCACCTCCTGCACGGCGTCGGCGGGGTCGGGGGTGGTGTCCGGAGCGGTGTTCATCGGGTGGACCAGCTTACGGGGCCCGGTCGGGCGCCGCGCTCCCAACAGGCGGTACGAGGTCACGCGTCGGTCTCGTCGATCGCACGACGCGGCCGATCGAGCTAGGGTCGGCCGCGTTCGCTGGGGGACGCGACTGACTTCGAGGGGGCTCGCGTGATCGAGTTCCGGTCCGTGCGCAAGGAGTACCCGAACGGCACCGTCGCCGTCCACGAGCTCAGCCTGTCGGTGCGGACGGGCACCATCACCGTGCTGGTCGGGCCGTCCGGGTGCGGCAAGACCACGCTGATGCGGATGGTGAACCGCATGATCGAGCCGTCGTCGGGCACGGTGCTCGTCGGCGGCACGGACGTGCGCGAGCGCGACCCCGCGGAGCTGCGCCGCGGCATCGGCTACGTGATCCAGCAGGCGGGGCTGTTCCCGCACCGCACCGTGCTCGACAACATCGCGACGGTGCCGCGGCTCAACGGCCACAGCAAGCAGGAGGTCCGCCGCCGTGCCGGGGAACTGCTGGAGCTGGTCGGGTTGCAGCCCGAGCTCGGCGCGCGCTACCCGGCGCAGCTCTCCGGCGGTCAGCAGCAGCGCGTCGGGGTGGCGCGGGCGCTCGCGGCCGACCCGCCGGTGCTGCTCATGGACGAGCCGTTCAGCGCCGTCGACCCGGTGGTGCGGGAGGGCCTGCAGGACGAGCTGCTGCGGCTGCAGGCCGAGCTGGACAAGACGGTCCTGTTCGTCACGCACGACATCGACGAGGCCATCAAGCTGGGGGAGAAGGTGGCGGTGCTGCGGCAGGGCGGCCACCTCGCCCAGTACGCCGAACCCGACGACCTGCTCGCCGAACCGGCCGACGACTTCGTGACCGAGTTCGTCGGCCGCGACCGCGGCTACCGCAGGCTGTCCTTCGTGGACTCCGACAGCCTGCAGCCGCAGCCGGTGGACACCGTCGAGCTCGGCTCCCGGGTGGACCGCCAGCAGCGGTGGCGGCTGGCGCTGGACGAGGCGGGCCGGCCGCGCGGCTGGCTGCCGCCGGAGACCGACGTGGACGGTCCGCTGGACGAGGACCGGCTCGTCGCGGGCGGTTCGCTGCACACGAAGGGCTCGCCGCTGCGCGGCGCGCTGGACGCGGCCCTGTCCGCGCCGACCGGGCTCGGCGTGGTCGTCGACGACGACGGCGGCTACGTCGGCGTGGTCACCGCCGAGCACGTGCTCGGCCTGATCGAGCGGCACCGCCGCCCCGAGGGGCTGCCGTGATCGACTACTTCAGCAGCCCGAGCAACCGGGAGCTGGTGCTGGACCAGCTCGCCGAGCACGTCTACCTGGCCCTGCTGCCGCTGCTGCTCGGGGTGCTGCTGGCGCTGCCGCTGGGGCGGCTGGCGCAGCAGGTGCGCTGGCTGCGCGGCGCGCTGCAGGGCACCGCGAACGTCGTCTACACCATCCCGTCGCTGGCGCTGTTCGTCCTCATCCCCGGCCTGCTCGGCACCCCGCTGCTGTCGTCGGTCAACGTGGTCATCGCCCTGACGCTGTACACCGCGGCGCTGCTGGTGCGGCCGGTGCAGGACGCGCTCGAGTCGGTGCCCGCGCACGTCGTCGCCGCCGCCACCGCGATGGGCTACCGGCCCACCCGGCGGTTCCTCACCGTGGAGCTGCCGCTGTCGGTGCCGGTGCTGGCGGCCGCGGTGCGGGTGGCCTCGGTCAGCAACATCAGCCTGGTCAGCGTGGGCGCGCTGGTCGGCATCGGCGGGCTGGGCCGGTTGTTCACCGACGGGTTCCAGCGCGACCACCCGGTGCAGATCGTCATCGGCATCGTGCTGACCCTGCTGCTGGCGCTGGTGGTGGACCTGCTGCTCGTGGCGCTGTGGCGGCTGGCCACCCCGTGGGCCCGGGCGGAGGTGGGTGCGGCGTGATCGGGGAGCTCCTCGCGTGGCTGACCGACCCGGCGCACTGGACCGGGCCGGGCGGGATCCTGGCGCAGACGCTGCGCCACCTCTACTACTGCGTGGTGTCGGTGGCGGCCGCGTCACTGGTGGCCGTCCCGCTGGGCGTCTACCTCGGCCACACCGGGCGGGGATCGGTGCTGGTGGTCGGGGCCAGCAACGCGATGCGCGCGCTGCCCACCCTCGGCCTGGTGACGCTGCTGGTGCTCGCCTTCGGGCTCGGGGAGCTGCCGGCGCTGGCCGGGCTGGTGGTGCTGGCGATCCCGTCGATCCTCTCCGGGGCCCACGCGGGCGTGCGCAACGCACCGGCCGACGCGGTGGACGCCGCCCGCGGCATGGGCATGACCCCCGCGCAGCGGCTGTGGCAGGTGGAGCTGCCGACCGCGCTGCCGCTGGTGCTCGGCGGGGTGCGCAGCGCGATGCTGCAGGTGGTGGCCACCGCGGCCGTCGCCGCCTACGTCGGGCTCGGCGGGCTGGGGCGGATCCTGCTGGACGGGCTGAAGATCAGCGACTACGCGCAGATGGCCTCGGCCGCGATCGTGATCGCGGTGCTCGCGGTGCTGCTCGACCTGGTGTTGGCCGGGGTGACCCGGCTGCTGGTGCCGCGCGGTCTGCAGCTGGCCGCTCGACGAGGAGGGACGGAGTGATGAAGCGGTTGCTGGTGTGCGCTGCTGCGGCGGCGCTGCTGCTGACCGGGTGCGGGTCGCAGGACCCGTTGGCCGCCAACGGGGACCAGGGCGGCACCGTGGTGGTCGGCTCGGCGGACTTCGCCGAGAGCGAGCTGCTCATGCACATCTACGCGGAGGCGCTGAAGACCACCGGCGCCGACGTGCAGACCAAGCCCCGCATCGGGGCCCGCGAGTTCTACGTCGGTGCGGTGCGCAACGGCGAGCTCTCGGTGGTGCCCGAGTACACCGGGAACCTGCTGGAGCACCTGGACCCGGCCTCGCAGGCCACCGAGTCGCAGCAGGTCTACGACCAGCTCGCCCGCACCCTGCCGCCGGAGGTCGAGCTGCTGGAGCAGTCGCCGGCGGAGGACTCCGACGTCCTCACCGTCACCGCCGCCACCGCGGACACCGGGCTGCGCTCGATGGCCGACCTGGGGCCGCGCTGCGGTGAGCTGGTGCTCGGGGCACCGGCGGAGTGGAAGCTGCGCTGGGAGACCAAGATCGCCGAGGAGTACGGCTGCCGGTTCAAGGAGATCCGGCAGGTCGAGGCCGGCACCATCACGGTGAACGCGCTGCTGGACGGGCAGGTCCAGGTCGCCAACCTGTTCACCACCTCCTCGCAGATCGAGGAGAACCACCTGGTGGAGCTGGACGACCCGAAGGACATGTTCCCGGCGCAGCACGTGGTCCCCCTGGTGCACCGGGGCAAGCTCACCCCGGAGCAGGTCGACGCGCTGAACACGGTGTCGCGGGCGCTGACCACGGAGGAACTGACCGAGCTCAACCGCCGGCTGGAAGTGGACAAGGCCAACCCGGCCGACCTGGCCGCGGAGTTCGTCGCCGGCGCCGGGCTGTGACCCGCGTCAGCCGGGGCGGCCGCTGATCCGGCTGGTCAGCTCGGCCGCCGTCCGGCGCACCTGGGCGGCGAGGTCCGGCCAGGTCTCGCCGCACGCGGAGCCCTCGCAGACGTGGCGGAAGGTCACGCTGATCGCCGCGATCGGCCGGCCGCCGTGGTCGAACACCGGGCACGCCACCGAGGCGAAGCCCGCGGTGACGAACCCGTCCTCGACCGCCCAGCCCAGCCGCCGCTCCGCGGCGAGCAGGCGGCGCAGCTCCGGGAGGTTGCGCGGACCGCGTTCGGTGCGGAGGACGAACCGCTCGCTGGAGGGCAGCAGGGCCCGCACCTGCGCCGCGGGCAGGTGGGCGAGCATCGCGCGACCGGACGCGGTCAGCTGGGCGGGCAGCCGCACGCCCACGTCCGTCACCAGCGTCTGCGGCTGCGACGGCCGCTCCTTGACCAGGTACAGCGACTCGCCGCCGTGCAGCACGCCCAGGTGCGCGGTGGAGTCGACCTCGTCGACCAGGCGGCGCAGCAGCGGCCCGGCCAGCCGCTCCAGCGGGTCGTGCCGCAGGTAGGCGGAGCCGAGCTCGAAGGCCGCCATGCCCAGGCCGTAGCGCCGCTCCTCGGGCAGGTGGGTGACGAACCCGGCCGCGGCCAGCTCGGACAGCAGGTGGTAGGTGGTGGACCGCGGCAGGCCCAGGTCGCGGGCGATCACCCCGGCCGACACCGGACCGGCCCGCCCGGCCAGCAGCTGCAGGATCGCCAAGCCCCGCCGCAGCGCGGGCACGTCACTGCTCCCACCCACCGCGCCTCCCCCCCCCGATCGAGTGAGGAGTGAAGGTGCTCCCCACGCCGTCTGGGATCCCAGACGGAGTCACCCTATCCGGGCTTATGCGGAGCGCCCACCCGGAGCTGGGATGGAGGCATGGCAGACAACGCGCTGAACCTGGGTCCGGAGCCGCTCGCCCGCGACCAGGTCGTTTCGGTCGCCCGCGGCGGGGCCCGCGTCGAGCTCACCCAGCTCGCCGAGCACGGCATCGCCGCCACCCGCAAGCACGTCGACGCCCTGGCCGCCGAGACCCGGCCGGTCTACGGCATCTCCACCGGGTTCGGGGCGCTGGCCGTGCGGCACATCCCCGGCGACCGGCGCGCAGCGCTGCAGCAGTCCTTCGTGCGCTCGCACGCGGCGGGCACCGGGCCGGCGGTGGAACCGGAGGTCGTGCGCGCGCAGATGCTGCTGCGGCTGCACACCATCGCCACCGGCCGCACCGGGGTCCGCCCGGAGACCGCGCACGCCCTCGCCGCGGTGCTCAACGCGGGCCTCGTGCCGGTGGTGCACGAGTTCGGTTCGCTCGGCTGCTCCGGCGACCTCGCACCACTGGCCGCCGTCGCGCTCGCCCTCACCGGGGAGGGCGAGGTCTTCGACGCCGCGGGCCGGCGGCGCCCCGCCGCCGAGGCGCTGGCCGAGGCCGGCATCGAACCGGTGGTGCTGGCCGAGAAGGAGGGCCTGGCGCTGACCAACGGCACCGACGGCATGCTCGGCATGCTGGTGCTCGCGGTGCACGACGTCGCCGCCCTGCTCGACGTGGCCGACGTGACCGCGGCGATGAGCGTCGAGGCGCTGCTGGGCACCGACCGGGTCTTCGCGGCCGACCTGCACCGGCTCCGCCCGCACCCGGGGCAGGCGGTCTCCGCGCAGCGGATGCTGGCGCTGCTGGAAGGCTCGCCCATCGTCGCCAGCCACCGCGGCCCGGACTGCGCGCGCGTGCAGGACGCGTACTCGCTGCGCTGCGCCCCGCAGGTGCACGGCGCGGCGCGCGACACCGTCAGCCACGCCGAGGCGGTCGCGGACCGGGAGCTGGCGTCGGCCATCGACAACCCGGTGGTGCTCGACGACGGGCGCGTGGAGTCCAACGGCAACTTCCACGGCGCGCCGCTGGCCTACGCGCTGGACTTCCTGGCGATCCCGCTGGCGGACGTGGCCGGCATGGCCGAGCGCCGCACCGACCGGATGCTCGACGTGGCCCGCTCGCACGGGCTGCCCGCGTTCCTGGCCGACGACCCGGGCGTGGACTCCGGGCACATGATCGCGCACTACACCCAGGCCGGGCTGGTCAGCGAGCTCAAGCGCCTGGCGGTGCCCGCCTCGGTGGACTCCATCCCGACCAGCGCGATGCAGGAGGACCACGTGTCGATGGGCTGGGCGGCGGCCCGCAAGCTGCGCCGCGGCATCGACGCGCTGACCAGCGTGCTCGCCGTCGAACTGCTCACCGCGGCCCGGGCCCTGGACCTGCGGGCACCGCTGGATCCCGCCCCGGCCACGGCCGCGGTCCGGGACCTGCTGCGCACCCGCGTGCCCGGTCCCGGCCCCGACCGCCACGTCGCGCCGGAGATCGCCGCGGCCGAAGACCTGATCCGATCCGGCGCGGTGCGCGCCACCGCCGCCGAGTTCCTGTGAGGACGCCCCGGCGGACCGGGGCCAGTGACCGGAGGGTGTCATGAGCCGAACCGTGCGCGCCCCGCGCGGCACGACGCTGACCGCGCGCAGCTGGAGCACCGAAGCGCCGCTGCGGATGCTGCAGAACAACCTCGACCCGGAGGTCGCCGAACGCCCCGACGACCTGGTGGTCTACGGCGGCACCGGCAAGGCGGCCCGCGACTGGGCGTCGTTCGACGCGATCGTGCGGGAGCTGACCGACCTGCGGGAGGACGAGACCCTGCTGGTGCAGTCCGGCAAGCCCGTCGGCGTGCTGCAGACCCACGAGTGGGCGCCGCGGGTGCTCATCGCCAACTCCAACCTGGTCGGCGACTGGGCGAACTGGGACGAGTTCCGCCGCCTCGACGCGCTCGGCCTGATGATGTACGGCCAGATGACCGCCGGCTCGTGGATCTACATCGGCACCCAGGGCATCCTGCAGGGCACCTACGAGACCTTCGGCGCGGTGGCCGCCAAGCGCTTCGGCGGGTCCCTGGCGGGCACCCTGACGCTCACCGCCGGGCTCGGCGGCATGGGCGGCGCGCAGCCGCTCGCGGTGACCATGAACGGGGGCGCGGCGCTGGTCGTGGAGTGCGACCCGGACCGGGCGCACCGCCGCGTCCGGCACGGCTACCTGGACGAGGTGGCCGCGGACCTCGACGAGGCGGTCGCCACGGCCGTGGCCGCCAAGGAGCAGCGGCGCGCCCACTCGGTCGGGGTGATCGGCAACGCGGCGGAGGTGGTGCCGGAGCTGCTGCGCCGCGGGGTGCCGGTGGACGTGGTCACCGACCAGACCTCCGCGCACGACCCGCTGTCCTACCTGCCGCTCGGCGTCGCGCTGGAGGACTGGGCCGACTACGCCGCCACCAAGCCCGAGGAGTTCACCGAGCGGGCGCGGGAGTCGATGGCCCGGCACGTCGAGGCGATGGTCGGGTTCCTCGACGCCGGCGCGGAGGTGTTCGACTACGGCAACTCGCTGCGCGGCGAGGCCCAGCTCGGCGGCTGCGAGCGCGCGTTCGCCTACCCGGGGTTCGTGCCCGCCTACGTCCGGCCGCTGTTCTGCGAGGGCAAGGGCCCGTTCCGGTGGGCGGCGCTGTCCGGCGACCCCGCCGACATCGCCGCGACCGACCGGGCGATCCTGGAGCTCTTCGGCGAGGACGAGCACCTGGCCCGGTGGATCCGGATGGCCGGGGAGAAGGTGCCGTTCCAGGGCCTGCCCGCGCGGATCTGCTGGCTCGGCTACGGCGAGCGCGCGCGGGCCGGGGAGCGGTTCAACGACATGGTGGCGTCCGGCGAGCTCACCGCGCCGGTGGTGCTCGGCCGCGACCACCTGGACTGCGGGTCGGTCGCCTCGCCGTACCGGGAGACCGAGGCGATGGCCGACACCTCGGACGCGGTGGCGGACTGGCCGCTGCTCAACGCGCTGGTGAACACGGCGTCCGGGGCGACCTGGGTGTCGCTGCACCACGGTGGCGGGGTCGGCATGGGCCGGTCGCTGCACGCCGGGCAGGTCACCGTCGCCGACGGCACCGAGCTGGCGGGCCGGAAGCTCGCCCGGGTGCTCACCAACGACCCGGGCATGGGGGTCATCCGCCACGTCGACGCGGGGTACGAGCGGGCCCAGCAGGTCGCGGCCGAACGCGGCATCCGCACCCCGCTGGTGTGATCGAGGCAGTCGGACAGGGAGGAGCGGGCGTGGTCGCACCGGGAGCGTTGTTGGCGGCGATCGACGGCGTGGGCGCGGACCGGCGGCGGGGCGGGTACTCGCGGCACGTCTTCGACGACGCCGAGCGGCAGCTGCGCGAGTGGTTCGTCGAGCAGGCCGAGGCGCGCGACCTGCGCGTCACCACCGACCGCAACGCCAACGTCTGGGCGTGGTGGGGCGAGCCGGGCGACGACGCGGTGGTCACCGGCAGCCACCTGGACTCGGTGCCCGGCGGCGGCGCCTTCGACGGGCCGCTGGGCGTGGTCAGCGCGCTGAGCGCGGTGGACGTGTTGCGGGAGAGGGGCTTCCGCCCGCGGCGACCGCTGGCGGTGGTGGTGTTCGCCGAGGAGGAGGGCGGCCGGTTCGGGGTGCCGTGCCTGGGTTCCCGGCTGCTGGCCGGCACCATCGACGCCGACCGCGCCCGCGCGCTGCGCGACCCGGACGGGGTGACCTTCGCCGAGGCGATGCGCTCGTTCGGCGCGGACCCGTCCCGGGCGGGGCGCGACGAGGAGGCGCTGCGGCGCATCGGGCAGTTCGTCGAGCTGCACGTGGAGCAGGGGCGCGGACTGGTCGACCTGGACCGGCCGGTCGCGGTCGCCTCCTCGATCCTGGCGCACGGCCGGTGGCGGTTCCGGTTCCGGGGCCAGGGCAACCACGCCGGCGCGACGCTGCTGGCCGACCGGCGGGACCCGATGCTGCCCGCCGCGCAGCTGGTGGTCGCCGCGCGCCGGGCCGCCGGCTCGGTCGCCGACGGCCGGGCGACCGTGGGCAGGCTGGTGCCCACGCCCGGCGGCACCAACGTCATCGCCTCCACCGTGGACGTCTGGCTGGACGCGCGGTCGCCGCAGGACGCCGGGACGCGGGCGATGGTCGAGGAACTGACCGCAGCGGCCCGGGAGTGCGCCGGGGCCGAGGGCTGCCAGGTGGAGGTCACCGAGGAGTCCTACGGGGACGCGGTGCGCTTCGACCCGGCGCTGCGCGACCGGCTCTCCGGGCTGCTCGGTGACGCCCCGGTGCTGGCCACCGGGGCCGGTCACGACGCGGGCGTCCTCGCCGCCGCGGTGCCCACGGCGATGCTGTTCGTGCGCAACCCGACCGGCATCAGCCACGCCCCGGAGGAGCACGCCGAGGACGACGACTGCACCGCAGGCGCGCACGCGCTCGCGCGCGTCCTGGACCACCTGGCGGGGTGAGGTGATGACGACGTTCTGGTGCGAGTGGGCCTGGCTGCCGCAGGGGCCGCGGCCGGGCGTGCGGTTCGACGTCGAGCGGGGCCGGATCACCGCGGTGTCCGTCGACGCCCCGGCCGGCGGGGCCGAGCGGCTGCCGGGGATGGTGCTGCCGGGCCTGGCCAACGCCCACTCCCACGCCTTCCACCGGGCGCTGCGCGGCTGGGACACCGGGGCGCGCGGCACCTTCTGGACCTGGCGCGAGCAGATGTACCAGGTGGCGGAGGCGCTGGACCCGGACAGCTACCACCGGCTGGCGCGCGGCGTGTACGCGGAGATGGCGCTGGCCGGGATCACCTGCGTCGGCGAGTTCCACTACCTGCACCACGCCGCGGGCGGGGCCCGCTACGCCGACCCGAACGCGATGGGCGAGGCACTGGTGCAGGCCGCGCGGGACGCGGGGATCCGGTTGACGCTGCTGGACACCTGCTACCTGGCGGGCGGCTTCGGCCGCGAGGCGGCGGGCGTGCAGCAGCGGTTCTCCGACGGTGACGCGGCGCGCTGGGCGGAGCGGGTCGAGGAGTTCACAGTGGACAGTGAGCGGGTGCGCCTCGGTGCCGCGGTGCACTCGGTCCGGGCGGTGCCGAGCGAGGCGATCACGGAGGTCGCCGGCTGGGCGCGGGAGGCGCCGCTGCACGTCCACCTGTCCGAGCAGCGCGCGGAGAACGAGGCCTGTCTCGCCGCGCACGGCTGCACCCCGACGCAGCTGCTGGAGTCCTGCGGCGCGCTCGGCCCGAACACCACCGCCGTCCACGCCACCCACCTGGCCGCCGAGGACGTCGCGCTGCTCGGCCGCAGCCGCACCGGGGTGTGCCTGTGCCCGACGACCGAGGCGGACCTGGCCGACGGCATCGGGCCCGCGCCGCAGCTGCGGGTCGCCGGGAGCGGGCTGTCCCTCGGCAGCGACGGGCACTCGGTGATCGACCTGCTCGCCGAAGCCCAGGCGGTCGAGTCCTACCAGCGGCTGGCCACCGAGACCCGCGGCCACCACGACGCGGCCGCGCTGCTCGACATGGCCGCGGGAGCGGGACACCGGTCCCTCGGCTGGACCGACGCGGGCCGGCTGGAGGTCGGGGCCCGCGCCGACTTCGTCGCGGTCGACCTCGGCTCCACCCGCCTGGCCGGCACCGAACCCGGGGCCGTCCCGGCCGTGGCGCGCGCCGACGACGTGCGCGAGGTGGTCGTCGACGGCGAGCGCGTCGTGCAGGACGGGCGGCACCGCGCGGTCGACGCCGCCCGCGAGCTCCGCGAGGCCATCGCTGACCTGCGCACACCCTGATCGGACACGGAGGACGAGGACCAGCACGTCATGGCAGCCACTGCTCTCACCGGGATCGGCGAGCTCACCACGAACGACGACGAGCTGGGCACGCTCGCCGACGCCGCGCTGGTGCTGGACGGCGACCGGGTCGCCTGGGTCGGGCCCGCGGCGGACGCCCCGCCCGCCGACGACCGGGTCGACGTCGGCGGGCGCGCCGTCCTGCCCGGCTGGGTCGACAGCCACAGCCACCTCGTGTTCGCCGGGGACCGCACCGCCGAGTTCGCCGCCCGCATGGCCGGCCAGCCCTACCAGGCGGGCGGCATCGCGGTCACCGTGCGCGCCACCCGCGCCGCGAGCGACGAGGAGCTGGCCGCGAACCTGCGCGCGCACCTCGACGAGGCCGCCGCCCAGGGCACCACGTGCGTGGAGACCAAGACCGGCTACGGCCTGACGGTGGCCGACGAGCTGCGCTCGGCGAAGGTGGCCGCGGCGGCCGACGAGGTCACCTTCCTCGGCGCGCACCTGGTGCCGCCGGGCGAGGACCCGGACAGCTACCTGGACCTGGTGTGCGGGGAGATGCTCGACGCGGTGGCGCCGCACGTGGGCTGGTGCGACGTCTTCTGCGAGCGCGGCGCGTTCGACGTCGACCAGTCCCGCCGGGTGCTGGAGGCGGCGGGGGCGCGCGGCCTCGGCCTGCGGGTGCACGGCAACCAGCTCGAGCGGGGACCGGGCGTGCAGCTGGCGGTGGAGCTCGGCGCGGCCAGCGTGGACCACTGCACCTTCCTGGACCAGTCCGATGTGGACGCCTTGGCGGGATCGGAGACGGTGGCGACGCTGCTGCCCGCGTGCGACCTGTCCACCCGGCAACCGCTCCCGGACGCCCGCGCGCTGCTCGACGCGGGCGCCACGGTCGCCCTGGCCAGCAACTGCAACCCCGGTTCCTCCTACACCTCGTCGATGGCGTTCTGCGTGACCACCGCGGTGCTGCAGATGCGGATGAGCGTCGACGAAGCGGTCCGCGCGGCCACCCTCGGCGGCGCCAAGGCGCTGCGCCGCGACTCCGGTGACGGCGCGGTCGGCGTGCTGCGCCCGGGCGCCCGCGCCGACGTGCACGTGCTGGACGCCCCGAGCACCACCTGGCTCGCCTACCGCCCGGGCGTGCCCCTGACCCACGCCGTCTGGCGCGCAGGCCAGCGGATCCGCTGACCGGCGCTCGCGCCCGGCGGCGCACCGTGCGCCCGATGACAGGAAGGTTCCCACGCTCGCGCTGCGCGCCGCGGTGCGGGTGACAGGAAGGTTCCCTTCCTCAGGTCGGGCCGGGGGGGCCAGGCAGCAGCGGACGAAGTCCTGGACCACGGGGTTGGCGTCGTCGTCGGGTGCCCGGGCGACGCCGACCCGGCTCGGGCTGACGCCGGTGACCGGGCGGTAGGTGACGCCGGGGCGGGCGTGGAAGCGGGCGGAGGACTCCGGGGCGAGGGCAATGCCGTAGCCGTTGGCGACCGTGGTGAGCCAGGCGTCGGGCTGGTCGGTGACCGCGCCGATGCGCACCGGGTGACCACCGCGCTCGTCGACCGCCAGCCAGTGGTCCCGCCACCACCCGGTCGCCGCCGGGGCGGCCACGCAGGGCTCGTCGAGCAGCTCCTCGAACGCGACCACCTCTGCGCAGGGCGGGGTTCGTCCTCGCCAACTCGGCCGCGGTGCAGGTCCCGCAGTCGTGGCTGCCGGTGCTCGCAACCCTCAAGGCAGCCGGGGCCGTCGGGCTCGTGGCCGGACTGCGGGGCGCCCGGTCCCTCGGCACCGCCGCGGCGGTCGGGCTGGTGCTGTTCTCCGTGGGGGCCGTCGTCGCCCACGTGCGCACCCGCCAGTACGCCCCGCACCCGGGCTGTTCCTCGGGCTCGCGGTCGCGACGCTCGTCCTCGACCTCGCGCGGTGAGTTGGGTGCGCCAGCACAGCCCGGTCCCGACCTTGATGGCAGAACCGGACAAAATCGATCAGCTTTTTGTTCGATCACGACAACGGCCTCCGGCGGAGACTCGGCCATCCTCGGGGTGGAACGCCGGTGTCGATGCGCGGGAGGGCTGATCATGCGGTGCGTCAACGCGCACGTGCGCTGTGATCAGCGCGCTCCCCGCGGCCTCCGGCCCGTGCGATGCAGCTGCTCGCGGCGAAGGACGACCACAGCCCGCTGAGCGCCCGCACGTCCCGGCCCGGAACACCGCGTCCGGCCGCGAGAGCGATCCCGCGCACCCGAGACGTCGCACAGTCCCACGCGTCCCATCGAAGAACGAGGTGAACCCATGACCATCGCGCAGACCCGTTGGCTGACGAAGGAAGCGCACGACCGGCTCCGCGCCGAGCTCGACGAGCTGCTCGCGCACCGCGCCGAGGGCAGCGGCGACGACGAGCTCACCGAGGAGGGGCAGCGCCGGGCGCGCATCCGCGAGATCCAGGACCTGCTGAGCAGCGCGGTCGTCGGCGAGACGCCGCCCGACGACGGGATCGCCGAGCCCGGCATGGTGCTCACCGTGCGTTTCGACGACGGCGAGACCGAGACCTTCCTGCTCGGCACCCGCGCCGGCACCGAGGACGACGACCTCGACGTGTACTCGCCGGACTCGCCCCTCGGCGCCGCGCTGACCGGTGCCCAGCAGGGCGAGACGCGCACCTACACCGTCCCGGGCGGTGGCACCGCGGAGGTGACGCTCCTGCGGGCGGTGCCGTACGGGCAGCACCGCGCGTGACGCCGCACGGCCCCTGCGCGTCGACCTTCTCGATCGCCGCCCACGACGTGGCAGCCGGGTGCGCGGGCATCGCGATCAGCACCCGGATGCCGGCGATCGGGTCGCTGGCCGTGCACGTCCACGCCGGCTCCGGTGCCGTCGCCACCCAGGCGTTGATCAACCCGCTGCTCGGGGTCGACGGCCTGGAGCTGCTGCGCACGCGCTCGGCCGACGAGACGCTGCGCGAGCTGCTCGCCTCGGACCCCGGGGCGGAATCGCGCCAGGTGATCGTCGTGGACCGGTGCGGCCGGGCCGCGGCCCACACCGGCGCCGAGACGCACCCGTGGCGCGGCCACCGCGTCGGCCAGGGCTACGCCGTCGCGGGGAACACGCTGGTCGACGGGCGGACGGTCGACGCCATGGCCGAGCGGTTCGAGGCGACCGCGGGCGAACCGCTGGACGAGCGGCTGCTCGCCGCGCTCGAAGCGGGCCAGCGGGCGGGCGGGGACCGGCGCGGCAAGCAGAGCGCCGCGCTGCACGTGAACGCCGGCGCCCCGCACCCGTACCTGGACCTGCGGGTGGACGACCACCCCGACCCGGTGGCCGAGCTGCGCCGCGTCCACGAGGTCGCCAAGCGGGAGCTGCTGCCGTTCGTGGCGGCACTGCCGACCCGGGAGAACCCGCTGGGCGGGTTCGACGAGCTGCTCGGCTGACTCACCCCGGGCCCGGGTGCGCCAGCAGGGCGTCGAGCACCACGCGCACCAGCGGGTGCTCGTCCCGCCCACACTGGACAGCCGCGAAGACCCGGCGGGTGGGCGCCTTGCCCGCGACCGGCCGCGACACCGCGCCGAGGTCACCGGAGATCGCCGTGCGCGGCACCAGCGCCACCCCGGTGCCCGCCGCCACCAGCGCCTCCACCGCGCGGAAGTCGTCGGAGGTGTGCGTGATGTCCGGGACGAAACCCGCGTTCTCGCACGACACCTGCGCCACCGCGCGGCACGGGTTGCCCGGCAGCGGCGCGATCCACTCCGCGTCCCGCAGTTCGTCCAGCGCCACCGCCGGGGCGCCGGCGAGGGCGTGAGCACGGGGCAGCACCACGTCGAACGGCTCGGCGTAGAGCGGGAAGCGGGTCACCCGGCGCGCGTCGGCCTGCAGCGTGGAGCTGTACTCCATCGAGATCGCGATGTCGATCTCCCCGGCCAGCAGCATCATCAGGCTGGTGTGCGCCTCGGCGTCGCGCACCAGCACCCGCACGTCCGGCGCCTGCTCCCGCACCGCCACGATCGCCGGGGCCACCACCTGCGTGATGGCCGAGGCGAACGACGCCACCTCGACGGTGCCCACGGTGCCCGCCGCGCACGCCGCCAGGCTGGCCTCGGCCCGCTCCAGCTCGGCCAGCACCACCTTGGCGTGCTCCGCCAGCAGCTCCCCGGCGGCGGTCAACCGGACCCGCCGGCCCTGGCGCACCAGCAGCGGCTGCCCTGCCTCGCCCTCCAGCGCGGTGAGCTGCTGTGACACCGCCGACGGCGTCAGGTAGAGCGCATCCGCCGCCGCGCGCACCGTGCCGTGGTCGGCGAGCGCGCGGAGGACCAGCAGCCGCCGCGGGTCTATCACCCGTCGATGCTATCCATCCGCTCGCGGGCCGCGACGAACGCCGTCACCGCGCGCTCCACGTCCGCGGCGGTGTGCGCCGCCGACATCTGGGTGCGGATGCGCGCCTTGCCCTTGGGCACCACCGGGTAGGAGAACCCGATCACGTACACGCCCTCGTCCAGCAGCAGGTCCGCCATCCGGGCCGCCTTCGCCGCGTCGCCGATCATCACCGGGATGATCGGGTGCTCGCCAGGCAGCAGGTCGAAGCCCTCCTCGGTCATCCGCCGCCGGAACAGGGCGCTGTTGTCCTGCAACCGCTGCCGCAGCTCCGGCTGCGACGCCACCAGGTCCAGCGCCGCCAGCGAGGCCGCCACGATCGCCGGGGCCAGCGAGTTCGAGAACAGGTACGGCCGGGACCGCTGCCGCAGCAGCTCCACGATCTCCGCCCGCCCCGACACGTAGCCGCCGCTGGCACCACCGAGCGCCTTGCCCAGCGTGCCCGTCACCACGTCCACCCGGTCGGTGACGCCGAACAGCTCGGGCGTGCCCGCCCCGGTCGGGCCGGTGAAGCCCACCGCGTGCGAGTCGTCCACCACCACCAGCGCGCCGTGCTCGTCGGCGAGCGCGCAGATCTCGTCCAGCGGCGCCAGGTAGCCGTCCATCGAGAACACGCCGTCGGTGACGACCAGCTTGCGGCGCGCGTCGGAGTTCTCCCGCAGCAGCCGCTCCAGGTCGGCCATGTCCCGGTTGCGGTAGCGGGCGCGGCGGGCCTTGCACAGGCGGATGCCGTCGATGATGCTCGCGTGGTTGAGCTCGTCGGAGATCACCACGTCCCGCTCGTCGAGCAGCGTCTCGAACAGCCCGCCGTTGGCGTCGAAGCACGAGCTGTACAGGATCGTGTCGTCGGTGCCCAGGAACTGCGACAGCCGCTGCTCCAGCTCCTTGTGCGGGGCCTGGGTGCCGCAGATGAACCGCACCGACGCCATGCCGAAGCCCCACTTCGACAGCGCCTGCTCCGCGGCGGCGACCAGCGCGGGGTGGTCGGCCAGCCCCAGGTAGTTGTTCGCGCAGAAGTTCAGCACCTCGGCCTCGGCGACGCCCACCCGCGCGCTCTGCGGCGTCTGCAGCACCCGCTCGTCCTTGTACAGGCCCGCGGCGCGGATCTCGTCCAGCTCGGCGCGCAGCCCCTCGGCGATCGTGTACATCAGGCGGAACCTCCCGCGGTCCAGTCGAGGATGATCTTGCCGCAGCGCCCGCTGCGGGCCGTCTCGAACGCGTCGGCGTGCTCGGTGTACGGGAAGCGGTGGGTGATCACCGGGCTGAGGTCCAGGCCGGACTCCAGCAGCACCGACATCGAGTACCAGGTCTCGAACATCTCGCGCCCGTAGATGCCCTTGACGGTGAGCATCTTCAGCACCACGGCGCTCCAGTCGACCGCGAACTCCGCGGAGGGCAGGCCCAGCATCGCGATCCGGCCGCCGTGCGTCATGTTCGCCACGACCTCGCGCAGCGCCTCGGGCTGGCCGGAGACCTCCATGGCGACGTCGAAGCCCTCGCTCAGGCCCAGCTGCTGCTGCGCGTCGGCCAGCCGGGTGGTGGAGACGTCGACCGCCAGGTCCACGCCGATGCGGCGGGCCAGCTCCAGCCGGTGCTCGCTGACGTCGGTGATCACCACGTGCCGGGCACCCGCGTGCTTGGCCACGCTCGCGGCCATCAGCCCGATCGGGCCGGCGCCGGTGATGAGCACGTCCTCGCCGACCACCGGGAAGCTCAGCGCGGTGTGCACGGCGTTGCCGAACGGGTCGAAGATGGCCGCCACGTCGGGGTCGACCTCGGTGCGGTGCACCCACACGTTCTGCTCGGGCAGCACCGCGTACTCGGCGAACGCCCCGTTGTGGTGCACGCCGAGGCCCTTGGTGTTCGCGCACAGGTGCCGGCGCCCCGCCAGGCAGTTGCGGCACGTCCCGCACACCAGGTGCCCCTCGCCGCTGACGAAGTCGCCGACCGCAGCCCGGGTGACGGCGCTGCCGGTGGCGACGACCTCCCCGGCGAACTCGTGCCCGACCACCAGCGGCGTCGGCACGGTGCGGGCGGCCCACTCGTCCCAGGAGGCGATGTGCAGGTCGGTGCCGCAGATCCCGGTGCGCAGCACGCGCACCACGACGTCGTTGGGTCCCGGGGTCGGGTCGGGGACCTCGGCCAGCTCCAAGCCGGGCGCGGGCGAGGTCTTCACCAGTGCGCGCACGGTTCCTCCGCTCTCGATGGCTGCGTCAGCTCGGAGTCTGGTCCGACCCCGGCGAGCCGTCCATCTCGACTTTCTGCACTGGCTGGTTAGCCGCGCTGCACAGCGGCGCGGCGGGGGTGAGGATGGGAACCTTCCTGTCACCGACGCCCGTGGTGCGCTGCGCGGGAGGTGCCTCGGAACGGCGCGCTGAGCTCGCGCGGGACGCTCCGCGCCGAGCACCGAGTCCTCGGTGGACGTGGGCCGCATCGGGTTGCGGAAATTCACCCGGACCGGTGGAGGCGGGCGGCCTCGACACCTGACCAGTGGCGCCCCCCCCGGTCGCGCGGCACCTCACCCAAGGCCGCCGCTGCCCGAGGAAGCAACGAGCCCCGCCGCCACGCGCGTGGTCAGTCGGGGCTCTCCCGTGTGGTTCGTGCCGTCACTCGTCGTCGGCGTCGTCGCGGGCGAGGAACGTGGCCAGTCGCTCCGTGGCGTCCTCGAACTCGGGGTTCAGGTCGACGAAGGCACGCATCCGGTCGGCGACCCAGGACAGGCTGACCGACTCGTCACCGCGACGGTCCTCAAGCTCCTCGATGCCGCGGTCGGTGAAGTACACCGCTTCCTCCTCGGGGTTCTCGTGTTCTGGTCGGTGGACTCAGCACACCCAGGACAGCAGAGTACGAAACCCGGATCCGGTGAGTGCAAGGCGACCGGCCCACCGGACGGCAGGAGGGCCCCAGCCCGTCGCGAGGATGGGAACCTTCCTGTCACCCACCGCCCTGAAGTGCGAAAACGGGCCGCCGGTCCCGGGTGGGATCGACGGCCCGTTCCAGTGGCGATCAGGCGAAGGCGTTGCGCACGACCTCGGCCTGCTCGACCTCGTGGACCTTGGCCAGACCGGTGGCCGGGGCGGCCATCGGACGACGCGAGACCCGCTTGAGCTTGCCGACCAGCTGCGGGAACAGCTCCGGCAGCGTCAGGCCCAGGAACGGCCACGCGCCCTGGTTGGCGGGCTCCTCCTGGACCCACCGGACCTCGTCGACGTTGCCGTACCGCTCCAGCAGCGCGCCCAGCTTGCGGTGCGGCAGCGGGTACAGCTGCTCCAGCCGGGCGATCGCGGTGTCGGTGATGCCCTCCTTCTCGCGGTGCGCGGCCAGCTCGTAGTAGAGCTTGCCGGTGCACAGCACGAGCTTGCGGACGCTGTTCGGGTCCGGCTGCGTCGGGTCGTCGATCACCGAGGTGAACTTGCCCTCGGTGAAGTCCTCGACCGGGCTGGTCGCGGCCTTCAACCGCAGCATCGACTTCGGCGTGAACACCACCAGCGGACGGTGGATGCCGTCCAGCGCGTGGCGCCGCAGCAGGTGGAAGTAGTTCGCCGGGGTGGACGGCATCGCCACCGTCATCGACCCCTCGGCGCACAGCTGCAGCCACCGCTCGATGCGACCGGAGGTGTGGTCCGGGCCCTGGCCCTCGTGGCCGTGCGGCAGCAGCATGACCACGTCGGAGCGCTGGCCCCACTTGGCCTCACCGGACGAGATGAACTCGTCGATGATCGACTGGGCGCCGTTGAAGAAGTCGCCGAACTGCGCCTCCCACAGCACCAGGGCGTCCGGGTTGCCGACCGAGTAGCCGTACTCGAAGCCCAGCGCCGCGAACTCCGACAGCGCCGAGTCGTACACCAGGAACTTCGCCTGGTCCTCCGACAGGTGCTGCAGCGGCGTGTACTCGGCGTTGGTCTTGCGGTCGATCAGCACCGAGTGCCGCTGGCCGAAGGTGCCGCGGCGGCTGTCCTGACCGGTCAGGCGGACCGGGCGGCCCTCCATCACCAGCGACCCGAACGCCAGCAGCTCGCCGAACGCCCAGTCGATGCCGCCCTCGCGGGCCATCTTGGCGCGGCGCTCCAGCACCGGCTTGACCCGCGGGTGCGGGGTGAAGCCCTCGGGCAGGTTGATCTGCGCCTCGGCGATGCGCTCCACGGTCTCCCGCGAGATCGCGGTCGCCAGGCCGCGCGGCACCTGCTGCTCGGACTCCACCGACGGGCTCGGCGCCGGCGGGTGCTTCTCCAGCTCGCGGACCTCGTTGAACACGTGCTCCAGCTGGGCGGCGTAGTCCTTCAACGCCTTCTCGGCCTCTTCGACGGTCATGTCACCGCGCCCGATCAGGGACTCGGTGTAGACCTTGCGCACGCTGCGCATCTTGTCGATGGCGTCGTACATCTTCGGCTGGGTCATCGAGGGGTCGTCGCCCTCGTTGTGACCGCGGCGCCGGTAGCAGACCATGTCGATGACGACGTCCTTGCCGAACGCCTGGCGGTACTCTACGGCCAGCTTCGCGACCCACACGCAGGCCTCGGGGTCGTCGCCGTTGACGTGGAACACCGGCGCACCGATCATCTTCGCCACGTCGGTGCAGTACTTGCTGGAGCGCGAGTGCTCCGGCGCGGTCGTGTAACCGACCTGGTTGTTGACGATCACGTGCACCGTGCCGCCGGTGCGGTAGCCCCGCAGCAGCGACAGGTTCAGCGTCTCGGCCACCACGCCCTGGCCGGCGAACGCGGCGTCGCCGTGCAGCAGCACCGGCAGGACCGTGAAGCCCTCCTGGCCCTTGTCCAGGATGTCCTGCTTGGCGCGGACGATGCCCTCGAGCACCGGGTCCACGGCCTCCAGGTGCGACGGGTTGGAGGTCAGCGACACCTTGGTCTCGCCGTCGCCGAACATCCGGAAGTACTTGCCCTCGGCACCGAGGTGGTACTTGACGTCACCGGAGCCGTGCGCCTGGCCCGGGTCCAGGTTGCCCTCGAACTCCCGGAAGATCTGCGAGATCGGCTTGCCGACGATGTTGGCCAGCACGTTGAGCCGGCCGCGGTGCGGCATGCCGATGACGACCTCGTCCAGGCCGTGCGCCGCGGAGGTGTCGAGCACCGCGTCCAGCAGCGGCACCACGGTCTCCGCGCCCTCCAGCGAGAAGCGCTTCTGCCCGACGTACTTGGTCTGCAGGAAGGTCTCGAACGCCTCGGCCGCGTTCAGCTTCGACAGGATGTACTTCTGCTCGGTCGGGTCCGGCTTGGTGTGCGGCTTCTCGACCCGCTGCTGGAGCCATTCGCGTTCGTCGGGCTCCAGGATGTGCATGTACTCGACGCCGACGGTGCGGCAGTAGGAGTCGCGCAGCACGCCCAGCACGTCGCGGAGCTTCATGTGCTCCTTGCCGGCGAACCCGCCGACCGCGAACTCCCGGTCCAGGTCCCACAGGGTCAGGCTGTGCGACAGGACGTCCAGGTCCTCGTGCCGCCGCTGCCGGTAGTTCAGCGGGTCGATGTCCGCCATCAGGTGACCGCGGGTGCGGTAGGCGTCGATCAGCTCCAGCACGCGGGCGGTCTTGTCGACCGCGCCCTCCGGGATGTCCTGCGTCCAGCGGACCGGCTCGTACGGGATGCGCAGCGACGCGAAGATGTCGTCGAAGAAGCCGTCCTCGCCGAGCAGCAGCTGGTGCATCCGGCGCAGGAAGTCACCGGACTCCGCGCCCTGGATGACCCGGTGGTCGTAGGTGGACGTCAGCGTCACGATCTTGCTGATGCCCATGTCGACCAGGGTCTTCTCGCTGGCGCCCTGGAACTCGGCCGGGTAGTCCATCGCCCCGACGCCGATGATCGCGCTCTGGCCCTTGGTCAGCCGCGGCACCGAGTGGTTGGTGCCCGACGGGCCCGGGTTGGTCAGCGAGATCGTGGTGCCCTGGAAGTCCTCCGTGGTCAGCGCGTTGCTGCGCGCCTTGCGGATGATGTCCTCGTAGGCCTGCCAGAACTGGTAGAACGTCATGTCCTCGCAGCCCTTGATGGAGGCGACCACGAGGTTGCGCGCACCGTCCTTGCCCGGCAGGTCGATCGCCAGGCCCAGGTTGATGTGCTCCGGCGTGACGACCGCGGGCTTGCCCCTCTCGTCCACGCCGTAGTGGCGGTTCATGTTCGGGAAGTCCTTGACCGCCCGGACCAGCGCGTAGCCGATCAGGTGGGTGAAGGAGACCTTCCCGCCCTTGTTCCGCTTCAGGTGGTTGTTGATGACGATGCGGTTGTCGAACAGCAGCTTGGCCGGCACCGCGCGCACGCTCGTGGCGGTCGGCACGGTCAGCGACTGGTCCATGTTCTTGGCGATCGCGGCCGCCGCACCGCGCAGCGGCTTGACGTCACCGGCGGCCTGCGGCTCCTTCACCGGAGCGGCCTTCGCGGCCTGCTGCGGAGACGGCTTCGGGGTGGCGGGCTTGCTCGCCGCCGGGGTCGCCGTGGTGGCGGGCGGGTTGGGGGCCTGGCCGTTGGTCGTCGCGGTCGCCGTCGCGGTCGCCGTGGAGGGGGCCGCTGCAGCAGCTGCCGCAGCAGCGGAGTTGTCGGTGGCTGCCTGACCCGGCTTGTAGTCGGCGAAGAATTCGTGCCACGCCGAGTCTACGGAAGTGGGATCCTGGAGGAACTGCTCGTACATCTCCTCGATCAACCACTCATTGGGGCCGAACTGTGACGCAGGGCTGCTGCTGGACACGGCTGGCGTTCGCCTCGATCCATATGCTCGTGATTTACAGACACACTCGGGTACCAGGCTAGCGGTCCGATTCGCGAGGTTGGCACACAGGACGGCCGTTCGACTGACGAGGTCCGTCACAGGATCGATCAGGAAAGGCCGGAGCGCGCCGAGACCGACCTGGTCCGGTCACACGAACGATCAACGGCCGCACGTAGCATGCCTCACTTGCGGTTGGCGTAGCTTGCTAGTACTCCACCTGGGTTGTCGCCCGCCCCCAGTATGACGTTTCAGCGACACGCTGTGTTCCCCACCCGTGACTGGGAACACCCGTTTCCGCGATCCGCCGCACCACCACCCCCGTCGGCCCCGGTGTGCACTCCCGCCCCCGCCCGGCGGGGCCGGGACGTGTCCCGCGCCACGCCTGCGGGGCGGTGGGTGACAGGAAGGTTCCCATCCTCACTCCACCGGTCACCCCGGCGCCGCGGCCGCAGGGGTGACAGGGAGGTTCCCATCCGCACGTCGCCGGCGGGTGCCGCGTGACAGGAAGGTTCCCATCCTCCACCGCCGTCAGGCGATGCTGGAGGTGTCGGCGATCGGGGGCCGCTCCGCGGTCGGGTCCGCCGCGCGCCACAGGCGCGCGTAGTGGCCGCCTGCGGCGAGGAGCTCGTCGTGGGAGCCCTGCTCGACGATCCGGCCGTCGTCGACGACGACGATGCGGTCCGCGCGGGCGGCCGTCGCCAGCCGGTGCGCGACCACGAACGTGGTCCGCTTGGCGGCCAGCTGGTCACTCGCCGCGATCACCATCGACTCCGTGGCCGGGTCCAGCGCCGCGGTCGCCTCGTCGAGCAGCAGCACGTCCGGGTCGACCAGCTCCGCGCGGGCCAGCGCCACCAGCTGCCGCTGGCCGGCGGACAGGCCGCGCCCGCGCTCACCGACCTGCTGGCGGAAGCCGCGGGGCAGCATCGCGATCCCCGGCAGCGCGCCGACCGCCCGGGCCGCGCCCTCCACCTCGGCGGGCTCCGCGTCCGGCCGCGCGTAGGCGATGTTGTCCGCGACGTCCCCGGTGAACAGGTGCCCCTCCTGCGGCACCACCGCCAGCCTGCGGTGGAACGCGGCCAGGTCGTAGCGGCGCACGTCCACCCCGTCGACCAGCACCGCCCCCTCGGTGACGTCGTAGAACCGCGCGATCAGCTTGATCAGCGTCGACTTGCCCGCACCGGTGGCGCCGACCAGCGCGACGGTCTCCCCGGGGCGCACCCGCAGCGAGACGTCGCGCAGCGCGTACTGCTCGGTGCCGGGGTAGCGGAACGACACCTCCCGCAGCTCCACCTCGCCCTCGAACCGCTCGGGCACCGGTGCCGGGTCGCTCGGCGCGGGCACGGAGGTCGGCGTGCGCAGCAGGTCGCCGATGCGCCGCAACCCGACCTTGGCCTGCTGGTAGCCGTCGAAGACCCCGGACAGCTGCTGCACCGGGGAGAAGAACAACCCGAGGTAGAGCAGGAACGCCACCAGCACACCCGCGGTCAAGTCACCCGAGGCGACCCGCGCGGCGCCCACCCCGAGCACCGCCGCCTGCGCGACCTCCGACAGCAGCGACACGAACGGGAAGTAGGTGGCGATGTAGCGCTGGGCGCGCAGCCGCGACCGGCGGTAGGCGTCGCTGCGCTGCGCGAACAGCTTCGCCGCGTGCCCCTCACGGCGGTGCGCCTGCGCGACCCGCATCCCCGAGACGTTCTCCTGCAGGTCGGCGTTGACCGTGCTGACCCGCTCGCGCGCCTCGGCGTAGGCCGTCGACGACACGCGGCGGAAGACCACCGTCGCCACCAGCAGCACCGGCAGCACCGCCATCGCGACCAGCGCCAGCGACACGTCGGTCACCAGCAGCGCGCCCGCGATGCCGACCAGGGTGAGCACGCTCACCACGAACGTCGCCAGCCCGGTCTGCAGGAACGTCGACAGCGCGTCGACGTCGGTGGTCATCCGCGTCATGATCCGGCCCGCGAGCTCGCGCTCGAAGTAGTCCAGGCCGAGCCGCTGCAGGTGCGCGAAGCTGCGCAACCGCAGCAGGTAGAGCAGGGTCTCGCCGGTCCGCGCCGTGATGATGGTCTGCAGCCTGACCACCAGCCACCCGGCGCAGACGATCACCGCGGCCAACGCCGTCGCCCGCCACAGCACGTCCACGTCACCGGAGCTGACACCGCTGTCGATGCCGTGGCGCACCAGCGACGGCAGCGCGACCGAGGTCAGCGCGTCCCCGGCGACCAGCAGCACGGTCAGCAGCAGGCCCCAGCGGATCGGCCGCAGCAGCCGCGACAGCTTGAAGTCCGGGTCCGGCGCGGTGGGGTCCTCGTCGCGCAGCCGCGGCTCGTCCACGGCCGGGGGCAGCTTGCGGATGCCCTCGATGAGCTCCGGCGTCGGCGGCATCGACATCGGGCCCGTCCCGCGCGACCCGCCGACCGCGGCGGCGACCGGTTCGGGCTCCTCCGGTTCCGGCCACAGCTCAGGCGTGACGCCGTGGGAGGTGTGCGCGCCGTCGCTGGGGGCGTCGATGGACTCGCCGGGACCGGCCAGCAGCGACCGGAACAGCTCGCAGCGCTCCGCCAGCTCCTCCTCGGTGCCGACGTCGACCACCCGGCCCTCGTCCAGCACCGCGATCCGGTCGGCCAGCGCCAGCGTCGAGCGCCGGTGCGCGATGAGCAGCGTCGTGCGCTGCGCGGTCACCGAGCGCAGGGTCTCGTGGATCGCCGCTTCGGTCGCCGGGTCGACCGCCGAGGTGGCGTCGTCGAGCACCAGGATCCGCGGGTTCGACAGCAGCGCCCGGGCGAGCGCCACCCGCTGCCGCTGACCGCCGGAGAGCGTCAGACCGCGTTCCCCGACCTCCGTGTCGTAGCCGTCGGGGAGCGAGGTGATGAACTCGTGCGCCTCGGCGGCCTTCGCCGCGGCGATCACGTCGGCGTCCGAGGCGTCCGGCCGGCCGTAGGCGATGTTGCCGCGGATGGTGTCGGAGAACAGGAACGCCTCCTCGAACACCACGCCCACGGCGCTGCGCAGCGAGTCCAGCTGCAGGTCGCGGATGTCGTGGGCGGCCGCGCCGTCCTCGGCGGGCCGGATCGCGACGCTGCCCGAGTGCACGTCGTAGAAGCGCGGCAGCAGCAGCGAGACCGTCGACTTGCCCGAGCCGGCCGGCCCCACCAGCGCCACCGTCTCACCCGGCCGCACCACCAGCGACGCCTCCGACAGCACCGGCTGGTCCCGGGTGTAGCCGAAGGTGACGTCGTCGAACCGGACCTCCAGCGGGCCGTCCGGCAGCCGCACCGCGTCCGGCTTCTCCTCCACCTCGGGCTGCGAGTCGACCAGCTCGTGGATCCGCTCGACCCCGGCGCGGGCCAGCTGCGCCTGGATCACCACGCTGGACAACATGCGGGCCGGGCCCGCGAGCATCGCCACGTAGCCGGCGAACGCCACGAACGTGCCCAGGCTGACCTGCCCGTTGAGCACCATCCAGCCGCCGAGGCCGAGCACCCCGACCTGTCCCGCCGAGGGCAGCGAAGCCAGGCTCGCCGCCGGGGTCGAGGTCATCCGGGCGGCCCGCAACCGCGCGCCGAACAGCCGTCGCGCCCGGGCCTCCAGGCGCCCGACCTCGCGGTCCTCCTGCCCGAAGCCCTTGACCACCCGGACCCCGGTGACCGTCTCCTCGACGTGCTGGGCGATGTCCGCGGCGCGCTGCTGGGCCGCCCAGGTCGCCGGGAACAACCGCTTCTTGCTGCGGGCCGAGACCACCGCGATCAGCGGCGCCACGACCAGCGACACCACGGTGAGCAGCGGCGACAACCACAGCATCGCCACGATCGCGAACAGCGCCAGCACCGCCGTCCCGGCCGCCAGCGGGAACATCGCCAGCAGCGAGTTCACCAGCTGCAGGTCGCTGATCGACCGCGACACCACCTGCCCGGTGCGCAACGCGTCCTGCTTGCCGCCGTCCAGCCGCTGCATCGCGGCGAACACCGCGCGGCGCAGGTCGTGCTGCACGTCGAGCGCCAGCCGGCCCGCGCTGTAGCGGCGGACGAACGCCGCCGCGAAGCGGAACACGCCGAGCCCGAGCAGGGCGATCACGATCCACCACAGCCTGCTGGTGGAGTGCGCGACGGCGTCGTCCACCGCCAGCTTGGTCAACAGCGGGACCAGCGCCTCCAGGCCGACGGCGGTGACGGACGCACCCATCGCCAGCGAGAGGGCTACCGGGTGCCGTCGACAAGCGGCGAAGAGGCGACGGATCCAACCACCGGATGACGGACGGGGATTGTCGGAGTCGCTCACCCCGCCAGGTTATGTCCCGCCACCGACCGCGCAGCTCGTCCGAACCCGCGGTGTGACCCCCGCCAAGCGGTGAGGAGGGGACCTCCCTCCCACCCGGGGCGGTTCGGCGGTGACAGGAAGGTTCCCGTCCTCACGTCACCGGGCGTGCGGAGGTGACAGGAAGGTTCCCCTCCTCACGTCACCGGGCGTGCGGGGATGACAGGAAGGTTCCCCTCCTCCACCCGGGGTTCAGGCGACGTCGCGGCGCTGGCTGGCCCACCAGCCACCGGCGACGAACACAGCGGTGTAGGCGAGGAAGGTCAGCAGGCTCGCCCACCACGCGTGCCCGTAGTCGCCGCCGAAGAACAGGTGCAGGATCTCGAACGCCGCCCGCGGCACGTCGGGCTCGTCCGGCCCGGCCACGCCCGCGATGAACAGCGGCACGGCGAGGTTGGACACGATCCCGTTCCCCGCCGCCCCCGGCAGGTAGGGGCTGACGGCGGAGCCGTCGGAGCCCGCCAGCGCCATCGAGAGGATGAACTCGACGACGAACTTGTAGACCAGCGGCAGGATGACCGCCAGCACGGCGTTGGCGACGAGCGCGCCGAACCCGACGCCGAGCAGCGTCCACAGCACCATCGACAGCACACAGGCCCCGGCGACGCCCAGGCAGTCGCCGAGGTCACCGAAGCCGCCGAAGCCCTGGCTGACGCCGATCAGCGCGCCGAGGCCCGCGCTCAGCACGGTGACCACCCCGTACCCCGCGCCCACGGCCGCGGCCACCACGAGCTTCGCGACGAGCACCGCGCCGCGCGGGTTGGCGGTGAGGAAGCTCGTCGTGATCGTCTTGTGCCGGTACTCCCCGGCGACGGACAGCGCCCCGAACAGGGCGCCGAAGATGGTGCTGAAGTTCGTCGACGCGGCCACCGACAGCAGGGCCAGCGGCACGGGCCGGTCCAGCGGTTCGAAGCTGTTGATGATCCCGGCGAACGTGCTGCCCATCCACCCGGACCCGAAGCCGATCAACGCCGCCGGGATGAGCAGCGCCCACCACAGGTTGGTCGTGAAGGTCTTGCGGAACTCGGCCTTGACCATCGGGCCCATCACAACTTCCCCCCGAGTCCGCGCTGGTCACCGTGCTGCTGGCCGACCGGCCGCGCCCACACCTGGGCGTCCGGGCCCGCCTGCGGGACCCCGGTGTACTGGCCGCTGGTGAGCTGGAAGAACAACTGCTCCAGTCCGATCCGTTCGTCCTGCATGCCGTAGAGCGCCACCCCGGCCTCCAGCGCCAGGTCGGCGACCGTGCGGGAGTCCGCGCCCAGCACCGCCAGCCGGCCGTCGGGCAGCGACTCGACGCGGAAGCCGGACTCCTGCAGCTTCGCGGCGAGCGCACCCGGGTCCGCGGCCTGCACCAGCGCCCGCGACTGCTGCTGGGCGCGCAGCTGGTCGATGCTGCCGTCGTAGACGCACTGCCCGCGGCTGATGACCACCAGCTGGTCCACGGTGTGCTCGATCTCCCGGAGGAAGTGGCTGGACATGAGCACCGTGCGGCCGCTCGCGGCGAAGGCCTTGAGGAAGTTGCGCAGCCAGGCGATGCCCTCCGGGTCCAGCCCGTTCGCGGGCTCGTCCAGCACGAGGACCTGCGGGTCGGCGAGCAGCGCCGTGGCCAGGGCCAACCGCTGCCGCATGCCCAGCGAGAACCCACTGGGCTTGCGCTTGGCGGCGGGGGTCAGCCCGACGAGCTCGAGCGCCCGGTCGGCCTGCTCGTCCGGCACGTTCATGGCCGCCGCGTAGCAGCGCAGGTGGTTCTGCGCGGTGCGGCCCGGGTGGAAGCTCTGCGCGTCGAGGACGGCGCCGATCACCGAGGCCGGGTTCGGCAGCTGGTGGAACGGCAGGCCGTTGATGGTGGCGGTGCCCGCCGTGGGCGTGACCAGGCCGAGGATCATGCGCAGCGTGGTGGTCTTCCCGGAGCCGTTCGGCCCGAGGAAGCCGGTGACCGTTCCCGGCTCCACCGTGAAGTGCAGGTCCCGGACCGCGTGCACCGGCCCGTAGCTCTTGCTGAGACCTCGCACGATGATCCGGCCGCTGCCGTCGTGCACACGCCCTCCCGCGTCACCTGGTCCACCCATCACCGCCCATCCTGCCGGACCGGTGCGGGGCTCAGGTGCGGAGTGGTCGTTTTCCCAGCTCGGGTGCTGCTAGGGCCACTGGATGCCGCCGTCGACCACCCACGCGCGGTGGATCTTGCGGTGGTCGGTCTCGAGGTGCCCACCGACCGGCGGCTCGCCCGGTTGCCGGACGGTCAGGTCGGGGCGGGTGAACTGGTCGGTGTCCCAGTCGCTGGGGCCGGAGCCGACCGAGGAGACGATCGGCTGGGGGAGGACCTCGACGTCGGCCTCCGGCCAGGCGGGGGTGTGGGCGGGTGCGAGGCACGGCCTGCGGCGCAGCGCGGTCAGCCGCGGGACGCGGGCCGGTGTGCTGGAGTGGTGGCCGATGAGCTGCCGGTGCGCGGTCTGCCAGGCGGTGCACGGCCAGGGTCGGCTGCGGGTGGTCCCCTGGCACGACGGGCACCTGCCGTCCTCGCCGGGCTCGTGCTCGTCGAGCAGTGCCCGCAGCCCGGCGGTGAGCCGGTAGAGCTGCGTGCGGGCGACCGGGAGCAGCGTCTCGGGGGAACCGTCGTCCACCACCCGGTCCACGTCGTCGAGCCGGTCGAGAACGGCCTTGCGCAACTCTGCGTCCACCACGTCGCCTCCCGTCGATGCGCGTACGGCAGCCCGGCGAACGGAGCAGCCGGGCTTCGACCCAACGGGTGACATCGGCACGCCGCGCCCGCGCCTGCACGACGAACGAGGACTTATCACTCCATCGAGTGGTTACCGATTCGGCTCGAAAATGCCCGCTGAGTGGCTGCTCGCGTCGTCGGCAAACGGGCGAGCGTGGCATACACTGAGGGTGGCGGCCTGCTCCCGGTGACCCCCAGGCTGGTTGAGCGGGCCGCCCCCTCAACCGTGTGAATCTTTTTCGCGATCAAGCACGCCGCGTCGCTGCACGTTCCTGCGCACTCCGTCACCGGCCGCCGGAGCCCGCACGCCTGCCCGGGGCCCCGCCTGCGACGTGAGGATGGGAACCTTCCTGTCACGCCAGACGCGACGAACCCCGCCGCCGGCGTCCGACAGCGGGGTTCGCGCAGGGGGCTCAGGACAGGATGTCGCTGACCGGGGTGTGGGTGCGCCCGTGCGCCTCGGCCACCGGCGCGTTGACCAGCTGGCCGTCGTGGGTGTTGAGACCGCCCGCCAGCGCGGCGTCCGCCCGGCACGCGTCCTGCCAGCCCTGGTCGGCGATCCGCAGCGCGTAGGGCAGGGTGACGTTGGTGAGCGCGTGCGTCGAGGTGTTGGGCACCGCGCCCGGCATGTTCGCCACGCAGTAGAAGACCGAGTCGTGCACCCGGTAGGTCGGGTCGTCGTGCGTGGTCGGGTGCGAGTCGGCGAAGCAGCCGCCCTGGTCGATCGCGATGTCCACCAGCACGCTGCCCGGCTTCATCTCCGACACCAGGTGGTTGGACACCAGCTTCGGGGCCTTCGCGCCCGGGATCAGCACCGCGCCGATGACCAGGTCAGCGGCGCGCACCGCCTGCTCGACGGTGTAGCGGTTGGAGGTGACGGTGCGGATCTGGCCGTGGAAGTCGCGGTCGATCTCCCGCAGCTTGTCCACGTTGGTGTCCAGCAGCTCCACGTCCGCGCCCATGCCCAGCGCGACGCGCGCGGCGTTCAGCCCGGCCACACCGCCACCGATGACCACGACCCGCGCCGGGTGCACGCCCGGCACGCCACCCGGCAGCACACCGCGGCCGCCGCTGGGACGCATCAGCGAATAAGCGCCGACCTGCGGGGCGAGCCGGCCCGCGACCTCGCTCATCGGCGCGAGCAGCGGCAGGCTGCCGTTGGCCGTCTGCACCGTCTCGTAGGCGATGCCGGTGACCCCGGAGTCCAGCATCGCGTCGGTGAGCTCGGCGGAGGCGGCCAAGTGCAGGTAGGTGAACAGCACCTGGTCGCGGCGCAGCCGCGGGTACTCCTCGGCGATCGGCTCCTTGACCTTGAGCACCAGCTGGCCCTCGGCCCACACGTCCTCGGCGTTGGGCAGGACCTTCGCGCCCGCGGCGAGGTAGTCCTCGTCAGGGATCGAGGAACCCGCGCCCGCGTCGGCCTCGACGAAGACCTCGTGCCCACGGGTGGTGAATTCGTGCACGCCCGCAGGGGTGATCGCGACCCGGTACTCGTTGTTCTTGATCTCGCGCGGCACGGCGATCTTCACGGCGGAATCCTTTCGTCTTTCTGTTGCGCACCACGATCCGCCGCCGGTGTGCGAGGCGCATCATTCCCACGCGATGAGATTGCCCCGAGCGGTTTGTGCTCGCAGCACAAGCCCGCTCCCGCCGCGGGGCCGTGCCCTGGGCCTCGGTCCGCGCCTGGTGACAGGAAGGTTCCCGTGCTCACAAGCCGGGCCGTGGCAGGTGACAGGAAGGTTCCCTTCCTCAGGTCAGGGCTGGGATGACAGGAAGGTTCCCTTCCTCTCAGCCGTGCTGGGCCCAGCGGTCGGCGAGCAGCTGGACGAGCAGGGCGGAGCGGACGTCGGGGTCGTCGAGGTCGATGTCGACCAGCTGGGTGAGCCGCTTCATCCGGTAGCGGAAGGTGTTGGGGTGCACCCGCAGCTCCGCGCTCGCCTGCCGCGGGTCGCCGGGGTGGCGCAGGTGGGCGCGCAGCGTCTCGAGGTACTCGGTGCCCTGGGTGCGGTCGTGCTCGCGCAGCAGCGACAGCGGCCCCAGCGAGCCGACCCCCGCGTCGGTCGCCGCCCCCGCCATGCGGCTGAGCACCAGCAGGTGCCAGTAGTCCTCGTACACCGCCACCCGCTCCTGCAGCCGGCCGGTGCGCAGCAGGCTCACCAGCTCTTCGGCCTGCGACCGGGACTGGTGCAGCTCGGCGACCGCCACCGCGGTGCCCACCGCGATCAGCGGGCGCGGTGTCATGTCGTGCGAGGCCAGTGCGCTGCGCAACTCCTGCCAGCCGCCGCGGTCGCGGTCCGGCACCACCGCGTAGAGCATGGTGCCGATCTCGGTGACCAGGGGACGGCGGCCGATCCCCCGGGTGATCCACTCCCACAGCGCGAGCCGGTGCCCCTCGGCGGGGCCGGCGGAGGCGGGCATCTCGATCGCGATCACCCGGTGCGGTTCGTTCGGCACCGCCAGTTCGTTGGCCGCGGCCCGCCACCCCTCGCCGCCTTCCAGCAGCAGCCGCACCTGCTCGGCGCTGCGGCGCCGCTCGGCGTCGGCGACCGCCCGCCAGCGCAGCAGCTGCAGCGCGACCAGGGGAGCGGTGTCGGCGAACGCCGTCGCGCGCTCCTCGGAGACCTCGCCGGGCACCACCGCCCACATGGAACCGAGCAGCTCGCCGCCCATCCTGATCGGCACCACCAGCCGGGGCAGCGTGCCGTCCTGCTGAGCGGGCACGAAGATCGCCGAGCTGCCCTTGCTGATCTTGCGGAACGTGCCGCGGGCCCGGAACTTGGCGAGCACGTCGGCCGGCTGCCTGCGTCCCATGATCGTCGACACCCGCGCGGGGTCGGTGAGGTCCTGCCGGGCCGAGTAGGCCAGCACCTGGGAGTGCGCGTCCTCGATCGTCACCGGCGCGTCCACCACGTCGGCCACCGCGTCGGCGAGCCGGAACAGGTCGCCGACGCCGGTGCGCGTGTCCGGCTCGTCGATGCCCGTCCGGGCCAGCGCCGCCCGGACCAACCACACCAGCTGCGCCCACGCGGACTCCGGGCGGACCTCGACCAGCGCGACCCCGGTCTTCTCGGCCGTGGTCACGAGCCGTTCGTCGATCGGCGGTTTGAGCAGCACCGCCGCCGCGCCCTGCTCACCGCAGACGCGCACCAGCTCCACCGCCTGCTCCCGGTCCACGACGGCCACCCCCAGCACGAGGTCGCCGTCGACCACGGTCGGGTGCTGGTCCGGTTCGGCGATGACGACGTCACCGACGCACTTGCTCGATTCCGGGACGACCACCGCCCGCAGCAGGGCTGGCCCCACCCGCTCGACCAGCGCCTGGACGTCCAGCATCACCGGCCTCCTGAGAACCTGCGGTCGCCTGGCCGCCGGCCGGGGGAGGGCGTTGTGGCACCAGAGCGGACCCGTTTATCGTTGCTGAGCACGTCGACAATCGCATACCGGCCGTCGAACCCGAGCGGGAGAGACCTCGCAACGACGCGAGGCGCCGAAGGAGCAAGACTCCCCACAAACTCTCAGGCACCCATGACCGTTCGGGCGAGGCAACTCTGGAAAGCGCGCGTCGCTGCCGGCGCGCCACCCACGGTGCAAGCCGCTGGTCTGCGGCGAAGCTCTCAGGTTCCGGCAACAGAGGGGGAGGCCCAGCACATCCCGGGCGCTACCGGCGTCCCCTGACCGTTTGGAGCCTCCCGTCATGTCCCTGCCCCAGGACCTGCGCTACACCGAAGAGCACGAGTGGATCCAGGACCGCGGCGAGCTGGTGCGCATCGGCATCACCCAGCACGCCGCCGAAGCCCTCGGTGACATCGTCTTCGTGCAGCTGCCCGAGGTCGGCGAGCAGATCGAGGCCGGTCAGGCCTGCGGCGAGCTGGAGTCCACCAAGTCCGTGAGCGACCTGTTCGCGCCGGTCACCGGCGAGGTCGTCGCGGTCAACGAGGCCGCTGTGGACGACCCTGCGCTGGTCAACGCCGAGCCGTACGGCGAGGGCTGGCTGCTGGAGGTGCGCGCCACCAGCACCGGTGCTGTGCTCACGCCAGAGCAGTACGCCGAGCTGATCGAGCAGTAGCGGCGCCCGGCAGCAGCGGAGGCGATCAATGGCGATCAGTGTCTTCGACCTGTTCTCAGTGGGCATCGGGCCGTCGAGCTCGCACACGGTCGGGCCGATGCGGGCGGCCGGCCGCTTCGCGCGGCGGGTGCGCGACGCGGGACTGCTGTCGCAGGTGACGCGCGTCAAGGCGGAGCTGTTCGGGTCCTTGGGCGCCACCGGGCACGGGCACGGCAGCCCGAAGGCGGTGCTGCTGGGCCTGGAGGGCCACCGGCCAGAGGTCGTCGACCCGGCCGCGGTGGCGGACCGGGTGACCGAGATCGGGGCGACCGGGCGGTTGCTGCTGGACGGTGTGCACGAGATCCGGTTCGACGTGGACCGTGACCTGGTGATGCACCGCCGCAAGTCGCTGCCGGTGCACCCCAACGGCATGCGGTTCACCGCGTTCGGCGGGGACACCGAGCTGGACAGCGCGGTGTACTACTCGGTGGGCGGGGGTTTCGTCGTCGACGAGGACGCCACCGGGGCCGACCGGATCAAGCCGGACGAGACCGAGCTGCCGATGCCGTTCCGCACCGGTGCGGAACTGCTGCAGCGCACCGCCGAGTCCGGATTGCCGATCAGCGGCGTCATGCTGGCCAACGAGCTGTCGTGGCGCAGCGAGGACGCCGTGCGCACGGGCCTGCTGGAGATCTGGCAGGTCATGCGGGAGTGCGTGGACAACGGGTGCCGCAACACCGGGGAGCTGCCCGGCGGGCTGAAGGTCAAGCGGCGGGCGGCGGAGCTGGCCGCCGCGCTGACCGGGCAGGACGACCCGATGGAGTGGGTCACGCTGTTCGCGCTGGCGGTGAACGAGGAGAACGCCGCCGGTGGACGGGTGGTGACGGCCCCGACCAACGGCGCGGCGGGCATCGTGCCGGCGGTGCTGCACTACTACACGCGGTTCGTGCCGGGCGCCGACGAGGACGGGGTGGTGCGGTTCCTGCTGGCCGCGGGCGCGGTCGGGGTGCTGTTCAAGGAGAACGCCTCGATCTCCGGCGCCGAGGTCGGGTGCCAGGGCGAGGTCGGGTCGGCGTGCTCGATGGCCGCGGCCGGGCTGGCCGAGGTGCTCGGCGGCACGCCGCGGCAGGTGGAGAACGCCGCGGAGATCGCGATGGAGCACAACCTCGGGCTCACCTGCGACCCCATCGGCGGCCTGGTGCAGATCCCGTGCATCGAGCGCAACGCGGTGGCCTCGGTCAAGGCGATCACCGCGGCGCGGATGGCGCTGCGCGGCGACGGCGACCACTTCGTGTCGCTGGACAAGGTGATCAAGACGATGCGCGACACCGGCCGGGACATGAAGGTCAAGTACAAGGAGACCGCCCGCGGCGGGCTCGCGGTCAACGTCATCGAGTGCTGAGCACGGCGCGAGCGGCGTCTCGCCGTCCGCGCCGGTGAGGTGAGGAAGGGAACCTACCTGTCACGGTCGCCAGGTAGCGGCGGCCGCTGGGTGACAGGAAGGTTCCCTTCCTCGCGTTCGGGCCGCGGCTGAGGTGACAGGAAGGTTCCCATGCTCCACTCCGCCCACCCAGTTGTCTCCAATTCAATTGCGCACAACTCAATTGCGCGCTACCATGGTGGCATGGCTGGATCGGAGTCGCGGTTGGCGTTGGACCGGCAGTTGTGCTTCGCCCTCTACAGCGCTTCACGCGCCTTCACCAACCTGTACCGGCCGCTCCTCGGCGAGCTCGGGCTCACCTACCCGCAGTACCTGGTGATGTTGGTGCTGTGGGAGCGGGAGTCGCTGACCGTCAAGGAACTCGGCGCGGCGTTGCGGCTGGACTCGGGCACGTTGTCCCCCTTGCTGAAGCGGCTGGAGGGCAGCGGGCTCGTGGTGCGGCGGCGCAGCGCGGAGGACGAGCGGTCCGTGGCCGTCGCGTTGACGGCCGAGGGACGCGAGCTGCAGGAGCGAGCCCGGCACATCCCGGACTGCATGCTGGACGCGACCGGTCTGGAGGCCGAGGACGTGCTCGAGCTGCGGTCCACAGTAGAACGGCTGACCGCCTCGCTGGACGCGGCGGCAGCCCGGATGGAGCAGGAGTCGGCGAGATGACAGTCCTCTACACAGCGGAAGCGACGGCCACCGGCGAAGGGCGCGGTGGGCACACCCGGTCCTCGGACGGCGTCCTCGACCTCGACCTGGCGATCCCGAAGGAGATGGGCGGACCCGGCGGTGCCGCCAGCAACCCGGAACAGCTGTTCGCTGCCGGGTACGCGGCCTGCTTCCACAGCGCGCTGCAGCTGGTGGCCCGGCGGTCCAAGGTCGACATCACGGACTCGAAGGTGACCGCCCAGGTCGGCATCGGCCCCAACGGCAACGGCGGTTACCAGCTCAGCGTCGGCCTGGTCGTCGACCTGCCCGGCGTGCCCGCAGACAAGGCCCGGGAACTGACCGAGGCGGCCGACCAGGTGTGCCCGTACTCGAACGCGGTGCGCGGCAACGTCGAGATCGACCTGCGCGTGGCCTGAGCGACGGCGCGGCGGCGGGGGCCGGGCCTCCGCCGCCGGCGGTCAGTAGACCAGCACGTAGAACAGGCCCGAGCAGCCCGCCAGCACCGACAGCACGGTCACCGCGGCGGGCAACCCACCGCCGGGCAGCGGGACGCGCTCGCGCAGCCGCTGGTCACTGCTGCGGTAGCGGCGCCAGACCAGCCACCCGGCGAGCAGGCCGAGCGGCAGCGTGATCACCGCGCACCCCACCGCGGCCACCACGCTCTCGTGCCCCAGCAGGCGCAGCAGCATCAGCAGTCCCACCACGAACGCGAGGACCGTCCGCAGCCACGCCAGCGTGGTGCGCTCGACCTGCAGTCCCGGGTCCCACGGGCCGTCGGGTCGCTCCGCCATGCTCAGATCCCGGTGACGAACAGCAGGACGCACGCGGCCACCCCGATGACACCGAGCCCGTAGCCGAGCACCGGGGCCAGGCGCGGGGCCGGAAGCGGACGACCGCGGCGCAGAGCGCGCTCGGTGGCCATCCACCGCGTGAAAGCCGTTGCGCTGCACAGGACACCGGCGAGCAGCAGCACCACCGCCAGCGCGGTCCGAAGTGGATTCGGCTGGCCGGTGACCGCGTTGAGCGCTTCCACGCCGACGCCACCGGCCATCAGCGCGAGCGCGGTGCGGATCCAGGCCAGGAAGGTGCGTTCGTTGGCGAGGGTGAACCGGGGATCGGGTTCCTCGCCCTGCTCGTAGAGCCGCTTGGGCCAGCGCGCGTCTTCCCGGTCGGTTGCCATGCGCTCACGGTAACCCGCGCGCGGAGCGTGACACCCCGCGCGCGGAACGCAGTCGGGCCCCGCTGTCGCGGGGCCCGACGCGCTGGTCAGAAGGCGAACACCTTGCCGGTGGAGGCCTCCGCGACGCACTCGTTCGAGTAGGTCTTCTCGAAGCTCACCGGGCGGCCCTGCCAGGTGCCGCTCGCGGTGTAGGTCACCGGCTGGTACTGGAGCGTGCACATGGCCTGGCCCTCACTGAGCAGGTTGAGGTCGCCGTTGACCGCGTCGAGCGTCTGGCACGCGGCGTCGGCGTGCGGGTGCGAGCCGCCCGAGGGGTGACAGTTCAGCACCACGGTGCGGGGCGCCTCGTCGCGGTTCTGGGTGCTGACGGTCAAGTGCAGGGTGCTCCCGTTCGCCTCCGCCGCGGGTTCCGCGTTGGCCAGCGCCGGGACGAGCGCAGCGCCGGTGAGGGCGGCTGCGGTGAGGAAGATGCGGCCGGTCAGCCGTGTGTCAACCATCTCGTCGTCCTCCTGGGTTTGGAGTGGCCTTCCGCTTCCCTTTATCGCCGCAGCCGGCCGATGCGCCGCACCCTGAGCCCTCGGACCACCAGAAAGGGGTTCCCCCAGGCAGGTTTGCTGCACGAACGGTCACGGAACGGGCGGTGTGGCCGCGGTCTTCCGTCGCTCATCCGTGGGGTATTGCGCGAAATGGTGGTGGACTCCTCGCCGATCACTGGCCATCGTGGTGCGCGGACCCGGGGCGTCGCCGGTCGCGACGACCGCTCCCCGGGGCTTTCGCGACCGACAGGAGACCTCATGGCAACGGCATCGGCGGGCCCGGACCGCGTCGCGGTGCGCAAGGCCGCGTTCGCCAGCGCGGTGGGCAACACGATCGAGCTCTACGACTTCCTGATCTACGGCACCGCGGCGGCCGTGGTGTTCAACAAGCTGTTCTTCCCCTCCGGTGACCCGTGGGTGGGGGCGCTCCTGGCGTTCGCCACGTTCGGCGCCGGGTTCCTCGCCCGGCCGCTCGGAGCCGCGGTCATCGGGCACTTCGGTGACCTGGTGGGCCGCAAGCGGATGCTCGTGATCACGCTGAGCGTGACCGGTGCGTGCACCGCGCTGATCGGGCTGCTGCCCACCTACCAGCAGGTCGGGGTGTGGGCCCCGCTGCTGCTCGTGACGCTGCGCCTGGTGCAGGGCTTCTTCCTGGGCGGGGAGCAGGGCGGCGCGGTGCTCATGGCGGTCGAGCACGCGCCCCCGCACCGGCACGGCTGGTACGGCGGCTGGACGTTCTTGGGCTCGCCGACCGGGATGTTCCTGGCCACCGGCGCGTTCGCCGGGGCCACCGCCCTGTCCGGGGACGCGTTCCTCAGCTGGGGGTGGCGGCTGCCGTTCCTGGTGAGCCTGGTGCTCGTGGGCGTGGGCCTGTACGTGCGGCTGCGGCTGGCCGAGAGCCCCGAGTTCGCGAAGATCCGGCAGCGCGGCGAGCGCGCCAGGCTCCCGGTCGCCGAGGCGTTCGCCCGGTCCTGGCGGCAGATCCTGCTGTCGGCCGGGGTGAACCTGGGCTTCAACACCTTCATCTTCATCCTGACCACGTTCCTGCTCACCTACGGCACCGAGGAGCTCGGCGCGACCCGCGACGTGATGCTGGTGGGCAGCCTGTGCGGCTCGGCGGCGCAGATCGCCGGGATCCTGCTGTTCTCCCACCTCTCCGACCGCCTGGGGCGCACCCGGGTGATGCTCGGCGGCGGGATCTTCCTCGCCGTCTACGCGTTCCCGATGTTCTGGCTGCTCGACACCGGCGACCCCGCGCTGATCGTGCTGGCCATGACCCTCGGCTACGCGGGATCGGCCGCGGTGTTCGGGCCGATGGCGGCGTTCTGCGCCGAGCTGTTCCCCACCAAGGTCCGCTACACCGGCGTGTCCCTCGGCTACCAGGGCGGGTCGGTGCTCGGCGGTGGCCTGTCGCCGGTCGTGGCGACCGCGCTGCTGGGGCTGGCCGGCGGGGCGTCCTGGCCCATCGGCGCCTACCTGGTGGCCGGTGCGCTGGTCACCGTGGTGTGCCTGGTGATCACCGGCGACCCCACCCGGTGGTCCGAAGCCGAGGAGTCCGAGCCCGCCCGGGCCTGAGGGGTCCGAAGTGGACGGGCCGGGACCCGGAGACCACTGTGGTCACGGCGGCTCGGGCGTCGCTGGCGTGACAGGAAGGTTCCCGTGCTCGCACCGGAGTGACAGGAAGGTTCCCATCCTCACGCCAGCGGCGCGGTCACGAGCCGTAGAGCTGGTCGATGACGTCGGCGTACTTCTCGTGGATCACGCGGCGCTTGAGCTTCAGCGTCGGGGTCAGCTCCCCGCCCTCGACGCCCCACGTGTGCGCGAGCACGCGGTAGCGCTTGACCTGCTCCGGCCGGTTCAGGCGGGCGTTGGCGGCCTCGACCGCGGCGGCCACTTCGGACAGCACCGCGGGGTGCTCGGCGAGGTCGCGCAGCGACGTGACGCCGAGGCCGTGCTCGCGCGCCCACTTCGGCGCCGCCTCCTCGTCGAGAACGAGCAGCGCGACCAGGTACGGCCTGCGGTCGCCGAACACCAGCGCGTGCCCGATCAGCGGGTGCGCGCGCAGCGCGTTCTCCACCGCGGTGGGCGCGATGTTCTTGCCGCCCGCGGAGATGATCAGTTCCTTCTTGCGGTCGGTGATGGACAGGAACCCGTCGGCGTCGAGCACCCCGATGTCGCCGGTGTGCAGCCAACCGTCGGCGTCGGTGGCCGGCCGGATCGCGCCATCGGGCTCGAGGTACCCCGCGCACACCAGGGGGCCGCGCACCAGCACCTCGCCGTCGTCGCTGGTCCGCACCTCCACGCCCGGCACCGGCTGCCCCACCGTCCCGGGCCGGTGCGCTCCGGCGCGGTTGGTGGTCACGCACCCGGTCGTCTCCGTCATGCCCCACAGCTCGTAGATGTCCAGGCCGAAGGAGCTGAACAGCTCCAGCAGCTCGCGGTCGATCGGGGCGGCGCCGCTGGCCGGCCAGCTGGCGCGGTCCAGCCCGAGCCGGGCCCGCAGGCGCCGCGCGGCCTGCGGGGTGCGCCGCTCGGCCGGCACGTCCCGGAGGGCGGCGGCGAGCTTCTCCCACACCCGCGGCACGGCGAAGAACAGCGCCGGCCGGGCGCGCGCCAGGGCTGCGGGCAGCTGCGTCTGGTCGGCGCAGAAGTGCACGTGGGCGACGTCGTGCAGGGCCGCGTAGATGCTCACCATCCGCTCGGCGATGTGCGCCAGCGGCAGGTAGCAGATCCGCGGCGCGTGCCGCTCGGCCAGGGTGGCCTGGTGCAGGGACGCCGCCGCGAAGCAGATGTTGCGGTGGGTCAGCACCACGCCCTTCTGCTCACCCGTGGTCCCGGAGGTGTAGAGGATCGCGGCCGGGTCCGCCGGACCGATCGCCGTCGAGGCCCGCCGCACCAGCTCGGGGTCCTCCCGCAGCCGCTGCTCACCGAGCTCCCGCAGCCGTCGCCAGGTGCGGAAGCGCTCGTCGGCCGACACCATCGCCTGCTCGTCGAGCACCACCACGTGCTCGACGCCGGAGGCGTTGCGCAGCGTCTGCGACCAGCGGCGCAGCTGGTCGGCCCCGGCGAGCACCACGACCTTGGCCCGGCTGTGGTGCGCGATGTAGTGCACCTGCTCCTGGCTGAGCGTGGGGTAGAGGGTGCTGGGCACCGCGCCGAGGTGGGTGGCCGCGACGTCGACCAGCCAGTGCTCCACCTGGTTCGGCACCATGATCAGCACCGCCTGGCCGCGCCGCAGACCGAGCGCGGCGAGCCCGGCGGCCACCACCTGCACCTCGTGCCAGACCTGCTCCCAGGTCAGCGTGCGGTCCCCGTCGGTCAGCGCGGGGTGCTGCGGGAACTGTGCGACGTTGCGCGACAACAGCTGCGGGAGCGTCGTCTCCAGCGCGGCCGCCGCCCACGGTTCCGTTCCGCTCATCGCAGCAGAGCTCCCCTCGACGTTCCCCATGCGCGTGATGGTCGTCACGCGATGAAACCGCACGAGGTGCCGCGTTGGCCAGTGGCGCAGCCCACGATCGCTCGGCAGGCCGAATCAGACGTGGTCGCGGATGACGTCGTTGACCGCGCGCTGGAAGCCGTTGACCAGCACCTGGATCGTCAGCGGCCGCAGCTGGTCGGTCGCCGCCCGGACCCGTTCCCGCTCGTCCTGCGGGCGGCCGCGCTCCACGTAGGGGCGTATCACGTTGGCGGCGAACAGCTCGCGCAGCTCGGCGGCGATCTGCGCGGTGTGCTCCTCGACGATGTTCTTGGCCTGCACCAGCATCTCCGACGGCAGGCCCAGGTCGAGGATCTGCAGCCCGACCCCGAGCATCGCGGGGCTGGGCACGCGCAGCTTCTCCGACCCCGGGATGCGCTGCAGGATGCCGAGGTCGACGAGCTGGCCGATCAGCTCGTCGTCCAGGTGTCGTCCGGTGCGGCGGTCGAGCTCGTGGCGGTCGAGGTCCTCGGCGTGCTCGTCGGTCCACGGCGCGATGAGCGCGCGCTGCAGGGCGAGCTCGTCAGGGGAGGCGTCCTCGGGCAGCCGCGCCAGGTGGCGCTCGATCGCCGAGAGCGTGAAGCCGAGTGCCTGCAGCTCGCGGATGAGGTCGAGGCGCGCCAGGTGGTCCCCGCCGTAGAGACCGAGCCGACCGCGCAGGCGCGGCGGCGGCAGCAGGCCCCGCGACGAGTAGAACCGCACGGTGCGCACGGTGACTCCGGCGCGGGCGGCCAGTTCGTCGATGGTGAGCTCTTCGTCCGCACTTCGGAGCATGCGGCAACGGTACCCGGCGACCGCTGTAACACCAACGGTGTCGCACCGGTGCTGTGAGCGCCACCGGTGTGCCTGCCCGCGATCCGCCAGGTGCCGCTGGCCGAGGGAGGCGCCCGGCGGTGCGCAGCGGCCTCCGCCGCGAGCCTTGACGTCTGTAACACCACCGATGTAACACTCAACGCGTCGCGCTTCGTGTGTCGCGCGACACAGGCCGTGGAGGGGTGTGGCGTGACGGGAACAGGTGGGCCGCTGGCCGGGATCAAGGTCGTGGAACTGGCCGGGATCGGCCCGGCGCCCTTCTGCGCGATGCTGCTGGCCGACCTGGGCGCCGACGTGGTGCGGGTGGACCGGCCGACGGCCTCCGGTGGCCAGGGCGACCTGCTCAACCGCGGCAAGCGGTCGGTGCAGGTCGACCTCAAGCACGAGCGCGGGGCGGAAGCCGTGCTCGCCCTCGCCGAACGGGCCGACGTGCTGCTGGAAGGCCTGCGCCCCGGGGTCACCGAACGGCTCGGCGTCGGCCCCGAGCAGTGCTGGGAGGTCAACCCGAAGCTCGTCTACGGGCGGATGACCGGCTGGGGCCAGGACGGTCCCCTGGCACCGACCGCCGGGCACGACATCGACTACATCTCGCTCACCGGCATGCTGCACGCCATCGGTCGCGAGGGCGGGCCACCGCAGGTCCCGGCGAACCTGCTCGGCGACTTCGGCGGCGGCGCGATGTACCTGGCCGTCGGGGTGCTGGCGGCGCTGCTCGAAGCGCGCACCAGCGGCCGCGGGCAGGTCGTCGACGCCGCCATCGTGGACGGTGCCGCGCACCTCGGCACGATGCTGTTCAGCTTCCTCGGCACCGGCGCCTGGAAGACCGAGCGCGGCACGAACCTGCTGGACACCGGCGCCCCCTACTACGACGTCTACGAGACCGCCGACGGCGAGCACGTCTCGGTCGGCGCGCTGGAACCGCAGTTCTACGCCGAACTGCTGGAGCGGCTCGGCCTGACCGGCCAGGTGCCCGACCGCGACGACCCGGCGAACTGGCCCCGGCTGCGGGAGGTCTTCGCCGAGACCTTCCGCCAGCGCACCCGCCAGGAGTGGGCCGAGGTGTTCGAGGGCTCCGACGCCTGCGTCGCCCCGGTGCTGTCCATGACGGAAGCCGAGACGCACCCGCACGTGGCGGCCCGCGGGAGCCTGGTGCGCCGCGACGGGGTGCTGCAACCCGCCCCGGCACCCCGGTTCAGCCGCACCCCCAACCCCGAGCCGCGCCCGGTCGCGACCCCCGGCGCGCACACCGACGCGGTGGCGCAGGACTGGAAGATCCCCCAGGACCTGCTCGACTCGGGCGCGTTCGGCCCGAGGGGCTGAGCCGGTGACAGGAAGGTTCCCATGCTCACCGCCGGCCTCAGCAGCGCCGGTGGTGACAGGAAGGTTCCCATGCTCGCGCCACGACTCGGGCGCGGTGACAGGAAGGTTCCCTTCCTCGCACAACCAGCACGGACGGATGGAGGCGTGAGCCGATGCGCAGGGAGTTGTTCGAGCCCGAGCACGAGGCGTTCCGCGAGACGGTGCGCACGTTCATCAACAAGGAGCTCGTGCCGCACGTCGACGAGTGGGAAGCGGCCGGGGTGGTCAGCCGCGAGTCCTGGCTCGCCGCCGGTGCGCAGGGCCTGCTCGGCTTCGCCGTCGACGAGCAGTACGGCGGCGGGGGCGTCGACGACTTCCGGTTCAACGTCGTCTTCGACGAGGAGCTGGTCGCGGCCGGCATCTCCGGGTTCGGCTCCCCGCTGCACAACGACATCGTCGCGCCCTACCTGGTCAAGCTCGCCAACGAGGAGCAGAAGCAGCGCTGGCTGCCGGGCTTCTGCTCGGGCGAGATCATCACCGCGATCGCCATGACCGAGCCGGGCGCGGGCAGCGACCTGCAGGGCATCCGCACCACCGCGGTGCGCGACGGCGACGACTTCATCCTCAACGGCCAGAAGACGTTCATCAGCAACGGCATCCTCGCCGACCTGGTGATCGTGGTGGCCCGCACCGACCCGGACGCCGGGCACGAGGGCATCAGCCTGCTCGTGGTGGAGCGCGGCATGCCCGGCTTCGAGCGCGGCCGCAACCTGGACAAGATCGGCCAGAAGTCACAGGACACCGCGGAGCTGTTCTTCAACGACGTGCGGGTGCCGGCCGCCAACCTGCTCGGCGAGGAGGGCAAGGGCTTCATCTACCTGATGCAGAACCTGCCGCAGGAGCGGCTGTCGATCGCGGTCGCCTCCGCGGCCACCGCCGAGAAGGTCCTGGGTCTCACCAAGGAGTACTGCAAGGACCGCACCGCCTTCGGCCGCCCGATCGGCAAGTTCCAGCACATCCGCTTCGAGCTGGCGGAGATGGCCACCGAGGTCGAGATCGGCCGGGTGTTCACCGACCGCTGCGTGCGGGACCACGTCCGCGGCGAGCTCGACGCCGAGCACGCCGCGATGGCGAAGTGGTGGCTCAGCGAGCTGAACAAGCGGGTGGTGGACCGCTGCCTGCAGCTGCACGGCGGCTACGGCTACATGACCGAGTACCCGGTGGCCAAGGCGTTCCTGGACTCGCGCATCCAGACCATCTACGGCGGGACCACCGAGATCATGAAGGAGATCATCGGTCGTTCCATGGGGTTCTGACGGCCACGAGCCGCCATCGGCGTCTAGCCCGACGGCGGCTCGCGTGGGAGGTTCGGTGCCATGGACTGGATCGTCGCTCCCGACGCCAACGGACGTGCACTGCCCGACGTCCTGCCGTCCCTGCTGGGCTCCATGGGGCTGGCGGGCTTCACCGACACCATCGGCTTCCCGGAGTGCCGGACCGCCGCGGTGCTGCTCGTCGACGGCCTCGGCCGCGACCTGCTGCGCGACCACGCCGCGGACGCACCGTTCCTCGCCGGTCTGCTCACCGAGTCCCCGCTGACCGCGGGGTTCCCGACCACCACGGTCACCAGCATCACCTCGCTGGGCACCGGCCGGTGCGCCGGGGAGCACGGGCTCGTCGGCTACACCTTCGCCGAACCGACCGGTGGCCTGCTGCACCCGCTGAGCTGGGCCTCCCGGGGCTCGGAGCGCCGCAGCATGCTGGAGAGCTGGCCGCCGGAGCGGGCGCAGCCGACGACCACGGTGCTGGAGCGCGCCGCGGCGGCCGGGGTCGACGTCCGGACCGCGGTGCCCGCGGAGTTCGAGGGCAGCGGCCTGACCCGCGCCGCGCTGCGCGGCGGGGAGTTCCGCGGCCAGCGCGCGCTGGGCGACCTCGCCGCGGAGCTGCTGCACGCGCTCAGCGGGGACGGCCCCGGGCTGTGCTACGGCTACCACGGCCACCTCGACCTGCTCGGCCACGTGCACGGCCCCGGCTCGCTGCCGTGGCGGATGCAGCTGGCCCAGGTCGACCGCCTGGTGGCCTCGGTGGCCGACCAGATGCCGCCCGGTTCGGTGCTGGCGGTGATCGCCGACCACGGCATGGTCGAGGTCGACCCGGCCACGGCCTACGACGTCGACACCGATCCCGTGCTGGCCGACGGGGTGCGGCTGCTCGGTGGGGAAGCCCGCGCCCGGCACGTCTACACCGAACCCGGGGCGGTCGACGAGGTGCTCGCCGCGTGGCGGGAGCGCATCGGCGACGACGGGCTGGTGCTCACCGGGGAGCAGGCCATCGACGAGGGCTGGTTCGGCCCGGTGGTGTCCGACGTGGTGCGGCCGCGCATCGGGGACGTGCTGGCGGTCATGCGCGAGTCCGAGGTGGTCCGCTCGGTCGCCGAACCGGGGGAGAGCGCGTTGCGCGGCCAGCACGGTTCGCTGACGTCGGCCGAGCAGTACGTCCCGCTGTTGGTGCTGGGAGGGTGAGCGGTGGGCGACGAGGGGCTGTTCGGGCCGAGGACGGTGACCTGGCACCTGCACGCCGACCCGGCGATGTGGGTGGCCGGGGTGTGCAGCCTCTTCCTGCAGGCGCTGCACCCGCGCGCCGTCGCAGCCGTGGTGCAGAACTCGCGGTTCCGGGACGACCCGCTGGGGCGCCTGCAGCGCACCGGGAACTTCGTCGCCACCACGACCTACGGCACCACCGCCGAAGCCGAGGCGGTCGCGTCCCGGGTCCGCGCGGTGCACCGCGCGCTGCGCGGCACCGACCGGGAGACCGGGGAGGAGTTCCGGCTCGACGAGCCGGAGCCGCTGATGTGGGTGCACTGCGCGGAGGTCGCGTCCTTCGCCAGCGTGGTGCGCCGCGCCGGGTTCCCGCTGACCATCGCGCAGCTGGACCAGTACTTCGACGAGCAGCGCCGCTCGGCGGCGCTGGTCGGCCTGGACCCCGCCACCGTCCCGGGGTCGACGCGGGCGATGGCGGCCTACTTCGCGCGGGTGCGCCCGCAGCTGCGCCGCACCGAGGACTCCGACCTGATCTACCGGTTCCTGCACCTGCCGTTGTCGTCGCGCTGGCTGCTGCCGGTCAACCTCGGCTACCTGCCGCTGGGGCACCTGGCGTACTCGGTGCTGCCCGGCTGGGCACGCCGCCTCCACGGCCGCCCGGCGTACCCGCCGCTGGTCGTCGAGGCCGGGCTGCGCGCGTTCCGCGCGGCAGGCCTGGCGGTCCCGGACCAGCTGCGCTTCCGCTACCCGGGCGACCACGTCCAGCGCGCCCTCGACCGGCTCGGCGAGGCCGCGGCTCCCGCCCCCACCGCCCCCACCGGCCGGTGAGCACCGGCTCCGGTGGTGAGGATGGGAACCTTCCTGTCATCCCGGAGTCCCCGTACCTGGTCGTGAGTGCGAAGACCGGCTGCAGGCGGTTCCTGCACTCACGACCCCGCTGGGCCGGTGGCGGGTCACCGGCGGAGCAGGAGACGGGAGCCGTCGGCGAAGTCGAGGGACGCGAACGGGTCACCGGCCAGCGTCCGCCCAGCGGCCGCTGGGGCTCGTGAGTGCCGAGACCGGCTCCAGGCGGTCCCCGCACTCACGACGCGCGCCGGGCTGGTCTTGGCGAGGGCAGCGGACGATGCTGGGAGCCGGGCACGACTCGCGGAGAGAACTTGTCGACCTCTTGTATCTATGTCGTGGACAACATATCGTTCCTGCTTGAACGGAACGGATATTCCGCAAGACGGAATCTCTCGGGAGGCTGAGCCATGCAGGCGACCAGCATCGAGACCGAGCGGAGCACGCTCGACCAGGTGGTGCGGCGGTTCCGCGACGTGCTGCCGCCGGACTCGGTGATCACCGATCCGCAGCAGCGGCGCACCTACGAGTGCGACGGCCTGGCCAGCCACCGGGTCGTGCCCGCCGTCGTGGTGCTGCCCGACACCGCGGAGCAGGTCCGCGACATCGTCCGGATCTGCGCCGAGCACGACGTTCCGTTCGTGGCACGCGGAGCGGGCACCGGGCTGTCCGGCGGGGCGCTGCCGCACTCCGACGGCGTGCTGGTGGTGACCGCGAAGATGCGGCGCATCCTGGAGATCGACCTGGACAACGAGCGCGCCGTGGTGGAACCCGGCGTGATCAACCTCGACGTCACCCGGGCGGTCTCCGGGCAGGGCTACTACTTCGCCCCCGACCCCTCCAGCCAGCAGGTCTGCTCGGTCGGCGGCAACGTCGCGGAGAACTCCGGCGGCGCGCACTGCCTGAAGTACGGGTTCACCACCAACCACATCCTCGCGCTCGAAGTGGTCACCCCCGACGGTGAGGTGGTCGAACTCGGCGGCCCGGTGCGCGAGGCCCCCGGCTACGACCTGCTCGGCGCGTTCATCGGCAGCGAAGGCACCCTCGGCGTGGTCACCAAGATCACCGTCCGGCTGATGCGCACGCCCGAGGCGGTGAAGACGTTGCTCGCGGGCTTCCCGTCGACCGACGAGGCGGGCGCGGCGGTGTCGGCGATCATCGCCGACGGCGTCACCCCGGCCGCGATCGAGATGATGGACGCGCTGGCCATCGAAGCCGCCGAGCAAGCCGTCCAGTGCGGCTACCCGGAGGGCGCCGGCGCGGTGCTCGTCGTCGAGCTGGACGGCCCGGCCGCCGAGGTCGAGCACACCTTCGCCGAGGTGCAGCGGCACTGCGAAGCGCACGGCGCGTTCGAGATCCGCGTCGCCGCCGACGACCACGAGCGGGCGATGATCTGGAAGGGCCGCAAGTCCGCGTTCGCCGCGGTCGGTCGCATCAGCCCCGACTACATCGTGCAGGACGGGGTGATCCCGCGGACCGCGCTGCCCGAGGTGCTCGGCCGCATCGCCCGGCTGTCCGCCGAGACCGGCGTGCGGGTGGCCAACGTCTTCCACGCCGGCGACGGCAACCTGCACCCGCTGGTGCTCTTCGACGACTCCGAACCCGGCGCCGGCGAGCGCGCCGAAGAGGTCTCCGGCGCCATCCTCGACCTGTGCATCGAGCACGGTGGCTCCATCACCGGCGAGCACGGTGTCGGCGCGGACAAGGTCAAGTACATGGGCCGCATGTTCACCGCCGACGACCTCGACACCATGCAGCGCGTGCGCTGCGCCTTCGACCCGGCCGGGATCTGCAACCCCGGCAAGCTCTTCCCCACGCCGCGGCTCTGCGGGGAGGCCCCCGGGCGCCGGCGCGGCGTGCACCCACTGACCGAAGCAGGATTGGCGGAGCAGTTCTGATGCCCACGACGACCAAGGACGCGCTGGCGGCTGCGCTGGGCGCGGACAACGTGCGGAACGCCACCGACGCGGACGCGGTCTGCGGCGTCCGTCCACAGTGGGTGGCCACAGTGGACGGGACGGAGAGCGCGTCGGCCGCCATGAAGATCGCCGCCGAGCACGGGCTGCGGGTGGTGCCGAGAGGCAGCGGCAGCAAGCTCGACTGGGGCGCCGCACCGACGCAGGTCGACCTGCTGCTCGACCTCTCCGCGGCCACCGGCATCGTGGAGCACGCCGCGGGCGACCTCGTCGTGCACGCCCTCGCGGGCACCCCCGTCGCGGAGGTCGACGAGACCGTCCGCGCGGCCGGGCAGCAGCTCGCCATCGACCAGCCGCTGCCGACCGCGACCGTGGGCGGCGTGATCGCCACCGGCACCTCAGGTCCGTGCCGCCACCTCTTCGGCGGGGTGCGCGACCTGCTCATCGGCATCACCGTGGTGCGCGCCGACGGCACGGTCACCACGGCCGGCGGCAAGGTCGTCAAGAACGTCGCGGGCTACGACCTCGGCAAGGTCTACACCGGCTCCTTCGGCACGCTCGGCGTGATCACCGAGGCGGTGTTCCGGCTCCACCCGGTGGCCGCCGAGCACCGCTGGATTTCGGCCACCACCACCGACCCGTCGACCGCCGGTGAGCTGGCCGACGCCGTCCGGCACTCCCAGGCCGTGCCCTCGGCGATCGAGCTCAACCGGGCCGAGCCCGACGGGCCGATCACGGTGTGCGCGCAGCTGGAAGGCCGCCCCTCGGCGACGCACGACCGGGCCGCGGAGCTCGCCGCGACCCTCGGGCACGGCGCGGACGTGCTGGAAGCCGCACCCGAGTGGTGGGGGCGCCACCCGTTCGGCCCGGACGGGATCGGCCTGCGCGTGGCGGTCGAGCCGGCGAAGGTGCCGCACCTGCTCACCGCGGTCCGTGACGCGGCAGGCGACCTGCCCGCCACCGTCCGCGGCGCGGCCGGGCTCGGCGTGCTGCACGTCGGCCTGCCCGGCGATGCCGACCCGAGCGCGGTCGCCGACCTCGTCACCGCGCTGCGGGACCGCTGCGGATACGCGGTCGTGGAACGGGCCCCGCTGCCCGTCCTCGCCGAGATCGACCCGTGGGGCCCGGTCGCCCCCGGGCTGCTGACCCTGATGCGTCGGACCAAGGACCAGTTCGACCCGGAGCACCGGCTCGCCCCGGGCCGGTTCGTGGGAGGAATCTGATGACCGAGACCCCGGCCAGCACCGGTGCCTTCGACGCCCACCACCCGCCGCAGCGCGAGCTCATCGACGACTGCGTGCACTGCGGGTTCTGCCTGCCGACCTGCCCCACCTACGACCTGTGGGGCGAGGAGATGGACTCGCCGCGCGGCCGCATCTACCTGATGAAGCAGGGCCTGGAAGGCGAGCCCCTGACCGACACCATGGTCGGGCACTTCGACAACTGCCTGGGCTGCATGGCGTGCGTGACCGCGTGCCCGTCCGGCGTGCAGTACGGGACGCTCATCACCGAGACGCGCGCGCAGGTGGAGCGGCGGCACGAGCGCAGCCGCTGGGAACGCCTCATGCGCACCGCGATCTTCACGCTGTTCCCGTACCCGCGGCGGCTCAAGGCGCTGCGCGGCCCGCTCGCGCTCTACCAGCGGCTCGGCCTGGGCAAGCTGGCCAAGAAGACCGGGCTGATGAAGAAGCTGCCCGAAGGCCTGCAGACCATGGAGTCCCTGGCGCCGCCGATCACCCGCGCGCCGAAACTCGGCCACCGGGTGCCGGCCCGCGGCAAGCGGCGCGCCACCGTCGGCATGATCACCGGGTGCGTGCAGAGCGCGTTCTTCCCCGACGTCAACGCCGCGACGGCGCGCATCCTCAGCGCCGAGGGCTGCGACGTCGTCATCCCGCAGTCGCAGGGGTGCTGCGGCGCGCTCAGCGAGCACTCCGGCCGTGAAGAGGAGGCCGTGAAGTTCGCGCGGGACCTGCTCGACGTGTTCGAGCGGTCCGATGTGGACTACGTGGTCATCAACTCGGCGGGCTGCGGCTCGACGCTCAAGGAGTACCCGCGCCTGCTGCAGGACGACCCCGAGTACGCGGCGAAGGCCGAGAAGTTCTCGGCGCAGGTGCGCGACATCGCCGAGCTGCTGGTCGAGCTCGGGCCGGTCGCCGAACGCCACCCGCTGCCGGTGGAGGTGGCCTACCACGACGCCTGCCACCTGTCGCACGGCCAGGGCATCCGCTCGCAACCGCGGGAACTGCTCCGCGCGATCCCCGGCCTGGAGCTCCGCGAGATCAACCGCGGCGAGCTGTGCTGCGGCTCGGCGGGCGTCTACAACCTCCTCCAGCCGGAACCGGCTCGCGAACTCGGCGACCGCAAGGCCGAGAACGTCCTCGCCACCGGAGCGCGCCTGCTGGTCACCGCCAACCCCGGCTGCTCGATGCAGATCCGCACCGCCCTGGAGCGCCGCGGCGAGCAGCTGGCCATGGCGCACACGGTCCAGGTCCTGGACGCCTCGATCCGCGGCCTGGGTGTGGAGGCCCTGCTGAACCGCTGACCAGGCGGGCACGGCGACTCCCCCCATCGCCGTGCCCGCCCGCCTCCTGGGGGTTCGGACGGATTCCGCACGATCGTGGGATCTTCCGCGGGGACCTCCGCGCGGCGCGAGCATGGGAACTTTCCTGTCACGCGCCGGTCCTCGGTGGTCGGTTCCCGGCGGGAAGGACGCCGCTGTGGCGTGAGGATGGGAACCTTCCTGTCACGCGTGAGCCCCTCCGATGATCGGTGTCGGGCGGGGTCGGCTCCTCAGCTGCGTGAGGATGGGAACCTTCCTGTCACGCGAGCGCAGTCTCACGCCGTCACACGGCGCGTTCGGTCGCGGTGATCGCGCGGTGCAGCACCTGCCTGGCCTGCGCCAGCTCTGCGGCGCGCTGGTCCAGGCGGGCGAGCTGGGCATGCAGCTTCTCCAGGACTCCCGGGCAGGGCTGCAGCGATCCGTCGTCGAGCGTGCACGGCAGCACCTGCCGGATCAGGCTGGTCGGCAGCCCGGCGGCCAGCAGCGTGCGGATCTTGCGCACCGTCTGCTCGGCGTCCTCGTCGTAGTCGCGGTACCCGTTGGGGCGGCGGCGGGCGGTCAGCAGACCGACGCGTTCGTAATGGCGGAGTTGGCGTTCGCTGGTGCCGGTGCGCTTCGCCAGTTCTCCGATCAACATCGCCCCGCGATCTCCCCGCGCTTGACCTTGTCACTGCGTCAAGGTCGAACGCTGGCTCCAGCGACGGCATTCCACCGCCGCACCCGAACTGGAGCAGGAGAGACCGTGATCATCGACGCGCACAGCCACGTGCAGGACCCCGTCCACGACCACATCGCCGCGCTCGACGAGGCCGGCGTGGACCGGGTGGTGCTGTTCCTGTCCCGACCGCACCCCGAGCGGGCCACCGACCTGGCGGGGTTCCGGCGCGAGATGAGCGTGCTGGACCACGTGATCGGTGGCGAGGCCGTCCCTCCGGAGGCCTATCGGGCCGCCTGGCGGGAGCTGGACGCCGCGCTCGCCGCGCACCCGGACCGCTTCATCGGATTCGGTGGGGCCGGACCTGTCGGACGAGCAGATCGCGGCGGCGGTGGAGCGGGACGTGGTCGGCCGCTCCCTGCGCGGCATCGGTGAGCTGTCACCGGTACCCGGCCGGGCTGACCGGGTCGAGCCGGTCCTGCAGGCGGCGGCCGACCACGGTGGGCTACCGGTCGTCGTACACGGGTTCGCCCCGACGACCGCGCACGACCTGGCGGTGCTCGCCGGTCTCGCGCGCCGCTACCCGAGCGTCCCGCTCGTGATCAGCCAACTCGGCGGGCTGAACTGGCTGACGGCCGTCGAGCTGGTCCGCGACACCCCGAACACGTACCTGGAGCTGTCGACGCCCCACATCGTCTTCGCGGTCCGGCTGGCGATCAGCGAGGTCCCGGACCGGACGCTGTTCGGCTCGGACGCGCCCTACGGCGACCCCGTTCTCGCGCGCGCGACAGTGGAACGCGTGACCAGGCCCGGAGAACTGCGCGACCGCGTGCTCGGCGGCAACCTCGCGGAGCTGCTGGACCGCTGCCCTCCGCCGGCTGCCGCTGGAGCATGGGAACCTTCCTGTCACGCAGAGCCGCCGCTGCGTGGGGGTGAGGATGGGAACCTTCCTGTCATCCGGCGGCAGCCCGAGGCCCAGGGACAGCACCTTCCACCACCAGGCCGACTGAGCGTCGTGTCGATGGCCTCGTCCGCCAGCAGTGCCTCGGCCGTGGTGCGGCCCGTCGCGCCAGGCAGGCGCCCGACCCGACCGTCCCCTCGGTGACAGGAAGGTTCCCATGCTCGCACCCGCGGACGGCGGAACGGGTCGAGATGGGGGGTGCGACAACCATTGACTGTGACATCATTGGTGTCACACTCTGGGTGGAGTACCTGCCGCAACGAGGAGGCACGCCGCACATGTCCGAGGCGTTCGTCTACGACGCGATCCGCACACCGCGGGGTCGCGGCAAGAAAACCGGGTCGCTGCACGGGGTCAAACCGATCAGCCTGGTCGTGGGCCTCATCCAGGAGTTGCAGCGCCGCCACCCCCAGTTGGATCCCGAGCTGATCGACGACGTCGTGCTCGGCGTCGTCTCGCCGGTCTCCGACCAGGGCGCGGACATCGCCAAGACCGCCGCGCTGGCCGCCGGGCTGCCGGAGACGGTCAGCGGTGTGCAGCTCAACCGGTTCTGCGCCTCCGGCCTGGAGGCCGTGAACATCGCCGCGCAGAAGGTGCGCTCCGGCTGGGAGGACGTCGTGCTGGCCGGCGGCGTCGAGTCCATGTCGCGGGTGCCGATGGGCTCCGACGGCGGCGCCTGGGCGCTGGACCCCGAGACGAACTACGACACCTCGTTCGTGCCGCAAGGCATCGGTGCCGACCTCATCGCCACCATCGAGGGCTTCGACCGCACCACTGTGGACACCTACGCCGCGGAGTCGCAGACCCGCGCCGCCAAGGCCTGGGCCGACGGCCGCTTCGCCCGTTCCGTGGTGCCGGTGGTCGACCGCAACGGGCTGGTCGTGCTGGACCGCGACGAGCACATCCGCGCCGGCACCACCGTGGACAGCCTCCGCGACCTCAAGCCGTCCTTCGCCGAGATCGGTGAGGCCGGCGGGTTCGACGCGGTGGCGCTGCAGAAGTACCACTGGGTCGAGCGCATCGACCACGTGCACACTGCGGGCAACTCCTCCGGCATCGTCGACGGCGCTGCGCTCGCGCTGATCGGCGGGGAGTCGCTGGGTGAGCGGACCGGGCTGCAGCCCCGCGCCCGCATCGTCTCCGCCGCGCTCAGCGGTGCGGACCCGACGATCATGCTGACCGGCCCCGGCCCGGCCGTGCGCAAGGCCCTCGCCAAGGCCGACCTGACCATCGACCAGATCGACCTGGTCGAGATCAACGAGGCGTTCGCCGCTGTCCCGCTGAAGTTCATGAAGGACTTCGGCGTCAGCCACGACAAGGTCAACGTCAACGGCGGTGCCATCGCCATGGGGCATCCGCTGGGCGCCACCGGGGCGATGATCCTGGGCACCCTCATCGACGAGCTGGAACGCCGCAACCTGCGCTACGGCCTCGCCACGCTGTGCATCGGCGGCGGCATGGGGATCGCGACCGTCGTGGAACGCATCGGCTGAAGGACACATCACTCATGAGCGAGCAGAACACCATCCGCTGGGAGTCCGACGCCGACGGCATCGTCGTGCTGACCCTGGACGACCCGCAGCAGCAAGCCAACACCATGAACGTGCGCTACCAGCGCAGCATGGAGCAGACCCTCGAGCGCCTCGAGCAGGAGCGCGAGAACATCACCGGGGTCGTCCTCACCTCCGCGAAGAAGACCTTCTTCGCCGGCGGTGACCTGCGTGAACTCGTCCAGGCCCGCAAGGACGACGCCGCCCAGATCGCCGAGACCGCCACCGCGGTCAAGAAGCAGCTGCGCCGGCTGGAGACCCTCGGGGTGCCGGTCGTGGCGGCGCTCAACGGCACCGCCCTCGGCGGCGGCCTGGAGATCGCGCTGGCCTGCCACCACCGCATCGCGCTGGACGGCCCCAAGGCCCGCTTCGGGTTCCCCGAGGTCACCCTCGGCCTGCTGCCCGGCGCGGGCGGCGTGGTCCGCACCGTCCGCATGCTCGGCATCGCCGACGCGCTGCTCAACGTGCTGCTGCAGGGCCAGCGGCTGCGCCCGGAGAAGGCCCTGAAGATCGGCATCCTCGACGAGCTCGTCGACACGCCCGAGCAGCTGCTGTCGCGGGCCAAGGAGTGGATCAAGGCCAACCCCGAGGCGGCCCAGCCGTGGGACAAGCCCGGCCACAAGATCCCCGGTGGCACCCCGTCGAACCCGAAGTTCGCCGCCAACCTGCCCGCGTTCCCCGCGAACCTGCGCAAGCAGCTCAAGGGCGCCCCGCTGCCGGCCCCGAAGAACATCATGGCCGCCGCGGTGGAAGGCGCGCAGGTCGACTTCGACACCGCGCTGGACATCGAGGGCCGCTACTTCGTGGAGCTCGTGTGCGGGCAGACCGCGAAGAACATGAGCAAGGCGTTCTTCTTCGACCTGCAGCACATCAACGCCGGCGGCAGCCGTCCGTCCGGTGAGCCGACCTGGCGGGCCCAGAAGGTCGCGGTGCTCGGCGCGGGCATGATGGGCGCCGGCATCGCCTACGTCTGCGCCAAGGCCGGCATGCAGGTGGTGCTCAAGGACGTCTCCGTCGAGGCGGCCGAGAAGGGCAAGTCCTACTCGGCCGAGCTGGAGGAGAAGGCCGTCGCCAAGGGCCGCACCACCCGGGAGGAGGCCGACGCGCTGCTGGCGCGCATCACGCCCACCGACCAGCTGGAGCCGCTGTCCGGCTGCGACCTGGTCATCGAGGCCGTCTTCGAGGACACCACGCTCAAGCACCAGGTGTACGGCGAGGTCGAGCCCGTCGTCGACGGCGACGCGCTGATCGCCTCGAACACCTCCACACTGCCGATCACCGGGCTGTCCGAGGGCGTGCGCCGCCGCGAGGACTTCATCGGCCTGCACTTCTTCTCGCCGGTGGACAAGATGCCGCTGGTGGAGATCATCGTCGGCGAGCACACCAGCGACAAGGCACTGGCCCGCGCCTTCGACGTGGTGCAGCAGATCAAGAAGACGCCGATCGTGGTCAACGACAGCCGCGGCTTCTTCACCAGCCGGGTCATCGGCACCTTCCTCAACGAGGGCGTGTCGATGCTCGCCGAGGGCATCCACCCCGCGTCGATCGAGCAGGCCTCCTCGCAGGCCGGCTACCCGGCGCCGGTGCTGCAGCTGTTCGACGAGCTCACCCTCACCCTGCCGCGCAAGATCCGCGACGAGACGCGGCGGGCGGTCGAGGAAGCCGGCGGCACCTACACGCCGCACCCCGCGGAGCAGGTCTTGGACCGGATGGTCGAGGAGTTCGACCGCAAGGGCCGCTCCAGCGGAGCCGGCTTCTACGACTACGTCGACGGCAAGCGCGCCGGCCTGTGGCCGGGGCTGGTCGAGCACTTCGGCAGCGCTGACCGCGACCCGTCCGAGGTGGACCTGGTGGACCTCGAGGAGCGGATGCTCTTCATCGAGGCGCTGGAGACCGTCAAGTGCTTCGACGAAGGCGTGCTCCGCTCGGTGCCGGACGCCAACATCGGCTCCCTCTTCGGCATCGGCTTCCCGGCCTGGACCGGTGGTGTCGTGCAGTACATCAACGGTTACCCGGGCGGCGTGGCCGGTTTCGTGGCGCGGGCGCGGGAACTCGCCGAGCGCTACGGCTCCCGCTTCGAACCGCCCGCCTCGCTGGTGCGCCGCGCCGAGGCCGGTGAACCGTTCGACATCGGCGAGCCGGACGAGGGCATCGTCTCCGCCACGGCAGCAGCGTGACCCCGCCGGGGGCGCCGGGCGCGCGGGCCGGCGCCCCCGCCTCCTGCGGTGGATGACAGGAAGGTTCCCATCCTCCGCAGACCGCGGCGTGGGTGACAGGAAGGTTCCCATGCTCGCGACCACGGGGCGGTCGGGGCTCAGGTGACAGGAAGGTTCCCATCCTCACGCCACCCCGCGACCGCCCCCGGACGACGAAGCGGCTCCGGATCGTCCGATCCGGAGCCGCTCCTCGTGCAGCACGCGTCGGGTGTCAGGTGGTGCCGACCACCTCCTCGACCACCGGGTCCAGCACGCCGCTGATGCGGTGCACCGGCTTCGCCGAGACCCGGCTGGTGATCTGGTCGGAGAGCCTGGTGGCGTCACCGCCCAAGCCCTGGTCGAGCTCGGCCACCGGCGAGATCGCTCCCACCGGGCTGATCACCGGCTGCGACTCGAAGCCCTGCACGGCGGTCACGTCGAACGCGGTGTCCACTGCGGACACGCCCTGGTGGCCGGGCGTGTAGGGCCCGATCTCGGCGTCGAGCAGGGTCGCGTCCGGGACCCGCTCGTGCAGCACACCGATGTGCTCGGGGGTGGCGGACACACCGAGGGTCGGGCGGGTCTTGGTCATCCCGGCCAGCCGGTCGCCCTCGGCGACGAGGTGCCCCAGCACCCGGTTCGCCTTGCCGGGAACCAGCGGCGAACTGCCGTCCTGCAGCTCACCGGCCACCCCGTGCGCGGTGGTGGTGATGTCCACGCCGACCTGCTTGACCAGGTTCGGGGAGCTCGCGTGCAGTTGCGCGTCCGCGCACGGGGCCTTGACCGGGCCGAACCCGGCGCCCTCCTGCATCTGGCAGGCGTTGACCGGGGCGGTGAACCCGATCTGGTCCGGGATCGACGACAGGTCGGGCTCCGGCACGTCGGTGGTCTCCGCGGCGGAGGCGGTACCGGCGCCGACTGCGGCGAACCCCGCGGCCACAACGGCTGCCTGTACTGTGCGCGTGGTCCAGGGGCGCAAGATCTGTTCTCCTCGGGTCGGATGCGTTGGTACAGCTGACTCGGTATCGGAGAACCGCAAGTAGATCTTGACCCTGACGGGGTAGGGACGACCTGAACGAGTGACCTCAGAGGTCCTTGGTCAGGCTCGGCGCGAACAGCGTCATGAGGTGCTCGGTCGCCTTCTCCGGGGTGACCTCCGGGCGCTGCTCCCGCCACAGCGACAGCCGCTCGCACGCACCGATGATCGCCTCCGCGAACGCCTCCAGCTGTTCCTCGTCGAGGTCGGGACGGGCGGCCCGCAGCAGCTCGGCGGTGAAGTCCCGCTGCTGCAGCCGGATCGCCTCGAGCTCGGTGTTCACCGAAGCGCTGGGCACCGCGGCCTCGTTGCGCAGCAGCGCCCACGCCTGCGCGTGGTCGTCGCTGAACTTGAAGAACGCCAGCAGGCAGTCGTGCATGAGCTGCTCGGGGTTGTCCGCCCCGGCGGCCGCGACGGTGGTGGCCTCGATCAGCTCCCGCTTGCACCGCTGCAGGCAGGCCAGCAGCAGGCCCTCCTTGGAGCCGAAGTACTCGTAGAGCATCGGCTTGGACACGCCGACCCGCGCCGCGATGTCGTCCATGGAGGTCGCCTGGTAGCCCTCGGCGGCGAACACCTCCTCGGCCACGGCCAGGATCTGCTGCTCCCGCTCGGCCCGTGACATGCGCTTGCGCCGACTCGTCGTTGCCTGCTGGGTTCGCACGAAAACACCCTACCGCAAGTAACCTACTCGTAGTAGCATACTGCCGGTAGATCAGTCGCGCTGGTGTCCGAGGAGGCCAAAGATGGCGCAACGGCAGTCGAAGGACCAACGCAGTCACCGGACTTCGGTCGTGATCGTGGGCACCGGGTTCTCCGGGCTGGGGATGGCCATCAAGCTCAAGCAAGCCGGGATCGACGACTTCGTCGTCCTGGAGAAGTCCGACGACCTCGGCGGCACCTGGCGTGACAACTCCTACCCGGGCTGCGCCTGCGACGTGCCGTCGCTGATGTACTCCTTCTCGTTCGAGCAGAACCCGAACTGGTCGCGCATGTTCGCCCAGCAGGGCGAGATCTGGGACTACCTCCAGCACTGCGCGGACAAGTACCGGGTGCGCGACCACATCCACTACGGCGTGGAGTTCACCGGCGCCGAGTACGACGAGGAGAGCCGGACCTGGACGGTGACCACCGCCGACGGCACCGAGTACATCGGCAAGGCCCTGGTCTCCGGGGTCGGCGCCCTGCACATCCCGAGTTACCCGGACCTGCCGGGCGTGCAGGACTTCGAGGGCGAGGTCTTCCACTCCGCGGAGTGGAACCACGACTTCGACCTGACCGGCAAGCGGGTCGCGGTGATCGGCACCGGCGCCAGCGCCATCCAGTTCGTGCCGCAGATCGCCAAGAAGGTCGCCAAGCTGCACCTGTTCCAGCGCACGCCCCCGTGGATCCAGCCCAAGCCCGACCGGCCGGTCCCCGAGTCGGTGCAGCGCCTGTTCCGCCGGGTCCCGCTGGTCCAGCGAGTGGCCCGCGCCGCCATCTACTGGGTGCTGGAGGCGCGCTTCTTCGCGGTGTTCAACAAGCGCCTCGGCAAGCTCGCCGAGCACCTGTCGAAGCGCTACATCCGCAAGGTGATCAAGGACCCGGAGCTGCGGGCCGCGGTCACCCCGGACTACGGCATGGGCTGCAAGCGGATCCTGCTCTCCAATGACTACTACCCGGCGCTGAACCGGCCCAACGTGGACCTGGTGACCAGCGGCGTCGCCGAGGTCCGGAAGAACTCCGTGGTCACCGGCGACGGCCAGGAGCACCCGGTCGACGCGATCATCTACGGCACCGGGTTCCACGTCACCGACGCCTTCGACCACCTGAGCATCGTCGGCCGCGACGGCCGCAAGCTCCAGGACGCCTGGCGCAACGGCATGGAGGCCTACCTGGGCATGACGGTCTCCGGCTTCCCGAACCTCTTCTTCCTGCTGGGGCCGAACACCGGGCTGGGGCACAACTCCGTGGTCTTCATGATCGAGTCGCAGCTCAACTACGTGCTGAGCTGCCTGCGCCCGATCTGCCGCGGGAAGATCGACCAGATCGACGTCCGCCAGTCGGTGCAGGACGACTTCAACACCGAGATCCAGTCCAAGCTGGGCGACGCGGTGTGGTCGGCGGGCGGCTGCCGCAGCTGGTACCTGGACGAGAACGGCGTCAACCGCACCATCTGGCCCGGCTTCACCTGGAAGTACTGGCTGCGCACGCGCAAGGCGGACCCGGCCGACTTCGAGATCACCGCGGCACGGGGTCGTTGAAGCTTCGCACGGACGTTCGATATAGTGGTGTGGTCACTGCCGTCCAGCCCCGCCGGGGCTCACCCTTGAGCAAGGGGTGGCCATGTCGCCGCTGTCGTCCGACGAACTGCGCGAGATCCGCGACGAGCTGAACTCCGGGACCACGCCGACGGTGTGGTTCACCGGGGCGGCCGTCGGTGTCCCGGAGGGCCGCTCGGGCAAGGTGGTCGCGCTGGGCGAACCGGCCGAGGGGGACTTCATCCAGGTCCGGCCGGCCGGTTCGAAGGACGTCCTGTCCTTCTCGGCGGCGGAGGTCACGAAGGTGAAGCCGCCGCGCAAGCGCGCCACCTCCGAGCAGGCCGGCAAGGCTGCGCCCAGGGAGGCGAAGCCCCAGCAGCCGGTGGGGTCGACGCTGCCCAGGAGCTCCACACTGCCGAAGGGGCCGGCGAAGTCGAGCGCGTCGTCGGCGAAGCAGACCTCTCCGGCGAAGCAGGCCGGGGGGACGACGACGGCCAAGCGCAAGCCGCGCCCGCCGAAGGCGGTCGGTGGGGCGACGGTGACCCTCACCGCTGACGACGAAGGGCAGTGGAGCGTGGAGGTCAGCACCCCCAAGAAGCGGGTGCTGAAGCCGACGCAGGTCCCGGCCAGCGCCGTCGCGCACGCCGCGAAGGCGCTGCACGAGGACGTCGCCGCAGCGGTGGAGCCGCTGATCGAAGCCGCCCGCGAGCAGCAGCGGGCCCGGGTCGAGCAGCTCCGCGCGGAACTGGCCGCAGCCGAAGCAGCCCTGGAGGACTTCCGCTCCTGACCGGCGGGGCGAGCATGGGAACCTTCCTGTCACCCACGCCCGCGTGCCCGCCGCGTCTGACGTGAGGATGGGAACCTTCCTGCCATCCAAGACCGCCTGCCTGGCCCGTGTGACTGGGAGGAGGGAACCGTCCCGTTGTCCAACGCCGCGAGCCCGTCGCGTCTGACCTGAGGAAGGGAACCTTCCTGTCACCTGCCGTCCGCGTCTCGGCGCGCCGGATGGGCGGAGGCGACCTCGGCCCCGCCCGCGCCGGAGCGTCAGGACTCGATGTCGGTGAGGGCGGTCTTCGTCTGCTGGCCGCGGTCGGTGGGCGGGATGCGGTCGTAGTCGGCCGGGTCGATGGCGTCCACCTGGCCGCTGGCGATGGCGGAGAGGATCCCGTCGAGGCCGATGTACACCGTGCGGGTCAGCATCGCCCGGTGCTGCTCGCCCAGGGTCTGGGTCTGACCACGCACCTCGAACAGCACCGCGCCGCTGCCGTTGAGCTGGAACGCGCCCAGGCCCGTACCGGGCAGGTCGATGTCCTGCGGGTACAGCGTGATGTTGCCGAACTCGGGGTTGTGGTTGGCCGCCGCCTGCAGCGCGTTGTACGCGGCCACGTTGAGCTGCTTCGAGTACTCGGGCCGGAACGTGTCGGCGAACTCGGCGTACTCGGCGCCCTCCGGGGTGTTCGGGTCGGCCACGAACTTGCCGGAGAGGCTCATCGTCACGAAGCGATCGGTGCCCGGGACCGTGTAGCAGGCGCCCTGGTGGTGCAGGTCGATGTAGGTGTCGACCACCCCGAACTCCTGCTGCAGTGACTTGTACACGTCACGCACGGTCTGGGTTTCCGGGCTGATGAACCAGCCCGGCTGGTCGCTGGCGCCGGGGAAGTCCTGCGGCCGCGGCTGGTAGTCGAGATCCGGGTTGTAGTCGCGGTTGACGTCGAACCCGGGGCGCTGGGAGTAGTCGTCGCCCTGCCGCTGATCGGTGTAGTAGTTCCACGGTGGCTGCGCGGCCGCCAGCTGCGGGAAGCGCTGCTGCACCTCCTCCCACGTCATGTCGTTGCCGCGACGGTCCAGCGCCCCGGCGTCCGGGTTGATCTTGGGCATCGCCACCACGGTCAGCTGCTCGCGGATCCTCTTCGCGTGCGCGGAGTCCGACGTGCCGAGGAAGTCCAGCAGGTCCAGCGTCGCGTCCGGGCCGGTCTTCTCGTTGCCGTGGATCTCGGCCGTGATCAGCACGACCTTCGGGCCGGTGCCGACCCGGGCCAGCAGCATGTCGCGGCCGCGGTTCGACTCGCCGACCTTCTGCACCTCGACCCGGCCCGCGCTCACGCGCTCGATCCGGTCGAGCTCGACCAGGAGTTCGTCGTAGCTGGTGAACTCCGAGATCGGGTTCTCCCGCGGCTCCTCGCTGCAGGGCGGTGGGGCCGCCGAGGTCAGCGGTGCGGTGGCCGACGCGGGAACGATCGCGGCTCCCACGACCGCGGTGGCCAGTGCCAGTGCTCGCATCCGGTGCATGCAGGACTCCTCGCCGTCGCCGGGACGTCGCGCCCAGCCAAGCCGATCACGATCACGCGCACAATCGACCAGGAGTGGACATCTCGGGCAGGTCGGGCGGGATTGGACAGACGGCGCGGTCCGGGCCTATCAAGGAGCGGTGCGAGTTTCGGTCGGAGCACGTGAGCGGAGCAGCACACCCCTGCGACACGGGTCGTTCCGCTTGCTGCTGGTGGCCACGGTCGGGGGCTTCGCCGGGTACATCTTGATGATGCCGGTGCTGCCGTTGTGGGCGGTGGCGGGTGGGGCGGGTGAGGTCGCGGCCGGTTCGACCAACGCCGTGTTCCTGCTGGTGACCGTGGCGACGCAGCTGGGCATGCCGTGGTTGCTCGCGCGCATCGACCACCGCATCGCCTTCGGGCTGGGCACCCTCTTGATCGGCTTGCCCACGCCGCTGTACGCGCTGTCCAGCGACCTCTGGGTGCTGCTCGGCGTGTCGAGCGTGCGCGGCATCGGTTTCGGGCTGCTCACGGTGACCGGCGCCGCCCTGGTGGCCGAGCTCGTGCCGGTGGAGCAGCGCGGCCGCGCGGCCGGCCTGTACGGGCTGTCGGTGGGCTTGCCGAACGTGGCTCTACTTCCGGTGGGGGTGTGGCTGTCCCAGCACGTCGGCTTCGCCCCGCTGTTCTGGATCGCCGGTGCGCTGCCGGTCGCCGCCACGTTCGCGCTGCTCGGCATGCCACCCGTGCTGGCCCGGCGCACTCGGGGCGGGACGGGATCCGGCGCCTTCCCCCTCGCCCTGGTGCCGTCGTGGACGGTCATGACGATGGTGGCGGTCGGCTCTGGTGGCCTCGTCGCCTTCCTGCCGCTGGCCGTCAGCGAAGCGGTGGCCCCGGCGGCGCTCATGGCCTTCGGCGCCGCGACCATGCTCGGCCGGTGGGGCGCGGGGCGGCTCGGCGACCGGCTCGGGCAGCACCGCATCCTCGTGCCCGCCGTGCTGCTGTCCGGCGTCGGCGCGGCGCTGCTCGCGGTGGCCGCGTGGAGCGCGGACCCGGTGGCGCTGGCCGGAGCGGCCGCCTTCGGCGGTGGGTTCGGCGCCGTGCAGAACACGACCCTCGTCGTGATGTTCGAGCGGACCAGCTCGGGCGTGGCGAGCACGGCCTGGAACATCGCCTACGACGCGGGCCAGGGCCTGGGCTCGTTCGGCTTCGGTCTGTTGATCGCCCTGTCGGGGTACCCGACCACCTTCGTGGTCATGGCCGTGCTCATCAGCGCGTGCGCACCGCTGGCCTTCCCCCGCCGCCGTTGAGGATGGGAACCTTCCTGTCACCGGTGGAGCCGCACCACCAGCCCGTGGTTGCGAGCATGGGAACCTTCCTGTCACCACTCGCGCGCGAGCGCTCGGACGATGGGAACCTTCCTGCCACCCGAGCAACCCGGGATGTGATTGCTGTCACAGATTGCGTGCTCCGCTGCTACGGCGGCTCGGCGGCCCGGGGCGATGGTGTGAGCGGTGCGTGACGATGCCGGGAGTTCCGGGCGGGTGGGAGCGCCTAGAATGCGAAGTGTGTTCCGCAGCCTGTTGACCCCACGTTGGCTGCTCCTGCACGTCCTGTTCATCGCAGCCACGGTCGCCACCGGGTTCCTGGCCGTGTGGCAGTGGGATCGCGCGCACGAAGCCGGCGGCAGCTTCCAGAACCTCGGCTATGCCCTGCAGTGGCCGCTGTTCGGCGCGTTCACGATCTTCCTGTGGATCCGCGTGATGCGCATGGAGCTGAACCGGGAACGCGAGGAGGCCGCGTCGCAGGCTGGGACCGACACGGCTGCTGCTGAGGCGGACACCGCGGCTGAGGAGCCCGCTCAGCAGCGGCCCAAGACGCGCCGTCGTCCACTGGTGCCGCCGCCGGCGCCGCCCGTCGACGCCGACGAAGACCCGGAACTCGCCGCCTACAACAAGTACTTGGCTGAGCTGAACGAGGCGGACCGGCGCGCTAGTTGAACGTGATGCCACCGTGGATGTCGCGCGCCTGGATCAGTTTGTCGACCTGACCCTCGTTGATGTTGACGACGCCGTCGTGCGCGGCTGACACGTCGTTGTGCACCGCGGCGCCCTCCGTGCGCAACTGCTGCGCGAACTCGGGGTCTTCCGCGCACACCCGGTCGAGCCGCTCGGCGAGAGCGATGACCTGAGGCCGGTCCGCGTCCGGCCGCTCGGCCGCCTCCAGCGCGGCCTGCGTCTCCGGATCGTCCTCAGACCTCCGCTTGAGGAGTTCGCGAACCTTCGCCAACGCGGCCTTCCCGGCCGCGCCCAGCGCGGTCGCCGCCTGTCCGGCGAGAGCAGTGGCCAGCGAATCCAGGAACGGGTCGGTCATGTCTCCTCCACGCGCTCGATCGATCACCAAGTGTAGTGATCACGGCGTCGTGGTGGTCGGGATCGAGCGTGCTGAGCCGTCCGGTGCGGCGGCGTCACGGATCACCGGTGTGATATCAACGAAACGGACTGGCAGCGAAGAGGAGCAGGTGTCGACTGGTGCCGCTGAGGCGGATGTCGACGGGATTCCCTCCGGCCGGTCGGTGAGACGGGTTCTGGGTGTTCCAACCGGCGATCGTTGCTCGAGCCGGGTGACACTTGATGATTGGGGCAGGCGTGCGCAGCGGCGTGCTGTTGAAGATGTTCGGGTTGTGCGTCTTGGCCGGCGTACTGGTGGCGGCGTTGCTGCTGCCCATGGCGACCGGAGCCGGGGCGATGGTCAACCAGACGGCCGACGCCATGTCCAAGATGTCGGGGTCGCTCGCGCGGCAGGACATGCCGCAGGTGTCGACCGTCACCGACAAGGACGGCGAACCCATCGCGTACTTCTTCCGGGACTACCGCGTGGAAACCCGTCCCGACGAGATCTCCGAGTACATGAAGGCGGCCATCACCGCCGTCGAGGACAAGCGCTTCTGGGACCACGGCGGGGTCGACTGGCACGGCACGATGCGCGCGCTGGCGACCAACATCAGCAGCGGTGAGACGGCGCAGGGCGCGTCGACGATCACGCAGCAGTACGTGAAGAACTACCTCGTGCACGTGGTCGCCAAGAACCGGGTCGAGGCCGAGAAGGCCAAGGAGACCACGATCGCGCGCAAGCTCCGCGAAGCCAAGATCGCCGTCGAGCTCGAGCGCACCATGACCAAGGAGGAGATCCTCACCGGCTACCTCAACGTGGTGCCCTTCGGCAACCAGACCTTCGGCGTGGGTGCGGCCGCGCAGACCTACTTCGGCACCACACCCGACAAGCTCACCATCGCCCAGTCCGCGCTGCTCGCCGCGATCGTCAACCAGCCGGGGTCGCTCAACCCGCACAGCAACCCCGAGGACGCGAAGGAGCGGCGCGACCTCGTCATCGACCTGATGTCGGACCCGACGAACAACAAGTTCATCACCAAGGAAGACGCCGAGCGCGCCAAGCAGGAGCCGATCAACGTGCTGTCCCCGCTGGGGCGGCCGCCGAACGGCTGCGTCGGCGTCGGTGACGGCACCACCGACGGCTTCTTCTGCACCTACGTCGTCGACTACCTCGAGCGTCTCGGCATCGACCGCACGATGCTCAAGACCGGCGGCTACACCATCCGCACGACGCTCGACCGCAAGGCCACCGACGCGGCCAAGGAAGCGGCCGAAGCCCAGGTGCCCACGCAGACCGAAGGCATCGCCAACGCCATGGCGGTGGTCGAACCGGGCACCGACAAGCACAAGGTGCGGGCCCTGGTCGCCAACCGCGACTTCGGCAACGACGCCAGCAAGGGGCAGACCGCGTACGACATCGTGAGCCGGGTGCAGCCGTTCGGTGCGGGCTCGGTCTACAAGGTGTTCACCGCTGCCGCGGCGATCGAGCAGGGGATGAGCATCCACGACGTCATCGACGTGCCCGCCTCGTACACGTCACGCGTCTACAAGAACGGCACCGCGCCCTACACGGTCGGCAACGCCGACGGCGTCACGCCGGGGCCGAGGACGCTGCAGATGGCGCTCGCGACCTCGCCGAACACGGCGTTCGTGATGCTCTCCGAGCGGGTCGGCCTCAACAACGTCGTCGACATGGCCTCGCGGCTCGGGCTGCGCAACGGGATGAACAAGGTCAACGCTCAGGGGCAGACCCTGAAGCCGGACGGCTCCAACGGCCCGTCCCAGGCGGAGACCATCAAGCAGAAGAACCGCGGCGCGTTCACGCTCGGCTACACCCCGACCAGCGTCCTGGAGCTGTCCAACGTCGGCGCGACCATCATGAGCGGCGGCGTCTACTGCCCGCCGACCCCGATCGAGGAGGTCAAGGACCGGCACGGCAACCCGGTCCCGCTCAACGAGGAGCCGTGCGAGCAGGCCGTCTCCCCGCAGGTGGCCGCGCAGCTGGCGCAGGGCATGAGCAAGGACGACACCGAGGGCACCTCCCGCGCGGCCGCGCAGGCGGCCGGCTGGAACAGGCCGATGATCGGCAAGACCGGCACCACGCAGGAGCACAAGTCGGCTGCGTTCCTCGCTGCGACGCCGCAGATGTCGGGTGCGGTCCTGACCTACGCTGACGGCGCCCGCCCGCAGGGCATCTGCGACAGCGGCGGTGACGAACCTCCGCGCCTGTGCGGCCGCAACGGCGGCAACATCTACGGCGGCAAGGTGCCCGCGCGCACCTGGTTCGCGGCGATGACCAAGATCCACGAAGGTCTGCCGGTCGTGCCGCTCCCCGGCTGAGACCGGACGACCGCGTGAGGAAGGGAACCTTCCTGTCACTCGCTGACGGGGAGGTTCCCTTCTTCGTGCGCGCACCCGGAGGGGGCGGAGCGAGCATGGGAACCTTCCTGCCGCCTGGGGTGACAGGAAGGTTCCCATGCTCCCGGCTCTTCTCAGGATCACTCTCAGGATCAGTTGGCAAAATGCGTTCGTGAGCACCGAGCACGAGCGAGTCGATGTTCGCGGCGTCGTCAGCTTCGTCGCCATCGCCTACTTGCCGGCGTGGCTGTTGACGTTGCCCCTGTGGTTGACCGGCGAAGGGCTGTCGTGGACCTACGCGCCTGTCGTGCTCTTCGCCATGATGTTCATGCCCGCAGTGGCCGCACTGGTGGTCGGCAAGTGGATCAGCCCGCAGCCGAAGCTGCTGCGCAGCGTCGGGATCACGAATCCCGGCGGGATCAAGAAGTGGTGGCCGCACGTCCTGATCGCGTGGCTGGGGCCGCCGCTGGCCATGCTGCTGGCGCTGCTGGTCGGCTACCTCCTCGGCACCTACCACGCCGACTGGACCGGGTTCTCCGGCCTGGCCGAGCAGTCCGGCACAGGGGTGATCGGGGCCGAGCAGCAGACCTCGCCGGGCACGCTGGCGCTCATCCAGATCGCCCAGATCCTCGGCGTGGGCTGGTTGCAGGTCATCCCAGCGCTGGGTGAGGAGCTCGGCTGGCGCGGCTACCTGGTGCAGGCCCTGCTGCCGCTCGGGCAGCCCGGCGCCTTCCTCACCAGCGGTGTGCTCTGGGGGCTCTGGCACGCGCCTGTGCTGATCCTCGGGTTCAACTACCCGACGGTCCCGATCGTGGTCTCGTTCATCATGATGGTCTGCTTCTGCGTTCTGGTCGGGACCCTGCTCGGCTGGCTCCGGCTCACCACCCGCAGCGTCTGGCCAGCGGCCATCGCACACGGCTTCCTCAACTCCGCAGCAGGCTTGGCCGTCGTCTTCAGCCAAGCGGGACACCCGGTGGACAACGCCTCTGTCGGGCTCCTCAGCTGGACCGGGTGGATCGTCCTCGGCCTGCTGATCCTCGTGCTCCTGATGCTCGGCAAGCTGCCGGTGCACCTCCCGGTGGAGAAGACCGGCATCTCCCGAGGGGTCAGGCGCCTCAGCCGCCGGTGAGCGGGTGCGCGGGCATGGGAACCTTCCTGTCACTCGCAGCACAGACGTGCGAGGTCATCAACTGCAAGCATGGGAGGCACGTTGACGAGTCTGCTGCCCTCCACCCAACGCGCCCTGCTTCGGCGCTTGGCAGTGGAGCAGAGCGAGAACCGGATCCCTTCGCTGGTCGCAGGGCTGGTCCGGGACGGCGAGACGATCTGGGTCGACTCCCGGGGCAAGGTGGACGGCCGGCCCCCGAGCACTGACACCCAGTACCGGATCGGTTCGATCACGAAGACGTTCGTCGCGGTGCTGGTGTTGCGCCTGCGGGACGAAGGCCGGCTCGACCTGGCGGACAGGCTCGACGACTACGTGCCGGGAACCGCGATCGGCAACCGCAGCATCGGTTCGCTCCTGTCGCAGTCCAGTGGTCTGACGGCGGAACCGGCCGGCGAGTGGTGGGAGCGGACGCCCGGTGGCAGCGCTGAGGAGCTGCTCGCCAGCATCGACGAGAGCGCGGTGCGCCCCACCCCGAACCACGGGTTCCACTACTCCAACGTGGGCTTCGGCGTGCTGGGCGAGCTCGTGGCGAGGTTGCGCGGCGCGCCCTGGCACGAGGTGCTGCAGCGGGAGATCCTGGACCCGCTCGGCATGAAGCGCACCACCCTGGAGCCGGTCGCGCCGCACGCGCAGGGATTGGCCGTCCACCCTTGGGCGGACGTCGTGCTGCCCGAGCCCGCGGAAGACGCCGGAGCGATGGCCCCAGCCGGCCAGCTGTGGTCGACCTTCGACGACATGGCCCGGTGGGTGAGGTTCGTGGGCGGGGACACCGGCGAGGTGCTCCACCCCGACACGGTCCTGGAGATGCGTGCACCCGGTTCGGTGGACGATGGGCCGGAGTGGCGGGCTGGTTACGGTCTTGGCCTGCAGCTGATGCGCTACCGCGGTCGGCGACTGGCCGGGCACACCGGGTCGATGCCTGGGTTCGTGGCCAACCTCTGGTCCGATCCGGACGACGCCACCGGCGTGATCTTCATGGCCAACACCACCTCCGGGATCAGCGGAACGCTCTCCACCGACCTGCTGGACCTGCTCGCCCAGCACGAACCGCGCATCCCCGAACCGTGGGAGCCCAGCCCGGACGTGGACATGCGGCTGCTCGAACTCACCGGGCAGTGGTACTGGGGGCCGAGCCCGTACGTGCTGCGCATCCGTACCGATGGGCTGCTCGACCTCGCCCCGATGAAGGGCCGGGGACGGGCGTCGCGGTTCCGCCCCAACCCGGACGGCACCTGGACCGGCCTGGACGGCTACTACGCAGGCGAGAAACTGCAGGTCGGGAGGGACGCGGAAGGCACTCCCACGCACCTCAACCTGAACACCTTCATCTTCACCCGCACCCCGTACGCCAGCGACGCCCCGGTCCCGGGAGGCGTCGCCGGCTGGCGCCCGGGCCAGTGACCGCTCCGGTCTCGAGGTGAGCTTGGGAACCTTCCTGCCAGCAGTGGCAGGAAGGTTCCCATCATGCAGGCCTGGTCGGGCGGGCCGCGTCGAGAGCAGGGCCGCGGCGTGGGGCATGCTGTTCTGCATGTCCGGAGACCTCCCCGTCACCCGCCGCTGGCGCATCCCCGCGGCTGAGCTCTCCGAGCGTTTCTCCAGGTCATCAGGGCCTGGCGGCCAGGGTGTGAACACGACCGACTCGCGGGTCGAACTCTCCTTCGACCTCGCCCGCTCGCCCTCAGTGCCCGAGCCCTTGCGGCAACGAGCAGTGGACCGACTTGCGAAGCGGCTCGTCGGTGGTGTGATCAACTGTTGTGGCTTCGGAGCATCGTGCGCAGTTGGCCAACCGGCAGGCAGCGCGCCAGCGGCTGGCTGAGCTGCTGGCCGAGGCGGTGGCCCCGCCGAGGCCCGCGAGGCGGCGCACCAAGCCGACCCGGGGGTCTCAGCAGCGTCGGCTGGCCAGCAAGAAGCGGCGCTCCGCGGTGAAGCGCCAGCGTCGCCGCGGCGATCCGGACGACGGATGAGCTGCTGAAACCACACCAGCAACCAGCTGAACAGCAGAACGAGAGCGGAAGGGCACAGCTGATGCGCACAGCGTGGGTTCTGCCGGGTGGTTCCACTTTCGGCTCTATCCAGGCCGGGCTGGCCACCGCGTTGCTCGAAGCCGGTGTCGAGCCCGACCTGCTCGTCGGCACCTCGGCGGGCTCGCTCAACGCTGCCTGGTTGGCGGGCAACCCCACACTGCACGGTGCGGAGAGGTTGCGCGAGATCTGGTCGTCGATGCGGCGCACCGACGTGTTCCCGATCCAACCCATGCGCATCCTCGCCGGCAAGCTCGGCCTGTCCAACCACGTGATGGGCAACCACGGGCTCGCCCGCTGGCTGCACAACACCCTCCCGTTCCGGCGGTTGGAGGACGCCCAGGTCCCGGTGACCGTGACCGCGACCGATCTCGACAGCGGTGAACCCGTGTACTTCGACTCGGGGCCCGCGCTGCCGCCGCTGGTCGCCTCGTGCGCCATCCCGGGGATGTTCCCGCCGGTGAAGATCGGCGACCGGTGGCTCGTCGACGGAGGTCCTGCGGTCTTCATGCCGATCAGCCGCGCCGTCGAACAAGGCGCGGAGCGCGTGTTCGTGCTGCCGTGCGGTGGGACGGAGCGTTTCGAGTACGACCAGCCCAAACGCGGGATCGGCGCCATCGCGACCTGGCCGACGCCGAAGGTCCCACCGCGGTCGGTGAGCGGCGTCAACGGTGCGGCGCTGGGCGCGGCGATGCTCTCCGCCGCCAGGCTGGACATGCAGCTCAACGCCGGTCGCTGCGAGCTCTACGTCGTCCCCGCTCCCTCGGTGGTGGGTCTTTCGCCGTACTCGTTCGCGCACGCCAGCGCGCTGATCGACGCAGCGTGGGACATCGCTCGCCGGTGGTGGCCGTCAGCGAAGCCGGTTCCCGAGGGGCCGATCGACATCGGTGGGAACCCGATCGAAGACGGCCGGTACGGCGTCTCCGCCGTCGCCCGGTCAAGCTCGTGACCCGAGGGTGAGCACGAGAACCTTCCTGTCACCAGCCTGACAGGAAGGTTCCCATGCTCCTGCCATCGTTCAGTTCCGGGCCGGCTGGGCCTCCGCGAGCTCGTCGACGGCCAGCCGTTCCGCTGGAGTCGTGGCGGGCCGCACCAGGCTCACGATGATGTTCACGGTCACGTTCGCGACCAGCCCGATCAGACCGGCGTTGATGCCGAGCCACGGGTCGTTGCCCGTGCTGACGAGCGCTGTCACGACGACCACGCCCACTGCGAGCCCGCTCGCCGCGCCGGCGAGCGTCATCCGCTTCCACAGCAGGCTGATCAGCACGACGGGCAGCAGCTGTGCCAGGCCCTGGTAGGACAGCACGGAGAGCTGCACGAGCGTGCTCGGCGAGATGAAGGTGAACAGCAGGGCGAGCAGGCCGACGAGGAAGGTGACCAGCTGCGAGAGCCGCTTCTGGTGGGGTGCTGTCCGCGGGTGCACGCCGAGCACGGAGCGGCCCCACATCGTCCCGATCACGAGCATGAAGACAGCCATGGGGACGATCGAGGAGAGGGCGCCGGCAACACCGACGAGTCCCACCATCCACGGCGGCATGGAGTCGACGACGAGCTCGAACATGGCGAGGTTCGAGTCGCTCAGGCCCGGCACCACGAACAGCGCAGCCAGCCCCAGCAGGATGGGGACGAACAGCAGGACCTGGTAGAAGGGCATGATGATGGCGTTGCGCCGCAGCACACCCGGGTCCTTGGCGCCGAGGTAGCCGGCGACGGTGGTCGGGAAGATCGTGTAGACCACACCGTTGAGCAGTCCCGTGGTGGCGAACCACAGCAGGCCCAGCGACTCCTTGCCCTGGCCGGGCAGAACCAGCCACTGTGGACGCTCCGCGACGAGGCGGTCCAGCATCGGGCCGATCCCGCCGAAGTAGTGCACCGGCACGTAGACGAAGACGGCCAGCAGCGTGACGATCACCAAGCTGTCCTTGAGGATCGACACCCAGGCGCTGCCGCGCAGCCCGGAGGAGATGATGAACGCCTCGGTCACCACGAAGGCGATCAGGTAGCCCGCTCCCAGTCCGATCGTCCCGTAGCTGATCGTGGAGACGACGACGCCCATGCCGGTGATCTGCAGCTGGATGTAGGGCAGCAGGAAGATCGTGGTCAGGATCGCCACGGCAGCCCCGAACCACGGGGAGTTGAAGCGGTAGGCGGTGATGTCGGTGATGTTGTGCAGGTTGTTGCGGTGGGCGTACTGCCACAGGACCGGGCCGATGACGTAGCCGACGGCGAAGCCGATCGCCAGGTAGGCCGGGAGGTAAAACACCGGCATCCCGTAGTCGTAGGCCCAGCCCGCCGCGCCGAGGTAGCTGAAGCTCGTGTAGGTCTCTCCGGCCATGAGCACGAAGATCAGTACGACGCCGAGGCTGCGTCCGCCGATCGACCACTCCGCCAGGTTCGCCCGGTCCCGTCCGCGCAGTGAGAGCAGGCCCAGCACGATCGCGCCGACCATGAACACGGCGAGGATGCCGATCGACACCACAGCGTTCGAGTTCATTCGGCACCACCCCGCTCGCGGCTCCGGTCGGCTCGCCACAGCGGGTCCTTGCGGGCCGCCAGCCAGATGCACGCCGGGGTGAGCAAGGTCGCCAGCAACATCCAGAACATGAAGAACGGCAGGCCCAGGACGACGGGGTCGACCCTGTTGTACAGCGGCAGTGCCACCAGGTACAGCAGGACGGGCCCTGTGAGCCACCACAGCGATCTGCGTTCCTTCAGCACCAGTAGTCCTCCCGAGGGCCGCGTCCGGACGAATGACAGAAAGGTTCCCCCGCTCGCACCCACCACACCAGGGCGTGCGACGTCGGGTTCGTCACGCGATCTGCGTCTGCGCTGGTGAACGGGTTGTTGGGTCTCACACCGCTCACCCAGCGCACCTCTGGCCTCGAGCCCTTGCCGGGCTGTTCTGGGCATGCAGCGGCTGAGGTCGCCGAGGTCAGCGACACCGATCACCTGGTCACGTTGGTCACTGGTGCGGGTCACGGGGAGGAGGCCGGGTCGGCATCACCATCCGCCGAGCTGTGACCTGCGTCGACGTGCGTTCGGTGTTCTCCACGGCACCTCCAGCGACAGCCGCCGATTCGTTGCATGGTGCACGCTGGCGCAGCCGAACACCAGCCCGTGGTGGCAGATCGGCCTACGCAGCAGCGCGTGACGCCTCGGTCGCTGGTCGTGGTGGCCGGGCTGGGCGGTCGTGCAACGGTGGTGTGCCGTTGCGGAACGTGCGCAAGATCGCACGCGGCACGGCAGTGCCCCGGCGGCTGCCGGCTTCCATCTCCGTGATCAGAGCGATGAGCGTGCACTCGGCTGCCTTGCGGATCGCGTCGCGCAGCAGCCGCTGCGTGAACGCCCAGGTGCGGAACGTCCGGGCGCCGTCCATCACCGCCCGGACCGGCGGTGCGGTCGGGACACCGTTGACGTAGACCGGTCGCGGAAGCCTGGTGGTGCGCTCGAACCGCGTGCCTGCGTAGCTCTGCACCTTGCGGCTGTGCGGGATCAGCACGTGCACTTCCACCTCGTCGGGTGGTGCGGCTATCCCGTGCAGGTGCGCTGCCACGAGCCCCGTCACCACCGCTCCTGGACCGGCCCGGAGCAAGGCGGCTTGGATGCGATCGTGGAGTGTCGGAGGCCCTGGCGCGACGAGCACCACGCCGGGTGCGAGCCGCGTCCACGGACCATCAGCACGCGCCCGCCGGTACGTCGTGGATTGGGAGATGCCCAACTTCTCGATGTCGCGGACGCGGTAAACGCGACGCTGGAACCGGGATTCGAGTGCGTGGATCGTCTTCTGCATGCACCGAACTATCGGGCAGGGAAAGCCCTGGCCCTGGCCCGAGATTCGCCGGTGTGTCGGGCACCTGACAGGCGCGGTGGAAACCGCGGTGGGCATGGGAACTTTCCTGTCATCCAGATGAGAGGAAGGTTCCCATGCTCGGTGGTCGTCGTGCCCCGGCTCGTTGAGGACAATCAACAGCTGGACCCAAGGTGGTTCTCAGGTTCGCGGAGCACGCTCGAAGCATGATGATGAGCAGAGGCGCTGGCAGAGGTCAGGAGCCCGGGGGTGTTGAACACAGCTCACTCCTGGGTGATGAGCCTGTTGGTGGTGACGGATTCGTGTCTGCGACTCACCCGATTCACGGTGTTCCTGAGGGACGGACTCCGACCGCTGCACGTCGGCGGTGGGGCAGCTTGGTCGCGGTCGCACTCGTCGCTGGTGTCGTCGGTGGCGGGATCGGCTTGGGCGGCGGGATGCTGCTCATGGATTCCGGCAGTCCGGAGAGTGTGTTGTCCCAGCGGGATCCCGTGACTGGGGCTCAGGTGAACGCCCAAGCGGGGACCGTGCAGTACGCCGCGAGCAAGACCTCGGCGAGCACGGTCGACATCGCCGTCCGCTCCGGCCGGAGCGGCGCGGAAGGAACCGGTGTCATCCTGACGCCCGACGGGTACGTGCTGACCAACAACCACGTGGTCGAGGGCGGCACCCAGATCAGCGTGACACTGCCGGACGGCACGTCCAAGAGCGCGGAGGTCGTCGGTACGTCGCCGTCCTACGACCTCGCCGTGATCAAGCTCGACGGGGCGTCCGGTCTCACTCCCGCTGAGCTCGGCAAGTCCTCTGCTCTGGTGGTCGGGCAGCAGGTGGTCGCCATCGGGTCCCCGCTCGGCCTGGAGGGCACCGTGACCTCCGGCATCGTGAGCGCCTTGAACAGGACGGTCGAGGCGGAGGGCGACAACGGTCAGTCCATCATCTACAACGGCATCCAGACCGATGCCTCGATCAACTCGGGCAACTCGGGTGGACCGCTGGTCAACCTCGACGGCCAGGTGATCGGCATCAACTCCACGATCCTCTCCAGCGGCAAGAACACCGGCAACATCGGTCTGGGTTTCGCGATCCCGATCGACACGGCCAGCCGCGTGGCCGACGAGCTCATCAACAAGGGTGTTGCGACCAAACCGCAGCTGGGAGTCACCGGCACCGACAGCCGTTCTGGCGCGGCGATGGTCAGCCAAGTCGTGCCGGGATCAGGAGCGGAACGCGCGGGCCTCAAGCCCGGTGACACCATCACGAAGGTCAACGGGCGCACCGTCAGCAGCTTCGCCGACCTCGTCGCTCAGGTCACGGCCAACGCGCCAGGATCGACGATCACCGTCACCGTGGCCGACGCCCAAGGCGACAACCCGCGTGACGTCCAGGTGACGTTGGGCAGCCAAGAGGACACGTCCCCGCAGACGACCGGGCAGACCGACTCGGACTACGAACGTCTGGACCCGTTCGGCTTTCCCTTCGGCTCGATCCCCGGTGGGCGTTGACCGCGGACGGGGCATGGGAACCATCCTCCCGGTTCCCGGTGAGAGGAAGGTTCCCATGCCCGCACCCCGTCAGGCGGTGCGCCGGATCCACCACCGCATCGCGTACTCGACGAGAGTGATGAGCGTCTGCTTGGTCGAGGCCCGGTTGCGTGCGTCGCAGGTGACGAGCGGGACGTCCGGTGGGATCGCGATCGCCTCGCGGACCTCTTCGAGGCGGTGGCGAAGGACGTTGTCGAAGCAGTTCACGCCGACGACGTAGGGGAGCCGGCGGTCTTCGAAGAAGTCGATGGCCGAGAAGCAGTCCGCCAGTCGTCGCGTGTCCACGAGCACGACCGCACCGATCGCGCCGCGCACCAGGTCGTCCCACATGAACCAGAACCGCTGCTGGCCGGGCGTGCCGAAGAGGTAGAGGATCAGGTCGGTGTCGAGGGAGAGGCGACCGAAGTCCATCGCCACCGTGGTGGTGTTCTTGTCCGGGGTGGCCTGCAGGTCGTCGATGCCGCTGCTGGCTTCGGTCATCACGGCCTCAGTGGTCAGGGGCACGATCTCCGACACCGACCCGACGAACGTCGTCTTGCCGACGCCGAACCCTCCGGCGACGACGATCTTCGCCGAGGTCACGGCTGCGGGCCTGGTGGGGTGTCCAGGCCGGGAACGCGTTTCGGGGGTCATCTCAGTCACCTCAGTCGTCGAGTCGAGACTTCCTGCGCTGCGGCGCGCGGCCCGCGCCGGAGAGGTCAGAGTCGGCGCAGGCCGCTCAGGACTCTCTCCATCAACATGAAGTGCGATGTGGTGCCGGATTCGCTGACCGTCTGGTGCACCGTGACGAGGCCCAGGTCGGCCATGTCGCCGAGCAGGACCTTCGCCACGCCCAGCGGAACACCCAGCAGCGCCCCGACCTCGGCCACCGATCGGGGTTGGCTGCAGATCTCGGCGATCGCGTGGTGTTCGATGCGCTGCAACCGACTCGGGTGGCAGTTCTCGCTGGTCGAGACCAGCGTCTCGAGCTCCAACCGGTGGTTCGAGCGCGTGCGCCCTCCGGTCCACGCGTACGGCCGGATGTAGTTGGCCGTGCTCGGTTTCTCGGGCGGTTCCGCTGCGTCCGGTGCGTCCTCGGCGTCCCGCGGCCACGGTGGTTCTGGGGCGGGAGGCTGTGGCGGGGCGTGCCGCTCCGCGCGTTCGTGCGCGCGCCGACGGCGGTGTCGCCCGCTGTCGAGGGTGAACCGGTTGATGACCTCGGCGAAGGCGTCCGCCTCGGGCGACTCGTGGTCGGCCCCATGGTGTCGCCCGGATGGTTCCGGACCTGTGCTCATGCCGTCCTCACACCGACTGGCCTGTCATCACCCGGCTCGATCCCTGCAACTGGGAGCGCAGTTCGGGGGTCAGGATCTGTCCAACGCGTTCGACCAACAGCGCCATCTCGTAGGCGATGAGGCCCATGTCGCAGTCCGGTGCGGCGAGCACGGTGAGGCACGAGCCGTCGCTGATCGCCATCTGCAGCATGAGACCGCGTTCCATCTCGACCACGGTCTCGCTGACGTTGCCGGCTTCGAAGCACCGTGCGGCTCCTTGGGTGAGGCTGAGCAGGCCGGATGCCACCGCGGCGAGCTGGTCGGCCCGGTCGGTGGGCAGCTTCGCCGACGCGGTCAGCAACAAGCCGTCCGCCGAGACGACCACGGCGTGCGCCACGCCGGGGACTCGTTCGGTGAAGTCGGTGACCAGCCAGCCGAACTGGTTCGGTTGGGCGACGTTGGTGTTCATGGGCGTTTCCTGTCCTCCTCACTGACGCGGTTCGGTCACAGTCGTTCGTCGGCCGAACGCTGCGGATCGCGAAGGCTGTGCTTCCCTTCGCGGACACCGCGCTGGAAGCTCGCCAACCGACCGCGCATCAGGTCGGCGTCGCGGAGCGACCGGGTCTCCTCGGTGGCTGTTCCTGGTGTCGGTTGGGCTCTGGGGACCCGGCGGGGGAGACCGGCGGGGGTGTACTCGGCGGGCGCCTGGTCGCGTGCGGGAGCAGGCGGTTCCGCACCGTTGTTCACCACGGCGCTCTGCTCGGTGGGGGGACCGGGGTCTGGGGGACCGGCTTGTGGGTGGTGCCTGCCGCGGCGGAGCCCGGCTTGGAAGCTGGCCAGCCGGCCGCGAGCGACTTCCGGGTCGCGGACCGGGCGCGGCCGTTCGTCACGGGAGCTCTGCGCGCTGCCTGCGACGAGGTGTGCTCGCGGGATCCGCAGCGGGAGGCCTGCGGCGGTGTGCTCGGTCGGCTCGGCGGTCGCGACTTCCTGCGCGCGCTGCTGCGCCTGGTCGCTGGCGAAGGCCCACACCGTCCCGTTGCTGCCGTTGGTGCGCGCCGACGGGGAGGAAGGGCACTGTCCTGTCGCGTGGGGTGACAGGAAGGTTCCCATGCTCCCGTCCCCGCCCGGGGGCCACTGGGGGGTGGTGTGGTCGGTGCTGGAGGGGGCTTGGAACCACGCCGACGCGAGGTTGTCGAAGATCGGTGTCGGGGCCGTGGCGTCGTCGGGCGGCTCTGTGGCGTCCGGGTGCTGCGGCGCCGTGGTTTCGCGCGGTGGCCGGAGCAGGTGGTAGCCGTTGCGCAGGGTCGCCGCGTCCTGTTCGGCGGCTTCCCAGTCGAACTCCTCGACCAGGGTGTCGTCGGTGCCGACGGGGTCCTCGGTCCTCGGCGTCGGCAGGACCGGCTCGGCCGCGAGCAGTTCGGGGCCGATGGTGACCACCGCGTGCAGGCCGACTCCTTCGGTCCCGGGCTGGAGCTCCACGTCAATCCCGTGCCGGGCCGCCAGCCGGCCGACCACGAACAGGCCCATGCGCCGGGACGTGGACGGGGTGAGTTCTCCGTCGGCGGCGAGCCGTGCGTTGGCCTCCTCGCGGTCGGCTTCGCTCATGCCGATGCCCTGGTCGACGATGTCGATGACCAGGGCGCCGTCGTCGCGGTGGTGCCCGGCGACGGTGACCTGGGTGTGGGGCGCGGAGAAGTTCGCCGCGTTGTCCAGCAGCTCGGCGAGCAGCCGCACCAGGTCGCTGGCCGCGTAGCCGACGATCCTGACGTCGGGCAGCGGCTGGACGACCACCCGCGGGTAGTGCTCGATCTCGGACACCGCGGCGCGCACCAGGTCGGCCGGGCTGGTCGGCCGGGTGAAGCGGCGGGCCAGGTCGGTCCCGGAGAGCACCATGAGGTTCTCGTTGTTGCGGCGCATCCGCGTGGCCAGGTGGTCCAGCTGGAACAGGGTGGCCAGTTGGTCGGGGTCTTCCTCGTCGCGCTCGAGTTGCTCGAAGAGCCGGAGCTGCCGTTCCAGCAGGCTCTGGCTGCGGCGGGAGACGTTGACGAAGGAGTCGCTGTAGCTGCGGCGCAGTTCGGCTTGCTCGGCGGCGAGGTTGACGGCCTGGGTGTGCACGTCGTCGAAGGCCCGCGCCAGGTCCCCGAACTCGTCGGCGGTGCGCACCGGGACGGGCCGCACCGGGGTGCTCGGGGCGTGGCCGGCGCGGATGTCGGCGACGGCGTTGGGCAGCACGTGGTGGGCGGTCTCCAGCGCGCTGCGCCGCAGCACCTCGAGCGAACTGAGCAGGTGCCGGGCGACGACCACCACGATCAGGCACGCGACCAGCAGCGCCGAGGTCAGCACGGCTGATTCGACGCCGGCGAGGTCGCTGGAGGTGTCCTGCAGCTGGAACGCCGTCTTGTGGATCTGCTCGTCCAGTTGCAGCCCCAGCGCGCCGAGCGCGTCCAGCGCGGCCTGGGACTGCTCGTGCCAGGTCGCGGGGGAGACCAGGGCGGAGGACAGCTGGGCGCGCGGGTTGTTGCGCTCGGCCATCGCCAGCTGCACGGAGGTCTCCCGCGCGGGGAAGCGCGGGTCGGCGTAGAGCTGGTCGTAGCGGATGCGGTTCGACAGGGAGGCGGCGGCGCGGAACTCCTTGGCGGCGGCGGTGCGCCGGGATTCGCTGGCGTCCAGGCGGGAGAGGTTGTCCGCTGTGAACTTCCCACGGGTGAGCCCGGTGAGCACCAGCGCCTGCTGCAACTGCACCTCTTCCCTGATCTTGGCGAGTTCGTGCGCGCTGGTCGCGGGCGACACCAGTTGCGCGGAGGAGATCTGGCTGAGCAGGGTGCGGTCCAGCGAGAGCAGGTCGCTGATGACCTCGGTGTAGGCGTGGGTCGCCTCATCCGGCTCGACCTGGTGCCGGAGCACCAGTTTCCGCAGCGGGGCGAGTTCGTCGACCTGCCGGTCCGTCTCCTGCTGGGCGAAGCGGACCGCGTCGATGTCGGGGGCGGCGCGCAGCGCGTCGAGGGCGGCGCCGACGGCGCGGTCGGTGGTGTCCATCCGGTCGCGGAGCCGCTCCTCGGACGTGCGCCCGCCCACCAGGAAGGTGGCGGCTTCGGTGCGTTCCCACTGCAGGTCGTGGACAGCGGTGCGCACCGAGCTGCTGGCGGTGACGAGCCGGTCCATCGCCGCGTACTCGTCGGCCTGGGTGATCCGCCCGCGGATCTGCAGCACCCCCAGCGCGACCGCGAAGATCACGGGGACGAGCACGACGGCCCCGATCTTGACCGGGAGCTTCCAGTCACGCCATCCGGTGAACCGTGTGGCGACCTTCGTGGTGGCGCGCGGCCACGTGGACGCCCGTGACACGGGTGTGGGCGTGTCCTCGAGTCCGCTGCTCACGACGCAGTCCTTTCCCGTGCTGCCGGTCGGTTCCGTCGACCGACTGCGCGTTCGTGGTGGTGGGCAGGCTGCACCGTCGGTGGGGGTGCGCGGCGGGTTTCGGTGGCTGGCGGCGCTGCCTGCGTTCGGGGTTCTCGCGGGTGGCCGTGCGGTCGTCGACGTCGGCGTCGTGGCAGCTCGCGAGGATGTCGGGGGCGATCGCGGCTGGCTGACGGACATTGTGCGCCGATCGTCGGTGGCAGAACAGTACCGCATTCGATCGATCTTCTTCCCTGGGTGAATTCAGTGCGCTGACCAGCGAATACGTCCAGAGCAAGATCAATCTGTGGGGAGTTCCGTCTGTTGTGGGCACTGATCGTGTTGGCTTCCCTGCTGCACTCCAGTGCTTGAGTCGCTCGATAGTGAGAAAGCTTCGAGAATTGCGGGCTCGTGTCGCTCTGGAACGTGCAAGGGGATGTGTGCCGTGCCGGAGAACCGGGCCTCGCCTGCGAGAACGGCGATCCGTGAGGAATGTTGTTGACGATCGATCAACGCGCGGGAGTGCGTTGGAACGAGGTTTCGGGCACTTTCCGTGACGGCAGGATTCATCAAACTGTGTGCTGTGCCGTCGCGAGGGGCTGTGGTCGCCGGATCCGTGGTTAGACTCCCGGGCTGGTTGGCATCGCGGACGGTCGCGGTCACCGAGCTCGGGTTCCGCGAATTCGACGGATCCCGAGCCGGTCGATGAACGTGGGGGTAGTTCAGCGAGTCGGTGGAAATCCATGCGCACGAGCAGATCCACTGGGAAGGACGAATGCCCAACGCACCCCACCTGTCGCCGGTGCCGCGCCCTCGGGCGGCGACCTTCGGACAGATCGACGAGTCCACCACCCGGTCCGCCGGGCCGCCCGACTACCTCGAGATCGCGCACCGCCCCGAGTTCGGCGAGCTGCGGTCTCGGTTGCGCCGTTTCGTCTTCCCGATGAGCGCGGTGTTCCTCGCCTGGTACCTCGGCTACGTCGTGCTGGCCGCCTACGCGCCGGAGTTCATGAGCGTCCGCGTGGTCGGTGAGGTCAACGTCGGGCTGCTGATGGGCGTCGGCCAGTTCGCCAGCACTGTCCTGATCACCGCCCTCTACCTGCGGTACGCCGCGCGGCACGTCGACCCGCGGGTGCGCGCGCTGCACCAGGACGTGACCGGGGAGGACCCGCGATGAGCGGCGCCGACCCGGTGCTCAACATGAGCATCTTCGGCGTGTTCGTGGTGCTCACGCTGTACCTGGTGTACCGCGTGAGCAGCGCCAGCACCGCCTCCGACTACTTCGCCGCGGGCGGCCGGTTCAGCGGCGCGCAGAACGGCATCGCGCTCGCCGGCGACTACCTGTCAGCCGCGTCGTTCCTCGGCATCGCCGGGGCCATCGCGGTCTACGGCTACGACGGCTTCCTCTACTCGATCGGCTTCCTCGTCGGCTGGTTGGTGAACCTGCTGCTGGTCGCCGAGCACCTGCGCAACACCGGTCGCTTCACCATGGGCGACGTACTGAGCTTCCGGATGCGGCAGCGTCCGGTGCGTGCCGCCGCAGCGGTGTCCACGCTGATGATCTCGTTCGTCTACATGATCGCCCAGATGGCGGGCGCGGGGAGCCTCGTCGCGCTGCTGCTGGACGTGCACAGCTCCAGCGGGCAGGCGCTGGTGATCGGCGCCGTCGGACTGCTCATGGTGGTCTACGTGCTGGTCGGTGGGATGAAGGGCACCACGTGGGTGCAGATCATCAAGGCCGGCATGCTGATCACCTGCGCGTTGCTCATCACCATGTTCCTGCTGGGCAAGTTCGGCTACAGCATGACCTCGCTCATGCAGCACGCGGCCGAGCGCAACCCGCTGGGAGAGCAGATCTTCTCGCCCGGAGCCAAGTACGGCGAGAGTGGACTCTCCAAGTTGGACTTCGTGTCGCTGTCGCTGGCGCTGGTGCTCGGTACGGCTGGGCTGCCGCACGTGCTGATGCGCTTCTACACGGTGCCGAACGCGTTGCAGGCGCGGCGCTCGGTGGTGTGGGCGACGGTGACGATGGCCGGTTTCTACCTGTGCACCCTGGTGATCGGCTTCGGTGCTGCGGCGCTCGCCGGCACGGACGCGATCCTCGGGGCACCGGGCGGGGAGAACTCCGCGGCGCCGCTGCTGGCCTACCGCATCGGCGGCACGGTGCTGCTCGGCATCGTCGCGGCGGTCGCGTTCGCCACGATCCTCGCCGTGGTGGCCGGGTTGACGCTCACCGCCTCCGCGTCCTTCGCCCACGACTTCTACGCCAACGTGGTGCGGCGCGGGGCGGCCGGCCCGGACTCGGAAGTGCGTGTCGCCCGGTGGACCGCACTGGTGATCGGTGCGACGTCGATCCTGGGCGGCATCCTGGTCAACGGCCAGAACATCGCCTTCCTGGTGGGCTTGGCGTTCGCCTTCGCCGCCTCGGCGAACCTGTCCACGCTGCTGTACTCGCTGTTCTGGCGGCGGTTCAACACCCGCGGCACGCTGTGGGGCATCTACGGCGGCCTGAGCTCCTGCCTGCTGCTGGTCGTCTTCTCGCCGGTGGTGTCGGGCTCACCCGACTCGATCCTGCCGCAGGTGGACTTCGCGTGGTTCCCGCTCACCAACCCGGGTGTGGTGTCGATCCCGTTCTCGTTCCTGTGCGGAGCCATCGGCACGCTGCTCGGCGGCCCCCGCAGCGACCCGCGGCGCACCGCGGAGATGGAGGTCCGCTCCCTGACCGGCATCGGCTCGATCTGACCCGCGGGTTGCGGGCGGTGGGTGACAGGAAGGTTCCCATCCCTCCGGTGAACGGTTCGAGCACCACGTCGTTGGGTTCCCGGCCCCGGTCATGACCGTGCTCCTCGACGACGCCGATGATCACGGCCTCCTGGCCTGGCGGCACCGCTTCGCCCCGGACATCTGGAACTGGGAGCTCCCCGAGGGGACCGACCCGACGCCTGACCCGTGTGCACGTGAATTGCACGTAGATCACGCCTGGCGGTGGCAGACGGTGGCAGGAAGACAGATCCGCCCCCGGAGGCATCGTGCCTGCTCGGGGGCGGATCTGACTGGTACCGCTATGCGCCCTCGGCAGGACTCGAACCTGCGACACCTGCCTCCGGAGGGCAGTGCTCTATCCGCTGAGCTACGAGGGCTTGTCGCTGCGGACGATCGCTAGCTTAGCGCACGTGCCGCGCCGCCTTCAGCGGGGGGTGTCGAACACGGCGCGCGGGGAAACCCGAGTGCGAGCATGGGAACCTCCCTGTCACCGCCCCTGGCTCGCGCGGGCCAGCTTGACACGTGAATTCATGCATACTTCACTATGTGTCCGGTACGGTAGTCGTAGGAGGGTTGATGGGGCAGGGCCACGGGCACGGTTCGGCAGCCGGTGCGGTCAGCGCATCCGGCCGCTACGTGCGACGGCTGGCCATCTCGTTCGCGATCCTGCTCGCGTTCCTGGTGCTCGAAGCCGTCGTCGGCTTCATGACGTCGTCGCTGGCACTGCTGTCCGACGCCGGCCACATGCTCACCGACGTGCTCGGGGTGGGCATGGCGCTGGCCGCGATCACCGCGGCGCGTCGGCCGGTGGGGGACAAGCGGACCTTCGGCCTCTACCGCATGGAGGTGCTGGCCGCCCTCGCCAACGCCGTGCTGCTGTTCGGCGTCGCCGCCTACATCCTCTACGAGTCGATCTCCCGGTTCCAGGAACCGCCGGAGGTCGCCGGACTGCCGATGATGCTCACCGCCGCTGCCGGGCTGGGCGCGAACCTCGCGGTGTTCGCGCTGCTCCGCCAGGGGGCCGGCGAGAGCCTCAACGTGCGCGGCGCCTACCTGGAGGTGCTCGCCGACACCGTCGGCTCGCTCGGGGTGCTGGTCGGCGGCCTGCTCACCTGGCTGTTCGGCTGGTACCTGGCCGACCCGATCGTGGCCCTCGGCGTCGGGCTGTTCGTGCTGCCGCGCACCTGGAAGCTCGCCCGCCAGGCGCTGCGCATCCTCGTCCAGCAGGCCCCGGAAGGCGTCGACGTGGCCGAGCTGCGCGCCGACCTGACCGCGCTGCCGTCGGTCACCGAGGTGCACGACCTGCACGTGTGGACGCTCACCTCCGGCATGGAGGTCGCCTCGGCCCACCTCACCACCGGGCCGGACGCCGACCACGGCGGGGTGCTGGTCGCCGCGCAGCGCCTGCTGTCCGAGCGGTACCGCATCGACCACGCGACCCTCCAGATCGAGCCCGCCGAGTGCGCCCAGCGCTGCCGGGCCCTGACCTGGTGATCTCAGGCGCGGGATGACAGGAAGGTTCCCATCCTCACGTCACAGCGGCGGGGCGCCGCGCTGGGCGAGCATGGAGCGCATGAGCTGGCTCTCGGTCCTCTGGGAGCCGAGCATGTTCTTCGCCAGCTCACGCACCGCGGGCACGGCCGCGTGGCGGGCGCCGTAGTCGGCCATCGGGGCGCCGCCCTCGTGGTGGCGCAGCATCAGCTGCAGGAAGTAGACGTCGAACTCCGGGCCGCGCAGCTCCTGCAGGCGCGCCATCTCGGCGCTGCTGGCCATGCCCGGCATCAGCCCGTCGCCTGAGGCGGGGGCGCCGTGCTGGTGGCCCTCCGCGCGCATCCACTCCATCGGTGGGCCGACGGCCTGCGCCGGCTCGTGCCACAGGCTCAGCCAGCCCTGCATGCGGCCGATCTGGTCCCGCTGGTTGGTCTCGATGTCGAAGGCCAGCTGGCGCACCGCGACGTCGTCGGCGCGTTCCCGGGCCAGTGTGGCCATGGTCACCGCCTGCTGGTGGTGCACGCTCATGTCCTGGGCGAACCCGACGTCGACCGGGGTCGGCCCGGGTTCGGCGCGGTCGAAGGACGGCACCCGGATGAGCAGCCCGAGCGCCGCCCCGAGCAGCAGCATGGCCAGGGCCGCCGCGACGGCGACGAAGATCCTGGCGCCCAGCGGTCGTCCGCTCGGCACGGCCTACTGCCCCATCTCTCCGGTGGCCTGCGACGCGCCGCGGCCGTCCATGGTGACCGCGTCCGGGCCGGGCGGGGTCGGGTCGAACTTCGGCGGGTTGTTCGTGTCGAACGCGCCCGGGTAGGCCTGGCAGGAGCCGCCGATCTCCGGGTAGACGCCGTTGTTGTTCAACCGCAGCGCGGTGATGAACTGGTCGATGCGCGGGTCGTCGGCACTGTCGACCTTGAGCTGGTGGCCCCAGGACTGCAGCGAGATCGGGCTGTCCAGGCCCGGGTACGGCGACATCATCGTGTAGGGCTTGCCCTCGGCGCGGACCTTGAGCCGCTGCACGCCGGACTCGTCCACCTTGTCCGGGTTGTAGGCGATCCACACCGCGCCGTGCTCCAGCGAGTGGACCATGTTCTCGGAGCGCACCGGCTCCGGGTAGACCACGCCGGTGCAGTCGGCCCAGATCCCGTCGTGCGGGCCGCCGAACGGCGGGCTCTGGTCGTAGGCCACCCGCTGCGTGGGGCTGACGTGCATCTGGCCCGGGTAGTCGATGACGGTGACGCCGGGGATCTTCTTCGACGGGTCGGGGTTCTCCGGCGACGGCTTGAACGGCTCGGAAGCCTTCTCCGCCTCGGCCTGCGCCTGGCGCATGTCGGCGGTCTCCGAGTACCTCATGTACGCGAAGCCGAAGACCACGCCAGCGAACACCACCACGACGGTGACGCCCGCGATCAGCACCCAGGGGATCTGCCGCTGGTGCACCACGGCGCCGCGCACCGCTCTGTTCTTCCTGTTCGCCATGCTGTTCGCAAACCTCGTCTCACGAGAACCACCGGGGGACCCGGCCCGCCAGTGTAGAGATTGCCGACGCTGCGAGAGGTCGTGCGACCAATGCTCGCCACCACACGTTCTCACACCGCTGTGACCACATGATCACACGGCGTGGTCTTGCCTGTTGGGAACAGGCCAACCCGTTGGCTGAGCAGCGCGGACGCTTCCTTAGACTGCATAGGGTGACTCCCGCCGCGCTCGCAGAACTGGTCCGCAACACCGCCGTCGAGGTGCTGTCCAGCAAGCAGCTGGACACCTCCGTGCTGCCCGAGGTGGTGACGGTCGAGCGACCCCGGAACCCGGAGCACGGTGACTACGCGACGAACCTCGCGATGCAGGTCGCCAAGAAGGCCGGGGTGGCTCCGCGCGACCTGGCGACCTGGCTGGCCGAGGCGCTGACCGGCAAGGACGGCATCGACTCGGCGGAGGTCGCCGGGCCGGGCTTCCTGAACCTGCGGCTCGCCGCGGACGCCCAGGGCCAGATCGTGCGCGAGGTCATCACCCGTGCCGGTGAGTACGGCCACGGTGACCGCTACGCCGGGCTCAAGGTCAACCTGGAGTTCGTCTCGGCCAACCCGACCGGCCCGATCCACCTGGGCGGTACCCGCTGGGCCGCGGTCGGTGACGCGCTGGGCCGGGTGCTGGCCGCGCAGGGCGCCGAGGTGACCCGCGAGTACTACTTCAACGACGCCGGCGCCCAGATCGACCGGTTCGTGCGGTCGCTGATCGCCGCGGCCAAGGGCGAGCCCACCCCGGAGGACGGCTACGGCGGTGACTACATCGCCGACATCGCCAGTGCGGTGGTCGAGGCCGAGCCCGGGGTGCTGGAGCAGCCGGCCGACGAGCAGCACGAGACGTTCCGCCGGATCGGCGTCGGGCTCATGTTCGACGAGATCAAGCAGAGCCTGCACGAGTTCGGCACCGACTTCGACGTGTTCTTCCACGAGGACTCGCTGCACACCTCCGGTGCGGTGACCAAGGCCGTGGAGGAGCTCAAGGAGTCCGGGCACGTGTACTTCTCCGACGGCGCCTGGTGGCTGCGTTCCACCGAGTTCGGTGACGACAAGGACCGGGTGCTGATCAAGAGCGACGGCGCCCCGGCCTACATCGCCGGCGACGTCGCCTACCTGCGCGACAAGCGCAACCGCGGCTTCGACCTGTGCATCTACATGCTCGGCGCCGACCACCACGGCTACATCGCGCGGCTGAAGGCCGCCGCGGCCGCCTTCGGGGACGACCCGGACGTGGTGGAGGTGCTCATCGGGCAGCTGGTGAACCTGGTGCGCGACGGCAAACCGGTGCGGATGAGCAAGCGCGCCGGCACCGTGGTCACCCTGGAGGACCTGGTGGAGGCGGTCGGCGTGGACGCCGCCCGCTACTCGCTGATCCGGTCGTCGGTGGACTCCGCGGTGGACATCGACCTCGACCTGATCAGCAAGCGCACCAACGAGAACCCGGTGTTCTACGTGCAGTACGCGCACGCCCGGCTGGCGTCGTTGCAGCGCAACGCGGCCTCGCTGGGCATCGAGCGGGGCTCGGTGGAGGACGCCGACCTGTCCCTGCTCACCCACGAACGCGAAGGCGACTTGATCCGCACCCTGGGTGAGTTCCCGCGCGTGGTGAAGTCGGCCGCCCAGTTGCGCGAACCGCACCGGGTGGCCCGCTACCTGGAGGACGTGGCCAGCGCCTACCACAAGTTCTACGACGCGTGCCGCGTGCTGCAGCCCGGCGACGACCAGGCCAGTCCGCTGACCATCGCCCGGCTGCAGCTGTGCGAGGCGACCCGGCAGGTCCTGGCCAACGGCCTGGCGCTGCTGGGTGTCAGCGCACCCGAGCAGATGTGACCACACGGCAGCTGCCGTCAACGACCCGCCTGTCCAGCGGCAGGCTGCGCGAAGGAGCTCTACATGCGCGCCCATCCCGCCGGGCCCCGGCATGCCGATGTCGTGCCGCCCGGCAACACCGCGGGACCGGTACCGGCCACCGCTGACGACCTCGACCACCTGCACCCGCAGGTGTGGCCGCGGAACAGCGAGCGCGGCCGCGACGGCGTCGTCCGGATCGCCGGCCTCGACGTGCGAGACCTGGCGGAGCGCTACGGCACCCCGCTGTTCGTGCTGGACGAGGACGACTTCCGGTCCCGCTGCCGCGACTACGCCGAGGCGTTCGGCGACCCCGCCGCGGTGCACTACGCCTCGAAGGCGTTCCTGTGCACGGAGGTCGCCCGCTGGGTGGCCGAGGAGGGCCTGAGCCTGGACGTGTGCAGCGGCGGCGAGCTGTTCGTGGCGCTGCGCGCCGGGTTCCCGGCCGAGCGGATCACCTTCCACGGCAACAACAAGTCCGTCGGCGAGCTGGCCGCGGCCGTGGAGGCCGGGGTCGGGTCGGTGGTGCTGGACTCGTTCCACGAGATCGCCCGGCTGGAGCAGATCGCCGCCGAGCGCGGCGTGCAGCAGCGGGTGCTGGTGCGCGTCACCGTCGGCGTGGAGGCGCACACCCACGAGTTCATCGCCACCGCGCACGAGGACCAGAAGTTCGGCTTCTCGCTGGCCGGTGGGCAGGCCGCCGAGGCCGTGCACCGCGTGGTGAAGGCGAGCTCGCTGGTGCTGGCGGGGCTGCACAGCCACATCGGTTCGCAGATCTTCGACGTGGACGGCTTCGAGCTGGCCGCGCACCGCGTGGTGCGGCTGCTGGCCGACCTCCGCGAGGAGCACGGGGCGGACGCCCTCGCCAGCGCGTCCACTGTGGACCTCGGTGGCGGGCTGGGCATCGCCTACACCGGTGATGACGACCCGCTGCCGCCGGACGAGCTGGCCTCCCGGCTGCGCGAGATCGTCAGCAAGGAGGCCGAGAACGCGGGCATCCCGGTGCCCGCGATCGCCGTCGAGCCCGGTCGCGCCATCGCCGGGCCCGGCATGGTCACCGTCTACGAGGTCGGCACCATCAAGGACGTCGCGCTGGGTGCCGACGTGCACCGCAAGTACGTGAGCGTGGACGGCGGCATGAGCGACAACATCCGCACCTCGCTCTACGACGCGGTCTACGACTGCCGGCTGGTGTCCCGCGGCGCCGAGGCTCCCGCTGCGCTGTCCCGCATCGTGGGCAAGCACTGTGAGTCCGGTGACGTAGTGGTGCGCGACTGCTGGCTCCCGGAGGACATTGCTCCGGGAGACCTGCTCGCGGTTGCCGCCACCGGTGCCTACTGCTACGTGATGGCCAGCAACTACAACCGCCTGCCCAAGCCGCCCGTGGTGGCGGTCCGCGACGGTCAGGCGCGGTTGCTGCTGCGCAGGGAGACCGAGGACGACCTGCTCCGGCTGGAGGTGTGAGTGAACCAGGACCGTGCACCGATCCGGGTCGCGCTGTTGGGGTGCGGCACCGTCGGTACCGAGGTGCTGCGCCTGCTGCACGACCAACCCGACGAGTTCGCTGCTCGGACGGGCGCGCCGATGCTGGTCACCGGGGTCGCGGTGCGTCGCCCGCACAAGCACCCCGAGGTGCCCCAGCACCTGCTCACCACCGACGCCCAGGCACTGGTGGAGGGTGACGTCGACGTCGTCGTGGAGCTGATCGGCGGCATCGAACCGGCCCGCTCCCTGCTGCTCACCGCGCTGCGCTCCGGCAAGTCGGTGGTGACCGCGAACAAGGCGCTGCTGGCCGAGCACGGCTCCGAGCTCTACGCCGCCGCGGACGCCTCCGGGGCCGACATCTACTTCGAGGCCGCGGTCGCCGGGGCCATCCCGCTGCTGCGGCCGCTGCGCGAGTCGCTGGCCGGGGACCGGATCAACCGGGTCATGGGGATCGTCAACGGCACCACGAACTACATCCTCTCCGCGATGGACTCCACCGGCGCCGGCTACGCCGAGACGCTGGACGAGGCCGGTCGCCTGGGCTACGCCGAGGCGGACCCGACCGCGGACGTGGACGGCTTCGACGCCGCCGCGAAGGCCGCCATCCTCGCGTCGCTGGCCTTCCACACCCGGGTCACCGCCAGCGACGTGCACCGCGAGGGCATCTCGGGGGTCACGCCGGGCGACATCGCCGCGGCGCGCACCCTGGACCGCACGGTGAAGCTGCTGGCGATCTGCGAGCGGGTGGTCGACGAGGACGGCACCGAGTCGGTGTCGGCCCGCGTGCACCCGGCGATGATCCCGCGCAGCCACCCGCTGGCCGGCGTCGGCGACGCCTTCAACGCGGTGTTCGTGGAGGCGGAGGCCGCCGGGCAGCTGATGTTCTACGGCCAGGGCGCCGGGGGAGCGCCCACGGCCAGCGCCGTGCTGGGCGACCTGGTGGCGGTCGCCCGCAACCTGGTCATGGCGGGCAAGGGGCCCCGGGAGTCGGCGCACGCGCAGCTGCCGATCCGCCCCATGGGCAAGACCCCCACCCGCTACCACATCAGCCTCGACGTGGCCGACAAGGCGGGCGTGCTCTCGCAGGTGGCGGCCACGTTCAACGAGCACGATGTGAGCATCTCGGTGGTGCGTCAGCAGGGGCGCGGCGAGGAGGCCAGCCTGGTGGTGGTCACCCACACCGCTCCCGACGCGGCACTGAGGTCCACAGTGGACAAGATCGCGCAGCTCCCGGTGGTGCGCGAGGTGGTCAGCGTGATGCGCGTGGAAGGTGAACCGTCTTGACGAACATCCAGCCGACGGCGGGCCTCGGTGCCCCGGCGCGGGCCGGCTGGCCCGGTCTGATCGAGGCCTACCGGGACCGCATCCAGGTCCCGGAGGGCGCGCGCATCGTGACCCTGCAGGAGGGCGGCACCCCGCTGGTGCCCGCGCAGCACCTGTCCGAGCTCACCGGCAGCACGGTCTACCTGAAGGTCGAGGGCGCCAACCCGACCGGCTCGTTCAAGGACCGCGGCATGACCGTGGCCATCACGCACGCGCTGGCCGAGGGCAGCCAGGCGGTCATCTGCGCCTCCACCGGCAACACCTCGGCTTCGGCCGCCGCCTACGCGGCCCGCGCCGGGCTGACCTCCGCGGTGCTGGTGCCGCAGGGCAAGATCGCGCTGGGCAAGCTCGCCCAGGCCGTGGTGCACGGGGCGAAGATCCTCCAGGTCCAGGGCAACTTCGACGACTGCCTGGAGCTGGCGCGCAAGACCGCCGCCGAGCACCCGGTGACCCTGGTCAACTCGGTCAACCCGGTGCGCCTGGAGGGGCAGAAGACCGCGGCGTTCGAGATCTGCGACGTGCTCGGCCGCGCCCCGGACGTGCACTGCCTGCCCGTCGGCAACGCGGGCAACATCACCGCCTACTGGAAGGGCTACACCGAGTACGCGCGTGACGGCGTCGTCGACAGCACGCCGCGGATGTTCGGCTTCCAGGCCGCCGGGGCCGCGCCGATGGTGCACGGCCAGCCGGTGGCGAACCCGGAGACCATCGCGACCGCGATCCGGGTCGGCAGCCCGGCCTCCTGGCGCGGTGCCGCCGCCGCCAAGGAGGAGTCCGGCGGGTTGTTCGCCGCGGTGACCGACGAGGAGATCCTGTCCGCCTACCGGCTGCTGGCCTCCCGCGAGGGCGTGTTCGTCGAGCCCGCCTCCGCCTCCAGCGTCGCCGGTCTGCTGGCCACCGCCGCCGACGGCCGGCTGCCCACCGGCTCGGTCGTGGTCTGCACCGTCACCGGGCACGGCCTGAAGGACCCGGACACCGCGCTGTCCGGCATGGTCGAGGTCGAGCCGCTGCCGGTCGACCCGGGCGCGGTCGCCACCGCGCTGGAACTGGCATGAGCGGCCTGCCGGTCACGGCCGTCCGGGTGACGGTCCCGGCGTCGACGGCGAACCTCGGCTCCGGGTTCGACGCCCTGGGCATGGCGTTGTCCTTGCACGACACCGTGTCCGTCCGGGTCGTCGACGGGCCCGCCGGTTCGGCGCGCGTCGACGTCCAGGGGCAGGGCGCCGGGGCGGTCCCCACCGACGAGCGCCACCTGGTGGTGCGGGTCGTGCACGCGGCCTTGGCGGAGCTGGGGTTCACCGCCCCCGCGCTGCGGCTGCACTGCGAGAACGACATCCCGCACTCGCGCGGCCTGGGGTCCTCGGCGGCGGCCATCGTCGCCGGGGTCGCCGCGGCGTTCGGGCTCGCCGGGATGGACCTGCGGGACGACAAGAACTTCGAGCTCGCGCTGCAGCTCGCCGCGGCGCGGGAGGGGCACGCGGACAACGCGGCGGCCAGCCTGCTCGGCGGTTTCGTGGTGGCCTGGCAGGAGTCCGGGCGGTTCCGCGCGGTCCGGATGCAGCCGCACCCGGACGTCTCGCCGGTCGCCCTCGTCCCCCGGGTGGAGTCGTCCACCGACGCCACCAGAGGCCTGCTCCCGGAGCGGGTCCCGCACACCGACGCCGCGTTCGCGGCCGGCCGTGCGGCGCTGGCCGTGCACGCCATGACACGCGCTCCGGAGCTGCTGCTGGCCGCCACCGACGACCGGCTGCACCAGGACTACCGGGAACCGGCGTGGCCGGAGTCCATCGCCCTGGTGCGGCAGCTGCGGCAGGCCGGTGTGCCCGCCGCCGTCTCCGGCGCGGGGCCGACGGTGCTGGCGCTGCCGCGGGGCGGGGAGCTGCCGCCCGGGGTCGTCGTCCCGGAGGGCTTCGAGCCGCTGTGCCTGCCGGTCGACGGCACCGGCGTGCGGGTCACGCCGCAGGGCTGACGCTGGAGCTGTGGTGGGCCGGTCGGGCGATCATCGGCCCACCACGCCCCGCGGCAGCGGGCCGGGGGCGGAGTGGTACAAAGGAGGTGTCGCCGGTGGCGACCAGCGGATCTGCTGGCTCTCCGTCGTCGACGTGATCTGCCAGGGCGTGCCACACGCCCAGGGGGTTGGTTGCACCGGGACTACGGGGCGTCTACCCTCAAGGTCAATCAGTCACCGCGCCCCAGGTGCCGGTGCCGTATCCGGAACATCGTCATTCCGGAACGCATCTCCCGCCGTGAATTGAGCTCCGCCCGCCACGGGTGAAGATCAACTTGGTGGGTTCGGCGATCGCGGTGACCGAGGCAGGAGTTGTCAACTCAAGCGAGTTCGCTTCGGGCGATCGACGGTGCGCGTCGTTGCCGTGGTCGAGGTGGGGGCCTCAAGTTCCAGGGTGTGGTCCTCGAACGAGCTCCGAGGCGGACGTGAGTCGGGGATTCCTGGTATGAGGCAGCAGGGCGTGCATCGGCACGTGTGGATCGGAGTGGATGCGTCGCACATGGACCACGCGAGCCGGGTGTCTCCCACTGCCCGGTGCTGCTGGTTCCCGAGCCAACGCCGTCGTCGGTGGCGCCCAGCGCGCAGAGGGAAGCCGATCGGCGAGAGAGCTGGTAGCACACACCGGCCGCCCGCACTCCAGAGCGGGCGGGCAATCCGCTGGGTCGCGTAGGAGGCGCGGTCCGGTCAGGAAGGACATTCGTGAGCAACACCGAACTGTTGAGCAGCGAGGCGGCCAACGGCGCCTCTCCCGCTGGCCAGCAGGATTCCGAGGCCAACGGCACCCCGCGTCGACGTGGTGGGCTTTCCGGCATGGTTCTCGCTGAACTGCGCCAACTCGCGGGGGAACTGGGGATCGAGACCGGCGGTCTGCGCAAGGGCGATCTGATCGCCGCCATCAAGGAGAAGCAGGGCGGCACCACCGCTCCGCGGTCGCGGTCCACCAAGAAGACGTCGGCCCGCACCGCGGAGGAGGCTCCTGCGGCCAAGGAGGCGCAGCAGCCGGCCCTCGACGAGGCCCCGAGCGAACCCGCCGCGTCGGAGTCCAAGACCGAGCAGGGCACCAACGGTGCCGCTCCGTCGCGCACCCGCTCCCGGCGCCAGCAGCAGGCCGCCGAGACCAGCGGTGGTGAGGGCGAGGAGACCCGGCGCAGCGGCAACCGCCGGCGCCGCTCGTCCAGCCGCTCCGGTGGCGAGTCCAGCGGGGGCGACGACCAGCGCGGTGGCGGCAAGCAGGAGAACCGCCAGGAGCGCGACGGCGGGAGCAACCGCCAGGAGCAGGGCCAGGAGCAGAGCGAGGACGAGGGCGGTCGTCGCGGGCGTGGCCGCCGCTTCCGGGACCGCCGCCGCAACCGCGGCCGCGGCGAGGGCGGCGAGCCCGAGGTCCGCGAGGACGACGTGCTGCTGCCCGTCGCGGGCATCCTCGACGTGCTCGAGAACTACGCGTTCGTGCGCACGTCCGGCTACCTCGCCGGGCCCAACGACGTCTACGTCTCGCTGTCGCTGGTCCGCAAGTACGGTCTGCGCCGCGGTGACGCGATCAAGGGCGTCATCCGGCAGCCGCGGGAGGGCGAGCAGCAGCGGCAGAAGTTCAACCCGCTGGTGCGGGTGGACTCGATCAACGGCCTGGAGCCGGAGGCGGCCAAGAACCGCCCCGAGTTCCACAAGCTGACCCCGCTCTACCCGAACGAGCGGCTGCGCCTCGAGACCGAGCCGCAGAACCTGACCGGGCGCATCATCGACCTGGTGATGCCGGTCGGCAAGGGGCAGCGCGCGCTGATCGTCTCGCCGCCGAAGGCCGGCAAGACGATGGTGCTGCAGGCGATCGCCAACGCGATCACCACCAACAACCCCGAGTGCCACCTGATGGTCGTCCTCGCCGACGAGCGTCCGGAAGAGGTCACCGACATGCAGCGCTCGGTGAAGGGCGAGGTCATCGCCTCGACCTTCGACCGGCCGCCGTCGGACCACACCACGGTCGCCGAGCTGTCCATCGAGCGCGCCAAGCGGCTCGTCGAGATGGGCCACGACGTGGTCGTCCTGCTCGACTCGATCACCCGCCTGGGCCGCGCCTACAACCTGGCGGCCCCGGCGTCCGGCCGCATCCTCTCCGGTGGTGTGGACTCGACCGCGCTGTACCCGCCGAAGCGGTTCCTCGGCGCGGCCCGCAACATCGAGAACGGCGGCTCGCTGACCATCTTCGCCACCGCGCTGGTGGAGACCGGGTCGACCATGGACACGGTGATCTTCGAGGAGTTCAAGGGCACCGGCAACGCCGAGCTCAAGCTGGACCGCAAGCTGGCCGACAAGCGGCTGTTCCCGGCGGTCGACGTGGACTCCTCCAGCACCCGCAAGGACGAGATCCTGCTCTCGCCCGACGAGCTGGCGGTCACCCACAAGCTGCGTCGAGTGCTCGCCGCCCTCGACTCGCAGCAGGCGCTGGAGCTGCTGCAGGACCGGCTGCGCAAGACGCGCACCAACATCGAGTTCCTGATGCAGGTCGCCAAGACGACGCCGGGCAAGGACGACGACTGACCCGTCGGTCGCCATCCCGTTCGAGCGAGGAGGGCCCGCACCCGGGTGGGTGTGGGCCCTCCTCGCGTCCGGGGGTGCTCAGGTGAGCATGGGAACCTTCCTGCCACCCGGATGACAGGAAGGTTCCCATCCTCACGGCACAGCGGTCAGGTGTGCGAGCACTTCGCCTGGTCGCGGTGGGCGCGGACCAGCACGGTGGCCAGCACCGCGACGGGGACCGGGCCGACGACGAGCACGGCCAGTACCGGCAGCCGCAGCGCGTCGTGCCCCAGGGCGCACGCCAGCAGCAGCAGCGGGTAGGCGGTCCGCAGGAAGCGCCGCTGCGCGCGGGACCGCCAGTGCACGTGGCCGGCGGTGACCGCGGTCAACGCGGCGGCGGACCCGAACAGCAGTGGTGCGGAGAGGCTCAGGTCCTGCTCCACCGTGGGGTGCTCCTGCAGCGCCAGGCTCAGCAGCGCCGCCACCCAACCGGCACTGCCGAGGAAGAGCAGGGGGAGGAACACCCACGACCGGACCGCGAGGTTCCCCAGCACTGAACACTGCAGCACGGATCGAGGATGAACGGCCGGTCCCGCCGCGGGCACCCTCCGCGACCGTTCGCGCGCCGGGCGGTCCCTGCGGTGCGCCGGGCGGTCGCTGGGGCGCGTCGAGCGGCACTCGGAATAGCCGGCCTCCCGTCAGCGTTGGAGGAGCGGAACCGCCCTGCGGTGCAGGTCATGAGCTGCGGTCTGGCAGAATGCATGGCTGATCCCGGCTCCGGTTCACCGCGCGGCAGCGGCCGCGCGGACCCGGCGGTCAAGTAGAGAGGACGAGCCGTTGAAGAGTGGCATTCACCCCGAGTACGTGGTGACTCAGGTCACCTGCGGGTGTGGCAACAGCTTCACCACCCGCAGCACCCGCAAGAGCGGCCAGATCACCGTTGAGGTCTGCTCCAACTGCCACCCGTTCTACACGGGCAAGCAGAAGATCCTGGACACCGGCGGTCGCGTGGCCCGCTTCGAGGCCCGCTACGGCAAGCGCAAGAAGTAGCTGCGACGACGGCGCCCGCCCCGCGCACCGCGTGGGGCGGGCGCCGTCTCTTGTCCTGTCCGCCCAGCCAGTGAAGAGGATCTGCCAGTGGAGACGTCGAAGCTCGAAGCGCTGCTCGCCGAGTACCAGGAGCTGGAGCAGCAGCTGGCCGATCCCGGGGTGCACGCCGACCAGGCGAAGGCCCGCAAGCTCGGCCGCCGCTACGCGGAGCTGACCCCGATCGTGCGCACCGCGCGCGAGCTCGACCAGGCGCGCTCCGACCTGGAGGCCGCCCGCGAGTTCGCCGCGGAGGACTCCTCGTTCGCCGAGGAGGCCGAGAAGCTGGCCGAGCAGCTGCCCGCGCTGGAGGCCAAGCTCACCGAGCTGCTGCTGCCGCGCGACCCGCACGACGGCTCCGACGTGCTGCTGGAGGTCAAGTCGGGGGAGGGCGGCGAGGAGTCCGCGCTGTTCGCCGGCGACCTGCTGCGCATGTACCTGCGGTTCGCCGAGCGGCGGGGCTGGCGGGCCGAGGTGCTCGACGCCACCGAGTCCGAGCTCGGCGGCTACAAGGACGCCACGGTCGCCATCAAGGCCGCGCCCGGCGACACCAGCCCCGACGGGGTGTGGTCGCAGCTGAAGTTCGAGGGCGGCGTGCACCGCGTGCAGCGGGTGCCGGTGACCGAGTCGCAGGGCCGGGTGCACACCTCGGCGGCCGGGGTGCTGGTGTACCCCGAGCCCGAGGAGGTGGAGGTCGAGGTCGACGAGAAGGACCTGCGCATCGACGTCTACCGGTCCTCCGGTCCCGGCGGGCAGAGCGTGAACACCACCGACTCGGCGGTGCGCGTCACCCACCTGCCGACCGGCATCGTGGTGTCCTGCCAGAACGAGAAGTCGCAGCTGCAGAACAAGCAGCGCGCCATCCAGGTGCTCAAGGCCCGCCTGCAGGCCCTCGCGGAGGAGGAGGCCGAGCGGGAGGCGTCGGAGGCGCGGCGCAGCCAGGTGCGCACCGTGGACCGGTCCGAGCGGGTCCGCACCTACAACTTCCCGGAGAACCGGATCTCCGACCACCGGGTGAACTACAAGGCCTACAACCTGGACCAGGTCCTCGACGGTGACCTGGACGCCGTCATCGCGGCGCTCATCGCCGCCGACCGGCAGGAACGCCTGGCGCTCTAAGCTGTCGACGTGACCCGACAGCCCCTGCGCCTGGCCATCCTCGAAGCGGAACGCACGCTCGCCGCAGCGGGTGTGGCGAGCCCGCGGACCGACGCCGAGCTGCTGGCCGCGCACCTGCTCGGGGTGGAGCGGACCAAGCTGATGATGGTGCCGCTGGTGGACCCACCGGTGGTCGAGGCCCTGCACGACCTGGTGAGCCGCCGCGCCGCCCGCGTCCCGCTCCAGCACCTCACCGGCCACGCCTCGCTCGGCGCGGTGACGCTGTCCGTGGGGCCGGGCGTGTTCGTGCCCCGCCCCGAGACCGAGCTGCTGCTGGCCTGGGGCGAGAGCGTCCTCGACGGCGTCGAGCGGCCGGTCGTGGTGGACCTGTGCACCGGGTCCGGGGCGCTGGCGCTGGCGCTGGCCCACGCGCGCCCGGACGCCGAGGTGCACGCGGTGGAGAAGGACCCGACCGCGCTGTCCTGGGCCCGCCGCAACGCTGACCAGCGGGCGCAGGCCGGGGACACCCCCATCCGGCTGTACTCCGGGGACGTCACCGACCCGCGGCTGTTCATGGAGCTGGAGGGCCTGGTCGACCTGGTGGTGTGCAACCCGCCGTACGTCCCGGACGGCACCCCGGTGCCGCCGGAGGTCGGCGACCACGACCCGCACGAGGCGGTGTTCGGCGGGCGCGACGGGCTGGACGTGGTGCGCCACGTGGTCGGCTGCGCGGCCCGCCTGCTCCGGCCCGGCGGCGGGGTGGCGATCGAGCACGACGACACCCACGGCGGCTCGGTGCCCGCCCTGCTGCGCGCCCGCCGCGTGCTCACCGACGTCGAGGACCACACCGACCTGGCCGGTCGCCCCCGCTTCGCCACCGCCCGCCGCACCCGCCCGGAGTGACAGGAAGGTTCCCTTCCTCACGTCAGGCGGGTGCCGTCCCGCGCGGGGCGTGACAGGAAGGTTCCCATCCTCGCCTCACCGGTGGGCGTTGACGAACTCGCGCAACACGGCGTTGAACTCGGTCGGGCGCTCGCGGTTGGGCCAGTGGCCCGCCTCGGGGAGCACGCGCAGCGTCGCACCGGGGATCGCCGCGGCCGCGTCGCGGGCGGCCTGCACCGGGACGATGGCGTCGCGCTCGCCGTGCACCACCATCACCGGGCACTGCAGCTGGCCGAGGTGGGGCAGGTGGTTGATGCGCATCGACGAGCGGCCGACCGCGTCGGCGTGCCAGTCGGCGAACACCGAACCGCGGGCGCGGGATTCGGCGATCACCTCGTCGACGATGGACTCCAGGTCGTGCACCCCGCGCCCGCCGGTGAAGAACAGCTTCGTCAGCACCGCGCGCACCAGGGACCGGTTGAGCCGCAACAACTTCGCCGCCAGCGGGCCGACGAAGCGGGCGCGCAGCGCCAGGTGGACGAGCAGGTGCCGCTCCAGCCGGTGCTGCAGCCCGGTGCTGTCCACGAGCACCAGTCCGCGCACCCGCTGCGGGTTGCGCAGCGCGAACCCGGCGGCGATGCTGCCGCCCATCGACAGCCCCACGAGCACCGCCTGCGGCACCTGCCAGGCGTCGAGCAGCCAGCGCAGGACCTCCTCGAAGGTGCGCTGGTTGGCGCGCCCCCGCCACGGCATGCTGCCGCCCTGCCCGGGCAGGTCGGGGACGAAGACGCGGTGGTCGGCGGCCAGCACCCCGATGGCGTGGCGCCAGCTGATCAACGCGTTGTCCGGGCCGCCGCCGTGCAGCAGGACGATCGCCGGGCCGCTGCTGCCGGCCCGGAAGAAGCGGACCCGGCCCGCCGGGAACTCGATGTGGTCGACCTCGACACCCTGGGGTGGGGCGGTCATGTTCTCGCTCTCTCCTCGCGTTCGATCTGCGTGCTGCCCGCTGGCGGCGGACTCTCGGGTGCCGCCCGGCACCGCCGTGCCCGCGAGCTCGTTGAACGGATCTTGGTCCGGCGTCGCGGCGTTACTCGCAGCGCATCGTCCCGGACGATCATCTCCGGTACCACTCGGTGCGCGTGCAGGCGGTGCTGCGGGGCGTGCCAGGATCGGGGTGTGAGCACCGTCTATGACTGCACTACCCCGGACAGCCGCGAGCAGGGCCTGGCCGCCGCGGCGGGCATCGTTCGCGCCGGTGGGCTGGTCGTGCTGCCGACCGACACGGTCTACGGCATCGGTGCGGACGCGTTCGACGCGAACGCGGTCCGCGCGCTGCTGGCGGCGAAGGGCCGCGGCCCGGACATGCCGGTGCCGGTGCTGGTCGGCTCGTGGTCCACTGTGGATGGGCTGGTGATGTCGGTCCCGCAGCAGGCGCGGACGCTGATCGAGGCGTTCTGGCCGGGCGGGCTGTCGCTGGTGCTGCCGCAGGCGCCGTCGCTGAACTGGGACCTGGGCGAGACCCGCGGCACGGTGAACCTGCGGATGCCGCTGCACCCGGTGGCCCTGGACCTGCTGCGCGAGGTCGGCCCGATGGCCGTCTCGAGCGCGAACCGCAGCGGTCAGGCGCCGGCCTCCAGCGTCGCCGAGGCGCGCGAGCAGCTGGGCGACTCGGTGCAGGTCTACCTGGACGGCGGGCCGTCCGGGGAGCCGGTGGCCTCCACCATCGTCGACCTCACCCAGGGCGCGCCGCGGATCCTGCGGGAGGGCGCGGTGAGCCGGGCGGAGCTGTCCGAAGTGCTCGGGGTGGACCTGGGAGCGGACTGGTGACCCCGGTCGAGGACCGGTGACCGGGGGCGCGACGGCGGCCGATAACGTGAGGCGCGGATCCGCCACGTGGAGAGCGATGAGGAGCGCTGGGTTGAGTCTTCCTTTCCTGGGGCTGAGCGTCGGCGACCCGCGACGGGGTGTGTGAGCGACCGGTATGGACAACGCACCGTGGGCTCCGGCCGGGCTTCCCGCCCGCGAGTACTTGCTGGTCCTGCTCACCGCTGCGGCGACCACGTTCCTGCTGACCGGGTTGGTGCGCCTGCTGGCGATCCGGGTCGGCGCCGTGGCCTACCCGCGGCACCGTGACGTGCACGTCGAGCCGATGCCGCGGATGGGCGGTGTGGCGATGTACGGCGGGGTGCTGGCGGCGATCTTCCTCGCGTCCAACCTGCCCGCGCTCTCCCGCGGCTTCACCTACTCCAACGACGCCTGGGCGGCGGTCGTGGCGGGCGGGCTGATCGTGCTCGTGGGCGCCCTGGACGACCGCTTCGAGCTGGACTCGCTGACCAAGCTCGCCGGGCAGGTCACCGCGGCCGGGGTGCTGGTGATCGCCGGGGTGCAGTGGTTCGTGCTGTGGGTGCCCTGGGGCGGCGTCGAGGGCTCGGTGGGCCAGACGCTGGTGTTCAGCAGCAACCAGGGCCAGCTGCTGACGGTGCTGCTCACCGTGGCGATGATCAACGCGATGAACTTCGTCGACGGCCTCGACGGGCTGGCCTCCGGGATCGGCTTGATCTCCGCGACGGCCACGTTCGTGTTCTGCCTGGGCATGCTGGACCGGCAGAACGGGGACGTCAACGCCTACCCGCCGGCGCTCATCGCGGCCGCCATCGCCGGGGCCTGCCTCGGCTTCCTGCCGTACAACTTCCAGCCCGCCCGGCTGTTCATGGGCGACTCCGGGTCGATGCTGATCGGGCTGATGCTGGCCACCGCCAGCACCTCGGCCTCCGGTCGGCTGCTGAACTACCCGGACGCGGACCCGACCGACACGATCGCGCTGCTGTCCCCGCTGCTGGTGGTCGCCGCGGTGCTGTTCGTGCCGCTGCTGGACCTGATCATGGCGGTGGTGCGGCGCACCAAGGCCGGCAAGAGCCCGTTCCACGCCGACAAGATGCACCTGCACCACCGGCTGCTGGAGATCGGGCACTCGCAGCGCCGCGCGGTGCTGCTGATCTACCTGTGGGCAGCGGTCATCTCCTTCGGCGCGGTGTCGTTGACGCTGTTCAACCCGGTCGTCGTGGCCTGGGTCGCAGGCCTCATGGTGCTGCTGGCGGCTATCATCTCGGTGATTCCGCGAATGAGAGCCCGAGCTGAACGAGAGTCCTGATGAGCGACACCACCACTCCGGCGAGCGAGAACCCGCACGCCGCTTCCGTGCGCCGGCTCGCCTCGGCGATGCTGCGCACCGCGATCTGGCCGGGCGTCGTGACGGTGGTGGTCGGGGCTGTCGTGGCCACCGCGCTGGTCGGTGCGTCGGGCCTGTTCGGTGCGCTGGTCGGCGGCGTCGTGGCGTTCGGCTCGTCGCTGCTGACGATCTGGTTGATGCGCTTCACCGGCGGCATGAGCCCGCACTTCGTGATGGTCGCCGCGCTGGGCGGCTACGTCGGCAAGATGCTCGTGCTGCTGGTGGTGATGACGCTGCTCGGCGGGGTCGAGGCACTGCACCGGGAGTCGCTGGCGTTCACCATGCTGGCGACGGTGCTGGTGTGGGCGGGCGCCGAGGTGGTGGCCTTCAAGCGCACCAGGACCCCCACCATCATCCCGGAGAACTGACCTGGTCGGCGCAGTGGTGGTGCCCCCAACGGAGGAACCGTCGAGAGTGACCGACCACATGTCGGGTCCCTACTTACCCGCTGGTATCGTCAGCCGCGCAGTTTCCTCCCTGCGCAGCGGCGGGCCGGGGAGCCCGGAGGCCCGAGGTCGGCCCGCGGTGGGGAGGGCCCTCCGCGTGCCGGATCGCGTATCAGGTACGTTAAGTGCAAAACGTGACGATTCCCCCGGCAGAGTGAAGACCACCGGGAGAACCGGAAGGAGCCCAGTTGGGCGCGCTGATGCTGGCCGAGGGCGGAACATTCCAGCCGCCGGGTGCCGATAGCTTTGTCCTTCCGCCGATCTTCGGCGGAGTCACCAAGCCGATGCTCCTCGTCGTGCTCTCGGCGATCATCGTGGGCGCCTACTTCGTGATCGCCACCCGGAACCTGAAGCTGGTCCCGGGCAAGGGGCAGTTCGTCGCGGAGTTCATCTACGAGTTCAGCCGCAACAAGATCGCGCGGGAACACATCGGGGCGAAGGACTTCCGTCCGTTCGTGCCGCTGATCTTCACGCTGTTCACCTTCATCCTGGTGAACAACATCTTCGGCATCATCCCGTTCATCCAGTTCCCGACGATGTCGCGCATCGGCTTCCCGATCGCGCTGGCGCTCATGGTGTACCTGGTGATGCACGGGGTCGGGTTCGCCCGGCACGGCTTCCTGGGTTACTTCAAGCACATCATGTTCCCGCCCGGCGTGCCGAAGCCGATCTACGTCTTGCTGTCGCCGATCGAGCTGTTCCAGAAGTTCATCGCGCAGCCGGCCGCGCTCGCGATCCGGGTGTTCGCCGCGATGTTCGCCGGCCACCTGATCCTGCTGGTGTTCACCCTGGGCGGTGAGTACCTGCTCATGGAGGCCACCGCGGCCTTCAAGCCGGTCTCCGTCGTCGGGTTCGCCTTCGCGATCGCGTTGACCTTCGTCGAGGCGCTGATCCAGGTGCTGCAGGCGTACATCTTCGCGCTGCTGACCGCGAGCTTCATCGGCGCGGCGCTGTCCGAAGGCCACTGACCAACGAATCTCCGTTCCACAAGAGGACCTGTCGATCCGCGCCGAGAAGCGGACCGAGTGAAAGGTAGTGACAGTGAGCAACATCGTTCTCGCGCAGGCAGCTGAGGCCGCGACCAACATCAACCCCGGTCTGGCCGCGATCGGCTACGGCCTGGGCGCCATCGGCCCGGGTGTCGGCGTGGGCCTGATCTGGGCCGCGGTCATCAACGGCACCGCCCGCCAGCCGGAGGCCCAGGGCCAGCTGCAGGGCATCGCCTGGATCTCCTTCGTTCTGGTCGAGGTGCTCGCGCTGATCGGTCTGGTCGTCTACTTCATCGCCTCCGCTGGCTGAGTTAACGGCTCAACGCGTTGGGAGACGTTGTGGTGAAGACGCAGATGCTGCTGGCCGCGGAAGGCGAGCACAACCCGATCATCCCCGAACCGGCGGAGATCGTGGTCGGTCTGATCGCGTTCTTGCTGCTGCTGTTCGCGCTCTGGAAGTACGCGGTCCCGCGCTTCGAGAAGGTCTACGCGGAGCGCAGTGAGCGGATCGAGGGCGGTATCGCCAAGGCCGAGGCCGCGCAGGCCGAGGCCCAGCGGACGCTGGAGCAGTACAAGGCGCAGCTGGCCGAGGCCCGCGCGGAAGCGGCTCGGATCCGCGACGACGCCCGTGCTGAAGGCCAGCAGATCCTGGAAGAGATGCGAGCCCAGGCCCAGGCCGAGTCCGAGCGGATCATCAGCCAGGGCCAGTCCGCGCTGGCGCACCAGCGGGCGCAGATCGTCGCCGAACTGCGGTCGGAGCTCGGCCGCCAGGCGGTCGAGCTCGCCAGCCGGGTCGTCGGCGAGTCCTTGGAGGACGAGGCCCGTCGCCGGGGGACCGTCGACCGGTTCCTGGACGAGCTGGAGGCCACCTCGGCCCCGGCGGAATCTTCCAAGGCCTAACCGAGTGAAAGGCGCTGAGAGTTGAGCACCCTCGTGAACGCCGCGAGCCGCGAGGCACTCGCAGCCACCGAGCTGCAGTTGCTCCAGGCCACCGACGGTGCGTCGGCCGCGGAGATCACCGAGCTCGCCGACGAGCTGTTCGGCGTGGCCGCGCTGCTGGGCCGGGAGTCCACGCTGCGGCGGGCGCTCGCCGACGCCTCCATCGAACCGCAGTCCAGGGAGGACCTGGCCCGCGGGTTGTTGGCGGACAAGCTCGGTGCGCGGTCGCTGCCGGTGGTCGTCGAGGCCGTCCGGTCCCGGTGGTCCGGGGCGAACGACCTGGTCAACGGCCTGGAGCGGTTGGCTCGCACGGCGCTGCTGGTGCAGGCCGAGCGGGCGGGCCGGCTCGACGCCGTCGAGGACGAGCTGTTCCGCCTGGGCCGCATCGTCGGCTCCCAGGTCGACCTGGAGCGGCTGCTGTCGGACCCGACCGGGGACCCGGCAGGCAAGGAGGCGGTGGTCGACCAGCTCCTCTCGGGGAAGGTCGAGCCGATCACCTTGCAGTTGGTCCGCCAGCTGGTCACCCGGCCGCGCGGCCGGGTCAGCGAGGGGCTGGAGGAGCTCGCCGAGCTGTCGGCGAAGCGCCGCGAGCGCTCGGTGGCGCACGTCCGCTCTGCGATCCCGCTCACCGAGGAGCAGCAGCAGCGGCTGTCACGCACCCTGCAGCGGATCTACGCACGCCCGATCGCCCTGCACCTCGAGGTCGACCCCGAGGTCGAGGGTGGGCTGCTGATCCAGGTCGGAGACGAGGTCATCGACGGCAGCATCACGGGACGCCTGAAGGCCCTGCGACGCGACCTGGCCAGCTAGCCGAGGGTGCGTGGGGACCAGGCGTCGAACACCAACTCCCTTCCACGAACGAACCGAGGGCAGGAACGAGACATGGCGGAGCTGACGATCTCGTCGGACGAGATCCGCAGTGCGATCGAGAAGTACGTCTCCAGCTACTCCCCGGAGGTCAGCCGCGAGGAGGTCGGGGTCGTCACCGATACCGGTGACGGCATCGCCCATGTCGAGGGTCTGCCTTCGGTGATGACCGAGGAGCTGCTGGAGTTCCCCGGTGGCACCTACGGTGTCGCGATGAACCTGGAGGCTCAGGAGATCGGTGCGGTCATCCTGGGCGACTCCGGCAAGATCGAGGAGGGCCAGGAGGTCAAGCGGACCGGCAAGGTCCTCTCGGTCCCGGTCGGCGACGGCTTCCTGGGCCGCGTCGTCAACCCGCTCGGCGAGCCGATCGACGGCCTCGGTGACATCGCCGCCGAGGGCAACCGCGCGCTCGAGCTGCAGGCCGCCACGGTCGTGCAGCGCAAGGGCGTGCACGAGCCGATGCAGACCGGCATCAAGGCCATCGACTCGATGACCCCGATCGGTCGCGGGCAGCGGCAGCTGATCATCGGTGACCGCAAGACCGGCAAGACCACGGTCGCGGTCGACACGATCATCAACCAGAAGGCCAACTGGGAGAGCGGCGACCCGACCAAGCAGGTCCGCTGCATCTACGTCGCGATCGGCCAGAAGGGCTCCACGATCGCCGGCGTGAAGCGCTCCCTGGAGGACGCCGGCGCGATGGAGTACACCACCATCGTCGCCGCCCCGGCCTCCGACTCCCCGGGTCTGAAGTGGCTGGCGCCCTACGCGGGCTCGGCCATCGGTCAGCACTGGATGTACCAGGGCAAGCACGTCCTGATCGTTTTCGACGACCTGACCAAGCAGGCCGAGGCGTACCGAGCGATCTCCCTGCTGCTGCGTCGTCCGCCGGGGCGTGAGGCCTACCCGGGTGACGTCTTCTACCTGCACTCCCGCCTGCTGGAGCGCTGCGCGAAGCTGTCCGACGAGATGGGCGCCGGCTCGATGACGGGTCTGCCGATCATCGAGACCAAGGCCAACGACGTGTCGGCCTACATCCCGACCAACGTCATCTCCATCACCGACGGCCAGTGCTTCCTGCAGTCGGACCTGTTCAACTCCGGTCAGCGGCCGGCCATCGACGTCGGTATCTCGGTGTCGCGTGTCGGTGGTTCGGCGCAGATCAAGGCGATGAAGAACATCACCGGTTCGCTGCGTCTGGACCTGGCCCAGTACCGGGAGCTGGAGGCCTTCGCGGCCTTCGCCTCCGACCTGGACGCCGCGTCCAAGGCCCAGCTGGACCGCGGTGCCCGCCTGATGGAGGTCCTCAAGCAGGGCCAGGGCGAGCCGCTGCCGGTCGAGGAGGAGGTCGTCGCCCTCTTCATCGGTACCCGGGGGCACCTGGACTCCGTCCCGGTCGCCGACGTGCGCCGCTTCGAGGCCGAGTTCCTCGCGCACATGCGCCGGAGTCACGCGACCACGCTCAAGGACATCGTCGAGACCGGCAAGCTGTCCGACGACGGTGAGAAGGCGATCGCGGAGGCGGTCGAGGAGTTCAAGAAGCAGTTCACCACCTCCGACGGCAGCTCCGCGGCGCCGAGCGAGCCGGACGCCGAGGCGCTCGCCGAGGACGAGGTGGGCCAGGAGACCGTGAAGGTCAACCGACCCGCGCCGAAGAAGTAACGTCATGGCACAACTTCGGGAACTCCGGAACCGCATCCGGTCGGTCAAGTCGACCCGGAAGATCACCAAGGCGCAGGAGCTGATCGCTACCTCGCGCATCATGAAGGCGCAGGCCAGGGTGGAGGCTTCGCGGCCCTACGCCACGGAGATCACCAACGTCCTGTCCGCGCTGGCCGACGTGAGCACGTTGGACCACCCGCTGCTGACCGAACGCACCAACCCGAAGCGCGCCGGCGTGCTGGTCGTGACCAGCGACCGGGGTTTCTGCGGCGGCTACAACGCCAACGTGATCAAGGCGGCGGAGGAGCTGCAGACCCTGCTGCGCGAGCAGGGCAAGGACCCGGTGCTGTACGTCATCGGCCGCAAGGGCGAGGCGTACTACCGGTTCCGGCAGCGCAAGATCGAGGCGAGCTGGACCGGGTTCAGCGATCGCCCCGAGTACTCCGATGCGGCCGAGATCGGCGACACGCTGGTCAAGGCCTTCCTGGCGGGTGCTGACGACTACCTCGACGACGGTGGTCCGGACGGTAAGCTGGGCGTGGACGAGCTGCACCTGGTGCACACCGAGTTCGTCTCGATGCTCACGCAGCGGCCGACGGTCCGGCGGATCGCTCCCCTCGAGGTGGAGTACTCCGACGAGCCGGAGCAGAAGACGCTCAAGTCCGCGTACGAGTTCGAACCGGACGCCGAGACGCTGTTCGCCGCGCTGCTGCCGAAGTACATCAAGACCCGGCTCTACGCGGGTCTGCTGGACGCGGCGGCGGCCGAGCACGCGGCCCGGCGCACGGCGATGAAGTCGGCGACGGACAACGCGGACGAGTTGATCCGCACCCTCAGTCGCGAGGCCAACCAGGCCCGCCAGGCCCAGATCACCCAGGAAATCAGCGAGATCGTCGGCGGTGTCGAGGCGCTCTCGTCCGCAGGAAGTGAGTGACATGACTGCTGCTACTGCCACCAGCACTGGCACCGGCCGCGTCGTCCGGGTGCTCGGCCCGGTCGTGGACGTCGAGTTCCCGCGCGACCAGGTGCCGGACTTGAACAACGCCCTCAAGGTGGACATCACCGCGGAGGGCATGGCCAAGACCCTGACGCTGGAGGTCGCCCAGCACCTGGGTGACAGCGTCGTGCGGACGATCTCGATGCAGCCCACCCAGGGCCTGGTGCGCGGCGTGACCGTGACCGACACCGGCGCGGGCATCTCGGTGCCGGTCGGTGACGTGGTCAAGGGCCACGTGTTCAACGCGCTGGGCGACTGCCTGGACGAGCCGGGCTACGCGTCCGACGCCGAGAAGTGGGAGATCCACCGCAAGGCGCCGAGCTTCGACCAGCTCGAGGGCAAGACCGAGATGCTGGAGACCGGCATCAAGGTCATCGACCTGCTGACCCCGTACGTGCAGGGCGGCAAGATCGGTCTGTTCGGCGGCGCCGGTGTGGGCAAGACGGTGCTCATCCAGGAGATGATCCGCCGGGTCGCCAAGAACTTCGGTGGTACCTCGGTGTTCGCCGGTGTCGGCGAGCGCACCCGTGAGGGCAACGACCTCTGGGTCGAGATGTCCGAGTCCGGCGTCCTCGACGACACCGCGCTGGTGTTCGGTCAGATGGACGAGCCGCCGGGGACCCGTATGCGGGTGGCGCTGTCCGCGCTGACGATGGCGGAGTACTTCCGCGACGTCCAGCACCAGGACGTGCTGCTGTTCATCGACAACATCTTCCGGTTCACCCAGGCGGGCCAGGAGGTGTCGACCCTGCTGGGCCGCATGCCGTCCGCCGTGGGTTACCAGCCGACGCTGGCCGACGAGATGGGTGAGCTGCAGGAGCGCATCACCTCCACCCGGGGTCGTTCGATCACCTCGATGCAGGCGATCTACGTGCCGGCGGACGACTACACCGACCCGGCGCCGGCGACCACGTTCGCCCACCTGGACGCGACCACGGAGCTCTCCCGTGCGATCTCCCAGAAGGGCATCTACCCGGCGGTGGACCCGCTGGCCTCCACCTCCACCATCCTCGACCCGGCGATCGTCGGCGACGAGCACTACCGGGTGGCCCAGGAGGTCAAGCGGATCCTGCAGAAGTACAAGGAGCTGCAGGACATCATCGCCATCCTCGGTATGGACGAGCTGTCCGAAGAGGACAAGGTGACGGTGCAGCGGGCGCGTCGCATCGAGCGCTACCTGTCGCAGAACTTCTACGTGGCGAAGCAGTTCACCGGCCAGGAGGGCTCCTTCGTCCCGGTCAAGGAGACCATCGAGGCCTTCGACCGGCTGTGCAAGGGCGACTTCGACCACTACCCGGAGCAGGCGTTCCTGTCCATCGGTGGTCTGGACGACCTCGAGGCGGCGTACAAGAAGCTCACCGAGAAGTGAGCCCACGACCCCCGCGGGGGTCGTCGAGGAACTGGTGAACGGGGTCGAGGTCCGCGGCGGCCTCGGCCCCGTTCGTCACCGAGCACGTGCCCGGCCGGTCCCGATCGCCCTGGTGGCACCGGATAGAATGCGGGCACACACCCGACAAAGGAGACGCGCGTGGCCAACATGTCCGTCCAACTGGTCGCCGTCGAGCGCCGCCTGTGGTCCGGGGAGGCGACCTCGGTGGTCGCGCAGACCACCGAGGGAGAGATCGGCATCCTGCCCGGGCACGAGCCGCTGCTCGGCCAGCTGGTCGAGGGTGGTGTGGTGCGCATCACCACCGCGGACAAGGAGACCGTGACCGCCGCGGTGTTCGGCGGCTTCTTGTCGGTCACCGCCGACGGGGTGAGCGTGCTGGCGGAGTCCGCCGAGCTGGCCGAGGAGATCGACGTGGCGAAGGCCCGCGAGGAGGCCAAGAGCGCGGACGAGCAGGATCGAACGCGGGCGTTGAGCCGATTGCGAGCCGCCGGCCAATCGGCCTGATCCGGGCCTCCCATGGGTTCCCCGGTCGTGTGGCTCGTGGTGGCGGTGGGGCTGCTGCTGGTGGCAGCCCTGGTCGTTGCGGTGCTGGCGTGGCGGCGGCTGCGGGAACTGCGCGTCGGCGGGATCGATGTCGCGCTGCGCGTCAACAAGGACAGCGGTGGCCGGGGCTGGCACCTCGGGGTGGCGCACTACCGGGGTGAGGAGTTCGCCTGGTACCGGGTGCTGAGCCTGCGGTCCGGGCCGAACTGGGTGGTCAACCGCAGGGACGTGGAGATCGCCCGCCGGCGGGAGCCGTCGGCCGCGGAGTCCTACGCGATGCCCCCGGGCGCGACGGTGCTCGACCTGACGGGCCGGGGCCCGGAGCTGGAGCTGGCGATGGGCGTCGACGCGCTGACCGGGTTCCTGTCCTGGCTGGAGTCCGCCCCACCGGGCCGCTCGGTCCCCTGGGCGTCCTGAAGACCTCACGAAGAACCCTCGGCAGACGTGCCGGGGGTTCTTCTCGTTGCTGGCCGTGTCGGTGCGGGTGCCGCACGGAGTGCCTGGCGGGCGGGTGCGGACCGGTCGGGCTGCGTCCGGTGCCTCTCGCGCGCCCGGCGGAGCGGTCATGCGGGCGTCCGGGTCCCAGCGGCGGACCAGCCGCCTCCTGCCTGGGGATGGCAGGAAGGTTCCCATGCTCACGTCAGAGGGCGTGGTGTGACGGCCCCGGCGTGACAGGAAGGTTCCCATCCTCACCCCAGGCCGGTGTCGCGGCTGAGGTCGTGGAGGAGCTGGAGGAACACGTCGGTCAGCGGCGCGTGGCGGGTGTCGGTCGGGACCGCGGCGTGGATGCGCCGGTGCAGGCCGGAGGCGAGCGGCTGGTGGGTGGTGCCGGGGGCGCCGGTGATGGCCAGGCGGGGGATGAACGACACCGCCACCCCGGCGGAGACCACGGCTTCGGCCACGGCGTAGGACTCGAACTCGAACGCCACCCGCGGGGTGAAGCCCTCGGCGTGCGCGGCGGCTTCGAGCTGGCGGCGGTTCGGCAGGTGGAGCGGGGCGCCGGCCCAGGTGTCGTCGCGGAAGTCGGCGAGCCGCGGCGCGGTGGCCTCGGCGAGCGGGTGGCCGGTGGGCAGCACGGCGTGGACCGGGTCGTCGAGCAGGTGCACGAGGCGGACGCCCGGTGGCGCCTCCAGCGGTTCGTGGTACTCGCCGACCAGGGCCAGGTCCAGGCGGTGCGCGGCGACCCGCTCGATGCCCTCGGCCGGGCCGAGGTCGAGCACGGACAGCTCCGCGTCGGGGTGGCGGTGGCGCATCGCGGTGAGCGCCTCGGGCAGCAGGGCGAGCCCGGCGGTGGGGAAGGCGCCGAGGCGGAGCCGGTTGCGGTGCTCGTCGCGGAAGCGCTGCGCGTCGTCGGTGGCGTCCCGCAGGGCCGCGGCGATCCGGTCCGCTCGCTCGGCCAGCTGCACGCCCAGCGGGGTCAGGCGGACCCCGTGTGGGAGCCGCTCGACCAGCTGCGCGCCGACTTCGTCCTCCAGGCGGATGAGCTGCTGCGACACCGCGGGCGGGGTCCGGCCGAGCTGGTCGGCGGCCCGCGTGACGCTGCCGTGTTCGCGCAGCGCCAGCAGCACGAGCAGCCGCGAGGGATCGAGCATGAAGCTCCACTTTACGCACCCCAAGGCGGCGCAACTGGAAGTGAACGCGCGAGGGCGAAAGACTGGGGGCGTGAGCAAGCAGGCCAGTTTCACGATCGAACCCGAACCCATCGACACCCCGGACGCCCAGCGGGCGCTCGACGCGTACGTCGCCGAGCTGGACCGCCGCTTCCCGAACGGGTTCGACACCTCCCGCGCCGCACCGCCGGCGAAGACCGACTTCGTCCCGCCCAACGGGGTGTTCCTGGTGGTGCGCGACGAGGGCCGGGTCCTCGGCTGCGGCGCGCTGCGCACCGAGCCGCACGGCATCGGGGAGATCCGGCGCATGTGGATCGCCCCGGAGCTGCGGGGCCGGGGCGCGGGCCGGGCGCTGCTCCGCGAGCTCGAGGAGCACGCCACGGAGCTGGGCTGCGACCGGGTCCGGTTGGACACCGCGTCCGAGCTCCGCGAGGCGCGCGCCCTCTACGAGTCGGCGGGCTACCGGGAGATCCCGGCCTACAACGACAACGAGTACGCCCGGCACTGGTACGAAAAAGCGCTGGCTTGATCCACCTGCCTGCGCAGTAGGCTGCGTCAGTGCGCATCGAGATCGTCGACTACGACCACCCGGATTCCCGGGTGCTGATCGACAGCCTCCAGCAGGAGTACGTCGAGCGCTACGGCGAGGAGGACCTCACCCCGGTCGACCCGGCGGAGTTCCGGCCGCCGCGCGGGCTGTTCCTGCTCGGCTACCTGGACGGCCGCCCGGTCGTGTCGGGCGGCTGGCGCAGCCAGGACAGCGACGAGCCGGGGTTCCAGGACGGGGACGCCGAGCTCAAGCGGATGTTCGTCGTGCCCGGTGCGCGCGGGGCCGGCCTCGCGCGGCGGATGCTCGCGGAGCTGGAGCGGACCGCCGCGGAGGCCGGCCGCAAGCGCATGGTGCTCGAGACGGGGGTGCGCCAGCCGGAGGCGATCGGGCTCTACGCCTCCGCCGGGTACGTCGAGATCGACAAGTTCGGCGTGTACCAGGACGACCCGCTGAGCCGGTGCTTCGGCAAGGAGCTCAGCTAGGCGTTCCCGCCCGGCTTCCACAGCACGTCGCCGTCCGGGTTGGCCACCCGCGCCAGGATGAACAGCAGGTCCGACAGCCGGTTCAGGTACTTCGCGGGCAGCGGGGAGGTGTGCTCGCCGTCGGCTTCCTGCAGCGCCCAGGCCGAGCGCTCCGCCCGCCGGGCCACGCACCGCGCCTGGTGCAGCAGCGCACCGCCGGGAGTGCCGCCGGGCAGGATGAACGAGTCCAGCTTGCCGAGCCGGGCGTTGAACTCGTCGCACCAGCCCTCGAGCCGGTCCACGTAGTCCTGGGTGATCCGCAGCGGCGGGTGCTTCGGGTTCTCCGCGATCGGCGTGGCCAGGTCCGCGCCCACGTCGAACAGGTCGTTCTGCACGGCCTTGAGCACCGCGACGACGTCCTCGTCGAGCTGCGCGGTGGCCAGCGCCACGCCGAGCACCGAGTTGGTCTCGTCCACGTCCGCGTAGGCGACCAACCGCGGGTCGGTCTTGCGCACCGTGGAGTTGTCCGACAGCCGGGTCGTGCCCGAGTCACCGGCCCGCGTGTAGATCTTCGTCAGGTGGACAGCCATGCCGACAGCCTAGGCCGACCTGACAGGAAGGTTCCCATGCCGCTACCTGGGGTGGCAGGAAGGTTCCCATGCGCTGCTGGATCGATGCCGCACCCGGCCCGATGGCGGTGCTGGGCGGGCCGTAACCTCGATGCTCGTGAGTGAGCACTTCCGGGTACACGGCGGAGCCCGTCTCGTCGGCGAGGTCGACGTGGTCGGTGCGAAGAACAGCGTGCTGAAGCTCATGGCTGCCGCGCTGCTGGCGGAGGGCACGACGACGATCGTCAACTGCCCGGAGATCCTCGACGTCCCGCTGATGGCCGACGTGCTGCGCAGCCTCGGCTGCGAGGTGTCGATCGACGGCGGGACGGTGCGCATCACCACCCCGGCGACGATCAGCCACGAGGCGGTGTCGCCGTCCATGGGCAAGCTGCGCGCCTCGGTGTGCGTGCTGGGGCCGCTGGTGGCGCGCTGCCGCCGCGCGGTCGTGACCCTGCCCGGCGGGGACGCGATCGGGTCCCGGCCGCTGGACATGCACCAGAACGGCCTGCGCCAGCTGGGCGCCACCAGCCACATCGAGCACGGCGCGGTGGTGGCCGAGGCCGAGAACCTGCAGGGCGCCCAGATCTGGCTGGACTTCCCGAGCGTGGGCGCGACGGAGAACATCCTCATGGCCGCGGTGCTGGCCGAGGGCACCACGGTGATCGACAACGCCGCGCGCGAGCCGGAGATCGTCGACCTGTGCGTGATGCTGCAGCAGATGGGCGCCAAGATCGAGGGCGCCGGCACGTCCACGCTGACGGTGCACGGGGTGTCGTCGCTCAAGGCCGTCGAGCACCGCGTGATCGGCGACCGGATCGTGGGCGCGACCTGGGCGTTCGCCGCGGCGGCCACCCGCGGTGACATCACGGTGCGCGGGGTCGACCCGCGGCACGTCAACCTGGTGCTGGAGAAGCTGCGCACCGCCGGTGCCGAGGTGACCACCAGCGAGGAGAGCTTCCGGGTGCTGATGCAGCGCCGCCCCACTGCGGTGGACTTCGTGACGCTGCCCTACCCAGGCTTCCCGACGGACCTGCAGCCGATGGCGCTGGCGCTGTCCGCGGTCGCCGACGGCACCTCGATGATCACCGAGAACCTGTTCGAGTCGCGGTTCCGGTTCATCGAGGAGCTGGTGCGGATGGGCGCGGACGCGCGCACCGACGGCCACCACGCGGTCGTGCGCGGGCAGGAGCGGCTGTCCAGCGCCCCGGTGTGGGCGACCGACATCCGGGCCGGCGTGGGCCTGGTCCTGGCGGGGCTGTGCGCCGACGGCGTGACCGAGGTGTGGGACGTCTTCCACATCGACCGCGGCTACCCGAACTTCGTGGAGAACCTGCGCAGCCTCGGCGCGGAGATCGAACGCGTGACCGACTGAGCTGGTGATGCACGCCCCCGCACTTGGCCCGACCATGGGCGGTAGCCCGGCTTCCGGAACGAGGGGGCGATGGTCATGGCGGGCAGCGGGTGGACGCGTCGCGAGTTCCTGACGGGGACCGGCCTGCTGGTGCTGGGCGGGGGCGTGCTCGGCTGCACCCGGACCGGTGATGGCGGGGGAGGGGACCCGCTCGAGGAGGCCCGCCGGTCGGGCACCGTGCAGGTCGGCATCGCCGGGGAAGCGCCGTACGGCTTCACCGACGAGACCGGCCGGGTCACCGGAGAGGCGCCCGAGGTCGCCCGCGCGGTGTTCCGCCGCCTCGGCGTCGGCGACGTGCAGGCCACGCAGGTCGACTTCAACCAGCTGATCCCGGCGCTCAACGCGGGCAAGTTCAGCGTGGTCGCCGCCGGCATGTTCATCACCCCCGAGCGCTGCAAGAACGCGGCGTTCTCCATCCCCGACTACGTCGCGCCCACGGCGTTCCTGGTGCCGAGCGGGAACCCGGAGGGCGTCGCCACCTTCGAGGACGTGGTCCGCAAGAACCTCGCCGTCGCGGTCCTCAGCGGCGCCGTGGAGAAGGACTACGCCCAGCGCTCGGGCGTGCCGGAGTCGCAGCTGCAGGTCTTCGACTCGCAGAACGCGCTGCTGCAGGCCGTGGTCAACAAGCGCGTCTACTGCGCCGCGCTGACCGGCATCTCGCTGCACGACCTGGTGCAGAAGAACCCCGGTGCCCCGGTCGAGGTCACCCCCAGCTTCACCCCAGTCATCGACGGCAAGCCGGAGGTGCAGGCCGGCGCCTTCGTGTTCCGCACGGACGACACCGGGCTGCGCGAGGCGTTCGACACCGAGCTGAAGGCCCTCCACGACAGTGGTGAGTGGGTGCGCATCGCCAGCCCGTTCGGGTTCACCCAGGAGAACGTGCCGCCTCCCGACGTGACCACGGAGGCGTTGTGCGCCGCTAGCTGACGGGAGCGGGCATGTTCGACAACCTCGGGCACTTCCTCCGGGTGCTGCTGCAGGGCGTGCCGGCGACGGTGGTCGCGACGCTGGGCGGGATCGTGCTGTGCGTCGTGCTGTCGCTGGTCGCCGGGCTGGGGATGCTCTCGCCGCGGCGGTGGGTGCGGGTCATCGCGCGCACCTACGTCGAGGTCTGGCGCGGCACCTCGGAGGTCGTGCAGCTGTTCTGGATCTTCTTCGCACTGCCGCTGCTGGTCGGTTTCGAGCTGCTGCCGCTGTGGGCGGGGATCCTGGTGCTCGGCCTCAACCACGGCGCCTACGGCGGGGAGATCGTGCGGGGTGCCGTGCAGGCGGTGCCGCGGGAGCAGCACGAGTGCGCCATCGCGTTGAGCTTCTCCCGGGCGCAGCGGATGTGGCGGGTCATCTTGCCGCAGGCGGTGGTGGAGATGGTCCCGCCGTTCGGCAACCTGTTCATCCAGCTGCTCAAGAGCAGCGCCCTGCTGTCGCTGATCTTCGTGCACGACATCACCTACCAGGGCCGCGACGTCCTCGAGCCGAACTTCACCGGGCAGACCGCGCTGATCTACGTGCTGATGCTGGTGATGTACCTGGTGCTGGCCGTGCTGATCACGGTGGTGGTGCGGGCGCTGGAGCGGCGGGCGGCCGCCGGGGTGGGGCGCCGGCCCGTCGAGCCGGGGAAGGCGCTCGGCCGAGGTGCGGACGGGGCGGTCTAGGTGGTCTGGGACTGGGAGTTCACCGGCCGGGTCGTCCCGGACGTCCTGCGCGGCCTGCTGGTGACCTTCGAGGCCACCGTGCTCGGGTCGGTCGTCGCGTTCGCGCTCGGCCTGCTGCTGGCCCTGCTGCGGCGCTCGCCGATCCGGGCGGTCAGCCGCGCGACCTGGCTGTTCATCGAGTTCGTGCGCAGCACCCCGCTGCTGGTGCAGCTGTACTTCCTGTTCAACGTGCTGCCGGGCATCGGCCTGCGGTTCTCCTCGCTGGCCACCGGTGTCCTCGGTCTCGGTGTGCACTACGCCTGCTACGCGGCCGAGGTCTACCGCGCGGGGATCGAGGGGGTGCCGCGCGGGCAGTGGGACGCGGCGACGGCGCTGAGCCTGCCGTCCCGGCGGGTGTGGACGAGCGTGGTGCTGCCGCAGGCGATCCCGCGCGTGCTGCCCGCGCTGGGCAACTGCACGATCTCGATGTTCAAGGAGACGCCGCTGCTGCTGGCCATCGGCGTGCTCGACCTGGTGGGCGCGGCGCAGGAGGCGGGGTCCGACGCCTACCGCTACGTCGAGCCGCTGACCTTGGCGGGCATCTGCTTCCTGCTGCTGAGCTACCCGGCGTCGGTGCTGGTGCGGAGGGTGGAACGCCGTGTCGGAGCCTGAGGACATGATCCGCTTCGACCGCGTGGTCAAGCGGTTCGGGGACACCGTGGTGCTCGACGAGCTCGACTTCGCGGTGCAGCCGGGGCAGCGGGTGACCCTGATCGGGCCGAGCGGGTCGGGCAAGACGACGATCCTGCGGCTGCTGATGACCCTGGAGCGGGTCGACGGCGGCACGATCCACGTCGGCGGCGAGTGCCTGACGCACGTGCGGCGGGGCGGCCGCCTGGTCCCCGCGGACGAGAAGCACCTGCGCGCGGTGCGCAAGCGCATCGGCATGGTGTTCCAGCAGTTCAACCTGTTCCCGAACATGCGGGTGCTGCGCAACGTCACTGAGGCGCCGGTGCACGTGCTGGGCCTGCCGGTGGAGGAGGCGCGGCAGCGGGCGCGGGAGCTGCTGGAGCTGGTGGGCTTGGCGGACAAGCTGGACGCCTACCCGGCGCAGCTGTCCGGTGGGCAGCAGCAGCGGGTGGCGATCGCCCGGGCGCTGGCGATGCGCCCGGACGTGCTGCTGCTGGACGAGATCACCTCGGCGCTGGACCCGGAGCTGGCGGCCGAGGTGCTCGACGTGCTGCGCGACGTGGCGCGCAGCAGCGACATCACGATGCTGTGCGTGACGCACGCGATGAAGTTCGCCCGCGACGTCTCGGACCGGGTGCTCATGTTCGACCAGGGGAGGATCGTGGAGGACAAGCCGCCGGAGGAGCTGTTCGAGTGCCCGGAGCACGAGCGCACCCGCCGGTTCCTGCGGTCGGTGCTGGAGGAGGCCTGACGCTCAGCCCGCGGTCCGCCGCTCGTGCAGCAGCAGCAAGGCGTAGGCGGCGATGGACTGGGCGTCGGTGATCTCCCCGGCGGAGACCATCTTCTCGAACTCGGCGCGCGAGAACCACGCGGCGCGCATGTCCTGCTCCTCGTGCTCCCGCTCGTGCTGGCCGACGGTCAGGCCGGTCGCCAGGAACACGCGGCCGCGCTGGCTGGACATGCCCGGTGCGACGTCCAGGAGTCCGAGTTCGACGAGGTTCTCCGCCCGCAGGCCCGTCTCCTCCCGCAGTTCGCGGGCGGCGAGCTCGAGGGGGTCGACGTCGAGCCGGTCTGGCGCGGTGCCCTGCGGGAACTCCCAGCGGCGGATGCCCAGCGGGTAGCGGTACTGCTCGACCAGGTGGAGCTGGTCCCCGTCGAGCGGGATCACCAGCGCGTAGCTGGGCTTGTCGACCACCCCGTAGATCCCCTCGGACCCGTCCGGCCGGCGCACTCCGTCCTCCCGCACCGACATCCACGGGTTCGCGTACACCTCGCGGCTGCTCGTCTGCTCCATGCGGACATGGTGCCCGACCGCGGGCGCGCGGGGGTGACGCGTTCGCCGGCGCTCGCGAGCGCGTCCGCTCCGCCGCGCGGTCTGCGCAGCTGCTGCTCGATGAGCGCCCGGTGCTGGACCGGTGCCGCGCGGCCACCTGGCGCGGTGTGCGTGACAGGTCCACTGTGGATGGCGAGGTGGAGCTGGGGCGCCCGTCCCGCACCGCGGTCTCCCAGCGCTGGGAGTGCACGGTGCGGTGGTGGTGGCCGCAGAGCACGACCACGGTGGACAGCTCGGTCGGCCCGCCGTCCGACCGGGAGACGATGTGGTGCCCGTCCGGCGTGCCCGGTGGCCGGTCGCGACCGGGGATCGCCGCACAGCGTCCTGCGGTCCTCGACGGCGCGCGGCGCGGTGACCCGCCCCTTGGCGTCGCGGTGGTCGATGTCGAGCAGCCCCTGCGGCCAGGCGGGCGTCGACCGTGCGCCCTGCTTCCCGAAGAGGCCCCGGTGCTCGGCTTCGGTGATCAGCTGGAGCCGCTCGAACATGGCCGCCCGCATGGACCGCTCCGGCTCCTGGACCCGGGCGACCACGTCGGCGTCGGCGCAGGGCACCGCTGCCGACCGGGCCCGGATGGCGGTGCCCTCGGCTGCGTCGGTGCTCGTCAGCGGTGCCATGCCCCCATGATCCCGCGTCGAACACGCGTTCGCACGCATCGCGGTGTCGCGTGATCAGGTGAAATCCACGGGACTGCGCCCACGGCGGTCCGGCTCCGGGCGCGCGGTCCGCGGGCGCGGCCGGTGACGTGAGGATGGGAACCTTCCTGTCACCCCCGCCGCGCGGAGCTCACCCGGCGGTGGGGGTGCGGTTCAGCTTGGAGTGGCGGCGCCCGTAGCCGAAGTACACCGCCAGGCCGATCGCGGTCCACACCGCGAAGGTCAGCCAGGTGACCGCGTCGAGGCCGGAGATCAGGTACGCGCACAGCGCCAGGCCCAGCAGCGGGACCCACGGCATCAGCGGGGTCCGGAAGCTGCGGGGCAGCTCCGGGCGGGTCCGGCGCAGGACCACGACGCCGATGTTGACCAGGCCGAACGCCACCAGGGTGCCGATGCTGGTCGCCTCGGCGAGCTGGTTCAGCGGCACCACCGCGGCCAGCACGGCCACCACGGCACCGACCACGAGGGTGTTGTGCGCCGGCACCGCGCGCTCGTCCACCTTCGACAGCACGCTCGGTACCAGGCCGTCGCGGGACATCGACACCAGGATCCGGGTCTGCCCGTAGAGGACGGTCAGGACCACGGAGGCGATGGCGACCACCGCGCCGAACGCGAGCACAACCGACGGCCAGCCCTGCCCGGTCACGATGCGCAGCGCGGCGGCCAGCGAGGCGTCGGACCCGGAGAGCACGTCGACACCGACCGCGCCGACGGCGGCGAAGGCGACCAGCACGTAGACCGCGGTGACGATGGCCAGCGACAGGATGATCGCGCGGGGCAGGTCCCGTCCCGGGTTGCGGGCTTCCTCGCCGGCGGTGGAGGCGGCGTCGAAGCCGATGAAGGAGAAGAACACGGCCGAGGCGCCCACCGAGATCCCGGCGAACCCGGCGGGTGCGAACGGCGTCATGTTGTCCGAGTCGAACCCGGTGATCGCGACCGCGACGAAGAACACCAGCACGACGATCTTGAGCAGCGTGGTGACCGTGGTGGCCCGCGCGCTCTCCCGCACGCCCCGCAGCAGCACGAACGTGGCGAGCAGGACGATGAGCGCGGCCGGCACGTTGACCAGCCCGCCCTCACCGGGCGGCGCGGACAGCGCTTCCGGGATGGCGACGCCGAGGGTGCCCTGCAGGAACTCGTTGAGGTAGCCGCCCCAACCGACCGCGACCGCCGCGACGGACACGCCGTACTCCAGCAGCAGGCACCAGCCGCAGATCCAGGCGACGATCTCGCCGAGCGTGGCGTAGGTGTAGGAGTAGGCCGAGCCGGACACCGGGACGCTGCCGGCGAGTTCGGCGTAGGACAGGGCCGAGCACAGCGCCGCCAGTCCGGCCAGCACGAACGAGACGACCACCGCGGGACCGGCGGCCGGGGCGGCCTCGGCCAGCACCACGAAGATCCCGGTCCCGAGGGTGGCTCCGACCGAGAGCGCCACCAGGGGGACCAGGCCGAGGGTGCGGCGCAGCTGGGTGTGCGCCCCCTCGTCGGTGAGTTGCTCAGCGGGTTTGACGCGCAACAGGCTCCGTGCGGCAGACACGAGCGGTAACGGTATCTCGCCCAGCGGGAAGGCCGAGGTCCGACCTGGGGCACCGGCGGTCGGCCACACCCGTGCCGGCCGTCTCGATCGACGCCGTACCCTGTGCCGGGTGCGACTCGTCATTGCTCGCTGCCAGGTGGACTACGTCGGCCGCCTCACCGCGCACCTGCCCATGGCGCAGCGCCTGCTGCTGGTGAAGGCCGACGGTTCGGTGTCGGTGCACTCGGACGACCGGGCCTACAAGCCGTTGAACTGGATGAGCCCGCCGTGCTGGCTGATCGAGGACCCCGGCGTCTGGACGGTGCAGAACAAGGCCGGCGAGAAGCTCGTGATCACCATCGACGAGATCCTGCACGACTCCAAGCACGAGCTGGGCGCCGAGCCGGGCCTGGTCAAGGACGGCGTCGAGGCGCACCTGCAGGAGCTGCTGGCCGAGCACGTGACCACGCTGGGCGAGGGCTGGACGCTGGTGCGCCGCGAGTACCCGACCGCGATCGGCCCGGTGGACCTGATGTGCCGGGACGCCAACGGCGCCAGCGTGGCGGTGGAGATCAAGCGGCGCGGCGAGATCGACGGCGTCGAGCAGCTGACCCGCTACCTGGAGCTGCTCAACCGCGACCCGCTGCTGGCGCCGGTGACCGGGGTGTTCGCGGCGCAGCAGATCAAGCCGCAGGCGCGCACGTTGGCCGAGGACCGCGGCATCCGCTGCGTGATCCTGGACTACGACAAGCTGCGCGGCATCGAGCCGGACGAGTACCGGCTGTTCTGATCCGCTTCGGCCCGCTGAGCGGGAACCTCCCGGCTGTCGGTGACAGGAAGGTTCCCATGCTCACGTCAGGCCGTCTGGACGGCGCCGCCGTCGACGAGCTGGTCGGCGCCCGCGGTGCTCGTCGCGTGCGGTGAGGCGAGGAAGGCCACCAGCGCCGCGACCTCGGCCGGGTCGACCGGTCGTCCGGTGGTCGGGCCCGCGTTCGCGGGGAGCTGGGCGAGCAGCTCGTCCAGCGGGGTGCCGGGGGAGGCCGCCACCTCCGCGCCGTGCCCGTCGGGGCTCTCCGACGTGCTGCGGGTGGAGGTCGACTGGGGCTACGCGGTGAGCCGGACCGCCGTCGGAGAGGTCGCCCGCAGCCACGACGAGGTGCGCCCAGACGTGCCTGCGGCTCGTCCGGCGCGCCGGGGACTCCGGTGCGCTGCGCGGCGGACGTGGACCCGCCAGGGGGGCGCGGCGGGTCTGCTGCGTGCTGGTCTCCGCGGCCGCCGAGGACGGGCGGGCCGGTGGTGACGTCGACGAGCTGGCGGTGCGCGTGGTCGACACCCTGCTGGCGGGCGTCGGCGCCTGGGCTCAGGTCCGGTCGGGGTGGCCGCAGGTGCGGCAGGCACCCAGCCGGAGCGCCGACCACGGGACGACCAGCTCGGCCAGGTGCCGCAAGAAGGCGGCCGATCGCGCGGGGTCGGTGTCGACCCGCTCGGCCAGGTCGTCCGTGAGTGCAGCGACGATCGCCAAGTCCACTCGGGCGTTCACAGCTTCCCCCTCGGCCGCTGTGCGAGTACTACTGGAGACGGTACCGGTCACGATCTGTAGATCGGAGGTTGCGCTCCGCGATATCACTCGCATGGTCGCGCCTGACCAGGTGGATGATCGATCCAGGCGGCGGTTCCAACGAATTGATATCGGGCCGGTGTGAGCTCAGGCACTGTGCGGTACTGTCCGGCTGCGGTTGCCGAGTGGTGGTTGTCGTTGGACTTTGTTGGGTCTGGAGGAGGGGTAGCGGTGCTGCTGGCCCAGGGGCGCTTGCTGGACGCGAATGCCGTCGATTATGTGTTGTTGGCGTTGTACTTCGTGTTCGTGCTGGGGATCGGGTACTTGGCGCGGCGTGCGGTGTCGACGAGTCTGGATTTCTTCTTGTCGGGTCGTGCGTTGCCGGCGTGGGTGACGGGGTTGGCGTTCATCTCGGCGAACTTGGGTGCGATCGAGATCATCGGCATGTCGGCGAATGGTGCGGAGTACGGGATGCCGACGATGCACTATTTCTGGGTGGGTGCGGTGCCGGCCATGCTGTTCCTGGGCGTGGTGATGATGCCGTTCTACTACGGGTCGCGGGTGCGCAGTGTCCCGGAGTTCATGTTGCGGCGTTTCGGTCGGGCGGCGCATCTGGTCAACGGGATCTCGTTCGCGGTGGCGCAGGTGTTGATCGCGGGGGTGAACCTGTACCTGTTGGCGTCGATCGTGAACGCGTTGCTGGGGTGGCCGTTGTGGGTGTCGGTGTTGATCGCGGCGGCGATCGTGTTGTCCTACACGGCGTTGGGGGGTCTGTCGGCGGCGATCTACAACGAGGTGTTGCAGTTCTTCGTGATCGTGGCGGCGTTGTTGCCGTTGACGATCGTGGGGTTGGTCAAGGTCGGTGGTGTGCAGGGGCTGGTGGAGAAGGTCACGGCCGGTCCGGGTGGGGGTGAGCAGTTGTCGGCGTGGCCGGGTACGGAGTTGACCGGGTTCGCCAACCCGTTCTGGAGCGTGGTGGGGTTGGTGTTCGGTCTGGGGTTCGTGCTGTCGTTCGGGTACTGGACGACGAACTTCGTCGAGGTGCAGCGGGCGATGGCGTCGAAGAGCATGTCGGCGGCGCAGCGCACGCCGATCATCGGGGCGTTCCCGAAGATGTTCATCCCGTTCATCGTGATCATCCCGGGGATGGTCGCGGCGGTGGTGATCCCGGAGCTGGGGGCCTACAAGCAGGCGGGGGCGCCGGAGGGGGCGCCGGTGGACTACAACGACGCGATCCTGTTGTTGATGCGGGACCTGCTGCCCAACGGGATCCTCGGTGTCGCGTTGGCGGGGTTGCTGGCGTCGTTCATGGCGGGGATGGCGGCGAACCTGTCGTCGTTCAACACGGTGTTCACCTATGACATCTGGCAGTCCTACGTGGTGCGGGACCGGGCGGATGGCTACTACCTGCGGATGGGCCGGTGGGTCACGGTGGGGGCCACGCTGGCGGCGGTGGGCACGGCGTTCATCGCTTCGGGGTATTCGAACCTGATGGACTACCTGCAGCAGTTGTTCTCGTTCTTCAACGCGCCGTTGTTCGCCACGTTCATCCTGGGCATGTTCTGGAAGCGGATGACCCCGCACGCCGGCTGGTCGGGTCTGGTGCTGGGCACCGCGGCGGCGGTGGTGGTGTTCGCGATGTCGGAGTCCGGGGTGATCGACCTGCCCGGACAGGGCGCCAGCTTCGTCGGGGCCGGGGTGGCGTTCGTGGTCGACATCGCCGTCAGTGTGGTGGTCAGCCTGGCCACCCGGCCGAAGCCGGAGGCGGAGCTGGCCGGGCTGGTGTACTCGCTGACGCCGAAGGCGCAGCTGCAGGCCTCCACCAGCGGGGAGGACGCCGGCTGGTACCGGCGGCCCGGGCTGCTGGCCGGGATCGCGCTGGTGCTGGTGGTCGTGCTCAACATCGTCTTCGCCTGACACGGGAGGTCGCAGGTCATGTCTTCAGGTTCCGCGCGCACCGCGGGTGCGTTCGACATCCGCTCGGTCATCGCGCTGCTGTTCGCCGTCTACGGGGTGGTGCTGGTCGTGGTCGGCGTCGTCCAGCCCGAGGCGGAGAAGTCCGCAGGTGTCAACATCAACCTCTGGGCCGGGATCGGCATGCTCGTCTTCGCCGCCGTCTTCCTCACCTGGGCCCGCCTGCGCCCCATCACCGTCCCCGAGGAACCCACCGAGAGCTGAGCACCCCTGGTGACGGCGCCCGCACGCTCCGGGTACGGGCGCCGTCGTCGTGTCGCCCGAACCTCCGGTTCTCCCTCCGGGAACGCGCACCGATCGCTAGTGTGATCGCGTGTTCCGACCTGTGTCCTTGATCGCCGTGCTGCTCAGCGCGCTGGCCGTGGCCGGTTGCGCGTCAGCGCCCGGGATCGAGCCGACCGTGTCCGCCAGGCGGACCGTCGAGCTGCCCGATGTCCCGGTGGACGAACCGGACGCGCTGCTGGACCCGGCGTTCGCGCCGGAACGGCTGCGCGGGGTCGACGTGTGCGGCACGCTGCGCGCCGCTGGTCTGGAGCGGTACGGGCGGCCCGATCCCGCGTTCCTGCCGAATGGGCTCGACAGCTGCTCGAACTTCATGCACGACCACGAGGGTCGCGACTTCAGCGTGACCCTCTACTTCGACTTCGAGGTGCAGGACCCGAGCCGCCACCGCATCGGCGGCCTGCCCGCCCAGATCACCGAGAACTCCGGGACCTGCTTCGTCAGCGCCGCGCACACCGGCGGTGACCTGGAGCGGTTCGGCAGCGCCCGCGGGGTGGCGGTCCAGCTCGCCGCGGAGCACGAGGACGTCTGCTCGCCGGCGGTGCAGCTGCTCACCGACGTCATCGAGGTGGTGCGCACCGGGCCGCCGGTGAACGCGCGGGCCTCGGGCGGGCTGGCCGGTTTCGCGCCCTGCGAGGTCGCCGACCCCGTGGTGCTGCGCGACGCCGTGGCCGGCGGCACCCCGGACGCCAGCGGCGGCCGCGGGCTGTACGAGTGCCGGTGGTTCGCCGAGAACGGTGTCGCGGCGACGGTGCGCTTCGAGCTCGGGACCATGCAGCGCAGCGACGTCCCGCCGGGGGTGCCGCCCCCGCCACTGGCCGACCTGGGCGGGGCGCCGAGCACGGTGCAGGTCCGCACCGACCCGCCCGCCTGCTCGGTCGAGTGGGAGCACCGCAGGACCCCGTCGGGGACCGAGTTCGTGCACGTCGAGATCTCCAACGCGCAGCGGGTCCCGATGGACCCCTGCGGCAGCGCGGTGAAGCTCGCCCAGCAGGTGAGATCGAAGCTGCCTGCGGCTTGACGTCCCGGTGAGCTCCCGGATTCCGTAGGCTGCACGATGACAACGACCGACGTAAAGGTGGGAGGCCGGCCATGACCCAGACCGCCCGAGGCGGCGTCGACGTTCCGCCCGCGGCCAGCGCGGAGCCCCCGACGTTCGAATCGATCGACCCCCGCACCGGCGAGGTCGTGGGGCGCCACCCGGTCCACTCCGCGGACGAGGTCGAGGCCACCGTGGCTGCCGCCCGCGAGGCGCAGGAGGCCTGGGCCGAGCTCGGGTTCTCCGGCCGCAAGCAGCGGCTCGACGCCTGGCGCAAGCAGCTGGCCCGGCGCGTGGACGAGCTGGCCGGGGTGATCTGCGCGGAGACCGGCAAGCCGCTCGACGACGCGCGGCTCGAACTGGTCCTGGTGATCGACCACCTGCACTGGGCGGCCGGCAACGCCGAGAAGGTGCTCAAGCGCCGCAAGGTGTCCTCCGGCGTGTTGATGGCCAACCAGACCGCCACCGTCGAGTACCTGCCCTACGGCGTGATCGGGGTGATCGGCCCCTGGAACTACCCGGCGTTCACGCCGATGGGCTCCATCGCCTACGCGCTCGCCGCGGGCAACGCGGTGGTGTTCAAGCCCAGCGAGCTCACCCCCGGTGTCGGCCAGTGGCTGGTCGACAGCTTCGCCGAGGCGGTGCCGGACCACCCGGTGTTCCGGCTGGTGACCGGGTTCGGGGAGACCGGTGCGGCGCTGTGCACGTCCGGGGTGGACAAGGTCGCCTTCACCGGCTCCACCGCCACCGGCAAGCGGGTGATGGCCTCCTGCGCCGAGAACCTGGTGCCGGTGCTGGTCGAGTGCGGCGGCAAGGACGCGCTGATCGTCGACGCCGACGCCGACCTGACCGCGGCCGCGGACGCCGCGGTGTGGGGCGCGATGTCCAACGCCGGGCAGACCTGCATCGGCGTGGAGCGGGTGTACGTGGTCGAGGCGGTCGCCGACCGCTTCGTGGAGATGGTCACCGAGCGGGCCGGGAAGCTGCGGCCGGGCGGGGAGCCGGGCGCCCACTTCGGTCCCATCACCATGCCCTCGCAGGTGGACGTCATCCGCAGCCACATCGACGACGCGCTGGAGCGCGGCGGCCGGGCGGTGGTCGGTGGCGAGCACTCGGTGCGCCCGCCGTTCGTGGAACCGGTGGTGCTCACCGACGTGCCCGAGGACTCCCTCGCGGTCACCGAGGAGACCTTCGGCCCCACCATCGTCGTGCAGCGGGTCCGCGACGTCGACGAGGCGGTGGCCCGCACCAACGCCACCCGCTACGGGCTCGGCGCTGCGGTGTTCTCCCGCGCGCGGGGCGCGGAGCTGGCGCGGCGGCTGCGCACCGGCATGGTGTCGATCAACTCGGTGGTCGCCTTCGCCGGGGTGCCCGCGCTGCCGTTCGGAGGGGTCGGCGACTCCGGGTTCGGCCGCATCCACGGGGCCGACGGGTTGCGCGAGTTCGCCCGGCCGCAGTCGGTCACCCGCCTCCGGTACCGGATCCCGCTGAACCCGATGAACTTCGGCCGGTCGAAGGGCACCATGCGTCGCCTGGTGCGGCTGGTCAAGGTGGTGCGCGGGCGCTGACGGACCTCTCGTCCGCTTGGGCTTGCGTCGAGGGTGGCAGGAAGGTTCCCTTGCTCTCGCACCCCCGGGCCGGGCGGCGGGGGACGGCAGCGGTGCCGCCCGGACGACGAGCACGCGGCGCGGCGGCGAGCGGCGCAGGTGAGGAGGCCAGCGGGTGAAGAAGATCATCAACGACCCGGCGACGGTGGTCGAGCAGTCGCTGCAGGGCATGGCCGCAGCGCACCCCGACCTGCTGCGGGTCCGGACCGACCCGGCGCTGGTGGTGCGCGCGGACGCGCCGGTGTCCGGCAAGGTCGCGGTGGTGTCCGGCGGCGGGTCCGGCCACGAGCCGCTGCACGCGGGCTTCGTCGGCCCCGGGATGCTGGCGGCGGCCGTGCCGGGAGCGGTGTTCACCTCGCCGACCCCGGACGCGGTGCAGGCCGCGATCGAGGCGACGAACTCGGGTGCGGGCGTGCTGCTGGTGGTCAAGAACTACACCGGCGACGTGCTCAACTTCGAGACCGCCGCGGAGCTGGCCGGGCTCGAGGGCGCCGACGTGCGCAGCGTCATCGTCGACGACGACGTGGCGGTCAAGGACTCCACCCACACCGCGGGGCGGCGCGGCGTGGGCGGTACGGTCCTGCTGGAGAAGATCGTCGGCGCGGCGGCTGAGCAGGGCGCTGACCTGGACCGCTGCGAGGAGCTCGCCCGCCGGGTCGTGGCGCGGGTGCGGTCGATGGGCATGGCCCTGACCGCGCCGACCGTGCCGCACGCCGGGGTGCCCAGCTTCGAGCTCGCGGCCGACGAGATGGAGATCGGGATCGGCATCCACGGCGAGCCCGGCCGGGCCCGGGAGCCGTTGGTCTCCGCCGACGAGATCGTGCGCCGGCTGCTGGAGCCGATCCTGGAGGACCTGCCGTTCGAGTCCGGCGACGAGGTGCTGCTGTTCACCAACTCGATGGGCGGCACCCCGCTGCTGGAGCTCTACCTGGCGCACGGCATCGCCGAGCGGCTGCTGGCCGAGCGCGGCGTCCAGGTGCGTCGGCGGCTGGTCGGCCCGTACATCACGAGCCTGGAGATGCAGGGCATGAGCCTGACCCTGCTGAAGCTGGACGACGAGCTCACCGAGCTCTGGGACGCGCCGGTGCGCACCGCCGCGCTGCACTGGTGAGGGAGAGGCACCGGATGGGTTGCACTGCACACGACGTGATCGCGGCGCTGCGGGCCGGGGCGGCCACCGTCGCAGAACACCGCGACGAACTGGTCGAACTGGACCGCGCGATCGGCGACGCCGACCACGGGGAGAACATGGACCGCGGCTTCCGCGCGGTGGCGCTCAAGGCCGAGACCTCCAAGCCGGAGACGCCCGGCGCGGTGCTCAAGCTGTGCGCCACGGTGCTGATCTCCACCGTCGGCGGCGCCTCCGGGCCGCTGTACGGCACGGCGTTCCTGCGCGCCGCGGCCGCCGTCGGTGACGCGACGGAGCTGGACGGCGCGGCGGTGGCCAAGGCGGTGCAGGCCGGGCTGGAGGGCGTGGTCGCCCGCGGGCGCGCCGAAGCCGGGGACAAGACCATGGTCGACGCGCTGGTCCCGGCGGTGGACGCGGCCAAGAACGCCGCCGAGGCCGGGGAGGGCCCGGCGAAGGTGCTGGCCGCGGCAGCCGAAGCCGCCCACCGGGGCGCGCAGGCCACCGAACCCCTGGTGGCCCGCAAGGGCCGCGCGTCCTACCTCGGGGAGCGCAGCGCCGGGCACATCGACCCGGGCGCGCGCTCGACCGCACTGCTGCTGTCCGCCTTCGCCGAAGCCGGAGGTGCCCGCTCATGAGCGTCGGACTGGTCATCGTCTCGCACAGCGCCCCGCTGGCCGAGGGCGTCGTGGAACTCGCCCAGCAGATGGCGCCCGACGTGCGGGTGGTCCCCGCCGGCGGGCTGCCGGACGGCGGCGTGGGCACCGACTTCGAGAAGGTCTCCGCGGCCCTGTCGGACGCCAACACCGGTTCGGGCGCGGTGGTGCTCTACGACCTGGGCAGCGCCCAGATGGTCGCCGAGCTCGCGGTGGAGTCGCTCGGCGACCCGAGCACCGCGCTGGTCGTGGACGCCCCGCTGGTGGAGGGGGCTGTCGCGGCGGCCGTCGCCGCCCAGGGCGGCGCGGAGATGTCCGCGGTCGCCCGGGCCGCGGAGGAGGCGTCAGCCGGCGGGGGAACCGCCGAGCAGGCGGCGCCGGCGCCGCCGACGGACGAGGTCCGCGAGGAGCTGGAGCTGACCAACGAGGTCGGCCTGCACGCCCGCCCGGCGGCGCTGCTGGCCCGCAGCATCGCCGACCTGCAGGCCACCGTGAAGATCACGCTCCGGGACCACGAGGCCGACGCGACCAGCGTCCTCGGCGTGATGGGGCTCGGGGCGCGCAAGGGCGACCGGATCACCCTGCACGCCAGCGGGCCCGACGCGCGCCGGGCGATCGAGCGCATCGTCGACCTGGCGGGGCGCGACTTCGACGAGTGAGGACCCTCCCGGCGCGCACCCTCCGCGGGCGGCGCGCCGGGTTAGGGTGGTTCGGTGACGCCGCGCTCCCGCCACCGAGGTCTGCCGCTGCTGGTGCTCTGGGTCCTGCTGGTGACGGGGTGCGCGCCCGGCGGACCACCGCAGGCGCCCGCCGCGCCGGACCGCGGCGCAGCGGCCACCGCGCAGGCCTTCCTCGGTGATCTGCGCACAGTGGACCCGTGCACGCTCACCGATCCCGCCGCGCTGCGGGAGTTCGGCGACACCGAGCCCGCGGCGACCGTCTCGCTGGACTACTGCCTGCTGCACGTCACACCTCCGGACGGGACGCTGGTGCAGCTCGCGGTCGGTGAGCTCGTCGCCGCCGACCCGGGCCGGCGGGATGATCCGGTGGTGCCGCGCGGTCCGCTGCGGATCGTGCAGAACGCGCCGCTGCCGGGGCACTGCACCCGGCAGGTCGCGTTCGCCGACGGCCTGGCGCTGCAGGTCAGCGCCGACCTGTTGGTGGGCGAGCCGGGTGGCGGGCTGTGCGGCATCGCCGAGGCCGGCGCGGAGGCGGCTGTGGCCGCGCTGGAGCAGCACCGCGTCGGGCACCGGCAGTTCCCGGAGGGCTCGCTGGCCCTCCTCGACCCGTGCCAGGTGCTGGACTCCGCTGCGGTGCGGCAGGTCCCGGGCCTCGAGGAGGCCCAGGGGCGGCCGAGTCCCGCCGGGCACCAGTGCTCTTGGGGCGAGCGGGCCGCGGACGCGCCGCGCGTGCAGCTCACGCACACCGCGGGCGACCCGCCGCAGGTCCTGCACGGGGCCGCCGTCGAGGAGGAGATCGCCGGGCGGCGCACCGTGGTCAGCGTGGTCGGCGGGGACCCGCGGGTGCCGCTGTGCTCGGCCGAGACCGGGCACCGCCCGTTCGGCGCCGACGGGCAGGTCGAGGTTGCGCAGCTGGTGGTCGCCGTGCCGGGGATGACCGGCGTCGACGCCTGCGAGTTCGCCCGCGGCCTGGCCGAGCAGGCGTGGCCGCACCTGCCGACACCCGCCCGGTAGCCCGGAAGTTACGGTGGTGGGCGTGCCTCGACGGAACCGCCCGCGCCGCCGCCCGACCGTGGACACCAGCCACCGCGCGGTGGGCACGGTCTTCGGTGCGTCCCGCGTCGAGCACGGCCCGGACGGCGAGTGGATGGTGCGCACCGTCCCGGCGGCGCAGGCCACCAAGCTCTACCGGTGCCCCGGCTGCGACCACGAGATCCGGCCGGGTGTCGCGCACGTGGTGGCGTGGCCGAGCGCGGCACTCGGTGGTGTCGAGGAGCGCCGCCACTGGCACAGCGGCTGCTGGAACGCGCGCACCCGCCGCGGACCCACCCGGCGCTGGTCCTAGCGCACGTCACACCGTCTCGGCCACCCGTCCGTGGCAGGATCGGGGACGATGAGCACCGAGATCCGCGCCAACACCGTGCTGCCCGCGCGCCGCGAGCCGATCACCCTGCACACCGCCGACGACCTGAAGCTCGTCGGTGAGCTCGCCCTGCCGGAGTCCCGGCCGCCGCGGGCCACGCTGATCTGCCTGCACCCGCTGCCCACCCACGGCGGCATGATGGACTCGCACATCTACCGCAAGGCGGCGTTCCGGCTGCCGGCGCTGGCCGACCTCGCGGTGCTGCGGTTCAACACGCGCGGCACGGCCAGCGAGGCGGGCCGCAGCGAGGGCAGCTTCGACGGCGGCGACGCCGAGCGGTTCGACGTGGCCGCGGCGCTGGAGTACGCCGAGTTCCACGACCTGCCGCACGTGTGGCTGGTGGGCTGGTCGTTCGGCACCGACCTGACGCTGGTGCACGGCCTGGACCCGCTGGTGGAGGGCGCGGTGCTCATCTCCCCGCCGCTGCGCTGGAGCACCGAGGAGCACCTGCGCGCCTGGGGCGAGTCGGGCAAGCCGGTGCACGCGCTGGTGCCGGAGTTCGACGACTACCTGCGGCCCGAGGAGGCGCGGAAGCGCTTCGCCGCCATCCCGCAGGCCGTGGTGACCGGGTTCCCCGACACCAAGCACCTGTGGGTCGGCAAGGCCGAGGCCGCGCTCGACGCGATCGTGCGGACGGTGGCGCCGGAGGTGCCGACGCCGCTGCCGCGCACCTGGGACGGCCCGGCGGAGACCCGGCAGGTCACCATCGTCAGTTCCTGACCCCGCTCGCCGGGCGCGGTGGTGACAGGAAGGTTCCCATGCTCACGTCGACCGGAACACCAGCTCCGGTCGGCCGTCGCGGTGCCGCTCCAGGTGCAGCGTGAAGCCGAGCTTCTCGGCGACGCGCGCCGAGGGCGCGTTGCCGGTGTCCGTCACGATCACCACGGGCCGCTCGGGGCGGTGCTGGTGCGCCCAGCGCAGGGCCTCCCGGGCCATCTCCAGCGCGTAGCCGTTGCCCCACGCGCTCGGCCAGAGCCGGTAGGCGAGGTTCAGCACGTGTTCGCCGACCTCCCACGCGTGCCGGACGCCGCCGAAGCCGATCACCTCACCGGTGTCGGCGAGCCGGATCGTCCAGTACCCGATGCCGTCGGTGCTCCAGTCGTCCAGGAACCAGTCGAGCAGCTCGAGCGCCTGCTCCGGGGTTCGTCGGGACCAACCGTCGTGCGGGTGGGCCTCCGGGGCGCTGTGCAGGGCGACGAACGCGTCGGTGTCGGCCGTTCGCAGCCGGCGCATCACCAGCCGGTCAGTGCGGATCTCTGCTGGCTCGACCATCCCGTGGACGGTAGTCCACCGCCCTTCGCCGAGCAGCCGGTTCCCGACATCGGTGACAGGAAGGTTCCCATCCTCACCTCGGGCGGCCGTCAGCCCCGGTGCGGCGCGGCCAGCCGGAACTCCAGCTCGGGTTCCCGCCGACCGTCGAGCCGGCGGCGGTCGACCAGCGTGAACCCGAGCTTCTCGGCGAGCCGGACCGACCGGGCGTTGTCGGCGTCGGTCGTGATCACCACGGGCCGGTCGGGCCGGTGCCACCGTGCCCAGGTGATCGCCGCCCGGGCCGTCTCCGTCGCGCAGCCGCGGCCCCGTGCGGATCTCGTCGGGGCCGGCCATGCGCGGACCGCAGTCCGCCGCCCACTCGCCGAGCAGCCGGTCTTCCGGCGCGGGTGACAGGAAGGTTCCCATGCTCGCACCCCCGCCGTGTGGGCGGGAGGACCACGAGGTGGTGCCGACTTGTGGTGGTCGCGCACATGGTCGAGCCGTGCGCAGCGCCTTACCGTCCACGGCATGAGTGACAACGGGCACGTCGGTGCGCTGGACGGGCGGGTGGCCCTGGTGACCGGTGCGGGCAGCGGGATCGGGCGCGCCTGCGCCCACGCGCTCGCGGCCGACGGGGCGCAGGTGCACGTCGTCGACCGCGACCGGGCAGCCGCGGAGCAGGTGGCCGGGGAGGCCGGGGGTCACGCGCACGTGGTGGACCTCGCCGACCCCGCGGCGGTGGACGCGCTGCCCGCGGCGGTGGACGTCCTGGTCAACAACGCCGGGTTCCAGCACGTCGCCGCGCTGCCGGACTTCCCCCTGGACGTCTTCACCCGCATGCAGCAGGTGATGGTGACCGCCCCGTTCCAGCTCGTGCGCAACGCGCTGCCGCACATGTACGCACGGGGCTGGGGTCGCGTCGTGCACGTCTCGAGCGTGCACGGGTTGCGCGCCAGTGCGTACAAGGCCGGCTACGTGACCGCCAAGCACGCCCTCGAAGGACTGTCCAAAGTGGTCGCTCTGGAGGGTGCGGCGCACGGCGTGACGAGCAACTGCGTCAACCCCGGCTACGTCGACACACCGCTGGTGCGCGCGCAGGTCGCCGACCAGGCGGCCGCGCACGGGGTCGACGAGTCCGAAGTGGTCGAGGACGTGCTGCTGCGGCGGGCCGCGCTCAAGGAGCTGATCGACCCGGCGCAGGTCGCCGAGCTCGTGCGGTGGCTGTGCGGCGACCACGCCGCCCACGTCACCGGGGTGTCGCTTCCCATGGACGGCGGCTGGACCGCCGCCTGAACCGGCCTGACACGAAGGAGTGTTCACTGTGGCCAGCAACAGACCCGGCGACCGCCGGGGCGGCTCGATCGCGCGGATCGTCGGTGCGAGCCTGATCGGCACGACCGTCGAGTGGTACGACTTCTTCCTCTACGGGTCGGCCGCCGCGCTGGTGTTCAACCAGCTGTTCTTCCCCGAGGCCGACCCGCTCACCGGCACGCTGCTGGCGTTCACCACCTACGCCATCGGGTTCATCGCCCGGCCACTGGGCGGGCTGGTGTTCGGCCACTTCGGCGACCGGGTCGGTCGCAAGAAGCTGCTGGTGGTGAGCCTGCTGATGATGGGTGGCGCCACCTGCGCGATGGGGCTGCTGCCCACCTACGCCGCGGTCGGTGCGCTCGCCCCGATCCTGCTCACCCTGCTGCGCCTGGTGCAGGGCTTCGCGCTCGGCGGTGAGTGGGGCGGCGCGGTGCTCATCGTCTCCGAGCACGGCGACGACCGCCGGCGCGGGCTGTGGGCGTCCTGGCCGCAGTGCGGCGCGCCGGGTGGCAACCTGCTGGCCACCGCGGTGCTGGCGGTGCTGGCCGCGACGCAGTCCGACGAGCAGTTCCTCGCCTGGGGCTGGCGGGTCCCGTTCCTGCTGTCCGGCGTGCTGGTGGTCATCGGCCTGTGGATCCGGCTCGCGGTCGCCGAATCCCCGGTGTTCCTGGAGGCGCAGCGCAAGGCCGAGCAGCGCAGCGAGCACGTGCCGGTGGTGGAGGTGTTCCGCGCGCACTGGCGCGAAGTGGTCATCACCATCGGGGCGCGGATGGCCGAGAACGTCTCCTACTACGTGCTCACCGCGTTCATCCTGGTCTACGTGACGGGTCCGCTGGAGCTGCCGAAGTCGGTGGGGCTCAACGCGGTGCTGATCGGGTCCGTGCTGCACTTCGTGGCCATCCCGCTGTGGGGTGCGCTGTCGGACCGGGTGGGCCGCAAGCCGGTGTACCTGTTCGGCGCGGTGGCGACCGCGGTGTGGGGCTTCGCGTTCTTCGCGCTGCTGGACAGCAGGTCGCCGCTCGTGATCACGGTGGCCACCACCATCGGCTTGCTGCTGCACGGCGCCATGTACGGCCCGCAGGCGGCGTTCTTCGCCGAGCAGTTCACCACCCGGGTCCGCTACACCGGCCTGTCCGTCGGTGGGCAGCTGTCGTCGATCGCGGCGGGCGCGCTGGCACCGATCGTCGCGGTGTCGCTGCTGCAGAACTTCGGCAGCACCATCGCGGTCTCGCTCTACCTGGTGGCGATGTGCGCGCTGACCGTGGTGGCGGTGCTGGTGGCCCGGGAGACCGCGGGCGGTTCCCTGCACGAGGACGCCCCGCAGGGGCGGGCCGTGGTGTCACGATGAGCGGGTGAGCGACGACGTGGTCCGGCTGCTCGAACTGCTCGCCAGCGGCGCCAGCAGCGAGCAGCTGGCGCACGTCGCCGTCGAGGACCCGCGGCTGGGCCGGGCGACCGCGCTGGCGCTGCGGATCCACAGCACCCTCCACGCGCACCGGCGGCGGGAGGCCGAGCTCAGCGCGCTGTTCGACACCGCCAGCGACCTGGCCAGGCTGCGCGACACCGACGCGGTGCTGCGGTCGATCGTGCGGCGGGCCCGCACGCTGCTCAGCGTCGACGTCTCCTACCTCAGCCTCAACGACGAGGCCGCGGGCCGCACCTACGTGCGGGTCACCGACGGGTCGGTGTCGCCGCTGTTCCAGAAGGTGACGCTGGGCATGGGGGAGGGGCTGGGCGGTCTGGTCGCGCAGACCGCCCAGCCGTACGCGACCCGCGACTACTTCCGCGACGAGCGGTTCCGGCACACGCACCCGATCGACTCGGCGGTCCGCGACGAGGGCCTGACCGCGATCCTGGGCGTGCCGCTGGCGCTCGGCGAGCAGGTCATCGGCGTGCTCTACGCCTCGGACCGCACCCGCCGCGAGTTCACCCCGGACGAGATCGCGCTGCTGTCGTCGCTGGCCGACCACGCCGCGATCGCGCTGGACAACGCCGCGCTGCTGGAGGAGATCAGCGAGCAGAGCGCCGCCCTGCGGCGCGCGGAGGAAGCCCACGACCGGCTCATGGACCTGGTGCTCCGTGGCGCCGACGTGCCCGAGGTGGCGGCCGCGGTCGCCGACGTCCTGCACGGCGAGATCGGCCTGTTCGACGCCGACGGCACCGAGATGACCGGCGCCGACCCGGTTCCCCCGGTTCCCGCGGCCGCCGCCGTCGCGGCCTCGCGCGCGAGCGGACGCGCGATGTCCACACCGGACGGTTGGGTGTGCGCGGTGCAGGCCGGGCCGGAACTGCTCGGCAGCATGGTGCTCGCCGGCCGCGGTGACCTGGTGGACGCCGACCGGCGGCTCTTCGAGCGCGCCGCGGTGGTCACCGCGCTGCTGCTCATGCTGCGCCGCTCGGTCGCCAAGGCCGAGGACGAGGTGCGCGGGGAGCTGCTCACCGACCTGCTCACCGCGCCCGAGCGCAACCCGGCGGCGCTGCTGGCGCGGGCCGAGCGGCTGGGCCTGGACCTGGCGCAACCGCACGCCGTGCTCATCGCCCACGCCGAGAGCGTGCCGCGCACCCGCCTGGCGGTGGCGGCCGCCCGCTGCGCCGCGCTCGCCGGCATCCACGCCGAGGAAGTGGTGCTGCTGGTCCCGGACACCGACCCGGGGGCGCTGGCGTCCCGCGTCGCCGGCACGCTGCGGTCCGCAGTGGACGGTCCGGTGACGGTGGGTGCCGCGGGTCCGGCGCACGGGCCCCGGGAGATCGCGGCGGCGCACGCCGAGGCCGCCAGCTGCCTGCGGGCGTTGCTCGCGCTCGGCCGGACCGGCGAGGGTGCGTCGATGGAGGGACTGGGCTTCCTGGGGGTGCTGCTGGGCGAGCAGACCGACCTGGACGGCTTCGTGCGGCGCACGCTCGGCCCCGTGCTGGACTACGACGCCCGCCGGGGGACGGAACTGCTCGCCACGCTCCGGGCGTACTTCGCGTGCGGGACGAACCTCAGCCGCGCCAAGGACGTGCTGCACGTCCACGTCAACACCGTCGTGCAGCGGCTCGACCGCATCGGGTCGCTGCTCGGCGCGGACTGGCAGTCACCGGACCGGGCGCTGGAGATCCAGCTGGCCCTGCGCGTGCTCGCCCTGCAGGGCTGACGCGGCGGGTGACAGGAAGGTTCCCGTCCTCGCACCGCTACCGGCGCAGCCAGTCCCGCATCTCGTCGAACGCGGCCTGGAAGTGCGGGGCGAGCGGGCGCAGCCCGGGGAACTCGTCCACCAGCCCGTCGGTGTGGTTGCCGCCCTCGATGCGGTGGTAGCGGTGCAGGTGGCCGCGACCGGCCTCGGCCACCATCGCGGCGTAGACGTCGGAGCTGCGGCTGATCGGCAGCAGCGTGTCGAGGGTCCCGTGCAGGGTGATCAGCGGCTTGCCGATGCGGCCGGTCAGCGCCACGCGCTCGACGGCCCGGTGCACCTCCTCGGGCCGGGAGGCGTAGTCGTAGTCGGCGTCGCAGTGCGGGGTCCCGCTGCGGCAGAACGGGAACCCGGCCACCTGGTCGCCGTCGTAGCCGGGGTCGAACTCCTCGCGGTAGATCCGCTGCGTCAGGTCCCAGTAGACCTGGTGGTGGTACTCCCACAGGAAGTGCGAGCCCGGTGCGAAACCCGCGGCGAGCAGGGCCTGTTCGTCACCCTCGGGATGGGCGCGCAGCGCGGTGGGCAGGAACGTCAGCAGGTTGTCGCGCTGCGTCCACAGCGTGCCCTCCCAGTCGATCCCGCCGTCGTAGAGCCACGGCCGGTTCTCCAGCTGCCAGCGCACCAGGTAGCCGCCGTTGGACAGCCCGGCCGCGAGGGTCTGCGCCGGCGGCCGGCCGTAGTGCTGCCGGACGGCGAGCTTGGCGGCGACGGCCAGCTCGGTGACCCGGTGGTTCCACTCCACCACGGCGTCGCCGGGTCGCCTGCCGTCGGTGTGGAAGTCGGCGCCGGTGTTGCCCTTGTCGGTGGCGGCGAAGGCGTAGCCGGCGGCCAGCACGTGGTCGGCGATCGCCCGGTCGTTGGCGTACTGCCTGCGGTTGCCCGGGGTCCCGGTGACGACCAGCCCGCCGTTCCAGCGCTCGGGCAGCCGCAGCACGAACTGGGCGTCGTGGTCCCAGCCGTGGTGGTCGTTGGTCGTCGAGGTGTCCGGGAAGTAGCCGTCGACCTGCACCCCGGGCACCGGGTCCGGTGCGGGCAGGTCGGCGGGGGTCAGCCCGGCCCAGTCGGCCTGCACGGTGTGTCCCGAGGCGAGCGTCCCGGTGGTGGTCAGGTCGGTCAGGCACGCCGATTCCTGGTGCACCGCGCCGGGAACCCGCACCTCGGGGCCGCAGCGCTGCGCGGCGGACGCGGTCGGGACGAGCAACGCGGTGGCGAGCAACCCGGCGGACAGCAGCGTGATCGGCCTGCGCACGACGCACCTCCTGGAGAGATCGTGCGATCACGGTAAGCCCGGTCGCCGGCCCCGGACATGTGGTCCGGGCACACAGAAGATCGTCTGGGAGTAGCGGCGTCCACGGTGGAGAGCGGGCCGAGATCACCTCTACCGTGATCTGGACCACGAGGAGGTGGTTCAGTGATGCGGTTGTTCTCCCTGGCAGCGGCGGTGCTGCTGGCGGCGGTCGTGTCCGCCCCGACGGCGTCGGCGGCCGAACTCCGGGAAGTGACCGGGTTCGGCAGCAATCCCGGCGCGCTGCGCATGTTCGAGTACGTGCCCGACGGCCTGCCGGAAGGACGCCCGGTGGTGGTCGCGATGCACGGGTGCACCCAGGACGCGGCGGGCTACGGCACCGGCGCGGGCTGGGTTGAGCTGGCCGAGCGCGCCCAGTTCACCCTCGTGCTGCCGCAGCAGGAGCAGCTCAACAACGCCAACCGGTGCTTCAACTGGTTCCAGGCCGGCGACACCGCGCGGGGCAGCGGTGAGGCCGAGTCGATCGCGCAGATGGTCCAGCACGCCCTCGGCGAGACCGGCGGCGACCCGGCGCGGGTCTACGCCACCGGGCTGTCCGCTGGAGGCGCGATGACCGCGGTCATGCTCGCGGCCTACCCGGACGTCTTCGCCGGGGGCGGGATCGTCGCCGGTGTGCCGTTCGGCTGCGCCACGAGCGTGGTCGACGCGTTCACCTGCATGAACCCCGGCAAGGACCGCACACCCGAGCAGTGGGGCGAGGCGGTGCGCGGCGCGAGCTCTCACCAGGGACCGTGGCCGACGCTGAGCGTCTGGCACGGCACCACGGACAGCACCGTGGCGCCGGCGAACCAGCGGGAGCTGGTGGAGCAGTGGACGGACGTGCACGGCATCCCGGCCACCCCGACCTCCACCGACACCATCGCGGGTTACCCGCACGAGGTCTACGCCGACAGCTCGGGCCGCACCCTGGTCGAGACCGTCGCGATCACCGGGATGGGCCACGGACAGCCGATCGACCCCGGATCGGGCGAGGAGCAGTGCGGACAGGCCGGGGCCTACCTGCTCGACGTGGACGTCTGCGCCGCCTGGCACCTCAGCGAGTCCTGGGGCCTGTAGGCGGGAGGTGACAGGAAGGTTCCCGTGCTCCACGCGACGCGCCCCGCGGGAGGGGCGCGTCGTCGCACTCCGTGCGGCACGATGGGGCCGTGCACTACATCGAATCGGGTGCCGGAACGCCGCTGGTGCTCCTGCACGCGTTCCCGGCGGACGCACGGATGTGGGACCAGGCCCGGGCGGGCCTGGAGGAGCAGGCGCGGGTGATCGCCCCGGACCAGCGCGGCCTCGGGGAGAGCCCGCTGGACGGGTCGTGGGCGCGGAGCCTGGCCGAGCCCGACGACGCCGGCCGGGTGGCCGGGCACCCCAGCATCGACGCCGCGGCTGCCGACGTCCTGGAACTGCTCGACCGGCTGGAGCTGCCGAAGGTCGTGCTGGGCGGTTGCTCGATGGGCGGCTACGTCGCGATGGGCGTGCTGCGGGCCGCGCCGCAGCGCGTCGCCGGGCTGCTGCTGGTCGACACGAAGGCCGTCGCGGACGACGACGAGCAGCGCGCCAACCGCCTCGAGGTCGCGGACCGGGCGGAGCGCGAGGGCACGAGCGGGTGGCTGGCCGACAGCACGCTGCCGAACCTCCTCGGGCGCACGACGCACGAGCAGCGCCCGGAGGTGGTCGCGCGCGTCCGGGAGCTCGTCGAGGCGCAGCCGGCGGACGGCGTCGCGTGGGCGCAGCGGGCCATGGCGAGCCGCCCGGACAGCACCGACGTGCTGCGCGCCTACACCGGTCCCGCGCTGGTGGTCGTGGGGGAGGAGGACGCGCTCACCCCGCCGGAGCACGCCCGGGGACTGGCGGACGTGCTGCCGGCGGGTGAGCTCGTGACCCTGCCCGGCACTGGTCACCTGCCGCCGGTCGAGGCACCGGAGGAGTTCGCCGCTGCCGTCCGACCGTGGCTGGCCGAGCTGGGCTGACCGGCGCTAGTCTTCGTCCTTCGCGGGCAGGCGCGAGTCCCGCTCCTGCGCCTTCGCTTCGAGCCGCCGCAGCTCGTCGGCCATCTCGCTGGGCAGCACGAAGTACTGGCCCGACCCGCGCCGGGCACGGGGGTTGGTGTCGTCACCGGTCGGCGACTCCGGGTCCACCATCGGTGTGGTCCTTTCCTGTGCGCTCTGCCTGCAACCACCCTTGCTCGTAGAGAGAGCCGAGCGCCGGGACGATGACGCGCACCGCGGCGACCAGGCAGGACGCCAGCTCGTCCGGATGGGCGACTGGATCTCGGTCACCGTCCCGTCCAGCCCGGCGAGGGTGACCTCCCGCTCGTTGCCGGTCGGCTGGTGACCAGCAGCCTCCCTCCACTGCGCCAGCGCCTGGTGGGCCGGCAGGCAGTCGTCCGTCGAACCGCGGTGCACGATCGTGGCCGCCCGCTCCACCGCAGGCAAGTCCACGACAGCGGACTCGAACGCCGGATCCGGGTCGACGCTGACCGGCAGCCCCGCGTGCACGACCACGTCGTCGCTGTCGTGGTCGCCCTCGTCGGAGGCGGTCGCCGGGCCGACCGGCGTCACCCCGGCCCGCTCCAGCGCCGCGCACAGCTCGGCGTAGAGGCCCTGGACCGCCGGCCCGATCGACTGCGGGGCCGTGGTCCGCGCCGTGCCGGACAACTCGGCCGACCGCACCGCAGGCAGGTCACTCCCTCGGCAGGCAGCGTGCCCTCCGCTGATCACCCGGAGCCGCGCCGCACGTCGTCCGACCGGGCCGTGTCCGCCGCGGTCCGGTTCTCCAGTGCCGCCTGCCGCAGCACGAGCGTGCCGCGCAGCTGCACGGCGCTGAACCGCTCGCCGAGGACCTGCCGCACCTGCTGCACGGTGAGCCGAGCTCCTCCAGCGCGACGATCCGGTCGAGGCGGGCGAGCTGGGCCGCGTGGTGGGCCCGGTGCCCGGTGGACCGGTCGACGTGGGCGGGCGGCAGCAGCCCGATGGCGTCGTGGTGGTGCAAACACGCGGGCCGGACACCCGCCCGTGCCTGGCGAGGTCTCCGGTGCTGAACAGGACGTCCCCGGTCCACGACCCACCACCGTGTCAGGTGCGAGGGCTTCCCCGCGGACGTCGGGCCCGCCGGACGGCACCTCGAGTCGGTGCCCGAGGTGCCGACCGGATCAGCGTCGCTGCCGGCCGGTGGCCTGCGAGCGCTGACCACCGCGCGGGGCCTCCTCCGGGACCGGCAGCTGGATGCGGCGGGTCGGTTCGTCGTGCGGACCGCGCTGGGCCTTCGCGCTCTGGCCGCGGACCACGTCGCGGTGGATCTGCTCGGTCGGGCCGTCGGTCAGGGAGTCGTCGCTCGACGTCGGTTTCCCTTGCTGCGCGGGCACGTCCCCGCTCTTGCCGGGCTCGGTCTTCGCCGACGCCTCGCCGTTCCCCGCCTCCGGTTCGCCGGACGCCGCTTCCGGCTTCGCGCTCTTCTCCGCCGGCTTCCCGGACTCCGCGGACCCCGCCTCGGCCTCCGCCGGTGTCGCGTCCGGCTGCGCGGACCCCGCCTGCTGCGCCTTCCCGTTCTGCTTCGCCGGCTCCGGCTTCGCCGGTTCGGTCTCCGCGGTCTCGCCGTCGGAGTCGCGGCTGTCCTGGGCGAGGGCCTCTTCGGCGTCCTTGCGGGCCTGCTCGCGCGCTTCGGCCGCCGCCTGGCGGAGCTTCTCCTCCTCGGCGTCCTCCTGGTCGAGGCGCTCGAGCAGCGGCGTGGTCTGGCCGAGCATCTCGGCGGCGTCGCGCAGCTTCTTGGCCACCGCGTCGCGCAGCTGGGTCAGCGAGTGCACGTGCTCGTCGGCCTTGGCGAGGCGGCGCTGCACCTCCTCGGTGGTCGAGCCGAGGCGGGCGCGGGCGTCCTCGCGGGCGGTGGCGACCAGGCGCTTGCTCTCGCGGGTGGCCTCGTCGATGAGACGGGTGGCCTCCTCGGTGCACTCGCGGACCATCCGCTCGGACTTCTCGGTCGCCTCGTTGACCAGCCGCTCGGCTTCCTGCTTGGCCTCGCGCAGCCGCTTCTCCGCGGCTTCCTCGCTCTCCCGCTTGCGCTTCTCGGCGGCCTCGACGCTCTCGCGCTCGCGCTTGGCGGCCGCCTCCTCGCTCTCGCGGGTCAGCTTCTCGGCCTTCGCGGTGGCTTCGCTGACCAGCCGGTTGGCCTCGTCGGTGGCCTCCCGGACCCGGCGGTGGGCCTCGTTGGTGCCTTCCCGCAGCCGCCGGTTGGCCTCGTCGGTGGCCTCGCGGACGCGGCGTTCGGCCTCGGCCTTGCTGGTGGCCTCCTGCTCGGCCAGGGTGCGCATCGCCTCGCTGCGGCGCGCGGCCATCGCGATCTCGAAGTCCTCCTCGACCTGCGCGCGGCGGGCTTCGGACTCCTTGTCGGCGCGCTTGCGGTTCTCCTCGGCCTCGCGGGTGATCCGCTCCGCCTCGGACTTGGCCTTGTCCATCAGCGCCCGGTGCTCGGTCTCCATCTCCGAGCGCCGGGTGTTGACCTCGGCGAGCAGTTGCTCGTAGCGGTTGCGGAGCTCGGTGGCCTCGGCTTCGGAACGCGCGCGGATCTGGGCCGCGTCGTTCTCCGCGCGACTGCGGATCTCGTTGGCCTCGTCCTGGGCGAGCCGCAGCATCCGCTGCAGGCGCTCGCTGAGGCCCTCCAGCGTCGTCGGCGGCTTGGCCAGCCGCTCCACCTGGCCGCGCAGGCTCTCGATCTCGGAGCGGGCCGACTCCAGCTGCTTGGACAGGTCGTTGGCTTGGGAGACGGCCGCGTCGCGGTCCGCGGTCAGGATGCGGATGTCGGCGTCGAGCCGCTCCAGGTGCTCATCGACCTGGGCGCGGTCGTAACCGTTCTTGCGAACGAGGTCGAACCCCGAACCAAGGGGGAGCAAGTCGCGGTCGTCGGCAAGGCCCATGGCACCAAGCTACCTGGAAGACGACGTCGTTGTGGGAGGTGTGGCGCGTATCGGCCGGATTTCGGTGAACCGTTCACGAACTTCCGGTGGCCCGGCGCGTCGTGACCGCGAGACCTGCACGGGCGGTGATCCTCCGGACACGCCGAGCACTCCCTGGAGATCACCCGACAGGCGACCGCCGAACCCGGGTTCCGCGCCGGCGGACCGGGTGGGGAGAGGGGGCTTCGTCGAACGCGGGTTCGCCGAGGGAACTCGCAGGTCGAAACGCCCGGGACCACCCGGCTGACGGACTTGACCGGCTGGCCAACCAAGCGTGCAATGGAGTTGTGGATCGTGCTCGATGGAGGTGATCGACGTGGCCGAGAGGTCGAGCGGTTCGACTGTGAAGCCGTGGGTCCGCTGGCAGGACTGGGCCGGTGTGGTGCTGGGCGCCTACCTGGTCCTCGGCACGCTGTGGACGCCGACGGACACGGCGGCGATGTCCGCGATGATCGTGCTCGGGGCACTGCTGGTGGTCGCCAGCGTGTGGTCGTTGGCCATGCCCGGCTCGGTGATGAGCGAGTACTGCCACATGCTGCTGGGTGCGCTGCTGTTCATCTCGCCGTGGGTCCTGGGGTACTCCGAGCTCACGGGCGCGTCGTGGACCTCGTGGATCGTCGGCGTGCTGGCCGTTCTCGCTGGAGCGGCTGCGCTGCCCGAGGCCAACGCCGCGCACCGCGGCGGCATGGCGGGCCAGCACTGACCGCTCGAGCCGTGGGCGGTGCGACCCGCTCACGGTCGGTGCGCGCGGCCTGGCGGTAGTCTCCGGGCCGCGCGCGATCCCCGCGCGCAGGAGGTGGAGGTCTGGTTCATGGCACAGGCGCCGGGTCGCCGCGGCTCCGGTGCGCGGGAGTCCACTTCGGATGCGCGACCGGGAGACGACGGTGCCTCCGCGCGCGAGCGGATCCTCGAAGCGGCCGGGGAGCTGTTCGCCGAGCACGGTTTCGAGGCCACGCCCACGTCGCGGATCGCGGAACGGGCCGAGGTGCCGAAGGGCCTCATCCACTACTACTTCCGCCGCAAGCAGGACCTGCTGACCGCGCTGGTCGACCGGCTGCCCGACGAACCGGTGGTGTCGGACCGGATCGCGGTGCGCGGGGACGTCGCAGGCAGCCTGCGCCGGCTGGTGCGCGAGCTGGACGCCAGGTTGGAGGCGTCACCGCTGCTCAGCCACCTGCTGTGGCGCGAGGCGGACACGCACGTCGCGGTCCGGGAGGCGCTGCAGCGGCGCTTCCGGCACGTCGCCGAGCAGATCCGCGGGGTGATCGAACTGGCGCTGCCGCCGGGCCCGGTCCGCTGCGACGTCGACACCGCCGCGCTGCTGCTGGCGCGGGTGGTCAACCACCGGCACTCGGTGGCCCGCCACGGCGCGCACGAGGACGAGCTGGAGCGCGAGATCGGCTTCATCGCCCACGCGCTGGAACTGGGCGTCGGCGCCCCGCACCGGGTGGAACCCGCCTGACGGCGCCCGGACCGACGGGGTGGCGGGCGCTTCCCCCGCGTGCGCTCCGGTGCCCGCCTCGCCGCGAGAACCGGTCCCGCTCCGCCGCCGCGGTGCATCACGTCGGATGAAAGGTGCCTCCCGAAGTCGATCCAGTGTTGTGAAAGATCGTTCCGCGCGCTAAGAACCTTCCGCAGGCGTCGATGCGGGAGGTTGTGGTGGGCGTTGGACAGGTGCGGTTCTCCCGGCGTCAGGGACTGGTGGCCACGGCGGTCGGGATCGCAGGTGCCGGGATGATGGCGGCCACGGGGAGTTCCGCGCCGGACGCGACGACGGAGCGCTGGACGTACCGGGTGCGGGGGCTGCGGGCCCCGGTGGAGCTGATCGAGGACCGCTACGGCGTGCCGCACCTCTACGCGCGCAGCGAGGACGACGTCTTCCTCGCCCAGGGCTTCAACGCCGCCCGCGAGCGGCTGTTCCAGATCGACCTGTGGCGGCGCCGCGGCCTCGGGCAGCTCGCCGAGGTGCTGGGCCCCGAGTACGTGCCGCAGGACCGGGCCACCCGGTTGTTCCTGTACCGGGGCGACATGGACGTGGAGTGGTCGCGCTACGCGCCGGACGCGCAGCGGATCGCCACCCAGTTCACCGCCGGGATCAACGCCTACCTGGACTGGCTCGACGAGCACCCCGAGCACCTGCCGCCCGAGTTCGGCATCCTCGGCTACCGGCCGGCCCGCTGGGACCCGGCGGACGTGGTCCGCATCCGCAGCCACGGCCTGACCCGCAACCTCACCAGCGAGGTCGTGCGTGCCCGGGTGGCCTGCGCCGCGGGCGTCGACGCCGACCAGGTCCGGCAGGGCCTGCAACCGGACCACCGCACGGTGGTGCCCGACGGCTTCGACCCGTGCGCGCTGCCCGACGACGTGCTCGAGGTCTTCGACCTCGCCACCCAGCAGGTGGAGTTCGCCGACGGGAGCATCCGCAAGGCGGTGGTCCGCGACCCGGCCACCGAGGGCAGCAACAACTGGGTGATCAGCGGGGAGCGCACCGCCACCGGCCGCCCGATCCTGGCCAACGACCCGCACCGCGCCTACTCGGCGCCGTCCCTGCGCTACGTGGCGCACCTGTCCGCGCCCGGGCTGGACGTGATCGGGGCGGGCGAGCCCGCTCTGCCCGGCATCTCCATCGGGCACAACGGGACCGTCGCCTTCGGGCTGACGATCTTCCCGATCGACCAGGAAGACCTCTACGTCTACGAGCTCGACCCGGCCGACCGCACCCGCTACCGCTACCGGGACGGCTGGGAGTCGATGACGGTGCTGCGCGAGGAGGTCGCGGTCCGCGGCGCGGAGCCGCAGACCGTCGAGCTGCCGTTCACCCGGCACGGCCCGGTGATCCACGTCGACGAGCAGCGCAACCTCGCCTACGCGGTGCGCACCGCGTGGCTGGAACCGGGCATGTCGCCGTACTTCGGCAGCATCGCCTACATGCGGGCGCGCAGCTTCGACGAGTTCACCGAAGCCATGCGCCGCTGGGGAGCGCCGACGGAGAACCAGGTCTACGCCGACGTGGACGGCAACATCGGGTGGGTGCCGGGTGGCCTGGCGCCCAAGCGCGTCGGCTACGACGGCCTGCTGCCGGTGCCCGGCGACGGCCGCTACGAGTGGGACGGCTTCCACTCCGGGGACGACCTGCCGCGGGTGCTCAACCCGGAGGAGGGGTTCATCGCCACGGCGAACCAGTTCAACCTGCCGCCGGAGCACCAGGGCATGGGGCTCGGCTACGAGTGGACCAACCCCTTCCGGCACCAGCGGATCGTCGAGGTGCTGTCCTGCCAGCGCGCGCACACCATCGCCGACTCGCAGGAGCTGCAGAACGACCAGCTGTCCATCCCGGCGCGACGGTTGGTCGGGCTGCTGTCCGAGGTGGACAGCGGCGAGTCCGACCTGCGCCGCGCGCTGCGCCTGCTGCGGGACTGGGACGCGGTGGAATCGGCGGACTCGGCTGCGGCGGCGCTGTTCGAGGTGTGGCTGTCCAAGCACCTCGGGCCCGGGTTCGTGCGGGCCGCGGTGCCCGCGGCCGCCGACGTGATCGGCGACGCCGACACCCTCGTGCTGCTGCGCGAGCTGGAGCAGCCGGGCCGGTGGCTGCCGGACGCGGCGGCCCGCGACCGCCTGCTGCTGTCCACGTTGCGCTCGGCCTACGCGGAGGTGCGGGAACGGCTGGGGCGCGGCGAGGGGACGTGGAAGTGGGGCAGGCTGCACCACAGCTTCTTCGAACACCCGGCCTCGGGGGCGTTCACCGAGATCGACCGGGCCCGGTTCGACGTCGGCCCGCTGCCGCGCGGCGGTTCACCGGACACGGTGAACCAGTCATCCTACCGGACCAGTGACTTCCGGCAGACCAACGGTCCCTCGTTCCGGATGGTGCTGGACGTGGGCGACTGGGACTCCTCGGTGGCGGTGAACACGCCCGGCCAGTCCGGGAACCCCAACGACCCGCACTACCGCGACCTCGCCGAGCGCTGGCGCACCGGCCGGTACTTCCCCCTCGCCTACACCCGGGAGGCGGTGGAGCGCGTCGCCGAGCGCCGGATGCTGCTGGTGCCCGCGTGACGGTTCGTGAGTGCGAGAACCGGCTGGAGCCGGTCTCCGCACTCACGACCGGTCCTCAGTGGACCTCGGCGGGCTCCACGAGTTCGACGAGCACGCCGCCGGCGTCCTTGGGGTGCACGAAGTTGATCCGGCTGCCCGCGGTGCCCCGGCGCGGCTCGCCGTAGAGCAGCCGCAGGCCCTTCTCGCGCAGCGCGGACATCGCAGCCTCCACATCGGTCACCCGGTAGGCGAGCTGCTGCAGTCCGGGACCGTTGCGGTCCAGGAACTTCGCGATCGCCGAGTCCTCGCGCAGCGGTGCGATGAGCTGCACCTGCGTCGCACCGGTGGCGTCGCCCGGGGCCCGCATCATCGCCTCGCGCACGCCCTGTTCCTCGTTGACCTCGGAGTGGGCCACCTCCAGGCCGAAGGTGTCCCGGTGGAAGGCGATCGCCGCGTCCAGGTCCGGGACCGCGATCCCCACGTGGTCGATCGCGGTGACCAGACCGCTGAGTTCCGCTCGCATGTCGCGAGCGTAACCGTGCTCTTCGCGCTGGGAAAAGCGTGAAAAGTGGATGATCGAATTGCCCCTTTGAGCGGAGTCGGGTGACCTTGCAGTCACCGAGCATGTGGCTGATTCACGTGAGAGGGGCGCACATGGCAAGAAGGCAACGTGGACCGGGCCGCACGAGCGCGGTGCTGCTGGCGTCGATCGGACTGGTGGTGGGCCTCGGTGGCCCGGCCCTGGCGGCCGGGGGCGACGGGGTGCCCAGCGGCGGTGGCGGCGACAACCCGTCGGCCGACCAGCTGCGCCGCGAGCGGGCGTGGGTCCGGCTCGGGGACCTCAAGTTCGGCGCGGAGCCCTACGAGGCGGTGCAGTCGGCGGCCGCCGACGCGGCCGGGAAGGCGGACTGCGAGATCAGCACCACCGCGGCCACCAACCTGGTGCTGTCCCCGACCTGGCCCGAGGTGGCCGGCTCCGGGGACTCGCCGTCGCCGATGACGCTGTCCCGCTACGACGACCAGACCTCGCTGGCCGACCCCGAGCAGCGCGACGACGGGCTGTTCTTCAACCCCGGCGTCGGCATCTGGCAGCTCGACTCCGCGGGGCTCGGCGCGAACGAGACCGCCGCGACCGCCATCGACTCGGTCGGCGCCGCCGGCAAGATGGCGCCGTACATCGTCGGCAAGTACTGCAGCGCGCGCAACGGCGGCGCCACCGCGGCGGAGGCCCGCGCGGCCGCGTGGAAGGACTGGCACGCCTGCGACGAGGGCGCCTGCGAGTCGATCTACCAGCGCCTGGAGGCCGACGGGGTGGTCAAGGACTCCACCGTCGACCGCTACGGCGGTGCCGAGATGCGCACCTGCACCTACGAGGGCGCCGAGTACGACTGCCTGTACGTCGACCCGAGCAAGGCGCAGGGCGAGGACGCCTGGACCTCGCCCGACTTCGGCCCGGCCCCCGTCCCCGACCCCTTCTACGTCTTCACCTACAGCGAGTCCGGCACGGACTACGAGGTCCGCTACTGGCTCAAGAGCGACTCCGGCGCGGACACCGACGTCTCGGCCTCCCGCGAGCTCGGCGTCAACGCCCGCACCAAGCTGACCTGGGCGGCCGAGTCCGGGCTCTGCGACACGACCACCGGAGCCGGCACCTGCTAGCTGCCCGAGCTCGCCAAGCCCGCTCGCGCACCGGTCGCGGGCGGGCCTGGCGGCGCTGCGGTGGCACCGCGGGCCGGGGGAGGTGCGAGCATGGGAACCTTCCTGTCATCCCCGCCCTATGGCAGTCGTCACAGGTGGCACCGGGTGCCACGGCGGGTATGGTCCCGGTGGCGCTCGCCGGGCCATGATGGTGGCGGCGCGACGAGGCGTGGCACGGACCGGGAGGTAGTCGTGGGCAGTTCGGTGATCGTGGCTGGTGCGCGGACCCCGATGGGTCGGCTCCTCGGGTCCCTCAAGGACTTCTCCGGCGCCCAGCTCGGCGGGTTCGCCATCAAGGCCGCGCTGGAGCGCGCCGGGGTGCGCCCCGACCAGGTCGAGTACACGATCATGGGCCAGGTGCTCACCGCGGGCGCCGGCCAGATCCCCGCTCGGCAGGCCGCGGTCGCCGCCGGGATCCCGATGGACGTGCCGGCGCTGACCATCAACAAGGTGTGCCTGTCCGGTCTGGACGCGATCGCGCTGGCCGACCAGCTGATCCGGGCCGGTGAGTTCGACGTCGTGGTGGCCGGTGGCCAGGAGTCGATGACCCAGGCCCCGCACCTGCTGACCGGTTCGCGCGAGGGCTTCAAGTACGGCGACGTGCAGATGCTGGACCACATGGCCCACGACGGGCTGTTCTGCGCGTTCGACCAGGTCGCGATGGGCCTGTCCACGGAGAAGCACAACTCCCGCTACGGCGTGACCCGCGAGGAGCAGGACGCCTTCGCCGCCCGCTCGCACCAGCGCGCGGCCGCGGCGGCGGAGAAGGGGCTCTTCGCGGACGAGATCGTCCCGGTCGAGGTCCCCCGCCGCAAGGGCGACCCGGTGGTCGTCGACGCCGACGAGGGCGTGCGCCCGGACACCACGGTGGAGTCGCTGGCCAAGCTGCGCCCGGCGTTCGCCGCCGACGGCACCATCACCGCGGGGTCGGCGTCGCAGATCTCCGATGGCGCGGCCGCGGTCGTGGTGATGAGCAAGGCCAAGGCCGAGGAGCTGGGGCTGAGCTGGCTGGCCGAGATCGGCGCGCACGGCGTCGTCGCGGGCCCGGACGCCAGCCTGCACGAGCAGCCGTCCAACGCGATCAAGGCCGCCTGCGCCAAGGCCGGCGTCGACGCCACGGACCTGGACCTGGTGGAGATCAACGAGGCGTTCGCCGCCGTGGGCATCGTGTCCACCCGGGCGCTGGGCATCGACGAGGAGAAGGTCAACGTCAACGGCGGCGCGATCGCCCTCGGCCACCCGATCGGCATGTCCGGCGCGCGGCTCGCGCTGCACCTGGCGCTGGAGCTGCGGCGGCGCGGCGGCGGGACCGGTGCGGCGGCGCTGTGCGGCGGCGGTGGCCAGGGTGACGCCCTGCTCCTCCGGGTCCCGTCGGCCTGACCCTGAGAACACCCTGACATCGACCCTGGGATCGGTCGCCGACCAAGATCATCCGGAGTCGGCGTGGCTACCCTGGTCGGCATGAAATGGCTTCCAGGGGGATGGGAACGCGCTGACCGGGTCAGGAACCAGGAGCGGACGACGGTGCGCGCTCGTCGTCCCGACTGGCGCGGCACCGCCCGCTACACCTCGGAGCACGCTGCGACGCAGGGCCCGGCCACCCGGGTGCAGCCCGGGCCCGGGCACCGGCCCGTCGTGCTCGGCGCCGACGCGCGGGACGTCGACGTCAGCGCGAGCATGTTCCGGGCCCTGGTCATCGGCGGCGGCCTCAGCGGCCTGGGCACGGTGCTGGTCGCGGCGGCGCTGGTGAACAAGGGCAGCACCGTCGGGCTGTGGGTGTGGCAGCTCGTCTTCGCGGTGCTGTTCCTGTGGTTCATCGCCGGTTCCCGCGGGGTGTTCAACGGCCGCGGCTTCCTGGTCGACCGGAGCGGCTTCTACGCGCGCACCACCGGCGAGGTCTTCGGCGTGTCGTGGGACGAGATCAAGGCCGTCGGGATCGGCACCCTGCCGTGGGTGCAGCACGGCCGCCTCGTCGCCCCCGACCGGCGCCAGGCGCTGGAGTTCTACCCGGCCGACCCGGGCTTCGCGGCCCGGCACCCGGAGCTGGAGCGCTGGCGGGTGATCGAACCGGCGTCGCTGCCGGGCATGCCGGACGAGCGCTACCGGTTCCACCTGCCGCCGTTCAGCAGGCTGCCGCGCGCCCTGGAGGGAGCGGTGCAGGACGTCGTCCCGCAGAAGTGGGTCGGCCACTACAAGCGCAGCCTGCCGGGCCCGGAGAACTGATCACCAGCCGAGGCTGTCCACCGGGTCCGCGGGGGTCAGCTGCGGGTCGTCGATGGCGAACGTGCGGGCCACCCCGCGCCCGGTGGCGGCGGTCTCGAACCGCACCGTGACCCGGCCGTGGCCGGCGCCCTGGACCCAGCCGTGCCCGTGCTCGGGGTGCCGCACGTCGTCGCCGGCCCGCCACTGCCGGACCTCGGGCCCCGGGCTGGGCCGGGACACCGGCCGCGGGGCGAGCTCGGCGTCCGCGTGCTCCTCGGCCGGGTCGTCGAAGAGCGGCTCCTGCTCGTAGGTCGCCAGGCCCGAGTAGGACACGCCGACCAGCCGCACCGGGGTGCCGGGCGGGACCGCGACCGGCAGCAGCCGCCGCGCCGCCGCGGAGAGCGCGCCGAGGTCGCTGGTCGCCGAGGCGAAGGTCGCCGAGCGGCTGATCGTGGTGAAGTCCGAGTCGCGGACCTTGAGCGTCACGGTGCGCGCGGCGCGGCCCCCGGACACCAGCCTGCGGTGGGCCGACTCGGCGACCCCGAGCACCTCCGACAGCAGCTCGGCCCGGTCGGTGATGTCGACGTCGAAGGTCGTCTCCGCACTGACCTGCTTGGCCTCGGCCCGTTCGGCCACGGGACGGTCGTCGATGCCGTGCGCGAGCCGGTGCAGCTCGGTGCCGTGCGCCTGGCCCAGCAGCGAGACCACGTCGTTGAGGGTGAGCGCGGCGAGCTCGCCGATGGTGTGCACCCCGATGCGGTGCAGCTTGGACTCGGTGACCGGGCCGATGCCCCACATCGTGCGCACCGGCAGCGCGGACAGCAGCTCCAGCTGCTCCTCGGCGGGGACCACCAGCATCCCGTCCGGTTTGGCCAGGTCGGAGGCGATCTTGGCGAGCTGCTTGCCCGGCCCGGCCCCGATCGAGGCGGTGACCCCGACCTCCTGGCGCACCCTCGCCCGCAGCCGGCGGGCGAACTCCTGGACGCGTTCGGTGGGGGCGTCGGCCAGCTCGGTGGGCTCGAGGAACGCCTCGTCCACCGACACCTGCTCGACGACGTCGGAGACCTCCCGCACGATGCCGAGCACCCGCTGGCTGACCACCTGGTAGACGCGGAACCGCGGGGGCAGCACCACCGCCACCGGGCAGCGGCGCCGTGCTTCGGCCATCGGCATCGCCGAGCGGGCCCCGTACTCGCGCGCCTCGTAGCTGGCGCCGGCCACGGTGCCGCGCGGGCCGAGCCCGCCGACCAGCACCGGCCGGCCCCGCACGGTGGGGCGGGTGAGCTGCTCCACGGACGCGAAGAACGCGTCCATGTCCACGTGCAGCACCCACCTCCGCATGAGGACCATTCAACGGGATGGGCCCGACAGCGGCCGACGGGGCCGGGCGGGGTGCGAGGAGGGGAACCTTCCTGTCACCCCGCGCGCGGGGCCGGGGGTCAGCGGAGGTTCGCCCAGGCGTAGTGGATCATCGCCTCGCGGAGGTAGGCGGCCATGCCCTGGGGTTTCTTGCGCTCGATGCGGCGGCGGAACTTCGGCTGGTTCACGTACATCTCCGCCAGCCGCAGGTAGGAGGCGCGGTCGGGCGTCCAGAAGTTGCCGATCCAGCGGTAGTGCTCGCTGATGACCTGCTGGACGCGGGGGTCGTTGCTGGGCACGCCGGTGGCGAACAGCTCGGCGACGGCCGAGCTGATCCGGTTCCAGTCCTCGCCGATCTTCTGCGCGAGGGCTCGCCGCTGCTCCGGGGTGAGTGGGCCGTTGGCCCCTGCGGGCGTCATGTTCCCGATCAGGGCGGTTCCGTCCTCGACGGCCTCCGCCTGGTCGAGCCCGGGGTTCCCAAACACCTTGTCCGGTTGCACGGCGTCCCTTCCTCCACTCCGGCACGGCTCAGGTGCACTTCGACAGAGCACAGGCAGTGACCATCGCTCGCCACGATCTGCTGAGGATGTTCATCTGCCCGTGGCACAGTAACGGAGCGACTTTGGCACCGCGGGTGATTGGGGAGATCCGCTACCGGGCTGTGACGGCGATCAACCCCGCTCGCCCGGATCGTCGTCCTCCGGCTCGTCGCGAGCCGGCTTCGCGGGCGGCGCGAGGTACACCACGCCGCGCTCCAGGTCCAGCGGCCCACCCGGGTCGTGCTGCTCCGAGATGCCGCCCTGGTCGCCTTCGTGCTTGAGCTTGCGCCCGGGGAGGAGTTCACCGTAGGAGGCCATGCCCCCACGGTAACCGCGCACCACCGTCCCGGTCCCGCCCGCGAACGGGCATCCCACGGCACGCGACGGCTCGGGCAAGGGCCCGACCCCTCGCCCGAAGACGCTCCACGAGTCGTTCGGGACCTGATGGGGTAGGAGGCGGCTTTCCTCCTCTGGCCACCGAGATCGAGAAGCGCCGGAGCACTGAGGCCAGTTCGCTGGAGCAACTCGTGTTCTCGGTCGTGGAACACGAGGAATTCCGACGACACCCGGAACGGTTCGGGCCCGTTCCGAGGCATGCCGCGAGACCGCCAACGCACACGGGAATGAGCGACGGAACAGCACCGTTCGAAGTCGAGCGGACCCGAACCTCTCGAATGCCGAGAACACCAGGCCGCGAGCTGGATGTCATCGCTCCCCGCCTCGACGAAGAGTCGAGGCAGGGAGCGAAGGGATCGCAGCCGCTGCTCGTTCTCGTGTCTCGCACGAGCTCCACTGAACTCGTCGATCGTGGTCCACTGCTCGGCCGCGAGGTGTTCGGCGTGCACGGCCACACCCGAAGCCATCGCCTGGTAAGTGGTGAGGTGCACCCGACGGACCAGTTCACCGCCCGCCCAGATGTACACGTGCTCCCCAGCGCGGACGTGCCACGGCAGGTTCTTGAGCGGTGAGTGCGTCACAGCCGCACCCGCTTCCGGCGCTTCACCATCGCCCGGTACACCCGACGTTCCCGGCGCTGTTCGTGCCAGCGCCACAACAACGCACGCACGAGGAAACCTCCTCAGTGCTGCCGCAACGGGGTGCTTCGGTAGGTCGAGGGGTTCACCTACCGAAGCACCCGTCCGCATCGTCGGCGGCACTGATCACGGGGTGTGCAGACGAGGTGTCTGCACGTGTCTGCGGAGGAGCTTGGGCAGCTGCTGAGAGCCGCGAGGCTCGATGCCGGTTCGTCGCTGTCCCGCATGGCAGAACTGACTCACTTCTCGAAGTCCTACCTGGGGCAGGTCGAGACGGGGACACGTGCGGTGACTCCCGAGGTCCTGGAGGCCTACGGGCGAGCGTTGGGAGCGGCGATGTGGCGCAGGGAGATCACGCACCCGAGACTGGTCCGGGTCAAGGGCACCCAGCGGCTGGTGGAGCTCGTCCGGTCGGTGCAGTCGGGGCGGCCTGACGCGTTCGGCGAGAAGCCGACCGCGCACGCGACGGACATCGCGGTGGGCACGCGCATGGACCCCGATGGCGTCCGCCAGTTCCGGAAGTGGATGACCGAGGGCGAGACGGCGACGCTGCGCACCAACTCCTTGAGCGTGATCGCCACGGTGCCCGGCCGGGAGAACGCCGAACTCGTGATCGACGTGCTGGAGAACGACCCGAGAGGTCCGGCGGTTGTGCCTGGCGTCGGAGGTGTCCCGCCTGACTCAGGTCGACTGGCAGACCGCGCTGCGGGTCGCCGACGACATCGCCAGCCACCCGGACCCGGAGAAGCTCGCCCGCACGGCGGCGAAGGAAGCGGTGGACCCGAAGGACACCGAGAGCCGTTGGTGCGGCGCGTGCGTGCTGCGTCACCTGGCCCCAGTGCTGGGTCGCGCCCAGCGGGAAGTCGCCGGAACACGAAGGAGCCCCCGAGTTCCCACGGACTCGGGGGCTTCCTCGGTCGCTGTCAGCAGCTGGACTTGTAGAAGTACTGGCTCTGCTGGTCCATGTTCTCGCGGGTGATGGCGATCATCTCGGTCTTGGTCTCGCGCTCGACCGGCTCGCCCTTGATCGCCGCGATGGCGCGCTTGACGCCCTCCTGGCCGATCTTGCCGGGGTTCTGCGCGATGAGCGCCTGGACCCGGCCGTTGCGCAGGTCGTCGACCTGCTTGGGGCTGGCGTCGAAGCCGACCAGCTGGACCTGACCGGACTTGCCCGCGTTGGACAGCGCCGTCGCCGCGCCCTCGCCGGTGTTGAGGTTGGTGGCGAACACGCCCACCAGGTCGGGGTTGGCGGCCAGGGTCGAGGAGACGATCTGGGCCGCGGTCGCCGGCTCGTTCTCGGTGTACTGGGTCGGCAGCAGCTCCAGGTCGGGGTGCTTGGCGATCTCGTCCTCGAAGCCCTTGGCGCGCTCGTCGGTGGTGGAGGTGCCCGCCTTGGTGTTCAGCGCCAGCACCTTGCCCGGCTTGTCGCCGACCAGCTGGGCGAGGGTCTGCGCGGCGAGCTGGCCGCCCGCGTAGTTGTCCGACGACAGCGAGGTCACCGCGATGGAGCGGTCCTCGAGCGCGGTGTCCACCTCGACGACCTGGATGCCGTTGTTCTTCGCCTGCTGCAGCGGCGCGGCCAGCGCCTTGTCGTCGGTCGGGGAGATGATCACCGCGCCGGGCCGGGAACTGACGATGCCGCCGAGGATCTGCGACTGCTCGGCCTGCTCGAACTTCTCCGGGGCCTGCACGTTGAGCTGGTAGCCCTGGGCGGCCGCCTCCTGCTGGGCGGCGCACTCGATGGAGACGTAGAAGGGCTCGCCGCGCATCCCGGTGATCAGCGCGAGGTTCTTGTTGCCGGGGTCGGTCTGGCCCCCGCCGGTGTCACCGATCTGCCCGGAACCGCAGCCCGCCAGCAGCAGCGCGGCACCCACCGCGAGCACCGTCTTGCACGCTCTCATCCGAAACCACCTTCCACACACCGTTGTGCCGAAAACTCCGTGCCCGGTTCCCGCGCCCGCGCGGGTTCAGCGGCTGTTGCGCGCCTTCCGCCTGCGCTGGTCCAGCCACACCGCGGCGACCAGCACCGCGCCCACCGCGATGGGCTGCCAGAACGGGCGCACCCCGGCCATGACGAACCCGGCGTCGAGCACCGCGGGGATGAACACGCCGATCACGCTGCCCAGCACCGTCCCGACGCCGCCGAACAGGCTCGTGCCACCGAGCACGACCGCCGCGATCGCGTTGAGGTTGTCGTTGCTGTGGCCGCTGATCGTGGTGGTGCCGAAGTAGGCCAGTGACATGAACCCGGCCAGCCCGGCCAGCAGACCGGTCAGGGTGTAGACGGCGACGAGGTGCCGGGTCACCTTGATGCCGCTGCGGCGGGCCGCTTCGGCGTTCGAACCGATCGCGTAGGTGTAGCGGCCGAAGGCCGTGGTGTGCAGCAGCCAGATCGCCAGCAGCGTCACCACCGCGGCCAGGATCACCAGGTTCGGCACGACGCCGAACGAGGTCCCGGTGCCGAGCGTGGTGCGCAGCGCGCTCGGCACGGTGCGCACGTCGATGCCGTTGGTGAGCAGCTGCGCGGCACCGAGCGCCGCGCCGAACGAGCCGAGCGTGACGATGAGCGCGGGCACCCGGGCGACCGCGACCAGCACCCCGTTGAGCACGCCCCACACCGCGCCGCCGGCCAGCGCGACCACGAGGCCGATCGCGATCACGCCCCACCCGGCGCCGGTGGCGTCGCCGCCGCTGAGGCCCTCCATGGTCATCGCGGAGACGACGCCGGAGAACACCAGCACCGAGCCCACCGACAGGTCGATGCCGGAGGTGATGATCACGAACGTCATGCCGACCGCGAGCATGAGCAGCGGCGCCGCCTGCACCAGCAGGTTCTGCGCGTTGAACAGCGTGGGGAACGCGTCCGGGCGCAGGACGCTGAACAGCACGCACAGCCCCACCAGCACCAGGCCGGTCCACAGCGTGTTGGACCCGGCCAACCGCGCACCGAGGCCCTTCTCCGGCGTGAGCGTGTCCACTTCGGACTTCTGGGATCCCTGCTGGGTGGGCATCAGCTCGCGTCCTCCTGCGACAGCGCGCCGGTCATCGCACCGACGAGGTCCTCCAAGGTCACCTCGGCGGCGTTGAACCGAGCCACCCGGGTGCCGAGGCGCAACACCTCGACCCGGTCCGCCACCGACAGCACTTCCGGCATGTTGTGGCTGATGAGCACCACCGCGATGCCGGTGTCGCGCACCCGCCGGATCACGTCCAGCACGCGTTCGCGCTGCACGACGCCCAACGCCGCGGTCGGCTCGTCCATGAACACGAGCTTGTCCGCCCACGCCACCGAGCGGGCCACCGCGACGCTCTGCCGCTGGCCGCCGGACAACGAGCCGATCGGCACCGTCAGGTCCGGCAGCGACACCCCGAACTTGGCGAACTGCTCGGCGGCCTGCGCCCGCATCCGCGCCTTGTCCAGCATGCCGAGCCGCCCCAGCAGACCGGGGCGGCGGATCTCCCTGCCCAGGAACAGGTTCGCCGCCGGGTCCAGGTCCGGGGCGACCGCGAGGTCCTGGTAGGCGGTCTCGATGCCGTGCGCCCGGGCGGTGGTGGGCGAGTCCAGCACCACTGGCTGCCCGGAGACCAGGATCTGCCCGGAGTCCGGTTGCTCCACTCCGGACAGGCACTTGACCAGAGTGGACTTCCCGGCCCCGTTGTCGCCGATGAGCGCGACGACTTCACCGGGGTGGACGGTGAACGACGCGCCGCGCAGCGCTTCGACCCCGCCGTAGCGCTTGACCAGGTCGCGGGCCTCCAGCAGCGGTTCGGTCATCTCCGGCTCCCTGCGGACGGCGGGCGGCAGTGCACCGCGGTGAGATCGCCTTCGAGCTGCGCGGCCCCGGCCGCGTGCGGCACCACGACCGTGGAACCGCGCCGCAGGTCCAGGTCGCTGCCGTTGTCCGAGCGCAGCTTCCCGTTGCCCTCCAGCACGATCAGCACCCCGAAGGACGGTGCGAGCTCGACGGAGCCGTGCAGCCGGTCAGCGCGGAAGAACGGGGCGGCGTCCTCGGCCAGCAGCTCCACCCGGCCCGAGTCCTGGTCCGCGGTGTGCTTGATCAGCGACGCCAGCACGGTGTCGTCGAACCCGCTGTGGTTGAGCGTTTCCAGCGCGGTGCGCTGGTCCATGCCGAGGAACGCGCTCTCGGCGTCGGACAGGAACCCCTGCCACTCCAGCGTGACGGAGAAGTCCGTGGGCTGCTGCAGCTCCACGATGAACACGCCTTCGCCGATCGCGTGCGGGGTGCCCGCGGGCACGTGCACGGTGTCACCGGGGCGCACCGGGATCTCGTTGAGCGACCCCAGCATCGCCGAGGAGTCCTGCGTGCTCACCCAGCGCTCGACCACCTCGGGTGCGACGTCCTCGCGGAACCCCAAGTGGACGACGGGGTTCGGGCCGCTGGTGCCGACCACGATCCACGCCTCGGTCTTGCCGAAGCGGGAACCCAGGTGCTGCTGGGCGAACGTGTCCGACGGGTGGCAGTGCACCGGCAGCCGCTGTCCCGCGTCGAGCAGCTTGACCAGCAGCGCCGTGCTGTCGCCGAACGCGGCGACGTGCTCGGTGCCCAGCCACTGCTCGGGCGCCTCGCGGACCGCGTCGCGCAGCCAGCGACCGTCGGGCAGCCGGGACAAGCCGGACTCGGCCTGGCCGAACCGCGTCGTGGTGGACGCGACCCAGTCCTCCGGGCCGAACTCGCGGTCGTCACCGCCGCCGCGCAGCGCCGCGATGTTCGTGCCACCGCGGTAGAACTGCTGCGGTTGGTTGGCGGGCAGGGCGATCGCCTGCACCGACTGGTCATCGTGGACAGAACTCAACGGGTTACCTCTCCAGAACCTCGGGCCAGAAGCTGGGTGGGGACGACGATGCGGCGCGGTGGGGAGCGGTCACCGTCGAGCCGCGAGAACAGCAGCTCGGCGGCCGACCGGCCCAGCGCGCGGGTTTCGTGGGTGACCACCGTGACCGGCGGGTCCAGCAGGTCGGCGAGCTCGAAGTCGTCGAAGCCCACCAGCGCCGGGCGGTCGGGCCGCCCCGCCAGCGCGCGCAGCGCCTGGATGGTGATCCGGTTGTTGCCGGTCACCAGCGCGGTCGCGCGCCGCAGGGTGGTGCTCAGCGCCTCGGCCACCGACTCGTCGGTGTGCGGGCCCATGACCACCAGCTCGGGGTCGAACGGCACACCGGCCCGCGCGCACCCCTCGCGGAAGCCCCGCAACCGCTCGGCGGCGGTGTGGATCTCGGGGGCGTCGCCCAGGAACGCGATCTCCCGGTGGCCGTGCGCGGCCAGGTGCTCGGCGGCGAGCGCGGTACCGCCGGAGTTGTCGATCAGCACGACGTCGGCGTCGAGGTTGCCGGGCGGGCGGTCCACGAACACCACCGGCGTGCCCGCGTTGATCTCGTGCGCGATGTAGCCGTGCTGGTGGCCGGCGGGAACGACGACCAGGCCGTCGACGCGGCGCGCGCAGAACTCCAGCACCAGCTCGCGCTCCCGTGCCGGGTCCTCGTCGGAGGAACCGGTGAGCACCTGCTTGCCGCGGGTCCGCGCGACCTCCTCGACCGCGCGGGTCAGCACCGAGTAGAAGGGGTTCGCCAGGTCCTCCAGCACCAGGCCGAGCGTGCCGGTCCCGGTGCCGCGCCGCAGGTTGCGGGCACTGAGGTTGCGCCGGAACCCCAACTGGTCGATCGCGGCCAGCACGCGCTCCGCCGTGGCCGGGTGCACCCCGCTCTCGGCGTTGACGACCCGGGACACGGTCTTGATGCTCACGCCGGCCAGGCGCGCCACGTCGCTCATGGTGGCGCGCCGGACGTTCCCGGGGTCAGACAACGTTGTCATGGTGTGGCGCATTGCACCCCACCTGGCCGACCGCTGTCAATCCCGGTGGCGGGACCCGGCCACGGCGCCTCCCGCGGCGGGGAGGGGTGACAGGAAGGTTCCCGTGCTCCACCGCCACCACCGGCCCGCCGCGCTCGCGGGTGGCAGGAAGGCTCCCGTGCTGCGCACCGACCTGCGCTGCGGTGACAGGAAGGTTCCCATCCTCACCCCCCGCCGTCGCCCGGCCGCGCGCGTCAAGGCGGCGGACGGCGGTACCGGACACCGCTGATCGCTCGCGCGGGATGTCGGAACCGGACAGGAACCGCGCGGCGCATTGACCTTCCCGGCTCTGGCGGCAACTGTGATCCGCGCGGCTTGACAAGGTTGTCCAGCGACAGGAGGCGGCGATGCTCGGAGGCGTGTCCCGGAGAACGGTCCTGCTGCTCCTGGGCGGGGCGGCCGCCGCGGGTGGGTGGCTGGCGGCGGCTCCGGGCACCGCCTCCGCGAGCCGGGACTGGGAGCGGGTCGCCGAGTCCGTGCGCCGCGAGTACCTGTGGGCGTGGCAGCACTACGTCGACCGCGCGCTGGGCGCCGACCACATCAAGCCGGTCTCGGGCGGGCGCGAGGACTTCTTCGTCCCCGGGCACTCCGTCGGGCTCAGCGCGGTGGAAGCCGTCGACACGCTGTGGTTGATGGGCGCCGACGACGAGGTGGCGCAGGCCGTGCAGTGGATCGAGGACAACCTCAGCTTCGACATCGACGCGCCGTTCCAGGTCTTCGAGACCAACATCCGCATGGTCGGCGGGCTCGCGGCGGCCTACCACTGCACCGGCCGCCCCAGGCTGCTGGAGCTCGCCGTCGACGTGGCGGACCGGTTGCTGCCGGCGTTCACCGAGTCGCCGACCGGCCTGCCCTACCGCTACGTGAACCTGGCGACCGGGGAGGTCAGCCGCCCCGACACCAACATCGTCGAGGTCGGCACCTACATCGCCGAGTTCGGCGTGCTGTCGGAGTGGACCGGCGACCGCCGCTACTACGACCTGGCCAAGCGGGCCATGCGCGTGGTGTACGACAAGCGCACCGAGCTCGGCCTGCTGCCGCACGACATCGACGCCGAGACGGGCGAGTGGCGCAACCGCCAGGCCACCGTTGGCCCGCCCGGTGACTCCTACTACGAGTACCTCTGGGACGGCTACGCGCTGTTCGGTGACGAGGAGCTCCGCCAGTGGTACGACACGCTCACCGACGCGATCCTCGCGCACCAGGCCGAGCGGCACGACGGTCTGCTGTGGTTCCCGCAGGTCGACGCGTTCACCGGGGAGGTCCTCAGCCGCGAGCAGAGCGTGCTGGCCGCGTTCTACGCGGGACTGCTCGGCGAGTCCGGCCGGGTCCAGGAGGGCCGCGCGTACCACGACGCGTTCCACGCCGTGCAGGAGGAGTTCGGCGTCATCCCGAACTCGGTCGACTACACCACGATGACGACCAGCGACCCGGTCAACGAGCTGCGCCCGGAGTTCGCCGACGCCGCGCTGGCGCTGTGGCTGGCCACCGGTGACGAGGTCTTCCGGGAGCGGGCCGCGGTCCACTACGCGAACATGCTGCGGACCTCCAAGGCGCCCTACGGCTTCGCCGGCCTCGGCGACGTGACCGCCGAGCCACCGACCCAGCTGGACAGTTGCCCGGGCTACTGGTGGTCGGAGCAGATGAAGTACTACTGGCTGCTGTTCTCCGGCACCCCGCGCTTCGACTACCGCGACAACTACCTGACCACCGAGGCGAACCTGCTGCGCGGCGCCCGCCGACCGTGACAGGGAGGTTCCCGTGCTCGCACCGCGGTCACCCGCGGACGCGGCTGGGACCGACCCCGAGCACCTCGGCCAGCGCGGGGTGCACCCGGCCGGGGTCGACGGTGCTGGTCCGGCGCTCGGCGACCCCGGCGACGACGAACGGGTCCTCGGCGGCGATCCGCTCGACCGCCTCGCGGTCGACACCGCGCGCAAGAACCCCCCGCCCTCGGAGGTGGGGGTGGTCTGCCTGGACAGCACGAACGTGCCCCCGGCGTGGTGGCGTTCCAGGAACTCGACGTGGCCGGGCGCGTGGTCCGCCGCGTCCTGCTCGGACCCGGTGCACCGCTGGAGGAGGTGGAGCACGTCCTGGTCTTCGCCTGCGGTGGCCGTGGTGGCCGAGGGCGCGACGTGGAGCATGGGAACCTTCCTGTCACCGCAGGCCTGGTTACGCTGGGGGAATGGCTGATCATGTGCTGGTCGTGACCACCACGGGTTCCGAGGAGTCCGCCGCCGCGCTGGCGCGGGGTGTCGTCGAGGCCTCGCTGGGCGCGTGCGTGCAGGTCGTGCCGATCCGCAGCTTCTACGTGTGGGACGGCGCGGCGCAGGACGACCAGGAGTGGCAGTTGCAGATCAAGACCTCCGCCGCCCGGCTGCCGGCGCTGGTCGAGCACCTCAAGGCCGAGCACAGCTACGAGGTGCCGGAGATCATCGCCACCCCGATCGTCGGCGGGAACCCCGACTACCTGTCCTGGGTCGACGAGCAGACCGGGGCGTAGCGGACCGGCGTCGGCGTGGCCCCGATCACCCGGCACACTCGCAGGGGGAAGCCGTTGCAGACGGAAGTGGGGTCGACGTGCCGCGGACTCATGCCGGGTGGTTCCGGTTGGTGGCGATCGCCGAGGCGCTCTCGTGGGTGGGGCTGCTGGTGGCGATGGCGTTCAAGTACGGCTTGGACATGCCGCTCGGCGTGACCGTGATGGGCTCGGTGCACGGCGCCGTCTTCACCGCCTACGTGGTGACCTGCCTGGTGGTGTTCAGCCCGCTGCGCTGGCGGTTCTGGGTGCTGGTGCTCGCGCTGGCCGCGTCGGTGCCGCCGCTGGTCACGGTGTGGTTCGAGCGCTGGGCGGACCGGCGCGGGCTGCTGACCGAGCGCGACTCGGACGAGCCGACGTTCTGGACGCGCGTCGGCCACGTGCTGCGCGAGCTCAACTAGCTCCGGCTCAGAAGTCGCCGGCCGCGTGCCGGACCTTGCCGAGCAGCTCGGTGAGCTGCTGGGTCTGCCGCTCGGTGATGCCGCGCAGCCCGAAGTCGATCTCGGTGACCGCCTCGGTGGCCTTCTTCATCAGGTCCCGGCCGTCCTCGGTGATCTCGACGAGGGTGGTGCGCCGGTCGGTGGGGTGCGGCATCCGCCGCACCAGGCGGTCCTGCTCGAGCCGGTCGACGATGTTGGTCACGCTCGTGGGGTGCAGCTGGAGCCGGTCGCCCATGACCCGCATCGGCAGGCTGCCGCGCTTGGAGAAGGTCAGCAGCACCAGCGCCTCGTAGCGGGCGAAGGTCAGGTTGTGCGGCCGGAGCGCGTTGTCGACCGCGGATTGCAAGATCTGCTGCACCCGCATCACGCTGGTCACCGCGGCCATCGTCGTGGACGGGCCTACCCGTTCGGCCCAGATCTCGGCTGCGCGTGCGATGGGGTCGAAGGGCAGCGGGTTACGGGTGCTCATGGTGTTCGACGCTAGCAGCGGTGACCCGTGCCGTTGTGGGCTGTCGTGCTGTGACCGGTGGGATCGGCGACAGTGGGAGCGCGCGAGGAGCATGATCGCATCGACGGCGGCGGTGCGGTCCGCCGGAACTCAAGCGGGAGGAGCAGGACGTGCTGGTGGCGTTCAGCGTGGCCCCGAGCGGGGTCGGTGACAGCGACAGCGTCAGCGCAGCGGTGGCGGCTGCGGTGAAGGTGGTCCGGGAGTCCGGGCTGCCGCACGAGACGACCTCGATGTTCACCACCATCGAGGGGGAGTGGGACGAGGTCATGGACGTGGTGAAGCGGGCGACCGAGGCGGCCTCGGCCGGGGCGCCGCGCACCAGCCTGGTGCTCAAGGCCGACATCCGCCCGGGCCACACCAACCAGCTGCACGAGAAGGTGCGCCGGGTGGAGGAGCACCTGCGCGAGCAGTGACCCGCGCCCGTGGTGCGCGGGTCGGGACGCGGAGCGGGGGCGGCGCCAGGTCTGACGCCGCCCCCGCTGTCAGGTCCGGTCCGTGGCCCTCAGAGCTTCGGGTGGTCCACGACCGGCGCGTTGACGCAGGTGTTCACCTGCGGCGACAGGGCCGGCACGACGGCGCCCACGAGGGCGGCGACGTTGTCGCCGCACAGCTGCACTGGGACGGCGCTGATGTTGTTGTCGTCGACCGCGTTGATGCCGTTGTTGTCGGCGCTGTCCGCGAACGCAGCGGTGCCGAGGGTCACGACGCCGAGGGCGGTGGCGCCGGCGACACCGGCAACACGGGTAGCAATACGCACTGTTCCGTACCTCTCGTTGAACTGCATGCAGGAGGTCCACCGAACGGAGACCCCGAAGCCCGCGGGTGACCAGCGGTCCCCGCAGGCTTTGCACACACATTCGGAACTGGGGTCCGGCGATCTTGAGGGGTGCGGCCGCGCCTCCACCTCATAGAGGGAAGTCATTCACTGCTCCGTGTTGATCTCTGGATCCGTCGGCGTGTCGTGCTTGGTGCGGCGAGATCGCCGACGGCGAAACATCCACCGCCCTGCCACCGCTCGGCCGGCGGAACGTGTCAGGATGGGGAGCGTGACGAGGCCGGATCCACGCCAGAACGCAGCAGCAATGTCCGCCGCGATGGCGGGCGCAGTCGACCTGTCGGCTCTGAAGAGCCGCGCGGAGGCCAACGCTCGCGCAGCCGCGCAGCCGGCGGCCAGCGGGGATGGCGGTGCCGCGCCGACGACCGCAGCGGTCGTCGACGTCACCGAGGCCGACTTCCAGGCCCAGGTCGTCGAGAAGTCCCTGCAGGTCCCGGTGGTCGTCGACCTGTGGGCGACCTGGTGCGGGCCGTGCAAGCAGCTCTCCCCGGTGCTGGAGCGCCTGGCCCAGGAGGCCGGTGGCGCCTGGGTGCTGGCCAAGGTCGACGTCGACGCCAACCCGCGGATCGCGCAGCTGTTCCAGGTGCAGTCGGTGCCGATGGTCATCGCGATCGCCGGCGGGCAGCCGGTGGACGCGTTCACCGGCGCGCTCCCGGAACCGCAGATCCGGCAGTGGATCGACCAGCTGCTCAACGCGCTGCGCGACCAGCTGCCCGGCATCCGCGCCGCGGAGCAGGCCCGTGGCGGCCAGGCCGAGGAGCCCGAGGACCCGCGGTTCACCGCCGCCGAGGACGCGCTGGAGCGCGGTGACTACGCCGCCGCCGAGGCCGCCTACCAGCAGATCCTCGACGCCGAGCCGAACAACGAGCAGGCCAAGGCGGGGCTGGCGCAGGTGAAGTTCACCGCTCGCGCCGAGCAGGCCGACCCGTCCGCGATCGAGCGTGCGGACGCCGCGCCCGACGACATCGACGCCCAGCTGGCCGCCGCCGACGCCGAAGTGGCCGCCGGCAAGGTCGAGGCGGGCTTCGACCGGCTGGTCCGCACGGTCAAGCGCACCTCGGGCGACGAGCGGGACCGGGTCCGCCGTCACCTGGTCGAGATGTTCGAGGTCTTCCCGGAGGGCGACGAGCGCGTCAACAACGCGCGCCGGGCGCTGGCCAGCGCCCTGTTCTGAGCCCACACGTGGCGCGGCCCGTCACCGCGGCGCCGACGTGGCGCCGGTGACGGGCCGCGCCGCCGTTCCCGGGGGATCAGGGGGCGCTGTACTTCGTGCTGCAGGGGGCCATGCCCTCCTGCACGCCGATGCGGAACGCCTCCACGCGCGCGAACCCGACCGGCACCTGCTTGCCGTTGACGTCGGCCGCGATCAGGCTGTCCTCGCCGAGCAGCGCGGCCACTCCCTCGTCGATGTCCTCGGCGACGACCCGCAGGCTGCCGACCGGGTTGCGCTTGCCGATCGGGTCCTCCACCAGCAGCCCGCTCCAGGCGCCGACCATGCACGCCGTGCGCAGGCCCGCGGCGGGGTCGTCCAGCGGCAACCCGGCCGCCTTCTGCACCGACAGCGCGTACCGCGAGGCGACCTGGGCGTAGGCGGCGAAGTCGCCGTAGCCGGACTCGGCCTCCTTGCTCGGCGGCTGGGCGATGCGCTGCAGCGCCGGCAGGTCGAGCGAGACGGTGTTGGTGGACGCGCAGTACGACGCCGGGGTCGTCCTCCGGCCGCACGAGGACTGCCCGGTGGTGATGGTCGGCGGCTCGGCACCGGTGTCGCGGAAGACCTCCTGCAGGCTCTTCTCGACCGCTTCCAGGCCCCGCTCGTCGACCGGCAGGTCGGTGTCCTGCCCGGCCTTCCACGAGCCGAACAGCGTGGTGCGCCGGGAGACGTCGTCGAAGTCCATCTTCGCGCAGCGCTGCGGGCCCTCGTCGAACCCGTACTGGAAGGCGGTGACCCGGTCGAACGCGCTGCCGTGCGCGTTGCTGCCCATGAAGTCGGACTTGCCCGGGGCGTCCCGGATGAAGCTCAGCACGCCCATGACCTCGTTGAGGCCCTTGCCGGTGGAGATCTGGAAGTACCGGGAGGAGCCCTCGGCGACGTACCGGAAGTAGGCGCCGGCGAAGCAGTCGGCCTGCTGCTCCATCACGATCACCTGGTCGTCGGGCTTGACCGTGCGCGCCCGGTGCTGCACCGCGTGCCCCATCTCGTGGGCGAGCACGGCGACCACGGCCATCGGCCCGAAGCTGTTGTCCAGCTCCGGCAGCAGGGTGCCGCGGTCCCAGGCGACGAGGTCGTCCGGCGGGCAGTAGAAGGCGTTGACCACGCCCGCGGTGTTCTCGCCGCACAGCTGCTGGCCGGGGCCGCCGGAGTCGTAGGAGACCAGTCGCTTGACGGGCACGAACCGCTTGCCGTCGAAGGTCTCCGGGAAGACCGAGCTCCAGTACTCGTCGATGTCGGCGACGGCGTTGCGGGCCAACCTGTCCATCGGGCCGTTGTCGGTCCCGTCCACGGGCAGCGGCGCGTCCGGGGCGTCCGGCTTCGGCCCGCTCGGGCCGTTGGTGACCGGCAAGCCGGCCACCTCGGTGGTCGAGTAGCTGCCCATGGTGGTCGGGACGCCGCTGATCTGCTGCGCGCAGCCGGCGACCAGCGCGGCGCACGTGAACGCGGACAGCGCGGTGCTCAGGACTCGCTTCCGCTGTCGGCTCCTCGTCGATACCCGTGACACTGGCGCGCCCCCATCCTGCTGCAGGTGCGAAGTTCTCCGCGCACCGGGCGCACCCTGCGCCGCCCCGGTGCCCGGAGCAGCCTATCGGGTGATCGATCACCGCCACGGCGCTCTCGCGGATCTGGCCGGGTGACAGGAAGGTTCCCATCCCCAGGCCTGGTGGGGCGGCGGGAAGGCTCCCCCGCTCCGGTCGAGCTGGTCCTGGGGCGGAGGGAGGTTCCCCGTCCGGATCGGGCGGGATGACAGGGAGGTTCCCGTGCTCGCGCCCGGCGGGTGACAGGAAGGTTCCCTTCCTCAGGTCAGGCGGCAGGGAGGTTTCCCTGCTCCGGTGGGCGATGACAGGGAGGTTCCCTTCCTCGCGGCGTCAGCCGCAGGCGCGCGCGCCGCCGAGGGCGCCGGTGCGGAAGGCGGCGAAGCGGTCGAGCCCGGTCAGGGTGTTCTCGCCCCGGGCGTCGCGGGAGACGTCGTCGGACTCGAGCACCACCGTCACGGCTTCGTCGAGGTCGCCCCGCGTGAGTCCGGGCTGGGCCGCGGTGAAGGCGCCGGTGAGGCAGACGACCTGCTCGCTCGCGGCCGGGCCGGTGGTCGGGCGGCCCTGCTCGGCGAGGGCGGCCAGCGCGAACGTCGCGGCGAGCAGCGTCGTGGCGGCCTGGTCGCCGGTGCCGGCGTGCACCTCGGCCAGCGCGGCGCGGTCGAGCACGACCGTCGGCGGGCGTGGGCAGAAGCCCACCGGGCCGCGGGCCTCGGGGCAGCCGGGCCGCGACTGGACGACCGGTGGCGTCCACCGGTCGCCGACCAGGTTCCCGAAGAAGGCGGAGGCGCGGTCGGTGCGCAGCGCGTCGTCGAGCGGGACGTTGGGGCCGTCGGGCGGCAGCGCGGCCAGCGGTGTCCTGGTCGCTTCGGTGCACCCGCGCGGGCCGCGCGCGTAGCCCTCCTGGAACGCCGTGACGCGCTCGAACGCGCTGCCGTGCGCGTCGGTGCCCTGGAGGCTCACCGGGTCGCGGAAGACGGCGATCGCGCGCAGCGCGCCGTCCAGCTGTCCGGGGTCGATGCGCAGGTGCTCCGCGCGGCCGTCGGCGACGGAGCGGACGAAGGCACCGGCGAAGCAGTCGGCCATCGCTTCGAGGCGCGCCGGCTCCGCGTCCTCGCCGAGCCCGGCGCGGTGCTGCACGGCGTGACCGAACTCGTGCGCGAGCACCACGACGACCGCGGCGTCCCCGTAGTGCTCCCGGAGCACCGGCAGCAGTGCGCTGCGGTCCCAGGCGATGGCGTCGACGGTGGCGCAGTAGTGCGCGTTGCCCTCCAGATCGCGCACGTCGGCCACGCAGGGCGGCGCGGTGCCCGTGCCGGTGGTGTCGGCGGAGAAGAACCCGCCGTCGAGCTCGCGCCACGGTGCGCCGAACACCGCCGGGTACTGCTCGGCCCAGTAGTCCTGGACGTCGGTGACGACGGTGGCGGCCAGCCGGTCGACGTCGCCGCGGTCGGTGCCGTGCACGAAGGCCGGGTCGACGGTGTGATCGGCCACACCGGGCGGTGCCGCCGGGGGCGCTGCCGCGCACGCCGCGACGAGCACCAAGATCATCATCGTCACTGGTCCGAACGCTCGCACGACGCCCAGCTTCGCACCCGTCGCGGCCGCTGGTACGTCCGCACGCCGCGGGACGGTCCGGTATATCGTCCGGCCCGTGAGAGCCGTCCACCGTTTCACCGTGCGCGCCCACCTGCCGGAACCGTTGAGCGCCCTCGGCACGCTGGCGACCAACCTCCGCTGGGCCTGGCACCCGCCGACGCAGGACCTGTTCGCGGCGGTCGACCCGCAGGTGTGGTCGGCGGTCGGCGGCGACCCGCTGCGACTGCTCGCCGAGGTGCCCGCCGACCGGCTGCGCCACCTGGCCGGTGACGAGGACTTCCTGGCCCGCACCCGGGCGGTCGCCGACGACCTGCGCCGCTACCTGACCGTGCCGCGCTGGTACCAGCAGCGGCAGGACGAGGGTGCCGAGCTGCCCGACTCCATCGCGTACTTCTCCATGGAGTTCGGCCTCACCGAGGCGCTGCCGAACTACTCCGGTGGTCTCGGCGTGCTCGCCGGGGACCACCTCAAGGCCGCCTCCGACCTCGGCGTGCCGATGATCGGCGTGGGCCTGCTGTACCGGTCGGGGTACTTCCGGCAGGCGCTGTCCACCGAGGGCTGGCAGGTGGAGCACTACCCGGTGCTGGACCCGCGCGGCCTGCCGCTGGAGATGCTGACCGGGGAGTCCGGGCAGCCGGTGCTGGTGCGGGTGGCGATGCCCGCGGGGCGCACCCTGCACGCCCGCATCTGGAAGGCCCAGGTCGGCCGGGTGCCGCTGCTGCTGCTGGACAGCGACCTGCCGGAGAACGACGACGACCTGCGCAGCACCACCGACCGGCTCTACGGCGGCGACGCCGAGCACCGGATCCGCCAGGAGATCCTGGCCGGCATCGGCGGCATGCGCGCGGTCCGCGCCTACTGCGAGCTCACCGGGCACCCGCAGCCCGAGGTCTTCCACACCAACGAGGGCCACGCCGGGTTCCTCGGCCTGGAGCGGGTGCGGGAGCTGCAGGAGGACCCGGGCCTGGAGTTCGACCAGGCGGTCGCGGCGGTGCGCGCCGGGACGGTGTTCACCACGCACACCCCGGTCCCGGCGGGCGTCGACCGGTTCCCGGTGGACCTGGTCCGGCACTACTTCGGCGACGGTTCCGAGCAGTCCCTGCTGCCCGGGGTGGCGACCGACCGCGTGCTGGCGCTGGGCGCCGAGGACAACCCCGGCATGTTCAACATGGCGCACATGGGCCTGCGGCTCGCCCAGCGCGCGAACGGGGTCTCGGAGCTGCACGGCCGGGTCATCCGCAAGATGTTCCGCGGCCTGTGGCCGGGCTTCGGGGTGGAGGAGATCCCGATCAGCACGGTGACCAACGGCGTGCACGGGCCGACGTGGTCGGCGCGGGAGCTGGGCAAGCTGCTCGGTGAGTCCGAGATGGACAGCGGGGCGGGCCTGCGCGGCATGGAACCGGTCAGCGACTCGCTGCTGTGGGAGCTGCGCTGCTCGCTGCGCGCGCGGCTGGTCGAGGAGGTGCGCCGCAGGCTGCGCACCGCGTGGTTGCAGCGGGGCGCGTCGGACCTCGAACTGGGTTGGTGCGACTCGGTGTTCGACCCGGACGTGCTGACCATCGGCTTCGCCCGCCGGGTGCCGACCTACAAGCGCGCGACGCTGATGCTGCGCGACACCGACCGGTTGCGGGAGCTGCTGCTCGACCCCGAGCGACCGGTGCAGATCGTGGTGGCCGGCAAGTCCCACCCGGCCGACGAGGGCGGCAAGGCGATGATCCAGCGGATCGTCAAGTTCGCCGACCAGGCCGACGTGCGCCACCGCATCGTGTTCCTGCCCGACTACGACATGTCGCTGGCGCGCTACCTGGTGTCCGGGTGCGACGTGTGGCTGAACAACCCGGTGCGGCCGCTGGAGGCGTGCGGCACGTCGGGGATGAAGGCGGCGCTCAACGGCGTGCTGAACCTGTCGGTGCGGGACGGCTGGTGGGACGAGATGTACGACGGCCACAACGGGTGGGCGATCCCCAACGCGGAGGGCGTCAGCGACCCCAACCGGCGGGACGACCTGGAGGCCGCGGCGCTGTACGAGCTGATCTCCGAGCACGTGGCCCCGATGTTCTACGAGCGCAACACCGACGGTGTGCCGGGCAAGTGGATGTCGATGGTGCGCCACACCCTGGCCACGCTGGGGCCGCGGGTGCAGGCCTCCCGGATGCTCCGCGAGTACGTCGACAACCACTACGGCCCGGCCGCGCGGTCGATGCGCGCCATGACCGCGGACGACTTCCGCGGGGCGCGGGAGATCGCGGACTACCGGGCGCGCCTGCAGGCGGCGTGGGACTGGGTCGCGGTCAGCGACACCGAGATGTCGGTGGCCGACGGGACGCCGTTGCTCGGCGGTCAGGTGACGGTGCGGGCGCGGGTCGACCTGGCCGGGCTCGATCCGTCCGATGTGGACGTCGAGGTGGTGGTGGGGCGCGTCGACGACTCCGACGTGCTGCACGACTTCGTCACCGAGTCCATGCACCCGACCGGCGACGGCCGCTACGAGGCGACCGTGACGCTGCCGCACGCCGGACCGGCCGGGTACACCGTCCGCGTGCTGCCGCGCCACCCGCTGCTGTCCGGTCCCGCCGAGCTCGGCAAGGTCGTCCTCGCCGGGTGACCGCTCCTCAGACCCCGGCGCGGAACGTGCGGCGGTAGGCCAGGGGCGCCACGCCGATCGCGGCGTGCAGGTGCTGGCGCAGGGAAGCCGCGGTGGCGAAGCCGACCTGGACGGCGATCTCGTCGACCGGCAGGTCGGTGGACTCCAGCAGGTGGCGGGCCCGCGCCACCCGCTGCTGGGTGAGCCACCGGCCCGGGCTGGTGCCGACCTCCTCGCGGAAGCGGCGGGCGAAGGTGCGACCGCTCATCCGCGCGTGCTCGGCCAGGTCGGCCAGCGACAGCGGCGTGTGCAGGTTCTCCAGCGCCCACGCCCGGGTCGCCGCGGTGCTGGACTCCCCGGGGTCGGGCACCGGTCGCTCGATGTACTGGGCCTGGCCGCCGTCCCGCCACGGCGGCACGACGCACAGCCTGGCCACCTGGTTGGCGACCTCGCTGCCGTGGTCGCTGCGCACGAGGTGCAGGCACACGTCCACGCCGGAGGCGGCGCCGGCCGAGGTCAGCACGTCACCGTCGTCGACGAACAGCACGTCCGGGTCCAGCTGCACGGCGGGGAACAGCCGCCGGAACCGCTCGGTCAGGCACCAGTGCGTGGTGGCCCGCCGGCCGTCGAGCACCCCCGCCGCCGCGAGGGCGAACGCGCCGGTGCAGATCGACACGGTGCGGGTGCCCGGCTGGATCCGCGCGAGCGCATCGGCCACCGGCCGCGGCAGCTCGGCGGTGGGTTCACCCAGGTCGTAGGGCGGGATGACCACGGTGTCCGCGGTGCGCAGCAGCTCCGGGCCGTGCTGCACGGCGATCGTGAAGTCGGCGTCGGTGCGCACCGGGCGGCCGTCGACGGTGCAGGTCAGGACCTCGTAGCGGTCGCCGGCGCTGCCGAACACGCGTTGCGGGACGCCGAGCTCGAACGGGTAGACGCCGTCGAGGGCGAGGACCACGACCCGGTGCATGGCAGGATCCTATCGAATGTTGGCGTTCTTGCCATTCCGCCGGAGCCTCCGATGGGGCAACCTCGAGGCATGAGTGCAACGATGCGTGCGATCAGGCAGGACGAGTTCGGTGGTCCGGAGGTGCTGCGCGAGGTCGAGCTGCCGCGCCCCGAGCCGGGGCCGAGCGAGGTGCTCGTCGAGGTGCACGCGGCCGGGCTGAACCCGACGGACTGGAAGCACCGCGCCCACGAGCTGTTCCTGGGCAAGCCGCCGTACGTGCTGGGCTGGGACGTCTCCGGCGTGGTGGTGGAGGTCGGCACCGGCGTCACCCTGCACAAGCCGGGCGACGAGGTGTTCGGCATGCTGCCCTACCCGCACGGCGTCGGCTCGCACGCCGAGTACGTGACCGGACCGGCCCGCGCGTTCGTCCGCAAGCCGTCCTCAGTGGACCACGTGCAGGCGGGGGCGATCCCGCTGGCGGCGCTGACCGCGTGGCAGGCGCTGGTGGACACCGCGGACCTGCAGGCCGGGCAGCGGGTCCTCATCCACGCCGCCGCGGGCGGCGTCGGGCACCTGGCCGTGCAGATCGCCAAGGCGCGCGGCGCGCACGTGATCGGCACGGCGAGCGCGGGCAAGCACGAGTTCCTGCGCGGCCTGGGCGCCGACGAGCTGATCGACTACCGGGAGGTCGACTTCGCCGAGGCGGTCCACGACGTCGACGTGGTGCTGGACCCCATCGCCGGCGACTACCGCAGCCGGTCGCTGCGCACCCTGCGGCCCGGTGGCGTGCTGGTCTCCATCCTCCCCTACGGCGAGGAGGAGCTGGCGGCCGAAGCCGCAGAGCGCGGCGTGCGCGCCGAGCTGATGCTCGTCGAGGCCGACCAGGCCGGCATGCGCGCCATCGCGGACCTCGTCGAGTCCGGCCGGCTGCGCGCCGAGATCGCCGCGACGTACCCGCTGGCGGAGGCGGCCAAGGCGCACGCGCAGGGCGAGACCGGCCGCACCACCGGGAAGATCGTGCTCACCGTCCGCTGATCACGCCACGGAGAGCCGTTGGCGGGTCTCGGTGACGCGCGGCGACCACGGGGCGAGCTCCTCGGCCTTCGCCAGCGCCTCGCGCGCGGCGGCGTTGTCGCGGCAGGCCATGTGGGCGCGGGCCAGCGTGACCAGGTCGTCGGCGCGGGACAGCGGGGTGTGGTTGTAGTCGGCCCCGGTCCGCGCCAGGCGGACCGCGGTCTCCGGGTCTCCCTCGATGAGCGCCAGCAACGCGTGGGTGCCGCTGAGCTCGAACTCGGGGTAGCCGAGCTTGGTGGCGTCCTCCAGCGCCTTCTTCGCGGTCGGCAGCAGCGACTCCGCGGGCAGCTGGCCGGCTTCGACCGCCTTGAACCCGAGACCCGCCAACCCGGCGAGCAGGTAGGACATCTTGCGCGGCGGGAGGTCGCCGTGCTCGGACAGGAACTTCAGCAGCGTCAGGACCCCCGGTGCGTACTCGCCGCGGGCCTCCAGCACCGAGACCTGGACGGACATCGTCGCGCTCAACCCCGGGTGCTCCTCGGCGAGGGCGTCGGCGTGGGACTGGGCCTCGTCGATCTCGCCGCGGCGCAGCGCTTCGTAGGCGCGCGCGGCCAACGGCGCGGCCACGAACTCGGCGCGTTCCTCGCCCTCCATCCGCGGCAGCGAGAAGAGCAGCCACCCGGTGGAGGTGGTGAGCGGGACGCGCTGCGGCCAGAGCTTGTAGAGCATCAGCGGCGTGACGGCGACGACGAAACCCCGCCAGAACGCCGAGTCGGCGAGCAGCCAGCCGCCCACGACGACCGCGACGCCGACCACGGCGGACAGCAGCCCGGCCAGCCAGCAGCGCAGGATCACCGGCGACCGCCAAGGGCCGATCTGGGCGCGCAACGTGATCGGCAGCGAGCGCACGGTGAACGTCACGTGCCCGACGGTCCAGGATGCGACCTCGCGCATCGCGCCGAAGATCACGTGCCGCACCCGCAGGCCGAACAGGACGGACCCGACGATCAACCCGAGCTGGGTGGCCATCGGGAGCAGCACCACCCCGACGAGAGCCCCGGCCCATCCCGCCGCGGTCCCGGCGAAGCCGGTGCCCGCGACGGCCTCCACGACAGCGACGACGACGGCCCCGGCGAACCCGGCCACGACCCACGGGCGGAACAACAGACTCTGCGATCGCACAAGGTCGGGAGCCTACGGGATCCCGCAGCGCCCCACGCCGCTTTCGCCCCAGGTCGGCCCGTGAGCACGGGAACCTCCCTGCCACCGGTGACAGGAAGGTTCCCGTGCTCGCCACCGGCGGTGCGGTCAGCCGACGCGGGTTGTGACCGGGAGCCCGGCCGCCTTCCAGGCGCGGAAACCGCCGGCCAGGTCGGTCGCGCGGCGCAGGCCGAGGCCCTGGGCCTGGGCGGCGGCGAGGCTGGAGGCGTAGCCCTCGTTGCAGACCAGCACCACCGGGCGGTCCGGGTGCAGGCCGTCGAGGCGGTGCCTGCCCGCCGGGTCCAGGCGCCACTCGAGGACGATCCGCTCGACGGTCAGCGCGCCGGGTATCTCGCCGTCGGCGAGGCGGTCGGACTCCGGCCGGATGTCGATGATCAGGCCGCCGTCCTGCTGCAGCGCGAACGCCTCCTCCGGGGAGACGCGGGCCAGCTTGTCCCGGGCTTCGGCGAGCAGGTGGTCGATGCCGAACGGCCCGGGCGGGACCTCGTCGGGGTGTCGCGGGGTCGGGATGGTCATCGGCGCACCTCCGGCTGCTGCGGGGGAACCTCGGCGAGGTCGGCGTAGTAGTGCACCGGCAGCAGCGGCGGCGAGTAGGCGTGCACGCTTGCCGAGTTCACCGAGCTGACGTTGCGCACCTGGTGGGCGCGCCCGCTGCCGAAGCCGACGCTCGACCCGACGTCGTGGTGCGCGGTGCGGACCGGGCCGGACGGGTAGCGGTAGTCCTCGCGGAGCGCCCCGAAGAGCACGGAGAACGAGCCGGACGCGCCGCCGTGGTCGTGCGGGGCGGTGCCCTGGCCGGGCGCCCACGACAGCAACCACAGTTCGACGCCGGCGGTCAGGGCGAGCTTGGCCCACCAGCGGTTCTCGTCGTCGACGCGGACGATGTCGAGCAGCGGGCCGGTCAGCTCGGAGGTGACCAGGCTGGTCAGGTCGCGCAGTTCGCGGGGCGTCCACACCGGGTGGTCCGGACGGACGAGGTCCCGCAGCAGGGGCAGGTCGACGCCGGGGTGCAGTTCCGCTTCGCCCAGCGCGGGCACGGGTTCGGTCGGGGTGTAGGCGGACAGGTGGGCGGTGGGCTGATCGGGCCGGTGCTGCTGCACAGCGCTCATGGCGTGTCTCCAGTTCGTGTGGTGCGGGAGCACGGCACGACACGGCAGCCCTGCGACGGAGCTGGGGAGGGCTGCGGGAGGTGGAGTGATTCGTCGAGCCGCGCGAACGGACCTGGGAGCGGAGCGGAACCGCGTCAGCAACAGGCGGCGGTGACGACCCGGAACAGGTCGATCACGCGATCGCGGGTGAGCAGCGAATCGGACACGTCGACGATCGTGGCACGCCCCGCAGGACCACGCCAGCACGATCTCGACCGTCCCGGATGGTGGGCGGCAACGCCCGGCCGGGCGAGCACCGGATCGCTCCCGCCCGCAGCCGCCGGAGTCGCGGACGGAACAATGGTGCGTGGAGCGGACCCGCCGGAGGGAGTGCGGCGGTCCTGGACCACGACGAACCGGGGGCGCCAGGCCGGGCGCTGCGGGCAGTCACAGCGGGGAGGTAGACGTGGACGACCTGGTCATCCGGATGGATGGCGTCGGTGTGCGGCGGGGGAACACCACGCTGGTGGCCGACGTGAACTGGTCGGTGGAGCTCGACGAGCGTTGGGTGGTGCTGGGGCCCAACGGGGCGGGCAAGACCACCCTGCTGAAGATGGCGAGCACGGAGATGCACCCGAGCGAGGGCACCGTCGACGTGCTGGGCGAGCGCCTGGGCAAGACCAACGTGTTCGACCTGCGTCCGCGCATCGGGCTGTGCTCGGCGGCCCTGACGACCCGCGTGCCGGGTGACGAGCTGGTCCGCGACGTCGTGGTCAGCGCGGGGTACTCGGTCCTCGGCCGGTGGCGCGAGGAGTACGACGACATCGACACCGACCGGGCCGCGGAGCTGCTCGACCTGCTCGGCGTCGGGCACCTGGCCGACCGCGAGTTCGGCACGCTGTCCGAAGGGGAGCGCAAGCGCACCACGATCGCGCGTGCCCTGATGACCGACCCCGAGCTGCTGCTGCTCGACGAGCCCGCGGCCGGTCTGGACCTCGGCGGCCGCGAGGACCTGGTCGCGCGGCTGTCCGCCCTGGCCATGGACCCCGACGCTCCCGCGTCCGTGCTGGTCACCCACCACGTCGAGGAGATCCCGCCCGGCTACACCCACGCCCTGCTGCTGCGCGAGGGCACCGTCGTCGCGCAGGGGTTGCTCGACGACGTGCTCACCGAGGACAACCTGTCCAAGACCTTCGACCAGGACCTGGAGCTGCAGCGCAGCGGCGACCGCTACTTCGCGCGGCGGCGCGGCTGAGCGGTCCCCGCGCGGGGTTCTGGCGCGTGCTGAGACCCGTGACACAGCAGGTGCGGCGCCGGGCGCGATAGCCTGCCCGGCGAGGTGGCGGTTCGACGAGGAGGTTGCCGCGTGGGCGAGTTCGTCAGGCTGGAAGTGGACGGCGCGATCGGGACGATCCGGCTGGATCGGCCCAAGATGAACGCGCTGAACCGGCAGATCGAGGGCGAGCTGCGGGAAGTCGCGATCGAGGCCGCCGAGCGCGACGACATCCGCGCAGTCATCGTCTACGGCGGGGAGAAGGTCTTCGCCGCGGGCGCGGACATCAAGGAGATGGCCGAGATGTCCTCTGGGGACATGGCGCGCAAGGAGCAGCGCGGCCTGTCCGACGCGATGAGCCAGGTCGCCGCGATCCCGAAGCCGACCGTCGCCGCGCTCACCGGGTACGCCCTCGGCGGCGGGTTCGAGCTGGCCCTGAGCTGCGACCGGCGCATCGCCGCCGACAACGTCAAGGTCGGTCAGCCGGAGATCCTGCTCGGCGTGATCCCCGGCGCCGGGGGCACGCAGCGGCTGGCGCGGCTGATCGGGCCGAGCAAGGCCAAGGACATCATCTTCACCGGCCGGCACGTCGACGCCCAGGAGGCGCTGGCGCTGGGCATGGTCGACGAGCTGGTGCCGCCGGACGAGGTGTACCCGGCGGCGCGGCGGTGGGCCGAGCAGTTCGTCAACGGGCCGGCCCGCGCCCTGGCCGCGGCCAAGGCGGCGATCGACGGCGGGTTGGACATGGACCTGGCCAACGGCCTGAAGCTGGAGACGCAGCTGTTCGCGGGCACGTTCGCAACCGAGGACCAGAAGATCGGTATGCGGTCGTTCATCGAGAACGGACCGGGCAAGGCGAAGTTCACCGGCAAGTGAGCCGGCCCTGCGCCCGGCGGCGGGACGCGACACCGCCGCCGGGCGCAGCGGGCGGGCGGCAGCCCGGCGCACCGGACAGCGCGGGGCCTCGCCGCGGGTGTGAGGGGCGCGAAATGCAGCGGCAGGTCCAGCGGTGCCTTCTCTATGCTGGACCGGAGTATGGGTACGTCTGTGAAATCTCCGCTGGCTGACCTGCGGGACCGCTTGCCCGAGCTGATGCTGCACGACCAGCGTCGGCTGCGCCGCCGCATCGAGGGCGCTCGCAAGATCCGCGATCCGGAGGCCCTGCGGTCGGTGGCCGCGGAGATCGCCGCCGACGTCGACGCCGCGGAGCTGCGCGTGCAGAACCGGCGTGCGCACGTGCCCGAGGTCCGCTACCCGGAGAGCCTGCCGGTCAGCCAGCGCCGGGACGACCTGCTCGCCGCGATCCGCGATCACCAGGTCGTCATCGTCGCTGGTGAGACGGGCTCCGGCAAGACGACCCAGCTGCCCAAGATGTGCCTGGAGCTCGGCCGCGGCATCAAGGGCATGATCGGCCACACCCAGCCCCGCCGGCTGGCCGCCCGCACCGTCGCGGAGCGGATCGCCGAGGAGCTCGGCACCGAGCTCGGCGGCGCGATCGGCTACCAGGTCCGGTTCACCGAACGCGCGAGCGAGGACACGCTGGTCAAGCTGATGACCGACGGCATCCTGCTCGCTGAGATCCAGCACGACCGGCTGCTGCGCCGCTACGACACGATCATCATCGACGAGGCGCACGAGCGCAGCCTCAACATCGACTTCCTGCTCGGCTACCTCAAGCAGCTGCTGCCGCGCCGCCCCGACCTCAAGGTGATCATCACCTCGGCGACCATCGACCCGGAGCGGTTCTCGCGGCACTTCGACGACGCGCCGGTGGTCGAGGTCTCCGGCCGCACCTACCCGGTCGAGGTGCGGTACCGGCCGCTGGTGGACGACTCGGACGAGTCCGAGGACGTGGTGCGCGACCAGACCCAGGCGATCTGCGACGCGGTCGACGAGCTCTGCGCCGAGGGGCCCGGCGACATCCTGGTGTTCCTCAGCGGGGAGCGGGAGATCCGGGACACCGAGGACGCACTGCGCCAGCAGCAGCGCAGCGGCACCGAGATCCTCCCGCTGTACGCGCGGTTGTCGGCCGCCGAGCAGCACCGCGTTTTCCAGCCGCACTCCGGTCGCCGGATCGTGCTGGCCACCAACGTGGCCGAGACGTCGCTGACGGTGCCGGGCATCAAGTACGTCATCGACCCGGGCACCGCGCGCATCTCCCGGTACAGCTTCCGCACCAAGGTGCAGCGGTTGCCGATCGAGCCGATCTCGCAGGCGTCGGCGAACCAGCGCAAGGGCCGCTGCGGCCGCGTCTCCGAGGGCATCTGCATCCGGCTCTACTCCGAAGAGGACTTCCTGTCCCGGCCGGAGTTCACCGACCCGGAGATCCGGCGCACGCACCTGGCCTCGGTGATCCTGCAGATGACCTCCCTGGGGCTCGGCGAGATCGAGTCCTTCCCGTTCGTGGAGCCGCCGGACCGCAGGCAGATCACCGACGGCGTGAACCTGCTGCAGGAGCTGGGCGCGCTGGACAGCTCGAAGACCGAGCTGTCCAAGCGGTTGACGCCGATCGGCCGCAAGCTCGCGCAGCTGCCGATCGACCCGCGGCTGGCCCGGATGGTGCTCGAGGGCGACCGCAACGGGTGCCTGCACGAGGTGCTGGTGATCGTCGCGGCACTGTCCATCCAGGACCCGCGCGAGCGGCCGACCGACAAGCAGGAGGCGGCCGACCAGAAGCACGCGCGGTTCGTGGACAAGGAAGTCGGCTCCGACTTCATGACCTACCTCGCCATGTGGCGGTACCTGCGCGAGCAGCAGCGGGAGCTGTCCTCCAACCAGTTCCGCAAGCTGTGCCGCGCGGACTTCCTCAACTACCTGCGGGTCCGCGAGTGGCAGGACCTCTACGGCCAGCTGCGGCAGATGGTCCGGCAGATGGGCATGACGCTCAACGACCAGGAGGCCGACCCGGCGCGGATCCACCAGTCGCTGCTGGCCGGTCTGCTCTCGCACGTCGGCCTCAAGGAGGTCGAGAAGAAGAACGGGCAGCCGGGGCGCGGCGCCAACGAGTACCAGGGCGCCCGCAACGCCAAGTTCGCCGTGTTCCCGGGCTCGTCGTTGTTCAAGAAGCCGCCGCGCTGGGTGATGGCGGCCGAGTTGGTGGAGACCTCCCGCCTGTGGGCGCGCATCGTCGCGCGGATCGAGCCGGAGTGGGTGGAGCGGCTCGCGCAGCACCTGGTCAAGCGCAGCTACAGCGAACCGCACTGGGAGAAGGGCCGGGCGGCCGTGGTGGCCTACGAGCGGGTCACCCTCTACGGCATCCCGCTGGTGGTCGGCCGCAAGGTCAACTACGGGCGCATCGACCCGGAGCTCAGCCGCGAGCTGTTCATCCGCCACGCGCTGGTGGAGGGCGACTGGGACACCCGGCACGAGTTCTTCCACCAGAACCGGGCGCTGCTCGACGAGGTCGAGGACCTGGAGGAGCGCGCGCGGCGGCGCGACATCCTGGTCGACGACGAGACCCTGTTCGAGTTCTACGACCAGCGCGTCGGCGCCGAGGTGGTCTCCGGTCGGCACTTCGACTCGTGGTGGAAGAAGGTCCGCCGCGAGCAGCCCGACCTGCTCAACTTCGAGAAGTCGATGCTGATCAACCAGCAGTCGGCGGCGGTGAGCGACCGGGACTACCCGGACACCTGGGAGCAGGGCGGGCTGGAGCTGGCGCTGTCCTACCAGTTCGAGCCCGGGTCCGATGCGGACGGTGTCACCGTGCACATCCCGCTGCCGGTGCTGAACCAGGTGGACCCCAGCGGCTTCGAGTGGCAGATCCCCGGGCTGCGCGAGGAACTCGTCACCGCGCTGCTGAAGTCGTTGCCGAAGGCGCTGCGCCGCAACTTCGTGCCGGCCCCAGACTTCGCCAAGGCGGTGCTCTCCCGCGTCGAGCCCCTGGCCGCTCCGCTGCTGGAGAGCCTGCAGCAGGGCCTCCAGCGGATGACCGGGGTCGCGGTGTCGAGCACCGACTGGGACCTGGACAAGGTGCCGGACCACCTGAAGATGACCTTCCGGGTGGTGGACGGCAAGGGGCGCACGCTGGCCGAGTCCAAGGACCTGGAGGCGCTCAAGCGCAAGCTCAAGCCGAAGCTGCGCGCGGAGATCTCCGCCGCTGCCGACGACATCGAGCAGCGCGGGCTGCGCTCCTGGAGCTTCGGCGAGCTGCCGCGCACCTTCGTGCAGCAGCGCTCCGGGCACTCGGTGAGGGCCTACCCGGCGCTCGTCGACGACGGCGACAGCGTCGCGGTGCGAATGTTCGACACCGAGGAGGACCAGCGGCGGGCGCTGTGGGCCGGCACCCGCCGGCTGCTGCTGCTGAACCTGCCGTCGCCGGTGAAGTCCATCCAGCGCGGCATGAGCAGCACCACCCGCCTGGTGCTGGGCGGGAGCCGGTACGGCGACCTCACCACCGTGCTCGAGGACTGCGTCCGCTGCGCCGTCGACAAGCTGATGGCCGACAACGGCGGACCGGTCTGGGACGAGGCGGCGTTCACCGCGCTGCAGGAGAAGGTGCGGGCGCAGCTGGGCGCGGTCACCGTCGAGGCGGTGTCCGCGGTGGAGAAGGTGCTCACCACCGCGCAGCGGGTCGAGACCACGCTCGCGGACCGGGCGCGGGTGCTGCCGGCGGAGTCGCACGCCGACATCCGCGACCAGCTGGATTCCTTGCTGCGCCCCGGTTTCGTGACCGCGACCGGGTTCGCCCGGCTGCCCGACCTGGTGCGCTACCTGCGCGCGATCGAGCACCGGCTGGACAAGGTCCAGTACCACCCGCAGCGCGACCGCGAGTGGATGTACCAGGTGGACGAGGTCGAACAGCGGTACCGCGACCTGCTGGCCGCGGTGCCGGAGGGGCGTGCCCCGAGCGAGGCCCTGCTGCACGTCGGCTGGATGATCGAGGAGCTGCGGGTGAGCCTGTTCGCGCAGACGCTCGGCACCGCGTACCCGGTGTCGGTCAAGCGCATCCACCGCGCGATGGACAAGCTGGCGGGCTGAGCGGACCAGGCGGAGCAGCACGGTGGTGCGCGACATGGGAGTCCTCCGGGCTCGAGCGGTGGGCGGCGCACCGCGGCGCGGGCTGGGGACCCGGAGCGCTTCGCGGTGCCTCGCTCTCGAGTGTCCGGGCTCGAACGCCCGTTCGCATCACTCGTCGGAGTGGAAGTCGCGTGAAGACCCCTCGGAGGCAACGGGTTTCGCGGGGGGCGCGCTGACCGGCGCGCACGGGCGCCCGCCGTCCGGCGTGGCGTGACCGCGGCAGCGGCTCCGTGGTCCGGGACGCGGGCGGCGACGGGTTCGGGGCTCGGGCGGGGGAGCGTCAGCTCGCGGGGGACACGGTGATGCCGAGCGCGCCCGGTCCGGCGTGGGCGCCCAGGATCGCGCTGGTCTCCTCCACGATGGCGCGGCGGACCTGGGGCAGCTTCGACCGCAGCTCGTCGAGCACCTGCTGGGCGCGGTCACCGAACTGGAAGTGCTCGACGCCGACGTCCACCGGGTTGTTCCCGGCCCGCTGGACGGCGGTGCTGACGGCCTTCTTGAGGGCGCGCTCGATCCCGACCCCCTTGGCGTGCTGGTCGATGACGCCGTCCTTGAGCGCCAGCACCGGCTTGATCGACAACGCGTGGCCGAGCCACGCCTGGGCCCGGCCGATCCGGCCGCCGCGCTGCAGGTGCTCGAGCGTGTCCACGTAGAGCAGCTGGGTCGTGCCGCGCAGGCGGCGGTCCAGCACGCCCATCACGCCCTGCGAGGTCGCGCCGGCCGCAGCCGCCTCGGCCGCGGCGATGACCGAGAACCCGAGGCTGAGGCCGACCAGTCGCGAGTCGACCACGTAGACCGGGATGCCGATCTCGGTCGCCGCGGTGCGCGCGGACTCGCACGTGCGGGACAGGCCTTCGGAGATGTGCACCGAGATGATCGCCTCGGCGCCCGCCGCCACGGCGTCGCTGTAGTTCCAGAAGAAGGCGGGCGGCGGCGGTTCGCTGGTGGCCACCGGGGTGCCCTGGCGCATGGCCTCGGCCAGCTGCGGGTGCGGGACCCGCCGCTCGTCGTTGTACTCGTCGCCGACCTTCAACTCGAGCTGGACGATGGAGATGCCCAGCTGTTCGGCGACATCGACCGGGATGGAAGCCGTCGAGTCCGTCACGATGGCGACGCGTTGCCTCATGCGGTCAGGCTACTAAGGGGTAAACAGCTTTCCCATCTGCCCCGAGTGGATGTCCTGTATCACTTCGGTCGCACCGCGGTCGACGATGGTGAGTACTGTCACGTGCACGACTCGGTTGTCCTCGCGCTACCGGCGAGTAACATCGTCGGTGGTTGGCATCACTGTGCTTTTGACCCAGGGGCATGGCAAGGTCAACCTACCCGGACCGCACAGCGCCGGGTCCGCAAGCAGAGCCGCTGGAGGGCCAGCGAGCGTCGTCAGTCCGCAGGAGGTCGAAGAGGGCCCATGAACATCGTCGTCCTGGTCAAGCAGGTGCCCGACACGTATTCCGAGCGGAAGCTCAAGGATGCGGATCACGTGTTGGACCGTGAATCGGCCGATGCGGTTTTGGATGAGATCAACGAGCGCGCGGTGGAAGAGGCGCTGTTGATCAAGGAGGCGCAGGGCGGCGAGGTGACCGTCGTGTGCATGGGTCCGGACCGGGCGACCGACGCGATCCGCAAGGCGCTGTCGATGGGTGCCGACAAGGCGGTGCACCTGTCCGATGACGCGCTGCAGGGCACCGACGCCCCGGCGACCGCGCGTGCGCTGGCCAAGGTGATCGGCACCGTGGAGGGTGTCGACCTGGTGATCGCGGGCAACGAGTCCACCGACGGCCGGGCCGGTGCGGTGCCGGCGATGGTCGCCGAGGTGCTGGGCTGGCCGCAGCTGACCTACGCCCGCAAGGTGACCACCGACGGCTCCACCGTGACCATCGAGCGGGAGACCGACGCGGGCGTGTTCACCGTGGAGGCGGCGCTGCCGGCCGTGGTGAGCGTGACGGAGAAGATCAACGAGCCGCGGTACCCGTCCTTCAAGGGCATCATGGCCGCGAAGAAGAAGCCGGTGACGGTGCTGAGCCTGGCGGACGCCGGGATCGACGCCAGCGAGGTCGGGCTGGCCAACGCCGCCTCGCAGGTCGTCGCCTCGGCGCCGAAGCCGCCGAAGTCCGGTGGTGTCAAGGTGACCGACGAGGGCGAGGGCGGCGTGCAGGTGGCCGACTTCCTGGCCGCCGAGAAGCTGCTCTGAGTCGTTCACGGATTTTCGAGGAGGCGTTTTTCAATGGCTGAGGTTCTGGTCCTCGTCGATCACGTGGACGGCGAGGTCAAGAAGGTCACCTACGAGCTGCTGACCGCGGCGCGCCGCCTGGGCGAGCCGTCCGCGGTCGTGGTCGGCGAGCCGGGCACCGCCGAGAAGCTGGCCGAGTCGCTGGGCTCCTACGGCGCGGCCAAGGTGTACGCGGCGGAGTCCGCGGAGGCCACGCAGTTCCTGGTCACCCCGCAGGTCGACGTGCTCGCCTCGCTGGTGGGCTCGGTGTCGCCGGCGGCGGTGCTGGTCCCGGCCTCGATCGACGGCAAGGAGATCGCCGGTCGCCTGGCGGTGCGCACCGGTTCCGGTCTGCTGTCGGAGGTCGTGGACGTCGACTCCGAGGGCACGGCGTCGCACTCGCTGTTCGGTGGCACCTACGACGCGACCGCGAAGGTCACCAAGGGCACCCCGGTCATCGCCGTGCAGCCGGGCAGCATCGAGGCCGAGCAGGCCTCCGGTGCCGCGACGGTCGAGCAGGTCGAGGTCCCGGCCGGCTCGGGCGCGAAGATCACCGCCCGCCAGCCCGCCGAGGCCGGGGACCGGCCCGAGCTGACCGAGGCGTCCATCGTGGTCTCCGGTGGCCGCGGTGTCGGTTCCGCCGAGAACTTCGAGGTCGTCGAGAAGCTCGCCGACACCCTGGGTGCTGCGGTGGGTGCCTCGCGTGCCGCGGTGGACTCCGGCTACTACCCGCACCAGTTCCAGGTCGGGCAGACCGGCAAGACCGTGTCCCCGCAGCTCTACATCGCCCTGGGCATCTCCGGTGCGATCCAGCACCGCGCCGGCATGCAGACCTCCAAGACGATCGTCGCGGTCAACAAGGACCCGGAGGCGCCGATCTTCGAGATCGCCGACTACGGCGTCGTGGGCGACCTGTTCAAGGTCGCGCCGCAGCTGACCGAGGAGATCACCAAGCGCAAGGGCTGACGCGTTTCCTGCCCGAGGGCGGGTCGCACCTCAGGTGCGGCCCGCCCTTCGCGTTCGGTCAGGCCGCGCGGGCCTCGTCCCGGCCCCGGCAGGCGAGCCGGTCGGCGCGCTCGTTCTCGGGGTGGCCGCTGTGGCCCTTCACCCACTCCCACTGCACGTCGCCGTGCCGGGCGCACTCGGCGTCCAGGCGCTGCCACAGCTCGACGTTCTTGACCGGCTTCTTCGCCGACGTCATCCAGCCGTTGCGCTTCCAGCCGCGCATCCACTCCGTGATGCCCTTGAGCACGTAGGTGCTGTCGGTGTGGATGCGCACCGCGGGCATCGGGCGGGTCAGGGCGGCGAGGCCCTCGATCACCGCCGTGAGCTCCATCTTGTTGTTCGTCGTGACGGCTTCCCCGCCGTAGAGCTCGCGCTCGTGCTCGCCGTAGCGCAGCACGACGCCCCAGCCGCCCGGGCCGGGGTTCCCGCTGCATGCGCCGTCGGTGTAGAGGTCGACGCGGTCGGTCGTTGGCTGCATGCCCCGGAACCTAGCCGCCGCCGACGTGTCGACGCGGCGCGGGTGACCGGGAGGTTCCCGTGCTCACGGGAATCGGCCTGCGGCGTCGTGCCGCGTGGTGGCATGGTCGGCCGACGTGCGGATCGTGTTCACCACTGCGCCCGGTCACGGGCTGATGTTCCCGGTCGTGCCGCTGGTCTGGGCGGCGCGGGTCGCGGGGCACGAGGTGTTGCTGGCCACCACCGGCGAGATGGTCGGCGCCGGGGCGCGGGCGGGTTGCCGGTGGCCGACGTGCCGCCGGACCACGACGTGTGGCAGGAGCTGGTGCGCGTCGCGCGCGACGAGGAGCCGACGGCCGAGTTCGAGCGGTCCCTCGCCGCGCGGGGCCTGACCGAGGCGTACGCGCACGTGCCGACGGACGGCGGGCCGTTCTCGCTGACCATGACGCAGGGCGCGATCGAGGTGGGGCGGGCCTTCGGCGCCGACCTCGTCGTGCACACCACCGACCACCCGCGGGCCGGCTGGCCGCGGTGGCGCTCGGGGTGCCGGTGCGGGAGGTCGGCAACCGGGTCTCCTGGTCGACCCGGGACGGCGGCTTCGGGCGGAGGTTCGACGAGGACACCGCGATGTCCCGGCCGCTGCGGGCCCGGCTGGGCATCCCGGACGGGGCTCCGGAGGTGGTCGCGCGGATCGATCCGCGACCGCCGAGCACGGGCGGGCTGAGCGGGGACGAGGTCGACGAGGCGGACGGCGTGCCGTGGTGGCCGATGCGGTTCGTGCCGTTGCACGGCGGGTGCGCGGTGCCGGCCTGGGCGTTGCAGCGGCCGGAGCGACCGCGGATCGGCGTCACGCTCGGCACCGTGGTGCCGACGACGGCCGGCACGAGCACCGCCTCCGTGGTCGTCGAGGCGCTCGGGGACCTCGACGTGGACGTGGTGCCGACCGGGCGGGAGCCGGACCTCGCCGACGTCGCGCCGCTGCCGGACAACGCGCGGGCGGTGGGTTTCCCGCCGCTGTCGGCGTTCCTGCCGATCAGTGCGCTGCTGGTGCACCACGGTGGGTCGGGGACCACGGCGGCCGCGCTGCACCACGGCGTGCCGCAGCTGCTGCTGCCGTCCTTCGCGGACGACGCGATGTCGGCCGAGCGGGGCGTGGACCGCGGCGTCGGCCCCGCCCACGATCCGGCCACAGTGGACGCCGAGCTGGTGCGCTCCGCCGTGCGCGCGCTGCTCGACGACCCCGCGTTCGCGGAGGCCGCGCGTGAGGTCAGCGCGGAGATGGCCACCCAGCCGAGCCCGGCTCCGGTGCTGGAGGGCGCGATCTCCCAGCGCGTCGGGTGAGCACCGGGACCTCGCGCTCCGTGCGCTGGTCAGGTGTGCCGGCCGGGGGGGCGCGCGGCGGTACCCGCCCGCGGCTCGCGGCGGGTCACCCGGTGCCGGACCGAGTTCGGCCTGTCCGCGCCGGGCCCGCTGCACCCCCGCGGGTGGCCACCGGGCGGTCCTGCGCGCACCCGGACCACCGCGACGGGGCCGTGGCCGGCCCGGTGCGGCCGGGGCTCGCGCGGCGCGCACGGGCACCGGGTGCTCGGCCGTCGTCGCCGCGGGCGGGCGCGGTGGTCAGCGCGTTCGGCGAGGGCGCCACGGGGTGCGGCCCACCACGGCGGCGGCCTTCCCCGGGGAGACGTCGCTGGTCAGCTCGGTGCCGGCGGTGGCCCGCACGCGGCGCCCGGTGGTCGAGCTGGTCGTGCTGCCCGAGCTGCGCGGCACCCACCGCCGGGCGCTGGTCAGGCGGGCGCGGGCCGCGATCACGGCAGCCTCGCGTCCCGCAGCCCCGGGGTCCGGCGGCGGTGTGACGCGGGCGGACGTCCTGACCAGCGCCTTCCGCTCAGCGCGCCTGCATTACCCTGGACGAGCGATGACTTACCTCGACCACGCTGCCACCACACCCATGCGGCCAGGGGCGGTCGCAGCGCTCAGCGAGGCGTTGACCCGGCTCGGCAACGCCTCGTCGCTGCACACCTCGGGGCGCCGGGCGCGACGGGCGGTGGAGGAAGCGCGGGAGGACATCGCGGACGCCCTGGGCGCCCGGCCGTCCGAGGTGCTGTTCACCGCGGGCGGGACCGAGAGCGACAACCTGGCGGTGAAGGGGATCTTCTGGGCCCGCCGGGACGCGGACCCCGCGCGCCGGCGCGTGCTGGCGTCGATGGTGGAGCACCACGCGGTGCTCGACGCCGTCGAGTGGCTGGCCGACCACGAGGGCGCCGAGGTCACCTGGCTGCGCACCGACGAGCACGGCCGGGTGCGGCCGGAGGTGTTCGAGGAGGCGCTGGCGGAGAACCCGGACGACGTGGCGCTGGCCACCGTCATGTGGGCGAACAACGAGGTCGGCACGGTCAACCCGGTCGCGGAGCTGGCCGCGATCGCCCAGCGCTACGGGGTGCCGCTGCACACCGACGCGGTGCAGGCCGTCGAGACGCTGCCGGTGGACTTCGCGGAGTCGGGCGCCGCGGCCCTGACCATGACCGGGCACAAGGTCGGCGGCCCGTACGGGGTGGGCGTGCTGCTGCTGGGCCGCGACGTCGAGTGCACGCCGGTGCTGCACGGGGGCGGCCAGGAGCGCGAGGTGCGCTCCGGCACGCTGGACACGCCCGGGGTGCTGGGGCTGGCCGCCGCGGTGCGCGAGGCCGTGGACTCCCGCGAGACCCACGCGCGGCAGCTGGCGAAGCTGCGCGACGAGCTGATCAGTGGGGTGCGCGCCGCGGTCCCGGACGTGGTGCTCAACGGAGATCCCGGCGACGACGTCGTGGGCGGCGGGCCGTCGCGCCTGCCCGGCAACGCGCACTTCACCTTCCCCGGCTGCGAGGGCGACAGCCTGCTGATGCTGCTGGACGCCAAGGGCATCGAGTGCTCCACGGGGTCGGCGTGCACCGCCGGGGTCTCCCAGCCGAGCCACGTGCTGCTGGCGATGGGGGCCGATCCGAAGGCCGCGCGGGGGTCGCTGCGCTTCTCCCTGGGGCACACCTCGACGGCGGCCGATGTCCAGGCACTCACCGGGGTCATCGGGCCGGTGGTGCAACGAGCGCGTAGCGCCGGTCTGGCCGGGTTGCGCCGTTCTTCGGCGGGGCCGTCGGCCGCCGCCACGGAGGTGTGAGGCGTGCGAGTACTGGCAGCCATGAGCGGTGGGGTGGACTCCGCGGTCGCCGCGGCGCGGGCCGTGGACGCCGGGCACGAGGTCGTCGGGGTGCACCTGGCGCTGTCGGCCAAGCCCGGCACGCTGCGCACCGGTGCGCGGGGCTGCTGCACCATCGAGGACTCCCGCGACGCGCGCCGCGCCGCCGACCTGCTGGGCATCCCGTTCTACGTGTGGGACTTCGCGGAGCGGTTCACCGAGGAGGTCATCGAGACCTTCGTCGGCGAGTACGCCGCGGGCCGCACCCCGAACCCGTGCCTGACCTGCAACGAGAAGATCAAGTTCGAGGCGTTGCTGGACAAGGCGATGGCGCTGGGCTTCGACGCGGTCTGCACCGGCCACTACGCCCGTCTGTCCATCGTGGACGGTGTGCCGGAGCTGCGGCGCAGCCGCGACGAGGGCAAGGACCAGTCCTACGTGCTGGCCTCGCTGACCGCCGAGCAGCTGCGGCACTCGATGTTCCCGCTCGGCGACTCGCTGAAGTCCGAGGTGCGGCAGGAGGCGGCCGAGCGCGACCTGGCGGTGGCGAAGAAGCCGGACAGCCACGACATCTGCTTCATCCCGGACGGCGACACCAAGAAGTTCCTGGAGAGCAAGCTGGGCCAGCAGCCGGGCAAGCTGGTCGACGCCGAGACCGGCGCGGTGCTCGGCGAGCACACCGGGGTGCACGGGTTCACCATCGGCCAGCGCAAGGGCCTGGGCATCGACGCCCCGGCACCGGACGGGCGCCCGCGCTACGTGCTGTCGCTGGAGCCGGTGTCCGGCACGGTGAAGGTCGGCCCGGCGGACCGGTTGTCGGTGACCGAGATCGACGCCAAGCGCCCGATCTGGCCGTCCGAGCGGCCGCTGGACGGGCCGACGGAGTGCGTGGTGCAGGTCCGCGCGCACGGCGGCACCGCGGAGGCGGTCGCCGAGGCCGGCGGCGAGGGCATCCAGGTGCAGCTCCGCCAGCCGCTGCGCGGCGTGGCGCCGGGCCAGGCGATCGTGCTGTACCGGCCGGACGCCGGTGGCGACGTGGTCCTGGGCAGCGGCATCATCGCCGCCACCCGCTGAGGGACCGCACCGCGGTCACGCGGGGTCCGGCAGTCGATGGCGTTGTGCGGCCCGCCGCTCCGGCCCGGGGCGGCGGCCTTCGGGACGAGGCGCGGCGACCACGGGCCGGTCCGGGGCCGCGGGATGAGCGTCCGCCGCCGCGAAGCCCTCGCTCGTGCCGGGCACGCCAGGTGCGGTGATCACCGATCGGCAACCGGTCGCGGAAACCGTTTGTGCTCGGCACCCGGTGCCGACATGATCGGACCGTGACCACACTCCACACGACCGAGCGGGGGACCGGCGACCGCGCGGTGTTCGTGCACGGTTCGGGATGCTGGGCCGCGCACGAGACGTTCGGCTTCGCCGCGCAGCTCGCGCTCGCCGACGACTTCCACGTCGTGCTGCCGGACCGGCGCGGGTACGGGGGCAGCCCGGACGTCGAGCGCAGCGACTACGCGCAGGACGCCGCGGACGTCGCCGAGCTGCTCGACGGCGGCGCGCACCTGGTCGGCCACTCCTCGGGCGGGGTGGTGGCGATGCTCGCGGCCGCGCGCGAACCCGGTTCGGTCCGGTCGCTGACGCTCATCGAACCGGCGTGCTTCCAGGTGGCGGCGGACGCGCCGTTGGTCGCCGCGGCCCTGGAGCGCAACCGGGCCGCCATCGGGTCGGTCCCGCCGGAGCTGTCGGACGAGGACCTGGTGCGCCTGAACTTCGAGTCCGTCGGCTTCGCCGCGCCCGAGCCGACACCGGAGCTGGTGCGCGCCACGCGGACCGCGCTGGACGAGCACCCGGCCTGGGAGGCGGAGATCCCGGTCGAGCGGCTCGCCGAGGCGGGCTTCCCGAAGCTGGTCATCACCGGCACCTGGGAGGACGCGCCGCAGGCGTACCGGGAGCACGGCGGCGAGCCGATCCTGGAGTGCGCCCGGGTGACCGCGGAGCGCATCGGCGCGGACCTGCTCCGGGTGGACGGTGCCTCGCACTGGCCGCACAGCCAGCGACCCGAGACCGTCAACGCGGCGCTGCGCGAGCTCTGGAAAGCGGGGGTGCTCCGCGGTTAGTGTCTGGGGCCACCCGCGCCGATGGAGGTCCCATGTCCGGTCTTCGCGCCAGCACCGTCGCCGATGTCCTGCGCCGCACCGCCGCGAGAGTCCCCGACCGGGTCGCGCTGCGGTTCGTCGACAGCTCAGGGCGGGAGTCGGAGTGGACCTACGCCGAGCTCGACGACGCGGTCAGCCGCGCGGCCGGGGTGCTGCTGGCCGCGGGCGCGACCGCGGGCGACCGGGTCGCCGCCTACGGCAAGAACTCCGACGCCTACCTGATCGGCTTCCTCGCCTGCGCGCGGGCCGGTCTGGTGCACGTGCCGATCAACTACAACCTGACCTCGGGCGAGCTCGCCTACCTGCTGTCGCAGTCGGGCAGCAGCGTCGCGCTGGTGGACCCGGCGTTGGCGAGCAGGGTCGACGAGGTCCGGGCGGAGACCTCGGTGCAGCGCGTGGTCCCGCTGCGCGACGACGAGAAGTCGCTGCTGGCGCAGTGCTCGTCGGGACCGGTCCCCGAGCTCGACGTGGCCGTCTCCGACGACGACCTGGTGCAGCTGCTCTACACCTCGGGCACCACGTCGCTGCCCAAGGGCGCGATGATGACGCACCGCGCGCTGCTGCACGAGTACCTGTCCTGCCTGGTCGCCCTGGACTTCGCCGAGGACGACCAGCCGCTGCACGTGATGCCGCTGTACCACTCCGCGCAGATGCACGTGTTCCTGCTGCCGTACCTGATGATCGGCGCCACCAACCGGCTGGTGGAGGTGCCGGAGCCGGGTGACGTGCTGCGGCGCATCGAGCAGGAGCGGACCGGCTCGTTCTTCGCCGCGCCCACGGTCTGGGTGGCGCTGGCCAACCACGCCGACTTCGAAGGGCGCGACCTCACCTCGCTGCGCAAGGCCTACTACGGCGCCTCGATCATGCCCGGCCCGGTGCTGCAGCGGTTGCGGAGCCGGCTGCCGGAGCTCGGCTTCTACAACTGCTTCGGGCAGTCCGAGATCGCGCCGCTGGCGGCCGTGCTGCGGCCGGAGGAGCACGAGGAGCGGCCCGACTCGGCCGGGCGGCCCGTGCTGTTCGTGGAGGCGAAGGTCGTCGACGAGCAGGGCGAGGAGGTGCCGCCGGGGGAGTCCGGCGAGGTCGTCTACCGGTCGCCGCAGCTGTGCACCGGCTACTGGGACAAGCCGGAGGAGACCGCCGAGGCGTTCCGCGGCGGCTGGTTCCACTCCGGTGACCTGGTGCGGCGCGACGAGGAGGGCTACCTCTACGTGGTGGACCGGATCAAGGACGTGATCAACACCGGCGGTGTGCTGGTGGCCTCCCGCGAGGTGGAGGACGCGCTCTACACCCACCCGGCGGTGGGCGAGGTGGCGGTGGTCGCGGTGCCCGATCCGAAGTGGATCGAGCGGGTCGTGGCGGTCGTCGTGGCCAAGGACGAGGTGACCGAGGCGGAGCTGCTCGACCACGCCCGGGAGCGCCTGGCCGGGTTCAAGGTGCCCAAGGAGGTCCGCTTCGTGCCGGACCTGCCGCGCAACAGCTCCGGCAAGCTGCTCAAGCGCGTCCTCCGCGAGCAGCTCACCGCCTGAGGCGGCGGCCGTCCGGCTGTCGATAATGGCGGGGTGACTGACGCACCTTGGGGGCCGGGGATCGCCACCACCATCGGGTCGATGCCCGGCACGGATCCGGTGGAGGCCGCGCGCACCGTCGTCGGCGAGCTGCCCGACCTGACCCCGTTCCCGGAACTGCCGGGGCGCGGAGTGGGCGCCGACGTCCTGGGCCGGACCGCGGGCCTGCTGGTGGACCTCGCGGTCGAGGTCGTGCCGTCCGGGTACCGGGTGGCCGGCCGCCCGGGGCGTGACCAGCAGCGCGCCGTCGACCTGCTGCGCTGGGACCTGGACGCGGTGGAGCAGGCGGTCGCCGAGAAGGGCGCCCCGCGCGCGGTGAAGGTGCAGGCGGCGGGCCCGTGGACGCTCGCCGCGGGCATCGAGCTGCCCCGCGGGCACCGGGTGCTCACCGACCACGGCGCGCTGCGCGACTTCACCGCGTCGCTGACCGAAGGTCTGCGCGAGCACATCGCGCAGGTCGCCGACCGCACCGGCTCCCGCGTGGTGGTGCAGCTCGACGAACCCGTGCTGCCCGCGGTGCTGGCGGGGTCGCTGCCCACGCCGTCCGGCTACGGCACGGTCCCCGCCGTCCCGGAACCCGAGGCGCAGCGCCTGCTCGCCGAGGTCGTCGAGCCGCTCACCGCGGCAGCCGGGACGCCGGTGGTCGTGCACTGCTGCGCGTCCCGCCCACCGGTGGCGCTGCTGCGCCGCGCGGGCGCGGGCGCGATCGCGCTGGACGCCTCCGGCCTCGGCGACGTCTCCGGGGACCTGGCCGACGAGCTCGGCGAGGCCTGGGAAGAGGGCACCACGCTGTTCCTCGGCCTGGTGCCCAGCACCGAACCGGCCGACGCCGCGCTGCGCAGCCTCGCGCGACCGGCCTTCGACCTGGCCTCCCGCCTCGGCTTCGCCCGCGAGGTCCTCGCCGAGCGCAGCGTGCCCACCCCGACCTGCGGCCTCGCCGGCGCGACCCCGTCCTGGGCCCGCCGCGCGATCAGCCTCACCACCGACCTCGCCAAGCTCTTCACCGACGAAGCCGAGCAGTAGCGCCGAGACCCCGCTCGACCCCGGCCCACCGTGGTCCGAGCGGCGTACTCCGGATCCCCCCGATCAGTCCGCTGTGGACGTCCGCGGCCGACGAGGGGGTCACGATTGGTCCAGTCTTTTCGCGTTTCGCCGGTGAGGGCCCTCGTGCGCTGGTAGGAAGGGGCCGTGGGCAGCTACTGCGTCAGTGAGATCGAGCGCGCCGGGTGGGTGCGGCGCAGCATCATCCAGGAAGCGGCGTGCCTCACGTTCGTGCGCGGTGGCGATCTCGCCCACGTGGCCGAGGCGTTCGGGGCGGTCGCGTCGTCCGGTCGCGAGCTCGACATCGACGAGTTCTGCGAAGAGGCGTTCGCCAACCAGGAGAAGTACCCGATGGTCGCGCTCAAGCAGCTCGGCGACTGGGTGCTGGTCGTGGAGGACGGCGGTGAGCAGGGGCGGCGGCCCGAAGTGCTGCGGCGAGCGGCGGAGTCCACGGCGGTGTCGGTGTTCTGGGACGGCAGCGGCCTGACCCGGTTCTCGCACGCCGCCCGCGGTGAGCTGCGCACCGCGTTCGAGGCGGTGCTGCCCGAGTTCCGCGAGGGCACCGACCCCGACGGGCTGGAGGAGCTGCGCGTCGACCTGCCGTGGTCGCAGGCCGACCCGGTGGCGCTGATGCTGGCGCTGGCCGGGCGGATCACCGGGCTGCCGGCCAGCCCCGGGTGGCTGGCCGGGCCGCTGCGCACCTTCGCGGTCGCCCCGTGGCCGGACGACCTGGTCGCGGTGGCCGAGCCGCTGGACCACGTCGCCGGGTACCCGCCGGAGCTGGCCGCCGCGCTGCGCTCGGCCGGTGAGCAGCAGCTGCGGCGGGCCGCGGTGGCCGTCGCCCAGCAGGTGGCGCTCACCGCCGACTGCGCCGACCACCCCGTGCTCCGCCGCACCCTGGGCCGCCTGAGCTGCGGCGCTCCGGTCGACCACGGCGAACTCGCCGCCGCGGTGCGGGAGCTGTCCTGGCGGAGCGTCCTCGACCGGCCGTGCAGCACGGTCCGCGTGCAGCTGCGCGCGGCGGAGGCGGTGCGCCTGGCCACCCACCCCGACCCGCTCACCGCGCTGACCGGGGTGCTCGGCGCGGCGCGGCAGGTGCGCGGCGTGGAGGTCGGTGCGCTGGTGGACCTGGTGCGCGCGGAACTGGCGCGGTGAGTCCGTCCGTTCGGCCCCGCGCGGCAGCCCCCGACCGGCACAATGGGGCGCATGTTCAAGTTCCTCCGCCGCCGAGCCGCTGACGACGCCGCCGAACCGGTCGACGTGCAGGCCGACGCGGCCGCGCGCGCCGAGGTGTTCTGGCAGAAGTGGGACGCGCTGCTCCCCGAGATCGCCTCCGCGCTCGGCGACAGCGAGCCGCAGCGCGTCGAGAACCTGGTGGCCGACATGGTGGTCGGGGTGCACCCGAACCTGACCTTCGCCATCGAGCACGGCGAGAAGGCCACGTACGCGCTGGTGGTCAGCGGGCAGGCCGACCCGGAGCTGCGGCCCTACACCGACGCCTGGATCGCGGCCGCCCCGCAGCCGGACACGCTGTGGGAGTACCACGACTCGGTGCCGCCGGTGCCGGACCCCACGGAGGTCACGGTGAACCTGCGCGGCGGCAAGTACCCGCTGGCCGACGTGCGGCTGGCCGCGCAGGTGGACGAGGCCGAGGGCCTGGTCGACGTGGCCGTCTACCACCCCGGCTTCGCCGACCTCGAGGAGAAGGCGCGGCGGGCGCTGACGTTCCTGCCGCTGGACGCGACCCTCGGTGAGCGGCTGGCGGCCGACCGGCTGGGCCGGGTGGAGACCGCGGTGCAGGAACCGGCGGGCTCGATCGGCCTGCTGGAGTTCCGCGACATCGTCCGCGAGCTGGACCGGACCGCCACCGCGGAGTCCTCGGGCGGCGACGGGGCCTGACGGTCGGTCGGCGAGCCGCTGCGTGCCGGTGACGGGGCTGCTCGCTAGTCTCTGGGCGTGACCAGCAAGGACGTGGACGACCGCAACCCGGACAGCAGCGCCGAGGAGACCGTGCCGACCGACCCCGCCGCCGGCCAGGCGGCCGAGGGCGTCGAGGACGTGCCCGCTGACGTGCGCGAGCGCTACGCGGAGCTGGCCGAGGAAGTCCGCGGCCACCAGTTCCGCTACTACGTGCTCGACTCGCCGACCATCTCCGACGGCGAGTTCGACGAGCTGTTCGCCGAGCTGCAGCGGCTGGAGTCCGAGCACCCTGCCCTGCGGGCACCGGACTCGCCGACGCAGGTCGTCGGCGGCACCTTCTCCACCGAGTTCACCCCGGTCGCGCACCTCGAGCGGATGCTGAGCCTGGACAACGCGTTCAGCACCGAGGAGCTCACGGCCTGGGTCGAGCGCGTCGAGCGCGAGGTGGGCAGCGACGCGCACTACCTGTGCGAGCTGAAGATCGACGGCCTGGCGATCAACCTGCTGTACCGGGACGGGCGGCTGGAGCGGGCGCTGACCCGCGGTGACGGCCGCACCGGTGAGGACGTCACGCTCAACGTGCGCACCATGGGCGACGTGCCCGAGCAGCTGACCGGCACCGACGAGTACCCGGTGCCCGCGCTGGTCGAGGTGCGCGGCGAGGTGTTCTTCCGCGTCGACGAGTTCGCCGACCTCAACGCCCGGCTGGTGGAGGCGGGCAAGCCGCCGTTCGCCAACCCGCGCAACGCCGCCGCCGGCTCGCTGCGGCAGAAGGACCCGCGGATCACCCGGTCCCGTCCGCTGCGGATGATCTGCCACGGCCTCGGCAAGCGCGAGGGCTTCGAGCCGCAGCGGCAGTCCGAGTCCTACGCGGCGCTCAAGGCGTGGGGGCTGCCGGTGTCCCGCCACACCGTCGTGCTGTCCAGCGTCGCGGAGATCGTCGAGCACATCGACCACTGGGGCAAGCACCGCGACTCCGCCGAGCACGAGATCGACGGCATCGTCATCAAGGTCGACGAGGTGCCGCTGCAGCGCCGCCTCGGCGCCACCTCCCGCGCCCCGCGCTGGGCCATCGCCTACAAGTACCCGCCCGAGCAGGCCACCACGACGTTGCTCGACATCCAGGTCAACGTCGGCCGCACCGGCCGGGTCACGCCGTTCGCGGTCATGGAGCCGGTCAAGGTCGCCGGGTCCACGGTGTCGATGGCGACCCTGCACAACGCCGACGAGGTGCGTCGCAAGGGCGTGCTCATCGGTGACCGCGTGGTCATCCGCAAGGCCGGCGACGTGATCCCCGAGGTGCTCGGCCCGGTGGTCGACGTGCGCACCGGCGAGGAGCGGGAGTTCGAGATGCCCGCGACCTGCCCGGAGTGCGGGTGGGAGCTCAAGCAGCAGAAGGAGGGCGACGTCGACCTGCGCTGCCCGAACGCCCAGGGCTGCCCCGGGCAGAAGCGCGAGCGGCTGTTCTACCTGGCCAGCCGCAAGGTGCTGGACATCGACGCGCTGGGCTACGAGGCGGCGGGGGCGCTGCTGTCCGCCGGGGTGGTCGAGGACGAGGGCGACCTGTTCGACCTCGACGAGGCGAAGCTGCTCAAGACGCCGCTGTTCACCACCAAGGAGGGCAACCTCTCGGCCAACGGCCAGAAGCTGCTGGCCAACCTGGAGACGGCCAAGGAGAAGCCGCTGTGGCGGGTGCTGGTGGCGCTGTCCATCCGGCACGTCGGCCCGACGGCGGCGCAGGCGCTGGCCCGCGAGTTCGGGTCGCTGGACCGGATCGAGGCGGCGTCCGAGGAGGAGCTGGCGGCCGCCGACGGGGTGGGGCCGACCATCGCCTCCGCGGTGCGCGAGTGGTTCGCGGCGGACTGGCACCAGGAGATCGTGCGCAAGTGGCGGGCCGCCGGGGTGCGGATGGCCGACGAGCGCGACGAGTCGGTCCCGCGCACCCTGCAGGGCCTGTCGATCGTGGTCACCGGCACCCTGCAGGGCTTCTCCCGGGACGAGGCCAAGGAGCTGATCATGGCGCGCGGCGGCCGCGCGGCCGGGTCGGTGTCGAAGAAGACGGCGTTCGTGGTGGTCGGTGACTCGCCGGGGTCGAAGTACGACAAGGCGGTGCAGCTCGGGGTGCCGGTGCTGGACGAGGACGGCTTCCGCGTGCTGCTCGACCAGGGCTCGGAGGCGGCGGCCGAGGTCGCCCTGCCCGCGGAGGGGTGAGGCGTGTCGGTGCGGGACGGCGGGATCGGCGCCCGGACCTCGATCCGGGTGGCCCGGCCCGCCGAGCACGCGGCGATCGGCGAGATCTGCGTCCGCGCCTACGCCGAGGCGGGGAGCCTGCCGACCGACGTCGACTACGCCTCGGTGCTGCGCGACGCCGCCGACCGCGCGGAGCGCGCCGAGCTGCTCGTCGCGGTCCACGGTGACCGGCCGGTCGGCACGGTCACCGTGGTGCACCCCGGCACGCCGTACGCCGAGATCTCCCGGCCGGGCGAGCTGGAGTTCCGGATGCTGGCGGTGGCGCCGGAGGCGATGGGCGGCGGCGTCGGCCGCGCCCTGGTGCAGGCGGTCGTCGACCGTGCCCGCGAGCGCCGCCGGGAGCGGGTGGTGCTGTGCGTGAACGAGACGTCGGAGACGCCCCAGCGCCTCTACCGCAGCCTCGGCTTCGAGCGCTGCCCGGACCGCGACTGGTCCCCGGCCCCGAGCGTCCACCTCCTGGCCTACGCCATGGAGCTTTGATTTCGCGTCAGGCCTGCGCAGCAGAGCCTCGTGACTTCCTGCTGGAAGCCGCATGGGTGAAACATGCCGAAATAGGCTCTCCTTCGGGTAATCTAGATCACCCTGGGTAGCGATCTCTTGGTTTCACGTCGGCGAACATCCTTCGTCGGCGGAATCACCGGAAGGAGCACCATGCCTGATGTCGTGGGGGTACACGGCGTGGGTTGGCACAGCAAGTCACGGCGGGAGATGGCGGAGCGATGGAGGGCGGCTCTCGTCGAGGGGCTGGAGAACGAACGCTTTCCAGGCGCCTCGTCCCTCGTCTTCGAGCCGGCCTTCTACGGGCACCTCTACAACACTGGTGGAAAGGGCACACCGGTTGCGGAGATCGAGCACGGCTTTGAGGTCGAGCTGTTGACGGAGCTCGCCGAGCAGGCAGCACCGGTTCGGGAGACCACCAAGGTCTACGCGCCCCGCCAGGTCCAGCGCCTCTTCCGGCGGCTGCAGTCGACCGACTTCTTCACCGGCGCGGCTGACCGAGCCCTGGTCCGCTTCCTCAAGCAGGTCCACCGTTACTTCGCCGACCCCGAATTGCGCGGAGGCGTTCAGCGGGAATTGCGCATGGCGATCGGTGATGGGGCGCCCGTGGTGGTCGCTCACTCACTGGGCAGCGTCGCTGCGTACGAGTTGCTGCGAGGCGAACAGGACCTGCGGGTCGAGACGTTGGTGACCGTCGGTTCACCTCTGGGATTACGGGTGATCCGGGAACGCTTGAGTCTGGATGGTGATGCGAACCGCAACTGGCCCGGCAAGGTGCGTCGCTGGATCAACATCGCTGCCGTTGAGGACGCGATCGCCACTGTCAAGGAACTGGACGGGGTGTACGGCAACGGGATCGAGGACCGCACGGTGTTCAACACACGCATGCGGGCCCATCACTGTGAGCGCTACCTGAAGAACGTGGAGACGAGCCGTGCTGTCGCCGCCGCGCTCTCCTGAGCGTGTGTACTTCCTCGCGGGGGTTGCGAAGTACGAGGGTGAGTCCCTGCAGAACCTGGAGAGCGTTCCTGAAGAACTCGCCCGGATGCGCAGTCTCCTGGAACGGTTGGGATTCACCGACGGCGCGCCTTCGGACTTGAGGGGCGCTGAGGAGATCTCGCCGCTGGCCATGCGGAAGGCTCTGAGCGATTGGGCCACCCAACACGATGACGGTGAAGAGCGCACCGTCGTGATCTACTGCACGGGCCACGGGGAAGTCCCGGATTGGGCCCCGAGCGGGTGGTTCCTCGTTGACCGTGACTACCTGGCCGATCCCCTCGGGAACCGCTTGGACCCTGCAGACCTGCTCGAGCAGTTCGCTCGGGTGCACGCGGCGACCGACGTGCTTCTCGTGCTCGACGCGTGCATGAGCGGGCAGGGGGCTGTGGACAGCCTGTCGAAGGCGCTGAAGCGCTGGGAGACCCTGACCGAGAACTGCAACGTTCAAGTCATCGCGTCCGCTCGGCCGGTGGAAGAAGCCGGACAGCTCCGTTTCGTGTCGGCTTTCGAGCGAGCACTTGACCACGAGCCCCAGGGGAACGAGTACATCGACCTCCTCCGGCTGATCGGTGAGGTGAACGAGGAGCTCGGAGGGGAACAGCAGAGCAGCGTGCTCGCCACGCCTCAGGTGGGACGGTGCCGTGTCCTGCCCAACCCCAAGCACATGCCTCGAAGAGCGCCGGATTGGCTGGCCGGCGACCTAGCAGTCTGGAGCGCTCCTGCTCGTGGGGTAACAGAGCCCAACGAACCCGGTTGGTTCTTCACCGGCCGAGACAGCGCCCTGGCCGACCTCGTCACCACATTGGACGAAGAGCGTTCGAGCGGCGGACCGTGCCTCGTGGTCGGGAGTCCGGGCACCGGGAAGACAGCGCTCTTGGCCAGGTTGTACCTCGCTGGCCATGAGAAACACCGTCCGCTTCTGCCGCTGGTGGCGAGGGAGGGCTTGCTCCCTCCGGAACAGAGCGTGCATGCCGCCGTCAGTTTCGCCGACCAGCCGCTGTCCCTCGACCGGCTCAGCGAGGAGCTCGCGCGGCAGCTGGGAGTTCCAGAGGCGAGTGGAGACATCGAGGAGCTGGTGTCCGCACTCGCGCGGAAGGGAGAGCACGTCGGGATCGTGCTCGACGACGTGCACCGTTGTCCGGAGTTCTCGCAGTTGTTCGAGCTGGTGTTGCGACCGCTGGCACGACTCCGGAACGTGCGGTTGGTGTGCAGTGCAGACTCGGCCGAACGGCTGGAGGGCTGGGCGTACCGCATCATCGACCTGGACGAACCGCAGCACGCGGATGACCGTGAACTGCGCGCGTACATCCGCGACCGGCTGCTCCGCACGCCTGGTTCTCCGTTCGCGGGAGACGAGAGGCGAGCAGAGGAGCTGGCGGACCGCACGCTGCCGTTCTGCGCGCGCAACTACGCAGTCGCGGCTGAGTGCACGAAGGTGTTGCTCCGCGCGTCGACCGACCTCGAGCGCGCGGTAGCACGAAGAGCTGCAGTGGTCACCGACTCGCTGCTGCGGCGGGCGATCGGCACCGAGGACGCCCACGTCCTGGTGAAACCGCTCCGCATTGCCCCCACGGAATGGTTGCCCCGTTCGGTGTGGTCGCGAGTCGTGTCGGCCGACCCGAACATCTCGCGCGAGTACAGCGGGAGCGAGATCGAGGACGTGGCGCGATCGGGTCGTGCGTTCCTGGAACGATCGACGAACGAGGACGGTGAACCGTGTTGGCGTCTGCGCACACCGCTTGAGCCGGGCGGTGTGAGTCACCGGAGCACGCTTGCCACCTTGTACAACGCTGCGTTCCCGGACGGCTCGCCACGATGGGACCGGGTGGATCCGGCTCTAGCCCGTCTGCTCGTGCGTCAAGCCCAGCGAGACTCCAGCGATCTTCGGAGGTTGCTGGAGGACACGTCGTTCCTGACGCATGTCGCCCCGCAGCCGGACCTCGGTCCCGCCGCAGTGGAAAGTGGCATGCGCGACCTGGTGAACCTGTGGTTCGAGGTGCACCGGAGGGCTCTCGACCCCGATCGCAGAGCGGCTCTCACCACAATCCTGGCAGCGCATCGCGGTCTTCCCGCGAGTGGTCCTGCCCCGCGGATCGGACCTGTCGAACTGACCTGGGCCGTCCGGTACGCCGATGATGTCCACGGGGCGACCGGGCTCGTCACTGCATCTGGCTGGGCAGCCACGAGCCACGATGACGGCTCCATGCGGCTGTGGTCCCTGGCATCCCTCAGCGAACCGGAACAGCTCTCGTGTTTAGGGCCCGGCGAGTTCGCGGTACGGGACATGGCGATGACATCGGTCGGGGGCGATCCGGTCGTCGCCGCGGTCAGGTGGAACGGCGAAGTGCTCGTCTGGTGGCCGAAGCGCGAGAAGACGACGCTACTCAGCTCAGAGCGCGGCCCTGATCCGAAGCAGATCGGGCTGACCAGCGCGGGAGTCGTCCTCGGCAGGCAGCGCGAAGTCGAGGTGATCGACGTCGACACGCAGGCATCTCGGCGGCGCTGGCGTCTTCAGCACTTGCGGCTCACCGCGGTCCGAGCCATCGAAGATGGTGGTTTCGTCGTGGGCACGGCGGACGGTGCTGTTGTGTGGCGCAGCGCCGACCGCGTGATGATGCAGCGTCACGACGCTGCCATCGCCGGACTGGCGGTCTCGAGCAGCGGCCGGGTCATCGCCGCCCACAGCGAAGACGGCCGGATCTCGGTGCGCGATGCCCACACGGGGCGGTTGGTCCTGGATGTTGCATCCCCTGGGGCAACGCGCTTGGCGGTCAGCGACGACTGGCTCGCCGTCGTGCACGACGACCCGTCGCCACGCTGTGTCCTGCACGATCTTGCCGCTACCGCTCCGACGATCGAGGTACCGATGCCGGAAGGGCCGGTTGCAGCCGCTTTTCTGGAGAACCATGGGGACCAAGGGGTGTTGATCGCGGCCAAGAACGGATTCGCGAGGTTGACGATGGGCGCCGCAACGAGGGACCAGGTGGAGCGGTGACGGAGATGGTAGGACGCGCCACGAACGAGTTGATCATCGAGCTTCTCGAGCTCCGCGACGTGCTCAGTGGGCCGAACGAGGCAGAGGACTTCGGTGTGCTCGTCCGGCTCTACGACCGTGCCAGTGCGCGACCTAGCGCATCGGCGCAGTGCCAGGTCCGCATCCCGAAGTGGCTCACTGAGATTGCGGGCAGACCGGTCGTCGAGGTCCTCGAAGACTGGTTCACCTCCCCCGACGTTCCCTTGGCACTGGCTCAGGTGCTCTCCGCTGAGCAGCAGGAAGAGTTGCTCGACTTCCTCCACGCTGTCTGTGAGATCGAACCTGCCGCCAGACCGTCCGAGGACGGGATGCCCGTCGCGGTCTTGGATCCGTCCGGTCACGGGGCCCTGCCGCTCGTGTTGCGCCTGCACGACTCTGAGGAGGCGGGAGGACCACAGCTCACCGGGTTCGGGGCCCGCACCGAGGCGGCAGTACACGCAGGATTCGTCGCTGCACAGGCGGTGCTTGCCGAACTCGACATCACATCGACCGGAGGCATCGCAGCCGAACTGCCAGGAGTCGAAGGGCGGTTGGAGGATCCAGCGCTGGCACTGCCGTTGGCTCTGCGCGTCCTGGCGAGGGCGGCCGCGCCGCTCGAGCTGCCCGCGGACATCGTGATCGCAGGTGAGGTGGTCGACGGCGAGTGCAAGGCCTTGAACGAGTCGGAGGTGCGTCGGCGCCTCGACGCCGCCGGATGCCATGGGCGGGGGCTCCTCGCGCCCACTGACTCCGGGTGGGTGGTGTACCGCTCAGCGGATGATGTCGGCGAACACCGCGGGACCGACTTGAGCCTGTACGGCGCTGCACGGGCGCTGTGGCCTGAGGCCTGGTCCGCTTGGGCGGAGGAGCAGCGGCGAGCGATCCTCAGCCGTCTGCGGTGGTCGGTCAAGGAGGAGCTGCCGCAGCGCCGCCAGCCGCTGGAGGACACCGACGTCCGACAGGTCGACGAACTCGAACGGGTGTTCACAGAGAACTACCGGGCCCGTGCGGTGATCGGCGGACCCGCGGGCAGCGGCAAGAGCACCATCGCACGTCTGGTGGCTCGTCGCCTGCGGGCCCAGGGTTGGCAGGTGGTCACCGTGGTCCCCGCCCACGCTCGGTTGCCTGATCCGGGGCAGCTGCGGGCGGTGGCCTCGGCCGCCTTGGCCATGCCTGAGATCGAGAGCACGCGTCGTCTAGTCGTCGTGGACGACGTCGCACCTGTCGATGAGGCTGACGACGCCGACATCGACGACTTGTTGGCTTCCGTGAGCTCGTCCCTGGGTGTCGCGGTGCTCGCCGTGCTCCAGTACGACATCAACGCGGTGGACTTCAAGACCGACAGCGTCTTCGTGCTCCAGGGCGTGGTGGGTCAAGCCGCGGCGCTGAGATTCGCTGAGGACCTGATCGCAGCCCACCCTCACCTGGCCGGCGCCAAGCCTTGGCTGAGCGACATCGTCCGACGGCACTACCGCGATCTGCACCGCCTCTGTTGGGCGCTGCAACAGGCGACGTCGACTGGCCAAGACTTGTTGAGTGATGAGCAGATCGAAGCGCGCTTGTCAGAACTAGATGAGGACCAGTTGTATGCGCTCGCCCGACTTGCCGCTGTCTCGTTGCTGAACAACGGAAGCCACGCGAAAGACCTTTACCCACTGGGGGACAAGGATTTCGCGGATTTCGGTGCCCAGTACTCTGACCGGAGCGAACGATGGCGCCTGTATGATCACGGCACATGCCACCGGATATTGCGGAGGCACCTGGTTCGAAAGGGGATCGATCCGGGGTCTGAGGTCGCCGTTCACCGCGAGATCGCTAACCTTTCCGCGGCCGTGTTCGAAGAGACACTGGTCGGTGGCAACGATCAACCGGTGGCATTTCTGCGCAACGCACGGTATGGCAACGAGTCCGCGTGCCGCAGGATGCTGGCGGAGAGTGCTACTCTCGAACCGCAGTTCATGTCGTGGCTTGCCAGGATCGATGTCCTCACCTTGGCCGAGTTTGCGCTCGCTGCTGACAGTGTGTTGCCACAGAAGCTTCTCGGGGAAGTCGAACGCTGTCTCCTCGCGCGCGCGGAACTCCTGGACTCGCCCACCGGAGGCGAGCTCCTGCTGGTCTTGCGTGCCCTGCACCGGTTCCGGCATCGGGCAGCTGAGCAAGATTTCGAGGCGACTCTGGAGAGAGTCGCCCGCGTCGCCGAAGAAGTGTTGCGCACCTCCAGGGGCAGTGCGCGTACTCTCTTCCGCTTGGTCGAGCTCCTCGTCCGATTCCACCACGACGAGTTGAACAAGGTCGTGGCGGCGGTCGGTTCCGGTGCGCTGACCGATCTCGATCCCAATGATGTGGGCGACTACGGTTTGGTCCGTCGGCTCTCGAGGCTGTTGAAGCAAGCTGCGCGGGCTTCGGGTGAGACATTGCTCGAGTTGGAGGCCAACGGTGAGGTCGCGAAGTTGGTGCGTCATCGGCCGCAGCCTCGCCGGGGCGCTCCGATCATGCTCGCCCTGGTGGCGCTGCGCGGAGAACTCGGCAAGCTGTCAGACAACTGGGACGAGGTGTGGCGAGAATTCGGTCCGGGTATAGTGGCTTCTTTGCCGCACAGTGACGTCGGTGAATTGAAGAAGGCGCTCATTGACCTGCACGGATATTCGCCGGCATTGTGCTTGCACATGCTTCAGAATGTCGCCGGGCTTGACACTGCTCTGCGGACTCTCTTGGAGAGGAACGCTTTTGCGGGTGAAGCAGCCCAGCTCGTCGGCGTGTTGACCCATAGGCATCCTCGGCTGGCCTCCAAGGTGCTGTACGAGAGATCGGCTCCCGGGGTGTCGGCCGAAGCGCCGCCACGAAAGCGATTGGTCGAGAAGTTCGCTCGGCGAATCAAAGAAACGGGGGACAACAAGGGAGCTGGAATGCTCCTGCGCTCGACCCACGTCCTCGACGACTGGAGCGGGAATCCCGCGCGCGGGTTCTCCCATCATCTAGCGGTCGCTCTGGGGTTTGATTGGTTTCAAGAGCAGGTTGTCCGGGATGCCAGGGTGTCTGTCGTTGGATACCTGCTGTCTGGCCTGTCGAAGTCGCGAGCACCGTTCCGGGACAAGCTGCTCGACAAGGCTCGAGAATCTGTGGTCAACGCTGTCCGTGCGTCATTGCGACCGTGGGGGCCGCAGTTGGCGCTGACCATTGCTGATGACCCAGATCATGGGGACAAGTTCGTCGAGAAGTTGAGGAACGAGATCTCCGCGGAACGGCTTCTGGAGGGGATGCTGCGTGCTGGCAACCCCGACTCCCGGACATTTTTCCACCGGTTGGGGCGGACTCTCTACAGAGAGATTCCCACGACCTATCGCGATAGGTACGACCAAGAAGATCGGATTCTGACGAAGTCGCCGAGTTCGGCCCTGCAAGCTCTGGTCGAGGCAGCGAACACCTTGCGGTCGGCACACATCCCGAGTGCAGGCAAGGATGTGCTCGAAAGCGCCCTCCGCAGCAAACCCGGGAAAGAGATGCTCGACAGACTTGGCCGGTACACGTCGCCGACGGAGCTGGCGACGTCCATCCGGTTGCTGTACCGGCTTGATCCTGATTTCGCGAGAGCCAAGGTCGACGAGTTGATGACGCCCCGTCGCAAGAGTTGGGACGGACATGCTTCGGTGCTGCGTGATCGAGTGTTGTACGCGTTGTTCAACGCGCCTGCCGCTGCTGCCGACCTCATGAGCGCTGTAGAGCACGCTGCTCCGGGCCAAGGCGCGAGGCTGCTGGAGCAAGCTCGGTCCCGAAAGCAAGCTTGGAACACCTTCACTGACGAGGTGAAGTACATCCAGTACCCGACGCAGCAGTGGGCGATCGCCTATCATCTCGCTACGGTGGGCTTGCGGAGAGGTCAACCCCAAACGGATTGGATGCAGCACATATACCAGGCGCGCACAAAGACGCTCCCGCGTGTGCGCAGTCCCCGCTTGATCACTGAGACGCTGCAGATGTTCCACCTCTGGGACGAGGAATGGTTCGCGAGCGCGGTGGAACGGGTGGATGTTCCCCGATTGGTTTCCCGGTTGGCTGACGGGATCCCCGCGGACCTCGCAGCGGTACCGTCACTGTTGTCTGCCTTGGAAGCCGCAGGGGCAGAGGAGGTCGCGAGGAAGATCAGCGGAGTGTTCACCCTGCTCGAGCCAGCTGCAGTAGTGCGGCGTGTCGGGCTGCGTCAAGCATCCCGCCTTGTGATGTGGCTCAGTGACCACGGGGCCGCGGAAGCAGAGGACCTCGCTGTTGAACTGGCTCGCTCGACCTCGTCCCGGCTTGCGCGTACAACGATCCGGGACGAAGCCGTGCACTGGACTGAGATCGGCTGGGCCGCTGCGGCGTTGCACCGTGTCGGAGCCGCCCAGCACCTCAGCGAGGTTGATCCCGCCGTCGGGCCGAACCTTGCGTTTCCGGCTGAGTGTGCGTGGGGAGTGGCGCGGCTACCACAGCAGCGGTGGACGCGGACCGCGCTGTCGACCGCGCTGGACAAACTGGCCGCTGGGCATGGGCCCGCCGACGCCACGACGGCGTTCCACACGCTCGCTGCCGCCTCGGTGGCCGGTCGCACCGCGGACTTCATCCGAGAGCCGCAACAGTGGTCCGAGGTGTCGAAGGTGAGCATGGGGCAGCTGCGGGAGCTGCAACGACTCGCCGATTCCGATCCTGTTCTGAAGGCGTTCCTGCGGGAGCGCAGCGATGACTTCGCCCGCCACCTGACTGACGGGCCGAGTCACGACTACCGGGTGGAGGAGACGCTCAGTTGGTTCGACGGCGCCGTTGACGAGGCCAGTTGATGCGGCGTCCCGAGTCCAGCAGGACTCGGGACGCCGTCAGCTGTCGAGGACGACGGCGACGATGCCGGCGAGGTGGGCGAGGCGGGCGAGTTCGGCGGCGCGGAACATCGGGCCGCCCGGACGGCCCGCCAGCAGGACGCGGTCCGGCTTGCCGATGGGGGTCGCCGCGAGTTCGGTGCCCAGCTCCCGCCAGGTCTCGGGCACCCAGGTGTCGTCGCCGTCGAGGATCGACGCGCGCGCCAGGGGCAGCCACGGCAGTTCGAGGTAGCCCTCCTGCGGGGCGGACGTGCTCGCCGCCAGCTGCTCGGCACCGCCCGAACGGTGCCCGAAGACCATCGCCCACCCCGATCGGATGATCTTGGGAACGCCTTCGGCGAAGATCTGCAGGCCGCGGCTCGGCTCGGCGGCGATCTCCTCGACCAGCTCGAGCTCGCGGTGGGTGTCCAGGACGCCCGCGTAGGGGCGGACCGCGTCGACCGTGACCCCGTCGACGGACTCGGCCGCGGTGATCAGCACGTCCGGCAGGCGCCCGGAGGGCAGCTCCACCACCAGGTCGTCGATCGCCACGCCGCCGCCCCGCTCGACGACGTCCACGCTGAGGATGTCGGCACCGATCTCGCCGAGCGCGCTCGCCACCGAGCCGAGGGTGCCCGGCTGGTCCGGAATCTGCACCCGGATGAGGAAGGACACCGGACTCAACGCCTCCAGTTTCGTGCGCGACACCTCGCCGGTCGCGCTGCTCCGCGCGCACGAGGCCGCGCTCCGGCGGCTCCTCGTGCGAGGAACTGGCGTGGGAAATTGTGGCAGATGCCGGTCGCCGCCGGTGCCACCGCCGTCCACGCAGTGGAACGAGCGGAGGCGCCCGCGGGTTCCGCCGCGCGCGCCCGCGCCGACGCGCCGCGCAACCCGCGGAGCGTGCCGAGGGGCCTGGTCAATAGACTGGGCCGTACCCCGTGAAACCGGACATGACCAGGGAGCCTTCGCAGTGTCCAAGATCTCCCGCGACGAGGTCGCACACCTCGCCGGCCTGGCGCGGCTGGCCGTCACCGAGGCCGAGCTCGACACCTTCGCCGGCCAGCTCGACCAGATCCTCGATGCGGTGGCCAAGGTGGGCGAGGTCGCTGCGGACGACATCCCGCCCACGACCCACGCCGTTCCGGTGACCAACGTCTTCCGCGAGGACGAGGTGCGGCCGGGCTTGACGCGCGAGCAGGCGCTCGCTGCGGCGCCCGCCGCTGAAGAGGACCGGTTCCGCGTGCCACGGATTCTCACCGAGGAGGCCTGATGACGACCGCATCCGGCGGCAGCCTGACCGGGCTGACCGCGGCAGAGCTCGCCGAGAAGCTGGAGGCGGGTGAGGTCTCGTCGGTCGAGGTGACGCAGGCCCACTTGGACCGGATCGCCGCGGTCGATGCGGCCGTGCACGCGTTCCTGCACGTGGACGCCGAGGGCGCGCTGGCCGCGGCCCGCCGGGTCGACGAGCGCCGCGCCGCGGGCGAGGCCGTCTCCCCGCTGGCCGGTGTGCCGCTGGCGCTCAAGGACGTGCTCACCACGACCGACATGCCCACCACCTGCGGCTCCAAGATGCTGGAGGGCTGGGTCCCGCCGTACGACGCCACCGTGACCACGCGGCTGCGCGAGGCGGGCGTGGTCATCCTCGGCAAGACGAACATGGACGAGTTCGCGATGGGCTCGTCGACCGAGAACTCCGCCTACGGCCCGACCCGCAACCCGTGGGACCTCAACCGCATCCCCGGTGGGTCCGGTGGTGGTTCGTCGGCGGCGCTGGCCGCGCTCGAGGCGCCCCTGGCCATCGGCACCGACACCGGCGGCTCGATCCGCCAGCCGGGCGCGGTGACCGGCACGGTCGGCGTGAAGCCCACCTACGGCGGGGTGTCCCGCTACGGCCTGGTGGCGTTCTCCTCGTCGCTGGACCAGCCGGGGCCGTGCGCGCGCACGGTGCTGGACGCCGCGCTGCTGCACGAGGTGATCGCCGGGCACGACCCGATGGACTCCACCTCGATCGCGCAGCCGGTGCCGCCGGTCGTGGCGGCGGCCCGGGAGGGCGCGGCCGGTGACCTCAAGGGCGTGCGCGTCGGCGTGGTGCGCGAGCTCTCCGGCGAGGGCTACCAGCCGGGCGTGCAGCGCGCGTTCGACGCCGCGGTCGAGCAGCTGTCCGCGCTGGGCGCGGAGGTCGTCGAGGTCTCCTGCCCGCACTTCGGCTACGCGCTGCCGGCCTACTACCTGATCGCGCCGAGCGAGTGCTCCTCGAACCTGGCCCGGTTCGACGCGATGCGCTACGGCCTGCGCGTCGGCGACGACGGCTCGCGCAGCGCCGAGGAGGTCATGTCGCTGACCCGCGAGGCCGGGTTCGGCCCGGAGGTCAAGCGCCGCATCATGCTCGGCACCTACGCGCTGTCCTCGGGCTACTACGACGCCTACTACGGGCAGGCGCAGAAGGTGCGGACGCTGATCACCCGCGACTTCGACGCTGCGTTCGGGGAGGTCGACGTGCTGGTCTCGCCGACCACCCCGACCACGGCGTTCGAGATCGGCGAGCGGGTCGACGACCCGATGGCGATGTACCTCGCCGACCTGTGCACGATCCCGTCGAACCTGGCGGGCAACGCCGCGATGAGCGTCCCCTGTGGACTGTCCGATGAGGACGGCCTGCCGGTCGGCCTGCAGATCATGGCCCCGGCGATGGCCGACGACCGGCTCTACCGGGTCGGTGCGGCGTACGAGACCGCGCGCGGCGCCTTCCGCGTGCCCGAGCTGGAGGTGGCGGTGTGAACCCGAAGTTGAAGGCGGCGTTCCAGCTGGCGTCGGTCCTGTCCGCGGCCTTCGGGCTGCGCGCGAGCATCCGCGCGGCCCGGGAGAAGAAGGACAAGCTCGAGATGGCGGACGCGATCATCACCGCGGCCGGGCTCGTCACCGGCACCGCGCTGGCGGTGCGGGCGCTGCGTCGAGGCGAGGAGGACGAGAAGTGACCGCCGTCGCCGAGATCATGGACTACGACGAGGTCGTGGCCCGGTTCGACCCGGTGCTCGGTCTCGAGGTGCACGTGGAGCTGTCCACGAAGACCAAGATGTTCTGCGGCTGCGCGAACGTCTTCGGCGCGGAGCCCAACACCCAGGTGTGCCCGGTGTGCTTGGGCCTGCCGGGTGCGCTGCCGGTGGTCAACGCCAAGGCCGTGGAGTCCGCGATCCGGATCGGCCTCGCGCTCAACTGCGAGGTCGCGGAGTGGTGCCGGTTCGCCCGGAAGAACTACTTCTACCCGGACATGCCGAAGAACTTCCAGACCTCGCAGTACGACGAGCCGATCGTGCACGACGGCTACCTCGACGTGGTGCTGGACGACGGCGAGACGTTCCGGGTCGAGATCGAGCGCGCCCACATGGAGGAGGACACCGGCAAGTCGCTGCACCGCGGCGGCGCTGACGGTCGCATCCACGGCGCGGACCACTCGCTGCTGGACTACAACCGGGCGGGCGTGCCGCTCATCGAGATCGTCACCAAGCCGATCGTCGGTGCCGGGGCGCGCGCTCCCGAGGTCGCCCGCGCCTACGTCACCGCGCTGCGGGACCTGTTGCGCGCGCTGGGCGTCTCCGACGTGCGGATGGACCAGGGCTCGCTGCGCTGCGACGCGAACGTGTCGCTGATGCCGAAGGGCTCGCAGGAGTTCGGCACCCGCACCGAGACGAAGAACGTCAACTCGCTGCGCAGCGTCGAGCGCGCGGTGCGCTTCGAGATGCAGCGGCACGCGGCGGTGCTGGCCTCCGGCGGCACGATCCTGCAGGAGACCCGGCACTTCGACGAGTCCACCGGCACCACCTCGGCGGGCCGCCGCAAGGAGACCTCCGAGGACTACCGGTACTTCCCGGAGCCGGACCTGGTGCCGATCGCGCCGTCCCGCGAGTGGGTCGAGGAGCTGGCCGGGACCCTGCCGGAGCTCCCCTGGGAGCGTCGCAGGCGCGCCAAGGACGAGTGGGGCCTGTCCGACGAGGAGCTGCGCGACCTGGTCAACGCCGGGGCGCTGGAGCTCATCGCCGAGACCGTGGAGGCCGGGGCGAAGCCGGGCGACGCCCGCTCCTGGTGGGTCTCCTACCTCGCCCAGCAGGCCAACTCCCGCGGTGTGGAGCTGGCGGACCTGGAGATCACGCCGAAGCAGGTCGCGCGGGTGATCGAGCTGGTCGCCGAGGGCAAGCTGACCAACAAGCTGGCCCGCCAGGTCGTCGACGGCGTGCTCGCCGGCGAGGGTGAGCCGGACGAGGTCGTGGCGGCCCGGGGCCTGGAGGTCGTCTCCGACGACTCGGCCCTGCAGAAGGCGGTCGACGAGGCGCTGGCGGCCCAGCCGGACGTGGCGGACAAGATCCGCGGCGGCAAGGTCCAGGCGGCGGGCGCCATCGTCGGCGCGGTCATGAAGGCCACCAAGGGCCAGGCCGACGCGAAGCGGGTCCGCGAGCTCGTCCTCGCGGCCTGCGGTCAGCAGGCCTGACAAGCACGCGGAGGGCGTCTCCCGCCGGCCGGTGGGAGACGCCCTCCGTCGTACCGGGAGCTCACCGGGTGATGCGGGCGATGTGGCCGTCCGGGCGGACCAGCACGTGCGTGCCGGGGGAGACGTCGTAGACCTCCCGGAAGGCCCCCTCGGCGTCCACGAGGGACGTGCCCGTGGGGGCCGAGGAGATGCGGTGGGCGTGGACGCCCGGTGCGGTCGCCGGGGGTTCGGCGTCGAACGCCAGGTGGGTCCAGTGCGGGCCGCGGAACAGGTCGAACAGGCGGACCCGCGCGCCGTGGGCGTCGCGCAGCGGTGAGTCCGGTGCGCGGTCACCGGCGCGGACCCGGCCCGGCTCCGGGCGGTCGTCGTGGGCCAGCGGGCCGCCGCGGTAGGAGATGTGGAGCTGGTCGGTCTCCGGGCCGCGCCGGTGCGCGTCCGGGTGCCCGTCGACGTGCCGCCGCAGCAGCTCGGTGCTCAGGCCGAGGACCGAGGCGGCGACCGGCAGGCGTTCCGCCTCGTAGCTGTCGAGGAGCTCGTCGCTGCCGTCGGCGAGCTTCCAGCCGAGGTTGTGGGCGTCTTGGACCCCGGTGTTCAGGCCCTGGCCACCGGTCGGCGGGTGGACGTGCGCCGCGTCGCCGGCGAGGAACACGCGGCCCTGGCGGAACCGCCGCGCCAGGCGGATGTTGGGGCGCCACACCGTGCACCAGGTCAGGTCGTGCATCCGGAGGTCGCTGCGGCCGGAGCACTGCTCGAGCACCGACTGCAGGGCGGCGAGCGTGGTGGCGGGCTCGACGCCGTCGGGCAGCGGGACGGCGCACTGGTAGGCGTCGGTGCCCGCCAGGGGCATGAGGACGATGCCCCGGCCCGGGTCGTCGGCGTCGCCGAACCAGTGGCCGAAGTCGTGGTCCAGCCCGGTGACCGCCACGTCGGCGACCAGCATCCGGTGCGTCTCGCGCGTCTCGCCGACGAAGGCGATGCCGGCCGCCTTGCGCACCGTGCTGCGCCCGCCGTCGGCGCCGACGAGGTGGGCCGCGCGCACCTCTCCCGTGCTCAGCGTCGCCGTCACGCCCTCGGGGTCCTGCTGGAACCCGAGGAGCGCCACGCCCCGCTCGACCTCGACGCCGAGCTCCCGCAACCTCCCGCGCAAGACCTCCTCGGTGCGCCACTGCGGCACCGCCCAGCCGTTCGGGTGGGGGACGTCGGGGGTGGGCTCGACGACCTCGGCCATCCGGCGCTCGCCCACGTACCGGCCACCCACGTACGCCCGCATCGGAGCCGGCAGCATCCCGCTCTCCAGCACCTCGTCGAGCACGCCGAGGTCGTCGAAGACCTCCAGCGTGCGGGGTTGCAGGCCGTCACCGCGCGATCCGGTGAGCGGTGCGGCGGCCGCGTCGACGATCCGCAGGTCGACGCCGCGTCTGGCCAGGTCGATGGCCAGCGTCAGGCCCGTCGGCCCCGCGCCGGCGATGAGCACTCGGGTGTCCACGTCCGCTCCTCACTGAAACCGGATTCACTGAATTCTGGTTCAGAGTGGTGCTTGCTAGCGTGCCGTGTCAAGGAACGGGAGGTGTCATGGCGGACAGCCGCAAGGCCAAGGCCGCGGAGACGGAGGCCGCGCTGAAGGCCGCTGCTCGGCGCGTCTTCGACCGGGTCGGCTACCTCAACGCGAAGATCACCGACATCACCGCCGAGGCGGGGCGGGCCGCCGGGTCGTTCTACAACCACTTCGGCAGCAAGGAAGACCTGCTGGAGTCGCTGCTGTCGGACATGATCGAGGCCGGCGACCAGGAGGTCCTCGCCGACGCCGAGCACGACGCGGACTTCCGCAAGCGCGAGGCCATCCGCTGGCACGTCGCGCAGTACTGGCGCTTCTTCCAGGCGCACCGCACCGAGGTGCTCGCACTGGACCAGGCGGCCATGGTGGACCAGCGTTTCGCCGAGCGCCTCGCGACCCTGCTGGAACCCGACCTCCGCCACCTGGCCGACCACTTCGCCGAGGTCTCGGACCGCCCCGAGGCCACCGCCCTGGCGGTCTCGGCCCTGTGGCGGCAGTTCGCGCACACCACGCTGGTGCAGCGGCACCCGGCGGTCGCCGACCTCACCGACGACGAGGCGATCGACCTGCTGACCGACCTCACCGACCGCGGCGTGAACGGCCGCTGATCAGTCCTTGCCCGCGGTCCCGCCGGTCGGCGGTTCGAGGCGCAGCACGCGGTCGTCGCTGGAGACCGGGGCGCCGCCGTCCTTGTTCGACGTGCCCAGCCAGATCAGGCCGTCGGGGGCCAGCGTGGCGGCGGAGAAGCGCCCGTAGGTCTTCTCCATGACCTTCGCCGGCTGGCCGACGACGGTGCCGTCCGGCGCCGGGGTGAGCGTGTAGAGGGCGGCGGCGTCGCGCAGCGCCACCACCACGGTCGTCGGGTCGGCGGCGCACCCGGCGACCCCGGGCCGGTCCGACCAGGTCCACGACGGCGCGCCCAGCGGCTCGCCGAGCTCCAGCCGGAACAGCGCGTCCTGGCCGCCCAGCCGGTCGGTCACCCAGTAGGTGCCCAGGCCGGGCGTGCCGCACAGCCCGCCGGGGTCGGTGAGGCCGGAGACGACCACCGGCGACCGCGGGTCCGGGTTGCCCTGCGCCGGTGCGCCGAAGCCGTCGATGCGCAGCAGCTTGCCGGCCAGCGACTGCGGGTCCGCGGCGCTGCCGGGGTCGCCCGCGTTGCCGGTGGCGACCAGCAGCGCGCCCTGGCCGTCGTCCAGCAGCGCACCCGAGTTGCCGCGCGGTCCCTTGGGGATGCCGGTCAGCACCGGCTTGGGGCGGTCGCCCGCCGCGACCCGCACGACGCGGTTGTCGCTGCCGGTGGTGACGTAGGCGTAGAACAGCTCGTCCTCGTGGTAGGTCGGGGACAGCGCCAGCCCGGTGAGGCCCCCGCCGCTGCTGGCGTCGACCGGGATCCGCGCCAGCTCAACGGGTTCTGCGCCGCGCTCCACCCGCAGCACGCGCCCGGTGGCCCGCTCGCCGACCAGCGCGGCGGTCCCGTCGGGCAGCACCGCGATCGCGCCGACCGGGTCCAGGCAGGTCGCCACCACGGCCGGGTCCGGGTCCTGGCAGCCCACCGGCTCGGCCGGCTGCTGCGGCGGGGTGTCGGACTGCGGCGGGGGTTCCTCGGTCTCGAACGAGGGCTGCGGGCCGGCCTGCGGTTCCAGCGACGGCGGGTCGCCCCACGGCCTGGTGTGCTCGTCGGGGAACTGCGCGCAGCCCGCCAGGAGCGCGCCGAGCACCACGGTCGTGCTCACCAGGACTCGACGCATGCGCTTCGGGACTGCCACGGCGGTCGAGCCTATCGACCCACCGGTGAACCCGCGGTGAGCCCGCCCGGTTCCGCCCTGCGGAAGCTCGGGGTCAGGACGGCGCAGCCTTGCGGCGCGGACCGTCCTCCGGCAGCGGCAGGCGGACCCGCGGGACCTCCGGCGGCGGGGGGTCGACGCCCAGCCGGGCGCGTTCGACGGCCTCGACGCGGCGCAGCAGCAGCGCCAGCTCGGCCCGCACCGCGTCCGGGGCCTCGAACGGCAGGAAGTGCGACGCCGGCAGCTCCCGCACGCGCGCCTGCGGGAGCTCGGCGACGGTCCGCGCGATGCTGCCGACGTCCGCCAGCACGTCGTGCGCACCGGCGAGCACCGTGACCGGGCAGGACAGGCCGGACACCCGGGGGCCCGCCGAGGCGCTCCAGGCGAGGCTGAGCTCGGCGTGCCACCGCCAGTCGTGCTGGAGCAGCCGGCGGACCGCCGCGGTGAGCGCGGCGGTGTCGGCCTCCGCCCGCAGCAGGCCCGCGCTCCGCAGCACCCCGGCGGGCAGGTCGCCGACCGGCACGCTCGCGGTGACCGACTCCAGGAGGTCGCCGACCCACCGCAGCGACGTCGACCCGCCGAGGGCGAGCAGCCGCCGGACCGCGGTCGGGAACCCGACGGCGTGCAGCAGTGTCTCGGTGCCGAGCGTCGGGGGAGCGGCCAGCAGCATCGCGCCGCGGATGCGGTCCGGGAAGCGCCGCGCGAGGTCGAGCGCCACCACCGTGCCGCCCGACCAACCGACCACCACGGCGGCCTCCGCGCCGGCGGCGTCGAGCGCGGCGATCGCCTCCTCGGCGTGCTCGGCCGGTGTCACCGCGCCCGGACGGGGTGACCAGGTGATCGCCCGCGCGGCGGAGTCCACCGGCAGCAGCCCGGGGAACGCCGCCAGCTCCGGGCACCGCAGCACCACCGGCCGGACGGCCGTCCCGGCGCGCGGCCGGTCCCCGCTACCAGCGGAACCGTGGGGACCGCGGAACACTCGCCGCACCATCGGGTCATTCTGCCGCACCGTGGGCGGGCGGTCTCAGGCGAATCACGTGTCGAGGCTGTTTCGCCTGAAAGGGTCGCACGTCGGGGTGACCATGCCCTAGCCTCGTCCGGCGTGAGGACCCACGACGATCGCCCCGGCGGTGCGGGCGGCTACCCCGACGATCGCAGCTACGGCGCGCACGCCCAAGGTTCGGCGGGTGTGCCAGGTGCCCGAGGCACGCAGAGCTTCGGTGCGCAGAAGTACGACTACTACGACGATGACGACGGCTACAGCACGGCCGACGCCACGTCCCTGGTCGATCCGCGCGGGGGTGGCGAGGACGTCTACTACGACGACCTCGGCAACACCCGCAAACCGTTCGGCTGGAGCGGTAGCACCGACCTCGGTCTGCTGGTCCTGCGGCTGGCGCTGGGCGGCATCTTCCTCGCGCACGGCGCCCAGAAGCTCTTCGGCGTGCTCGGCGGTCCGGGCCCCGAGGGTTTTGCCCAGGCGCTGTCGGAGATGGGTTTCCAGCAGAGCGCCACGCTCGCGCTGGTCACCGGTGCCACCGAGCTCGGTGCCGGTGCGCTGCTGGTGCTCGGCCTGTTCACCCCGCTGGCCGCGGCCGGCGTGGTGGGGGTGATGGCCAACGCGATCGTCCTCAAGCTCGGTGCCGGTTTCTTCGCCGCCACCGGTGGTTTCGAGTTCGAGGCGACGCTCGGCGTGCTGGCCCTGGGCCTGATGTTCACCGGGCCCGGCCGGGTGGCGCTGGACAACGGGCGGGTCTGGTTCCGCCGTCCGCTGGCGTTCGGCTTCGTCGGGCTGGTCATCGCCGCGGCCGCGGCGACGGTGGTCCTGCTGCTGTTCCACAAGCCCTGATCGGGGCTCGACAGCGGGGGCGCGCACGCCGAGTGCGCGCCCCCGCTGTCGTGGGCGCGGCGCACGCCGCGAACCCCTCGAACAGGTGAAGCGCGCAGGGCACCTCCCACCGACCCCGTGGGCGAGGGGTGCCCTGCGCTCCTCGACGATCACTCACTTGTTGATGTCGCGGACCGCTCCGTGGGAGGCGGAGGTGGCGAGGCGGGCGTAGGCGCGCAGCGCCGCCGAGACCTTCCGGTCACGACCCACCGGCTGCCACGGGTGCTCGCTCGCCTCCATCTTGGCGCGCCGCTCGGCCAGGACCTCGTCGGGGACGAGCAGTTCCAGCTTGCGCTCGTGGACATCGATCAGGATCTGGTCGCCGTCCTCCACCAGGCCGATCGTGCCGCCGTTGGCCGCTTCCGGGGAGATGTGGCCGATCGACAGCCCCGACGAACCACCGGAGAACCGGCCGTCGGTGATCAGCGCGCACTTCTTGCCCAGCCCGGAGCCCTTCAGGAAGGCCGTCGGGTGCAGCATCTCCTGCATGCCCGGGCCGCCCGCGGGGCCCTCGTAGCGGACCACCAGCACCTCGCCCGGCTGGACCTCCTTGTTGAGGATCACCGAGACGGCCTGCTCCTGGCTCTCCACCACGCGCGCCGGGCCCTGGAAGCGCCACAGCTCCTCCTCGACGCCGGCCGTCTTGACCACCGCGCCCTCCTCGGCGAGGTTGCCCTTGAGCACGGCCAGCCCGCCGTCCGCGGTGTAGGCGTGCGCGACGTCGCGGATGCACCCGTTCACCGGGTCGGTGTCCAGGGAGGACCAGCGGTTGGTGGTGGAGAACGCCTCCGTGGTGCGCACCCCGCCGGGCGCGGCGTGGAACAGCTCGATGGCCTCCTCCGACGGCGACTCACCGCGGACGTCCCACTTGGACAGCCACTCGGTGAGGTTCGCGCTGTGCACTGAGGACACGTCGCGGTGCAGCAGCCCCGCGCGGTCCAGCTCGCCGAGGATCGCGGTGATGCCGCCGGCCCGGTGCACGTCCTCCATGTGGTAGTCGGAGTTCGGGCTGACCTTCGACAGGCACGGCACCCGGCGGCTGATCTCGGCGATGTCGTCCAGGGTGAAGTCGACCTCGCCCTCGATCGCGGCGGCCAGCGTGTGCAGCACCGTGTTGGTCGAGCCGCCCATCGCCATGTCCAGCGCCATGGCGTTCTGGAACGCCTTCTCGTTCGCGATGGACCGCGGCAGCACCGACTCGTCGTCCTCGCCGTAGTAGCGCTTGGCGATGCGCACGACGGTCCGGCCCGCCTCCTCGAACAGCGTGCGGCGCGCGGCGTGCGTGGCCAGCGTCGAGCCGTTGCCGGGCAGTGCCAGGCCGAGCGCCTCGGTGAGGCAGTTCATGGAGTTCGCGGTGAACATGCCCGAGCACGATCCGCAGGTCGGGCAGGCGGAGCGCTCCACCTCGGTGAGCCCGGCGTCGTCCACCGCGCTGTTCGCCGACGCGGCGATGGTGGTGATGAGGTCGGTCGGCGCGTGCGCCACGCCGTCCACCACGACCGCCTTGCCGGCCTCCATCGGACCGCCGGAGACGAACACCGTCGGGATGTTCAGCCGCATCGCGGCGTTGAGCATGCCCGGGGTGATCTTGTCGCAGTTGGAGATGCACACCAGCGCGTCCGCCTGGTGGGCGTTGACCATGTACTCCACCGAGTCGGCGATGAGCTCGCGGGAGGGCAGCGAGTAGAGCATGCCGCCGTGGCCCATGGCGATGCCGTCGTCGACCGCGATGGTGTGGAACTCCCGCGGCACACCGCCGGATTCCCGGACCGCCTCGGCCACCACGTCACCGAGGTCGCGCAGGTGCACGTGCCCGGGCACGAACTGGGTGTAGGAGTTGGCGATCGCGACGATCGGCTTGCCGAAGTCGTCGTCGGTCATGCCGGTGGCACGCCACAGCGACCGGGCGCCTGCGGCGTTGCGGCCATGGGTGGTAGTACGAGAGCGCAGCTGGGGCATGGTGCGAGCTTCCTCCTGGCTTCTCTTGCGTGGCGGGCGGAACCTCGCCAGACCGCCTGGCTGCGGGATCCGGTGTCCGACGCAATGTCCGGTGCACGGCGGGCGTCTTCGACGGGCGACCGCTCGAGGACCCGCGGCGGTGCTGGTGGGTCAGGTGGGTCGCACGCGACCACGGCCGCCGGTGTGGCGGTGCGACTCCGCGGTGCTGTCCACCGCCAGGGCGAGCGGATTGCCGCGTGCCTGACGGTCGTCGTGCCCCGGACGAACCCGCACCGGGGCCCGTCGCCGGGGCGCGTTCGGGGACGGCGCCACGCCTTGTGGGCGTGGCAGTGCCGCCGAGATTACTCCTGCGCCTCCGGGTTGGGCAGCCGCCCACCGCTCATCACCGACAGGCGGGGCAGGTCGCGCACCCGCACCGCGGGCAGGGTGACCTCCTGGCCGGAGGAGAGCACCGCCTTCAGCCACCGCTTCTCGTCCAGGCGCAGCGAGGCGACCTGGTCCCAGTCGAACCGGTTGCTGCCCAGCGCCGTGCGCACCGCGATCCGCTCGGGGCTGACCGTGGTCCGGGTGCGCAGGATCCACCAGGCCAGGCCCAGCGGGACCAGGTAGACGAGCAGGCCCCACGGGTAGGCGCCCCAGGCCAACGGGGTGGCGCAGACGAGGACGGCGACCACGGCGAGCAGCGACACCGGGGTGATCCGGAACGTCAGCGACTTCGGCAGCGGCGGCTGCTCCGGCTGGGAGCTCGCCGGGGCCTCGTCGGCCGGGTGGGTCTCGGGCTGCTCGGGCTGCTGCGGGGTCTCGCTCACGCCGTCGATGGTCTCACCTGCGGTTGCGCACCCGCCAAGGTCCCGTCGCCCGGACGCGGCGGTGCCCCGGCCGGGCGCGGCGCACGTCACACAGCGGCGGGGTGGTCGGCCCCTGACGTGCGGTGACAGCCTCGTGGGAGGGCGCGCGCCCACGACCCGCGCGTCCACCATGCGGGAAGATCGTCCCGCATGGTTTGACGGGGACCCGCGCGTTGATTAACGTCCACACCATGCTGCGACTGCACGACATCCTCGTACTTCCCAGGCGCGTCGACGCCTAGGAAGTTCGCAGCGTCGACGCGCCAACCCTCGTGAGGCCCTTCGTGGTCTGCGAGGGTTTTTTCGTGTCCGGCCCACCCTTCGACCTTGAGGCAGACCCGATGACCAGCGCCAATACCAGGCAGAATCCGGTCCCGGCGCCCCCGCCTGGACGCCGCCCCAAGCCCGCACCGCCCAGCGGTGCCCCTGTGAAGGTCACCGGTGCGCAGGCACTGGTGCGTTCGCTGGAGTCCGTTGGTTGTGAGATCGTCTTCGGCATCCCGGGCGGCACCATCCTCCCGTCCTACGACCCGTTGCTCGACTCCCAGAAGGTGCGCCACGTGCTGGTCCGGCACGAGCAGGGCGCCGGGCACGCCGCCACCGGGTACGCCCAGGCCACCGGCAAGGTCGGGGTGTGCATGGCGACCTCCGGGCCGGGTGCGACCAACCTCGTCACCGCGCTGGCCGACGCGCACATGGACTCGGTGCCGGTCGTGGCCATCACCGGCCAGCAGAGCACCGCGCTGATCGGCTCCGACGCCTTCCAGGAAGCCGACATCTGCGGCATCACGCTGCCCATCACCAAGCACAACTTCCTGGTCACCGACCCCGCGGACATCCCGCGCACCATCGCCGAGGCGTTCTACATCGCCTCCAGCGGCCGTCCCGGCCCGGTGCTGGTCGACATCCCCAAGAACGTCCAGACCGCCACCACCTCGTTCTCCTGGCCGCCGGAGATGAAGCTGCCGGGCTACCGGCCCACCAGCAAGCCGCACGGCAAGCAGGTCCGGGAGGCCGCCAAGCTGATCACCGAGGCGCAGCGCCCGGTGCTCTACGTCGGCGGCGGCGTGATCAAGGCCGAGGCGCACGCCGAGCTGCGCGAGCTGGCCGAGCGCACCGGCATCCCGGTGGTCACCACGCTCATGGCGCGCGGTGCGTTCCCCGACTCGCACCCGCAGCACCTGGGCATGCCCGGCATGCACGGCACGGTCGCCGCGGTCACCGCGATGCAGCGCGCCGACCTGCTCATCGCGCTGGGCGCCCGCTTCGACGACCGGGTCACCGGCCAGCTGTCGTCGTTCGCGCCGGAGGCCAAGGTGGTGCACGCCGACATCGACCCGGCGGAGATCTCCAAGAACCGCCACGCGGACGTGCCGATCGTCGGCGACTGCAAGGACGTGCTCACCGAGCTGATCGAGGCGGTCGCCAACGCCACCGCCGACCACGGCACCGCGGACCTGACCGCCTGGTGGGCCCAGCTCAACGACTGGCGCGAGCGCTTCCCGCTGGGCTACGAGTGGCCCGCCGACGGCAGCCTGTCGCCGGAGTACGTCATCGAGCGGCTGGGCGAGCTGGTCGGGCCGGACGCCATCTACGCGGCCGGGGTCGGGCAGCACCAGATGTGGGCCGCCCAGTTCATCGGCTACGAGAACCCGCGCACCTGGCTCAACTCCGGTGGCCTGGGCACCATGGGCTACGCCGTGCCGGCCGCGATGGGCGCCAAGGCCGGCGCGCCGGACAAGGTGGTGTGGGCCATCGACGGCGACGGCTGCTTCCAGATGACCAACCAGGAGCTGGCCACCTGCGCCATCGAGGAGCTGCCCATCAAGGTGGCCGTCATCAACAACGGCAACCTCGGTATGGTCCGGCAGTGGCAGAACCTCTTCTACGCCGAGCGCTACTCACACAGTGACCTCGGGACCCACAAGCACCGCATCCCGGACTTCAAGCTGCTGGCCGAGGCCTACGGCTGCGCGGGCCTGCGGTGCGAGTCCAAGGAGGACGTCGACAGCGTCATCCAGCGGGCGATGGAGATCGACGACCGACCCGTCGTGATCGACTTCGTGGTGGGTGCGGACGCCCAGGTGTGGCCGATGGTGCCCGCCGGGACGAGCAACGACGAGATCATGGCGGCGCGCAACGTCCGCCCGCAGTTCGAGGACGAGGAGTGAGCGGGCGATGAGCCGACACACGCTCAGCGTGCTGGTGGAGAACGTCCCCGGTGTCCTGGCCCGGGTCTCCGGGCTGTTCTCCCGGCGCAGCTTCAACATCGAGTCGCTCGCCGTCGGCCCGACCGAGCACCCGGAGATCTCCCGGATGACGATCGTGGTCGCGGTCAACGAGCAGCCGCTGGAACAGGTCACCAAGCAGCTCAACAAGCTGGTCAACGTCATCAAGATCGTGGAGCTGGAGCCGGAGGCGTCGGTCCAGCGGGAGCTGCTGCTGGTGAAGGTCCGCGCCGACGCCTCGGTGCGCAGCCAGGTGCTGGAGACGGTGCAGCTGTTCCGCGCGAAGGTGGTGGACGTCTCGCCGGAGGCGCTGACCATCGAGGCCACCGGTACCGCCGATAAGCTCGACGCGTTGCTGCGAATGCTGGAACCGTACGGCGTCCGCGAGATGGTGCAGTCGGGCACGATCGCGATCGGTCGGGGTCCGCGCTCCATCACGGCCACAGCAGTGCGCTGAACCCCGCCACAGGCCGCGAAGAAAAGTGAAAACAAGCTCGACCTGCGTAGCGGTGCCGGCAGCGGAACCTCAGCGCCCGCCCGAGCTCCGGGATCCCCGACTCATGCGTGCCCGATGCACCACGCTGGGGCTGTCCTCGTCAGGGGGACGCTGAGGACCCGCGGCGGTGCCGGTCGCGAGGGTGGACCGAGCAGCTCCGCCGCTCCACAGGTCGATGAAGCTCGAAAGGAACCGCTGAATCCCCATGGCAGTTGAAATCTTCTACGACGCGGACGCCGACCTGGGCATCGTGCAGGGCCGCAAGGTCGCGGTCATCGGCTACGGCAGCCAGGGCCACGCGCACGCGCTGAGCCTGCGCGACTCCGGCGTCGACGTCCGGATCGGTCTGCCGGAGGGCTCCAAGTCGCGCGCCAAGGCGGAGGAGGACGGCCTGAAGGTCCTCACCCCGTCCGAGGCCGCCGCCGAGGCCGACCTGATCATGATCCTGGCGCCCGACACCAAGCAGCGCGAGATCTACGCCAACGACATCGCGCCGAACCTGTCCAAGGGCGACGCGCTGTTCTTCGGCCACGGCTTCAACATCCGCTACGGCCTGATCCAGCCGCCGGCCGACGTGGACGTCGCCATGGTCGCCCCGAAGGGGCCGGGCCACCTGGTGCGCCGCCAGTTCGTGGACGGCAAGGGCGTGCCGTGCCTGATCGCCGTGGAGCAGGACGCCTCCGGCGGCGCGCAGGCGCTCGCGCTGTCCTACGCCGCGGCCATCGGCGGTGCCCGGGCCGGCGTCATCAAGACCACCTTCAAGGAGGAGACCGAGACCGACCTGTTCGGTGAGCAGGCGGTCCTCTGCGGTGGTACCTCGGCGCTGGTCCAGGCCGGCTTCGAGACCCTGGTCGAGGCGGGCTACCAGCCGGAGATCGCCTACTTCGAGGTGCTGCACGAGCTGAAGCTGATCGTCGACCTCATGTGGGAGGGCGGCATCGCCGGCCAGCGCTACTCCTGCAGCGACACCGCCGAGTACGGCGACCTCACCCGCGGCCCGCGCGTGATCGACTCGCACGTCAAGGAGAACATGCGCAAGGTCCTGGCCGAGATCCAGGACGGCTCCTTCGCCAAGGAGTGGGTGGCCGAGGACGAGGCCGGTCGCCCGAACTTCACCAAGCTGCAGGCCGAGGGCAACGCCCACCAGATCGAAGAGGTCGGCAAGAAGCTGCGCTCGCTGATGTCCTGGACCAACAAGTGAGCTGACCCGGTGCGCGCACCGCGCACCCTCGCCACGGTTCTCAGCGGCGCGTCACCCACGCGCGCCGCTGGTCGCGAACGGCCCGGTGCACCCCACGAGGGGCGCCGGGCCTCGTGCCGTCCGCGGTCGGTCACGTCCCGGGGACCCCGCGTCCGCCAGGGGTGGACCGATCGCTGCCCGTGAGGATTACAGTACGCATCGTGAGTGAGAACGAGATCGTCGACGACAAGGCGCACATCCGCGACCGGCTGGACTTTTCGAAGGCGGAGTGGATCACCAGCACCGACGACCCCGACGAGCCCGGCGTGGAGATCGCGTTCGTCGACGGCTACGTCGGCATGCGCAACGGGGCGGACCCGGACGGGCCCGTCCTGGTCTTCACCCCGGCGGAGTGGGACGCGTTCGTCGCCGGGGCCAAGGACGGCGAGTTCGACGAGCCGTGACCGACCGGGACCGAGTCCCGCGCCCGGGTGGACCTCGGGGCGGCGTCGGCGTGTCCCGGACCGCTGCTCCGACGAGGTGGTGCTCTCGACCCCCCGCAGCGGTGGTGCGTGACCGTCGCCACCCCCGTTGATCTGCGACAATGCGGGTGACCCGGACCCCGGGGCGGACGGTGGGAGCACCGGTGATCCGGACTACACCCTTGTGAACAGTTTCTCAATCTCCCGTTAAACTCCCCCCTCGTCCGGGCACAACGTCGTGCCGACCGTGATCTTCCACTGGAGTTCGCCCGTGACCAATGCAAGCCGTCCTGTCGTCCTGATCGCCGAGAAGTTGGCTCCGACCGTGATCGACGCCCTCGGGGACGGCGTCGAGATCCGCAACGTGGACGGCACGGACCGGCCGGCGTTGCTCGACGCCGTCGCTGAGGCCGACGCGCTGCTGGTCCGCTCCGCCACCAAGGTCGACGCCGAGGTGCTGTCCGCGGCGAAGAAGCTCAAGGTCGTCGCCCGCGCCGGGGTGGGCCTGGACAACGTCGAGGTTCCGGCCGCCACCGAGCGCGGCGTGATGGTGGTCAACGCGCCGACCTCCAACATCGTCTCCGCGGCCGAGCACGCGGTGGCCCTGCTGCTGGCGGTGGCCCGCAACGTGCCGCAGGCCGACGCGAGCCTCAAGGGCGGGGCCTGGAAGCGCAGCGCCTACACCGGCGTCGAGCTCAACGGCAAGACCGTCGGCGTGGTCGGCCTGGGCAAGATCGGCCAGCTGTTCGCGCAGCGGGTGGCCGCCTTCGGCACCAAGCTGATCGCCTACGACCCCTACGTCTCGCCGGCCCGCGCCGCCCAGCTGGGCATCGAGCTGGTGTCGCTGGACGAGCTGCTCTCCCGTGCCGACGCGATCTCCATCCACCTGCCCAAGACCGCCGAGACGCTGGGCCTGATCGGCGCCGAGGAGCTGAAGAAGGCCAAGCCCGGCATGCTCATCGTCAACGCCGCCCGCGGTGGCCTCATCGACGAGGACGCGCTGGTCGACGCGCTGCGCAACGGCCAGGTCGGCGGCGCGGCGATCGACGTGTTCAAGACCGAGCCGACCACCGAGAGCCCGCTGTTCGAGCTGGACAACGTGGTGGTCACCCCGCACCTGGGCGCGTCCACCCGGGAGGCCCAGGACCGCGCGGGCACCGACGTGGCCCGCTCGGTGCGGCTGGCGCTGCGCGGCGACTTCGTGCCGGACGCGGTCAACGTCCAGGGCGGTGCGGTCGGTGAGGAGGTCCGCCCGTACCTGTCGCTGACCCAGAAGCTCGGCCAGCTGCTGGCCGCGCTGCTGGGCACCACGCCGAGCTCGGTGACCATCGAGGCGCGCGGCGAGCTGGCCGACGAGGACGTCTCGGTGCTGCAGCTGGCGGCGCTGCGCGGCGTGTTCTCCGGTGCGGTGGAGAGCCAGGTGACCTTCGTCAACGCCCCGCAGCTCGCCGAGGAGCTGGGCGTGCAGGTGGAGATCGAGACCTCCCCGGAGAGCCCGAACCACCGCAGCGTCGTGACGGTGCGCGCGGGGCTCTCGGACGGCCGCACCGCGCGCGTGTCGGGTGCGCTGTCCGGCTCGAACCAGGTGGAGAAGCTGGTGGAGGTCAACGGCCGCCACTTCGACCTGCGGGCCGAGGGCAACGTGCTGCTGCTGGAGTACCCGGACCGCCCGGGCGTGATGGGCAAGGTCGGCACCCTGCTCGGCGAGGTCGGCGTGAACATCGAGGCGGCGACGGTCAGCCAGACCACCGAGCGCTCCGACGCGATCATGCTGCTGCGCGTGGACCGGCCGGTGGAGCCGGGCGTGCTGGAGCCGATCGGCGCCGCGGTCGGCGCCCGGATCGTCCGCACCGTGACCTTCGAGTGAGTCCGGTCTTCCTGCAACGTGGGGTGCGTCCTCCGGGCGCACCCCACGTTCGCGTCTGCTGGTCCGAACGGGGTTACTGCTCGGTCAGGTGACACGGGACGCGTTCCGCGATGTGAGACGTCCTCAGCATCGCACCAGCGGATCCGCTGCTTTCACTCTTTCGTGTGTCCCACGGTCCGGGAAGCTTCATCCACTTGGTGGGCCCGGCATGCCGTCGCTCGCGCACATGCCGGTAGCCTTCGGCTCAACAGTTCGAGCCCCGCGGGTCGGGGTGGTTCTCGGGAGGTGTGTAGATGCGGCTCGCTGTGATCCCCGGCGACGGGATCGGGCCGGAGGTGATTGCCGAGGCATTGAAGGTCCTCGGTGAGGTCGTACCGGACACCGAGATCACTCGATACGACCTGGGAGCCGCGCGCTGGCACGCGACGGGAGAACTGCTCCCCGAGTCCGTCCTCAGCGAACTCCGGCAGCACGACGCGATCCTGCTGGGCGCGGTCGGCGACCCGTCGGTGCCCAGCGGCATCCTGGAGCGCGGGCTGCTGCTCCGGCTGCGCTTCGAGCTCGACCACCACGTCAACCTGCGCCCGGCGCGGCTGTACCCGGGCGTGAAGAGCCCGGTGGCCGACCCGGGTGAGATCGACATGGTCGTGGTGCGCGAGGGCACCGAGGGCCCGTACGCGGGCAACGGCGGTCTGCTGCGCAAGGACACCACGCACGAGATCGCCACCGAGGTCAGCATCAACACCGCGTTCGGCGTGGAGCGCGTGGTGCGCGACGCCTTCGCCCGCGCCGCCTCCCGGCCGCGCAAGCACCTGACCCTGGTGCACAAGACCAACGTGCTCACCCACGCCGGGTCGCTGTGGTCGCGCGTGGTGGAAGAGGTCTCGCTGCAGTACCCGGACGTCACCGTCGCCTACCAGCACGTGGACGCCACCACCATCCACATGGTCACCGACCCGAGCCGGTTCGACGTGATCGTCACCGACAACCTGTTCGGCGACATCATCACCGACCTGGCCGGGGCGATCACCGGTGGCATCGGGCTGGCCGCCAGCGGCAACATCGACGCCACCCGCCGCAACCCGAGCATGTTCGAGCCGGTGCACGGCAGCGCGCCGGACATCGCCGGCCAGGGCGTGGCCGACCCGACGGCCGCGGTGCTGTCGGTGGCCATGCTGCTGGACCACGTGGGCCTGGCCGAGGCCGCCAAGCGCGTCGAGGCCTCGGTGGCGTTCGACCTGGCCACCCGCGACCACTCGGCGCCGGGGGCGACCTTCGCCATCGGCGACCGCCTCGCGGCCCTGGTCTCGTCCCGCGAGGTCGCGCCGCAGACCTGATCCCGTCGTCGTGGAGGGCGTCCCGGTCCGCCGGGGCGCCCTCGTCGTGTTCCACGAAGTGGGAACGGGTGGCCACTTGGTGGTCGGGGGCGCGTTGTGGCAGCATGGGCCCGTGGCTCTCCGCAGCAGCGCGATCATCATTGGCGAGCGCGCCGGGTAACGACTCCGCACCCCCGGCGCGCTGACCTCTCGCACCTGCGGGGGGTCTTTTTTGTTGCCTGCGTCGCCGCACCCACCACCACAGACGCCATCGGGAGAGGAAGCAGTGACCCGAACCACCCCGGCCGGAACCCCTCTGGGCGACGAGTTCCACGTCTACGACACGACGCTGCGGGACGGCGCGCAGCGCGAAGGCATCTCCTACTCGGTCACCGACAAGCTCGCCGTCGCGCGGCTGCTGGACTCGCTCGGCGTCGGCTTCATCGAGGGCGGCTGGCCCGGCGCGCTGCCCAAGGACACCGAGTTCTTCCACCGCGCCGCCGAGGGCGAGCTCGACCTGCAGCACGCCGCTCTGGTCGCCTTCGGGTCCACCCGCCGCGCCGGGGCCACAGTGGACGAGGACCCGCAAGTGCGGGCGCTGCTGGACTCCCGCGCGCCCGTGGTGACCCTGGTGGCCAAAGCGGACCGCAGGCACATCGAGCGAGCCCTGCGCACCGACGTGGCCGAGAACTGCGCGATGGTCGCCGACACCGTGCGGTTCCTGGTCGGTGCAGGGCGCCGGGTGTTCGTCGACGCGGAGCACTTCTTCGACGGCTACGCCTTCGACCCCGACACCGCGTTGCGCGTGCTCGAGTCCGCTGTGGAGGCGGGCGCCGACGTCGTGGTGCTGTGCGACACCAACGGCGGGCAGCTGCCGCTGCAGCTCGCCGAGACCGTCGGCGAGGTCGCCGCGCGCACCGGGTTCCGGCTCGGGATCCACTGCCAGGACGACACCGGGTGCGCGGTGGCCAACAGCGTCGCGGCCGTGCAGGCCGGTGCGACGCACGTGCAGTGCACCGCCAACGGGTACGGCGAGCGCGCCGGCAACGCGGACCTGTTCGCGGTGGTCGGGAACCTGGCCGCGAAGCTCGGGATGCCGGTGCTGCCCGAGGGTCGGCTGGAAGAGCTCACCCGGACCTCCCACGCGATCGCCGAGATCGCTAACCTGGCGCCGGACACGCACCAGGCGTACGTGGGGCAGTCGGCCTTCGCGCACAAGGCGGGACTGCACGCGAGCGCGATCCGGGTGGACCCCGAGCTGTACAACCACGTCGACCCGGCCGTGGTGGGCAACGACATGCGCGTGCTGGTGACCGAGATGGCCGGGCGCGCCAGCCTGGAGCTCAAGGGGGCCGAGCTCGGGCTCGACCTGTCCAGCGCGCCGGACGCGGTCACCGGCGCGGTCCGCCGCGTCAAGGAGCTGGAGGCGCGCGGCTGGTCCTTCGAGGCCGCGGACGCGTCGCTGGAACTGCTGCTGCGCCGGGAGATGGCGAGCGTCGGCGGTGCCGACCCGGTGGAGGCGCCGTTCCAGCTGGAGTCCTACCGGGTGGTGCTCGACCACCGGTCCGACGGCGAGGTGATCGCCGAGGCCACCGTCAAGGTGCACGTGGCGGGGGAGCGGGTGATCGCCACCGCCGAGGGCAACGGGCCGGTCAACGCGCTGGACGCGGCGCTGCGCGAAGCGCTGGTCCCGCACCTGCCGTGGCTGGGGTCGGTCGAACTGGCGGACTACAAGGTCCGCATCCTCACCGACGAGCGCGGCACCGACGCGGTCACCCGCGTGCTGGTGGAGTCCCGCGACGGGGAGGACGAGTGGACCACGGTGGGCGTCCACGCCAACATCGTCGAGGCCAGCTGGCTCGCGCTCTGCGACGCCCTCGTCCACAAGGCCTCCCGCGAGGCCGTCCCGCAGTGACGCACACCCCCGTGAGGTGAAGGCGACTCCGGGGGAGACCAGAGGTCCGATCTCCGGTGGAGTCGCGTCACCCGGGTCCCGGACCGCAGCCGGCGCCGTCCACGCAGCACGAGGCCGGGGAACACCGCCGGGAGCGCGTCGGCCGGCCGGCGAGTGCCGCGGCGGGGCCGGTGGCGGCGTGCGGAGATAGGCTCTCCCCCGGAGAGTCCACAGTTGATCGCGGAGGTTCGTCTTGCGCTTGGCACGTGTCGCCCACTCCGACGGGGTGTCCTTCGTGGCCCTCGAGCCGGACCCGGCCGCGCCGCAGGAGAAGGTGCTCGCGGTCGAGATCGACCAGCACCCCTTCGGTGAGCCCACCTTCACCGGGCGCAAGTGGCCGATGGCGGACGTGCGGCTGCTCGCCCCGATCCTGCCCACGAAGGTCATCTGCGTCGGCAAGAACTACGCCGAGCACGCGAAGGAGATGGGCGGCGAGGCGCCCGAGCACCCGGTGATCTTCATGAAGCCGTCCACGTCGGTCATCGGGCCGAACGCGCCCATCAAGCTGCCGCCGAGCTCGGAGCGGGTGGACTTCGAGGGCGAGCTGGCCGCGGTGGTCGGCCAGCCGTGCAAGGACGTCCCAGAGGCCCGCGGCACCGACGTGCTGCTCGGCTACACGATCGCCAACGACGTCACCGCCCGCGACCAGCAGCAGGCCGACGGCCAGTGGACCCGGGCCAAGGGCTACGACACGTTCTGCCCGCTGGGACCGTGGATCGACACCACCGTCGACCCGTCGGACCTGGCCATCCGCACCGAACTGGACGGCGAGGTCAAGCAGGACTCGCGGACCTCGCTGCTGCTGCACGACGTCGGCGCGCTGGTGTCGTGGATCTCGCGCGTGATGACCCTGCTGCCCGGCGACGTCATCCTCACCGGCACCCCGGCCGGCGTCGGCCCGATGCAGCCGGGCCAGAAGGTGTCGGTGTCCATCGACGGCCTCGGCACCCTCACCAACCCGGTGAAGCAGGGCTGACGGGCGGCTCCGGCCGACGGGCGCTCCGTCGGCCGGAGGGCCCGCTCAGCGCAGGGCGGCCCGCGGGGGGCGCTCGCGGACCGCGCCGTAGGCCAGGAAGTACGGCGGGATCGACCGCAGCCACGGCAGCTTCGAGACCGCGCGCAGCGGGAGCGGCAGGCGTGCGGTGTCGCCGAAGTCGATCTCGCCGCGCAGCGCCGGTGCGACCACGTTGTCGTGGATGACGCGCTGCAACCCCTGGACCAGCACCGTCGTCGGCCACCGGCGCCGCTGCACCGCGGCGACGTGCCGCCGCTCCAGGCGCCCCCGGCGCAGCGGCTCGGCCAGGTGGCGCGCCGCCGCGACCGCGTCCTGGACGGCCAGGTTGATGCCGATGCCGCCCACCGGGGACATCGCGTGCGCCGCGTCACCGATGCACAGCAGGCCCGGCACGTGCCACTTCCGCAGCCGGTCCAGCCTGACGTGCAGCAGCTTCACGTCGTCCCAGTCGGCGACCAGCTCCCGCCCGGCCAGCCAGGGGATCCTGCGCACCAGGTCCGCGTTGAACTCCTCGATGGGGCGGTCGCGGTCCTGGGCGTCGGTGTCCTTCTCGATGATGGCGGCCATCTGGTAGTAGTCGCCGCGGTCGATCATCGCGACGAAGGTGTCGTCGCGGATCAGTCCGATCAAGCCCGCCGGGTCGTCGGCGTGCCGCGGCACCCGGAACCACCGGACGTCCATCGGGGTCGGGAAGTCCCGCAGGCCCAGCTCGGGCATGTCGCGCACGAACGAGTCCCGGCCGTCGCAGGCGACCGTGATGGTGGCGCGGAGCTCGCCGGTGCCGCCGTCCGGGGTGCGGTAGCGGACGCCGTTGACCCGGCCGCCCTCGCGGATCAGCTCGGTCGCCTCGGTGTTCATCCGGAGTTCGAAGGTGGGCTCCTGCTTGCCCTCGTCGGCGAGCATGTCCAGCAGGTCCCACTGCGGGACCATGGCGATGTAGTTGTACTTGATGTCCAGCAGGCTGAAGTCGGCCATGGTGAACAGCTCGCCGCTCTGGCCGACCGGCACCGACACCCGGTCCACACGACGCTGGGGGAGTTCGGCGAACCGCTCGGCCAGGCCGAGGTCGTCGAGCAGCTGCAGGGTCGTCGGGTGCACCGTGTCGCCGCGGAAGTCCCGGAGGAAGTCGCCGTGCTTCTCGAGCACGACCACCTCGACGCCGGAGCGCGCCAGCAGCAGCCCGAGGACCATGCCGGCGGGTCCGCCGCCGACGATGCAGCAGGTGGTTCGCTCCATCGCGATCACTCCCCAAGAATTTCAACGCTCGTTGAATAACTTCAGCATCCTCCTGCCGGACTCGCCCGTCAAGCGCCTCCGACCAGTGGCTAGGCTGGATGTGTTATGAGCACGCCAGAAGCAGCAGCAACAGCAGCCGACAGGCCCGTCCGCGCCCGGTTCTGCCCCTCGCCGACCGGTGTCCCGCACGTGGGCCTCATCCGCACCGCCCTCTACAACTGGGCGTTCGCCCGGCACCACAAGGGCACCCTGGTGTTCCGCATCGAGGACACCGACGCCGCCCGGGACAGCGAGGAGTCCTACCAGGCGCTGCTGGACGCGTTGCGCTGGTTGGGCCTCGACTGGGACGAGGGCCCCGAGGTCGGCGGCCCCTACGGCCCCTACCGGCAGAGCGAGCGCGGCGAGATCTACACCGACGTCGCGCAGCGCCTGCTGGCCGCTGGCGAGCTCTACGAGAGCTTCTCCACGCCCGAGGAGGTCGAGGCCCGGCACAGGGCGGCCGGTCGCGACCCCAAGCTGGGCTACGACAACCACGACCGCGACCTCACCGAGGAGCAGAAGGCCGCGTTCCGCGCCGAGGGCCGCACGCCGGTGCTGCGCCTGCGGATGCCGGACCGCGACATCACCTTCACCGACCTGGTGCGCGGTGAGATCACCTTCCCCGCGGGCAGCGTGCCCGACCCGGTGCTGGTGCGCGGCAACGGGCAGCCGCTGTACACGCTGACCAACCCGGTCGACGACGCGATGCAGCGCATCACCCACGTGCTGCGCGGCGAGGACCTGCTGGCCTCCACGCCGCGGCAGATCGCGCTCTACGAGGCGCTGCAGCGCATCGGGGTCACCGACTTCACGCCCGAGTTCGGCCACCTGCCCTTCGTCATGGGGGAGGGCAACAAGAAGCTCTCGAAGCGCGACCCGAAGTCCGACCTGTTCCACCACCGCGAGCGGGGTTTCCTGCCCGAGGGCCTGCTGAACTACCTGGCGCTGCTCGGCTGGTCGATCTCCGACGACCGCGACGTGTTCACGCTGGACGAGATGGTGGAGGCCTTCGACATCAGCCGGGTCAGCTCCAACCCGGCGCGCTTCGACCAGAAGAAGGCCGACGCGATCAACTCCGCGCACCTGCGCGCGCTGGCGCCGGACGACTTCGTCGAGCGGGTCGTCCCCTACCTCGTCAAGGGCGGGGTGCTGCCCGCCGAGCCGACCGAGCAGCAGCTGGAGGTCGTGCGCGCCGCGGCGCCGCTGGTGCAGGAGCGGCTCATCGTGCTCTCCGACGCGGTCGGCATGATGGGCTTCCTGTTCGCCGGTGACGAGTTCGCCCCCGAGCCGGCCTCCGCGGAGAAGGCCCTCGGCGAGGACGCCGAGCCGGTGCTGCGGGCCGCCATCGACGCGCTCAGCGCGCTGTCCGAGTGGACGGCGTCGGCCATCGAGCAGGCGTTGAAGGACTCGGTCGTGGAGGGCCTGGGCATCAAGCCGCGCAAGGCCTTCGCCCCGGTCCGCGTCGCGGTCACCGGCCGCACGGTCTCGCCGCCGCTGTACGAGTCGATGGAACTGCTCGGCCGGGACGTCTCGCTGGCCCGCCTGCGCAAGGCGCTGGGCTGACCTCACCCGCCTCGCCGCCGGGGTCCTCCCGCTCGGAGGGCCCCGGCCGGTCGTGCTGCGGAGGAGCCGCGAGGGCTGCCTGCCGCGCACACCCGCATCGGCCGACAGGATCACCGTGTTGGCCGAATCGGACGCAGCGGGTGAACGCCTAGCCTCGCGGGGTGACATCCGCGCCGAACCACTCCACCACCCACGCACCCGGACAGCTCAAGGCCGTTTGCCTCGACGTCGACGACACCCTCCTCGACACCCAGCGCGCGTCGCGGCAGGGCTTGCGGGAACTCGTCGGCACCGACCGGGCGTGGCCGGTGTGGGAGCGCACCACGGACCACTACTACGCGCGGTTCGTCAACGACGAGCTCGACTTCGAGGCGATGTGCGTCGAGCGCACCAAGGCCTTCTTCGCCGCCTTCGGCGAGCAGATCGACGACACCGAGGCGGCCCGCCGCGAGAGCGTCCGCATGGCCGCCATGCAGAGTGCCTGGGGCCTGTTCGACGACGCCCGCCCCTGCCTCGACTGGCTGCGCGACAGCGGCGTGCGGCTCGCCGTCATCACCAACGCGCCGAGCACCTACCAGCGCAAGAAGATCGCCGCCGTCGGCCTCGCGGACGTCTTCGACGCCGTGGTGATCTCCGGCGAGGTCGGTGTCGCCAAGCCCGACCCGCGGATCTTCCGCACCGCCTGCGACGCGCTCGGCCTGCGCCCCGACGAGGTCGCCCACGTCGGCGACCGGCTGGACACCGACGCCCGGGGCGCCGCCCGGGCCGGCCTCCACGGCGTGTGGCTCGACCGCAGCCGGAGCGAGCGGGGGACCGTCGGGGATGTGCCCGTCATCACGAGCCTGCACGAACTCCCCGAACTCCTCGTCGGCGACCTCCCCGCCATTCCCGCGATGCCCGAACTGATCGGGTAGAGGGCGGTTGACCTGCGCCGATCCCGTGGCGACCGCCGAAACCCACCCCCCTTTCACAGCCCCCGCGGCGATGGTCTAATATTCTTACCAACGCAGCGGACAGGAGTCCGGGAGCGGAACTCCCCAGGGGGTTCGGCGAAAGGACGAACTGCCCGGGCGGCACCATGGGGTATGGTGTAATTGGCAGCACGACTGATTCTGGTTCAGTTAGTCTAGGTTCGAGTCCTGGTACCCCAGCGAGCAGGTTCCGCTCGCAACCGGCGCGAGTCGGTTGCGGTCGTGTGATCGCTCACGCGTGGTCCCGTCGTCTAGCGGCCTAGGACGCCGCCCTCTCAAGGCGGTAGCGCGGGTTCAAATCCCGTCGGGACTACCAAGCAGGAGAGCCCCGTTCGCACCTCGCGAACGGGGCTCTTCTCGTTGCTGCGGCGCTCCCGTGGGGCGGGTGTGGTGGGGCAGGGCCGGTCCGGTGCCCCGGCCGGTCGGGCCGGGCCGCGGCCGCTCTCGGTCGCTCGGTCCCCGCGAATTCCGCTGCTCCGGCGGCCTCCGGTCACTCGATGGGGGTGGGTGTTCGGGGTGGATCAGGCGTGTTGTAGAGTTACTGCCGTAACGCGGTCCCGTCGTCTAGTGGCCTAGGACGCCGCCCTCTCAAGGCGGTAACGCGGGTTCAAATCCCGTCGGGACTACAAAAGCGGAAAAGGCCCTCGCTCGCGAAATGCGACGGGGGCCTTTCCGTTTCCGCGTCTCGAGCACCGGCGCGACCGCACAGCGGCGGCTGGTTCGCCTCGAGGGGCGGTGCGGGCGCCGTCCGGTCACCCGCACCGCCCCGCGGTCGGCGACGCGCTCACAGACGGTTCTGGAGGGCGTCCGCCGCCGCCAGGAGGTCGGCCGCCCAGCGCGCGCCCGGGCGCCGGCCCATGCGGTCGATCGGTCCGGAGACCGAGATCGCCGCCACCACGTTCCCCTGCGTGTCCTTCACCGGGGCGCTCACGCTCGCCACCCCGGACTCGCGTTCCGCCACGCTCTGCGCCCACCCGCGGCGCCGGACCTCCATGAGCGTGCGCTCGCCGAAGACCGCCTCCGCCAGGACCGCGCGCTGGGTCGCCGGATCGGCCCACGCCGCCAGCACCTTGGCGCCCGAGCCCGCCGTCATCGACAGGGCCGTGCCCACCGGTACCGTGTCGCGGAGACCGCTGGGCGGTTCCGCCGTCGCGATGCACAGGCGCTGCATGCCGTCCCGGCGGTAGAGCTGGACGCTCTCGCCCGTGATGTCCCGGAGCTTGGGCAGCACCGTGGACGCCGCCTCCAGCAGCGGGTCCACCGCGCCGCCGGCCAGCTCGGCCAGGGCCGCGCCCGGGCGCCAGCGCCCGTCCGAATCCCGGCGCAGGAGGCGGTGCACCTCCAGTCCCACCGCCAAGCGGTGCGCCGTCGCCCTCGGCAAGCCCGTGCGGCTGCACAGTTCCGCCAGGCCGCACGGCTCCTCGGCCACGGCCTGCAGAACGGCCACCGCCTTGTCCAGTACTCCGATGCCGCTATGCTGTCCCACGTACCGATACTAGCTTCCCGGCATCTGGGAAGTCCACTCTGTGGGAAGACCCGTTCCGGGGTCTCGGCAGGCTCGACTGGGAGCAAGCGATGGGAAAAACGCTCGCGGAGAAGGTGTGGGACGCGCACATCGTGCGCCGTGGTGAAGGGCACGAACCCGACCTCCTCTACATCGATCTCCACCTGGTGCACGAGGTCACCAGCCCGCAGGCCTTCGAAGGGCTCCGGCTGGCCGGCCGGAAGGTGCGCCGCCCCGACCTGACGCTGGCCACCGAGGACCACAACGTGCCCACCACCGGGATCGACCTGCCGATCGCCGACCCGGTGTCGCGCACCCAGGTCGACACGTTGCGGAAGAACTGCGCGGAGTTCGGCATCCGGCTGCACCCGATGGGCGACGCCGAGCAGGGCATCGTGCACGTCGTCGGCCCGCAGCTGGGGCTGACCCAGCCCGGCACCACGGTGGTCTGCGGTGACAGCCACACCTCCACGCACGGTGCGTTCGGCGCGCTGGCCTTCGGCATCGGCACGTCCGAGGTCGAGCACGTGCTGGCCACCCAGACGTTGCCGCTGAAGCCGTTCAAGACCATGGCCATCAACGTCGAGGGCACGCTGCGCCCGGGCGTCACGAGCAAGGACGTGATCCTGGCCGTGATCGCCAAGATCGGCACCGGCGGCGGCCAGGGCTACGTGCTGGAGTACCGCGGCGAGGCGATCCGCAAGTTGTCCATGGAAGCCCGCATGACGATCTGCAACATGTCGATCGAGGCGGGCGCCCGGGCGGGCATGATCGCCCCGGACGAGACGACGTTCGAGTACCTGCAGGGGCGTCCGCACGCGCCGAAGGGCGCCGAGTGGGACGCTGCCGTCGAGTACTGGAAGACGCTGCGCACCGACGACGACGCCACTTTCGACGCAGAGGTCACGCTCAACGCAGACGAGCTCACGCCTTTCGTCACCTGGGGCACCAACCCGGGCCAGGGTCTGCCGCTGTCGGAGCGGGTCCCGGACCCGGAGCAGATCGTCGACGAGGGCGAGCGGTACGCCGCGGAGAAGGCGTTGGCCTACATGGGCCTGGAGCCGGGCACGCCGCTGCGCGACATCGCGATCGACACGGTGTTCCTGGGCTCGTGCACCAACGGCCGCATCGAGGACCTGCGCGCCGCCGCGGAGGTCCTGCGGGGGCGCAAGGTCGCCGAGGGCGTGCGGATGCTCGTCGTCCCGGGCTCGATGCGGGTCCGCAAGCAGGCGGAGTCCGAGGGGCTGCACGAGGTCTTCACCGCCGCCGGCGCGGAATGGCGTTCGGCCGGTTGTTCGATGTGCCTGGGCATGAACCCGGACCAGCTCACCCCGGGCGAGCGCAGCGCGTCGACCTCCAACCGCAACTTCGAGGGCAGGCAAGGCAAGGGCGGCCGCACCCACCTGGTGTCCCCGCTCGTGGCCGCCGCCACCGCGGTGCGCGGCACCCTGTCCTCCCCCGAAGACCTCGACTGAAGCCCACCCACCAGGAGCAGTGACGATGGAACCGTTCAAGACGCACACCGGGGTCGGCGTCCCGCTGCGCCGGTCCAACGTGGACACCGACCAGATCATCCCGGCGGTCTACCTCAAGCGGGTCTCCCGGACCGGCTTCGAGGACGCCCTGTTCGCCGCCTGGCGGGCTGACGAGGACTTCATCCTCAACCAGGAGCCGTTCCGGGCCGGCAGCGTGCTGGTGGCCGGGCCCGACTTCGGCACCGGCTCCTCCCGCGAGCACGCGGTGTGGGCGCTCAAGGACTACGGCTTCCGGGTGGTCATCTCCAGCCGCTTCGCCGACATCTTCCGCGGCAACGCCGGCAAGCAGGGGCTGCTGGCCGCCGAGTGCGAGCAGTCCGATGTGGAACTGCTCTGGAAGCTGCTGGAGAACGAGCCGGGTACCGCCGTGACGGTGGATCTCGAGCGACGCACCGTGCACGCCAAGGATCTCACCGTGCCCTTCCGGATCGACGACTACACCCGCTGGCGGCTGCTGGAAGGCCTCGACGACATCGGCCTGACCCTCCGGCACGCCGAGACGATCGACACTTTTGAGCGGGCGCGGCCGAGCTTCAAGCCGGTCACGCTGCCCCCGCCGGCGGGCTGACACCGGCCTCCCCGGGTGGCGGTTTCTCATTGCCGTGCAAGGGAAAAACCGTCACCCGGGGCACAACTGAACAGTTGCTCCACGAGCACCTCGGCCCCGTTGCCCGGAGACGAATGCCCGCGCCCTGAACGAAAAAAACGGGGCGTGGCGATTGGCATTTGTTTATCCGGGGCTTTACCGTTGACATTGAGTCGGCCCAACGGGGCCGTTGTTGTGTCCTGGGAGGGACTGAAGTGAACAAGGCCCAACTCATCGAGGCTCTGGCAGAACGCCTCGGCGACAAGAAGACCGCCAGCCAGGCTGTGGAAAACGTCGTGGACATCATCGTCCGCAACGTCAACAAGGGCGAGAAGGTCAACATCACCGGCTTCGGCGTTTTCGAGAAGCGGGCCCGTGCTGCGCGTACCGCTCGCAACCCGCGAACCGGTGAGACCGTGAAGGTCAAGAAGACCAACGTCCCCGCCTTCCGCGCCGGCACCCAGTTCAAGGAAGTCGTGGGCGGGCAGCGGAAACTGCCGCGCCAGTCCACCGTGAAGGCGGCCACCACCCGTGGCGCCACCACGCGGACGGCTTCCGCCAAGGCCGCGGCCGGCACCAAGAAGGCCACCACCACCCGGGCCGCTGCGACCAAGACCACTGGCCGCGCGACCACGAAGACCGCCACCAAGGCGGCCGGGACCAAGGCCGGCACGCGGTCCACCGCGACCAAGGCCGCCACGAAGGCCACCGCCACCAAGGCCGCGCCGAAGCGGACCACCAAGGCCACCACGGCCAAGGCGAGCACCGCGAAGGCCTCCACTGCGAAGGCCAGCACGGCCAAGGCGGCCACCAAGCGGGCGAGCACCGCCAAGTCGGGCACCACCAAGGCGGCGTCCAAGACGACCCGTCCGGCGACCAAGAAGGCGACGACGACTCGCAAGTCCACCAAGAAGTGAGTGCTCGCGGCAGCAGCGGGCACCATTGGACCGAGCGGGCGGCCACCTGACCCCGGTGTGACGGGGCGTGAGGCCGCCCGCTCTTCGGCAAGGCCCCCGGCCGCGCGGCGAGCGCTGCCGCCGGTGCGACACCGTGCGACGGACGCGGCGGAACGGGGGCTGAGCGGGCCGCAGCCGCGAGGATTCCGCCTCGCGGCGGCCGAACCCCAGTGGGCGGTGCGCACCGCCCACACGGCGCGATCAGCGCCGGACAGCGGTGTCCGACCGCTGTGCGACGGAGCCGGAGCGTCGGCGGAGGCGGACGCCGACGCTTCCGCCTCACGTCCCGGGTGGATCACTCGATCGCCGAACACCGCCGCCCGGCCGGGCGAATCCGGGGCCGGTGCCTTGTCGGACGTTCAGTGGGGAGAACCGCTCCTCCCGCCTGCCACCGAGGAGCCCGCGGCTCGGCGAGTGCGCGTTCCGCGCTCAGGTCCCGGGAACCGGGTCCGCGAGGTAGTCGGCCGCCACCAGGCGCAGGGCCGGGGCACTGCCGTTGCCGAGAGCCGGATCGGGGCTGAAGCTCAGCGTCCACACGCTCCCCTTGCGGCTGGCCGCCTCCTCCGGCCGCAGTCCCGGCCGACCGCGCAGCGGACCGGATCTCGCCAGCCGCGCCACCAGGTCCGGGATCACGCCGCCCTGGCTGCACACCACCACCGGACCCGGACCGGCCGCGATCCGCAGCATCCGTGCCACCGCCGCGGACGGGTCGGCGCGGTAACCCTCTTCGGAGAACAGCGGCTCGTCGGCGATCTCCACGCCGAGGTCCGCCGCGACCGGTGCCACCGTCTGCTGGCAGCGCACCCGGGGCGCGGAGTGGACGCGGACCGGACCGTACAGCGGCAGCAGGGAGTGCAGCGCGTCCCGCTGCCGCTGCCCCGCCGCGGAGAGCGGGCGCAGCACGTCGTCGCCGGACCACTCCGAGCGCTTCCCCGCTTTCGCGTGGCGCACCAGCAGCACCGTCGACAGCGCCGCGGGCAGCTGCTCGAAGGCGTCCAGCACGCGCCCGTCGTGCGGGTAGCTGAGCAACTCGCGCGCCTCGGCGACGGGTGCCCACCGCAGCACGTCCACTTCGTCGTTCGGCGCGAAGGCACCACCGCCGGCGCGGGCGGCGAAGTAGTCCACCACCTTGGGCGCGGTGCCGCCCACCGCGGGCACCTCGTAGGTCACCCGGGTGAGGAACCGGGACAGCACGCAGGAGAACCCGGTCTCCTCGGTGACCTCGCGGGCCGCGGTGTGCGCGGGCAGCTCGCCGGGGTCGAGCTTGCCCTTCGGCAGCGACCAGTCGTCGTAGCGGGGGCGGTGCACCACCGCCACCTCGAGGCCACCGGCGCCGTCGCGCCACAGCACCGCTCCGGCGGCACGCACGGTCCGGTCGGGAACGTCAGTCGGTTCGCCGTCGATCTGCTCGGTGGCAGGCTGGTTCTCGGTCATGCCCTTCGTCCTCACGCGTTCTCGACGGTGGCGTGCTCGGGGTCGGCGTCCGAGGGCGCGTCGGGGCGCTGGTCCTCGGTCACGACACCTTCGCGCCGTGCAGGCGCAGCATCTCCACTTGGTGGTCGCGGACCTGCTCCCCGCTGTTCGGGGAGGCCTCCCAGTCGCCCTTGGCGTTGAGCACCCAGCACCGCGTCGCCGGGTGCAGCGCCGAGTCGAGCATCGCGTCGAGCTGGGCAGTGAGCTTGGGATCGGTCACCCGGACCTGGGTCTCGATCCGGCGGTCCAGGTTCCGGTGCATCATGTCGGCGCTGCCGATCCAGTGCTCGTCGATGCCGACGAAGTGGAAGACGCGGGAGTGCTCCAGGAACCGGCCGAGGATGGAGCGCACCTCGATGTTCTCGCTGAGGCCCTCGACACCGGCCTTGAGCGAGCAGATGCCGCGCACCACGACCTGCACCGGCACCCCGGCCATCGACGCCCGGTAGAGCGCGTCGATGATCTGCTCGTCGACGAGCGAGTTCACCTTCATCCGGATGCCGCAGGACAGGCCCTGCCGGGCGCGCTCGGTCTCGGCCTCCACGCGCTCCACGATGCCGTTGCGGATGCCCTGCGGGGACACCAGGATGCGGCGGTACTCGCCGTGCCGGGCGTAGCCGGTGAGCACGTTGAACAGGTCGGTGAGGTCGGCGCCGATCTCCGGGGAGGCGGTCAGCAGCCCCAGGTCCTCGTAGATGCGGGCGGTCTTCGGGTTGTAGTTGCCGGTGCCGAGGTGGCAGTAGCGGCGGATGGTGGAGCCCTCCTGGCGCACCACCAGCGCGGTCTTGCAGTGCGTCTTCAACCCGACCAGGCCGTAGACCACGTGCACCCCGGCGCGCTCCAGGGTGCGCGCCCACTGGATGTTCGCCTGCTCGTCGAAGCGCGCCTTGAGCTCGACCAGCGCCACCACCTGCTTGCCCGCCTCGGCGGCGTCGATGAGCGCGTTGACGATCGGCGAGTCACCGGAGGTCCGGTACAGCGTCTGCTTGATGGCCAGCACGTGCGGGTCGGCCGCGGCCTGTTCGATGAACCGCTGCACCGAGGTGGAGAACGAGTGGTAGGGGTGGTGCACCAGCACGTCGCCCTCGCGGAGCGTGGAGAAGATGCTCTTGGGGGTCTGGCCCTCGGCGAACGCCGGGTGCGTCGCGGGCACGTACGGCGACTCCTTGAGGTCCGGCCGGTGCAACCGCTCCAGCTGGAACAGGCAGGACAGGTCCAGCAGACCCTTGACCTCCACCACGTCGTGCTGGTCGACCTCCAGCTCGCGCAGCAGGAGCTCGAGCATGTTCTCGCTCATGGTGTCGGTGACTTCCAGCCGCACCGGCGGACCGAAGCGGCGGCGCGCGAGCTCCCGCTCCATGGCCTGCAGCAGGTCCTCGTCGCGGTCCTCCTCGACCTCCAGGTCGGCGTTGCGGGTGACCCGGAAGATGTGGTGCTCGGCGACCCGCATGCCGGGGAACAGCTTGCCCAGGTGCGCGGCGATGAGCTCCTCCAGCGGCAGGAAGGTGGCGCGCTGGGTCTCCCGGTCGGACTCGACGCGGATCAGCCGCGGCACGTTGTCCGGCACCTTCACCCGGGCGAAGCGCCGGATCCCGGCGTCCGGGTCGGCGACGGTCACCGCGAGGTTCAGCGACAGCCCGGAGATGTAGGGGAACGGGTGCGCCGGGTCGACCGCCAGCGGGGTGAGCACCGGGAAGATGTGGTCCTCGAAGTAGCGGGTCAGCCGCTCCTGGTCGGCGGGCTCCAGCTCCGCCCACTTCAGGATGCGGATGCCGTGCGCCGCCAGCTCGGGCAGCAGCTCGTCCAGGAAGACCCGGCTGAGCTTCTCCACCAGGTCCTGGTTGCGGGCGGCGATGCGGGTCAGCTGCTCGTGCGGGGTGAGCCCGTCGGCGCTGCGCACCGACAGCCCGGTCTCCTCGCGCCGCTTCAGCCCGGCGACGCGCACCATGTAGAACTCGTCCAGGTTGGACGCGAAGATCGCCAGGAACTTGGCGCGTTCCAGCACCGGCTGCGACGGGTCCTCGGCGATGGCCAGCACGCGCGCGTTGAAGTCGAGCCAGGACAGCTCCCGGTTGAGGTAGCGGTCCTCGGGCAGGTCCGTGGACGCCGCCGCGCGGGTCACCGCGGGCGGCGCGGACGGGACGCGGGCACCTCCGGAGCTGGTGCCGCGGGTGCGTTGCGACGTCGCCGAGGTCGCGCGACCGGCGCGGCGCGCCGGTCGCGGGGCACGACGGGTCGACCGGCCACGGGTGCTTCGCTCGGCGGGCTGCTCGGCCCGGCCGCTGCTGTCGGTGCTCACGCGTCCATTGTCACCCATCCGACGGGCTCAGCCGATGTCTGTGAAGGACGTTCACGGGTGGGGCGGTCACACCGCCGCCGCGGTGCGCGGGCCGAGGCCGAGGGCGCGGGCGGCGCGCAGGTCGGCCTCGGTGTCGACGTCGCAGCGCAGCGAGTCCCACGGGCCGAGGAGCGGCTTGGCGCCGGAACCGGCGTGCGCGTCGGCCGAGCCGGGACCGAAGCGCGGGTCGAGCGGCCGGCCCGGTTCGGCCAGCAGCAGCGTGGTGCCGGTGCCGTGCCGGTCCGGGCAGAACGAGCGGTCCGCGCCGGCGGCGCTGATCGCGGCCGCCAGCTCGTCCGGCCGCAGCGCGGGCAGGTCCGCCTGCAGCGCCCCGACCCGCTCGACCCGGTGCCGCAGCGCGGCGTCGCCGTGCCGCAGCGCCGCGTTGAGCCCGGCCGCCGGGGCGTCCGGGAGCACCTCCACGCCCATCGCGGCGAACGCGGCGGTCAGCACCGGGTCCGAGGTGATCACCACGACGCCGCCGACCCCGGCGGCGCGGCGCGCGGCGGACACTGTGTCCAACGCCACGGCCGCGACCAGCTCGGTGTGCGCCGCGGGGTGGCGCGCACCCCCGTCGAGCAGCCGCGACTTGGCCAGGTGCAACGGTTTGACCGGGACGAGGAGGTGCACCGGCGGGTAGCCCCGCTGCGGGTACCGGTGGTCGGTGGCGCTCACGCCCCCATCTTCCCGGCCCGGGGAAGCGGACCGCGGAACCGACTCGTTGGCGACCCGCGGTCGGCCTCGGGGTAACTTTGCGGGCGCCCGCGAGGACAGATGAGGAGATGCCGTGGCGGAACCGAGGAGCCTCCGGCGCGAGCGGAGGCAGCGCATCGAGAAGGCGCAGGGCATGGGCAAGTTCTGGCTCGGCCTGGCGCGCGCGGTGTTCTACCCGCTGACCGCCGCGCTGGCCCGCACCGAGGTGCGGGGGATGCACCACGTCCCGGCCGACGGACCAGCGCTGGTGGTGCTCAACCACGTCTCCCACCTGGACCCGGTGTTCGACGCGGTGACCGTGCACCGCGCCGGGCGCGTGCCCCGGTTCCTCGCCAAGCACACGCTGTGGAACGTCCCGGGGTTCAGGAACGTGCTGGTCGGCACGGAGCAGATCCCGGTCTTCCGCGGCACCGCCGACGCGCGGAAGAGCCTGCAGGAGGCGCACGCCGCGCTGGAGCGCGGCAAGGTGATCGTCATCTACCCGGACGGCACCATCACCAAGGACCCCGACGGCTGGCCGATGACGCCGAAGGTCGGGGTGGCCCGGCTCGCGCTGGCCCACGACGTGCCGGTCATCCCGGCCGCGCGCTGGGGGACCAAGGACGTCTACGACCACTACGCCAAGCGCTTCCGCCCGTTCCCGCGCAAGACGGTCCGGTTCCACTTCGGCGAACCGCTGGACCTCTCGGCCTACCGGGGCGCGGAGCAGGACGGGCAGGCGCTGCGCGAGGTGACCCACCTGGTCATGGACCGGGTCAAGGACCTGCTCGGCGAGGTCCGCGGCGAGCAGCCGCCGGCCGAGTTCTACAGCCCCGCCCGCAAGAAGAGCGCTGCGCCGGAGGAGCGGGACGACGATGGCGCAGCCTGAGCGGATCGCGGTGCTCGGGGCCGGGTCCTGGGGCACCACCTTCGCGAAGGTGCTCGCCGACGCGGGCAACGACGTCGTCCTGTGGGCGCGGCGCGCGGAGGTCGCGGAGGCGATCAACGAGACGCGCTGCAACACCGGGTACCTGCCGGGCGTGCGGCTGCCGGAGTCGCTGCGCGCCACCGACGACGCGGCCGCGGCGGTGCACGACGCCGACGTGGTGGTCCTGGCGGTGCCGAGCCAGTCGCTGCGCGAGAACCTCGCGGGGTGGCAGCCGCTGCTGCCCGCGGACGCGACGCTGGTGAGCCTGGCCAAGGGCGTGGAGCTGAGCACGCTGAAGCGGATGAGCGAGGTCATCGCCGAGGTCGCGGACGTGCCGATGGAGCAGGTCGCGGTGGTGTCCGGTCCGAACCTGGCCAAGGAGATCGCCGCCGGGCAGCCGACCGCGACCGTGGTGGCCTGCGCCGACCACGAGCGGGCGGTGGCGTTGCAGCACGCCTGCTCGACGCCGTACTTCCGGCCCTACACCAACACCGACCTCGTCGGCATCGAGATCGCCGGCGCCTGCAAGAACGTGATCGCGCTGGCCTGCGGCATGGCCGTCGGCCTCGGCTACGGGCACAACACGATGTCCTCGCTGATCACCCGCGGGCTCGCCGAGACCACGCGGCTGGGCGTGGCGCTGGGGGCGGACCCGATGACCTTCGCGGGCCTGGCCGGGATGGGCGACATGGTGGCGACGTGCATGTCGCCGCTGTCGCGCAACCGGACCTTCGGTGAGCGCCTCGGTCGCGGGGAGACCCTGGCGCAGGCGCAGGAGGCGGCGCACGGGCAGGTCTCGGAGGGCGTGAAGTCGTGCTCGTCGATCCGCCAGCTGGCGGCGCGGCGCGGGGTGGAGATGCCGATCACCGACGTGGTGCACCGCGTCTGCCACGAAGGCCTCCAGCCGGGACCGGCAGCGGCCGAACTGCTCGGCCGGGAGCGCAAACCGGAGTAGGACCCGGACACCGGGCCGCTGGTGCCCGGCGGGTGCCCGGGTGACGGCGGGTCGACCAAGTGATGGAGCAGGTGAACTCGTGAACGACTCGGGCCTCGGGGACGGCACGCGCTGCGTGCGCGGTGGGCACCCGGAACCGGTGAGCGGCGCGCCGATGCTGCCGGGGCCGGTGTTCGCCGCCCCGTACCACCTCGGCGGGGCCGAGGGGAGCGGTGACTCCTACGGCCGGGCGGGCAACCCGACCTGGCGGGCGTTGGAGGCCGCCATCGGCGACCTCGACGGCGGTCGCTGCGTGCTGCTGCCCTCCGGCATGGCCGCGATCAGCACGGTGCTGCGCGCGCTGCTGCGCCGCGGTGACGCGCTGGTGCTGCCCGGCGACGGCTACTACGCGACGCGGCAGTTCGTGCGCGAGGAGCTGACCGAGCTGGAGCTGGACGTCCGCGAGATCGCCACGCCCGGCCCGTGGACCGACGACGTCTTCGCCGGCGCCCGCCTGGTGCTGCTGGAGACCCCGTCCAACCCCGGCCTGGACGTGTGCGACATCGCCGAGCTCGCCGAGCGCGCGCACCGGGCGGGCGCGCTGCTGGCGGTGGACAACACCACGGCGACGCCGCTGGGGCAGCGGCCGCTGGAGCTGGGTGCCGACATCGTGGTCGCCAGCGACACCAAGGCGTTGGCCGGGCACAGCGACCTGCTCATGGGGCACGTGTCGGTGCGCGACCCCGGGCTGGCCGAGCGGGTGGAGCGGGCGCGGACGCTGTCCGGGGCGATCCCCGGGCCGTTCGAGACGTGGCTGGTGCACCGCAGCATGGGCACCCTCGACCTGCGCCTGGCGCGGCAGGCGGAGAACGCCGCCGCGCTCGTGGCGGCGCTGCGCGACCACCCCGCGGTGTCCGGCCTGCGCTGGCCCGGTGCGCCCGACGACCCGTCGCACGAGCTGGCCCGGCGGCAGATGCGCCGCTGGGGCGGGGTGTTCCGGTTCGAGCTGGCCGACGCGGCCGCGGTGGAGGAGTTCGTCCGGCGCAGCGAGCTCGTGGTGGCGGCGACCAGCTTCGGCGGCCTGCACAGCACGGTCGACCGCCGTGCCCAGTGGGGCGACCCGGTGCCCGAGGGCTTCGTGCGGTTCTCCGCGGGCTGCGAAGACCCCGACGACCTCGTGGCCGACGTCCTCCAGGCCCTCTCCTGACCCCGGGGCACGCACCTCGCCGGGCGCGACTCCGCACGGGAGTGGGACGTCTGGTTCCCACCGGAGTCGCGTGGACCTCGGTGGGGCGTGGGGTGGGGCACACTCCGTGGTGTGAGAACTCGCCGGGGTGAGTTGACGGCGGGTGGGCTGGGCTGGTTGAGTTCGCGCCATGGTGTTGCGCGCGATGAACGGACGGCGGGGTCACATCGACCTCCACCGCGTCGCCAGCGCGCTCTGTTCGTGTCCTTCGTGTTGATCGACCTCACGTCATCCCCGGGCGTCGCCGCGCGTCTGCGCGCGCCCGTTCGCACCGATCCCGAAGGACTTCCCCACGTGTTCGCCGTTCCACCGGGCACCGTCGCTGCCCCTGCCGACCTGACCACCGCCCACCCCGTCCGCATCGCCCGCGAGCTCGCCGCCGACCGCGGAGCCTGGGCGCACCTGCTGCGCTACGACCCGGACCAGCGCTGGTTCGAGCTGATCACCCGCACCGAGCACCACGAGGCGTGGCTGCTGAGCTGGCTGCCCGGGCAGCACACCGAGCTGCACGACCACGGCGGCGCCACCGGTGCGTTCACCGTCGTCTCCGGCGACCTCACCGAGCGCGTCGTGCGCGCCTCCGGGGCGGAGGTGCTGCACCGGCTGACCACGGGCCAGTCCCGCGTCTTCGGTCCGGACTACGTGCACCAGGTGTCCAACACCGGGCAGGACCCGGCGGTGAGCATCCACGTCTACCGGCCGGTCCGGGCGCCCATGCGGACCTACGAGCACGACCCCGTCCACGGCTTGCGTCCCAGGGCGTAGCGATCGCGTTACGCAGCGCCACGCCGCCGGAAACAGTCGCGCGCTGTCCTGTCCGTGTTCCCAGCCGACGACACGGGAGGACGCATGAGCACGACCTACGACGCGATCGGCGGCCGGCCGGCGCTGGAGGCGGTGGTGCCCGCCTTCTACGACAAGGTGCTGGCCGATGACGAGCTGGCGCCGTTCTTCGCCGGGACGAACATGTCCCGGCTGATCGGTCGCCAGGTCGAGTTCTTCGCCGCGGCACTGGGCGGGCCGGAGCCGTACCGGGGGCCGTCGATGCGGCAGGTCCACCAGGGCCGCGGCATCCGGCAGCGCCACTTCGACCTGGTGGCCGGGCACCTGGCCGAGACGCTGCGGGAAGCGGGCGTCGCCGAGGAGCTGGTCGACGAGGTCCTGGCGGCGATCGCACCGCTGTCCCGCGAGATCGTCTCCGAGGAGCAGGAGCAGGTGGCGAGCTGACTCACCCCGTCCAGCGGCGCTCGCGGACGTGGGACGGGACCTCGGTGCCGGGCGGCAGGTCCGGGTTCGGCACCGGCTCGCCCCACGACCGGCGCAGCGGCAGGACACCGGCCCACGCCGTCGCGGCCGCGACGTCCTCCGGGTCGTCGTTCGCCCCGCCCTCGCGCACCTTGACCGACGCCTCGCGCAGGTCCACCGCGACCACCGCGGTCGCCGCCAGCTCCTTGCGGTCCGGCTGCCGCGCGTGCTCCCACGAACCCGGGGCGAGGTGCTCGGTGATCACCCGGAGCGCCCGCCAGACCTCGTCGGGGTCGGTGACCCGGCGAGCCCGGGAGTGGACCACCGCCGACCGGTAGTTGACCGAGTGGTGGAACAGCGAGCGCGCGTAGACGATCCCGTCGACCAGCGTCACGGTCACGCAGACCTCCGGTCGCTCGTCGGCCGCGCGCAGGCTGCGCGCACCGGTCGAGCCGTGCAGGTACAGCGTGTCGCCGTCGCGGCCGTAGGCGGTCGGCAGGACGCGCGGCGAGCCGTCGACCTGCATGCCCAGGTGGCAGACGAGCCCGGCGTCCAGCACCGCGTGGAGGTCGGCGCGGTCGGTGCGGGCGCGGTGGGCGCCCCGGCGGATCGTGGACCGTTCAGTGGTGGAGAGATTCACGCGACCAGGATCTTCCGCGGAGTGGCATCATCGAAGTGCCAATCGAGGAGAATCCTGGAATGCCACATGCGGTCCCCGCGGCCAGCTCCCCGTTGCTGGAGCTCGCCATCGACCTGCGTCGCGACGACCCCCGCCCGCTCGCCGTCCAGCTCGCCGACGCGCTCCGGCACGCGGCCACCATCGGCCAGCTGCGCGGCGGCGACCGCCTGCCGTCGACCCGCGCGCTCGCGCGTCACCTGGCGGTGAGCCGCACGGTGACCGCCGCCGCCTACGAGCAGCTGCACGCCGAGGGCTGGATCGCCGGGCGGCACGGCTCGGGCACCTACGTCACGACCAGTCCTCCCGGCGCCGCGGCGGGGCCGCCGCACGGCGCCTCGGCGGGCACGCCCGAGGCGCAGGAGCCGGACGTGGTGCTGACCCCGGGGGTGCCGTGGGCCGGGGGCATCGACCGCGCGGCGTGGCGGCGGGCGTGGCGCGCGGCGGCCGACCTGGCACCGGACTCCAGGCCGCACCGGGTCGGGGTCCCCGCGTACCGGGAGGCCGTCGTCGAGCACCTGCTGCGGCACCGCGGCCTCGTGCTCGGCGGGCTGACGGTCGACAACGTGCTCGCCACCGGGGGCACCACCGCCGCCGTCATCGAGCTGGCCTCCGCCGTGCTGGAGCCGGGCGACGCCGTCGCGGTGGAGGAGCCCGGCTACCAGCGCGCCGTCGGCGCGCTGCGGTCGGTCGGGGCGCGGGTTGTGCCCGCGCGGGTGGACCACGCCGGGATCGTGGTCGACGCCATCCCGGAGGGCGTGCGCGCGGTCTACTGCTCCCCGGCGCACCAGTACCCGATCGGTGGGCGGTTGCCCGCGGAGCGGCGGATCGCGCTCGTCGAGCGGGCCCGCGCCGAGGGATGGCTGATCGTCGAGGACGACTACGACGGGGAGCTGCGCTACGACGTCGCGCCGCTGCCGGTGCTGGCCTCGATGGCCCCGGACGTCGTCGTCCACCTGGGCACCACGAGCAAGATCCTCTCGCCGACGCTGGGCGTGGGCTGGATGCTCGCCCCCGACCGGGTGGCCACCGCGGTGGTCGAGCGCCGCGAGCGCACCGGCACGGGCCCGGCCGCCGCGGGCCAGCGCGTGCTGGCGGAGTTCGCCCGCAACGGGGACCTCGGACGCCACCTGCGCCGGCTGCGGCGCGAGCTCTCGCAGCGCCGGGCGCTCGTGGTGGACGGCCTGGCGGCCGAGGGCGTGGAGGTGTTCGGCGACCGGGCCGGTGCGCACGTCGTGCTGCCCCTGCCGGACGCCGAGACCGAGCAGCGCGTGGTCGCCGAGGCGGCGGAGGAGGGGCTCGTGCTCGACGGGCTGAAGCGGCACCACTGCGGCCCCCAGCAGTGGTTCGGCCTGGCGCTCGGTTACGCCGCGTGCGCGCGCGAGGACCTGGCCCGGGCGCTGCCGGTCATCGCCCGGGTCTGCCGCGCCTGAGGTCGCGGTCCCGCAGCCGTGGCACCCCCGCCCGCGGAGCGGAACCACGTGGTCGCGCAGCGTGTCCGGCGGTGGTCGGGCGGCCGCAGGTTGTGGAACGGCGGGCGCGCCGGACAGGTATGGTCCGGCGCATGACACAGCGCAAGACCCGGGTGGCGGTCGTCTTCGGCGGACGCAGTACCGAACACGGCATCTCCTGCGTCTCCGCGGGCAGCGTGCTCGCGCACCTGGACCGTGAACGCTTCGAGATCGTGCCCGTCGGCATCACGCGAGAAGGCGCGTGGGTGCTGGGCACTGACGACCCGAAGCAGCTGGAGATCCGCGACCGCCGGGAACCCGAGGTCGCGCCCGGCACCGCCGTCGCGCTGCCCGGCGACCCCACGCGCCGCGACCTGGTGCTGCTGGGTCCGGAGCGGGGCGGCGAGGTGCTGTCCGGGGTCGACGTGGTCTTCCCGGTGCTGCACGGCGCTTTCGGGGAGGACGGCACCATCCAGGGCCTGCTGGAGATGGCCGACGTGCCCTACGTGGGGCCCGGGGTGCTCTCCAGCGCGGTGTCGATGGACAAGGAGTACGCCAAGAAGCTGCTCGCCGCGGAGGGGCTGTCGGTCGGCCGCTACGAGGTGCTGCGCCGCGGTCAGTCCTCACTGGACGACGAGCGGCGGGAGCGGCTCGGGCTGCCGGTGTTCGTCAAGCCCGCGCGCGCCGGCTCGTCGCTGGGCATCAGCAAGGTCACCGACTGGGCCGAGCTGGACGCCGCGATCGCGGAGGCGCGGCGCACCGACCCCAAGGTGATCATCGAGGCCGCGGTGACCGGGCGCGAGATCGAGTGCGGCGTCCTGGAGTTCCCAGACGGCCGCGTCGAGGCCTCGCAGCCCGCCGAGCTGCGCGTGACCGGGAAGACCGACTGGTACGACTTCGAGGCCAAGTACTTCGACGACGTCACCGAGTTCGACCTCCCGGCCAAGCTCGGTGACGACACGACCGAGGAGCTGCGCTCCAGCGCCGTGCGCGCCTTCCACGCGCTGGAGTGCCAGGGCCTGGCGCGGGTGGACTTCTTCCTCGCCGAGGACGGCGAGCTGATCGTCAACGAGGTCAACACCATGCCGGGCTTCACGGACATCTCGCTGTTCCCGCGGATGTGGGCGCACAGCGGCGTGGACTACCAGACGCTGCTGAGCACGCTCATCGACACGGCCATCGCCCGCGGCACCGGCCTGCGCTGACGCGGACGGCCCCGGCTCCGCGGTGGAGCCGGGGCCGTCCGGGTGTCAGGGGAAGACCGGTCGCTTCGGCAGCGTGTCGCGCAGGAGCGCCGAGAGGTCCTGCAGCGGTCCGGTCCCGGTGCCCCCGGGGACGGTGAGCGCGACGTAGACCGGCCGGTCGACCGCGAGCCACGAGGTGTCGCCGCCCTGGTCGATCTTCAGCCAGCTCACCCCGGAGACGTCCACCAGCTGCGCGGTGGGCGTCAGCTCGGCGGGGGCGTCGATGCCGCACCGCACCGTGATCGGGTCGTGGGCGGCGTCGCCCCAGGCGACGGTCGCCGCGGGCGCCGGCTGCGCCAGCTCCCGGCGCGGGACCGGGGCGCCGCCGACCACCAGCTGCTGGGGCAGCGCACCGGTGACCGCCGCGCACTCGGGCGATCCCGCCTCCGGGGCGGGGATCGGGGCGAGCGCGAGCGGGCCCGTCCGGCGGGCCTCCACGGCGGCGTGCGCGGCCTGCTGCTCCTGCCGGGAGGTGTACCAGCCGTACGTGCCGATGCCGGCGACAGCCAGGGCGAGGACAGCTCCGAGCGTGATCGCCACGATCAACACCGGCCGGGGCACTCCGGTCGCTGATTGGTGAACCACGTCGTCCACTACAACACGGCCGCCGGTCCCGCAGGACACCGGGCCGTCCGCACCGTCCGGTGCGTCACCTGGTCACAGGTGCACGACCGGACACGTGAGGGTCCGGGTGATGCCCTCCACGTTCTGGATCTTGGCGACGACCATCTTGCCGAGCACGTCGACGTTCTCCGCCTCGGCGCGGACGATGACGTCGTACGGACCGGTGACGTCCTCGGCGCTGATGACGCCCGGGAAGTCCTTGATCTCGCCGGCCACGGCGGCGGCCTTGCCGACTTCGGTCTGGACGAGGATGTAAGCCTGAACCACGGCGTGCCCCTTCGTGTTGCCGATGTGCTCGGGTAGGAAACTGGCAGAAAGCTACCTCATCGGACCGAGCGGATGCTCAAGGAAGGAAGGTCCCAGTTGGGTCCTGATCCGTCGCAGGACGCACAGACCGTTTCCCAGTTGGGTGAGTTCGGTCTCATCGAGCAGGTGACGGCGGGACGCGAGCAGTCACCCGGCACCCTCCTCGGGCCCGGGGACGACGCCGCGGTCCTGCGGGCACCCGACGGGCGCGTCGTGGCCACCACGGACGTGCTCGTCGAGCAGGTGCACTTCCGTCTCGACTGGTCAACGCCGCACCAGGTGGGGCGCAAGGCCGTGGCCGTGAACCTCTCCGACATCGCCGCCATGGGTGCGGTGCCCACCGGTGTGCTGGTCGGGCTGGGCTGCCCGCCGGACCTGCCGAGCAGCGTCGCCGAGGAGCTCGTCGGCGGCATGTGGGAGGAAGCACAGCAGGTCGGCATCGGCGTCGTCGGCGGGGACATGGTGTCGGCCTCGTCACTGACGATCTCCGTCACAGCGCTCGGGGACCTGCAGGGCCGGGAGCCGGTGACCCGCTCCGGGGCCCGCCCCGGCGACGTGGTCGCGGTGGCCGGACGGCTGGGCTGGTCGGCGGCGGGCCTGGCCGTGCTGGGCCGCGGGTTCCGCTCGCCCGTCGCGGTCGTGGGCGCGCACCGCGTGCCGGAACCGCCGTACGCGGCGGGACCGCAGGCCGCGCTGGCCGGCGCGACGTCCATGATGGACGTCTCCGACGGGCTGCTGTCCGACCTCGGCCACATCGCGGCGGCCTCGGAGGTCGCCATCGACGTGCGCACCGAACAGGTGGAGGTGCCGCAGCGGCTGAGCGAGGTGGCGTCCGCGCTCGGCGCCGACGCCCGGCACTGGGTGCTCACCGGCGGCGAGGACCAGGCCCTGGTCGCGACGTTCCCGGCCGACCGGGAGCTGCCGGAGGGCTGGCGCGCGATCGGCGCGGTCGCCGAGGGCTCGGGCGTCACGGTGGACGGCTTCACCTACGAGGGCCCGAGCGGCTGGGAGCACTGGCGCTAGGCGGACGACGAGGGCCCCGGCGCGCCGCAGCGCACCGGGGCCCTCCGCGTGGATCCGTCAGCTCGCCGAGGAACCCGCCGGGGACGGCGCGTCCTGCATCAGCGGCTGGCGTGCGGTCTCCTTCATCAGCAGGATCGGGATCAGGGCCACGACCGCCGCGCCCATCACGTAGTACGCCGGGAAGAAGGTGTTCCCGGTGCTCTTCACGACGGCGTCGTTGACCAGCGGAGCGGTCCCGCCGAAGAGCGCGGTGGAGATGTTGTAGCCGACGGAGAAGGCCGCATAGCGGACCTTGGTCGGGAACATCGCGGGCAGCGTCGAGGCCAGCGGGCCGATCAGCTGCACGTGCCCGATCGCCAGCAGCCCCAGACCGCAGAGCGTGGTGAGCACGGTGCCCTGCGCGATGAGCAAGAACGCGGGGATCGGCAGCACGATGAAGCAGATCGCCGCGGACAGGAACAGCGGCTTGCGGCCGACGCGGTCGGACAGGGCGCCCACCGGCGTGATGATCACCATCATGAACAGCACGGTGAGCAGCAGCGGGACGAGCACCTGGTACTCCTGACCGTCCTCCACGTGGAGCGTGTCCTTCAGGTACGTCTCCATGTAGGTCAGGATCGTGTAGTTGGCGATGTTGATCAGGACGACGATGCCCATCAGGATCAACAGCTGCCGCCACCAGCCCTTGACCAGGTCCTTCAGCGGCGACTTGGCGACCTGGTGGGTGGCCTCCAGCTGCTTGAACGCCGGCGTGTCCTCCAGCTTGGAGCGCAGGTAGAGACCGACGCCGCCGAGCGGACCGGCGATCAGGAACGGGATCCGCCAGCCCCAGCTCTCCATCGAGGCGCTGTCCAGGTTCAAGATCAGGATTGTCGGCACCAGGGCACCGAAACCGAATCCGGTCAGGGTGCCGAATTCCAGCCAGCTGCCCCAGAACCCGCGCTTGCGGTCCGGCGCGTACTCGGCGATGTAGGTCGCCGCGCCACCGTATTCGCCACCGGTGGAGAAGCCCTGCAACAAGCGGCACAGCAGCAACAGCATCGGCGCGAAGATCCCGATGGTGCCGTACGTGGGCAACAAGCCGATGACGAATGTGGAGCCCGACATGAGCAGGATGGTCAGCGCGAGCACCTTCTGCCGCCCGATGCGGTCGCCCAGCGGGCCGAAGAACAGGCTGCCCAGCGGCCGGAACAGGAACGAGATGGCGAAGACGCCGAACGCGGAGACCGTCTCCAACGGACCGGGGAAGAACTGGTGACCGACGTAGACCGCGACGTAGGCGTATACGCCGAAGTCGTACCACTCCGTGCAGTTCCCGATGGCAGCGGCGCCGACGGCGCGGCGCAGCAGTGATCGCTGCTCGGGTGATGTTTCGGTTTCCTGCGAAGTCATGAGTTTGCGGCCCACCTCCGGGTCATGTCGTCCACGGCCGTGGTCGATCGACAACTTCGCCAGAACCTAGCCGAGTGGCCTGGGGTAGGCCACCAAATGGACGTGATCGACGCTTTCCCATGATATTTCCTTTATTCGGGCGGGCACCGTTCCGCGCGCCGGATCGGCCTCGCCGCGGGGTCCGGATTTGACAGCCGAATTCGCCGGGTGACAGGCGAAAATGCCCCCTTCGTGTGCGGTTCGGCTACGGGGGGTGGGCAAAATCGCAGCGCGTGTTACATCCGTCGTGTGTGACGTGCATCACGCTTGCTCATGGTACGGGGGTTGCGGGGGTGGCGGTGGGTGATCTCGGCGGCTCGCTAAGGTGCTCGGCATGACCGCGCGTCCCCTGCACGAACTCGTCGAGGCCGGCTGGGCGGAAGCGCTCGCCCCGGTCGCCGAGCGGGTCAAGGCCATGGGCGAGTTCCTGCGCGCCGAGGTCGCCGCGGGACGGCGGTACCTCCCGGCGCCCGAGCACGTGCTGCGCGCCTTCCAGCAACCGTTCCACGACGTGCGGGTGCTCATCGTCGGGCAGGACCCGTACCCCACGCCCGGGCACCCGGTGGGGCTGAGCTTCTCGGTGGCCCCCGGCGTCGCGCCGCCGCGCAGCCTGGTCAACATCTTCCGCGAGTACGTCGACGACCTCGGCCACCCGATGCCCAGCAGCGGCGACCTCACGCCCTGGACCGAGCGCGGGGTGCTGCTGCTCAACCGGAGCCTGACGGTCGAGCCCCGCAAGCCCGGGTCGCACCGCGGCAAGGGCTGGGAGGAGGTCACCGCGCAGGCCATCCGCGCGCTGGCCGCGCGGGAGGCGCCGCTGGTGGCCATCCTGTGGGGTCGCGACGCGCGCGACCTCCGGCCGCTCATGCCGGGCGTGGCCTGCGTCGAATCACCGCACCCCAGCCCGATGTCGGCCGACCGCGGGTTCTTCGGCTCGCGGCCGTTCAGCCGGGCCAACGAGCTGCTGGCCGCCCAGGGCGCCGACCCGATCGACTGGAAGCTGCCGTAACCGCGTCATCGCTGGTCGCCTGCGGTGGACCTGGTCAGCGGCCAGTCGTACATTGGCCCTTGCCGGACGTTGCGCTCGAGGGCGGAAGAAGGCTCGTCATGGGAGCCGACCGGAGGACCAGCGGCCTGCGGTGCCTGATCCGCAAGGCCTTCCCCGGCGCGAACCCGTTGCGCCGGCGCACCGACCTCTTCGAGCCGATCGCGCTCCTGTTCGTCGTGCTCGTCGTGGCCCTCACCGCGGTGCAGGCCTGCGTGGTGGCGCAGCAGGAGCTGGACCGCCGCCTCGCCGTGGTCCAGCACGAGCAGGCCACCAAGCACCAGGTGGTGGCCTCGGTGGTGGACGAGCTGCCCGGGAAGACCGCGCGCCAACGGCCGGTCGTGGTGAAGTGGGGCGAACCGCCCGAGGAGCGGTCCGCGGTGGTCCAGCTGCCGTCCGCGGTCCCCGCCACCGGCCCGCTGCAGGTGTGGGTCGACGACCGCCAGCGGGTGACCACGCCGCCGCTCACCCGGGCTGAGGCCACCCAGGCGGCCGGGGTGGCCGGGGCGAGCGTCGTGCTCGGCTCAGCGCTGGTGACCACCCTCCTGCTGCTGGGCGCCCGCGCGTGGGTGCAGCACCGCAGGCTGCTGGCCTGGGAAGTCGAGTGGGCGAGGGTCGAGCCGCAGTGGCGCGACCACGCCTCGTAGCGCGGCCCGAGAAGCAGAAGACCCCGAGGTGCCCGCACCCCGGGGTCGTTGCACGCTGTGCGCGTTCAGCCGCGGACGACCTTGCCGGCCTTGAGGCAGGAGGTGCACGCGTTGATGCGCTTGCGCTGCGAGAGACCGATCTTGGCGTGGACGGTCTGGATGTTCGGGTTCCACCGGCGACGAGTCTTCCGGTGGGAGTGCGAGACCGAGTTGCCGAAGCCAGGTCCCTTGCCGCAGACGTCGCAGACGGCAGCCACGTCAGACACCCCTTACTTTGCTTGACGGTTACAGCGATGAGAGCCACGCAAGCGACCCCCACTTGCGTGAGAGCTTGCTGTTCACCGCCGTTGGCGGCGGCCTGAGCCCGGGACTTCCGCGCCCGGGGTCATCGCCGCCCTGGGACCGGATCAGTGTAGCCCACCGCCGGGTCCCCCTCCGGCGGTGGGGGCGCCCCGCTGCGGGCAGCCGATAGTCTCGGGCGGGTTCGATCGTAGGAGGGAGTCCGGTTGGTGCGGACGCTGGACGCCGCGGCGGCCCGGCGCTGGGCGGATCTCGCCCTGGCTGCGCTCGTCGCCGAGCGAGCTGCGATCGACCGGATCAACGTCTACCCGGTCGCCGACGGGGACACCGGCACGAACCTGCTGCAGACGATGCGGGCCGCGGTGGCCCGGCTCGACGCGACCGCTCCCGACACGCTCGGCGGGGTGCTCGGCGCCCTCGCCGCGGGGGCGCTCGGCGGGGCCCGCGGCAACTCCGGCGTGCTGTTCTCCCAGGCCCTGCGGGGGATGGCCGAGTCGCTCCGCGACGTCGAGGCCGCGGACGGGCGGGCCCTGCGGGCAGCGCTGGCCCGGGCCGACGAGCTCGCCCGCGAGGCGCTCGCCGAGCCGGTCGAGGGCACCGTGCTGTCCGTGCTGCGCGCCGCCGCGCGGGGCGCGGAGGGGGCGGACCAGCTGGCCGTGGCGGTGCACGGCGCGACCCGGGCGGCCGTCGAGGCCCTGGCCGCGACGCCCGCGCAGCTCTCCGCGCTGTCCGACGCCGGGGTGGTCGACGCCGGCGGGCGCGGCTTCGTGGTGGTGCTCGACGCGCTGCACGCGGTGGTGCGGGACGGCGAGCGCGTCTCGCCCGACGCCCCGCTGCCCGGCGGTGCCGGCGCCCTGGAGCACGAGTCGGACCACGAGTACGAGGTCATGTACCTGCTCGGCGACACCGACCAGCAGCGCGCGACGGCGCTGCGGGAGGTGCTGTGCGGCCTCGGCGACTGCGTCTCGGTGGTCGGGGACGGCGCGGGCTCGTGGGCGGTGCACGTGCACTGCGACGACATCGGTGCGGCGATCGAGGCGGGCATCGACAGCGGCCGGGTGCGCGGCATCAAGGTGACCCGGTTCGCCGACCAGCGCGCGGCGTTCGCCCGGGACGCCGCGGTGCTGGCCTGCGTGACCAGCCGCGAGCTGGGGGAGCTGTTCTCGGCGGAGGGCGCCGACGTGCTCGTCGAGGGGCCCGAGGGGGTGGCCGAGCGGTTCGGCTCGGCGGTCGAGGCGACCGGGGCGGCGCACGTGGTGGTGCTGCCCAACGACCCGGACGTGGCCGCGTTGGTGGAGGACGCGGTCGCCGCGGTGATCGACGGCGGGCCGGACGTGGTGGTGGTGCCCACCGCGTCCCCGGTGCAGGGGCTGGCCGCGCTGGCGGTGCACGACGCGACGCGGCGGCGGGCCGACGACCAGGTGGCGATGGCCGAAGCCGCGGCGGCGACCCGGCGCGGGGAGCTGCGCGTCGCCGACGCCGAGGCGCTGACCTGGGTCGGCCGCTGCCGGCCCGGCGACGTGCTCGGGATGGTCGACGGCGAGGTGGTGCTCATCGGCGACGACGTGCTGACGGCGGCCCAGGACCTCGCCGACCGCATGCTCAGCACCGGCGGCGAGCTGGTCACCGCGCTGGTGCACGCCGACGCCCCGGGCGGCCTGGCCGACGTGCTGGCCGACCACCTCCGCCGGTCCCACCCCGAGGTCGAGCTCGCGCACTACCCGGCGGGCGAGATCGGCGCGGTGCTCCTCCTCGGCGTCGAGTAGGTGCTCCCGCAGAAGACGTGAATGGTGCTAGTGTCATTGGCACCATGCTGCTCTCCTTGGACCTGCACGACGACCGTCCGCTGCACGAACAGGCCGCGGACGCCATCCGGCGCGCCATCGCAGCCGGCGAGGTCGCGCCGGGTGACCGGTTGCCGCCCGCGCGGGACCTCGCGGTCGCGATGCAGATCAACGCCAACACCGTGCTCCGCGCGCTGCGCGAGCTGCGGGCGGAGGGGCTGCTGGAGTTCCGGCGCGGGCGCGGGGTGACCGTGCTGCGCCGACCGGACCCCGGAGCCGCCCTGCGCCAGAAGCTCCGCGACCTGCTGGCGGAGGCCGGGCGGCACGGCTTCGAGCCGGACGACGTCGTCGCGTGGGTGAGAGCTGAGACGCAGCAGGGCCGCGACGACCACGGGAGGGCGAGATGAGCTACCGCACACGGTTCCTGGTCGCGTCGAGCGGGTGGGCGGTGGTCGTGACCGCGGCGCTGCTCGCCGGGGCGGTGGCGGTGCGCGACCGGCTGCCCGACCCGATGGCCTCGCACTGGGGCCTCTCGGGCGCGCCGGACGACGCGGCGCCTGCCGTCGTCCTGCTGGTGGTCGACCTGGTCCTGTGGCTGGCCATCGCGGGCAGCGCGGTGGCCCTCGCGGCGCGCGGCGGGCAGCGGCGCGCCACCCGCGGCAGCGCCGCCGCCGTCCTCGGTGCCGGTGCGGTGTTCGTGCTCGGCCTGTCCGCGCTGACCGTGGGTGCCAACCTCGACGTCGCCGCGTGGCAGCAGGCCCGGCCGCTGCCGGTCTGGCAGGTGCTCCCGGTGCTGCTCGCCGCGGCGCTGGGCGGCGGGCTCGGCTGGTGGGTGGGCAACCGCGGGCCGGACGACCGGTCCGCCGACCCCGGCGAGGTCGCCGAGCTCGCGCTGCGGCCGGGCGAACGCGCGGTGTGGGTGTCCTCGGTGCGCAGCCGGGTGATGCTGGTCATCGGCTGGCTCACCGTGCTGCTCGCGGTCGTGCCGCTGGTGCTGCAGACCTGGGCGGCGTCCGGGGGCGCGCTGCTGGCCGGGCTGGTGGTGCTCGCGCTGTCCTCGGCGCGGGTGCAGGTCGACGAGGACGGGGTGCGCACCTCGTTCGGCCCGCTGCGCTGGCCGGTCCGGCGGATCCGCCTGGAGCAGGTCGAGAGCGCGCGGGTGGAGACCCGGCGCGCGCTGGAGGTCGGCGGCTGGGGCTACCGCGTGCTGCCCGGCAGCACCGCGATCATGCTCCGCAGCGGCGAGTGCCTGGCGCTCCAGCTGGTCTCGGGGCGCACCTTCTACATCAGCGTGGACCGCCCGGAGCGCGGCGCGGAGCTGGTCAACGCGCTGGTCGCCGAACGCTCCGCGCTGTGAGGGGGGACCGTGCGCCGTCGTGACCTGCTGGTGTTCCTGGTCGTCGCGCTGGGCGGGGCCTGGCTGGTCGCCGCGCCGCTGTGGCTCGGCGTCACCAGCTCCACCGGGCTCACCGGGGCCTTCATGATGCTCACGCCCACCCTGGCCGTGCTCGCGGTGCGGGCGGTCGACCACCGGGCACCGGCCCGGGAGTGGGCGCGGGACACCGGCCTCACCTTCGGGCCCCGCCCGGGGCGGACCGGCGCGCTGCTGGTGGCCGCGTGGTTCGGCACCGCCCTGCTCAGCGCGGTGGCGGTGGCGGTGAGCGCCGCGCTCGGGCTGCTCGAACTGGACCTCGAGGGCTTCAGCCTGGTCGCCGGGGCGCTGGGCGGTTCCGTGCCGCTCGACGTCGAGACGGTGGTGCTGCTCCAGCTGGTCAGCGCGGTCCTCGTCGCGCCGCTGGTCAACTCCGTGCTGGCCTTCGGCGAGGAGTGGGGCTGGCGGGGGTGGCTGCTGCCCCGGCTGGCCGAGCGCGGCACGGGGTTCGCGCTGCTGGTCTCCGGGGTGGTGTGGGGCGTGTGGCACGCGCCGCTGACCCTGCGCGGCTACAACTACCCGAACCTCGGCCCGTGGGCGGCGCCGCTGTTCGTCGGCACCTGCGTGCTGCTGGGGCTCTTGCTCGGCTGGCTGCGGCTGCGCTCCGGCAGCGTGTGGCCGGCGGTCGTCGGGCACGGCGCGTTCAACGCGGTGGCCGGGCTGCCGATGCTGCTGGGGTCGGCGGCCGCACCACCGAACCTCGTCGTCGCCGGCATCACCGGCCTGGTCGGGTGGCTGCTGATGGGCGTGCTCGCGGCCGTCCTGCTGCGGCGCTGGCCTGTCGCGGCCGGCTGACCTGCGCGCCCCGGTACTGTCGTCACCGGTCGTCGAGTCGCGCGGGAGGGCGTGGTGGGTGTCCGCAGGCGGTACCTCTGGTTCGTGGCCGGCTGGACGCTGCTCGTCGCCCTGCTGATGCTCGCGGTGCCGCTGGCGCTGCGCTCGCGGCTGCCGGACCCGATCGCCGTCGAGTGGTCGTACTCCGGGGAGCCGGAGGACTCCAGCTCGCTCCGCGACTTCCTGTTCGGCCAGCTCGTCTGGTGGGGCGTGGTCGCCGGGGTGTGGAGCGTGTTCGGGCTCGGCGGCGTGCTCCAGCGGCGCGGGCTGGCCTGGGCCGGGGCGGCGCTGGGCGTGTTCGGGTCGACGATGCTCGGCACCGTGGTGCTGACCGCGGTGGCCAACCTGGACGCGCCGAGCTTCCGCGACGCCGTCGACCCGCCGGGGTCGGGGTGGTTGCTGCTCGGCGGCGCGCTCGCGGGGTGGGTCGGCTGGCGGCTGGGCGACCGCGGCGCGCCGGCACCGACCGGTCACGACGTCGGAGCGGTCCGCTAACTTGCGGAGTGCCTGGCGCACCCGCGCGGCGGGGACCTGCGACCGCGGCCAGGTGCGAGGAGGCTGGGACAGGCTCTCACCGGAGGACCAGTGGTGACCACGATGGACACGAAGCTCGACCGGGTGCTCGGCGCGAAGTCCGGCAAGGCGCTCGAGTCGGCACTGGGGCTGGTCACGGTGGGCGACCTGCTGCGCCACTACCCCCGCCGCTACGCCGAGCGCGGCGAGCTGACCGCGATCGCCGGGCTGGAGATCGGCGAGCACGCCACCGTGCTGGCGAAGGTCGAGCGGGTCAGCAAGCGCACCATGAAGTCCCGCCGAGGCACCATCGTCGAAGCCCGCATCACCGACGGGCACCGCTCGCTGACCTGCACCTTCTTCAACCAGGCGTGGCGGGAGCGGGAGCTGGTGCCGGGCCGGCGCGGGATGTTCGCGGGCAAGGTCACCTCCTACCGGAACCAGCTGCAGCTCGCGCACCCCGAGTACCAGCTGTTCGACGAGGGGGCCACCGACATCGGGTCGGCCGTCGAGGAGTTCGCCGGCGCCCTGATCCCGGTCTACCCGTCGGCGCAGGGCCTGCCGTCGTGGTCCATCGCGCGGTGCGTCAAGCAGGTGCTCGACGTCTGGGACGGCGCGGACGACCCGTTGCCCGCGGAGCTGCGCGAGCGGTTGGGGCTGGCCGACCTGGAGTCGGCGCTGCGCAAGATCCACCGCCCGCAGAGCTTCGCCGACGTGGCGGCCGCCCAGGAGCGGTTGAAGTGGGACGAGGCGCTGTCGGTGCAGCTCGTGCTGGCCCAGCTGCGCGGTTCGGCCAAGTCGCACCCGGCGCCGGTGTGCCCCCGGCGCGACGACGGGGTGCTGGCCGCGTTCGACGAGCGGATGCCGTTCGAGCTCACCGCGGGGCAGCGGGAGGTCGGCGAGCAGATCGCCGCGGACCTGGCCGACGAGCACCCGATGAACCGCCTGGTGCAGGGCGAGGTCGGCAGCGGCAAGACGGTGGTGGCGCTGCGCGCGATGCTGCAGGTGGTCGACGCCGGCCGGCAGGCCGCGATGCTCGCCCCGACCGAGGTGCTGGCCGCGCAGCACGCCCGCTCGCTGCGGGAACTGCTGGGGGACCTGGCCATGGCGGGCGAGCTCGGCGGGGCCGAGAAGGCCACCCGGGTGACGCTGCTGACCGGCTCGCTCACCGCGGCGCAGCGCAAGAAGGCGCTGCTCGAAGCGGCGTCCGGGGAGGCCGGGATCGTGGTCGGCACGCACGCGCTGATCCAGGACCGGGTCTCCTTCGCCGACCTGGGCCTGGTGGTGGTCGACGAGCAGCACCGGTTCGGCGTGGAGCAGCGCGACGCGCTGCGCGCGCGGGCGGGGGAGCAGACCTCGCCGCACGTGCTGGTGATGACCGCGACCCCGATCCCGCGCACCGTGGCGATGACCGTCTACGGCGACCTGGAGACCTCGGCGCTGCGGGAGCTGCCGCAGGGGCGGTCGCCGATCAGCACCAGCGTGGTGCCGGTGACCGAGAAGCCGAGCTGGCTGGACCGGGCGTGGGCGCGCATCCACGAGGAGGTCGCGGCCGGGCACCAGGTCTACGTGGTGTGCCCGCGGATCGGCGACGACGAGGAGAGCGCGGGCAAGGGCGGGAAGAAGGCGCGCCGGGCCGCGGTGGACGACAGCGACGGCAGCGAGGAGGAGCCGCCGCCGGAGGACGGCGAGGAGCGGCGCCCGCCGCTGGCGGTGCTCGACGTCGCCGAGCAGCTCGCCGCGGGTCCGCTGTCGGACCTGCGGTTGGGGGTGCTGCACGGGCGGCTGGCGCCCGACGACAAGGACGCGGTGATGCGGGCCTTCGCCGCGGGGGAGATCGACGTGCTGGTGGCGACCACCGTCGTCGAGGTCGGCGTGAACGTCCCGAACGCCACCGTGATGGTGATCATGGACGCGGACCGGTTCGGGGTCAGCCAGCTGCACCAGCTGCGCGGCCGCGTCGGCCGGGGCAGCGCGCCCGGCCTGTGCCTGCTGGTCACCGAGGCGGTCGCGGGCACCACGACGCGGGAGCGGCTGGACGCGGTCGCCTCCACCACCGACGGGTTCGAGCTGGCCCGTCTGGACCTGGAGCTGCGCCGCGAGGGCGACGTCCTCGGCGCCGCCCAGTCCGGCCGCAAGTCCGGCCTGAAGATGCTGTCGCTGCTACGGGACGAGGACGTGATCGCCCAGGCCCGGGAGGAGGCGGCCCGGGTCGTCGCCGCCGACCCGACGCTGCGCGACCACCCCGGCCTGGCCCGCATGGTCGCCGAGGTCGTCGACGAGACCCGCGCCGAGTACCTCGAGAAGAGCTGACCCCCAGCGGCACTCACCCCGACGGCGGTGCCGGCTCTGGTGGTGCTGACCTCGGGCACGGTGCCGGCTGAGGGACGTCCCGCGCCGACGCACCGGCCCCGCGGGGACAGCAACTCACCTCCTCGGCGCGTCGGGACCCGGCACGCCGGTGCGTGGAGGGAACGGAACCGAGCGGTGCGGCGTGCTCCCACGGAGGGTTCGCGGTGCGGAGTCCTGCCGGAGGGGTGGGGTTGCGTCACCATGACGACGTGGTCGGGGTCGTGGCGTTCGGCACGTGTCCGCGGGCGGTGCGGACGGTGCGTCGACTCCTGCGGGCGGTGCGTCGACGGCTGGTGCCCGCACGCGCCACGGTTCGGCCCGAACAAGACGGCGAAACTTGCGATCAAGGAAACATCCGCCGAGTTTCTTTTGGTCTAGACCTTGACGAGTCGTGTTGTTTTGCCAGGTAGTAGGCCATGCGGCTGATCTCATCACCCGAGAAGTTCTCCCGGCAGGGGGAATTTTCGCGGTACTGTGCTGAGCACTGACCGACACCCGCAAACCGAGGAGCCGGTATGTTCCGCAAGGTTCTCGTCGCCAACCGCGGTGAGATCGCGATTCGCGCCTTCCGCGCCGCCTACGAGCTGGGCGCGGGCACCGTCGCTGTGTTCCCGCACGAAGACCGCAACTCGCTGCACCGCCTGAAAGCCGACGAGTCCTACGAGATCGGCGAACCCGGCCACCCGGTCCGCGCCTACCTCTCCGTCGAGGAGATCATCGCGGCCGCGGAGAAGTCCGGCGCCGACGCCGTCTACCCCGGTTACGGGTTCCTGTCCGAGAACCCCGAGCTGGCCCGGGCGTGCCGGGAGGCCGGGATCACCTTCGTCGGCCCCAGCCACGAGATCCTGCAGATGACCGGCAACAAGGCGACCGCGGTCGCCGCCGCCCGCGAAGCCGGGGTGCCGGTGCTGGACTCCTCCGCGCCGTCCCGCGACGTCGACGAGCTGCTGGCCGCCGCCGAGGACATGGCGTTCCCGGTGTTCGTCAAGGCCGTCGCCGGTGGTGGCGGGCGCGGCATGCGCCGCGTCGACCAGCGCGAGGCGCTGCGCGAGGCCCTGGAAGCGGCGATGCGCGAGGCCGAGTCGGCCTTCGGCGACCCGACCGTCTTCCTGGAGCAGGCCGTCGTCAACCCGCGGCACATCGAGGTGCAGGTCCTCGCCGACGGCGCGGGCAACGTGATCCACCTCTACGAGCGCGACTGCTCGGTGCAGCGCCGCCACCAGAAGGTGATCGAGATCGCGCCGGCCCCGAACCTCGACCCGGAGCTGCGGGAGCGGATCTGCGCCGACGCGGTCGCCTTCGCCCGCAAGATCGGCTACGTCAACGCGGGCACCGTGGAGTTCCTGGTCGACGAGCAGGGCCGCCACGTGTTCATCGAGATGAACCCGCGCATCCAGGTCGAGCACACGGTCACCGAGGAGGTCACCGACGCCGACCTGGTGCAGGCGCAGCTGCGCATCGCCGCCGGGGAGACGCTGGAGGACCTGGGCATGACCCAGGACGCGATCCGGCTGCGCGGCGCGGCCCTGCAGTGCCGCATCACCACCGAGGACCCGGCCAACGGGTTCCGCCCGGACACCGGCATGATCAGCGCCTACCGCTCGCCGGGCGGCGCGGGCATCCGCCTCGACGGCGGCACCGCGTTCGCCGGCACCAGCGTCAGCGCGCACTTCGACTCGATGCTGGTCAAGCTCTCCTGCCGGGGCCGTGACTTCGCCACCGCGGTGGCGCGGGCGCGGCGCGCGGTCGCCGAGTTCCGCATCCGCGGTGTGGCCACGAACATCCCGTTCCTGCAGGCGGTGCTGGACGACCCGGACTTCGCCGCGGGCAACGTCACCACCTCGTTCATCGAGGAGCGCCCGCACCTGCTCACCGCCCGGCACTCCGCCGACCGCGGCACCCGGCTGCTCAACTACCTCGCCGACGTCACCGTCAACCGCCCCAACGGCGAGCGCCCGAGCACCCCGGACCCGACGTTCAAGCTGCCGTCGGTCGACCTGTCGGTGGAACCGCCCGCCGGGTCCAAGCAGAAGCTGGAGGAGCTCGGGCCGGAGGGCTTCGCGCGCTGGCTGCGGGAGTCCAGGGCCGTCGGGGTCACCGACACCACCTTCCGCGACGCCCACCAGTCGCTGCTGGCCACCCGGGTGCGCACCAAGGACCTGCTCGCGGTCGCGCCGCACGTGGCGCGGATGACGCCGGAGCTGCTGTCCCTGGAGTGCTGGGGCGGCGCGACCTACGACGTGGCGCTGCGGTTCCTCGCCGAGGACCCGTGGGAGCGGCTGGCCAAGCTGCGCGAGGCGGTGCCCAACATCTGCCTGCAGATGCTGCTGCGCGGCCGCAACACCGTCGGCTACACGCCCTACCCGACCGAGGTGACCGAGCACTTCGTGCAGGAGGCCACCGACACCGGCATCGACATCTTCCGCATCTTCGACGCGCTCAACGACGTCGAGCAGATGCGCCCGGCCATCGAAGCGGTGCGGGCCACCGGGAAGTCGGTCGCGGAAGTCGCGCTGTGCTACACCGCGGACCTGTCCAACCCGGACGAGAAGCTGTACACACTGGACTACTACCTGCGGCTGGCCGAGCAGATCGTCGAGGCCGGGGCGCACGTGCTGGCCATCAAGGACATGGCCGGTCTGCTGCGCGCGCCCGCCGCGGTGCAGCTGGTGTCCGCGCTGCGCCGCGAGTTCGACCTGCCGGTGCACCTGCACACCCACGACACGCCCGGCGGCCAGCTGGCCACCTACCTGGCGGCCGTGCAGGCCGGGGTGGACGCGGTGGACGCCGCGACCGCCTCGATGGCCGGCACCACCTCGCAGCCCGCGCTGTCCTCGGTGGTCGCCGCCACCGACTACACCGAGCAGGCCACCGGCCTGGACCTGCAGGCGGTGTGCGACCTGGAGCCGTACTGGGAAGCGGTGCGCAAGATCTACCAGCCCTTCGAGGCGGGGCTGGCCTCGCCCACCGGCCGGGTCTACAAGCACGAGATCCCCGGCGGCCAGCTGTCCAACCTGCGCACCCAGGCGGTGGCGCTCGGCCTCGGCGACAAGTTCGAGGAGATCGAGGCGATGTACGCCGCGGCCGACCGGATCCTGGGCCGGTTGGTCAAGGTCACCCCGTCCTCGAAGGTGGTCGGTGACCTGGCGCTGCACCTGGTCGGCGCCGGGGTGGACCCCGCGGACTTCGAGGCCGACCCGCGCAAGTTCGACATCCCGGACTCGGTGATCGGGTTCCTGCAGGGCGAGCTCGGGGACCCGCCGGGCGGCTGGCCGGAGCCGTTCCGCACCCGAGCGCTGGAGGGCCGCACCGCGGTGCGCCGCCTCGCGGAACTGTCCGATGAGGACCGAGCCGGGCTGGAGTCGGACCGCCGCGCCACGCTGAACCGGCTGCTGTTCGCCAAGCCCACCAAGGAGTTCACCGAGCACCGCGAGGCCTACGGCGACACGTCCCTGCTGCGCAGCAAGGACTTCTTCTACGGCCTGCGGCCGGGCGAGGAGTACTCGGTGGACCTGGAGCCGGGCGTGCGGCTGCTCATCGGGCTCGAGGCGATCAGCGAACCGGACGAGCGCGGCATCCGCACCGTGATGGCGACGCTGAACGGCCAGCTGCGCCCGATCCAGGTCCGCGACCGCTCGGTCGCCGTGGACCTGCCTGCCGCGGAGAAGGCTGACCGCAGCAACCCCGGCCACGTGCCCGCGCCCTTCGCCGGTGTGGTCACGCTGTCGGTCAGCGAGGGCGACACGGTGGAGGCGGGGCAGACCATCGCCACCATCGAAGCGATGAAGATGGAGGCGGCGATCACCGCGCCGACCGCCGGCCAGGTCAAGCGCGTGGCCATCGGAGCGGTGCAGCAGGTCGAGGGCGGTGACCTCATCATCGAACTCGGCTGATCCGCCGCGAGCGACCCGCGGGCCGTCCAGCAGGAGCGGCCCGCGTCGCGTCTCGCGGGCCGGTCCACGCGATCGGGTGGCAACCGGAGGCGCGCCGGGAGCGTCTACGGGGTACCAGGGAGCCGCGAGAGACCGGGGGTTCGAACGATGCGGGTGTTGTCAGCGGTGTGGGCGGCGGTGGCCGCCGTCGTGGTGGCCGGGAGCCCGGCGGTCGCGCAGGCCCCGGAGGGGGTGCGCGACGTCGACTGGCGCAACGCCGAGTTCACCGTGCCGCGAGTCGGGCCGTGCCCGCAGCAGCCGGTGCCGTTCACCGACGGGGCCGCCGAGGTGGGCGACTGGGTCTACCGGTTCACGCCGGAGCGCGAGGTCGAGTACGCCGACGTCACCGGGGAAGGCGTGGAGGACGCGCTGCTGCTGGTGGAGTGCGGGCCGCGGAACGCCGAGTACTCCCGGGCGCTCGTGGCGGTGACCGAGGGCCCGCGGCCGCTCGGCACCGTGGTGAGCCCACCGACGTGGCGGCAGGTGCCGCAGTCGTGCACCGTGCAGGACGGGGTCATCGCCGTCGAGGTCGAGGACTTCGACACCGGCGGCACCTGGACCGAGCGCTACCGGTGGGCGCAGTCGGCCCAGGCGTTCGTGCGCATCGACGCCTGAGCCGACCGCGCGGGGGCTCACGCGGTCTTGAGCACGGTGAGCAGCTGGGTGGCGCGGCTGAGGGCGACGTAGAGGGCCCGGCGGCCGGTGCTGGACTCCGCGGCCAGGCCGTCCGGGTCGACGACCACCACGGCGTCGTACTCCATGCCCTTGGCCTCCAGGCTGCCGACCACGCGCAGCCGGTCCGCGTCCTCGACGTCCGACGTGGACAGCCACTCGCGGACCTCGTCCCGGCGGGCCATCGTGGTGATCAGCCCGACGGTGCCCTCCGCGGCTCGCAGCAGGTCCGCGGCCGCCGAGCGCACCGCGGACGGCAGCTGCTCGGAGGTCACCTCGCGCACGGTCGGCTCGACGCCGGTGGTGCGCACCGCCACCGGCAGCTCGTCCGCAGGCACCAGGTCGCGCACCGCGTCCGCGGCCAGCGCGAAGATCTCCGCCGAGTTGCGGTAGTTGGTGCGCAGCGTGAACCGGCGGTGGGTGCGCTGCGCGCTCAGCGCCTCCTGCCGCGCGGCCGCCGCCTCCTCCGGGTCCGGCCAGGACGACTGCACCGGGTCGCCCACGATGGTCCAGCTCGCGTGGCGCCCGCGGCGGCCGACCATCCGCCACTGCATCGGCGAGAGGTCCTGGGCCTCGTCGACGACCACGTGCGCGTACTCGTCGTAGTTGACCGGGCGGGGCGGCTGCTCCGGTTCGTCCTCGGTGCGGCGGCGCTTCGGCGGCGGACCGGCCAGCACGCGCAGCTCGTCGATCAGCGCGATGTCGGCGACCGTCCACTCGGTCACCTCGGTCCAGGACTTCGCCAGCAGGCCGACCTCCTCGGCCGACAGCAGCCGCCGCGCCGCCTGCGACAACCGCGCCGGGTCGGACAGCCAGCGCAGCACCTGCATCGGGTACACCGGCGGCCACCAGGCGACCAGGAACCGGTGGAACTCGATGCGCTCGCCGATCTCGGTGATCAGCTGCTCCCGGTCGGGCTGGAACTCGTCGTCGGCGAGCTGCTCCGCCTTCTGCCACAGGGCTTCCAGCAGCGCGTCGGCCGCCCGCATCCGGTTCTTGTTGGGCTGCCCGCCCTTGTTGTGCAGCGAGCGGCGGATCCGCTTGAGCTCGTCGGCCTCCACCTTGAGCACCGCGCCCCGGTAGAAGACCTGCAGCGTCTCGGGGGCGTCCGGCGGGGGCAGCCGCAGCGCGCGCCGCAGCACCTTCACCATCCGCGACGAGCCCTTGATCTCCGCGGTGCGCGGGTCGTCGATCTTGGCGGTGCTCACGCCGTCCAGCACCTCGCCGAGCGCGCGCAGCTCCACGTTGTGCTCGCCCATCGACGGCAGCACCCGCGAGATGTAGGACATGAACACCGGCGACGGGCCGACGACCAGCACGCCCGGCCCACCGAGCCGCCGCTGGTCGCGGTAGAGCAGGTACGCGGCGCGGTGCAGGGCGACCGCGGTCTTGCCGGTGCCGGGGCCGCCGGTGATCTCGGTGACGCCGCCCTCGGGGGCGCGGATCGCCTCGTCCTGCTCCTTCTGGATGGTCGCGACGATGTTGCGCATCGCGTCGCCGCGCGAGCGGGTCAGCGCCGCCATGAGCGCGCCGTCGCCGACCACCCGCATGTCGGCCGGGGCGCGTTCCGGGTCCAGCAGGTCGTCGGAGAGGTCCACGACCTGCTCGCGCGAGGAGCGGATGACCCGGCGGCGCACCACGTCCAGCGGCTGCTCCGGGGTCGCCTGGTAGAAGGCGGCGGCCAGCGGGGCGCGCCAGTCCACCAGCAGGTTCTCGAACTGCGGGTCGCGGATGCCCAGTCGTCCGATGTGCACCGCGTCGCCGTTGGCGAAGTCCAGGCGGCCGAACACCAGCCCCTCGGACTCGGCGTTGAGCGCCTGCAACGTCCGGTTGGCGTGGTGCAGCATCACGTCCCGCTCGTTGAGCGCTTCGGGCGTCGCTTCCCGGCCGTACTCGTAGCTCTTGTCGCGCATCGCCTCGGCCTCGGCGCGCAACTCGTCGAGACGGGCGTACACCCGGTCGACGTGCTGCTGCTCGACCGCGATCTCGGCCTGCTTGATGGACGCTTCGGACACCTGTGTCGTTCTCCCCGTCTGGCGCGGTGGGCAGACCTGACAGCGTACGCCCGCACCGCCGCCGGACGCTGTGCTCCCGGGAGCGGGCCGGCCGGAGGCGCAGGCGTAAAATGGCTGGAAACACCCCTCCGAAGAGCGGTCGGTCCGCCGTGCGCCACGATGGGTGCGTGACGCGGATCGTGGCCGGGAGCGTGGGCGGGCGCCGCATCGAGGTGCCCCCGCGAGGCACCAGACCCACTTCGGAGCGCGTGCGGGAAGCCGTGTTCAGCGCGCTGGACTCGGCGATCGAGCTCCCCGGCGCGCGAGTCCTCGACCTCTACGGCGGTTCCGGTGCCCTCGGGCTGGAAGCCCTCTCGCGCGGGGCCGCGCACGCCACCTTCGTCGAGTCGGACCGCCGTGCCGCCGCGGTGCTGCGCCGCAACGCCGCCGCGCTCGGCTTCCGCGACGTGCACGTGGCGCAGGCGAAGGCCGAGACGCTGCTGAGCTCGCCCCCCGACCAGCCGTTCGACGTGGTGCTCGGCGACCCGCCCTACGACCTGTCCGGCGAGCTGCTGCACCGGGTGCTGGCCGCGCTGGTCGACAACGGCTGGACCGCGCCGGGCAGCCTCGTCGTCGTGGAACGGGCGGTGCGCAGCGGAGAACCGGACTGGCCGCCGGGCCTGCGGGCGCTGCGCACCAAGCGCTACGGCGACACCGCGGTGCACTGGGCCGAGCACGGGTGACGCCGCGCGGCGGCGTGGCGCGGGCCGGTGAGGCGCACCACGTCGTCATGGGTGATCGCGTTCGGGGCTGCTACCGTCCCGACCCATGAGACGTGCCGTGTGTCCAGGTTCTTACGACCCCGTCACCAACGGTCATCTGGACATCATCGAGCGAGCGTCGAAGCTCTTCGACGAGGTCGTCGTCGCCGTGCTCATCAACAAGAGCAAGAAGAGCCTGTTCACCGTCGAAGAGCGGCTGGAGATGCTGCGCGAGGTCGCCGCGCCGTGGCCGAACGTGCGCGTCGACGCCTGGCACGGCCTGCTGGTGGACTACTGCCGCACCAACGGCATCGGGGCGATCGTCAAGGGCCTGCGCGCGGTCAGCGACTTCGACTACGAGCTGCAGATGGCGCAGATGAACCAGCAGCTGTCCGGGGTGGAGACGATGTTCATGTCCACCAACCCGCAGTACAGCTTCCTGGCCAGCTCCCTGGTCAAGGAGGTCGCCACCTACGGCGGTGACGTCTCCGACCTGGTCCCGCCGACGATCGAGCAGCGCCTGCGCCAGCGCCTGTCCGAACGGGCCTGAGCCGCACTGGTCCGGCCGGAGCAATCCGCGTCCCACGATGGTGGCCGCGTCACTTCGGGTTCACGTCAGGGTCAGGAGATGATCATGGTCGGCGTCTAGCGTGCGGCCCATGATGCGGATCACGTCGAAGACAGTGCAGCTGCTGCTGGCCGGGCTGCTCGCGGTGGTGGGCCTGGTCGGGTTCTCCACGGGCGCGGTCTCCGCGCCGGTCACCGCGCCGGTGGCCGTGCAGGCGCCGTGCGGCGACACCTCCGGGTTCGAGAAGGTCAACCTGTCCGACCTGCCGGCCGAGGCGGCCGAGACCGTGGACCTGATCCAGCAGGGCGGCCCGTTCCCGTACCCCCAGGACGGCACGGTGTTCGAGAACCGGGAGGGCATCCTCCCGGACTGCGAGACCGGCTACTACCACGAGTACACGGTGGAGACCCCGGGCAGTGACGACCGCGGTGCCCGCCGCTTCGTCGTCGGCGAGGGCGGTGAGTACTTCTACACCGACGACCACTACGAGAGCTTCAAGCTGACCGACATCAACGCCTGAGACCTCCGAGCGCGTCAGACCGTGAACGCCTCCCCGGACGCCCCGGGGAGGCGTTCGCGCGTCCGGACCGGTGACACGCGGGCGCCGCAATTCCCCCGTCCCGTGCCCGGCGCAGGCACACTGGGAGAGCGGAGCGGCCCGTGATCACCGGTCGCGGGCCGTTCTGAGATGCTTGCCGCTGCGGCGGCTACGACGGCAGGGAGATCAAGGTGTACCGGGTGTTCGAGGCCCTCGACGAGCTGGTCACGATCGTGGAAGAGGCGCGTGGCGTTCCCATGACCTCGGGGTGCGTGGTGCCCCGCGGCGACGTGCTGGAGCTCCTCGACGACGTCAGGGACGCGATCCCGCAGGAGCTGGACGACGCCCAGGACGTGCTCGACCACCGTGACGAGGTCATCTCCACCGCCGAGGCGAAGGCGGACAAGGCCGTCACCGACGCCCGCAACGAGGCCGAGCGCACCCTCGCCGCGGCCCGCGCGGAGGCCGAGCAGCTGCTCGCCGAGGCGCGGGAGAAGGCCGACGAGCTGCTCGCCGAGGCGCGCGGCCAGGCCGAGCAGGCGGTGACCGCCGGTCGCCGCGAGTACGAGGACTACGTCAGCCGCGCCCAGTCGGAGGCCGACCGGATGGTGCAGGCCGGCCGGGCCGCCTACGAGCAGTCGGTGCACGAGGGCAAGGCGGAGCAGGCCCGGTTGGTGTCCGACACCGAGGTCGTGCAGGCGGCCAACGCCGAGGCCAAGCGGATCGTCGACCAGGCCAACGAGGACGCCGAGCGGCTGCGCAGCGAGTGCGACGCCTACGTGGACTCCCGCCTCGCCGACTTCGAGGACCTGCTGAGCCGCACCCTGCGCACGGTCGGCAAGGGCCGCCAGCAGCTCCGCAGCCCCGTCGGTGCCCCCTTCGACTACGAGGAGTGGGGCTCGAACGCGAGCTCCACCTCGAACTGACGTCGCGGACGCACGGGCTCTGAAGCGGTGCCCTTCGCCTCTGTGTGACGGCGGCGGTTCCTGGGGACCGGAGAGCTCGGCACGACGGTCTCGTCGTGCCCGCACTCCGGGTGGGTGGTCGTCGACCGGTTCCGGTGCGGGTGGAGAGCCTCGCTCGTGCGGTCGGCGCGGAGGGGCGTGACCAGGCGCACAGGCGTCCTCCGGGGGCGAGCTGGTGGTTCGCAGGGCCTGGTGTCGTCATCCGGGTGGGGTCGCGTACCCTGGGAGAGCTGGCTTCGGACGACGTGCCGGTCACCGCGGGTGCCGGTCTCCTCGTCGTCCGCCGATGCCGCGAAACTGCCCGATTGAACCAGCCACCGAAACTTCGTGATGTCTCAGAACCAGGATGAGCGTGCCGCGCAGGCCGGGCCCTGGGTGATCGACACCCGGGAGATCGGCCACCGCGCAGGCAGCAGCCGCGCCTACGCGCGCAGCGCCCCGGCGCCGGCCGGGTTCGGGCTGGACATGATCAAGGTGCCCGAGGGTGAGCCGGTCGAGCTCGACCTCCTGGCGGAGTCGGTGGTCGAGGGCGTGCTGGTGTCGGGTACCGCCGTGGCTCACCTGTCCGGTGAGTGCGCTCGGTGCCTGGACCCGATCTCCGACGAGGTCGAGGTCGAGGTGCGCGAGCTGTTCGCCTACCCGGACAGCGCCACGGACACGACCAGCGATGACGACGAGGTGGAGCGGGTCGTCGACGACCTGATCGACCTCGAACCGACGGTGCGGGACGCGATGCTGCTGTCGCTTCCGTCGGCACCGTTGTGCTCGCCGGACTGCCAGGGGCTGTGCTCCGGGTGCGGCGTGAAGTGGGCCGAACTCGCCCCCGATCACACGCATGAGACCATTGACCCTCGCTGGGCCGCGTTGCGAGAGCGGTTCGGCGGGACCGAGGAGGAGAAGTAGTCGTGGCCGTCCCGAAGCGCAAGATGTCCCGGGCCAACACCCGTCACCGCCGGTCGCAGTGGAAGACCTCGGCGCCGACGCTGGTGCAGTGCTCGAACCGTTCCTGCCGCGAGCAGAAGCTGCCGCACGTGGTCTGCCCGGCGTGCGGTCAGTACGACGGCCGCCAGGTCGTCCAGCCCGCCTGATCGGCGGTCGCGCAGTGGGGGGAAAGCAGTCGCGGGCCCGGAAGGTCGACCGGGGCCCGTTGTTGGCAGCGCTCGGCGTCGAGCTCGACGCCGAGCTGCTGACCCTCGCCCTCACCCATCGCTCCTACGCCTACGAGAACGGTGGCCTCCCGCCGAACGAGCGGTTGGAGTTCCTGGGTGACGCGGTGCTCGGACTGGTGATCACCGATCGCCTGTACAACGACCACCCGGACCTCGCGGAGGGCCAGCTCGCGAAGCTGCGCGCCAGCGTGGTCAACATGCACGCGCTGGCCGGGGTCGCGCGGGGGCTCGGTGAGGGCGGCCTGGGTGAGTACCTGCTGCTGGGCAGGGGCGAGGAACTCACGGGGGGCCGGGACAAGGCGAGCATCCTCGCGGACGGCCTCGAGGCCGTGCTCGGCGCGGTGTACCTGGAGAAGGGCATCGACGTCGCGCGCGAGGTGGTGCACCGGCTGTTCGAGCCGCTGCTGGCCGAGGCGCCGCAGCGCGGTGCCGGCCTGGACTGGAAGACCAGCCTGCAGGAGCTGACCGCGGCGGCGAGCCTGGGCGTCCCGGAGTACCGGGTCGAGGAACAGGGGCCGGACCACCGCAAGGAGTTCAGCGCCTACGTGGCCGTCGGCGGGCAGACCTACGGTCGCGGTGACGGGCGCACCAAGAAGGAAGCCGAGCAGAAGGCCGCCGAAGCGGCGTGGCGCCAGCTCTCCCAGAAGACCGGGGAGAGCGCGGAGTCGTCCACCTGAGGTGACCGGGACCGCAGCGTCCGGCCGGCCGTGGCACCTCCTGGCGCGTGAGCGCGGGGAGCTGTCCCGGCCAGGCGGTCGCTGCGTCACCACCGCTCGGGGCCCGCGGTGCGGGCGCAGTCGAAGGTGTTCTCGTGCCCGAATTGCCTGAGGTCGAGGTCGTCCGGCGCGGAGTCGCCGAACACGCGGTCGGTCGCACGGTGGCCGGCGTCGAGGTCCTGCACCCGCGCGCGGTGCGCCGCCACGTGCCCGGACCGGACGACCTCGTCGGGCGCCTGACCGGCCGCGTGCTGAGCGCGGCGCGGCGGCGCGGCAAGTACCTGTGGCTGGAGCTCGGCGGTGCGGGCGCGGCGCCCCAGCTGTCCGGTGGCGAGGCCCTGGTCGTGCACCTCGGGATGAGCGGCCAGCTGCTCGTCCAGCCCGTCGGCGCCCCGGACGAGAAGCACCTGCGCGTGCGGTTCCGGTTCGCCGACGGTGGCCCGGAGCTGCGGTTCGTCGACCAGCGCACCTTCGGCGGGGTGCACCTGGCCGAGCTGGTCGAGGTGGACGGGGTCGCGCTGCCGAAGCCCGTCGCGCACATCGCGCCCGACCCGCTGGAGGAGAGCTTCGACCTGGACCAGGTGGCGGCGCGGTTGCGGGCGCGGCGCACCGGCATCAAGCGGGCGCTGCTCGACCAGACCCTGGTGTCCGGCATCGGCAACATCTACGCCGACGAGGCGCTGTGGCGCGCCAAGCTGCACTGGGCGCGGCCCACGGCGACGCTGACCCGGCCCAAGGTCCGCGAACTGTTCGACGGCGTCGTCGAGGTGATGCAGGACGCGCTGCGCGCGGGCGGCACCTCCTTCGACGCGCTGTACGTCAACGTCAACGGCGAGTCCGGCTACTTCGACCGGTCGCTGGCGGTGTACGGCCAGCTGGACCGCCCGTGCCGACGCTGTGGTGCGCCGATCCGGCGCGACCCGTTCATGAACCGCTCCTCCTACACCTGCCCGGTGTGCCAGCCGAAGCCGCGCAACGCCCACCTCTAACGCCGCGGCGTTCCCAGCTGGTTCCCAGCTGATCTCGACGTTCCTCGCACCTCCGTCCGGCTCCATGGACTCCGGAAGCCGTGGACGAGAGGTGGTGAGGGATGAGCGCCGTGCCGCAGCTCGACGTCGGGCGCCGCGCGCCGCGTCGGAGGACCGCGACCGTCGACGTCGTGATCCCGGTGCACAACGAGGAACGGTCGCTGCCCGGGTGCCTTGAGGTGCTCAGCGAACACTTGGCCGGGGAGTTCCCGTTCTCCTGGACGATCACGGTCGTCGACAACGCCAGCACGGACGGGACGCTGCGCGTTGCGCACGAGCTGGCCGCGTCGATGGACCGGGTGCGGGTGCTGCACCTGGACCGCAAGGGGCGCGGGCTGGCGCTGCGCACCGCGTGGAGCTACAGCGACGCCGACGTCGTGGCCTACATGGACGTCGACCTGTCGACCGGGCTCGACGCGCTGCTGCCGCTGGTCGCGCCGCTGGTGAACGGGCATTCCGACCTGGCCATCGGGTCGCGGTTGGCGCCCGGGTCGCGGACCGTGCGCGGGGGCGGGCGCGAGCTGGTCTCGCGTTGCTACAACCGCCTGGTCCACTGGACGCACGGCAGCCGGTTCACCGATGCGCAGTGCGGGTTCAAGGCGGCCCGGGCCGATGTGGTCAAGCCACTGCTGCCCGCGGTCCGGGACGACTCCTGGTTCTTCGACACCGAGCTCCTGCTGCTGGCCGAGCACAACGGCCTGCGGGTGCACGAGGTGCCGGTGGACTGGGTCGAGGACGTCGACACCCGCGTGGACGTGGTGCGCACCGCGCTCGACGACCTGGCCGGGCTGGTGCGGGTCGCGCGGGCCAAGGTCACCGGTGCCGCGCGGGTGCCGGACCTGCCGCGACGGCCCGCGCCGCGCGCGGCGCACCCGCGGGCCGTGCTGGCCGAGCGGGAGAACGGCCTGCTGTGGCAACTGGTCTCGTTCGCCGCCATCGGTCTGGTGTCCACTGTGCTCACGTCGGTGCTGTACGCGGTGCTGCGCACCTGGTGGCCGCCGCTGCTGGCGAACTTCGTCGCGCTGGTCGTGATGAACCTGTGGAACACCGAGGCCAACCGCCGGTTCACCTTCCTGCGGCGGGCGGGTTCGTCCGGGCGCGTGCACCTGCAGGGGCTGGTCGTGTTCGCGCTGTACTACGCGGTGACCTCCGGGGCGCTGCTCGGTCTGCACGCCTGGCAGCCGGATCCGTCGCGGTGGCTGGAGGTCCTGGTGCTCGTGGCGTCCTCGGTGCTCGGCACGGCGCTGCGTTTCGTGCTGCTGCGCACCTGGGTGTTCCGGTCCGGTGCGGAGGGGACGTCATGACCGCTGTCGCTGAGCCGCGCACCGCGCCGGCCTGGACCCGGGTGCGCAGGTGGGAACCGTGGGCGCTGGCCGGGATCTGTGCCGTCGCCGCGGTGCTGTACCTGTGGGGCATCGGGAGTTCGTGGGGGAACTCGTACTACTCGGCGGCTGTGAAGTCGATGTCGCAGAGCGTCGAGAACTTCGTCTTCGGTTCCTTCGACCCGGTCGGTGTGGTCACAGTGGACAAACCGCCGATGGCCCTGTGGGTGCAGGTGCTCTCGGCGCAGGTGTTCGGGTACAGCCGGTTCGCCCTGCTGTTCCCGCAGGCGGCGATGGGGGTCGCGGCGGTCTTCCTGCTGCACCGTGCGGTCCGGCGGTGGGCGGGGGAGCACGCCGCGCTGCTGGCCGGGCTGGTGCTGGCGCTGACGCCGATCACCGTGGTGATCAACCGGGACAACAACCCGGACACGCTGCTGGTGCTGCTCGTGGTCGCGGCCGCCTACGCGATGGCGCGGGCTGTCGAGGCGCGGCGGGCCACCGGGTGGCTCGCGCTCGCCGCGCTGCTGGTCGGGTGCGGCTTCCTGACGAAGATGCTGCAGGCGTGGATGGTGCTGCCCGCGTTCATCGCCGCCTTCCTGCTGGGCAGCCGGTCCGGGTGGGGCCGCAAGGTCCTGGACCTCGGGGTGGCGGCGGTCGTGCTCCTGGTGAGCTCGTTCTGGTGGGTGGCGGCGACCGCGCTGTGGCCGTCGCCGAAGCCGTTCATCGGGGGCAGCGAGGACGGGTCCGCGTGGGACCTGGTCTTCGGCTACAACGGGTTCGGCCGGATCTTCGGCGAGGACGGCGATCCCGGCGGGGGACCCGGACCCGGTGGTCCCGGTGGCGGCGGGGGCTTCTCCGGCTCGCCGGGTGCGCTGCGGATGGTCAACGAGCAGCTCGCCGGTCAGATCAGCTGGTTGCTGCCGCTGTGCGCGCTGGTGCTGGTGTCGGTGCTCGTGGTCGGTGTCCGGCGGCGCCCGGTGGACCGCGCGCAGCTCGCGGGCTGGGTGCTGTGGGGCGGCTGGCTGGTGGTCATCGGCCTGATGTTCAGCTTCGCGCAGGGCATCATGCACCCCTACTACACGACGATGCTGGCGCCCGCGGTCGGTGCGGTGGTCGGGGCCGGGCTGGTCCGGTTCTGGCGCTGGTACCGGGAACCCGGCGCGAAGGCGTGGCTGCTGCCGGTCGGCGTCGCGATCACCGTGGCCTGGGCGATGGCTGTGGTGGCGCGCGACCTGAGCTGGCACGCCTGGGCGGGCTACGCCGCCGTGGGCGTGGGGTTCGTCGCGCTGGTCGTGCTCGCCATCGGCCGGCGCGGCGGGGTCGCGCTGGCGCGGTCCGGTCTGGTGTTGGGGCTGGTCGCGGTGCTGCTGGTGCCGACGGCGTGGTCGGCGATCGCCGCGGTGCGCGGCGAGACCGGCATGGGCGGCACCAACCCGATGGCCGGCCCGGAGACCAGCATGCGCCCGCCGGGGATGCCCGGGCCGGGGATGCGGCCACCGGGCGTCGGCGGGGACGGCGGGCAGCTCCCCGGTGGCCCGCCGTTCGGCAGGGACGACCGGCGAGGCGGTCCGGGCGGCGCCTCGCTCAGCGCGGACCAGGAGGAGCTGGTCGACTACGTCCAGGCGCAGGCCGGGGACCTCACGGTGCCGCTGGCGGTCGACGGCGGGTCGATGGGGGCGTCGGCCTTCATCATCGGCTCCGACCTGACCGTGATCGGCATGGGCGGTTTCAGCGGCGGTGACGAAGCGCCGTCGGTGGCGCAGCTGGCCGCGTGGAAGCGGTCCGGTCAGCTCGGTTTCGTCCTCCTCGGCGGCGGTCCGGGCGGCATGCGCGGGCCGAGTGGCCCCGGCCTGCCCGGCGGACCGGATGCCGACCTGCCGGGCGGCCCCGGTGGCCAGGCGCGCGTGGCGCGCCAGGAGTGGGTCGAGCGGAACTGCACCCCGGTGGACCCGGCGGAGTGGGGCGGCTCGGCCGACAGCGGCCAGGAGCTCTACGCCTGCCGCTGACGCGGGCGTCGTGAGTGCGAACACCGGCTCCAGCCGGTGTTCCCACTCACGACCACCCCGTGTTCCCAGGGTTCTCCCAGGTTCGTCGGGAAGACTCGGTGCGTGGTCGCTTCGGACGGGGCTCGGGTGCTGGTCGTCGACGACGAGCCGAACATCCTCGAACTGCTCACGGCTGCGCTGCGGTTGAGCGGGTTCGAGGTGCACGGCGCCGGGACCGCGGCCGACGCGCTGCGCGCCGCGGCGGAGTGGCGGCCCGACATCGTCGTGCTGGACGTGATGCTGCCGGACCGGGACGGCTTCTCGGTGGCCTCCGAGCTGCGCGCGGGCGGCGACACCGTCCCGGTGCTGTTCCTGACCGCGCGGGACGCCGTCGAGGACCGCATCGCGGGGCTGACCGCCGGCGGCGACGACTACGTCACCAAGCCGTTCAGCCTGGACGAGGTGGTGCTGCGGCTGCGCGCGATCCTGCGGCGGGTGCGGCCCGCGCAGGGCGACGACGCGACGCTGCGCTACCATGACCTCGAACTCGACGAGGACCGCTACGAGGTGCGCCGCGCCGGGCGGGTGGTCGCGCTCTCGCCGACCGAGTTCAAGCTGCTGCGCTACCTGATGGTCAACGCCGAGAAGGTGGTCAGCAAGGTGCAGATCCTCGACCGGGTGTGGAACTACGAGTACGGCGGGGACGGCCGGATCGTCGAGTCCTACATCAGCTACCTGCGGCGCAAGATCGACACGACCGCGCCCGCGCTGATCCACACCGTCCGCGGCGTGGGGTACGTGCTGCGGCTGCCCCCGGAGCACCGGTGAGGGGGACGCTGCGCGGGCGGCTGGTGCTCGTGCTGCTCAGCGCGCTGCTGCTGGGCCTGCTGGCGATGGGCTTCACCAGCACCGTGCTGCTGAGCCGGTCGCTGCTCGACCGCACCGACGAGCGGTTGGCCGAGCTGGCCGGACCGTGGGAGCACGGCGCGCTGCCGCCGCCGGACCCGACGCGCGCCCCGCCGAGGCCCGGCCGGGGAGACCTGCCGACCGACTTCCGGGTGCTGGTGTTCGACCCGGTCCTGGGCCAGGTCGGCGGGGTGCTCGGGAGCCCGGAGGGCGATCTCGGCGGTCCGCTGCTGGTGGAGCCGACGCGCGGGCCCGAGGTGGGGACGGTGCCGGACCGGGCGGGCGGCGCGGACTGGCGGGTGCGCACCGTCGCGCTGCCCAACGGCCGCGTCGCCGTGCTCGCCCTGTCGCTGTCCACAGTGGATGCGACGGTGCGGCAGCTGGTCACCATCGAGCTGGCGGTGGGCGGGGTCGTGCTGGTCGTGCTGGCGGCGGCCGCCGCGGTGACGGTGCGGCTGAGCCTGCGGCCGCTGGACCGGATCGAGCGCACCGCCGACGCCATCGCGGCCGGGCACCTGGACCGCCGCGTCCCGGACCAGGACCCGCGGACCGAGGCCGGGCGGCTCGGCGCGGCGCTGAACACGATGCTCGGCCGCCTGGTGGACGCCCTGCAGCAGCGGGAGCGGTCCGAGCAGCGGCTGCGGCGGTTCGTCGCGGACGCCTCGCACGAGCTGCGCACCCCGCTGACCTCGATCCGCGGCTTCGCCGAGCTGTACCGGCGCAGCGACCAGCACCGGCCGGAGGACGTGCGGATGATGATGCGCCGCATCGAGTCCGAGGCGGTGCGCATGGGCGGCCTGGTGGAGGACATGCTGCTGCTGGCGCGGCTGGACCGGGAGCGCACCGTGGACCTGGCGGAGCTCGACCTGGTGCCGCTGGTGCAGGACGTGGTCGCGGACGGGCGGGCGCGCGACCCCGACCGGGAGATCACCTGGCGCGGGCCCGAGCAGCTGCGCGTGCTGGGCGACGGCCCGCGCGTCCGGCAGGTCCTGACGAACCTGCTGAGCAACGCGCTGCTGCACAGCACCCCGGGCTCGCCGATCACCGTGGAGGTGGCGCACGACGCGCAGCGCGGGGGAGCGCTCGCTTCGGCGGGGGCGGAGCTGCCGCCCGGCAGCCCGGTCGCGGTGGTGTCGGTGGCCGACAGCGGGCCGGGCATCAGCGTCGAGCACGCGAGCCGGATCTTCGACCGCTTCTACCGGGTGGACGACGGACGCACCCGCGCGGCCGGCGGAACGGGGCTGGGGCTGGCGATCGCGGCGGCCCTGGCGGAGGCGCACAACGGCTGCGTGGAGCTGCGGTCGAACTCCGCCGGGGGCTGCACCTTCCGCCTCGTGCTGCCGCTGACCTGACCGCGGGCGGCGTGGGCGCTCGGGGCGGTAGGACCACCCCGAGCGCCCACGGGACCGACCGGTGCGTCAGAGCTTGATGGTCGGCCGGTGGATGTCGAACCACGCCGCCAGGTCGAGCGCGCGCTCGAAGGCGTAGCGGGTCGGCGTGTCGATGTTCGCCGGGTCCTTGGCGAGGGCGTCGCGCAGCCACCCCTCGTCCAGCAGGGACAGCGCCTCACTGCCGCTCGAGGAGAGGTCGGCCACCTGGCGCTGCAGGACCGCCGCGTACTTCGGGTCCTGAGTGGACGGGTACGGGCTCTTCACCCGCTCCACCACCGACTTCGGCAGCGCGTCGGCGGTGGCGCCGCGCAGCAGGCTCTTCTCCCGGCCGTCGTAGGTCTTCAGCGACCACGGGGCGTTGAAGACGTACTCGACCAGCCGGTGGTCGCAGAACGGCACCCGGACCTCCAGGCCGACCGCCATGCTCATCCGGTCCTTGCGGTCCAGCAGCACCCGGACGAAGCGGGTCAGGTGCATGTGGCTGATCTCCCGCATCCGCCGCTCGAAGGCGCTCTCGCCGTCCAGCGTCGGCACTGCGGCGACCGCGTCGCGGTAGCTGTCGGCCACGAAGGTCTCCAGGCTGAGCGCCCCGCTGATGTGCGGGGCGAGCACGCTCTGCTGCTGGCCCTGCTGGGAGCGCACCGCGGCGAACCACGGGAAGGTGTCGGCCTCCCGCACGGCCGGGTCGTGGAACCACTTGTAGCCGCCGAAGACCTCGTCCGCGGACTCGCCGGACAGGGCCACCGTGGAGTGCTCGCGGATCGACTTGAACAGCAGGTAGAGCGACTGGTCCATGTCGCCCAGGCCCATCGGGAAGTCGCGGGCCTGCACGGCGGCGCGCCGCACCTCGGGGTCGGCCAGCGTGTCGGGGTCGAGCACGATGTCCTGGTGCTGCGAGCCGACGTGCTCGGCGACGTCCCGCACGTAGGGGCCGTCCGGGGTGGCGCGCATCTCGTCGGGCACGAAGTTCTCGGTCTGGCCGACGAAGTCGACCGCGAAGCTGCGCACCTTCTCGCCGTTGCGGGCCAGCTGGAGGCCGGCCAGCGCGGTGATGGCGCTGGAGTCCAGGCCGCCGGACAGCAGCACGCAGCGCGGCACGTCGGAGATCAGCTGCCGCGCGACGATGTCGTCGAGCAGCTCCCGCACCCGCGCCACGGTGGTCTGCTGGTCGTCGGTGTGCTCGACGGCCTGCAGCGTCCAGTAGGTGTGCTCGTGCAGACCGGTGCGGTCCACGGTGACGATGGTGCCCGGCTCGACCTCGCGCATGCCCGCCCACACCGCGGCCCGCGGGGTCTTGACCGGGGCGAACAGCTCGCGCAGCCCGTCGGCGTCGACGACCTTCTCGGCCAGCGGGTTGGCCAGGATCGCCTTGGGCTCGGAGCCGAACAGCACGCCGTGCTCGGTCGGGTAGTAGTACAGCGGCTTGATGCCCATCCGGTCGCGGATCAGCAGCAGCTGGTCGGTGCGAGCGTCCCAGACGGCGAAGGCGAACATGCCGTTGAGGTGCTCGGCGACCTGCGGGCCCCACTCGAGGTAGCCGTGCAGGACGACCTCGGTGTCGCTGTCGGTCTTGAACTGGTGACCGCGGCGGCGCAGCTCGTCGCGCAGCTCGGTGAAGTTGTAGGCCTCACCGCTGTAGACGATCGCCACGTCCCCGTCGGGGGAGGCCATCGGCTGGGTGCCACCGGGCAGGTCGATGATCGCCAGGCGACGGTGGCCGAGCGCGGCGTGCGGGGCCACCCAGGTGCCGCGGGCGTCCGGGCCCCGGCACGACATGGTGTCGCACATCGCATCGATCGTGCCCTGCTCTTGGGTGAGGTCGCGCTGGAAATCGATCCAGCCGGAGATGCCGCACATTGGCCGTTCTCCTTCAACGTTGGGGTGTCGTGCGGATGTGTCCGCGAACGGTCCGCCCCGTGGGGGCCTGTTTACCAACGCTAACGAGATCGTTGCATCGATGAAACCTTGTGACTGGGTGAACTCGCCCACTCACGAATCGTTCGGATCGACAGGAAAACGGCGAAACGGGACGAGGTGGGCGCAACGGGGCGCCGTCGCGCACCACCTGCGTCCCACCGGCCACAGTGGACTCATCGCGCCACGCCGACGCGCGGACGGGGCGCGGGATCCCGGGCGTGGCAGGCGCCGTGCGGCGGAGCCGTCACCCCCGCTGGCTGCGCAGGTGGTCCCGGAACGCGGTCCAGGTCAGCCCGCCCGGTGGGACCTCGCCGGCCCACTCCCGGCGGTAGAGCAGGTGCAGCTCGCAGCTCGGGGCGAGCAGTCCCGCGTCGCGTTCCGGCAGCGCGGCCAGGACCGGGACCGGGGCGGGGTCGGGCGGCCACCCGAAGCGCGGGCAGAGCACGGTCTGGTCGATGTCGCACGGGTGCTGGGCGGTCCCGTGCCAGGCGTCCACCCGAGCGCCCTGTGCGAAGAAGGTCACCCGCGGGAGCTCGTGCCGGACGCCCCAGAACGCCCGGAAGACGTCGGGTGCGCTGACCTGGACGGGGTGCCAGGGGCCGGTGGCGCACACCCGCACCCCGCCGTCGCCGCGCTGCCAGGACACCTCCGCCGAGGCGCGCACGACCTGGCCGTCGCGCCCGGGGTGGGGTGCCCAGACCGGCACCCGGGTGGTGCGCACCCCGCTCATCGTGCCCCCTCCTCGACGCGGTGCATCTCCGCCGCGCGGTGGCGGACCTCCTGGAGGTCGCTGGGGTTCCCCCGCTCCGCCCAGGACTCGTAGGTCCGGGCCTCGTCCTCGATCGAGGCCCGCCGGGCCAGGTCTTCCGCGGACGTCAGCGGTCCGGGGGCGTCCGGTGCCGGCGGGTCGCCGGGGAGCTCGGGGGCCGGGTCCGGCGGGGGCGGGGCGCCCCGGCCGTCGTCCAGCCAGCTCTCCGGGGTGCCGTCGTCGTCGAACCACTCCGGCAGCTCGCGGCTGCGCGGTTCGGCGGGCGGGGGTTCCGGTTCGGGCAGCGGATCCGAGCCGCGCGGGCCGAACTCCGGGCCGTCCCAGCGCGCGTACGGGTCGGCGGGGGCACCCGGACGCGGTGGGGAACCGGTGTCCCAGCGCGGTGCGGGGTGTCCCGCGTCGCCGAGCCGGTCCGCTGTGCGGGAGACGTCCCCGGCGGTGTCGGCGACGTCGGCGAGGCGGTCGGCGGTCCCGGCGACCCGGCTGGCGATGCCGCCGCCGACGAGGCTCGCCGCCGCGTCCGGGACCATCGACCCCAGCGCCCGGGCCGGGTTCTCCTTCCACGCGTCCACGTCGACGACGGTCTTGACCGCCTGCCACGGGTTCTCCAGGACCGACTGGACCGCGGTCGTCGCGGCCTCGGTGAACCGCGCGCAGCCCTCCGGGTCGGTGAGCTGCGTGCTGGGCAGGCTGTAGTAGTGCGCCTCGGCCAGCCCGATGCCGAGTCCGGCGACGCCCTGGACCGTGCCGACGACGCCGTCCACGACGCCGCGGCCGAGGTCGACGGCCAGGTCGCCGAACAACTGCACGACGTCGGCGGCGTTCGCGGCGATCTGCGCCAGCGGACCGGGCGCGTCCGGTGCGTCCGCGGTGGCCAGCGCCACGGTGTCGGCCGCGCGGTCGCCCGCGGCCCGCACCGCGGCTCGGGCCGCGGCGATCTCCTGCTCCGCGCGTGCGCGCGCCTCCGCGCCGGGGTCGACGAACTCGCCCGGTGCCGGGCCGGAGCCGCCGGCGTGGGCCGCGGTGGCGGCCCGGTGCGCCTGCAGCGCGGCCTGCGAGGCCGCGTTCGCGCGGTCCAGTTCCTCCTTCGCCCGCTGTGCGCGCGGCTTCTCGGTGGCCAGGACCTCGTGGTAGTCCAGCACGGCTCGGCCCGCGCCGGTGAGCGCGTCCCCGGCCTCGATCCACTCGCGCGGTGCCTTCTCCAGGAAGGCGTCGCGGAACGCGTCCGCGGCGCGGCCGGTCCAGCCGCCGGAGTCGATCGCCCTGATGCCCCGGCCGGCGCGTTCCAGCGCAGCCCCGAGCTCGGTGAGGTGCTCGCCGATCTCGGCGACCGTGGCGGGATCGCCGGGGATGACGTCCTGCGGCCCGACGCCGGTCAGCTGGCCGAGCTCGTGCAGCTCGTCACCGAGCCACGCGAGGTCTTCGGAGAACGTGCTGCTGTTGCTGACCACGTCAACCACCCGCCCCGCGCTGGAGCTCGTGCGCCGCCTGGTCGTCCACCTCGCGGTAGGTGGTGCGCGCCTCGCCGAGCGCGTCCACGGCGGCCTGCCCGTCCTCCACCAGGTAGCGGAGGCCCCAGTGCCAGGCGTCGCCGAAGGCGACCAGCGCGCCGCCCAGCCTGGGGTGCCCGACGTGCACGGCGGCGTCCGACAGGCTCTCCTCGAGTCCCATGCCCTGCTCGCCGGCTGCGCTCCAGCCGGCCATGTCGCCGAGCTCGGACACCGCCGCGCGGATGCCGTCCTCGGCGTCCCGCAGCGCGTCCAGGTCGACGCGAAAACCGTTGTGCGTCATCACGATCCGTTGCCCTCGAGTGCGATCTGATCGGGTACCAGGCCGGGGACCGGGGCCAGCGCGGTGCGGTGCCCGCTCCCGGCGTCGACGACCAGGCCGGTGCCCCTGGGCAAGGCGGGCAGGCACTGGTCGAGCAGGTCCGCCCCGGTCACCTCCGCGTACCGCACCGCGTCCGCGCCGCGGCCGGAGCGGCGGTGGAACTCGGCCATCCGGGCCGGCGAGGTGAACACCGCCAGCCAGGACGTCTCGCCGCTGCGCGCGGTGATGAGCGCGGTGCCACCGTCCTCATCGGACACCGCGGTGAACAGCGTGGTGTCCCGCAGTGCCGCGGCGAGGTGCTCGAGCGACGCCTGCCCGGCGCGGAAGCGGTGCAGGACGTCGAGGAGCGCCGGACCGCGCGGCGCGAACAGGTCGCCGCTGAGGCGCACTGCGGAGCGCGGGAAACCGGTTCCCGGGCGCGGGTGTTCCAGCGGCATGGAGCGGCCTCCTCGACGTGGGTGGGGGATCGGGGGTCGGAGCGGTACCACGAGACCCATCGGCGGTGCCGGGCCCGCACTTGCTCCCCGTGTCGGTTGAATCGCCGCCGTCATCGCTCCAGCACCGCGCGAATCGCGCGTGGTTGAGCCACTTCCCGGGCGATACGTCCGAAAGTCGTTCGCCGGGCGAATGTTTCGCGATCGCGTCGTCCGTGCTCGGTGGCTGTCGTGGTCTCCGGGAGCCTGCGGCGCCCAGCGCCTGTCGGCGAGGTCCGCTCGGAGCCGGGTCTGGGACTTCGCGGGCGCTTTCGGGCGAAGCCCGCATTCCGCCCGCGCGTGCGTTCGCGATCGCGCACGGTCACGTGGGGTTCGTGTGAAGTTCGCGCGAGGTGCTGACGCAGGGTGATCCCCGCTGCTAGGGTCGGCGGTCGAATCGCTGATCAGAAGCCGCTGACTGGGGGTTTTCCCGCGATGACGACGCCAGCGCCGCCGCCACCGCCGCCGACTCCGGGCGGTGGTCAGACCCTCACCGTCAACAAGGACAACGTCCTCGAAGTCCGCAAGATCATCCTCTCCGCGGCCGAGGAGGCCCGGCTGAAGCTGTCGAGCCTGGCGCCGAACCTGGTCGTCCGGGCGCCGGGCGAGGACGAGGTCAGCAAGACGGCGGCAGCGGTGTGGACCGCGAACCTCGTGGGCAACCCCGATTCCCACTACGCGCGGCTCATGCAGTACGTGTCCAACGTCTTCGAACTGGGCCGCCAGCTGGAAGAGGCGGCCAAGCAGTACGGCTACACCGACGACGAGATCGCTGCATCGTTCACCGTGCAGCAGGACCAGGTGTGAGGGGGTCCGGTGCGCGCACTCCGGTACGGGTTGGTCGTGGGGGCCGCGGCTGCGGTCACGCTGACCGGTTGCACGGTGAACGGGCCTGACCCCGAACCCAGCACCACGACGTCGAGCGGGGGAGCGCCGTCGTTCTCGTTCCCGGCACGACCTGCGGAGCTGCCCATCGCGGGCAAGCAGGACCAGGAGATCTGCACCTGGCTCACTCCCGAGCAGAAGGCGCAGCTCGAGACCGGTGGCGGTCGCCCGGTCGTCAAGAACGGCAACAACTACAACGGCTGCACCTTCCTGGGGCAGTCCGGCCGCGCGCAGTTCGGCGTGTCCCTGCGGGTCGTGCCCGAAGGGCTCGAGGCCTTCGCCGCGAAGCTCGCCGACTCCGAGCCGGAACAGACCGAGGTCAACGGCTTCGGGGCGGTGCGGAGCCAGGTGCCGGGTGCTGAAGGGCTCGGCTGTGCGGTGTTCGTCGACGCCGCCGAGGGCCAGACGCTCTACGTCGACATGAGCCTGACCACGCCCGGGGCGATGGACGACGCGCAGATGTGCGAGAAGGCCGGGCAGGCCGCCGAGGCGGCCGTGACGACGTTGCAGGCCAAGGGCTAGGGGGACGCTGTGACGAGCATCGATCCGATCCGCGACATCCGGTTCGAGGGGATGGACATCCCCCAGCTCCAGGAGTGGATCACGCAGGTCAAGCAGGGGCGCGGCACGGAGTCGATGCAGTCCGCGGTGCGGGCCCTGGACGAGTGCGTGAAGGTCGTCGTCGAGCTGGACGAGACCCTGCGGCGCGAGCTGGGCAAGCTGCAGATCGCGTGGGAGGGCAACGCGGGCGACCTCGCCGCGGCCGCGACCCAGCAGCAGGCGGTGTTCCTGTCCGACGCCCCGGACCCGCTGCGGGCGTCCGCGCAGAGCGTCGACGCGCAGGGCCGCAGCTACGAGTCCACGCGCCACACCCTGCCGAACACCGACGAGCTGCGGCACAAGCAGTCGGAGAACGTGCTCGAGTGGGTCGGCGGCGCGTTCGGCTACGAGAGCGACTACGACCAGGAAGCCAAGCAGATCGACGCCCACAAGAAGGCCGCGCAGGCCGCGCTGGGCTCCTACCGCGACACCTCGGTCAGCCAGGCGGAGGCCTACCGGCCGCTGCCGGAGGTCCCGCCCGCGACCGTGACCCCGCAGTCGACCGCGCCCAGCGGCGTCGTCGGTGCGGGGCTGGGCGGTGTCGGGTCCGCGTCGGCGGGCACCGTCGCCGGCTCGGCGCAGCCCGGGGTGCCGACCCCCGGGACGGCGAACCCCGGTCAGAACCCCGGTCAGGGTGTGGGCGCGGTCCCCGGCGGCGGCGTTCTCCCCGGGCAGGGGCTCGGTGACGGGCGCACCGGGCGGCCGAACGAGCGGGTGGCGCCGCCGAAGCGCACCGGCGAGCGGCGCGAGGACGAGCGCGACAGGGGCGGCGAGGCGGACCCGACCCCGGAGGCGGCCGGCGACAGCGGTGGCGTCAGCGCCGGCACGGTGCTCGGCATCGCCGCGGGCGGCGCGGCCGTCGCGGGCATCGGCGCGTACGCGGCGAGCAAGGTGCTCGGCGGGCGGGCCGCTCCGGCCCCCGCGGGCGGCCCGGGCGGGGCGGTCGGCGACGGCAAGACCGCGGCGCGCGGGATCGGCGGTGGTCCGGGTGACACCGTGGCCGGCAAGGCCGCGGGCAGCACGCCCGGCAGCCGCCCGGCGGCGGGCTCGATGATGTCCCCGGCCGCGACCCGCGGCGAGAAGCGGAGCGAGGACGCCGAGCACGAGAACAAGTACGTCGCGGAGGAAACCCCCTTCGACGACGAGCGCCTGGTCGCACCGCCGGTGCTGGGCGGTGACCAGCGCGACGACGAGAAGCCCGCCGAGACCGAGACCGAGCAGAAGCAGGACTGACGTGCGCCCTGGAGCCGAAGGCGATCCGATCGTGCTGACCGCGTTGGAGTTCGACGTGGTCTGCGAGGCGGAGAAGCTCACCGAGCACCGGCACATCGTGCTGGACGTGCCGAGCCCCGGCGTGACCTACACCGAACGCGCCGAGCTGGTGCAGCAGGCGTGGGCGTCGCTGCGCGCCAAGCGCCTCGCCGAGTCCGCGCGCGACCGGCTGGACGTCGACTTCGCCGACCTGGTCGGCCTGCTCGACCGCCCGCAGCGCAGCGTGGACGTGCGCATCTGGGCGGACCGGTCGATCCGGGCGCTCGCCTCGGCGAACGGTTCCGCGGGGCTGCTGACCATCGTGGACGGCGACGTGGTGGAGATGACGCCGGTCCGCGGCGGTGCGCTGGCCGAGGCGGCCGTGTCGGTGGCGGGCGACGTGCCGCCGGGCACCGGGCGCGCGGTGAGCCTGCCCAACGACATCCTCCGCCAGGCCAGCGACCACGCGGGACCGAACGACCCGCTGGCGTTCACCGACGAGCTGCGCGCGCTGGGCATCCCGGCGGACGACGCGGCCGACGTCGCCCACATGGCCAACGGCATGGGCGTCCGCGGCCAGTTCGGCGCGGAGGGCAACCGGAGCCGCGGCCGACCGCAGCGCGCGGACCGGGTGGTGGCCTTCCACGACACCGACCAGGGCCGCTACCTGCACGTGGTCCGCCCCAGCGGCGACGGTCGTCGCTGGAGCACGATCGCCCCGGCGGACAACGCCCGCATCGCCGAGTACACCAGGGAACTCCTCGCCGAGGTCTGGGAGGACTGATCCGGACCGGGCGCGTTCTGCGTGACCTGGTCCGGTTCGCCAGGTGCGGAGTTCCCGTGGAGTTCTCGAAGCTGGTGGAGCGGGCGCGGGCGCTGGCCGACCGTGGACAGCGGCGGGTCCTCGGGATCACCGGGGCGCCCGGGGCCGGGAAGGGCACCGTCGCCGAGCGGCTCCTCGCCGAGCTCGACGGTCGCGCGGTCGTCGTGCCGATGGACGGGTTCCACCTGGCGAACGCGCAACTGCGGCGGTTGGGCAGGCAGGACCGCAAGGGGGCGCCCGACACCTTCGACGCCGCCGGGTACGTGGCGCTGCTGCGGCGGGTCCGGGAGGCCGACGAGACCGTGTACGCGCCGGAGTTCCACCGCGAGGTCGAGGAGTCCTACGCCGCCGAGATCGCCGTGGAGCCGGACGTCCCGCTGGTCATCACCGAGGGCAACTACCTGCTGCTGGACGTCCCGCCCTGGTCCGAGGTGCGGGACCTGCTGGACGAGTGCTGGTTCCTCGCCCCGGACGACGAGGTCCGCGTGCAGCGGCTCGTCGCCCGGCACGTCGCGCACGGCCGGACCCCGCAGGAGGCCGCGGAGTGGGTGCAGCGCAGCGACGAGGCCAACGCGCGGCTGGTCGCGCCGACCCGGGCGCGCGCCGACCTGGTCGTCCTCGGCGACCCGCGGTGACTCAGGGCCGCTGGGCCAGTTCGGCGCGCACGTCGTCGGGGATGCGCCCGGTGTGGTCGATCGGCGTCCACGGTTCGCTGCGCACCCACTGCGACCCGCAGCCCCGGCAGGCCAGCAGCGGCAACCCGTTGAGCTGCTTGCGGGTCCGGTGCCAGGAGCACAGCGACCGGCAGGCGTGCGCGGCGAGCGTCATGCGGAACCGTCCGAGGTCTCCGAGAACGTGGTGTGCGTGGTCGTGGGCGGCGGCGTGGTCGTCGGTGGGGGCGTCGTCGTGGGCGGGGGCGTGGTGGTCGGCCGGGTCGTCGTGGGCGTCGGACCCGGCGTGGAGGTCGGCCCCGGGTCCGGCGGCGACGGCGGCGTGTGCCCCGGCGGCGGTGGCACGTCGCTCGGGGTGGTGGGTTCCGTGCCGAGCTCCTCGCTGGTCGGCGCGTCGCTGCTGGTGCTCTCCGACGAGGTCTCGCCGGGCGGCAGCGGCGGCAGCAGCGGCGGGACGCTCGACGTGGTGGACGACGCGGGGCGGGAGGTCGCGGTCGGCTTCAGCGAGAAGTCCGGTGTGTCCTCGTGCGGCTGCTGGCTGCCGGCGACCATCGCGGCCGTCGTGGCGAACGCGGTGGCAACCACGATCCCGGTCGCGGCCAGCACCACCAGGCGCTTCGGCCGCGCGTCCGGGTCTTCCACCTGCAACGGGTCCATGGCTGCCCCACTCGTCGGTCCTTCGCGCGGTCGGCGGGCCGGATCCCGGCCTGCCCCGCCGAATCGCGGCGGATCATACCGGCCGCGCCCGGTCCGGTGGGCGCGCTGGGGCGGGCCCGCACCTGGTGCGGCATCATGCGGGGTGTGACGGACTCCGGAGCTGCGCGACTGACCGCATGGGTGCACGGGCACGTGCAGGGCGTGGGTTTTCGCTGGTGGACGCGGGCGCGAGCGCTCGAGCTCGGGCTCGTCGGCAGCGCCACGAACCTGCCCGGGAACCGCGTCGAGGTGGTGGCCGAAGGCCCTCGCGACGCCTGCGAGAAGCTGTTGGCGGCACTGCGTTCCGGGGAGACCCCCGGTCGCGTCGAGTTCGTCGCCGAGCAGTGGTCGGAACCCAAGGGCGGCCTGACCGGCTTCGTCGAGCGCTGACCGGCCGGACCGGTCCAGTGCCGGCGGTCGGGCCGTCGTCCGCGGTTCTGCGTGGTCGGGCGGGACGGCAGAGGTAGGCTCGGCCGGACGTGAACAGCGCGACCACTCACGGGAAAGGCCGATCGCAGCCGTGCACCTGAAGAGCCTGACGCTGAAGGGGTTCAAGTCCTTCGCCTCGGCCACCACGCTGCGCTTCGAACCCGGCATCACCTGCGTCGTCGGGCCGAACGGGTCCGGCAAGTCCAACGTGCTGGACGCGCTGCGCTGGGTCATGGGCGAGCAGGGGGCCAAGGACCTGCGCGGCGGCAAGATGGAGGACGTGATCTTCGCGGGCACCTCGGGCCGGGCCCCGCTGGGTCGCGCCGAGGTCACGCTGACCATCGACAACTCCGACGGCGCGCTGCCCATCGACTACACCGAGGTCTCCATCACCCGCCGCATGTTCCGCGACGGGGCGAGCGAGTACGAGATCAACGGCAACTCGTGCCGCCTGATGGACGTGCAGGAACTGCTGTCGGACTCGGGCATCGGCCGCGAAATGCACGTCATCGTCGGCCAGGGCCAGCTGGCCTCCATCCTGCAGGCCAAGCCGGAGGAGAACCGCCGGCTCATCGAAGAGGCCGCGGGCGTGCTCAAGCACCGCAAGCGCAAGGAGAAGGCGCTGCGCAAGCTCGACGCCATGCAGGCCAACCTGACCCGGTTGACCGACCTCACCGGCGAACTGCGCCGCCAGCTCAAGCCGCTCGGCAAGCAGGCCGAGATCGCCCGCAAGGCCCAGACCGTGCAGGCCGAGCTGCGCGACGCCCGGTTGCGCCTCATCGCCGACGACCTGGTCACCGCGCGCGCCGAGCTGGCCCGAGACGAGGCCGACCAGGAAGCCGCCCGCGTCAAGCGCGCCGAGGTGGAGCGGGCGCTGCAGTTCGCGCAGTCCGAGGAGAAGGCGCTCGAGGAGCAGGTCGCCGCGGACGCGCCCCGGCTCCACCGCGCCCAGGAGACCTGGTACCGGTTGTCCGCGCTGGAAGAGCGGCTGAACGGCACGCTGCGGCTGGCCGCCGAGCGGCACCGGCACCTGACCGCGCAGACCGAGGAGCAGCGGCCGGGACGCGACCCCGAGCAGCTGGAGGCCGAGGCCGAGGAGGCCGCCGAGCAGGAGGTCGAGCTCCGCGAGCAGCTCGAGGAAGCGCGCGAAGCCCTGCACGAGGTGGTGCAGCGCCGCACCGAGCTGGAGTCGGAGCTCAAGCAGGCCGAGCAGGCGCACATGGCCGCGGTGCGGGCCATCGCCGACCGGCGCGAGGGCGCGGCGCGGCTGTCCGGTCAGGTCGAGTCGCTGCGCAGCAAGGTCAACGACACCTCCGACGAGATCGAGCGGTTGTCCGAGGCGCTGGAGGAGGCCACCGCGCGCGCCGAGGAGGCCGAGCGCGCGCTGGCCGACGCCCAGGAGGAGAGCGGGGACCAGGACTCCGACGACGCGGGCCTGCAGGAGCGCCGCGAAGCGGCCGCCGAGGCCCGCGACGCCGCCCGGGCCCGGGTGGAGGAGCTGGTCAGGGCCGAGCGCGCCGCGGAGCGGGAGATCGCCTCGTGGAAGGCCCGCGTCGAGGCGCTGTCCATGGGCCTGCAGCGCAAGGACGGCACGGGCGCGCTGATGGCCGCCGGCGACCGGGTTCCCGGGCTGCTGGGGTCGGTCGCGGCGCTGCTCACCGTCGAGCCGGGCGCGGAAGCCGCGCTGGCGGCGGCGCTCGGCGCGGTGGCCGACGCGGTCGCGGTGCGCGGGGTGACCGACGCGGTGGCCGCCCTCGAGATGCTGCGCGCCGAGGAAGCCGGCCAGGCGGGACTGCTCATCGGGACCGGAGCGGAGGTCGACCGCTCCGCGTGGCCGCAGCTGCCCGGTTCGGCGCGGTGGGCCGCCGACCTGGTCAGCGCGCCCGACGGGCTGCGCGCCGCGGTGACCCGGGCGCTCGACCGGGTCGCCGTGGTCGCCTCGCTCGACGAGGCGCGAGAGCTCGTGCAGCGCCACCCCGAGGTCCGCGCGGTGACGACCGACGGCGACGTGCTCGGCGCGCACTGGGCGATCGGCGGTTCCGACGACAAGCAGAGCGCCATCGAGGTGCAGGCCGCGGTCGACGAGGCCGAACGCGAACTCGCCGCCGCGCAGCGCCGCGCCGAGCAGCACGCGGCCGCGCTGGAAGGCGCACGGGCGGAGGAGGAGTCGCGCCGCGCCGAGGTCCGCGCCGTCCAGGAGCAGATCAACGAGGCGAAGGTGCAGCGGGCGCGCAGCACCGAACGCCTCTCCAGCCTCGAGCGCGCGGCCCGCTCGGCCAGGGCCGAGGTCGACCGCGTGCGCCAGCAGCGCGCGAAGGTCGAGCAGACCCGCGAGCAGTCGCTGGCCAAGCTCGCCGAGCTCGAGGAGCGGCTGCGCGTCGTCGAGTCCGAGCAGGAGGAGGCCGCCGAGCCCGACACCGAGGAGCGCGACCGGCTCAGCGCCGAGCTCACCGCCGTGCGGCAGCAGGAGATGGACGCCCGCCTCGCCCAGCGCACCGCCGAGGAGCGCGCCCGCGCGGTGCAGGGGCGCGCGGACCAGCTGCGCCGCGCCGCGCGGCACGAGCGCGAAGCGCGGGCCCGCGCGGAAGCCGCGCGCAAGGCCCGGGCGCGCGCGGCGCGCGTGACGCAGGCCGTGGTCGAGGGCTGCGAGACCGCGCTGGAGCGCATCGCCCGGTCCCTGCGCGCCGCGACCGAGGAGCGGGACGTCGCGCAGGCCAAGCAGAGCGAGCACGAGCAGGCGCTCGGCGCGGTCCGGGCGCGGGTGCGCGAGCTCAGCGGCGAGCTGGAGAAGCTCACCGACGCGGTGCACCGCGACGAGGTCGTGCGCGCCGAGCAGCGGCTGCGGATCGAGCAGCTCGAGACCAAGATCATCGAGGACTTCGGGATCGGCCTGGACGACCTGGTCGACGAGTACGGGCCCACCGTGCCGATCCCGCCCGGCCCGGCCGAGGTGGCCGAGTACGAGGCGGCGAAGGAGCGCGGTGAGGACGTCAGCCCGCCGCCGCCGGTGCCGTTCGACCGCGCCGCGCAGGAGCGCCGGGCCAAGCGCGCGGAGAAGGACCTCTCCCTGCTGGGCAAGGTGAACCCGCTGGCGCTGGAGGAGTTCGCCGCGCTGGAGGAGCGGTACAAGTTCCTGTCCACGCAGCTGGAGGACCTCAAGGACAGCCGCCGCGACCTGCTCAGCGTCGTCAAGGAGGTGGACGAGAAGATCCTCGAGGTCTTCTCCTCGGCCTTCGAGGACGTGGCGCAGGAGTTCCAGACCGTCTTCAAGGTGCTGTTCCCGGGCGGCGAGGGGCGGCTGACGCTCACCGACCCCGAGGACATGCTCACCACCGGTGTCGAGGTGGAGGCGCGGCCGCCGGGCAAGAAGGTCAAGCGGCTGTCGCTGCTGTCCGGTGGCGAGAAGTCGCTGACCGCGGTGGCCATGCTGGTGGCCATCTTCCGCGCCCGCCCCTCGCCGTTCTACGTGATGGACGAGGTCGAGGCGGCGCTGGACGACACCAACCTGCGCCGGCTGATCACGCTGCTCGACCAGCTGCGCACCACCTCGCAGCTGATCATCATCACGCACCAGAAGCCGACCATGGAGATCGCCGACGCGCTCTACGGCGTGACGATGCGCGGCGACGGCATCACGCAGGTCATCTCGCAGCGCCTGCGCGGCGAGGCGGAGAAGGCCAAGGAGCCGGACGCGCCCGCCGAGGGCGACGTCGCCTCGGTCCTGGACTGAGCACCACGCCGGTCAGCCCGTGACGCCGAGGGCGTACCCGACGCCGAAGGCGATCAGGGCGGACACCGCCGCGGTGCCGATCACCAGCGGCCAGCCGGGGCGCTGCACGGCCCGCGGCGCGGGGGCGGCCCGGTGCCGCGCAGGGCGGTGCGGCAGCTCCGGGCGTGCCAGCTCGGCGCGGCACCGCTCGCACTCCGCCACGTGCGTGCGCACCAGGAGCCAGTCCACGTCGTCCAGCGCCCCCACCGAGTACGCGCCGAGCTTGGCCTGGAACTCCGCGTGATCGTCCTCCTGCACCACCGACCCCCGTCCCCAGTGCGTCCGTGTGGTCCATCGTCGCAGCGGGGCCGCCGCTGAAGGGGTGGGACGGTCGGTTCCGGTCCGAATCTCGCGTGCGGGAGGATGTGCGGCGGACCGGCACCGAGCGCGGCGTCCACCGGAGAGCAGGAGGAGACCATGACCAATCCCTACGGCCCGCCGCCAGGCCAGCAGCCCTACCCGCAGCAGGGGTACCCGCAGCAGGGCTTCCCGCAGTCCGGCCCGGTGCCGGCGCCGCAGCCGATGCCCCCGCAGGGATACCCGCAGTCCGGCCCGATGCCGGCCGCGCCGCAGGGCTACCCGCAGCAGGGCGGCTACCCGCAGCAGGGCATGCCGCCGGCGCCGCAGCCGATGGCGCCGCCCCCGCCCGGCATGGGGCGCGTGCTCATCGACTGCTCCTACCACTGGCTGGCCTTCGTCCTGGCGCTGTTCAAGCCGCAGGTCACCATCAACGGCCAGCCCGGCCCGTACCTGCAGTGGGGCAAGACCCCCATCGACCTGCCGCCCGGCCAGCACCAGGTGCAGGTGCACGTGAACTACCTGTGGAAGATGGGCACCGCGACCGCGGTCGTCCCGGTCGGTGTGGGCCAGCAGGTCGACGTCTTCTACAAGGCGCCGCTCATCGCGTTCGTCGACGGCGCGATCGGCCCGACCCCGCAGGACCCGCCCGGGCTCGGCCTGACCATCGGCATCTACGCGGGCTCGTTCGGCTTCGTCCTGCTGATGATCATCCTGACGCTGGCCCTCTGACCCGCGGAGCTCACGGCGTGTCGGCGTGCTCGGCCGGCGACTCGACGGTGGGGCGGCTGTGCCGCAGCGACAGCAGGCCGCCCACCACCAGCGTCACGAGCACGCCCAGCGGGGTGTACCAGGGGAACGCCAGGGCCGCCTCGCCGCCCTCGCCGTCCGGGAACTGCACCCCGAAGACGAACACCAGCACCACCGCGATCGTCGCCCAGAACGCGATCTTCGCGTCGGTCTGCCGGGCCCGCTTGACCAGCAGCCCCAGCAGGAACGCGCCGAGCAGCGCGCCGTAGGTGTAGCTGGCGATGCTCAGCCCGACCTCCACCACCGGGTTGTCGGTGCTGCTGAACAGCGACGCGAACACCACGAACACCACGGCCCACACCAGCGTCCAGAGCTTGCCCATCCGCAGCACGGCCGCGTCGTCGAGCTTGGGCTTGGCGAAGCGCTGGGCCAGGTCGCTGACGGTCGAGGTGGACAGCGAGTTCAGCGACGAGGCCAGGGTGCTCATCGCGGCGGCCAGGATGCCCGCGATGAGCAGCCCGGACAGCCCGGGCGGCAGGTGGTCGACGATGAACGTCGGGAACAGCTCGTCGTTGCTGGCCATGCCCATCTCGCTCGGCGAGGCGCCCTGGAAGAACGCCCACAGCATGGAGCCGATCAGCAGGAACAGCGCGAACTGCAGGGCCACCACGACACCGCTGGCGATCAGCGCCTTCTGGCTGTCGCGGACGTTCCGGCAGGCCAGCAGGCGCTGCACCATGAGCTGGTCGGCGCCGTGCGAGGCCATCGCGAACACCGCGCCGCCGACGACCGCGGTCACGAAGGCGTACTGGTCGGTGACGATCGACGAGGTGAAGTCGAGCAGCTCGAACTTGCCCGCGTCCAGCGCGGTGCTGAACCAGTCCGCAGGCAGCTGCCCGGCCAGCACCACGGCGGCCACGATCGCGCCGCCGACGTAGACGCCCATCTGGATCGCGTCGACCCACACCACGGCCTTGATCCCGCCGAGGTAGGTGTAGACCACCGTCAGCACCGCTAGGACCAGCACGATCTGCCAGTACGCCAGGTCCACGCCGAACGCCGCCAGCACCACCTTCACCGGGATCGCGGTGGCGAACAGCCGCAGGCCGTCGGCCAGCAGCCGGGTGATCAGGAACGTCACCGAGGCGGTGCCCTGCAGCCCGGCGCCGAACCGCTGGCCGAGGAACTCGTAGGCGCTGACCAGGTTCCCGGCGAAGTACTTCGGCAGCAGCACGAAGGCCACCACGATCCGGCCGATCAGGTAGCCGATCGCCAGCTGCAGGTAGGTGAAGCTGCCGAGGTAGGCCACCGTCGGCACGCTGATCACCGTCAGCGTCGAGGTCTCGGTGGCGACCACCGAGAAGCACACCGCCCACCAGGGCAGCTGCCTGCTGCCGACGAAGTAGTCCTCGGAGCTCTTCTGCCGGCCGCTCAGCAGCAGCCCGAGCACTGGCATGGCGACCAGGTACAGGCCGATCACGGCCAGGTCGAGCGATCGCATGCTGCCTCCTACGCGGTGTCACCGGGCTGCACGCGCAGCCGGGTCGGCTGGTCGACGACCGGGGCCGGCATCCGCAGCGGCCCGGCTCCAGGTGTGATGCTGCCCAACAACCGGGGACCGGCGGCCCCCGTGGTGCCCGGCGTGTTGCCGGAAGCCCCGTGCCAGGTGAGGAAGCCGAGCAGCGCGGTGAGCAGTGCTTCCTTGCTGTCGGCCGGCAACCCCAGCTCGTCGCTGACGAGCACCGGAACGTCCAGTTGGCGGCGCAGCGTAGCGAGCAGCACCGGATTCCGCACCCCCCCGCCGGAGGCGATGACGCGGACGGCCCCCTCCGCGCGGCAGGCGTCGGCGACGGTGCGCGCGGTCAGCTCGGTCAGGGTGGCGAGCAGGTCGGCGTCGGCGACGTCGCCGCCCACCCGCTCCAGCGCCCGGTCCAGGTAGGCGGCGTTGAACCGCTCCTTGCCGGTCGACTTCGGCGGGGGCAGGCGGTAGTAGGCGTCGTCGAGCAGGACCTCCAGCAGGTCGGTGCGCACGGTGCCGCGCGCGGCGAGCGCGCCGTCGGTGTCCTGCGGGTGCCCGGTGACGCGGGCGGCGGCGAGGTCGATGAGCGCGTTGCCCGGGCCGGTGTCGTAGGCCAGCGGGCGGTCGCCGCCGACCACGGTGATGTTGGCGATGCCGCCGATGTTCAGCGCGACGCCGGGCCCCGGCTCGTCGGCCAGCCACAGCGCGTCCAGCACGCCCGCCAGCGGTGCGCCGTGCCCGCCCGCGGCGACGTCGCGGGCGCGCAGGTCTGAGACCACGGGCAGCCCGGTGGCCTCGGCGATCCACGCGGGTTGCCCGATCTGCAGGGTGCCGCGGGCCCGGTCGTCCTCGACCCAGTGGTAGAGCGTCTGGCCCAGCGAGGCGACGAGGTCCGCGCGGCCGTCCGCCAGCTCCACCCCGCGTTGCGCCGCGGCGGCGAAGTGCTGGCCGACGAGCGTGTCCAGGCGGCACAGCTCCGCGGCGCTGCACTCGCCGGGCGGCAGCGCCGCCAGCAGGGCGCGGTGCAGGTCGGGCGGGTAGGCGAGGGTGGTGCTGCCGAGCGGCCGGAGCTCGAGGACGTCACCGTCCAGGCGCAGGTCGGCCGCGGCCACGTCGACGCCGTCCATCGACGTGCCGGAGAGGAGCCCGAGCACCCGCCACCAGTTCACGCCAGTGGTCTATTCCACAGTCGGTGTCGAACGCAAGCATCGAGAGCGCCTTTGTTGGAAATTTGCTCACTACATCGCTCCAGTGCCACGGGTGGAACCCGCCCGGCGCCTCCGGGGCGCGTGCCAGCACCGGAACGACCAGGTGGGAGGATGGGCGGGTGACGACCTCTACCCTGATTGTGATCATCGTCGCCGTGGTGCTGGTGCTGGCGGTCGCCGTGACCGCCGGCCTGGTCCTGAACCGCCGGCGCCGGATCAGCCTGAGCGAGCGGGAGGACACCGCCGGGCCGACCGAGGCCGTCAAGGGCGGTGGCTACCGTGCGGGCGGCGGCATCAGCCTCTCCAGCGGTGGCTCCACCACGGTCGCCCCGCCGGAACACCCCGCGGGCGAGCGCACCGAGGTGGAGGGCCAGCCGGGTGTCGGTGACGACGCGGCGGTGCCGCGGGACTCCGAGCGCCGCGGCATCGTCGACGTCCCGCTCCCGGACGGGACCACCACGACGGCGGACAGCCCGGCGGACGGGTCGACCGCGACGGCGGAGACCCCGACCACGACGGACGGTCCGACGACCACGACGGACACCGGTCCGACCACGGTGGACGAGCCCCCGGCGCAGACCGAGGCCCCCGCGGCCCCGGCCGAGCCCGAGGTGCCGGCGCAGGAGCGCGTCGAGCCGGTGCCCGAGCCGACCCCGGCGGAGCCGGGAGCGGTCGAGGAGGTCGAGGAGATCGAGCCGACGGCGGGCCGCTTGGAGCGGCTGCGCGGTCGCCTGTCCCGGTCGCGCTCGACCTTCGGCCAGGGCCTGCTCGGCCTGCTGGGCGCGGGGGACCTCGACGAGGACTCCTGGGAGGAGATCGAGGACACCCTGCTCATGGCCGACCTGGGCGCGGCCACCACGACCGAGATCACCGACCGCCTCCGCACCGAGATCGCCTCGCGCGGCGTCCGCACCCCGGAGCAGGCGCGCGCGCTGCTCCGCGAGGTGCTGGTGGACGCGCTCGGCCCGGACATGGAGCGCGCGGTGCGGGCGCTGCCGCACGGCGACCCGGCCAACGGCGGCAAGCCCGCCGTGGTGCTCGTCGTCGGCGTCAACGGCACCGGCAAGACCACGACCACCGGCAAGCTGGCCCGGGTCCTGGTCGCCGACGGCCGGACCGTCCTGCTCGGCGCGGCCGACACGTTCCGCGCGGCCGCGGTCGAGCAGCTGGCCACCTGGGGCAACCGGGTGGGTGCCGAGGTCGTCCGCGGCAAGGAGGGCGCGGACCCGGCGAGCGTGGCGTTCGAGGCGGTCAGCCGCGGCACGGACACGGCGGTGGACGCGGTGCTGGTGGACACCGCCGGCCGCCTGCACACCAAGACCGGCTTGATGGACGAACTGGGCAAGGTCAAGCGGGTCGTGGACAAGAAGGCCCAGGTGGACGAGGTCCTGCTGGTCCTCGACGCCACGACCGGCCAGAACGGGCTCACCCAGGCGCGCGTCTTCTCCGAGGTGGTGGACGTGACGGGCATCGTGCTGACCAAGCTCGACGGCACCGCCAAGGGCGGCATCGTCTTCCAGGTCCAGCGCGAGCTCGGTGTCCCGGTGAAGCTGGTCGGCCTCGGCGAGGGCCCGGACGACCTCGCGCCGTTCGAGCCGGAGGCGTTCGTGGACGCCCTGCTCGACTGACACCCCTGCGGCACGGCCCCCGCGTCCCGCGCGGGGGCCGTCTGCTGTCCGGACGCGATCTCACCCTGCGGAAGAGATTTGTCTGACGACTGACGTTTCGCGTACGGTCGCGCCGGAGGTGTGCGGATGCGGGTGGTCAGACGGCGGTCTTCCGTCGACGAGGTCATCGCGGCGCTCAACGAGCAGCTGGCGAACGGGACGTGGGCGCCGGGGGAGCGGATCCCCACCGAGCAGGAGCTGGTCGCCGAGCTCGGGGTGAGCCGGGCCGTCGTCCGGGAGGCCGTGCGCGCCCTGGTGCAGCTCGGCTGCCTGGAGGCGCGGCAGGGCGCCGGCACCTTCGTGGTCTCCGCCGCCGACCCTTCGCCGATGCTGCGGCAGCTGCGGCGGGCCGAGCTGCGGGACGTCTTCGAGGTGCAGCTCGCCCACGACGTGCAGGCCGCGCGGCTGGCGGCGCAGCGGCGCGACGACGCCGACGTCGAGCGGCTGCGCGCGCTGCTGGACCGGCGCGACCGCGCCGCGTCGCCGGAGGAGTTCGGTGCCGCCGACGTCGCGTTCCACTCCGCGGTGGTCGACGCGGCGCGCAACCCGCTGCTCACCGAGATGTACCGCTACTTCAGTGAACGCTTGCGGGAGAGCCTGGTGGCGCTGCGCGCCGACAGCGCCCTGCAGGAGGGCGGTCCGCAGGCCCACCACGCGCTGTTCGAGGCGATCGCCGCCCGGGACGCCGAGGCCGCGGCGGCAGCCGCCCACGCCGTCATCGAACCGTGCCTGACGTCGCTGCGCGACGTCGCCGGCGAAGGGGGGACCGCGTCGTGAGCACCGGAGCCCAACGGTCGCGCACCGCGGTGGCCACCCTCGTGCTGATCGTGCTCGTGGCGCTGGCGCTGCGGCCGCCGTTCACCGCGGTGGCCCCGCTGCTGGAGCGGATCCAGCAGGACCTCGGGGTGTCCACCACCTTCGGCGGGGTGCTGACCACGTTGCCGGTGGTGTGCCTGGGGGCGTTCGCCTTCGTCGCGCCGGTGCTGCGGCAGCGGTTCGGCGACGAGGAGGTGGTCGTCGGCTGCCTGGTCGTGCTGCTGGTCGGCAACCTGCTGCGGGCCGTGGGGACCACGTGGGCGCTGCTGACCGGCACGGTCGTGGTCGGCGCCGGGATCGCCGTGGCGAACGTCGCGCTGCCGGGCCTGATCAAGCGCGACTTCCCGGACCGCATCCCGGCGGTCACCGCGGCCTACACCATGTGCCTGACGCTGGGCGGCGCGTTCGCGGCCAGCGTCGTGGTGCCGATCAGCGCCGCGGTGGGCTCGCCGTGGCGGGCCCCGCTCGGGCTGCTCGCGGTCCCGGTGCTGCTGGCCCTGGTGATCAGCGCCTTCGTGCTGCGCCGCGGCTCCAGCACGCCGCCCCCGCCGGCGCGGCCCGGGGTGCTGTGGGGCAACGCGCTGGCCTGGCAGGTGACCGCGTTCATGGGCCTGCAGTCGGCGATGGCCTACGTCGTGTTCGGCTGGCTGCCGACCATGCTGCAGGGCCGGGGGATGAGCGCCGAGCTGGCCGGGCTGGCGCTGGGCGTCCAGGCGGCGGTGCAGGCCGCCGGGTCGCTCGCGGTCCCGGTGCTGTGCCGCCGGTTCCGCGACCAGCGGCCGGTCTCCACCGTGCTCGGGGTGTGCATCGCGCTCGGGTTCGCCGGGGTCCTGGCCGGTCCGGTGGCCGGGGTGTGGCCCGCGGTGGTGCTGCTCGGCGTCGCGCAGGGTGCGGCCTTCGGCCTGGCGCTGACGGTGATCGGGCTGCGGTCGCCGGACAGCGACACCGCCGCCGCGCTGTCCGGGATGGCGCAGGGCTGCGGCTACCTCATCGCCGCGGCCGGTCCGCTGCTCATCGGGCTGCTGCACGACCTGGCGGGCGGCTGGACCGCTCCGCTGGTGCTGCTCATGGCCTGCTGCGCCGCCTGGCTGGTCGCCGGGTGGCTGGCCTGCCGCCAGCGCCTCGTGCCCTCGGTGCACCGCGACGCACAACGCGTCCGTGACACGCGGTGAGCGTGATTTCACAGCACTGAAACAACGGGACGGGGCGCGTGAAACACGCATTCCCCATGATGCGGCGCAACTCGGTCCGCACGGGGAGGCGATGTGAACTCAGGCGACACCGCGTGGGTGCTCGTGAGCGCGGCTCTGGTCCTGCTCATGACCCCAGGTTTGGCGTTCTTCTACGGTGGCATGGTGCGCTCCCGCGGCGTGCTCAACATGCTGATGATGAGCCTCGGCAGCATCGGTGTGGTGGGCGTGCTGTGGGTGCTCGTCGGCTACTCCACGGCGTTCGGTTCTGACGTCGGCGGCGTCGGCCTGCTCGGTGACCCCACCGAGTTCTTCGGGCTGAGCTCGCTGCTGGGCGAGGACCAGCTCTCCGACTCGATCCCCACCATGGCGTTCGTCGGCTTCCAGGCGATGTTCGCGATCCTCACGGTCGCCCTGGTCTCGGGCGCGATCGCCGACCGGGCCCGCTTCGGCCCGTGGCTGCTGTTCGCCGCGCTGTGGGCGGTGGTGGTGTACTTCCCGGTCGCGCACTGGGTGTTCGCGTTCGACTCCACCGACGACGCGGGCACCGTGACGGCGGTCGGCGGCTGGATCGCCAACCGGATCGCCGCGATCGACTTCGCCGGTGGCACCGCGGTGCACATCAACGCCGGTGCCGCCGCGCTGGCGCTGGCGCTGGTGCTGGGCAAGCGCACCGGCTGGCCGAAGGACCCGGGCAAGCCGCACAACCTGCCGTTCGTGGTGCTCGGCGCGGGTCTGCTGTGGTTCGGCTGGTTCGGGTTCAACGCCGGTTCGGCGCTGGCCGCCGACACCACGGCCGCGGTGGTGCTGGTCAACACCCTGGTCGCCACCTCCGCGGCGATGCTCGGCTGGCTGCTGGTGGAGCGCATCCGCGACGGCCACGCCACCACCCTCGGTGCCGCGTCGGGCATCGTCGCCGGGCTGGTCGCGATCACCCCGGCCTGCTCCTCGGTGACCCCGCTGGGCGCGATCGCGGTCGGCGCCATCACCGGCGCGGTCTGCGCGCTGTCGGTGAGCCTCAAGTTCCGGTTCGGCTACGACGACTCGCTCGACGTCGTCGGTGTGCACCTGGTCGGTGGCCTGATGGGCACCCTGCTGGTCGGCCTGTTCGCGTCCGCGTCCGCCCCGGCCGGGGTCGACGGCCTGTTCTACGGCGGCGGGCTGGACCAGCTGTGGCGGCAGGCTGTCGGCGCGGTCGCGGTGCTGGTGTACTCCTTCGTGCTGAGCCTGGTGCTGGCGCTGCTGGTCAAGGCGGTCGTCGGGTTCCGGCTCGGTGAGGAGGACGAAGCCGTGGGCATCGACGAGACCGAGCACGCCGAGGCCGCCTACCACTTCAGCGACAGCGGCTCCGCGCGCCGCGCCCCGGTCGCGGCCGACGACGTGGAACGCGAACTGGAGGGCAGCCGCGCATGAAGCTGGTGACCGCGATCGTGCAACCGTCCAAGCTGGACGACCTCAAGGACGAGCTGGGCCGGCTCGGGGTGCTGGGCATGACGGTCAGCCAGGCGCAGGGCTACGGCAGGCAGAAGGGCCGCACCGAGGTCTACCGGGGCGCCGAGTACCCGGTGGACTTCGTGGCGAAGCTGCGCGTCGAAGTGCTGGTCGACGAGAGCGCCGTGGACGAGGTGGTGGACGGCGTCGTGCGTGCCGTCCGCACCGGCCAGGTCGGCGACGGCAAGGTGTGGGTCACGGCGGTGGACACGGTGGTCCGGGTCCGCACCGGTGAGACCGGCCCCGAAGCGATCTAGCGCACGACACGGCACGCAGGGCGCTCCCGACCGCCGAGGTCGGGGGCGCCCTGCGTCGTTCCCCGAGTGGTTCGACGCACCCGCGCGCGGGGCGAGGTGAGTAGCACTACGCAGCCGAACTCAGGGGGCTTCACGGTCTCGCCGCGACCCGCCCGCACGGCACACTTCTCAGTGCGACGGGCCATCAGGGGGGATCCGGAGGGGGCACCCGCCCGCACTGGGGGTCGGGCGGGTGGTTCCGGGCCTGGCAGTCGCACCGAGGGGGGAACCCGCTCGGGTGGGAGGGGAAGGGCCATCCGAGCGGATCGGAAGTGCACCAGGGGGAGTGCGGGAGGCGGCTCGACGGGGGGAGCGAGCCGCCTCCCGCACGTGCGGCCGGACCCACCGGCCAAGATCGTCCACCGCGTAACCTGGTCCTCGTCGTGGACGGACAGGACTCCTCACCAGTGGCCGCACACCCCCCGCCGACCGTGCGCGTCGGCCGACGGTCCCTCGTCGTCCTCGCCGGGCTCCCCGGCGCGGGGAAGAGCACCGCGCTCGGCAAGATCCGCGCGGACGCCGGCATCTCGACGTTGGACTCCGAGCAGGTCCGCGCGTGCCTGCGCGCGCTGCTGCCCGCGCGCCTGCCCTACCGCTGCTACCGGCCGCTGGTGCACCTGGCGCACCGGACCCGCATCGCGTGGTGGTGCCTGACCGCCTCCGGCCCGGTCGTCGCGCACGAGCCCGCCACCCGCGCCACCACCCGCGCCCTGCTGGTGGCGTTCGGCTGGGTGAGCGGACGCCGGTGCGTGCTCGTGTGGCTGCACGCCGACCCGCGCGACGCCCTGGCCGGGCAGCACCAGCGAGGCCGGCTCATCCGCAGCGGGTCGTTCCGGCGGCACGTGCAGCGGGCGGAGCGGATGCGCCTGCGGCTGCGCGGCGGTGCCACCCCGCGCGGCTGGCAGCAGGTGCACCTGCTCACCCGCGACGAGGTCGCGTCCGGGATCCGCCTGGACGTGCGGGGGTGACGTGCGTCCCGTTGGGCCGGGGCGGCGCGGCGGGCGCGGACCTCGATCGCTAAGCTCGTCAGTTGGTGCAGCGGCCAGGACGTCGCCGCACCTGGCTGAGAATCATCGAGCTGCGGGTCACTGGCAACAGGGTGTGGGTCCAGAAGAGCGCGCGGTTCGACGAGCGCAAGCGGCAGCCCCGTGGTCGCGCGGACCACCGCGCCGACCCCTCCAGCCCGTACCTGGCGGGCAGCACCGGGCCGTTTCCGCGATCCATCAGCCCCCTTCGACCCACCTAGGAGACCCGCTACCAGCATGCAGACCTTCGACGAGCTCGACCTCGACCCGCGCGTCCGCCAGGCGCTGACCGAGATCGGCTACGAGACCCCCTCCCCGATCCAGGCGCAGACGATCCCGCTGTTGCTGGAGGGGCGCGACGTGCTGGGTCTGGCGCAGACCGGCACCGGCAAGACCGCCGCGTTCGCACTGCCCGTCCTCTCCCGGCTCGACCTCGAGGCCACCGGCCCGCAGGCCCTGGTGCTGGCCCCCACCCGGGAGCTGGCCATCCAGGTCTCCGAGGCGTTCCAGCGCTACGCCGCGCACCTGCCCGGCTTCCACGTCCTGCCCATCTACGGCGGCACCGGCTACGGCCCGCAGCTGGCCGGGCTGCGCCGCGGCGCGCACGTCGTCGTCGGCACCCCCGGCCGGTTGATCGACCACCTGGAGAAGGGGTCGCTGGACCTGACCGGCCTGAAGAACCTCGTGCTCGACGAGGCCGACGAGATGCTGCGGATGGGCTTCATCGAGGACGTGGAGCGCATCCTGCAGGCGGTGCCGGCCAGCCGCCAGGTCGCGCTGTTCTCCGCGACCATGCCCGGCGCCATCCGCGGGATCAGCCAGAACTACCTCAACGACCCGGTCGAGATCTCGGTCAAGACCAAGACCAGCACGGCCACCAACATCAACCAGCGGTACGTGCCGGTGCGCGGCGCGGGCAAGCTCGACGCGCTGACCCGCATCCTCGAGGTCGAGCCCTTCGACGGGATGATCGTGTTCGTCCGCACCAAGCAGCTCACCGAGGAGCTCGCGGAGAAGCTGCAGGCGCGCGGCTTCAGCGCGGCGGCGATCAACGGCGACATCGCGCAGGCGCAGCGCGAGCGCACCATCGGCCACCTCCGGGACGGCAAGATCGACATCCTGGTGGCCACCGACGTCGCCGCCCGCGGCCTGGACGTCGAGCGCATCTCGCACGTGCTCAACTACGACATCCCGCACGACACCGAGTCCTACGTGCACCGCGTCGGCCGCACCGGTCGTGCCGGGCGCAGCGGCGAGGCGATCCTGTTCGTCTCCCCGCGGGAGCGGCACCTGCTGCGGGCCATCGAGCGCGCCACCCGCCAGTCCATCCAGCAGATGGAGCTGCCCACCATCGAGGCGGTCAACGACCGGCGGCTGGCCAAGTTCGCGCAGAACATCACCGACACCCTCGCCAAGGGCGGCCTGGAGGTGTTCCAGGAGCTGGTGCGGGAGTACGAGCGGACCCACGACGTGCCGGCCGTGGAGATCGCCGCGGCCCTGGCCGCGATGGCGCAGGGCGACCGCCCGCTGCTGCTGGAGCCCGAGCCGGAGCCGCCGCGCCGCGAGGGCGCGACGTTCCACCCGAGCAGCTCGGACACCGAGACCTACCGGGTCGAGGTCGGCCGCCGCAACCGGGTGACGCCGCGCGCGCTGGTCGGGGCGCTGGCCAACGAGGGCGGGGTGCCCAGCAAGTACATCGGGCACATCGACATCCGCAACGAGCACACCCTGATCGAGCTGCCCGCCGACCTGCCGGACGAGCTGCTCAGCAAGCTGCGCACCACCCAGGTGGCCGGGCGCGGGCTGCGCATCAGCCGCGCCGACGGCGAGGTCGTCAGCCGTCGCCCGCGGCGTCCCGCCCGGGACCGCGACCGGGACCGGGACCGGCGCCCGCACCGCAAGGGCCAGCGCTCGCCGCAGTCCCGCGGGGCGCGGCGCGAGGACTACCAGCGCAGTTGAGCGGGTCACCCCGGGTGTGGCGGCAGCCACCCCGGGGTGCGCCGTTCGTGCGGAACGGCCGGCCGGGCGGCGCGGCCGACGGTGCGACGATCCGTCCGGCCCGCACCGGCGGGTGGCCTCGGGCAGTTACCCTCGCTTAGGTAATCCATCGACTCTGGAGACCGTGAACCCGTGTTCGACACTCTCTCCGACCGGCTCACCTCGGTCCTGACGAACCTGCGCGGCAAGGGGCGGCTGTCCGAGGCGGACATCGACGCCACCGCGCGGGAGATCCGCATCGCCCTGCTCGAAGCAGACGTGGCGCTTCCCGTGGTGCGCAGCTTCATCAAGGGTGTCAAGGAGCGCGCCAAGGGCACCGAGGTGTCGCAGGCGCTCAACCCGGCGCAGCAGGTCATCAAGATCGTCAACGAGGAGCTGGTCTCGGTCCTCGGCGGCGAGACCCGGCGGCTGCAGTTCGCCAAGAACCCGCCGACCGTGATCATGCTGGCGGGTCTGCAGGGTTCCGGCAAGACGACGCTGGCGGGCAAGCTCGCCAAGTGGCTGGTCGGCCAGGGGCACACCCCGCTGCTGGTGGCCTGCGACCTGCAGCGGCCGAACGCGGTGAACCAGCTGCAGGTGGTCGGTGAGCGCGCCGGGGTGCCGGTGTTCGCGCCCGAGCCGGGCAACGGCGTGGGCGACCCGGTCGAGGTCTCCCGCCGCAGCATCGACGAGGCGCGCCGCGCCCAGCACGACGTCGTCATCGTCGACACCGCCGGCCGGCTGGGCGTCGACGAGGAGATGATGAAGCAGGCCGCCGACATCCGGGACGCGATCTCCCCGGACGAGGTCCTGTTCGTGCTCGACGCGATGGTCGGTCAGGACGCGGTCAACACCGCCGAGGCGTTCCGCGACGGCGTCGGCTTCTCCGGCGTGGTGCTGACCAAGCTCGACGGTGACGCCCGCGGTGGTGCCGCGCTGTCGGTCCGCGAGATCACCGGCCAGCCCATCATGTTCGCCTCCAGCGGCGAGAAGCTGGAGGACTTCGACCTGTTCCACCCGGACCGGATGGCCAACCGGATCCTGGGCATGGGTGACGTGCTCACCCTCATCGAGCAGGCCGAGCAGGCCTTCGACCAGGAGCAGGCGGAGAAGGCCGCGGAGAAGCTGGGCACCGGCCAGCTGACGCTCGAGGACTTCCTGGAGCAGATGCAGGCGGTGCGCCGGATGGGCCCGCTGCAGAACCTGCTGGGCATGCTGCCGGGCGCCAACCAGATGAAGGACCAGCTGGCCAACTTCGACGAGAAGCACCTGGACCGCATCCAGGCGATCATCCGCGGCATGACGCCCGAGGAGCGGGCCGACCCGAAGATCATCAACGCCTCCCGCAGGCAGCGCATCGCGCGCGGCTCCGGCGTGACCGTCAGCGACATCAACGACCTGGTCAACCGGTTCTTCGAAGCCCGCAAGATGATGCAGCAGATGGCTGGCGGCTTCGGCTTCGGCGGCGGTGGCGGCAGCAAGAGCCGCAAGGGCAAGAAGGGGAAGAAGGGGAAGAAGGGCAAGGGCCCGACGCAGCCCAAGGGCATGCGCGGCCTGCCTGGCGGCTTCCCCGGCATGCCGCCCGGCGGGTTCCCCGGCATGCCCCCCGGTGGCCCGGACCTGTCGAAGCTGGAGGGCGGCCTCAACGAGCTGCCCCCCGGTTTCGACCCCTCCAAGCTGAACTTCGGGAACGGCAAGAAGAAGAAGTGAGCGCGCTGCACCTGCGCGGTGTCGTGCTGCCCGACGGCGCGCACCGCGACCTGTGGATTCGTGACGGCCGGATCAGCCTCGAGCCGGTGCCGGGCGCCGAGACCGTCTTCGACGGCGGTTTCGTGCTGCCCGGGCTGGTCGACGCGCACTGCCACATCGGCATCGGCCCGGAGGGGCCGGTGGAGCTGGACGAGGCGGCCGCGCAGGCCGAGCTCGACCGCGACGCCGGCACCCTGCTGGTCCGCGACTGCGGTGCGCCGATCGACACCCGGCCGCTGCAGGAGCGGGAGGACCTGCCGCGCATCGTCCGCGCCGGGCGCCACCTCGCCCGGCCGAAGCGCTACATCCCGCACCTGGCCGACCAGCTCGAGGACGAGGAGCAGCTGCCCGCCGCGGTGGCCGAGCAGGCGGCCTACGGCGACGGCTGGGTCAAGCTGGTCGGCGACTGGATCGACCGCTCGGTGGGCGACCTGGCTCCGCTGTGGAGCGACGAGGTGCTGGCCGAGGCGATCGCGACCGCGCACCGCATGGGCGCGCGGGTGACCGCGCACGTGTTCGGGGAGGACGCGCTGCCGGGGCTGATCGCGGCCGGCATCGACTGCATCGAGCACGGCACCGGCCTCACCGACGAGACCGTCGCGATGATGGCCGAGCGGGGCACGGCGCTGGTCCCGACGCTGATCAACGTGGAGAACTTCCCGTCCTTCGCGGCGGCGGCCACCAAGTACCCGACCTACGCCGCGCACATGACCGACCTGTACGAGCGGGCGGACCGGACGGTGGCGAAGGCGATCGAGGCGGGCGTGCCGGTCTACGCGGGCACCGACGCGGGCGGCGGCATCGCGCACGGCGTGCTGGCCGACGAGGTCTTCGCGCTGCACCGCGTCGGGATGTCCACCGAGCAGGCGCTCGGCGCGGCGTCCTGGCAGGCGCGCGAGTGGCTGGGCTGGCAGGGCCTGGAGCACGGCGCCCCGGCCGACCTGGTGTGCTACGACGCCGACCCCCGCAAGGACCTCACCGAGCTGCGCAGCCCTCGCCGCATCGTGCTGCGCGGCCGCGTCGTCGACGCGGCGTGACCGACCGCGCTCCCCGCCCCGCCGTCCGCGCGCGGCGGGGCGGACGCGTGGGCGATCACCCCAGGTCAGCGCCTGGGGTGATCGGCGTCGGACGCGGCGAGCACATAGTGTGGGAGACGTCGGAGGGGAGGGCGTCGTGGGGGAACAGCCGGAGGAGCGGCCGGATCCGCCGTCGCGGGCCATGCGCCCGGTCGAGGGCGCCGCGGACCCGGACCTGCACCCGAGGTTCTGGGAGGCCCAGCTGGAGGCCGCCCGCCGCGGCTCGCTGGCCTGGGGCCTGGCGGCGTTCTTCCTCGGCTACGGCGGCTACTACCTGTTCGTGCTGGTCCTCACCGCGGTCCGGCCGGAGCGGCAGGGCGGGTTCGACCCGACCGCCCCGCCCAGCACCGGCCCGCTGCTGCTGCTCGCCTTCGCCCCGAACGTGCTGCTGGGCCTGGTGCCCGCGGTGTTCTCCTGGTGGCGCGGCCGCGGTCTGCGCGCGGACTTCGGCATCGTGCCCAAGCGCCGGGACTGGAAGGTGGGGGTGGCCTGCGGGCTCACCGCGCTGATCGGGTCCTGGCTGCTGACGCTGGTGATCATCGCGGTGTCCGGGCCGCCGCCGGAGACCGACCTGGCCCGGCTGATGCAGGGGGAGCGGACCGTCTGGCTGTTCCTCTTCGCGCTGTTCGCCTTCCTCGGGGCGCCGCTCACCGAGGAGCTGCTCATGCGCGGCGCGCTGTGGGGCGCTCTGGAGCACTACCGGCTGCCGCGCTACGCGATCCTCGTCCTGACCTCGCTGATCTTCGCGTTGATCCACCAGGAGGTGTGGCGCACCCCGGTGCTGTTCGTCGGCGGGCTGGCGATCGGCGCGGCGCGGATGATCACCGGCCGGGTGGCGACGAGCATGATCGCCCACGCCACCAACAACTTCCTGCCCGCGCTGCTGCTCTTCGCCGTCGCGCGGTGACGCTGGCGCCGGGCAGCGCCGCTGCGGCGGTAATGTGGCTGCTCGCCGGTGCCCGCGAGCAGCCGGGCCGGGCCACTCGATGCCGATCGGCACTGCGGAGATGCCCGTGAACGAAGCGCAACAGCCACCGTCGACCGAGGACGGGGGATCCCCGGAACGGTCGAGCACGCCCCCCGTCCGCACGCACCGGTGGGGACTCGGTGCGTTCTTCCTGACGCAAGCGGTGTTCGTGCTCGTGTCGGTGACGCTGGCGGCCGCCCTCGGCACCCCGGACGCCGAGACGCTGGCGGTCATGCTGATGCTGCCCACCGTGCTCGCCGGGGCGCTGGCGGTGGTGATCACCATGGTGCGCGGCAACGGCCCGCGGCTGGACTTCGGCCTGGAGTGGCGCTGGTCGGACGTGACCACCGGGCTCGCCATCGGGGGCGTGGGCCTGGTCACCACCACGATCGCGACCTCGCTGTGGGCGGAGTGGGTGGGCCAGGACAACGCCCACTCGACGGTGAGCAGCCTGCTCGAGGGGGTGCGGCTGCCCCCGGCCGTGGCCGTGCTGGTCTTCCTGCACATCTGGCTGATCGCCCCGCTGTGCGAGGAACTGCTCTACCGCGGGCTGCTGTGGGGCGCGATGGAGCGGATGCGCTGGAGCCAGCTCAACGTGTTCGTGCTCAGCACCGCGGTCTTCGCGATCGGCCACCTGGAGCCGGAGCGCACCGCGCTGCTGCTGGTGATCGCCATCCCGATCGGGGTGGCCCGGATGGTCACCGGCCGGCTGACCGCCAGCGTGGTGGCCCACCAGGTGAACAACTTCCTGCCCGCCCTCGGCCTGCTGCTGATCTCGCTCGGCCTGCTGCCCGCCTGACCGGCGGACCGCCCGGACCCCGAGACCGGTCCGGACGTCGGGATCTGGCAGAATGGCCAGTTGTTCGCCGCGAGGGGTCCCTCTCACCGCTTGTGGCCGATTTGACGTATGAGCGATCCCGGGCGCCGCCCCACGCGCTTCGGGAGCGCTCACCGGAGCACGAACGAGAGTCTGAGGAGCACCAGCACCCGTGGCTGTGAAGATCAAGCTCGCCCGGATCGGCAAGATCCGCGAGCCGCACTACCGCATCGTCGTCGCCGACGCCCGCACCCGCCGCAACGGCCGGGCCATCGAGACGATCGGGCAGTACCACCCGAAGGAGAACCCGAGCGGCATCGTCGTCAACTCGGAGCGGGTGCAGTACTGGCTGGGTGTCGGGGCACAGCCGACCGACCCGGTGCGCAACATCCTGGAGATCACCGGTGACTGGCAGAAGTTCAAGGGCCTGCCGGGCGCCGAGGGCAAGCTGAAGAAGCCCGAGCCGAAGCCGAGCAAGCAGGAGCTGTTCGAGGCCGCGCTCGCCGCCGCCAACGAGGAGCCGTCCGTCGAGGCCACCACCCCGAAGAAGAAGGGTGGCAAGAAGGCCGAGGACAAGGCCGAGGAGCGCAAGACCGAGGAAGGTCAGGCGTGACGGTCCTCGCGGACGCGCTTGAACACCTGGTGCGCGGCATCGTCGACAACCCCGACGATGTCCGCGTCCAGCTGCTCACGACCCGGCGCGGTCGCACCCTCGAGGTGCACGTCAACCCCGACGACCTGGGCAAGGTGATCGGCCGCGGCGGGCGCACCGCCACCGCGCTGCGGACCGTGATGTCCGGCATCGGCGGGCGCGGCATCCGGGTCGACGTGGTCGACACCGACCGCTGAGCACCATGGCGGTGACAGAGCCGGAGACCCTCGCCGTGGGGCGCGTCGTCCGACCGCACGGTGTGCGGGGAGAGCTCGTCGTCGAGGTGCTCACCGACAGCCCCGAGCTGCGCTTCGCTCCCGGCTCGGTGCTGGGGACCCAGCTGCGCGGCAAGGACCGCGGACAGGAGCTCACCGTGGCAGCCGCCCGGCCGCACGCCGGGCGGCTGCTGCTGCGCGTCGAGGGGGTGGACAGCCGCGACGCGGCCGAGGAGCTCCGCGGCGTGCTGCTGACCGTCACCACCGACGCCCTCGAACCGACCGAGGACCCGGACGAGTTCCACGACCACGAGCTGATCGGGTTGCGGGCCGTCCAGGTCTCCGGTGACGAGGTCGGCGAGGTGCGGGACGTCGTCCACACCCCCGCCGGCGAGCTGCTGGCGGTGCGCACGGCCGAGGGGCGCGAGGTCCTGGTGCCGTTCGTGGCCGACATCGTGCCCGAGGTGGACGTGTCGGCGGGCACACTGGTCATCGACCCGCCCGAAGGCCTGCTGGACGAGTGACCGCAGCAGTGCAGTGATCCCGCCCTCGCCGTCCGGCGGGGGCTTTTTCCGTTCCGAGGGCAGCATGCGCATCGACGTCATCACGATCTTCCCCGACTACCTGAACCCGCTGCGGGAGGCGCTGCTGGGCAAGGCCATCGAGCGCGAGCGCATCTCGGTCGGCGTGCACGACCTGCGGGACTGGACGCACGACGTGCACCGCGCGGTGGACGACAGCCCCTACGGCGGCGGCCCCGGCATGGTGATGAAGCCCCAGGTGTGGGGTGAGGCGCTGGACAGCGTGTGCGGGACCGGCGCGAAGGGCGGGCCGGTGCCGCGGCTGGTCGTGCCCACCCCGGCCGGTCGCCCGTTCGACCAGCGCACCGCCGTCCGCTGGTCCGCCGAGCCGTGGCTGGTGTTCGCCTGCGGCAGGTACGAGGGCATCGACCAGCGGGTGATCGAGGACGCGGCCACCCGGATGCCGGTGGAGGAGGTCTCCATCGGCGACTACGTGCTGGTCGGCGGCGAGGTCGCCGCGCTGGTGATGATCGAGGCGGTGGCCCGCCTGCTGCCCGGGGTGCTGGGCAACCCGCTGTCCGCCGAGCAGGACTCGTTCTCCGACGGCCTGCTCGAGGGGCCCTGCTACACCCGCCCCGAGGTCTGGCGCGGGCGCGCGGTGCCGGACGTGCTGCGCTCCGGCAACCACGCCGCGATCGCCCGCTGGCGGCGCGACCAGGCGCTGGCCCGCACCTACCACCGGCGGCCCGACCTGCTGGAGGCGCTGCCGGAGGGGGCCCTGGATGCGGCCGACCGCGCGCAACTCGATAGACTGCGCGAGTCGGATCACTCCGATGAGTCCCGGGATGCCGGAGAAGCGCCCCGCTGACCGCATGTCGGTGGGGTCGGTTGATACGCCGAAACGCGGATCTGGCACACTGGAACGGTTGACACAGCCGGACGAGCCGTCCGGTGTGCATTGAGCAAGTTCACCCCGTGTCAGGCGGTGCCTCGCCACTAGGTCGGGTCATCGGCATGCGAGAACACGGGTGCCTTCGACACGGATGAGGACGGACCACCGATGAACACCCTGGACGCGTTGGACGCCCAGTCGCTGCGCTCCGACATCCCGGCCTTCCGGCCCGGTGACACGCTGAAGGTCCACGTCCGCGTCATCGAGGGTTCGCGCGAGCGGACTCAGGTCTTCCAGGGCGTGGTCATCCGCCGGCAGGGCGATGGCATCCGGGAGACCTTCACCGTGCGCAAGGTTTCCTTCGGTGTCGGTGTGGAGCGGACGTTCCCGGTGCACACCCCGAACATCGCGCAGATCGAGGTCGTGTCGCGCGGTCACGTTCGGCGGGCGAAGCTGTACTACCTGCGCGACCGGCGCGGCAAGGCCGCGAAGATCAAGGAGAAGCGGGAGACCGCCGCTTCCTGATCGGACGTGCTGCGAACAGCCCGGATGCCCCTGCATCCGGGCTGTTTCTCGTCCGGGCCGGCGGCGGGGTCCGGTCGTGACGGGACGGCGTCCACCTTCGGGTGATCACCGCGGCGTCGGCCGGGGGCCTCGACCGGGAAGTCTGGGAAAAGTCCACGTCACAGCGGCTCGTCCGGGCTCGCCGAAGCGGGGGAGTGCGACGGCGCCCGCCGCGGTTCCAGTAGCCTGGCCCGGTGGCCGACGTCATGCGCAGCGGATCAGCGGAGGAGCCCCACGAGGCGGAGCACCACAGCGGTGCTCCGGACGAGACGGGGGAGGGTTCTCGCCGCCGCAAGCCCAAGGACAAGAAGAAGGGCTCGTTCTGGCGCGAGCTGCCGATCTTGATCGTCACCGCCCTGGTGCTGACGATCCTCATCCAGGCGTTCATCGCCCGGGTCTACGTGATCCCCTCGCAGTCGATGGAGCAGACGTTGCACGGCTGCACCGGCTGCAACAACGACCGCGTGCTGGTCGACAAGATCACCTACCGGTTCTCCGACCCGGAGCCCGGCGACGTCGTGGTGTTCCGCGGGCCGCAGCCGTGGGTCCAGCACGAGTTCCAGGCCGAGGAGCCGACCAACCCGGTCGCGGGCTTCTTCCAGAGCGTGGCCTCGCTGCTGGGCTTCGGCGCCCCGGACGAGAAGGACTTCGTCAAGCGGGTCATCGCCGTGGGCGGCCAGACGGTGGAGTGCTGCGACGCGCAGAACCGAGTGCTGGTCGACGGCAAGCCGCTCAACGAGCCGTACCTGTACTGGGAGCCGGGCCGCGGTGTCGGCCAGGCCGAGTTCGCCCCGGTGACGGTGCCGCCCGGCCACCTGTGGGTCATGGGCGACAACCGCAACGACTCGGCGGACTCCCGCATGCAGGGCGGCGGCGGCGTCAACGGCGCGGTGCCGGTGGAGAACGTGATCGGCAAGGCGCAGTTCATCGTGCTGCCGCCGACCCGTTGGCAGACCGTCGACGACCCCAACCCGCAGGCCACCGCGCTGGGCGCGCCGGCCTGGCAGACCGGCCTGCCTGCCGGGATCGGGGTGGCCGCGGCGTTCCCGACGGTGTGGCTGGGTCGTAGGCTCGTCGGTGTGGTGAGCAAGCGACGAGCCTCGGAGTGACGTTGACGTGACGGTGGCGGAGTTCCGGCCGCCGAGGTCGGTGATCCGGCGCAGCAGTGGCAACTGGGCTCTCCAGAGCGCGCTGGACCGCCGCGGCCTCGGTCCGGTGGCCGGCGTGGACGAGGCGGGGCGCGGGGCGTGCGCCGGTCCGCTGGTGGTGGCGGCGTGCGTCCTCAAGCCGGGCGACGGTCGGCGCTTCGAGGGGCTGACCGACTCGAAGGCGCTGTCCGAGGACGAGCGGGAACGCTTGTTCGACCGCATCACGGCACGCGCGTTGAGCTGGTCGACCGTCGTGATCCCCGCCGAGGAGGTGGACGCGCTCGGCATCCACGTGGCCAACCTCGAGGGCATGCGGCGCGCGGTCGCCCGGCTCTCCGAACACCCCGGGTACGTGCTCACCGACGGGTTCCGGGTGCAGGGCCTGGCCACGCCGAGCGTGGCCGTGGTGAAGGGCGACATGGTGGCGGCCTGCGTGGCGGCGGCCTCGGTGCTCGCGAAGGTGACCCGTGACCGGCTGATGAGCGAGGAGCTGCACCGCGCGTTCCCGGTCTACGGGTTCGACGTGCACAAGGGGTACTGCACGCCGATGCACTCGGCGCGGCTGACCGAGCACGGGCCGTGCGAGGAGCACCGCTGGTCCTACGCCAACGTGGTGGCCGCGGCGCAGCGGCACGGGATGCGCTCGCCGCGTGCGGTGAGCAGCAAGCCCGGGCTGTTCGATGCTTCCGAGGGGGAAGTGGTGGACAATGAGGTTTTGTAGGCCGATCGCCGACGCAGAAGGGCTCGCACAGCGATGAGCGCCGAGGATCTCGAGAAGTACGAGACCGAGATGGAGCTTCAGCTCTACAAGGAGTACCGCGACATCGTCGGGCAGTTCACCTATGTCGTGGAGACCGAACGGCGCTTCTACCTGGCCAACGCGGTGGACGTGCAGGTGCGCAACTCCGATTCGGAGGTCTACTTCGAGGTGGCGATGTCAGACGCGTGGGTCTGGGACATGTACCGGCCGGCGCGCTTCGTCAAGAACGTCCGCGTGATCACGTTCAAGGACGTCAACGTGGAGGAACTGGACAAGCCGGACCTCCGGTTGCCGGAGAGCGGTCCCTTCGGTTCCTGACCAGCGGTCATCGACCCAGCTCGGGCGGTCGTCGAGAGGCGACCGCCCGAGCTCTTTTCGTGCGCGGCGTTCTCAGCCGCTCGGGTCTCGCGATCGTCGGGCTCGGTCGCACTCGGCTTGCTCTCGCACGCGGTGGGACCAGCATGAGGAGCGTCCGGTACCAGTCGCGCGACGGGTTCGTCCAGTCGTGCTGTCTGAGCACGAGCTCGGGGAGCGATCGGGAGGAACCGTCGCCGCTGTTCTGCCTCGTGTTCTGCGCAGGCCCGGCTGAACTCGTCGAGGGTGTCCCACTGCTCGGCCGCGAGGTGGTCGGCACGACGGACCGTTTCGCCACCGGCCCACCTGGAGGTGGCTGATCCCGGAGCGGTGGTCCCGGACCGCACCTGGTCACCGGGATCCTGTGCTGCGCGCCGTTCCACCCGCCCGCGATCCGGGTGCCGACACGCCCGCGCATCGCTGCCTCGGGCGAACGGCCTGGCGCGATTCTTCGTTCTCAGCTCGGCATTCCCACTCCTTCGAGTGAGCTCTTTTGTCCACAAGGGATTCGGTTGTCCACAGATTTCCGCGCGGTACTGGTGGTTCGCCGTTGCTCCGGGCACGGTGATGACGTCTCCCGTGCCCGGACCCGTTGGGGCGCAGCGGAAAGCGGCCGACCGGTCCTGCTCCGGCGCGGGACGTCCCGGAACACCACACCGAGGAGGTACTCGTGCGCCGCAAGGAGATCACCGGTCCGGTGAGCGACGTCTGCACCGGGAACGGCCGCAACGAGCTGGGGGAGGCCGGCGAACGGCTGGCCGCGGAGATGCTGGAACGGCGGGGGATGACCGTGCTGGACCGCAACTGGCGGTGCCCGCAGGGAGAGCTCGACATCGTCGCCGCGGACGGCGACACCGTGGTGTGCTGCGAGGTCAAGGCGCGCTCCGGCGTCGACTACGGCGGCCCGGTGTACGCGCTCAACCCGGAGAAGATCACGCGGATCCGCAGCGCAGCGCGGTCGTGGTTGGCCGAACGTCGGCTCGTGGGCTGCCCGGTCCGCTTCGACTTCGTATCGGTGCTGTGGCCACCGGGCAGACCACCGCGCCTCCGGCACCTCGAGGGGGTGTTCTGAGTGGCGCTGCGACGGACCTGGGCCGTCGCGCTGTTCGGCGTGGACGGCGTGCTCGTGGAGATCGAAGCGGACGTGCGCAAGGGCGGGCTGCCGTCGTTGCAGCTGCTCGGGCTGCCCGACACCGCGTTGCAGGAGGCCAAGAACCGCGTCCGGGCGGCCATCCAGAACTGCCGGGAGGACTGGCCCGCGAGCTGCGTGACGCTCGCGCTGTCCCCGGCGGCGCTGCCCAAGGCCGGCACCTCGTACGACCTGGCGCTGGCCTGCGCGGTGCTGGCCGGGGCGGAACTGGTGCCGCCGCACCGGCTGGCGGGCACGGTGATGTTCGGCGAACTGGCGCTGGACGGCCGGATCCGCCCGGTGCGAGGGCTGCTGCCCGCCCTGCTCGCGGCGCGGAAGGAGGGCATGCGCCGGGCGATCGTGCCCGCTGCCGGGCTCGCCGAGGCGCACCTGGTGGACGGCATCGAGGTGCTGGGCGCGACGCACCTGCGCGAGGTGGTGGCCTGGCTGCGCGAGCTCGGCGAACTCGCTCGCCACCCGCCGGAGGTGGCCGGGCCGCCTGCCGAGGAGGTGCCGGACCTCGCCGACGTGATCGGCCAGCCCGAGGCGCGCTGGGCGCTCGAGGTCGCGGCGGCGGGCGGGCACCACCTGCTCATGGTCGGCCCGCCCGGAACCGGCAAGACCATGCTGGCCAAGCGGTTGTGCGGGCTGCTGCCGGACCTGACCGACCAAGAGGCGCTGGAGGTGACGGCGATCCGGTCCGTGGCCGGGGAGCTCTCCGACTCGGCGAGCCTGGTGCGGGTCCCGCCGTTCGTGGCGCCGCACTCCTCGCTGTCCATCCCGGCGTTGATCGGCGGCGGCACCGGCCTCGCCAAGCCGGGCGCGGTCAGCAGGGCGCACCGCGGGGTCCTGCTGCTGGACGAGGCGTGCGAGCTCGGGCCGAAGCGGCTAGAGGCGCTGCGCACCGCGCTGGAGGAGGGCGAGGTCCGCCTGGCCCGCCGGGACGGCGCGCTGCGCTACCCGGCGCGGTTCCAGCTGGTCCTGGCCACCAACCCGTGCCCGTGCGCACCGGCCCGGGACCTGGACTGCCAGTGCCCGCCGCAGGTCCGGCGGCGCTACCTCGGCAAGCTGTCCGGTCCGCTGCTGGACCGGGTGGACCTGCGGGTGCGGATGCGCCCGATCACGGCGATGACCGGCCCCGGCGGTGCCGAGCCGGAGAGCACCGCGGTCGTGCGCGAGCGGGTGGCGCGGGCCCGGGCCGCCGCGCGGGAGCGGTGGTCGCAGCACGGGTGGCGAACCAACACCGAGGTCCCGGGCCCGGTGTTGCGGCGCGAGTTCGCGCTGCCCGAGCGGGTCACCGCGTTGCTCGACCGCGGGTTGGAGGTCGGGGCGATCACCGCCCGCGGTGCGGACCGGTGCCTGCGGGTGGCGTGGACGCTGGCCGACCTCGACGGCGAGGAGCGCCCCGACGCCGAGCACGTGGCGGCGGCGCTGGAGTTCCGGGACAGGAGGGCGGCGTGATGACGACCTGGTCGAGGCTGGGCGAGAAGAGCAAGCGGGAAGTGCGGTTGGCGCGGGCCTTCCTGGCCGCGGTCGCCGAGCCGCCCGCCCCGGCGCTGGCCGGCTTCGTCGCCCGGCACGGTCCGTGCCGGTCAGTCGAGTTGGTCCAGCGGGGGAAGGCGCCGCCGGACGTGCTGTCGGAGGTCGAGGCCAGGTTCGCGCACGTGTCCGCCGAGCAGCTGCTGGCGGCGACCGAGGCGGCCGGAGCCCGGCTCGTGGTCCCCGAGGAACCGGAATGGCCGAGCAGCGCCTTCCAGGACTTGGCCGGCGGGCGCGAGGTCGGGCTCCCGGAGGTCGCCGAGCCGATCGCGCTGTGGGTGCGCGGTCGGGAGGACCTGGCGACGGCGCTCGACCCGGCGATCGCCGTGGTCGGGGCCCGGGCGGCGTCCGGCTACGGCGAGCACGTGGCCGCCGAGTTCGGCCACGGCCTCGCCCGAGCGGGGTTCACCGTGGTGTCCGGCGCCGCCTACGGCATCGACGGAGCGGCGCACCGCGGTGCGCTGGCCGCCGGCGGGCGGACGGTGGCGTTCCTGGCCTGCGGGGTCGACGTCGACTACCCGGCGGGACACGGTCGCTTGCTGCGCGCGGTGGCCCACCAGGGCGCCGTGGTCAGCGAGTACCCGCCGGGCACGGAGCCGCGCAAGCACCGCTTCCTGGTCCGGAACAGGCTGATCGCCGCTGCCGGGCGGGCCACCGTCGTGGTCGAGGCCGGGGCGCGCAGCGGTGCCACCAACACCGCGGGCACCGCGGACGCGCTGGGACGGCCGGTGCTGGCCGTGCCCGGGCCCGTCACCTCGAAGAACTCGGTGGGGTGCCACGGGATGCTGCGCTCCGGGAAGGCCGTGCTCGTCACCAGCACTGCGGAGGTGCTCGAAGCGGTCAGCCCCATCGGGGTCCCGGCACCGGTCGAGGACGTCGGCGAGCAGCGCCGGACCGACCGGCTGGGGCCGCACGCGCAACGCCTGCACGACTCGTTGCGCGGCATGGACGGGGCCAGCGCGGAGGAGCTCGCGCGCGACTGCGGCCTGCCGCTGGGCGAGGTGCGGGCGCTGCTGCCGGAACTGGAGCTGTCCGGCTTCGCGGTCCGCACCGAACGGGGGTGGTCGGTCGCAGCACGGTGAACTCCAGTGGGCACCGGGAACTCCAGTGGGCACCGGCGCGCTGCCGGGTGGTCGCGGTGGCCGGACGAGCTCGTCCTCGGCCACCGCGCCCGCGACGGACCGCGTGCTGCCCTCGAACGCTGGCAGGGCGCGGTCGCTGGGCAGGAGCGGTCCAGGAGCCGGGACCGGACTGGGGCCGCGGCCACGGGTGCTGTCCCTGAGCGGGGTGCCGGCCCCGGACGTTGGTGAGCTGCTCGTACTCGGCAACGGTCGTCGCGGCGGCCGGGGTTCCGTCCCCGGACGCTGGCGAGCTGCGTCGACCTGGATTGCGGCGGCCTCGCACGACAGTGCCGTCCCCGGACGCTGGCGAGTTGCCCTGGACCAGATCGCTCCCGCCGACCCCGACACGTGCCGTCCTCGAACGCCGGCGAGCTGCAGGGTCCGAGCTGGCAGCGCTCCGCTGCCGAAGACTCCCGCCGTGAGGGCACCAGGACAGTGACCGCGCACCGGCGGTTCGCGCGTGGCCACGGGCAGAGCGGCCACCGCGGCGGGCCGGGGAGGGGAGAGCGCGCCGGAAGGCTGAGTCGCGGGCGAGCCGGGTGATCGCACCGGAGCGCTGGCCGGCAGAGGAGGTGTCCTCGGTGGGCCAGCGTGCGAGTCGCCTGACGGTCCTCCGCTCCGCCCGTCGAGGCTCGCCGCGACTCGGTGGTGCCGCCGTGTCGGTGCCGATGCGGGTGAGGACGGCGGCGATCGTGATTCGGGCGTGGCGATGCTTGACCGGTGGCAGCGATGGGGCCAGCGTCTGAGGCATGGCCCGCGCCCGTTCCACCGATTCGCGAAGACCGGACTTCCGCGCGGTCCGTGCGAGGCTGCCCGAACCGCTGGCCACCGCGGTCGACGGGTTCGAACGGCACCTCGCCGTCGAGCGGGGGCTGTCGGTGCACACCGTCCGCGGGTACGTCGGCGACGTCGTCTCGCTGCTCGACCACCTGGCCGGGACAGCGGGCCGCGAGGACCTCGCCGACCTGGACGTCTCCGTCCTCCGCGAGTGGTTGGCGGCCCAGCACGCGCGGGGTGCGAGCCGGTCGACGATGGCCCGGCGGACCGCGGCCGCCCGCACCTTCACGGCGTGGGCGCGGCGCGCCGGGCTGCTGACGCACGACCCGGGGCCGCGGCTCGCGGTGCCCTCGACACCGCGGAAGCTGCCGGCGGTGCTGCGCACCGACCAGGCGAGAGCGGCGATGCAGGCCTCGGCGGCCGGGGCCGAGCAGCACGACCCGGTCGCGCTGCGTGACCACGCGGTGCTCGAGCTGCTGTACGCGACCGGCGTCCGCGTCTCCGAGCTGTGCGGACTGGACGTCGACGACGTCGACCGCGAGCGCCGGGTGGTCCGCGTGGTGGGCAAGGGCGACCGGGAGCGCGTCGTCCCGTTCGGCCTACCCGCGGATGGTGCGCTCGACCGGTGGATCACCGCCGGACGGCCGAAGCTGGCCGGGGCCGACTCCGGGGCCGCGCTCTTCCTGGGGGTGCGGGGTGGGCGGTTGGACCCGCGCACCGCACGTCGGATCGTGCACGACGCGGTCGAGACCGTTCCCGGTGCACCGGACGTCGGACCGCACGGCATGCGGCATTCAGCGGCGACCCATTTGCTGGAAGGCGGTGCGGACCTCCGTAGCGTTCAGGAGTTGCTTGGTCACGCTACGCTCGCAACGACCCAGCTTTACACCCACGTGACCGTTGAACGGCTGAAGGCGATCCATGAGCGAACCCACCCCCGTTCCTGACCACGCCGGGGGCGGCGCCGACACGGTGGCCGCGAGCCCGGACTCGGCGCCGGTGACAGCCCGTGACCAGGGCGGCCGGACGAACGGCCACACCCACGAGTGCGTGCGGCGCCACGGCCTGTCCGTGGCGGCCGAAGCCGCGGCCGAGGCGGACGGGAAGGCGGCCGGCGCGGACGTCACCGACGACCAGCGCAGCGCCGACGACGTCGAGGCGGGCATCGTCGCGCTCTGGAAGGAGTTCGGCGAGAAGCGCGACCAGGAGCTGCGCGACCGCCTGGTGCTGCACTACGCGCCGCTGGTCAAGTACGTGGCGGGGCGGGTGGGCACCGGGTTGCCCTCGCACGTCGAGGTCTCCGACCTCATCCAGTCCGGGATCTTCGGCCTGGTCGACGCGATCGAGAAGTTCGAGCCCGAGCGCGGCCTCAAGTTCGAGACCTACGCGATGCAGCGCATCCGCGGGGCGATCCTGGACGACCTGCGAGCCCAGGACTGGGTGCCCCGGTCGGTGCGCAGCCGGGCCAGGGACGTCGAGCGGGCGCTGGAGCGCCTGGAGGCGAAGCTGCAGCGCACGGCCACCGACGCCGAGCTGGCCGAAGAGCTGGGCCTGTCCCTCGACGAACTCCGCGAGCTGTTCGCCCAGCTGCAGATGACCAGCGTGGTCGCGCTGGACGACCTGATCGGCGCCGGGCCGATGCAGGCCTCGCTGGCCGAGACGCTGCCTGACGACCGGGCCGAGGACCCGGTGGCGACCCTGGTGGACCGGGACAGCCGCCGCCAGCTCGCCGAGGCGGTGGAGCGCCTGAGCGAGCGCGACCGGGTGGTCGTCACCCTCTACTACTTCGAGAACCTCACCCTCGCCGAGATCGGCAAGGTCCTCGGCGTGACGGAGTCCCGCGTCTGCCAGCTGCACACCAGGGCGGTGCTGCGGCTGCGCGCGAAGCTCACCGAAGCCAGCTGACGACGGCCCTGCCCTCACTCCCACGGGAGCAGGCGGACGCGTCCCGCGCCCAGCAGGCGCAGCGGGTCCAGGTGGGTCGGGCCCTGGCGGACGCCCCAGTGCAGGCACGCCCCGGGCGGCTGCGCCGGGCACTCCGGGTGACCGGCTTCCAGCTCGCCGATCGGTCGCCCCCGGCTGACCTGGTCGCCGACCGCCACCGTCGGCCGGACCGGTTCGTAGGTGGTGCGCAGGCCTGGTGCGTGCTCGATCGACACCACGTCCCGGCCGGCCACCGGCCCGGCGAACACCACCACCCCGTCGCCCGCGGCCAGCACCGGTTGACCGACCGCGCCGACCAGGTCCACCCCGCGGTGCCCGGGGCCGTAGGCGTGCGCCGGGGCGTCGAACGGCCGTGCGACGGCGGGCGGCGGCGCCAGCGGCCAGCCGAACGCACCCGCGGGAGCCGGGACCGCGGCGCGCGGGGCGGTCGGCGTGGGCGTGCTGGTCAGGCCGACCGCGGCGGAGGCCACGCCGCCGCACAGCAGGGCTGCGGTGATCACCTGGCGCATGGCCCCACGGTGGCCTGGCCGCCGGGGCGCGCACCAGGCTGAACCGGAAATCTGTGGACAAACCGATCGGGTGTGGATGACCTGCGGTCCACGATCGTGTCAGGTGGCGCGTCCAGTACACTGTTGGCGCGGTTTCGTGTCCGCACGGACCGACTTCGCGTGCCCGCACGCCACGCCTGCGGAGGGCGGACCTGACGGTCGGCCACCACGTGGCTTCTGTACCGAGTTCTCCACCTCGGACGTCGCTGCCCCGAGCAGGGTGCCGGTGCCCCGCGGTCTCGGGCTCCTCGTGAGCCCGGGTGGGGTGACCGGAGCGGGCACCAGGGCGGCGGGTCACCCGGCTCGTCGCGGCAACCGAATCGCGCGCCACCGGCGCGCCCGAACCGAGGGGTGCGAACCAGGCCATGGCCGTCGTCACCATGAAGCAGCTGCTCGACAGCGGCGTGCACTTCGGGCACCAGACCCGTCGCTGGAACCCGAAGATGAAGCGCTACATCTTCACCGAGCGCAACGGCATCTACATCATCGACCTGCAGCAGACGCTGTCCTACATCGACGGGGCGTTCGACTTCGTCAAGCAGACCGTCGCGCACGGCGGGACGATCCTGTTCGTCGGCACCAAGAAGCAGGCGCAGGAAGCGATCGCCGAGCAGGCCCAGCGGGTCGGCATGCCGTACGTCAACCAGCGCTGGCTGGGTGGCATGCTCACCAACTTCCAGACCGTCCACAAGCGTCTGCAGCGTCTCAAGGAACTCGAGACCATGGAGCAGACCGGGGGCTTCGAGGGTCGCACCAAGAAGGAGATCTTGATGCTGACCCGCGAGAAGGACAAGCTCGAGAAGACCCTCGGCGGTATCCGCGACATGAACAAGGTGCCCAGCGCCGTGTGGATCGTGGACACCAAGAAGGAGCACATCGCGGTCGGCGAGGCCCGCAAGCTGGGCATCCCGGTGGTGGCGATCCTGGACACCAACTGCGACCCGGACGAGGTCGACTACCCGATCCCGGGCAACGACGACGCGATCCGCTCCGCCGCCCTGCTGACCCGCGTGGTCGCCGACGGTGTCGCCGAGGGCCTGATGGCCCGCAGCGGCCGCACCAACGGCGCGCCGGAGGGCGAGGAGAAGCCGGCGAGCGGTGAGCCGCTGGCCGAGTGGGAGAAGGAGCTGCTGGCCGGTTCCGGCCAGGCCGCCGAGGGCGGCGAGCAGACCGCGCAGTCCTGATCCGCCGCGCCCCGCGTCCGCAGGCCGGACGCGGGGCGCGATCGGGCTGCCCGCCCGTCACACCGCAGGTGTGACCGCCCGAGCTGGGCACGCCGCCCCGGCGAGCGCACCGAGCGCCGCGGGGCGGCCCACAAGACCTCCGAAGCTTCGACACCAGAAGGACGGACAACGCACGATGGCGAACTTCAGTGCGGCCGACGTCAAGCGGCTCCGCGAGCTGACCGGCGCCGGCATGATGGACTGCAAGAAGGCGCTCGAGGAGAACGACGGCGACTTCGACAAGGCCGTTGAGCACCTCCGCATCAAGGGCGCCAAGGACGTCGGCAAGCGCGCCGAGCGCGCGACCGCCGAGGGCCTGGTCGCCGCCGACGGCGGTGTGCTGATCGAGCTGAACAGCGAGACCGACTTCGTCGCCAAGAACGACGAGTTCGTCCAGCTCGCCAACAAGATCGCCACCGCGGTCAAGGAGGCCGGCGCGGGCGACCTGGAGAGCGCGCTGGCCGCGCCGCTGGACGGCAAGACCGTCTCCGAGGCCGTCCAGGAGCTGTCCGCCAAGATCGGCGAGAAGCTGGAGCTGCGCCGGGTCGCCAAGTTCGACGGCACCGTGGCCACCTACCTGCACCGCCGCTCCTCGGACCTGCCCCCGGCGGTCGGCGTGCTGGTCGAGTACACCGGTGACGACGCGGAGGCCGCCCGTGGCGCCGCCATGCAGGTCGCCGCGCTCAAGCCGAAGTACCTGACCCGCGACGACGTCCCGGAGGACGTCGTCGCCAACGAGCGCCGCATCGCCGAGGAGACCGCGAAGGCGGAGAACAAGCCGGAGAAGGCCATCCCCAAGATCGTCGAGGGTCGCCTGAACGGCTTCTTCAAGGAGAACGTCCTGCTGGACCAGCCGTCCGTGCAGGACAACAAGAAGACCGTCAAGGCGCTGCTGGACGAGGCCGGCGTGACGGTGACCGGCTTCGTCCGGTTCGAGGTCGGCCAGGCCTGACCTGCTGCGGGAGGTCGGCCGGGACCGCACCCAGCGGCCGGCGGCCACCGGACGCGGACCCAGCGCCCCGCCTTCGTCGGGAAGGCGGGGCGCTTTCGCAAGTCGCGGCTGTCGCAAGCCGATGACCTGCGGTTGAGAAGTGCGACGAGCTCGACTGGACTGGACGTCGGGCGGGCTCGACCACCTGCGGGTTCTCATGCGCCTTCTCGGGGCGGGGCGTCAGCCCCGGCGAGAAGACGCATGAGGTTCCGCCAGGTGCCCACCAACGCGAAGTGACCACAGACCGAACCTCGCAGGAGGAAACCAGTGACCGACGAGGGCCCGACGCAGCGCGGTTACGGCCGGGTGCTGCTCAAACTGGGCGGTGAGATGTTCGGCGGGGGCGGCGTCGGGATCGACCCGGACGTGGTCGGCACGGTGGCCCGGCAGATCGCCGAGATCGTCGCCGACGGGGTCGAGGTGGCCATCGTCATCGGCGGCGGCAACTTCTTCCGCGGCGCGGAGCTGCAGCAGCGCGGCATGGAGCGGGCGCGCGGCGACTACATGGCCATGCTGGGCACCGTGATGAACTGCCTCGCGCTGCAGGACTTCCTGGAGCGCGAGCACGGCATCGACACCCGCGTGATGACCGCGATCACCATGGGCCAGGTGGCCGAGCCGTACATCCCGCGCCGGGCCATGCGGCACATGGAGAAGGGCCGCGTGGTGATCTTCGGTGCGGGCACCGGGATGCCCTACTTCTCCACCGACACCACCGCGGCGCAGCGGGCGCTGGAGATCGGCTGCGAGGTCGTGCTGATGGCCAAGGCCGTCGACGGCGTCTACACCGCGGACCCGAAGACCACCCCGGACGCGAAGCTGTTCGACCGCATCACGCACCGCGAGGTGCTGGAGCGCGGCCTGAAGGTCGCCGACGCGACCGCGTTCAGCCTCTGCATGGACAACCACATGCCGATCCTGGTGTTCAACCTGCTGCAGGAGGGCAACATCGCCCGCGCGGTCAACGGGGAGAAGATCGGCACGTTGGTCAGCACCCCGGCCACCGCCCCGGCCTGATGGTGCAGGATCCTGATCTGGTCGCGGGCCCGCTGCCGGACGGCGGCGCACCGCGGGAGACACTTGCAATGTCCACCGGTCGGCAGACTTAAGGAGCAACCGTGATCGACGAAGCTCTTCTCGAAGGCGAGGAGAAGATGCAGAAGGCGGTGGAGCGGGCCAAGGAAGAGCTGGCCACCGTTCGCACCGGCCGCGCGAACCCTGCGATGTTCTCCGGCATCACCGTCGACTACTACGGTTCGCCGACGCCGTTGAACCAGCTGGCCAGCGTGACCGTGCCGGAGGCGCGGCTGGTGGTCATCAAGCCCTACGACGCCAGCCAGCTGGCGGCGATGGAGAAGGCCATCCGCGACTCCGACCTGGGCGTGAACCCCACCAACGACGGCCAGCTCATCCGGGTGGCGATCCCGCAGATGACCGAGGAGCGCCGCAAGGAGATGGTCAAGCTCGCCAAGCAGAAGGGCGAGGACGGCAAGGTCAGCGTGCGCGGCGTCCGCCGCAAGGTGAAGGAAGAGATCGACCGCATCGTCAAGGACGGCGAGGCCGGCGAGGACGAGGGCACCAGGGCGGAGAAGGAGCTCGACAACCTCACCCACCGCTACACCGCCCAGATCGACGACCTTGTCAAGCACAAGGAAGCAGAGCTGCTCGAGGTCTGAGTGGTGACAGCCGGCCAGTGCGAAGGTGAGTCCGGTATGCCCGCTGGGACCCCGGGCCCGCCTTCGCGTCCCTCTCGGGCCGGACGCGACCTCCGTGCCGCGATCGGTGTCGGGGTGGTGCTCGGTGCCGCGATCATCCTGTCGTTGCTGATGGTGCGCTTCGTCTTCATCGGCATCGTCGCCGCCGCGGTGGCCGTGTCCAGCGTGGAGCTGGCCAACGCGCTCAAGCGCGGCTCGGGCACCCAGGTCTCGCTCGCCCCGGTGCTGGTGGGCGGGCAGGCCATGGTGTGGCTGTCCTGGCCGTTCGGCCTGCGCGGTGTGCTGGTCGCGTTCGCCATCACCGTGCTGGCGTGCCTGGCGTGGCGGTTCCGGCACGGCGTCGACCACTACGTGCGGGACGTGACCGCGTCCGTGTTCACCGCGGCCTACGTCCCGCTGTTCGCGGCGTTCGCGGCAATGCTCGTGCGTCCGGAGGACGGTGCGCTGCGGGCGTTGTGCTTCATGATCGGCGTGGTCGCGTCCGACACCGGTGGTTACGCGTTCGGCGTCCTGTTCGGCAAGCACCCGATGGCACCGCGGATCAGCCCGAAGAAGTCCTGGGAGGGCTTTGGCGGGTCGATGCTGGTCGGCGTGGTGGCCGGGGTGCTGTCGGTGACCCTGATGCTGGGCGCCGACTGGTGGAAGGGCGCGCTGTTCGGCGCCGCCCTGGTGTGCACCGCGACGTTGGGCGACCTGATGGAGTCGCTGATCAAGCGGGACCTGGGCATCAAGGACATGGGCAACCTGCTGCCCGGTCACGGCGGGCTCATGGACCGGATGGACTCCTTGCTGCCCTCGGCCGCCGCGGCGTGGATGATGCTCTTCTGGCTCGTCCCGAGCTGATCCCCGCTCGACCAGGAGGCAGGAGACGGTGCTCGGATGGCGGAAGCCGGCGCGGCCGCAGGTCACGCCGAGCCCGAACATCTGGCACTGGCCGGACCTGTTCGAGGTCGAGAACCGGGCGCAGGACGCCACCGGCGCACTGTGGCGCGCGCTGCGCGAACGCTGCGACTGGACCGGCCTGGACGTGGTCGACGTCGGGTGCGGCGATGGCTTCCACCTGCCGCTGTTCGCCGCCGACGCGCACACCGTGATTGGCGTCGAGCCGCACCGGCCGCTGGTCGAGCGGGCCCGCCGGCGGGTGGCCGGCACGCCCGGCGTGGACGTGCGGCAGGCGCCCGCCCAGCGGCTGCCGCTGGCCGACGCCAGCGTGGACCTGGTGCACGCCCGCACGGCGTACTTCTTCGGCCCCGGCTGCGAACCCGGGCTGGCCGAGGCGGAGCGGGTGCTGCGTCCGGGCGGCACGATCGCGATCGTGGACCTGGACGCGGGCTGCCCACCGTACGGCGACTGGATGCGGGCGGACGCGCCGCAGGTCGACCCGGTCGCCATCGAGTCGTTCTTCCAGCTCCACGACTTCGACAGCACCCCGGTGGACACGCTGTGGCGGTTCGAGGACCGGGCCTCGCTGGAGGCGGTGCTGGGCATCGAGTTCTCCGCCGAGGTCGCCGCGCGCGCGGCTCGCGAGACCCCCGGGTGCACCATCCCGGTCGGCTACCGCCTCCGCACCCGCCGCAAGCCGACCACGCTGCTGCGGCCGTGATCACTCGCCGGTGCGCTGGGCGGTGTCGATGATGAAGAAGCTCGCGCCCACCACGTCGCGGACCAGGGCGAGGCGGCCGTGCGGGGAGTCGGTGGGCCCGCGCAGCACCTCGCCGCCGAGCTCGACCACCCGGGACAGCGCCCCGTCGGTGGTCAGGTCCGGGTTGAGCTGGAAGTACAGGTGCCAGTGGGCGGGCACGTCCACGGGCAGCGTGAGGCCGCTCTCGAAGCGGCCGGCCGTGGGCTGGTCGTCGACGTACCAGACCGTGTAGTCGAACGCCTCGCCCGGTTCGCCGATCTGCTCCTGGCGGTAGCCGAGCAGGTCGGCGTAGAAGGGGTCGGCCGCCGAGCCGTCGCGGGTGTGCAGCTCGGCCCAGCAGAGCGTCCCGGCGTGGTCGCGGCCGAACGTCGCGACGGGCGGCCCTTCCCGGAGGCCGATGACCGCCCCGGTGGGGTCCTCGGCGACCAGGTACACCTCGTCCGCGGACGTCTCGGTGGGCGGGACGAGCACCTTCCCGCCCAGGGCGCGGACGCGTTCCACCGCCTTGCGGACCGAACCGCACTCCAGGTACAGGGTCCAGGCGGTCGGCAGGTCGTACTCGGGCGGCAGCAGCCCGGCGACCGCGACGTCGCCCTTCAGCGCCACGTCGTAGCCGTGCCGGTGGACCCAGTGCCAGCCGAACAGGCCGGTGTAGAACTCCCGGACCTCCGCCGGCTCGTGACTGGCCAGGTCCACCCACGACGGTGCGCCCACCGGGATGGCCATCGCTCCTCCTCCGGCACCGCAGCGGGGCGCCCCACCGCCCCCCGCTTCTCAGGGTGACCGGCCCCACGGCGGGGGAAACACCGGCGGTGCAACGCGAGCGCGCCAGTCACCCGCCGGCGTTACCCTTCGGTGCCTTCATCGCAATGGAACGCCCCCGAATGACGCCTTGATCCTGGCGAGGCCTCGTGATCGACTAGACGTGGTCACCCAGCGTGCCTGCACGTGCGGCGTGACCTTTTCGTGCACAGCACTTCGGGGGGACAGGAGCAGCCATGGCCAACCGCGCGGCGAAGCCGGTCACCGCGGGCCTGAGCCGGCTCGCGGAACTGGACCGCCGGGAGCGCGCCCGCATCCTCCGGCAGCTGTGCGAGCAGTACCCGGCCTTCCGCGCGCTGCTGAAGCAGGTGTCGGTCGCCCGCGCCGTCGCGTTCGGGTCGGGTCTGGTGCTGGCCGTCGCGGTGATGTTCCTGGTGAACGACGCGCCCGTGGTGCTGGTGTCGGCCCTGGTGTTCACCGGGCTGGCCGGGTTCTGCTACGTCGCGGTGGCGTTGACCGACAGCCGGTTCGACCTGCTGCTCGCGGTGCTCGGCGCGCACCGGACCGACGAGCTGCACGGGCGGTTGGTGACCGAGCAGGTCTACGGCGAGGACTCCGCCGAGCAGCCGACGCGCACCGTGGTGCCCACGAGCCCGGTCGGCCCGCGGCTCGCCGACGGGTCAGCGCTGCACGCTGATCGATAGCGCCGCGGCGATCTCGTCGCCCACGAAGTGCGTCTCCGGGGGTTCGCCGACGCGCACCACCAGCGGCCCGCCGAACGGCTTGCGCTCCACGATCTCGATGCGCGAGCCCAGCGTCATGCCGTGCTCGGTGAGGTAGCGCAGCAGCTCCGAGTCGGTGTCCCAGACGCGCGCGATGGTGCCGATCGTGCCGGGTTCGACCTGGCCCAGCAGCTTCGTCGCCGGCTCCTCCATGCGGCCGTCCGCGGTGGGGATCGGGTCGCCGTGCGGGTCGTGGGTGGGGTCGCCGAGCTTGGCCGCGATGTGCGCGACGAGCTCGTCGGAGACCGCGTGCTCCAGCGCGTCGGCCTCCCGGTGCACCTCGTCCCAGCTGTAGTCCAGCTCCTCGACCAGGAACAGCTCGATCAGCCGGTGGCGGCGCAGCACGTCGTGGGCCAGGCGGCGGCCCTCCGGGGTCAGCTCGACGCTGCGGTACCGGACGTGCGTGACGAGGCCGAGCTGGGCCAGTTTGTTGATCATCCCGGACACCGACGACGGGCTCAGCCCGAGGCGTTGCGTCAGGGTGGCGTTGGTGACGGGCGCGCCTCGTTCGCTGAGCCCGTAGATCGCGCGGAGGTAGTCCTCGACGGACGGAGACGGACGCTCGGCCCTGCTCGTCATGCTTTCACGATACGGGCGATCGGGGTCCGTCCAGCAGGCGGTTCGACCGAATGCCTGGTCAGGCGCGGACCGCGGCGCGCTCACCGGCCCGGCGGCGGGCGGCCCGGGCGAGCAGGCCCTGCTCCGGCGCCGCGAGGTGGACCAGCGCGAACACCACGGCCTGGCACACCACGATCATCCCGCCGGTCGAGGTGTCCAGGTGGAAGCTCAGGTAGGTGCCCAGGACGCTGCTGCACACCGACAGCGCGGCGGCCACCGCGAGCATCCGCGGGACGCGCTTGGTCAGCAGGAAGGCCGTGGCGCCGGGCGTGATGAGCATCGCGGTGACGAGGATGACGCCGACCGCCTGCAGCGCCACGACCACGGTCAGCGCCAGCATCGTCAGCAGCAGCGCGCTGATCCGCCGCGGGTTCAGGCCGATCGCGTGCGCGTGCGTGGGGTCGAAGGCGTAGAGCGTGAGGTCGCGGCGCTTGAGCAGCGCCACGGCGAGCACCACGGCGGCGATCACCAGCACCTGCAGGATGTCGGAGTCGGTGACGCCCAGCACGTTGCCGAACAGGATGTGGTTGAGGTCCACCTGGCTCGGGATGCGTGAGACCAGCACCAGCCCGAGCGCGAACAGGCCGGTGAACACCACGCCGATCGCGGCGTCGCCCTTCAGCCGGGTGGTGCTGCGGACGCCGGCGATGAGCCCGACGGCGAGGCTGCCGAACAGGAACGCGCCGAGGGAGAAGGGCAGCGCCAGCACGTAGGCCAGGACCACGCCGGGCAGCACGGCGTGCGAGACCGCGTCGCCGAGCAGGGACCAGCCGATCAGGGTGATCCAGCAGGACAGCACGGCGCAGACCAGGCCCGCCACCAGGCTGACCAGCAGCGCTCGCTGCATGAAGCCGAACTGCAGCGGCTCGACCAGCAGCTGCACGATGTCGTTCACGGGGTTCCCCCCAACGTCTGCTCGACCCCGGTGCGCCGCGACGTCCGTGGGGATCGGGTGCCCGAGGACAACGGGGGTTGCGTCCCCGACTCCGGTGGACGTTGCGCCGGGGTCTCGGTGCGAGGGCGTGTCGCGCTGGTCATGAGGGGTCCACCGCGGTCTCCACGCCGAAGGTGCGGGCGAGGGTGTCCGGCGACAGCACCACGTCGAGCGGGCCGTGCGCGACCACCCGCTGCTGCAGCAGCACCGCCTCGTCGCACAGCGCCGGGACGCTGGCCAGGTCGTGGGTGGAGACGACCACGGTGCGGCCCTCGTCGCGCAGCCCGCGCAGCAGGCCGGTGATCATCGCCTCGGACTTCGTGTCCACCCCGGCGAAGGGCTCGTCGAGGAACAGCAGCCGCGCCTCCTGCGCGAGCCCGCGGGCGACGAACGCGCGCTTGCGCTGGCCGCCGGAGAGCGCGCCGATCGGGTTGCCGGCGAGCTCGGTGAGCCCGACCCGCTCCAGCGCCTCGCGCACCGCCGCCCGGTCCCGCGGCTTGGGGCGGCGGGTGAGGCCCAAGTGCCCGTAGCGGCCCATCATGACCACGTCCGCCACGGTCACCGGGAAGGTCCAGTCGACGGCCTCGGACTGCGGCACGTACGCCACCAGCCCCTCCTCGCGGGCCCGCCGCTGGTCGCGGCCGAGCAGCCTGATGTCGCCGGAGTCCGGGCGGACCAGGCCCATCAGCGCTTTGAACAGCGTCGACTTGCCGGAGCCGTTCATGCCCAGCAGGCCGCAGACCCGGCCGGGCTCGACCTCCACCGACACGTCGTCGAGCGCCAGCGTCTCGCCGTAGTGGACGGTGACGTGGTGCGCGCGGATCGCCAGGGTCACGAGCCACCCCGCAGCCCGGCGACGATCGCCTCGGCGTCGTGGCGCAGCAGGTCCAGGTAGGTCGGGACCGGGCCGTCCGGCCCGGACAGCGAGTCGACGTAGAGCACCTCGCCCAGCCGCGCGCCGGTCTCCCGGGCGACCTGCCGCTGGGCCTCGTCGTTGACGGTGGATTCGCAGAACACGGCGGGGACTCCGTTCTCCCGGACGAACTGGGTGGTGGCCCGGATCTGCTGCGGGGTGCCCTCCGCGTCGCTGTTGACCGGCCACAGGTAGGCCTCGCGCAGGCCCGCGTCGCGGGCCAGGTAGGAGAACGCGCCCTCGCAGGTGACCAGCGCCCGGTGCTCGGGCGGCAGGGACGCCAGCTCCTCGCGCAGGTGCTGGTCGATCTCGGCGAGGCGGCGCTGGTAGGCCTCGGCGTTGGCGCGGAAGGTCTCCGCGTGCGCCGGGTCGAGGCGGACGAAGGCGTCGCGGATGTTGGCGACGTAGGTCATCGCGGTGCGCGGCGACATCCAGGCGTGCGGGTTGGCGGCGCCCCGCTGCTCGCCGCCCCGGATCGGGACCGTCTCGACGCCGTGGGTCAGCGTCACGTGGTCGGCCTCGCTGCGCTCCACGAACTTGGCGAACCAGCGCTCCAGGCCGAGCCCGTTGTCCAGCACCAGGTCGGCCTTGGCGGCCTTGAGCATGTCGCTGGGGGTGGGCTCGTACTCGTGGATCTCGGCGCCCGGCTTGGTGAGCGACTCCACCACGACGGCGTCGCCGGCGACGTTGCGGGCCATGTCGGCGAGCACGGTGAACGTGGTGACCACCCGCTTCCGCCCGTCGTCGGGCTGGCTCACTCCGGTGCCGCAGGCCATGGTGAGCAGCAGCACCGCTGCCGCGACGAGCGCGGTGTTTCGGAGCCGTGCAGACCTGGGTTTCGCCACGGCGAAAACTGTAACCGCTGCCGGTGCCCGGCACCAAGGTCGAGTGGGAGCGTGGGAGGATGGGGAGCGCTATGTCTGCGACTTCCCTGCCTCTCGTCTTCGACGCCCCGCGCCGCGGCATGCCCCCGCGGCACCTCGCCGACCTCTCCGCCGACGAACGGAAGGCCGTCGTGGTCGAGCTGGGCGAGAAGCCGTTCCGCGCCAAGCAGCTGGCGCACCACTACTTCGGTCGGCTCACCGCCGACGTCGGGTCGATGACCGACATCCCGGCCGCCAGCCGCGCCAAGCTCGGCGAGCGCCTGCTGCCGCCGCTGCTCACCGAGGTGCGCAGCCTGGTCACCGACGAGGGGACGACCCGCAAGACGCTCTGGCGCGCGCACGACGGCACGCTGCTGGAGAGCGTGCTGATGCGCTACCCGGACCGCGCCACGGTCTGCATCTCCAGCCAGGCGGGCTGCGGCATGGCCTGCCCGTTCTGCGCCACCGGACAGGGCGGGCTGCAGCGCAACCTGTCCACCGCCGAGATCGTCGACCAGGTGCGCGCGGCGGCCGCCGCGATGCGCGACGGCGAGGTCCCCGGCGGGCCGGGGCGGCTGTCCAACGTGGTGTTCATGGGCATGGGCGAGCCGCTGGCGAACTACCGGCGGGTGATCAACGCGGTGCACCGCATCTGCGACCCGGCCCCGGAGGGCCTGGGGCTGTCGCAGCGCTCGGTGACCGTCTCGACCGTGGGCCTGGTGCCGGCGATCAAGAAGATGACCGCGGAGAACCTGCACGTCACCCTGGCGGTGTCGCTGCACACGCCGGACGACGAGCTGCGCGACACCCTGGTGCCGGTGAACAACCGCTGGAAGGTGGCCGAGGTCCTGGAGGCCGCGCGCGGCTACGCCGACCACACCGGCCGCCGGGTGTCCATCGAGTACGCGCTGATCCGCGACGTCAACGACCAGCCGTGGCGCGCGGACCTGCTGGGCAAGCTGCTGCACCGCCACCTCGGCCAGTTCGCGCACGTCAACCTGATCCCGCTGAACCCGACGCCGGGCAGCAAGTGGGACGCCAGCCCGAAGCCGGTGGAGCGCGAGTTCGTCCGCCGGGTCCGCGACGCGGGCGTGCCGTGCACGGTGCGCGACACCCGCGGCCAGGAGATCGCCGCGGCCTGCGGCCAGCTCGCCGCCGAGGGGTGAGCTCCGCGACGCGTGTGGCGCGCGGGGCGGTCGTGAACGCAATGAACACAATGGTGACTGCCGGGTGATCTGTGCCTCATGATCCTGCTGCTGTTGCAGGTGGGATCAGGGAGGCGACGATGCCCCGCTGGAGAGCTGTCCGGAACAGGTGGACGTGGGCCGTGCTGGCCGCGGTCGGGACCGTGGTGCTGGGCGGGGTGCCCGCGCACGCGTCGACGGTGATCGACCACCCGGTGCCCACCACGGGGTGCGGCAAGCCGTCGCCGGTGGAACCGGGGACCTCGCAGACCCGCACCCTCGAGTCCGGCGGCCTGACCCGCAGCTACCGGGTGCACGTGCCGGAGCACTACCTGCCCGTCGTGCCGACCCGGGTGGTGCTGTCGTTCCACGGGCACAGGCGCACCGCGGAGTACCAGGAGGAGCTCTCCGGGTTCTCCGGCGGCGACGCCATCGCGGTCTACCCGCAGGGCGTCGTCGGCACCGACGGGGAGACCGCCTGGCAGGGCGCGCCGTACTCGGCGGACGTCGACGACGTGCTGTTCACCAGCGACCTGCTCGACGAGCTGCAGCGGGAGTTCTGCGTCGACCCCCGGCGCATCTACGCGGCGGGCAAGTCCAACGGCGGCGGCTTCACCGGGGTGCTCGCCTGCCGGATGAGCGGGCGGATCGCCGCGTTCGCCCCGGTGTCCGGTGCGTTCTACCCGCAGGGCGGTGAGTGCGCCCCGGACCGCCCCGCGCCGGTCCTGGACTTCCACGGCACCGCGGACGGCACGATCCCGTACGACGGCGACCCGGCCAAGGGCCTGCCGCCGGTCCCGGACTGGATGGCCGGCTGGGCCGAGCGCAACGGCTGCGCCGACGAGCCGGTGGTCCGCGACCACGGCGACGGGGTGCAGGTCAGCACCTGGCACGGCTGTGACCGGGGCAGCACGGTCGTGCACTACCGGGTCGAGGGCCTGGGCCACGACTGGCCGAGCACCCACCCGAACCCGGACTCCGACGTGCCCGCGGTGCTCGACGCGACCCCGATCATCGAGGACTTCTTCGCCCGGCACCCGTTGCGCTGACCCGGTCCGGCTCGGCGGGCCGCCCTGCTCCGAACAGGTGACGATCTGGTTCACTCGGGTGCTGGGACTGGCCAGACCGTCGGGAGGTGACCGGTGCCGTTGACGCTGCGCGACCTGGTCGCGGACCCCGAGCTGGGCCTCGCCGTGCGGGCCGGTGACCGGGTGCTGGACCGGCCGGTCACCTGGGTGCACACCAGCGAGCTGACCGACCCGTCACCGTTCCTGGAGGGCGGCGAGCTGCTGCTCACCACCGGCCTGGCGCTGCGGCGCGCGGACTGCGCCGGGCTGGTCGACGCGCTGACCTCGGTCGGTGCCGCCGGACTGGGCTTCGGCGTCGGGCTGAGCCACCGCGAGGTCCCCGCCGAGCTGGTGGCCGCCGCCGAGCGGGCCGGGCTGCCGCTGCTCGAAGTGCCCCGCCCGACCCCGTTCATCGCGATCAGCAAGGCCGTCTCGCGGACCCTCGCCGCGGACGAGTACGCGAGCCTGCGCCGCACCAGCCGCGCGCAGCACGAGTTGGCGCAGGCGGCGGGCACCGGCGGCGTCGCCGCGCTGGTGCGCACGCTCGCGCGGCTGCTCGGCGCGTGGGTGCTGCTGCTGGACCCCGGCGGCCGGCTGCTGCACAGCGCGCCGGTCGCGGCCGGCTCCCGGCTGGCGCAGCTGAGGTCCGAAGTGGACGAGCTGCGCGCGAAGCGCGGCCTGGCGGCCACCGGGTTCGCGCTCGGCGACCAGGAGGTGAGCATGCAGGCGCTCGGCGGCCGGGCACGCGGGTTCCTCGTCGTGGGCCGCGGCGGGCCGTTCGCCACCACGGACCACCACGTGATCAACTCGGCCGCCTCGCTGCTCACCTTGGCCCTGGAGCAGGTCGAGGCGCTGGGCGCGGTGCGGCGGCGGCTGCGGTCGGGCTTCCTGGAGCTGCTGCTGCGCGGCGAACCGGTGCAGGACGTGCTCGGCGACCTGCGCGCCGAGCTGCCGCCGGAACCGTTCCGGGTGGTCGTGCTGCTCGGCGCGCGGAACCGGGACGAACTGCTCGCCGAGCTGGCCGCGGACCAGCCGAGCGCCGTCTACCTGGCCGAGCGCGGTGATGCGGTGGTGGCGCTGGTCGGCGAGGACGCGCTGGACTGGATCACCGACCAGCCCGGGCTCGCCGTCGGCGTGTCCGAGCCGAGCACGTCGGCCGGGGTCGCCGAGGGGCTGCGGCAGGCCGAGCAGGCGGCGCAGGCCGCCAAGCGCGGCGGCACCGTGGTGCGCTTCAGCGACCTGGCCGGGCGCGGTCTGCTCGACCTCCTCCCGGACGCCGACGCGCGGGCCTTCGCCGAGTCCGTGCTGGCACCGCTGCGCGACCACGACGTGCTCCTGCGGTCCCTGCGGGCGTGGCTGGCGCACCACGGCCAGTGGGACCCGGCGGCGAACCGGCTCGGCGTGCACCGGCACACCCTGCGCAACCGCGTGCACAAGGCCGAGGACCTGCTCGGGCGCAGCCTCGACCAGCCCGGTGTGCGGGCCGAGCTGTGGCTGGCCCTGCACGTGCTCGGCGTGTGAGGTGTGGCGGTGCTCGTCGAAGACCTGCTGGACCGGCCGGAGCTCGACCTCCGGGTGCGGGTGCGCGGCCGGGTGGACCGGCCGATCCGCTGGGTGCACACCATCGAGATCGAGTCGCCGGGGCGGTTCCTGCGCGGCGGCGAAGTGGTGCTCACCGCCGGGGTGTGGCGCACCGCCGGGATCACCGCGGAGGCGTTCGTGGCCGACCTCGTCGCGGCCGACGTCGCCGCCGTTGGGTTCGGCCTGGTGCCCCCGGAGACCGAGGTGCCGGAGGAGTTCGTGGCCGCCGCGCGCGACCGCGGGCTGACCTGCTTCGTGGTGCCCGTCGAGGTCGCGTTCCTGCAGATCGTGGAGGCCTTCGTCGCCACGAAGCGGGCGGAGTGGGAGCGCCCGCTGCGCCGCCACCTCGCGCAGCACGACGCCATCGTGGCCGCGCTGCGGGTCCAGCGGGGCGTCGGCACGGTGGTCCGCACGCTGGGTGCGCAGCTCGGCGAGCCCGTGGCGGTGCGCGCCGCCGGTGGCGTGGTGGCCGGTGAGGTGCCGGTGTCGCACCACCCGTTGCCGCTGGTCGGCGAGGGCCTGGCGGACGCGGAGCTGCTGCTGCCCAGGCCGGTGGAGGAGCTGGACGTCGAGCAGCAGGCGGCCGTGGTGCAGGCGATGCCGTTCATCGCGCTGGAGATCGAGCGCGCCCGGGCGGTCCGCGCGACGGAACTGCGGTACGCGTGGGAGCTCTTCGAGTGGGTGCACAGCGCCACGGTGGGCGTCGACACCGTCCGCACCCGGCTGCACTCGCTCGGCCTGCCGCCGGACGGCCCGCTCGCCGCGGTGGTGGTGCGCACCGCCGACCCGGACGCGGTGGCGGTGCGGCTCGGGGACCTGCTGGGCGGTGACGGGGTCGCGGCGCAGCGCGGCGGGGACGTGGTCGCGTTCGCGCGGGTGCGCGACAGCGCGGTGGACCTGGCGCGGTGGGTCCACGCGTCGCTGGGCGGCGCGGTGGGCGTCGGCCAGCCCGGCACCGCCGCGGAGCTGCGGGTGAGCCTGCTGCAGGCGGCGCACGCCGCGGAGGCGGTGTCGTCGCGGCCCGAGCGCGGCTGGATGACGCACGAGCAGCTGAGCAGCCCGGCGCTGCTGCTCTCCGCCCAGGACCCGGAACTGCTGGCGGCGACCTCCCGGGCGCTGCTCGGCCCGGTGCTCGACCACGACGAGCGGCGCGGCAGCGACCTGCTGCCGTCGCTGGCGGCGTACCTCGACGCGGGCGGGCGCTGGCAGGAGGCGGCGCGGCGCCTCCACGTGCACATCAACACGCTGCGGCACCGGATGAGCCGGGTGGAGGAGCTCACCGGCCGCAGCCTCGCCAGCACCGCGGACCGCGTCGACCTCTACCTCGCCCTCCGCGCCCTCCGCCAGTCCTGATCCAGGCGCCCCGGACTCCGGGCGGGGCCACGCCGTGACGAGGCCGTTGACCTGCTCGTCCAATGCCGCCCCGGACTCCGGGCGGGGCCACGCCCCCCCGGCGACCGGGACCCACCACGCCCTCGGCCACCGCCGGACCGGGCCTCGACACGCCCCCGGGGGCGTCGGTGCACCCGCGACTTCCACGGAGACCAGACGTCCGATCCCCAGGGAGGTCGTCGGACGATCGTCCCCCGGGGGTTGTGCGATCGTCCAACCGTGGTGGGGGACTTCGGAGGATCGGTGACTACCTCGGGCCGGTGATCCCGGCCACCCTGTGGTCCGGTGCCGCGCGGCCGCGGACGCCGTGGAGACGGTCGTGAGTGCGGAAGCCGCCTGGAGCCGGTTCGCGCACTCACGAGGGAGTGGAGGGGATGCGACATGAACGAGCCGATCGGTCCGGTCGACGCCACGCGCGTGCCGCGCTACGGCGGGGACACCACGTTCGCGCGGCTGCCCCGCCTCGCCGACGTGCCGGACGCCGACGTGCTCATCTGGGGCGTGCCCTTCGACACCGGGGTCAGCTACCGGCCCGGCGCCCGGTTCGGTCCCAACCACGTGCGCCAGAGCTCCCGGCTGCTGCGGCCGTACAACCCCGCGGCCGACGCCGAACCGTTCGCGGTGCGGCAGGTCGCCGACGCCGGTGACGTCGGCGTGAACCCGTTCGACATCGACGAGGCCATCAGCACCATCGAGACCAGCGCCCGCGAGCTGTCCGGCACCCGTCGCACGCTGCTGACCATCGGCGGCGACCACACCATCGCGCTGCCGCTGCTGCGGGTGCAGCACGAGCGGCACGGGCCGGTGGCGGTGCTGCACTTCGACGCCCACCTGGACACCTGGGACACCTACTTCGGCGCGCCCCACACGCACGGGACCCCGTTCCGCCGCGCCGCCGAGGAGGGCCTGATCGACTTCGAGCACTCCATGCACGTCGGGCTGCGCGGCCCGCTGTACGCGAAGGTCGACCTGGACGAGAGCGAGCGGATGGGCTTCGCGGCGGTGCACAGCCGCGAGTTCGCCCGCACCCCGCTGGACACCATCATCGAGCGCATCCGCGGCCGCCTCGGCGACCGCCCGGTGTACGTGTCCATCGACATCGACGTGCTGGACCCGGCGTTCGCCCCGGGCACCGGGACCCCGGAGGCCGGCGGGCTGTCCAGCCGCGAGCTGCTGGAGGTGGTGCGCGGGCTGGCCGACCTCAACGTCGTCGGCGCGGACCTGGTCGAGGTCGCCCCCGCCTACGACCACGCCGAGATCACCGGCATCGCCGCCGCCCACCTGCTGTACGACCTGTTGTGCGTGCTGCCCGGAGGCCGCTGATGCGCCGGGTCCGCGACGTCGTCGACGGCCGGGCGGTGGACGCCCGCCGCGGGCGCACCACCGGCCTGGTCGACCCCGGGGCAGGACTGCACGGCCGCGACCCGCGTGCTCGTGGAGCGGTCCGTCGAGCTGCGGCGGGTCGGGCTGTCCCTGCCGGTGGTCATCGCCTCCACGGCCCCGGTGAAGGAGACCGCGCAGGCGGTGGTCCAGGCGAAGATCGCCGAGCTCGAGCGCGAGGTGGCCAGCAGGCAGGCAGCCATCACCTTCCTCCGGCACACCGCCGAGTGCCGCCACCGCTACCTCGACGACTGCCCGGACTGCGCGGCGTTCGCCCGCGAGCCGTGACGGTCTGGACAGCGCCGACGGCGTCGGTGGACGGATTGGCAGTACGCCGGTGATCGACCGCGGTCGTAGCGTCGGGGCAGGACCGGACACGACAGGAGGCAGCGGATGGCATCGGTGATCGGGAACTGGGTCGCGGGCGAGCGGGTCACCAGCGAGGCGACGTTCGAGGTGCGGCACCCCTACGACGGTTCGCTGGTCGCCACGGCCTGCTACGCCACCGACGCCGACGTGGAGCGCGCGGTGGCCGCCGCCGACGCGGTGCGCCGCGAGTTCGCCGCCACGCCCGCGCACGTGCGCGCCGCCGCGCTGGACCACGTGACCCGGCGGCTGGAGGAGCGGGCCGAGGAGGTCGCGCAGCTGATCACCGCCGAGAACGGCAAGCCGATCAGCTGGGCGCGCGGCGAGGTCGCCCGCGCCGTCTCGACCTTCCGGTGGGGCGCGGAGGAGGCCCGCCGGTTCTCCGGCGAGCTGCAGCGGCTGGACACCGACCCGGGCGGCACCGGCCGGATGGCGCTCGTCCGCCGCGTCCCGCGCGGCCCCGTGCTCGGCATCTCCCCGTTCAACTTCCCGATCAACCTGGTGGCGCACAAGGTCGCCCCGGCGCTGGCGGTCGGCGCGCCGATCGTGCTCAAGCCCGCGCCGAAGACCCCGCTGTCCGCGCTGGTGCTGGGCGAGCTCCTGGCCGAGACCGAGCTGCCCACCGGGTCCTGGTCGGTGCTGACCACCAGCAACGACAAGGCCGCCGAGCTGGTCACCGACCCGCGCCTGCCGGTGGTCTCCTTCACCGGGTCCGGCCCGGTCGGCTGGGGCATCCGCGACGCCGCGCCGCGCAAGCACGTCACGCTCGAGCTCGGCGGCAACGCCGCGGTGGTGGTCGACCCGACCTGGACGGACCTGGACTTCGCCGCGGACCGGATCGCGACCTTCGCGATGTACCAGGCCGGGCAGTCCTGCATCTCCGTGCAGCGCGTCTACGCGCACCGCGACGTCTACGACGACCTCGCCGCGCGCGTGGTGAAGGCGGTCGAGGCGCAGGTCACCGGCGACCCGAAGGACCCGGCGACCAAGGTCGGCCCGATGATCGACGAGGCCGCCGCCGCCCGGCTCGAGGAGTGGGTCGGCGAGGCCGTCGAGGCCGGCGCCGAGGTGCTCACCGGTGGGACGCGGGACGGCGCCACCTTCGCGCCGACCGTGCTGGCCGACGTGCCGGAGGACGCCAAGGTCTCCTGCGAGGAGGTCTTCGGCCCGCTGCTGGTGCTGGCGCCGGTGGGGTCGGTGGACGAGGCGTTCGAGAAGGTCAACGCCTCCCGCTACGGGCTGCACGCCGGGGTGTTCACCCGCGACCTGCAGCTGGCCTTCCGCGCCGCCGCGGAGCTGGAGGTCGGCGGCGTGATCATCGGCGACGTGCCGAGCTACCGCGCCGACCAGATGCCCTACGGCGGGGTCAAGGAGTCCGGCGTGGGCCGCGAGGGCGTGCACGCCGCCATGGTCGACCTCACCCAGGAGCACGTCACGGTCCTCACCGGCATCCCCGTGTGAGGCGTGTGGTGGGTGTCGTGAGTGCGTGGGCGCGGTCAGCACTCACGACACACCACGAGCACGGGTCCCACGGCCCCGGGAGTTCACCCCCGAACACGGCAACGCCGCCCCCGGGAGCTCCCGGGGGCGGCGTTGCGGTCCGTCGTCAGCCGCGCCAGGCGGTCTTCTTGCGGCGCAGGTCGATGAGCAGGCCGATGACCAGGATCGCGGCGATGATGATCAGCCACACGTCCTCGGTCTTGAAGTGGCCACCACCGCTGAGGATGCCCTGGTGGTTGCCGATCAGCATGATCAGGCACGCGAAGACGGAGAACCACCCGGCGACCTGCGTCGCCTTCGGGAAACCGCCGTGCCAGCCCCACTCGACCGACGGTTCTTCGGCCGGGTCGACGGCCTGGCTGGGCTTCTTCTCCAGCTCGGTGCTCGCCACGTTCCCCTCCTGGTGCCACGTCCGGCTGCGCGGGCCGGATGATGATGCTCGAAGCGCGAACCACCGACCGGCGATCCACGCGCCCCATCCTCGCACACGCCGTCGACGTGGCGGCGGGCGCCCGCCTCGGCCGAGCAGCGAAAAGGGGGCCGTGGCAAGCGCCTCGGCGCAGCCTCCCGCCGCGCCTCACCCGCGTGGCACCGACCTGCGGCCGATGATCGCCCGGTGGGCGCCCAGCACGATGAGCGAGCCCACCAGGGCCAAGATCCAGGTGCTGAGCGACCAGAACCGGTCGATGCCCACCCCGAAGACCCAGTTGCCGATCAGGCCGCCGACGAAGGCGCCGACCACCCCCAGCAGCATCGTGACGAGGACCCCACCACCGTCCTCGCCCGGCATGATGGCCTTGGCCAGCGCGCCCACGACGAGACCGAGAACGATCCACCCGACGATCCCCATGGTCGACCTCCTCCGAGCAGCGACCGATGGCCAGATCGTGACCCCGCACAGCGGTTCGTGCACCGCGAGCGACCTGTCCTCACCGGCTTCAGGGACAATGAGCGCGATGCACGCCGACACCCCGAAGCAGAGCGCTCCCGGTCCGCGCACCGTCCTGGTGCTCGGCTCGACCGGGTCCATCGGTACCCAGGCCCTGGACGTCATCCGGCAGAACCCGGACCGGTTCCGCGTCGCGGGCCTGGCCGCGGGCGGCAGCGACCCGCGGACGCTCGCCGCGCAGGCGCTGGAGTTCCAGGTCCCCGCGGTCGCCGTGGCCAAGTCCACCGCCGTCGAGGACGTCCAGCTCGCCCTCTACGCCGAAGCCCAGCGGCGCGGCCACGCCGCCGGCGAGTTCGCCATGCCCCGGCTGCTGGCCGGGCCGGACGCCGCGACCGAGCTCATCGAGTCCACCCCCGCCGACGTGGTGCTCAACGGCGTCGACGGGTCCCGCGGCCTCAAGCCCACCCTCGCCGCGCTGGACACCGGCGCCCAGCTGGCGCTGGCGAACAAGGAGTCGCTCATCGCGGGCGGGTCACTGGTGCTGGACCGGGCGGCGCCCGGGCAGATCGTGCCGGTGGACTCCGAGCACTCGGCGCTCGCGCAGTGCCTGCTCGGCGGGCGGGCCGACGAGGTCGAGAAGCTGGTGCTGACCGCCTCCGGCGGGCCCTTCCGCGGCCGCAAGCGCGACGAGCTCGTCGACGTCACGGTGGAGCAGGCGCTGGCGCACCCGACCTGGTCGATGGGCAACGTGGTGACGATCAACTCGGCGACCCTGGTGAACAAGGGCCTGGAGCTGATCGAGGCGCACCTGCTGTTCGGCGTCGACTACGACCGCATCGAGGTGGCGGTGCACCCGCAGTCGATCGTGCACTCGATGGTCACCTACACGGACGGCTCCACGATCGCCCAGGCCAGCCCGCCGAACATGCGGATCCCGATCGCGATGAGCCTGGAGTGGCCGCGCCGGGTGCCCGGGGCCGCGCCCGCGCTGGACTTCTCCCGGGCGCAGGAGTGGACCTTCGAGCCGGTCGACGACGAGGCGTTCCCGGCGATCGAGCTCGCTCGCGCGGCCGGGTCCGGCGGCGGCTGCCTGCCGGCCGTCTACAACGCGGCCAACGAGGAAGCGCTCGCGGCTTTCGTCGACGGCCGACTCGGCTTCACCGGGATCGTGCAGACTGTGGGTGACGTGCTCGCCGGGGCCGACCAGTGGCGGTCCGCGCCGGCCGGCTTGGACGAGGTCTTCGCGGCCGAGGACTGGGCGCGCGCCAGGGCGAACGAACTGGTGGCTGCGGGGAAGGCGGAGTGAGCTGATGCTGGTCGTCATTGGCATCGTGATCTTCTTCTTCGGGCTGCTGTTCTCCATCGCGTGGCACGAGCTGGGCCACCTGGCGGCCGCGAAGCTGTTCGGGGTCAAGGTCACCCAGTACATGGTCGGGTTCGGCCGCACCCTCTGGTCCCGCAAGAAGGGCGACACCGAGTACGGGATCAAGCTGATCCCGTTCGGCGGCTACATCCGGATGATCGGCATGTTCCCGCCGAAGGAGGACGAGAAGCACGGGCGCTCGGCGTCCTCCTCGCCGTTCCGGGCGATGATCGAGGACGCCCGGCAGATGTCCGCCGAGGAGATCACCCCGGAGGACGAGCACCGGCAGTTCTACCAGCGCAGCCCGTGGAAGCGGATCATCGTGATGCTGGCCGGGCCGGTGATGAACCTCGTCCTGGCGATCGGCATCTTCACCGCGATCCTGATGGGCCACGGGACCTACACGCCGACCACCACGGTCGCCTCGGTCAGCGAGTGCGTGCTGCCGGCCAACGCGCCGAACAAGGACGTCTGCCCGCCCGGTGCCAAGCCGGCCCCGGCCGCGGAGGCCGGGTTCCAGCCCGGCGACCGGATCGTGGAGTTCAACGGCAAGCCCTACACGACCTGGGAAGACCTGCAGCTGGCCATCCGCGGCACGACCGGGCCGGTGCCGGTGGTCGTCGAGCGCGGCGGGCAGCTGATCACGCTGCACCCGGTCCTCATGCGCAACCAGATGCCGAAGCTGGGCTCGACCAGCGAGTACGAGACGGTCGGCTTCCTCGGGCTGAGCCCGACGCAGGAGCTGGTCAAGCAGGACATCGGCGGGGTGGTCGACACCATCGGCGGCTTCGTCAGCCTCACCGCGCAGAAGGTCATCGAGCTGCCGCAGCGGGTGCCGGACCTGGTCGCGGCGATCTTCGGCGGTGAACGGGCCCAGGACTCGCCGGTCGGCATCGTCGGCGCCAGCCGGCTGGGCGGCGAGGTGCTGTCCTCGGACCAGATCACCGTCGACGACCGGATCATGCTGATGTTCAACCTGCTGGCCGGGGTGAACCTCTCGCTGTTCGTGTTCAACATGCTGCCGCTGCTGCCGCTGGACGGCGGCCACGTCGCCGGTGCGCTGTGGGAGTCGGTCCGCCGCGGCTTCGCCAAGCTGGTCCGGCGGCCGGACCCGGGGCCGTTCGACACCGCGCGGCTGATGCCGCTGGCCTACGCGATCAGCATGGTGTTCATCGCCTACTCGCTGCTGGTCCTGGTCGCCGACGTGGTGAACCCGGTGACGCTCTTCTAGCGCTCGTGGCGCGCGGCCTGCGCGAACGGGTGATGCGCGTCTCCGGACCCGGCGCTGGTGGCGGAATCGATCACTCGGCGTGATCTGTCGTACGCCGGTGACGTCCAGCCGGATGAAGGCTCGCCGGTATCGTGGTGCGCGGGCGGTGGCAGCCGCCGAAGGACACCAGCAGAGGTGGAGAGGATTCGATGACCGTCGATCTGGGCATGCCCGCGGCCCCGGCTCCGGTGCTCGCGGAACGGCGCAAGACCCGGCAGTTGCAGGTCGGGGCGGTCGGAGTGGGCAGCGAGTTCCCCATCTCCGTGCAGAGCATGACCACGACCGTCACCGCGGACGTCAACAGCACGCTGCAGCAGATCGCCGAGCTCACCGCCGCCGGGTGCGACATCGTCCGGGTGGCCTGTCCCAGCGCGGACGACGCCGAGGCGCTGCCCGCGATCGCGAAGAAGTCCAAGATCCCGGTCATCGCCGACATCCACTTCCAGCCGAAGTACGTGTTCGCGGCGATCGAGGCGGGCTGCGCCGCGGTGCGGGTCAACCCCGGCAACATCAAGAAGTTCGACGACAAGGTCAAGGAGATCGCGCAGGCCGCCAAGGACCACGGCACGCCGATCCGGATCGGCGTCAACGCCGGTTCCCTGGACCCGCGGCTGATGAAGAAGCACGGCAAGGCCACCCCGGAGGCGCTGGCCGAGTCGGCGCTGTGGGAGGCGAGCCTGTTCGCCGAGCACGACTTCCACGACCTGAAGATCTCGGTCAAGCACAACGACCCGGTCGTGATGGTGCGCGCCTACGAGATCCTCGCCGAGCAGTGCGACTACCCGCTGCACCTCGGCGTCACCGAGGCCGGGCCGGCCTTCCAGGGCACGATCAAGTCCGCGGTCGCCTTCGGCGCGCTGCTGCGGCAGGGCATCGGCGACACCATCCGGGTCTCGCTGTCGGCGCCGCCGGTGGAGGAGATCAAGGTCGGCACGCAGATCCTGCAGTCGCTGAACCTGCGGCCGCGCAAGCTGGAGATCGTCTCCTGCCCGTCCTGCGGTCGCGCGCAGGTCGACGTCTACAAGCTCGCCGACGAGGTCACCGCCGGGCTGTCCGGCATGGAGGTGCCGCTGCGCGTCGCGGTCATGGGCTGCGTCGTCAACGGGCCGGGGGAGGCCCGCGAGGCGGACCTGGGCGTGGCCTCGGGCAACGGCAAGGGCCAGATCTTCGTCAAGGGCGAGGTCATCAAGACCGTGCCGGAGCACAAGATCGTCGAGACGCTGATCGAAGAGGCGATGCGCATCGCCGAGGACATGGAGGGCACCGGCGGCGAACCGGTCGTGACGGTCGGTTGAGGTCCTGGGCACGACCGTCCCCAGGTCGGGGGCGGTCGGTCAGCCGTTCCCGTGGTGCGCGCGCGGGCTCGTGCGACCGCCATGCGCGTCGCCTCACCCACCGGGCTAGTCCGAATGGGTGAGCGCGGGCTCTCCCGGTGTGGCACGTCCCGGCGTGGCGAGTCGCGTCCCCGGCGTTTCTGGCAGTCTTGGCAGGTGCTCAAGCTCGCCGGTGCACGGCTGTTGGAGGAGCGGGACGCGGCGCAGGTCCGCTCGGTGCTCGAGTCCGCCCCGGTCGCGGCGTGCATGGTCGCCGCCCGCGTCGAGGAGGCGGGCATCCACCCGCTGCGCCTCGGCGGCGAGCTCTGGGGCTTCGGCACCAAGCTGACCGGCATGTGCTTCTCCGGCGCCAACCTCATCCCGCTGTGCGGTGGACCGGACGCGATGCGCGCGTTCGCCGACCGCGCGCTGCGCCGCCGCCGGGTGTGTTCCTCGCTGGTCGGCCCGGCCGAGCAGGTGCTGGCGCTGTGGGACGAGGTGGCCGCGCAGTGGGGGCCGGCTCGCGAGGTCCGCTCCGAGCAGCCGCTCATGGTGCTCGCGGAGCCGCCGCACGTGGACCCCGACCCGCTGGTGCGCCAGGTCCGCCCGGACGAGCTGGAACGCTACCTGCCCGCGGCGATCGCGATGTTCACCGAGGAAGTGGGCGTGGACCCGCGCAGCGACGGCGGCGCGGCGAGCTACCGCGCGCGGGTGGCCGACCTGATCGCCAGCGGCCGGGCGTTCGCCCGCTTCGAGGGCGGTGAGGTGGTGTTCAAGGCCGAGATCGGCGCGCTGTCCAGCACCGTCGGCCAGATCCAGGGCGTCTGGGTGCACCCGGACCGGCGCAGCACCGGCCTGGGCACGGCGGGCACCGCCGCGGTCGCCGACCGCCTGGTCCGCGGCCTCGGCCGCACGGCGAGCCTGTACGTCAACGACTACAACATCGCCGCCCGGCTGGCCTACCAGAAGGTCGGGTTCCGCCGCGTCGGCTCCTTCGCCACCGTCCTGCTCTGACCAGGCCCCCGCGACGACCGGACCTCGGCCCCGTCCCGGGGTGGACGTGACCGGGACGTGTTCGCGGGTGGACCTCCTCGGCGTTTTCGGCATACTCGCGGGCATGGTTTCCACGCGGATCTTCGCCGGGCTCGCCGCTCTGCTGCTCGTTCCCCTGGCGGCGTGCAGCTCCGGGCCGTCCGAGCAGGACGTCGCGGCGTCCTTCGTCAACGCCGTGGCGGCCGGGGACGCGGCGGGTGCCGCAGCCCAGACCGACGACCCCGAGCAGGCGCGGCAGGCGGTGGAGGCGGCGCACCGGGGCCTGTCCCCGGAGAGCGTGCGCGCGAGCGTCCGGGAGGTCACCGAGGACCAGCAGGGCACGCCGACCGCGACGTTCGACCTGACCTGGGACCTCGGGGCGGGCCGGGTGTGGGAGTACCCGAGCCGGCTCCAGCTGGTCGAGGGCGACGAGGGCTGGAAGGTCCGCTGGGCACCGAGCGTGCTGCACCCCGACCTCCGGGACGGGCAGACCCTGGCGTTCCGCGAGCAGCGGCCCGACCCGGCACCGGTGCGCGACCGCGACGGCACCGAGGTGATGCGCCCCGAGCAGCTGGTCACCGTGAGCCTGGACCCGCAGGCCGCCGGTGACCTGCCGGGAGTGGCGGGTGCGCTGGCGGACGCGCTGCGCAGCATCGAACCGTCGATCACCCAGCAGTCCATCGTGGACGGTGTCGCGAAGACCCCGCAGGGCCAGCCGTACGCGGTGGTGACCCTCCGGCAGGCCGACTACGAGCGGGTCAAGCCGCAGGTCTACGACCTGCCCGGGGTGCGGTTCCCGGTGCAGACGCGGCTGGTGGCCAGCGACCGCGGGTACGGCACGCAGGTGCTGGCCGGGGTGTCCCGCGCGGTCGACGAGCAGGTCGCGGCCGCCGCCGGGTGGCGGGTCGTCGCGGTGGACCCGTCCGGCGCCGAGGCGGCCGTGCTGCACGAGGTCGCCGCGCGACCGGTGGAGCCGGTGACCGTGACCCTCGGCGACCGCACCCAGCGGGCGGCCGAGCAGGCGGTCGACGCGGTGCCGCAGGCGGCGATGCTGGTGGCCGTGCAGCCCTCCAGCGGGGACCTGCTCGCGGTGGCGCAGAACCCGGCGGCCGACGCGCAGGGGCCGGTGGCGCTGACCGGCCAGTACCCGCCCGGCTCGACGTTCAAGACGGTGACCGCGACGGCCGGGCTCGAGGCGGGGAAGGTCAACGTCGACACCCCGGTGGAGTGCCCCGGTACGAAGGTCTTCGACGGCCGGGTGCTGCCCAACGACGAGGAGTTCGACCTCGGCCGGGTGCCGCTGCACACGGCCTTCGCCCAGTCCTGCAACACCACGTTCGCGCAGCTGGCGGTGGACCTGCCCGCGCAGGCGCTGACCGACGCGGCGCAGCGGTACGGGCTGGGCGTGGACTTCACCATGCCGGGCGCGACGACCATCACCGGCAAGGTGCCGCCGGCCGACACCGTGGTGCAGCGGGCGGAGAACGGCATCGGCCAGGGGAGGGTGCTGGCCAGCCCGTTCGGCATGGCGCTGGTCACCGCCTCGATCGCCGAGGGCCGGATGCCGGTGCCCACGCTGATCCGCGGCACGCGGACCGAGGCCGACGCGAACCCGCAGCCGCCCTCCCAGCAGACCCTGGACCAGCTCCGGCAGATGATGCGCGAGGTGGTCACCGAGGGCACCGCGCGCGGACTGGTCAGCTCCGGTGAGGTGCGCGGCAAGACCGGGACCGCGCAGTTCGGCGACGGCACCCACGCGCACGGCTGGTTCGTCGGCTACCGCGACGACGTGGCGTTCGCGGTCCTGGTCACCGACGCGGGCTCGTCCGGCCCGGCGGTGGACACGGCCCGGCGGTTCCTGCAAGGCATCTGATCGCGTCGCGTGGTCGGGTGATCGCGTGCGGTGATCGACGTGCTACGTTGTAGCGCATGGAGCGGATCGGTGTGCGCGAGCTGCGGCAGTACGCGAGCCGGTACCTGAAGCGGGTCGCCGCCGGTGAGTCGTTCCTGGTGACCGACCGGGGGCGCACCGTCGCCGTGCTGGCTCCGCCCACCCGCGAGCAGTCCCTGTACGACGAGCTCGTCGCGGCCGGGGAACTGGTGCCCGGCGAAGGCGGCGAGCTGCCCGACCCGTTGCCCGCAGCGCCCACCCCGAGCGTGTCCGACCGGCTGCTGCGCAGGCGTGAACAGGAGCGGCTTTGATCTACTTCGATTCCTCCGCGCTGATCAAGCTCATCGCCCCGGAGCCGGAGAGCGAGGCCCTGAGCCAGTGGGTCCGCGAGCGCTGGGAGCACCCGCGGGTCACCAGCGCCCTGTCCAAGGTCGACGTGCTGCGGACCTTCCGCGAGGTCGGCCCGCACGCCGTGGACCTGGCCGAGATCGTCATCTCCAAGATCGACCACCTGCCGGTGAAGCAGGACGTGCTGGACGCGGCCAGCGGGCTGCGGGCCCAGGTCGGACCGGTGGACGCGGTGCACCTGGCCTCGGCCTGCAAGATCAAGGACGGCCTGGTGGCCTACGTCTCCTACGACCCCGCCCTGCTCGCCGCGGCCGAGGACGCTGGTCTGGCCACCGCCTCTCCCGGCGCCGCGTGACCGGGTGGACCGGCGGTCACCGCCCGGAGTCCGGCCGCGGGACGTGGTTAGAGTGGGGGTCATGCCGGTTCGAGCTCCGTTGCAGCCAGGCGTGCAGACACCGCGCCGTCCAGTCCCCGCGCACATCGAGCGTCCCGAGTACGTCGACAAGCCGGCCCCCCAGCGCGGCACCGACCCCGACGTGCAGCCGCCCGAGGTCATCGAGGCGATGCGGGTCGCGGGCAAGCTCGCCGCGCAGGCGCTGGTCGAGGCCGGCAAGGCGGTGCGGCCCGGTGCGACCACCGACGACGTCGACGCGGTCGTGCACGAGTTCTTCTGCGACCACGGCGTGTACCCGTCGACGCTCGGCTACCGGGGCTTCCCGAAGTCCTGCTGCACCTCGCTCAACGAGGTGATCTGCCACGGCATCCCGGACTCGACCGTCATCCAGGACGGCGACATCGTCAACGTGGACGTGACCGGCTTCATCGGCGGCGTGCACGGCGACACCAACGCGACGTTCCTGGCCGGCGAGGTCTCCGAGGAGGCGCGGCTGCTGGTCGAGCGCACCCACGAGGCGATGATGCGCGGCATCAAGGCCGCAAAGCCCGGTCGCCAGCTCAACGTGATCGGCCGCGTCATCGAGTCCTACGCCAAGCGCTTCGGCTACGGCGTGGTCCGCGACTTCACCGGGCACGGCATCGGCCGTTCCTTCCACAGCGGCCTGGTGATCCTGCACTACGACGAGCCGTCGGTGCAGACGATCCTCGAGCCGGGCATGACCTTCACCATCGAGCCGATGATCACTCTCGGCACCCACGAGTACGACGTGTGGGACGACGGGTGGACGGTCACCACCAAGGACAAGAGCTGGACCGCCCAGTTCGAGCACACGATCCTCATCACCGAGGACGGCAACGAGATCCTGACGCTGCCCTGACGCGGGCACCGTCAGCTGGGGCTCCGCCGCGATCTTCGCGCCGTTCGCCCCGCTCGTGCTGGTCATGCCGGCCCGGGGACACCAGGTCCGGGTGGACGCGCGCTGCGCAGCGGTCGGGACACCGACCTGCTCGTGTGGACCGAGCTGCGCGCGGTGCGCGTCCAGGAGCCGGAGCCGGAGGCGGAGGACGCCCCGGACTCGCGGGCGCTGCCGGCCGCACTGGTGCTCCACCCGCGGGCCCGGGGTTCGGCGCGGTGCCGCTGACCAGCCCGAACCCGCCTGAGGCGCAGCTGGGACCGCACCGCGCAGCGGATCACCCGGGCGGTCGCGCAGTTCCGGCCGGACCTGGTGCGCCAGCACGGGGCCGTGGGGTAGGGAGTTCTTCTTCGTGAGTGCGTTGTTGGTGGCCGGGACCACGTCCGACGCGGGCAAGAGCGTCGTCACCGCCGGGATCTGCCGGTGGTTGGCGCGGAGCGGGGCCCGGGTCGCCCCCTTCAAGGCGCAGAACATGTCCAACAACTCCGTCGTCACCCCCGACGGCGGGGAGATCGGGCGGGCCCAGGCGGTGCAGGCCGCGGCCTGCGGGCTCGAACCGTCGGTGCGGTTCAACCCCGTGCTGCTCAAGCCCGGCGGCGACCGCAGCTCGCAGGTCGTCGTGCTCGGGCGGGTCGCCGGCGAGGTGACGGCGCTGTCCTACCGGGCGCGCAAGGCGGCCCTGCTGGACACCGTGGTGTCCACGCTGGAGGGACTGCGGGCCGAGTTCGACCACGTCATCTGCGAGGGCGCGGGCTCGCCCGCCGAGATCAACCTGCGCGCCCACGACATCGCCAACATGGGACTGGCGCAGGCCGCCGGGTTGCCGACGCTGGTGGTCGGTGACATCGACCGGGGCGGGGTGTTCGCGCAGCTCTTCGGCACCCTCGCGCTCCTGGACGCGGCGGACCAGGCGCTCGTCGCCGGGTTCGTGATCAACAAGTTCCGCGGTGACCCGGCGCTGCTGGCGCCCGGCCTGGACCAGCTGCGCCGGCTGACCGGGCGCCCGGTGCACGGTGTGCTGCCCTGGGCCGAGGAGCTGTGGTTGGACGCCGAGGACTCGCTGTCCTACGCCGCCGACGGTGTCGTCGGCCGGCCCGCACCACCCCGGGGCGGGCAGTGGCTGCGGGTCGCCGTGCCGCGGCTCCCGCGGATCTCCAACGCCACCGACGTCGAAGCCCTGGCCGCGGAACCGGGGGTGGCGGTGCGGTTCGTCACCGAGCCCTCGCGGCTGACCGACGCCGACCTCGTCGTGCTGCCCGGGTCGAAGTCCACCGTCGCCGACCTGGCCTGGCTGCGCCGCAGCGGGCTGGCCGAGGCGGTCCTCGCGCACGCCCGCGCCGGGCTGCCGGTGGCCGGGATCTGCGGTGGGTTCCAGATGCTGACCCGGCGCATCCACGACGACGTCGAATCGGGTTCCGGGGCGGTCGACGGACTCGGGCTGCTGGACCTGGAGATCGAGTTCGCGCCGGACAAGACGCTGGCACGGCCCACCGGCCGCGCGTTCGGCGAGCCGGTGTCCGGCTACGAGATCCACCACGGGGTGCCGGTCCGGCGCGGCGACCTCGAACCCCTGGTCACCGCCGCCGACGGGCGCCCCGAGGGCGGCATCGCCGATTCGGTGCTCGGCACCCACTGGCACGGCCTGTTCGAGAACGACGCCTTCCGGCGGTCCTTCCTGCGCTGGGCGGCCCGGCGCGCGGGCCGGGACCGGTTCCAGCCTGCCGAGGACACCGTGTTCGCCGACGTCCGCGCCGCGCAGCTGGACCTGCTCGGGGACCTGGTCGAGGAGCACCTGGACACCGACGCGCTGCGCAGGCTGCTCGACCGCGGGGCGCCCGCCGGTCTGCCCGCTGTGCTGGCCGGGTGACGCCGCGTCGGTCACCGCTCCCAGCGGTGTCACGCGGGTAACGTCGACGGCATGGCTGAGTACACCGTGGACGAGGCCCGCGAGCGGTTGGCCGAGCTGCTGGACCGCGCTGAGTCGGGTGAGGAGGTCGTGATCACCCGGTTCGGGGCGCCGTCGGTCCAGCTGTCGCCCGTGCGTGGCCGGTCCAGCGGCTTCGCCGCCGGGGTGATCGCGGGCTCCTGGGTCGCACCCGCGGGCGCGGAGGCCTTCGACCTCGGGACCGACTACTGGCCGGACGCCTCGTCCTGAGACCCCGTCTGGGCGAGCAGTTCGTCGAGGAACCCGCTGGCCTCCTCGGCGGCCCGCCGCGGGTCCTGCTCGCGCACCGCGTCGAGCAGCGCCGTGTGCGAGAGCAGCTGCTCCGGCGGGAGCGCGGGGTTGAAGGTGGTCGCCACGCTGGAGGTCACCGCCTCGCGGATCCCGTCGTAGAGCGAGATCAGCACCGGGTTGTGCGAGGCCGCGACCAGCAGCCGGTGGAACTCGGCGTCGTTGGCGATGACCGCGGCGCTGTCCCGCTCCTGCGCCGCGGCCTCACGCGCCGCCAGGCGCGCCGTCATCTCCCGCAGGTCGTCCTCGGTGCGCGCGCGGGCGGCCAGTCGCGCGCCCTCGACCTCCAGCGCGCGCCGCACCTCCAGGACCTGGCGCAGCTCGGTGCCGCAGAGCTTGCGCACGGCCCCGGAGATCTCGTTGGTGGCGCGGACGAAGGTGCCGTCGCCCTGCCGGACCTCCAGCAGCCCCGCGTGCGAGAGCGCGCGCACCGCCTCCCGGACGGTGTTGCGACCGACGCCGAGCGCCGCCACCAGCTCGGCCTCGGCCGGGATCTTCTCGTCGACCGGCCACTCCCCGGACGACACGAGCTCGCGGATCTGGGTGATGACCTGGTCGACCAGCCCCGTCCTCTTGGCAGTGACCAAAGGCACTGGCAGGTCCTCCCATCCAAACATCCTACGTTTGACACACTAGGTCGTGATGTCCAGTGAGTCACGTACCCAGCACGCCTCTGACCATGTGGCTGACCAGGATGCCACCCGGATCTCCACGGACGTGCACCCGGACGCGCTCGCGGACCGCGGTGCCGCGCCCAGCCGGAACCGCGCGGTCGCCGGGGGCGGCCTGCTGCTGGCCGGCGTGGCGCTCGCGGCGGCGAACATGCGCCCCGCGGTCACCAGCCTCGCCTCGCTGCTCGGCGAGGTGCGGGATTCGCTCGGTGCCTCCAGCACCTGGGCGAGCGTCGTGACCTCCGTGCCCACGCTGTGCTTCGGCGTGGCGGGCATCGGTGCGCCGCTGCTGGCGCGGCGGATGGGCATCAACAAGGTCATCGGCGTGTCGCTGGCGGTGCTCACCGCCGCGATGCTGCTGCGCACCACCGGCGGCCCGTGGACCGTGCTCAGCGGCACCGTCCTGGTGTGCGCGGCGATCGCGATGTGCAACGTGCTCATCCCGGTGGTGGTCAAGGAGGCGTTCCCCACCAGGGTCGGGATGGCCACCGCGCTCTACACCACGGCGATGGCCGCGGGCGGTGCGACCGGGTCCGCGCTGACGCCGTACCTGGACGCCGCCACCGGCAGCTGGCGGCTCTCGCTGGCCACCTGGGCGGTGGTGGCCCTGGCCGCGCTCTGCGTGTGGGTGCCCGCCACCGCGCACCGCTCGTCCGCGCGCCAGGTGGCCGGCTCGTCCGGGCCCCGGCGGTCGCTGGCCCGCAGCCCGCTGGCGTGGGTGATCACCGGCTACTTCGCGCTGCAGTCGCTCGTCGCCTACGTCGTGATGGGCTGGCTGCCCGAGGTGTTCAAGGGAGCCGGGTTGGACGGCACCACCGCGGGCATGCTGCTCGGCCTGCTGCTGCTGATCGGCGTGCCGATCAACATGGTGCTGCCGCCGCTGGTGACCCGGACCCGCAGCCAGTCAGGCTGGGCCGTCGGGATGGCGGTGCTCACCACGGGCGGTCTGCTCGGGCTGCTGCTGGCGCCGCTGAGCGTGCCGGTGGTGTGGGCGCTGGCGATCGGCATCGGCATGAGCGCCTTCCCGCTGGCGCTGGTGCTCATCTCGCTGCGCACGGCCAACGCCGCCGACACCGGCTCGCTGTCGGCGATGTCGCAGAGCGTCGGCTACCTGGTCGCGTCGTTCGGGCCGTTCCTGTTCGGCGTGCTGCACGACGTGACCGGCGGCTGGTCGGCGTCGCTGCTGGTGCTCGTGGTGGTGGTCGCGCTGCAGGCGGTGTTCGGCGTCATCGCCGGCCGCCCGCGCACGGTCTGACGCCGAGGGGCGCCCCGGTGTGGCGGGGCGCCCCTCGGCCGGCTCGGGTCAGATGAGGCCGAGGCGGAGCATGGCGTCGGCGACGTTGGTGAAGCCGTTGATGTTGGCCCCCGCCACGTAGTTGCCCGGCATGCCGTACTCCTCCGCCGTGGCGTAGCAGCGGTCGTGCACGTCCTTCATGATCTGCTCGAGCCGCTGCTCGGTGAACTCGAAGCTCCAGCTGTCCCGGGACGCGTTCTGCTGCATCTCCAGCGCGGAGGTCGCCACGCCGCCCGCGTTCGCCGCCTTGCCCGGCCCGAACGCGACGCCCGCCTGCTGGAAGGCGCGCACGGCCTCGGGGGTGGTCGGCATGTTCGCGCCCTCCCCGACCGCGATGCAGCCGTTGGCGATCAGCTTCGTCGCGTCGTCGGCGTTGAGCTCGTTCTGCGTGGCCGACGGCATCGCGACCTGGCAGGGCACCTCCCAGACGCTGCGGTCGGCGACGAACTTCGCCCCCGGCCGCCGCTCGGCGTACTCGGAGATCCGGGCCCGTTCGACCTCCTTGAGCTGCTTGACCAGCTCGACGTCGATGCCGTTCTCGTCGTGCACGTAGCCGGAGGAGTCCGAGCAGGCCACCACGGTGCCGCCGAGCTGGTGCACCTTCTCCATGGTGTAGATCGCGACGTTGCCCGAGCCGGACACCACGACCTGCTTGCCCTCGAAGGACTCGCCGCGCGCCGCCAGCATCTCCTGGACGAAGAAGGCGCAGCCGTAGCCGGTCGCCTCGGTGCGCACGCGGGCACCGCCGAAGGACAGGTGCTTGCCGGTCAGCACGCCCGACTCGTAGCGGTTGGTGATCCGCTTGTACTGGCCGAACAGGTAGCCGATCTCGCGGCCGCCGACACCGATGTCCCCGGCGGGGACGTCGACGTACTCGCCGATGTGGCGGTGCAGCTCGGTCATGAAGCTCTGGCAGAACCGCATGATCTCGCGGTCCGACCGGCCCTTGGGGTCGAAGTCCGCGCCGCCCTTGCCGCCGCCGATGGGCAGGCCGGTGAGGGCGTTCTTGAAGATCTGCTCGAAGCCGAGGAACTTCACGATGCCCTGGTACACCGACGGGTGGAAGCGCAGACCGCCCTTGTACGGGCCCAGCGCGCTGTTGAACTCCACCCGGAAGCCGCGGTTGATGTGCACCTCGCCGTGGTCGTCCTCCCACGGCACCCGGAAGGTGATCTGCCGTTCCGGCTCGCAGATGCGCTCGATGATCTTCTGGTCGGCGTACTCGGGGTGCTTGTCGATGACGGGCCCGATGCTCTCCAGCACTTCGCGAACGGCTTGGTGGAACTCCGTTTCGCCGCGGTTGCGCTGGACCACGTTGTCGTAGACCGGCTCGAGACGTTCGTGAAGCACTGGTTTCGAACTCCTTCATTCGCGCGACTGGAGCGTTGCACCCCCAGGGCCAGGACACAACTGCCGCTCCAGCACACTCCCCGGTCTGGATCGGATCAAGATGATGCCGACCACACCACCCGCGCGGAGTCGGACCAGCGTCGTGGCTGGTGAACCGGTGTGGAACTGCGTGTCCAGGGACAACGGGTGCCGCGCACCGCGGCGGCCAGGCGACGGTGCGCGGCGAGGGCGACGCCGTTCACACCCGGGAAACGTGCGGGGGCTCGTTCACACCCCGGACACGTGCGGGAGCCCGTGCGAACGTGCTGCGCCCGGTCAGCGCAGCGGCAGGTTGAGCAGCGCGTTCTCCACCAGCTCGGGCATGGCGGGGTGGATCCAGTACTGGCCGCGGGCCATGGTGCGGGCGTCCAGCCCGAACTGCATCGCCTGGACCAGCGGCTGGAGCAGCGTCGGGGCCTGCGGGCCGATGATGTGGGCCCCCAGCAGCTGTCCGGTGTCCGGGTCGGCGAGGAGCTTGGCGAAGCCCGTGGTGTCCTCCATCGCCCAGCCGTAGGCGATGCCCGCGTAGTCCTGGGTCGAGGTGACGTGCTCGACACCGCGCCGCTGGGCCTCCTGCTCGGTCAGCCCGACCGAGGCGATCTGCGGGGCGGTGAACACCGCGTGCGGCACGAACCGGTGGTCGGACTCGATCGGCTCGTCCGGGTGCAGCAGGTTGTGCTGCACCACGCGTGCCTCGTGGTTGGCGACGTGCTTGAGCTCGAAGTCGGAGCTGATGTCGCCCAGCGCCCACACGCCGTCGACCGAGGTCCGCTGGGTGGCGTCGACCCTGATCTTGCCGCTGTCGGTGAGCTCCAGCCCACCGGCGGCGGCGTCGAGGAGGTCGGTGTTCGGCACCCGGCCGGTCGCGACGAGCAGCGCCTCGGCCTCGACCACCTCGGCGCCGTCCGGCCCCTCCAGGTGCAGGCGCACCAGTTCGCCGTCCCGCTCGGCGGAGACCACCTTGCGGTTCAGCCGCAGGTCCCAGCGCTGCGCGGCGAGCTCGGTGAACCGCGCCGAGACGTCGACGTCCTCGGTGCGCAGCACGTGCCCCGAGCGGCCGACCACGGTCACCTCGACGCCGAGCGCGGAGAACACGTGGGCGAACTCGGCGCCGATGAACCCGGTGCCCACGACGACCATCCGCCGGGGCAGCTCGTCGAGCCGCATCACGGTGTCGCTGGTGTAGTAGCCGACCTGCTCGAACCCGGGGACGTCTGGGATCGCCGGGCGGCCGCCGGCGGCCACCACGAACCGGTCGGCGGTGATCGTCTCGGGGCCGTCCGCGGTCTGCACGGCCAGCTGCTTGACGCCGGTGAAGCGGGCCACGCCCTGGTAGAGGGTGACGTTCGGGTTGTCCTCGGCGCGGTAGCGGCGTCCGCCCTCGGCGATCGGGTCGATGCGACCGAAGATCCGGTCCCGGACGTCGTGCCAGCGCACGCCCCGCAGCTCCAGGTCGACGCCGAGCCCGGCGCCGCTCGCCGGGGCGCTCGCCACGTCCGCGGTGTGCACGAACATCTTGGTCGGGATGCACCCGACGTTCAGGCAGGTGCCGCCGTAGGCGTCGTTCGGGCCGACGCCCTTCTCCACGATGGCGACGTCCCACTCGGCGAACCGGTCGTCGAGGATCGTGTTGCCGGAGCCGGAACCGATGATCACGAGGTCGAAGTGCCGCACTGGTCCATCCTGCCTCACGTCGAGCGGGCCACCTTCGGGGCGCGCTGGCCTTGTCTGGCGTCGATCACTTCCAACCCGGCGACCCACCCGGTGATTCCGCGGTGGTCTCGGGTCTTCATCACGCCCGCAGCGTGCACCGCGCACCACAGCGCCCCCAGCACGGGGTCCGCCCCGCCGAGCACCGCCTCGCACACGCCCTGGGCAGTGGCGAAGCCGCCGAGGCCGGTCGTCCAGCGCAGCAGCGCGGCGCGCCGCGGGCGGCCGGGGGCGCGGGCGCGCAGGCGCACCGCGTGCTGGCCGAGTGAGCTGCCCCCACCGAGCAGCGTCGCGACCAGCAGCACGGCGGCGGGCGCGAACCACAGCGCCGTGGCCGCCCACCACGGGCCGGGAGCGGTACCGGTCAGCCAGAGCAGGAGCTGGGCGCCGCGCGCGCCCGCGACGCCCAGCCACCAGAGCAGCAGCAGGTCGCAGCACATGCCGAGCAGCCGCCGGGACGCGCGGACCGGGCGCGGTGCCGCCGGCCGGTCGCGGGCGGTGGTGGGCACCCGGCGCAGCAGCGGCGCCAGGAAGCCGCCGAGCAGCGCTCCGGCGGTGTTGGCGAGGAGGTCGTCGACGTCGAACACCCGGTACGGGCACGGGCGCAGGAACCACAGGCCGGTGAGCTGGGTCAGCTCGACGAACACCGAGACGGCACCGCCGGTGACCGCGGCCGCGACCGGGCCGCGCCGCAGCAACGCGCCCAGCGGGACGAAGAGCGCGACGTTGCACCCGAACTGGGGCCACATCGCCGGGTCGCGGAGACCGGCGAAGAGCTGCCACTGCGGTGGGTGGCAGGCCCCGTCGCCGGGGAACGGCAGCAGCACGTAGCTAGCCAGCGCGACCGCGTAGAGCGTGGTGGCGAAGCGCAGCAGCGCCACGCCCACGCGCAGCTCGCCGTGCCGCCGGTGCTCCGCGGCGACCAACGGCGCGAACAGCAGCGCCGCCAGGCCGGTGGTGACCAGCGCGGCGAACCAACCCGGCAGCACGCTCATCTCGCCCTCCTCACGTCCGGGAGTCCCCGTGGTGAAGAGGCGCGAAGGCCCGTTCCAGATACACCTCGAACGGGTGGTCAGAACAGCCGTGCCCGCCCCGGGACCCGGGACGGGCACGGCCCAGCGCTGCGTGTCAGTGCTGGTAGGTCGGGGTGATCACGGCGCGCGCCAGGGTGTGGAACGCCAGGTTGAAGCTGACCACGGCCGGGCTGGCCGAGTCGTCCACACCGAGCTTGTCGGTGTCCACGGCGTGCACCACGAAGTAGTAGCGGTGCGGCCGGTCACCGGGCGGCGGGGCGGCGCCGCCGAAGGCCCGCTCGCCGAAGTCGTTGGCCACGTGGAAGGAGCCGGCCGGGATGTTCTGGCCGTTGCGGTTGCCCGCGTCGGTGGCCAGCTCGGTCACGTCGGCCGGGATGTCGACGAGCACCCAGTGCCAGAACCCGCCCGGGATCGGCGCGTCCGGGTCGAAGCAGGTCACCACGAAGCTCTTCGTGCCCTCCGGGAAGCCCGACCAGCGCAGGTGCGGCGAGTGGTTCTGCCCGTCGGCGCCCATCCCGTCGAAGGCGTGGGCACGCGGCATCGGCTCCCCGTGGGTCACGTCGTCGGAGGTGACGTCGAAGCTCGGGACCGCAGGCAGCAGCGAATACGGATCGGGGTCGATCGGGCGCTCCAGACTCATGCGAAGCAACCTCCATTCCAAGGATCTGCGGTGATCTCCGGCCAGCCTAGAAGCCCGGTCGGCCCCGTGCGCGGACCGGCTCGCTGGGTGCGGTCGCCCACCGCGGGCATTGCACACCGTGCAACGGCGGTGGGTATTTCGCACAGTCCTCGCTAGGCTGTGCCGCGACGTCGTGGAGCGAGGAGGAGCGACCGTGGTGGAGCCGGGCTCCGAGGTGCTGTGCTTGGGGGAGACGATGTCGCTGGTCTCGCCGGCCTCCCCGGTGCCGCTGGAGGAGGCCCCGGTGTTCACCCTCTCCGCGGCCGGCGCGGAGTCCAACGTCGCCATCCACCTGGCCGCGCTGGGGCACCGGGTGAGCTGGGCCAGCCGGGTCGGGGACGACCCGCTCGGGCGGCGGGTGGTCGCCGCCATCGCCGCCGCCGGGGTGGACACCAGCCTGGTCGAGGTGCGCTCGGACGCGCCGACCGGCGTCTACTTCAAGGACCCCGGACCGCGGGGCACGCGGGTGCACTACTACCGCGCCGGGTCCGCGGCGTCCACCATGGACGAAGGCTTCCTGCCGGACGACCGGGCCGACGCGCCGCGGCTGCTGCACCTCTCCGGCATCACGCCCGCGCTCTCGGCGAGGTGCGACCGGCTCGTCCGCCACCTGCTCACCCGGCCGCGCCGCGCCCGGGTCTCCTTCGACGTCAACTACCGCCCGGCGCTGTGGCCGGTCGAGCAGGCCGGCCCGGTGCTGCGCGAGCTGGCCCAGCTCGCCGACCTGGTGTTCGTCGGGCTGGACGAGGCGCACGCGCTGTGGGGGGTGCGGGCGCCCGAGGACGTGCGCCAGGTGCTGGGCCGGCCGGACGTCGTGGTGGTCAAGGACGGGGCCAACGCCGCGCACGCGTTCGGCGCCGAGGCGGTGACCGTGCCCGCGCCGAAGGTCGACGTCGTCGAGCCGGTGGGGGCCGGGGACGCGTTCGCCGCCGGGTTCCTCTCCGGGGTGCTGCGCGGCGACGGCACCGTGCGCTGCCTGCGGCTCGGGCACGTCCTGGCCGCCCACAGCCTGCTCAGCACCGAGGACCACACGCCGGCGCCGGACGCCGCGGACCTGGAGCGGTGGCTCGGGTGCGACGACCTGGCGTGGGGCGGGCTGAGCTTCGGTGCCCGGTGACACCGCGCTCGCCCGGTCCGGGAGCGTGCCGAGATGGTCGAGAGGGATGGAGAAGTCGTGAAGGTCCACGTTGGTCCGGTCGCCCTGCCCGAGCTGGAGGCCGCGGTCGTCGCGGGCGGTGCCGAGCTCAGCTCCGCCGCGGACGCCAGCGCGCTGGTCTGGTACGGCGGGCCGCCGGAGCAGTTCGCCGAGCTCGACCACCCGGGCCTGGAGTGGGTGCAGTTGCCGTCGGCCGGGATCGAGCCCTGGGCGGCCTCCGGCGCGCTGCGGGACGGCGTGACGTTCACCTCGGCGGCGGGCACCTACGCGCAGACCGTCGCCGAGCACGCGCTGGGGCTCATGCTGGTCGGGGCGCGGCAGGTGCACCTGATGGCGCGGGCGTCGCGGTGGGCGAAGCCGGACGGGATGCGCGGGGTGCACGGCTCCACCGTCGGCATCCTCGGGGCCGGCGGCATCGGCCGGGCGCTCATCGCGCTGCTGCGGCCCTTCGGGGTGCGGGTGCTGGCGGTGAACCGGTCCGGCAAGCCCGTCGACGGTGCGGTCGCGACCTGGCGTGCCGACGACGTCGAGGGCGTGCGCGAGCTGCTCGCCGAGTCGGACTTCGTGGTCGTCGCCGCGCCCGCCACGGCCGAGACCGCACAACTGGTCGACGCGGACGCGCTGGCCCGGATGAAGCCGGGCGCGTGGCTGGTCAACGTGGCGCGCGGCTCGCTGGTCGACACCGGGGCGCTGCTCGCCGCGCTGGACGAGGGGCGGCTCGGCGGGGCGGCGCTGGACGTCACTGACCCGGAACCGCTGCCGGACGGGCACCCGCTGTTCCAGCACCCGCGCGCGATCGTCTCGCCGCACGCGGCCAACCCGGAGTCGCTGCTGGTCCCGGCCTTGGCCCGCCGGGTGGAGGAGAACGTCCGCCGCCGCCTCGCCGGGGAGCCGCTCCTCGGCGTGGTGGACCGCGCTGCGGGCTACTGACCGCGGCAGGCTGCGGTCGTGAGCGCGGAGGCCGGTGGGAGCCGGTCTTCGCGCTCACGACCCCTTGTCCCGTCCACAGTGGAGCTGGTCGGTGGGACCGGTGTCCTGGTGGCTCACCCGGCTCGGGAAGTCCTGTTGGAGCATTGACAGAACCGCCTCTGTCATGAGTGAGAACACTCGGTGCGAGTGCGTGGTGGACCCCTGAGCAATCGAGTCCTCTTTGGACAGTGCGTGTCCGCCATTGGTGTGTAAATGACGGGGTATTTCCACTCGATCGAGTTGTGCTCCTTCGTGCTTCCGAATCCAACGACGGGTTCTGATCCTCTCTCTCATGGACACTTCGGTTGAGCCGGAGACGGCGGGTCGAGACACGATCTGCCGGAGGGGCTCCGGGGGAGGAGGCATCGAGATGGCGAACACACGGAGCCGGGTGTGGTCGGTGGCCGGGTTGCTGGCGGCGGCGACGTTGTCGTCGGGGTTGGTGACGGGAGCGGCCGAAGCGGCTGGATCCGGGATCGCGGCCACTGCGGCGCCCCCCATCGTCGGGGGCGAGCCTGCCAAGATCACCGACCACCCGTGGGTGGTGTTCCTGACCGACACCCAGGGCAACCAGTTCTGCGGAGGGACGGTCGCGAAGGCCAACAAGGTCATCACCGCCGCGCACTGCGTCGACGGGGACGAGCCGGAGGGGGTCAAGGTCGTCGCGGGCCGGGAGAGCAAGCAGAGCACGGACGGCACGGTCGCCGACGTGACCGGGATCTGGGTGCACCCCCAGTACCAGGACGCCAACACCGGTTCCGACGTCGCCGTGCTCACCCTCGGCCAGGACCTGCCGCAGCAGCCGCTGGCGGTGGCCACCAAGGACGACACCACGCTGTACGAAGCGGGCACGATGGCGTCCGTGTACGGGTGGGGCAACACCGCCGAAGGCGGCCAGGCGTCGGACACCCTGCAGAAGGCGGACGTTCCGCTGACCAGTGACGCCGACTGCCAGGAGGCGTACCCGCAGTACAAGGCGGACGCCATGGTGTGCGCCGGGTTCGCGGAGGGCGGCGTGGACAGCTGCCAGGGCGACTCGGGCGGACCGCTGGTGGTGGAGGACAAGCTGGTGGGCATCGTCTCCACCGGCACCGGCTGCGCCCGGCCGAACGCGCCGGGCATCTACACCCGCGTGGCGACCTACCACGACGACGTGCAGCAGCAGCTGGACTCCTGACCAGGTGACCGCGCGGCCGGGGCGGCGGGAGCGCCCCGGCCGCGTCACGTCACCGCGGGGCACGGGCGGCCGCGAGCCGGCGACGAGGCGGTCCACCGAGGACGGTCGTCACCGGGCTGGGCCCGTGCTCGGGAGTGGAGGCGACCTCGCGATGTGCTCACCGGCCGCGACCAGCGGGGCACCGAGGTCAGCCGGTCAAGCGAGCCGCAGTCGGGGGCCGAGTTCGCGCGCCAGGCGGGTGGTCAGCGACCGGAACGTGCGCACCGCCGGGTTGCGGTCGCCCGCACGGGTGGCCAGCACGCTGTGCTCGGGCGGTGCGTCCAGCACCGGCACGCAGACCGTGCCGGGCCACGGGTAGTAGCGCTGGAACGACTCCAGCGCCGACCCGGCGCCCCGCCCGGCGGCGGCCGTGGTCAGGACCTCGTGCGGGGTCACCGCGTGCGACCTGCTGCGGTTCGGCGTCAGGCCGCCACGCGCTTCGGTGAAGTACAGGTAGTCGCTGAACTGCCGCGGGGTGTGCTCGGGGAGGCTGACGTAGGGCAGGTCGAGCACGTCGTCGAGGTGCACGGCCGGGGCGTCGGCCAGCTCCCAGGACGCCGGCACGACGACGATGCGCCGCTCGGTGGTCACCACGTCCACCGCGATCCGCTCGTCCACCGGGGCGGGCCGCACGAACGCCACGTCCACCCGGTGCTGCACCAGCGCGGAGACGTGCTCGGTGAAGTCCAGGGCGAGGAACTCGACGGAGACGTCCGGGCAGGCCCGCTGGAAGGCCTGCACGACGGCCGGCGTCAGCTCGGCCGAGCCGTTGCTCATCACCCCGACCCGCAGCGTCCGCTCCGGCGGCGCCTCGGTGACGTCGGCGACCGCGGCGTCCAGCGCGGCCAGCAGGGACCGGGCGTGCCCGACGAACCGCTCCCCGGCCGGGGTGAGCCGCACGGGCGAGCGCTCCAGGAGGCGCACGCCGAGGTCGCGCTCCAGCTGCTTGACGTGCGCCGTGACGGACGCGGGCGACCGGAACAGCCGCTCGGCGGCCTTGCCGAAGTGCGCCTCCTCCGCGACCGCCAGGAAGGACGTCAACCGACGCAGGTCCATGCTCGCAGCGTACGAACCCGCGGAAGTCCTGAGCGGGTCCGCGGAGCGGCCGGACCTGCGGTTCCGGGAAGCCGTTCGAGACGGAGATCACGGCCGCGTTCACGATTCCTGAACGACTGCTGTGCCGCCGCGCGACGAGGGCTTAGAACCACCGGGTGCGCAACGGATGGTTGCCCGCCGCGCTGCTGATGACCGCGGTGGGCTGGGGAGCGAACCAGTTCTCGTCCCTGCTGGGCGCCTACCAGCGCGACCTGGGACTGCCCGGCCCGGTGACGACGGGCCTGCTCGCGCTGTACGTGGTCGGCCTGCTGCCGGGCCTGCTGCTCGGCGGCCCGCTGGCCGACCGCCGCGGCCGGCGCCCGGTCGTCCTCGGTGCCGTCGTGCTCAACGCCGCGGCGACCACCGCGCTCATGGCCGGCGTGCTCGCCGCGCCCTGGCTGGCGGTGGGGCGGCTGGTGACCGGGCTGAGCACGGGCGCGGTGCTGGCCGCGGGCAGCGCGTGGGTCCGGGAACTGTCGCACCCGCCGTTCGGGACCGCGCGGGAGGACGGCGTCGGCGCCCGCCGGGCCGGGGTGATGCTCTCGGCGGGCTTCAGCGTCAGCGGCCTGGTCTCCGCCCTGGTCGCGCAGTGGGGGCCGCACCCGCTGGTCACCGCGTACCTGCCGCACCTGCTGCTGTGCGCGGGCGGGGTCGTGCTCGCGCTGTCCTGCCCGGAGACGCGCGCACCGGGGAGCGGTTCGGGTGCGCGCGGTCTCGGCACCCGCGACCCGCGGTTCCGCCGCCTCGTGCTGCCGGTCGCGCCGTGGGTGTTCGTCGGGCCGACGGTCGCGTTCGGGACGCTGCCCGGTCTGGTGGCCCGGGACCTGCACGGCGTCGAGATCGTCTACGCCGGCGTCACCGCGCTGCTCACCCCGGGCCTGGGCGCCGTGGTGCAGCCCCTCGCGCGGCGCTCGGCCCGGCGCGGTGAGCGCGCCCCGGCCGTGGTCGGCCTGCTGGTGCTGGCGGCCGGGCTCGGGCTGGCGGCGGTCTCCGTGGCGTGGGTGCTGCCCTGGTGGGCGTTGGCGGCGTGCCTGCTCATGGGCACCGGGTACGGGTTCACGGTGACGTTCTGCCTCACCGTGGTGGGGCGGATCGCCGGACCGGGCGAGCTGGCCCGGCTCACCGCCGTGTTCTGGTGCATCGCCTACCTCGGCTTCGCCACGCCGTTCGCGATCAGCCTGCTCGCCCCCGTGGTGCCTGCCCAGGTGGTGCTGCTGGTGCTGGTCGGGCTCGCGCTGGCCACCGGCGCGCTGGTCTCAGGTCGTGACCAGCCCGACCGAGATGGTCAGGAACGCCGCCGCGCTGACCACGTCCAGCGACTTCGCGACGCGGGGGTCCTGTAGCCGGTCGGCGATCCGGGCGGCGCCGAGCACCATCGAGGCCTCCCACACCAGGGCCAGCAGCAGGAAGACCACGCCGAGCAGCACCAGCTGCAGCGCCGGGGAGGCGGCCGCTCCCACGAACTGCGGCAGGAACGCCAGGCTGAACAGCAGCATCTTCGGGTTGGTGAGGTTGCTGAGCAGCCCGCGCAGGTAGGGGTCGGCGTCGTCGACCGGCGGTCCGGCCAGCGTGCCCTCGGTGGTCTTCTTCCTGGTCAGCCACAGCCCGCGCAGGATGGACGCGGCCAGGTAGACCAGGTAGGCGGCGCCGATCCACTTCAGCGTGGACAGCACGGCGGGGTGGCTGGTCACGAGGGCGCCGAGCCCGGAGATCACCAGTGCCACCTGCAGGATGCTCGCGGTGTGGATCCCGGCGAGCGCGAGCATCCCCGCCCGCCGGCCGCGGTGCAGCGAGGTCCGCAGCAGCAGGAAGAGGTCGACGCCAGGGGTCAGCACGACCACCGCGCTGGCCACCAGGAAGGCGGGCAGCGGGGTCAGGTCCACGAGCACGGTTCACTCCTCCGGACAGCGCGCAGCGTTGATCACTCGAACGGGTTTGATCTGTCAGCTGATCAAGCGACGTTTCGCGGACCCGGCGCTGCGAGGCGCTCCAGGTCCGCGTCGGCACGGGAAGGACGAGCGACGGTCCACACTGACCGGCTCAGAAGGATTTCCCGTCTAATCCAATCTTAACGAAATATTTTCCTGCGAATGTGTGAGTTGTGCCTCGTGATGTGTCGGTACGCGACTGACTACTGTGTGCCATCAGCATGATCCGCGACAGTGGGAGGGTCGACGTGGCGCGTGGCAGGACCGGATCCGCAGTGCGAGGGCTCGTGATCACCGGCGCGGTGGTGGCGCTCGCCGGGGCGCACCCCGAGGTGGCGGGCGCGGCGGACGACACGCAGGCCCGGATCGTGGGCGGTACCGAGGCCACGACCGCGGAGGCCCCGTGGGCGGTCGCCGTCACCGACGACCGCGGTCGGCAGTTCTGCGGTGGGGCCCTGGTGGCGCCGGTCAAGGTCGTCACGGCCGCGCACTGCGTGGTGGACGAGATCACCGGCACGCAGCGCGCACCGCAGGAGCTGCGCGCGATCGCGGGCCGCACCGACCTGCGCACCGACGAGGGCGTGGTCGCGGACGTGCAGGCGGTGTGGGTGCACCCGAACTTCCGCGGCTACACCAGCGGTGACGACGTGGCGGTCCTGACGTTGAACGCGCCGCTGCCGCAGCGCCCGGTGCCGCTGGTCGACCCGGGCGACACCGAGCACTACCGGCCGGGCACGGTCGGCCGCGTCTACGGCTGGGGCAGGACCAGCGAGTCCGGGTGGCCGTCGGAGGGCCTGCGCGCGGTGGACGTGCCCATCACCACCGACGAGGCGTGCCGGGGCGCCTACGCGGACTACGACCCGCAGAGCATGTTCTGCGCCGGGTACCCGGAGGGTGGCCGCGACGCGTGCACCGGCGACTCCGGTGGCCCGATCGTGGCGGACAACCGCCTGATCGGGGTGGTGTCGTACGGCACCGGCTGCGGTCGGCCGAACACGCCGGGCGTCTACACCCGCCTCTCCCGCTACGCCGACGAGCTCACCGGCCAGCTCTGAAACCCGGTTGATCCGGCGCTCGCCTGCCGCAGGGTGACGTGGTGTGGGAGATCGGGTGAACCGCGCGGTGCGGGCGAAGCAGACGGAGTCGTCCCTGACCGTCCACCAGGCGCACTCGCCGGAGATCGCCGACGCGCGGCCCTGGCGGCCGGGACGTTCAAGCGCGAGCGCATGACCTGGATCAAGCCGTCCTCCCGGTGGATGGCCCACCGCTGCGGCTGGGCGACGAAGCCGGGCCAGGAGCGGGCGCTGGCAGTGGAGGTCACCCGTGCGGGCTTCGCGTGGGCGCTCGAGCACGCCTGCCTGAGCCACTTCGAGCCGGACGTCCACGGCACCCGGGAGGTGTGGGCGGAGCAGAAGAGGACGAGCCCCGTCCGTGTCCAGTGGGACCCGGAACGGGACCTGCTCCACCGGCCCCTGGACCACCGCTCGACCCAAGCGGGACTGGGCGGCGAAGCGGTGGAGCGCTACGTGGGCGAGTGGACCACCTCCCTCACCGACGCGACCGGGACGATGCGCGAGATCGCCGCGCTGGTCGCCGCCGGCGACCTCGACGCCGCCGAGGCGGCGCTGCCCCAGGAGACGCCGTACCCGCTGCCGGACCACATCGCCCGCCGCCTCGGCGCCACGGCGTGACGCGGTCACACCGACCGTCCCGCGCGGTCGCGGACTGGGCCGAGGGAGTGGTGTTGGCTACTCACGGTGCAGGTAGATGCGGGTGCGGAGACCGTGCTGTGATATCCAGGAGAGGATGACCCTCGAGCCTCTCGCGACCGCCGTCCACCGCGCCTACACCGCGGACCTGGACGCCGCGGACTTCTACCGGATGCTGCGCCTGCGCGTCGACGTGTTCGTCGTCGAGCAGGAGTGCCCCTATCCGGAACTCGACGGTCGCGACCTCGAGGAGACCACCCGGCACTTCTGGATCGACTCCGCGGACGGGTACGTGCTCGGCTACCTGCGGTTGCTCGAGGACCCCGACGGCACCTTCCGGATCGGCCGGGTGTGCACCGCCAAGTCCGCGCGCGGGCACGGCCTGGCGCGCAAGCTGATGCGCGCCGCCGTCGCCGAGGTGCAGAACGCCCCGGCGGTGCTCGCCGCGCAGGTCTACGCCAAGGACTTCTACGCCTCCTTCGGGTTCGTCGAGGACGGCGAGGAGTACCTCGAGGACGGCATCCCGCACATCGACATGCGTCGCGAACCCCGCCGCCGCGCCTGACCCGAGTTCCGGCCGCGCCGGCAGTGGCGCGCGTCTCGGCGGGGCGGTGGGCGGTTGGGCCCACCGGTCCGGTTCTGCGACGATCTCCGTGATCCGAATGCAAGGGGTGCGGCAGGAAGCCGGTGCGAGTCCGGCACGGTCGGCGCCACTGTGACCGGGGAGCGGCCCTCCCCCGAGAGCCACCGGGACGACCTGGGAAGGCCGGAGGGGCGCGGAGATCCGGGAGTCAGGACACTGCGGCCCCTTGTTCCCGCCACCGGGGCGTCCGAACCCCGAGGAAGGAACGTCGACGTGGTCGCTGCTCCCCGTTTCCCCTTCTCCGCCGTCGTCGGTCACGACGACCTGCGGCTGGCGCTGCTGCTCAACGCCGTGCACCCGCGCATCGGCGGTGTGCTGGTGCGCGGCGAGAAGGGCACCGCGAAGTCCACCGTGGTGCGCGCGCTGGCGTCGCTGCTGCCGCCGCTGGACGTGGTCGCCGACTGCCGCTTCGGGTGCGACCCGGCCGGACCCGACCCGCAGTGCCCGGACGCGCCGCACGGCTCGGCCGCGACGCAGCGCCCGGCGCAGCTCGTCGAGCTCCCGGTCGGTGCCACCGAGGACCGCCTGACCGGCTCGCTGGACCTGGAGCGGGCGCTGACCGAGGGTGTCCGCGCCTTCCAGCCGGGTCTGCTCGCCGCCGCGCACCGCGGCGTGCTGTACGTGGACGAGGTGAACCTGCTGCACGACCACCTCGTCGACCTGCTGCTGGACGCCGCCGCGATGGGCCGCGCGCACGTCGAGCGGGAAGGCGTCTCGGTCACGCACCCCGCGTCGTTCCTGTTGGTGGGGACGATGAACCCGGAGGAGGGCGAGCTGCGGCCGCAGCTGCTCGACCGGTTCGGCCTCACCGTGCACGTCGCGGCGTCCCGCGACGTCGACACCCGCACCGAGGTGGTGCGCCGCCGGCTCGCCTTCGAAGCCGACCCGGCCGGGTTCGCCGCGCAGTGGGCCGACGCCGACGCCGAGCTCGCCGAGCGCATCCGCGCCGCGCGGGACCGGGTCCGGCACGTGGCGCTGCCGGACGCCGAACTCCGCCGGATCTCCGCGCTGTGCGCGGCCTTCGACGTCGACGGGATGCGCGCCGACCTGGTGCTGGCCCGCACCGCCGTCGCGCACGCGGCCTGGCGCGGCGCCGACGCGGTCACCGAGGCCGACGTCGAGGCCGCTGCCCGGCTCGCCCTGCCGCACCGGCGTCGCCGGGACCCCTTCGACGAGCCCGGCATGGCCGAGGACCAGCTGGAACAGGCGCTCGCCGAGGCCGCGGAGCACGCCGGGGACGACGGCGACGAGCCGCCGGAGGGACCGGACGACGGCCCCGGGGGTGGCGGCGGTCAGTCGCCGGACGGGCCGACGGAGCCGACCGGCGGCAGCGGCGCGGACGAGGGCGGCGACGGGCGCGCCCCGGCGGACAAGCCACCGGCCGCGCCGACGCCGGCGTTCCGGGCGCGGCTGCTGGAGGTCCCGGGCCTCGGTGAGGGCGCGCCGGGACGGCGCTCGCGGTCGCGGTCGCGCAGCGGCCGGACGACGCGTCCGTCCGCTGTGGAGGGGCACGGTGTGCACGTGGCGGCCACCCTGGCCGCCGCCGCACCGCACCAGCTCGCGCGGGGGCGCAGCGGCCCGGGACTGGTGCTGCGGCCCGGTGACCTGCGGCGCGGCATCCGGGAGGGCCGCGAGGGCAACCTGGTGCTGTTCGCGGTGGACGCCTCCGGGTCGATGGCCGCCCGGGAGCGGATGTCCGCGGTCAGCGGTGCGGTGCTGTCGCTGCTCCGGGACGCCTACCAGCGGCGGGACAAGGTCGGTGTGGTGACGTTCCGCGGTGGGTCGGCGGAGCTCGCGCTGCCCCCGACGTCCTCTGTGGACGTGGCGGCGGCGCGGATGCGCGGACTGCGCACGGGTGGCCGCACCCCGTTGGCCGACGGGTTGCTGCAGGTCCAGCGGGTGGTGCAGCGCGAGCGGACGCGCGACCCGCAGCGCCGCGCCCTGGTCGTGCTGCTGACCGACGGGAAGGCCACCGTGCCGGTGCAGTCCGGGCTGAGCGGGCGCGACCGCGCGCAGCGCGCGGTGGACGACGCCCTGCGGGCCGCCGGGCTGGTGGCGAGCACGGGCGCGGCGTCCGTCGTGGTGGACTGCGAGAGCGGGATGGTCCGGCTGGGCCTGGCCGCCCGGCTGGCCGCGGCCCTCGGCGGCCCGTGCCTGCGGCTCGAGGAGCTCTCGGCGGAGAACGTCGCGGGGGTCGTGCGAGCCGTCCGGGACGAACGGCCGCGCGCCGCTTGATCTCGGTTTGGTTACGAGATCGGCTGACACGAGTACCGGCCCGCTGCTCGGATTGGTACGGTGGCTGCCGTCCACCTGACCCCCAGGGGTGGACTTGCGAAGTGCCCCCGCGCTCCCGGCGACCCCCAGGCTGGTTGAGTGCGGGGGCCTCTCAGTCTCTGGCCCCGGTTGTGACGTGTGCCGGGTCCGCGCGGTTCGTCCGTTCCTCGGTGCGAAGATGCTGCACCGAAGTGTGTTCGGTACCGCCGATGGAGGGACATGGGCTCGCAGTCGGCCGCACCTGCGGGGGAGGCGGCGCGGAACCCGCGGACGCCGCCGTGGCGCCGGCCGTGGGCTGAGCTGCCGCGCGAGGAGCGGTTCTGGCGCACGGCTTTCGTGGCCTCCCAGGTCCTGGTGCGCGTCGTGATCGCACTGGTCTGCTACACGGTCTTCGTGCTCACCGGCGCGGTGGCGTCCGACGGCGCCGTGACCGACCGCGGCACCGCGCTGGCCACGCACTGCGAGCGGGTCGGGCCGATCAGCCGGTCCGGACTGGGCTGGTACTGGTCCTGCGAGGCGGAGGTGACCTGGTCCGACGGGCGGACGACGCGGGAGGAGTTCCCGTCCTCGCAGCTGACCCCGCGGAACACGACCGAGCCCGCGCCCGTGGTGCACCGGGACGTCCGCGACGCGGCGGACCAGGTCGTGGTCGACGCCCCGCGCCCGTTCGCCGTCCTCGGCTGGGTGATGCTCGTCGCGTTGACCGGCCTGCTCGTCCACGGCGTGTGGGTCCCCGGCGTGCCGCCGATGCCCGCGGACCGCCGGGCGGAGCGCCGCCGGCGGGTCCGGTTGCAGTGGTGGCAGCCGCTGGCCGCGCCGATCGGGTGGGGCCTGTTGGTCGCGGGTGGGCTCGGCGCCGCGTCCCCGACCGCGTCGGGGCTGTCGGTGCTCGCGATCGTGCTCGGGTTCGGCGCGCTCGTCACCGCGTGGGCCGTGTCGCTGAACCGCAGACGGAAGGGCGTCGTCGAGCCGCGGGAACTGCCGCCGGAGCTCACGGCGAGGTGGGGGAAGGTGGGCGGCTGGCTGCTCGTCCTCGGCGGGATCGCCGCCGTGGCGGGGCTCGGCACGACGCTGCCCGACCCCGTCGGCGTGGTCGGCGTGCTCGCGCTGCCCTGCGCGGTGATCGCGGTGGGGTGGCGGGTGAAGGTGGTCGCAAGCCGGAGGTCGCGTGGAACCGATCCAGGGGGGACCGCGTCGATCTGGACAACAGCGGGGTGATGGGAGGCAACGAGTGGAGCAGTCGCCGGAACAGTGGTTGGCGATGATGCAGCAACGGGCTGACGAGATGGTGCGCCAGTCCGAGCAGATCCAGCAGCAGATGCAGGAGATGGCCGAGACGGCCAGCGACCCCGACGGGACGGTGTCGGTCACCGTCGGCGCCAACGGTGCGCTCAAGGACCTGCAGATCGACCAGCGCGCGATGCGCCGGAGCGCGGCGGACCTGCGGACGACGATCCTGCAGCTCGCCGGGCAGGCGCAGGCCGCGGTGGCCGGTCGCGTGGTCAGCGCGGTCGAGCCGGTGGCGGGCACCGCGGGGATGGAGTTCCTGCGCTCCCAGCTGCCGCCCGAGCCAGAGCCCGAGGGGACCCCGTCCCGGCGCCCCGAGGTGGACGACCACGACGACGAACCGCCGCAGTCCTTCCTGCGCTGAACGGAGTGAGCACGATGACGCAGCACTTCGCCGTGCGGCCCGCCGATCTGCGGTCGCACTCGGACTACCTGTCGGACCTCGCCGAGAAGGTCTCGGCCGCCGCTGACAAGGCCAACGGGGTCAGCTTCGGCGTGGACTCCTTCGGCCTGGTCGGGCAGATGTTCGCCTTCCAGGCGCGGGAGACCTCGCAGCAGGGTGCCGAGCAGATCCGCACCTTCTCCCAGCGCACCGGGGTGCTTGGCGAGAACGTGCGGGCGTGCGCGGCCGACTACGAGAGCGACGACCAGCGCAACGCGGACAACATCGGAAAGATCGAGGTGTGACCTGATGTCGTCGATGTTCGTCGATGTGGAGTCGCCGTCCCTGGAGTCGGGGAGCTGGAGCGCCGGCGCCGGGATCGTGGACTCGGCCCGCGCCACCGCCAACGCGGTGCAGAGCGGCGACTGGGGCGACCTCGCCGCCAGCGGTGGTGTGCTGGCCCTGGACGGCCTGCTGCTGACGATCGACCCGGTCGGTTCCGCGCTGGCCGCGGGTGTCGGCTGGCTGATGGAGCACCTCGCGCCGCTGCGCGAGCTGCTCGACTTCGTGGCCGGTGACCCGAACGCGATCAAGGAGGGCGCCGACACCTGGAACTCCATCAAGGAGGACCTGCAGCAGCTCGCCGAGGACCTGCCCAAGAAGGCCCAGGAGCAGACCGCCGAGTGGTCGGGCCAGGCCAAGGACGCCTACGCCAAGCAGGTCCAGCAGTACACCGAAGGCCTGCAGGCGCTGTCCATCAGCGCGGGCAGCGCCTCGGCGACGATCGCCACCGCCGGGACGATGGTGGCCACCACCCGCGGCATCATCCGCGACATCATCGCCTCGGTCGTCGCGGAGCTGATCAAGGGCGCGCTGGCGGCGCTGGCCGGCTCGGTGGTCAGCTTCGGCGCCACGGTCGCCGGGTACCTGGCCTACGCGGCCGGGCGGGTCGGCATGACCATCGGCAAGATCACCGCCAAGATCAGCAAACTGCTGGCCAAGCTCGGCAAGGCGGGTTCGCTCATGGCCCGGACGCTGGACGACATGGCCAAGGTCGGCTCGAAGATCGGGGCCGACCTGGTGACCACGGGCGCGAAGGCGTTCCCGGTGTCCCCGGCGCTCGGCGGGGCCACGCACGCGGCGGGCCGGGCGGCCACGGCGGGCGCGGACGGCCTGAGCACGGCGGCGACGGGCATGACCCGCGCGGCGGACGGCCTCACCACGGCGGCCGGCCGCACCGCCGACGCCGCCACCGGCATCACCCGCGGCTCCGAACAGCTGGCCGGCCACGGTCTGCGCTGGATGCACGGCGCGGACGACGCGGGCCGGTCGGTCAGCGAGGGCCTCGGCCGCACGGTCCAGGACGCGGCCCAGAACGCCGGGTACAGCGGGCGCTTCTCCGAGGGCATGGACCGGGTGTCCAACGTGCTCCGGCCGGAGAGCGCGACCATCCGCGGCGTGCTCGGCGCGGAGCAGTACCACGAGCAGAACTACGACGAGGACTCCGGCTCGTACTACGACGGCTACAACGCCCGGGGCCAGTACACCGGGGAGCACGGTCGCGACGGGTACCGCGACCTCCCGCGTCCGGAGTGACGGGCCCGCGCGCGTGACGGCGCCCGGGTGCCGTCACGCGCGCGTGGCCACCCGGGCCTGGTAGCGGCGGTGGGCGACGGAGGCGACGACCAGCAGCGGGACCGCGGTCGCCGAGGCGGTGCCGAACAGCAGCGCGTACCTGCCGTGGTCGGCGAGGTGCCCGCCCGCCGCCGACGCCGCCGCGCTGCCGAGGAACAGCGCGGAGGCGAACAGCGACACCGCCAGCCCGCGGGCCTCCGGGACCACCGAGGTCACCCAGGTCTGCAGGGACGAGTGCAGGAACGACCAGCCACCGCCGAGCAGCAGCGCGGTGACCACCACCGTCACCACGTCCGTCCGCAGTGCCACGACCAGGTGGCCGACGGCCATCGAGGACCCGCCGAGCGCGATCAGCTGCCACACCGCCAGCCGTCCGCCCAGCGCCTTGACCAGCCGGGAGGACAGCCACACCCCGACGCCGTAGGTGGCGGTGGCCAGCCCGGCCACCGCGACGCTGACGCCGTGGTGCACCAGCGCGGACGGCAGGAAGGTCAGCACGCCCAGCAGCACGGCGCCCTCCACGAAGACCAGCCCGAACACCAGCAGCGCCCAGCGGTTGGCCAGCACCGTCGCGAGGTGCGCGCGCACCCCGGCGACCGCGGCGCGCTCCGGTTCCGGCAGCCGGCCGATGAGCACGGCGCACGTCCCGGCGCACAGCGCGGGGAGGACGAAGACGACGCGCCAGTCCAGCAGTCCGGCGAGCACCCCGCCGACCGCGGTCGCCAGCGCGGTGCCCATCGCCGAGGCCGCCATGAGGTCGGACAGCGCGCCCTGCCGCCGGTCCGGGGAGACCGTGTCCCCGACGTAGGTCAGCGAGGACGGCACGATCGCGCCCACGCACGCGCCGGTGACCACCCGCGCGGCCACCAGCGTGGTGAGGTCCGGCGCCAGCGCGGACGCGAGCCCGGCCACCGCCGCGCCGGCCAGCGTCCCGCGCATCACGACGATCCGCCCGAACCGGTCGGACAGCACGCCCCACACCGGCTGCAGGCACCCGTAGGCGAGGAAGTAGCCGCTGGCCGCGGCGACCGCGGACGCCAGCGGGACCCGCATCCCGAGCGCGATGAGCACCAGCATCGGGGTGACGGCGAACCGGTCGAAGTTCGAGATGAACGTGGCCGCGGACAGCACCAGCGGTGGCCTGGCGGACGGCATGGACGGGCTCCTCCCCACGACGTGGCGTCCATGCTCACCGACGACCGGGCCGCGGGAGCCGTGACGTTGACCACCCGCGCTGCCCGTCCCGGCTCCGGGGAGATCGGCGGATAGGGTCGGGGCATGCCTCAGGGACAGCCTTCCACCGTGCCGAACGATGGTCTGACCACCCGCCAGCGGCGCAACAGACCGCTGGTCGTGGTGCACACCGGCGAGATGAAGGGCAAGTCCACCGCCGCGTTCGGGCTCGCGCTGCGCGGCTGGAACCAGGGCTGGTCCCTCGGCGTGTTCCAGTTCGTCAAGTCGGCGAAGTGGCGGGTCGGCGAGGAAGCCGCGTTCCGCGCGCTGGGACGGCTGCACGCCGAGACCGGCCAGGGCGGCCCCGTCGAGTGGCACAAGATGGGCGAGGGCTGGTCCTGGGCGCGCAAGAAGGGCACCGAGGAGGACCACGCCGCCGCGGCGCTGGAGGGCTGGCGCGAGATCGCGCGGCGGATCCGCGAGGAGCGGCACCGGATGTACGTGCTGGACGAGTTCACCTACCCGCTGAACTGGGGGTGGGTCGACGTCGAGGAGGTCGTGGCCACGCTGCGCGACCGGCCCGGCCACCAGCACGTCGTGATCACCGGCCGCAACGCCCCGCAGCAGCTGGTCGACGCCGCGGACCTGGTGATGGAGACGACCAAGGTCAAGCACCCGATGGACGCCGGGCAGAAGGGCCAGAAGGGCATCGAGTGGTGACCTCCGGGCACGCCCGGCTCGTCATCGCCGCCCCGGCGTCCGGGCACGGCAAGACGACGGTCACGACCGGGTTGCTGGGCGCGTTGCGGCGCCGCGGCACCGACGTCGCGCCGTTCAAGGTCGGACCGGACTACATCGACCCCGGCTACCACCGGGTCGCCGCCGGGCGGGTGGCGCGGAACCTGGACCCGGTGCTGGTCGGCGAGGACCGCATCGCCTCGCTGTTCCGCCGCGGCGCGGCGGAACTGTCCGTCGTGGAGGGTGTGATGGGGCTGTTCGACGGCCGCATCGGCACCGGCGACGGGGTGCCGGTCGGGTCCACCGCGCACGTGGCGCAGCTGCTCGCCGCGCCGGTCGTGCTCGTCGTCGACGCCCGGGGACAGAGCCACAGCCTCGCCGCCTTGCTGCACGGGTTCCGCAGCTACCGGCCCGAGGTGCGGGTGGCCGGGGTGGTCCTGAACCGGGTCGGGTCGCCGCGCCACGAGCAGGTGCTGCGGGAGGCCGCGGACGCCGCGGGCCTGCCGGTGCTCGGCGCCGTGCCGCGCACCGACGACCTCGCCGTGCCGTCCCGGCACCTCGGCCTCGTCCCGGCCGCCGAGCGCGGCGCGGAGGCGGTCCGCGCGGTGGACGCGATGACCGAGGTCGTCGCGCGGTCCGTGGACCTCGACGCGGTCGCCGAGATCGCGCGCTCGGCACCGGACCTCGACGGGCCGGTCTGGGACCCGCGGGAGGAGGTCGCGCCGCAGGGTTCGCCGGTCGTCGCGGTGGCCGGGGGCCGGGCGTTCACCTTCGCCTACGCCGAGCACGTCGAGCTGCTCGAGGCCGCCGGTGCCGAGGTCGCCGTGGTGGACCCGCTGACCGACGAACGGCTCCCCGAGGGCACCGCGGGTCTGGTGCTGCCGGGCGGGTTCCCGGAGCAGCACGCGGCCGAGCTGTCCGCGAACTCCGCGCTGCGCGAGGAGATCGCCGCGTTCGCCGCCCGCGGGGCGCCGGTGCACGCCGAGTGCGGCGGACTGCTCTACCTGGCCGAGGAGGTCGACGGGCACCCGCTGTGCGGGGTGCTCGCCGCGCGGGCGCGGATGTCGTCGCGCCTGACGCTCGGTTACCGGGACGCGGTCGCCGCCGCCGATTCCGCCCTGTTCGCCGCGGGAACGCGGGTGAGCGGGCACGAATTCCACCGCACCGTCCTGGATCCCGGCCACGGCACCGATCCCGCGTGGTTCTGGCGCGGCGAGACCGGGCCGCACCGCGAGGGGTTCGTCCAGCGCGGCGTGCACGCGTCCTACCTGCACACCCACCCCGCCGCGCACCCGGCAGCGGTCGAGCGGTTCGTGGCCCGGTGCGCGCGGTGACCGCGCTGCGCTCCCGGGGTGGCCGCCGTCGCGGTGTCACGGCAGGTGAGCAGCGCTGAGCACCACGTGACCGCCCTGCAGGGGGTGCCGCGGGCACGCGGTACGGTCATCACTCGCGAAGGCGGGCGGCGGCTCGACGAGCCGCGCCCCCGGGGCACCTCGCGGAGGGCGCGCGGGTGCTCCCCGCCGCACTTGCTGTCCGAAGTGGACGTCGCGCCGCAGTCGTCCGCTGTGGTAGTGCTTCCACCCCGAGGCGGAAGAGGAGAACGATGCTGACTGGCCGGATCTCGTTCATCGGTGCCGGTCCGGGCGCGGCCGACCTGATCACGGTCCGCGGCGCGCGGCGGATCGCCGAAGCCGACGTCGTCGTGTGGTCCGCGAACGTGGTCGCGCCGGAGTGCGTCCAGGAGCACGCGCGCAGCGACGCCGAGCTGATCGACTCCTCCCGCCTCACCCACGAGCAAGCCCTGGAGGTCTACCGCCGCGCCGAGCGGGACAAGCTCAAGGTGGTCCGCGTGCACTCCGGCGACCCGTCGATGTGGAGCGCGATCCAGGACCAGCACGACGCGTGCACGCGGATGAACGTCGAGGTCGAGATCGTGCCCGGCGTGCAGGCGTTCACCGCGGCGGCGGCCGCGGTCGGCCGCGAGCTCACCGCGCCGGAGGGCTCCCAGTCGCTGGTGGTGACCCGCGTGGACGGCAGCCGGACGTCGACCGGGGAGGAGGTGCGCGAGTTCGCCAAGCACGGCAGCACGATGGCGGTGTTCCTGTCCGCCTCGCGCACCGGCCAGCTGGTCGAGGAGCTGCGCGCCGGCGGCTACCCGGACGACACGCCGGTGCTGGTCGCCTACAAGGTCACCTGGCCCGACGAGATGCTGGTGCGCACCACGATCGGCGAGCTGGAGAAGACGGTCAAGCAGCGCAAGCTGTGGCGGAACACGCTGTTCATCGTCGGCAAGAGCCTCGCGGGCGGCGGGTCCCGCGCGCACTCCTACCTCGCCCGCACCTACCGCCGCGCGGCGGAAGCCCCGGCGCGCCCCACGACCCCGCGCCGCTCCTCCCACCGGTCCGGCCCGGGACGGCGCAGCGCCGAGCCGGACGCGGAGGACCCGCGCCGCGGCACCGCGGTGCGGGCGTCCGACGTGGCCTGGTGGGCGGTGCGCGACTGGCAGGAGAGCGCGCGCGGAACGGCCCGCGTGGCAGCCTCCCGCTCGAGCGCGCGCCGCGTGGACGCCGCGCAGACGCCGCTGTTCGGCACGGACGTCGCCGTGCAGCCGAGCGCGCCCGCGGTCGCGCAGCCGGTGAGCGCGGCGTCGGGCGCGCCGGCTCCGGTCGCGGTCCGTGCCGAGGTGGCGTCGGGACCGCACGAGGACACCGCCGCGAGCGCTCCGGACCCGGCGGTGTCGAGCGAGCCGGTTCCCGCCGCGCCGGAGCAGGAGCCCGCGGCGAGCGCTCCCGAGCCCGCTGAGCAGGCCGTCCGCGCCGAGGCGGCGTCGCGGCGGACCTCCGCGGCGAGCACCACGACCACCCGCGCCACCGCGAAGGCCGCCCCCGCCAAGCGGACCACGACGAAGGCGAAGAAGAGCACCGGGACCACGAAGAGCACCGGGACCACGAAGAGCACTGCGACCGCGAAGAGCACTGCGACCGCGAAGACCGGGACCGGGAAGCGGACGAAGTCGGCGACGACGGCGAAGAGGACCACCGCGAAGCGCCGGACCGCGGCGAAGCCGGACGACCAGGCCGAGTGACGCGGCGGCACCGCGGTCGTGCTCGAGCGCCCGGCGCGACACCGTCCGAAGTAGACGCCGACCGCGCCGTCGGCGTGTGCGCACCAGCCCCCGGAGCGGGTGGCAGCAGTATGGGAGAGGACAGCGAGGAACGCGGCCGCCGGTCGCGCGTTCGGGGTCGGTGGGACGCGCGGTCGCGGTCACCGAGGTGAGGTGGGTGACGTGGCAGTCACGGTGATCGGGATCGACGGCGGTGCCCTGCCCCAGGGCGCTGCGCAGGCGCTGGAGTCGGCGCGGCTGGTGGTCGGGGGCAAGCGGCACCTCGACGCGCACGCGCCTGACCACGCGCGCAGGGTCGAGCTGGGGCCGCTGGAACCGGCGCTCAACGCCCTCTCCGCGCTGTCCGGCGACGAGCACGGGGTGGTGCTCGCCTCCGGCGATCCCGGCTTCTTCGGGGCGGTGCGCGCGCTGCGCGAGCGCGGCATCCGGTGCGAGGTGCTGCCGTCGACGTCGAGCGTGCAGCAGCTGATGGCCCGCGTCGGGCGCTCGTGGGACGACGTGGTCGTGGTCAACGCCACCGCCCAGGACCTCCCCCGGGCGATCAACGTCTGCCGCGCGCGTCCGGCGGTGGTGGTGCTGACGACCGCGCCGAAGGCCGGGCCCGCGCAGATCGGCTCGGGGCTCAAGGGGTGGCGGCGCACCATGGTGGTCGCCGAAGACCTGGGCGGTGCGAACGAGTCGGTGGTCACCCTGGACCCGGCCGAGGCGGCCGAGCGGACCTGGCGCGAGCCGAACATCGTGCTGTCCCTGGCGGACCTGGACGCGGTGCCGCACCGCGGCTGGATCGTCGGCGGCGAACCGGTGCCGCCGGCCGGTGGCTGGGCGCTGCCCGAGGACGAGTTCTCGCACCGCGACGGGGCGATCACCCAGTCCGAGGTGCGGGCCGTGGCGCTGGCCAAGCTCGCCCCGCGGCCGGGGACCCTGGTGTGGGACGTCGGCGCGGGGTGCGGGTCGGTGGCCGTGGAGTGCGCCCGGATGGGCGCGGCGGTGATCGCGGTGGAGTCCGACGAGGCGCAGGCGGTGCGGCTGGTGACCAACGCGACCCACCACGGCGTGGACGTCCGTGTGGAGGAGGGCGAGATGCCGCGGGCGCTGCGGGACCTGCCCCGCCCGGACTCGATCTTCGTCGGCTCCGGCGGCAGCGACGTCGTCGCGGCGTGCGCGCACGCGGGCGCGACGCGCGTCGTGGTGGCGCTGGCGGCGCTGGACCGGGTCGGACCGACCCGCGACGCGCTGCGCTCCGCGGGCTACGAGGTGGAGGGCGTGCAGATCTCCGCGAACCGCCTGGCCGAACTGCCCGACGGCGCGTCCCGGCTCGACGCGGCCGACCCGGTGGTGCTGGTCTCCGGCTGGAAGAAGCAGTAGGACGCCGCCCGTCGCGCGGGTGGGACGATGCGGGAGGAGGCAGTCGACCAGGCAGGGGAGGACCAGTGATCGGTCTGTTCGCGACGACCGCGGCCGGACGGCGCGCCGCCGCTGAGGTCGCCGGCCGGCTGGGCCCGGACGCGGTCCTGGCCGACGGGCCGATCGGGTCCGCCGTGCGGCGCCTCTGGGACCACCTCGACGCGGCGGTGTTCTTCCTGGCCAGCGGGCCGGCGGTGCGGCTGGTCGCGCCGCTGCTGCGGGACGAGCGCACCGACCCGGCCGTGGTCTGCGTGGACGACGAGCGGCGGTTCGCCATCGCGCTCACCGGTGCGGCCGGCGCGCTCGCCGAGCAGGTCGCCGACGTCCTCGACTGCCGGCCGGTGGTCACCACGGCCTCCGACGGCACCGGCACCAGCCCGCTGGACGAGCTGGTCGAGCAGCTCGACGCCGCGGTGGACGGTGACCTGGCCGGTTGCGGGGCGGCGGTGCTCGACGGCGCACCGGTGCGCCTGGTCAACCCGCACGGCTTCCCGCTGCCCGCGCTGCCGCCCAACGTCTCCCCGGACGTCGAGGCGCCGTGGTGGACGGTGGTGATCGACGACCGCCGCCCGACCGAGCGGGAGCAGCGGACGCTGCGGCTGGTCCCGCGCACGCTCGTGGTCGGGGTCGGCGCGGCGCGCGGGGTGTCGCGCACCGCGGTGACCGAGACCATCGCCCTGCTGGACAGCGAGCACGGCCTGGACCCGCGCGCGATCCGGGCGATCGCCAGCGCGGACCGCAAGGCCGACGAGGCCGGCGTCCTGGAGGCGGTGCAGGACCTCGGGTTCTGGCACTCCGCGGACGGGGGTGACGAGCTGGCGCTGCTGACCTACCCGTCCGAGGTGCTCGCCGCCGTCGAGGTCCCGCACCCGAGCGCGGCGGTGGGCGCGGTGACCGGCACCCCCAGCGTGGCGGAGGCCTCGGCGCTGCACGCCGCGGCCGAGCTCGGCTACGGCGCCCCGGTCGAGCTGGTCGTGCCCAAGACCACGGGCGACGGGGTGACCGTGGCCGCCGCCCGGATCCGCCCCCGCGGGCGGCTGGCGCTCATCGGCATCGGCCCCGGGGCGGCCGACCTGCGCGTGCCGCGCGCCGACGCCGAGCTGCGCCGCGCCTCCGTCGTCGTCGGCCTGGACCAGTACGTCGACCAGGTGCGGCACCTGCTGCGACCGGGCACCGAGGTGCGCACCAGCGGCGTGGGCGAGGAGGAGGCCCGCGCGAGCGAGGCGGTCGCCCTGGCCCGCGAGGGGCGCGCGGTGGCGCTCGTCGGGTCCGGCGACGCCGGGGTGTACGCGATGGCCGGCCCGGCCCTGGAGAAGGCCGACGTCGACATCGAGGTCGTCGGGGTGCCGGGGGTGACCGCGGTCTTGGCGGCGTCGGCCCTGCTCGGCGCGCCGCTCGGGCACGACCACGTGCTCATCAGCCTGTCCGACCTGCGCACGCCGTGGGCGGTCATCGAACGCCGGGTGCGCGCGGCGGCCGAGGGCGACCTCGTGGTCTGCCTGTACAACCCCCGTTCCGGGCAGCGGGACTGGCAGCTGGCCCGCGCGCTGGAGATCCTCGCCGAGCACCGCCCGGCGACGACCCCGGTCGGCGCGGTGCAGCGGGCGACCCGGGCGGGCCAGCGGGTCTGGTGCGCCCCGATCAGCGAGTTCGACCCGGCCGAGGTGGACATGTCCACCGTGGTGGTCGTGGGCTCCTCGCAGTCCACAGTGGTCGGTCATCGGATGGTCACCCCGCGCGGCTACCGCTGGATGGCCACCGACGTCCCCTGACGCGCGTTGGTCCGCGGCCGGGGTCGGTGGCAGGCTGGCGGGGTGGTTGGACACATGTCACCGGAGGAGTTCCGGGTCTTCGGCAGGCAGGTCGTCGACTGGATCGCCGACTACCACGCCGGCATCGAGTCGCACCCGGTCCGGTCGCAGGTGCGGCCGGGCGAGGTCCGGGCGCAGCTGCCCGCGCACCCGCCCGAGCGGGGCGAGCCGTTCGAGGAGGTGCTGCGCGACCTCGACGAGGTGCTGCTGCCCGGGGTGACGCACTGGCAGCACCCCAGCTTCTTCGCCTACTTCCCGGCCAACGCCAGCGGTCCCGCCATCCTCGGCGACCTGCTCTCCAGCGGGCTCGGCGTGCAGGGCATGGTGTGGGCGACCAGCCCGGCCTGCACCGAGCTGGAGACCGTCGTGGTGGACTGGATGGCCGAGCTGCTCGGGCTGCCCGAGCACTTCCGCACCGACGCGGCGGGCGGTGGTGTCATCCAGGACTCCGCGTCGAGCGCCGCCCTGGTGGCCTGCCTGGCCGCGCTGCAGCGGGTCAGCGGCGGCGACGTCGCGGCGAAGGGCATCACCCGGCGGCACACCCTCTACGTCTCCGAGCACACCCACTCGTCCCTGGAGCGGGCCGCGCGGATGGTGGGCATCGGCGCGGACAACGTGCGGGTCGTCGCCGTCGACCCGGGCACGCTCGGCATGGACCCGCAGCACCTGGACGACCTCATCGCCGAGGACCTCGCGGCCGGTGCGGTGCCCACCCTGGTGTGCGCGACGGTCGGCACCACGTCGACCACCGCGATCGACCCGGTCCGCGCTGTCGGGGAGGTGTGCCGGCGGCGCGGGGTCTGGCTGCACGTCGACGCGGCGTACGCGGGCGTGGCGGCGATCTGCCCCGAGCTGCGCTGGATCAACGACGGGGTCGGCGAGTTCGCCGACTCCTACTGCACCAACGCGCACAAGTGGCTGCTGACCAACTTCGACTGCAGCCTGCTGTGGCTGGCCGACCGCGGGCCGCTGGTCGACGCGCTGTCGATCCTGCCGGAGTACCTGCGCAACCCGGCCACCCTGTCCGGTGAGGTGATCGACTACCGCGACTGGCAGGTGCCGCTGGGACGGCGGTTCCGGGCGCTGAAGCTGTGGTCAGTGCTGCGCTGGTACGGGGCCAGCGGGTTGCGCGAGCACATCCGCACCGGGGTGGGGCTCGCGCAGGAGTTCGCCGACTGGGTGCGCGAGGACCCCCGCTTCGAGCTGCTGGAGCCGCACCCGCTGGGACTGGTGTGCTTCCGGCCGCGGTTCCCGGAGCTGTCGCCGGAGCAGGCGGAGGAGCGCACGCACGAGGTCATGGAGTCGCTCAACGCCTCCGGGGAGCTGTACCTGACGCACACCAAGGTGGACGGCCGGACGGTGCTGCGGTTCGCGGTGGGGTCGCCGCAGACCGAGCGCCGGCACGTGCTCGCCGCGTGGAAGCGCATCCAGGAGGCGGTCGGCTAGCCGGCCCGCGACCAGCGCGCACCCGCCGAGCACGAGCAGGTTCCCGGGCCGCTCGCCCGCGGCGGCGGCGTGCAGGGCGTGCACGGCCGCACCGGTCGGTGGCGCCCAGGAACCCGGGACGAGGCCGGGCAGCAGCACGACCGCCGCGAGCACCGGGCCGCCCACCGCGGCGCACAGCAGCCCGACGGACAGCACGGCGAGCGTGGCCGGCGGTCCGGCCAGCAGCAGCGCGGACGCCTGCTCCGGCGTGGTCGCGCGGGCCGCCGCGAGGAGGGTCACCGCGCAGGCGGCCAGCAGGTCCGCGGCGAACCGGGCCACCGGGTCCGGACCCGGCCGCGCCGCGAGCGCGACACCGGCGACGCACAGCGCGGTGCCGGCGGCGAGGTCGCCGAGCAGGGCCACCCCGCAGAGCGCGACCCGCGGGCTGCGGACCAGACCCGCCAGCTCGGCACCGGTCCGCCGGGGCAGGTCGCCGGTGCGCGACCCCCGGTCTTCCGGTGGGTTCGAGGACATGCCGGTGACGCTAGGCGCGCGCCGGACCTGCGGGGATGGCGCTGGCTCCCGATCGGGGGTGGACTTCCCTCCACCCCCGGTTCGGCAGCTGAGTGCAAGGTCCGGACCGCGGCGGCGCACGACAATGATCCCCATGTGGATGACAACTGCGCGGCGCGGAGCCGCGGTCGCCCTGCTGTCGCTGGCCGGACCGCTGCTCTTCGTCGCCTACGCGCTGGGCCTGTGCGTGTCGACGCTGGGCTCGCCGTGGCTGGGGGAGCGGGTCGTGGGGTGGTGCCGGGCCGCGGTCGACCGGGCCCGCCGGCTGGCCGGTGAGTGGTGCGAGGTGCCGATCGCCTCGCCGTACCGCCCGGCCCCGCCGGCCCCGCAGCCGGACGCCGAAGGCTGGTACCGCTACGAGAAGACGCTGTACCGGACACCGCGCGTGCCGCGCTACCTGCTGCGGGTGCACTGGCTGGCGGAGGACCCGGCGACCGGCCGGGACATGAGCTGGCTGCTGCTCGGCACGGTCGTCGGACCGCTGCTGGGGCTGCTGGCCGTCCTCGGTGGCCAGCCCGTGCTCCGGGCCTACGGGCGGTGGACGCGCACCCGGCTGGCCCCGGCCGAGCCGCGGCCGTGGCAGCTGTGGGTCAACCGCGGGCTGCGCGACCTCTGGCGGCTGGCCGTGCTCGCCCTGCTGGCGGTCGTGCACACCGCGTGCGGTGTGGTGCTGGTCGTCCTGTTCGTGCTCACCCACGTGCTCGGCGCGTTCCTGTGGTGGCCCTGGTGCGCGGCGCTCGCCCAGCGCCTGGCCGGGCTGGGGCGGCGGCTCGCCGGGACCTGGTCGGGCACGCCGGTGGACGAGCTGTACCGGCCGCTGGTCGAGCCGGTGCCCACCGCCGACGGCTTCTACCGGGTGGGGCGCGAACTGCGCAGGTCCCCGCGCCCGGCGCTGCGGCGGGCCCGCTACCGGCGTGCGATGACCGATCCGGCGACCGGGCGGGACGTGCTGTGGCTGCTCGGCGACGGTCCGGTCACCGCCCTGCTGCTGGCGCCGGTCGTGGCGCTGTGCTGGGGCTTCGCGTGGGGACTGTGGATCCCGTTCTGGGTGTGGGTCGGGCGGTTCTTCGCCGACTACCCGTCGCCGTGGGAGCACGTGTGGGCGCCCGCGAAGTGGCTCGCGGACACCCCGCTGCTCGGGGGGCCGCTGGGGCTGCTGTGCGGTGCGGCCGTGCTCGCCCTCGCCCCGGTGCTGCTGCGCCTGCACGGCCGCTGGACGCGCGCGCTGCTGGCGCCCACCGAGAAGGCGCGGCTGGCGGCACGGGTCCAGCGGCTCGCCGAGACCCGCGCCGACGCGGTCGACGCCGAGGATGCCGAGCTGCGCCGCATCGAACGCGACCTGCACGACGGCGTCCAGGCCCGGCTGGTGGCGCTCGGGCTGAAGCTCTCCGCCGCCGAGCAGCTGGTGGAGCGGGAACCGGAGCGCGCCCGGGAACTGCTGGGCGAGACCAAGGCGGACTCCGGTGCGGCGCTGGCCGAGCTGCGGTCGCTGGTCCGCGGCATCCGGCCCCCGGTGCTCACCGAGCGCGGGCTGGTCGACGCGGTCCGCGCGGTGGCGCTGGACCTGGTGGTGCCCGTCGAGGTCGAGGCCGACGTGCCGGGGCGGTGCCCGTCGGCGATCGAGGCCGCCGCCTACTTCGCGACCCTGGAGCTGATCACGAACGCGGTCAAGCACGGCCGCGCGGAGTCGGTCCGCGTCCAGCTGCGGCACGCCGACCACGTGCTGCGGGTCGTGGTCACCGACGACGGCGTGGGCGGTGCCGATCCCGAACTGGGCGGAGGTCTGCGCGGGATCCGCCGCCGCATCGGTACGTTCGACGGGACCCTGGAACTGACCAGCCCACGCGGTGGTCCGACCGCGGCGATGATGGAGATCCCGTGCGAGTTGTCCTAGCCGAAGACCTCTTCCTCCTCCGCGACGGGCTGCGCACCCTGCTCGAGGCGCACGGCTTCGAGGTGGTGGCCGCGGTGGAGACCGGGCCGGAGCTGGAGCGGGCGCTGGTCGAGCAGCGCCCGGACGTGGCGGTCGTCGACGTCCGCCTGCCGCCGACCCAGACCGACGAGGGCCTGCGGGCCGCGCTGGCAGCCCGGCGCGAGGTCCCCGGGCTGCCGGTGCTGGTGCTGTCCCAGCACGTCGAGCAGCTGTACGCGCGGGAGCTGCTGGCCGACGGCGCCGGTGGCGTCGGCTACCTGCTCAAGGACCGGGTCTTCAACGCCGACCAGTTCCTCGACGCGGTGCGCCGGGTCGCCGCCGGCGGCACCGCGATGGACCCCGAGGTGATCTCCAAGCTGGTCGCCCGGCGCACCACCCCGCTGCAACGGCTCACCCCGCGCGAGCACGAGGTGCTGGCGCTGATGGCCGAAGGCCGCTCCAACGCGGCGATCGCGCAGCAGCTGGTGCTCAGCGACGGCGCGGTGAGCAAGCACATCGCGAGCATCTTCAGCAAGCTCGACCTGGCCGGCTCCGGGGACAGCAACCGCCGCGTGCTCGCGGTGCTGGAGTACCTCAAGCCGTGAGCTCGCGCGGGCGCACCGCGGTGCCGCTGGGCGTGCGGGCCCGGCAGGGGCTGGGCGACGACGTGGTGGACCTCGCCGCGGAGGCGGCCCGGGAGGCGCTCGAAGCGCGCTCGGGACCGCGCCCGCGCGACGGCTCGGCGTCGCGCGGGGCCGGTCGGTGCGCCGCTGTGGTCAGGCGGGCAGGTGCACCCGGCGGTGCAGGCGCTCGCCGATCTCCTTCGACGCGTTGTCCAGCAGCTTGTGCGCCAGCTCGAACAGGGCGCGGGCGATGGCGATCTCGTCGCCGACCTGCGGTACCTCCGGGTCGTCCGGGTGGCGTCGCGCGGTGCCGTGGCCGTGCAGCGCCTGACCGGACGGCGTGGTGAACCCGACGTCGGCGGTGGTCTTCGACCCCGCCTCCACGACCTGCAGGTTGAGCGTGATGGTGTGCGTCTCGTTCATGGTGGCCTCCTGGGTCCCCCGTGGGCCCGCGGCTGCGAGCCCGTCAGGTCGCCGGTAGCCCCAGCATGCGCGTGTCACCGTCCTCCGGGAGGTTGATGTTCAGCCGTTCAGGCGACAGCTCGGGGTGGCCCGGAGCCGGCGGTGATCGTGGTCACCGGGCGGTCGGACGCGGCGAGGTCGATGTCTACCGTGGACGGTCCGGGCAGCGGTACCGGGGTGAGGAGGACGTGTTCTGCGCCGCAGTCGGAGCCCTCTGCTTCCGGGCGCGTTCGTGGCAGGATGGTCCGCACCGCGCTCAGGCGCGCAGCGCGAGCGTGGGTGACGGACGTCCGCGAGCGGTTCGGCGACGGCGCCGTGCGGTCCGGCCGGTGGTCGTGCGCCACGACGAGGTGGCCACCGCGCCGCCACGCTCCTCCCAGCACCAGGTCCCGGCGACGCTGCCGGGGCGAAGCACGACATGGACTACGGACATGACCAAGCACCTTGAGCACCACTACTTCGCAGGTCTGGACCTCACCGGGAAGCGGGTGGTGGTCGTCGGGGCGGGCACCGTCGCGCAGCGGCGGGTGCCGCGGCTGATCGGCTCCGGTGCCCGGGTCGAGGTCATCGCGCCGGAGGCCACCCCGGCCGTGGAGGCGATGGCCGACGCGGGCGAGCTCACCTGGCACCGGCGGCCGTACGCGCCCGGTGACCTGGAGGGTGCCTGGTACGTGGTGGCGTGCGCGACCGGCGGCGAGGTGAACGCGGCCGTCGCGGCGGAGGCCGAGGAGCGCCGCATCTTCTGCGTGCGCGCCGACGACGCCTCGCAGGGCACCGCCGTCACCCCCGCGGTCGCCCAGCACGGTGGCCTGCTGCTCGGCGTGCTGGCGGGCGGGGAGCACCGGCGGTCCGCCGCGGTCCGCGACGCGCTCGCCGAGGCGCTGCGCACGGGTGTGGTCGACGACCGCTCCGAGGCGCCCGCGCCCGGCGTGGCGCTGGTGGGCGGCGGTCCCGGTGACCCGGACCTGATCACGGTGCGCGGCCGCCAGCTGCTGGGACGCGCGGACGTGGTGATCACCGACCGGCTGGCCCCGCGCGAGCTGCTCGAGGAGCTGGGCCCGCACGTGGAGGTGGTGGACGCCTCGAAGATCCCCTACGGGCGCGCGGCGAACCAGGAGGTCATCAACTCGCTGCTCGTCGAGCACGCCAAGGCGGGCAAGTTCGTGGTGCGGCTCAAGGGCGGCGACCCCTACCTGTTCGGGCGCGGTTTCGAGGAGCTGCTGGCCTGCGCCGAGGCCGGTGTCGCGGTGACCGCCGTGCCCGGCATCACCAGCGCCTTCGCGGCCCCGGCGGCGGGGGACGTGCCGGTGACCCACCGCGGGGTCGCGCACGAGGTCGTGGTGGTGTCCGGCCACGTGGGACCGCACGACGAGCAGTCCCTCGTGGACTGGCCGGCGCTGGGGAGGATGCGCGGGACCATCGTGCTGCTCATGGGCGTCAAGCGGATCGCGGAGTTCGCCGAGGTCCTCGTCGAGCACGGGCGCGACCCGGGCACCCCGGTCGCCGTGGTGCAGGACGGCACCACCCGCAACCAGCGCACGCTCCGCTCGACCCTCAGCGAGGTCGCCGACGCGGTCCGCGAGGCCGACATCCGCCCGCCGGCGGTGATCGTCATCGGCCCGGTCGCCGACCTCGCCCCGGAGTCCCGCCGCTGAGGGCGCCCACCAGCCGACGTCCGCGATCCCGGCCCCGGACCCCGCGGAGGGGAGCGGCACCGGAACGGCGAGGGGCGCGCCTCACCCCGTCGAGGGTCAGCGTTGGGGGCCGTCCTCGAGGTCGCCCTCGGTCTGGAGGTAGACCTCGTGGAGGGCCTGGAGGGTGTCCGGGTCCGGCTCCTGCCACATCCCGCGGTTGGCCGCCTCCAGCAGGCGCTCGGTGATGCCGTGCAGCGCCCACGGGTTGGACTCGGTGAGGAACCGCTGGTTCTCCTCGTCCAGCACGTAGGTCTCGGCCAGCTTCTCGTACATCCAGTCGGCCACCACACCGGTCGTGGCGTCGTAGCCGAACAGGTAGTCCACTGTGGCCGCGAGCTCGAAAGCGCCCTTGTAGCCGTGCCGACGCATCGCCGCCAGCCACCGCGGGTTCACCACCCGGGCCCGGAACACCCGCGAGGTCTCCTCGGTCAGCGACCGGGTGCGGATCGAGTCGGGGCGGGTGCTGTCGCCGATGTAGGCCGCCGGTGCCTTGCCGGTCAGCGCGCGGACCGTGGCGATCATGCCGCCGTGGTACTGGAAGTAGTCGTCGGAGTCGGCGATGTCGTGCTCGCGGGTGTCGGTGTTCTTCGCCGCCACCGAGATCCGCTCGTAGGCGCTCTCCATGTCGGCGCGGGCCGGTACGCCGTCCAGGTCGCGGCCGTAGGCGAACCCGCCCCACACCGCGTACACCTCGGCCAGGTCGGCGTCGTCGCGCCAGTTCCGGCTGTCGATCAGCGGCAGGATCCCCGCACCGTACGCGCCGGGCTTGGAGCCGAAGATCCGCGTGGTGGCGCGGCGTTCGTCCCCGTGCTCGGCGAGGTCGGCCTGCGCGTGCGCGCGCACGAAGTTCTGCTCGTCCGGCTCGTCGAGCGCCGCGACCATGCGCACCGCGTCGTCGAGCAGCGCCACCACGTGCGGGAAGGCGTCCCGGAAGAAGCCGCTGATGCGCACCGTGACGTCGATGCGGGGGCGGCCCAGCTCCTCGAGCGGGACGACCTCCAGCCCGTTGACGCGGCGCGAGGCCTCGTCCCAGGTCGGCCGGACGCCGAGCAGCGCCAGCACCTCGGCGATGTCGTCGCCGGCGGTGCGCATCGCGCTGGTGCCCCACACCGACAGGCCGACCGAGCGCGGCCAGTCCCCGGTGTCGGCGCGGTAGCGGTCGAGCAGCGACTCCGCGATGGCCCACCCGGTCTCCCACGCCAGCCGGCTGGGCACGGCCTTGGGGTCGACGGAGTAGAAGTTGCGGCCGGTGGGCAGCACGTTGACCAGCCCGCGCAGCGGCGACCCGCTCGGCCCGGCCGGCACGTACCCGCCCTCGAGGGCGTGCAGCGTCGCGCTCAGCTCGTCGGTGGTGGCCGCCAGCCGCGGCACGATCTCGGTGGCGGCGAACTCCAGGACCCGCACGACCGCGTCGTTGCGCTCGCCCAGGACCTCGCGGCACACCTCGGCCGCCGCACCGGCGTCCCAGCCGCGGTCCTCCATGCCCTGCACCAGGCCGTGCGCGCGGGACTCGACGTCGTCGACCTGGTCGCGGGCGGCGCTGCCGTCCTCGGCGAGCCCGAGCGCCTCGCGCAGGCCCGGCAGCGCGGCGCTCTGCCCGCTCCACACCTGCCGGGCCCGCAGCATCGCGAGCACCAGGTTGACGCGGGCGTCGCCGGTCGGGGCTTCGCCGAGGACGTGCAGCCCGTCGCGGATCTGGGCGTCCTTGACCTCGCACAGCCAGCCGTCGACGTGCAGCAGCATGTCGTCGAACTCCGCGTCGTGCGGCCGCTCCTCCAGCCCGAGGTCGTGGTCGAGCTTGGCGGCCTGCATCAACGTCCAGATCTGGCTGCGGATGGCGGGCAGCTTCGCCGGGTCCATCGCCGAGATGGTGGCGTGCTCGTCGAGGAGCTGTTCCAGCCGGGCGATGTCGCCGTAGCTCTCCGCGCGGGCCATCGGCGGCACCAGGTGGTCGACGAGGGTGGCGTGCACCCGGCGCTTGGCCTGCGTGCCCTCGCCGGGGTCGTTGACCAGGAACGGGTAGATCAGCGGCAGGTCGCCCAGCGCCGCGTCCGGGGCGCAGGAGGCGGACAGGCCGGCGGTCTTGCCGGGCAGCCACTCCAGGTTGCCGTGCTTGCCCAGGTGCACCATGGCGTGCGCGCCGAACTCGTCGACCAGCCAGCGGTAGGCCGCCAGGTAGTGGTGGCTCGGCGGCAGGTCCGGGTCGTGGTAGATCGCGATCGGGTTCTCGCCGAAGCCGCGCGGCGGCTGCACCAGGAGCACGACGTTGCCCGCGCGCAGGGCGGCGAGCACGATCTCGCCGTCCGGGTCCTGGGAGCGGTCCACGAACAGCTCGCCGGGCGGCGGCCCCCAGTGCTCCTCGACGCCGGCGCGCAGGTCCTCGGGCAGCGTCGCGAACCACTCCGCGTAGCGGCGGGCCGGGATGCGCACCGGGTTGCCGCTCAGCTGCTCCTCGGTCAGCCAGTCGCGGTCCTGCCCGCCGGCGGCGATCAGCGCGTGGACCAGCGCGTCGCCGTCCTGCTCGGCGACCCCGGGCAGCGCGTCCGGGCCGTCCACCGGGCCGACGTCGTAGCCCTGCTCGCGCAGCGCCCGCAGCAGCCGCACCGCGCTGACCGGGGTGTCCAGGCCGACCGCGTTGCCGATCCGGGAGTGCTTGGTCGGGTAGGCCGAGAGCACCAGCGCCACGCGCTTGTCCTGCGGCGGCACGTGCCGCAAGCGGGCGTGCCGGACGGCGGTGCCGGCCACCCGGGCGGTCCGCTCCGGGTCGGCGACGTAGACCGGCAGGCCCTCGGAGTCGTTCTCCTTGAACGAGAACGGCACGGTGATGAGCCGGCCGTCGAACTCGGGCACGGCCACCTGCGTGGCCATGTCCAGCGGGGACAGGCCCTCGTCGTTGTCCTCCCAGGCGGCGCGGGTGCTGGTCAGGCACAGCCCCTGCAGGATCGGGACGTCCAGTTCGGCGAGCGCGCCGACGTCCCAGGCTTCGTCGTCGCCACCGGCCGAGGCGGTGGCGGGCTTGGTGCCGCCCGCGGCCAGCACGGTGACCACCAGCGCGTCGGCCTCGCGCAGCCGCTCCAGCAGCCCCGGGTCGGGGGTGCGCAGCGAGGCGCAGAACAGCGGTAGCGGCCGCCCGCCGGCGTCCTCGATGGCGTCGCACAGCGCGTGCGCGAACGCGGTGTTGCCCGCCACGTGGTGCGCGCGGTAGTAGAGCACCGCGACGGTCGGGCCGTCGGTGCGCCGCGGGGTGCGCTCCAGCACGCCCCAGGTCGGGGTCTCCACCGGCGGCTCGAAGCCGTGCCCGGTGAGCAGGACCGTGTCGGAGAGGAACCGGTGCAGCTGCGCCAGGTTCTCCGGGCCGCCGTGCGCCAGGTAGCGGTGCGCTTCGGCGCACACCCCGGCCGGGACCGTGGAACACTCCATCAGCTCGGCGTCCGGGGCCTGCTCACCGCCGAGCACGACCACCGGGCGCGGCCCGGCCAGCAGCGCGTCCAGCCCCTCTTCCCAGGCCCGGCGGCCGCCGAGCAGCCGCACCACGACGAGGTCGACGCCCTCCAGCAGCGGGGGCAGGTCGTCCACGCCGAGCCGGGCGGGGTTGCCGAGCCGGTAGTCGGCGTCCGCGGCTCGCGCGCTGAGCAGGTCGGTGTCCGAAGTGGACAGAAGCAGGATCATGCGGTTCGCTCCTCGGCTCGGCGGGCAGCGTCGTCGAACCAGGGCGCGAGCGCGCAGCGCATGACAGCACCTCTCTCGGGGTCCTCGCCCCGGTCGGCAGGTCACGGCGACCGGAGTCTCCTGGCTCCCGGATCAGCGCTCGCTCCGCCTTCCCGTCCGATGAGGACAGTGGCGTGGTGGAGTCCGCTCCCCGGTGACAGTGGCGGGACCGCGCCGGATTCGCACCGGCTTCCTCCGCTCGTCGCCGCGTGTTGTGACCACTCTCCGTGGCAGGGCGATCTTACGTCAAGCCGCGCGGGCATGATGCGCGTCGCACCGGCTCCGAGTTTGCGTCCGCAACTACCGGGGTCCGTAGGATCAGCCGGGTGTTGCCACGAGCCAGACCAGAGCGGGACCGGTGCCCCGGCGCGCTGCGGGTGCACGAGGCCGCCGACGGCGGGTTGGCCCGCATCCGCGTCCCGGGCGGCGCGCTCACCCCGCCGCAGGTCCGCGCGATCGCCGAGGTCGCGGCGCTGGGTGACGGCGGCCTGGAACTGACCTCGCGGGCGAACCTCCAAGTCCGCGGCCTCCCGGCCGGGGCGGAGCAGGAGCTCGCCGCGCGCCTGCGTGCCGCGGGCTTGCTGCCCTCGGCCACGCACGAGCGGGTGCGCAACGTCGTCGGCTCGCCGTCCGCGGACGGCCGCGAGCTCGTCGACGTGCGCGCGGTGGCCGCCGACCTCGACGCCGCCCTCTGCGCCACCCCCGCCCTGGCCGGCCTGCCCGGACGGTTCCTGTTCACGGTCGACGACGGCAGCGGGGACGTCAGCCCGCTCGGCGCCGACGTCGGCGTGCGCGCGCGGAGCGCGGACACCGTGGCGCTGCTGCTCGCCGGGGCGGAGACCGGGCTGCGGACGACCCCGCAGCAGGCCGCCGCGACCGCGGTCGCCGCGGCGCAGGCGTTCCTGGACGAGCGGGCGGCTCAGGGCTCCTCGGCGTGGCGGCTGGCCGAACTGGACGGTGGCGCCCAGCGGGTCGCCGCACGGCTGGGCACGGGCCTGACCCCCGCCGATCCGGCGCCGCCGACGGCCACGCACGCGCAGGTGGGGCGCGTGGTCCGGCCCGACGGCACGGTCTCCGCGGTGGCGGGCGCCCCACTGGGCCGCCTCACGCCGGACCAGGTGGATATCATCACCGCCGCGTCCGAGGCCGCCGGCGAACTGCGCTTGACGCCCTGGCGGACCCTCGTCCTGCCCGCGCTGCGGCCGGACGAGGCCGAGCGGTGGCTCTCGGACCTCGGCGCACGCGGACTGCTCGTGGACCCCGCCGCGGACGGGGTCGGGGTCACCACGTGCGCCGGTCGGCCCGGGTGCGCGAAGTCGCGGGCCGACGTCCGCGAAGACGCCCGACGCGCGGTGCGGGCCGGTGCGCTGCCGGTGCACTGGTCGGGGTGCGAGCGGCGCTGCGGCCGCCCACCGGGACGCGTCGTGGAAGTGCTGGCCACCGGCGTCGGCTACCAGGTCGGTCTCGACGGAGCGACGTGGACCTGCGCAGCCGACGTCGACCAGGTGTCCGCCGCGCTCGACGCGGCACGGAGGAAAGTGTGAACGACAACAGCCCGGCCACCCGCTACCGCGGGGTGCCCGAGTACGTCCGCGACGGGGCGGAGATCTACCGCCGCTCCTTCGCCACGATCCGCGCGGAAGCCCGCTTGGACGGCCTGCCCCCGGAGGTCGCCGGGGTGGCGGTGCGGATGATCCACGCCTGCGGCATGGTCGACCTGGTCGACGACCTCGCGTTCTCCCCGGGCGTGGTGACCGCGGCGCGCGAGGCGCTGCGCCGCGGCGCGCCGATCCTGTGCGACGCGGCGATGGTCGCCGCGGGCGTGACCCGGCGCCGCCTGCCCGCGGACAACCCGGTGGTCTGCACGCTGTCCGACGAGCGCGTCCCGGCGCTGGCCGCCGAGCTGGGCACCACCCGCAGCGCGGCCGCCCTGGAGCTGTGGCGCGACCGGCTGGCCGGGTCCGTGGTCGCGGTCGGCAACGCGCCCACGGCGCTGTTCCGGCTGCTGGAGATGGTCGAGGACGGTGCGCCGAAGCCCGCTGCGGTGCTGGGCCTCCCGGTCGGGTTCATCGGCGCGGCGGAGTCCAAGGACGCGCTGGCCGCGCACCCGAGCGGACTGGAACACCTGGTGGTGCGCGGTCGCCGCGGCGGCAGCGCCATGGCGGTGGCCGCCATCAACGCGATCGCGAGCGAGGAAGAGTGAGCAGCAACGGCACGCTCTACGGCGTGGGCCTCGGCCCCGGCGACCCGGAACTGGTGACGGTCAAGGCCGCCCGGCTGATCGAGCGGGCGGAGGTGATCGCCTACCACAGCGCCCGCCACGGTCGGAGCATCGCGCGGTCCGTCGCCGAGCCGTACCTGCGGCCCGGCCAGGTCGAGGAAGCCCTGGTCTACCCGGTGACCACGGAGACCACCGACCACCCGGGCGGCTACCAGGGCGCCATCGACGAGTTCTACGCCGAGTGCGCGGCCCGGCTCGCCGCGCACCTCGAAGCCGGGCGCGACGTGGTCCTGCTCGCCGAGGGCGACCCGCTCTTCTACGGCTCGTACATGCACATGCACAAGCGGCTGTCCGGCCGCTTCCGCACCGAGGTGGTGCCCGGGATCACCTCCATCAGCGGCGCCTCGGCGGCGCTGGGACGGCCGCTGGCGGAGCGCGACGAGACCTTCACCGTGCTGCCGGGCACGCTCCCGCCGGACGCCCTCGCCGAGCGGCTCGCCGCGACCGACGCCGCGGCGGTGCTCAAGCTGGGGCGCACCTTCGACGGCGTGCGGCAGGCGTTCGAGAAGGCCGGCCGGCTGGACGAGGCGTGGTACGTCGAACGCGCCACCACCGACCGGCAGCGCTGCGCGCCGCTGGCGGAGGTCGACCCGGACGGCGTCCCGTACTTCTCCCTGGCGCTGCTGCCCGGACCGGCGGCCGCCACGGTCGAGGTCCAGGCGTCCGGGCCCGCTGCCGAACCCGCGGAGCGGGGCGAGGTCGTCGTGGTCGGCCTCGGGCCCGGCGGGCGGGAGTGGGTGACGCCGGAGGCCCAGGCCGCGCTCGCCGAGGCCGACGACCTGGTCGGCTACGCCCCCTACCTCGCGCGGGTCCCGGACAACCCGCGACAGCGCAAGCACGCCTCCGACAACCGCGTCGAGGCCGAGCGCGCCGAGTTCGCGCTCGAACTGGCCCGCCGCGGCTCGAAGGTCGCGGTGGTCTCCTCCGGCGACCCGGGGGTGTTCGCGATGGCCAGCGCGGTGCTGGAGGCCGCCGCGGAGCGCGCGGACGTGCCGGTGCGGGTGCTGCCCGGGATGACCGCGGCGCAGGCGGTGGCCAGCCGCGTCGGCGCGCCGCTGGGGCACGACTTCTGCGTGCTGTCGCTGTCCGACCGGCTCAAGCCGTGGGAGGTGATCGTCGACCGCCTGCGCGCGGCCGCCGCGGCCGACCTGGTGATCGCGGTCTACAACCCCGCCTCGCGCAGCCGGACCTGGCAGGTCGACGCCGCGCGGGACGTGCTGCTGGAGCACCGCTCCCCGGACACGCCCGTCGTCATCGGGCGGGCCGTCGGCAGCGAGCGGGAGAGCGTCGAGGTGGTGCGGCTCGCCGACCTCGCCCAGTCCGACGTGGACATGCGGTGCCTGCTCATCGTCGGGTCGTCCACCACCCAGCTCGCGCGCGGGGCGGACGGGCGCGACGTGGTGTTCACCCCGAGGCGCTACCCGGCGTGATCGCGCAGCACGTCGTCGAGCCAGGCCACGGCCTGGTCGACGGTCCCGGCCGACGGCGCGTCCGGCTGGGGCGGGCGCTGCACCATCACCACCGGCAGCCCGAGCTCGCGGGCCGCGGTGAGCTTCGCGCTCGTCATCGACCCGCCGCTGTTCTTGCTGACCAGCACGTCGATGCGGTGCTCGCGCAGCAGCGCGAGCTCGTCGTCGACGCTGAACGGCCCGCGGGCCAGCAGCACCGACGTGCGCGGCGGCAGCGGCGGTTCGGGCGGGTCGACCGCGCGGACCAGGAAGTGCAGGTCGAGCTCGGCGAAGTGGGCCAGCCCCTGCCTGCCGGTGGTGAGGAACACCCGCTCGCCCAGCTCCGGCAGCAGCGCGGCGGCCGCGGGCATCGACGGCACCGGGCGCCAGTCGTCGCCCGGCCCGGGCTCCCAGGCGGGACGGCGCAGGACGAGCAGCGGGCACCCGGCGCGCCGGGCCGCCCGCACCGCGTTGTCGGTGATGGTCCGGGCGAACGGGTGGGTGGCGTCGACGACCGCGCGGACGCGCTCGCGCCGCAGCCAGTCGGCCAGCCCGTCGGCTCCGCCGAACCCGCCGACGCGCACGTCACCGGGCGGCAGCTGCGGCCGCCGCACCCGCCCGGCCAGCGACGAGGTGACGTGCAGACCGGGCCGCCCGGCGAGCTCCCGGGCCAGCGCCCGGGCTTCGCCGGTACCGCCGAGGATGAGCACGCGGGCCGTCGGACCCGCCCCGTTGGCGAACCGCATGAGGGGCATTCTCCCGGCAGGGGCGTCCGCGGAGGGCGGGCGGCCGGGCGCGCGGCACACTGGGCAGCAGGAGTTCGGAGGCGGACGATGAGCGGACGAGAGGGGACCGGTCTGCGGTACGGCTGGACGACGGGGGCCTGCGCCACGGCGTCCACGGCCGCCGCCTACACGGCGCTGCTGACCGGCACGTTCCCGGACCCGGTCGAGATCGTGCTGCCGAAGGGGCACCGCCCGGCCTTCGCGCTGGCCCGCGAACGGCTGGGCGAGGGCTTCGCGATGGCGGGCGTGGTCAAGGACGCCGGCGACGACCCCGACGTGACGCACGGCGCCCTGGTGTCGGCGACGGTCCGCCACGGCGAGCCGGGTTCGGGGGTGGTCTTCCGCGCCGGCGAAGGGGTGGGCACCATCACCAAGCCGGGCCTGCCGCTGCCCGTCGGCGAACCGGCGATCAACCCGGTGCCGCGGCAGATGGTGCGTGAGGTCGTGGCGCGCGTGGCCGCCGAGCACGGCGGCAGCGGTGACGTCGTCGTCGAGGTGTCGGTCGACGGCGGCGAGGAACTGGCGCGGCGCACCTGGAACCCGCGGCTGGGGATCCTCGGTGGACTGTCCATCTTGGGCACCACGGGCGTCGTGGTGCCGTACTCGTGCTCGGCGTGGATCGAGAGCATCCGCCGCGGCGTCGACGTGGCGCGCGCCGAGGGGCTGCAGCACGTCGCCGGGTGCACCGGGAGCACCTCGGAGCGGGTCGTCACCGAGCTCTACGACCTGCCCACCGAGGCGCTGCTGGACATGGGGGACTTCGCCGGTGCGGTGCTGAAGTACCTGCGCAGGCACCCGGTCCCGCGGCTCACCGTCGCCGGCGGCATCGGCAAGGTCTCCAAGCTCGCCGACGGCCACCTCGACCTGCACTCCAAGCGCTCCCAGGTCAACTTCGAGCTGCTCGCGTCGATCGCCCGCGACGCGGGCGCCGACGCCGAGCTGGTCACGCGGGTCACCGGGGCCAACACGGCCCTCGAAGCGCTGCAGCTGTGCACCGAGGCGGGCGTCCCGCTCGGCGACCTCATCGCCGACCGAGCGCGCGCGTTCTGCCTGGAGACCCTGCGCGGCGCCCCGATCTCCGTCGACGTCGTCGTCATCGACCGCGCAGGCACCATCGTCGGCCGCTCGTGAGCGGACAAGCCACCCCCAGCCGGCGTTCGCGCTCACGACCCCAGCGGCGCGGTGGTCGTGAGTGGGCAGGCCGGTTCCAGCCGGTGTTCGCGCTCACGACCCCAGCGGCGCGGTGGTCGTGAGTGGGCAGGCCGGTTCCAGCCGGTTGTCGTGTCTCAGGTCCTCATGGACGGTTGTGTCTCATGACGTCGTGGACAGTTGTGGTGTGAGTCGTTGGTAGCGGACGCTGCGGTTGAGGGTCAGCGTCCGTACGACCGTGTCGTTGATCATGATGCTGACGCGGTCGCCTTGCCAGTGCAGGGTAGCGGTGTGTCCGGCCCATCGGCGGCCGATGACGATGGAGCAGTTGGAGAAGGCGACCACGCCGGTGCTGGTGACCGGGCGTTGAGTGGTCCCGGCCGGTGGCCGGGCGGCTTTAGTGGGGGTGGCTTTGGGGGTGGCGTGGTAGCGCTGCTGGGGTGTGTGGCCACCGATGCCTTGGTGGCGGCGGTTGTTGTACATCGCCCGGTACTGCTCCAGCAGCTGTTGTAGCTGCTCAAGGGTGGCCGGTGGGGGTTGTTTGGCCAGCCATCGGCGCAGGGTTTGGTGGCTGCGTTCGTCCTTGCCGCAGGTCTGGGGGTGGTAGGGGGTGGAGGCGATGGCCTGCACCCCGGTGGCGGCCAGGCGGCGTTCCAGCTCGGCCATGCCGCCGCGGTGCCGGGCTGAGAACGCCAGCCCGTTGTCGGTGAGGATCTTCACCGGCACCCCGTAGCCGGCGAAGGCCTGCTGCAGCGCCGCCCAGGTCTCCTCACCGTTTTCGCTGGTGGCGGCGTAGGTGCCCACATCCAGCCGGGAATGATCGTCCAGAATCTGCAGGATGCAGACCTTCTCGCCACCGGCGAGGTAGAACTCCATCCCGTCGATCTGCCACAGCCCGTTGGGCTCGGCGTATTCGAACCGGCGCCGACAGCGGGGGCGTTTACGCGGCTGCGGCACCACGTGGCCTTCAGCGACCAGGATGCGGTGGATCGTGGCCCGCGAGGGCACCGGCACCACCCCGAGCTCTTCCAGCCGCCACCCGATCGAGATCGCCCCGTTGTCCCGGCCCTCCTCGGCCAGCTGTTTGCGGGCCCGCACGATCGCCTCCCGCACCCGCGGCGGGGTCGTCGTCGGCCGCCGCCGCGGGGCCGACGACCGGCGCAGGAACCCCGCCGCCCCTTCCTTCCTGAACCGCGCGAGGTACTTGTAGAACACCGTCCGCGACACCCCGTGCTCGGCACAGAACCGCGAGATGTTCAGCTTCTCCCCGCCTGCCACCGCGGCCACCGCCGCGACCAGGTCCGGATCCATCGAAAACCCAGTTCCGCCCACCACTGATCATCATCAGCACCAGGCCAGCCAGTGTTCACGAGGTCCCGAAACACCAACTGTTCACGAGGTCCTGAGCAACAACAGCCGGTTCCAGCCGGTGTTCGCGCTCACGACGTCGGGGGTGTGGTGGTCGTGAGTGGGCAGGCCGGTTCCAGCCGGCGTTCGCGCTCACGACCTCAGGGACGCGGTGGTCGTGAGTGGGCAGGCCGGTTCCAGCCGGTGTGTGCACTCACGACTGATCAGTCGCGGCAGCGGTTCGGGGAGTAGAGGTGGCTGTCCGGGAACTCCGAGGCCGTCAGGACCTTCCCCACCACGACCACCGCGGTGCGCGTGATGCCCGCGGCGCGGACCTGCTCGGCGATGCCGGACAGCGGGGCGCGGAGGATGACCTCGTCCGGGCGGCTGGCGTTGGCCACCACGGCCACCGGGCAGTCCGGGCCGTAGTGGGGCACGAGCTCGTCGACGAGCTGCTCGATGCGGTTCACCGCGAGGTGCAGCACCATCGTCGCGCGGCTCCGGCCGAGCGTGGCCAGGTCCTCGCCCTCCGGCATCGGGGTCGCGCGGGCCGAGGTGCGGGTGAGCACGACGGTCTGCCCCACCCCGGGCACGGTGAGCTCGCGGTTCAACGAGGCCGCCGCCGCGGCGAACGCCGGGACGCCCGGCACCACCTCGTAGGGGACGCCCGCGGCGTCGAGACGGCGCATCTGCTCGGCGACCGCGCTGAACACCGACGGGTCACCGGAGTGCAGCCGCGCCACGTCCAGTCCGGACTCGTGCGCGGCCAGCATCTCGGCGAGGATCTCGTCCAGGGTCAGCTTGGCGGTGTCCACCAGCTTGGCGCCCTCGGGGCAGTGCTCCAGCAGCTCCACCGGCACCAGGCTGCCCGCGTACAGGCACACCGGCGAGGACGCGATGACGTCGCGGCCCCGCACGGTGATCAGGTCCGCGGCACCCGGCCCGGCGCCCACGAAACGCACGGTCATCGCTTGTCCACCACCCACTGCGTCACCGGCCGCGCGGGCCGCCAGCCGGTGAAGCCACCGATCGGTGCCGCTCGCTCCACCGAGATCCGGACCAAGTCGCCGCCGACACGGCGCTGCCAGTCGGCCACCAACGCCTCCAATTCCAACGTGACCGCGTTGACCACCAGGCGGCCGCCCGGGCGCAGCGCGGCCCAGCACGCCTCCAAGGCACCCGGTGCTGTTCCACCGCCCCCGACGAAGACGGCGTCGGGCTGCTCCAGGCCGTCCAGCGCGCGCGGCGCGGCTCCGGTGACCACCTGGAGCCCGGGAACGCCCAGCGCGCTCGCGTTCGCGACGATGCGCTGCGAGCGGTCCTCGCGGTGCTCGATCGCGATCGCCCGGCAGGACGGATCGCTGCGCATCCACTCGATCGCGATGCTACCGGCCCCCGCACCCACGTCCCACAGCAACTGCCGGGGCGCGGGCGCCAGCCGGGCGAGCGTGACGGCCCGCACCTCGCGCTTGGTCAGCTGCCCGTCGTGCTCGAAGGCGTCGTCCGGCAACCCCGGCGTGGTCGGCAGCGGGCGCGTCCCGGCGGCCGCCCGGCACTCGACGGCGATGACGTTCAACGCCGGCGCGACCGGCCGGTCCCAGTCGTCGGCGGTCGCGTCGATGCGGTCCTCCTGCTCGCTGCCGAGGTCGGAGAGCACGGTCATGCTGCTCGGCCCGAACCCGCGCTCGCGCAGCAGCGCCGCGACCGCGCGCGGGGTGCTGCCGTCGGCGCTGAGCACGAGCAGCCGGTTCCCCGGCTGGACGCGGGTGTGCAACAGCTCCACCGGCCTGCCGACCAGGCTCACCACCGCGGTGTCCTGCACCGGCCAGCCCATCCGCGCGCACGCCAGCGACAGCGACGACGGGTGCGGGACGACCCGCACCCGGTCGGGGCCCAGCAGCGTCACCAGGGTGGCGCCGATGCCGTAGAACATCGGGTCGCCGCTGGCCAGCACGCAGATCGACCGGTCGGCGTGCTCGGCGAGCAGGCCGGGCAGCGCCGGGAGCAGCGGGCTCGGCCACACCACCCGGTGCCCGGGCGCGTCCGGGACCAGGTCCAGCTGGCGCGCACTGCCGAACAGCACGTCTGCGGAGTTCACGACGGTCCGGGCGTGCCGGGACAGGCCCGCCGCACCGTCGGCGCCGATGCCGACGACGTGGACCAGCTCCGGCTCCTCCTGGGCAACGCTCACGGCACCACCTCACCACGCCGGGCGGTCAGACGTTGCCGAGGACCTCCAGCACGGAGATCTCGATCACCACCCGGGACGGGTTCTCCCGCGGCTTCTTGTAGCGCTGCTCGTACCGGCGCTCGGCGTCGGCCACCGCCTCGGGGTCGTCGCGCACCACGGCCACGCCGCGCAGGGTGGACCAGCGCCGCCCGTCGACCTGGCAGACCGCGACCTGCGCGCCACTGGGCCCGGCCTTGCGGATCTGCCGCGCCTTGTGCGACCGGCCGGAGGTGATCACCCGCGCGGTCGCCGTCCCGACGTCCAGGGTCACCCCGACCGGCACCACGTGCGGCGTGCCGTCGGAGCGCACCGTGGTCAGCGTGCTCAGGTGGCGTTCCTGCCAGAACCGCAGGAATCCCTCACCCACGTCGGCCAGTGTGCGGCTCACCGGGTCCCTCCTCCTGGGGTCGTCGTAGCGGCCGCCCCATCGTCACCCGGCCCGGCGAGCACCGCCGCGCCGGGGCCGCCCGCGGCGACCGTCCGCGCGCGACCCCTGGCCCTGGCGGCCGGTCCCGCGCTCCGGTGTGCGGGGGCGCGGCTGCGCCGGCGCGGTGAGCGGGACACCGCTGGGTTCGCGGGCTCCCGTGACGCGGGCCAGTGCGGCGTCCCCGGGCCGCACCGACGTGGTCCTGGCCTTGACCCCGGCCTGCGCGGCCATCGTGCGGAAGGCCTCCCGCTGGTCCTCGGTGACCAGGGTGACGACGGTGCCCGTGGCGCCCGCGCGGGCGGTCCGGCCGGCGCGGTGCAGGTAGTCCTTGGGATCGGCCGGGGGTTCGGCGTGGACGACGAGGCTCACGTCGTCGACGTGGATGCCGCGGGCTGCGACGTTGGTCGCCACCAGCGTCGTCGTCGCACCGCTGCGGAACTCCTCGAGGACGCGGGTGCGGGCGTTCTGCGCCTTGCCGCCGTGCAGCGCCCCGGCGGGGACCCCGGCCGCGCGCAGCTTCTTGGCCGTGCGGTCGGCGTGGTGCTTGGTGCGCACGAACAGGATCGTGCGGCCCTCGCGGGCGGCGATGCGCGTGAGCACCGCCTGCTTGTCCGCCGCGGTCACCAGGAACTGGTGGTGCTCCATGCTGTCCACGCTGGCCGCAGGGGGTGCCAGCGAGTGCACCACCGGGTCGGTCATGTACCGGTCGACCAGCTTGTCGACGTCGCCGTCGAGGGTGGCGGAGAACAGCAGCCGCTGGCCGTCCGCGGGGACGAGGTCGAGCAGGGCGCGCACCTGCGGCAGGAAGCCCATGTCGGCCATCTGGTCGGCCTCGTCGAGCGCGGTGCGCTCCACTTCGGACAGCACGCAGGTGCCCTGGCGGACGTGGTCGGCCAGCCGGCCGGGCGTCGCGACGAGGACGTCCACACCGCGCCGCAGCGTGTCGACCTGGCGGGTGAACGAGGTGCCGCCGACGACGTCCCGGACGTGGAGCCCGAGGGCCTTGGCCAGCGGGTTGAGCGCGTCGGTGACCTGGGTGGCCAGCTCGCGGGTGGGGACCAGCACGAGACCGCGCGGGTGCAGGGGGCGGGCGCTGCCCCGCTGCATCGCCAGCAGCGGCAGCCCGAACGCCAGCGTCTTGCCCGAGCCGGTCTGGCCGCGCCCGAGCACGTCGCGGCCGGTCAGCGCGTCGGGGATGGTGGCGGCCTGGATCGGGAAGGCCTCGACCATCCCGCGGTCGGCCAGCGCGCGCACCAGCCGGTCGGGCAACCCGAGGTCGGCGAACGGCGCCGGGTCGACCGCGGTCACCCCGACCTGGTCGAACAGGCTGCGCTTCGGCTGTTGCGGGGCGCGTTGGGGCCGGCGGCGGCGCGGTCGGCGGGACGAGCGCGCGGGCGTGGTGGACTGACTGAGTGGCACGAAGACTCCCGGGGAGTGGCACGTCACGGGGAGGCTTCGCGGGGAGTCCGCGGGCGATCACGAGGACGAGCCCGGCGCAACGGCGCCGATAGGTGGTCTGGAGCGTGTCGAGTGGACACGGGCCGGTGATCCGGCTGTCGCAGTCTAGCCGACCGGCCCGGCCGGCCGAGGACCGCGTCCGAGCCGGTCGGTGCGCCGTCACGAGCGCAGACCCGCTGCGGTGACGAGGCGTTCGACGAGCAGGTCCGGATCCGCCCGCGACTCGTCGGCTCCCCGGCAGCGGAACCAGCCGGCGATGTTGTGCGCGTCACGCCGCACGTGGTCCAGGCCCAGCGGGTCGGCCGCCAGGTCGACCGCCTGTGGCAGGTCGATGAGCACCAGCCGCCCGTCGTGCACCAGCACGGTGCACGCGGACAGGTCGCCGTGCGTGAAGCCGTGCTGGGCCAGCACGACCAGGGCGTCGGGTCGGCGCCGGGGCGCAGGGAGGCCAGCCGCGGGGCGGCCGTGCCGTCGGGGGTGCCGATGAACTCCAGCAGCACCTCGGTCCCGACCCGCTGCACCGGCGCGCCCGCGCGCCACAGCGCCGACAGCACGCGGAACTCCGCCACGGCCCACTGCTGGGCGATGATGCCCTTCCCGAACGACGTGCGGTGCTCGACCGCCCGCATCTCCCGGGACCTGCGCAGCCGCCTGCCCTCCCGGTAGCCGGCGTCGCGGTGGAACATCCGGTGGTCGGTGTCGCGGTACCGCTTGGACGCCGGCAAGCAGGAGTCGGCACCGGGCACGGCGCGCCGCACCAGCTGGACGTCGGCCTCCTCGCCGGTCTTGAGCACGCCGAGCTCGTGGTCGACGGCTGCCGGTCCGGTCACCGCCCAGGACGGGTGCGGCTCCGGGCCGCGCTCGCCGGTGTCCATGTGGACCACCGGTCGGCGCCGTCCGGGGGCGGCTGGGGATCGGGCTCGTCACGCAGCGCGGCGAGCCGTGCGCGCTCCTCCTCGGTGAGCCGACCGCGCCGGACGGGCTCGTCGTCGAAGCGCCGGCGCACGCCCTTGGGCGTGCGCGCCCCGGTTCTCCTGGCGCTGCGGAAGGTCGCGGAACCGTGCTCGGACTCGACGTGTTCGTACGAGGACGAGATCGGTGCTCCTCACGGGGCGGGGGCCTCCGCCCGGGCACCGAGAGCTCAGCGCGACCGCAGCGGAGGGGAGGTCCGGATGCCGTGGTGCGCGAGAACGGCGCGCACGACCGTCACAACGGCCACCACGACGAACCTCCCTCCTCCAGACGGTGCGGACCACCGCGACGCGGACAGTGTCCACACCCAGAGCCGGGCAGCGCAACGGGTTCCCCGAGTGCCGATGCGCTGCGGTGCAGGGCTGGTGCGTGCCGGTGGTTCGCCGGAGGCGGCGTCGGGCTGACCTCAGGCGCGGACGACGACGCAGAGGGCGCGGTCGCCTTCGCGTTCCACCTGGAGCCCGGCGTCGCTCGCCACGGCGAGGACGTCGTCCACCGACTCCGGCTCCGCGGGTGCCTGGGCCAGGGCGCGGGCCAGCGTGCCCTTGTGCGCCTTGTTGTGGTGGCTGACCACCTTGCGCTTGCCCGTCGCGTCCTCCGACAGCACGCGGACCGTCACGGCGCCGGGGATCCGCGCCAGCGCGGCGTAGGCGCCGGAACGGAGGTCGACCACGAGGTCGTCGGTCGCGGCCAGGACAGGTTCCAGCACCGGCCGCCACACGCTGCGCAGCGGGCCGATGCCCGGCAGCGACGTGCCGCCGGAGAGCCGGTAGGCGGGGATCGCGTCCGTCCCGCGCACGATGCCGAACAGCGCCGACGCCACCGCGAGCCGCGCGTCGGCCTGCTTGCGCTCGGCCGGGGACAGCGACGGCACGTCGAGCGCGTCGTAGAGCACCCCGGTGTAGCGCTCCAGCGCCGGGGCGGTGGGCGCGTCCCACAGCTCGGCGTTGCGCCGGACCTCCTCGACCTGCCGCTCGGACAGGCCGAGCGCGTCCAGGCTCGCAGGCACGTCATCGGCCAATGTGGACAGTGCGGTGGCGAGTCGCTCCCGGGTCGGGTTCAGTTCCGGGTGCGAGAGCGCGCTCAGGTCGAGCGGCGCACCCGAGCCACCGGCCGACTTGGTCTCCGAGGGTGGAAGCAGCACCAGCACCCCACCAGGGTAGAGCGCCCCAGCAGACACCCGGCCACCCCGCGTCCGTGCCCGGGGGGCACGCGATGTCCACTCGGATCAGGTGGGGGAGAGGGGGCGGTCGGTGGTGACCGGGAGGGCGGCGAGGCCGTGGATGATCGACGTCGGGCGGTGGGTGGGGGTTCCCGCGCGGTGGAGGCCCGGGACGCGGGTGGCGAGGGCGCGGAAGGCGATCTCGGCCTCCATGCGGGCCAGCGGCGCGCCCAGGCAGTAGTGGATCCCCGAGGAGAACGCCAGGTGGTCGCCGCGGTCTGGGCGGTCGAGGTCGAAGCGGTCCGGGTCCGGGTGCACCGCGGGGTCGCGGCCCGCCGAGGCCAGCAGCACCAGCACCGGCGTGTCCACCGCCAGCTCGCGCCCGGCCAGTTCCACCGGTTCGTGCGCGATCCGCACGGTCATCTGCACCGGCGGGTCCCAGCGCAGCGTCTCCTCGACCACCGCCGCGGCCAGGTCCGGCTCGGCGCGCAGCCGCGCCCACTGGTCCGGGTGCCGCAGCAGCGCGAGCGTGCCGTTGCCGATGAGGTTCACCGTCGTCTCGAACCCGGCCACCAGCAGCAGGTCGCACAGCTGCAGCAGCTCGGAGCCGGTGAGCTCGTCGGCGTCCAGCGCCGCGACCAGGTCGCTGACGACGTCGTCGCCGGGGTCCGCGCGGCGCTGCTCGACCAGGTCCTCGAACAGCGCGTCCAGCTCGGTGAGCGACGCGCGCATCTGCCGCAGGTGGCGGGGCGAGCGGATGCCGTCCAGCGCCCCGGCCAGCACCCTGCCGTGGTGCGCCAGCCGCTGCGCGTCCAGCGGCGGCAGCCCCAGCAGCTCGCAGATCACCCGGATCGGCAGCGGCCCGGCGAAGTCCCGCACCAGGTCGAACTCGCCGCGTTCGGAGGCCCGGTCCAGCAGCTCGTCGGCGATCTGCTCGACGCGTCCCCGGTAGCCCTCCAGGCGGCGCGGTCGGAAGGCCGGCGCGGCGAGCTTGCGCAGCCGCGTGTGGTCCGGCGGGTCCAGCTCCAGCAGCGACAGCTGCAGGTCGACGGCCGCCGCGGTGGGGTCGGCGTAGGAGCCGTCGCTGGTGCGCACGCCGAACCGGCGGTCCCGCAGGACGGCGTCGCACAGCGCGTGCGTCGTGGCGGCCAGTGTCCCCAGCCGGCTGCGCACCAGCGGTCCCCGCTCGCGCAGCTGCCGGTGGACCGGGTAGGGGTCGTTCCGCCACGGCGCGTGCAGCAGGCGGGCGAGCGGTTCGCCGCGCCGGGCGAAGTACCAGGTCGCCGCGCCTTGTGCGACCAGCCGGGCGCCCAGGACGAGCTCGGCGGCCCAGCTCCGGCGGGCGCGGACGTGCGAAGCGGACATCGAGATCCCCTCAGCGATCAGACCCCCTCTGGTGAGGGAACCGCAGAACGGGCGCCCGCGGCAATGACCCGATCAGTTCCTCCGCCGCGCGAGCGACGGGCACAACCGGTAATCCGCTGGTGGCGGCCCCGGGGGCACTCGATACCCTGCCGGTGACGCATCAGCCCGGACGAGGAGCCAGTAGCCGTGATCACGAGGATGTCGACGTTGTTCCTGCGTACGCTGCGCGAGGATCCGGCCGACGCCGAGGTGCCGAGCCACAAGCTGCTCGTCCGCGCCGGCTACGTCCGCCGCATCGCTCCGGGCATCTACTCCTGGCTGCCGCTGGGGCTGCGGGTGCTGCGCAAGGTCGAGCAGATCGTGCGCGAGGAGATGGACGCCATCGGCGCCCAGGAGATCCACTTCCCGGCGCTGCTGCCCAAGGAGCCCTACGAGGCCACCGGCCGCTGGACCGAGTACGGCCCGCTGCTGTTCCGGTTGAAGGACCGCAAGGGCGCCGACTACCTGCTCGGCCCCACCCACGAGGAGCTGTTCACGCTCACCGTCAAGGGCGAGTACAGCTCCTACAAGGACTACCCGGTCATCCTGTACCAGATCCAGACCAAGTACCGGGACGAGGAGCGGCCGCGCGCGGGCATCCTCCGCGGGCGCGAGTTCGTGATGAAGGACTCCTACTCCTTCGACATCGACGACGAGGGCCTCAGCCGCTCCTACCAGCTGCACCGCGACGCCTACATCCGGATCTTCGACCGGGTCGGGCTGCGCTACGTGATCGTCTCGGCGACCTCCGGCGCGATGGGCGGCTCGGCGTCCGAGGAGTTCCTCGCCGAGAGCGAGACCGGCGAGGACACCTTCGTGCGCAGCACCGAGTCGGACTTCGCCGCCAACGTCGAGGCCGTGGTCACCCCGGTGCCGCCCGCCGAGCCGATCGAGGACAAGCCCGCCGCGCAGGTGCACCACACCCCCGGCACGCCGACCATCGAGACGCTGGTCGACTTCCTCAACGCCAACACCGACCGCAAGTTCACCGCGGCCGACACGCTGAAGAACGTGCTGGTCAAGACCCGCCAGCCCGGCGCCGAGGAGTGGGAGCTGCTGGCCGTCGGCGTGCCCGGCGACCGCGAGGTCGACATGAAGCGGCTGGAGGCCTCGCTGGCCCCCGCCGAGGTGGCGCTGCTGGAGGAGTCCGACTTCGCCGCCAACCCGTTCCTGGTCAAGGGCTACATCGGCCCGAAGGCGCTGCAGGACAACGGGGTCCGCTACCTCGTCGACCCGCGGGTGGTCCCCGGCACGGCGTGGGTGACCGGCGCGGACAAGCCCGACCACCACGTGGTGGACCTGGTGTGCGGCCGCGACTTCACCCCGGACGGCACCATCGAGGCCGCCGAGGTCCGCGAGGGCGACCCGTCGCCGGACGGCAAGGGCACCCTGGTCTCCGCGCGCGGCATCGAGATCGGCCACATCTTCCAGCTCGGCCGCAAGTACGCCGACGCGCTGGGCCTGGACGCGCTCGGCCAGGACGGCAAGCCGAAGCGGATCACCATGGGCTCCTACGGCATCGGCGTGTCCCGCCTGGTCGCGGCCATCGCCGAGCAGAGCCACGACGAGCAGGGCCTGGTCTGGCCGCGTGAGGTGGCCCCGGCCGACGTGCACGTGGTCATCGCGGGCAAGGACGACAGCGTCCGGGAGCGCGGCGAGGCGATCGCCGCCGAGCTGGACCGGGCCGGGGTGCAGGTGGTGCTGGACGACCGCACCGTGTCGCCGGGCGTGAAGTTCGCCGACGCCGAGCTGCTCGGCGTGCCGACGATCCTGGTGGTGGGCAAGGGCCTCACCCGGGGCGTCGTCGAGGTCCGCGACCGCCGCTCCGGCGAGCGCACCGAGGTCGAGGTGGACGGCGCCGTCGCGCACCTCGTCGACGTGGTGCGCGGCTGAGCACAGCGCACGCAGCGGGGCTCCCGGGCACGTCCCGGGGGCCCCGCTGCCGTCTCAGGCGGCCGACAGCGCGCTGAGCACCGCGCCGGTGTCGGCGAGGTCCGGCAGGACGGCGTGGGCGCCCGCGGCGCGGAGCTCGGCCTCGGCGCTGCCGCCGGTGGCCACGCCGACCGCGACCGCGCCGAAACGCAGCGCTCCCGCGACGTCGTGCGGGGTGTCGCCCACGACCACCACCGAGTCGGGGGCGATCGGCGTGCCGCAGCGGTCCGCGGCCTTGGCGACGGAGTCGCTGATGAGGTCGTGCCGGTGCACCGACCCGCCGCCGAAGCCGCCGATCTCGAAGTCGACGTGGTGGTGCAGGTCGAAGGCCTCCAGCTTGTGGAAGGCGACCTCGGCGAGGTTGCCGGTCACCAGGGTCTGCACGAACCCGGGCTCCTGCGCCAGCGCCGCCAGCGCCTGCGCCGCCCCGGGCAGCGCGGTGCCGCTCTCCGCCAGCTCGTCCCGGGTCTCGGCGACGGCGCTGGTCAGGGCGGTGAACATGGCGGCGATCGTGGGCTCGTCGGCGGGCACGCCGTGGTGCTCGAGGACGTCGGTGGTGATCGCCAGCTCGGTGCGGCCGGCGGTGTCCGGCATCCGCTGCAGCGTCCGGCCGGTGACCGCGGCGAGCGCCTGGCGGTACCAGCGGGGACCGAACCCGTGGGCGTTGATGAGCGTCGAGTCGATGTCCCAGAGCACGAGTCGCGTCACGGGCCCCATCCTGCCAGCTCACCGGCCCGTGGGGGCAGTGCGCGTCCGCCCGCGGGCGGGGCTCGGCGCCGGTGCGGGCCGCCCGCCGCACTGGTCCACAGTGGACGATCAGCCGGGCAGGAAGCTCAGCCGGACGCGCCGGACCGGGTTGTCCACGTTGGTGTCCACCAGGCACACCGACTGCCAGGTGCCCAGCGCCATCCGGCCGCCCAGCACCGGGACCGACGCGTACGGCGGGACGATCGCGGGCAGCACGTGGTCCCGGCCGTGGCCGTGCGAGCCGTGCCGGTGCCGCCACCGGTCGTCCTTGGGCAGCAGGTCGCGCAGCGCCGCGAGCAGGTCGTCGTCGCTGCCCGCCCCGGTCTCGATGATCGCCAGCCCGGCGGTCGCGTGCGGCACCCAGACGTGCAGCAGCCCGTCCCCGGCTCCCGCGGCGCGCAGGAACCGCTCGCACTCGGCGCTCAGGTCGTGGACGACCTCGACGGCTCCCGTGCGGACCTCGATCTCCTCGCTGTGCATGCCTCCACCATATGGCGCGGCCGCGCGGCGGTCGTGCGCGGAGAGGGACGGCCGAGCAGTTCCGGGATCGGCCCCCGCGGTGCGAGGATGCGGGAGTGCGAGAGGCATTCGGTGCTGGGTTCGACGTCCCGGACGGCTACCTGAACACCGCGAGCATCGGCGTCCCGCCCGCCGAGGTGGCCCGCGCGGTCGCCGAGGCGGTGCGCCGGTGGGGAAGCGGGCTGGACGGTCCCGAGGACTTCGAACCCGCCGTGGCCACCGCCCGCGCGGCCTTCGCCCGGCTGATCGGCACCACCGCGGACCGGGTGGCCATCGGCACCACCGCGTCCCAGCTCATCGGGCTCGTCGCGGCGAGCCTCCCGGACGGGGCACGGGTGCTGGTCGCCGAGGGCGACTTCACCAGCGTGCTCTACCCGTTCGCCGCCCAGCAGGACCGCGGGGTGCAGGTCACCGCGGTGGACCTGGAGCAGGTCCCCGCGCGCGCCGCCGAGCACGACGTGGTCGCGGTCAGCGTGGTGCAGTCCGCCGACGGCCGCATCGCCGACCTGGACGCGCTGCGCGAGGTCGCCGCGACGACCTCGACCCGGGTGCTGCTCGACGCCACCCAGGCGGTCGGCTGGCTGCCGCTGCGCCTGGACTGGGCGGACTGGGTGGTCAGCGCGGCGTACAAGTGGCTGCTGGCACCGCGCGGGGCGGCGTGGCTGGCCGTCCACCCCGACGCGCCGCCGCTGCGCCCCAGCAGCGCGAACTGGTACGCGGCCGACGACCCGTGGGCGAGCACCTACGGGCTGCCGATGCGGCTCGCCGGCGACGCCCGCGCGCTCGACCTCTCGCCGACCTGGTTCGCGCAGGTCGGCGCGGCCGTGGCGCTGGAGTGGCTGGCCGGGCTGGACATGGCCGAGGTCGCGGCGCACTGCGCCGGCCTGGCCGACGAGTTCCGGGCCGCGCTGGGGATGCCGCCCGCCGGGTCGGCGATCGTCTCGGTGCAGGACCCCGGCGCTGTGGCCAAGCTCACCGAGGCCGGGGTGGCCTGCGCGGCCCGAGCCGGTCGGGCACGCCTGTCGTTCCACCTGTACAACACCCGCGCGGACGTCGAGCGGGCGGTGCGAGCGCTGGGGGGAACGTCCGGGGTGTCCGTCTCGTGATACGCAACCGCTACCGTTGGATTCCGTGCCCGACCGAAGAGGTGCGCCCGAGGACATGACGGGTGAGCAAGCCAACACGCAGCGCGAAACCACTCCGCTCCGCCGCGACAACTCGCGGATCCAGCAGGATCGGGCACCGGTGGACTCCGGACCGGGGCAGACCACCCGGCCCGTCTTCCCGCCGCCGTCCCAGCCGGCACCCCCGCCCGGCCCGGCGCAGCAGACGAGCCAGCCCGGCTACCAGCACCCACCGGTGCAGCAGTCGTCCAACCCACCGGTGCGCCCGGTGGTGAACCCGCCGACCAGCAGGCAGCCGGTGCCCGAGCCGCCGCCCGCGGAGAAGCGGATCACGCCGCTGGGCTGGGTGCTGCGCGGCGCCGTGCTGGTCGCCATCTCGGTGGTCTCCGGGCTCGTCTGGCTGGCGGTCAAGCCGTCGCCGCCCGAAGAGGAGGCGGCGCCGCCGCCCCCGATGAAGTACCAGTTCGAGCCGCTCCGCCGGGAAGAGGGCTTCCGCGGCTGCCAGAACGTGTCGGACGACGCGATCCGGGAGTTCTTCAAGAACCAGGAGTGCGACCACCTCACCCGCGCCCTGTACGAGACCCGCTTGCCGGACGGCACCCGCGTGCTGACCTCGGTCGTGACCGTGCTCATGCCCGACGCGGAGAGCGCGCAGCGGCTCGACGAGCTGACCACCGAGGACGACACCGGCAACATCCGGGACCTGGTCGACGACGGCAGCGACAACACCAAGGACCTGCCCAAGCTGCACGACAAGGCCTACGCCTCGGACCGCCAGGACAACCTCGTGGTGATCGGCGACTCGGCGTACTTCGACAAGAAGACGAAGGAGAAGGACCCGGTCCTGCTCGACGTCACGCGGGAGGCCCTCAAGCTCGGCTGGCCGCAGGAGGACGCCCCGAGCTGAGCTGCGCGGATCAGGGCCGGCCGGGGAAGGCCTCCGCGGCCGGCTGCTGCCCGACGGTGAGCCGCCACCGGGTGGCGCGGGTCGCCGAGGTGGTGAGCCCGTCCAGCGCGGTGCGGCGCAGCCCGGGGTCGTCGGTGTTCTCCAGCACCGAGCGCCAGCCGACCTGGCAGTCCGACTCCGCCGTGATCAGCAGGTCGATGGCGGAGCGCTGGTCGGTCACCTGGGTGCGCGGGTCGTACGCGGGCTGCGCGGCCGGCGGGGTCTGCCCCGCGCCGCGGATCAGCTCCTCCGCCGCGTCGCGCAGCCTGCGGTGCTGGTCCGCCGCGTCGTCGATCGCGCTGCGCACCCGGGGTTCGCTGACGTAGGCGCTGGCGAAGCCGTGCACCCACACCGCCGCGTGCTCCGCGCCGAGGGCGCTGCGCAGCGCCGTGGCCGCCTCGTCCGAGAGCTCGGTCACCCCACCACCTCCAGCAGGCTCGCGCAGCTCGCCGAGACCGACCCCACGAGCCCCGCGCGGTGGGTCGGCAGCGTCGGCACGAGCTCCGCCGCGCGGTCCCGCGCCGCGGTGAGCGCGTCGGTCAACGCCGTCGTGGCCTCGCTCGCCGACCCGGGCGCCCGCCGCTGCGGGGGCTCCGGCACCGACGGCGGGTCCTCGGGATCGCGCGGGTTGACCCGGTCGATCTCCCGCTGCAGGGCACGGGCGTGCTCACCGCGGACGGCGGCGACCTCCTCGGCCACCGCGGCCAGGCCCGCGTGCGTCTCGGCCACCGCGCGGGCCAGCTGGGCGTCTGACTTGGCCGCCTTCGCCAGCGCCAGCAGCGGGTCGGGCTCGTCGGGAGCGGAGCTGCACGCCGTGGTCAGCGCGGCGACGACCGGGGAGGCCGCGATCATCCGCAGCACGCTGCGCCGCCCCAGCACCGACCGGGCTCGCGAGGGGGATTCCACGCCGACCTATCCTGCCAGGCGATCAATCCGCCCGGTGCCCGGGCACCAGCCCCGCCTTGATCCACTCGGTCCCGGCACGATCCGCCGATCGTAGGGATCCCACGGCGCGCTCGGGTGCGGACGGACGCGATACTCTGGGCGACCGCGACCAGGACGCGCAGCACTGGTCGCGAACCCGCGCGCGCCGTCCGGCGCCGCGAACCGCCAGGTCTGACCAGACCGCGATCGATCTCAGGGAGTGCCAATTGTCCAGCCCGCCGCGTGGTGAGATCACTGCGCAGCTGGAGCCCGTCGTAGCCGAGGCCGTGTCTCGGATGGGCTTCGACCTGGAGGAACTCGGCGTGCAGCAGGCAGGCCGCCGTCGCCTGGTCAAGGTCGTCATCGACTCCGACGACGGGGTCGGGCTCGACGACATCTCCGGCGTCAGCCGGGAGGTCTCGAAGGTGCTGGACGAGCACGAGCACGTCCTTGCCGGGTCCTACACGCTCGAGGTCACCTCGCCGGGCGTGGACCGGCCGCTGACCCGTCCGCGGCACTGGCGCCGAGCCCGCTACCGCCTGGTCAAGGTCCGCCTCGTCGGCGGCGAGAAGGTGGTGGCGCGCGTCGGAGCGGCCGATGATGACGGTGTCACCGTCTTGGTCGGCGGTGACCTGCGCCGACTGGCCTACCGCGACGTGGAGCGCGCGGTGGTCGAGGTGGAATTCCAGCAGCCACCGGCGGAGGATTTGGTCAAGCTGGAGCGTGCTGCGGGCGGCGTTCCCCCACAGGGGGACGACCGGGAAGACACGGAGGAGTCGAGGTGAACGTCGACATCGCGGCGCTGCGCGCGATCGAACGCGACAAGGACATCCCGTTCGAGACGGTCCTGGAAGCGATCGAATCGGCACTGCTGACCGCATACCGCCACACCGAGGGGCACCAACCGCACGCCCGGGTGGAGGTGGACCGCAAGACCGGCGTCGTGCGGGTCATCGCGCACACCTTGGCCCCGGACGGCAGTGTGCAGGAGGAGTGGGACGACACCCCGGAGGGCTTCGGGCGGATCGCGGCGACCACCGCGCGGCAGGTCATCCTGCAGCGGTTGCGCGACGCCGAGCACGAGCGCACCTTCGGCGAGTTCTCCGCCAAGGAGGGGGAGATCCTCGGTGGTGTCATCCAGCGCGACGCGCGGGCGAACTCGCGCGGCATGGTCATCGTGCAGGTCGGTGACAGCGAGGGCGTGATCCCGGCCGCCGAGCAGGTGCCCGGGGAGAACTACGAGCACGGCACCCGGATCAAGTGCTACGTCTACGGCGTCTCGCGCACCGCGCGGGGCCCGCAGATCTCGCTCTCGCGCACCCACCCGAACCTGGTGCGGCGGCTGTTCGCGCTGGAGGTCCCGGAGATCGCCGACGGCACCGTGGAGATCCCCGCGGTGGCGCGCGAGGCCGGGCACCGCTCCAAGATCGCGGTGCGCTCGACCGTGCCCGGGGTCAACGCCAAGGGCGCGTGCATCGGCCCGATGGGCGCGCGGGTGCGCAACGTGATGAGCGAGCTGGGCGGGGAGAAGATCGACATCATCGACTACTCCGACGACCCGGCGACCTTCGTCGGCAACGCGCTCTCCCCGGCCAAGGTGGTGTCGGTGGAGGTCGTCGACGAGCGCACCAAGACCGCCCGGGTGGTCGTGCCGGACTTCCAGCTCTCCTTGGCGATCGGCAAGGAGGGCCAGAACGCCCGGCTGGCCGCGCGGCTGACCGGCTGGCGCATCGACATCCGCAGTGACGCGGATCCCAGCACCAGCGCAGGCCCAGCGCACGCGGCTGGTCTGGACCCGGCGGTGGACGGTGTGCAGACCGCGGGTTCGGCCGAGTGACGTCTCGGGTTAGAATCGGTGGCAGGCTGACGCGAGGGAGCAACGATCCGCACACGTGTGTCCGGCGAGCACGGCGAGAGCCGTGGGCCGGTGCGTACCTGCGTGGGATGTCGGTCCCGGACGTCGCCAGCTGAGTTGCTGCGCGTGGTCGCCGAGGGCGCCGGGGCGTCTCCCGTCGTCGTTCCCGATCCCAGACGTCGGCGGCCGGGCCGGGGGGCCTGGTTGCACCCCGATCCGGCGTGCCTGCGTCTGGCCGAGCGGCGCCGGGCGTTCCCGCGTGCACTCCGGGTGCCGGGTCCGCTCGACACCACGGCCGTGCACGAGCACATCGGTGCCGGGCAGCGAGCAGCTCACGACAGGACCGACGCGGGACCCGTCCCGCGCCAGGCAACTGAAGGAAAGCAGGTCGACCCGTCATGAATCAGCCGTGAAGCTGAAGCCATGAACGCGCATCGGCGATAGGACGAGGTCGAGCGGGACTGCCGCCCGGCCTCACCCAGATGAGGAGAGCAGTGGCAGGCAAGGCCCGCGTGCATGAGCTCGCGAAAGAGCTCGGTGTTACCAGCAAGGAAGTACTGAACAAGCTCGCCGAGCAGGGCGAGTACGTGAAGTCTGCGTCCTCCACCGTGGAAGCCCCGGTGGCCCGCAGGCTCCGCGACGCGTACAAGTCGCAGAAGAAGGCCGACAGCGGCAAGCCCGCTCAGGCGGAGGCCAAGCCCGCGCGCCCGGAGGCCGGCGCGCCGAAGCCGGGTCCCAAGCCCGGCCCGAAGCCCGAGGCCCCGGCCGCGAAGGCCGAGCAGCAGCAGGTGCCCAAGCCGGGGCCGAAGCCGGGTCCCAAGCCCGGCCCCAAGCCGGAGCCGCCGGCCAAGCCGGCCGAGCAGGCCCCGGCGGCCAAGGCCGACCAGCAGGCGCCCAAGCCGGGCCCGAAGCCCGGTCCCAAGCCCGGTGGCGACGGGGACGCCGGTGTCGTCCCGCCGCGCCCGAAGGCGCCCAAGCCCGGCCCGCGCCAGCCGCGCGTCGGCAACAACCCGTTCGGCGTGGGCAGCGGCTCGCCGCAGTCCCGCGCACCGCGTCCGGGCCCCGGCCCGCGGCAGGGCGGTGGCCAGGGCGGCCCCGGTCGCCAGGGCGGCGACCGCCGTCAGGGCGGCGGCCAGGGTGCCGGTACCGCTCCGGCCGGCGGTGCGTCCGGCGGCGGCGCTCCGCGTCCGAACCCGGGCATGATGCCCCCGCGCCCGAACCCGGGCATGATGCCGCCCCGTCCGCCGCGCAGCGGTGGCGGTCCCGGCGGCGGTGGCCGTCCGGGCGGTGGCCGCGGTGGCCCCGGTGGCGGCGGTCGTCCGGGTGGCGGCGGTCGTCCCGGTGGTGGCGGCGGCTTCCGCGGTGGCGGTCCCGGCGCTCCCGCCGGTGGTGGCTTCCGCGGTCGTCCCGGCGGCGGTGGCCGTCCGGGCGGTGGCCGCGGTGGCGCGGCCGGTGCGTTCGGCCGTCCCGGTGGCCCCGCGAAGCGCGGCCGCAAGTCGAAGCGGCAGAAGCGCCAGGAGTACATGGAGAACATGCAGGCGCCGTCGGTCGGCGGCGTCCGGCTCCCGCGCGGCAACGGCGAGACCGTGCGCCTGCGCCGCGGTGCTTCGCTGAGCGACTTCGCCGAGAAGATCAACGCCAACCCGGCCTCGCTGGTGCAGGCGATGTTCCACCTCGGCGAGATGGTCACCGCGACCCAGTCCGTCTCCGACGAGGTGCTGGAGCTCCTCGGCCAGGAGATGAACTACAAGGTCGAGATGGTCTCGCCGGAGGACGAGGACCGGGAGCTGCTGGAGTCCTTCGACATCAGCTACGGCGACCCGGGCAGCTCCGACGAGGAGCTGCAGCCGCGTCCGCCGGTGGTCACCGTGATGGGTCACGTCGACCACGGCAAGACGCGACTGCTCGACACCATCCGGAAGTCGAACGTGCAGGCCGGTGAGGCGGGTGGCATCACCCAGCACATCGGCGCCTACCAGGTCGTCACCGAGCTGGAGGGCACCGAGCGGCCGATCACCTTCATCGACACCCCGGGTCACGAGGCGTTCACCGCCATGCGTGCCCGCGGTGCCAAGTCGACGGACATCGCCGTGCTGGTGGTGGCCGCCGACGACGGCGTCATGCCGCAGACGGTGGAGGCGATCAACCACGCCCAGGCGGCCGGGGTGCCGATCGTGGTCGCGGTCAACAAGATCGACGTCGAGGGCGCCAACCCGGACAAGATCCGCCAGCAGCTGACCGAGTACGGCCTGGTCGCCGAGGAGTACGGCGGCGACACCATGTTCGTCGACATCTCGGCGAAGCAGGGCACCAACATCGAGAGCCTGCTCGAGGCGATCCTGCTCACCGCGGACGCCACGCTGGACCTGCGGGCCAACCCGAACCTGTCCGCGCAGGGCGTGGCGATCGAGGCGCACCTGGACCGCGGTCGCGGTCCGGTGGCCACGGTGCTGGTGCAGCGGGGCACGCTCCGCGTCGGCGACTCGGTGGTCGCCGGGGACGCCTACGGCCGCGTCCGCCGGATGATCAACGAGAACGACGAGGACGTCACCGAGGCGCTGCCGTCGCGGCCGGTGCAGGTCATCGGCTTCACGTCGGTGCCGGGCGCCGGTGACACCTTCCTGGTGGTCGACGAGGACCGGGTGGCGCGGCAGATCGCCGACCGCCGCGGGGCTCGCATCCGGGAGGCGCAGAACGCGGCCAAGCGCAAGCGGGTCAGCCTCGAGGACCTGGACAAGGTGCTCAAGGAGACCAACCAGCTGAACCTGATCATCAAGGGCGACAACTCGGGTACCGTCGAGGCGCTCGAGGAGTCCCTGACGAAGATCGAGGTCGGCGACGAGGTCGAGCTGCGGGTCATCCACCGCGGCGTCGGTGGCATCAACGAGTCCGACATCAACCTCGCCACCGCGGAGAACACCATCGTCCTGGGCTTCAACGTCCGGGCCGAGGGCAAGGCGGCCGAGGTCGCCAACCGCGAGGGCGTGGAGATCCGGTACTACTCGGTGATCTACCGGGCCATCGAGGACATCGAGCAGGCGCTCAAGGGCATGCTCAAGCCCGAGTACGAAGAGGTCGAGCTGGGCAAGGCCGAGGTCCGCGAGATCTTCAAGTCCTCGAAGGTCGGCACGATCGCCGGTTGCATGGTCACCGAGGGCGTCATCAAGCGCAACGCCAAGGCCCGTCTGCTGCGGGACAACGTGGTGGTCGCCGAGAACCTCAGCATCAACTCGCTGAAGCGGTTCAAGGACGACGCCAACGAGGTCCGCGACGGCTTCGAGTGCGGTCTGACCCTGGGGTCGTTCAACGACATCAAGGTCGGCGACATCATCGAGCCGTACGAGATGCGCGAGAAGCCGCGCAGCTGAGCCGCAACGCGCAGGGGGCCGTCGACTGCGGCGGCCCCCTGCGTTCGTGGTGGGGGATCTCATGTACGTCGGTGTGCTCGAACTGGACGTGCTGCTCGGTGACGTCCACTCGCTGAAGCAGAAGCGCGCCGTGGTGCGGCCGGTGGTGGCCGAGCTGCGGCGGCGCTTCGAGGTCGCCGTCTCGGAGGCGGGCAACCAGGACCTGTACCGCCGCACACTGGTGGGCGTGGCGGCGGTGTCCAGCGACGCCGCGCACGTGCGCGAGGTGCTGGAGGCCTGCGAGCGGCTGGTCGCCGCGCGTCCCGAGCTCGAGCTGCTCTCGGCCCGGCACCGCATGGTCGGCCCGGAGGACTGATGAGCGGCGCGGGGACCGGCACCCGCGTGGGGCGCACAGCCCCGCACCCACGACTTCCCGGGACCGCGGCGCACCCGCGCCGCCGGCCCGCACAACCGAACCCATCCCTGAAGGAGGTGCGCCGTGGCTGATGCTCCGCGCGCCCGCAGGCTGGCCAAGCGGATCGCCCAGATCGTCGCTTCCGGCCTGGAGCACGAGGTCAAGGACCCGCGGTTGGCGATGGTCACCATCACCGACGCCCGGGTCACCCCGGACCTGCGGGACGCCACCGTCTACTACACGGTCTTCGGCGACGAGGCGGACTACGCCTCGACCGCAGCCGCGCTGTCCAGCGCGACCGGGGTGCTGCGCTCCCGCGTGGGCCAGCAGACCGGTGTGCGGTTCACGCCCACGCTGACGTTCGTCGCGGACACCGTGCCCGACAACGCGCGGCGCATGGAGAAGCTGCTCGCCAAGGCCAAGGAAGCCGACGCGGAGGTGGCCCGGCTGGCCTCCAGCGCGTCGCCCGCCGGAGACCCCGACCCGTACCGGACCAGCACCGACGATGACGAGCCCGACACCGACGGTGCGGGTGCGGAGTCGTTCTCCGACGCCGATGTGCGTCGTGGGCCACAGAGTGGTTGAGTCGCAGCGCGGCATCAGGTGCGTTGGGCGCCGGGGGTCACCGTGGCCTCCGATGCCGTGGAGGTGAACCTGTGCGCGGGCAACCCGTAGCCGACGGTCCGGGCGACCGGTCAGCAAGTGCAGAGGACCCGGTCGCGCCGGCTGTCGTGGAAGCCGCGCGCAGGCTGGCCGAGGCGACCGACGTGACGCTGTTCGCCCACGTCAACCCGGACGCCGACGCGCTCGGCAGCGCGCTCGCGCTGGGGCGGGCGCTGCGGCGGCGGGGTTGTGCCGTGCGGGTGTCGTTCGGCACCCCGGACCAGCCGCCGGCCTCGCTGCGCGACCTCGACGTGGACGGCCTGGTGGTGCCCGCCGACGAGGTGCCCGCCGCCCCGTCGACGCTCGTGGTGTGCGACACCGGCAGCCTGCAGCGGCTCGGCCGGTTGGCCGACCGGGTCGGCGCGACCATCGCGGCCGGTGGTGACGTCATCGTCCTCGACCACCACGTGTCGAACACGCGCTACGGCACGCTGCACGTGGTGGACGAGCGCGCCGAGGCGACCGTGGTGATCGTGCTGCGGCTGCTCGACGAGATGGGCGCGGCACTGGACCTGCCGACCGCGCGGTGCCTGTACGCGGGACTGGTCACCGACACCCGCTCCTTCCGGCACGCCGGCGCGCAGACCCACCGGGTGGCGGCGCGGCTGCTGGAGGCGGGGGTGGACCCCGAGGCCACCACGCGGCCGCTGCTCGACACCCACCCCTTCGGCTGGATGCGCATGCTCGCCGGGGTGCTCGGCGAGGCGCAGCTGGAGCCGTCCGCGGCGCGGGGGCTGGGCCTGGTGCACGCCACGGTCCGGCTCGCGGACTCCGCCGGTCTGCGCAGCGAGGAGCTGGACAGCGTCATCGACGTGCTGCGCACGACCAGTGAGGCGGAGGTGACGGCGGTGCTCAAGGAGATGGCGCCGCAGCACTGGTCGGTGTCGCTGCGCGCGGACAGCCGCCTGGACGTCGGCTGCGCGGCGGCGGCCTGCGGGGGCGGCGGTCACCGCCTGGCCTCGGGCTTCACCGCCCAGGGCGAGCCGGCGGACATCATCGCCTCCATCCGCAAAGCCCTCGACGAAGCCCCCTTGCTCGACTGAGGTGGGGGCACCTCCCGCCGACCCGTCCGCCTCGTGGGGGAGGCCTCGGCCAGGGTGGACGTGATCCCGATGGACGTCGCGAGCCTGGTTCCCACGGGAGTTGCGGTCCCCGGGCGCGCTCCCTGGGATGGGCACCGTGGGCCTCGTCAGCTGCGGCGGCGGGCTCGGAAGGCGGCGACGTGCACGCGGTTCGCGCAGCGGGGGGAGCAGAAGCGCTTGGCCTGGTTGGTCGAGGTGTCCAGGAAGTAGGTGTCGCAGCCGTCGGCCTCGCAGCGGCCCCAGCGGGCGGTCCCGTGCTGGACCACGCCCTGCGCCAGGCCCCACGCCGCGGCGGCGGCGACCTCGTCCACGGCCGGGGCGTCCGGGCCCGCGACGTGCACGTGCCAGTTCGGGCGACCGTCGCGGCCGCCGTGACCGGACAGCCGCGGGCGGGGCGGGTGCGCGGCGAGCAGCGCGTTGATCTCCGCCAGCACGGTGTCGGCGTCGTCGGCGACCAGGGCGTCCAGGGCCCGGCGCAGGCCGTCGGCGACCGCGCGCAGCACCGGCAGGTCCGCTTCGGCGAGGCGGTCGGCCCACCACGGCTCGTCGTGGAGGGCAGCGCGGACCGCGTCGAGGTCGCTCAGGTCGGCGTTGGCGATGCGGAGCGCCACCGCCGCGTAATCAGCGTTGTCCATCGACGGTCCTTACCGTAGCCTGAGATGTCAGGGGCGAAACCCGCATCCGCAGCTTATCTCGCCCGGTCCGGGCGGCGTTCCCGCGGAACCGCCACCGGGTAGTCCTCGCGCAGCGGCGCGCCACCCACCAGCAGCCACCGATCTGGAGGAAGTGTGTCCGAACCGGCGGAGCGCATCGCACCGCGGAGGGTGTTCGCGCTGGCAGTCCCGGCGCTCGGCGTGCTCGCCGCCGAACCGCTGTACGTGCTCGTCGACACCGCGGTGGTCGGGCACCTCGGCGCGGTCCCGCTGGCCGGTCTGGCGCTGGGCGGCACGCTGTTCACGCTGGTCTCCAGCCAGCTGACCTTCCTCACCTACGGCACCACCGCGCGCACCGCCCGCCTGCACGGCGCCGGCCGCCGCAAGGACGCGGTGGCCGAGGGCGTCCAGGCCACCTGGCTGGGCATCGCCGTCGGCATCGCGCTCATGCTGCTGGCGCAACTCGTCGCGGTACCGGTGACCGAACTGCTCGCCGGGCCGGGACCGGTCGCCGACGCCGCCGCGACCTGGCTGCGCATCGCGCTCTGCGGCGCTCCGCTCGTGCTCATCACGATGGCCGGCAACGGCTGGATGCGCGGCGTGCAGGACACCGTGCGACCGCTGCGCTACGTGCTGGTCGGCAACGGCGCCTCCGCCGTGCTCTGCCCGCTGTTCGTCTACCCGCTGGGCTGGGGCCTGGAGGGCTCGGCGCTGGCGAACCTCGTCGGCCAGAGCCTCGCGGCCGCGCTGTTCCTCCGGGCGCTCGTGGCGGAGCGGGCACCGCTCAAGCCGCACCCGGCGCTGATGCGCGCCCAGCTCGGACTCGGCCGCGACCTCGTGCTGCGCACCCTGGCCTTCCAGGTGTGCTTCCTGTCGGCCACGTCGGTGGCCGCCCGCACCGGCGCCGAGGCCGCGGCGGCGCACCAGGTGGTCTGGCAGCTCTGGACCTTCCTGTCGCTGGTGCTGGACTCGCTGGCGATCGCCGCGCAGTCCCTGGTCGGGGCGGCGCTGGGCGCGGGCTCGGCCTCGCGCGCCAAGGGCATCGCCAAGCAGGTCACCTGGTACGGCCTGGGCTTCGGCGTGGTGCTCGGGGTGCTGTTCGCCGCGCTCGCCGTGCCGCTGCCCGCGGTGTTCACCTCCGACAGCGCGGTGCTCGCCGAGGTCCCGCACGCCTGGTGGTTCTTCGTGGCCCTGCAGCCGGTGGCCGGGGTGGTGTTCGCCCTGGACGGCGTGTTCCTCGGTGCCGCGGACGCCGCCTACCTGCGCACCGCGACGCTGCTCAGCGCCTTCGTCGGGTACCTGCCGCTGATCTGGCTGTCGCTGGCGTTCGGCTGGGGCCTGGCGGGGATCTGGACGGGCCTGTCGGCGTTCATGGTGCTGCGCCTGGTCACGCTCCTGCTGCGCGCCCGGTCGGGGCGCTGGGCGGTCACCGGGGCGACGCGCCAGCCCACCACGGCCTGACCCGTCACCGCTGCCAGAACCACTCCTGCTCGCGGACCTGGCGGAAGGCCTCGCGGCGGGCCGCCGGGTCGAGGCGCTGGATGTAGACCGTGCCGTCGAGGTGGTCGGTCTCGTGCTGGAGGCAGCGCGCCATCAGCCCGCTGCCCGACACGGTGACCGGCTCGTTGTCCACGTCGACCCCGCGCACCACCGCGTGCTGCGCGCGGCGGGTGTCGAACCCGAGCCCGGGCAGCGACAGGCACGCCTCGACGCCGTCCTGGGTCTTCTCGGACAGCTCGACCACCTCGGGGTTGATCACGTAGCCGATCTCGCCGTCCACGTTGTAGCTGAACGCCCGCACGCCGATCCCGATCTGCGGGGCCGCCACCCCGGCGTGCCCCGGGGCGTCCACGGTGTCCAGCAGGTCCGCCACGATGGTGCGCAACCGCTGGTCGAACACCGTGACCGGGTCGGCGGGCATGCGCAGGACCGGGTCACCGAACAACCGGATCGGTCGATGAGCCACTGCCACCTCCTCGCTTCGGCCCCACCCTAGCGACGGTGCCGACCCAGGCGGTGACCGCCGGAGGAGATCGGGGATGATGGTGCGTCGTGTCCGAGCGCTCTCGAAAAGCACGCACCACCGTCCCGCCCGGCCTGCTCGTGGTCGACAAACCGGCGGGCATGACCTCGCACGACGTCGTCTCGCGGGTCCGGCGGACCATGGGCACCCGCAAGGTCGGCCACGCCGGGACCCTGGACCCGATGGCCACCGGAGTGCTGGTGCTGGGCCTCGAGCGAGCCACCAAGCTGCTCGGCCACCTGGCCCTGGACACCAAGGCCTACCTGGCCACCATCCGGCTGGGCGCGACCACCACCACCGACGACGCCGAGGGCGAGGTCGTGTCCGAGGTGGACGCCTCCGGCACCGACGAGGCGGCCATCCGCGCCGGGGTCGCCGAGCTGACCGGGGAGATCCAGCAGGTGCCCAGCGCGGTCAGCGCGGTGAAGGTCAACGGGCGCCGCGCCTACGACCTCGCGCGCAGCGGGGAGCAGGTCGAGCTGGCGGCCCGGCCGGTCACCGTCTCCCGCTTCGACGTGCTCGACCTGCGCCGCACCGAGCGCACCACCGAGCTGGACGTGCTGGTCGAGTGCTCGTCCGGGACCTACGTGCGGGCGCTGGCCCGCGACCTGGGGGCGAGCCTCGGGGTCGGCGGTCACCTCGGCGAACTGCGCCGGACCCGGGTTGGCCCGTTCGGGCTGGCCACCGCGCGCACCCTGGAGCAGCTGGAAGCCGAGCCGGGCCTGTCGATGGGCATCGACGAAGCGGTGGAGACGGCGTTCCCGCGCCGCAACGTGGACGCCGCCGTCGCCCGCGCCCTCGCGCACGGCCAGGCGGTGCCCGCCGCCGGTGTCGAGGGCACCTACGGGATGTTCGACCCGGACGGCCGGGCCGTCGCGCTGGTCCGCGACCGGGGCCGCACGGCCAAGCCGGTGCTGGTGATCACCCCGGCGGGGTGACCGGAACGTCCGGGTTCCGCGCACGGTCCCGGTGCTGTGCGTCACCCCGGCTGACGCCGTGCGGGTCGCGGTGAACACCGGCGAGCTGGACGTGTTCGGGGCGCTGTGCCCGGGTTCGGCCGTGGACGTCTCGGCCTTCGGCGCGGGCGTCAGCTGACCGCCGGTCGCGGGCGCGCGGCGGCACCGCTGCGCGCCCGCCACCCGGGGAGGACGGTGTTCCGGCGCTCGGGCGGTCGCGCAGTAGGCTTCGTGGTCGTGCAGCGATGGCGTGGTTTGGAGCAGCTCCCCGGCGGCTGGGGCCGGTGCGTGGTCACCATCGGTGTCTTCGACGGCGTGCACCGGGGGCACCAGCAGCTGATCTCGCACGCGGTGCGCCAGGCGCGGCGCCGCGGGGTGCCCTGCGTGCTGATGACCTTCGACCCGCACCCCTCGGAGGTGGTGCGGCCGGGCAGCCACCCGGCACAGCTGACGACGCTGCGGCGGCGGGCGGAGCTGGTCGAGCAGCTCGGCGTGGACGTGTTCTGCGTGCTGCCGTTCACCCGCGAGGTCTCCCGCGTCCCGGCCGAGGAGTTCGTGCACGAGGTCCTGGTCGAGAAGCTGCACGCGGCCGAGATCGTGGTGGGGGAGAACTTCACCTTCGGCCACAAGGCGGCCGGCAACATCGACCTGCTGACCAAGCTGGGGGAGCGGTTCGGCTTCGAGGTCTCCTCCGACGCCCTGCTGTCCGGCCCGGTCGAGCGCGCCGACGACCCGTCGGGCACCTCGGTGACGTTCTCGTCGACCTACATCCGGTCGTGCATCGACGCCGGTGACGTCGTGGCCGCGGCGTCCGCGCTGGGCCGCTACCACCGGCTGGAGGGCATCGTGGTGCGCGGGGCGGGCCGCGGCGGCACGGAGCTCGGCTTCCCCACCGCGAACCTGTCCACCCCGCCGCACGCGGCGATCCCGGCCGACGGCGTCTACGCCTGCTGGTTCACGCACCGCCACCGGGGTTCGGGCGAGCCCGGGCCCACCCTGCCCGCGGCGGTCTCGGTGGGCAGCAACCCGACCTTCTCCGGCACCGAGCGCACCGTCGAGGCCTACGTCCTCGACGTCGACGCCGACTTCTACGGCGAGCACGTCGACCTGGACTTCGTGCGCCGGCTGCGGGCGATGGAGCGCTACGACACCGTCGACGCGCTGGTCGAGCAGATGCGCCACGACGTCGCCGAGACCCGCCGCGTGCTGGCGGACGGGTGAACTCCGGCATGTCGACTCCCCGAACAGAGCAGCCGAGGCCGCTGATCGGTGCACGCAACCCCGGGCACATTTCCGATTCGCGCTCACGTCTGGCCGATGACCTGGCAGTATCCAGAGTCGGAGCGGCCGGACGTGATCGGGTCGGCGCCAAGAACGGGGGAGCGAAGGTGGCGGAGAGCAGCAACGTCCAGCGGAACCTGGCCCTGCAGCGGCAGTGGTACGGAGAACCGCTGGGGGACCGGGTGCGCCGCCTGGTCGTCGCCTTCCGCATCTCGCAGGCGCAGCTCGCCGACGTGCTCGGCATCAGCGCGCCCATGCTCAGCCAGGTCATGAGCGGCCGCCGCGCCAAGATCGGCAACCCGCAGGTGCTGGCCCGCCTGGTGATGCTCGAGCGCAAGGTGCTCATCCCGGGCGTCGCGGCCGGTGATTCCGAGGCGATCAGGCAGGCGCTGGAGGACGTCCGGCAGTCGCAGCCGTCGGTGGGCCGGGACAACCTGCCGGTCAAGCACGCCGCCAACGGCGAGGAAGCGGCCTGGCCGGTGCTGCGCGAGGTGGCCGGGGCCACCGAGCTGGAGGCGGCGGCGTCCATCCTGGAGGGCCGCTACCCGGCGCTGGCCGGGCTGCTGCGCCGCGCCGCCAACGCGGACTGACCGGGTTCCGCCTGCTGGGGACCGCGGCGTCGGCTGGAATGGGAGCGGGCGATCCGCGTCGGGTCGGGGTGCCTCGGGACTTCGGGGGTGGATGGTGCGCTTGTTCACCGCGGTGTGGCCGTCGGAGGAGGCGGTGCGGCACCTGTCCGCCGCCGTGGACCGGCTGGACCCGGACGGGGTGGCCCGGGCGGCCGCCGGGCTGCGGAAGTTCCGGTTCAGCCCGGCCGAGCGCTGGCACCTCACGCTGTGCTTCCACGGCGACGACGCCGACCCGGAGCACGTCACCGAGCGCCTGGAGCGCCGGGTCGCCCGGCTGCGGGCCACCGACCCCGCGCCGCCGCGGCTGCGGCTGGCCGGCAGCGGGGCGTTCCGCAGCGTGCTGTGGGTCGGCGTCGAGGCGGCCACCCCGGAGGACGACCGGGTGCTGCGCGCGATGGTGCACGCCGCCGGCGGCGACCCACACGGCTACCGGGCGCACCTGACCGTCGCGCGCTGGGTGGCCGGGCGGGCCGACCGGGAGCGGCTGGGCGAGCTGCTCGCCGACTACTCCGGTCCCTGGTGGCACGCCCGCGAGCTGGCCGTGGTGCGCAGTGACCTGGGCGAAGGCGGCCCGACCTACCGGGCGGTCCACCACGTCGGGGTGACGCGCGAGTCCACGGGCTGACCCGGTAGGAGCGGTCCGCCCTGATATCCTCCCAGTGGGAGGGCTGCAGTCCGTGGTGGCCGCTCCCGGTCGAGGCTTCGACCCGTCCCCGGCCACGGAGGTCGGGCGCAACCGACACGGGACACCGAAGGAGAGTCAACTCGTGGCGTTGTCCACTGCGGAGAAGAAGCAGATCCTGGCCGAGTACGGCCTCAAGGAGGGCGACACCGGTTCGCCGGAGGCCCAGGTGGCCCTGCTGACCAAGCGGATCATCGGGCTGACCGAGCACCTCAAGTACCACAAGCAGGACCACCACTCGCGGCGTGGCCTGCTGTTGATGGTCGGTCGTCGCCGCCGTCTGCTCAACTACCTGATGAAGGTGGACATCGAGCGCTACCGGTCGCTCATCAAGCGACTCGGCCTGCGCCGTTGACCAACGCCGAGGGGAGTGGCCGTCGGGCCGCTCCCCTCGGTGCATGGACGGGCGTTCCGGCGCCCGAGCAAGTGAAGAGCGCTCACGGTGGCACGCACCGGGCTAGCGTCCGCCGGTCCTCGGTAGTGGCTGCCGGGCAAGTCGTCGACACAGACGTTCCCGGGGGCTTCGATCGATGGCCGGCCTCGTCGGACCACGACCCGGATGCACCTGCCGTGGGCCTCGTGAGGATGAGGAGTCATCTTGACCGAACCCCAGATCGACGAGGGTGTGTACGAAGCGACCGCCGTGCTGGACAACGGCGCCTTCGGCACCCGCACCGTCCGGTTCGAGACCGGACGGCTGGCCAAGCAGGCCGCCGGCAGCGTCGTCGCCTACCTCGACGACGAGACCATGGTGCTGTCCGCCACCACGGCCTCCAAGCAGCCCAAGGAGCACTTCGACTTCTTCCCGCTGACGGTCGACGTCGAAGAGCGGATGTACGCGGCGGGCCGCATCCCCGGCTCGTTCTTCCGGCGCGAGGGCCGGCCGTCCACCGACGCGATCCTGACCTGCCGGCTGATCGACCGGCCGCTGCGCCCGTCCTTCGTGGACGGCCTGCGCAACGAGGTCCAGGTCGTCGTCACCGTGATGAGCCTGGCGCCGGGTGACCTCTACGACGTGCTGGCGATCAACGCCGCGTCGGCGTCCACGCAGGCCTCCGGTCTGCCGTTCTCCGGCCCGATCGGCGGCACCCGGATGGCGCTGATCGACGGCCAGTGGGTGGCCTTCCCCACCCACGACCAGCTGGAGCGCGCCGTGTTCGACATGGTCGTGGCGGGCCGCATCGTCGGCGACGACGTGGCGATCATGATGGTCGAGGCCGAGGCCACCGAGAACACCGTCAAGCTGGTGGCCGAGGGCGCGCAGGCGCCGACCGAGGAGGTCGTGGCCGAGGGCCTCGAGGCCGCCAAGCCGTTCATCCGGACCCTGTGCCACGCGCAGCAGCAGCTCGCGCAGGCGGCCGGCAAGGCCGCCCAGGAGTTCCCGGTGTTCCCCGCCTACGCCGAGGACGCCTACACCGCCGTCGAGCAGGCGGTCTCGACCGAGCTGGCCGAGGCGCTGAAGATCGCCGGCAAGCAGGAGCGCGAGAACCGCCTCGACGAGATCAAGGCGTCGCTGCTGGAGAAGGTCGGCATCGGCGAGGGCGAGCCGTTCGAGGGCCGGGAGAAGGAGCTCGGCGCCGCGTTCCGCTCGCTGACCAAGAAGCTGGTGCGGCAGCGGATCATCCGCGACCAGGTGCGCATCGACGGCCGCGGCCTGACCGACATCCGCAGCCTGTCCGCCGAGGTCGGTGTGGTCCCTCGGGCGCACGGCTCGGCGCTGTTCGAGCGCGGCGAGACCCAGATCCTGGGTGTGTCCACGCTGAACATGCTGCGCCTGGAGCAGACCATCGACTCGTTGTCGCCGGAGACGACGAAGCGGTACATGCACCACTACAACTTCCCGCCGTACTCGACCGGTGAGACGGGTCGGGTCGGCAGCCCGAAGCGGCGCGAGATCGGCCACGGTGCGCTGGCCGAGCGCGCGCTGGTGCCGGTGCTGCCGTCGCGCGAGGAGTTCCCGTACGCCATCCGGCAGGTCTCCGAGGCGCTGGGCTCCAACGGCTCGACCTCGATGGGCTCGGTCTGCGCCTCGACGCTGTCCCTGCTCAACGCGGGTGTGCCGCTGAAGGCGCCGGTGGCCGGCATCGCGATGGGCCTGGTCTCCGACGAGATCGACGGCAAGACCCACTACGTGGCGCTGACCGACATCCTCGGCGCCGAGGACGCCTTCGGCGACATGGACTTCAAGGTCGCCGGCACCCGGGAGTTCGTGACCGCCCTGCAGCTGGACACCAAGCTGGACGGCATCCCGTCCGAGGTGCTGGCCCAGGCGCTCGGCCAGGCCCGCGACGCCCGGTTCACGATCCTCGACGTGATGGCCGAGGCGATCGGCAAGCCGGACGAGATGAGCCCGCACGCCCCGCGCGTGACCTCCATCAGCATCCCGGTCGACAAGATCGGCGAGGTCATCGGCCCGAAGGGCAAGATGATCAACTCGATCACCGAGGAGACCGGCGCGGAGATCACCATCGAGGACGACGGCACCATCTACGTCGGTGCCGCCGACGGCCCGTCCGCCGAGGCCGCGATCGACAAGATCAACGCCATCGCCAACCCGCAGCTGCCGAAGGTCGGCGAGCGCTTCCTGGGCACCGTGGTCAAGACCGCGGCGTTCGGCGCGTTCGTCTCGCTGCTGCCGGGCAAGGACGGCCTGGTGCACATCTCCAAGCTCGGCAACGGCAAGCGCATCGGCAAGGTCGAGGACGTGGTGAACGTCGGCGACAAGCTGCGCGTGGAGATCGCCGACATCGACAGCCGCGGCAAGATCAGCCTGGTGCTGGTCGACGACGAGGACGAGAAGTCCTCGGCCAAGCCGGAGGCGCAGACGTCGGAGCAGTGATCTGCGACTGAGCGACGCAGCGGCCCGTCCCGGCACGTCCGGGGCGGGCCGTACCTTCGTGGGCAGGGCCCTGCCCACCGTTCCACTCGGACACACGCGTGAGGACATGAAGCAGCAGAAGCGAACAGTCGGTGGTCACCTGCAACGGCCCGGGACCACCCGGGTCCTCGGGCGCAGCGGGGACGTCGCCGTCCGGCGCACCGTGCTGCCGGGCGGTCTGCGGGTGCTGACCGAACCGGTGCCCGGCGTGCGGTCGGCCTCGGTCGGCATCTGGGTCGGCGTGGGTTCGCGCGACGAGACCAGGTCGCAGGCCGGCGCCGCGCACTACCTCGAGCACCTGCTGTTCAAGGGCACCGCGAAGCGCACCGCGGTGGACATCGCGCAGGAGATCGACGGTGTCGGCGGCGAGCTCAACGCCTTCACCGCCAAGGAGCACACCTGCTACTACGCGCACGTGCTGGACCGCGACCTGCCGCTGGCCGTGGACATGCTCTGCGACGTGGTCTTCGACGCGGTGAACGCCAGCTCCGATGTGGACGTCGAGCGCAGCGTGGTGCTCGAGGAGATCGCGATGCGCGACGACGACCCCGAAGACCTGCTGCACGAGCTGTTCAACTCGGCGGTGCTCGGCGACCACCCGCTCGGCCGCTCGGTGCTCGGCACCGAGGAGTCGATCACCGCCATGACGCGGGCCCGCGTGCACGGCTTCTACCGCAGCCGCTACGCGATGCCGAAGATGGTGGTCGCCGCCGCGGGCAACGTCGAGCACGGGCAGGTGCTGCGGCTGGTCCGCAAGGCCCTCCGCGACCGCCTCACCGGTGACGAGCGGCCCGCGCCGCCGCGCACCGGACGCGCCCGGCTGCCGCGGCAGCAGCGCATGGTGCTGCAGCCGGACGACACCGAGCAGGCCCACGTCATGCTGGGCTGCCGCAGCTTCGACCGCTACGACGAGCGCCGCTTCGCGCTCGGGGTGCTCAACGCCGCGCTCGGCGGTGGCATGAGCTCACGGCTGTTCCAGGAGGTGCGCGAGCGGCGCGGGCTGGCCTACTCGGTCTACTCCTCGACCACGGCGTACTCCGACACCGGCACCTTCTCGGTCTACGCGGGCTGCGCGCCCGACCGGCTCGGCGAGGTCGCGACCGTGGTCCGGGACGTGCTCGCGGACGTCGCCGCGGAGGGCCTGACCGAGGAGGAGGTCGAGCGCGGCCGCGGTCAGCTGCGCGGTGGTCTGGTGCTCGGCCTGGAGGACAGCGCCGCCCGGATGAGCCGCATCGGCAAGACCGAGCTCAACTACGGCCGGCACTTCACGGTGGAGCAGACCCTGGAGCGGATCGACGCGGTCACCGTCGAGGACGTGGCCGAGCTGGCGGCGGACCTGCTCCGGCGGCCCCTCACCACGGCCGTCGTCGGCCCCTACGACACCGTCGACGACCTCCCCGAGGGAGTGTGACCCCGCTGCCCCCGGGGTGACGCGATCCCGTGGGGCGGTCGCCCATCCCCGTGAGGTCGTCACCTCCGGAGGTGTGCGACCCCCGTGGAGGTCGCAGGTCCAACTCCCACGCGAATCGCGTCCACCGTGGTCGGAGCGCCACCCGGCGTGGTGTGACGTCGGGTGGCGGGGTGTCCGGTCGGAGCAGGGCGGTGCCTAGACTCGGGGTGTCTGTGTGCCGGGGTGGGAGGTAGTCGTCACGTGAGCATCAAGGTCGGTGTGCTGGGCGCCCGCGGGCGGATGGGTTCCGAGGCGGTGCGCGCCGTCGGCGAGGCCGCCGACACCGAGCTGGTCGCCCAGATCAACCGCGAGGACGACCTGTCCGGTCTGGTCTCGGCCGGCGCGCAGGTCGCCGTCGACCTCACCCACCCGGACGCGGTGCTGGACAACGTCAAGTTCTGCGTCGAGAACGGCATCCACGTCGTCGTGGGCACCAGCGGCGTCGGTGCGGCGGAGCAGGACCAGATCCGCACCTGGCTGGCCGACCACCCCGAGGTCGGGGTGCTGGTCGCACCGAACTTCGCCATCGGCGCGGTGCTGTCGATGCGGTTCGCCGAGCTGGCCGCGAAGTTCTTCGAGTCCGTCGAGATCGTCGAGCTGCACCACCCGAAGAAGGCCGACGCCCCGTCCGGGACGGCTGCGCGCACCGCGCAGGTGGTCGCCCAGGCGCGCGCCGACGCCGGTCTCGGCGAGGTGCCGGACGCCACCACGAAGGAGCTGGACGGCGCGCGCGGCGCGGACGTCGACGGGGTGCGGGTGCACTCGGTGCGGATGACCGGGCTCGTGGCGCACCAGGAGGTGCTGTTCGGCACCGAGGGCGAGACGCTGACGATCCGGCACGACTCCTACGACCGCCGCTCGTTCATGCCGGGCGTGCTGCTGTCGGTCCGCGAGGTCGGCAACCGCCCCGGCCTGACCGTCGGGCTCGACGCGCTGCTGGGGATCTGAGTTGGCCGAGTCGAAGCAGCGCCGGTTGCTCACCCCGCGGACCACGGCGTTCGTGGTGGCGGCCGTGCTGCTGGTCTACCTGGTGCTCATGGGCGACCGCGCCCTCACCATGGTCCTCAGCGGCCAGCCGGTGTTCATCGTGCTGGGCGTGGCGATCTTCGTGCTGCCGGTGCTCGGCGCGGTGCTCGTGGTGGACCAGCTGCGCTTCGGCGCGAGCACCGAGCGCCTGGCCCGGCGGCTGGACGACGAGGGAGCGCTCCCGGACGTCTCGCACCTGCCGCTGCGGCCGTCCGGCCGCGTGGAGCGGGACGCCGCGGACGCGTGGTTCGACGAGAAGCAGGCCGAGCTCGAAGCCGACCCGGAGAACTGGCGCCGCTGGTTCGCCCTGGCCCAGGCCTACGACCTGGCCGGCGACCGCAACCGCGGCCGCAAGGCCATGCGCCGCGCGATCGAGCTGGAGCGCCACGACCCCGCGACCTGACCCCGGTGCGGTGGGCGCGGGGTGTGGTGGCGCCGTGTCGTGAGTGCGTGGGCCGGTTGGGGGCGGCTTGGGCACTCACGAGGGTGGCGGTGCCGGGATCGGGCTGGGGTGGCACGACCCCGTGATGTGACCCCGGTGCGGTGGGCGCGGGGTGTGGTGGCGCCGTGTCGTGAGTGCGTGGGCCGGTTGGGGGCGGCTTGGGCACTCACGACCGGCTCGCGTCCGCCAGGCGTCGCGCCACCGCTCGGGTTCCCGCGGTTCGCGAGATCACGGAGACGCCCGGTCTCGTGCGGCCGACGTGCGCGTGGCGAACGTTGCCGCCAGGTTTCGCGGGTGCGGTGAGTGTTGCCTCCACGACCGCTTCCCGGGTGATGGTCGACGAGCGGGGCGATCCCGTCGCCGACTGGCAGGCATGATCTCACCCAGTGGTCGGCCGTTGACAGCCCGTGGGGGCCTGCCGATCATTCGAGCCATGTCGAGGTTCGACACGCTCGTCGCTCGGCTGCACGTCGATCTCGTGCAGCAGTCCAGCGCGCTCTGTCGCGCGCGTTGATCACCGTCACCACTGCGATCCACCGCGCTCACCGGCTGCCGTGACGCTCCGGTAGCGCAACCGAGCAGCGCGTCCCCCTGCGGGACGTGAGGGCGAACCCACCCCCTCGGGAGCTCGGCAGCAGTTCACACCCACCTCCCGCCGTGCGGCCGTCCGTCCGCACGGCTGTTCCGGCACGCCCAGAACCGGGCGCTCACACCGATTTCGGAGCAGTGATGAAACGCAGGTACCGAAGACTGTTCACCGCGCTGGGAGCCGCGATGCTGGCCGTGGGCGCGGTCACGCTCCCCGTCGAGGACGCCTACGCCGACGTCGAAGTGTCCACCCAGTCGATCCGGGGCGCCGACGGCAAGGACTACACCATCACCAACCACCTGGTGAAGAGCGCGCTGCGCAAGTCCCAGTCCGACGGCAAGCGCAAGGAATGGCTGCTGGTGTGGGCCGGTGACGAGAACATCGCCGACACCCTCGTGCCGAAGGTCCGCGACCTGCCCGGGACGATCGAGGACGGCCTCAGTGGCGTCGTGGACTCGCTGCCCGGCCCGGACTTCCTCGCCGTCATCGACGCGACCCCGGGGTCCCCCGGGTACGGGGAGGTCGTCAACACCATCACCGTCGGGCCGCTCGTGGAGAACGAGCCGCACCACATGCAGTACGTGTGGCACAAGGGCGACACGGTCTACGCGGGTGCGCTGTTCCTCGCCGCGACCTACGCCTTCGACGTCAGCGCACTGCCCGAGGTGAAGCTCAAGGGCATCAGCCTGCCGACGCAGACGCTCGGCGGATCGGTGCCCGACGCGTACTGGGTGCTCAAGGACGGCACCGCCTACGGGACCTACATGGGCGGCCCGGTCGTGCCCGGCCCGTACCGCTACGACGACGGCTCGGTGCACGTCGGGAACGGCTTCGCCGGCAGCCCGGGCGAAGTGGTGCGGTTCGACCAGAACGCCAGGGTGCTCTCGCAGTCCCCGGCCGCGACGCCCGGCGGGGACAACGAGAAGCTGTGCGACAACCTGCCGCGGCTCGGCCAGCCGACCTGCGCCAACCCGCACGGCATCCAGGCCCGCGAGGACCTCGACACCCTGGTCACCTCGGACTACGTGGAGCCGCGCAACATCATCCTCGACCCGGTGAAGGCCCCGTCGCCGTACCTGCGGCGGCCGACCGTGCGGACCTGGGACATCTCCGACCGCAACCACCCGAAGCTGAAGTCGGTGTCCTACCTGCCGGACGGCCCGCGCTCCGACCCCGCCGACCCGCTGCACCAGGAGAGCCGCGGGGTCATGGAGACGACGGTCACCAACCTGCCCGGCCACAAGGGCGCGTTCGCGCAGACCATGCAGGGCGGTGCGGTGTACTACACGCCGGACATCACCGCCGAGGAACCGCAGTGGCGGCAGGTGTTCGACGACGGCGCCGCAGCCGCCGCGTTCGACCCGGCCAACGACCGCAACGGCGGGAGCTCCAACGGCGCCTGGATCCAGACCAGCCCGGACGACCGGTTCCTGTACCGGGCGATCCAGGGTCGCCAGCCCGGCACCTTCGGTCCCGACGACCCCGGCACCACCGGCGGCGTCTACGTGCTGGACATCTCGAAGCTGGTCGAGGCGGGCACCGACGTCCAGTGCTCGATCGACACCCTCGAGGAGGCCGAGCACGGCGGGGACGAGGCGGACTGCCCGACCCTGGCCGGGGCGACGCCGATCAACCCGGGGGTGCCCGGTGCCGGACCGCACTGGGGCGCCTACGACAACTTCGTGCTCGGCGAGGACGGGCTCTACGAGGAGACCCAGCAGCCGCAGCGCCTGGCGGTGTCGAACTACTTCGTCGCTCGGTCCGGTCTGGACGGTGACCACAAGGTCAACATCGTGCGCCTCGGGCCGGACGGGAAGGTCGCGGTGGACGAGGACTTCCGCGACGAGGTCACCGGTGAGGTCGGCGTGAACTTCAACCGGAAGAAGTGGCCGCACGGCGAGTTCGGCAACGCCAAACCGCACTCCGAACTGTTCGTGGTCGCCGACGAGGACCTCAAGGGCTGACCGCGGACCCGCCGCGCGACCGGGACGGTCGCGCGGCGGGCTGGTCCCGCGCCGGTGGCACCGTCCCCGCACGCCCGGTGCCACCGGCGCACCACCTGGACAACCGAGAGGGCGGTGGTGCGCGTGCACTCCCACATCGCAGCGTCCGAAGTGGACATCCTGGGTCTGGTGCTGCGAGTCCTGCTGCTGACCAGCACCGCGCTGGTGGCCGGTGTCGGCCTGTTGCGGCCGGTGGTCGCCGTGGCACCGCGCCTGGCCTGGTCGGCCGCCGCGCTCGCTGCCGCGACCAGCGTCGGCTCCGCCGCGGTCCTCGACGTCGACGTCGTCTTCGCCGTCGCGCACGCGGTCCTCGCGATCGCGGTGCCGCTCACGCTGCGCTGGCGCGCGGTCGCCACCTACCTGGGCTTCGCGCTCGCCCTGCTGCTCATCGCCGAAGCCGCGCTGGGGCACTCCTCGTTCGGGTTCCTGCTGGACACGGTCTTCGCCGCGGTCGCGGTCGTCTGGTTCGGCCTCGCCGCGGGGCAGTGGCGGTCCGGCAGCGGGCTGCGACCCGGACCGGTGGCGCTCACCGCCGCGGTCGCGCTGGCGGGGGCCGGGGTGGCGCAGCTGCTGCTCTCCGGCCTGCTCGACCGCAGGCTGGTGGGCACCGCGCGCGGGGTGACGCTGCTCGTCCTCGTCGTCGCGGCGCTCGCGGTGCTGGTGCTCACCGTCGTGCTCCGCGACGTGCGTCGGCGCTACCGCGTCGGCGCGGTGGGGGTCCTGGTGGCGGTCGTGGCGTGGACGGCGCTGCCGGGCCTCCCGCAACCCGCCGACCTGCCCGTGCCGGGGGTGCCGCGCCTGGCCTCCGCTGCGGGCACGCCGGTGCTGGTCAGCCCGCACCGGCCGGGCCGGAACCTGGTGCACTTCCCGGAGAGCGCGGGGCTGGGCCTGGTGGTGGAGACCGCTGCCGGGCCCGTTCGAGCCGTGCCCCGGCCGGGGGCCACCGGGACGTGGGCGGAGGTCGACCTGCCCGCGGGGCGCAGCGACCTCGTCGTGCGCCGCGGCACCGAGGAGTCGTCGGTCGAGCTCGACGTGGGGGAGCTGCCCGCACTGCCGGACGCCACGGGAGCGGACGGCACCGAGTGCGCCAGCGCCGCGCTGGGTGGGCTCCTCGCCGGATCGCCGGCGGTGCTCGACCGCTGCCCGTCCGCGGCACTGTCCCGTGAGGACGGTGGTGCGCTGCGGCAGCTCGTCGGCTACCTCGCCCGGCTCCCGGTGCCGTCGATCACGGTGGTCGGCGACGACTCGCCGCGCGGACGCGCCGCCACCGAGCTGGTGACCGCCGAGGCCCAGCGGCACGGCGTCGCGGTCCGCGAGGACCGGGACGGTGCGCTCGTCGTGGTGTCCGGCTGGTCGCGCGCGGCCGAGGCGCTCGCCGAGGCCAACCGCGGCACGACCTACCTCTACGGCGTGCACCTGGCGCCGTGGCTGCTGCACGGCCCGGTGGTCAACGAGGTCGCCGGTGCCACGCTCCCGCTCCGGTTCGACCCGCGCGAGCAGCGCTCCCTGGCCTACGGCATGACCCTGGCCGCGCGCTTCGGCGGAGAGCCGCCGTCGACGGCCGGGTTCCAGAACTGGCTCGCCGCTCGCGGCGAGCACGTCGTCGGCGCGGTCTCCCTCTACGCGTCCGCGCAGGTCAACGTCATGCAGATGACCGGTCACCAGCACCGCAGCACCGGCACCTGGATCCCGAACGGGACCATCGTCGCCGTCTCCGGCCCGCTCGGGCCCGGCGACGGCTGATCGGACGTGGCCGGCACCTCTCGGAGTCCGGCCTGGAAGGAGGAACTGATGTCCACGACCATCCGCCGCCTCGCCGCGGTCTGGGCCGCCGTGATCACGGCCTGCCTGTTCACCGGCGGGGTCGCCACCGCCGAGCCGATCTGGCTGCTCCCCGGAGTCGACCTGGGGCCGCTGCTCGAGCCGACGGTGCAGCTGCCGACTGAGCTGCTGGCGCCGATCTTCGACATCCTGAACCCCTGACCGCCCGCGCTGTCGTCCACAGCGGACGGCCGGAGGCCCGTGCGGGGTTCACCGCCCGCTGGAAGAAGCACGAGGAGGAACTGCCATGACCAAGCGGAACACCTACCGCGCCGTCGCCGCCGCGGCGCTCGCCGGCGTCGCGGTGCTCGGCGCCGGACCGGCCGCGCTCGCCGACGCGCCGCGCCAGGACGGCGTCGCCATCGTCGGCGAGCCGGACACCAGCGACCTGCACAACAAGTACACCTTCGCGCCGCTGGGCGTGCCGGTCTTCGGACTGCTCGAATCCGTCGCCAACGTGCCGAAGAGGCTGGGACTGCTCTGACCCCGGTCACCGGGCCCGGCGGTGCCGCCGCGGGCAGGTTCTCGGGGCGACCGCTCGACCGCGGACGTCGCCGGGCCCGGTCCTCCCGGTCGGCTGCCGTGGGGCCCTCGCAGCGGCTGGGGCCGTTGTTCCCGTTCCGCGCGGGGGACGCTGGCCAGGGGAGCGACCCGCCCGTCGAGGAGCGCGGGTCACAGCCAGCCGATGATCGCTCCCGGGGCGATCGCCAGCGCGCCGAACCGGACGAAGCGCCCGATGAACCCGGTGACCACGAACGTGGACAACGGGACCTCCGCCCAGCCCGCGACCACCGCGACCGCCGCGAACGGCGGCAGGCTCGCGACAGCGCTCACCAGCAGCACCGCCCCGGTCCAGACGGGCCGCTGCCGGCAGTTCGCGCGGAACCGCTCCAGCCACTGCCGCCACCGCCCGGTGCGTTCCTCGCTCTTGCGCTGGCACAACCGCGGCAACCGGATCACGCCGCGCGCTGCGGAGTAGTGCAGCAGCTTGCCGCCGATCTGGCCGGTCGCGATCACCAGGGCCAGCAGCCACCACGGGATCTCCGGGCCCGTGAGCACCAAGCCGATCGCGAACAGTTCGACGCTGATCAACGGCAGCACGGCGGACGCCACCGACACCCCGAAGGTGGTCGACAGCAGCCCGATGACGGTCAGCACGTGCGCCCCCAGTGCGATCAGACCAGCTGACGGAGGAACAACAGCTCCGGGCCGCCTGCGCAGGAGGTGGTCACGTGAACTGCAGCTCCAGCGGGCCGGACAGCCGCAGCTCCCGCAACGGGCGCCCGCCGGCGTCCAGCGTGCGTACCGTACCGTCCGGAGCCCACCCCACACTGCGGAAAAAGGTCATCGATGCGGTGTCGGCCTCCGGCACCCACGCGATGCCCCGGGTGGCGCCGGTCGCGGTCAGCCGCTCCGCCATCGCACCCAGCAGGCGCCCGCCGTGTCCCCGTCGCCCCCAGCGCGGTTCCACGAGCAGCGCGCTGACCAGCACCACCTCGGCGGCGTCCGGCGGGACGGAACCGTTGGCCGCGGCGACCTCCTGCTCCGGTGCCGGGCCCGCGGCGCAGAACCCCACCACCCAGGACCCTTCGGTGGCCACCAGCACGGTCGCCGGTCCGTCGCGCAGCGCCTCCCGCCACTCCTGCTCGGCGGCGGCGCTGTCCAACCCCTCCAGCACGTCCGCGGGCAGCAGCTCGGTGTAGGCGGTGCGCCAGGTCGTCAACTGGATGCGCGCGATCTCCGCGGCGTCGGACGGCACCGCTTCCCGCACTTCGGCATCAGCCATGCGGCCAATCTAGAGGTTCACGCGGTGGCGCTGCGTGGTGGTTCGACCACGGGGCTGGGGTGGGTGCTGCGCTGCGGGATCGCCGGGCAGCGGTGCCGGACCGGCGCGCGAGGAGTCGTCGACGGTGCGGCGGCGGTCGTCCGCCGCAGCCGGTGGACCGGGCACACGCGGGCATCGAGCGAACGGTGGGTGCGGTGGTCTTCATGTCGACGCGTGCACGCGGGCGTGGCGCGGAACCTCCTCAGGGCCCGCCCCGCAGCGCGGGGCGGTGCGATCACCGCCCCGGAGCCGGGGCTGCGTCGCGGAATCGTCGGGGGGGGCGAACTGGCATGCGCTGAGCCGCCGGACGTGGTGCGGCAGTGGTGTCACGCGGTGGCAGGGGAGCGTGCGCACGCGCGATCGCATGGTGGGTACCGGCCGTCCTCACGTCGACGCGTGCACGCACGGGTACCGGGCGGATCCGGTCGGTGCCCGGTTGTCAGCCCGCGCTGGCACCATCGGACGGGTGCAGACCATGAGCCGCGACACCGCCCGTCGAGCCGCCCTGGCCGCCCAGGGGTTCACCGACCCCGCGCCGCGCGGTGAGGTGACCAGGCGGCACCTCGTGCGGGTGCTGTCCCGGACCAAGCTGCTGCAGCTGGACTCGGTCAACGTCGCGGTCCGGGCCCACTACATGCCGTTGTTCAGCCGCCTCGGTCGCTACGACCCCGCGCTGGTGGACGCGGCGGCCTGGTCGCACCGCGCGCGGCAGCCCCGGCTCCTGGTCGAGTACTGGGCGCACGAGGCGTCGCTCATCCCGATCGAGGACTGGCCTCTGCTGCGGTGGCGCATGCGGGACCACGGCGGCGCGTGGCGTCGGCGCAGCCGTGAACTCCTGGAACGCTCACCCTCGCTCGTCAACGACGTGCTGGCCGCGGTCAAGGACCTGGGGCCGATCAGCGCCGGCGCGCTGGAGCGCGAGCTCGGCGGTGGTGAGCGCCAGGGCCGCGGCCCGTGGTGGAACCGCTCCGACACCAAGAGGGTGTGCGAGCTGCTGTTCGCGATGGGGGAGCTGACCACCGGCACCCGACGTGGTTTCGAGCGCCTCTACGACCTGCCGGAACGCGTGCTGCCGGCGCACGTGCTCGGTCACGAGCCCGAGGACGACGACGCGGTCCGGGCGCTGGTCGAGCGGTCCGCGCAGGCGCTCGGTGTGGCGACCGAGCCCGATCTGCGGGACTACTACCGGCTCTCCCCGGCGCAGTCGCAGCGGGCGGTGGCCGAACTGGTCGAGCAGGGCGTGCTCGAACCGGTCTCCGTGCACGGCTGGAGGCAACCCGCGTACCGACACGCCGGCGCGCGCATCCCGCGCAAGGTCGTCGGTCGGGCGTTGCTGTGCCCGTTCGACCCGTTGATCTGGGAACGCTCCCGTGCCCAGCGGCTGTTCGACTACCACTACCGCATCGAGATCTACGTGCCGGAACCCAAGCGGCAGTACGGCTACTACGTCTTCCCCTTCCTGCTCAACGGTGAACTGGTCGCCCGGGTGGACCTGAAGGCCGACCGGGCCGCGGGTGTGCTGCGCGTGCCCGGTGCGTTCCTCGAACCGGGACGCGATCTCGGCGAGGTGGTCCCGGAGCTGGCGGGCGCGCTGCGCGACATGGCGTCCTGGCTCGGACTCGACGACGTCGTCGTCGGCGACCGCGGAAACCTCGCCGCACCGCTCCGCGCCGTCGTCCGCTGAGCCGCGAGCTGCCCGCCGCGAGTTCCGTGGCTGCGCGGGGCGGACACGAGCCGCGTGCCGAGCGGCGCTTCCCGCGCTCGGGCAGCCGTGTTCGACCTGCGGCGGTACCTCCCCGCTCGTGCCCGGACGTCCCCCGAGATCGAGGCCTACAGCCACCGCCTCAGGTCGACCACAGCCGGTTCCGCGCGCGGCGACACCTCGCTCGCGGACGACGACGTGTTCCTCGATGGCCGAGATCGGGCGCGACCCGCCGGCACCGCGCCGAGTGTGCGGTGTCGGTGTGCCACCACCGCGACCCTGTGACCTGCAGGAGCGGCCCGGTGCGCGGACGACCGGCCCAGAGCGGGACGAGGCTGCCCGGCTGTCGGCGGCCGCCAACACCCGATCGCTACGGCACCACGCTGTCACACCGGTTGACCTCAGCCACCCGCGTCCCGAGGTCGGTCGTCTGTCATGCTCCAGCGACGGCGGTGCCCGGCCTCGCGCCGCCTGTGGCGCGCAAGCGGACATCCCACGGGGCACCGTCCCGGGTGCGTGGGATCTGGCGGCTCGCACGCGAGCCACCAGCCCCGTGGCCGTCCTCGTCTGTCAGGTCGCGGAGGTCAACACGGCATCTCCCGTTCCCGTCCGGCCGAAGATCCGCAGCTTCGGCTCCTCGGCTGGGGCTTCCTCGGACACCACCAGGTCACTGCTCGCGCTGCCGGTGGAGGAGGTGAGGTCCACCTCCGCGGCGGTGCCGCGGTGGATCGAGACCTGCAGCTCGCCGGAGCCGGTGATCAGCTCGACCTGGCCCGCGGTCGCGTCCGCGATGGTCAAGTCACCGCTGCCGGAGCGGGCCAGCACGTCGGCGGACACCGTGCCGAGCCACACGTTCCCGCTGCCGGTCGCCACCGACGACGGTGCCCCGAGCGAGCTGATCTCGACGTCACCGCTGCCGCTGCGGGCGTGCACACCGCCGGCCATCGTGCCGAGGCGGAGCTGACCCGACCCCGAGCGGACGGTGGCCCGGTCCGAGGCCTGCTCGACCGACGTGGTGCCAGAACCGGCCTGGACGTTGACCCGTCCCGCTGGGCCGGACACGCGGACCTCGCCGGAGCTGGTGTGCACCCCGACCTCGGACTCCCGCGGAGCGCGCACCGTCACCGCCAGCGGGACGTTGCGCAGCGGCGAGGCGGCCGGGGTCCGGATGGCGAGCCGGTTCCCGGCCAGGTCGATCCGCGTCCGGCGGACGGCTTCGGCGACCGGCTCCCGCGGGCCGAGGAAGTCGCTCCCGGTGCGGATCCCGGCCTCGCTGAACTGCTCGCTGACCCAGGTGAGCAGCCCGGCGATCCCGCTGCGCCAGTCCGGGCCCGACGCCGCCGGGTCGTGCCGGACCTCGACGTGGGTGACCGCGGTGTCGGCCAGCTCGACGGTGACCGGGCCGAGGCTGTTGGCGATGTCGATGCTGATCGGTCCAGAGGTGTCGAAGTCCTGGCTGCGCACCAGTTCCGACACCTGCTCCTCGGCGGTCGACCGCTCGTCCACGGTTTCGCCGTCCTCGGGACGGCGAGGTTCGTCCGGTTCCAGGGGGTCGTGGTTCGTCATCGTGCGCCTCCTCAGCCCTGGACCCACCCTCGGATGCGGGAGCCGGGCTCACCGCGCCACCGGCCGCGCGGGCCGCCACCGCCGGGCGGTCCCCACTGCCGGCCGCCGCGCCCGTGCCGTGAGTGGTCCCACGGCCCGCGCGGACGTCCGCCGTGCAGCGCACCCTGCACGGCCTGGGCGACCCAGGTGTTCAGGGACACGCCTTGGCTCGCCGCGGCCTGCTCGGCCTGCGTCTTGATCTCTTCGAGCAAGCGGAGCGTGATGCGGCTGATGTCGCCGCTCTCCCCGCTCGGTGGGGGAGGTGGTGGTTCCTCCGCTTCCTCTTCCGCCGGTGATGTCGAGGTGGTGTCGCTGACCACCACGCGGACGTCGCGGCCGTCCAGCCGGATGTCGACGACCGGGCCGTCGAGCTGGGTCGTCACCTCCGCTGCCAGGTCGGACAGGGCGTTCATGATGGCCAGGCGGGCCGCCGGTTCGATCGCGGCGGACAGCACCGCTGCGGTTTGCCGGGTCTGGTCGTCGCCGGCGGACGCCGCAGAGCTCAGGTCTTGGCGAAGCTGGTCGATGTACGGGTTCAGATCCATGACGCCATGGTGACATCGTGCATGGCGTCACACAATGCCTCGATGGTGTCATCAGGGGTCGTGACGGGTCCGCCGGTTAGGCTCGGTGGCGGCGCCGGGGAGCGCGGTGGCCGAGCGCAGTGAGGAAGGGGTCCGTCCGCGGTGACCGAGATCGTGCGGCCGAAGGTGCAGCTGATCGCCAAGACCGAGTTCTTCCCGCCGGAGGACGTGGACTGGTCCACCGACGCCGACGGGGGTGAGGCGCTGGCCGAGTTCGCCGGCCGGGCGTGCTACCAGTCCTGGCACAAGCCGAACCCCGCGACCGCCACCAACGCCGGCTACCTGCGGCACATCCTGGAGGTCGGCCACCTGTCCGTGCTCGAGCACGGCACGGTGTCGTTCTACTTCTCCGGCATCTCGCGCTCGCTGACCCACGAGCTGATCCGCCACCGGCACTTCTCCTACTCGCAGCTGTCCCAGCGCTACGTGCCGGAGCGCGACGCCGCGGTGGTGGAGCCCGACGCCATCGCCGACGACCCCGAGCTGCACGAGGTGTTCGTCCGGGCCACCGAGGCCAGCGCGAAGGCCTACCACGAGCTGCTGACCGCGCTGGAGCAGAAGTTCGCCGACGAACCGAAGGCGACGCTGCGCCGCAAGCAGGCGCGGCAGGCCGCCCGCTCGGTGCTGCCGAACGCCACCGAGACCCGCATCGTGGTCACCGGCAACTTCCGCGCCTGGCGGCACTTCATCGCGATGCGCGCCTCCGAGCACGCCGACGTCGAGATCCGCGCCCTGGCGGTGGAGTGCCTGCGGCAGCTGCAGGACGCGGCGCCGAACGTGTTCAGCGACTTCGAGATCACCGCGCTGCAGGACGGCACCGAGGTCGCCTCCAGCCCGTACGTCACCGAGGGCTGACCCGCGAGACCACCCACCTCCGGCCGGGGCGGGACCCAAGACGGTCCGGCGAAGTCTCGGTGAGCGTCGTCTTCATCTGATTGGATGAACGGCGAGGTCGGGTCGTCGCGCTTCGTGGTCGCGCGGGAGCAGGGGTGGAGGGACGTCACCGTGGTGGAGCAGGTCGGGCCGGGGACGCAGACCAGGCTGATCGGCGGTCGGTACCAGGTGCTCCAGGAGCTCGGCCGCGGTGGCATGGGCGTCGTCTGGCGGGCCTGGGACCAGGTGATCGGCCGCGAGGTCGCGATCAAGGAACTGCACCTGCCCGACGGCGTGCCGCCGGCCGAGCGGGAGGTCTACGAGGCGCGCGTCCTCCGCGAGGCGCGCACGGCCGGACGGCTCAACGACCCCGCCGTGGTCACCGTGCACGACGTGCTCGCCGAGTCCGGCACCACCTACATCGTGATGGAGCTGGTGCAGGCGGTGACGCTGCAGCAGCACGTCGCCCAGCACGGCCCGCTGAGCCCGGAGCAGGCCGCGGAGCTGGCCCGCCAGGTGCTCTCCGCGCTGGAGAGCGCGCACGCGGCCGGGATCGTGCACCGCGACGTCAAGCCGAGCAACATCATGGTCGCCGACGGCCGCGTCAAGCTGACCGACTTCGGCATCGCGCAGGCCCTGGACGACCCGCGGCTGACCAGCAGCGGCGCGATCGTCGGCTCGCCGTCGTTCATGGCACCGGAACGCCTGCAGGGCTCCGACGCCACCCCGGCCAGCGACCTGTGGTCACTGGGCGCGACGCTGTTCTTCGCCGTCGAGGGCTGGATGCCCTTCGAGCGCCCGACCACGGCCGCCACCCTGAACGCGGTGCTGGGCGAGCCCCCGCAGCTCAGCCGCCCGCACGGCGTCGTCGGGTCGGTGATCACCGGTCTGCTGATCAGCGACCCCCGCGCGCGGTTCACGGCTCGGCAGGTCCGCGCGCTGCTGGACAGCGCCCCCGTCGGCGCCGCCCCCGAGCGGACCACGCCGGTGGGCACCCGCGTCGCGTCCTCCCCGCAGGCGGGGCGCGGGCTGCGACCGTGGCTGGTCGGCCTCAGCGCCACCGCGCTGGTGCTGTTCGTCGTCGGCCTGCTGGTCGGGCGGTTCGTGCTGGCCGACGGCGCTCCGGCCGCCCTGGGGCCGACGCTGGCCTTCGGCTCGGGCGGCGACATCGAGCAGTTCGCGCTCGACGGGGACCGGTGCGGTCACGGCGCGGTCGCGGCCGGTGCCCGGCTCACCGAGGGCGTGTCGTGCTCGAAGCCGCACGACTTCGAGGTGGTGGCGAAGACCAGCCCGTTCCGCGCCAGCGACGAGGTGACCTACCCGGGGCGGGACGCGCTGGCCCGCTACGCCGAGAGCTACTGCTCGCTCCACTTCGACTCGGACGAGGTGATCGTCCCCGGCAAGCACGCGGCGCTGCGCCTGGTCACGCTGGTCCCGTCCGAGCGGGCCTGGGCGGAGGGGGCCGAGGGCTCACCGGACGCGGAAGACCCCCAGACCGTCTACTGCGTCGTGCACAGCGCCAACGGCGACGAGCTGCAGACCTCGGTCACCGGATGAGGCCCGCGCCCGACATGCCGGGGCGAGTCGTGATCACCAGACCGGCCGCCGCGCACTAAGGTGGGCCCATGGGTGTGGCCAGCGATGAACGCCAGCAGTTGTGCGATCTGTTCGAACAGCTCGGTCCGGACGCGCCGACGCTGTGCGAGGGGTGGACGACCAAGGACCTCGCGGTGCACCTGGTGGTGCGCGAACGCCGCCCGGACGCGCTCGCGGGCAAGCTGCTGAAGTCGCTCGCCCAGCGGAGCGCGCGGATCGAGGACGAGCTGCGCGCCCTGCCATGGACCGAGCTGGTGGACCAGGTGCGGCAGGGTCCGCCGAAGTGGAACCCGATGGGGCTCTCGGGCGTGGACGAGGCGGTCAACGCCGCCGAGTTCTACGTGCACCACGAGGACGTCCGGCGCGCCCAGCCGAACTGGCAGCCGCGGCCGTCCGACCCGACGCGGGAAGAGGCGCTGTGGAAGTCCCTGAGCCGGGTCGCGCGCGTGTTCTACGGCCGCAGCCCGGTCGGCGTGGTGCTGCGGCGGCCGGACGGCACCGAGATCGCAGCGAAGAGCGGCCCGCGCACGGTCCGCATCAACGGTGAGCCCAGCGAGCTGGTCCTGCACGCGTTCAGCCGACGTGCCGCGAAGGTCACGTTCGACGGCAACGACGCCGACGTGCTCGCCGTCGAGGACCTGCGCCGCACGTTCTGACGCCGCAGCCCGGAAACTCCGCAGCGTCGAGCCTGCCGGACCGGAAGATGCACGGTCGCCGACGGGCTCGGGTGCGGGGTTTCCGGCGCGCTCGGTGACCTCGGTCCGGGGGCTCTGAGCTGGGACGTCACCAGGTAGCGTCAGGGTATGACCACCTGCCCCACTGCGATTCCGGGCCGACCGTTCGGCCGCGTCCTGACCGCGATGGTCACTCCGTTCGACGAGGACGGGAAGCTCGACCTCACGCTCGCCCAGGAACTGGCCACCTACCTGGTGGACAGCGTCGGGAACGACGGGCTGGTCGTCAACGGCACCACCGGCGAGAGCCCGACGACCACCGACCACGAGAAGGAGCAGCTGCTGCGCGCCGTGGTCGAGGCGGTGGGTGACCGGGCGACCGTCGTGGCCGGTGCGGGCACCAACAACACCGAGCACTCCGTCGAGCTCGCCCGGGCCGCGGAGCGGGCCGGCGCCCACGGCCTGCTGGTGGTCACGCCGTACTACTCGCGGCCGCCGCAGGAAGGCCTGTTCCAGCACTTCTGGACCGTCGCCGACGCCACCGAGCTGCCGGTGATGCTCTACGACATCCCGCCGCGCTCGGTCGTGCCCATCCAGGTCGACACCCTCAAGCGGCTCGCCGAGCACCCGCGGATCAAGGCGGTCAAGGACTCCAAGCACGACCTGCTGGCGGGCAGCGAGGTCATGGCCTCCACCGACCTCGCGTACTACTCGGGCGAGGACCCACTAAACCTGCCGTGGCTGTCGGTCGGCGCGGTCGGCTTCGTCAGCGTGATCGGTCACGTGGTGGGCGACCGGCTGCGGTCCATGCTGGACGCCTACGAGTCCGGGGACGTCGCCGGAGCGAGGGAGATCCACAACGGTCTGCTGCCGGTGTACCGGTCGATGAACTTCGTCGGTGGTGTCATCTTCTCCAAGACCGCGCTGCGGCTGTGCGGGTACGAGACGGGGCAGCCGCGGTTGCCGCTGCCGGCGGCCACCGAGGAGCAGGTTCGATTGATCACCAGCGACCTGTGGGATGCTGGCCTGGTATTGGTCAACCCAGACGCCGCACAGAGGTGACACAGCGTTGAGCGCAAAGGCGACAGCCACCGAGCACCACCCGGTGACGCCGATCTCGTCGGCTCCACCGCCCCCGTTGGCCGAGGGTGGGCTGCGCGTCGTTGCGCTCGGCGGCATCGGCGAGGTCGGCCGGAACATGACCGTCTTCGAGTACGACGGTCGGCTGCTGGTCGTCGACTGCGGCGTGCTGTTCCCCGAGGACGACGCACCGGGTGTGGACCTGATCCTGCCGGACTTCGGCGCGATCGAGGACCGCCTCGACGACATCGAGGCGCTGGTGCTCACGCACGGTCACGAGGACCACATCGGCGCGGTGCCGTTCCTGCTGCGCCTGCGACCGGACCTGCCGGTGGTGGGGTCGAAGTTCACCCTCGCGCTGCTGGCGGCGAAGTGCCGCGAGCACCGGCTGAACCCGCAGCTCATCGAGGTCGCCGAGGGGCAGCGCAGCCAGCACGGCGTGTTCGACCTGGAGTTCTTCGCGGTCAACCACTCCATCCCGGACGCGCTGGCGGTCGCCATCCGCACCCCGGCCGGGGTCGCGCTGCACACCGGTGACATCAAGCTGGACCAGCTGCCGCTGGACGGTCGGCTGACCGACCTGGCCGGGTTCTCCCGGCTCGGTGACGAGGGCGTGGACCTGTTCCTGGTCGACTCCACCAACGCCGAGGTGCCCGGGTTCGTCACCCCGGAGCGCGAGATCGGGCCGGTGCTGGACCGGGTGATCGGCAAGGCGACGCAGCGGGTGATCGTGGCCTGCTTCGCCAGCCACGTGCACCGGGTGCAGCAGGTCCTGGAGGTCGCCGAGGCGCACGGCCGCAAGGTGTGCTTCGTCGGGCGGTCGATGGTGCGCAACATGGGCATCGCGGCGGAGCTGGGCATGCTGCAGGTGCCCGACGGGCTGCTGGTCGACCTCGACGAGGCCTTGGAGATGCCCGAGCACGAGGTGGCGTTCGTGTCGACGGGCTCGCAGGGCGAGCCGCTGTCCGCGCTGTCCCGGATGGCGCGCGGCGAGCACAAGCAGATCCGCATCCGCGCCGGGGACACGGTGGTGCTGGCCAGCTCGCTGATCCCCGGCAACGAGACCGCGGTGTTCGGCGTGGTCAACGGCCTGGTGCGGCTGGGGGCGCAGGTGGTGCACCAGGGGCACGCGAAGGTGCACGTGTCCGGGCACGCCTCGGCCGGCGAGCTGCTGTACCTCTACAACGCGGTGCGCCCGAGCAACGTCATGCCGGTGCACGGCGAGTGGCGGCACCTGCGCGCGAACGCCGAGCTCGCGCGGCTGACCGGGGTGCCCGCGGACCGCGTGGTGATCGCCGAGGACGGCGTCGTCGTCGACCTGCTGGACGGGATCGCCAGCATCGCCGGGCGCGTGGAGGTCGGCCACGTCTACGTCGACGGGCTGTCCGTCGGCGACGTGGGGGAGTCGACGCTGTCCGACCGGCTGGTGCTGGGCGAAGGCGGGTTCATCTCGATCACGGTCGCGGTGGAGGCCGCGACGGGCCGCGCGGTGTCCTCGCCGACGATCTCCGGGCGCGGCTTCTCCGACGACCCGAAGGCGCTGGACGACGTGGTGCCGCTGGTGGAGATGGAGCTGGCCCGCACCGAGGCGGAGGGCATCACCGACACCCACCGGATCGCGCAGGCGGTGCGCCGGGTGGTCGGCCGCTGGGTGGCCGAGACCTACCGCCGTCGGCCCATGATCGTGCCCAACGTGCTCCCGGTCGGCTCCTGACGAGCGTCGGGTGGTACGACGGCCGGAACCCGGTCGCGTCGATCGCTCCGCGGAGCGCGAGCCGCCACCGGGTGGTCTGCGGGGAACGGTGCGAGGACACCGCAGGCCGCGCCGACGATCGCTGCCGGTGTGGGTGACGGCGGAGCTCATCTGACGTGGGGCCGATGCGGCCGCGGAGGAACCGCCGAAGCCGAGAGCGGGTCTTCAGGTGCGTCCTTCCGCTCGAGCCATCGGTGCCGCGACCGCGATGGCCGTCGTGCTGGGTTCCCGGCCTTCGCCGGCAGCTGCGCGGGGACCAACCTGCTGATCGGCGACGACACCAGTGCGGTGCTGCGTCAGCGGTTCCGACGTCGTGAGTGCACGAGCCGGTCAGAGCCGGTCTACGCACTCACGAGGCGGCGCTGGCCTGCTGGAGTCGTCATCCTGCGGTGGGTAGGTGCGGCACCACGATCTCGAGTGCGTGCCGTGCTAGGCCGCAGGGGTCGTTGTCCGGGTCGTGCCGACTGGCCATCGATGCCAGGACTTGGTCGTCCTTCGTGGCGAGGAAGATGTCGCAGTCGCCGAGTTCGCCGGGGTCGTTGCGGTTCGCGCGCACTGCTGGGTGGCCGGCGATGGTCAGTTCCTGGAAGTCGGTGTACTGCGTCGTGTTGTCCAGGTAGGACGAGAGGGAGCGGTCGGGGAGTGTGCGCAGGCCCAGGCTGTCACGGCCGTCCTGGGACCTCCACGCGCACGCGCGTCGGGTCGGGTCGGATTCGTCCTGGCCTTCGGGGTCGAACCCGAGGCTCGTGGCGGCTTCGGCGGGGAGGAGGTCGCACGGCGCGAGCGCTGCGGCGTCCCTCGGGTCGGTGATCTGGGGTCCTGAGGGAGCTTGGGCGGTGTGCGGTGTCTGCTCTCCGCCGGGATCCGGCGACTGGCTTCCGCATGCCGCCAAGAGGGAGGTCACGACCAGGCTCGCGCCGACGACGGCACTGCGTTTCACCACGTCACTCCTCGTGTTCGAAGAAGGCGTTCCCGACTGCTGCGGAGTTGGCACTGGGGACGCGTCGGCGAAGGTCACTGGCAGCGTCCGAGACCTCGAAGGCCCGTGGGCGCTCCACAGGTGGTCGGTGGAGCGCCCACGGGCCCGGTGGCTCACACGTGTGCAGCCGGCCTGGTCAAGATCTTGACCATCTCGTCGATGGTGGCGACGAGCTTGCGGGTGTCGGCGGGGGCGAGGGTGTACCACTCGCGCCCGTCGCGGCCGGGCTTGCGCTGCGCCTGGTAGCAGCCCGCTTCGGTGGCGAAGAACTGCAGGTTGAACGGCAGCGTGTGCATCCGGCGCACCTTCTGGTCGTACGCGCGGACGGTGAACACGCCTTCCAGGGTGCGCTTGGCCGAGAGCGCCTGTGCCAGCGCCTTGGCGTCGTTGCCGCGGATCCCGTTCGCGGCCAGCGCGGAGCCCAGGTTGGTCTCGCCCGAGCTCATGCGCTTGCCCGCCCGGTCGAGCTGCTCGTACGGCACGGACACCGACGGACCGCTGGCGGCGGTGACGCGACCGATCAGGTTCACCGCGTTGCCCGCCGGCCCACCGTGGTCGTGGCGCCGGATGCGGATCTCCCGCAGTTGGTCCTGCGGTTCCCCGTCGGGCTGGTAGGCCTGGATCGTGTCGCGCCCGTGCTCCACCAGGACGGCGTTGAAGCTCTCGCCGTCTCGGGAGTGGACCGCCAGCCCGACCGCCAACGGCGGCCGGGCCAGCAGGTGGATGGCGTCCTCGAGGAACGGGTGCAGCTCGTCGCCGTCGAGCAGACCTTGCTGCCGCAGTTCCTGCTGCCCGCGCTCCGCTGCTGCGCGCCGGTCCTGGTCGGTCGCTTCGACCGGCAGCCAGCCGACCCGCAGCAGCGGGTGCAGCTGCAGGTCGAACCGGGTGCAGAGGTAGCTCGCCGCGGTGGGGGACAGACTGAGTTCACGCCCCGCCACGATCACCGTCCCCCGTTGGACCAGTCACCGAAGACCGGGGGCGCGACCTTCTCCATGTCGTTGGTGAAGACGTCGTCGTCCTCGGTCAACCAGCCGGGACGCTGGTGCTCCTGGTCCTCCTCGCCCTGCTTGCCGCGGCCGGCGGCACCCGCGCCGCCCATGCCGCCCGCAGCACCGCGACCAGCGGCACCCGCAGCGCCGGAACCGCTGGCACCAGTACCGGAGCCCACGCCACCACCGAGGCCGCCGGCACCCGCGCGACCACCGGCACCGAGCTGCCCGCCGGGACCGCCCGCGCGGCCCGCGGCACCCATGCCGCCGCGAGCACCGCCGGGGCCGCCGTTCGGCGACGGAGCCCACCGGCCGTTGTAGGGGTTCTGCCGCTCCCACGCGCCGGTCTGCGGGTTCTGCCGGTACAGCGTCCCGTCCGGTCCGCGCACGACACCGGGCGGGAGCCCCTGGTTCTGCCCGGGGAACGCCGGAGTGGCCCACACCGGGTTGGTCGCGGCCGGTGGAGCGGACGGAGCCGGCGGCGGGGTGTACGACGGGGTCGGCGCCGAAGCCCACGACGACGAGGTCGTAGCCGGCGTCGACGGCGTCCCGGTGCTGCCCGTGTACCCGGACGGGGTGCCCGTCGAGGTGGGCGTGCTCGGGTACGGCGTCGACTCCTTCGGCTGCGGAGGCGGCGGCTGGTCAGCCGGCTGGAACTCCGGCATTCGAGCGATGTTGGCTTCGGTCTGCGCCTTGTACCGCTCCATGGCCTGGTTGGCCTGCTGGTTGGTGTCGATGAACGCCTGCTGGCGCTCTTCGTAGTCGCTCATCCACCCCGTGATCGGGTTGGAGTCCAGACCCCATTCCTCGACCCATCCCTTCTGAGGCGGGTCGAGGATGGCTTCCTGTCCGCTGGGCAGGGTGTCGCCCTTCGCCGGCAGCGACTGGAACGCTTCGCGCTGGCAGGTGGCCTGTTCCTGCAGCGCGGCCTTCACACCGCGCGAGGTGTTGGCCGCAGCTTCGACGATCGGCGTGATCTCGGCGATCGAGGAGTTCGCGGCGTCGGCAGCCCGACCTTCGTGAGCGGCCTCAGCGGCACGGAGCGCGTCCTCGAGCTCGTGCACCATGTCGTCGAAGGAGGTTGCGACACCCTCCCACTTCGCCACGCCCTCGTCGGTGGGGGGCGGGAGACTGACGGCGTCGGCAGACCCGCCCATCTGTTCGCGATATGTCTTGGCGCTACTCGCGTAGCACATGTCAAGCATGTCGATCTGTCCCCCAAATTCCGATCACTTCGCGGCGGGCAGAGTGGGCACCGACGCTTCGAGGGCCTTCTGTGCCAGATCGCAAGGGTCGGTCTGGCCGTCGGAGATCATGGCCGTTTGGGACGCCAGGACCTGTCCGTCCTTGGTACCGAGGAAGATGTTGCAGAAGCCGTCCTTCATGCGGTCGCCTTCGTTGGCGCGGACGGCGGGGTGGCCGGCGATCTCGAGCTCCTGGAAGTCCACGTACATGGACTTGTGGTCGTAGTACTCCTGCAGTGAGCGGTCGCTGAGGGGAGTCAGCATCACGCTGGTGCCGTCTTCGGTGCGCCAGTCGCAGCCAGGCGGGGCCTCGGCGTCGATCATGTTCTCCACGAGCTCGCCCTCTGGTTTGAGGCCGATCGCGGTAGCGCCTTCAGCCGGGAGCAGGTTGCAGACGTCCACCGCCGCCGCGTCCTTGGGAGCGTCGATCTTCGGGCCGCTCGCCTGGGTCTCGGTGGGGGCGTTCGGTGGTTGGGTGGCATCGCCCGGCGAGGCCCCTCCCGAGCAAGCTGCCACGAGGCCGGTCAGCACCAGGCCGGTTCCGATGATCGCACTCCGCTTCAACATGTTCGTCTTCATATCAGCTGCTCAAGCCTGGGCGTTGATTCGATTCACAGCCACTGCAGATGCTTCGTCCAAATCGCGGTACTCGCGGAGCGTCTCGTTGTAAGCGTTGATCTTCTCTTCGAGCTTCTTCATGAGCTCCTGGGAGACCACGCGCAGCGAACCGTGTTCGCCGGTCGCGCGTTCCTGGATGGCCATGCGAGCCTGGTTCGTGTAGTTGTCGTTGGCCGTCAACTCCCCAGGCTTGACCTGCGCAGCTTGTCGAACCAGCCTCTCCGCTCGATTGCGGAGCTCCTCGAGCTTCTTGATGGCGCTCTCCAGCGCACCAGGATCTACCCGGTACCCTGCCATGACTGCTTCCCCCCTTGTCGTGACACCGCGAGTGATGCCGAACCATTCTCGGTGATCACCGCGCGTGACTACAGCAGGTTCCGATCAGCTGACACTATGGCGCTGATCACCCTAGCGCGGCTCCCATCGGGTCTCGGGGTTCACCTGGATGTCGCAGTGTGTTTGTGGTGACAGCTTCTGCCGCCCCCCAATCACCGCGCCCGGTGAGCCGCAGAGACCTCGCCGACGCGTAGCGATCGACCTTCGAGCGACGGATCAACGTGGTCACTGCCGCCGGACCGAACGCAGGCCGTCCGGCGACGACGCGGAACCGGAAGCACGACCAAGTGAGCGCGAGGAAGCTTTCCTAGGCACCGGTTCGCGCTGGACGACGGCCAGGAGGCGTCGCGACCTTCATCGGACCGAGGGGTGCCGCCTCAGCTGCCGACACCCCCCGGCCGGGGAACGAAGCGGGGCCGCTCATCGCGGGTGCGGTCGCTGCAGGGCTCGCGGTCGTCCTCGGCGGTGGGTTCTGCTGTGTGCTCGGACCCGATGCCGTGGAGGGCGATGAGGACACGGTGCCTGTCAGGAGCCTCGCCCATCTGGATTCGCCGCGCTGAGGTGGCACGGTGCCGTGCTCAGGCTCGGCCCGGTCGTCCTCAGTGCCCGATGCAGTCACCTCGCGACGGGGAGAGCGGGAACGACCGCTTCTAGTGCCTGCTGCGCGAGGCTGCACGGGTCCTTGGTCTTGTCGAAGAAGTCCACCTGTGAACTCAGGACCTGGTCGTCCTTCGTGGCGAGGAAGATGGCGCAACCGCCCGTCTTCTTCGGGTCGTTCCGGTTCGCGCGGACGGCCGGGTGGCCTGCGATGGTCAGCTCGGCGAAGTCCGCGAACTGCGAGCGGTTGTCCAGGTAGGAGGAAAGGGAGCGGTTCGGGATCGCCGACAGGCCGAGGCGGTCGCGGTCGTCCGGCGAGCTCCACGAGCAGATCCGGTTGGAAGAGTCTTCCACCTCACGCCCCGCGGGCTTGACCCCGAGGTTCGTCGCGGCATCTGCTGAGAGGAAGTCGCAGGGCTGGATGGCGGTGGCGTCCTTCGGGTCGTTGACCTGCGGACCGGACGACGCTCGAGTGGTCTGTGGCGCCCCCTCGTCGGAATCCGGTGCTTGGTTCCCGCATGCCGCTAGCACGGCGGTCAGGGTTGCGCCGAGAACGGCACTGCGCTTCACCACGTCACTCCTCGATCAACAAGAGCTCGTACGCCTGCGTTGGTCGACGCCGGCAGCCGCGTCCAAACGCGCCGTACTCCCTGAGCGTGGTCGGCGACCACAAGTTGCGTGATGCCGACCCATTCTCTGTGATCACCGCGCGTGGTCCCGGCAATCCGATCTGCTAGCACCATGGTGCTGATCACGAGCGCGGCTTCTGTGAAGCTGGGTACACCGGGATGTCGCGATGCGTCAGGAACTGAGGTCTGCCGTGCCGCTCAGCCAGCGTGTCCGGCGATGCGCAGCACCTCACCGCCGCTGGCGACCATGATGATCTGGCGTTCGGAAGTCGATCACTTCGCGGCGGGCAGCGTCGGGACCGAGGCTTCGAGGGCCTTCTGTGCCAGATCGCAAGGGTCGGTCTGGCCGTCGGAGATCATGGCCGTTTGGGACGCCAGGACCTGTCCGTCCTTGGTGCCGAGGAAGATGTTGCAGAAGCCGTCCTTCATGCGGTCGCCTTCGTTGGCGCGGACGGCGGGGTGGCCGGCGATCTCGAGCTCCTGGAAGTCGACGTACATGGACTTGTGGTCGTGGTACTCCTGCAGCGAGCGGTCGCTGAGCGGAGTCAGCACCACGCTGGTGCCATCGCCATCGCGCCACGTGCACCCGTCGGGCGCGTCCGGGTCGATCATGTTCTCGGTGAGATCGCCTTCGGGCTTGAGTCCCGACGCGGTCGCCGCCTCGGCCGGGAGCAGGCTGCACACATCCACCGCGGCAGCGTCCTTGGGAGTGGCGATGTGGGGACCGCTCGCCGTGGTTTCCGCAGCACCGTTCGGTGCCGGTGAGTCACTGCTCGGGGCGGGCTTCCCGGCACACCCCACCAGCAAGCCCGTCAAGACCAGGCCGGTTCCGACGATCGCACTCCGCTTGACCATGTTCGTCCTCACATCAGCTGCTCATGACCGGCCGTTGGTCCGATCGACGTCGTGACGTCAGGTGCACCGCTCGTCTGGGGTGCGGTACGACCGGTGGCATTCAGGTAGCCCGGATCCTCGATGAAGCTGGCGTGGTCACTCCGCGGCAGGAAGCCGAGGAACGGCTGCCTCCAGGGCCCGCTGGGCGAGACCGCACGCGTCCTTCGACTTGTCGGAGACCCGCACCAGGGACGACAGGACCTGGTCGTCCTTCGTGGCGAGGAAGATCGAGCAGGTTCCCAGTTGCTTCGGGTCGTTCCGGTTGGCCCGGACGGCTGGGTGGCCCGCGATCGTCAGCTCGGCGAAGTCCGCGAACTGCGCGCGGTTGTCCAGGTAGGACGCGAGGGTGCGGTTGGGGATCGCGGTGAGGGCCAGCCGGTCTGTCTCGTCAGGCGAGTACCACCCGCAGGAGTTCTCGTCGGACCCCGAGACCGACCCGCTCCCGGGGTCGAGGCCGAGGCTCGACGCGTCCTCGGGCGGGAGCAGGTCGCAAGGCGGGACCGTTGCGGCGTCCTTGGGGGCGTTGATCGTCGGGCCGGACTCGGCTCGGGGCTGCGTCTCGCCACCGTCGGGTGGCTGGCTCCCGCACGCCGCCACGAGGGAGGCCAGGACCAGGCTCGCGCCGAGAACGGCGCCGCGTTCCACCACGTCACTCCTCGCGGTCGTCGAAGCGTCCATGCGGGTCGGCCCGGGCGGTGCTCGCGGCCCGCGACTTCCGCCGTCACGCGGCCCCCGGCATTGCCGACCCATTCTCTGGGATCACCGCGCGTGACGGCGGCAGGATCGATCGACTCGCCCTATGGCGCTGATCACGTGCGTCGGGTCGGCCGCCGCTCAGCCTCCGTGCTCGGTGAGCTGTTGGGTGGCGATCACGGAGAGCAGGTCCAGCTTCCCGGCGCTGTCGGTGCCGACCGCGGGGGTGAACCAGAGCAGCCGCTGGCGGCCGTCTTCGCTGAGCAGGCTGAGGCAGTTCACCTCGAGCAGACCGAGGGTCGGGTGGACGATGCGTTTGCGGTCGTTGCGGCGGACGGCCACCTCGTGCTCGGCCCAGAGCTCGGCGAACTCGGGTGAGCGGTCGAGCAGGTCGGCGATCATGGAGCTCGCCTCTGAGTCCCCGGGCGTCCCGGCGCGCGGCCGCGGCCCGCAGGTCGGCGGTGAAGGCGCGGGAGTGCTCGGCGTGGTCCTCCTCGGGGTAGATCCGCCGCGCCTCCGGATCGGTGAACCACCGGTGGAGGAAGCTCGCCTCCCGGCCCTGGTGGTGGGACTGGTCGCCGAGCAGGGCGACGGCGAGCGGGTTCTGCACGAGGGTGGCGTGCAGGTCGGTGATGACCTGGGCGGGCGCCGAGGCCAGCCGGGTGAGCAGGTCGAGCATGCCGGGGTGGACGTGCGAGCAGAGCCCGCCCTGCGCCGGGACGGGACGGCCCGCGAGGTGGTGGAGGTGGTCGCGCTCGTCGGCGGTGAGCCGCAGCGCCCGCGCGAGGGCCGCGAGCACCTGCTCGGACGGTTGCGAGCCGGCGCCCCGCTCCAGCTCGTTGTAGTGGTCCACCGAGGCGCCCGCGAGCTGGGCCACCTCGTCGCGGCGCAGCCCGGGCACGCGGCGGCGCGGCCCGGGGACGAGCCCGACGTCCTCGGGACGGACCCGCTCGCGCCGGGAGCGGAGGAACGCGCCCAGCTCGGTGTGCTTCGCTGATGCCACGACGACCAGTCCGGAGGAAGGCGGGGAGCCTGCACAGGGGATGACATCCCCTGGCGAGCGCCGCGAGCGCCGCGCACCGTGGGGTCATGACAGACACGGACACCACCAGGGCGATCGGACGGGTCGCCGTCGTCACCGGGGGCTCGCGCGGCATCGGCCGGGCCGTGGCCCACCGGCTCGGCTCCGGCGGTGCGGCCGTCGTCGTCGGCTACGTCGCCGGTGCCGCGGCTGCCGAGGAGGCGGTTTCCGCGATCACCGCCGCCGGCGGCCGGGCGATCGCGGTCCAGGCCGACATCACCGACGAGGACGCCGTCGCAGCGTTGTTCGACCAGGCCGAGGAGACCTTCGGGGGTGTGGACGTCGTCGTGAACGCGGCGGGCCGCATGGCGCTGTCCCCCATCGCCGACCTGGACCTGGCCGTCCTCGACCAGTTGCACCGGACCAACGTCCGCGGGACGTTCGTCGTCGCCCAGCAGGCCGCCCGGCGGCTGCGCGCGGGAGGGTCCTTCGTGGGCTTCTCCAGTTCCGTCGTCGGCACCCAGTTCCCCGAGTACGGCGCGTACGCCGCCAGCAAGGGCGCCGTCGAGGCGATGACCATGGTGCTGGCGCGCGAGCTGCGCGGACGCGACGTCACCGTGAACACCGTCGCCCCGGGCCCGACCGCCACCGACCTCTTCCTCGAGGGCAAGACCGAGGAGCAGGTCGAGGCGCTGGCCATGGCGCCACCGCTGCAGCGCCTGGGCACCCCGGAGGACATCGCCGAGGTCGTCGCGTTCCTGACCAGCCCCGAGGGGCACTGGGTCAACGGCCAGGTGCTGCGCGCCAACGGCGGGATGATCTGACACCCGGGGGTGGCTGCGGCTGAGGACATCGGCGGTGCTCCACTGAGCCGCGACCCGTGTCCTCCCCGGTGAAGCGTTTCGCGTCGCAAGCGGAACTCGGCCGTGGGGTGGAGATCATCTCGTTCAGATCGTCGAGGCGTTGCGGACGTCCCTGCTTCCGAGACCGCGCGGTCCCGGCGAGCAGCAGATGCTCTGTGACCTCGGTGGTCGGTCCGACCGGAAAGCAGAGACAGGTTCGCCGACGAAGTCGACCGGGTTGGTTGCTCTCCCGGTGTGAACGCTCGTCACGAGGTGATCACGTACAGCCGGCCCGGGTTCCCGGTTCTGCTGAGATGTCAGAACTGCCCTAGCAGAACAGGGTGTTCGGCGGATCTCACGGTGATCGAGAACGACGGGGAACTCCATGCTGTGCTATCGCAGCGTCTTCCAGGTCGAGCGGGGAAACACCGATGTTCTAGCCCTCGTCAAGGAGCAGCTGCATTCGTGGCTGCGGAGCAAGCACTACGACAGTGACGCACTGAAACCGGATGTTCCGGTGGCTCTGGGGCCGAATGCGGATGGCGTGATGCTCGAGGCCTCGGGCAAGGACGGTTCGAGTGCACTCCGGGTACGTGTGACGGAGGAGCAGCCCAGGAACGGAACCTGGACCAGTCAGCTGACTGCGCACGTGCCGGGCAACGGCGCCCCGGCGATGGTGTGGGTCGACATCCTCAATCCCGAGGTGCAGGCTCCGAAGAACGCCGACAAGCCGGGTCGGCGGAGGCGGTGGACGGCAACTCCGCGACTGGTGCGAGACCTGCTGACGGTGCTACCCGCCGCGGACGGTGCTGCGCGGCTGGACGCCCGGCCGCGGCGGATGACGGGTGAGGACGCTGAGGAACTCGTCGACATCGTCCGAGACCCCACCCGCCGAGGCCCCGTCTATGTCGCGGGTAGCGATGGATCATTGCCGTTGAACCCTTGGTTCGACCTGGCTAGCGACCTGCTCGAGGAGACCGTCGGCCTTGGTGCTGGTTATGTGCTGGATCCGGAAGCTACCGAGCTGTTCGCACGCGCAGTCGGCAAGAGCCACGAAGTCAGGCCGGGGACCATGCGGACCTTCCTGCCGGGTGCCGAGCCAGGTGACACCACTGACGCTCTGCGACACCGGGTGCTCAGCAGTCGCCGCATAGAGACGGACGAGCGAGCGAAGCTGCGCAAGATCCTCGGTTGGCGGGCGCGCGACATCGTGATCGATCAGCGATTGCCCACGATCGCGGTTCGGTTGGACCGGCAGTTCGAAACGAAGCTCAACCAGCTGCTGGTCGAAGGTGAGACTCCGCAGACGGCTGTTGCTCAGCGGGTCGGTAGGGCCCGCCGGACGACCGCGAACCGTGACGTGGCGATGGTCCGGTTCTTGCGTGAGGAGCTCGACGAGTCCACGCTCACCGTGGACCGGCTGCGCGAGCTCGTCGCCTTGGCCCAGCGCGGCCAGCAGGAGCAAGTCAAGAGGTTCGCTCTGTTGGCACGGCTCGAGGAGTTGCAGGAGAGCAACGCTGAGCTGCAGCGATCACTCCACGAGGTGCAGGAACAGCTCACAGGAGTGACGTTGGACCTCGCTGTGGCCAACACTGATCTGGCCAAGGAGAAAGCCACCACCAGGCACCTCCGTGGCCTGCTGAAGGCGGAGCGCCGATACGAAGACGCCTTGTCGAACCCCGATCAGGCGGAGTACGAGCTTCCGCCCTTCTTCGACGATCTGCTGGAGAAGATGGAGGATTTGGAACACGTCGAGTTCTCGGGAGACGCCGGACCTGCGCGGGAACTTGATGCACATGACGGCGCAGTCGTGTGGGCAGGCAAGACGTGGGAGGCGTTGCTCGCTCTGGAGGACTACGCGCGAGCTTCTGCGGACGGCCGTTGTCACCGCGGGGTCGACGACTACCTGCGTCACCTGCCGGACGGCTGCCGTGGTTTCTCCGTCAACAAACACGCGCGGGATGAGAGCAACGACGTCCGCAACAACCCTCGCCTCGCACGGCTCAGGACGTTCCCGGTGCCTACCGAGGTCGCTCCCGAAGGCGAGGTCTTCATGGGAGCCCACTTCAAGATCGCGCAATCCGGGATGATCAGTCCCCGGATGCACTACTACGACGCAACCAGCATCAATGGGAAGATCTACGTCGGGTACATCGGTGCTCACCTGCGCAGCAGGATGACCAACTGACGACGAGAGGGCCGGCCTCCGCGGAGACCGGCCCCCTTCGGCGATGTGCGTCAGTGCCAGGTGGCGCGGAGGGCTTCCTGGAGGACCTGCGGCTGCTCGGGTCGCTTGGCCATGGTGCTCACGCCCTCCGGGGTCGGCTGGGGGAGGGGTTCGCACGTGGTGTCCGGACCACGCCCCGGCTTGCGCTCGGGCAGCGCGCCGGTGAGCAGGTAGTCCGCGATCTGGTCGTCCAGGCAGGCGTTGCCGCTCAGCGAACCCGAGTGGGTCGTGCCGCCCGGGAGGCTGATCAGGCTCGCGCCGGGGAAGCGGTCACGGGCTTCCAGGGCGCCGGCGAACGGGGTGGCCGCGTCGAGCTCCTCGCTGATCAGCAGCGCGCTCTCGACTCCGCTGCCGTCGACCTCGACCGGCTTGCCCGGCTTCGCCGGCCAGTACAGGCACGGGGCGTTGTACCAGGCGTTGGCCCAGGTCTCGAACGGCGCCTCGCGGTGGGTCTCCCAGTTGTCCCGGCGCCAGGTCGGCCAGCTCTGCGGCCACTGGACGTCGGTGCACTGCACCGCCAGGTAGACGGCGAAGCCGTTGTCGTCGCCCGGGGTGTTGGACGCGTCGTAGAGCTCCTTCAGCGTCTGCCAGTCGCCGTTGTGCACCCAGTTGGCGAACGCCTTGGCCGTGCTGTCCCACACCGCCTGCGAGTAGCCGGCGGTGAGGAACAGGTCCGTCCACTCGTCGGGGCCGATGACCCCGCCCGCCGGTTGCCGGTCGAGCTCGGCCTGCTGGTCGTAGAACAGCTTCTCGACGGCCTCGCCGGTGGTGCCCAGGTGGTAGGTGTCGTCGTGCTCGGCGACCCAGTCGAAGAAGATGCCGATGTTGCGGTCGAAGGCCACGTCCTGGTTCAGGTTGACCTGGTACCAGACGTCTTCGGCGTTGACCACGCCGTCCATCACCACCCGGCGCAGCCGCTCCGGGTGCAGGGTGCCGTAGACCTGGCCGAGGTAGGTGCCGTAGGAGAAGCCGTAGTAGTTGATCTGCTCGGCGCCCAGCGCCTCGCGGATGCTGTCCATGTCCTCGACGACATCGGTGGTCTTGATGTGGTCGAGCAGCTCGCCGTTGGTGCCGCAGGCACGCGCGTAGCCCTCGGACCGGTCGAGCCAGGTCTGCTCGAGCTCCGGCGTGTCGGGCACGTAGTGCGGGCGGTCGTAGGAGAAGTAGTCCGGGTCGCAGGAGAGCGCGGGCTCGCTGGCCCCGACACCCCGCGGGTCGAAGCCGATCCAGTCGTAGGCCGCCCCGGCGCCCTTCGGGACGTACGCGCCGAGCGTGGACAGGGCCAGCCCCGACCCGCCCGGCCCGCCCGGGTTGACCAGCATGACGCCCTGGTACTCGTCCTCGGGCACGGTGTGCTTGACCCGGGACACCGCGAGCGAGATCTGCTCACCGTCCGGGTCGGAGTGGTCCAGCGGGACCTGCACCGTCCCGCACTCCGCCCCGGCCTTCTGCAGGTTCTCGTCGGAGCACGGACCCCACTCGATCGGTGGCGGCTCGAAACCCGGTGCCGCCGCGTTCGCGGCCACCGGCGCCATGCTCGTGAGGAGCCCGACCGCCATCGCAGCGGTGACGACTTTGCGCACGTTTGCCCCCGTCCGTCCGGTGTGTCCACCCTCTTGCGGTGAGCACTGTGGACAGTAAACGCGATGGGACGGGCCTGAGCCTCGTGATTGGCGAGAAATGGTCTGGGCGGGCGACTTCCGCTCGGCCACTCGGCGTCACCCGACTGCGGAGCGGATGGCTCGACCGCGCTCCGGTCCCATGGCCCCGGCGGTCGGTTCTGGTCCGGCGGTGACCCCGCGCTCACCCCGCGGGAGCAGCATCACCTGCCGGTCGGGGGACGCGAGCCGGTGACGGCGACTGCTGGTGGTCGCGTGGCCGCACGTTCACAAGCCACGTGAGACCGGGGTCGACCAGCGGGATCACCGGGGTGGAGCGCTCGCGTCCTCGCGGGCTGATCTGATCAACCGTTCAGCAGAAGCGGTTCCAGGGCGATCTTCCCTAGCGTGGTCTCGCGGGGTCGTCGTTTTGGGGGTGGCATGAGTTCTTCTCCGATGGTCGCGGTGCGGGGCAAGACCGGCGAGCTGACGGCGTTGTGCCAGGTGTCGCGGGAGGAGGCCCAAGCGGTTCGCATCTGCGTGGACCTCCACAGCGGAGGGTCGAAAGTGCTGGAGACCCTGATCGCGGCTGTCGAGCACCTCCACCACTACGGGCAGAAGCCGTTGCTGGACGTGACCCGGCTCCCCGGTACCGATCGACTCCGCAACATGCCCGGAGGCCCGCTCGACCCGGTGGTGGAGGTCATGACGAGTCCGACCGTGTTCGACCCGGACCCGGAGTTGCCGTTCACGCCGGTCGTGCCATTGGGCCTGGACGATGGTGAGCTGCGCAGGTACGCTTTGCTGCGCGAATCGCACGACGTCACGTTCGGCGTCCGGGTGGCCGCCGACTGCCCGGTGGATGAGGCGGTCCGAGAACTCATCAGCGTGCTGGCCCGCCTCAACGTCGATGCGTCGGAAGTCGAGTTGCTGGTCGATGTGGGCTACGTGCCCCGGCGCGAGGTGGCGTGGGAGGTCTACGAGCCGTTGGTCGCTGAGCTCGGGCAGCGCTTCAGCTTCATGTCGATCACAGTGCTCGGCGGGTCCATCCCACCTCAGCGCACTGGGATCCGTGCAGGTGTGCGCACGCGCCGCGAACTCCAGCTGTGGGAGCGGCTGCAGGCGGTCACGCCCACCCTCCGCTACGGGGACTACGGCGTCGTGAGTCCCGGTCGACCTGCGGACAGGAAGCAGGGTGGTGGGATCAAGCCCAATCCCTACCTCTTCTACACCGGTCGAGGGTGCACCCGGTACGCGTGGCGTGAGTTGGAACGAGGAGCGAACAGGCAACCGGTCGCGGACGAAGACCTCGGCGCCCGCTTCCGGGAGGTGGCGCAGGAACTGGTCGACTCGCCGGAGTACGCGCAGCGCGCGGCAGACTCGTGGGGCGATCGGCAGCTGTGGCACTGCGCGCGCGGGAAGTGGGTGGCGGAGGAACCGCAGGAGTGGATCGCCTACGGCACGTCGCACCACATCGCGCACCTGGCGACCGGGGTCGACTTCGACCGCTCGTGATCAAGGGCGCCAGGGGCTGGGCTTGTCCGTGACCGGGCGGGTGGGGTCGAGGTGGTGCGGGGTGCCGAGTTCGCCCTCGCGCAGCGGGACCAGGCCGTCGGTGATCGCCCGCATGATGCGGTCGCGGGCCCGGGTCGCGTCGCCGACCCGGTCGAGGGAGAGGTCGCTGAGGTCCACCGGCGTGCCGAAGCGCACCCGCAGCCTCGGGCGGCGGCGCACCGCGCGCAGCCACGAGGAGAACAGCACCCACAGGTCGCGGGCGCTCTCCACGCGGACCATGCCGTAGCACATCGCCTCGTGGGCACCCCACTGGCTGATCGGCACCACGGTGGCGCCGGAGGCCAGTGCCATCCGGGCCGCGCCGGTCTTGCCGCGCTCCGGCCACATGTCCGGTTCGAGGGTGATGCGGCCCTCCGGGTACACCAGGACCGGCCGGTGGTCGCTGGTCAGGGCCGTGACGACCCGGCCCATGGCCTCGCCCGCCGTGCTCTTGCCGCGGTCGGCGCGGATGTGGCGGCAGCGGCGCAGCACCCCGCCCAGCACCGGGGTGTCGAACAGGCCGCCCGTGGCCAGGAAGCGGGGCGCCAGCCGGCGCGTGCGGCAGGCCGCGATCAGCACCAGGGCGTCGAGGTTGCCGATGTGGTTGGCGGCCAGCAGCAGCGGCTTGCCGCGCAGCTCGTCCGGCACGTCACCCTCGACCTCCAGCCGGCCGGTGGCGCCGATGATCGCGCGGTCCACGCGCATGAGCACGCGCCACAGCAGCGGCGCGTCGCGGAACAGAGTCTCGCGGTCCGTTCGGCGTGTCGGCTCGTGCGGTCCGGTCGGGAGGGCAACCATGATGGTCGAATATCTCACGCCCGGTACCCCGAACGGGGGCGGAACGCCCGAGAAAGCGTCCGAGCCGCGACCCCAGTGGCTGTTGTGACGGGAGAGGCGGGTGCGGATACCGTGTGGGGCATGGCGAGCCGGACATCGAACGGGGGGCGTGGGTCGGCGCGCAGCAAGAGCGCCACGAAGAGCAACGGCTCCGCGTCGCGCAGTGGTGGTTCCCGGAGCGGGTCCCGCTCGAGCTCGCGCAGCGGCGGCGGGAGCACTGCCAAGCGCGGCTCGACGCACGCCCCGCGGCGGCAACCGGCCAAGCGGCGCACCGGGTCGCGCGGCGGCGGGCTCGCCCGCGGTGTCGGCAGCGTGGTGCGCGCGATGGGCAAGACGCGGGAGCTCGACCCCGCGCACCGGCGGGACGGGCTCGCGCTGGTCTTCCTGGCCTTCGCCGTGATCGCGGCGGCGGGCATCTGGTGGGGGGCCGGTGGCCCGGTGGGCCACGGGCTCGACGTGGCGCTGCGCTCGGTCATCGGCAGCGCCGCGTGGGTCCTGCCGATCGTGCTGCTGGTCGCCGCGGTGGTGCTGATGCGCACCGAGAGCACCGCCGAGGCCCGCCCGCGGGTGGTGATCGGCACGATGCTGCTGATCTTCACCACGCTCGGCGTCCTGCACATCGTGCACGGCGCACCGCTGGAGCCGGAGCAGTGGCCGAACGCCGGTGGTGCGCTCGGTTTCGTCGCCGGTGGGCCGCTCGAGTACGGCCTCACCGGGTGGGTCGCCCTCCCGGTGCTGGTGCTGGTCGGCCTGTTCGGGCTGCTGGTGCTCACCGGCACGTCGGTGCGCGACATCGGGGAGTGGCTGCGCGGCGTCGGCTACGAGGAGGACGTGGCCGAGGAGCTGGCGAAGACCCGGTCGACGAGGTCCCGGTCGAAGGCGGAGCCGAGCGAGGAGGGGGAGACCGAGGTCAAGCTGCGCCGCCCGTCGCGCCGCCGCCAGGCGGCGATGGCCGACCCGCAGCTGTCCCTCGACGACGTGCCTGAGGAACCGGCGCCCGCCAAGCCCGCGGCCGCGGTCCCGGCGAAGGCGCCCGCCCCGGAGAAGCCGAAGAAGAACGACCGGCCGCAGATCAGCCGCAGCGTCGAGGGCGACTACCAGCTGCCGCCGCTGGACGTGCTCACCGACGGGGAACCGCCGAAGAGCCGCAGCCGGGCCAACGACGCGATGATCGAGGCGATCACCGCGGTGCTGGAGCAGTTCAACATCGACGCCCAGGTCACCGGTTTCACCCGCGGGCCGACGGTCACCCGCTACGAGGTCGAGCTCGGGCCCGGCGTGAAGGTCGAGAAGATCACCGCGCTGACCAAGAACATCGCCTACGCCGCGGCCACCGACAACGTGCGGCTGCTGGCGCCCATCCCCGGCAAGTCCGCGGTGGGCATCGAGGTGCCCAACACCGACCGGGAGATGGTGCGGCTCGGCGACGTGCTGCGCTCCGAGGAGGCGGCCAAGGACAGCCACCCGCTGGTGATGGGCCTGGGCAAGGACATCGAAGGCCACATGGTCACCGCGAACCTGGCCAAGATGCCGCACCTGCTGGTGGCCGGCTCCACCGGCTCCGGCAAGTCCAGCTTCGTCAACTCCATGCTGGTGTCGCTGCTGGCGCGGGCGACGCCGCAAGAGGTCAGGATGATCCTGATCGACCCGAAGATGGTGGAGCTGACGCCCTACGAGGGCATCCCGCACCTGATCACGCCCATCATCACCCAGCCGAAGAAGGCCGCCGCCGCGCTGGCCTGGCTGGTGGAGGAGATGGAGCAGCGCTACCAGGACATGCAGGCCAACCGGGTGCGGCACATCGACGACTTCAACCGGAAGGTCAAGTCCGGCGAGATCACCACCCCGCCCGGCAGCGAGCGGGAGTACCGCCCCTACCCGTACATCCTGGCCATCGTCGACGAGCTGGCCGACCTGATGATGACCGCGCCGCGCGACGTCGAGGACGCCATCGTGCGCATCACGCAGAAGGCGCGCGCCGCCGGCATCCACCTGGTGCTGGCCACCCAGCGGCCGTCGGTGGACGTGGTGACCGGCCTGATCAAGACCAACGTGCCGTCCCGGCTGGCCTTCGCCACCTCGTCGCTGACCGACTCGCGGGTCATCCTCGACCAGCCCGGTGCGGAGAAGCTGATCGGCATGGGCGACGCGCTGTACCTGCCGATGGGGGCCTCGCGGCCGACCCGGGTGCAGGGCTCGTTCGTCTCCGACGAGGAGATCCAGCGCATCGTCGCGTTCACCAAGGAACAGGCCGAACCGGAGTACACCGACGGCGTCACCGCGGCCAAGGCCGGTGAGAAGAAGGAGATCGACTCCGACATCGGTGACGACCTGGACCTGGTGCTGCAGGCCGCCGAACTCGTGGTGACCAGCCAGTTCGGCTCCACCTCGATGCTGCAGCGCAAGCTGCGGGTCGGGTTCGCCAAGGCCGGTCGGTTGATGGACCTGCTCGAATCCCGCGGTGTGGTCGGGCCGTCGGAGGGCTCGAAGGCGCGCGAGGTGCTGGTCAAGCCCGACGAGCTGGAGAACGCGCTGTACTCGATCCGCGGTGGCCCGCCCCCGGACGACGAGTGAAACCGTGAGCGGCGGTGGTTCCGGCCACCGCCGCTCACGTTCTTCACACCTTTTCCGCGCTCTTCACAGTCGATTCGCATTGCTCCGTTTGCGAATCGGAAATTGCGCTGAACGGAATGCTGGAACCGGTCGAAATCCAGGATCGCTGAGATAGTCTCCGGCGCGCTGACGGTCTTTGTCCGCCTGCGAAAGTCGTGAGGTCCACGCATGCTCCTCCGGAAGTTGCGCGCTGCCTTCCTGGTCCCGTTGTCGGTGCTGTCGCTGGTCGGTTCCCAGCACGTCGCCACCGGGGACGCCGTTCCGTCTGATGTGGACAGAGGGGAGCTGTTGCGGGTCGGGGGCAGCAGCTACCCCCGGCTGGTGCGCCTGCAGCACTCCGGCGAGGCCAACGGCCGGGTCCTGGTCAGCATGACCACCTACGCCGACCAGACCGGGTTCGCGGTCGTGTACGAGAGCCGGGACGACGGCGCCACCTTCCAGCCCCTGGCCGAGATCCGCGACCCGGAGGGCGCGAACGAGAAGGGCATGTGCTGCTCGACGCTGTACGAGCTGCCGCAGCGGGTCGGCGACATGCCCGCCGGGACGCTGCTGTGGGCGGGGACCGCCGGGGTCGGTGACGACGCGGAGGTGCGGCGCAGCAGCATCCGGCTGTGGCGCAGCAACGACCACGGCCGCACCTGGGAGTTCCTGTCCACCATCGTGCGGGCGCCGCAGGGCCCGGGCGTCTGGGAACCCGAGTTCACCGTCTCCGAGCAGGGCGACCTGGTGGTGTTCTACTCCGACGACGGCGACCCGGAGCACGACCAGAAGCTGGTGCAGGTGCGGTCCCGCGACGGCCGGACCTGGACGGACCTGCGGGACACCGTCAAGAACGACGAGTTCACCGTCCGGCCCGGGATGGCGGGCGTGCGCACGCTCCCGGACGGCACCTACGTGATGGTCTACGAGGTCTGCAACTACGACCCGGTGCACATCTGCACGATCTGGATGCGCACGTCGCAGGACGGCTGGGACTTCGGCGACCCCTACGACCTGGGCACCGAGATCCTGTCCGAGACCGGTGGGCAACCCCTGGGCACGCCGACCATCGCCTGGGCGCCGGGACCGGGCCCGAACGGGCGGCTGCTGCTGGCCTACCAGATGCTGGCCAACGACAACGGCGGGTGGGCGCCGGGCAACGGGCGCACGCTGATGGTCAACGACGACCCGTCCGACCTGGCGCACGGCTGGCGGGAGATCCCGGCACCGGTGCAGATCAGCTACAACCAGGGCAGCGTGTGCCGGAACTTCAGCCCGACGCTGCTGCCGACCCGCGACGGGAAGTCGGTCATCCACGTGACCACGGACTTCGAGAAGTACATCGGCGGCCCTTGCGAGGCCTACCACGCCACGGGCCCGATCGACGGCGCGGGCACGTCCGCGCCGCCGGAGGTCCACCCGGTGGACCCGCGCCCCGGACGCTGAGGACGGGCCCCTGCCGCCGGCCGGTGGCAGGGGCCCGCCCGGTCAGCGGCGCAGCGTCGCGTGCGTGCGGTCCAGCTCGGAGACGGCGCGGACGCCGAGCAGCTGGAGGGTGCGCACCACCTCGCTGCGCAGGATGTCCACCGCCCGCTGCACGCCGCGTTCGCCGCCGGCCATCAGGCCGTACAGGTAGGCGCGGCCGACCAGGCAGGAGTCGGCGCCCAGGGCGATGGCCGCGACGACGTCCGCACCGCTGGTGATGCCGGTGTCCAGCAGGACCTCGGCCCGGTCGCCGACCGCTTCGCGCACCGCCGGGAGCAGCTCGAGCATGGTGGGCGCCCGGTCCAGCTGGCGGCCACCGTGGTTGGACAGGACCACGCCGTCGGCGCCCAGCTCGACCACGCGGCGGGCGTCGTCCGGGTTCTGGATGCCCTTGACCACCAGCGGCCCCTGCCAGAGCTCGCGCAACCACTCCAGGTCGGCGTAGTTCAGCGACGGGTCGAACATCGTGTTGATCAGGTCGTGCGCGGTGCTGGACCAGTGGTGGAAGGACGCGAACGTCAGCGGCTCGGTGGTGAGCAGGTTGAACCACCACGACGGGTGCATCGCGCCGTCGAGGACGGTCCGCAGCGTCAGCTCCGGCGGGATGGTCAGGCCGTTGCGGGCGTCGCGCAGCCGCGCGCCGCCGACGGGCGTGTCCACCGTGAGGACCAGCGCCTCGTAGCCCGCGTCCTGCGCGCGCTGCACCAGCGACCGGCTGGCCTCGCGGTCCTTCCACAGGTAGAGCTGGAACCACTTGCGGGCGCCCGGCGCTTCGGCGGCCAGGTCCTCGATCGACGTGGTGCCCATCGTGGACAGTGCGTAGGGGATGCCGGCGCGCTCGGCGACGCGGGCCACCGCCGCTTCGCCCGCGGTGTGCATCATGCGCGTGAAACCGGTGGGGGCGAAGGAGAACGGCAGGGCCGACGGCCTGCCGAGCACCGTGGTGGTGGTGTCCACGGTGGACACGTCGCGCAGCACGGAGGGGTGGAACTCGACGTTCCGGAACGCCTGGCGAGCGCGGCGCAGGCTGATCTCCGCCTCGGCGGCGCCGTCGGTGTAGTCGAACACGGCGCGGGGCGTGCGCCGGCGGGCGATGGCCCGCAGGTCGGCGATGGAGTGCGCGGCGGACAGCCGGCGCTCGGTGGGGTTGAACTGTGGTGGCTTGACCCGCAGGAGCGGACGCAGTTCGGACCAGCGCGGAAGTTGCCGCTTGACCATTCGAGCTCCCTTCGTCGCCCGGCGACACTACTCCCGCGCACGAGCCCCCGGCCTCGACGCGCAGGCCGGGGGAGCGGACCTCGGGACCGCGGGGCGCGCCCGGGCCGGGCACGCCCCGGGACCGTCAGCCGGCCGCGGTGAGCTGCACGAGCCGGCCCGCGGCGTTGACGAGCTGGAACTTCAGCACGCCGCCGTCCGAGGGCAGCAGCTGGATCTGCGCGTGCTCGACGGCTTCGGCGGTGGAGCCGGTCAGCCCGCCGAACTCCCGCACCGCGAAGTAGTAGACGTTCGCGGTGCCCTTGCACGCCACGTCGTCACCGCAGACCGAGTACATGTCGTCGCGGAAGTTGTCGTCGATGGCCTTGCGCCCGGCCTCGGTGAACCGGTCCTGCTTCGTGTAGTTGCGGTAGCCGAAGTCGTGCCGGTCGCAGCTGGTGCGGAACTGGTAGCCCAGTGGCTCGTCCGGCGACATCGAGCAGCCGTCCGAGGACCAGTCCAGCTGGTCGGCGTGCGGCCGCTCGGCCCGGGTCTGGGTGAAGGCGTCGAGGGAGAGCTCGAAGAGGTACTCGTCGGTGGTGGCCCGCAGCTCGGCCGGGCTGAGGTCGGCGTGCGCGGTGCCGGTGGTCAGCAGCAGCGCTCCGGTGGCGACGGCGGAGGTGAACAGGCCGCGGCGTGCGTGGGATCGGTGCACAGCAGGACTCCTCGGATCCGGTGTGATCACTCCCCGTGTTATAGCCGGAACGCGTGGTGCGGGTGGTGTGGTTGAGCCGGCAAGCACGAGAACGGCGGACGCCGTGGCCCACCGTTCGGGCGGTGTCGCTGCTCGGGACGCGACCGGCGCGCACCGGTCAGGTGAGGTCGAGCAGCATCCGGGTGTTGCCGAGGGTGTTGGGTTTGATGTTGGCCAGGTCCAGGAACTCCGCCACGCCCGCGTCGACCGAGCGGCGCATCTCCTCGTAGACCTCCGGGCTGACCGGCGCGCCGTCGATGGTGCGGAAGCCGTGGCGGCCGAAGAACTCGGTCTCGAAGGTCAGCACGAACAGCCGGGCCAGGCCCAGCTCGCGGGCCAGCTCGACCAGCCGCCGGACCAGGCGGTGGCCGATGCCGTGGCCGCGCACCGTCGGGTCGACCGCGACGGTGCGGATCTCGGCGAGGTCCTCCCACAGCACGTGCAGGGCGCCGCAGCCCACGACGCGGGGCGGCCGGTCCGGCTCGGACAGCTCGGCGACCCAGAACTCCTGGACGTCCTCGTAGAGCGTGACGAGGTTCTTGGCCAGCAGCACCTCGCCGGCGTAGGTGTCGACCAGGGCCTTGATCGACGGGACGTCCGCGACCCGCGCTCGCCGAATCGCTATCGCCGATGGTGCATAGTCATTCATGCGGGCATCCTAGCGCCGCCCACCGGCGGAGCCCGCATCACGCGCCGAGGTGCAGCAGCATCCGCGTGTTGCCGAGGGTGTTCGGCTTGACGTGCGCGAGGTCGAGGAACTGCGCCACCCCCTCGTCCGGCGAGCGCCGGATCTCCTCGTAGACCTCCGGTGGCACCGGGGTGTCCTCGATCGGCACGAAGCCGTGGCGGCCGAAGAACCCGGTCTCGAAGGTCAGCACGAAGATCCGGGCCAGGCCCAGCTCGGTGGCCGTCTCGATCAGCTTCTCGACGATCGCGTGCCCGATGCCGCGCCCCTTGGCCATCGGGTCCACCGCCACGGTGCGGATCTCGGCCAGGTCCTGCCAGAGCACGTGCAGGGCGCCGCAGCCGACGACCTGCCCGTCCGCCTCCGCGACCCAGAACTCCTGGACGTCCTCGTAGAGCGTGACGAGGTCCTTGCCCAGCACCACCTTCCCCGCGTAGTGGTCGATCAGCGCCTTGATGCCGCGGACGTCGCGCACCCTGGCCGGGCGGATCTCCATCCGATCACTCACATTAGGTGAGCCTAACCAAAATCACCCCGAGTGCGGTCTCCGGCGGCCGTGGTGTTGACCACCACCGCAGCCGCCGTGCCGCACACCGACCCCCGTGCGCAGCGCGGACGGGGTCGGGCTCAGGAAGGGTCGCGGTGGCCGGACGTTAGGCTCAGGGCATGCCAGCCGAGCAGAAGCACCGCCGAGTCGCCATGGTCACGCTCGGTTGCGCCCGCAACGAAGTCGACTCCGAAGAACTCGCCGGGACCCTGCACGACCGCGGGTGGGACCTCGTCGACGCCGAGGACGCAGCCGACGTGGTGGTCGTCAACACCTGCGGCTTCGTCGAGTCGGCCAAGAAGGACTCCGTCGACACCCTGCTCGCCGCCTCCGACACCGGCGCGAAGGTCGTCGCCGTGGGGTGCATGGCCGAGCGCTACGGCGCCGAGCTCGCCGAGCACCTGCCGGAGGCGGCCGCGGTGCTCGGCTTCGACCACTACGGCCAGCTCGCCGAGCGCCTCGACGACGTCCTCGCGGGCAAGACCATCCCCGCGCACCAGCCGCGGGACCGCCGGAAGATGCTGCCGATCACCCCCGTCGCCCGTCCCGCCGCGGCCGCCGAGGTGTCGGTGCCCGGGCACGGCTGGGTGCCCGCCGCGCGGTCGGTGGCGCGCCGCCGGCTCGACGACTCGCCCGTCGCCGCGCTGAAGCTGGCCTCCGGTTGCGACCGGCGCTGCTCGTTCTGCGCCATCCCCTCCTTCCGCGGCTCCTTCCTGTCCCGGAAGCCGGAGGAGGTGCTGGGCGAGGCGGTGTGGCTGGCCGAGCACGGCGCCAAGGAGCTGTTCCTGGTCAGCGAGAACTCCACCTCCTACGGCAAGGACCTCGCCGACCCGCGCGCCCTGGAGACGCTGCTGCCGCGGCTGGCCGAGGTCGAGGGTGTCGAGCGCGTCCGCGTCTCCTACCTCCAGCCCGCCGAGACCCGGCCCGGTCTGGTGCGCACCATCGCCACCACCCCGGGCGTCGCGCCCTACTTCGACCTGTCGTTCCAGCACTCCAGCGAGCCGGTGCTGCGGCGGATGCGCCGGTTCGGCTCCACCGAGTCCTTCCTGCAGCTGATCGAGCAGATCCGCGAGCTGGCGCCCGAGGCGGGCATCCGCAGCAACTTCATCGTCGGGTTCCCCGGGGAGACCGAGGAGGACTTCGCCGAGCTGCAGGACTTCCTGACCCGCGCTCGGCTGGACGCCGTCGGCGTCTTCGGCTACTCCGACGAGGACGGCACCGAGGCGGCCGGGTTCGCCGACAAGGTGGACCCGGACACCGTCGACGAGCGCGTCGAGGAGCTGTCCGACCTGGTCGACGAGCTGATCGCGCAGCGTGCCGAGGACCGCGTCGGCACCGAGGTGCGGGTCCTGGTGGAGCGGGTCGACGACGGGGAGGTCGTCGGCCGTGCCGACCACCAGGGGCCGGAGGTGGACGGGGAGTGCATCGTCGCTGATCCTGGAGAGGTCGGCGTGGGTGACGTGCTGCACTGCCGGGTCGAGGCGAGCGAGGGCGTGGACCTCGTCGTGCGGCCGGTGGACGGCACACCCGCGGAAGACCGGTCCGGGGAGCAGCCATGACGGCCGATGGCGCGGCGTCCGATCCGCAGGCGGTGCGGTCCGAGCCGGTACCCCTGGTCAACATCGCCAACATCCTGACCGTGTCCCGGCTGGCGCTGGTGCCGGTGTTCCTGGTCGCGCTGTTCTGGGACGGCGGGCACGACGGGGTGTGGCGCTGGGTGGCGACCGGGGTGTTCGTGGTCGCCTCGATCACCGACCGCATCGACGGTGACCTGGCGCGCCGCCGCGGCCTGGTCACCGACTTCGGCAAGGTCGCCGACCCGATCGCGGACAAGGCGCTCACCGGTGCCGCGCTGATCGGCCTGAGCGTGCTCGGCGACCTCGGCTGGTGGGTCACCTGGGTGATCCTCGGCCGTGAGCTGGCCATCACGCTGCTGCGGTTCTGGGTCATCCGGCACGGGGTGATCGCGGCCAGCTACGGCGGGAAGGTCAAGACGCTGCTGCAGGCGGTCGCGATCGGCCTCTACCTGCTGCCGCTGGGCGCCTGGGCCGAGCTGCCGCGGTGGATCGTGATGGGCGCGGCGGTCGTCGCGACCGTCGGCACCGGGGTCGACTACGTGGTCCGCGTGCTGCGGTTGCGCGCCGCGGCCCGCAACGGGGCAGGGTCATGATCCTCGGGCGGATCGACCTGCCGTTCTCGCAGGTGGCGGGACTGCTCGACACCCTGCGCAGGCGCGGCGAGACGGTCGCCACCGCCGAGTCGCTGACCGCCGGTCTGGTGGCCGCGGCGCTGACCGACGTGCCCGGCGCCAGCGACGTGGTGCGCGGCGGCCTGGTCGTCTACGCCACCGACCTCAAGGCCGAGCTGGCCGGGGTCGACCGGGACCTGCTCGCCGAGCGCGGGGCGGTGGACCCGCGGGTCGCGGAGATGCTCGCCGACGGGGCGCGCGCCCGGTGCCGGGCGGACTGGGGAGTCGGGCTGACCGGGGTGGCCGGGCCGGACCCGCAGGACGGCGTGGCGCCCGGCACGGTGCACCTCGGCTTCGCCGGCCCGAGCGGCGCGACGGTGCACTCGGTGCGCTTGCCGGGCGATCGGCACGCGGTGCGGGCTGCGGCCGTTCGGGTGGCGCTGGAACACTTCGCAGACCTGCTGCGTTGACGCTCCAGGGGTACCGTGCGCTGCCGCAACGCGGTGTCCTCCCGGACTGGGCCGGTCGGTCTCCGGACGTTCGCCCTCGGCGGACTTGTCCACGATCGTTCTCGTTCGGGCCGTCGGGTGAGTAACGTAGGGAGCGTTCACGCGTGCTACACGCGGTAGGCGATGAAGGAAGGGAGGCGCGCGATGACCGTATTGTTGCGGGAGGCGGTCGGTGAACGGCTGCGCCGCGCCCGGACCGCACAGTCTCGGACCTTGCGGGATGTTTCGCGCGCTGCCCGGGTCAGCCTCGGATACCTCTCCGAGGTCGAGCGGGGCCGCAAGGAGGCGTCCAGCGAGCTGCTCGCCTCGATCTGCGACGCCCTCGACCTGCCGCTGCCAGAGCTGCTGGTGACCGTGGCCGGCGATCTGGACAACACGATGGTGGTGCCTTCCGGCGTCGACCGGGCCGCTGAGATGGAGGGCGACCAGCTGGTGCCCAGCCTGATCGGCGCGGAGCTGACCGAGACCGAGCTGGCGCAGCAGCAGTTGTCCGAACCCAGTGCCGACGCGGAGCCGCGCGCCTGCGCGGAGCGCCTCCAGCCGGTGCTCAGCCAGCGCATCAGCGCCCCGGTCCGCAAGCCGGGTGGCGTCGTGGTGGCCGCCTAGCGGCCGCGCCGAGCCGGCCCGCGCGGGGACGGCCCGTGGGCGGGGAGCAGATACAGACACCGAGTCGTGGGTGCTGGGGCCGGGTGGGAGCCCGGTTCCAGCACCCACGACCGTTTTCGGGCACCCGGTGCGCGGGTCGCGAGGGGCAACTGGTTCGATCTTGGGGAGTGACTCCGGGTGAACCCGGAGATTGACCGTGTTTGGTGGAAGCGGACACGACTACCTGACACGATGGAACCAGCCGACACGCGCGGTGCGACGTGTCGGCTGTGGGGCAGCCGAGCAGCAGAAGAAGGCAGGCGGAGGAGATGGCCAATCCGTTCGTGAAGGCGTGGAAGTACTTCATGGCGGCGTTCTCGTCGAAGGTCGACGAGCACGCCGATCCCAAGGTGCAGATCCAGCAGGCCATCGAGGAAGCCCAGCGGCAACACCAGGCTCTCTCCCAGCAGGCTGCCCAGGTGATCGGCAACCAGCGGCAGCTGGAGATGAAGCTGAACCGCCAGCTCGGCGAGGTCGAGAAGCTGCAGGCCTCCGCCAAGCAGGCCCTGGTGATGGCGGACCAGGCGCGGGCCAACGGTGACGAGGCCAGCGCGCAGAAGTACGAGGAGACGGCCACCCAGCTGGCCAGCCAGCTGGTCACCGCGGAGCAGGGCGTCGAGGACCTCAAGACGCTGCACGACCAGTCGCTGCAGGCTGCCGAGCAGGCCAAGCAGGCGGTCGAGCGCAACGCCCAGGTCCTGCAGCAGAAGATCGCCGAGCGGACGAAGCTGCTCAGCCAGCTCGAGCAGGCCAAGATGCAGGAGCAGGTCGCGAACTCGATGCGCCAGATGACCGAGGTCGCGGCGCCGGGCAACACGCCGTCCCTGGACGAGGTGCGCGACAAGATCGAGCGCCGCTACACCACCGCCCTCGGCCAGGCCGAGCTGGCGCAGAACAGCGTGCAGGGCCGCATGATGGAGGTCGAGCAGGCGTCCATCGACGCCGCCGGTGCCAGCCGGCTCGCGCAGCTGCGGGCCTCGATGGGGACCGAGCAGCAGCAGGTCGCGAGTGGCCAGCAGCAGCAGATCGCTGGTGGGGCGCAGACCCCGGCCGAGCCCGCCAGCAACCCGCAGCAGCAGCAGAACCCGCAGGCCGGGCAGGCCTGAGCGAGCCCAGGGTGAGGTCGTCCCGCAAGCAGGAGCTGACGCAGCTGGGCGAGGCCGCTCTCGAACAACTGCGTGGCCCGGTGCTGACCGAGGTGCGTCGGAAGATCGCCCGGTGGCGGGACCCGCGGGCGCGGGCGATCCGGCAGCGCAGGCGGGCCAAGCGGACCGCGACGGGCGGTGCGGCGACCGCCGGTGTGTTCGGCGCCGGGGCGGTGACCTCCGCGTCGGTGCCGCAGCTGTGGGCGTGGGCCGACTCGGCCGGTGTGTTCCTGCAGGACGTGACGACGTTCGGACTCGGTGGCCTCGCCGTGCTCGGCGGGGCCACCGCCGTGCGGGCCGGGGTGAAGTACCGGCGGCTCAAGCGGACACCGCTGCCGGAGGCGCCGCCGGAACCGGTCCCGCTGCCGCCGTCCAGCTCGGCCGCGCGGGCACCGATGCAGCGGCTGCGCGACGCCGAGGCCACCCTGTACCGCGCGCTGGAGCAGCTGAAGGCGGTGGGCGCGGGCAGCGCCGCCGCGGACGCGCGCGTGACCGCGGACAGCACGGCCGCGGAGCTGCGGCGCGGCGCGGACCGGCTGGTCGCCGTGGAGGCGGCGATCCCGCACGCCCCGGCGGCGGACAAGGCCGCGTTGCGCGCGGACGTCGAGCGGCTCCGGGCGGAGCTGGACGAGGGTGTCGACGGGTACGGCGCGCTGGTGGCGGCTGCGGGTCGGGCCGTCGCGGCCAGCGGGGCGCCGGAGCAGAAGCACCTGTTGCAGGACGCGACAGACCGGTTGGCCGGGTTGGCGGACGGGCTGCGGGAGCTGCTCGGACCGGAGGGGCGTCGTTAGCCTCCCGCATCCTCCCGCGACACCGCATCACTGCAGGTAGTGGTGGTTCTCCTGGTGCGCGTCTTGATTGTGCGATGCGAAATAGTAATCTTTCCTCATCATCACAGGCCGTGATTTGAGACCCGCCTGATCGGGTGGTTGGGGGAACGACGTGGCGTTGTGGACCGTGCACGGCAACGGTCGACGCCCGGTGCCCGATGCGGTCGTCGCCTCCGAGGAGCGGTTGAGCTGGCCGCTGACCATCGGCTTCGGTGCGCAGCACCTGCTGGCGATGTTCGGCACCACGACGCTGGTCCCGCTGCTCACCGGCTTCCCCGCGAGCACCACCCTGCTGCTGTCCGGCCTGGGGACCATGCTGTTCCTGCTGGTCACCCGCAACCGCGTGCCCAGCTACCTGGGTGCTTCGGTGGCCTTCGTGGTGCCGCTGAACGCCGCGGCGAACGAGGCCGGCGCGAGCCCGGCCGCGCTGCTCGGCGGCATCGTGGTGGTCGGCGTCGTGGTGTTCAGCGTCGGCGTGGCGGTCAAGGCGCTGGGCGTGCGCCTGCTGGAGTCGGCGATGCCGCCGGTGGTGACCGGGGCGATCATCCTGATGATCGGGTTGAGCCTCGCCCCGCAGTCGGTGTCCTCCTTCGACCAGCAGCGGGTGCCCGCCGCGCTGACCCTGGTCACGGTCGTGCTGCTGGTCGTGGTCAGCCGGGGCATGGCGGCGCGGGTCGCGGTGCTGGTCGGCGTGCTCGTCGGCTGGTGCTACGCGGCGCTGACCGGTCAGCTCGTGCCGGAGCGCCTCGCGGAGCTCGCCGACGCGCCCTGGATCGGCCTGCCACAGCTCATCGCGCCCCAGCTGCACGTCGCGGTGATGCCGTTCGTGCTGCCGCTGGTGATCGTGCTGGTCGCCGAGCACGTGGCGCACCTCAAGGCGGTGGCGGCGATGAGCGGCCGCGACCTCGACCCGCACGTGGGCGACGCGCTGATCGGCGGCGGGCTGGCGACCACGCTGTCCGGCGCGGCGGGCGGGTCGTCGTTGAGCAGCTACGCGCCCAACGTCGGGGTGATGGCGGCGACGCGGGTGTACTCCACGGCGGCGTGCATGGTCGCTGCGGTGGTCGCGGTGGTGCTGTCGTTCTCGCCGAAGCTGACGGCCCTGCTCAACACCATCCCGATGGGGGTGCTCGGCGGGGCGACGCTGGTGCTGTTCGGGATGCTGGCGCTGGTGGGCGTGCGGATCTGGCTGGACGCCCGCACGGACTTCACCGACCCGGTCAACCTGGTGGTGCTGGGCACCGCGGTGATCGCCGGGGTGGGCGACCTGACGCTGCACGTCGGCGACCTGCGGGTGACCGGCATCGTGTGGGGCTCGGTGGGCATCGTCCTGGTCTACCCGCTGCTGCGCTACATCGCCGACGTCCGAGACGGCCGCCGCGAACCCTGACGCCGCCCCCTCCGACTGACGCCGGGGCCACGCCGGACCTCCTCCGCTCGCGGTCCACGGCGCGCCTTCACTGGAGACCAGACGTCCGACTTCCCCCGGAACCGCGCCCGCCCGGCGGGTGGTGGCGCTGGGGCGCGGGGTCAGGGTTGGCAGCGGGGGCAGTGGTAGGTGACGCGGGCTTCGACGTCCTCGCCCTGGTCGGTGCGGCGGATCCGGGTGCCGCAGCGCAGGCACGTCCGGCGGCCGTACACCCAGTGCTCGGAGCCGCGGCGCGTGCTGCCCGTCGTGGACTGCTCCGGGCGCCAGGCGTTGCGCAGCAGCAGGTCCCGGCACAACCGCACCGCGCGGGCCGCGTCCACCTCGGACACCGGCGTCCACGGCGACCGCCCCAGCAGGAAGCACACCTCGACCCGGTACATGTTGCCGACGCCGGCCATCACCCGCTGGTCCAGCAGCGCGAGGCCGATCTCCCGCTCCGGCTCGGCGGTGAGCCGCCGCAGCGCCTCCGCCTCGTGCTCCTCGCCCCAGTCCGGGTCGAGCAGGTCGGGACCGAGGTGGCCGACCACCTCCGACTCCGCCGAGGTCGGCAGCCACCGCAGGTCGTGCAGGTTGAACCCGACCGCGACGCGCTGGTCCGTCGCCAGCACCGCCCGGGCCTGGTGCCCCGGGCGCCGCCACCGCGCGCCGGGGGAGTAGAGGTGCCAGGAGCCGTCCATGCGCAGGTGGTTGTGCAGGGTGTGGCCGTCGTCGAAGCGGACCAGCAGGTGCTTGCCGGCGGGCCGCACCTCCCGCACCCGGCGTCCGGCCAGGTCCAGCGCGGACAGCCGGGGGTGGCGCAGTTCGCCGCGGGTCAGCACCTGCCCGGCCAGCGCCTCGTGCAGCCGGTGGCAGGTGAGGAAGACCGTGTCGCCTTCGGGCACGGTCCGATCATCCCTCGCCCGCGAGCCCGGTGCCGGGGCCGAGCCGGCTCAGGCCTCCTCGTCGACCAGCTCCTCGTCCTCCTCCGCGCGGCGCTGCCGTCCGGCGCGCAGCGTGCGGGCGAGGATCAGGTTGAACGCCAGCGCCACCTCCCGCGCGCCGGGCGTGCCCCACTGGTGGATCGGCATGCACGCCCCCTGGGCCTGCTGCACGGCCAGGCGGTCGGGCAGCGCGACGGGCAGCACCAGCGGGCCGAAGATCTCGCGCAGCTCCTCGATGCGGAACTGGTGCTCGTGCGACCGCGGCCGGACCCGGTTCACGATGACGCCGAGCGGCTGGAGGTCGGGGTTGGTGGACTCCCGCTCGGCCTGCACGGCCTCGAAGGCGCGCTGCACGCCGGACACCGCGAAGATCGTCGGCTCGGTCACCAGCAGGGCGCGGTCGGCCGCGACCAGCGCCGACCGGGTCAGCCGGCCGAGCGAGGGCGGGCAGTCCAGCAGGACCAGCTGGTAGGGCAGCTCGCCCTCGGAGATCAGGCTGTCCAGTTCGGACAGCGCGGTGGTCAGCCGGGACAGGTGCTTCTCGTCGTGGTCGCCGTTGTGGCTCTCGGCGTCCTCGGAGCCGACCAGGACGTCGACCTCCTCGCCCCACGAGCTGCCGGTCACGGACTGCCGCAGCACCTCCGGGCTCGGGTCGGCGAGCACGTCGCTGAGCCCCTTGGTGGTCTGCTCAGGTTCCAGGCACGAGGTCGCGTTGCACTGCGGGTCGAGGTCGACGACCAGGGTCCGGACGCCGCGACGCATGGCGGCCGAGGCGAGACCGAGCACCACGGTCGTCTTGCCCACGCCGCCCTTGAGGCTCAGCACTGCCACGGTCTGCACGCCCGTAGCCTACGGAATTCGGGGCCATCTCAGAACGCATCCCGGGACATCCATCGCTCGAGCCCCTCGCGCGCCGCACCGGCACAGCGGCACCAGCCGTCGCGCGCGGACCGCGCCGAGGTGATCGCCACGTCCGGTGAGAGGCCGTTCCGACCGGCCATTACGCTGCTAGCCATGAGATCCGACGCCGTCCACCAGGTGCTGGAAGCCGAGCTCGCCGACGCCCGACGGCGGCGCGGTGGGGAACCGCCGCGCGTGCTCGACGTCGGCGGGGGCAGCGGTGTGTGGGCGGTGCCGCTGGCCTCCGCGGGCTGCGCGGTGACGGTGGTGGACCCCAGCCCGAACGCGCTGGCCACGCTCCAGCGGCGGGCGGACGACGCCGGGGCGGCCGACCGGATCACCCCGCTGCAGGGCGACACCGACGCGTTGGCGGCGCTGAGCCCGGAGGGCGGCGCGGACCTGGTGCTCGCGCACGGCCTGCTGGAGGTCGTCGACGACGTCGCCGCCGCGGTCTCCGCGCTCGTCGCGGCCACGGCGCCGGGCGGTGCGGTGTCGGTCCTGGTCGCCAACCGCTACGCGGCGGTCATCGGGCGGGCGCTGGCCGGGCGGGTCTCCGACGCGCTGCGGCTGGTCCAGGACCCCGACGGCCGGCTCGACGCCGCCTCGGACACGCTCCAGCGGCGCTTCGACGCCGAGGAGCTCGAACGCGTGCTCACCGCGGGCGGTCTCGAGGTCGAGCTGGTCCAGGGGCAGGCGGTGCTCAGCGACCTGGTGCCCGGTTCGGTGCTGGACAACAACCCGCGGGCGGCCGAGGAGATGGCGGAGCTGGAGCGGCTCGCGGCCGTGCGGCCGCCGCTCCGCGACATCGCCACCCGCCTGCACGCGATCGCCCGCGCCTGACCACGCACCACCCGGGGTGACCGGCGCTCCACCGGGTCGGGGATGCACCCGCTCCACGATCGGGTGAAGTGGGGCTGCGGTCCTCGCAGAACGGCACGCGACCGGCGATCACTGCCCCGAGGGGATGATGTCGGAAACCTCGCACGGCGACCTGTCAGGACCGGGTAGTCCTCGCGTCGCGGGAACCGTATCCTCGGAGGTGACGCCCCCAAGCGTTCGCCGGTCCCCAACCAGGGTGAGTCGTTCATCCCGGTCTCCGGCGCCACTGAGACCCCTGTGCCGGAGGAGGAGTCATGCCACTCTCCGAGCACGAGCAGCGACAGCTCGAACAGATCGAGCGCGCGCTCTACGCCGAGGACCCCAAGTTCGTCTCCACCGTGCGCGGAGGACGCCTGCACCGCCCGTCCCGACGCAGGCGGATGCAAGGCATCGCCGTCTTCGCGCTGGGGTTGGCCTTGCTGGTCGTCGGTGCGGTGATCCCGGCCTTGCGTCCGGCGGAGATCCCCGTGTTGAGCGTGGTCGGCTTCCTCGTGATGTTCGGTGGAGCAGTGATGGTCCTGACCGCGCTGCGCGGCGGCGATGACATGGACCCCGCGCCGGAGGACGGCAGCGGCGGGCGGTCGCCCAAGCGGGGCCCGAACCGCAGCGCCGGACGGGGCTCCTTCACCCAGCGCATGGAAGAGCGCTTCCGCAAGCGCTTCGAGCAGTAGACGACCTCTCTCGACGATCGCCGCCAGGTGGGCACCTGGCGGCGATCGTCGTGCGCGCCCGCGGTCGCCGACAGCGTCGGTCGAGTGCGGAGCGCCTGCGCCCGGGGGCTGCCGTGCGCCGGCTGGCGCGGCGCCCGCCTGGCCGCCGGCCTAGCGGAACGAGGACAGGACCGAGCGCGGGAACAGGCGGGAGCGCAGGTCCAGGGGGGCGGCGCGGCGCAGGCTGTCCAGCACCCCGTGCAGCACCTCCGGCAGCGAGCCCTCCGGCTCGGTCCCCGGCGGGGCGTACCACTCGCGCTCCACCGCGGTCACCAGCTTCCGCATGGCCTTCGCCCCGGACTCGTCCAGACCGTGGTGCTCGAGCAGCCGGGTGGCGACCTGCCGGGCCGTGTCCGTCGGCGCCGGGCGCGCCCCGCGGTCCCGGAACTCGTCGAGCACCTCCCGCCAGGCCAGCCCGGCCGCGCCCGCGGCTCCGCCGGCGACCGCGCGCAACCGCTGCCGCCGCCGCACCTCCCGCACCACGCCGGGAACCGCCAGCACCACGAGCGCGACGACCAGCACGCCCAGGACCACCGGCCACGGGTCGCCCTGCTCGGTTTCGCGCGGGTCCACGGGCGCGGCACCGGTGGTGTCCTCGTCCGGGCGCTCGTGCCCCGGCGTCGGTCCCGCGGTCGACGGCGTGCTCGGCTCGTCCTGCCCGGGCACCGGGGCCGGCAGCTGGGCCGGGCTCAGCTCGTCGTCCAGGTACTGCGGCAGCGCGGTCCGGCCGTCGCCCAGCGGCGTCGGGTCGAAGGTCTGCCAGCCCCAGCCGGGGAAGTAGGCCTCCACCCAGGCGTGCGCGTCCTCCGTGGTGATCACCCGCTCGTCGCCGTCCCGGTAGCCCGCGGTGAACCCGATGGCCACCCGGGACGGGATGCCGACGGTGCGCAGCAGCGCCGCCATGGACGAGGCGTACTGCTCGCAGAACCCGCGCTTGCCCCGGAACAGGAACTCCGTCAGGGCGTCCCCGCCGCCGCCCGGGGCGGTCCGCAGGTCGTAGCGGAACCCGTTGCTGGGGTCGGTGAAGTACCGGTTGAGCGCCACCGCCTTGTCGAAGGCGGTGGGGGAGTCCGCGGTCAGCCGCCGGGCCAGGTCGGCGACCTGCGGCGGGATGCCGGTGGTGTCGAGGTACTCCGGCGCCACCCGCAGCGGGCCGTGCGCCTCGCGCAGCTGCTCCGGGGTCGGCTTCGGCAGCACCAGCTGCTCGACGTAGGGGCGGCTCTCCTGGTTGGTCTGGGTGAACACGATCCCGGCGGCCGGGTCGTAGCGCCAGTTCACGCCCATCCCGGACAGGAAGCGCGGCACGCCGAACACCGGCAGCCACGGGTCCCGGTAGCCGACGGGCTCGACCTCGACCCGCTGGGCGTCGCCCTCGGCGATGTCGGTGCCCTCGGGCAGCGGCAGCTCGGCGTTGGCCTCGACGCCCTGCGTCAGGCCCTCCAGCTCCCACCCGCGCTCCGGGTTGAACCTCCGCAGCGTCAGCGCGCGCAGGTAGGTCGGTTCCCGCAGGCCGCGGACGCGGAACAGCTCCACCTCCTGGCCCCGGTCGAGCTGGCCGCGCAGCGAGGTGAACGGCTGCAACCCGATCCCCTCGGTGCCGCCGAACTGCTCGGGCACCGAGCCGGGCAGGCGCCCCTCCGTGCCGACCCCGGTGAACACCGCACCGGTGAGCAGCGCGATCACCCCGGCCGTCCCGACCACCGACGCGGTCGCGGGGCCGAACAGCGCGCGCGTCACCTGCGCGCGGTCCTCGCGGCTGCGCCACCGGCGGTGCTGGCCGCCCGTGGCCAGCACCAGGGCGAAGCCCGCGCCGCCCGCGACGAAGGTCCACCACGGCAGCATGGCGTCGGCCAGCGACGCCGGGATGGCGAACACGCACAGCAGCAGCAACCCGCTGACCGCGGGGCTGCGCAGCCCCACCACGATGAGGTCGACGACCACCACGACCACGCCCAGCCCCAGGCACACCAGGGCCTGCAGCGGCGGTTCGGCGGGCACCGGCGGGACACCGGTGCGCACCACCTCGGCGGCACCGGTCAGCAGCCGGCCCAGCTCGCGGACCGCGGCCGGACCGGGCAGCAGGCCGAGCACCGCGCTCTCGGTGAACTGGACGGTGAGCATGACCAGCACCCCGGCCAGCTGGGCGGTGGCGGTGGCGCTCGCCGGCCAGCGCACCCGGCGCCCCAGCACCCCGATCGCCACGACGGCGGCGGTGGTGAGCAGGGCGGGGAACACCCACCGGCCGTCGGCCAGCACGCCGGCGAACGCCGTGGACGCGCACAGCACCGAGAGCGCGGCGGCCGCCGTCGCCACCAGCGAGGTGTCGACGGCCGCCGTCATCCGGTGCTCGGTCACGACAGCACCTCCGACTCCGGTGCGGTGGTCTCCCGGCACAGCTGCTGCCAGACGGCGCCGATCGAGGCGTGCGGGCCGTCGGCGACGACCGCGGTCCAGCCCGCGGCCCGCAGCCGCCGCGCGGTCAGGTGCGGGTCGTAGCCGACGCCCTCGCCGTTCCAAGCGCGGACGTCGAGCAGCACCGCGAGGCTCCGCGTCTCCGGCGGCCGCATCTTGGTCAGCTCGTCCACCGCCGCCGCAGTGGTCTCACCGAGCACGGCGATGAGCTCCTGGCCGGCGCCGGGGTCGCGGCTGAACACCAGGTCGCGCTGCGGCGACGGGCGCACCCCGGCCAGCGCGTCCAGCACCGCGTCGTCGTAGCCGTCGGCGGAGGACTCCGCCCCGCTGGCCAGCTGCGCGCAGTCCTCGGTGGTGACCTGCACCTGCTGGCCGTGCTGGTGCAGGTGCAGGCAGATGCTGGCCACCGCGGAGACCGCCCACTCCAGGCTGCTGCGCGCACCGCTGCCGCGGTGCGCCGCCGAGCGCCGGTCGAGCAGCACGGTGACCCCCGCGTGCCAGGGCCGTTCCTCGACGCGCACCATCAGCTCGTCGCGGCGCGCGGTGGACTTCCAGTGCACCCGGCGGATGTCGTCGCCGTGCCGGTACTGGCGCACCACCGCGTCGTCCTCGCCGTGCCCGGCGCGCAGCCGCGTCGCGCCGTCCTCGCCGGTGCCCAGCCCGGACCCGGCGGGCAGCCCGGTGAGCGGCACGTGGTGCGGCACCGCGACGAGCCTGCTGCGACCGGCGAGCTCCCGCTCGAACTCGGCCAGCCCGAAGGGGTCGTGGACGTGGGTGCGCAGCGGTCCGATGTGGTGGATGCCGCGCAGCGCCGGGGACACCGGGTACGCCAGGACCGTGCCGCCGTGCTTGGGCACCGAGTCCAACCGGGACCGGTGGCGCCCGCCGAGCGCGTGGGGCGTGCCGTCCTCCAGCAGCAGCCCGCCGAGGGGCAGGCGGCCGGTGGCGGTGACGTGCAGCCGGACGGTCGCCTCACCGCCGACCGGGACGCGGGGCGGCACCACCTCGCGCCGGGCGGCGACGCCGAACCGGGTGCGGCTGGTCAGCAGCAGCGCCAGCAGCGGCAGCGCGATGACGAAGGCCGCGACCCGCAGCAGGTCGCGCTCGTCCAGCACCAGCGCGCAGATGCCAGCGGCCACGCCCGCCGCCAACAGGCAGCGCCCGCGGATGGTCAGGCCGGACAGCATCCTTACCCGCGTTCACGCTCGGTGTCGCCGCGCGGTACCGGGGTCCGGTCGAGCAGCTGGCGGACCAGGTCGGTGGTCGAGCGCCGCGCGGCGCGGGCCTCACTGGTCAGCACCAGCCGGTGCGCCAGCACCGGGATCGCGACCGCCTGGACGTCGTCGGGGATGGTGAACCCGCGCCCGGCGAGCGCGGCCTGCGCGCGGGCGGCCCGCACCAGCTGCAGCGTCGACCGGGGCGAGGCGCCCAGGCGCAGCTCGGTCAGCTGGCGGGTGCCTGCCACCAGGTCCACCGCGTAGCGGCGGACCTCGGTGGAGACGTGCACCTGGCGCACGGCTTGCACCAGGCCGTGGACCTCGGCCGCGTCGGCCACCGGGCGCAGGTCCGCCAGCGGGTCGTGGCCCGCGTGCTCGTCGACCATCGCCAGCTCCGCCTTGGGGTCCGGGTAGCCGATCGAGACCCGGGTGGTGAACCGGTCGCGCTGCGCCTCCGGCAGCGCGTAGGTGCCCTCCATCTCGACCGGGTTCTGGGTGGCGATGACCATGAACGGCGAGCTCAGCGGGTAGGTGTCGCCGTCGACGGTGACCTGCCGCTCCTCCATGCACTCCAGCAGCGCGGACTGCGTCTTGGGCGAGGCGCGGTTGATCTCGTCGCCGACCACGACGTTGGCGAACACCGGGCCGGGGCGGAACTCGAAGCTCTCGGTGCGCCGGTTGTACACCGACACCCCGGTGATGTCGCTGGGCAGCAGGTCGGGGGTGAACTGGATGCGGCTGACCGTGCAGTCGATCGAGCGGGCCAGCGCCTTGGCCAGCGAGGTCTTGCCGACCCCGGGCACGTCCTCGACCAGCAGGTGCCCCTCGGCGAGCAGGGTGACCAGCGCCAGCCGCACCACCTCGGGCTTGCCCACCAGCACCTGCTCGACGTTCGCCGCGATGCGCTGGATGGTGGCGTGCAGCTGGTCCACGCCGGGCGTCTCCGGCGCGTCACCGGTACCGGTCGTCGGGGCACCGGACAACTCGGCTCTGGGCGTCACGCCACCTCCTGCTCGTCGCGGCGCCCGGGTCCGCCCGAGCGGGGTTCCGCTGCCACACCCGCGGAGCGCCCGCACCGGCGGTGAGCGCGCGGGTGTCGCTCACGACGCCTCCGGTGCTCTGCGGGCAACCCGCGCCCGGTCGTCGGCCGTCGGCCGGCCCGGGCTGCGTGCAGGTGCAGTGTGCCAAACCGGGGACTCCCGGCGGGACACCCGCACCGATCCCCCCACTCCTCCCCACGGGTCGCGCCGCGGCCGGGGTCGGGCTGGGCGGGCACTGAGCATAACCGCGTACCCGAAGGGGTTGATCACGGTTCGCGACGGTTCCTCCCCCCACTTCGACCCCACCCGCTGTGACCTGCGAAAACGCTGCCGGGAAGTGCGGGTGGGGCAGGGCGTTCCGTGTTGACGGTGGGATGAAGTGGGGTAGTGTGGGGGAAGGTGGGGCAAACGGGGGTCCTGCTGCTCCTGCCGGCCACGTGACCGGTGGGAGTCCGGCCCGGGTGGCAGGCCCGGGTCCTCGTCGGGGTCGCAGCGCAGCTGCGGCGAGGTCCGGGGCCGCGGGGACGGGCGGCTCGGCGGGCGGGGAGGTGGACCGGGATGTTCCTCGGCACCCATCACCCGAAGCTCGACGACAAGGGGCGCTTGACGCTGCCGGCGAAGTACCGGGACGCACTGGCAGGGGGGCTGATGGTCACCAAGGGACAGGACCACTGCCTCTACGTGTTCCCGCGCGACGAGTTCGAGCAGATGGCGCGCAAGGTCGCCGAGGCCCCGTTCACCAACGAGGCGGTCCGCGCCTACCAGCGCTACCTGTTCGCCGGGACCGACGAGCAGGAGCCCGACGGGCAGGGCCGGATCAAGATCGCGACGGAGCTGCGGCGCTACGCCGGGCTGACCAAGGAGTGCGTGGTCATCGGCGCGATCAACCGGCTCGAGATCTGGCAGGCGGAGAGGTGGCAGAGCTACCTCGAGGAGCACGAGGAGGGCTATGCGCAGGCGCGTGAGGAGGTGTTGCCGGGCGTCTTCTGACCGGTGCGGGCGTTGACGGCGGGACTTCGGGCCTCGTGAGGCCTCGGTCCGCTCGGCTTTCGCAGGCCTGGTGCATCTTCCCCGGCACCAGGACGCGACGGGCGGGCGGGGACCTGACGGGATCCGGACGTCCACACGAGACACTGGGACACCAGACCATGTCCACGCCGGACCCCGGCACCGCCGAGCCCCGGAGCGGGCCGGCAATACCGACATCGCCACGCGCGGGCCTGCGGGCCCGCGCGTGCCGGTTGGCGGAGCTCGACGGGACGGCACGCGGGAGGGAGGGGCCGCCGTGGCCGAACAGCGGTATGACGAGGGCGGGTCCGCCCGCGACAAGCACGTTCCGGTGCTGCTGGACCGGACGCTGGAGCTGCTGGAGCCGGCGCTGTCCCGCGAGGGTGCGGTGGTCGTCGACGCCACGCTCGGCATGGGCGGGCACGCCGAGGCGATGCTGGCCGCGCACCCGGGGCTGACGCTGGTCGGCCTGGACCGCGACCCGGACGCCCTGCGGTTGGCGGGGGAGCGGCTCGCGCCCCACGCCTCGCGGACCCACCTGGTGCACGCGGTGTACGACCAGTGGGCCGAGGTGCTGGCCGACCTCGGGCTGTCCGAGGTGGACGCCGCGCTGTTCGACCTCGGGGTCTCCTCGCTGCAGCTGGACGAGGCCGAGCGCGGGTTCGCCTACGCCCAGGACGCCCCGCTGGACATGCGGATGGACCCCAGCGCGCCGCGCACCGCGGCGGACGTGCTCAACACCTACTCCGCGGAGGAGCTCGCGCGGGTGCTGCGCACCTACGGCGAGGAGCGGTTCGCGAACAAGATCGCCGGCGCCATCGTCCGGGAGCGGCAGAAGGAGCCGTTCGCCACCAGCGCGCGGCTGGTGCAGCTGCTCTACGACACGGTGCCCGCGGCCAGCCGGCGCACCGGGGGCCACCCGGCCAAGCGCACCTTCCAGGCGCTGCGCATCGAGGTCAACGCCGAGCTCGACGTGCTGGAGCGGGCGCTGCCCGCGGCGCTGGACTCGCTGGCGGTCGGCGGCCGGATCGTGGTGATGTCGTACCACTCGCTGGAGGACCGGATGGTCAAGCGCACCCTCGCGGAGCGGGTGAAGTCGCGCACCCCGGTCGACCTGCCGGTGGAACTGCCCGGGCACGGGCCGGAGTTCCGCCTGCTCACCCGAGGCGCCGAGGTCGCCGGGGAGCAGGAGGTCGAGGACAACCCGAGAGCTGCGTCGGTGCGGTTGCGCGCCGCGGAGCGGATCGGCAGGGGGACGACGTGAGCGGCGGGGGACGCGAGCGCCGCGCGGCCGGCAGCCCGGCGAGGGGTGCCGGCGGGCGCGTGCTGCGCGGGGCACCGGCGCGGGCGTCCGCAGACGAACAGGAGGCGGCATGACAGCACCTGCACGCGCCGGGAAGTCCGCATCGCGCTCCGACAAGCGCGCGCAACAGGCCGCCGGGAAGGGCACGACCGGGGGCGGCACGCGGTCCGGGACCAAGGCGGACAAGCCGCGGGCGCGGTCCGCTGCGGCGGAACGCGCCTACGCGCGCCGCGAGGAGCGGCGGGAGCGGTCGACGCGGGAACCGTCGGTGCGGCGGCCGCGCCAGGTCCGCAGCGGCGCGGAGGACCGGCGGCCCACCTCGGCGAAGCCGAAGACCCGCGCCAAGCAGCTGCAGGAGAAGGTGGCGCTCGCGCGGCTGCCGCTGGTGGTCGTGGTGATGACGGTGCTGGCCGTCGGGCTCGCCGCGACGCTGTGGCTGTCCATCGCCGCGGTCAGCGGCAGCTACCAGCTGCAGCACGGTGAGGCCGAGATCGCCAGCCTCAACGAGCGCCGCGAGCAGCTGCTGCGCGAGGTGAGCACGCTGGACTCGCCACCGGTGATCCAGCGGCGCGCGGTGGAAGAGCTCGGCATGGTTCCCGGGCCGACCCCGGCGCACCTGGTCATGCAGCCGGACGGCACCGTGCTCGTGGTCGGCGATCCGGAGAAGGCGACGGCACCGCCGCCCCCGCCGCCCCCGCCGGCCCCGCCCGCGGAGCAGCCGCCCGCGGAGCAGCCGCAGGACCAGCTCGCGCAGCAGGGCCCGCCGCCGGCGCAGGCGGGTGAGCGGCCACCGGCCGCTGCGGGAGGACGTTGATGGCCCGGAGGTCGACCAGGCTCATCCGCGGCCGCACCGCGCGCACCAACGTCGCCGGCAGCAACCGGCGGCTGCGCGTGGGGCGGCTGCTGATGGTGCTCGCCTTGGTGCTCACCAGCGTGAAGCTGGTGCAGGTCCAGGGGTTCCAGGCCAGCGCGCTGTCCGAGAAGGCGTTGCAGCAGCGGCTGGACCGCTCGGTCATCCCGGCCGAGCGCGGGTCCATCGTGGACCGCAACGGCAACGTGCTCGCCTTCAGCAGCGAGGCGCGGCAGCTCTACGCGAACCCGCGCCTGCTCGACCGGGAGTTCGCGGAGCAGCACGCCAAGGACCCCAGCAAGCCCACGCCCGCGGAGTACAAGCAGGAGATCGCGCGCTTCATCGCGCAGGAGCTGCCGGGGGTGATCACCGAGCAGGAGGTGCTCGACGCGCTGTTCCGCGACGTCGGGTTCACCTACTTCGGCCCCAAGATCGACCCGGGCAAGGCGCGGGAGATCACCGAGCGGTACCCGCAGATCGGCTCGGAGTACCAGGCCACCCGCGAGTACCCCGGCGGGAACCTGGCCGCGAACATCATCGGCGCGGCGAACTGGCGCAAGGACGAGGTGCCGGGCAAGCTGCGCGGCCAGATCGGCCTGGAGTTCTCGTTGGACTCGGTGCTGGCCGGCAAGGACGGCCAGCAGGTCTCCGACACCGCGCTGGACGGGGACCTGGTCATCCCCGGCACGCGCGAGCTGCAACCGGCCGTCCCGGGCTCCGACGTGGAGCTGACCATCGACTCCGACGTGCAGTTCATGCTGCAGCGCGAGCTCGCCGACTACGCGCGCGAGGCGAAGGCGAAGAACGCCAGCGCCGTGGTGCTGGACGCCAAGACCGGTGAGGTCTACGCGCTGGCCAACGACAAGACCTTCGACCCGAACGGCTCCTGGGCCGAGAACACCGGGAACCCGGCGGTGACCACCCCGTACGAACCGGGTTCGGTGGCCAAGCTGATCACCGCCGCCGGGGCGATCGAGGACGGTGTCGTCAAGCCCGACACGGTGCTGCAGGTGCCGGGCAGCATCAAGGTCGCCGACCGCACGGTGGGCGACGCGTGGTCGCACGGCACGGTGCCGATGACGTTCACCGGGGTGCTGGGCAAGTCCTCCAACGTCGGCACCCTCATGGTGGCGCAGCAGCTCGGCGAGCAGCGGTGGTACGACTTCGCCCGCAGCTTCGGGCTGGGCCAGCGCACGGGCGTCGGGCTCCCCGGGGAGAGCGCGGGTGTGCTGCCGCCGCCCGACGAGTGGTCCGGTTCGTCGTTCGGCAACCTGCCCATCGGCCAGGGCTTCTCGCTGACCGTGCTGCAGATGGCCAGCATGTACCAGGCGATCGCCAACGACGGGGTGCGGGTGCCGCCGCGGATCATCTCCGCGGAGATCGGCCCGGACGGCAAGCGGGTGGAGCGTCCCCGTCCGGGGGGCGTGCGGGTGGTCAGCCCGGAGACCGCGCGCACCGTCAAGGACATGCTGCGGTCGGTGGTGCAGGACGCCCCGCAGCCGAACCGCGGCACCGGTTCGGCCGCGGCGCTGGCCGGTTACCAGGTCTCGGGCAAGACCGGCACGGCCCAGCAGTACGACCCGGCGTGCAAGTGCTACAGCAACTCGAAGCACTGGATCACCTTCGCGGGCATCGTCCCGGCGGACAGCCCCCGCTTCGTGATCGGCCTGATGCTGGACCGCCCGGCCTACGGGACCCAGCAGGGCTCGTCCGCGGCGCCGCTGTTCCACAACATCGCGTCCTTCCTCACCCAGCGCTACCAGCTGCAGATGTCCCGGGAACCCGCCCCGTTCCAGGTCCTCCAGCTCCCGGCCCCCTGAGCCGGTGGGCGGTGTTGCGGCACCGCCTCCCAGACCCGAACACGCCCCCGCCGCGCCCGGGACTGTCGCCCGGAACGCGGCGGGGGCGCGGCTGTTCTCCGGTGCTCAGGCGCGGGAGCGGGAGAGGGTGAGGAAGAGGCCCGCCGCAGCGAGGCCGCACAGGGCCAGCAGGTACAGGCCCGCGGTGTCGGAGTCGAGGGTGTGCTCGACCCAGTTCTTCGCCACCGGGGCGACGAACCCGCCCAGGTTGCCCAGCGAGTTGATCAGGCCGATGCCCGCGGCCGCCGCCGTCCCGGTCAGGTAGGCCGCCGGGAACGTCCAGAACACCGGCTGCACCGAGATGTAGCCCGCCGCCGCCACCGACAGCCCGGCGATCGCCAGCACCGGGTTGGCGAAGTAGGCGGAGGCCGCGATGCCGATCGAGCCGCCGGCCACGCAGGCCGCCGCGACGAACCGCTTCTTCGGCTGCGACACCCGGTCGGCCCTGGTGGAGACCGCGATGTTGGTCAGCAGCGCGATGGTCCACGGGATGGCCGTCACCAGCCCGACGAGCAGCCCGACCTCGCTGCCCACCGCGTCGGCCACCTGCGTCGGCAGGTAGAAGGTCATGCCGTACACGCTGCACTGGATGAGGAAGTAGATCAGGCAGAAGTACAGCACCTTCGGGTCCACCAGGGCGGCCATCAGCCGGTGCGGGCTGTGCTCCCGCTTGGCCTCGGCCTCCCGGTCGACCGCGTCCTGCAGGGCGGTGCGCTCGTCCGGGGTGAGCCACCGGGCCTCGGCGGGCTTGTTGTCCAGGTAGAAGAACGCCCAGACGCCGACCACGCAGGCGATCAGGCCCTCCACGGCGAACATCCACTGCCAGCCGAGGATCCCGGCCACGCCGTCGAGCTCCAGCAGGATCCCGGACAGCGGCCCGCCGAGCACCGAGGCGAGCGGGATGCCGAAGTAGAACACCGCGTTGCAGCGCGAGCGGTAGGCGTGCGGGACCCAGTGGGTGATGAACAGGATGACGCCGGGGAAGAACCCGGCCTCGGCCACGCCGAGCAGGAAGCGCAGCAGGTAGAACAGGAACTCGCTGTTCACCAGCGCCATCGCGGCGGAGATCAGGCCCCAGGTGACCATGATCCGGCACATCCACCAGCGGGCGCCGACCTTCACCATGATGAGGTTGCTGGGCACTTCGAACAGCGCGTAGCCGACGAAGAACAGCCCGGCGCCGAGCGCGTAGGCGGCTTCGGAGATGCCCGCGTGCGCCTGGAACGCCTCCTTGGCGAAGCCGATGTTGACGCGGTCCAGGAACGCGATGACGTACATGAAGAACAGGAACGGCATCAGGCGGACCATGACCCGCCGGACCGCCGTGGTCAGCGCCGCGTCGGACGCGCGTTCGCCGGTGTGCACCCTGCCTCCTCGTCGAGGTGGTGGATCGTTCGAGATGTCGGACACTGTCCGTGATGTGGGCCACGAGCCTAGGCCGTGGTGTGACGCTCGTCAATGACCATCTCGTTCGGGATGCCAACCGACGTTCGAAATCGCGGATGAACTGTTGCGCGCCGAGGATCGAACTGGTTCGCTCGGAACGACGGCCAGACACGCACGAGGAGGGCGCATGCCGCGGCGCAGCGCGAGTTGGTTCGGAGCGCACGGCAGGGCGGGGATGACCGCCCGGTCCTGGGTCAAGAACCAGGGGTACAGCGACGAGGTCTTCGACGGGCGACCGGTCATCGGCATCGGCACCACGTGGTCCGAGCTGGCCCCCTGCAACGCCCACCAGCAACGGATCGCCGAGGCGGTCAAGCGCGGGGTGTGGCAGGCGGGCGGGTTCCCGCTGGAGTTCCCCAACATGGCGTTGGGCGAGACGCTGATGCGTCCGACCACGATGCTCTACCGCAACCTGCTGGCGATGCAGGCCGAGGAGACCATCCGCGCCAACCCGCTGGACGGCGTCGTGCTGCTCTCCGGCTGCGACAAGACCACGCCCGGCCTGCTCATGGCCGCGGCCAGCGTCGACCTGCCCGCCGTCATGCTCACCGGCGGGCCGATGCTCAACGGCAAGTACCGGGGCACCGACATCGGTTCCGGGACGGCCGTGTGGCAGGCCGAGGCCGACCTGGTGGCGGGGCGGATCACGCAGGAGGAGTGCTACTTCATCGAGGGCTGCATGTCCCGCTCCAACGGGCACTGCATGACCATGGGCACCGCCTCCACCATGGCCTGCATCGTGGAGGCGCTGGGCATGCAGCTGCCGTACGCGGCGTCCTGGCCGGCGGTCGACGCCCGCCGCTACGCCACGGCGCAGCGCACCGGCCAGCGCATCGTCGAGATGGTGCAGGAGGACCTCAAGCCCTCCGACGTGCTCACCCGCGAGGCGTTCCGCAACGCCATCCGCGCCAACGCGGCCATCGGCGGGTCGACCAACGCGGTCGTGCACCTCATCGCGATCGCCAAGCGGGTCGGGGTGGAGCTGACCGTCGACGACTTCGACACCGACACCCGCGAGGTGCCGACGCTGGTGAACCTGCAGCCCAGCGGCAAGTTCCTCATGGAGGACTTCTGCTACGCGGGCGGGCTGCCCGCCGTGCTGAAGGAGCTCGGCGACCTGGTGGAGCGCGACGCCATCACCGTCACGGGTCGTTCGATGGGCGAGAACATCGCCGACGCCGAGGTGCACAACCGCGAGGTGATCACCTCGTTCGACGAGCCCTTCCAGCCGGTCGGCACCGGGACCGCGGTGCTGCGCGGGTCGCTGGCGCCCGGCGGTGCGGTGGTCAAGCAGTCGGCGGCCTCGGAGCGGCTGCTGGTGCACCGCGGACCGGCGATGGTGTTCGAGGACGTCGACGAGTACTACGCCGTCTGCAAGGACGACGACCTCGACGTGGACGAGAACACCGTGCTGATCGTCCGCAACGCGGGGCCGAAGGGCTACCCCGGCATGCCGGAGGTGGCCAACGTGCCGGTGCCGAAGAAGGTGCAGGACCGCGGTTTCGACGACATCGTGCGCATCTCCGACGGCCGGATGAGCGGGACCGCGTACGGCACGGTGATCCTGCACGTCACCCCGGAAGCGGCGGCGGGCGGTCCGCTGGCCTTCGTCCGCACCGGCGACATCATCAGCATCGACGTGCCGAACCGCCGCCTGGACCTGGAGGTCCCGGAGGAGGAGCTGGAGCGGCGCCGGGCGGAGTGGGCGACGCCGGAGAACCCGTACGACCGCGGCTACCAGCGCCTGTACTACGACCACGTGCTGCAGGCCTCGGACGGCGCGGACCTGGACTTCCTGGTCGGCGGCTCCGGCAGCTACGTGCCCCGCGACGGCCACTGACCGACGAGCGGGCCGCCGCGTTCCGGCGTCGGAGCGCGGCGGCACCGTCCGGAGCGTCGGCGGGTCAGCCGCGGCCCGGGACCTGCGGGTCGCTCCAGCCGAGGTAGTTGGCGTAGTAGGAGAGGTCGTCGGCGTGGCCGATCGCGCCGCCGACGCTGGTGGCGTAGAAGCCGCCCTGGCCGTCGGCGACACCGACGTGGCCGTACTCGCTGGTCTTCCAGTACACGAACGCGCCCTTGGGCGGCGTGGAACCGTCGGTGTGGGCCTTGCCCGCCTCGATCGCGCCGTTCCAGTGCGCGAGGGCGGACGGCCAGACACCCGTGGTGCCGTAGGCGTTCTCGGCGGCCATCTCGCAGTAGCCCTCGTAGGAGCTGTCGCCGATGCGGGCCTGGTACCACTCGAGGGCACCCTGCGGGGTGCCGTCGCCGGGTGAGGCGGCGACCTGGACTGCCTGCGGCGCGGGCTCGGCGACCACGGTCGGGGCAGCGAGCGGGACGAGGGCCAGCGCTGCGCCGACACCGCAGGCACCGACTGATCGAGCGATCCGTCGAAACTTCACGAGAACCTCCCTGGAAGTTGTTGACCGTCAACGACCAGGGGCCACACGCTAGCGATCACTCCCCGCCGGACACCAGGAAAATGCCCTGAACAGCCGCGAGGGGGCCGACGTTCGGCGCACCGTGCTGTGGCGCCCGACTCGGCCGTCTCCCGTTCTCCGCTCCCCGCTCCGGGCTGGACCACTTCGCGGCGGTGGAGCATCGAATGCTCGAGTCGGGAGATCGAGCCAGTTGCTCTGCCGGCTTCCTTCCACGCTTCCTCTGCCTCTTCGGACGGGAATGCTGCGGAAAGGGGCTCTGGTGGGGTGAAGACCGCGGCAGGTCCACGGGTGTCGAACCACCAGGAGTCGTGCTCCAGAGCGGAGCGGCTCCCCATTCTGCCGGTGCTTCGAATTCTGGTGTGGTCTCTTCCCCGGTCACGGTTCACGAATCGAACAGGTGCTGCTCGCAGGGGGTTCTTGGCGAGGTCGCCGCCGATCTCGGTGCAGGTCTCGTCGATCTCCTCGGCGCCCTCTTCGTGATCGATCGTGCTCACGAGTGGTCCTCGGGTTCTAGCGGTGGTTGCAACGCCTGATTTGTTCAGGGGTTGCGGTGTTCGAGATCCGTCAGGACAGGTCGCCTCAGGGGTGTAAGAAGTTGCTTGCTGAGCGCGAGGTCTATTTTGATCTTGTGGCGCGGGGTGTGGGCACGGTTGAGGCATGCCGGATCGTGGGGGTCAGCCGCACGACCGGGTATCGGTGGCGATTCGGCCGACGGGCGGGGCGTGGGACCACGTGTTCTTGCGCCCCGCCGTCACCTCCGGCTCGTGCCCGGCCCGAGGTGTCGTCCCGGTTTTTGTCTCAGGACGAGCGGCTGGTGATCGCTGACCTGCGTCGGGCCGGCCTGGGTGTGCGGGCCATCGCAGGCGAGCTGGGGCGTGATCCTGGCACGATCAGCCGGGAGCTGCGGCGCAACAGTCATCCCGGTAGCGGTGACTACCGGCCCTATGCCGCTCAGGCTCGCGCCGAGGCGCGCCGCGCCCGGCCGAAGACCGGCAAGATCGCCGCCCATCCCGAATTGCGTGAACGGGTGCAGGGCATGCTCGACGACCGGTACAGCCCGGAGCAGATCAGCCATCGGCTGCGCCGGGACCATCCCGACCGCCCGGAGCTGCACGTGACCCACGAGACGATCTACCAGGCCCTTTATGTCCAAGGTCGCGGCGGACTGCGTCGTGAACTGGCCCGGGCGCTGCGCACCGGCCGTACGGTGCGCCGACCCCGCCGGACCACCGAGCAACGCCAGTCCCGCTTCACCGCACCGATGCTGATGATCAGCGACCGCCCGGCCGAGGTCGCGGACCGGGCCGTGCCCGGCCACTGGGAAGGTGACCTGATCCTCGGTGCCGGCGGGGCATCCGCGATCGGCACACTGGTCGAGCGCACCACCCGCTACGTGCTGCTGGTCCACCTGCCAGAACGACACGACGCCGAAACCGTCCGCGACGGCCTCATCACCACCATCCAGACACTGCCCACCCACCTGAAACGGTCCCTGACCTGGGACCAAGGCGCTGAGATGAGCCGCCACCACGAGTTCACCCTCGCCACCAACATCCCGGTCTACTTCTGCGACCCTCACTCGCCCTGGCAACGCGGCAGCAACGAAAACACCAACGGCCTGCTCCGCCAGTACTTCCCCAAAGGCAGCGACCTCTCTGTCCACACCCCCGACGACCTCGCCGCCGTCGCCGCCCAACTCAACCGCCGACCACGCAAAACGCTCGGCTGGGACACCCCAGCCGAGCGCCTGACTAAACTCCTGACCCAAACCAATTGATCAACCGCGTTGCAACGACCCCCCGAAACCGCCGTCCGGAGTGGTCGGCCGGGAACTTCCGCAGGGATTCGTCCACGAGGGGCTGCGCGGAATTCCGCGGACCGCTCCTCGAACCGAGGTGAGTGGTCGATCGCGCCGTCGTCGCGGAGCACTGGCTCTTCCCGCGTGAGGTGCGTCCGGGAATTGCGCCATGTCGCTCATCTGGGGCTGCTGACTCCCTCGTGCCGCAGTGGGACCACCGCACGGCCGACCCCGTCCTGCTGGAAGGCATCGTCGTGTCGCTTCCGGTCCTCGCTGAACCGCGCCGGGCTGGATCACTTCCCCTCGTGGTGGTCGGTCACGCGCACCTCCGGTCCCAGTTCTCCGGCCGCTTCTCGATGTCGGCGAGCAGGCCGGCTGAGACGCCGTGGTGCTCGGAGACGAGGTGGTGGGGGAGGGTGCATCGCGTCGGTTCACACGCCTGGATCACCCGGTCGGCCTGGGCCGGGGCCACACCGACGTCCTGCGCCCTCGCTCCCCCCGGAAACCCGAGCCGGGGGAGGCCTGCTCCACGCCCGGAGCGCTGCGGTCCGGGCGAGCGGCGATTGCGCCGGTCGGCCGAGGCGCTGTTGCGCCGAACGCGCGGGCGCCCATCGGGATGCGGGCGCGAGGGGTACCGGTAGCCTGTCGCGACGTGCCTTCCGCGGTTGCCACAGCTCCGCCGCGCCCGTCCCACGTGGAGCCGGTGGAGATCGAGAGACTCGCCGACCTCGTCGGTGCTCGGGTGCTGCGCGCCCCTGGTCAGGAGGTCGGTGCGGCGCCGGTGACCGGGGCGACGCTGCGTGCCCAGCACGTGCGCCCCGGCGACCTGTTCGCCGCGCTGCCGGGCACCCGCGTGCACGGCGCCGACTTCGCCCAGGACGCGCTGGACGCCGGTGCTGTGGCGGTGCTCACCGACCAGGCCGGGGTGGACCGCGCCGGACTCGCCGAGCACCCGTCCGTCCGCGACGGCAGCGTGTCCGTGCTCGTGCACGACGACCCGCGCGGCGTGCTGGGCGCCGCGTCGGCGCTGGTCTACGGCGACCCGTCCCGCAAGCTGAAGGTCCTCGGCGTCACCGGGACCTCCGGCAAGACCACCACGTCCTACCTGCTGGAGTCCGCGCTGCAGGCCGCCGGGTTCTGCACCGGGCTGGTCGGCACCGTGGAGACCCGCATCGCCGGGGAGCGGCTGGACAGCGCGTTCACCACCCCGGAGGCTCCCGACCTGCAAGCGCTGCTCGCGGTCATGGTCGAGCGCGGGGTCACGTTCGTGCCGATGGAGGTCTCCAGCCACGCCCTGGCCATGGGGCGGGTGTCCGGCACCCGGTTCGCCGTCGGGGGGTTCACCAACCTCTCCCAGGACCACCTGGACTTCCACCGCGACATGGAGGACTACTTCCAGGCCAAGGCGCTGCTGTTCGACGGCCGCGCCGAGCACGAGGTGGTCTGCGTCGACACCGACTGGGGGCGCCGACTGGTCCGCGACGGCACCGTCACGGTGTCCACCACCGGGGACGCCACCTGGTCGGCCACCGACGTGCAGGCCTTCGCCACCGGTGAGCAGACCTTCACCGTGCACGGGCCCGACGACCTCAAGCTGCACGTCCGGCTGCGGCTGCCCGGCCCGTTCAACGTCGCCAACGCGCTGCTGGCGATCGGCGTGCTGCACGCCGCGGGCGTGCCGACCTGGGCGATCGAGCGCGGCCTGGCCGAGGTCGACGTGCCCGGCCGGATGGAGCGGGTCGCGATGGGGCAGGACTTCACCGCCGTCGTGGACTACTCGCACAAGCCGGGCGCCGTGGCCGCGGTGCTCGACGCGGCGCGCGCGCAGGTCGACGGCAAGGTGATCGTCGTGCTCGGGTGCGGCGGCGACCGGGACGTGGCGAAGCGGCCGCTGATGGGCGAGGCCGCGGCCCGCCGCTCGGAGCTGCTCATCGTCACCGACGACAACCCGCGCAGCGAGGACCCCGCGGAGATCCGGGCCGCCATGCTGGCCGGCGCCCGGGAGGTGCCCGCCGCCGAACGCGGCGAAGTGATCGAGATCGGTGACCGGCGCGCCGCCATCGCGGCCGCGGTCGACCGCGCCTCCTCCGGCGACATCGTGGTCGTGGCGGGCAAGGGGCACGAGACCGGACAGGAGGTCGCGGGCGTGGTGCACCCGTTCTCCGACCGGGAGGAACTGGCCGCCGCGCTGCGCCATAGGCTTAGGGGCCCAGAAGGGACCGATGTTCGTCGGGGGCAGGTCAACGAGGAGGCGCCATGAGCCGGAACCACCCGTTCCGCGCTCATGCACGCCGACCGGGTGCGGTGCTCCGCCGGACGCAGTGACGTCGTGGGCGGCGGCGCCGCGCTCGTGGATGCCGATCGGATGCGGGTGACCCGCATAGACGGAGTGGAGGCAAGTTGATCCGGCTCAGCCTCGCTGACATCGCGCGAGCGGTGGGCGGCGGGCTTCATCGTGCGGAAGGCTCGGAGATCGTCAGCGCGGGCGTCGAGTTCGACTCCCGCAAGGTCGAGACCGGCGGGCTGTTCGTGGCCGTGCCGGGTGAACGGGTCGACGGGCACGACTTCGCCGCGAAGGCGGTCGCCAGCGGAGCGGTGGGCGTGCTCGCCGCGCGCGAGGTCGACGCGCCCGCGGTCGTGGTGCCACCGATCCCCGCCGCGGAACGCTCGGGCGCGCTGGCGCTCGCCGGGGACGCGGACGGCTCCGGTGCCGCGGTGCTGGCCGCGCTGGCGAAGCTGGCCAGGTACGTGGTCGACCGGCTGCCGCAGCTCACCGTGGTGGGCGTGACCGGTTCGTCCGGCAAGACGTCCACGAAGGACCTCATCGCGCAACTGCTGGAACCGATGGGACCGACGGTCGCGCCGCCCGGCTCGTTCAACAACGAGCTCGGCCACCCGTGGACCGTGCTGCGCGCCGACGAGAGCACGAGGCACCTGGTGCTGGAGCTCTCCGCGCGCGGCGTCGGGCACATCGCGAACCTGTGCCAGGTCGCGCCGCCGCGCATCGGCGTGGTGCTCAACGTCGGGCACGCGCACCTGGGCGAGTTCGGTTCGCAGGAGGCGGTGGCGCAGGCCAAGGGCGAGCTGCCCGCGGCGCTGCCCGCGGACGGCGTGGCGGTGCTCAACGGCGACGACCCGCTGGTGGCGGCCATGGCCGAGCGGACCCGGGCGCGCGTGGTGCTGGTCGGCGAACGGCCCGACGCGGACGTGCGGGCCGAGGACATCGACGTCGACGACCGGGCGCGGCCGACGTTCACGCTGGTCACCGCCCACGGCGCGGAGCGGGTGACGCTGCCGCTGTTCGGCGAGCACCACGTCGGCAACGCGCTGGCCGCGGCCGCGGTCGCGCTGGAGCTCGGCGCGAGCCTCGCGGAGGTCGCCGAGCGGCTGCGGTCGGTGCGGCGCGTGTCGGCGCGGCGCATGGAGGTCAGCGAGACCCCGGACGGGGTCACGGTCGTCAACGACGCGTACAACGCGAACCCGGAGTCGGTGCGCGCCGCGCTGAAGACGCTGGCCGCGATGACCCGCGGTCGTCCCGGCCGGGCCTGGGCGGTGCTCGGACCGATGGCCGAGCTCGGCGAGGCCGACGCCGAGGCGCACGACGAGATCGGGCGGTTGGCCGTCCGGCTGAACATCGACCGGCTGGTGGTGGTCGGAGAACAGGCCCAGGTGATGCACCAAGCGGCATCGCTGGAGGGGTCGTGGGGAGAGGAGTCGGTTCTGGTGCCGGACGTCGATGCGGCTGTCGCGCTGCTGCGCGCCGAGCTGCGTCCCGGTGATGTTGTCCTGACCAAGGCGTCGAACTCCGCCGGGCTGTGGCGGGTGGCCGACGCCTTGCTGGAGACGGGTGAGGCGGGGAGGCAGACGCCGTGAAGCCGATCCTGGTGGCGGCCGCGGTCGCCCTCGTCGTCTCGATCCTGTTCACGCCCTACCTCATCCGGGTCTTCTCGAAGCAGGGCTTCGGCCAGGAGATCCGTGAGGAGGTGCAGAGCCAGCACGCCGCCAAGCGCGGCACCCCCACCATGGGCGGGGTGGCGATCCTGGTCGCCATGTGGTGCGGCTACCTGGCCACCCACCTGATCCTGGGGGACTCGCCCACCGTCACCGGGCTGCTGGTGCTGGGCCTGACCAGCGCGCTGGGCATCGTCGGGTTCCTCGACGACTTCATCAAGATCCGCAAGCAGCGCAACCTCGGTCTGAACAAGACCGCGAAGCTGATCGGCCAGCTGGTGGCCTCGGTGCTGTTCGCGATCCTGGCGATCCGGTTCCCGAACGAGCACGGCGTGACGCCCGCGTCGACCGAGCTGTCGTTCCTGCGCGACATCTCGGTGATCTCCTTCGGCGCGATCGGGTTCGTCATCTTCGCCTACGTCGCGATCAGCGGCTGGTCCAACGCGGTCAACTTCACCGACGGCATGGACGGCCTGGCCGGTGGCACCGCGGCGATGGTGCTGGCGACCTACGTGCTGGTCGCGTTCTGGCAGCTGCGCAACGACTGCTTCGCCCTGTCCGGGCCGGCGCCGGGTTGCTACACGGTGCGCGACCCGTTGGACATCGCGGTGGTCGCGGCGGCGGCGATGGCGGCCTGCGTCGGGTTCCTGTGGTGGAACGCCGCGCCGGCGAAGATCTTCATGGGCGACACCGGCTCGCTGGCGATCGGTGGTCTGCTCGCCGGGCTGTCGATGGCCACCCGCACCGAGCTGCTGATGATCATCATCGGTGGGGTGTTCGTGGTCGAGGCGCTGTCGGTGGTGCTGCAGATCGTGGTGTTCCGGACCACCCGGCGCCGGTTGTTCCGGATGGCCCCGTTCCACCACCACTTCGAGCTGGCCGGCTGGGCGGAGACCACGGTGATCATCCGCTTCTGGGTGCTGGCCGGGATCAGCTGCATGTTCGGCGTGGGCCTGTTCTACGCGGATTGGCTCTCGGCCGCGCTGGCGCGGTGATCCGGACGTCGTGAGCGGGCGGTGGCGTCGCGCACGCCACCGCCGCTCGCGCGATGAGGAGGAGGACGGCGTGGCAAGCCGGTTCCAGGGACTGCACGTGCTCGTGGCCGGGGCCGGGGTGTCCGGTCGCTCGGCCGCCGAGGCGCTGCTCGCGGCGGGCGCGGTGGTGACCGTGACCGACGGCTCGGCCGATCGGCTCGCCGCCCTGGCCTCGCTGCAGTCGCAGGGCGCGGAGCTGGTGGCGGGGCTCGACGAGCCGCCCGCCGGCACCGACCTGGTGGTCACCAGCCCCGGGTGGCGGCCGGACGCGCCCCTGCTGGCGGCCTCCGCCGCCGCGGGCGTCGAGGTGATCGGCGAGGTCGAGCTGGCCTGGCGGCTGGACCAGGAGAAGGAGTCCCCGGCCGCCTGGCTGGCGGTCACCGGCACCAACGGCAAGACCACCACGGTCAGCATGCTGGAGTCGGTGCTGCGCGCGGCCGGGGTCGACGTGGTGGCCTGCGGCAACGTCGGGCTGCCGGTGGTCGACGCGGTCCGCGCCGGGCACGCGGTGCTGGCCGTGGAGCTGTCCAGCTTCCAGCTGCACTGGTCGGAGTCGGTCGCGCCGCGCGCCGCGGTGGTGCTCAACCTGGCCGACGACCACCTGGACTGGCACGGCGACCTGGAGGCCTACGGCGCGGCCAAGGCCGCGGTCTACGCGGGCAACGCGGTCTCGGTCGCCAACGCCGACGACGCGTGGTCGACCCGGCTGGTCGGCTCGGCGGAGGGGCGGACGGTCTCGTTCACGCTCGGCGCCCCGGGACCGGACCAGCTCGGCGTCGAGGACGGGCAGCTGGTCGACCGGGCCTTCGGCGACCGGGTGGTGCTCGCCTCGCTGGGCGACGTGCACCCGGCGGGCCCGCACAACGTGGCCAACGCCCTGGCGGCGGCAGCGCTGGCGCGCGCCCACGGCGTGCCGCCGGAGGCGGTGGCCGAGGGGCTGCGGTCGTTCCAGCCCGGCGCCCACCGGTCCGTCCACGTGGCCGAGGCCGACGGGGTGTCCTACGTGGACGACTCGAAGGCGACGAACCCGCACGCGGCGCACGCGGCGCTGCGCGCGCACCCCCGGGTGGTGTGGATCGCCGGTGGCCTGCTCAAGGGTGCCGACGTGGACGAGCTCGTCGCCGCCAACGCCGACCGGCTGGCCGCCGCGGTGCTGATCGGCCGCGATCGGGAGCAGTTCGCCACCGCGCTGGCCCGACACGCCCCGGATGTGCCGGTCCGCGAGGTCTCCACAGGGGACGATGCGGGCATGCTGCAAGCTGTCCGGTTGGCCCGCGAGTTCGCACGTCCCGGGTCGGTGGTGCTGCTGGCGCCGGCCGCCGCCTCGATGGACATGTTCACCGACTACGCCCACCGCGGCCGCGCGTTCGCCGACGCGGTGCGGCAGGTCCTCGCCGAGACCCCGGCACCGCCCGCGCACGGTGGGTGATCCGCCGTGACCACCGCGACGAAGTCCGCGCGCCGCGGCACCAAGCGGTCCGGTCTGACCGCGCTGACCCCGTTGACGGCGTGGCTCACCCGGCCGCTGGCGTCGTTCCACCTGCTGCTCGCGGTGTTCGGCCTGCTGACGATCTTCGGCCTGGTGATGGTGCTCTCGGCCTCCAGCGTCGACTCGTTCACCAAGGACGGCTCGTCCTACACCGTCTTCAGCAAGCAGGTGCTGTACTGCGTGGCCGGGCTGGTGCTGTTCTACGTGGCGCTGCGGGTGCCGGTGAAGCTCATGCGCCGCTACAGCCTCGTCCTGCTCGCCGCGTGCCTGGGGCTGCTGGCGCTGGTGCTCACCCCGCTCGGCACCGAGCTCAACGGCGCCAAGAGCTGGTTCGTGGTGGCCGGGGTGTCGTTCCAGCCGGTCGAGTTCGCCAAGGTCGCCTTCGCGCTGTGGGGCGCGCACGTGCTGGTCACCAAGCGCGGGCTGATGAACCAGTACCGCCACCTGCTGGTGCCGGTGGTGCCGGCGGCGCTGCTGATGTTCACGCTGGTGATGCTGCAGCCCGACCTCGGCTCGACGATCACGCTGTTCGTGGTGCTGCTGGCACTGCTGTGGTTCGCCGGGGCGCCGTTGCGGCTGTTCCTCATGATCTTCCTGGGCGCGGTGACCGCCGGTGTGGCGCTGTCCATGGTCGCCGACTACCGGGTCGCGCGGATCACCGCGTTCCTCGACCCGCTGGCCGACCCGACCGGCAAGGGGTACCAGGCGCGGCAGGCGCTGTACGCGCTCGCCGACGGCGGGCTGTTCGGCCGCGGGCTGGGGCAGGGCTGGTCGAAGTGGCAGTACCTGCCCAACGTGCACAACGACTTCATCTTCGCGGTGATCGGCGAGGAGCTGGGCTTCATCGGCTGCGCGATCGTGCTGGTGCTCTACGGCACCACCGCCTACGTGGGCATGCGCATCGCGTTCCGCAACACCGACCCGTACATCCGGTTGGTGTCGGCCACCCTGACCACCTTCCTGGTGGGACAGGCCATCATCAACGTCGGCTACGTGGTGGGCCTGCTGCCCACCACCGGGCTGCCGCTGCCGCTCATCTCCTCCGGCGGGTCCTCGGTCGTCACCAGCATGCTGGTGTTCGGCCTGCTGGCGAACTTCGCCCGGCACGAACCCGAGGCGATCGCCGCGCTACGGTCTTTGGGACCGGGCCGGGTCGGCAAGCTGCTGCGGCTGCCCACTCCGGCGCCGTACCGGCCGCCGGCCAAGCGGCGGCCGGCACGACCAACCCCACGGAGCCGACCGGGTGCCAAGGGCTCCGGCGCGGCGGCAACACGCCGGGGAGGCGGGGTCTCCCGCGCGCGCAAGGCGCGCAGCGGGCCCGGCTCCCGGGCGCAGACACGAGGAGGACACCGTTGAGCGGCGAGCAGACGGCCCGCATCGACCAGGGCGCGCTGGGCGACCCCAGGGGCGCTGCTGCGGCACGGCGCCCGCTGTCGGTCGTGGTCGCCGGTGGCGGCACCGCCGGGCACATCGAGCCTGCGCTGGCGCTGGCCGACGCGGTGCGCCGGCTGCGGCCGGACGCCCAGGTGACGGCGTTGGGCACCGAGCGCGGCCTGGAGAACCGACTGGTGCCCGCGCGCGGCTACCCGCTGGAGCTGATCCCACCGGTGCCGATGCCGCGCAAGCCCAACGTCGACCTGCTCAAGCTGCCGCTGAAGGTGCGGGAATCGGTCAAGCAGACCCGCGCGGTGCTCGAGCGCGTCCGCGCGGACGTGGTGGTCGGCTTCGGCGGCTACGTCTCGCTGCCGGCCTACCTGGCGGCCCGCGGCCGGGTGCCGGTCGTGGTGCACGAGGCGAACGCGCGCGCGGGCCTGGCGAACAAGGTCGGCGCGAAGTTCGCCGAGCGCGTGCTGTCGGCCACCCCGGACAGCGGGCTGCCCGGGGCGCAGACCATCGGCATCCCGCTGCGGGAGTCCATCACCCGCCTCGACCGCTGGGCGCTGCGGAAGCAGGCCCGCCAGCACTTCGGGCTGCACCCGAACGCCCCGACGGTCCTGGTGTTCGGCGGGTCACAGGGCGCGCGCACGCTCAACCTGGCGTTCTCCGGCGCGGCCGAGGCGCTGGGGCGGGCCGGGGTCGGCGTGCTGCACGCGCACGGCCCGAAGAACACCGTCGCGGTGCAGCAGGTCCCGGGCGCCCCGGCCTACGTCACGGTGCCCTACCTGGAGCGGATGGACCTGGCCTACGCCGCGGCGGACCTGGTGGTGTGCCGGTCCGGGGCGATGACCGTGGCCGAGGTCTCCGCGCTCGGCCTGCCCGCGGTGTTCGTGCCGCTGCCGCACGGCAACGGCGAGCAGGCGCTCAACGCGCAGCCCGTGGTCTCCCAGGGCGGCGCGCGGCTGGTGTCCGACGCGGACATGACCTCGCAGCGGGTGATCGACGAGGTCCTCCCGCTGGCGCGGGACCCGCAGCAGCTGCAGGCCATGAGCCGCGCGACGCTGGGCAGCGGGCACCGGGAGGCCGACCACGTGTTGGCGCAGATCGTGCTGGAGGTGGCCGGCCAGTGACCGGGACGTCGAGCCCCGCGCTGTCCAGGGTGCACCTGGTCGGCATCGGCGGGGCCGGGATGAGCGGCATCGCCCGCATCCTGCTGGCCCGCGGCCACCAGGTGTCGGGGTCGGACGCCCGCGACTCGCGGACCGTGCTCGCGCTGCGGGCGCAGGGCGCGCACATCGGCATCGGGCACCGGGCGGAGAACCTGGACCAGTTCGACGCCGACCCGACGGCGGTCGTGGTGTCCACCGCGATCCGTCCGGACAACCCCGAGCTGGTGGCGGCGCGGGAGCGCGGCATCGACGTGCTGCGCCGCGCCGAGGCGCTGGCCGCCCTGATGGCCGGGCACCGGGTGGCGTGCGTGGCGGGCACCCACGGCAAGACCTCGACCACGTCGATGCTCACCGTGGCGCTGCAGCACTGCCGGTTCGACCCGTCGTTCGCCATCGGCGGTGACCTCAACGAGTCCGGCGCGAACGCGCACCACGGCGACGGCAGCATCTTCGTCGCCGAGGCCGACGAGAGCGACGGCTCGTTCCTGGTGTTCTCCCCGTCGGTGGCGGTGGTGACCAACGTCGAGCCGGACCACCTGGACCACCACGGCACCGCCGAGGCCTACACGAAGGTCTTCGAGGACTTCGTGCAGCGGATCGAGCCCGGCGGCGTGCTCATCGCCTGCGCCGACGACCCGGGCTCGGCGGAGCTGGCCGACCGCGCCGAGGCGGCCGGGGTCCGGGTGCGCCGCTACGGCGCGTCGGTGACCGGGCCGGAGGACGCGCGGCTGGTCGCCTACCGGGCCGAGCAGGGCACCGGCGTGGCGACCGTGGAGCTCGGCGGCGAGCGCCTGGAGGTGCAGGTGTCGGTGCCGGGCGAACACATGGCGGGCAACGCGACCGCCGCGCTGCTGGCGGGGCTGGAGCTCGGTGCCCCGCTGTCCGGGCTGCTCGACGGGCTCGCCGCGTTCGGCGGGGTGCGGCGCCGGTTCGAGTTCCGCGGCCGGGCGCGCGGGGTTCGGGTGTACGACGACTACGCGCACCACCCGACGGAGGTGGACGCCCAGCTGCGGGCGGCCCGCCCGGTGGCGGGGGACGGCCGGCTGGTCGTGGTGTTCCAGCCGCACCTGTTCTCCCGCACCGCGGCCTTCGCCCCGGAGTTCGCCGATGCGCTGTCGCTGGCCGACGAGGTGGTCGTGCTGGACGTCTACGGCGCGCGGGAGGACCCGCAGCCCGGCATCACCGGCAAGCTGATCGCCGACCAGGTCCGGCTGCCCGCCGACAAGGTGCACTACCAGCCGTCCTTCACCGAGGTGACGCCGCTGGTGGCGGGCCTGGTGCGCTCCGGCGACCTGGTGCTGACCATGGGCGCCGGTGACGTGACCATGCTCGGCGCGGAGATCCTCGCCGAGCTCGACCGGGACGTCCAGGAGGCGCGGGGGTGACGTCGACGCGCCGTCGCGTGGCGGACCGGCCCGGGGTGCGCAGCACCCGGGGACGGCCGGTGCGGGGTGGCGCGACGGCACCGCCGACGTGGCGCCGCTGGGCGCTGCCGCTGGCGCTGGCGGTGGTGACCGTGCTCGCCGTGGTGCTGTACTTCACCCCGCTGCTGGGCGTGCGCTCGGTGGAGGTGCTGGGCGCCGGCTCGCTCGGGCACGACGAGGTGGTGCGGGCGGCGGGCATCGAGCCCGGGACGCCGATGCTGCGGGTGGACGCCGACGAGGTCCGCGAGCGGTTGCAGGCCGTGCCGGAGGTCGCGTCGGTGGAGGTGTCGCTGTCCTGGCCGTCCACCGTGCAGGTGCGCGTCGTCGAGCGGGTCCCGGCGGCGTTCTTCGTGGCGCGCGACGGGATCCAGTTGGTGGACGCGACCGGCACGCCGTTCCAAGCGGTCCCGGAACCCCCGGCGGGCCTGCCGGAGCTCAAGGTCCGGGAAGCCTCCCACGCCGACCCGGCGACCCGGGCGGGCATGCTGGTGCTGACCTCGGTGCCGGAGCCGGTGCGCAGCGAGATCACCGCGGTGCTGGCGGAGAACCCCAACGACATCCGCCTGCTGCTCACCGGGGAGCGCGAGATCGAGTGGGGCTCCCAGGAGGAAGCGGAGAAGAAGGCCGCGATACTGCCCGCCCTGCTCACCCGGCCCGGCAAGGTCTACGACGTCACCACCCCGGCCCTGCCGACCGTGTCCTGAGCGGACCCGCCAGTCGCCGGACTCCGCTCGGCGAGGGCGCTCTCGGCGGCGGCCCGCCCGGACCCCGGCCCGCGAACCCACGTGGCCGCAGGCGTTTCCGGCGAACGCACCCGTCGCGGAACGGGTTCTTGATATACATGGTCCGTCCAATCGCACAGCGCTTCTGGGGGCGGGTCATGGCCGAGGCGAGGATCAGCGTCCACGAGTCGGCACTTCCGCCGGTGCGGCTGCACCAGCTGCACGACCAGCTGTTCCGCGACCTCCGCGCGGTGCCGGGCATCGAGGTCCGGCGCGCGCGGGAAGAGGCCCCGGCGGACAGCAAGTCCGGGGTGGGCGCCCAGCTGGCCGAGCTGGTCATCTCCGGCGTGCTCTCCGCCGGCGCGGTCGCCGCGATGGCCCGCGTCCTCGTCGCGCTGGTCAACCGTTCCGCGAAGCGCTCGGTCACCATCAAGAGGGCCAACGGGGACGAGATGACCCTCGACGCCACCTCCGCCGACGTCCAGCGCCGGCTGGCGGAGTGGTTCGCCGCGGACGAAGGACCCGAGCGCGCCGCCGATCGGTGAGGCGATGGGTACCCGTCGCGCGCTGCTGGTCGCCACCTCCCTCTACGCCGACGCCCGCCTGCGGCGGCTGCGCTCGCCGGTGAAGGAGGCCCACGAGTTCGCCCGGCTGCTGGAGAACGAGGCCGTCGGCGGCTTCGACTCGGTGCTGCCGGTGCTCAACCAGTCCAAGGCCGAGGTCGAGCGGCAGATGGAGTCGTTCTTCCGCGACTGCGGGCCGGAGGACGAGGTGCTGCTGTTCGTCTCCGGCCACGGCATCAAGAACGACCACAACGAGCTGTTCTTCGCCGCCGCCACCACCGACCTGGGGCTGCCCTACTCGACCGCGGTGCCGGCCTACGCGGTGCAGCGCATGATCCAGCAGAGCCAGGCGCGGTCGGTCGCGGTCATCCTCGACTGCTGCTACAGCGGGGCGTTCACCAGCAACGTCGTCGCGCGCAGCGGCACGGCGATCGACGTCGAGGAGCAGTTCGGCGCCGGCGTGTACGTGATGACCGCGACCAACGAGATCGAGTACGCCTACGAGCACGAGAAGCTCGTCCTGGACAAGCCGGTCAGCTCCAGCGCGTTCACCGCGACGCTCATCGAGGCGCTGCGGACCGGCGCCGCCGACGCCGACCGCGACGGGACCATCACCGCGGAGGAGCTCTACCAGTTCGCCTTCCGCAAGCTCAGCGCCGAGGGCCAGCAGACGCCGACCTGCAGCGGGACCGGGCACGGCGCGATCCGCATCGCCCGCGCCGCGCAGCACCAGCTCTCCGGCGACGTCGACACCCCGAGCCTCAAGGAGCTGATCACCGAGGACCGCAGCCCGCTGGTCCCGATCGGCGTGGCGCACGAGGTGGACCGGCACCACGGCGAGGTCGTGCGCGTCGACCCGTTCGGGCACCACGGCCACCTCGCCGTGGTCGGCCGGTTCCGGTCGGGCAAGTCCACGCTGCTGCGCACGCTCATCACCGGCCACTGTGAGACGCAGTCGCCGGCCGAGGTGCGGTTCCACTGCCTCGACGGCGACGGCGCGCTGGTGGGGCTGGCGCGCAAGGAGCACGTCGTGGCGCACGCCATCGACGCGGACAGCGCCCGCGGGGTGCTGCGCGACGTGGAGCAGCGCATCACCTGGCGGAAGAACCTCTTCCACCAGGTGGGCATCGCCGACGTCGAGACCTTCCGGCTGCTCCGCCGTGGCCACCCCGACCTGCTGCCGGGCGAGGACCACGCGGACATCTTCCTGGTGGTCGACGGGTGGGAGACCTTCGCCGAGGAGAGCCCGGACTTCGCCCCCACGGTCCGGCGGATCGCCGAGCGCGGCGTGCGCTTCGGCGTGCACGTGGTCCTCACCGCGCGGCAGTGGGAGAACGTGCCGCACCAGATGGCCCTGCTGTTCCAGTCGTGCATCGAGCTGGCCCTGGACGACCCGGCCACCTCCCGCATCGACCCCGAGCTGTCCGCCACGCTGCCCGCCGAGCCGGGCTGGGCGCTGTCCGGCCGCCGGCGGTTCCGGGTGGCGCTGCCGCACACCGACGACGCGCCCACCGACATCGACACCATCCTGCGGACCCTGCGCCAGTCGCCCGCCGCGCTCGAGACGCCGCGGCCCGCCACCGACGGCCCGGTGGACCCCGTCGCGCTGTGGGACCTCGGCGGCGGCTTCGACGTGCACCGCGCCTGGGGCCGGCGTCCGGTCGAGGAGCAGTACACGGTGGTCTTCGGCGTGGACGAGTCGGGGCGTCCGGTGGAGCTGGACATCAAGGAGGCCGCCTTCGGCGGGATGGGCCCGCACGGGCTGTGCGTCGGCGGCACGGGCTCCGGCAAGTCGGAGCTGCTGCGCACCATCGTGCTCGGGCTGATGGCCACGCACCCCACGACCGCGCTGAACTTCGTGCTGGTCGACTACAAGGGCGGTGCGACGTTCACCGAGTTCGCGTCCGCACCGCACGTGTCGGCGGTGGTCTCGAACCTCATGGACGACGCCTCGCTGATCGACCGGATGCACGACGCCCTCGCCGGGGAGGTCAACCGCCGCCAGGAACTGCTGCGGGAGGTGGGCGCGAAGGGCGTCTGGGACTACCGCCGGATGTGGGAGTCCGGCGACGAGCGGTGCCGCGAACCGCTGCCTGCCCTGTTCGTCATCGTCGACGAGTTCACCGAACTGCTGGTCCAGCAGCCGGACCTCATCGAACTCTTCGTGATGCTCGGCAGGCTGGGGCGCTCGCTGCAGATCCACCTGCTGCTCGTGACGCAGCGGCTGGAGGAGGGTCGGCTGCGCGGCCTGGACGCCCACCTGTCGTACCGGATCGGCCTGCGCACCTTCTCCGCCGCGGAGAGCCGGAGCGTGCTCGGCGTGCCCGACGCCTACGAGCTGCCGCGGACGCCCGGCGTCGGGTTCCTCAAGCACCCGGGCGGCATGGAGCGCTTCCGCGCCGCGTACGTGTCCGAACCGGCCAGCGACGGCGCCGGCGCCAGCCTCCTGGACTCGGTGCTGACCGTGCTCCGCGACCAGGGACCGGCCGCGCGCAGGATCTGGCTGCCGCCGTTGGACGAACCGCCCGCCGTGGGCGACCTGCTGCCGCCGCTGCGGCAGACCGAGGACCGCGGCTGCGCCGCCGTGGGCTACCCGGGCAGCGGCCGGTTGCAGGTGCCGGTGGGGCTGGTCGACCTGCCGTACCAGCAGCGCCAGGACCTGGTGGTGCTGGACCTGAGCGGCCAGGGCGGCCACGGCGCGGTCGTCGGCGGAGTCGGGTCCGGCAAGTCCACCGCGGTGCGCACGCTGATCGCCTCGATGGCGCTCACCCACACGCCGCGGGAGGCGCAGTTCCACTGCGTCGACCTCGGCGGTGGCGGGCTCTTCGCGCTGCAGGACCTGCCGCACGTGGGCGGCGTCGCCGGACGGCGCGACACCGACCTCGTGCGGCGGACGCTGGCCGAGCTCAAGACGCTGCTGGCGGACCGGGAGGCCCGGTTCCAGCAGCACGGTGTCGAGGGCATGCCCGACTACCGCGAGCGGCGACGGCGCGGGGAGTTCGCCGACGACCCGTACGGGGACGTCTTCCTGGTCATCGACGGGTGGCGCGCCTTCTGCGAGGAGTTCGAGCCCCTCGACGTGGACGTGCTCGCGCTGGCCGCGAACGGCCTGTCGTTCGGCGTCCACGTGGTCGTCACCGCGGCGCGGTGGGCGGAGATCCGCCCGCAGCTGCGGGACCTGCTGCAGACCCGCGTCGAGCTGCGGCTCGGTGACCCGAGCGAGTCGGAGATCAACCGCAAGAGCGCGGCGAAGGTGCCGTCCGGGCGGCCGGGCCGCGGGCTGCACCCGTCGGAGCGGCACGTGCTGCTCGCGCTGCCGCAGGTGGCGAAGGGCGTCCCCGACGGCGTGGCCGACCTCGTGGACCGGGTGAAGAGCTCCTGGCAGGGCGCCCCGGCGCCGCGGGTCCGGCTGCTGCCTGCGGTCGTGCCGTACGAGCAGCTGCCGCGTCCGGAACAGCAGCCGAGGCCGGAGCTGGTGCCGATCGGCATCGACGAGGAGGGGCTGCAACCGGTGTACCTGGACTTCGACGCCGAACCGCACTTCTACGCGTTCGGCGAGCGGGAGTCGGGCAAGACGTCCCTGCTGCGCACGATCCTCCGCGGCATCACCGAGCGGTACACGCCGAAGCAGGCGTTGGTGATGCTGGTGGACTACCGGCACAGCCTGCTCGAGGCGGCAGGGCCGAACCTGCTGGAACACGCCTTCCACAGCTCCGCCCTGAGGCAACACGTCGACGCGGTCGTGCCGGCGCTGAAGAAGCGGATGCCCGGACCGGACCTGACGCCGGAGCAGCTGAAGAACCGCTCCTGGTGGACGGGGCCGGAGCTGTTCGTGGTCGTCGACGACTACGAGCTGGTGGTCGCGCAGGGCAACAACCCGCTGGCGCCGTTGGCGGAGTTCGTCCCGCTGGCCAGGGACCTGGGGCTGCACATCGTGCTGGCGCGCAGCTCTGGTGGTGCGGCGCGCGCCTTGTACGAGCCGCTGATCAGCCGGATGCGGGAGGTGGCGTCCCCGGGGCTGGCGATGAGCGCGAACAAGGACGAGGGCCAGCTGGTCGGCAACGTCAGGTCCCGACCGCTGCCGCCCGGTCGCGGCACCCTGGTGAGTCGCAGGCAGGGCACGCGAGTGGTCCAGACGGCGTCCCTCCCCGTCGAGGACTAGGCCCTCGCGGCACCGCAGGCGCCGGGCACGCCGGCCAGGTGACCACGAATGGCCCATTGACCACCGCATCGGGCGATCAATAGCGTCTGAGCAATCGTTTACCAGCACCGGCGCTGGGCGGGGGTGGTCGTGTGGCTCGACCGCGTGGGGCGATCAGTCGGCGTGCGTTCCTCGGCGGGGTCGGTGCCGCGGCGCTGGCCGGTCCGGCCCTGGCCGGGTGCGGTCCCGCGCGCGACCCGAACGAGATCACGTTCTGGAACTTCTACGGGCCCGGCGGGCAGCAGAAGTCGCAGAGCGACTGGTTCGTGCAGCTCGCCGAGGAGTGGAACGCCACCCACGAGGTCAAGGTCCGGCTGCGCTACGTGCCGACCAAGGACTACACCTCCGGCCCGGTGCTGCAGACCTCGTTCAGCGCGGGCGCCGGACCGGACGTCTTCCTGCTCAGCCCCGGTGACTTCCTGCGCTACCACAACGGTGGCGCGCTGCTCGACCTCACGCCGTACCTGGAACCCGAGGTGCGCGCGGACTTCCTGCCGCAGGTGCTGGAGACCCGCCTGGTCGGTGACCGGGTCTACGGCCTGCCGATGGAGATCGAACCGCTCGCGCTCTACTACAGCGAAGCGGCCTTCGAGGAGGCCGGACTCGCCGAGGGCGACCTGCCGCGCACCTGGGACGAGCTGATCGCGGTCGCCGAGCGGCTGACCACCCCGGACCGGTTCGGGCTGCTGCTGGAGACCAACCCCGGCTACTACCAGAACTTCACCTTCTACCAGGCGATGTGGATGGCCGGCGGCGAGGTGTTCACCCCCGACCAGCGGCGCTCGGCGTTCGACGGCCCGGGGGTGCACGCCGCGCTGCAGTTCTGGCAGGACACCGTCACCTCCGGGGTCGCGCCGCGCCGGGTGCGGGGGTCGGGCGGCAACGACTCGATCTCCAACATCGCCGACGGCTACTGCGCCATGCAGCAGCTCGGCGTCTGGGGCATCGCCGAGATCGCCGAGCAGGCCCCGGACTTCCGCTACGGCGTCGTCCCCATGCCCACCCCGCCCGGAGGCAGCTACACGACGGTGCTGGGCAGCTGGGCCATGGTGGCCAACGCCCACAGCGCGAACCCGCAGGCCGCGGCCGAGTTCGTGGTGTGGGCGCTGGGGTCCACCGACCCGGCGTGCATCGAGCGGATGCGGCGCTGGAACACCGTCGCCAAGACCAACCTGCCGCCCCGCTACTCGGTCCAGCGCGCCGCCGACGAGCACGGCGCCTTCGACAGCGGGCCGATGCGGGTGTTCAAGGAGGAGGTGATGGCGCGGGCCCGCCCGGAACCGCGCTACCCGCCCGAGGTCTACCGGGCGATCTCCGACGCGGTGCAGTCCTGCCAGCTCGACGGCGGTGACCCGGTGGCGGCGGCCGAGGCCGCGGCCGCGCAGATCGACACCTTCCTGTCCACCTACGACGGAGCGCCGATCCAGTGAGCGAGCGACGACGATCCTCCGACGCCGCGGCGGCCTTCGCCTTCCTGGCGCCCGACGGCCTCGGCCTGCTGCTGTTCATCATCGTCCCGACGGCGCTGGCCCTGGTGGTGGGCCTGTTCGACGTCGACGGGTTCGGCAACGTCGAGTGGGCCGGGCTGGACAACTTCCGGCTGATGGCCGGGGACGGGCTGCTGTGGCGCAGCTTCGGCATCACCGCGCTGTACGCGGCGCTGTTCGTGCCGCTGGCCTTCTTCGCCTCGCTCGGGCTGGCGCTGCTGGTCAAGGACCACTTCCCCGGAGTGGGCGCGGTGCGCGCGGCGCTGTTCCTGCCGAACGCGGTGAGCCTGGTGGTGATCGGCCTGCTCTGGCAGTTCCTGCTCACCGACAAGACCGGCGCGGTGGCCCGGCTGACCGGGCTCGACGACGTGTCCTGGCTCGGGGACCCGGACCTGGCGCTGATCACGTTGGTGCTGATCAGCGTGTGGTTCCTGATGGGCTACCAGATGCTCATCTTCCTCGGCGGCCTGCAGGACATCCCGCGCGAGCACTACGACGCGGCCATCGTGGACGGTGGCGGGCCGTGGCAGCGGTTCCGGCACGTGACCTGGCCGATGCTGCGCCCGACCAGCTTCTTCGTGCTGGTCACCTCGACGATCAACGCGGTGACCGGGCTGCAGGTGTTCGACCTGGTCTTCGTCACCACCTCCGGCGGGCCGGCCAACGCCACCACGACCGTCGTGTACTACGCCTACCAGCAGGCCTTCCAGTTCGGCCGGTTCGGCTACGCCGCGGCGATCTGCGCGCTGCTGGTGGTCTCCCTCGGCGCGGTCACCGCGGTGATGTTCGCCCTGACCAGGGGAGGTCGGTTCGATGCGTAGGGTGCGCGGGCGCGCGATCGCGGCCTACCTGCTGGCCTTCCTGGTGGTCGCGCCGCTGCTGTGGTTCCTGCTCAGCGCGTTCCGGCCGGCCTCGGAGCTGTACGAGCTGAGCTGGCCGAGCGAGCTGACGCTGGACAACGTGCTCCACGTGCTCACCGAGGTGCCGTTCCGGCGCTACCTCGCCAACAGCGCGTTCGTCTCGGTCACGGTCACGGTGATCGCCCTGTTCCTGCACTCGATGGCGGCCTACGCGCTGGCCCGGATGTCCTTCCGCGGCCGGGGACTGGCGTTCGCCTCGGTGGTGGCCACGCTGCTGGTGTCGCTGCCGGTGATCCTCGTGCCGCTGTTCATCGTGGTCCGCGGGTTGGGCATGGTCGACACCTACGCGGGGCTGATCGTGCCTGGCCTGTTCAACGCCTTCGGCATCTTCCTGCTGCGCCAGTTCTACCTGGGCGTGCCGCGCGAGCTGGAGGAGGCGGCGCACCTGGACGGCTGCGGTCACTGGCGGATCTACTGGCACGTGATCCTGCCGCTGAGCCGCCCGATGCTCGCGGCCCTGGCGGTGCTGTTCTTCCTGGCCAACTGGAACTCCTTCCTGTGGCCGCTGGCGGTGGCCCAGGACGAGTCGCTGCGCGTGGTCCAGGTCGGCATCGCCTCCCTCCAGGGCCAGTACGCCTCCAAGCAGCACTACGTGGTCGCGGCAGGCGTCCTGGCCGCCCTCCCCACGGTCCTCGTCTTCCTCCTCGGCCAGCGCTGGCTCGTCGCCTCCCTCAAGACCACCGGCCTCCGCTGAGGTCGTGAGCGCGGAAGCCGCTCCCAACCGGCCTTCGCACTCACGACAACCGCCCTGGCGGGTGCCCCCGCTCGCGGCCCCGGGCCGCGGTGGGGTCGTGAGTGCCTGAACCGGCCCCAGCCGGTCTTCGCACTCACGACCGGAGCCGCTCCTCACCCGGCGGAGTCGAGCCCTTCACGTTCCCCGCTCGGGTGTCCTCGAGCGGCTCGAGCGTGTGCGCACCGGGGTGCTCCGGGCGCTCGGTGGCCACGGGGGACTCACCGGGTGCGTGGGGGTCGTGAGTGCGGAGGCCGGTTCGAGCCGGTTTCGGCACTCACGAGGGGAGGTGGTTCGGGCGTCACGCGTTGTTCCGCCGTCGCCACCGTGACGCCGGGCACGCCGGGGGAGCGGGGCCGTGCCGGATATCCTCGGCCGGTGCGGGCGTCGCGGTTGGTCTCGTTGTTGTGCCTGCTCCAGGCGCGGGGGTCGATGACCGGCCCGGAACTCGCCCGGGAGCTGGAGGTCTCGGAGCGCACGGTGGCGCGGGACGTGCTCGCGCTGGCCGAGGCCGGGGTGCCGGTCTACGCCGAGCGCGGACGGGCCGGCGGGTACCGGCTGCTCGGCGGCTACCGCTCGACGCTCACCGGACTGCACCGCGACGAGGCCGAAGCGCTGTTCCTGTCCGGGGTCCCCGCGGCCGCGGCCGAGATGGGGCTCGGGGACGCGGTCGCGGCGGCGCGGCACAAGGCCTCCGCCGCGCTCGCACCGCCGTTCCGCGACGCGCCGCAGCGCGTCGGGCAGCGCTTCCACCTCGACGCGCCGCGCTGGTTCCGCGAGGCCGAGACGCCCGCGGTGCTGCCGGAACTCAGCCGCGCGGTGTGGTCGGACCTCACGGTCACCGCGAAGTACGCGCGCGGCGACCGCGAGGTGCGGCGCGAGCTGGAACCCCACGGCCTCGTGCTCAAGGCCGGGGTCTGGTACCTCGTGGCTCGCCGCGACCAGCGGTTCCTGAACTACCGCGTGGACCGCTTCACCACCGTCGAGGTCACCGACGAGCGGTTCGCCCGGGACGAGGACTTCGACCTGGCCGCCTTCTGGGAGCGGTCGTCCGAGGAGTTCGCCCGGTCCCTGCTGCGCGAGGCGGTCGACGTCCGCGTCAGCCCGTCCGGCCTGCGCGCGCTGCACGTGGTCGCCGACCCGGCCGGAGCGCAGCAGGCCGAAGCCGCGGCGAGCGCACCGGACCCGGACGGCTGGGTCACCACCCGCCTGCCGGTCGAGTCCCTCGACGTCGCCTACGGCCAGCTCCTCGGGCTGGGCCCGGAGGTGGAGGTCCTCGGTCCGCCGGAGCTGCGCCGCCGCTTCGCCGACGCCGCCCGCCGGCTCACCGAGCTCTACGACCCGCCGGATCAGCGGTAGTCGTCCGGACTGCCCGACCCGCCGACCCACTCGACCTCCTGGAGGTAGCGCCAGGCGTCCGGCTGCGAGCCGTCGACGTCGGTGAACCCGTAGACCTTCGCCAGGTACCCGCTGGACAGCGACTGCGTGTTCCACCGCGCCACGTCCGGGTCCGTGGCCAGGGCGACCACCGCGCGGCCCACGTAGGCCGGCGACTCGGAGACCCCGAAGCCCTCCGGCGCGGTGGTGGACTCCCGCCAGTTCTCCTCGGTGACGCCGAAGTGGTCGAGCATCATCTCCGACCGCAGCCAGCCCGGCGTCAGCGACACCGCGGTACCGCCGAACGGACGCAGTTCCTCGCCCTCCGCGCGCGCCAACCGGTGCATGGCCGTCTTCGCGACGTCGAAGAACGCGCCGCAGTCGCTGCGGTAGTACTGCTCGTGGACCTCGGCGGTGCCGTCGGTGAGCTCCACGACCAGCCCGCCCGGCCGCCGGCTCAGCAGCGCCAGGGCGAAGTGCGCGGTGATCATGTGCGCCTCGATGCCGACCCGCAGCCGCGCCAGCCCCTTCCCCAGGTCGTGCTCCCAGATCGGCTTGCCCCAGTCCATGAGGTGCTCGCCGCCGAGGTCGTTGACCAGCACGTCCAGCCGCCCCTGCTCGGACTCCACCCGCCGCACCAGGTCGCGGACCTGGTCGGGGTCGGTGTGGTCCACCCGGACCGCGATGCCGGTGCCGCCGGCCCGGGTCACCAGCTCGGCAGTGTCCTCAATGGTCTCCGGCCGGTCGTAGTCCGAGCGCTGCGCCCGCGTGCTCCGTCCCGTGGCGTACACCGTCGCGCCGGCCGCCCCCAGTTCCACCGCGATGCCGCGACCCGCACCGCGGGTGGCTCCGGCGACCAGCGCGACCTTGCCGTGCAGTTCTCCTGCCATGTCCAGACGTCCTCCAGGTCTCGATCCGCCGGGACCGACGGTGCCACCGAATCCCGACACCTGCGGTCGGGATTCGCGCTGCGCGAGCGGGGTTCTCGACCGCGCGTCACCCGCCGGGGAGATCGCGACGGAACAGGCGCGATCGCTTCCCGCCTGCCTCGCCCGCGTGGGGCGGTGGCCAGGTACGGTGTCGGTGGTGATCTCGTCCGTGGCGTGGTCACCACAAGGGGAGGAACGAACTGGGCTCGCTGCGACTCCGCTGGCGGACCCGCTGGACAAGAGAACCGGTCGAGACGGAAAGCGACGAGGTGCACGGCGCAACACACCTGGCACGGATCCCGGCGTGGCTGCTGGACGTGACGGCTCCGGCCCGCTTACCGTCCGGATCAGGCCCGGGATCGGTCGCACCAGGCGAACCCGCGCCGTGGCGACCAGGGGGACCGGAATCGGCGGCGACCGGCCAGCGACCATCCCGGCGGTCGACGCAGAGAGCACTCCAGCCACGATCAGGAAGGCGGATCCGATGACGCCCCCGCACAACTACCTCGCGGTGATCAAGGTCGTCGGCATCGGTGGCGGCGGCGTCAATGCCGTGAACCGCATGATCGAGGTCGGGCTCAAGGGCGTCGAGTTCATCGCGGTGAACACCGACGCGCAGGCCCTGCTGATGTCCGATGCCGACGTCAAGCTCGACATCGGCCGCGAGCTCACCCGCGGTCTCGGGGCAGGCGCCGCGCCGGAGGTCGGCCACAAGGCTGCCGAGGACCACAAGGAGGAGATCGAAGAGGTCCTCAAGGGCGCCGACATGGTGTTCGTGACGGCCGGTGAGGGCGGCGGCACCGGTACCGGTGGTGCGCCCGTCGTCGCGTCGATCGCGCGCAAGCTCGGCGCGCTGACCATCGGCGTGGTGACCCGTCCGTTCACCTTCGAGGGCAAGCGGCGCGCCGCGCAGGCGGAGCAGGGCATCAAGGAGCTCCGGGAGTGCTGCGACACGCTCATCGTCATCCCGAACGACCGCCTGCTGCAGCTGGGCGACATCGGGGTGAGCCTGATGGACGCCTTCCGCTCCGCTGACGAGGTGCTGCTCTCCGGTGTCCAGGGCATCACCGACCTGATCACCACCCCGGGTCTGATCAACCTCGACTTCGCCGACGTCAAGAGCGTCATGTCCGGCGCGGGCAGCGCGCTGATGGGCATCGGCTCGGCCAGCGGCGAGGGCAGAGCCGTGCAGGCCGCGCAGAAGGCGATCAACTCGCCGCTGCTGGAGGCGTCCATGGAGGGCGCGCACGGCGTGCTGCTGGCCATCGCGGGCGGGTCCGACCTCGGGTTGTTCGAGATCAACGAGTCGGCGTCGCTGGTGCAGGAGTCCGCGCACCCGGACGCGAACATCATCTTCGGGACGGTGATCGACGACTCGCTCGGCGACGAGGTCCGGGTGACGGTGATCGCCGCCGGCTTCGACTCCGGCACCCCGACGCACAAGAAGCTCGAGCCGACCAAGGTCGGCGGCCGCAGCGAGGACACCGAGTCGTCGAGCACCGAGAAGCCGGGCCAGCCGCAGGTCGAGTCCCGGGCGGACACGGCGCAGTCCTCCTCGTCGACGCCGCAGGCGGAGCAGCCGGTCGCCGGCGAGGGGCAGTCCCCGGCCGCGCAGTCGACCACGCCCGCGCAGTCGACCCCGGCGCAGCCGACGCAGGCCCAGTCGACCCCGGCGCAGCCGACGCAGCAGCCGGAGACCCCGGCGCAGCAGGAGAGCGAGCCGGCGCGGCCGCGGCCCGACCTCGGCCAGCGGACCGGGCTGTTCGGCGGCGACGGCTCGGCGGCGGGTCAGCAGAGCGTCTCGGTGCCCGCCACGCCCACCACGCGCGGGACCGGCGGCTACCCGACGCACAACGCCACCACCGCCCGTCCCGGTGGCGGGCTGGGCCGCGGCGTGCCGGTCAACGACGACACCGACGACGACGTCGACATACCGCCGTTCATGCGCCGCTGAGCGGCCACGCGGCCGCGAGGTCCGGGCGCGGACGACGACCGAGGGGAACCGGCCGGGCGGGAGCTGCGGCCGGTCCCACGCACCGCCTCCGAGCGGCGGTGCATGAGCGAGAATCGACACCGGGAGCGGGGAAGCTCCCGGTGTCGAGTCGTGTTGGGAGGCTGGTGCAGTGCGGATCCGGCGCGTGATCACCACGCGGGAGGGCGGGAGTTCCCGGCCGCCGTTCGATTCGTTCAACCTCGGCGGTCGCGTCGGTGACGACCCGGCAGCGCTGGCCGCGAACCAGCGGAAGCTGGCCGACGGCATCGGCCTGCCCGAGGACCACGTGGTGTGGATGGAGCAGATCCACGGCCGCACCGCGACCGTCGTCGACGGCCCGCGGTCCGAGCCGGTGGAGGCCACCGACGCGTTGGTGACCGCCCGGCCGGGGCTGGCGTTGGCCGTGCTCACCGCGGACTGCGTGCCCGTGCTGCTCGGCGACCCGGAGACCGGTGTGGTCTCGGCCGTGCACGCCGGGCGGGTCGGGGCGCGCGTGGGCGTCGTCGTGGCGGCGCTGAAGGCGATGCAGCAGGCCGGCGCCCGCCTCGACCGCGTCGAGGCGCTGCTCGGGCCGGCGGCGTGCGGGCAGTGCTACGAGGTGCCCGCCGCCATGCAGGCCGACGTCGAGGAGCACCTGCCCGGCAGCGCGTGCACGACCCGCAAGGGCACCCCGGGGCTGGACCTGCGCGCGGGCATCTGGGAGCAGCTGGCCGCCGCGGGCATCGCCAAGATCGGTGTGGACCCGCGCTGCACCATGGAATCACCTGAGCTGTACAGCCATCGTCGTGACCGCGGGCGCACCGGCCGGTTCGCCGCGGTGACCTGGGCGGAGCCGGAGGACGCCGAGTGAGCGAGGAACAGCGCCGTGCGGAGCTGGAGGCATCGCTGCGCGAGGTGCGCGCGCGGATCGACCGCGCCTGCCGCGCTGCGGGACGCGACCCGAGCGAGGTCGAGCTGCTGGCGGTGACCAAGACCTTCCCCGCTTCGGACGTGGCGCTGCTGGCCGACCTGGGGCAGACCGCGTTCGCGGAGAACCGGGAGCAGGAGGCGCGCGGCAAGGTGGCCGAGTTCACCGAGCTGCGCCCGTCCGCCTCGGTGCGCTGGCACATGGTCGGCCAGTTGCAGCGGAACAAGGCGCGGGCCGTGGTCCGCTGGGCCGACGTGGTCGAGTCGGTGGACAGCGCGCGGCTCGTCGAGGCGCTGCGCCGGGCGACCGCGAACGCCCTCGACGCGGGTGACAGAACACACCCCTTGGACGTGTTGGTGCAGGTCAGCCTGGACGAGGCGGAGGGTCGCGGGGGTTGTCGACCCGACGACGTGCCCGCGCTAGCCGATATGATCACTCAGACAGGTGATCTTCGACTGCGCGGAGTGATGGCGGTCGCACCATTGGGTGGCGATCCGGATGTGGCCTTCGACACACTTTCCAAGATCTCCGAGCGGTTACGGGGAGATCACCCCGAAGCTGTCGAGGTGTCGGCGGGGATGTCCGGCGACCTGGAGAGTGCCGTCGCGCACGGCTCGACCCGGGTGCGTGTCGGAACCGCGCTGCTCGGCGGGCGGCGGTTAACCTCGCCATAGCCGCAGGACAGGGGGTCGAAGGCCGGCCTCCTCGTGCTCGGTGCAAGGAGTCGCACAGGAAGGGCATGCCGATGAGCGCTTTGCACAAGTTGAAGGCCTACTTCGGCATGGTTCCGGCCGACGAGGTCGAGGACTACGACGACGAGGTCGGTTATCGCGACCGGTACGGCGACTCCGACCGCGACGGTTACGACGCTCCTGCCGAGCGGGGTGGACGGCGCAGGGTCGGCACCCGCGGTGGCTACCAGGCGGAGGCCGACGTCGAGCCGGACTTCGCCGAGGACTACCGGGAACCGCCGCGCCCGCGGCGGCAGTGGTCGTCGGACAGCCCGGTGCGCAGCGCGCTGCCCACCGACCAGCCGCGGGAGAACGTATCGCGGCTGCGGGCGGTCACCGACACCGGTACCCAGTTCAACTTGAGCAAGATCACAACGTTGCACCCGCGCAGCTACAGCGAGGCGCGGACCATCGGCGAGCAGTACCGGGACGGCACGCCGGTGATCATGAACCTGACCGAGATGGAGGAGGCCGACGCCAAGCGGCTGGTCGACTTCGCGGCCGGGTTGGCGTTCGCGCTGCGCGGCTCGATCGAGAAGGTCACCAACCGCGTGTTCTTGCTCTCACCTCCCAACGTGGACGTCGCGGCGGAGGACAAGCGACGGCTCGCCGAGGGTGCCTTTTTCAACTACGGGTGAGTGGTGGCACAGTTGAAGCGTGAACCCGGTGCAGATCGTCCTGTTCTACGTTCTGTTCTTCTTCTGGCTCCTGCTCACGGCCCGTATCGTGATCGAACTCGTTCGAGTGTTCGCGCGCGATTGGCGGCCCGTCGGGGGGGTTGCAATCGCGTTGGAGAGCATCTACACAGTGACCGACCCACCAGTGAAGTTGGTGCGTCGGGTGATTCCGACGGTCCGGATCGGCGGCGTCGGACTGGACCTATCGATTATGGTGCTGCTGCTGGTCGTGTTCATACTGATGCGACTGGTCCAGCCCGGGTGACGGGGAACCCGGGCTACCCGCAGCCGAGGAGTGCGTGAGGTGATCTTGTGGGCCTGACCCCCGCCGACGTGCACAACGTCGCGTTCAGCAAACCTCCGATCGGTAAGCGGGGCTACAACGAGGACGAGGTGGACGCATTCCTCGACCTGGTTGAAGCCGAGCTTGCCCGGCTGGTGGAGGAGAACAACGATCTGCGCAGCCAGGTCGAGCAGCTGGAGGCCCAGCTGCAGTCCGCGCAGGTCGACCTGGAGGACGCCCGCAACCAGGCGGCGGCCGCTTCCTCGACCCCGGCCCCGACGGAGGAACCGCGCCGGCTCACCCCGGTCCCGGCGCCGACCGCTGCCGAGCAGACCTCGCCCGGTGGCGATCACCACGTGCAGGCCGCCAAGGTGCTGGGCCTCGCGCAGGAGATGGCCGACCGGCTGACCGGTGAGGCCAAGGCCGAGGCCGACGGCATGCTCGCCGAGGCCCGGACGAAGTCCGAGCAGCTGCTCTCGGAGGCGCGCTCGAAGGCCGACAGCATGGTCAACGAGTCCCGGACCCGGGCCGAGACGATGCTCAACGACGCCCGCACCCGCGCCGAGACGCTGGAGCGGCAGGCTCGCGAGAAGGCCGCGAACCTGGAGCGCGACGCGCAGCGCAAGCACGCCGAGGTGATGGGCAACATCACATCGGAGAAGAACGCCCTCGAGAAGAAGATCGAAACCCTGCGCACGTTCGAGCGCGAGTACCGCACTCGACTGCAGACGTACCTGGAGTCGCAGCTGCGCGAACTGCAGGACCGGGGCTCGGCGGCGCCCGCCGAGAGCAGCGGGAGCCGCTCGTCCGGTCAGCAGGCCAGCTACAGCTTCGGGGCGCGCGCAGCCGAAGCCGGCTGACGACCCGTCCTGGCTCGCGTCGCGGCGGTGCCGGTGACGCCCGGACCAGGAGCACGGACTCGCGGTGAGGTCAGCGGCGACGGGTGGCGCGCCCGTCGCCGCTGCCGTGCGTTCGGTCCCGTGACGCGAGAGGTGTGAGGTCGCGTGCTGTTGGTCGTGCTGCTGCTGGTCCTGCTGGCCGCCGGGGTCCTGGTCGCCGCCGTGGTGGGCGGGGACGCCGAGCTGGCGTGGCTGTCGGTGCTGGCCAGTGCCGTCGCCGTCGGGCTGCTGGTGGTCGACCGGGTGCGGAGCCGCCGGCGGGTGGCGCAGGAGACCGGCGAGCCGCCGTTCGCCGACGTCGGCGAGGAACCGGCGGAGGAGCGCAGCAACGCCGCCGAGGCGGCGCGGCCCGACGCCGAGGTCCTGGTGATCGACGAGCGGCCGCGCTACCACGTGCGCACCTGCGAGTGGATCGGTTCGCGCAAGACCGTCACGCTCACCCTGCGGGAAGCCCGCGAGCTGGGCTTCACGCCCTGCGCGCTGTGCGCGCCGAACGCCACCATCGCCGCCGAGGTCCGCCGGTCCTGACCGCGGCGGCGCCGGAGCCGGTGCGAGCGGGCGTCACGCACCCGGTACTCTGGGTGGGGAACAGGCGATGATCCGGCCATCACCGGGGAGCTTCCGGAAGAACGGGCGCCCTGGCGCCTCAGTAGAACCGGACGGGTCCAGCCCGTCACAGCTGGCAACGAGGGGTCGTCGGCGCACGTCGACGGCAAGCGGGGTGGTACCGCGGATCTCGTGCGGAGCACGCGCACGAGGTGTCGTCCCCGCGTGGCTACCGGGCTTCCGGTGACCGTGCGGCAGCGATGACACACACCGCGAGGAGCGCATCCGCGATGTCTTACCCCAAGGTTCAGTTCGGCGACAACGGTGAGCGCGGCGTGGCTGCCCAGCCCGCGTTCCCGGCGATCGAGCGCCAGGTGCTGGATTCCTGGGCCGAGGACGACACCTTCCGCGCTTCGGTGCAGGCGCGCGAGGCCGGGGACAACGGCGCCAACGAGTTCGTGTTCTACGACGGACCGCCGTTCGCCAACGGCCTGCCGCACTACGGGCACCTGCTGACCGGCTACGTCAAGGACGTCATCCCCCGCTACCAGACGATGCGCGGCCGCCGGGTGGAGCGGCGGTTCGGCTGGGACTGCCACGGCCTGCCCGCCGAGGTGGAGGCCGAGAAGCAGCTCGGCATCACCTCCAAGTCCGAGATCGAGGACATGGGTGTGGCCGCGTTCAACGACGCCTGCCGCACCTCGGTGCTGCGCTACACCTCGGAGTGGGAGGAGTACGTCACCCGGCAGGCCCGGTGGGTGGACTTCGCCAACGACTACAAGACGCTCGACCTGGACTACATGGAGAGCGTCATGTGGGCCTTCAAGACCCTGTGGGACAAGGGTCTGGTCTACGAGGGCTTCCGGGTGCTCTGGTACTGCTGGCGCTGCGAGACGCCGCTGTCCAACACCGAGACCCGCATGGACGACGTCTACCGCCAGCGGCAGGACCCGGCGGTGACGGTCGGCATGCGCCTGGAGGCGCCGGGCAAGGCCTACGACGGTGCGCTGGCCCTGGCCTGGACGACCACGCCGTGGACGCTGCCGTCCAACCTCGCCGTCGCGGTGCACCCCGAGGTGGACTACGTGCTCGTGGCGCCGCCGACCAGCGCGGAGCGCTACGTGCTGGCCGAGGCCCGGCTGAGCGCCTACGCGCGGGAGCTCGGCGAGGACGTCGCCGACCACGTCGTCGCGCGCTTCACCGGTGCCGAGCTGCTGGGCACGAAGTACCGGCCGCCGTTCGACTTCTTCCTCGGCCGCGAGAACGCCCACCAGGTGCTCGCCGCCGACTACGTCACCACCGACGACGGCACCGGGCTGGTGCACATCGCCCCGGCCTTCGGTGAGGAGGACAAGGCCGTCACCGACGCCGCGGACATCCAGCCGGTGGTCCCGGTCGACGCGCACGGCAAGTTCACCGCCGAGGTGCCGCCGTACGAGGGCCTGCAGGTCTTCGAGGCGAACAAGCAGATCATCCGCGACCTCAAGGACGCGGGCCTGCTGCTGCGGCACGAGACCTACGACCACCCGTACCCGCACTGCTGGCGCTGCGACAACGCGCTGATCCAGCGGGCGGTGTCGTCCTGGTTCGTGGCGGTCAGCAAGTTCAAGGACCGCATGGTCGAGCTCAACCAGCAGATCAACTGGGTGCCGGGGCACATCCGGGACGGCCAGTTCGGCAAGTGGCTGGAGAACGCGCGCGACTGGAACATCTCGCGGAACCGGTACTGGGGTTCGCCGATCCCGGTGTGGGTCTCCGACGACCCGAACCACCCGCGCGTCGACGTCTACGGCTCGCTGGACGAGCTGGAGCGGGACTTCGGCGTGCGGCCGAAGGACCTGCACCGGCCGCAGATCGACGAGCTGACCCGCCCCAACCCGGACGACCCGACCGGGAAGTCCACCATGCGCCGGGTCCCGGAGGTGCTGGACTGCTGGTTCGAGTCCGGGTCGATGCCGTTCGCGCAGGTGCACTACCCGTTCGACAACGCCGAGTGGTTCGAGCACCACTACCCGGGCGACTTCATCGTCGAGTACAACGGGCAGACCCGCGGCTGGTTCTACACGCTGCACGTGCTGGCCACCGCGCTGTTCGACCGGCCGGCGTTCAAGAACGTGCTGGCGCACGGCATCGTGCTGGGCCACGACGGCCTGAAGATGTCCAAGTCCAAGCGCAACTACCCGGACGTCAACGAGGTCTTCGACCGCGACGGCTCGGACGCGATGCGCTGGTTCCTGATGTCCAGCCCGATCCTGCGCGGCGGCGACCTCGTCGTCACCGAGCAGGGCATCCGGGACGCGGTGCGCCAGGCGGTGCTGCCGCTGTGGAACTCCTGGTACTTCCTGGCGCTGTACGCCAACGCCGAGGGCGTCACCGGTGAGTCCAGGGTGGACAGCCAGCACGTGCTGGACCGCTACGTGCTGGCCAAGACCCACGAGCTGGTCACCGACGTGCAGGCTGCGCTGGACTCCTTCGACCTGGCCGGGGCGTGCGCCAGCGTCCGGGACTTCCTGGAGGTCCTGACCAACTGGTACGTGCGGCGGTCCCGCGACCGCTTCTGGGCCGGTGACCGCGACGCCATCGACACCCTGCACACCGTGCTCGAGGTGACCTGCCGGGTGGTGGCGCCGATGCTGCCGCTGACCGCCGAGGCGGTGTGGCGCGGGCTGACCGGCGGCCGCTCGGTGCACCTGACCGACTGGCCGCGGCTCGACGAGCTGCCCGCGGACCCGGCGCTGGTCACCGCGATGGACCAGGTGCGCCAGGTGTGCTCGTCGGCGTCGGCGCTGCGCAAGGCCAACAAGCTGCGGGTGCGGCTGCCGCTGGCCAAGCTCGTGGTGGCCACCGCGGAGGCGGAGGCGCTGCGGCCGTTCGCCGACCTGATCCGCGACGAGGTCAACGTCAAGGAGCTGGAGCTGACCACGGACGTGGCGGCGCACGGGCACTTCGAGATCGCGGTGAACGCGCGGGCCGCCGGTCCGCGGCTGGGCCGCGACGTGCAGAAGGTCATCAAGGCGGTCAAGGCCGGCGAGTGGAACCGCACCCCGAGCGGTGCGGTCGTCGCGGCCGGGATCGAGCTGCAGGAGGGCGAGTTCACCGAGCGGCTGGTGTCCACCAACCCCGGTGCCGCCTCGGCGCTGCCCTCGAACCTGGGCCTGGTCGTGCTGGACACCGAGGTGACCCCGGAGCTGGCCGCCGAGGGCGTGGCGCGCGACGTGGTCCGCGTCATCCAGCAGGCCCGCAAGGACGCCGACTTCCAGGTCTCCGACCGCATCACGGTGACCGTCTCGGCGCCGGAGGAGGTGCTGTCGGCGGTGGCGGCGCACCGCGACTTCATCGCGGGCGAGACCCTCGCGGACGCCGTCGAGGCCGGTGACGTGGACGGCGGCTTCACCGGCTCGGTCGGCGACGGCACCGAGATCGCGGTCGCGGTCGCCCGCGTCTGACGTCGAGGAGGGCGCTCCCCGCCGACCGGCGGCGGGGAGCGCCCTCTCCCGCGCGCAGGCGTCTCACGGTGCGGGACGGCGTTGCCGCTGGGCGGGCGCCTCCCCCAAGATCTGTGCGCGAAGGTCATGAGTGCCAGCGCGAAGCCCCGGCTCGCTGGCCGGCAACCCCCGACCGCGGTGGGGTGCCCCGGGTGAGGACCTGGCCGGTCGCGCAGGGCGACCCGGCAAGCGCGGACCCCTCTGGGCGGGTCCGATGAGGCCCTGGGAGGGGCTCATGACGTCTGCCACTGCCGACATCCCGACTCAGTCCACTGCCGACGTCCCGGTGCCCGCGGTGGCGGGGCGCGCGTTGCGGGTCCCGCTGGTCACCGGTGGGAGCACCGAGTACGCCAACCTCGACCACGCGGCCAGCGCGCCGTGCCTGGACAGCGTCCGCGAGGCCGTCGACGAGCTGCTGCCGTGGTACGCCAGCGTGCACCGCGGCGCCGGCCTCGCCTCGCAGGTGTGCACCCGGGTGTACGAGGGCGCGCGGCAGGTGCTGCGCGACTTCGTCGGCGCCCGCCGCACCGATTCGGTGGTCTTCACCCGGAACACCACCGACGCGCTGAACCTGCTGGCCCGGGCCCTGCCTCGCGGCACGTCCGTGGTCGTCCCGGAGACCGAGCACCACGCCGCGCTGCTGCCCTGGAGCGGCCCGCGGGTGCGGCGGATCGCGGCTCCGGCGAGCCCGGCCGACGCCGTCGCCGCGCTGGACGCCGCGCTGGCCGAGTGCCCGGAGGGGCCGCGGCTGGCGGTGATCAGCGGCGCCTCGAACGTCACCGGTGAGCTGTGGCCGGTCGCCGAGCTCGCCCGCGTGGCGCGCCGCCACGGGGCGCGGACGGTGCTCGACGCCGCGCAGCTGGCCCCGCACCGCCCGGTGCGGATGACCGAGCTCGACGTCGACCACGTCGCGCTCTCCGGCCACAAGCTGTACGCGCCGTTCGGCGCGGGCGCGCTGGTCGGGCGCGCGGACTGGCTCAACGCCGCGGAGCCCCACCTGGCCGGTGGCGGTGCCACGCGGCGGGTCACCGAGCGCGCGGTGAGCTGGACCACCGGTCCGGAGCGGCACGAGGCCGGGTCGCCGAACACGGTCGGCGTGCACGCGCTGGCCGAGGCCTGCCGGACACTCGGGGCGCGGTGGGCGGACGTCGTCGCGCACGAGGAGGCGCTGCTGCGCCGGCTGCGGGCGGGGCTGCGCGGTGTGCCGGGGCTGCGGGAGCTCTGCCTGTTCGACGCCGACCACGAGCGGGTCGGCGTGGTGAGCTTCACCGTCGACGGCCAGGACCCCGGGCTGCTCGCCGCCGCGCTGTCGGCCGAGCACGGCATCGGCGTCCGCGACGGGCTGTTCTGCGCGCACCTGGCCACCCGGCGGCTGCTGTCCCGAGCGGGGTCGGGCGCCGAGCGCGCGCTGCGCGCCAGCATCGGCCTGGGCACCACGGCCGAGCACGTCGACCGCCTGGTCAGCGCGCTGCGGACGTTGGTCGCCGAGGGTCCGGCCTGGCGCTACGAGCAGGTGGACGGCCGGTGGGTCCCCGTCGACGACCCCCGCCCGCTGCCGGACTTCCTGCGCTGAGGCAGCCCCCGGGCACGCGGCGTCACGGGAAATCGGACGCCCGGTTCCCGCGCCACCGGTCCACGCGTGGGTGACGTGGGGCTGAGGGGGTGGTCCCGGGGCCTGCCGGGCGCGGCCCGTGGACCGGGGTGTGGTGGAGGGCACCGCGCGGGGCGGGACTGCTGGAACCCGGTCGGTGCCGGTCAGGGACAATGGGGGAGTGAGCAGCGAGCAGTCCTCCCCCAGGCAGTCATCCGCGGAGCCGGCCGACCACGGGGAGCCCGCCGAGCAGGCGCCCGAGACCCCGGCCGACACCGCCGGGACGCCTGCGGCCGACGGGTCCTCCCGCGCGCCTCGGAAGCTCCTGGCGCTGCTGTTCGGGGTGGCCGCGGTCGCGCTGGGGCTCGACGTCCTCACCAAGGTCGTCGTGGTGGCCGAGCTGGAGGGCGAGCCGCCGGTCGAGGTCCTCGGCGGACTGCTCTACCTCGACGTGCTGCGCAACCCGGGTGCCGCCTTCTCGCTGGCCACCGGGATGACCTGGCTGCTGGCGCTGCTCGCCATCGCGGTGGTCGGCGTGATCGTCTGGCTGGCGCCGAAGCTGCGCTCCCCGGGCTGGGCGGTCGGCCTCGGCCTGGTGCTCGGCGGTGCGTGCGGCAACCTCGCCGACCGCCTCTTCCGCGCACCCGGCCCGCTGCAGGGCCACGTGGTGGACTTCCTGTCCGTGCTCGCCCCCGGCGGCGCGGTGTGGCCCGTGTTCAACATCGCCGACAGCTGCATCGTGGTCGGTGGGGTGCTGGTCGTGCTGCTGTCGCTGCTGGGGCGCGACTACGACGGCACGGTGCACCGGAAGAAGAAGGCGGCGGAGAGCGAGTCGTGAGCGATCTTCGGAACTTGCCGGTGCCCGAGGGGCTCGACGGCATGCGAGTCGACGCGGGCCTGTCGAAGCTCCTGGGCCTGTCCCGCAACGCGGTGGCCACGCTGGCCGAGTCCGGCGACGTGCTGCTCGACGGCAACCCCGCGGGCAAGTCCGACCGGCTGGTGGCCGGGGCGTGGCTGGAGGTGACGCTGCCCCCGGCGCAGCAGCCGCCGCAGGTCGTCGCCGTGCCCGTGGAGGGGCTGAAGATCCTGCACCAGGACGACGACATCGTGGTGGTGGACAAGCCGATCGGCGTCGCGGTGCACCCGAGCCCGGGCTGGGAGGGCCCGACCGTGGTCGGCGGCCTGGCCGCGGCCGGCGTGCGCATCGCCACCTCCGGCGCCGCCGAGCGGCAGGGTGTCGTGCACCGGCTCGACGCGGGCACCACCGGGGTGATGGTGGTGGCCAAGAGCGAGCACGCCTACTCGGTGCTCAAGCGGGCGTTCAAGGAGCGCACCGTGGACAAGCGCTACCACGCGGTGGTGCAGGGGCACCCCGACCCGATCCGCGGCACGATCGACGCGCCGATCGACCGGCACCCGCGGCACGACTACAAGTTCGCGGTGGTCACCGGCGGCAAGCCGAGCATCACGCACTACGAGACGGTGGAGGCCTTCCGGGCCGCCTCGTTGGTGGACGTGAAGCTGGAGACCGGTCGCACGCACCAGATCCGGGTGCACTTCTCGGCGATCAAGCACCCGTGCGTCGGGGACCTGACCTACGGTGCCGACCCCGTCCTCGCGCGGAAGCTCGGCATCACCCGGCAGTGGCTGCACGCCCGGAGCTTGTCCTTCGAGCACCCGGCCGGCGGCTGGGTGACCTTCGAGAGCGAGTACCCGGACGACCTGCAGCACGCGCTCGACCAGCTCCGGGACCACGACGGCTGATCCCGGTACCGTGGCGGGGAGTGAGCTAGGTGACGAAGGGGTCGGCCATGGCAGAGTCGAGACCGTTCGGGGGCTCGGACGCACCCACACCGCCCACCGGCATGCAGGCGATCGACCCCGAGGACGTGGACGCCTCGCAGTTCAGCAGCCTCGGGGACTTGATCAACGCTGAGGACGTGGGCCCGGCGGCGCCGTCGGTCCTCGGTGCGCCGGAACCCTCGAGCCCGGAGGGCGACGCGGGGGACTGGCCGAAGCTGGAGTACCGCAGCCGGAACAAGCCGGAGCGCCCCAAGCGCAGCAACCCGCTCAACCTCTTCCGCCGCAAGGACCGCTGAGCACCGTCGTCCGCGGCTCCAGTGGGAACCAGGTCCGCGACCCCCACGGGAGGTGCGGACGGCACCGAGCGGTGTGCGGCGCACGTGCCGGAGGCACGGTGCACGACCCCTGCACCTCGTCCCACCGCGGGAACGGCGCGGGCGTGGGGGTCAGAGGGCTTTGAGTTCTTCGAGGACCTCGCGGACCGAGGTCTTGGCGTCGCCGAAGAGCATCGACGTCTTCTGGTCCGCGTGGAGGGGGTTGTCGACGCCGGCGAAGCCGGTGCTCATCGACCGCTTCAGCACGATCACCGTCTTCGCCTGGTCGACGTTGAGGATCGGCATCCCGTAGATCGGCGAGCCCGGGTCGGTGCGGGCCGCCGGGTTGGTGACGTCGTTGGCGCCGATCACCAGCGCGACGTCGGCGCGGGCGAACTCGTCGTTGATCTCGTCCATCTCCTTGAGCTGCTCGTACGGCACGTCCGCCTCGGCGAGCAGCACGTTCATGTGGCCGGGCATCCGGCCCGCCACCGGGTGGATCGCGTAGGACACGTCGACACCCCGGTCGACCAGCAGCTTCGCCATGTCCTGCACCGCGTGCTGGGCCTGGGCGACCGCCATGCCGTAGCCGGGCACCACGATCACGCGCTCGGCGTAGGCGAGCTGGATGGCCACGTCGGACGCGCTGGTCGACCGCACCGACCCGCCGTGGGCGGTCGGGGCGGGCGCGGTCGCCCCGCCGAAGCCGCCCGCGACGATGGACGGGATCGAGCGGTTCATCGCCTTGGCCATCTGGTCGGTCAGGATCGAACCGGAGGCGCCGACCAGCATCCCGGCGACGATCATCGCCGTGTTGCCCAGCGCGAGCCCGGCCGCCGCCGCGGACAGCCCGGTGAACGCGTTGAGCAGCGACACCACCACCGGCATGTCGGCGCCGCCGATCGGCAGCACCACCGCGATCCCGGCCAGCCCCGCCAGCACCAGCACCGCCACCAGCAGCGGCTCGGCCTCGCTGCCCAGCCCCACCACCACGGCGCACCCCACGGCCGCGGCCAGCAGCAGCACGTTGAGCGGCAGCTGCAGGCGGCCGAGCGTGATCGGACGACCGGGCACGAGCTCCTGCAGCTTGCCGAACGCGACCAGCGAACCCCAGAACGAGATCGAGCCGATGATCGCGGCGAACAGCGTGGCGATCGGCACGAACGCCGGTTCGCCCAGGAACCCCGGGTCCTCCCGGAACTCGACCCAGGCGGTGAGCGCCACCGCCCCGCCGCCGACGCCGTTGAACAGCGCCACCATCTGGGGCATCGCGGTCATCTTCACCCGCCGCGCGGCCGGGACGCCGATCACCGTGCCGACCACCAGCCCGAGCGCGATCAGCCCCCAGTTGCCCAGGCCGGGGGTGAGCAGCGTGGCGACCACCGCGACCACCATGCCGGCCGCCGCGATCGCGTTGCCGCGCGCCGCGGTCCGCGGCCCGGTCAGGCCCATCAGGCCGTAGATGAACAGGGCGAACGCCAGGATGTAGAGGACCGACCGCAGCGTGATCACGTGTCGGTGTCCTTCCGCGCGGGCTCCGGCTTGCGCTTGAACATGCCCAGCATCCGGTCGGTGACCAGGAACCCACCGACCACGTTGATGGTGCCGAAGACGATCGCCACCAGCGCCAGCAGCTGCGAGCCGAGGTCGTCCACACCGGACCCCAGCACCAGCACGCCGCCGAGCAGCACGATGCCGTGGATGGCGTTGGTGCCGGACATCAGCGGGGTGTGCAGGGTGTTCGGCACCTTGGAGATCACCGCGAAGCCGACGAAGCCGGCCAGCACGAGGATCGCCAGATCGGCCAGGAACATCGCACCTCCTCCCTGGGCGGGTCGGGCGGTGGCCACGCGCGACCGGTCATCGGTGGCCCCCGACGTGGTCCGGTCGGGCGATGCAGGCGGCGGCCAGCACCTCGTCGGTGAAGTCGGGGGCGGGCCGGCCGTCGACCAGCACCAGCTCCAGCAGCGCCAGCACGTTGCGGGCGAAGAGCTCGCTGGCGTGCTCCGGCATGGTCGCCGGGAGGTTGAGCGGGGCGGCGATGGTGACCCCGTGCTCCACCACGGTGCTGCCGGGCCGGCTCAGCTCGCAGTTGCCGCCCGCCGACCCGGCCAGGTCGACGACGACGCTGCCCGGCCGCATCCGGCGCACCGCCTCGGCGGGCACCAGCCGCGGCGCCGGGCGTCCCGGGACCAGCGCGGTGGTGATCACCACGTCGAACCCGCTGATCGCCTCGCCGAGGCGCCGGGTCTGCTCGGCGCGTTCGTCCTCGGTGAGCTCCCGCGCGTAGCCGCCCTCGCCGACCGCCGAGACGCCCAGGTCCAGCCACGTCGCCCCGACCGAGCGCACCTGCTCGGCGACCTCGGGCCGCACGTCGTAGCCGGTGGTGCGGGCGCCGAGCCGCTTGGCCGTGGCCAGCGCCTGCAGCCCGGCCACGCCGACGCCGAGCACCAGCACCGACGCGGGCTTCACGGTGCCCGCCGCGGTGGTGAGCATCGGGAAGAACCGGGTGCACTCGCCGGCGGCGAGCAGCACGGCGCGGTACCCGGCCACGGTGGCCTGGGAGGACAGCGCGTCCATGGACTGGGCACGGGAGATGCGCGGCACCGACTCCAGGGCGAACGCGGTCACCCCGGCCTGGCGCAGCCGCTCCGCCAGGTCCGGGTCGGTCAGCGGGTCGAGGAAGCCGATCAGCGTCGAGCCGCGGGACAACCGGGCGGTCTCGGACCGGCTGGGCGGGCGGACCTTGACCACCACGTCGGCCGGCCACGGGTCGCCGAGCCGGGCGCCGGCCTCGGTGAACGCCTCGTCGGGGATGAGCGCGGCCTGCCCGGCCCCGGGTTCGACGACCACGTCGAGGCCCTGCGCGCACAGCCGGGCGACGACGCCGGGGACGAGCGCGACCCGGCGCTCGCCCGGCGCTGGTTCGCGCGGGACACCGACGGTGGTGCGACCGCCCTCCTGCGAGGTCATGGGAACAGCAGCCCACACCGCGATCGGAACCGCAAGGCCACACGCCAGCGGATCACCGGGACAGACGTACTCGGGCGCGGCGGGGGACTACAGGTCGGTGATGTCCCAGAGGAGGGTGCGCTGGGTGTCGCCGGGCCGTGGTGTCCACCGGACCGCGGTGAGCTCGGTGGACTCCGGGAGCACGTACACCGTGTGGCCGCCCGCCGTCTCGCCCGGGGGCACGCCGATGCGGTGCGGTGGACGGGAGGACAGCGAGATCGGCGACTTCGACACCGCCGACCCGTCCTTGGTGATCAGCTCCAGGTACAGGTCGGGCAGGGAGGTGAACGGCGTCTGGCCGCGGTTGGTCAGCTCGGTGTGCACCACCACCGCGCGCTCGCCCTCCTCGAGCTCGTACCCGGCCGCGGTGAACAGGAAGTCCGCCGGGTCGACCACCTCGACCAGCAGGATCGTGAGCCGCTCGCCCTCCGGTCCCTCCACGTCGAGCTTGCTGCCGACCTTGCCGGTGCGCACCGGCGGCTGCGGGCCCGACTGCGGTTGCTGGTCGCCGCGCGCCCACGCGGCCGACCCGGGCGGGCCCCAGGTGCCCATCGGGTCCTGCGGGGCGGGCTGCGGCGGCCCGAACGAGGTCGGCGGCGGCACCGGCGTGAACTGCTGCGGGCCGCTCGGCGCACCGTAGTGGGGCGCGGGGTAGCCGCCGGACGGCGTGGGATAGCCGCCCGTGGGCTGCGGGTGCGGGCCGGAGGGCACCTGGTGCCCGCCGCTGGGCGGACCGGAGACCGGGTAGGGGCCGCTCGCGAGGTTGTGCTGCGCGGCCCACTGCTGCGCGGCGGCGACCGCGTTGCGGATGCCCTGCGGGTCGCACTCGACGCCGACGATGAGCGGGAGACCGGTGGTGGACAGGGCAGCGAGGCGCGCGGCGACGTCGCGCACGTCCATGCCGAGCCGACCGGCGATCTCGGGGACCGCCGCACGGCCCATCTCGGCGACGACGCTCAGCAGTCGCACGTCCACGGGATCAGGGCCAGCCACGTCGTGCCACGCTACCCGCTCCGGGGACGCCACGCGTCAACGGCACGGGGTTTCGGCCCGGCCCGCGACCGGCGCGCGCCGCCCACCACACCTCCCGGCGGAAAGCTCGCGCAACGCCGGGGGAATCGATGGTCACACGGCGTGCGCGCGTTAGGCTGACAACTCCCCCGAACAGCCGTCGCGAAGGAGGAGGACTCCCCGTGCCCGTCGACCCCTTCGTCCACCTGCACGTGCACACCGAGTACTCGATGCTCGACGGTGCGGCGAAGGTGGGAGCGCTGTTCGCCGAGGCGGAGCGCTTGGGCATGCCGGCGGTGGGGATGACCGACCACGGCAACATGTTCGGTGCCGACGAGTTCTACCAGCAGGCCAAGAAGACCGGCATCAAGCCGATCATCGGCATCGAGGCCTACCTGGCGCCGGGCAGCCGGTTCCACAAGAAGCCGGTGTTCTGGGGTGAGGCCAAGCAGCGCGGCACCGACGAGTTCGGTGAGGGCGGCGACGTCTCCGGTGCCGGTGCGTACACGCACATGACGATGCTGGCCCGCAACGCCACCGGCCTGCGGAACCTGTTCACGCTGTCCAGCCGCGCGAGCTTCGAGGGCTACTACCGCAAGCCGCGCATGGACAAGGAACTCATCGCCGAGCACGCCGAGGGCATCATCGCCACCACGGGCTGCCCGTCCGGCGAGGTGCAGACCCGGTTGCGGCTGCGGCAGTTCGACGAGGCGCTGCGCGCCGCCGCGGAGTACCAGGAGATCTTCGGCAAGGAGAACTTCTTCCTGGAGCTGATGGACCACGGGCTGCCGATCGAGCGGTCGGTGCGCGAGGGCCTGCTGGAGATCGCCAAGAAGCTCGACATCCCGCCGCTGGCCACCAACGACAGCCACTACGTGACGGTCGACCAGGCGGAGTCGCACGGCGCGCTGCTGTGCGTGCAGTCGGGCAAGACGCTCAGCGACGAGTCGCGCTTCAAGTTCGACGGCGACGGCTACTACCTGAAGTCCGCGGAGGAGATGCGCGAGTACTGGGACTCCGAGGTCCCGGGGGCGGCGGACAACACGCTGCGCGTCGCGGAGATGGTGGAGTCCTACGAAGACGTCTGGAAGTTCCAGGACCGGATGCCGCGGGTGGCCGACGGCAGCGGCCGGTCGGAGCGGGAGCTGCTGGCGGAGGAGATCGAGCGGTACCTGCCGACGCGCTACCCGGACGGGCCGACCGACGAGTGCCGCAAGCGGATCCAGGTCGAGCTGGACGTGCTGGACACCAAGGGGTACTGCGCGTACTTCCTGGTGGTCGGCGACCTGACGCGGTGGGCGAAGTCGCAGGGCATCCACGTGGGCCCGGGCCGTGGTTCGGCGGCGGGGTCGCTGCTGGCCTACATCCTGCACATCACGAACCTGGACCCGCTGGAGCACGGCCTGATCTTCGAGCGGTTCCTCAACCCGGAGCGCAACTCGCCGCCGGACATCGACCTCGACTTCGACGACCGCCGCCGCGACGAGGTGCTGCAGTACGCGATCAACAAGTACGGGCGGGACAAGGTCGCGCAGGTCATCACCTTCGGCAAGATCAAGACGAAGGCGGCGATCAAGGACGCGGCGCGGGTGCACCACGGCCAGCCCGGGTTCGCCATCGCGGACAAGATCTCCAAGGCGCTGCCGCCGCCGATCGCGGCCAAGGACATCCCGCTGTCGGGGATCGTGGACCCGCAGCACGAGCGCTACGCCGAGGCGGCCGAGGTGCGCAGCCTCATCGAGAACGACCCGACGGTGTCGCAGATCTTCGACACCGCGCGCGGGCTCGAGGGGCTGATCCGCAACGCGGGCGTCCACGCGTGCGCGGTGATCCTGTCCTCGCAGCCGCTGATGGGCACGGTGCCGCTGTGGGCCCGCGAGGACGGCTCGATCATCACCGGCTGGGACTACCCGTCCTGCGAGGCCATCGGCCTGCTGAAGATGGACTTCCTGGGGCTGTCGAACCTCACCATCCTCGGTGACGCGCTGCGGATGGTGAAGGAGAACCACGGCCGCGAGATCGACCTGTCCAACCTCGCGCTGGACGACAAGGCCACCTACGAGCTGCTGGCCCGCGGGGAGAGCCTGGGCGTGTTCCAGCTCGAAGGTGGCGGCATGCGCGAACTGCTCAAGCGCATGCAGCCCACCGAGTTCGCCGACATCGTGGCCTGCAACGCGCTGTACCGGCCGGGCCCGATGGAGGTCAACGCGCACAACGACTACGCCGACCGCAAGAACGGCAAGAAGCCGGTCGAGCCGATCCACCCGGAGCTGGACGAGCCGCTCAAGGACATCCTGGCCGAGACCTACGGTCTGATCGTCTACCAAGAGCAGATCATGGCGATCGCGCAGAAGGTGGCCGGCTACAGCCTCGGTCGAGCGGACATCCTGCGCCGCGCGATGGGCAAGAAGAAGAAGGAGGTGCTGGACCAGGAGTTCGAGGGCTTCCGGGACGGGATGCTCGCGCAGGGCTTCTCCAACGAGGCCATCGAGAAGCTGTGGGCCACGGTGCTGCCCTTCGCCGGCTACGCGTTCAACAAGTCGCACGCGGCGGGTTACGCCCTCGTGGCGTACTGGACGGCCTACCTGAAGGCGAACTACCCGGCCGAGTACATGGCCGCCCTGTTGACCTCCAACGGCGACAACAAGGACAAGATGGCGGTCTACCTGGCCGAGTGCCGCCGGATGGGCGTCAAGGTGCTCTCGCCGGACGTCAACGACTCCAAGGACACCTTCGCCGCGGTCGGCTCGGACATCCGCTTCGGCATGAGCGCGATCCGCAACGTCGGGTCGAACGTGGTGGCCTCGATCGTCAAGACCCGCGAGGAGAAGGGCCGCTACACGTCCTTCACCGACTTCCTGGACAAGTCCGAGATCCTGGTCTGCAACAAGCGGGTCATCGAGTCGCTGATCAAGGCCGGCGCCTTCGACTCGCTCGGGCACACCCGCATGTCGCTGGTGCAGCACCACGAGAGCGCGGTGGAAGCGGTCATCGGCCTCAAGCGGCAGCAGGCGATGGGCCAGTTCGACCTGTTCGGCGCCGACGACTCGGCCGACAGCGCGGAGTCCTCGCCGCTGGCGCACCTGACCTTCAGCCCGGAGGAGTGGCCGCGCAAGCAGCTGCTGTCCTACGAGCGGGAGATGCTGGGCCTGTACGTCTCGGCGCACCCGCTCGACGGCGCCGAGCGCCTGCTGGCGCCCTACCAGGACACCAGCATCGCCGAGCTGGTCGGCGGGGAGCGGGAGGTCGGCGCGGGCAAGGACCAGATCAAGATCGCCGGGATGATCTCCGGCATCCAGCGCCGCATCAACAAGAACGGCCACCCGTGGGCCATCGTCACGCTGGAGGACCTGGACGCCAGCGTCGAGGTGCTGTTCTTCCCCAAGGCCTACGAGATGTTCGCCGACTGCCTGGTCGAGGACACCGCGCTGGCGGTCAAGGGCCGCGTCAACGAGCGCGAGGGCACCATCAGCGTCTTCGCCTCCGACGCGGTGCCGGTGGACATCTCCGCGGCGGAGACGGACCCGGGCACCGACCCGGCGTTCGTGATCAAGGTGCCGGTGAGCCGGGTGGACCAGTCGCTGGTGCAGGAGCTCAAGCGCACCCTGCAGGCGCACGCGGGGACCACCCCGGTGCACGTCAAGCTGCAGAGCCCGCGCGGGGTGACCCGCCTGGCGCTGTCCAGCGACTACTTCGTCTCCACCGAGAACGGCCTGCAGGGCGAGCTCAAGGGCCTGCTCGGGGCGGGCTGCTTCGAGTCGGTGTGATCCGGTGGGCGCTCCCCGGTGGCTGGGGGAGCGCCCGCGCTCGCTCGCGTGGTGGCGACGACGTACCGGCCAGGCTGAGGCGGTTCTCAGGTCCGGGTGACACGCGGCCGTGAACGGGGTTCACTGGGAGGAGCGGTCACCACTGCCGAGTGCGAAGGAAACCGATGTCCACCACCGAGGCGCGCACCGAAGAGCCCGTCTTCGACGCCGAGTTCGTCAACGACCTGCACGCGCGGTACGCCGAGATCCGCGGCACCACGCCGGTCCAGCGCATGCGCACCCAGAACGGCCTGCCGGTCTGGGTCATCACCCGGTACGCCGACGCCCGCGCCGCGCTGGCCGATCCCCGGCTGAGCAAGGAGGGCGCGCGGATCCGCGAGGTGATCAACGCGAACCTGCCGCCGGACTCCGACCGCCGGGCGTTCGACGACTCGTTGGCCGCGCACATGCTCAACACGGACCCGCCGGAGCACACCCGGCTGCGCAAGCTCGTGGTCAAGGCGTTCACCAGCCGCCGGGTGGAGGCCCTGCGCCCGCGGGTCGAGGAGATCACCGCGCGGCTGCTCGACGGGATGGCCGAGCGTTCCGAAGTGGACCTGCTGGACGCCTTCGCGTTCCCGCTGCCGATCCAGGTGATCTCCGAGCTGGTCGGCGTGGACCAGGAGCGCCGGGACGAGTTCCGGGCCTGGACCAACGACCTGGTGGACGCCGACCGCGACGCGGCGGGCAAGGCGGTCGTGGCGATGGCCCAGTACCTCGTCGAGCTCATCGCGGACAAGCGCACCCACCCCGGCGACGACCTGCTCACCGCGCTGATCCACGCCACCGAGGACGAGGACCGGCTCAGCGACCAGGAACTCGTCTCGATGGTGTTCCTGCTGCTGGTGGCCGGGCACGAGACCACCGTCAACCTCATCGGCAACGGGGTGCTGCACCTGCTGCGCCACCCCGAGCAGTGGGCGGCCCTGCGGGAGGACCCGGACCTGGTGGCCGGGGCGGTGGAGGAGATGCTGCGCTTCGACGGGCCGGTGACGCACGGGACCTTCCGCTTCACCACCGAGCCGCTGCCGGTCGGCGACCAGGTCATCCCCGCCGGGCAGGTCGTGTGGGTCGGGCTGGCGGCGGCCAACCGCGACCCGGAGCAGTTCCCGGAGCCGGACCGGTTCGACATCACCCGCGACGCGCACGGGCACCTCGCCTTCGGCCACGGCATCCACTTCTGCCTCGGCGCGCAGCTGGCCCGCCTGGAGGCGCAGGTCGCGCTGCGCGGGCTCGTCGAGCGGTTCCCGCACCTCAGCCCGGCGGCGCCGCTGGACGAGGTGCAGTGGCGCTTCAGCACCCTGATCCGCGGCCTGCGCGCCCTGCCGGTCCACCCGCACGGGAGCTGAGCGCTCACTCCGGGTCGCCGCGTTCGCCGAACCAGTGCGCGAGCTTGCCCCGCCGGCTGACCGCGCGCAGCCGGCGCTCCGCGGCGGCCCGGTGCTCCAGCGTGGTGACGACGAGCAGCTCGTCGCCCATCTCCAGGTAGGTGTCCGGCAGCGGGACGAAGGCGCGGCCGCCCCGCACGATCAGCGGGATCACCGAGGGCTCGGGCAACCGCAGCTCGACGACGGTCGTGTGGTGCAGCCGCGACCCCGGCGGCACGGTCATGGTCAGCAGCTCGGCGCCGACGACGTTGAGCGGCACCGACTCGACCTGGAGCTCCCGGGTGACCTCGCGGGGGATGATGCCCAGCAGCCGGGCCAGCGGGCGCAGGCCGGGGCCCTGCACCAGGGTGAAGACCACGACCAGCACGAACACGATGTCCAGCACCCGCTCGCTGCCCGGCACGCCCTGCACGATCGGGTAGGTCGCCAGCACGATCGGCACCGCGCCGCGCAACCCGGCCCAGGACAGGAACACCTGTTCCCGCCACGGGACGCGGAAGGGCAGCAGCGACACCACGACCGACAGCGGGCGGGCCACCAGCAGCAGCACCAGGCCGACGACCAGCGCGGGCAGCACCAGGGCGGGCAGCTCGCTCGGCGTGACCAGCAGGCCGAGCAGCACGAACAGCCCGATCTGCGCGAGCCAGCCGAGGCCCTCGGCGAAGGAGCGGGTCGCCGCGCGGTGCGGCAGCCGCCCGGTGTTGGCCAGCACCACGCCCGCCAGGTAGGCCGCCAGGAACCCGCTGGCCTGCGCGGCCCCGCCGGCGGCGAAGGCGACGAGGCCGAGCCCGAACGTCGCCACCGGGTACAGCCCCGAGGCGGGCAGCGCCAGCCGCGGCAGCACCTGCGCGCCGGTCCAGCCGATGAGCAACCCCATGATCCCGCCGATGACCAGCTGGTAGACCAGGTTCCCCGTGATCTCCAGCGGCGAGGGTTCCAGCGGGACGGTGCTGAACAGCAGCACGAAGATCACCGTCGGGGCGTCGTTGAACCCCGACTCGGCCTCCAGCAGCCCGGCGAGCCGGCGCGGCAGCGGCAGCACCCGCAGCACGGAGAACACCGCCGCCGCGTCGGTGGACGACACGATCGCGCCGAGCAGCAGCGACACCTGCCAGTCGATGCCGAGCAGCAGGTGCGCGCCCAGGGCCGTGATGACCACGCTGGCCCCGACGCCCACGGTGGCGAGCACCCCGGCGGGCACGATGACCCGTCTGATGTCGGTCCACCGGGTGGTCAGCCCGCCCTCGACGAGGATGACCGCGAGCGCCGCCGTGCCCAGGTTCTGCGCGAGCTGCGCGTCGTGGAACTCGATGCCGAGCACGTCCTCGCCGAGCACCACGCCGAGCGCGAGGTACAGCAGCAGGCTGGGGAGCCCGAGCCGGGAGGCGAGCAGCGCGGCCATCGCCCCGGTGAGGACCACGAGGCCGCTGACGAGCAGCACCACGTACAGCTGCTGCAGACTCATCGCATCCCCGCTCGGCCGCGTGCTCCGTGGACCAAGTACAGCAACAACGACCGGGGAACGCGGCCCCACCACGCCCGACCCGGTGGCGATCGTGTCCCGACGTCACCCCGGGACCGGGACCCGGCGCGGGTTCGGGACCGCGGTCAGCGGAGGGCGATGATCGTGTAGGGGCCGACGTCGCGCTTGACGAAGCGGGGGGAGTCGAAGACCGCGGGGTCGAAGTGGACGTCGTAGTCGCGGACGTTCGGCAGCTGCGGGAAGGCGTCGGCCTTGAGCTGCAGCACCAGCTTGGCCTCCTGGCCCGGGGGCAGTTCCACGTCCGCGTACGGGCTGGCCGGGTTGGTCAGGATGAACACGTTCGGCGTGCGGAACGCGCTGTCGCGGAGCATGCCGAGCAGTTCGTCGCTGGTCTTCGCGCCGGCCCACCGGTGGATCTCGGCGGCGCGCTCGTCGTAGTCGGCGAGCGGGTTGGCGTAGTGCGGCGTCTCCTGCTGGAAGCCCCAGTAGGGCTTGAAGGACATCAGCTTGTAGTCGGTGCTCAGCAGCAGGTTCTGCTCCGGGGCGCGGCCGGTCAGCTCGGCGACCGCGCGGATCTCGTCGTCGAGCCACGCCCCGGGCTCCTCCGGGTCGCGGTGGCCCTTCGCGTTGTCGCCGGTGGGGTAGTAGTCCTCGTAGGCGGTCTCGACCGAGTCCGCCAGGGCGAGGCCGATCGCGCCCTGGTTGATCGTGATCGCGCCGAGCATCCCGAGCGCGCAGGCGACCATGCTGATCTGCAGCGCGTACCGCCGGTCCAGCACGCGCCGCGCGTACCCCACCAGCTCCAGCAGGCCGAACACCCCGGCCACCGCGAGCGTGACGTCGAGGATGACGTTGAGCCGGAAGGCCAGCAGCGTGGTCTTGGCGACCAGCGCCAGCGTGGAGAGCACGAACCAGCAGTAGACCGCGATGACGATGGTGAGCATCGCCGCCGCGACCTCGCTGCGCCGGCAGCGCGCCAGCAGCCACACCAGGCCCGCCAGGCACAGCACGCCGAACGCGGTGCCCTGCATCATCGGCACCGGCAGGAAGGCGCCGTCCTCCGGCAGGTAGTGCTGCGCCGCGCTGCGCGGGTTGTCCAGCAGGAAGCTGGTGCCCAGCAGGTAGGGCAGCCAGACCAGCAGCGCGATGACCAGGCTGACGATCCCGATCGGCAGCAGCCGCAGGAACAGCTGCCGCACCGTCGGCCACCACGCGCTGCCCTTGTGCACCCGGAAGGCGCCGATGAGGACCGCCATGGTCAGCACCATCAGCACCGCGAAGCCGAAGTGCAGGGTGTAGGTGATGGAGGCGAAGCCGACGTAGACCCCGATGCACACCAGCGTCCACCGCGGGGCCTCCGGTCGCCGCAGCGCGTGCCAGGTCAGCACCGCCACCGGGGCCAGCCACGCCGCCGACGGCCAGGCGTAGGGCTCCTCGACGCCGTGCAGCATCCCGGCCAGCGCGGTGGCGATCGCGGCCAGCAGCGCGATGCGGCGGCGCAGCACGACGCTCCACAGCGTGAACGCCACGACGGTGGTGACCGCCACCCAGGTCAGCGCGTACGGCTTGTACGCGGCCCAGCCCTCCCAGCCGATGAGGTTCGCGAACCGCCCGCCGAGCCAGAACCAGCCGCCCGGGTAGTAGGGCGGGGTGTCGACGTAGTTCATGTCGGCCAGGCCGGGCGTGCTGGCCATCCGCGTCATGTACTGCATGCGGAAGCCGTTGTCCACAGAGGACCCGCCGTAGTAGTACCGGGTGGCCTGCAGCGGAACGGCCAGCGCGATCGTGCTGAACGCGCTCAGCGACACCCAGGTCCCGAGCACCTGCAGCCAGCGTGGCGAGCGGCGGTGCCCGACGGCCAGCAGCAGGAACAGCGCGGCCAGCACCACGCCGCTGCCCACGGAGGCGAGCGCCTCGGGCGCGTAGCTGGGTTCGCTGATGCTCAGACGCGCGGCCGCGAACTGCAGCAGCAGGCTCACCACCGCGGCGACCACGGCGCACAGCAGCAGCTCGGCGACGGTGCTGCGCAGCGGCAGGCGGACGGCTGAGTCCCGCCGCGGTTCGTCGATCGGGCTCGGTCCGGTCAACAGGAGGCTCGGCAGGATTCCCGCCACTTCACGCGTCCTTCGGCGTAGCTGACATGGGGGCTCGCGCAGAATAGATGATGTGCGCTGCGCACCCCGTCGTCGGGTGATGCGGGCAGTGTGCGGGAGACCGCTAGGGTGACCGGAGCGGCCGGTCGCCGTTGCGAGATCGCGGGTCCCGCTGGAACCGTGGTCGGGTACCCGGAGGAACCGCAGCCCGGGACTGCGGTCAGGCGCCACGAGGAGGTCGGCGGGTGGCGGACAGCGCCCAAGCACCCGGCGGGGAGTCCTGCGGCACTCGTGCTGCCCCGGAACGGGTGGGGGCCGGGGTGGAGCACCTGCTGGTCCCGCACGCCGCGGCGGCCCCGGTGCCGCGCGTGGTGGTCAAGGCCGACCTGCTGCCCGCGGTGAGCGCGGTGTCGCTGGTCGCGCTGCTCGGGCTGCCGCTGGGCTGGCTGTGGTCCCGGCTGGCGCCGCCGCAGCAGAGCGTGCTCGGCCCGAACGGTTCGCTGACCCCGCTGCTGGTGGAGAGCTACCACGCCTTCGACGCGATCGCGATCTTCTCCCTGCTGTCGTTCGGCACCGGCCTGCTGACGTCCTCGGCGCTGTGGTGGGTGCGCCGCCGCCGTGGCCCGGTGCTGCTGGTCGCGGGCGTGCTGGGCGCGCTGCTGGCGTCCTGGATCGGCGTGCGGACCGGCGCCTCGTTCGCCGCCGAGCTGTACCCGGTGCCCACGGACCCGCAGCTGGGCGATCTGGTCACGGTGGCCCCGGAGATCAGCACGTGGTGGGTGCTGCTGGTGCAACCGCTGGCGGTGGCCCTCGGCTACGGCCTCGCCGCCTCCTGGAACGGCCTCGACGACCTGGGCCGCCGCCGGGCCTGAGCCGGTCAGCCGTCCGCGCGGAAGGACCGGGTCAGCTTGTCGAGGTCCTCCGCGCTGAACGCGCCTTCCACCTCCTGGTCGGCGGCGGCGAGGAGGACCACCGAGCTCGCCCCGTCGCTGTTCGTGGCGAGCACGCTGGCCAGCACCGACGGCGAGTCGCACGGTCCCGGGTTCGGCAGCGTCACGCGCGCGGTCACCCGGACCGCGGGGATGCCGCCGGGGAGCGAGATGTTCTCGGGCGCGCCGGTCTCGACCACCGGGGGGACGTCGTTGCGCGTGTAGGCCAGCTCGATGAACTTGGCCAGCGTCTCGGTGGCCACCGTGGTGTCGTCGGGCCCGCGCCGGGCGGTCGCCCCCGCGGTCGCCCGGTAGCTGCGCGGGTCGCCGGGGCAGAAGCCGACCTGGTAGTCGGCCACCCCGGTCATGGTCACCGGGTCGTCCGGCGGGCCGAAGGCGTGGATGTTCTCCGGGTCGGGGTCGAGCTCCCAGTCCATCGGCACGTCGTAGAGCGCGGTGCGCTTGGGCACCCGCACCACCTGCCAGCCCGGCACCACCGGCGTCAGGTCGGCGTTGGCCGCCGTCGTGGGCGCGGTCGAGGTCGCGGTCGACGTGGGGGTGCTCCGCGTGGTGGGCTGCGGCGGGGGCGGCCCCGCCTCGTCCCGGCCGCTGGTGGCGAGCACGACGACGGTGGTGACGAGGCCGATCACGGCCACCGCGCCGAGCGCGATCGCGGCGACCAGCGGCCCGCGGCTCTTCTTCGGCGGCTGCGGGCCGGGGAACCCGCTGACCACGCCCGGGTACTGGGGTGGCTGCGGCGGCTGGGTGAACGCGCCGAAGCCCTGGTACTGCGTGCCGGACGGCTGGCTCGGCGCACCGCCCAGCGGTTGACCGGTCAACGGGTCGTACTGCTGACCGTGCTGGTGAGGACCCCAAGGACCACCGGGTGAGGACATGCGGTGATCCTAACCAGCCCCCCGGCCGCGGTCGGCCGGAACCGGAACGTCAGTTGGTGCTGGTGGGTTGGGCGAACTCGGTCAGCGGCGCGGGCACGGCGCGCAGCTCGCGGAGGAACTCCGCTTCCCGCAGCAGCAACCGGCGGACGAGGCGCAGCCGGGCCAGCGGGTCGGTCTCGGCCAGCAGGTCCTGCCGGTCCTCCACGGTGAGCACGCAGTCGTCGGCGAGCAGGTAGGACAGGTCCGCGAGGTCGACGTCGGCGCCCGGCGCCTCGCGGCGGCCGCCGCGCAGGCCGGTGGCGTGGTAGCGCTCGTGCGCCGCGCGGGCCGCGGTGGTCAGGTGCTCGCGGCGGGCCGGCGAGTCCCGCTCGGGCTCGGTGTCCGGCAGCCACTGCACGTTCGCGACGAGGTACGGCGCGGTGCTGCGGTCGATCTGCAGCAGCCGGAACCGGCGCTCGCCGGTGGCGCTGACGTCGTAGCGCCCGCCGGGCAGCTGGCGGACGGTGTCCAGCACGGCGGAGCACCCGACGTCGTACATCGAGTCCACGTTGTCCTCGCCGACCTCCCAGCCCTGCTTGATGGCGACCACCCCGAAGCGGCGGTCCGGCACGGCTTCGCCGACGAGGTCCTCCACCAGCTGCCGGTAGCGCGGTTCGAAGACGTGCAGCGGCAGGTGGCCGCCGGGCAGCAGCACCGACCCGAGCGGGAACAGCGGTAGGACGTCCAACACGCCCCCAACCTACTTGCCGTCCCGCGCGCCGGCCTCGCGAGAAGGTCAGCTCGGTGGGCGGAACACGGCGAACGGGTCGGTGACCTGCAGGTCCCGGCTGGTGAAGCGGAACAGCGCCGGCGGTCGGCCGCCCGAGGGGCCCGCGGGGACGGTGCGGCCGGTGGGTTCCAGCGCGCCGCGGCGGGTGAGGACGCGCTGGAGGTTCGTCGCCGCGACCTGGTAGCCGAGCGCGGCGGAGTAGATGCCGCGCAGCTCGGAGACGGTGAACTCGGAGGGTGCCAGCGCGAAGCCGATGTTGGTGTAGGAGAGCTTGGCGCGCAGCCGGTCCCGCGCGGCGAGCACGATCTCGTGGTGGTCGAAGGCGGTCGGCGGCAGGTCGTCGACCGGGTGCCAGCGGGTGTCGGCGGGGACCTCGGGGTCGACGTCGGAGGGCACCAGGCCGAGGAAGGCGGTGGCCACCACGCGGCGGTCGGGCACCCGGTCCGGGGCGCTGAAGACCGACAGCTGCTCGACGTGCGACAGCTTGTGCACGTCGACCTTCTCGGCGAGCTGGCGGCGGATCGAGGTCTCCACGTCCTCGGTGGCGGCCAGCCGCCCGCCCGGCAGCGCCCAGCGGTGCACGTGCGGTTCCCGCGCGCGCTGCCAGAGCATCACCTGGAGCTGGTCGTCGCGCACCCGCAGCACCCCGGCGAGCACTTCGTGACCGGCGTCGCAGTCGTGCGGGCGCTCGGCGGTGTTAGGATGAGGCACGTTTTCGATTATAAGGCGAAAACCTCGGAGCGCGTGTCCGGGGTGCGAACGGGCCTCCCGGCCACCGGGGGATCCGGCGAGGAGGACGACATGGCCGTCACCGCCACGTGGGAGCGGACCGACGCCGGCTACACGGGCGTGCGGGCCGACGCCGAGTGGGCCCGCGAGGTCCGCGCGCTGGCCGAGGAGCGGGACGCCGTGCTGCTGGCGCACAACTACCAGCTGCCCGAGATCCAGGACGTCGCCGACCACACCGGGGACTCGCTCGCGCTGAGCCGCATCGCGGCCAGCAGCACCGCGAGCACCATCGTCTTCTGCGGTGTGCACTTCATGGCCGAGACCGCCAAGATCCTCAGCCCGGACAAGACGGTGCTCATCCCGGACGCCCGCGCGGGCTGCTCGCTGGCCGACTCGATCACCGCCGAGCAGCTGCGCGCCTGGAAGGCGGAGTTCGCCGAACGCACCGGCACGCCGCCGGTCGTGGTGTCCTACGTCAACACCACCGCCGAGGTGAAGGCCGAGACCGACGTCTGCTGCACCTCCTCCAACGCGGTCGACGTGGTGCGCTCCGTCCCGGCCGACCGCGACGTGCTGTTCTGCCCGGACCAGTTCCTCGGCGCGCACGTCAAGCGGGAGACCGGCCGGGAGAACCTGCACGTCTGGGCCGGGGAGTGCCACGTGCACGCGGGCATCAACGGGCCGGAGCTCGCCGAGCGGGCGGCGGCGGACCCGGACGCGGACCTGTTCATCCACCCGGAGTGCGGCTGCGCGACCTCGGCGCTGTACCTGGCGGGGGAGGGCACCGTCGCGGAGGAGCGGGTGAAGATCCTGTCCACCGGCGACATGCTGACCGCGGCGCGCTCCACGGGCGCGCGGTCGGTGCTGGTCGCCACCGAGGTCGGGATGCTGCACCAGCTGCGCAAGGCCGCGCCGGAGATCGACTTCCGCGCGGTCAACGACCGGGCCTCCTGCCGGTACATGAAGATGATCACCCCGGCGGCGCTGCTGCGCTGCCTGCGCGAGGGCGCCGACGAGGTCGACGTGCCCGCCGACGTCGCCGAGCGCGCACGGGCCTCGGTCGAGCGGATGATCGCCATCGGCGCGCCCGGCGGCGGCGAATGAGCTGGGAGGCGGGCGCGGACCTGCTCGTCGTGGGCACCGGTGTGGCGGGCATGACCGCCGCGCTGCGGGCCCGCGAGCTGGGCCTGCGGGTGCTGGTGGTCAGCAAGGACACGGTGTCGGCGGGCAACACAGGCTGGGCGCAGGGTGGCATCGCCGTGGTCCGGCCCGACGAGCGCGACCCGGAGGACAGCCTGGAGCAGCACGTCCAGGACACCCTCGCCGCGGGGGCCGGGCTGTGCTCGCGCACGGCGGTGCGCGAGGTCCTGGCCGGCGGTGCGGCGGCGATCGAGCGGCTGCGCGCGGCCGGTGCCCGGTTCGACGTGGGGGCCGACGGGGCGCTGGCGCGGACCCGCGAGGGCGGGCACAGCGCGTTCCGCGTGATCCACGCGGGCGGGGACGCCACCGGTGCGGAGGTCCAGCGCGCGCTGGCCGAGGCGGTGCGGGACGGCGGGATCCCGGTGCTGGAGCGGCACTGCGTGGTCGAGCTGCTGCGCGGCGAGGACGGCGCGGTCGCCGGGGCGCTCGCGCTGGACCCGGCGGACCGGCCGGGCGTGCTGCACGCGCCCGCGGTGCTGCTGGCCGCGGGCGGGCTCGGGCAGCTCTACGCCGCCACCACGAACCCCGAGGTGTCCACTGCGGACGGTGTGGCGCTGGCGCTGCGGGCCGGGGCGACGGTGGCGGACCTGGAGTTCGTGCAGTTCCACCCGACGGTGCTCTACACGCCGGGCGGCCCGCGCGGCCGCCGCCCGCTCATCACCGAGGCGGTGCGCGGCGAGGGCGCGGTGCTGGTCGACGTGCACGGCCGGCGCGTCATGGCCGGCGAGCACCCGCTGGAGGACCTCGCGCCGCGGGACGTGGTGTCGGCGGCGATCACCCGCCGTGCCGCGGAAACCGGTGCGGAGCACGTCTTCCTGGACGCGACGGGCATCGGCGCGACGTTCGCCGACCGGTTCCCGACGGTGCACGCGGCCTGCCGGGCGGCCGGGATCGACCCGGTGCGCGACCCGATCCCGGTGGCCAGCGCCGCGCACTACTCCTGCGGCGGCGTGATGTCCGATGTGGACGGACGCACGGCGGTGACCGGTCTCTACGCGGCGGGCGAGGTGGCCTGCACCGGGCTGCACGGCGCGAACCGGTTGGCCTCCAACAGCTTGCTGGAGGGCCTCGTGGTCGGGGCGCGCGCGGCCGAGGCCGCGGCCAAGGACCTGGGCTGCGGACGGCTGACCCGCCGAGGGGTCGGCGAGGTGGTCCCGCCCGCGCTGGCCGTCGTCGACCGCGAGCTGCTGCAGACCACCATGAGCCGCCACGCGGGCATCGGACGCTGCGAGGAAGGGCTCGCCGAGGCCACCAGGGTCCTGGACGGTGCGGCGGTCGTCCGCCCGCTGCGGACCCGGCGGGCGGTGGAGGACGCCTCGCTGCTGCTGGTCGCGCGGGCACTGCTCGCCGCGGCCCGGCAGCGCGCCGAGTCGCGCGGCTGCCACCGGCGCACCGACTTCCCGGACACCGACGACCTGCGCTGGCGGCGCAGCACGGTGTTCCGGCTGGACGCGTCGGGCTGGCTCATCCACACCACCGCCGGGATCACGAGGAGCGCGGCATGACGATCGACATCGACCAGGCCCGCGAGGTGGTGCGCACCGCGCTGGCCGAGGACCTGCGGTACGGGCCGGACGCGACCACCGAGGCGACGGTCCCGGCCGACGCGGTCGCCGAAGCGGCGTTCGCCACCCGGCGGGCCGGGGTGCTCGCGGGCCTGCCGGTGGTGCGCCTGGTGCTCGACGAGGTCGTCGGCGCGGACGGCTACGCCGTGCTGGCCGAGCGCGCCGACGGTGACGCGCTGGCGGCCGGTGACACCGTGCTGCGGGTCAAGGCGCCGGTCCGCGGCCTGCTCACGGCCGAGCGCACCGCGCTGAACCTGCTGTGCCACCTGTCCGGCATCGCCACCACCACCGCGGCGTGGGTCGAGGCGGTGGCGGGCACCGGCTGCCGGGTGCGGGACAGCCGCAAGACCCTGCCGGGCCTGCGCAGCCTGCAGAAGTACGCGGTGCGCTGCGGTGGCGGCGTCAACCACCGGATGGGCCTGGGCGACGCGGTGCTGATCAAGGACAACCACGTGGTCGCGGCGGGCTCGGTGGTGGCCGCGGTGCGCGCCTGCCGGGCGCACGCCCCGGACCTGCCGATGGAGGTCGAGGTGTCCACGTTGGACGAACTCGACGCGGTGCTGGCCGAGGACGTGTCCCTGGTGCTGCTGGACAACTTCACCCCGGAGCAGTGCGCGGAGGCGGTCCGCCGCGTCCGCGCGGTCTCCCCGGGCACGGAGCTGGAGGCCTCGGGCGGCCTGACCCTCGACGTGGCCCGGGCCTACGCGGAGACCGGTGTCCAGTACCTGGCGGTCGGCGGTCTCACCCACTCCTCCCCGGCCCTGGACCTCGGCCTGGACATGTGACCACGCGCTGCGCGCCAGCAGGCAGGTCGACCTCGTGCGCGAGCGGGTCCGGCCCCGCCGGCAACCGCTCCTGCCGAGGAGCAGACCCGTGTCGTCGGCTCCGACGGGTGGCGGAACGCGGTCAGGCGTCCGTCATCGTCAGCGTCAGCTCGCACGACGGGGTGGGCACCTCGCGTGACCGAACGCTACCCGTGGTGACCGGAGACAACGGCATCGGGGATGATCCGGGTGTGGTGAGCGATCGGGAAGAGCGCCGTCCAGGACCTGACCGACCCGACCGGGGGCTGCCGTCACCGCTGCTGGGTGGGATCGACCGGGCTCGGCGGCCCACCGGGCCGGTGCTCGGGGTGGCCGTGGTCGTGGTGTGCCTGCTGGTCGGGCAGACCGCCGCCGCCCTGGTGCTGTTCCCGCTGTTCGGGGCTTCCCCGACGGCCGCGCGCGGCGGGTCGATGACACTGGTCGACCAGCTCGCGACGATGCTCAGCTTCCTCGGCATCGCCGGGATGCTCGCGCTGTGGGTGCGGCTGAAGGAGCGACGGCCGTTCGGCAGCCTCGGGTTCCTCCCCGCCTCGCGCGTCGGGGTGCACCTGGCGACCGGGGCGGTGGTCGCGGTGGTGCTGCTGGGCGTGCCGGTCGGCGTGAACCTGCTCAGCGGGCAGTTCGACGTCGCGGCCGTGCACACCGCGCAGGTGGGCTGGGCGTTCGTCGCGCTCGTCGGGTTCGCCGTGCAGGCCGGCACGGAGGAGGTCCTCACCCGCGGCTACCTCGTGCAGGTCACCTACCGGAAGTGGGGCCTGACCACCGCGGTCGTCCTGCAAGCCGTGGTCTTCTCGCTGCTGCACGGCACCAACCCGGACGTCGGCGCGGTGGCGCTGGTCAACATCCTGCTCATCGCGCTGCTGCTGGCGTTCTGGGCGCTCGCCGAGGGCGGGCTGTGGGGCGTGTGCGCCTTCCACGCGGTGTGGAACTGGTGCCAGGGCAACGTCTACGGCATCGAGGTGTCCGGCATGGACGTCCGGACGACGGTGCTGACCACCGTCGGTGCCCCGGGCAGCGCGGAGGTGCTCACCGGCGGCGGGTTCGGCATCGAAGCCAGCCTGCTCACCACCGCCGTCCTCGCCGTCGGCACGGTGCTGGCGTTCCTCGCCTTCCGCCGCCGCGTCCGGGCCGCGGCGCGGTGACGTCGCCTCAGGGCTTGCGGCCCAGCCCGGCCAGCGTGGTGGTGTCCTGCCGCGAGACCTCCGAGGGTTCCGCGCGCCACAGGCCGGACCGGACCACCCCCGGCTCCACCAGCTCCAGCCCGGTGAAGTAGCCCGCGATCTCCTCCGGCGAGCGGTGGTTGTACGGGACCGCGCCGGACTCCGCGTACTGCCGGGCCGCCTCCACCGCCACCGGGTCGGTGTCGTCGACGTCGAACAGCGCCAGGTAGGAGCCCGACGGCAGCGCCGCCAGCAGCGTGTCCACGATGGACCGCGCCTGGGCGTGCTCGGGGATCAGGCCGAGGATGCCGAACAGGATCAGCCCCACCGGCTGGTCGAGGTCCAGGGCCTCCCGGGCGGCCTCGACGATCGTCTCGGGCTCGCGGACGTCGGCGTGGACGTACCGGGTGCTCCCCTCCGGCGTGCTGGTCAGCAGCGCACGGGCGTGGGCGAGCACCAGCGGGTCGTTGTCGACGTAGACGATCCGGCTCTCCGGGGCGGCCCGCTGCGCGATCTCGTGGGTGTTCTCCGCGGTCGGCAGGCCGGTGCCGACGTCCAGGAACTGCCGCACCCCGCACTCGGTGACCAGGTGCCGGACCATCCGCCCCAGGCAACCCCGGCTGGCCTGTGCCGCCGCCTTCATGCCCGGGAAGACCTCGAGGAACTCCTCGCCGGCGGCCCGGTCCACCGCGTAGTGGTCCTTGCCGTCGAGCCAGAAGTTCCACACGCGGGCCGCGTGCGGCACGGTGGTGTCCATCTCGTCGGAGACGGTGGACCCCCGTACCTGGATGTCTTCGGATTCGGGCATTCCGGGTTCTCCCTGGAGCATCGGGTCGATCACTGGCAGCTACTGTCTACCTCATCACGGCCCCGTGCTGGGAGGCTTCGCGCGGATCGGGCCGCGACCACCCGGAACGCCCACCGCGGACCGCGGGCACCCCCGGCGGGAGGCGCCCGTGGTCGGCGTCAGAAGCGGCGGTTGGCCAGGACCGGGATGGCCTGGCGGGCCTGCTCCACCGCGGCCGGGTCCACGTCGACGACCAGCACGTCCGGGGCGTCGCCGAGCTGCGCGTGGACCTGGCCGAACGGGGTGGCGACCAGGCTGTGGCCGATGCCGGTGGGGGCCTTGCCGCTCGGTTCCCGGCCGACGCTGCGCGGGTCGGCCTGGCCGACGGCCACCACCCACGACGTCGAGTCCAGGGCGCGAGCGCGCACCAGCAGCTCCCACTGCTCCCGCTTGCCCTCGCCGGCTCCCCAGGACGCCGAGGTGACGATCACCGAGGCGCCCCGGTCGGCCAGCCTGGTGCACAGCCCGGGGAAGCGGACGTCGTAGCAGGTCGTGAAGCCGATCGTGGTGCCGTCGAGGTCCACCGTCACCGGCTCCGCGCCGGGAGCGACGGTGTCGGACTCGGCGAAGCCGAACGCGTCGAAGAGGTGGATCTTGTCGTAGCGGGTGTCCAGCCCGCGGCCGGTGATGAGCAGCGTGTTGGTGACCCGGCCGTCGTCAGCGGGGGTGAACATGCCCGCCACCACGGCGACGCCGGCCTCACCGGCCAGCCGCCGCACCTCGGTGGCCCACGGCCCGTCCAGCGGCTCGGCCAGCGGGGCGAGCGTCACCCCGAAGCACGCCATGGTCGCCTCCGGGAACACCGCGAGGTCGGCCCCGGCCTCGGCGGCCCGGCGGACGCCGTCGGCCACCAGCTCCAGGTTCGCCGCCGGATCCGGACTGCTCACGATCTGGCACAACGCGATCCGCATGCACACCCTCCACAACGTTACGATGTCTGTATACCAGCGATATGCAACAAAGGGGTACTCGTTGCCGTCCGGACGCGAACTCGCCTACGCCCACCTCAAGGACGCCGTCCTCAGCGACCCGGCGATGCAGGGGCAGTTCGTCAACGAGCAGGCCCTCGCCGACGAGATCGGGGTGTCCCGCACGCCGATCCGCGAAGCACTGCTGCTGCTCGCCGCCGAGGAGCTGGTGCAGCTGGTGCCCAAGCGCGGGGCCTACGTCGCGCCGGTCGGCGGTCGGGAGATCCGCGAGCTGTTCGAGGTCCGCGCCGTGGTCGAGCGCTACGCGGCCCGGCGCGCGATCGAGCTCGACGCGGTGCCGGTGGCCGAGATGCGGACCGAGCTCGACGGCCAGCGCGCCCTCACCGCCGACGACGAGGCCCGCGCGTTCATCGACCACGACCACCGGTTCCACGCCGCCCTGGTCCGCGCGGTCGGCAACGACCTGCTGACCAAGACCTACGACGGGCTGCGCGCCCGGCAGGTCCGCGCGGGCATCGTCGCGCTGTACTCCAGCGGCGACCGCCGCAAGGCGGTGCTGGCCGAGCACGAGGCCATCCTCGGGGCCCTGGTGGCCGGGGACGCGGCGGCCGCCGAGGAGGCGATCACCGCGCACCTGGCGGCCACCCAGCAGGTCCTCATCGAGGGCTGACGGCGGTCTCACCGCGCGTCGCGGCGGCCCAGCGCGAGGCCGACCAGCGTCACCGCGCACGTCGCCACCAGGTAGGCCGCCGGGGCCACCCAGGTGCCGAAGTGCGCGAACAGCGAGGTGAACAGCAGCGGGGCCAGCGCGCCGCCGACCACGCCCGCCAGCGTGTAGGCCAGCGACGCCCCGGTGGAGCGCAGCGCCGGGCTGAACTGCTCGGACACGAACGCCGCCTGCGGGCCGTACATCAGGGCGTGCCACACCAGGCCGACGACCACCCCGAGGACGAGCATCGTCGCCGAGCCGCCCTCGATCATCGGGAAGAAGACGAACGGCCACACGCCCGCGCCGACCGCGCCCACCGCGTAGACCCGGCGCCGCCCGAGCCGGTCGGACAGCGCACCGGCCAGCGGCATGAGCACCAGCTGCAGCGAGGAGCCGAGCATGACCCCGGTGACCGCCCAGCTCTTGGGCAGCTGCAGCTGCTGCGTGGCGTAGGTGAGCACGAAGACGGTGAACAGCGCGTAGAGCACGTCGGGGCCGACGCGGGAGAGGATCGCCGACACCAGCGCCCGCGGCTCGCGGGTGAGGACCTCGCGCACCGGCGCCCCGGCCTGCTCGCCCCTCTCCTGCAGCTGCTTGAAGACCGGGGTCTCCTCCAGCCGCACCCGGATCCACATGCCGAACAGCACCAGCACCGCGGAGACGAGGAACGCGACCCGCCAGCCCCAGGCCAGGAACTGCTCCTGGGTGAGCGTCGCGGCCAGCACCGCGAGCACGCCGTTGGCCATGAGGTTGCCCGCGGGCGGGCCGATCTGGGCGGCGGACGCCCAGAACCCGCGGTGCTTCTCGCTGCCGAACTCGCTGGACAGCAGCACCGCGCCGCCCCACTCGCCGCCGATGCCGACGCCCTGCGCGAACCGCAGGACCACCAGCAGCACCGCGCCGAGCGCGCCGACCTGGCCGTGCGTGGGCAGCAGTCCGATGAGGAAGGTGGAGATGCCGGTGACCAGCAGGGTGATGACGAGGACCTGCTTGCGGCCGAGGACGTCGCCGAGCCGGCCGAACACGAAACCGCCCAGCGGGCGGGAGACGTAGCCGACGGCGTAGGTGGAGAACGCCAGCAGCGTGCCGGACAGCGGGTCGTGGCTGGGGAAGAACAGCTGGCCGAACACCAGCGCCGAGGCCACCGAGTAGGCGGCGAAGTCGTACCACTCCAGGGAGGTGCCGGACAGCGAGGCGACGAACGCCTTGGCCAGGTCCTTGCGAGGTGGCCGCGCGGTGGCGGGGAGGGCTTGAGTCATCGAGGTCCTTGTCGTGCGACTTGCCGTGTCGAGGCCCGGGTCAGTTGTGATACTGAATGTATACAACCCGTATGCCGGTTTGGAGGGGATTGTGTTTCCACTGCGTTTCGATGTCAACGGCGAGACCGTCGAGGTCCCGGTGACGACCGTGCTCAACGGCGGCTACGCGGGCCGCAGCCAGGAGGACGTGGCCGCGCACGTCGCCGAGCTCGCCGAGCTCGGGGTGCCCGCGCCGACCCGGACGCCGTGCCTGTACCCGGTCGCGCCCTACCTGGCGATGCAGACCGAGCAGGTGCCGGTCCAGCACGACCGCACCTCCGGCGAAGCGGAGTGGGCGCTCGTCGTCGCCGGCCCGGAGGAGCGCGACGTGCTGCTCACGGTGGCCTGCGACCACACCGACCGGGCCCTGGAGGTGCACGGCGTGGCGTGGAGCAAGCAGGCCGGTCCCGACGTGCTGGGCGGCCGGGCGTGGCGGCTGGTCGACGTCGCCGACCGCGTCGACGAGCTCACCCTCACCGCGTGGGCCGGGGGCCGGCAGATCCAGCGGGGCACCCTCGCCGAACTGCTGCCGCCCCAGTACTGGCTCGACGAGCTGCGGCAGCGCGGTCTGCTGCGGCCCGGCACCGTGCTGCTGTCCGGCACCATCCCGATGGACGCCGAGGTCGACCAGTTCGCCGACTCCTGGCGGGTGGAGCTCGGCGACCCGCAGACCGGTGACACCCTCTCCTGCGAGTACCGCCTCGACCGGATGCCCGAGCCGGTGGCGTGAGCCCGGCCGGGACGCCGCGGCAGCCCGGGGCGTCCCGGCCCCGGTTGATCCTGATCACTCGGGGCGGACCGCTTGTTGAGAACATTTTGCAGTAGTGCTTAGAGTTCACGGGTGTTCGAACGTCGTGGCTCGCTGCCAGCCCTCCTCGTCGCCCTGGCCCTGCTCGGTGCCGGGTGCGCGGCGCCGTCCTCGCCCGGGTCGTCCGACCCCGGGTCCCTGCTGCTCGCCGACGGCTACGAGCCGGAGAGCCTGAACCCGCTGCTGGGCTACGGGGCGGAAGGGGCCGCCAAGTTCTACGACGGGCTGCTGGCGTTCGACGGGCGTGCCGAGCTGCGGCCCGCACTGGCCGCCGAACCGCCGCAGTCCTCCCCGGACGCCAAGACCTGGACGGTGAAGCTGCGCGACGGCGTGCGCTTCCACGACGGCACCCCGTTCGACGCCGAGGACGTGGTCGCCACCTACCACGCGGCCATCGACCCCGCCTACGCCTCCACCGTCAGCTCCGACTACGCCATGCTCGCCGACGTGCGGGCGCTCGACCCGCACACCGTGCAGTTCGACCTGAAGATCCCGTACTCGGCGTGGCCGTCCAAGTTGGTGCTGGGCATCGTGCCGAGCGAGAAGCTGGCCACCCCGGAGCCGCTGGAGAACTCCGAGCTCAACACCAAGCCCGTCGGCACCGGCCCGTACGAGCTGGTCGAGTGGCGGCAGGGCGACCAGATGACCTGGAAGGGCAACCCCGACTACTGGGGCGGCGCACCGGCCATCGGCGAGGTCACCGTGGTGTTCGCCAAGGACGACAACACCCGTGCCCAGCGCCTGCTCTCCGGCGAGTTCGACGGCACGGTGCTGCCGCCGGTGCTCGCCGAGAGCGTCGGCCGCGACGGCTACCGCACCGTGCACCACCGCACCGCCGACTTCCGCAGCATCGCCCTGCCCAACGACCACCCGGTCGCCGGTGACCGGGCGGTGCGCACCGCGCTGAACCTCGCGGTCGACCGGCAGGGCATGATCGACGCGTTGCTGGGCGGCCACGGCACCCCCGCCCACGCGCCGATCCCCGAGTCCATGGGCGCCGCCTTCGAACCGGCCGCCCGGTTCGACTTCGACCCCGAGCGGGCCAAGGCGCTGCTCGACCAGGCCGGCTGGCGGCCCGGCCCCGACGGGGTCCGCGAGCGCGACGGGGTGCGCGCCCAGTTCACGGTGATGTACTTCGCCGACGACAGCCTCCGCAAGGACCTGGCCACCGCCTTCGCCTCGGACGCCCGGGCGATCGGCATCCAGGTCGACCTCGCCGGGGTGGACCGCTCCGCGGTCCCGGCGCGCATCGGCCACGAGGGCATCGTGCTCGGCGGCGGCAACCCGATCGACCCCGACCCGCAGGTCTACACCAGCCTGCACTCGTCGGTGATCGGCACCGGCACCTACAACAACCCGGGCCGGTACCGCAACGCCGAGGTGGACGCCGCGCTCGACCGCGCCCGCCAGGAGCTCGACCCGGCCGAGCGCGCGGAGCTCTACCGGCAGGCCCAGCGCGCCTACGTCGCCGACCCCGGCCTGGTGTACCTGGCGTTCATCGACCACAGCTACGTGATGCGCGAGGGCCGCTGGACCGGGTACCAGCCGCCGGTCGAGCCGCACACCCACGGGACGACCTGGGGGCCGTGGTGGAACGTCGAGGACTGGGAACCGCAGGCGTGAGCCGTGCCATCGGCCGCCTGGTGCTGCGGCGGATCGGGTTCGCCGTGCCGGTGCTGGTGGTCGTGGCGCTCGGGGTGTTCCTGCTCGCCGCGGCCTCGCCGTTCGACCCGATCCACCAGTACTACGGCGTGGAGCTCTACACCGCCTCGGCCGCCGACATCGCGCGGGTGCGCGCCCAGCTGGGCGTCGACGACCCGGTGCTGGTGCAGTTCTGGCACTGGCTGACCGGGCTGGTCGGCGGCGACCTCGGGGTGTCCCGCTCGTTCCGGCAACCGGTGGCGCAGGTCGTCGCCGAGCGCCTGCCGTGGACGGTCCTGCTGGCCGCCACCGGGCTGCTGCTGGCGGTGCTGCTCGCGCTGGTGCTGGGCACGGTCGCGGCGTGGCGGCAGGGCGGCTGGGTGGACCGCGTCGTCACCGCCATCGGCCACGCGCTGGAGGGCGTGCCGCCGTTCGTGCTGGCGCTGCTGTCCATCGCGGTGTTCTCGCTGGGCCTGGGCTGGTTGCCGGTGGCGGGGCTGACCGACGCCGGCCAGACCGTCTCGGTCGGCCAGGTCGTGGAGCACCTGGCGCTGCCCGCGCTGGTGCTGGGCGTGTCGCAGTCGCCGTGGCTGGTGCTGCACGTCCGGCAGTCGATGCTGACCTCGCTGGCCGAGGACCACGTGACCGGGGCGCGGGCGCGCGGCCTCGCCGAGCGGGTGGTGGTGCTGCGGCACGCGCTGCCGACCGCGCTGCTGCCGTTCGTCACGCTCATCGGCGCGCGCATCCCGGAGCTGGTCACGGGGGCGGTGCTGGTGGAGGAGGTCTTCTCCTGGCCGGGGCTGGCCGCCGCCGTGGTCACCGCCGCGACCGCGGTGGACTACCCGCTGCTGGCGGTGCTGACCCTGGTGGCGACCGCGGCGGTGCTGCTCGGGTCGCTGCTCGCCGACGTCGCCGCCGTCCTGCTCGACCCGAGGGTGGCCGCCGATGGCTGAGATGACCGCGCAGTGGCGGCCCGCGGGCCGCACCCGGACCGCCCGCGCGCACCCGCGGACCCGGTACTGGGGCGCCCTGGTGACGCTGGTGGTGCTGGTGGTGGCCGCGTTCGCCGTGCCGGTGCTGTTCGGCAGCGAGTCCGTGCGCTACGACTCGGTCCGCCTCGCGCCGAGCCCGGCGCACCCGTTCGGCACCGACTCCGGTGGCCGCGACCTGTTCGTGCAGTCGCTGACCGGGCTGCGGGTCTCCTTGCTGGTGGCCGGGACCAGCGCTGCGGTGTCCACTGTGCTCGGTTCGCTGGTGGGCGCGGTCGCCGGGGCGCTCGGCGGGTGGCCGGACCGGTTGCTGATGCGTCTGGTGGACACCGTCAACTCCGTCCCGCACCTGCTGCTGGGCATCGTGATCGTCGCGCTGTACCGGGGGAGCCTCGGTGCGGTGGTGCTGTCGATCGCGCTGACGCACTGGACGACGGTGGCCCGCATCGTGCGCTCGGAGGTGCTGTCGCTGCGCAGCCGCCCGTACGTCGAGGCGGCCATCGCGGGCGGCTCGTCGCGGTGGCGGATCCTGGTGCGGCACCTGCTGCCGGCGATCGTGCCGCAGGCGGCCCTGTCCGCGGTGCTGCTGGTGCCGCACGCGGTGTGGCACGAGACCGCGCTGAGCTTCCTGGGGCTCGGCCTGCCGCCGCACCTGGCCAGCATCGGCACCATCCTCGGTGCCGGGCGCGAGGCCGTGCTGCTCGGCGCCTGGTGGATCGTGCTGTTCCCGTCGCTGCTGCTGGTGGCGACCACCCTGGCGGTGTCCGGGCTGGCCGCGACCTGGCGCGACCGCGTGGTCCCCCGACGCCGATCGGAGCTGGCCCTGTGACCGCGAGGAGGTACGGGAACGGACTCGGCGACGAGGTGGGAGGTCGGCGGATGAGTGAGGCCTTGCTCGAGCTGCAGCGGTTGTCCGTCCGGTTCCTGCTTGGGCGGGACGTGCGGGTGCGCGCCGTGACCGACGCGACGCTGCAGCTGCGGCCCGGCCGGGTGCTGGCCCTGGTCGGCGAGTCCGGGTGCGGCAAGTCCGTGCTCGCCTCGGCGCTGCTCGGGCTGCTGCCCGGCAACGCCGAGGTGCGCGGCCGGGCGCTGCTGCGCGACGGCCTCGACCTGCTGTCCGCGCCGGAACCGGTGCTGGCCGGGCAGGTGCGGGGACGGCGGATCGGGCTGGTGCCGCAGTCGGCGAGCACCCACCTGACCCCGGTGCGCACCGCGCGCAGCCAGCTCGTCGAGACCATCGAGGCCCTGGACGGCGCGCTCGACGCGGACACCCTCGCCGAGCGCGTCGGCCTGGACCCCGCCGACCTCGACCGGTACCCGCACGAGCTCTCCGGCGGCATGGCCCAGCGGGTCGCGCTCGCCCTGGCGCTGGCCGGCGACCCGCAGGTCATCCTCGCCGACGAGCCCACGACCGGGCTCGACCGGCCGCTGGTGCACCGCACCGTGGACCTGCTCGCCGAGACCGCCACCGAGGACCGCGCGGTGCTGCTCATCACCCACGACCTCGCCGCGGCCCGGCGGGTCGCCACCGACGTCGCGGTGATGTACGCCAGCCGCATCGTGGAGGCCGGGCCGGCCGCGGAGGTGCTCGCCGAGCCCTGGCACCCCTACACCGCGGGGTTGCTGGGCGCCCTGCCCGACGGCGGGTTCCGGCCGATCCCCGGCCACCCGCCGGTGTTGACCGAACTGGACCGCATCGAACGGGAGTGGGGTTGCGTGTTCTGCCAACGGTGCCCGGACGTGCCCGGCTTCGCGCCGTGCACGGGTGACCCGGAGCTCGTCGACCACGGTGGCCGCTGGGTCGCCGCGCACCCGCCGTGCTGAGCGCGACCGGTGTGGTCGCCGGGTACCGGCGCGGCGAACCGGTGCTCGACGGCGTCTCGCTCGACCTGCCCGCCGGCACGGTGGTCGGCCTGGCCGGGCCCAGCGGCTGCGGCAAGTCCACCCTGGCCCGGGTGCTGGGGCTGCTGCACGAGCCGTGGTCCGGTCAGGTGTCGCTCGACGGCGAGCCCGTCGGCGGCTTCCGGCACGCCACCCCGAAGGCGCAGCGCGCCGCCATCGGCATCGTCTTCCAGCACCCGCGGCCGGCCGTCGACCCGCGGTTCACCCTGCGCGAGGTCATCGCCGAGCCGTTGCGCGCCACCGGCGCGCCCGGGGACGTGGACGAGCTGGCCGAGGAGGTCGGGCTGACCCCCGAGCTGCTCTCCCGGCGCCCGCACGAGGTCAGCGACGGCCAGCTGCAGCGGGCGTGCCTGGCGCGGGCGCTCGCGCTGGAGCCCCGGTACGTGGTCTGTGACGAGATGACCGCCATGCTCGACGCCTCCACCACGGCGGCGCTGGTGCAGGTCGTGGACCGCCGGGTGCGCGAGCACGGGACCGGGGTGCTGGCGATCAGCCACGACGAGGACCTGCTCGGCCACTGGGCGGCCCACGTGGTGCGCCTGGACGGGTGAACGGTGCCGCCTCCGCGCCGCCCAGGACCGCCGGGTGCGGGAGCGGCGCGCGGGGCGGGTGTGACAAGGTGGGGCACTGCGCGGTCGCGGGGGACCGCTCGGCAAGTGACGACGGACCCGAGGAGTCGACGGTGAACGAGGGCGAAGGCACCACATTCATGCAGTGGCGGGAGCGGGCCCAGACCGAGGTGCGCGACGACCGCCCCAAGATGCGCGCGGTGATGATCACCGCGGCAGCCGTGGTCATCATCGGGATCGTGGTGGGAGCCCTGTTCCTGCTGCTGTCCTGACGCTCCGGCGAGCGCGCGGCCGCCCGGGCGCGGCCGCGCGCTCCCACCGCCGTTCTCTCAGCTCTGGTCGTCGAGCCGGGTGACCCGCAGCTGGGACACCCGGTGTCCTTCCATCGCCCGGACGGTGAAGCGGTACCCGAGCGCGTCCGCGGAGTCGCCCTCCTCCGGGACCCGGCCGAGGAGGCTGACCACGAACCCCGCCACGGTGTCGAACGGCCCGTCCGGCAGGCGGATGCCGGTCTGCTGCTCGAAGTCGCTGCGGTGCAGCAGCCCGTCGACCTCGTAGCTGCCGTCGGCCTTCGCGCCCGCGGGGGCCGCGCTCGGGTCGTACTCGTCCCAGATCTCGCCGACGACCTCCTCCACGAGGTCCTCGACGGTGACGATGCCCGCCGTCCCGCCGTACTCGTCGACCACCACCGCCAGGTGCCCGCCGCGCCGCCGCCGCATCTGCGACAGCGTGGCCAGCACGGGCTTGCTCGCCGGCAGCGCGATCACCGGGCGGGTCAGGTCGCCGACCGTGCGCGCGTCGCCGCGGTGCGCGCGGGTGAGCAGGTCGCGCACGTGGATGAAGCCCACGACGTCGTCGGCGGTCTCGCGGATGACCGGGTACCGGGAGTGCGGCTTGTCCGCCACCGCCTCGATCGCCTCGGAGACCGGCGTGGTGACGTCCAGGAAGTCCACCTCGGTGCGCGGCACCATCACCTCGCCGAGCACCCGGTCGGTGGCCCGGAACGCGTCGCTGAGCAACCGGCGCTCCTCCACGGTCAGCTGCTCGTTGGTGCGCACCATGTCGCGCAGCTCCTCCTCGCTGACCGGCTCCTCGTGCGCGCGGGGGTCCATGCCGAGCAGCCGCACCACCCCGTTGGTGGACTTCGACAGCAGCCAGATCACCGGGCGCGACAGGCTCGCCAGCCGGTCCAGCACCCCGGCCGTGGCCAGCGAGACGCCCTCGGGCTTCTGCAGCGCCAGCCGCTTGGGCACCAGCTCGCCGAGCACCAGCGACAGGTAGGACACGAACAGCGTCACCAGGATCAGCGCGATCGACGCGGCCAGCCCGATCGGCAGCCCCCACCCGGCCAGCACCGGCTCCAGCCGCACCGCGATGGTCGCGCCGCCGTAGCTGGAGGCGAAGAACCCGGCGAAGGTGACGCCGATCTGGACCGCGGAGAGGAAGCGGTTGGAGTCGGCCCGCAGCTTCGCCACGCGGGCACCGCGCCGGTCGCGCTCGGCGAACTTGCGCACCTGGCTCTCGCGCAGCGACACCAGCGCGATCTCCGCGGCCGCGAAGTACCCGCCGACCAGGACGAACAACAACACCAAAGCGAGGTTCCAGACAACACCGCCCACCACTCGATCCTCTCACCCGCAGCGCCCTCGCGAGAGCTGCTGCGGACGGCGCGGCGGTCGTGGCCGGCCCCCGGCGCGGCGCCTCGCTCAGCCGACCGAGCGCCAGTACTGGCGCCGCTGCGCGTCGCGCACCACGATGCCGTGCTCGGCCAGTTCGGCGCGCAGCAGGGCGGCTTCCTTGCGGTCGCGCTTGCGCAGCGCGCGTTCCCGGTCGGCCATCAGCACGTTGACCCGCAGCGGCAGCTCGGAGTCCTCCTCGTCCCACAGCCGGTACTCGTGCGGGTCACCGTCGTGCCACGGGTAGCCGTGCTCGGTGAAGGCCGTGCGCAGTGCCGCGCGGTCCAGATCGGACCGCCGGCGGGCGAGCTCGGCACCGGAGGCGTCCAGCACCACGAAGTCCCTGCCGTCGACGAAGACCGCGTCGACGTCACCGCGGTCGAGGTGCTGCTCGGACCGGCCCACCCGCAACGTGATCCGCTGCGGCGACACGGTGACGTTCAACCGCTCCTGCGCGAACAGCCCGGCGAACCCGAAGCCGATGAGCGCGCCGATCGCGACGGCGCCGACCGTGCCCTGCGGGTCCGGCACCGACGCGGCCAGCTCGAACACGCCCTGGAACGGGGCCCACGACAACCCGGCGACCCAGCCCGACGCCCACCGGAGCAGGAGCCCCACCAACGCGCCGGCGACCGGGCAGATGATCCACATGGCACGGCGCAGCAGCGCGTGCTCGGCCACTGTGGTCGGAGCGGGTTCGCTAGCCATGCCCCCATTGTCGCCGTGCCGCTGCTCGGGACCTGACGCGCCCGCGAACAGCAGCGGGCCCGGGACACCGCGGTGGCGTCCCGGGCCCGGTACCCCTCTCTCGTCAGGTCATGCGCCCGCCTCGCGGAGCAGGATGTCCACCGCCGCGTCGTTGCGCGCGGTCTCCTCCTCGATCACGTCCGCCGGCGGGTAGAAGCCGTCGAGGCCGCCGCCGTTGGCCGGGTACATCTCGAAGGTGTAGGCCAGGATCTTGTGCTGGCCCCACATCCAGTCGAGGCTGTCGCCGTCGGTGATGTAGAGGTCGCTGGACTGCTGCGGGGTGTAGCCGTTGGTCTGGGCCATCTCCTCGCCGACCCGCGCGAACCGGTCGTACTCCTCCTGCGTCATGCCCTCGGTGACGTCGTCCTGGGTGTGCCCGAACGGCCACAGCACCAGCTCGGAGTAGGTGTGGAAGTCGATCGCGGCCTTGATCTGCTGGGTGCCGCTCACCACGCGGGAGTCGATGAAGTCGCGCATCGCCGCGGTCTCCGGCGCCGACCACGCCGCGCTGCCCCGGTAGTCCTCGGCGTCGGGGTCGTCGCTGGAGCCGCCGCAGCAGCCCCACTTGAAACCCCAGTTGCGGTTGACGTCGGTGCCGGTGTCCTGCCGGTTCTTCCGCCAGCCCTGGAACTCACCGGACTCGACGTCGTAGGCCGAGCCGTCCGGGTTGACGATCGGGATCACCCAGATCTCCCGGTTGTCCACCGCCTCCGTCACCGCCTGGTCCGAGCCGTAGCCGTCGGTGAAGCGGTTGGCGATGCGCAGGCACATCTCGGTGGTGAGGTGCTCGCGGGCGTGCTGGTTGCAGTCGAAGAGCACCTCGGGCTCGTCCTCGTCCTGCCCGACGTTGTCGCTGATCTTCAGCACCGGGATGTCGCGGCCCTCGAAGGACTTCCCGATGCTGGACTTCTCGGCGATGTCGGGGTGGTCGCTGACGATCTGGTCGAGCTCGGCGACGGTCTCGTCGTAGGTGTGGTAGCCCTCGTAGCCGGGCGGGAAGTCACCGGGTCGGGCCTGGCCGCGGTTGATCCGCTGCAGCGCCTCGCTGACCGGGACGCCCTCGCCGAGGGCGAACCCGGCGGCCCGCAGCCGCTCGGCCTGCTCCGGGGTCGCCTCCACGGTGGCCACGCCGTCGCGGACACCGATGACCTGGGCGCCGGTGCGGTTGATCTCGGTGCGGCTGGTGCTGTCGGTGCCCGGGACGGTGTAGATCGCCGGGTCCTGCGCGGTGGGTGCCGGCTCCGCGGACACGCTGGCCGAGACGGGGGCCAGCAGGGCCAGGCACGCGGCGGCCGCCACAGCCGCTGCCTTGCGCCGTGAGCTGAACATCGGGTCTCCGATCGATCACTGGTGGTGACGTGGAGAGGTTGGAGGACGGCCCAGGTGTTGGCAAGCCACTGGCGAACAATGGTCGCCCGTTGACGTCTTCCCGTTCGGTGGACGTCGGGTGTGACCGCCGACCGGGTTCGGGGACAGCCCGTGACGTCGGCGATTACCCTGGTCGGTGCAACCTCGATGCCATGGGAAGGACGCTCATGCTCACCCGTACCGACCTGCGCGGTCGCGTTCCGTCCACCGTCGAGCTGCGCGCCACGCTGCCGCGCGCCGAGATGGACGTGGAGCACGTGCTGCATCGGGTCCGTCCGGTGGTCGAGGAGGTCCGCGACCGGGGTGTGCCGGCCGTCCTGGACTTCACCGAGAAGTTCGACGGAGTCCGACCGGGTCGGGTGAGGGTCGGCGCGGCCGAGTTGCGCCGCGCGCTCGGCGAGCTCGACCCGGCGGTGCGCAGCGCGCTGGAGGAGTCGATCCGCCGCGCCCGCGCGGTGCACGCCGACCAGCGGCGCACCGACGTCACCACGCAGGTCGTCCCGGGCGGCACCGTGACCGAGCGCTGGGTGCCGGTCGCCCGCGTCGGCCTGTACGCGCCCGGCGGCCTGGCGGTGTACCCGTCCAGCGTGGTGATGAACGTGGTCCCGGCGCAGGAGGCCGGGGTGGAGTCGCTGGTGGTGTGCAGCCCGCCGCAGGCGGAGTTCGGCGGCCTGCCGCACCCGACGATCCTGGCCGCCGCGCAGCTGCTCGGCGTCGAGGAGGTCTGGGCGGTCGGCGGCGCGCAGGCGGTGGCGCTGATGGCGCACGGCGGCGAGGACACCGACGGCACCGAGCTGGCGCCGGTGGACATGGTGACCGGGCCGGGCAACGTCTACGTGACCGCGGCCAAGCGGCACCTGCGGAGCCTGATCGGCATCGACTCGGAGGCCGGGCCGACCGAGATCGCGGTGCTGGCCGACGAGACCGCCGACCCGGTGCACGTGGCCGCGGACCTGATCAGCCAGGCCGAGCACGACCCGCTGGCGGCGAGCGTGCTGGTGACCTCCTCGCCGGAGCTGGCCGACGCGGTGGACGCGGAGCTGGAGCGCCGGGTGGCGAACACCAAGCACTCCGAGCGGATCCGGACCTCGTTGAGCGGCAAGCAGTCCGGCTGCATCCTGGTGTCCACTGTGGAGGACGGTGTCCGAGTGGTGGACGCCTACGCCGCCGAGCACCTGGAGATCCAGACCGCGGACGCCGAGCAGGTGGCGGCGCGGGTGCGCAACGCGGGCGCGATCTTCGTCGGTCCGTACGCGCCGGTGTCGCTGGGCGACTACTGCGCCGGGTCGAACCACGTGCTGCCCACCGGCGGCTGCGCGCGGCACTCGTCCGGGCTGAGCGTGCAGAGCTTCCTGCGCGGCATCCACGTGATCTCCTACAGCGAGCAGGCGCTGCGTGACGTCGCCGACCACGTGGTGGCGCTGGCCGACGCCGAGGACCTGCCCGCGCACGGCCAGGCCATCACCGCCCGCTTCTGACGAACGAAGGTTGTGCACATGAGTGACGTGCTCGGCGCCGACACGGTGCTGGCCGACCTGCCGTTGCGGGACGACCTGCGCGGTCGCAGCCCCTACGGCGCCCCGCAGCTGGACGTCCCGGTCCGGCTCAACACCAACGAGAACCCCTACCCGCCGCCGCAGGAGCTCGTCGACGACGTGACCGCGGCCGTGCGGGAGGCCGCCGCGGAGCTGCACCGCTACCCGGACCGCGACGCCAAGGCGCTGCGCGCCGACCTGGCCGCCTACCTGACCCGCGCGACCGGTGTGCCGCTGGCGGTGGAGAACGTGTGGGCCGCCAACGGCTCCAACGAGGTGCTCCAGCAGATCCTGCAGGCCTTCGGCGGGCCGGGCCGCAGCGCGCTCGGCTTCGAACCGTCGTACTCGATGCACCCGATCCTGTCCGCGGGCACCCGCACCGACTGGGTGCCCGCGCCGCGCCGCGCCGACTTCAGCCTGGACGGCGCGCAGGCGGCCGAGATCGTGGCCGAGAAGCAGCCCGACGTGGTGTTCGTGACCAGCCCGAACAACCCCACCGGGCAGTCGGTGTCGCAGGACGGCCTGCGCGCGGTCCTCGACGCCGCGCCCGGTGTCGTGGTGGTCGACGAGGCCTACGCGGAGTTCTCCGACCAGCCCAGCGCGATCGAGCTGATCGAGCGGTACCCGGCGAAGGTGATCGTCAGCCGCACCATGAGCAAGGCGTTCGCCTTCGCGGGTGGCCGGCTCGGCTACCTGGCCGCCGCCCCGGCGGTGATCGAGGCGCTGCTGCTGGTGCGGTTGCCCTACCACCTGTCGGCGGTCACCCAGGCCGCGGCCCGCGCCGCGCTGCGGCACGCCGAGGCGACGCTCGGGTCGGTGCACGCGCTGGCCGAGGAGCGCGAGCGCGTGGTCCGCGAGCTGACCGCGCAGGGCTTCACCCCGGTGCCCAGCGACGCCAACTTCGTGCTGTTCGGGCGGTTCGCCGACGCGCACCGCGCGTGGCAGCGCTACTTGGACGCCGACGTGCTGATCCGCGACGTCGGCATCCCCGGCCACCTGCGGGTCACCATCGGCACGCCGGAGGAGAACGACGCGTTCCTGGCGGCGAGCAAGGCAGTGAGCGAGGAGATCGAGCAGTGACTTCCCAACCGGGTACCCGCGTGGGACGGGTCGAGCGCACCACCAAGGAGTCGTCGGTGCTGGTCGAGCTCGACCTCGACGGCACCGGGCAGGTGGACGTCGACACCACCGTCCCGTTCTACGACCACATGCTCACCGCCCTGGGCACGCACGCCGCCTTCGACCTCGAGGTGAAGTCGACCGGCGACGTGCACATCGACGCGCACCACACGGTGGAGGACACCGCGATCGTCCTCGGCCAGGCGCTGCGCCAGGCCCTGGGCGACAAGAAGGGCATCCGCCGCTTCGGCGACGCGTGGATCCCGATGGACGAGACCCTCGCGCACGCGGCGGTCGACGTCTCGGGCCGCTCGTACTGCGTGATGACCGGCGAGCCGGAGCAGTACAACGCCTTCACCATCGGCGGGAACTACCCGTTCGTGCTCAACCGCCACGTGTTCGAGTCGCTGGCGTTCCACGCGCAGATCAACCTGCACGTCCGCGTCGTCCACGGCCGGGACCCGCACCACATCGCGGAGGCCCAGTACAAGGCGATCGCCCGCGCGCTGCGCGCCGCGGTGGAGCCGGACCCGCGCTTCGCCGGCGTGGTCCCGTCGACGAAGGGCGCGCTGTAGCCTGCCGCGACCGCTCGACCGCGGTCGCTCGACGTGGAGGGGAGGGCACGCCGCTCAGCGGGCGGCTGCCCTCCCCTCCGTCGTGTCGAGAGCGTTCCAGCCCCTGCGCGGGCCTGGTGTGACACGCACGGTAGTCCGGTTGGGGCAAGCGTTGGCAACCGTTCGGATGACTCGTGTGGTTCATGGATGCGTCATCCCGGCGTCTCCTCCTCGTGAGCTCTGTCGACGACGATGACGTGCCGTGACTGGACTCGCTCGACCGCGGGGGCTCACCGGCGACGTGCCCCCGGCGCACGACCACGCAGCCGCGCCGACCCCACCGGGCCGGACCGACCGCCGGCACCCGGGGTGCTCCGGCGCGGCGTGGCCGCGGGGCTGCGCGTCGCCCTACCGTCCGCAGGTCTCGGGAGCGTTGCACGGTGAGGCGGTCGCGCTGCGGCTCGGCAACGCCAGTGCGTCCTCCGCGCACTTCGCTGTCCACTCTGGAGCGGGAGCGCCACCGTCCTCAGTGGACGTCCTCGGCGAGGCCGTGGTGAGCGTGCCGGTCCGCGACTCCTACCGCCTCGCGGTGCAGGGCCCGGACCGGTTCCGCTTCGAGCTCAGCGGGTCGCGCACCGGTGAGGCCGCGGGCGTCGACGTCCAGGCCCGCCACACCGAGCACGGCCTGGCGCTGGAGCTGCGCAACGACGGCCCGCAGGACATCACGCTCCGGCTGCGCTCGGTGGGCCACCCCGGCCACGAGGAGCAGGTCCGCGTCGCCGCGGGCGGAGCCCAGCCGCTGGCGTGGCCCACCCACCGGGGCTGGTACGACGTCGAGATCACCACACCCCAGGACACCACCTACCGCTGCCGCGTCACCGGCCGCTCCGACGACGCCCGCGCCACGGGCTGACGCCGTCAGCCGGACCGGCTCGATAGGCTGCGCGGCATGGGTGACTTCCTGCCGGTCCTGCTCATCGCGCTCGCGGGGTTCCTCGTCGGCGGTGTGTACGCGACGTGGAAGACGGCGCGCGGTCTCGCGATCCTGCTCGCCGTCGCCGCGGTCATGGCCCTCGTCGGCGGCATCGGCTGGATGGTCTACGGCTGAACCGGGCGGACACAGCGAAAGGGGCGTCTCCCACCGTGCGGCGGGAGGCGCCCCTCGCTGTGCCGGTCAGCTCGTGGCGGCCGGCGCCGCCTCGTCCTCCTTCGCCGGGGCCTCGTGCTCGTCGACGAAGGTCTGCTCGTTGAACGGGGCATCGCCGCTGAAGACCTGCTTCATCTGGTCGCGGTCCAGCTCCTTGGTCCAGGCCCCGATGAGGACGGTGGCCACCGCGTTGCCCGCGAAGTTGGTCAGGGCGCGCGCCTCGGACATGAAGCGGTCGATGCCGACGATGAGGCCGACGCCGTCGAGCAGCTCCGGGCGGTGCGACTGCAGACCGCCGGCGAGGGTCGCCAGGCCCGCGCCGCTGACGCCGGCCGCGCCCTTGGAGGCGATCATCATGAACAGCAGCAGACCCACCTGCTCCGGGATCGACAGCGGGTCGCCCAGGGCGCTGGCGATGAACAGCGAGGCCATGGTCAGGTAGATCATGGTGCCGTCCAGGTTGAACGAGTAGCCGGTCGGCACGGTGATGCCCACCACCGGCTTGCTCACCCCGAGGTGCTCCATCTTCGCGATCAGCCGCGGCAGCGCCGCCTCCGACGACGAGGTGGACACGATCAGCAGGAACTCGCGCCCCAGGTACCGCAGCAGCGAGAAGATGTTGACCCGCGCGAACAACCACAGCACCGGGCCCAGGACGAGGAAGATGAACAGCACGCAGGTCGTGTAGAAGCCGACCATGATGATCGCCAGGCCCTTGAGCGCTTCCACACCGGTCGCGCCGACCACCGCCGCGATGGCGCCGAACGCGCCGACCGGGGCCGCCCACATCACCATCGCCAGCATCTTGAACACCAGGCGCTGGATGTGCTCGATGCCGCGCAGGATCGGGGCGCCCTTGTCACCCAGCGACTGCAGCGCGAAACCGGCGAGCAGCGCGACGAGCAGCGTCTGCAGCACCTGCTCCTGCGCCAGCGCGGACACCAGCGTGTCGGGGATGATCCCGAGCAGGAACTCGGTGGCGCTCTCCGCCTCCTCGCTGGCCTGCTCCGCGCCCTGGCCGCGGATCGCGTCGGTGATCTGCAGGCCCTCGCCGGGGTGCAGCACGTTGCCCACCAGCAGGCCGATGATCAGGGCGACCACCGACATGACCACGAAGTACCCGAGGGCGAGACCGCCCACCTTGCCGACCTTCGCGGCCTGCCGGACGCCGCCGACGCCGAGCACGATGGTGCAGAAGATGACCGGGGCGATCATCATCTTGATCAGGTCGACGAAACCGCTGCCCAGCGGCTTGAGGGCCGTGCCGACGTCGGGGGCGAGGAAGCCGACGGCGATACCGGCCAGCACGGCGACGATCACCGCGATGTAGAGGTAGTGCGTCTTGTCCCGGCGACGTGGTGTCGCAGCGTCGTTGCTTGCCACAGTTGCGCTCCAACCTGGGCGGGCCGGTCACACTCGGCTCCGCTCCGTGGCCCAGGTCACGGAGCGGTCGGGAAGAGACTATCGGTGTCCGGCAACGGCGCAGTCACGCTTTCGTTCATTCTGTTCACAATCGTGGCGCTTCGTCCGGATCTCGTCACAGCGGTGTTGACCTGGGGTTTCAGTGCCCCCGGGTGATCGGGCGACCACGCAGCGCGATCTCGGCGGCCCGCCGCACGGCGCCGGAGGTCGCGCCCGCGTCGCCGGGATCGACGTGCATGGCCGCGTCGACCGCGCCGAGCAGGGCACCGGTGAGCGCCGCCGCCTGCAGCTCGTCGAGCTCGTCGGGGAAGGCGTCGCGGAGAGCGCGCGCCAGCTCCTGCTGGAGGGCCGACGTGCGCAGCAGCGCTCCCGCGCGCAGGACCGGGACCTCGGCGAGCAGGCGGGCGCGGACGCGGGTGAGCTCGTGGTCCAGCGGGAAGCTCCACGCCGTCGCCGTGCTGAGCAGCTCGGTGGTACGCAGCAGCAGGTCTTCGGGCGACTCGTCCGCCGTGCGGTCGGCGAAGGCCTGCGCCAGCAGCTCGCCGTAGACCGCGTCGTCGGCGAAGACGACCTCGTCCTTGGTCGCGAAGTAGTTGAAGAACGTCGCGGGCGAGACCTCGGCGGCCGCCGCGATCTCCGCGACCGTGGTGCTGTCGTAGCCCTGGGCGTCGAACAGCCGGAGCGCGGCCTCGACCAACGCCCGCTTCGTGCGCCGCTTCTTGCGCTCCCGCAGTCCGAGCTGTTCCGCCACGCCGGTGATCCTACATCCGCTCCAAACTTGGAGTCGCTCCAAGTTCTGCTAGCGTCGGTCCCATGACCGAGCGAACCGGGTGTTGCGTGGTCGGGGGCGGACCGGCCGGGATGGTGCTGGGCCTGCTGCTGGCCCGCGCCGGCGTGGAGGTCACGGTGCTGGAGGAGCACCACGACTTCCTGCGGGACTTCCGCGGCGACACCGTCCACCCCTCGACGCTGCGGCTGCTCGACGAGCTCGGGCTGGGGGAGCGGTTCGCCGAGCTGCCCGCCGCGCACATGGCGCAGATGCGGATCCAGGTCGGCGGCACCACCGTGGTCATGGCCGACTTCCGGCGGCTGCGCCCACCGCACCGGCACGTCGCGATGGTGCCGCAGTGGGACTTCCTGGACCTGCTGGCCACGGCCGCCGCCGAGGAACCCACCTTCACGCTCCGGATGGGCAGCGAGGTGACCGGCCTGCGCACCGACGCCACCGGGCGCGTCACCGGGGTCCGCTACCGCGACGACGGCGGGGTGGAGCACGAGCTTGCGGCGCCGCTGACCGTCGGGTGCGACGGCCGCTGGTCGGTGGTGCGCCGCGCGGCCGGGTTGCGCCCGGTCGGCTTCGAGGTCCCGATGGACGTCTGGCAGGTGCGCGTGGCCAAGGGCGGCACCGCGGCGGACGGCGAGGTGTTCGGCCGGTTCGGCGGCGGGCAGGCGGCGGTCACCATGGACCGCGGCGACTACTACCAGGCCGCCTACCTGATCCCGAAGGGTTCCGACGGAGCGCGCCGCGCGGAGGGCCTCCCGGCGTTCCGGCGCCGCGTGGCCGAGCTGTTCGGCTGGTCGGACGACCAGCTGGAGCAGGTGCGGTCGTGGGACGACGTGAAGCTGCTGCGGGTCGAGATGAACCGGCTGCGGCGCTGGTACCGCGACGGGGTGCTGTGCATCGGCGACGCCGCGCACGCGATGTCCCCGGTCGGCGGGATGGGGGTCAACCTCGCCGTGCAGGACGCGGTCGCGGCGGCGCGGTACCTGGCCGAGCCGCTGCGGCGGGGACGGGTCCCCACCAGCGCGCTCGCGAAGGTCCAGCGGCGGCGGGCGCTGCCGGTGGCTGTGGCGCAGCGGTCGCAGCGCGGCGAGCACGAGCTGCTGCTGCGCCCCGCCCTGGACGGCACGCTCGACGAGGAGGCGCTGCCGCTCCTGCTGCGGCTCCTGCTGCGGCTCCTGCGGCGCTTCCCCGTCCTGAGCGGGCTGACCGGCTACCTCGGCGGCGTGGGCGTCCGGCCCGAGCACGCCCCCGCGTTCGCCCGGCGACCACGGGCGACGTCCCGCCGCTGACCCGCGCAGGTGGTCGGGTTTCCGCAGGTCGGGCGTGGTGTAGCCTCCGAGGGTCCCCCGCTCGACACCTCTACCGGATCTGCCATGCCTCCTGCCGACGCACGCAACGGGTTCGGTCGCGTCCGACCGCAGTGGAGCCTGGCCCGCCTGCTGTTCGTGCTCCAGGTCGTGGTGGTGGCCGTCGTGGTCCTCGCCGGCACCGCGCTGGTCTGGTACGGCGCGAAGCAGCGCAACGAGGACGCCGCGCGCGACGAGGTGGTGGCGGTGGCCCGCACCCTGGCGGCGCAGCCGGACGTGGCGGAGGCCCTGGCCGCGCCGGACCCGGCCGCTGTGCTGCAACCGCTGGCCGAACGGGTCCGCGCGGACACCGGGGTCGACTTCATCACGATCATGTCCCCGCAGGGCATCCGCTACACCCACCCCGACCCGGCGCGCATCGGGCAGCCGTTCCTCGGCCACATCGAGCAGGCGGTCGCCGGGCAGGTGTTCACCGAGACCTACCCCGGCACGCTCGGGTTCTCGGTGCGCGCCGTGGTGCCGGTCCACGACGGCGCGCACCGGCTGGTCGGGCTGGTCTCCGACGGCATCACCGTGGAGTCGATCTCGCAGGAGCTCGAGCAGCAGGTGGGCGTGCTGGTGCTCGTCGCCGCCGGTGCGCTGCTCGTCGGCGGGGCGTTGACCTACCTGGTCAGCGCCCGGCTGCGCCGGCACACGCACGGCCTGCGGCCCGACGAGCTCAGCCGCATGTACGAGTACCACGACGCGATCCTGCACGCGGTGCGCGAAGGGCTGCTCCTGGTCGCCCCGGACGGCCGGGTGACGCTGTGCAACGACGGCGCCGGCGTGCTGCTCGGCCGGGACCCGCAGGACGTCGAGGGGCGCCGGGTGACCGAGCTGGGCCTGCCGGAGTCCCTGGCGGACAGCCTCGGCGCGGGGACGGTCCGCGACGAGGTGCACCTGACCGACGAGCGGGTGCTGCTGGTCAACGTCTCGCCGATCCGCAGCGGGGGCCGCGACCTGGGTTCCGTGGTCACCTTCCGGGACCACACCGAGCTGCAGGCGCTCAGCGGTGAGCTGGACTCGATGCGCGGCTTCGCCGAGTCGCTGCGCTCCCAGGCCCACGAGTCGGCCAACCGGCTGCACACCGTGGTGTCGCTCGTCGAGCTCGGCCGCGCCGACGAGGCCGTCGCCTTCGCCACCGCCGAGCTGGAGCTCGCCCAGCAGCTCGCCGACCGCGTCGTCGGGGCGGTCGGCGAACCGGTGCTGGCCGCGGTGCTGCTGGGCAAGAGCGCCGAGGCGGGGGAGCGCGGGGTGGAGGTCGTGCTCACCGAGGACAGCGAGATCGACGAGGTCGACCTGGCGCGGGTCGACTCCCGGGACCTGGTGACCGTCCTGGGCAACCTGGTCGACAACGCGGTGGAGGCCGTGGTGGAGCGCCCGCACCCGCGGGTGGAGGTCACCGTCCGCTCCCCCCCGGAGGGCGTGCTGATCCGGGTCGCCGACAACGGGCCGGGCGTGGACCCCGAGTCCGCGCGGCGGCTGTTCGCGCGCGGCTGGTCGACCAAGGACTCCCAGCGCGGTCTCGGGCTCGCGCTGGTGGGTCAGAGCGTGCGCCGCTACGGCGGGGACGTCGAGGTCTCCCACGACGGCGGGGCGGTGTTCACCGTGCGGCTGCCGACCGGATCGGACGTGGTGCGGTGATCGCGGTCCTGGTGGTGGAGGACGACCCGCTCGTCGGCGAGGCGCACGAGGCCTACGTGAACCGCATCGACGGGTTCGCGGTGGCCGGGCGGGTCCGCACCGGGCAGGAGGCGCTGCGCTTCGTCGAGCGCACCCCGGTGGACCTGGTGCTGCTGGACCTGCGGCTGCCGGACATGGACGGCCTGCAGGTGGCGCGGGCGCTGCGCAACGCGGGCAGCAACACCGACGTCATCGCGGTGACCTCGGCCCGCGACCTCAAGGTGGTGCGCGCCGCGGTGTCCAGCGGGGTGGTGCAGTACCTGCTCAAGCCGTTCACCTTCGCGGCGATGCGGGAGAAGCTGGAGCACTACGCGCGGTTCCGCGCGAGCCTCGGTCACGACCGGGAGGTCAGTGGTCAAGCGGAGATCGACCGGGCCTTCTCGGCCCTGCGCGGCGTGGACCGCGCGGCGCTGCCGAAGGGCATGAGCGACGAGACGCTGGCCGCGGTGGTCTCGGAACTGCGCGCGGCCCCGGAGGGCGCCTCGGCGGGCGCCGTCGGCGAAGCCGCGGGGGTGTCCCGGGTGACCGCCCGCCGCTACCTCGAGTACCTGGTGGACAACGGCATGGCGGAACGCCGGCCGGTCTACGGCGGGGTGGGGCGCCCCGAGATGACCTACCGCTGGGTGGGCGAAGCCTGACCACACCATCCACAGTGGATCACCCGCGGTGGTTCACAGTGGACCGCCTGTGGTCGTCCACAGTGGATCAACGGCGGTCCGCTCTGGGCCGCAGCAGCGGCGCGCCGGGCCCGGACTCCGCGAACTTGTCATCGGCGTTGTGCAGCGCGCAGGTGCGCAGCGAGAGGCAGCCGCAGCCGATGCAGCCGGTCAGGCGGTCGCGGAGGCGCTGCAGGCCGTCGATCCGCGCGTCCAGCTCGTCGCGCCAGCGGCGGGACAGCCGGGCCCAGTCCGCCTTGGTCGGCGCGTGGTCCTCGGGGAGGGTGGAGAGCGCGGCGGAGATCTGCTCCAGGCTGAGCCCGACGCGCTGCGCGGAGCGGATGAACGCCAGGCGGCGCAGCACCGCCCGGTCGTAGCGGCGCTGGTTGCCGCTGGTCCGGGTGCTGGAGATCAGCCCGCGTTCCTCGTAGAAGCGCAGCGCGGTCTGCGCGACCCCGCTGCGGTGGGCGACCTCGCCGATGGTCAGCGTCTTCGGAAGCTTCGACACGTCCGCCAGGCTAGCGGAGACAACCTCGACATAGGTAGAAGTTCGTTCCTGCCGTCCAGAGCTTGACCTCGAGTGAACTCGAAGTTCGATCCTGGGAGCATGACGATCACGACAACGGGCGGCTACGCCGACCTCCGGCCGCTCATGAGCGCCATGACGGGCGACGAGAAGCACTCCGCCGCCGCGACCTCCACGCTCGACGTGCTGTGGGTGCTCTACGACCAGGTCCTCTCGGTCGACCCGCAGCGTCCCGACGACCCCGACCGCGACCGGTTCCTGCTGTCCAAGGGGCACGGGCCGATGGCCTTCTACGCGGTGCTGGCCGCCAAGGGCTTCCTGGACCCCGCCGAGCTCTCCGGCTTCGGCGAGTTCCGGTCCCGGCTCGGCTTCCACCCCGACCGGGTGCTGGCGCCCGGTGTGGAGATCAGCAGCGGCTCCCTCGGGCACGGCCTGCCGCTCGGGCTCGGCATGGTGCTGGGCCTGCGCGCCCAGGGCCGGCACCGGCCCCGGGTCGTGGTGCTGGTCGGCGACGCCGAGCTCGACGAGGGCAGCAACCACGAGGCCATCCAGGTCGCCGGGCGGTGGGGGCTGGGGCAGCTCACCACCGTGGTGGTGGACAACCAGTCCTCCAGCACCGGCTGGCCCGGTGGCATCGCCGAGCGCTTCACCCGCGAGGGCTGGGCCGCGCACACCGTGGACGGCCGCGACCACGACCAGCTCCGCCGCGCCCTCACCGACACCCGCCCGGACCGCCCGCTCGCGGTGGTCGCCGAAGTCGAGCCCAAGGAGCAGTGATGACCACCCCGACCATGCGCGAGCAGTTCGTGCAGACCACCACCGACGCCCTCGACACCGACCCGCGGGTGGCCCTCGTGCTGGCCGAGATCTCCGCCGACCGCTTCGTGGCGGCCGCCCAGCGGCACCCGCACCGGGTGCTCAACGTCGGCATCCGCGAGCAGGCCATGGTCGGCGTCGGCGGCGGGCTGGCGCTGACCGGGCTGCGACCGATCGTCCACTCGATCACGCCGTTCGTCGTGGAACGCCCCTTCGAGCAGCTCAAGCTCGACTTCGGCCACCAGGGCGTCGGCGCGATCGTGGTCAGCACCGGCGCCTCCTACGACTACTCGGAGTCGGGCCGCACCCACATGGCGCCCGGTGATGTCGCGCTCATCGACAGCCTGCCCGGCTGGACCGTGCACGTCCCCGGCCACCCGGCCGAGGTCGACGCGCTGCTGCGCGCGGCCCTGCCCGGCGACGACCCCGTCTACCTGCGGCTGTCCGACCGGACCAACGCCGAACCGCTGGTGACCGGACCGGGCTGGCACACCGTGCGCACCGGTCGGCGGGGCGTGGTGCTGGCCGTCGGCCCGATGCTCGACCCGGTGCTGACCGCCACCGCCGCGCTGGACGTCACCGTGCTCTACACCGCCACCGTCCGCCCGTTCGACGCGGAAGGCCTGCGCGCCGCGGTGCGCGACGCGACCGCCGACGTGGTGCTGGTGGAGCCGTACCTGCGCGGCACCTCGACGCACGAGGTCAACGACGCGCTGGCCGACGTCCCGCACCGGACCCTGGCGCTGGGCGTGCGCCGCGACCAGGAGCTGCGCGCGTACGGGACGGCCGAGGAGCACGAGGCCGCGCACGGTCTGCGACCGACCGCGATCGCCGCGGCGGTCCAGGACTTCCTGGAGAGGGCGGCGCGATGACCTTCTCCGAGCGTGAGGTCGAGTACCTGGGGAGCCAGCGCCTGGGGCGGCTGTGCACCCTCGGGCCGCGCGGGGAACCGCAGGCCCGGCCGGTGGGCGTGCACCTCGGTCCGGGCGGCACGATCGACGTCCACGGCTACGACAACGCGCGGTCGCAGAAGTGGCGCAACGTGCTCCGCGATCCGCGCGTGACGATCGTGGTGGACGACATCGCCTCGCGGGCCCCGTGGCGGGTCCGCGGCGTCGAGGTCCGCGGCGAGGCGGAGGCGCTGCTCGGGGCCGGGCCCACCGACGGCGGGCTGAGTGGCGACGTGATCCGCATCCGTCCGGAGCGGATCCTCTCCTGGGGCCTCGACACCGACCGGCTCACAGCCCGCGACGTGGCCTGACCCCGCGCGCCGGTAGCCTGGGACCGTGGCACGAGTCGTCATCTTGGACTACGGATCAGGCAACCTCCGCTCCGCCGAACGCGCGCTGCAGCGCGCCGGCGCCGACGTCGAGGTGACCGCCGACCATCGTGCCGCGATGGAGGCCGACGGCCTGGTGGTTCCCGGCGTCGGCGCCTTCGCCGCCTGCATGGAGGGCCTGCTGGAGGTCGGCGGCGACAAGATCATCGACCACCGGCTGGCCGGCGACCGCCCGGTGCTGGGCATCTGCGTGGGCATGCAGGTGCTGTTCGACGAGGGCGTCGAGCACGGCATGCAGGCCAACGGCTGCGGCCAGTGGCCGGGCACCGTCGAGCGGCTGCAGGCCGACGTCCTGCCGCACATGGGCTGGAACGAGGTGGAGGCGCCGGAGGGCAGCGTGCTCTTCGCCGGGATGGAACCGGGTACCCGCTTCTACTTCGTGCACTCCTTCGCCGTGCGCCGGTGGGAGCTGGAGCCCTCGGACTCGATCGAGCCGCCGCTGGTGACCTGGGCCGAGCACGGTGAGCGGTTCGTCGCCGCGGTGGAGAACGGCCCGCTCATGGCGACGCAGTTCCACCCGGAGAAGTCCGGGGAGGCGGGCGCCCGGCTGCTGCGCAACTGGTTGGACAGCCTGTGACCCGTCGCCACGGCATGCTGAGCCAGCGCACGATCCGGCTGGTCGCCGTGCTGCTGGCCGTCGGTCTGGTGTCCGGCATGGGCGCGCCGTACCTGCTGCAGGCCGGCTTCCCGCTGTGGACGGTGCTGCTCCTGGTGGTCGTGGTGCTCGCGGTGCCGGTCGCGGCGGTGCTGCACTCGGAGCGCTCGTCGCGGCGCTGAGGCGGTGTGCCCGCCGGTGGCGGTCGTGGCCGGTCGGGGCGCTGCCAGTAGGGTTGGGGCCGTGAGTTTCACGTTGCTTCCCGCAGTTGACGTTGCCGATGGGCAGGCGGTCCGCCTCGTGCAGGGCGCCGCCGGCTCCGAGACCTCCTACGGTGACCCCTTGGAGGCCGCGCTGACGTGGCAGCGCGCGGGAGCGGAGTGGATCCACCTGGTCGACCTGGACGCGGCGTTCGGCCGCGGCTCGAACCGCGAACTGCTGGCCGAGGTGACCCGCGAGCTCGACGTGCAGGTGGAGCTGTCCGGCGGCATCCGCGACGACGCCTCCCTGGAGGCGGCGCTGGCCACCGGCTGCGCGCGGGTCAACCTGGGCACCGCGGCGCTGGAGAACCCGGAGTGGGCGGACCGCGTGGTCGCCGAGCACGGCGAGCGGGTCGCGGTCGGCCTGGACGTGCGCATCACCGAGCAGGGCCACCGGCTGGCCGCCCGCGGCTGGACCAAGGACGGCGGCGACCTGTGGGAGGTGCTGGCGCGGCTGGATGCGGCCGGCTGCCGCCGCTACGTGGTCACCGACGTGAGCAAGGACGGCACCCTGCAGGGGCCGAACACCGAGCTGCTGCGCGAGGTCTGCGCCCGCACCGAGGCACCGGTGATCGCCTCCGGCGGTGTGTCCAGTGTGGACGACCTGGTGAAGCTGTCCGAACTGGCCCCGCTCGGCCTGGAGGGCTCGATCGTCGGCAAGGCCCTGTACGCGCGGAACTTCACCCTCGAAGAGGCTCTCGCCGCGGTCCGCTGACCCGCCGGCCGGTCCGCGCGTACCGGCCCGGAGCCACCCCGAGGACCCGCGTGAAGTGCCGGGTGAGGTGGGACTGGTCGGAGAAGCCCACGGCGACCGCCACCTCGCTCGGCGGCTGCCCGTCGAGGAGCAGCCGGCGCGCCAGGTCGACGCGGCGTGACGTGACGTACTGGTGCGGCGGGACGCCGAACGCGGTGCTGAAGGTCCGCACCAGGTGCGCGGGGTGCGCGTGCAGCACCCGCGCGGTCTCGGCCAGCGTGGTGCCGTCCCGGAGCCGGGCGTCGAGCAGGTCGCGCAGGTCGTGCGCCAGCCCGCACCCGTCCACCGCTTCGGTGGTGAGCCGGGGCCGCAGGTGCGTGCGCAGGCGCTCGCAGACCAGCGCCAGCCGGCTCTCCGCCTCGAGCTCCTCGCCGGGGCGGGCGAGCGCGGCGTGCACCTGCCCGATGCGCGTGCGCAGCAGCGGGTCGACGATCTCCGCGTCCACGGCCGGTCCGGTGGAGCTCTCGTCCACCTGGCGGCCTGGCAGCGGTTGAACGTGACCGCCTTCGCCGTCAGCGGCCTCGGCACGTCGGTGCCCGAGCTGATCGGCGAACCGTACGAGGACGCCGACGGCGTCGAGCACCTCCCGATGTTCCGCCAGCCCGTGCTGGTCTTCGAGGCGACGAAGGAGGTGCTCGCCGCCGCGCACCGCACGGCGCTGTCCCGGTCGCTGCCCATCGTGGTGTTCACCTCCGACCTGTTCCGCACAGGCCACGACCAGGACGACCGGGCGGCGGTGCGGGCGGTGGGCATCGAGCGGCTCGACCTGGTGGGGAGGCCGTGCACGGGCCGCGCAACCAGGTGGACGAGGTCGTCCGGGGCGCGCGCACGCACCCCGGACCGCCGGTCGGTCCACCGGGGGAATCGGGGGACGACTCCGGGAAGATCCGGATCCACTGCACCGGGGCGGCCGACACGATCGTGATCGAGGTCCGAGGGACGGGCCTCGATCACGATCGGAGGTCTTCATGCGACGACGGGCGTTACCCGCCCTGGGGGCGTTGCTGGCCGCCGGTGCGACGCTGGGTGCCGCCGTGCCGGCGGTGGCCGAGCCCGCCCTGGAGTGGCAGCCCTGCCCGGAGAACGCGGAGGTGCAGTGCGCCACCGTCCCGGTGCCGCTGGACTGGGAGCAGCCGGACGGCGAGCAGATCGAGGTGGCGGTGGCCCGCCGACCGGCGACCGGCGAGCGGCTCGGCACGCTGGTGTTCATGCCCGGCGGTCCGGGCGGCACCGGCGTGGACCAGCTGATCGCCGCGTCCCCGTTCTCGCCGGAGCTGAGCGAGCGGTTCGACGTGGTCAGCTACGACCCCCGCGGGTTCGGCCGCAGCGCCCCGCTGCAGTGCGACACCGAGCTGGTCAGCGTGATGCCGGACATCCGGCCCGGGCCCGAGCGCTTCGCGGAGCTGCAGCGCTACAACCAGGAAGTCGCCGCTGACTGCCGCGCCCGCAGCGGTCCGCTCATCGACCACGTGGACGCGGTCAGCGTCGCCCGCGACATCGACGCGCTCCGGCAGGCGCTCGGCGAGGAGCAGCTCAGCCTCTACGGCATCTCCTACGGCACGCTGGTCGGGCAGATGTACGCCGAGCAGTTCCCGGAGCGGGTGCGCGCGCTCGTGCTCGACAGCGTCATGGACCACAGCCTCAGCGCCGGCGACTTCTACACCACGCAAGCGGAGGCGGCCGAGGACTCCTTCGCCGAGTTCGCGAAGTGGTGCGCTGAGGACGCGCAGTGCGCGCTGCACGGCGAGGACGTCGGCGCGGTCTTCGACGAGCTCTACGAGCGGGCCGAGCGCGGCGAACTGCACGCGCCGGGCGACCCCAGCACGCCGATCGGGCCGGTCGAGCTGAGCCGCACCGCGATGAGCCACTTCTACCAGCCGGACTGGGAGCACTTGGCCGTCCAGCTCAAGGCGCTGCGCGACGACCAGTCGGCGCCCACCGCGCTGGCCGTGCCCGAGACGGTCCCGTACTCGGTGGCCGCGTTCTGCGGCGACTGGACCATCGACATCGACACCGCCGAGCAGTACGCGCAGGTGTGGCAGCGGCAGGCCGAGGCCGCGCCGCACATGCGGTTCGGCGTGGGCGGTGGGGTCGCGTGGGGCTGCGTCGACTGGCCCTCGCCGGTCCAGAACCCCCAGCACGTCCCGCAGATCCGCACCGAAGCGCCGGTCCTGGTCGCCAACGCGCTCCACGACCCGGCCACCGGGTACAACTGGGCGACCACAGTGGACCAGCAGATCGAGCAGGCCACGCTGCTGACCTACGACGGCTGGGGCCACGGCGTCTACTCCCGCAGCGAGTGCACCACCTCGGCGGTCGACCGGTACCTTGTGGACGGCGTGGTCCCGCCGCAAGGCACGCACTGCGCGGCGGTGCCGCCGACGGACAACCCGCCGACCAAGCCGTACGTCGGCTGGGACGGCTGAGCGCGCTCGCCCCGTGCACCGCACCGCACGGCCGTGTCTCTACCCTGGGGGCATGGCCGTTGCGGTGCGAGTGATCCCCTGCTTGGACGTCGATCAGGGGCGGGTCGTCAAAGGTGTGAACTTCACCAACCTCCGGGACGCGGGCGACCCCGTCGAGCTCGCCCGCGCCTACGACGCGGAGGGCGCCGACGAGCTGACCTTCCTGGACGTCACGGCCTCCTCCGGCAACCGGGAGACCACCTACGACGTGGTCCGCCGCACCGCCGAGCAGGTGTTCATCCCGTTGACCGTCGGTGGCGGGGTGCGCAGCACCGACGACATCGACCGGCTGCTGCGCGCCGGGGCGGACAAGGTGAGCCTGAACACCGCGGCGATCGCCCGGCCCGAACTGCTCAGCGAGGCCTCGCAGCGCTTCGGCGCCCAGTGCGTGGTGCTGTCGGTCGACGCCCGCCGGGTGCCCGAGGGCGGGCAGCCGACCGCGTCCGGCTACGAGGTCACCACCCACGGCGGCCGGCGCGGCACCGGGATCTGCGCGGTCGAGTGGGCGGCGCGCGGCCAGCAGCTCGGCGTCGGCGAGATCCTGCTCAACTCGATGGACGCCGACGGCACCAAGGCCGGGTTCGACCTGGAGATGATCCGCGCGGTGCGGGCGGCCGTCGACGTGCCGCTGATCGCCAGCGGTGGCGCCGGGGCGGTCGAGCACTTCGCGCCCGCGGTGCGCGCGGGGGCGGACGCGGTGCTCGCGGCCAGCGTCTTCCACTTCGGACAGCTGAAGATCAGCGAGGTCAAGGACGCCCTGCGCGCGGAAGGGATCACGGTGCGATGAGCGAGCTCGACCCGGCGATCGCGGCTCGCCTCAAGCGCGGCCCCGACGGGCTGGTCCCGGCGATCGCGCAGCAGCGCGGCACCGGCGAGGTGCTGATGATGGCGTGGATGGACGACGAGGCGTTGCACCGCACCCTCACCACCCGCCGCGCCACCTACTACTCCCGCAGCCGGCAGCAGTACTGGGTCAAGGGCGAGACCTCCGGGCACACCCAGCACGTGCACGAGGTCCGGCTGGACTGCGACGGCGACACGATCCTGCTCGTCGTCGACCAGGAGGGCGCGGCCTGCCACACCGGCGACCACACCTGCTTCGACGCCGACGTCCTCCTCTCCTGACCCACACGCCCGCACCACGAGCACCAGACGCCGGCCGGGCGCGCTGGGGTCCCGGCGCGGTCACGCCGGGTGGGGCGGGGACTCGGCGGGGTCCAGGTCGCCGGTGAGGTAGCGCTGCAGGTTCGGGGCGATCGCCGCCACGACCGTGTCGTGGTCGGCCGAGGCCAGGGGCTCCAGCCCGACCACGTAGCGGGCCATGCCCAGGCCGATGACCTGCGACCCGCACAGCGCGCCGCGCAGCTCGGGCCGGTCCACGTCGAGCGCCCGGACCAGCTTGTCGAACATCACGTTCTGGATGAACTCCCGCAGCATCGACACCGCGGCGTCGTTGGACGAGACGCTGCGCACCAGCGCCGCGAACTGGCCGCCCCCCGCGTCGTCCCACGCGGTGAGGAACCGCCGCAGCAACCGCTCGGCCAGCTGCTCCCGGTCGCCGGCCAGCAGTTCCGGCAGCACCACCTCCAGGTTCACCGGGATGTGCACCGCCGCGGAGAACAGCCCCGCCTTGCCGCCGAACCAGTGGTTGACCATCGCCGGGTCGACCCCGGCCCGGCTCGCGATCTCGCGGACCGTGGCGCCTTCGTAACCCTGCTCGGTGAAGACCTCGCGCGCGGCCGCGAGCAGCGCGGCCTTGGTGTCGGCACCGCTGCGCCGCCTCCCGCGCCGCTTCGGCTCGCCGGCGCTGCTGTCGATCCCACTGCTCACCCGCTCATCCTCGCCGTTGCGGCGCGCCGCGGGCAAAGCGGCTGGAGGGCGCGCGCGGGCCGGAACGGGTGGGCGGCACAATGACGACATGGTCGGCGACGGTGACATCGGCTCCATCAGTCCTGGGCGCGAGGAGTTCCGCGCCCTCGCCGCGGACCGCCGGGTGATCCCGGTGGTGCGGCGGTTGCTCGCGGACGACGAGACCCCGCTCGGGGTGTACCGCAAGCTCGCCGGGGACCGCCCCGGGACGTTCCTGTTCGAGTCCGCGGAGAACGGGCGTTCCTGGTCGCGGTGGTCCTTCGTGGGGGCGCGCAGCGCCGCCGCGCTGACCGTCCGCGACGGGGCCGCGCACTGGATGGGCACCCCGCCCGTCGGCCTGCCGTCCAGCGGCGACCCGCTGGAGGCGCTGCGCGAGACCGTCCGGCTGCTGCACACCGACCCGCTGCCCGGGCTGCCGCCGCTGACCGGCGGCATGGTCGGCTACCTCGGCTACGACGCCGTGCGGCGGCTGGAGCGGCTGCCCGAGCTCACCGAGGACGACCTGCAGATCCCCGAGCTGGTCATGCTGCTGGCCACCGACCTCGCCGCGCTGGACCACCACGAGGGCACCATCACCCTCATCGCCAACGCGGTGAACTGGGACGACAGCCCGGAGCGGGTGGACGCGGCCTACGACGACGCGGTGCGGCGGCTGGACGAGATGACCGAGCGGCTGTGCACCCCGTCGGAGCCGACGGTGGCCGCCTTCTCCCGGCCGAGCCCGCAGTTCGTGCGCCGTCGCCAGCCCGAGGAGCACCACGCGGCCGTGGAGAAGGCGAAGGAGGCCATCCGCGCCGGGGAGGCGTTCCAGGTCGTGGTCTCCCAGCGCTTCGAGATGGCCACCACGGCCGACGCGCTGGACGTCTACCGCGTCCTGCGCACCACCAACCCCAGCCCGTACATGTACCTGCTGCGGCTGGAGGCGCCGGACGGCGGCAGCCCGTTCGACATCGTCGGCTCGAGCCCGGAGTCACTGGTGACGGTGCGCGACGGGCAGGCCACCACCCACCCGATCGCCGGAACCCGGTGGCGCGGCGCGGACGAGGACGAGGACGCGCTGCTGGAGAAGGAGCTGCTCAACGACGACAAGGAGCGCGCCGAGCACCTCATGCTGGTCGACCTCGGCCGCAACGACCTGGGCCGGGTCTGCAAGCCGGGCTCGGTGCACGTCGTCGACTTCTTCCGCATCGAGCGCTACAGCCACGTCATGCACATCGTGTCGACGGTGACCGGGCAGCTCGCCGACGACAAGACGGCGTTCGACGCGGTCGCCGCCTGCTTCCCGGCGGGAACCCTGTCCGGGGCGCCGAAGCCGCGGGCGCTGGAGCTCATCGAGGAGCTGGAGCCGACGCGCCGCGCCCAGTACGGCGGCGTGGTGGGCTACCTGGACTTCGCCGGGGACGCCGACACCGCGATCGCGATCCGCACCGCGCTGGTCCGCGACGGCACGGCCTACGTGCAGGCCGGCGGCGGCATCGTGGCCGACTCGGACCCCGTCGCGGAGGACCAGGAGTGCCTGAACAAGGCGCGCGCGGTGCTCAACGCCGTCGCCACGGCGGAGACGCTGGCCCGCCCGACCGGCGCGCACGTCACGGAGGAGCGGGTTGACCACCGGGCCGGGATCTGAGCCCCGTCGCTCCCGCGGGCTGCTGTGGCTGGTGGTGCTGCTGGCCCTGGCCGCGGCGGGGACGCTGTGGGGCGCCAGCGCGCTGGTGTGGGCCGAGCAGGTGTTCCGCGGCCCGTTCGGCAACGAGGTCCCGGTCGAGCTGAGGGGTGCGGACCTGCGCGCCGAGCTGGTGCCGATGGCCTTGGCGTCGCTGGCCGCCGTCGCGGCGGTGCTGGCCACCGGGAGCTGGTTGCGGCGCGCGGTGGGGGCGCTCGTGGTCGTCGCGGGCGCGGTGCTGGCCTGGCGGTCGGTGCAGCTGCTCACCGGCGCGGCACCGGTCTCGTCCGCACCGGGCGCCCCGCCCGGCAGCACGCCGGTCGGGGAGGTCACCGCGCAGCTGCCCGGGCCGCTGCTGGTGCTGCTCGCCGCGCTGCTGCTGGTGGTGGCGGGTGTGTTGGTGCTGGTGCGGGGCGGGCGGATGCCCGCGATGGGGGCGAAGTACTCAGCCCCCGGTACGGCGAAGCGGGCGTCCCACGATCCGGACCGGCAGATGTGGCAGGACCTCGATGCCGGACGGGATCCGACCGACGACCGACCGCGGTGATTCGTCCGGGTTTCCCGGCCGCGTCCGAAACCGCTGTTCGGGCCGGTGCTGGACGGGGGCACGGGCTGCCCGCAAGGGCCGAAGGTCCTTGCTGCGCTGGGACGTTCCGGACACCCCTTGGTAGGCCGGGTCCCGGGTGAGGTTTAGCATCGGCCATGCGACGGCACGGCGGGAAGGGGAGTGTCGTGATCGAGCGCAATGAGTTCCTCTGCGCATCACAACCGTTGATCAGGGACTTGCGGGTGGCTGTTCGGGGCAGGGCCGGCGAGGTGTTCGCGTGACCGTTTTGGAATCCATCATCGAGGGCGTTCGCGAAGATCTGGCGGTCCGCGAGTCCGCGATCCCGTTCGACGAGATCAAGCAGCTGTCCGCGGCGGCGGCTCCGCCGCACGACGTGCTCGCCGCGCTGCGTGCGCCGGGCGTGGGCGTCATCGCGGAGGTCAAGCGGCGCAGCCCGTCCAAGGGCGAGCTGGCCGAGATCGGCGAACCGGCCGACCTGGCCGCCGACTACGCCGCCGCTGGGGCGCGCGTGATCAGCGTCCTCACCGAGGGCCGTCGCTTCGGCGGCTCGCTGGCCGACTTCGACGCGGTGCGCGCTCGGGTCACCGACACCCCGTTGCTGCGCAAGGACTTCATCATCAGCCCGTACCAGGTGCACGAGGCCCGTGCGCACGGTGCCGACATGGTGCTGCTCATCGTCGCCGCGCTCGAGCAGAACGCGCTGGAGGCGCTGCTCGACCGGGTGGAATCGCTGGGCATGACCGCGCTGGTGGAGGTGCACACCGCCGAGGAAGCGGACCGCGCGCTGGAAGCAGGGGCGAAGGTGATTGGCATCAACGCCCGCAACCTGCATACGCTCGAGGTGGACCGCGACGTGTTCGGGCGGATCGCACCGGGGTTGCCCCAGGACATCCTCAAGATCGCCGAGTCCGGCGTGCGCGGCCCGAGCGACCTGATGGCCTACGCGGGGTCGGGTGCTGACGCGGTGCTGGTCGGCGAAGGCCTCGTGACCAGCGACAATCCCAAGACGGCCGTCACCCAGCTGGTGACCGCCGGATCGCACCCCGCGTGTCCGCGGCCGAGCCGGTGATCGCACGGGGCGGCGAGGCACAGGAGGTGGAGGCGATGACCGTGGGGGCAGACACCGCGCGCGCACACCGCGCGGGCAAGGCGGTGCCGGACGGGCACGACCCGGACGAGCGCGGCCACTTCGGCGAGTACGGCGGCCGGTTCATGCCGGAGGCGCTGATCGCCGCCCAGGACGAGCTCGCCGCCGAGTACGCCAAGGCGCAGCGCGATCCCCAGTACCTCGCTGAGCTCGACGACCTGCTGCGCAACTACGCGGGGCGCCCGTCGCTGCTGACCGAGGCCAAGCGGTTCTCCGAGCACGCGGGCGGCGCGCGGATCCTGCTCAAGCGGGAGGACCTGAACCACACCGGTTCACACAAGATCAACAACGTGCTGGGCCAGGCGCTGCTGGTCAAGCGCATGGGCAAGCGCCGGGTCATCGCCGAGACCGGCGCCGGGCAGCACGGCGTGGCCACGGCCACCGCCTGCGCGCTGCTCGGCCTGGAGTGCGTCATCTACATGGGCAAGGTCGACACCGAGCGGCAGGCCCTCAACGTGGCGCGGATGCGGCTGCTGGGCGCCGAGGTGATCCCGGTCAGCACCGGCTCGGCGACCCTGAAGGACGCCATCAACGAGGCCCTGCGCGACTGGGTCGCCAACGTCGACCACACCCACTACCTGCTGGGCACCGCCGCGGGCGCGCACCCCTTCCCGATGATGGTCCGCAACTTCCACCGGGTCATCGGCGACGAGGCCCGCGAGCAGGTGCTGGAGCTGACCGGCCGGCTGCCCGACGCGGTCGCGGCCTGCGTCGGCGGCGGCTCCAACGCGATCGGCATCTTCCACGGCTTCATCGACGACCCCGGCGTGCGGCTGGTCGGCTTCGAACCGGCCGGGCACGGCCTCGACTCCGGCGAGCACGGCGCCACCCTCAGCCAGGGCACCCCGGGCACGCTGCACGGCGCCCGCTCGTACCTGCTGCAGGACGACGACGGGCAGGTCACCGAGGCGTACTCGATCTCGGCCGGGCTGGACTACCCCGGTGTCGGGCCGGAGCACGCGTACCTCAAGGACACCGGCCGCGCCGAGTACCGGTCGGTGACCGACGACGAGGCGATGCAGGCGTTCCAGCTGCTGTCGCGCACCGAGGGCATCATCCCCGCCATCGAGTCCGCGCACGCGCTGGCCGGGGCGCTGGACCTGGGCAAGGAGCTCGGCCCGGACGCGGTCATCGTGGTCAGCCTCTCCGGACGCGGGGACAAGGACATGGACACCGCGGCCACGTACTTCGGGCTCGTCGACGAGGAGGGTGCGCGGTGAAGCTCCGCGAGGTGTTCCAGGAGTGCCGGGAGGAGCAGCGCGCCGCGCTGATCGGGTACCTGCCCGCGGGCTTCCCCACGGTGGACGGGTCCAAGGAGCTGTTCCAGGCGATGCTGACCGGCACCGACGGTGCCACCGGCTGCGACGTCGTCGAGGTCGGCATCCCGTTCTCCGACCCGGTGATGGACGGGCCGACCATCCAGGCGGCCAGTGACAAGGCGCTGCGCGCGGGCTTCCGGTTGCGCGACGTCTTCGACGTGGTGTCCTCGATCGCCGAGGCCGGTGGGAACGCCGTGGTGATGACCTACTGGAACCCGGTGCACCGCTACGGTCCGAACGCCTTCGCCCGCGACCTCAAGGCGGCCGGCGGGCTCGGCGTCATCACCCCGGACCTGATCCCGGACGAGGGCGAGGACTGGATCGCCGCGACCGACGAGCACGGCGTGGACCGGATCTTCCTGGTCGCCCCGTCCTCCACGGAGGAGCGGCTGGCGCTGACCGCGAAGGCCACCACCGGGTTCGTCTACGCGACGTCGGTGATGGGCGTGACCGGTGCTCGCGAGAGCGTCGGCTCGGCGGCGGCGGGCCTGGTCCAGCGCACCCGGGCGCACACCGACCTGCCGATCGGGGTGGGTCTCGGCGTGCGCAACGGTGCGCACGCGGCCGAGGTGGCGTCCTTCGCGGACGGCGTCATCGTCGGCTCGGCCTTCGTGACCCGCGCGGAGCAGGAGGGCGCCGACGGCGTCCGCGAGCTCACCGCAGAACTCGCCCGAGGCGTCCGCAGCCGCTGAGGCCCGACGTCCGCTCCGGCTCGCGCCGCTCCCGGACACCAGCCGGGTGAGTCTGAACGGGTGACCGGGGTGGGCTGTTCGCGTGAGCGGGGTGTGCGGGACAGCGCTTCGGTCGGGAACCCAGCGGGGGTCGCGTACCGCGGGCTGTGGCGCCCGATACCGTTAGCGGTGTGAGTGCCCCGGTTGCCGCCACGGTGAGTCCGTTCCTGGCCAACATCCCGAGCCCACCGCAAGGGGTGTGGCACATCGGGCCGGTCCCGCTGCGCGCCTACGCGCTGTGCATCATCGCGGGCATCGTCGCCGCGGTCTGGATCGGCAGCCGCCGCTGGGTGGCGCGCGGGGGCACCGAGGGCACGGTCCTCGACGTCGCGGTGTTCGCGGTGCCGTTCGGCCTGGTCGGCGGTCGGCTCTACCACGTGGCCACGGACTGGTACAAGTACTTCGGCCCGGACCGCAACCCGCTGGACGCGCTCAAGGTCTGGGAGGGCGGCCTCGGCATCTGGGGCGCCGTCGCGCTCGGCGCGGTCGGCGCCTGGATCGGTTGCCGCCGCTACGGCGTCCCGCTGGCCGCGTTCGCCGACGCCGTCGCGCCCGGCATCGTGCTGGCCCAGGCCATCGGCCGCCTGGGCAACTGGTTCAACCAGGAGCTCTACGGGGCGCCGACGGACGTGCCGTGGGGCCTGGAGATCTACCGGCGCGTCGACCCGGAGACCGGCCTCAACGACCCGATCGGCGGGGTGGCGCTGGACCAGGCCCCGATCACCGTCGTGCACCCGACGTTCCTCTACGAACTGCTGTGGAACCTGCTGGTGTTCGCGGTGGTCCTCTGGGCGGACCGCAGGTTCCGGATGGGCCGCGGCCGGGTGTTCGCGCTCTACGTCGCCGGCTACACCCTCGGCCGGTTGTGGGTCGAGCTGATGCGCACCGACGAGGCCACCCTGGTCTTCGGCGTCCGCATCAACGTCTTCACCTCGCTCATCGTCTTCGCCGGCGCGGTGCTGTACCTGGTGCTGGTGCGCGGCACCCGCGAGGACCCCGAGCTGCTCAGGGGCACGTCGGGAACCAGCGAGGGCTCCGCGGACCCGGCGTCCCTCGAGGGGGAGGGGAGCGCGCAGCCGCGCAGCGACTCCGAGGAGCGCGGCTCCGAGGAGTCCGACGAGCGCAGCCCCGAGAAGCAGGAATGACGCTACGGCGCGCCGAGGGCGTGGGAGAGCCGCGCCGCGGCGTCGACGACCGCGGCCGTGGCGTGCTCGAGGTGGTCCGGCGGTAGCCGGACCACCGGGGCCGAGACGTTGAGCGCGGCGACCGTCGTGCCGCGGAAGTCGCGGACCGGCGCCGCGACGGCGACCAGGCCCGGTTCCAACTCCTCGACGGCGACGCTGCACCCCGCCCGCTCCTCGGCGCGCAGCCGCTCGCGCACCGCCTCCGGGCTCCGCGGAGCCCGCTCGGTGCCGGGCAGCCTCCCCGGCTGAGCCGCCAGCAGGGCCTCGACCTCGTCCTCCGGGCGGCCGATCAGCAGCGCGCGGCCGCTGGACGTGCAGGTGAGCGGGGAGAGCCGGCCGATCCACTCGTGCGGCTGGAGGGTGTGGCCCGGGCGTTCGGCCAGCACCGTCACGGCCGCGCCCCCGTTGAGCACGGTCAGGTACGCCGCTTCGCCGGTCGCGCGCATCAGGCCGCGCACCACGGGCGCCGCCTGCCGCAGCAGGCGGCTGTCGCTGGCCGCCCCGGCGAGGGCGAACAGCTGCCAGCCCAGCCGGTACTCCAGCGTGTCCGGGTCACGTTCCACGAAGCCGTTCTCAGCGAGCACCTTCAGCGTGCGCGAGACCTGCGTCTTCTCCTTGCCGAGCGCCTCGGCGACGGACTGCACGCGCAGCGGTCCGGACCCGAGCGCGCGCAGCACGTCCAGGGCTCGCTGGACGCTGCTCAACCCATCAGTGGCCACCACCTCATTCTCGCGGATCGCGTGCGCATGGAGCAACGGGCGTTGCTGCATGGCGCACCGGTTCGTACGGTCGAGCTCCATGTGTGGAATCGCCGCTGTGCACGACCCGACGTCCGTCCCGACCGGAGAACCGATGCTCGCCGCCCTCGCGCACCGCGGGCCCGACGGCAGCGACCACCGGCGAGTCGGGCGGCACGCGTGGCTCGGGCACACCCGGCTGTCGATCGTGGACCTCGACGGCGGGAGCCAGCCGATGGCGGGCCCGGACGGCTGGACCCTGGTCTGCAACGGGGAGGTCTACAACCACGCGGAGCTGCGCGAGGACCTCGGCGAGCAGCACTTCCGCACCGGCTCGGACAGCGAGGCGGCCCTGGTGCTGCTGGCCCGGTGCGGCCCGGCCGCGCTGCACCGGGTGCAGGGCATGTGGGCGCTGTGCGCCGCCGCGCCGGACGGCCGGTTCGTCGCCGCCCGGGACCGGCTCGGCATCAAGCCGCTGTACTGGGCCGAGGTCGGTGGGACCCGGTGGTTCGCCTCCGAGCTGCGCGCGTTCCCGGCCGCGGTGCAGGACGCCGTCGAGACCTTCCCGCCCGGCTGCTCGTGGACCCCGGAGACCGGCCTGGTCCGGTTCGCCGACCCGGTGCCGGACCCCGACGGGGCGCCGGACTGGGCCGCGCTGCCCACCGAGGTCGCCGAGAAGGCGACCCGCGAGGTGCTGGTCGACTCGGTCCGGCGGCACCTGATGGCCGACGTCGAGGTCGGGGTCTTCCTCTCCGGCGGGCTGGATTCCAGCATCGTGGCCGCGATCGCCGCGGCCGAGTGCGCCGAGGCCGGGCAGCGGCTGAAGACCTTCGCGGTCGGCACCGCCGGCTCACCGGACCTGCGGGCCGCCCGCGCCGCGGCGGAGCACCTCGGGACCGAGCACCACGAGGCGGTCTTCGACGCCGAGCGCGCGGTGGCCGTGCTGGACGACGTGGTGCGGTCCGTGGAGTCGTTCGACGCGAGCCTGGTCCGCAGCGCGGTGCCCAACTGGTTCCTGGCCGAGCTGGCCTCCCGGCACGTCAAGGCGGTGCTCACCGGGGAGGGCGCGGACGAGCTGTTCGCCGGGTACGGCTACTACCACCGCGCGCACGCCGACGACCTGCCGGCGGAGCTGGTGCGCACCATCGGCGCGCTGCACGGGCTCAACCTGCAGCGCTGCGACCGGGTCACCATGGCGCACGGCCTGGAGGCCCGCGTGCCGTTCCTGGACACCGACGTCATCGCGCACGCGATGTCGTTGCCGGCGGAGCTGAAGGCGCTCGAGGACGGTGTGGAGAAGGCGCACCTGCGCCGCGCGTTCAGCGGCTGGCTGCCCGACGAGCTGCTGTGGCGGCGCAAGGCCCAGTTCGGCACCGGCAGCGGCGCGCAGGACCTGCTGACGCCGTACTGGGAGTCCCGCGTGACCGACGCGGAGCTGGCCGCCAGTGCCGCCCCGGTGCGCACCAAGGAGGAGCTGGCCTACTACCGCACCTTCCGCCGCGCCCTCCCCGACGTCCGGGTGGACGCCGTCCTCACCCGCTTCGCCACGGCGTAGTGCCCCCACCTCGGGACCTCCGCCGCCGGGCACGCTGGGCGAGCTCCGTCGTGCGGCGTGGGGTCACTCCCGGACGGGGGCGATGACGGGGGCGCCGTCGGGGGTGTGCAGGACGGTGACGCGGGCGGTGTAGCGCTCCTCGAGGACCGCCGGGGTGAGGACTTCGGCGGGGCTGCCTTCGGCGGCGGCGCGGCCGGAGTCCAGCAGGAGCAGGCGTTCCGCGTACTGGGCCGCCAGCGTCAGGTCGTGCAGCGTCATGACCACCGTCGTGCCCAGCTCCCGACGCAGCTCGTCGACCAGGTCCAGCAGCGCCTGCGCGTGCCCGACGTCCAGGCCGGTGGTCGGCTCGTCGAGCAGCAGCACCCCGGCCCGCTGGGCCAGGGCGCGGGCCAGCACGGCGCGCTGCCGCTCGCCGCCGGAGAGCGTGGCCAGCGCGCGGTCGGCCAGCCGCGCCAGGTCGAGGCGGTCCAGCACGGTGCGCACCACCTCCCGGTCGGCCGGGCCCTCGCGGCCCAGCAGCCCGAGGTGCGGGGTGCGCCCGAGGAGCACGTAGTCGGTCACGCTCAGCCCGATGGGCAGCTGCGGGATCTGCGGCGCGTAGCCGATCGCGCGGGCCCGCTCGCGGCGGCGCAGCTCGGCCAGCGGGCGGCCGTCGACCAGCACCCCGCCCTCGTGGCGCACCAGCCCCGCGATGGCCTTGAGCAACGTCGACTTGCCCGAGCCGTTGGGGCCGATCACGCCCAGCCAGCCACCGGTGTCCACAGTGGTCGAGATGCCGGAGAGCACCGTGGCGCTCCGGTACCCGGCGGACAGCTCGCGCACCTCCAACCGGCTCATGCCGCTCCCGCCTCTCCACGGTCCACAGTGCACTGCGGCGCGGGTGTGCTCATGCGCGCCTCCGGTGCAGCAGCGCGGCGAAGAACGGCGCCCCGGTGAAGGCCGTGATCACGCCGATCGGGATCTCCGCCGGGGCGAGCAGCGTGCGGGCCAGCATGTCCGCGAACACCAGGAACGCGCCGCCGAACAGCAGCGACATCGGCACGATGATCCGGAAGCTGCCGCCCATCCCCAGCCGCACCAGGTGCGGCACCACCAGGCCGACGAACCCGATCAGCCCGGCCGTCGACACCGCCGCCGCGGTGGCCAGCGACGCGGCCACGAGCACCAGGAACCGCACCCGCCCCGGGTGCACGCCGAGCGCGGCGGCCTCCTCGTCCCCGGTGCCCAGCAGGTCCAGCAACCGCGCGCACGCGCACAGCACCACCGCGGAGACCACCAAGTACGGCAGCACGATCAGCACTTCCCGCCAGCCGGTGGTGGTCAGCCGCCCCAGGATCCACATGTACACCTGCTGCAACGACTCCACCCGCAGCTGCTGCACGAACGTCTGCGCGGCGGTGAGGAACGCCCCGACGGCGACCCCGGCCAGCACCAGCGTCGCGGTCTCCCGGCCCGCCGAACGCCCGACCACCCAGGTCAGGCCGACGCCGCCCAGCGCGCCGGCGAAGGCCGCCGCCTGCACCGGCACCGACGTCCCCGGCTGCGGGACGCTGGTGAGCACGACGGTGACCGCCAAGCCCGCGCCGGAGGCCGCGCCCAGCAGGTACGGGTCGGCCAGCGGGTTGCGGAACACGCCCTGGAACGCCGCCCCGGACACCGCCAGCGCCGCACCGACCAGCACCGCGAGCACCACCCGCGGCACCCGCAGGAACCAGAGGATGGCCGCTTCCCGCTCCGACAGCGGCGAGACACCGCCGGTGAGCTGCGCGACGATCTCGGCGAGCACCCGTCGCCAGCCCAGCTCGGCCGCGCCGAGCAGCACCGACAGCAGCACCCCGGCCACCAGCACGGCCACCCCGGCCACCACGTGCCGGGGGCGCAGCGTGGTCTGCGGCAGAGCCGTGCCCGTCACCCCTGCTGCGCCTTGGTGACCCCGTCGGCGATGGCCCGCACCAGGTCCACCACGCGCGGCCCCCACCGGCCGGCGACGTCGTCGTCGAGCTCGAACACGCGCCCCTCGCGCACCGCGTCGAGGGTGTCCCAGCCGGGCCGCTGGCCCACCGACGCGGCGGTGACCTGGCAGCACTCGACGTCCGAGACGAAGATCAGGTCCGGGTTGGCCTGCACGATGTGCTCCTCGGACAGCTGCGGGAAGTCACCGCCCGCCGGGTCGGCGATGTTCTGCAGCCCGAACAGGCTGTAGACGTTGCCGACGAAGCTCTGCGAGGTCGCGGTGTAGTGGTCCGGGCTCACCTCGTGGTAGTAGGTCAGCGGTTCGGGCGGCTTGGGGGTGTCGCGGACGATCTCGTCGATCTCGGCGCGCATCCGGGCCACCAGTTCGGCGGCCTCCCGGGTGTGCCCGGTGGCCTGGCCCAGCACCTCGATCTGCCGGTAGGCCTCGTCCAGGTCCTTCGCCGCCGGGGTGAGCAGCGTCGGCACCTGCGCCGCCGCGAGCCCCTCGGCCAGCGGGGCGGCGCTGTCCGGGGCGATCACCAGGTCCGGGTTGTGCCCGCCGATGGTCGCGGCGTCCGCGGTGAACGAGGTGAGGTCGGTGCGCGGCGCCTCCGGCGGGAAGTCGGAGTACTGGTCGACCGCGACGACCTGGTCCCCGGCGCCGATGGCGAACAGGGTCTCGGTGGCGGTCGGCGACAGCGAGACGATCCGCTTCGGCTGCTGCGGCAGGGTCACCGGGGGCTGGCCGGGCAGCTCCACCTTGACCGGGAACGCCGCGGCCGGGTCGTCGGCCGGCGCGGGCGTCTCGGAGCGGGGGCGGGTGGCGCAGCTCGTGACCCCGACGAGCAGGGCCAGCACGGCGAGCATCAGGGTGGCGAGTCGGCGGAACCCGGTCATGTCTTCCCTACGGTCTTCGGTCGGTGCAGCAGGGCGAGGCCGGGGGCGAACCGACACCGCACCCCTGCACCGGGGGTGGCGGACATCGACACCACGCGCAAGGCGACCTGGCTCGTGCCCGGCGTCCGTCGGGCCATCGCAGTTGCGGCACAGCACCGGGTTCACACCGGTTTCGCTTGGCGCTGGCGTCCCGCGAGCACCCCGTGGAACGGGGGCTCTGAGCTGGAAAGATATCAGGACCGATCACGCCGCTGATCCGCTGCGCCGGGTGGCGTGGAGCACGGGACTACCCCGCTGCGCACCCAGCGGTTAGATTGGGCAGCGGATCGTGTTCGCCGCAGGGCGACCCGAAGCGTTCTCACGGTGAGTGGCGTGGTCGCCGCTCACGGGGCGGAGTGTCCCACCACACGCGCGGTGCCCGGGCCCTAGTCGCCGCAGGAAGCCCCTGGGCAGCCGCTGTTCGTAGTTGACACGGGTGCGTTACGGCAAGATGGTCAGCATCACGTCAAGAGTGCTGCTTCCGGGTGTCGTGGCTGTTAAAGTTCCCTGAACGCTCCGGTCGCGGACGGGCGCCCCCTGCCCGTCTTCTGCCGCGACACCGAAGCCATCCGCGGGCCAGCGTCGTCCCGTGCCCAGAAGTCATGAAGTCGCCACCGGCCGTCGGCTTCCAGCACGAGTTTCGACGAGGGAGGTCTGCGCAGTGGCCTTTTCCGCCGTCCCCGCGGCCCAGGGCTTGTACGACCCGGCCGCGGAACAGGATTCCTGCGGCGTCGCCATGGTCGCTGACATCCGCGGACGCCGTTCGCACGGCATCGTCGCCGACGCGTTGACCGCGTTGGCGAACCTCGAGCACCGGGGCGCCGCCGGTGCCGAGCCCACCAGCGGTGACGGCGCGGGCATCCTGGTCCAGCTGCCGGACGAGCTGCTGCGCGCCGAGGTGGGGTTCGAGCTGCCGGAGCCCGACGCGGCCGGGCAGCACCGCTACGCCGCGGGCATGGCGTTCCTGCCCGCCGATGCCGAGCAGCGTCGCCGCGCGGTGGAGCTGGTCGAGCGGATCGCCGCTGAGGAGCAGCTGCGCGTGCTGGGCTGGCGCGACGTGCCGGTCACCCCGGACGAGGCGGGCGTGGGCACCACCGCGCGGGAGTGCATGCCGCACTTCGCGACCCTGGTCGTCGCCGGGCAGCACGACGAGGCCGGGCTGGAGCTGGACCGCCTGGCGTTCTGCCTGCGCAAGCGCGCCGAGCGGACCGCGGCGAAGGAGGGCCTGGAGCTCTACTTCCCGTCGCTGTCCTGTCGCACCATGGTCTACAAGGGCATGCTCACCACCGAGCAGCTGCCCGACTTCTTCCCGGACCTCACCGACGAGCGCCTGGTGAGCGCGATCGCCCTGGTGCACAGCCGGTTCTCCACCAACACCTTCCCGTCGTGGCCGCTGGCGCACCCGTTCCGCTACGTGGCGCACAACGGTGAGATCAACACCATCCGCGGCAACCGCAACCGGATGCGGGCCCGCGAGGCGCTGCTGGAGTCGGACCTGATCCCGGGCGACCTGTCCCGGCTGTACCCGATCTGCGCCGAGGACGGCTCGGACTCCGCCTCCTTCGACGAGGTGCTGGAGCTGCTGCACCTGGGCGGCCGGTCGCTGCCGCACGCGGTGCTGATGATGGTCCCGGAGGCGTGGGAGAACCACGCTGAGATGGACCCGAAGCGGCGGGCCTTCTACCAGTTCCACGCCAGCCTGATGGAGCCGTGGGACGGCCCGGCCTGCGTCACCTTCACCGACGGTTCGCTGGTCGGTGCGGTGCTGGACCGCAACGGCCTGCGCCCCGCCCGCTGGTGGCGCACCGCCGACGACCGCGTGGTGCTGGCCAGCGAGACCGGTGTGCTCACCGTCGAGCCGTCCGAGGTGGTCGCCAAGGGCCGGCTGCAGCCGGGCCGGATGTTCCTGGTCGACACCGCGCAGGGGCGCATCGTCGACGACGAGGAGATCAAGTCCGAGCTCGCCTCGGAGAACGCCTACGAGGAGTGGCTGCACGCCGGGCTGCTCAACCTCGACCAGCTGCCCGACCGCGAGCACGTGGTGCACACCCACGAGTCGGTGGTGCGCCGCCAGCTGGCCTTCGGCTACACCGAGGAGGAGCTGAGCCTGCTGCTGGCGCCGATGGCCACCACCGGCGGTGAGCCGCTGGGCTCGATGGGTGCCGACACCCCGCCCGCGGTGCTGTCGAAGCGCTCGCGGATGCTCTACGACTACTTCGTGCAGCAGTTCGCGCAGGTGACCAACCCGCCGCTGGACGCCATCCGCGAGGAGCTCGTCACCTCGGTGGCGCGCGTGATGGGGCCGGAGCAGAACCTGCTGGAGCCGTCGCCGGCGTCCTGCCGGCACGTCGTGCTGCCCACCCCGGTCATCGACAACGACGAGCTGGCCAAGCTCATCCACATCAACGACGACGGCGACCTGCCCGGGTTCTCCTGCGCGGTGCTGTCCGGCCTGTACGAGGTCGACGGTGGCGGCCAGGCGCTGGCCGAGGCCATCGAGCGGATCCGCGAGGAGGCCTCCGAGGCGATCGCGAACGGGGCGCGCGTGCTGGTGCTCTCCGACCGCGACTCCGACCACCTGAGGGCGCCGATCCCGTCGCTGCTGCTGGTCTCGGCGGTGCACCAGCACCTGGTGCGCACCAAGGAGCGGCTGCGCGTGGCGCTGGTGGTGGAGAGCGGTGACGCCCGCGAGGTGCACCACATCGCCACCCTGCTCGGCTACGGCGCCGCGGCGGTCAACCCGTACCTGGCGTTCGAGACCATCGAGGACATGATCGCCACCGGGCAGATCACCGGTGTCCGGCCCAAGGTGGCGATCCGCAACTACGTGCAGGCGCTGGTCAAGGGCGTGCTGAAGGTGATGTCCAAGATGGGCATCTCCACCGTCGGCGCCTACACCGCCGCGCAGGTCTTCGAGGCCGTGGGCCTGTCCGCCGACCTGGTCCGCGAGTACTTCGAGGGCACCACCTCCAAGCTCGGCGGCGTCGACCTGGACGTGCTGGCCGAGGAGGTCGCGCAGCGGCACCGCCGCGCCTACCCGGACAACCCGACCGAGCGGGTGCACCGGCGGCTGGAGACCGGCGGCGACTACTCCTACCGCCGCGAGGGCGAGCTGCACCTGTTCACGCCGGAGACGGTGTTCCTGCTCCAGCACTCCACCAAGACCGGCAAGTACGACGTGTTCCGCCGCTACACCGCGGAGTGCGACCGGCTGGCGGCCGAGGGCGGCACGCTGCGCGGGCTGTTCAAGCTCGAGAGCGGCCGGGAACCGATCGACATCGACGAGGTCGAGCCGGCCTCCGAGATCATGAAGCGGTTCTCCACCGGTGCGATGAGCTACGGCGCGATCTCCGCCGAGGCGCACGAGACGCTGGCGATCGCGATGAACCGCATCGGCGGCAAGTCCAACTCCGGTGAGGGCGGCGAGGACGTCGACCGGCTCTACGACCCGGAGCGGCGCTCCGCGGTCAAGCAGGTCGCCTCCGGCCGGTTCGGCGTCACCAGCGAGTACCTGGTCAACGCCACGGACATCCAGATCAAGATGGCGCAGGGCGCCAAGCCCGGTGAGGGCGGTCAGCTGCCCGGCCACAAGGTGTACCCGTGGGTGGCCAAGACCCGGCACTCCACGCCGGGCGTGGGGCTGATCTCGCCGCCGCCGCACCACGACATCTACTCGATCGAGGACCTGGCGCAGCTGATCCACGACCTCAAGAACGCCAACGAGCACGCCCGCGTGCACGTCAAGCTGGTGTCCGAAGTGGGCGTCGGCACGGTCGCGGCGGGTGTGTCCAAGGCGCACGCGGACGTGGTGCTGATCTCCGGCCACGACGGCGGGACCGGTGCGGCGCCGCTGACCTCGCTCAAGCACGCTGGCACGCCGTGGGAGGTCGGCCTGGCCGAGACGCAGCAGACGCTGCTGCTCAACGGCCTGCGGGACCGCATCACGGTGCAGGTCGACGGCGGGTTCAAGACCGGCCGCGACGTCGTGGTGGCGGCGCTGCTGGGCGCCGAGGAGTACGGCTTCGCCACCGCGCCGCTGGTGGTCGAGGGCTGCGTGATGATGCGCGTCTGCCACCTCGACACCTGTCCGGTGGGCGTGGCGACCCAGAACCCGGAGCTGCGCAAGCGCTACACCGGCAAGGCCGAGCACGTGGTGAACTTCTTCGAGTTCATCGCGCAGGAGGTCCGGGAGTACCTGGCGCAGCTGGGCTTCCGCACCCTCGACGAGGCGATCGGCCAGGTCTCCGCGCTCCGCGTGGACGAGGCGGTGGAGAACTGGAAGGCCCGCGGGCTGGACCTCTCCCCGGTGTTCGCCGAGCCGAAGACCCCGTACTCGCCGGTGCGGCGCCGGGTCCGCGAGCAGGACCACGGCCTGGACCGGGCGCTGGACCGCACGCTGATCCAGCTCGCCGAGGCGGCGCTGGAGGACGCCCGCCCGGTGAAGCTGCAGCTGCCGGTGCGCAACGTCAACCGCACCGTCGGCACGCTGCTGGGTGCGGAGGTCACCCGCCGCTACGGCGGTGACGGGCTGCCGGACGACACCATCCACGTCCAGCTGGAGGGCTCGGCCGGTCAGTCGCTGGGCGCCTTCCTGCCGCGGGGCATCACGCTGGACATGGTCGGCGACGCCAACGACTACGTCGGCAAGGGCCTGTCCGGCGGGCGGGTCATCGTGCGCCCGCACCCGGACGCGCCGTTCGCCGCCGAGGACCAGGTGATCGCGGGCAACGTGATCGGCTACGGCGCGACGAGCGGTGAGGTCTTCCTGCGCGGCAAGGTCGGCGAGCGCTTCGCGGTGCGCAACTCCGGCGCGCTGCTGGTCGCCGAGGGCGCGGGGGACCACGCCTTCGAGTACATGACCGGTGGCCGCGCGGTGGTGCTCGGCGGCACCGGCCGCAACGTGGGCGCCGGCATGTCGGGCGGCATCGCCTACGTGCTGGACCTGGACCCGGTGCGGGTGAACACCGCGATGGTGGACCTGCAGCGGCCCAGCGCCAAGGAGCTCAAGTGGCTGCAGGAGGTCGTGCAGCGCCACCACGAGTACACCGGGTCGACGGTGGCGGCCTCGCTGCTGGGTGACTGGCCGCGGCGCTCCGCAGCGTTCCGCAAGGTGATGCCGCGCGACTACCAGCGGGTCTTGGAGGCCATGCGGATGGCCAAGATCGAGGGCCGGGACATCGACGAGGCGATCATGGAGGCTTCCCGTGGCTGACCCGAAGGGATTCCTGAAGCACACCCGGGCCGAAGCCCCGAAGCGCCCCGTCGACGAGCGGCTGGGCGACTGGCACGAGGTCTACGCGGCACTGTCCGCTGAGGAACGCAACGAGCAGGTGTCGACGCAGGCGTCGCGCTGCATGGACTGCGGCATCCCGTTCTGCCACTCGGGTTCCGCCGGGTGCCCGCTGGGCAACCTGATCCCGGAGTGGAACGACATGGTGCGCCGCGGCCGGTGGCAGGCGGCCAGCGACCGGCTGCACGCCACCAACAACTTCCCGGAGTTCACCGGGAAGCTGTGCCCGGCGCCGTGCGAGGCCGCCTGCGTGCTGGCCATCTCGCCGGACGCCGGCGGTGCGGTGACCATCAAGCGGGTCGAGGAGACCATCGCCGAGGTCAGCTGGGAGAACGACTACGTCACCCCGCAGGTGGCCGAGGAGCAGACCGGCAAGCGGGTGGCCGTGGTCGGCTCCGGCCCGGCCGGCCTGGCGGCGGCCCAGCAGCTGACCCGCGCCGGGCACGAGGTGACGGTCTACGAGCGCGACGACCGCATCGGCGGCCTGCTGCGCTACGGCATCCCCGAGTTCAAGATGGAGAAGTCCGCCCTGGACCGGCGGTTGGCGCAGATGCGCGACGAGGGCACGAAGTTCGTCACCGGTTGCGAGGTCGGCGTCGACCTGGCGGTGGAGGAGCTGCGGGCCCGCTACGACGCGGTGGTGCTCGCGGTGGGCGCGCTGCGCGGTCGCGACGACACCTCGATCCCGGGGCGGGAGCTCGAGGGCGTGCACCTGGCCATGGAGCACCTGGTCCCGGCGAACAAGGAGTGCGAGGGCGACGGCCCGTCGCCGATCTCGGCGAAGGGCAAGCACGTCGTCATCCTCGGCGGCGGGGACACCGGCGCGGACTGCTACGGCACCGCCACCCGGCAGGGCGCGCTGTCGGTGACCCAGCTGGACAACTACCCGCAGCCGCCGACCAGCCGCGACGACGAGCGCTCGCCGTGGCCGACCTGGCCGTACGTCCTGCGCACCTACCCGGCGCACGAGGAGTTCGGGGAGCGCAAGTTCGCGGTGGCGATCGAGTCGTTCGTCGGCGACGACGAGGGCCACGTGCGCGCGGTCCGGCTGCGCCACGTCAAGGTGCAGCGCGACGAGAACGGCCGCCGCCAGGTGGTGCCGATCTCCGACGAGGTCGAGGAACTGCCCTGCGACCTGGCGCTGCTGGCGATCGGGTTCGAGGGCGTCGAGCACATGCCGCTGCTGGACGGGCTGGGCATCGAGCTGACCAAGCGCGGCACGATCGGCTGCGGCTCGAACTGGGAGACCACGGCCCCGGGCGTCTTCGTGTGCGGTGACGCCCACCGCGGGGCGTCCCTGGTGGTCTGGGCGATCGCGGAGGGCCGCTCGGTGGCCAACGCGGTCGACGCCCACCTCACCGGGGCCTCCGAGCTGCCGTCGCCGGTCCACCCGACGGCCCTGCCGCTCGCGGTCTGACCCGCTTCCCGCAGGGCGCTCCCCATCGCCGGCTGGCGGGGAGCGCCCTCCGCGTGTCCGCACGCGATTCCGGTGGGAACCAGACGTCTGGTTTCCCGTGAGATCACGGTGCCGCACGGGGCACGTCGCCGATCCCCCTGCGCCGAACTGACCCAGGGGCGTTCAGTCCCTGGAGAGCAGAAGGCGCCTTCCACCGCCGACCACCGGCGGAAGGCGCCCTTCGTGCGTGCGTCAGTCCGCGTCCCAGGCGTAGCGGAGTTCGTAGCCGATACCGGACATCACCATGTCGGTGGCCTCGACGACCCGGTCGCCGCTCCACGTGCGGCGCCGAACGGTGAGCACCGGGCCGCTGCCGAGGTCGAGCAGCTGGCGCTCGTTCGCGTCCGGCATGCGGGCGCTCACGATCTCCTCGTGCCGGGTGATCTCGAAACCCGCCTCCTCCAGGCGCGCGAGCGCGCCACCAGGGCCGGTGTCCGTTCCTTCCAGCGCGGTGCCCCTCGTGATGTCGCGGGGCAGCCGGGACACGGCGAGCATGACCGGTTCACCGTCGGCACGCATCACCCGGTCGCGGACGCACAGCTCGGAATCCTCGGCCACGCCGGGGAGTTCCGCGTAGTCCTGCGCGGGTTCGAACCACACCCGGACCGACGTCGTCGGGTGAAGCCCTGGTCGTCGGCCTCGGCCAGGAAAGCGGCCCGGTTCTGCTCCCTGCGCGCCTTGGCCAGTCGTTCGCGGGAGTCCAGTCGGCGAACCACTCTCGGTGGTGCGACGAACACGCCGACGCCGTGCCGCATCTGCACCAGACCGGCGTCCCGGAGTTCCTTGAGCGCCTGCCGGACGGTGGTTCGCGAAGCCTCGAACTGCTCTTGCAGTGCTTGCTCCGTCGGCAGCTGGTCACCTGCGCTCAGCGCGCCGCTGTCGATCTGACTTCGCAGCGTCGCCGCGATCTCCTGGTACTTCGCTGCGGCGGACATCCGAACACCTCGCACTAGACGTCTGGGACCTCACGAACGAGTGTCCCACCTTGCCTCACTCATGAGTTTCCCGCGACCTTCTGAGTCGTATGAGACGTATGAGACGACTGATGCGTATGAGGTGAGTTCGTGTGGCGCTCTTCGCTCAGGGGCAGTCGGGAAGTCGCTGGGAAGCGGCAGGAAGCCAGCCGGAGGCGCGTCGACTTGCGCGATCGGCCGACGCCGTGGAGGCCGCGGAAGCGGATGCCACTGCGATGAGTGCCGTCGAGCTCGTCCAGCTCGCGCGTCCGGGGCGTCATGAACGCCCGTCATGCGCGGATCGCCCGGTTGGTGCGAGCGGCGGTCCTGGTGCTCGACAACGCGGCCGATGACATCGCCCGTGGCACGTGGGCGGATTCCGAGCTGAAGAGCATGGCCGACGCGCTCGACGTGCTGACAGCGGCGTTGCGCGGTGAAGGCAGAACCGCGACCGGGCACGACGTGCTGGTCGTCGATGCGGAAAGGATCGACCGTTGATCCTCGTGAGCGCGTGCGCCGGCGTTGCGGCAGTGCTGACCTTGTGGTGGATCGTCCGTTTGTTCTTGCCAGCCGCAGCGCGCTGGAGGTCGCGAAGGCGCACCAACGGTGCGGTCCCTGGTGGAGCGAATCGAGGCTGAGGCTGGCAGAGGCGGCCGTCATCGCCTGCGTGAGCCGATCGCCGACCGCGGAGGTGCCGCCGGTGACGGCGCCTCCGACGAGGTGCTGACGCGTTCGCCGCAACCCGAGGAGCCCGATCCTCGCGGGTACGTGCGAAGTCCGCTGGTCCTGCGACGAGTTCTCGCTGGGCTGCGGCGCTCGTAGACCCGGCTCGGTGCTGGCCGCACTCCCTCCCCGAGACCCGGCACCGAGCTTCCCCGGCCGGACGGCGTCCCGCGCCCGCGTCGTCCGGCCCCTCTCAACTCGTCTCCACGATCGAGACGATCCGCGAGGATGACGAAGCCCGGTACGGGGAGTTCCTCGCGGTGTGCTCGCGCCGGGGGCTCGTCGCTTGAGGGGCCGGTGCGTGTCCGCACGCAACTCCAATGGAAACCAGACGTCTGATCCCCATCGGAATTGCGGTGCACGGGGCACGCGCCGGTCCCCCTGCGCAGTGCGGGTGTTCCGTTCCTGAGCGGGTCGCCCGGGCGGGGGACGGTCGAGTATCCTGCCGCGGGTGTCCGGAAACGCCCGGACTTGACTGTCCTCAGTAGACCGACCTCGGGGGAGCGGTGGAGTTCCACAAGAGCCAGCACCGGCTGGTCATGGCCGTCGTCTTCCTGGCGCTCGGCGTGGCGGGGTCCGCGCTGATGACCGTCTGGGCCGACCAGGTCGGGCGGATCCCGGTGCTGTCCGTGGTGTCTCCCGTGCTCCTGGTCATGGGCATCGCGACGCTCATCGGCAGCCTGCGGCCGTTCACGTTGCGGGTCGACGGGCGCGGCATCCTGCTGGAGCACCCGGCTCGGCGGGTGCGGGTCGAGCTGGCCTGGCAGCAGATCGAGCAGGTCTCGGTGGAGAAGCTGCCCAGGCCCCGGGGCGAGCGGGGCGCCGCCACCTACCTGACGGTCTGGCTGCGGGGCGGGGAGAACCCCGGGGTGCCGCAGAAGAGGGCGATCCGGCGCGACGGCCGGGTCGGCTACCGGCTGCTCGACGTCAACGACGTCCGCGAGAGCGCGGACGAGCTCCGCACCACGCTCTCCCACTACGGCGCCTCGGTCTTCCGCTGACCACCCGCGGGAACGCGAGCGCCCCGCGGATCACCCGATCTTGCGCAGGACCTCCGGCAAGTCCTCGGTGTGGAGGACGCCGAGGCGCTGGGTCGCCCGGGTCAGGGCCACGTAGAGGTCGTTGAGGCCGCGTTCGGACCCCGCCGCGATCGCGGCCGGCTCCACGAGCAGCACCGAGTCGAACTCCAGGCCCTTGGCCTGCTCCACGGTCAGCAGCACGGCGGGGGAGTCCAGGTCGTCGGGGCTGGTGCCCATCGCCGCCTCGGGCAGCGACTCCACCACCCGCGGCCCGACCTCGGCCAGCAGCTCCGGCGGCATGAGCACCGCCAGCCGCCCGTCCTCGACCTCCCGCAGCTCCTCGGCGACCGCGCCCGGCAGCGCCGCGGCCAGGTCGCCGACCCGGCGCGCCCACGGCCGGTGCCCGCTGGTGCGCACCGACTTCGGCGCCTCCAGGTCGGTGTCCATCGCGGCCAGCACGTCGGCCGCGACGTCCATGATCTCGGCCGGGGTGCGGTAGTTGACCGTGAGCTCGGCCAGCTTCCAGCGGTCCTGCACGTACGGGTGCAGCACCTCGTGCCAGGTGTCCGCCCCGGCCAGCGCACCGGTCTGCGCGACGTCGCCGACCAGCGTCATCGACCGGCTCGGGCAGCGGCGCATGAGCACCCGCCACGCCATCGGCGACAGCTCCTGCGCCTCGTCCACGATCACGTGCCCGAACGTCCAGGTGCGGTCCTCGGCGGCGCGCTCGGCCGCGGTCAGGTCGCTGCGGGCGCGGAACCGCTCGGCGAGCAGCTCGGCGTCCAGCACGTCCTTCACCCGCAGCCGCTCCTCGTCGGCGATCTCCTCGTCCTGCTCCATGATGTGCAGGACGCCCTGCGCGTAGGCGAGCTCTTCGCGCTCCTGGCGTTCGCGCTCGGCGCGGGCCTGCTCGTCGTCCTCGCCGAGCAGCTCGGCCAGCTCGTCCAGCAGCGGCACGTCGGCCGGGGTCCACGGCGAGCCCGCCGGGCGCAGCAGTTCCGCGCGCTCGGCGTCGTCGAGGTGCTTGCGGCTCGCCGAGGCCAACAGCTCCGGCGAGCTGAGCAGCTCGTCCAGCAGCTGCTGGGGGCTGGTCTCCGGCCACAGCTCGTCGAGCGCCCGGTCCACCGCCGGGTCGGCGCGCAGCTCGACGTTGATCTCGTCCAAGTCGCGGCGGTCGAGCAGGTCGCGGCCGAGCCGGTCGGCCACCTGCAGGGTCAGCGCGCGGAACATCTCGTCGCGGAACACCCGCCGCGCCAGGTTGTGCGGCCGGCGGGTGCGGCGAGCGCGGGTGCGGGCCTGCGTCGCGGTGGCCCGGTCGATGCGCAGCGGCTCGCGGTCGAAGGTGACCTCGACGTGGTCGGACGGCACCTGCTGGCGGTCGCGGACCGCGGCGGTCAGCACGTCGACCATGCTCGCGCGGCCCTTGATCTCCGCCGCCCGCGCGGACTCCACGCCGGTCGCGGTGATCCCGGGGTACAGACCGCCCACAGTGGACAGCAGCACGCCGGTCTCGCCGAGGGACGGCAGCACCTGGCCGATGTAGCGCAGGAACGTCTCGTTCGGACCGACGACCAGCACACCGCGCTTGGACAGCTGCTCGCGGAACGTGTAGAGCAGGTAGGCCGCGCGGTGCAGCGCCACGGCGGTCTTGCCGGTCCCCGGCCCGCCCTGCACGACGAGCACGCCGTTCATGCCGGCGCGGATGATCCGGTCCTGCTCGGCCTGGATGGTGGCGACGATGTCCTGCATCTGCCCGGTGCGGCGGGCGTCGAGCCGGGCCAGCAGCGTCGCCTCCCCGGCCAGCCCGAGGTCGCTGCCCTGCTCGGCGGCGTCGAGGTCGAGCACCTCGTCCTCGTAGTCCAGGACCTTGCGCCAGCTGGTGCGCAGGTGCCGCCGGCGGCGCACGCCGTCGCGGGCGGCGGCGGTGGCCAGGTAGAACGGCCGGGCGGCCGGGGCGCGCCAGTCCAGCAGCAGCGGTTCGTACTCGTTGTCCTCGTCGAACAGTCCGATCCGGCCGATGTGGAAGGTCTCACCGCTGTCCAGGTCCAGCCGGCCGAAGCACATCCCGTGCTCCACGGCGCTGAGCTGGCTGAGCTTGTCGGTGTACATCCGGGCGGAGATGTCGCGCTCGGTGCGGGCCTGCGGCGGTCCACCGCTGTCCCGGAGCGTGTCCTTCAACCGCTGCGCGGTCTCCTCCCGCAGGGCGTCGAGCTTCTCGTACAGCGTGTCGAGGTACTGCTGCTCGGCTGCCAGTTCCTGCGCGCGGACCGCATCCCGATCGGCTCGGGCGTTGGACAATTGCGCCACCTTGTACCTGGGGATCGGCTAGGGGAACGGGCGGACCCGACTCCGCCGGGGCCCGACCCACCAGTGTACCGCCCGCAGCGCAGGGGGTCGTGAGTGCGAAGACCGGCTCCAACCGGCTCCCGCACTCACGACCCCCGTGGTCACAGGACCGCGGACAGCCCCAGGATCACCGCGAAGGAGACGACCGAGAGCAGCGTCTCCATCGCCGACCAGGTCTTCAAGGTCTGCCCGACGGTCATCCCGAAGTACTCCTTGACCAGCCAGAACCCGGCGTCGTTGACGTGCGAGAGGAACAGCGAGCCGGAGCCGATGGCCAGCGCGACCAGGGCGCCCTGCGCGGGCGGCATGTCGACCACCATCGGCGCCACCATCCCGGCCGCCGAGATCGTGGCCACCGTGGCCGACCCGGTGGCGACCCGGATGCCGACCGCGATCAGCCAGCCCAGCACCAGCGGAGAGAGGTGCGCCCCGCTGGCCAGGTCGGTGATCATGGTGTTCACCCCGGAGTCGACCAGGGTCTGCTTGAAACCACCGCCGGCGCCGACGATGAGGATGATCCCGGCGATCGCGGGCAGCGAGCCGCCGACCACGTCGGCGAGCCGGTTGCGGCTGAACCGGGCGCCGGTGCCGAGCACCACGATGGCGATCAGCACGGTGAGCATCATGGCGACCACCGGGGTGCCGATGGTGTCGAGCACCCGGTAGCCGACGGTCCCCTCGGCCAGCGTCAGGTCGGCCACGGACTTGCCGAGCATGAGCACCACGGGCAGCAGCAGCATGGTGACGGCGGCGAGGAAGCTGGGCCGCTTCTCCGGTGCGGTCTCCGTCGCGGACCCGCCGAGCAGGTGGGCGGCCGGGGACAGCGGCACGCGCTGGGCGATGAAGGCGCCGAACACCGGACCGGCGACGATGGCGGTCGGGATCGACACGAGCACGCCGAGCGCGAGGGTGGTGCCCAGGTCGACGTGCAGCGCGTCGACCGCGGCGAGCGGGCCGGGGTGCGGCGGGACGAGCCCGTGCAGGATCGACAGCCCGGCCAGCGCGGGGATGCCGATGCGCAGCATCGGCTGCTCGGACCGGCTGGCCACCATGACCACGACCGGGACCAGCAGCACGACGCCGACCTCGAAGAACATCGGCAGACCCAGCAGCGCGGCGATGAACACCATCGCCCACGGCAGGGTGCGCTGCGTGGTGCGGCGCAGCACCGTCTCCACGACCTGCTCGGCGCCGCCGGTGTCGGTGAGCAGCTTGCCGAGCATCGCGCCGAGCGCCACGAGCAGGCCGACGTCGCCGACCGTCCCGCCGAGGCCTTCGGTGAAGGTGTCGACCAGGTCGCTGAACGGCATCCCGGCGACCACGCCGAGCGTGGTGGCGCCCAGGGCCAGGGACAGGAAGGGGTGCAGCTTCGCCCAGCTGATCAGCACCACGATGACGGCGATGCCGGCGATGGCCGCGGTGAGCAGGCGGGCGTCGTGCGCGCTCCACGCGCCGGGCTCCGGGGCCTGGGCGAGGGCGGCGGTGAGGCTGCCGCGAAGGCTGGTTGGCATGGAGGGGCTCCTCGTTGAGCAGCTGGTGCGCGGCACAGCCTAAGCAATAAGTATGACTTTATTGCCATGTTGACCGATCAAGTATGCCTGTTGTTCCCGTCACCCGTCCGTTCCGGCCTATGTTCGAGGCGGTCGACGACGGGAAGGGGCGACATGGCCGGCGGGCTGCACGACAGGGTCCTGGACGTGCTCGGGCACGAGATCGCCGCCGGCACGCACCCGCCCGGCAGCGTCCTGCGCACCGAGGACGTCGAGCAGCGGTTCGGCATCTCCCGCAGCGTCGCCCGCGAGGTCGTGCGCAGCCTCGCCTCGATCCGGCTGGTGGTCGGCCGCCAGCGGGTCGGGACCGTGGTGCGCCCGCGCGAGGACTGGAACGCCTTCGACCCGCAGCTCATCCGCTGGCAGCTGGCGGCCGACCGCACCGCGCAGCTGAAGACCCTCGCGGAGCTGCGCACCGCGGTGGAACCGGTGGCCGCGGCGGCGGCCGCCCAGCGCGCCTCGCACGAGGACGCGGCCCGGCTGGTGTCGCTGTCCGAGCGGATGGTCGCCACCGCGCGCGCCGGCGACCTGGACACCTTCATGGCCGCCGACGTCGAGTTCCACCGGCTGGTGCTGACGGCGTCGGGCAACGAGATGTTCGCCCAGCTGCACGAGGTCGTCGAGGAGCTGCTGCGCTGGCGGGCCGGGCACGGCCTGATGCCCGAACACCCGCGCCCGGTAGCAGTACGGTTGCACTGCGAGATCGCGGAGTGCATCCGCAGCGGTGATCGGGCGCGGGCGGAGGGGGCCATGCGCGAACTGGTCGCCGAAGCGCTGGAGGGAACCCTCGCCGGTCTGGCGGACCAGCAGGCTCCCGCCGTCCCCAGCTAGGTGTCCCGAGGCCGGGACGGCGGCTCGCCAGTCGCGTGCGGCCTGGTCAGTAACCCATGTAGCTACCGCCGCTGCGAACGCCGGAGACGCCGGGGACGTCGCTCACCGATCCGTACCGGGCGATCGCGTAGCGGGTGGCCGCGATGATGTTGTCCACCGGGTCGTAGATGTTCTCGTGCCCGGGGAGCGCGAAGGACTCGAAGGTCGGCTCGATGGTCTGCATCAGACCGATCGACGGGGTGCCGGCCGCGGCGTTGGAGTCCCAGTCGTTCGTGGCGGTCGGGTCGCCGTTGGACTCGTGCATGATGATCGTGCGGATGGCCTCGGGGTCGACCTGGTCGCGCGAGACGCCGTTCTGCTCCATGACGCGGACGGCCTCGTCGATCCACGCGCCGATGTGGTCCACCGGCTTCTGCTCGACCGGCTGCTCCGGCGCGGGGGCCGCCTCCGGCGCGGGTGCAGCCTCGGGGGCGGGCTGCGGCGCCGGGGCGGGGGCCGGTGCGGCGGGAAGCGGCGCGGAGTCGTTGACGGGGGAAACGACTGCGGCCGTCTTCACTCGGGGTTGCTCGGCACCGGTGCCGGCCATGCCGGTGAACGCGCCCAGGACGCCGAACGCGGCCACCGCGGTGCCGACCTGCAGCGCTCGCGTCTTCGGGGGGACGCGGTGCTGGCGCTTCGGGGCGTCGCCGAGGAACGTCGCGCGCAGCCGGCTCGCCGTGTTCGACACCGTCCTCTCCCCACGGTGCGAACGCGTCGGCCGGCTCCCTCGGCCGTCGGGGGTGTGCTCGTCGGGTACGTGGTCGTTGAGGTGATGGTCTTCGGGGTTCACGCATCCCAGGTTCCAGCACGGAGAGTGCACACGCACCGAGGTTTGCACCTAGGCAAGTACCTAGATTCGACTGGTCGGGGGACTACGGCGCGATCGACAACTACGGAAAGTGAGAACCTGGGGGCTCATCGCACCGTGCCGGCGCGCACCGCGGTCAGGACGTGCGGGCGCACCGGGCTCGGTGCCGCGGGGAGCGTGGGGACCGCCGTCGGGCGGTGGAGGTGCCGGGGGTGGGTCAGCGCGGGGCGGGGTCGGCGGGTGCGCCGGTCCCGCGCTGGGCGGCCACCCACCCGGCGATCTGCGCGCGCGAGGAGAAGTCGAGCTTGGTCAGGATGTTCTGCACGTGGCCCTCCACGGTGCGCTGCGCGATGACCAGGCTCTCCGCGATCTCCTTGTTCGTGTTGCCCTGCGCGACCAGCTCCGCGATCTGCCGCTCGCGGCGCGTGAGCGGCATCGGATGGACGTTCTCCTCGCTGCGCGCCCGGGCGTGCCGCTTGGTCTCCAGCGCGAAGTCGATGAGGTGCGGCACGGACAGCCGGCGGCCCCGGTCGAAGGCCTCCTGGAACGCCTCCTCGCCCAGCGCCGAGCGGGTCTGCGACAGGTGGGCCTCGTGGTCGGTGGCGAACGGCGCCCAGAACCCGGGCGCGGCGGACACCGCGTCCCAGACCGACGAGGCCGCGCCGAACAGCCGCGCGGCGCGGTCGTGCTTGCCCTGCCGCTGGGCGATCCAGGCGAGGCTGTCGATGCCGAGGGCGATGCCCAGCCGGTTGTCCAGCTTCCGCTGCAGCCGGACGGCCTTCTTCGCCGCCGTCTCGGCCCGCTCCAGCTCGCCGCGCACCGCCTCGGTCTGCGCCGACGCCCACAGCGCGTAGGACCGCCAGTACAGCTCACCGTGCTCGGTGGCCAGCCGGACGCAGTCCTCCAGCGCCTCGAGACCGCTCTCGGGGTCCTCGTGGAGCCCCTTGACCAGGCCCAGGCCGAACAGCGCGAACAGCTCCCCGGGCAGCGAGCCGTGCTTGCGGAACTGCGCGAGCGCGTCTTCCACCAGCGAGATCGCGCGCGCCGCGTTGTTGTCCGCGAACGCCGCCAGGCCCCGCACCAGCGCCAGGTACGGCTTCTCGGCCTCCTCGCCGCGCTGCGTGGCCAGCACCGTCGCCTGCTCCAGGGTCGAGCGCACGCTGTCCAGGTCACCGTGCAGCAGCGCGAACCACGCGCTGATCCGCAGCGCGCGCACCCGCTCGGGCACGTCGCGCGGGGTGCTGGCCAGCACCTGCTCCAGCCAGTGGCGCGCCTCGCCGTTGAGCCCGCGGATGACCCAGTACGGCCACAGGTCGGTGGCCAGCGCCAGCGCCGTGCCCGCGGTGTCGGGGTGCGCCGCGGCCGTCTGCAGCGCGGTGCGCAGGTTGCCCTGCTCGCTGCGCATCCGCTGCACCCACTCGACCTGGTCCGGGCCGATCCAGCTGTCGGCGAAGCGCTCGGCGAGGGCGCTGAAGAACGACAGGTGCCGCCGCTGCATGGCGTCCAGCTCGCCGAACTCCTCGAGCTTGTCCTGCCCGTACTCGCGCAGCGCGTGCGGCAGCCGGAAGCGGGCCTCGCCGCTCTCCTCCACGCGCAGCAGCACGGACTTGTCCACCAGCGAGTGGACCGAGCTCAGCACGTCGGAGCCGGACAGGACGTCGCGGACCACGTGCTCGGCGGCGGCCAGGTCGAAGGTGCCGGAGAACACCGACATCCGCGCCCACGCCAGCCGGTCCTGGTCGGAGGCCAGCTCGTAGCTCCAGTCGATCAGCGCGCGCAGCGACCGCTGCCGGGCCGGGGCGCTGCGGCGGCCCTCGGTGAGCAGGTCGTACCGCTCGGCGAGGCGCTCCTCCAGCTGCTGCACGGACAGTGAGCGCAGCCGCACCGCGGCCAGCTCGATGGCCAGCGGGTTGCCGTCGAGGTGGTGGCACAGCCGCATCAGCGCGGTGGCGTTCTCCGGCGTCACCTCGAACTCGGGCACCGCCGCCCGGGCCCGGTCGACGAACAGGCGCACCGAGGCGAACTGCTCGTGGGCCTCCGGCGGCGGCAGGTGCTCGATGTCGGGCACCTGCAGCGGCGGCACGACCATGGTGGCCTCGCCGGCGACGCCGAGGGACTGCCGGCTGGTGGCCAGCACCCGCACGCCGGGGCACCACCGCACCACCGCGTCCACCAGCAGCGCGACCTCGTCGACCACGTGCTCGCAGTTGTCCAGCACGAGCAGCATCTCGCGGTTCTTGAGCTGCTCGACGACGGTGTCGAGGTCCTCGCCGGCGCTGGGGCCGCCGATGCCGAGCTGCTCGACGACCGTGTCGATCACGCGGGACCGGTCCTGGAGGTCCTCGAGTCCGACGTACCAGGCCTTGTCCCGGAACGAGCGGCGCATGCCGGCGGCCACCCGGATGGCGAGCCGCGTCTTGCCGACCCCGCCGGGCCCGGTGAGGGTGACGACACGGGACTCCGCGAGCAGCCGCTTGGTCAGGGTGATCTCACGGCGCCGGCCGACGAAGCTCGTGACGTCGGCCGGGAGGTTGCCCGCTGCATCCCGCACGCGGGCGCGCGCAGTAGAGACCACGCCACGAGCTTAACCGTCGGGAAGGCCGCTGACCTGCGATCTTGTCCGCGCTCACTTGCCGTCACCCAGTCGGGTGGCGACCGGCGCGGTGGTCCTCTCGTACTACCCACGCCGGGTGAACGACTCACGAGTTCGCGAGCGAACCGCAGCCGCCTCAGACCTGACCGACGAAGTACACGGTGTCCTGGGTGAACGGGCTCGGCTGCACCGAGACCTGGAGCTCACCCGGCTCGCTGCCGATCTCGAACACCGACGTGTAGATCACGTCGTCGCCGGACGGGACCTCCACGTCCGGCACGACGTCCCCTGCGGCGAGGTCCTGCTGCGGGACGCGGCCGTTGTGCTGGGCGGTGATCTGCGACAGCACGACGTTGTACGCCCGCGCGCCCTCGTTGCGGACCCGCACATCGAACTGGACTTACCGCTTGCCCGCCGGAGGCCGCTCGAAGACGTTCGACTTCGTGCAGGGCTCGGGCTCGGAGATCGTGATGACCTCACCGGTCGACCACTTGTGGCTCCGGCCGAAGCCCAGCCGCACCGGTTCCCCGGACGTCGCCACCTAGCCGTCCGCCAGGACGCTAGTGCCGAGGGCCTCGTCGAGCGCCTGCGAGAAGACCACCTGTGCCACGACGGTCACCACGACCGCCAGGACGCGCAGGCCGGAGGCGATGCCCGCCATCGCCTTCTTGGTGCCGAACAGGGCGATCACGCCGAGGAGCAGACCGACGAATGCGGCCACCGCCGTCACGTTGTTCAGGATCGGGACGACCGACCCCACCACGCCCACGATCCCGAGCACCAGCGCGGCGATCGCGAGTCCCTTGAACTTCGTCCGCTGCGGAGGCGCGTACGGGCGCGGAGCCTGCTGGGGCATGGAGATCCCCTCGTTCGTCACTGCGGTCCTTGCCTGATCCCTCCCGAGATCGCCGGACATCTTGGGGACGGTTCGTGATCGGCTGTTCACTGAGGGTGATATCGCTGTGCGGCTAGGCTCGGCGCGTGCGGTTCGAGGGTTTCGGGGACGGTGCCGTCGAGTTCTTCGACGGGTTGGAGGCGGACAACTCGAAGGCCTTCTGGAGTGACAACCTGGCGCTGTACCGGGAGCACGTGCGCGGGCCGATGGAGGCGTTGATCGCCGAGCTGGAACCCGAGTTCGGGCCCGGCTTCGGCGTCGGCAAGGTGTTCCGGCCGCACCGCGACGTGCGGTTCAGCCGGGACAAGTCGCCGTACAAGACGCACTGCGGGGCGGTGGTCGAGCGGGGGCGCGGCGGCGGCGCCTTCTACGTCGACATCAGCGCCGCCGGCATGACCGTCGCCGGCGGCTGCTTCCACACCGAGTCCGACCAGCTCGCCCGGTTCCGCACCGCCGTGGACACCGACGTCCACGGCGACCACCTGCGGCGGCTGCTGGACGCGCTGGCGGCGTCCGGCTGGGAGATCACCGGCGACGTGCTCAGGAGCCGTCCGCGCGGGGTCGCCGCCGACCACCCGCGGCTGGACCTGCTGCGGCACCGCACGCTGTACGCGGTCCAGCTCTGGGAACCCGACGACGCGCTGCACGACCGCAGGTGCCTGGACCGGGTGCGTCGCGCGTGGGAGCAGCTGCGGGAGCTCAACCAGTGGTGCGCCGACCACGTCGGCGTCACGGAGAAGACCTGCCGCTGACCTTCCGCGTCAGCGCCACGACCGCCCAGCCGATCGCCGCACCCGCGACGTCCACCAGGCCGTCGACCACGTCACAGCTGCGCCCGATCGGCAGCAGGCCCTGCAGCACCTCCGACACCGCGGCGTAGCCGGCCAGTGCGGGCAGCAGCGTCACCGCCGGGATCCCCGCGGTCCGGCCGGTGAGGGCCAGGGCCGCGAACAGGGCGGCGTGCACCACCTTGTCCGTGCCGGGCGGCGCGGTCGGCACCCCTGACGCGGGCATGAACAGCACGAGCAGGCTCACCGCCACCGCGATCACGAACGGTAGCCGGGTGAGCTGCGTTCTGCACCGATCCAGCAACGATCTCCCAGGTGGGCCTGTCGGAGGCATGGCGCGTGCTGCGCACGCCGGTCAACAGACTACGCTGGCATGATGTGAGTCGACGAGCCAAGATCGTTTGTACCATGGGCCCTGCCACCTCCACACCGGAGAAGATGGCAGAGCTCGTCAACAGCGGAATGGACGTCGCCCGGCTGAACTTCAGCCACGGCAGCCACGCCGATCACCAGCGGGTCTACGAGATGGTCCGGGCCGCGGCCAAGGAATCCGGCCGCGCCGTGGGCATCCTGGGCGACCTGCAGGGTCCGAAGATCCGGCTCGGCAAGTTCGCCGCCGGGCCGGTCGAGTGGCGCACCGGCGACATCGTGCGCATCACTGTCGACGACGTCCAGGGCACCCACGACCGGGTGTCCACGACCTACAAGGGCCTCGCCAAGGACGCCAAGCCCGGCGACCGGCTGCTGGTCGACGACGGCAAGGTGGGGCTGACCGTGACCGACGTCGAGGACAACGACGTCGTGTGCGAGGTGACCGAGGGCGGTCCCGTTTCGGACCACAAGGGGATCTCGTTGCCGGGCATGGACGTTTCGGTGCCCGCACTGTCCGAGAAGGACGTCGAGGACCTGGAGTTCGCGCTGGAGCTCGGCGTGGACTTCATCGCGCTGTCCTTCGTCCGCAGCCCGGCCGACATCGACCTGGTGCACCAGGTGATGGACCGGGTCGGCCGCCGCGTCCCGGTGATCGCGAAGCTGGAGAAGCCGGAGGCGGTGGACAACCTGGAGGCCATCGTGCTGGCCTTCGACGGCGTCATGGTCGCCCGCGGCGACCTCGGCGTCGAGCTGCCGCTGGAGCACGTTCCGCTGGTGCAGAAGAAGGCGATCCGGATCGCGCGGGAGAACGCGAAGCCGGTGATCGTCGCCACGCAGATGCTCGACTCCATGATCAACAACTCGCGCCCGACGCGCGCGGAGACCTCCGACGTCGCCAACGCGGTGCTCGACGGCACCGACGCGGTGATGCTCTCCGGGGAGACCAGCGTCGGCCGCTACCCGGTGGAGACGGTGCAGACGATGGCGCGCATCGTCGAAGCGGTCGAGGCCGGCTCGACGGCTCCGCCGGCGCTCAGCCACGTGCCGCGCACCAAGCGCGGCGTGATCTCCTACGCGGCTCGCGACATCGGCGAGCGCCTCAACGCCAAGGCGTTGGTGGCGTTCACGCAGTCCGGCGACACCGTGCGCCGACTGGCCCGGTTGCACACCCGGCTGCCGCTGCTGGCGTTCACCCCCGAGGAGTCGGTGCGGAGTCAGCTCGCTCTCACTTGGGGGACGGAAACGTTCTTGGTTCCTAAAGTGGACACCACGGACCAGATGGTGCGCCAGGTCGACCAGGCGATGCTGTCCCTGGGTCGATCGCAGCGCGGTGACATGGTCGTCATCGTGGCGGGTTCCCCGCCCGGCACGGTCGGTTCCACCAACCTCATCCGCGTGCACCGTCTGGGCGAGGAAGACCACGTCTGATCCGCCACCACGGACGGGAGCCGCTCGGCGCTCCCGTCCGGCCGATCCGGCGCACGACCCGAGGAGCACGCAGTGACCGAAGCGGCCCGAGCTGCCGCGGCAGACCCGGCGGGCACCCGCTTGCCGGGCGACGTCCCGCTCGACGTCAACGGCATCCCGCACGGCCAGCCCGTGCTGGACAGCCTGGTTGCCCTGCTGGACCTGGAGCGCATCGAGGAGAACATCTTCCGCGGGGTGAGCCCCGCGACCTCGCCGGTGCGCGTGTTCGGCGGTCAGGTCGCTGGTCAAGCGCTGGTCGCGGCCGGTCGCACGGTGCCGCCGGAGCGGCGGGTGCACTCGCTGCACGCCTACTTCATCCGCCCCGGCGACCCGAGCATCCCGATCGTCTACGAGGTCGACCGCACCCGCGACGGCCGCTCGTTCACCACCCGGCGGGTCGTGGCGGTGCAGCGCGGCAAGGCGATCTTCTCGCTGTCGGCGTCGTTCCAGGTCGACGAGGAGGGCATCGACCACGCCGAGCCGATGCCGGAGGTGCCGGACCCGGAGACGCTGCCGACCTTCGGCGAGCAGGTCGGGTCGCTCATCGACGTCCTCGGGCGCGGGCAGCCGCGGCCGATCGACGTGCGCTACGTGACCGAACCGCCGTGGGTGAGCCGGGAGCACGGGCCGCGCGAGGCCCGCAGCCAGGTGTGGATGCGCGCCGACGGCGTGCTGCCCGACGACGACCTGCTGCACGTGTGCATCGCGGCGTTCGCCTCGGACATGACGCTGCTGGACGCGGTGCTCGCCCGGCACGGCGTGTACTGGGGCCTGGACGAGGTGAACGGGGCGAGCCTGGACCACGCGATGTGGTTCCACCGCCGCTTCCGCGCGGACGAGTGGCTGCTCTACGACTGCGCCTCGCCGAGCGCGTCCGGCGCCCGCGGCCTGGCCACCGGCCGGTTCTTCTCCCGCGACGGCCAGCTCGTCGCCACCGTCGTCCAAGAAGGACTGCTCCGCGTCGGCGGCTGATCCGCGGCGGAGCCGCGCCCGCACTTCCGCGCGCCCGCGCGGAGCTCAGTCCTCGGAGTCCTTCTCCTTGGCGTGCTGGGCGCGGCGCCGCTCCTCGCGGTAGCCGTAGGCGGCTTGCCGCACGGCGGCGTCGGTCTCCAGGCTGGACCCGAGGGCGCCGGCGATGAGCGCCATCGAGGACACCATCCACGCCAGCCGCGCGTAGGAGGCGAAGTCGGCGGTGTGGCCGAGCATCTCGCCGAGCACGCGCGCGTCGAGCAGCGTCAGCGCACCGGCGAGGCTGACCACGTAGACCAGGGCGTAGAGGCAGGCCACGCCCAACGACAGCGTGGTCACCGTCGAGGTGTTGTAGATCGCGGCCAGCCTCCGGTCCCGGACCGCGCCGCGGCCGACGCGCTCCCACAGCCCGTGCGCGGCGATCAGCCACACGGTCATCAGCGCCAGCGCGAACACCGTGGCGGTCAGCGCGCGCAGCGGGCTCATCACGTCGCCGAGCTGCCAGACCGTCGAGGTGAACAGGCCGAACCCGGCGGCGGCGAGCGCGGCCGCCAGCGCGCTGGACAGTCCCCAGACCAGCTGCCACGGCCGGTTCGCCCGCACCATCCCGGACACCAGCCGCACCCAGCCCCGCCTCTGCAGCGTGGTGTAGCGGATGTCGATCTGGCCCTCGTGCTGCGTGCGGTGCACCGGGCCGAGCGGGGACGACTGCTCGCTGTGGTCCTGCATCAGGTCTTCCAGCAGCTGCGTCATCAGCTGGTAGGTGCGGTGGTAGGTCCGGAGCGCGCCGAGGGCGGGCAGCGACACGAGCGCGACGCGGCGCTGCGTGCTGACGTCGGCCAGCAGCGGCCGGTCCTGCAGCAGCAGCGGCAGGTCGGTGATGCAGATGCCGTAGTCCCAGCCCCGTTCCTGGCGGTGGGCCTCGACGGCGGAGAGCAGGTCCTCGCTGGCGTTGTGGCCCGCGGTGAGCGGGTCGGTGCGCACGTCGATGGTCCACCGCTGTCCGGTGCGGTTCGCCAACCAGGTGGTCACGCGCTCAGCAGTGCGCTGCCCGACGTGCGTGGGCATGTCCGGGTCGGTGACCAGACCCAGCACGTGGTCGGCCTGCTCCTGCTCCGCCAACGGGCGTCCTCCTCAGACGGTGGTCCTGCCCACCCTGCTGTGCCGCGACGGGACGCGCAACCAGTTCAGCTCCGGCGGCGGCGCTTCGGGCGGAGGTGGCGGGGCGGCGTCAGGGCCTTGGTGCGCAGCTGTTCCAGCACGATCGAGCTGGTGAAGTGGCGGACTTCGGTGCGGGAAGCGAGCCTGTCCACCAGGAACTCCTGCAGGTGCGTGGTGTCGGCCACCGCCACGTGCAGCAGGAAGTCGGCCTGACCGCTGACGTGCAGCAGCGAGCGGGTCTCCGGCTGCGCCATCACGAACTCGCGGAACTGGTCGACGACCTGCCGGGTGTGCGGACGGACGTTGATCGCGACCACCGCTTCCAGCACCAGTCCGGTCGCCGCCGGGTTGACGTCGATGTGCGCCCCGGTGATCACGCCCTGTTCCCGCAACCGGCGCACCCGTTGCAGGCAGCTGGAGGGGGCCAGCCCGACCCGTTCTGCCAGCGTCCGGTTCGGCAGCGTCGCGTCGTTCTGCAACTCCTCCAAGATGCGCCAGTCGACCGAATCGAGTTCGACGGATTCCTGCATGACCGAACATCCTACGGAGGAGATGGATCGACGGCGAACGGAACTCGAGAATGTTCGCGTTCCCACCACCTTTCCTTCGGAGGAGGAGTCGTGCACATCGCCTGGGGGTCGTTCCTGCTGGCGCTGCTGGTGATCGTCGTGGTTCCCGGTCCTGACTTCGTGCTGGTCACGCGCAACGCGGCGACCGGGACGCGCTGGGGTTGGCTGGCCGCGGCCGGGACGACCTGCGGGCTGCTGGTGCACGCGACGGCGGCGACGCTGGGCCTCTCGGCGCTGGTGGTCGCCGTCCCGGCGGCGCTGCTCGTGGTGAAGGTGATCGGCGTGGCCTACCTGGCCTGGATGGGCCTGCAGATCGTGCGCAAGGCCGGGACCGGCGCCGACGAACCGGTGGTGGCCGCTCCCACGTCCGGGCGCGCGGTCTTCCTGCGCGGGCTGCTCACCGACGTGCTCAACCCGAAGGTCATGCTGACGTTCCTGACGCTGCTGCCGCAGGCGATGGACCCGGCCGCCGACCCGGTGGCGCAGGCCGCGCTGCTCAGCGGGGTCGCGGTGAGCGGGTTCGCGCTCTGGTGGCTGATCGTGGTCCCGTCGGTGCGGTGGCTGTCGGCGCTGCTGGCCGATCCCAAGCGGCGCACGGTCTTCGAGCGCTGCTGCGGCGGCGCGCTGCTGGCCATGGCGACCTCGATCGCCGTCGCCTGAGGCGACGCCGTCGGCGCGTGCGTTGACCGTCGCCCTGCTCGCGCTGCAAGATCGGTCGGTCGGGCGGGGCGGAGGGAGCTGGGTGATGCGTCGACGGTGGGTGCTCGGGTTGGTCGTCGCGGTGGGGGTCTCGGTCGCCGTCGTGGCGCCGTCCGGGGCCGCGCCGTCCGGACCGGACGCGTTGCGCGTCGACCTCGACGACATCCTCGCCGACCCGCGGTTGGACGGTGCGTACGCGGGCGTGGTGGTCCGCGACCCGGCCACCGACGAGGTGCTCTACAGCAGGCAGGCCACGGCGCGGGCGACCCCGGCCTCCAACGCGAAGCTGCTCACCGCGGCCGCCGCGCTGGAGGCGCTCGACCCGGACCACCGGTTCCGCACCGAGGTCGTCACCGACGCCCCGCAGGTCGGTCCGGTGCTGCTCGGCGACCTGCACCTGCGCGGCACCGCTGACCCGACGGTGCTCGCCGCCGACTACGACCGGCTCGCGGAGCAGGTCGCGGCGGCGGGGATCCGCGTGGTGCAGGGCGGGTTGCGCACCGACGACACCTGGTTCGACGACGTCCCGCTGGGCACCGGCTGGGCGTGGGACGACGAGCCGTACTACTACTCGGCGCCGGTCTCGGCGCTGACCGTGGCGCCCAACACCGACTTCGACGCCGGGACCGCGATCGTGCGGGTGCGCCCGACCGCGGAGGGGCTGCCCGCCGAGCTGGAGCTGGACCCGGCCACCGGCGTCGTGCAGCTCGACAACCGGACCACCACGTCCGCCGCGGGCGGTGAGCCGGACGTGGTGGTCGAGCGCGAGCACGGCGGGTCGCGCGTGGTGGTGCGCGGGACGGTGCCCGCGGACGCGGAACCGCTCGAGGAGTTCACCACCGTGCCGGACCCGTCCGCCTACGCCGCCGACGTGTTCGCCCGCGCCCTGGCCGCGCACGGGGTGCACGTCCGCGAGGTGGGGGAGGGGACGGCGCCGGAGGGCGCGCGGGTGGTGGCCGCGCGGGAGTCGATGCCGCTGCGCGAGCTGCTGGTGCCGTTCCTCAAGCTCAGCAACAACGGGCACGCCGAGGTGCTGGTCAAGGCGATGGGACGGGACGTGCGCGGGGAGGGCAGCTGGCCGGCCGGCGTGGCGGTGCTGACCGAGCAGCTGCGCGCGCTGGGCCTGTCGCCCGAGGCGCTGGAGCTGGTGGACGGCTCCGGTCTGTCCAGGATGGACGGTGTGACGCCGGAGCAGCTGACCGTGCTGCTGGACAACGCCCGGCAGCGTCCCTGGTTCCCGGCCTTCTCCGACGCGCTCCCGGTGGCCGGTGTCGCGGACCGCATGGTCGGCGGCACGCTCCGCAACCGGATGGCCGGCACGGCGGCGGAGGGCAACGTGCGGGCCAAGACCGGCTCGCTGACCGGGGTCACCTCGCTGTCCGGCTACGTCACGGCCGCGGACGGTCGCGAGCTGGTGTTCTCGGTGGTGCTCAACGACTTCACCTCCGACTCCCCGAGGGACCTGGAGGACGCGATCGCGATCCGCCTCGCCGAGTACCGCGGTGCCGACGACCAGCCGCGCGGCCGCCCGCAGGTGCCGCGAACGCTGGTCCAGCGGGACGACCCGCGCACCCGGGTCGACGAGGGCGCGCTGGAGTGCTCGTGGGTGCGGGCGTGCTGACCGCTGCGCGCGCCGATCGCCGCCACCGGGAGCGGGACCACCCTGGGGTCAGGTGTGATCTCGACCTCAGGGAACTTCTGAGGGGGATTCCGGGTACCGCGCTCTCGTTGCGCCGGTAGCGTGACGCCAGCAGTCGACGTCCCGCACGAGGAGCCCGATCCGTGACCTTCATCAGCGACGTCCTGGCAGCCGTCGGAAGCCTGCCGAAGCCGCTACTGGTACTGGTGACCGGAGCTCTCGTGCTCGGCGAGTGCACCATCGGCCTGGGTTTCCTGGTGCCGGGCGAGAGCGGGCTGCTGATCGCCGCGGCCGCGGTCACCGACCTCGGCTTCTTCCTGGTGCTGGCCGCTGTCGTCGCGGTGTGCGCGGCCGTCGGGGACAACATCGGCTTCTGGCTGGGGCGCCGCTACCGGTGGCGGATGCGCGAGACCAAGGTGGTCCGCAAGCTCGGCCAGCACCACTGGGACCGGGCCGGGGGTCTGCTGCGGAGGTGGGGGATCGGCGCGGTGCTGGTCGGCCGCTTCCTGCCGGTGGTGCGCACCCTGATGCCCGCCGCGGCCGGGACCAGCGGCATGTCCTACCTGAAGTTCGTGGTGTCCTCCCTGGTCGGCGCGATCGCGTGGTCCGCGACGCACGTGAGCATCGGCTGGCTGGCCGGAGCGTCGGCCAAGTACGTCGAGGAATCGCTCGGGCACGCGAGCTGGGTGCTGGCGGCCGTGGTCGTCGCCGCCGGGGTGGCGGTCTGGCTCCGGCGCCGCCGCCGCGCCGCGAAGCAGCTCGACGTCGCCCCGGAGGAGCCCGCGGAGGACGTCGAGACCGCCGCGTGAGGCTCGGGTGGGCGTGCGGCCCCGGACACCGGTGGCAGGCCACGTCGGTGGCTGGGCTCACTGCGTCGCGGGCACCCAGTGCCCCTCGAAGTCGTAGGTGAAGGAACCGCCGAGCCGCTCGCCGTCGACGACGCGTCCGAACTGCGCCGCTCCGGTGCCGACGGTCTCGACGGGAGCGCCGTCGGCGGTGCCGTCGCTGCGCACCACCACGTCTTCCGTCTTCCCGCGGTAGGACGTGGTGACGACGAGCTCCCAGCGACACCGGCAGTCCTCGGTCAGGGCGACGACCTCGAACCCCTGCTCTTCGTCCTCGTCGAGCGTGAGGTTGTGCGTGTGCAGGAAGGGCTGGTCGATCCCGGTCCTCTGGTCGTAGCTGCGCAGGTCCCCCTCGCCGCGGTCGAGGTACGCCACGACCCGCTCGAGCGGGTCCGCGCCCTGCGGACTGCCGGTCAGGAGCGTGCCGCTGGGGCCGGGGAGGCGCTCGACCACTCTGGCTCGGAGACGGACGACCGCCACGGGCTCGCGGCGCTGACCGGTCAGCACGACCTCGTGCCTCGTCGCGGTCCAGCACTCGTCCGTGCAGAAGCCGGACCAGCGGGTACCGCCGCGTGCCCGCACCTGCTCGTCGGCCGACGTGTCACCGTCGCTGACGTGCCGGTCGGCCAGGGCGCCGAGCTCGGCGATCTCCTCGGGGTGGAACGCCCGGTCGAAGACCCAGCTCCAGCCGTCGACCTCGTCCTCCCACAGCGGTTCCACCCTCGTCCCGACCGGTGGGCGGCCGGCGAGCCGGGCGTCCTCCGCGTCCTCGACGGCGCGCTGGCCCCGGACCTCTTGATCGGGCGCCTGCTCGGACGTGAGCCAAGCGCTGTGGTGGGCTCCGACCAAGTCGATCAGCAGCGGCGCCACGACGATCGTGGTGATCCCGGTCCAGACGGAGGTCCGGCGTCGACCCCGCCGAGGGGACATCCTTCCCGCCACCGTGCGCCTGCGGTTCCTCCGCACCACCCGCTCCTCCACGTGATCAGGAGAACACCGATGGTGGCGAACAGCTCGCGGTCCGGGCACTCGTCCAGGGCGAGAAGACCTGTGGGGGCGCGGTTTCCCGCCCGAGTGACCGTGGTGCGTCCTCGCGACGCGAACCCCGACGCGGGTGGTGCGGAAGCCGGAGAGGCCTCGACGGCGTCGGCGCAGGCCCCTCCGGCGTGATCAGGCGCGGGTGCGGCGGTTGCGTCGGACGCGGGCGGTGACGAACCAGGCGACCGCGGCCAGCACCACGACGACCACCACCTGCTGGAAGGACCCGACGTAGGCCTCCACCCGCCACCAGTTCTGGCCGAGGGAGTACCCGGCGAGCACCAGCGCGGAGTTCCACACCAGGCTGCCGAGCGCGGTGAGGACCAGGAACGGCAGCAGCGGCATCCGCTCCACCCCGGCGGGCAGGGAGACGAAGCTGCGGAAGACCGGCACCATCCGGCCCAGGAACACGGTCCCGCCCGAGCCAGGCGCCGAGCCAGTACAGCACCACGGCACCGACGACGGAACCGAGCGCGGTCCCCAGGACCGCGCCGGGTCGCGGCGCTCGAGCGGGCGCTGGCGCGGCGCTTCCTCGAACCGGACCGGGCCGAGCGGCTGCGCCGCCGGGTGGAGGAGCTGTCGGTCACCCGGGCAGCCGTGGTGGCGGCGGTCCGCGAGGAGCGCCGCCGCATCGAACGTGACCTGCCCGACGGCGTGCAGCAGCGGCTGGTGGCGCTGGGCGTCCTGATCGGCCGGGCCCGCCGTGCGGACGGCGACCGGGCGGCCGAGCTGCTCGCCCAGGCCCACCAGGAGACCCAGGAAGTGCTGCAGGACCTCCGCGACGTCGCGTGGCGGGTGTACCCGGCCGCGCTGGACGCGGGTGGTCTGCAGCCGGCGCTGGCGGCGTTGGCGGAGCGGGCCGGGGTGCGGGTCGAGCTGGACCTCGCGGTGGGGACCCGGCCGGAGGTGGACGTGGAGGCGGTGGCGTACTTCGTGGTGTCCGAGGCGGTGACGAACGCCGCCAAGCACGCCGCCGCGAGTGTCGTCGGCGGCCGGGTGCGACGGGGAGCGGGGTGGCTCGTGGTCCGGGTCGAGGACGACGACGCCGGTGGTGCCTCGGTGTCGGGCGCAGGGCTCTCCGGCCTGGCGCGGCGCGTGGCGGCGTTGGACGGGAGGTTCACAGTGGACAGTCCGGTGGGCGGGCCGACGGTGGTCACCGCGGAGCTGCCGTGCGCGTGATCCTGGCCGACGACGCGACGCTGCTGCGGGAAGGGCTGGTGCGGCTGCTCGCCGAGGAGGGGCACGAGGTCGCCGCCGCGGTCGGCGACGCGCCGAGCTTGCTGTCCGAAGTGGACCGACACCGGCCGGGCGTCGCGGTGGTCGACGTGCGGATGCCGCCCACCCACACCGACGACGGGCTGCGCGCGGCGCTGGAGATCCGCAGCCGGTTCCCCGAGGTCGGTGTGCTGGTGCTCTCGCAGCACGTCGAGAAGCGCTACGCCGTCGAGCGGATCACCGGCGACCGCGCCCGCGTCGGCTGCCTGCTCGAGGACCGCGTGGTGCAGGTCGACGAGTTCCTCGACGCCCTCGAGCGGGTCGCCCGCGGCGGGGTGGCGCTCGACCCGGAGGTGGTTCGCCGCCTGCCGTCCACCGCGGCCCGGGACCCGCTCGCCGACCTGGCGCCGCGCGAGCGGGACGTGCTCGACCAGATGGCGCAGGGCCGGACCAACGCGGGGATCGCGGCCCACCTGCACGTCTCGCAGAGCGCGGTGGACAAGCACGTCAACTCGATCTTCGGCAAGCTCGCCCTGCCCCGCGCCACCGGCTGCAGCCGCCGGGTCCTGGCGGTCCTGCGCTACCTGGAGTCCAGTTCGGACGGTGGTCGCGGCTAGCGCACGGCTCCCGGAACGGCGTCGGCCCGGCTCGCCGCAGCGAACCGGGCCGACGCCGGTGTCACACCGGGAGCGCGCGCCTCACCCCACCGGGGTGTGCTGGCGCTCCTGCTGCCGCTTGCGCGACGCCAGGTAGCCGACCACCACCGCGACCACCAGGACCGGCGTGATGTAGAGCGCGATGCGGGTCTCCTCGTCGAAGGCCAGCAGCACCACGACCAGCGCCAGGAACGCCAGCACCACGTAGTTCGACCACGGGGCGAACGGCATCCGGAACGTGCCGGCCGGGAGGTCACCGCGCGCCACCTTGCGCCGGTAGCCGAGGTGCGCGATGAGGATCATCGCCCAGGTGAAGATGGCCCCGACGGTGCTCGCGCTGGTGATGTAGGTGAACGCCTGTTCCGGCACGAAGTAGTTGAGCACCACGCCGATCAGCATCACGCAGAACGTCACGGCGATCGCCCGCGCCGGCACCGCCCGGCCGCTGAGCCGCGCCACCGCCCGCGGGGCCTGGCCGTCCAGGGCCAGCGTGCGGATCATCCGGCCGGTCGAGTAGATGCCGCTGTTGCACGACGACAGCGCCGCCGTGGTCACCACGAAGTTCACCACGCCCGCGGCGGCCGGGATGCCGATCAGGGTGAAGGCGTGCACGAACGGGCTGCCGTCGGCCGGGAACTCGAACCACGGCACCAGCGCGGTCAGGGCGACCAGCGCGCCGACGTAGAAGATCAGGATCCGCCACATGACCGCGTTGATGGCCCGGGGCAGCACCTTGGTCGGGTTGCTGCTCTCGCTGGCGGTCTGCCCGACCATCTCCACGCCGATGAAGGCGAACATGACGATCTGGAAGGCCAGCAGGGCGGAGATGCCGCCGTTGGGGAAGAACCCGCCGTGCGACCAGATGTTGCTCAGCGACGCGGTCGGCCCGACGTCGCTGAACCCGAAGACCAGGATCAGCGCGGCCAGCACGATGAGGCCGATGATGGCCACCACCTTGATCAGCGCGAACCAGAACTCGAACTCGCCGAACAGCTTCACCGCGATCAGGTTCACGCCGCTGAGCACGACCAGCGCGCACAGCGCCGGGATCCACTGCGGGACCTCCGGGAACCAGAACTGGAAGTACTGGCCGACCGCGGTGATCTCGGCCATGCCGGTGACGATCCAGACCAGCCAGTAGCCCCAGCCGACCGCGAACCGCGCCCACGGTCCGACGAACTCACCGGCGTACTCGGCGAAGGAACCGCTCACCGGGCGGTACATCAACAGCTCACCCAGGGCGCGCATCACGAAGAAGATCATCAGGCCGGCGATCGCGTAGTTCAGGATCAGACCGGGGCCGACCTGGTGCAGCGCCTTTCCGGAACCGAGGAACAACCCGACGCCGATCGCACCGCCGATGGCGATCATGTTGATGTGCCGAGTGCTCAGGTCCTTCCGGTACTCCTCGGTCGCTGGTTGGCTCATCGAAGTGAACTCCTCCAAGGACGGGTGCGGGTGCGGGGTGGATCCGCGTGGGCCGCCGCCCGCAACGCGTTGCTCGGCAGCGTGTTTCGCTGGAGCTGCGCAGATACTCCGGCATCCGGCCTTCACTGGCAAGAGTTCCAGCCCAGTTGACCTCGCGCACCCCCGGCTGCGATCGAATCGATATCTCAACTCGGTCGGGCGAACGTCGTTTTCCGGGCATGCAGGGCGAATCCGATGAGTCCTGGGTCACACCCGACGTGTCCGTCCTCAGTGGATCACGCGCATGAGAAAGACCGGTGCGCGCGGACAGAGGTCCGCGCGCACCGGTCGTCGAGCGCTGGGAACCGTCAGAGGTTCGGGTACAGCGGGTGCTTGGTCGCCAGCGCCTCCACGCGGGCGCGCAGCTTGGCGCTGGTGGTCTCGTCGAAGCCCGGCTTGAGGGCCTCGGCGACGATGTCGGCGACCTCGGTGAACTCGGTCCGGCCGAACCCGCGGGTGGCCAGCGCCGGGGTGCCGATGCGCAGCCCGGAGGTCACCATCGGCGGGCGCGGGTCGTTCGGCACCGCGTTGCGGTTGACCGTGATGCCGATCTCGTGCAGCCGGTCCTCGGCCTGCTTGCCGTCCAGCTCGGAGTTGCGCAGGTCGACCAGCACCAGGTGCACGTCGGTGCCGCCGGAGACCAGCTGCACCCCGGCCTCCCGGGCGTCGTCGGCCAGCAGCCGCTCCGCCAGGATCTGCGCGCCCTCGAGGGTGCGGCGCTGCCGGTCCTTGAACTCCTCACCCGCGGCGATCTTGAACGCCACCGCCTTGCCCGCGATGACGTGCTCCAGCGGGCCGCCCTGCTGGCCGGGGAACACCGCCGAGTTGAACTTCTTGGTGAACTCCTCGTCGGAGGACAGGATCACGCCACCGCGCGGACCGCCGAGGGTCTTGTGCGTGGTGGTGGTGACGACGTGGGCGTGCGGCACCGGGTTCGGGTGCAGGCCCGCGGCCACCAGGCCGGCGAAGTGCGCCATGTCGACCATCAGGTAGGCGCCGACCTCGTCGGCGATCTCCCGGAACCGCTTGAAGTCCAGCTGCCGCGGGTAGGCCGACCACCCGGCGATGATCAGCTGCGGCTCGTGCTCGCGGGCCAGCCGGGCGACCTCGTCCATGTCGACCCGGTGGTCGTCCTCGCTGACGTGGTACGGCACCACGTTGTAGAGCTTGCCGGAGAAGTTGATCCGCATGCCGTGGGTCAGGTGCCCACCGTGCGCCAGGTCCAGGCCCATGATGGTGTCGCCCGGCTTGAGCAGCGCGAACATCGCCGCCGCGTTGGCCTGCGCGCCGGAGTGCGGCTGCACGTTGGCGAAGGAGGCGCCGAAGAGCTCCTTGATCCGGTCGATGGCGAGCTGCTCGACGACGTCGACGTGCTCGCAGCCGCCGTAGTAGCGGCGGCCCGGGTAGCCCTCGGCGTACTTGTTGGTCAGCACGGAGCCCTGCGCTTCGAGCACGGCCTGGGGGGCGAAGTTCTCCGAGGCGATCATCTCCAGCGTGGTCTGCTGGCGGTCGAGTTCAGCGCGGACCGCCGCCGCCACCTCTGGGTCCACCGCGGCCAGCTGATCGTTGAACAGGTCCGGTGTCGACATGGTGTTGCCTCCTGTTGTGTCTCTCAGGCGTTGCGGCGGTAGAACGGCAGCTCGACGACCTGGACCGCGACGGCCTTGCCGCGGATGTCGACCTGCAGCTGCGTGCCGGGTTCGCTGTGGTCGCGATCGACGTAGGCCATCCCGATCGGGTGGCCCAAGGTCGGGGACGGCGCGCCGCTGGTCACCACGCCGACCTCGGCGCCGTCGGCGTCCAGCACGCGGTAGCCGTGCCGGGGCGCGCGGCGCTGGTCGGTGGTCAGACCCACCAGGGTGCGTTCGGTGGGCTTGTCCGCGAGGGCGGCCAGCGCCTCCTTGCCGACGAAGTCGCCGGGCTTGTCGAGCTTGACCACCCGGCCGAGGTTGGCGTGGAAGGGAGTGAGGTCGGCGGAGAGCTCGTTGCCGTACAGCGGCATCCCCGCCTCCAACCGCAGCGTGTCGCGGCAGGACAGCCCGGCCGGCTGCAGCCCGTGCTGCGCGCCGGACTCGGTCAGCGCCTGCCACACGGCCTCGGCGTCACCGGGCGCGGTGAACAGCTCGAAGCCGTCCTCGCCGGTGTAGCCGGTGCGTGCCAGCAGCACGTCCTTGCCCGCGACCCGGGACGGGTAGCCCGCGTAGTACTTGACGCCGGAGAGGTCGGTGTCGGTCAGGGGCTCCAGGATCGCCACGGCGTTCGGGCCCTGCACCGCGATCAGCGCGTGGTCGTCGGAGACGTCCTCGTGGCGGGCGTCGAACCCGGTGACCCGCTCGGCCAGCTCGGCGGAGACCACGGCGGCGTTCGCGGCGTTGGCCACCACCAGGAACTCCTGCTCGGCCAGCCGGTAGACGATCAGGTCGTCCAGCACACCGCCCTGCGGGTTGCAGATCATGGTGTAGCGGGCGCGGCCGGGCTTGATCGCGGAGGCGTTGGCCACCAGCGCGTAGTCCAGCGCGTCGGCGGCCTGCGGACCGCTGATCCGGATCTCGCCCATGTGGGTCAGGTCGAACAGGCCGGCGGCGGTGCGCACCGCGTTGTGCTCGGCGGTGTCGCCCGAGTAGCGCAGCGGCATCTGCCAACCGGCGAACTCGGTGAAGGTGGCTCCGAGCGCCTCGTGCACGTGGTGCAGGGGCGTCCGTCGTGGCGACGACATGGTTGTTGTGACTCCTCCTGGTGGGCGCCGGTCGGCAGTCGAGGGCCGGTCAGCTCACTGCGCCCAACCTTACGGGGGCACCTCGACCCCGACCTGCGCGGGCTTGGCGCTGGTCGGGCGGTCTCCCCGGAGTCATTGGCCTGAGAGTTTCGCCACCGTCGAGCGGTGACTTGCACCGTGGGCGAGGAGCGTCGTCGCTCCTGCTTTTCTCCGTGATCGCCTGGTGCCGTGCGGTGCCGGTGCCTGAGAGTTTGCTGGGGAGTATTGCTCCTTCGGCGCTCCGGTCCCGCCTGGGCCGGAGTCTCTCCCGCACGACGTCATCGGCGCTGTATTGGGTTGTGCGACTTGGACGCTACGAACCCCCGGTGACCCACGTCAACCGGACGGGCGAGTGATCTCGTGCTGACCCGCGGTCGCCGACCGGGGCGTTGCGGAGGCGTCCCCTCCCGGTCACCGGGTGTCGCCGGGGGTGCGGCTCTTCTCGCGCAGCTCGCGGTACTGCGTGCGCAGGCCGTCGATGAGGGCTTCGAGGGCGAGCTCAAAGCTGGCCTCGTCGATCTCCGCGGCGTGCTCGCGGAGCAGGTGGGCCTTGCCCAGGTGCGGGAAGCGCTCGTCGTAGAGCTCCGCGTCGTCCGGGAAGCCGCCGCTGAACGACCCCATCGCCGAGCCCACCACCAGGTACTTCGTCGAGGCGCCGATCATCGTGGCGTAGCGCTGCGGCCAGCCCGCGCTGGTCAGGCCGCCGTGCACCGCGTCGGCGCGGCGCAGGGCGTTCTCCCGGCGGGCCGGGCCGGAGGCCAGGAACGGCACCAGGTTGGGGTGGGCGACCAGCGCTGCCCGGTAGGAGCGGGCCCAGACGCGCAGGCCGGTCGTCCAGTCCTGCTCGAAGCCGGAGACGTCGACCGCGGCCATGACGTCGTCGGCGATCTCGTGCAGCAGGTCTTCCTTGGTCGAGACGTGGTTGTACAGCGAGGCCGCGCGCACCCCGAGCCGTTCGGCGAGCCGGCGCATGGACAGCGCTTCGAGCCCCTCGGCGTCGATGATCTCCAGACCGACGCGGCGGATGCGGTCCGGTGACAACCGGGGAGTGGTCGGTCTGGGCACGGCGTCTCCTCGTCGATCCCTTGCCACGCTCGTCAGCGTCGTCCTAGGCTGCCACAAAACTAACGATGTTAGTTAGATGGCCGCAGGGAAAGGATCCGGCGATGGTCGACTTCTCGCTCTCCGACACCGAGCGCGACATCAGGGACTGGGTGCGCAACTTCGTGCAGCGCGAGCTCGTCCCGCTGGAGCCCGAGGTGCTGCGTCGGGAGCGGGCCGGTGAGCGGGGCCTGACCAAGGACGAGCAGCGCGAGCTGCAGCTGAAGGCGAAGGAAGCCGGCTTCTGGGGCATCCAGACGCCCGAGGAGTACGGCGGGATGGGCCTGTCGGCGGTGATGTCGGCGCTCATCGAGGTCGAGCTCGGCCGCACCTACGTGCCGTTCCGGTTCGGCGGCTACGCCGACAACATCCTCTACCACGCCAACGAGGAGCAGAAGCAGCGCTACCTGCTGCCGACCATCGAGGGCACGCGCAAGTCCTGCTTCGCGATCACCGAGCCGGGCGCCGGGTCGGACGCCAAGCACCTGCGCACCACGGCGGTCAAGGACGGCTCCGAGTGGGTGATCAACGGCGAGAAGACGTTCATCACCGGCGGCATCGACGCCGACTTCGTCATGGTCTTCGCCGTCACCGACAAGGAGAAGGGTGCCGACGGTGGCGTCACCTGCTTCCTGGTCGACCGCGAGATGGGCTGGAAGTCCGAGCCGATCGACATCATGGGCCCGTGGGAGCGCCAGCCCGCGTCCCTGGTCTTCGACAACGTGCGGGTGCCGGAGGGCAACGTGCTCGGCGAGGTCGGGCACGGGTTCAAGCTCGCCATGCAGTGGATCGGCCGCGGCCGCTACATGCTGCCCGCCCGGGCGCTCGGCGCCTGCGAGCGGCTGGTCGAGATGGGCATGGAGTACGCCAAGCAGCGCGAGACCTTCGGCAAGCCGATCGCCGAGCGCCAGGCCATCCAGTGGATGATCGCCGACTCGGCCGTGGAGATCGAGGCGCTGCGCTGGCTGGTGCTGCAGGCGGCCTGGCAGATCGACCAGGGCCTGGACTCCCGCCACGCGCAGTCCATCGCCAAGCTCTACGGCGCCACCCGCGCCAACGAGATCGTCGACCGGGTGCTGCAGATCCACGGCGGCATGGGCTACACCAAGGAGCTGCCGATCGAGCGCTGGTACCGCGACCTGCGGCTGCTGCGGATCTTCGAGGGCACCGACGAGATCCAGCGGCGCACCCTGGCCCGCAACCTGCTCAAGGGCCACGCGTCGGTTCGCGGAGTGCTCGGCTGACCACGCTCCGCGGGTAGCCTGGGGGTGGTGCCGTGACGCCGATCCCCGGGAGAAGAGATGTCGCTGTTCAAGAAGGTCGCGGAGTTCGCCAGCAGCCCGCAGGGCAAGAAGGTGATCGACCAGGCCAAGAAGTACGCCTCTGACCCGAAGAACAAGGAGAAGATCGAGCAGGTCAAGAACAAGCTGCTCGGCGGCAAGGGCGGCAAGACGCCCTGACCCACTGATCACCGAACGGCTCCCGGCGGTTCCGGGGGCCGTTCGTCCTTCCGGGCCCCGCCCGCGGCGGCAGCGGGCGGCGCACCACGGCGCTCGATCCTGGTCCCCGGGGTGCCCAGGTCGGTTAGGCTTCGCGCGCATCGACGTCGATGGGCAGGAGCGGACCCATGTCGCAACCGCAGTGGCCGGGGAATCCGCCAGGGGCGGGCAGACGCGTGCCGCCCCACCAGCAGCCGCCGCAGCGCGGCCCGGTCCCGCCGCCGGGCTCGTCGCGGCGACCCGCCCCACCGCCTGCGCAGCAGTCCCTGCGCGGGCAGCTCCCCCCGCCGCCGCAGCCGCCCTCGTCCTCCGAGGAGGCTCCGCAGCGCCCGGGGGCGGTGCTCGCGGCCGCTGCGCTCGGCGGGGTCACGGCGCTGGTCGTGCTCGGCGTCGCCGTTCACACCCTCGTCGCCGGGCTCGCGGGGGCCAGCGGGGGAGGGGAGGTCGCCGTGGTGCTGCTGGCGCTCATCGTCGGCTCGGTCGGCGCCGCGCACGCGCTCGGGGTCTACCGGCTGCTGCACCCGCGCTCCCCGGACACCGGGACGATGGCGCTGGCCGGCTGGACCACGGTGGCCGTCACCGGCTTCGGGGTGGTCCGCTCGGTCCGCGGGCGCGGGGACGGCCCCGACCCGCTCACGTTGCTGGTGTGGGGCGGCCTGGCCGCCGTGGTGATCGCGTTGCTGGTGCTCATCACGCGCCCGTCCGTCACGCGGTGGGTGCAGGCGCGCGCCCGCGGGCGCGGCTGAGCGCCGGCGTCAGCGCCGCCGGCGGGCGAAGACCACGCGGTCGACCAGCACGAACTTGACCACGAACATGACCGCGTAGGTGCCCAGGAACGCGCCCCAGACGACCGCGACCTGCGCGCTGCGCGCGTCCGGGAACACGGTGCGCGCGAGGTCGTCGGCGTGGTGGGTGGCGAGCGCGGCCAGCAGCGCGGTGGTCACCGAGATGACCGCGTAGCGCAGCACCTCGCCGCGCAGGCCCGCCCGGCCGGTGCTGCCCCAGGTGCGCCGGTTGAGCGTGAAGTTCGGGATGGCGCCGGCCAGCCACGCGGTGACCGTCGCCGCCACCGGGACCGCGCCCAGGGCGTAGACGACGAGGAAGACGAGCTGGCTGATCGTGGTCGCCACCACCGACGCCGCGGCGAACCGGCTGAGCAGCCGCCAGTACCGCCTGGCGCCGGTCGCCGTCTGCGCTGCCATACCGCCTCCGTGTCCCCTCGGCCGGAGACGATACCCAGCGGCCTCCGCCCGGCCGTCGAACCCACCTGGTCGTCCGAGCGCGGGCGGCGAGGATTGGGCCGCGTGGCGGCTGGAATATACCAACGAGTCGATGCACACTTGATCGCGAACGTTGCGGTCGCGGTCAAGGGCCGTGGTACGGGGAGCGGTGCCCCGGGCGCGGAGTCGACGACTCCCCACCCGGGGCACCTACCGTGTGTCGGGGGGCTTCCACACGGTTCTACTGAACAGTAACTCGTTCAGTACACGTCAGCGATACGACACGTGGGTCAATCTTCGCGCAGCGTCAACACCGAGGGTTCCCGCCGGAACCCGACCGGATGACGGCTTCCCCGAAGGTCTCAGCTGCGCACCGGGTCCGCTTCCTCGGCCTCGACCGCGGCGCGGTCCGCGCGGATCACCCGGACGGTGTAGACGAGGGCGGCCACCCAGGCCACCGCGATGAGCGAGTAGAGGACCGTGGGCGTGGGCGCGGGCAGGCCGAAGTCCTTGACCAAGGTGCGCGCGTTGGTGAGCACGATCAGCCCGCCGGCGCCGACCCCGATCAGCCGCATCGGCACGACGCGCACCAGGTAGGCGGCCAGCGGCGCGGCGACCACACCGCCGAGCAGCAGCGCGCCCACGGTCAGCCAGGACAGCCCCTGCTGCGCGAGGGAGAACAGGAAGCCCAGGCTCGCCGCGGCCGCGATGAGGAACTCGCTGGTGTCCACCGAGCCGATGACCTTGCGCGGCTCGACCCGGCCGGTGCTCAGCAGGGTCGGGGTCGCCACCGGGCCCCAACCGCCACCGCCGGTGGCGTCCACGAACCCGGCGACCAGGCCGAGCGGGGCGAGCAGCTTCGGGCTGACGCCGGTGAGCTGCCGCCGGCGCAGCGGTCGGAAGGCGAACCGCACCAGCACGTAGACGCCGAGCACGAGCAGGACCGTCGACATCCACGGCTCGGCGGCCTCGGTGGAGAGGTTGCTCAGCACGGTGGCGCCGAGGAACGCCCCGATCGCCCCCGGCACGCCGAGCGAGAGCACGACGCGCCAGTCCACGTTGCCGAACTTCCAGTGGGAGACGCCGGAGGCCACCGACGTGCCCAGCTCGGCGAGGTGCACCGAGGCGGAGGCCACCGCCGGGCTCATCCCGGCCGCGAGCAGGATGGTCGTCGACGTCACGCCGTAGGCCATGCCCAGCGAGCCGTCGACCAGCTGCGCGATGAAACCACCGAGCGCGAAGATCAGGAACGCTTGCACGATGTCTCCGAGGGTGCGAAGGGGATGCCGGAACCGGCGTGCGGGACGACGCGCGCAGCGGGGCGCAGCCGGAACGGGTGGGGTTTGGAGCGGGGCAGTGCGTGCGGGGCTACCGCGCGTCCCGACACCCTGCGGAGGTGACGCGGCGGAGGTCCACGTGGAGTCGCTGCACGAGCAGCCGCCACTGATCGCCATGCGTCATGCGGGTCAGTGAAACAGATGCCGCCGTCGAGTGGCACCGCCTCCCAGACTGCGGGAGGCCGGGTTGCGGTGATCGCGACGATCTGTGCGCAAGGCCACCTGAGGCGGTGGACGATCTCGCGACAGCGGTCGGCCGCACTGCTCGCGGGCGTCGCGCGCGGGCGTCCGCTGTGGACCGACGCGGGTTCGGCGCGGTGCGCGGCGACCGCGGGCGGGCGTCGCGATCACGTCCATGACCTGCGGCAACGGCGTGGCGATCATCGTCCGTCCGGCGGCCGGGACCGGGGCTGGCCGTGGTGGAGCTGAGCGCTGTCCCCGTGCGCCGTCGTTATCGGGAGGTCATCTTCTCTCGATACCCAGAGTGATTGTCCGCGTGATGTCCGTGGCGTGATGTTCAGGTGAGCGGGGGATAGCTTGCGCCTGTTGATGACTCTCAGCTACGTTCGCCGCTCGTACGTCACGGTTCGGTCACGACGACGCCTCGCTCCCCCGAGAGGTGATCCCCGCGCCCCCGAGCGGGCAGTGGCCGGACCTCCCCGAGACGGAAGGTGGAGATGGGCAAGCACCGCAAGGAGGGTGGTCGTACCCCGAAGGCCGCCCTCCCCCTACGGAACAAGGTCTTCGCAGCGGTGGTGGCCGGTGGTGCCTTCGCCGCCGTGGGACAGCCACTGGCTGCGGCAGGCGGGTCCGAGGCCCCGCACCGCAGCACCGCGGTGCACCCGCTCGCCGGGACCAAGCCGCTGAACCGAGCGATCACCGGGACCCCGACCAGCCCGGCCTCGGTCCAGCTGCTGGCGCCGGCGCCCGCCACCGACTCGGCCCGGGAGTCGGCGCAGGTCGACAAGGCCGAGGCCATCGCGCGGGCCCGCGCGGAAGCCGAGCGCGCGGCCGAGGCCAAGCGGGCTGAGGAGGAAGCGGCCCGCAAGGCGGCGAACAGCTTCGTCAAGCCGGCGGAGGGCACCTTCACCTCCGGCTTCGGTGCCCGCTGGGGCTCCAGCCACCGGGGCATCGACATCGCCAACAAGATCGGCACCCCGATCCGCGCGGTGACCGCGGGCACCGTGATCGACGCCGGCCCGGCCAGCGGCTTCGGCCAGTGGATCCGGATCAAGCACGACGACGGCACGATCACCGTCTACGGCCACATCAACACCATCGACGTCGACGAGGGCGACCGGGTCGGCGCCGGCGACCAGATCGCCACGATGGGCAACCGCGGCCAGTCCACCGGTCCGCACCTGCACTTCGAGGTGCACGTGGACGGCACCAAGACCAACCCCCTGCCGTGGCTGCGCGACCGCGGCATCGAGGTGCGGTGAGCACCTCCCCCTGAGCAGCCGCCCGGGACCTGGAATCCCCCGACAGGTTCCGGGCGGCTTCCCATCCCGCGGGTCAGTCCGCGGCGGTCTCGGCGGGCGTGTCGTCCTCGAGGCGCTGCCGGAGCCAGCTGAGCGTGCGGGCCAGCAGCCGGGAGACGTGCATCTGGGAGATGCCGATCTGCTCGGCGATCTGGGTCTGCGTCATGCCGCGGAAGAACCGCATCACCAGGATCCGCCGCTCCCGGTCCGGCAGGGTCTCCAGCAGCGGCCGCACCATCTCCCGGTTCTCCACCTCGGCGAGCTCGGCGTCGTCGGAGCCGATCGCATCGCCCAGAGGGATCTCGTCGGTGTCGGTGAGCAGCTCGTCCAGCGACGCGCTGCGGTAGGCGTTGCCCGCCTCCAGGCCGTGGTAGACCTCGTCGACGCTGATGCCGAGGTGCTTGGCCAGTTCGCTCGGCGTCGGCGCCCGGCCCAGCTCCTGCGACAGGCGGGAGATCGCCGCCGACACCGACAGGTGCAGCTCCTGCAGGCGGCGTGGCATCCGCACCGCCCAGCCGGTGTCGCGGAAGTGGCGCCGCACCTCGCCCATGATCGTCGGGACCGCGTAGGACAGGAAGTCCACCCCGCGCTCCGGGTCGAACCGGTCCACCGCGTTGATCAGGCCCAGGGTGGCGACCTGCGTCAGGTCCTCCTGCGACTCACCGCGGTGGCTGAAGCGGCGGGCGATGTGCTCGGCCACCGGCAGGTGCTCGGTGACCAGTTTGTCCCGCAGCTCCGAGTAGCGGGGGTCTTGCTTGTCCAACTTCGCGAGCTCGCCGAAGAGCGGCGCCAGCCGATCGTAGCGCTCGTTGCGCGAATGTGCCGTCGGCTTGGAGTCCGCTCGTCTCACACGTGTGCCGTCCGTCCTTTGGTCAACTCGATCCGCACCAGGTTGCTGCCGTCACCGGCAGCGTGACCCGACTCGACCGAGGTTGACACATCGTCGGCAAGAGCGCTCAACACGCGCCAGCTGAACGTGTCCTTCCGCGGCCCGAAGGCGTCGTGGCTCGCCACCTCGGCGGTCATCGACAGCTCGTCGTCCGTGGTCCGGAACCGGCACACCAGGGTCGCGTCCGGTGCCGCCAACCGGATCAGCGAGGAGCAGGCCTCGTCCACCGCCAACCGCAGGTCGGCGATCGAGTCCACGTCGTAGTCGGCGCGCATCGCGAGGTCTCCGACGACAGCTCGCATCACCGCCAGCTGGGTGGGCTCGGCCGCGGTGCGCACCTCGACCACGCTCGTTGCGGATGTCATCGGCTCGCCCCTCGCGACCTCGCGTTCCACGCTCATCCCGGGCCACCTCGTCTCGGTCGGTGCGGCGCGACCATCACTCGCAGTCACCTGCGTACCCGAGCCCCGGACCGAACAAACGGACGCTCCGGGTCACACGAGGCTGCTCCAGTAGTCCCAGAACCGCACCAGGATCAGAACGACGATCACCAGATACCACAGGACTAGCACCACGCTGTGGACCTTGTGAAGCGCCACGCCGAGGGAACGGCCCCCGCCGAGGTGGCTCTCGGTGAGGTTGTGCAGCGTGGTGTACCAGAACAGCGCGATGGTGACGACCCACACGACCATGCAGTACGGGCACAGCGCGCCGATCTCGTAGAGGCTCTGCACCACCAGCCAGTGGATGAAGACCACCGCGAGGGTGGTGCCCGCCTGCATCCCCAGCCAGAACCAGCGGGGCGGGCGGAAGCCGGCCAGCACCGCGACCCCGGCGGTGACCACCACCGGGAACGCAGCCACCCCGATCAGCGGGTTCGGGAAGCCCAGCAGCGCGGCCTGCGGGCTGTCCATCACCGAACCGCAGGAGACGATCGGGTTGATGCTGCAGGTCGGCACGTAGTCCGGGTCGACCAGCTTCTCCAGCTTCTCGACGACGAGCGCGAAGGAGCTGGCCAGCCCGACGAGCCCGCCCACGACGTAGAGCCAGCCCAGGCCGCGGGGCTGCCGGGGCGCGCTCGGGTCCTCGGGCGCGGTCCGGTCGACGGCGTGGGCGGTGGTCACTTGGCCAGCTCCGCGTCCAGCTTGCTGCGGAAGGCCTGGGCGACCTGCTCCCAGGTCTTCACGTCGGCGCCCGGCTCGAACTTGCGGCCGTTGATGAAGAGGGTCGGGGTGCCCTTCACCCCGGCGCGGTCGCCGTCCGCGAGGTCGGCGTCGATCTTGGCGCTCACCTGCGGCGAGGCGGCGTCCGCGCGGAACTTCGCCACGTCCAGGCCGATGCGCTGGGCGTACTGCTCGAACAGCCCCTGCGCCTTGGCCACGTCCTCGGAGACCTTGCCGTCCGGGGTGACCGCCCACTCCATGTAGTTGTCGTAGAGGGCGTGGTACATCTCGCGGTACTTGCCCTGCAGCGCGGCGGCCTCGGCGGCCTGCGCGGCCGGCCGGGCCAGCGGGTGGGCCTTCTGCAGCGGGTAGTTGCGGGTGACGAAGTTGATCTTGCCCGCGTACTCCTGCTCGACCTTCTTGGTCAGGTTCGTGTAGTAGTCCCAGCAGGCGGGGCACTGGTAGTCGAGGAACTCGACCACCGTGACCTTGCTGTCCGGCGACTCGAGGAGCGCGTTGCTGTCCGGCTTGCGCAGCAGCTCGGCCGCCACCGGCGGGCCGGCGGGCTGCTCGGCACTGGTGCCGCCGTCGCGGTTGAACCACAGCACGCCGCCGATCACGCCCACCGCCACCACGACCACGATCGCGGTGAGGATGACGTTGATGGACGGCCCGCTTCCCTTGGTCAGCGGATTCGTGTTCTTCGACATCGGGGCTTTCACCTTCGGCCTGGTCCAGGGGGTGCGTCCAGTTTCCCGCATTCACCCTGTCGTGGATCGGAGCGGGGTGGGACTCACAGCTGTCTCACAGGTCGCTCTCAGCTTCGGCCGGTTTGCCGTTCCTCGCCGCTCGGGTACGCAAGGTCGCGTGAACGACCCGCTGCGCTTGGTCGACCGGTCCGAGCAGGCCAGGCTCCGCGCCTGGCGCGGTGGCACCTGGCACGAGCCGACGCTGGCGACCCTGACCCACCACCGGTTCTCCGACTCCGACTGGCTGTTCGAACGCAAGCTGGACGGGGTGCGGGTGATCGCCGGCTGCGACGGCGGCCGCCCGGTGCTGTGGTCGCGCAACCGCAAGCGGGTCGACGCCGCCTACCCCGAGGTCGTGGACGCGCTGGTGGAGCAGTGCGCCGACCGGTTCGTCATCGACGGCGAGGTGGTCGCCTTCGAGGGCGACCGGACCAGCTTCGCCCGGCTGCAGAAGCGCATCCACCTCACCGACCCGGAGGCTGCCCGGCGGACCGGGGTGGCGGTGCACTACTACGTGTTCGACCTGATCGCCTTCGGCGGCGTGGACCTGACCGGGCTGTCGCTGCGCACCAGGAAGCGGCTGCTGCGCGAGTGCTTCGAGTTCGCCGACCCGCTGCGGTTCAGCGCTCACCGGGTGGGCGACGGCGAGGCGTTCTTCCGCGAGGCCTGCCGCCGCGGGTGGGAGGGCCTGATCGCCAAGCGCGCGGACCGGCCCTACCGGGCCGGGCGCAGCCGCGACTGGCTGAAGTTCAAGTGCGTCTCGGACCAGGAGTTCGTCATCGGCGGGTTCACCGACCCCAAGGGCGGTCGGTCCGGCTTCGGCGCCCTGCTGATCGGCTACTACCAGGGCGGGCGCCTGCGCTACGCGGGCAAGGTCGGCACCGGCTACGACGAGCGGACGTTGCGGGAGCTGCGGGCCGAGCTGGACCGTCGGGCCCGGACGAGCTCGCCCTTCGCCGACGACGTCGCCGAGCCGGGGGCGCACTGGGTGGCCCCGGAGCTGGTGGCCCAGATCGGCTTCACCGAGTGGACGGAGGACGGCAAGCTCCGCCACCCCCGGTTCTCCGGACTGCGCAACGACAAGCGCCCCGAGGACGTGGTCCGCGAGGCCTGACCCTCACACCTGTCGTGAGTGCGGGAACCGGCTGGGACCGGCTTCCGCACTCACGACCCCCACGGAACCTCAGCGGCTGATCTCGATCGCGGCGTTGCTGGCCGCCGGCTGCACCGGGACTTGGGTCTGTGCAGGACTGGGGCTCCACGCCGCGAGCAGGACGGTCGTGACGACCATCAACACCGTTCCGACAACCGACACGATCGTGCGGCTGTTGCTCTGCATGGCGAGTGCCTCCGGCTTTCGTGCGCAGGGATGAGGGTGGATCGCGGCGACGCCTGACCGGCGTCCCACCAGGGGTGTCGCCGCCGAGTGGAACAACGTTAGCGACCTGCTCACATGTTCCTCCTGTGATGCGGAACTCCCTGGTCAGGGGCGGTTTTCGGCTCCCTGCAACGGCTTTCGTCGCCCGGCGTGGTGGGTCGATGACCCTGCGTCGTCCAGCCGCGTGCGCAGGGGCTTCACCGGGTCGGGCGCGTCGTTTTCCCCGTAGCGGCAGGTGAAGGATCAGTCGCCGGTTGCAGTGGATCACCGGCGCTCCCGCGCGTGCGCACTCGGTCGCCGTCGGTGTCGGCTCGTTGACCCGGCGTGTCGACCTCGGGCGGGAGGTGCGCGGCCGGGGCTGCCAGCAGCTGCAGGTGACGGATCGGTGGCGCGGCGGTCCCCGTCGGCCGCGAGGCAGGATCTCCACCGCTGCAAGGGGAGGATCATCGATCTCGTCGTTCGCACCGACGCGCTGCGCGGGTCTCCGTCGCCGTGGGCGATGGGTCGACGACCCTCTGTGGCGTGTCGGCTGCACGGAGGATTCCCCGTCGCTGCGCGCGAAGGATCACCCGGGCGCTCAGGAGCCCGAGACGCTCGTCGGGTCGTGCGACCAGAACCCCGCTCCCTGCAAGTGGTGGATCAGCAGCTCCCCGGAGCGGACCACGTGCTCGTGCATCGTCTCCCGCGCGGCGACCGGGTCGTGCTGGCGCAGCGCGATCAGCAGCGCGCGGTGGTCGTCGGCCGCCATCTGGCGCCAGCCGGGCAAGGTCGCGGCGACGTGCTGGGGCGCGTAGCGCACCGCGATGCCCAGGAACCACGCCAGCTTCGGCGACTCCGCGACCTGCCACAGCAGCGCGTGGAAGCGCGTCACCAGTCCGCCCATGTCGGCCAGCACGAACTGCGCGGCGAACTGCATCTCCTCCACCAGGGCGGCGAGTTCGGCGAGTTCGTCGGCACCGATCCGCTCCGCGGCGCGGGCGGTGAGCTCCCCGGCGATCCCGGCCAGCAGCTGGTGCGCGTCGGCGAAGTCGTGGCGGCTCAGCGGGGCCACCGTGAAGCCGCGGCGTGGTTCCAGGTCGACGAAGCCCTCGCCGCGGAGCGTCAGCAGTGCCTCGCGGACCGGGGTGACGCTGACCCCGAGGTGGTCGGCGAGCCGTTCCAGGTGCAGGTGGTCGCCCGACCGGAGGCGGCCGGTGATGATCCACTCACGCAGCCGGCCGGCCAGCTCGTCGGGCAGCCGCGGGGACTGCGCGCGCGTCGCCGCGTGGCTCACCGCTCGGACACCTCCTGCGGCGTGCCGGTCGTGGACCGCGTCGCGAGCGGGGCGGCCGCGAGTGTGTCGCGTGTCACGGGGAACTTGATACCACCCGTCGCAAGTAGTTGGTTCGGTCCGTGGACGTTCCTCGCCTGGCTGACCTGCTCGACCTCGCCGAGCGGGGGGCCGACCGGTTCCTCGGCGGCACGCAGCCGCTGCCCCGGCCCCGCACCTTCGGCGGGCTGTTGCTGGCCCAGTCGATCGCCGCGGCGGGCCGCACCGTGCCCGCGGACCGGCCGGTGCACTCGATGCACGCGCTGTTCGTGCGGGCGGCCGACGCGGCCTCGCCGGTGGAGTACGCGGTCGACCGGGTCCGGGACGGCGGAGCGACCTCGTCGCGCCGGGTGATCGCCAGCCAGGGCGGGGTCGAGGTGTTCACCGCGCTGGTGTCGTTCCAGCGCGACCGCGACGGGCTGCGGCACCAGGCCGAGCCGCCGTCGGCGACGGCGCCCGAGGAGCTGCCGCCGCTGCACGAGCGCTTCGCCGACTCCGACGTGCCGGTCCCGGACTGGTGGCGCCTGCCGCGGGCGATCGAGCTGCGCCACGTCGACCGCACCCCGTACCCGCCGCCGGTCGAGCCCGTCGACGACTCCCGGCACCTGGTGTGGATGCGCGCCCCGGAGAAGCTGCCGGACGAGCCCCTGCTGCACGCCTGCGCGCTGGCCTACGCGTCGGACATGACCCTGCTGGAGCCGGTGTTCCTGCTGCACGGCGTCGACCGGCACGCCACGGGGGTGCAGCTGGCCAGCCTGGATCACGCCATGTGGTTCCACGAAGACCTCCGAGCCGACGAGTGGCTGCTCTACGACCAGGACTGCCCGGTGGCGGCGGGCGGCCGCGTGCTTGGACGCGGCAACGTCTTCGACCGTTCCGGCCGGCACGTCGCCACGGTCGCCCAGGAGGGCCTCCTGCGCATCCCCCGCTGATCCCGCCTCACCCCGGCCCCCGCGGCGCGACCTCAACGCCCGCCCGCGCCCACCGCGACGAGGCGAAGGGCACCTCCCGTGGACGTCGCTGCGGGGGTCGGGAGGCGGGGCGGCGAGTGGGGGTGGGGGTGGGTTCCCGGCCGGTATCGTTCCTCTCGTGGTAGCTGATCCTGCCGAGAACCCAGCCGACGTCACGCACGCGTTGGCTCGCAAGCGACTCCAGGACGTGCCGGCCCTCACCGAGCGGCTGATGGCCGCCATCTTCACCGACAACCCCGAGTGGACCGACTACAGCCCGGTCCCGAAGGAAGACCTGTGGGAGGGCTGCCGGCAGTACCTCGAACGCATCCTGCAGATCGTCAGCGGCCAGGTGCCCGGGCCCGACGGCGACGACGTGGCCGCCGAGATCGGCCGCCGCCGCGCCGAGCAGGGCGTGCCGCTGGAGGTGATGCTGCGGACCTTCCGCCTCGGCGGCCGGGTCGTGTGGGAGGCGCTGGTCGACCAGGCGCACCAGGACGGCGCGGACCCCGACGCGCTGCTGGGCGTGGCGACCTCGATCTGGAGGGTGATCGACGGACTGTCCTCGACGCTGTCCACCTCGTACCGCAACACCGAGATGGAACGGGTGCGCCGCGACGACCAGCGGCGGCACGCCCTGGTGGAGGACCTGCTGGCCGGTCGGGCGCGCGACATCGCCTTCGCGCAGCGCACCGCCAAGGAGCTGGACCTGCCGACCGGCGGGAACTACGTGGTGGTCGTCGCGGCCATGACCGACGACGGCGGGTTCGCGCTGCGCGGGCACCACGACGCGCTGACCGCGCTGCACGTCCGGTCGGTGTGGCAGGTGCGCGCCGACTCCCTGGTCGGCTTGGTGGCGCTGGAGCAGCGGGACAAGGACCTGGTGCTGGAGGCGCTGCGGCCGCTGGCGCGCGGCCGGGTCGCGGTGTCGCCGACGGTGCGGGGGCTGGCCGAGGTGGGGCTGGCCCACCAGCTCGCGACGACCACGTTGGGCACCTCCTCCTACGGCGCCTCGGAAGTGGTGACCCTGGAGGAGCGGTTCCCGGAGGCGCTGCTGGTGCAGTCGCCGGACCTGGCGCAGCGCCTGCTGGAGTCGCAGCTCGGCCCGGTGCTGGAGCTGCCGGTCCGGGAGCGGGACATGCTGCTGGAGACGCTGACCGCGTGGCTGGAGGAGAACTGCTCCACCGCCAACGCCGCGGTCCGCCTGCACTGCCACCGCAACACGGTGCTCAACCGCCTGCACCGCATCACGTCGCTGATCGGCCAGCCGCTGCACGGCCGCACCGCCTACGTGTCGCTGTCGCTGGCCCTGTCGGCGCTGCGCCTCCGCGACGGCCTGCGCGACTGACGCGCGGACGCGCACCGGCGGCACCGGTGCGCGTCCGTCAGGTGGAGATCAGCGCTGTGCTGCGACGTGGAGGGAGTAGACCATCCGCCCGCCCGGGTACTCGCTGACGCTCCAGACGTCGTGGCCGCCGTCCGCGGTCGGCCACAGCGCGAGGTCCTCCGCGCCGACGGGCGCCGGCTCCTGCGCGGCAGGCGCGAGCACCTCGCCGGGATCGCGTTCCGTCAAGTACAGGACGCTGTTGTCGTTCTCGCCCGCCTCGTGCGGGCCGTTGGTCTTGCTGAGGTACCAGCGGCCGTCGACGCGCAGGGCCCCCTGCACGTTGGTCGGCTCGAGCCGGTGCACCTCGTCGGCCCGCCAGAGGTGGCTGGGATCGGTGATCTGCTCGCCCCGGTCGTCGAGGGAGTCGGCGAGCCGCCAGGCGGCCGCCCGTCCCGCCACTTCCTGGTTCTGGTCGCAGTACTCACCCGCGATGAGGTGGTGGTCCGGGGTGCTGCGGTCGAGCGAGACGTAGGAGAAGACCATCGCCTCGTCCTCGGCGCTGCACCTCGTCCCCTGCGCAGCGGTGACCTCCCAGGCCGCCACCTGCGGCATCACGTAGCGGTAGCCGTGGCCGTGGTAGGTCCCGTCGTGCCTGCCGATCTTGTCGGGGTCCTCCGTGGTGCCGTTCGACGCCGCCCCCAGGTCGTAGATGTGGCGCATGTCGAACACCCGGAACCCGGCCGCGGTGTCGGCCACGTAGAGGAAGTCGCCGTACCAGACGATCCCGCCCGCGTGCAGCGACTTGTCCTGGCCGGTCAGCACGCTCCGGTAGCTCGGGGCGCCGTTGTCGTCGATGACCGGGTAGGCGAGCAGCACGTGCCGGTAGGCGTTCGTCTGCTTGTCGAGGAAGGTGATGCGGACGCCCTTCTCGATCCCGTTCTCGTGCTCCTCCTCCTCGGTCGGGCCGTTCGTGACCTCGTGGTCGTACCAGCTGACGAGGATCGCCTGCTCGGGGCCCGCGAGCTGGCCGCCCTGCGCGTCGGCGGCGGTGGTGACGCCCTGCGGGTACCAGTAGCGCACGTCGTCGTCGCCGGACTGGAAGCAGAAGCTCTCGGCCACGTCGGGCAGCTCGTCCGCGTCGTCGTCATCGATGGCGCCGGCGTTGCAGGCCCCGTCGGCGTCGTGCTCCGCGGTCCGGTTGGCCTCGGCGAGGACGTCGCTCACCGTGACCCTCGGCAGCTCGGCGTCGAGCCGGGCGACCGCGTCCCGGACCGCGTCCCCCTGGTCGTCGGGCCGGAGTTCGAAGTTCGCCGGGTCCAGCGGGTCGGGTTCCGGCGCCGCCGTCGCCGCGGGCACCGCCGTGGCCAGCAGCCCCACCGCGGCCAGCGCGACCCCCGTCGCGGTGCGCAGCCGCCAGCGGCCCGCCCCCGCGGACCTGCGTCGGTCGATGTTCACGTCGCACCCCCAGATGCGTGCTGTGTGATCACGTGACCGGGGCAGGCTAATGGGTGGACGGGGTCGCGACGCGTGTGGATCGGCTGTCCGTCACACCATCGGAGCAGTGGGCCGCCGAGGCGTCCGTTCCCACGGTCGAGCGATCTCCGTCGCTCACCGCACCTGTGCAATGACGACACCCGGGCGCTCCCACACTCCGGACCCCGGCGCCGTCCTGACCGCCGGGTCCGGCACGACCTCCGCCTGTCCGTGCCTGCGGACCCCCTGAGTTGTGACCGGCGTCTCGGACACGGAGGGTGCCGCTGGTGTCACCTGGAGTGCGCGCCGGGCGGAGGACTGTGCGAGTTGCACAGTCGCGCTGGGAGAAGTCTGGGCGAGCGGGCATAGCGCCCGAGTGGTCGCGCTCACGACACTCTGGGTGAGGATTGCCCGCTCGATCCGGGCTCTCCGCAACCGGCGCGTGCGTACGAAGGAGCACAGCGAAGTGCAGGAGTTCGACCTTCTCGTGGTGGGTGGCGGCCCCGGTGGGTACGTCGCCGCGATCCGGGCCGCGCAGCGCGGCCTCTCGGTCGGAGTGGTGGAAAAGGAGCGGCCCGGTGGGGTCTGCCTGAACTGGGGCTGCATCCCGACCAAGGCGATGCTGCGGTCGGCCGAGGTCTACGAGACCGTGCAGCACGCGGCCGAGTTCGGGATCAACGTCGAGAACGTCAGCGTCGACTACGACGCGATCCGCCGCCGCAAGAGCAGCGTCGTCAAGGGGCTCACCGACGGCGTCGCCGGGCTGCTGAAGAGCAACGGCGTCACCGTCATCAACGGCCACGCCCGGTTCACCGGACCGACCACCGTGGACGTCTACGCCACCGGCGACTCGCCGCTGGGCGCCGACGGCCCGCGCTACGCCGCCGAACCGGCGGGCGGGGCGCCGATCGAGCAGGTCAAGGCCCGCGATGTCATCATCGCGACCGGTTCGGTCCCCGTGCAGCTGCCGCTGCCCGGCGCGGACCTGCCCGGCGTGATCACCTCGGACGGCGCCTTCGGTCTCGAGGAGGTGCCGCGGCGCATCGCCATCATCGGCGGCAGCGCGGTCGGCGCCGAGTGGGCGACGCTGTTCAGCACCCTCGGCAGCGAGGTCAGCATCATCGAGATGCAGAAGACCCTGGTGCCCGCCGAGGACGTCGAGGTCGGCAAGGCGCTGGGCCGCTCGTTCAGCAAGCGCGGCATCAAGGTCCTCACCGAGGCCACCGTGTCCCGCGTGGACGAGTCCGCCGACGGCCTGACGGTGACCGTCGACGGCGCCAAGCCGCAGAAGATCGACGTCGACGTGGTGCTGGTCGGCGTCGGCCGCAAGCCCAACACCGCCAACCTCGACCTGGACAAGACCGGGGTGGCCACCACCGAGCGCGGTTTCATCACCGTCGACGACACGCTGCGCACCAACGTCGAGCACGTCTACGCCATCGGTGACGTCACCGGCAAGGCGCTGCTCGCGCACGTCGCGTCCCACCAGGGCGTCGTCGCGGCCGAGACGATCGCCGGCCACCACGCCTCGATCGACTACGACGTCATCCCGGCCGCGACCTTCACCCACCCGGAGATCGCCAGCGTGGGCCTCACCGAGGCGCAGGCGAAGGAAGCCGGTCACGACGTGGTCGCCGCGAAGTTCCCGTTCGCCGCGCTGGGCCGCGCCCAGAGCTACGGCGACACCGAGGGCTTCCTGAAGATCGTCGCCGGCAAGAAGTACGGCGAGGTCCTGGGCGTGCACATCATCGGGCACTCCGCCAGCGACCTGATCACCGAGGGCGCGCTGGCCATGGCGCTGGAGGCCACCCTCGACGAGCTCGCCGAGACCATCCACGCGCACCCGACCCTGGGCGAGATCGGCATGGAGGCCGCGATGGCGGCCCTCGGCCTGCCGGTGCACGTCGCACCGCCCAAGAAGCGCTGAGGAAACAACAGGACACAGGAGCGGTGCGCGGCGCCCCAGAGCCCGGCCGGACCGGCTGAGCCCCGCACCACGCGGCTGCCACCGCTCCTGACCCGATCGAGAAGGGGACCGTGATGGCACAGACGGCCACGCGCAGCAAGCCGTCCACCCGCAGCACCGCCAAGCGGCGCAGCAGCGGGGTACGCGGCTCGAACCGCGGACGCTTCACCGGGGAGTCTCCGGAGCTGCTCCAGGACTACTTCCGGGAGATGACCCTGATCCGCCGCTTCGAGGAGCGCGCGGCGCAGGGCTACACCCAGGCCAAGATCGGCGGGTACTGCCACCTCAACCTCGGTGAGGAGGCCACCGTCGTCGGCCTGATGCGCGCGCTGCGCAAGACCGACCTGCTGTTCACCAACTACCGCGAGCACGGCTACGCCATCGCCAAGGGCATCGAGCCCGGCCGCGTGATGGCCGAGCTCTACGGCCGCACCACCGGCACCTCCAAGGGCTGGGGCGGCTCGATGCACATGTTCGACGTGGAGTCCGGGCTGCTCGGCGGCTACGGCATCGTCGGCGGCCAGATCCCGCTGGCCACCGGTGCCGCGCTGGCCATCGACTACCGCTCCGGCGACCAGGTCGTGATGTGCCAGATGGGCGACGGCACCACCAACATCGGTGCCTTCCACGAGGCGCTGAACATCGCGGCGCTGTGGAACCTGCCGGTGGTGTTCGTGGTGGTGAACAACCAGCTCGGCATGGGGACCACAGTGGACAAGTCCTCCGCGGAGCCGGAGCTGTTCAAGCGCGCCGCGGCCTACAAGATGCCCGGCGAGCGGGTGGACGGCAACGACGTGCTGGCGGTCCGCGACGCGGCGACCCGGCTGGTCGAGCAGGCCCGCAACGGCGGCGGCCCGGCCCTGCTGGAGTGCGTCAGCGAACGGCTCAAGGGCCACTCGGTGGTCGACCCGGCCAAGTACCGCAGCGAGGAGTCGGTGGCCAAGGCCAAGGCGGCCGACCCGGTCCTCGCCTTCCGGGCGCAGTTGATCGAGGCGGGTGTGCTGGACGAGGACAGCGCCGCGGAGATCGAGCGCCAGGCGCAGGCCGAGGCCGACGCGGCGGTCGCGTTCGCCGACGACAGCCCGCACCCGGACCCGTCCACGCTGTTCGACTACACCTACGCCACGCCGGTCGCCAACGACTCCCGACGCCTCCCCGCCGACCCGGTCTTCTGACGCCACTCCCGGGATCGACGCGAACGAGGAACCGTCGCGGTCTTCGCGACACCCCGCCACACGGTCCGTGGGTGCTCCGGGTCGCTCCGGCGACCGGGGACACCCACGGTCCCCCCATTGCTTCTGCAGGAGAAACACCCTTGGCCGTCATCACGTACCGCCAAGCGTTGCACGACACGCTTCGCGAGGAAATGCTGCGCGATGAGGACGTCTTCCTCATCGGCGAGGAGATCGGGGTCTTCGAGGGCTCCTACAAGATCACCGCAGGTCTGCTGAAGGAGTTCGGCGAGAAGCGGGTGCGCGACACCCCGATCGCCGAGGAGGGCTTCGTCGGTGCCGCGGTCGGTGCGGCCATGCTGGGGCTGCGCCCGGTGGTCGAGCTGATGACGATCAACTTCTCGCTGATCGCGCTGGACCAGATCGTCAACCACGCGGCCAAGATCTACGGCATGTTCGGCGGCCAGACCAGCGTCCCGATGGTGCTGCGCACGCCGGGTGGTGGTGGCCAGCAGCTGGGCGCCACCCACTCGCAGAACATCGAGCTGTACTACGCCTTCGTGCCCGGCCTGAAGGTCGTCGCGCCGAGCACGCCCGCCGACGCCAAGGCGCTGCTGCTGGCCTCGATCCGGGACGACGACCCGGTGCTGTTCCTGGAGAACCTCTCGCTGTACAACACCAAGGGCGAGGTCCCGGACGTCGTCGAGCCGGCCGAGATCGGCAAGGCGAAGGTGACCCGCGAGGGCACCGACATCACCGTCATCGGCTACTCCCGGATGGCGATGGTGGCCCAGCAGGTCGCCGAGGAGCTGCACGCCGAGGAGGGCATCAACGCCGAGGTCGTGGACCTGCGCAGCCTGCGTCCGCTGGACCGGCAGACCATCGTGGACTCCGTGCGCAAGACCGGGTGCGCCGTCGTCGCGGAGGACGACTGGCTGACCTACGGCATCGGCGCGGAGATCGCCGCGTCCATCTCGGACGGTGCGTTCGACTACCTGGACGCCCCGGTCCGCCGCGTGGCGGCCGCGGAGGTGCCGCTGCCGTACGCCAAGCCGTTGGAGCGCGCCGCGCTCCCGTCCGCCGAGTCCCTGACGACCGCGATCCACCAGACCCTGGACGCGGTCGGTCGCCGCCGCTGAGGCCTGTGCTCACCCGAGGAAGACGATGACTGAGATCCAAATGCCGAGGCTCTCCGACACCATGGAGGAGGGCGTTGTCTCGACCTGGCGCAAGAAGGTCGGCGACCAGGTCAGCCGTGGCGACGTGGTGGCCGAGATCGAGACCGACAAGGCCCTCATGGAGCTGGAGGCCTACGACGACGGGGTGCTGGAGAAGATCCTCGTCGAGGAGGGCGCCACGGTGCCGATCGGCACCCCGATCGCGGTCCTCGGCGACGGCTCCGGCGCGGCGGCGGAGTCCGCCCCCACCCCGGCGCCCGCCGCCCAGACCCCGGCCCCCGCCGAGGCTCCGGCCCCCGCCGAGCCCGCGGAGCCCGCGCCGGCGCCCGCCCCGGCCGCGCCCGCCGAGCGGGGCAGCAAGCCGAAGGCGTCGCCGCTGGCCAAGGCGGTCGCCAAGGAGAAGGGCGTGGACCTCTCCACCGTGCAGGGCACCGGCCCGGGCGGGCGGATCATCCGCGCCGACATCGAGGCCGCTGCTGCGGCGGCCGCGAGCGCTCCGGCCGCGCCCGAACCCGCGGCCACCCCGGCCGCTCCGGTGGCGAGCGAGGACGTCGAGGAGGTCCCGCTCAACAAGATCCAGAAGGTCAGCGCCAAGCGCCTGACGGAGAGCAAGCAGCAGGCGCCGCACTTCTACCTGACCAGCGCCATCGACGTCACCGACCTGCTGGCGTTCCGCGGCACGCTCAACGAGCGGCTGCAGGCCGCGGGCGGCCCGAAGGTCAGCGTCAACGACCTGATCGTCAAGGCGGTGGCCACCGCGCTGCGCGCGAACCCGTCGGTGAACGTCTCGTTCGCCGGGGACAAGCTGCTGCGGCACAAGCGGATCAACCTCGGCATCGCGGTGGCGATCGAGGACGGTCTGGTGGTGCCGGTGGTCAAGGACGCCGACCGCAAGAGCGTCTCGGAGATCGCCGCGGAGAGCCGGGAGCTGGCCGGGCGCGCCCGCGAGGGCAAGCTGAAGCTGGACGAGATGTCCGGCGGCACCTTCTCGATCTCCAACCTGGGCATGTTCGGCATCGAGCAGTTCAGCGCGGTGATCAACCCGCCGGAGGCGGCGATCCTGGCCGTCGGCGCGGCCCGCGACGAGGTGCAGGTTCGCGACGGCGAGTTCGTGGCCCGCAAGGTCCTGCGCGTGACGCTGTCGGCCGACCACCGCGCGGTGGACGGCGCGGTCGGCGCGGCGTTCCTGCAGCAGCTGACCTCGCTGCTCGAGGACCCGCTGCGCATCATCGCCTGACGCGCACGGACGAGGCCCCTCCCGCGACGGCCCCGACTCGCGGGAGGGGCCTTCTCACGTCTGCGGCTGCCGACCGGTCTCCTCCTGGTGGACGCGGACGAGCTCGGGGGCGTAGGCCAGGAACAGCTGGAGGGTGCTGACCGGGAGCCCGAGCGGGTCCGGCAGGACCAGGTCGTGCGCCACGTGCGCGCCCCGGTAGGCGGGGACGGGGTCGGTCACGTCGGTGAACCAGCGCAGGAAGTCGACGGGCACGACCGGGATCCCGGTGGTCTGGCCCAGGTCCTCGTCGAGCACCAGCAGCGCGGTCTGCGGGTTGCGCAGCACCCAGCGGTACAGCTCGCTGAACTGGAAGACCTGCCGGTCGACGCGGCTCGGGCGGGCGCCGTGGGCCTCGGCCAGGCGCACCCCGTGCTCGGTCGAGGCCTGTTCCGCCTCGCCCCACGCCGGGTCGTGCACCCAGCGGTCGCCCAGCTCGCCGCGCTGCAGGCGGCGCAGGTAGTCCGCCCACAGGCGGGACCCCGGGTTGCCGCCGTCGTCCTCGGAGACGCCGAGGGCGATCGCGGTGCCGCGCTCGATGCCCTCCAGGATCCCGGCGTCGACGTGCGAGACCCACGAACCGCGCTCGCCGAAGCCGTGCTCGACGAAGAAGCGGATGATCCCCTCGATGTTGCGCCAGTGCCGGAACCCCGGCACGTGCTCGGCGGCGACCCGGTCCTGCACCGCGCGGACGAACACCAGCCGCTGGGTCAGCGGCAGCGCCTCCAGCTCGGCCGCCGAGCAGTCCAACGTGGACGCGCACTGCCTGCCGGTGCGCTCCTGCGCCTGCGCCGGGACCGGGAGCAGGACCAGCACGAGGGCGAGCAGCACGCTCGCGGGGCGGGTGGCGGTGGCCACGGAGAACCTCCTCGATCCGGACGGTCGAGGGGGAGTGAACCACCGAGCCGGGCACCGCAGGTGCACGCCACCACGGCGGGCACCTGCTTTCACCGGAACGGATCAGGCGAGACCCCGTCGCAGCGCGCGGTTCCCGGTGTCGCGGTCCGGTGTGGACACCCGCCGGACCGCGGCACCGCCGCGTCAGCTGAGCGCTTCGACGAGCTTCGGCGTGAGGCGGTCCAGCGCGTACGGGATGCTGGAGACCGTGGCCGAGCCGAGCGCCATGGTGAGGTCGTAGTCGTCGAGCAGGACCAACGAACCCCGCTTGGCGGCCGGGAGGTTGTTCAGCAGCGGGTCGTTGCGCACCGCGTCCACGTCGGTGGGCTTGGCCGTGGTGACGATGACGACGTCGGCGTCCAGCAGCGAGACCTGCTCCTTGCTGACCTTGACGTTGAACTTGCCGCCGCTGTCCAGGCCCTCGATGGCCGGCGACAGCGTCAGGCCCAGCTGCTCCAGCAGTGCGGTCCGCGCGTCCTGCTTGGTGTAGGCGGCGTAGGTGCCCGCCGAGTCGGTGCGGACGGTGACGTGGGTCTTGCCCTGGAACAGCGGGTTCGCCTGGCGGGTCTGGTCGATGCGCGCCTGGGTCTCGGCGACGAGCCGGGCGACCTCGTCCTGCTTGCCCAGCGCCTGGCCGATCGTCTCGGCCTGCAGCCGCCAGTCCACGCCGTAGTCGATGGTGCCCGGCGGCTGCGCCACCACCGGGTTGAAGGCGGACAGCCGCTCGTACTGCTCCTCGGTCAGCGCGCTCTGCAGCGCGACCATGACGTCGGGGGCCAGCGCGATGACGCTCTCCGGGTCGACCTCGCTGCCCAGGACCTTCGGCTTCTCCCCGCGCAGCATCGGCTCCACCCACGGGCCGACGCCGCTCTCCCACGGCCCCCACGCGGTCAGCCCGACCGGGACGACGCCCAGCGGCAGCAGCACGTCGTGGTCGGTGATGCCGAGGGAGACGACGCGCTGCGGGGCGGACGGGATCTCCGCGGTGCCGTACCGGTTCGGGATGCTCGTCGGGAAGCCCGGCCCGGCCTGGGCGTCGCCCGCCTCGCCGGGTGCGTCGCTGGTGCCGCAGGCCGCCAGACCCGCGGCGGCGAGCATCCCGGTCGCGCCGACCAGGAAGCTCCGCCGGCCGAACCTGGTGCGAGCGGCTGCTGGGTGAGGAGTCATCTGGCACGTCCTTGGTGATCCGACCTACGGTTGGAAGCAAGGCTAACCTAACAACGACGCGGCGCGATGGCGTTGGTGAACCGGATCACCGGGCGTACGCTGAGCTCGGGGGCGGTCGCACGTGCTCGGCGTGCGAGCGGACGGACCGGCGTGGGAGTCGCGATGAGTGACGATGACGTCTTCAACCGCCGATGGGTGCTCGCCGAGGACGAGTTGCTCCGGATGCTCTGGCGCTGCTACGCCGGGGAGAACCCCGACGTCGTGCTGGTGGAGCTGCACGCCTGCCGCCGCGGCGAGCGCCGCAACCCCGGACCGTTCAACACGCGCACGGCCGGGGCCGCCCGGCGCAGGCGCCACCGCGTGGTGCACTGATCACTCGTCGCCGCCCCGGACCGCGCCCGGTGGCCGGTACGGTGTCCGGTGATCGACACCGCACTGGAGGCGACCTGATGAGCTCGTTCCTGACCGGGGCCCGCGCGCTGGGCACCGGTTTCGGCGTCCTCGTGCGCCGCCCGAAGCTGCTGCTCCTCGGCGCACTGCCCGCGCTGATCAGTGCCGTGCTGCTGCTGGGCTCCCTGGGCACGCTGATCTACTTCAGCAGCGACCTGGTCACCTGGATGACGCCGTTCGCCGACGGCTGGGGCGACCTCGGTCGCCGGGCGCTGCGCATCCTGCTCGGCGTGGCGCTGGTGGGGGCGGCCGCGCTGCTGGCCTCGGTGTCGTTCATCGCGGTCACGCTGCTCGTCGGCGGGCCGTTCTACGAGCACATCGCCGAGGAGGTCGAGGACGAGCTGGGGCTGGACACCTCCGACGACGGCGCGGGCGTGCTGACGCAGGTCGGACGCGGCGTGCGGGACTCGGTGAAGCTGGTGCTGATCGCGCTGGTCGGCGCGGTCGTGCTGTTCGCGGTCGGGTTCGTCCCGGTGGTGGGGCAGGTCGCCGGGGTGGTGCTCGGCGCGCTGTTCGGGGCCTGGCTGGTCACCCTCGAGATGGTCGGTCTGGTCTTCGCGCGGCGCGGTCTGGGGCTGGCCGACCGGCGCGCGGCGCTGCGCCGGCACCGGGCCGCGACCTACGGCTTCGGCCTGCCGACCTACCTGCTCTGCCTCGTCCCGGTGCTGCAGCTGGTGGTGATCCCGTCGGCCGTGGTGGGCGGAGCGCTGCTGGCGCACCAGGTGCTCGGGACGGCGCCGCGGACCGTTCCGCAGGGCTGAGTCGTCACACGCGCGTCATCGGAACGCCGCGTCCGGGGCCTTAGAGTCGGGTGCGTGACGAAGCCTGTGCAGCCGGACGACTCCTACCTCCGCGCCGTGTCCGCCGCCACCGAGCGGGCGGTCGCGGCGGCCGAACCCCTCCGCTCCGCCCACGCCGGGGCCGACGAGGCGCTGTGCGCCGAGGTCGAGGAGCGGGTGGACGGCCACGCGGACGACCTCGTCGCGCTCAGCCGCGACCTCCACGCGCACCCGGAGGAGGGGTTCGCCGAGCACCGCTCGGCCGGCCAGGTCGCCGACCTGCTTCGTCGCCACGGGCACGAGGTCGAGGTGGGCGTCGGCGGGCTGGACACCGCGCTGCGCGCGTCCGTCGGGTCCACCGGGCCGCACGTCGCCGTGCTGGCCGAGTACGACGCGCTGCCGGGCATCGGCCACGGCTGCGGGCACAACGTCATCTGCTCGGCGGCGGTGGGCGCGTTCCTGGCCGCCGCGACCGCGGTGAGCGCGACCGGGGGCCGGGTGAGCCTGCTCGGCACCCCCGCCGAGGAGGGCGGGGGCGGCAAGGAGCACCTGGCGCGGGCGGGCCTGTTCGACGACGTCGACGCGGTGGTGATGCTGCACCCGTTCTCGCACGACATCGCCGACCACCCGTTCCTCGGCCGCCGGCAGGTCGAGGTGGTGTTCCACGGCGTGGCCGCGCACGCCGCCGCGCAGCCGTTCATGGGGCGCAACGCCCTCGACGCGGTGGTGCTGACCTACCAGGGCGTCGCGGCGCTGCGCCAGCACGTGCCGTCCACGGACCGGGTGCACGGGATCATCACCGACGGCGGCAAGCGGCCCAACGTGGTCCCCGACCGCGCCGCCGCGCTGTTCTACGTGCGCTCCGCCGAACCCGGGTCGCTGCGCGACCTGGCCGCCCGGATCGAGTCCATCGCGCACGGCGCAGCGGCCATGACGGGCTGCGGCGTGGAGTTGAACTGGGACACCAACCCGGCCTACCTGCCGATCCGGCACAACCAGGTGCTGGCCGCGCGCTGGGCCGAGCACCAGTCGCGGCGCGGCCGGACGTCGTTGCCGCGCGGCGTGGTCCCGGAGTACCTGACCGGCTCGACGGACCTCGGCAACATCAGCTACCGGGTGCCGTCGATCCACCCGATGATCGGCCTCGGCGACCCGAACCTCTCGCTGCACACCGAGGAGTTCGCCGCCGCGGCGGGCAGCGAGGCGGGGGACCGGGCGGTGCTCGACGGCGCGGCCGGCCTGGCGCTGACCGCCGTGGACTACCTGGCCGACGCGACGCTGCGCGAGGCGGTCCACGCCGAGTTCGACGCCGCGGGCGGCCCGCTCGACGTCCCCGCCTTCTTCGACTGACGACGACCACCGCGCCGGGTCCGGCCCGGCGCGGTGGTCGTGGCGGTCACTGGTCGCGGAGGAAGGCCTCCACGGTCTCCTTCGTGACGACCTGGACCGGGATGTTCGTCGGTGCACCAGGCCCGAGGTCGTGGGCGCGGGCCGCGCGGACCGCCTGCTCCACCGCGGCCTTGCCGAGCAGCTTCGGCTGCTGGGCCACGTCGGCGCTCTCGGTGCCCGCCTGCACCGCGGCCAGGCCTTCCGGGGTGCCGTCGAACCCGACGACCTTGACGTCGGTGCCGGCGCGGGCGCCCAGGGCCTTGATCGCGCCCAGCGCCATCTCGTCGTTGGCCGCGAAGACGCCGCGGACCTCCGGGTGCGCCTGCACGATGTTCTGCATGACGTCCAGGGCCTTGGTGCGGTCGAAGTCGGCCGGCTGCGAGGCCACCACCTGGATGCCCGGGTGGTTGCGGATCTCCTCGGTGAAGCCCTGACCGCGCTCCCGCGCCGCCGAGGTGCCCGGCTGGCCCTCCAGCACCGCGACCGGCCCGGACCCCACCAGCTGCGCCAGCTGCTGCGCCGCCAGCCGACCGCCGGCGACGTTGTCGGAGGCCACTGTGGTGACCACGGTGCCGCCGCTGGGCGCGCGGTCCACGCCGATCACCGGGATCTCCGCCGCGTTCGCCGCCTTCACCGAGGGCACCACCGCGTCGGAGTCCACCGGGTTGAGCACGATCGCGTCCACGTCCTGCGCGATGGCGTTCTGCACCGCGTTCGCCTGCTGCGAGGCGTCTTCGCCGGCGTCGGTGACCCGCAGTTCCACGCCGAGCCGGTCGGCCTCCTGCTGCGCCCCTTCGCGCAGGTCGACGAAGAACGGGTTGTTCAGTGTGGACACCGACAGCGCGATCCGCAGCCTGCCGTCGTCGGCGGCCTGCTGCCGCTGGTAGACCGCCCAACCGGCGGCCACCACGAGCAGCGCGGTCACCGCCGCCGTGGCCCGCCGCACCGCGGGGGTGCGCAGCAGCCCCGGCCCGCGCCGCCCGCTGCGCCGGCGCTGGCGCACGGTGTCGAACAGCACCGCCGCGGCGATCACCGCACCGATGACCACCTGCTGCCAGAACGCCGACACGTCCAGCAGGTTCAGCCCGTTGCGCAGCACCGCGAGGACGAGCGCGCCGACGAAGGTGCCCAGCGCCGACCCGACGCCCCCGGCGAGGCTGGCCCCGCCGATCACCACGGCGGCGATGGCGTCCAGCTCGTAGCCGGTGCCCGCCTCCGGCTGCGCCGATGCCAGCCGCGCCGCGAGCAGGATGCCCGCCACGGCCGCGAAGAGCCCGGACAGCGCGTAGATGACCAGTTGCTGGCGGGTGACCTTGATGCCGGACAGCCGCGCGGCCTCGGCGTTGCCGCCGATCGCGTACATCGCGCGCCCGACGTAGGTCCGCCGCAGCACGAACGCCGTGACCAGCCCGATCGCCAGCATCACCAGCACCGGGTAGGGGAGCACCCCGAACAGCTCGCCGCTGCCGACCTCGGTGAGCCAGCCCTCCACGCCGACCGGCCGGCCGTCGGAGACGACCAGCGCCAGACCGCGCGCCACGCTGAGCATCGCGAGCGTGGCGATGAACGGCGGGACCCGCCCGGCGGTGATGAGCACACCGCTGACCAGCCCGGCGAGCGCACCGGAGGCCAGGCCGGCCGGGACCGCCAGCCACAGCGGCAGGCCCACCGAGGTCATCGCCCAGCCGGTCACGATGCCGGCGAGCCCGGCGACGCTGCCCACCGACAGGTCGATGCCGCCGCTGACGATCACGAACGTCATGCCGAACGCCAGCACCGCCACCACGGACGCCTGCACACCCACGTTGAGCAGGTTGTTCGCGGTCAGGAAGTCCGGTGACAACAGCGCCAGCAGGACCACCAGCACGACCAGTCCGCCGAGCGGACCGCCCGCGCGGCCGAGCGCGACCCGCCAGCGCGGGGTGGTGCCGACCTCGTCGTCAGGCATCGGTTTCTCCTCCGGTGTGCTCCGCCGAGACGGCGAGCGCCAGCACGCGCTCCTGGGTCGCCTCGGCACCGTCCAGTTCGCCGCGCAGCCGCCCGTCGGCCAGCACCAGCACCCGGTCGCTGAGGCCGAGCAGTTCGGGCAGGTCGCTGGAGACGACGAGCACCGTGGTGCCCGCGCGAGCGAGTTCGTTGATGAGTTCGTAGATCTCGGCGCGGGCGCCGACGTCGATGCCGCGGGTCGGCTCGTCGAGGATGAGCACCCGCGGGCCGGCCAGCAGCCACTTGCCGATGACGATCTTCTGCTGGTTGCCGCCGGAGAGCGTCAGCGCGGGCTGGTCCAGCCCGGCGGTGCGGATCCGCAGCCGCTCCACCGACTCCGCCGCGGCGCGCCGCTGCTCGGCCAGGTCGACCAACCCGGCCCGGGTGCGGTCGGACAGCGTGGCCAGGCCCAGGTTCTCGGCCACCGAGGCGCCCAGCACCAGGCCCTGCCCGGCGCGGTCCTCGGGAACCAGCGCGAGCCCGGCGGCGCGGGCCGCGGCGATGTCGCCGGGCGGGATCCGCTGCCCGCCGACCAGCACTTCGCCCCGGTCGTAGCGGTCGGCGCCGAACAGCGCGCGCACCAGCTCGGTCCGGCCGGCGCCGACCAGGCCGCCGATGCCGACCACCTCGCCGGCCCGCGCGGTGAAGCTGATGTCGGACAGCACGCCGTGGCTGGTCAGCCCGCGCACCTCCAGCTGCACCTCGCCGATCTCGGCGTCGCGGGGCGGGTACTGCTGGTCGACGGTGCGGCCGACCATCAGCCGCACCAGCTCGTCCTGGTCGGTGTCCGCGGGCACCTCGGCCACCTTGGCGCCGTCGCGCAGCACGCTGACCCGGTCGCCGATCTCGGCGACCTCGTCGAGCAGGTGGGAGATGAACACCACGCCGACGCCCCGCGCGGTGAGGTCGCGGACGATGCCGAACAGCCGGTCCACCTCGGCGCGGCTGAGCACCGCGGTCGGTTCGTCCATGACCAGGAACCGGGTGTCCAGGCTGAGCGCCTTGGCGATCTCCACCAGCTGCCGGTGCGCGACGCCGAGGTCGCCGACCACGGCGTCGGGGTCCAGGTCCAGGCCCGTCCGCTCGATGAGCTCGGCGGCCTGGCGGCGCATCGCGCGGCGGTCGACGATCCCGAAGCGGCGCGGCGGCCTGCCCAGGAAGACGTTCTCGGCCACGGTCAGCTGCGGGACCAGCGCCATCTCCTGGTGGATGGTGGCGATGCCCAGGCGCTCGGCGTCCTCGGGGCCGTGGAAGCGCACCGGGCGCCCGTCCACCCGGACCTCGCCGGTGTCCGGGCGGTGCGCACCGGCGATCATCTTGATCAGCGTGCTCTTGCCCGCGCCGTTCTCGCCGAGCAGGACGTGCACCTCGCCGGGGCGCACGTCGAAGTCCACCGCGTCCAGGGCGCGCACACCGGGGTAGGTCTTGGAGACCCCGATCAGCTCCAGGTGCCCGTCGTCGGCCATCACCGTCAGCTCCACTCGTCGTTGAGCGCGGAAACTGTAATCGGTTTCCGTAGCGGGATCACGATGAAGCACGAGGGATCGGCTGTCAACCCTGGTGATGGGTGCGAAACCGATTACACTCCGATCTCAGTCGTGGCGCGACGGTGCGCCCACGACCCCGAGCTGAGGAGGTGGCGTGGGCGTCACGATCCACGATGTGGCGGCGCGGGCGGGGGTTTCGGTGGCGACCGCGTCCCGCGCGCTGTCCGGGCAGCGCGGCGTGCGGGCGGAGAACCGCGCCAAGGTGCTGGCGGCGGCGCGCGAGCTCGACTACGAGCCCAACGTCGTGGCCGCGTCGCTGCGCAGCCGCACCACGCACACCATCGGCATGGTCGTGCCCCGCATCGCCAACCCGTTCTTCGCCACGCTCGTGGAGTCGATCGAGACCCAGCTGCACGACGGCCAGCGCAGCCTGCTGCTGGCCACCTCGCACTACGACCCGGAGGTCGAGCAGCGCCAGGTCCGCGCCCTGCTGGACCGCCGGGTGGACGCGCTGATCATGATCCCGTGCCACCGCGAGCGCAGCGGTGCGGCGCTGACCACGGCGGCGGCGCGGATCCCGGTGCTCCAGCTCGACCTGCGGGTGGACGGCTTCGCGGGCAGCTGGGTCGGCGTGGACAACGAGGCCGGGCTCTGGCAGGTGGTGCGGCACCTGACCGAGCGCGGCGCGCGGAGCCTGGTGTTCGTGGGCGCCGAGCCCACCGACTCGGCCGCGCAGGCGCGGCTCGACGGCTACCGACGGGCGGTCGGCGACGGCGAGGACGTGCTGCTCGGCGACTTCAGCAAGGAGTGGGGCCAGCGTGCGGCGGAGCTGCTGCTGCAGCGGGGCGCGCTGCCCGACGGCATCGTCTGCGGCAACGACACGATCGCGCTCGGCGTGCTCGGTGAGCTCACGTCCCGGCGGGTCCGGGTCCCGGAGGACGTGCTGGTCACGGGGTTCGACGACATCCCCTACGCCGCACTGGCCCAGCCCGCGCTGACCACCGTCCGCCAGCCGCAGCAGCAGATCGCGGCCGAGGCGGTCCGCGTCCTCGACGCCCGGTTGGCGGGCGAGGAGACGGCCCTGCGCAGCACCGCGATCACCCCGGACCTCGTCGTCCGCGCCTCCGCCTGACCAGACGACCCCGTGGCCCGGCGCGGGAAGGAGTCGAGGTGGAGGGCACCTCTCGCCGATCCAGTTGGGGAAGGTGCCCGTCGTTCCGCGGGTGGGTGGTCTTCGGTCCTTCGTTAGGGTGGGCGGCGACCTGTCCCCGGAACGCCTGGTGTCTGCTGTGGACGAGATCGTGCGGGAGTGGACCGCGCAGCTGCTCGACTCGGGCAGCGTCGCCGCGCTGGTCGCGGGCCTGGTCGCGCTGGCCCTGGTGCTCCACCGCGCCACGTGGCTGCCGCTGCGCGGGGTGGTGACCATCGCGCACGAGGGCGGGCACGCCCTGGTCGCGCTGCTCAGCGGGCGCACGCTCAACGGGATCCGGCTGCACTCCGACACCTCCGGGCTCACCGTGTCCACCGGCAAGCCGACCGGACCGGGCATGGTCTTGACGCTGTTCGCCGGGTACCCGGCGGTGTCGCTGCTCGGCCTCGGCGGGGCGTGGCTGGTCACCGTCGACCTGGCGCACGTGATGCTGTGGGGCTGCGTCGCGCTGCTGGCGGCCGTGCTGCTGGCGGTCCGCAACGTCTACGGCGTGCTGTCGGTCCTGGTGACCGGTGGTGCGGTGTTCGCGGTGTCCTGGTTCGCCACCCCGGCCTGGCAGGCCCTGTGCGGCGCGCTGCTGTGCTGGTTCCTGCTCTTCGGCGGCGTGCGGCCGATCGCCGAGCTGCGCCGCAAGCGGTCCCACGGCCGGGCGGCCAGCTCCGACGCCGACCAGCTCGCCCGCCTCACCGGCGTGCCCGCCGGGTTGTGGCTGGCCTGCTGGTTCCTCATCGCCCTGGTGTGCCTGGTCTTCGGCGCCCGCTGGCTGCTGCTCATGCCCCAGTTGTGACCCCGCTCCTTGCCAGCGGGCCGCGTTTCCCGCAGCATCACGGCGTGACGAGTGCTTCCGATGCCCTGGGTGGCGTGTTCCCGCTGACCTCCGACCTCCGGGTCAGCCGAGTCGGTTTCGGTGCGATGCAGCTGGCCGGTCCGGGCGTGTTCGGCCCGCCCGCCGATCGCGAGCAGGCGGTCCGGGTGCTGCGCCGAGCCGTGGAACTCGGCATCGACCACATCGACACCAGCGACTTCTACGGCCCGTGGGTGGTCAACGAGCTGATCGCGGAGGCGCTGCGCCCCTACGGCGAGGGCCTCGTGCTGGCCACCAAGATCGGCGCCTACCGCGACCACGAGGGCGCGTGGCTGCCGCTGAACCACCCGGACGCGCTGCGCGCCCAGGTGCACGACAACCTGCGCCGGCTGCACCTGGAGGCGCTGGACCTGGTCTACCTGCGGCACACGGTGGACCGCGGGATCCCGCTGGCCGACCAGCTCGGCGCGCTGACCGAGCTGCGCGAGCAGGGGCTGGTGCGCGCCATCGGACTGTCCAACGTGTCCGTCGAGCAGTACGCCGAGGCGCGGCAGCACGCCGAGATCGCCGCGGTGCAGAACCTCTACAACGTGGTCAACCGCACGTCCGCGGACCTGCTGGCCCGGACCGCCGCGGACGGTGTCGCGTTCGTCCCGTTCTTCCCGCTGGGGTCCGGTTTCGCGGACAGCCGGGCGCGGCAGGACGAGGTGCTGCGGGGCGTCGCCGAGCGCCACGGCGCGACCCCGGCCCAGGTCTCGCTGGCCTGGCTGCTGCGGCGGTCGGACAACGTCCTGCTCATCCCCGGCACGTCCTCGGTGGCGCACCTGGAGGAGAACACCGCGGCGGGCTCGATCGGGCTCTCCGAGGCCGACCTCAGCGCCCTGGACGCGCTCGTCGCCGACGGCGAGACCCTCGAAGAGGCGCACTGAGCCGCCACAACGCCTGACCGACGGCGGTTCCACGAACGAGGGCCCGGTCAGCTGGTCGGGCCTCTCGATCGATACGGAAGCAGCAGCACCGTTACGCCCTGCGGGAGAGGGTGGTGTCACCCAGTAGTCTGGTCGACACGCAACGGCGCGAGAGGCGAGGCGGACGTGAACGAACCAGCGAACTGGGTCCCCGACGACGTCGACGAAGAAGTCCCCAGCGCAGCACGGCTCTACGACTACCTGCTCGGCGGTGCGCACAACTTCGCCGCGGACCGCGCACTGGCCGAGAAGTTCCTGGCCGCGCTGCCCAGCGCGCGCGACGTCGCCCGGCTGAACCGGGCGTTCCTGCGCCGCGCGGTGGTCTTCATGGGACAGCAGGGGGTCCGGCAGTTCCTCGACGTCGGCTCGGGGATCCCGACGGTGGGCAACGTGCACGAGATCGCCCAGAGCGCCGACCCGGAAGCGCGCGTGGTCTACGTGGACTACGAGTCGGTCGCGGTGGCGCACAGCCAGCTGATGCTGGAGGACAACGACCGCGCCACCATCGTGCAAGCCGACATGACCGACCCGGACTCCATCCTCAAGCACCCGGAGACCCTTCGGCTGCTGGACTTCGACGAACCGGTCGGGCTGATCATGGCCGGGGTGTTCCACTTCGTGCCGCACGAGGCCGACGCGCCGGCGATCATCGCCCGCTACCGCGACGCGCTCGCCCCCGGCAGCTACCTGGCGCTGTCGCACTTCACCGCCGACATCAGCCCGGAGGAGATGGCCGGCGTGGTCGAGGTGATGCGGCGCAGCGCCGACCCGATCTACACCCGCACGCACGCCGAGATCACCGAGCTGTTCGCCGGCTTCGAGCTGGTGGAACCGGGCGTGGTCGGCACCGCGCTGTGGCGGCCGGACCGGCCGGAGCAGGCCGCCGACGAGCCGGGCGGCTCGCAGATCTACGCGGGGGTGGGGCGCAAGCCATGAGTCGGTCGCGGGGGGCGCGGTCCGGTTCGACGATGGTGGTGGGAAGGTGTGACCGGGGCGGACGCCCGCAGACGGTGCTGGACGGTTGAGATGGACGAGGGAACGGCAGCCGAACCGCCGGGCGCACTGGTTCCGCAGCGGCGCGACGCCGAGTGGCGGGCCAACGTGGCCCGCCGGTGGGCCGCGCAGCTGAGCACCGCCTCCTACATCCCGCTCGCCCGTGCGACCGTCGAGCAGGTGCTCACCGAGCTGGTCGACCGGGTCGTCGCCGCGCTGGACGAACCGTCCGCTGTGGACGAGATCGGTCGCGAGGTCGGTGCCCGGCTGGTGGAGATGCACGCCACCGGCGAGAGCAGCCTGCCGCTGAGCTTGAACCTGCTGCGCGACGAGCTGGTGGGCCGGTTCGGCGACGACGAGGTGCACCGGATGCTGCGGCTGGTCGCCGCGATCGCGGCCGGCTACGCCGCGGCGGACCGGGAGAGCACGTTCGTGCAGCAGGAGACGCTGAAGAAGGCGCTGCTGCGGTCGAAGCTCAAGGCCGACCGGGAGCTGGCGGCCAGCGAGGCGCGGTTCAGCGAGGTCTTCACCACGACCCCGATCGGCATCGCGATCACCGACCTGGAGGGCAAGTTCGTCCAGGTCAACCCGGCGTGGGAGTACGTCCTGGGCTACCAGGAGAGCGCTCTGACGTCGATGACCATCCACGACCTGTTCCACCCCGAGGACGCCGAGTACCTCTCGGCGGCGTACCGCGAGCTCGCCGAGGGCGGCGGCGCCAAGCGCCTCAGCGACCGCAAGCGCCTGCTGCGCGCCAACGGCGAGGAAGCCTGGGCCTACCTGGCGGTGTCGGTGCTGCGCGGCTCGGACGGGGCGCCGGGGAACTTCGTGACGATGGTGGAGGACATCACCGAGCTGCACATGCTGCAGGCCCGGTTCCGGTACCAGGCGCTGCACGACGTGCTGACCGGGCTGCCGAACCGGCAGTACTTCTTCACCCGCCTGGAAGCCGCGTTGGTCAACTTCCCGCGCGAGTCCTGGATGACGCTCTACCACCTGGGGCTGGACGGGTTCGAGGTGATCAACGACGGTCTCGGCTACGAGGTCGGCGACATCCTGATCAAGACGGTGGCGCGACGGCTGGAGCAGCTGGTCGAGGGCGAGGAGGCGCTGGTCGCGCGCTTCGGCGGCACCGAGTTCGCCATCCTGGTGTGGCAGCAGGAGAAGACGCCGGCGGTGCCCGAGGTCGTGCAGGGGATCAACGACCTGCTCGCCGAGCCCGTCTACATCGGCGGGCAGGGCATCGCGGCCTCGGCGAGCGTCGGCGTGGTGCAGCGGCGGGTGGCCGACGCGGAGGCCTCGCACATGCTGTGGGCCGCGGACGTCGCGCTGCGGCGCGCGGAAGCCGCGGGCAAGCGGCAGTGGGCGCTGTTCGACCCGGACCGCGCCCCGGAGGAGCAGATCGAGTCGAGGCTGGCCGCCGTGATGCCGGGCGGGCTGGAGCAGGGCGAGTTCGACGTGGTCTACCGCCCGCTCATGCGCCTCGACGGCAGTGGGCTGGTCGCGCTGGAGGCCGGGCTGCGCTGGGACACCGCCGAGGGCACGACGCTGGACCACGACGAGTGCCTGCGGCTGGCGGAGCGCTCCGGGGTGACGCTGTCGCTGCGCGACTGGATGCTCAAGACGGCGTGGAAGCAGCTGCTGGAGTGGCACGCCGACGGACTCGAGGTGCAGTTGTCCCTGCCGTTGAGCCCGAACCAGGGGCAGGACCCCGACCTGGCGGCGATGGTGCACCGGATCCTGGACGCCGGTGACCTCGACCCGGGCCGGCTGCGGTTGTGCCTGCCCTTCGCCGCGATCAGCGGGGACAACGAGGAGAGCCGCGACAACGTGCGGTTCCTCAGCAACCGCGGCGTCAGGACGTCGCTGCACGGTTTCCAGGGGTCGCCGGAGGAGCTGCGGTTGCTGCGGGAACTCCCGGTGGACGCGGTGCGGTTGGCCGACGAGCTGGTCGCGATCGTCCGCGACGCGGAGGACCCGGACGTGCCGGAGGTGCAGGCGGTCCGGAACCTGGTCCCGCTGGTGCGGGCCTGCGGGGCCGAGCTGTGGGTCGGCGGCGTCCGTGACGAGCGGGAGGCCGAGACCTGGCGGGAGATGGGCTGCGGCGTCGCCGCAGGCCCCCACTTCGGCGACCCCGTCCTCTCCTTCGACGTCCCGGACACCCTCCCCACCCCACGCGGCTCCTGACCGAGGAGCGCCCCGCGGTACCGCCCGTTCCGCCTGGACCTGGCGTCGCTCCTCGGTGGCCGCCGTGACCGTGGCGCCGGACGGGTTCTGGCTGCTCGTCAGCCGTGGCATCACGGTGGACGAGACCCGGCGGAGAGCGGACACCGCGGGCGACCGGGACCTGACCGGCGCGGTGACCACCCTGCTCGCGGTGGTCGCTGGACGGCGTGCGGCCCCCGGAGCCGGAGGTCAGACGCCCAGGGCGGCGCGGACGATGGCCAGGGCCTCGTCGGCGGGGATGCCGAGGGCGTGCGTGGTCCGGGCGTAGGTGGCGGCTGCCTCGGCAGCGCGCGCCGCCGCCTGGTCGCCCGCGTCGGAGACGAACGTGCCCGCGCGGCCGCGGGTTTCGATGAGCCCGGCCTGCTCCAGCTCGCGGTAGGCCTTGGCGGCCGTGTTCACCGCGATGCCCAGGTCCGCGGCCAGCGCCCGGACGGTCGGGAGCTTGGTGCCCACCGGGAGCTCCCCGCTGCGGATCTGCTCGGCGATGCTCGACCGCACCTGCTCGAACGGCGGCACACCGGAACCGGTGTCAACGCTGATCCGCATGGTCCATCGCTCCCGGGGTCGACGTCGGTACCGTTCCAGTATCCGACCCGACCCCGGATGGACGGGACCAGGCCCGCGGGACGCACGCCCTTCCCAGCGTGGGGTGCTCGCCGGCGCGGGATCCCCGACCGGACCACGCTGCTCACGGCCGCCAGGAGCGAGCGGAGGGGACGTCGGGAACGAGGGGGAGCACCTCGTCGAGGCGGGTGATCCGGAAGAGCCTGAGCAGTCGCTCCGCCGCGCACACCACGACCAGGTCGCCGTCGGCGGCGCGCATCCGCTTCCAGCCGCCGACCAGCACGCCGAGCGCCGTGCTGTCCAGGAAGTCGACCGGCGAGAGGTCCACGACGACCCGCACCGCACCGTCGTCGACCGCGTCGGCCAGCCGCGCCTCCAGCGCGGGCGAGGTGAAGACGTCGACCTCACCGCGGACGGTGATCAGCGTGACGCCGCCGGGCAGCTGTGCGCTGGTCACGCTGAACTCCACGCCGCCACCCTAGCGGTGGAGCCGGCGATCCGGCGCCGTTCCCGCGCGCTCGGTGGCATGCTCGTCGGCGTGATCGGATCGTGGTGGAGGCGGGACGCGCAGGGGGGCCGGTCCGTCTCCGTGATGCCGGCCTGGTCGATCTGGGTCGGTGCGGTGGTGCTGCTGGGCGTGGCGGCGGTGTCGATGTGGACGCTGCTCGCCCTGTTCGGCGGCGGCAGCCCGCAGGACCAGATCCGCCTGGAGATCGTGAAGCTGGCGGGCGGCATCGTGGTCGGCACCGGTGGCGCGGCGGCGCTGCTGCTCGCCGCGCGGCGGCAACGCGCCCTCGAACTGCAGCTGGCCCAGAACGAGCGGGACCTGGCCCACAAGGAGCTCGTCGCCGCCGACGCCCGCCACGACGCCGCGGAACGCCGGATCACCGAGCTCTACGCCTCCGCCGCGGAGCAGCTGGGGTCGGACACGGCGCCGGTGCGGCTGGCGGCGCTGCACGCCCTCGAGCGGCTCGCGCAGGACAACCCCGGTCACCGGCAGACGGTCGTGGACCTGCTGTGCGCCTACCTGCGCATGCCCTTCGCCGGTCCCGGCGAGGTCGACCCGGAGCAGCAGGACGGGCACCGCCAGGAGACCCAGGTGCGGCTCACCGCACAACGGCTGCTCACCACGCACCTCCGCCCCGGCGCGGAGGCGACGTTCTGGGCGGACGTCGACCTCGACCTCACCCGGGCCACGCTGCTCGACTGGGACATGGCGGACTGCTGCGTCCGCGGCGCCTCGTTCGACGGCGCGGTGTTCCACGGCGACGCGTCCTTCCACCGCGCGGAGTTCCGCGGTGCGGTGTCGCTCCGCGGAGCCGTGCTCGTCGATGCGGCGTCCTTCGACGCAGCGCGGTTCCACGACGTCGCCCGGTTCGGCGGGACGAGGTGCCGCGGCGAGATCTCCTTCCGCCACGCGGGTTTCGACGGTGCGGTCTCCTTCGACGGGGCCCGGTTCCACGGCCCGGCCTCGTTCGCCGAAGGCGAGCTCCGCGGTGAGACCTCCTTCCGCCACACGGCGTTCGACGCCACGGCGTCGTTCCGGGAGGCGACGTTCCACGACGTCGCCTTCGGGGCGGCGGAGTTCCTCGACACGGCTTCCTTCGACGGGACGCGCTTCCACGGCTCCACCTCGTTCGGCGGGACGCGGTTGCCGGGGAGGGCCTCGTTCCGCGAAGCCGAGTTCCACGACGCGGTGTGGTTCGGCCGCACCGAGCGGGGAGTGCCGGACCTCTCCGGCGCCCGGGTCCTCGTTCCCGACCAGCTGCCCGACCACGACCTGCTGCGGGGCCTGCCGGGGTGGCGACTGACCGTCGACGGCGCAACGCCCGACGAGGACCAGCGTCGTTGGCGGCGGTTCGAACCCGCCACCGACTAGGAGCCGTCCCGGAACGCCTCGAGCAACCGCTCGGCGGCCCGGCTCGCGGGCAGTTCGCCCGCGCGCACCTGGGCCTCCACCTCGCCGAGGATCGCGCGGACCCCGGGGTGGTGGGTGAGCTCGGACATCAGCTGGTCGCGCACCAGCGCCCAGGTCCACTCGACCTGCTGGCGGCTGCGCTTCTCCGCGAACTCGCCGGTCTCGGTCAGCACCTCGCGGTGCTTCTGGACCTGCTCCCACACCTCGTCCAGGCCGATGCCCTGCAGGCCGCTGCACGTCAGCACCGGCGGTGTCCAGCTGGCGCTGACCGGGGTGAGCAGGCGCAGGGCGCTGCGGAGCTCGCGGGCCGCCTTGCGGGCTTCGCCCGCGTGGTCGCCGTCGGCCTTGTTGACCGCGATGATGTCGGCCAGCTCCAGGACGCCCTTCTTGATGCCCTGCAGCTGGTCGCCGGTGCGGGCCAGGGACAGCAGCAGGAAGCAGTCGACCATGCCCGCCACGGTCACCTCGGACTGCCCGACCCCGACGGTCTCCACCAGCACCACGTCGAAGCCGGCGGCCTCCATGAGCACGATGGTCTCCCGCGTCGCGCGCGCGACACCGCCGAGCGTGCCCGCCGACGGCGACGGCCGCACGAACGCCGCCGGGTCGCTGGCCAGCTTGCCCATCCGCGTCTTGTCGCCGAGGATGCTGCCGCCGCTGCGGGTGGACGACGGGTCCACGGCCAGCACCGCCACCCGGTGCCCGGCACCGGTCAGCATCGACCCGAACGCCTCGATGAACGTCGACTTGCCCACGCCGGGAACACCGGTGATGCCGATCCGGTGCGCGCCACCGCTGTGCGGCAGCAGCTCGGTGAGCAGCTGCTGGGCCAGCTCGCGGTGGTCGGCGCGGGTGGATTCCACCAGCGTGATCGCCTGCGCCAGCTTGGTGCGGGAACCGGCGAGCACGCCCTTGGCGTAGTCCTGGACGTCGATCGTGCGCGGCATGTCAGTGGCCGAGCCGGTCGCGGAGTTCGTCGAGCAGGCCCAGCGCCGCCTGGGCGATGACCGTGCCGGGCGGGAAGATCGCCGAGGCCCCGGCCTGCCGCAGCGCGTCGAAGTCGGCGGGCGGGATGACGCCACCGACGACGATCATGATGTCGTCGCGGCCGATCGCGGCGAGCTCGTCGCGCAGCGCGGGCACCAGGGTCAGGTGCCCGGCGGCGAGGCTGGAGACGCCGACGACGTGCACGTCGGACTCGGCGGCCTGGCGGGCCACCTCGGCCGGGGTCTGGAACAGCGGCCCCACGTCCACGTCGAAGCCCAGGTCGGCGAAGGCGGTGGCGATCACCTTCTGGCCGCGGTCGTGGCCGTCCTGGCCCATCTTGGCGACCAGGATGCGCGGACGGCGGCCCTCGGCCTCGGCGAACTCCTCCACGCGCCGGCGCGCGGTCTCCAGCTGCTCCGACGGGCCCGACTCGTCCCGGTACACGCCGGTGATCGTACGGATCTGCCCGGAGTGGCGCCCGAACACCTTCTCCAGCGCGTCCGAGATCTCCCCGACGGTCGCCTTCGCCCGCGCCGCGTCCACGGCCAGCGTGAGCAGGTTGTGCGCCAGGTCGTGGGGGCGCTCGTCGGACATCGCGGCCTCGGCCGCCGCGGTCAGGCGGCGCAGCGCGTCCTCGCAGGCCTGGCTGTCGCGCTCCTCCCGCAGCCGCCGCAGCTTCTCCAGCTGCTGGGCGCGGACCCCGGCGTTGTCGACCTTGAGCACGTCGACCTGCTCGTCACCGTCGTAGCGGTACTTGTTGACGCCGATCAGCGGCTGGCGACCGGAGTCGATGCGCGCCTGGGTGCGGGCGGCGGCCTCCTCGATGCGCAGCTTCGGGATGCCCGCGTCGATGGCCTGCGCCATGCCGCCGGCGTCCTCGACCTCGGTGAGGTGCGCCCACGCGCGCTCGGCGAGGTCCTGGGTGAGCCGCTCCAGGTAGTAGCTGCCGCCCCACGGGTCGATCACCCGCGTGGTGCCGGACTCCTGCTGCAGCACCAGCTGCGTGTTGCGGGCGATGCGCGCGGAGAAGTCGGTGGGCAGCGCCAGCGCCTCGTCGAGCGCGTTGGTGTGCAGCGACTGGGTGTGGCCCTGGGTGGCGGCCATCGCCTCCACGCAGGTGCGCACCACGTTGTTGTAGACGTCCTGGGCGGTCAGCGACCAGCCGGAGGTCTGCGAGTGGGTCCGCAGCGACAGCGACTTCGGGTTCTGCGGCTCGAACCGCTTGACCAGCTTCGCCCACAGCAGGCGCGCCGCGCGCAGCTTCGCGACCTCCATCGCGAAGTTCATCCCGATGCCCCAGAAGAACGACAACCGGGGCGCGAAGGCGTCGATGTCCAGCCCGGCCTGCCGCCCGGCCCGCAGGTACTCCACCCCGTCCGCGAGCGTGTAGGCCAGCTCCAGGTCCGCGGTCGCCCCGGCCTCCTGGATGTGGTAGCCGGAGATCGAGATGGAGTTGAACTTCGGCATCCGCTGCGAGGTGTAGGCGAAGATGTCGGAGATGATCCGCATCGACGGCTGCGGCGGGTAGATGTAGGTGTTGCGGACCATGAACTCCTTGAGGATGTCGTTCTGGATGGTCCCGGCCAGCTTCTCCGGCGCCACACCCTGTTCCTCGGCGGCGACGATGTAGAGCGCCATCACCGGCAGCACCGCGCCGTTCATGGTCATCGACACGCTCATGCGGTCCAGCGGGATGCCGTCGAAGAGCTGCCGCATGTCCAGGATCGAGTCGATGGCCACCCCGGCCATGCCCACGTCGCCCGCCACGCGCGGGTGGTCGGAGTCGTAGCCGCGGTGGGTCGCCAGGTCGAAGGCCACCGACAGGCCCTTCTGCCCGGCGGCGAGGTTGCGGCGGTAGAAGGCGTTGGACTCCTCGGCGGTGGAGAACCCGGCGTACTGCCGGATGGTCCACGGCTGGTTGACGTACATCGTCGGGTAGGGCCCGCGCAGGAACGGGGCCAGCCCGGGGTAGGTGTGCAGGAAGTCCAGGCCCGCGGTGTCGTCGGCGGTGTAGAGCGGTTTGACGCCGATGCCCTCGGGCGCCTCCCACACCAGCGCGTCGGCCTCCTTGCCGGTGGCGGCGAGCAGTTCCTCCTGCCACCGCTGGGGATCGGCGGCCGGAGGGCTGTCCAGCGGGACGTCGGCGAAGTTCGGGATCTGCGTCATCGTCGGACTCCCAACTGCTCGTGGACGTCGGTGAGGACGGCCAGCGCGTCGCACCCGGCGTGGACGTACCCGTCCACGCCCCCGGTCCCGCTCGGCTTCCCGGCCAGCAGCACCTGCCGCGCTCCAGCCCGCTTCAGCGCCTCCGCGGTCTCCGCCGCGCGGTCGGCGTAGACCTCGTCGCTGGAGCACAAGCACACCACCGGCGCGCCGTCGTAGGCGGCGAGCACGTCCGCTGTGGACTCGGTGGCCCCCGCGTCGGTGCACGCGACGCCGCCCGCGGCGAAGAGGTTCCGCGCGAACGACGCGCGCGCGTTGTGGGCGGCCAGCGAGCCGAGCGTCGCGAGGAACACCGTGGGCCGTGTCGGCTGCGCGTCGGCCGCGTCCCGCAGCCGCTCGAAGTCCTCGGCGTAGCGGTGCACGGGCAGGCCGCCGCCGGGCTGTTCCGGGGCGGGCTCGCGCTCCAGCACCGGTTCGTCCAGGTCCGGGAACTCGCTGACCCCGGTGATGGCGTCCCGGCGGTGCGCGATCGCGGTGCGGCGCTGCTCCCAGGTCGCGGCGAGCGCGTCGGCGACCAGCCCGGACCCCAGCGCGGCGGGGAGGCCGCCGGCAGCCTCGATCCGCTGGAACCAGGCCCAGGCGGCCTTCGCCAGCTCGTCGGTCAGCGACTCGACGTAGTAGGAGCCGCCCGCCGGGTCGATCACCTGCGCCAGGTGCGACTCCTCCAGCAGCAGCGACTGGGTGTTGCGGGCGATGCGCCGGGCGAAGGAGTCCGGCAGCCCGATCGCGGCGTCGAACGGCAGCGTGGTCACCGCCTGCGCGCCCCCGATGCCCGCGGCGAAGGACGCGATCGTGGTGCGCAGCATGTTCACCCACGGGTCGCGCTTGGTGAGCATCGCCGGGGAGGTCACGGCGTGCTGCCGCTGGCCGCGGGCGCGTTCCGCGACGCCGCAGGTGCGGGTCACCTGCTCCCACAGGCGGCGCGCGGCGCGCAGCTTGGCGATGGTGAGGAACTGGTCGGCGGTGGCGGCGTAGCGGAACTCGACCAGCCGTGCGGCGGTCTCGACGTCGATGCCGGCCTCGGTGAGCCACCGCAGGTAGGTGGTGGCGGCGGCGAGCGAGCAGCCGAGCTCCTGGGCGTCCGAGCCGCCCGCCTCGTGGTACGGCAACCCGTCCACGACCAGCGCCCCGAGCTCCGGCAGCCCTGCGCAGCGCTCGGCGAGGGCGACCGCCTCCTCCTCGTCCCCGGCCTGCCCGGTGCGGGCCTGCCAGCCCAGCGGGTCGGCGCCGAGGGTGCCGCGCAGCGCGTGGGGGCGCACGCCCTGCTCCTCGGCGAGTGCGAAGAGGGCGTCCGCGGCGGCGGTGGTCTCGGCCCCGGCGTCCAGCGCCACGCCGATCATGTCCAGGTGGACGCCGTCCAGCGCGTCCGCGAGGTCGTCGACGGCCAGCCCGCCGCGGCCCAGCCGCAGCCACAGCGACGACACGCCGTTGTGGAGGTCGGCCAAGACCTCCCGGTTGGTCTCGGCGGCGTCGGGGTTGTCGTGGCGTTGCCGCACGTCCCAGCCCTCGGCGACGCTGCCCTGCGGGCGGCTGCCGCGCACGAACGGCGCCAGCCCGGGCACGCCCGTCTCGCCCGCGGGCTCGGTGTAGAGGGGGCGCACGGTGATGCCGTCGTAGGTGGTGGTGGCCAGCACGTCCTCGACCGGTCCGGCCGGGTCGTCGCCGACCAGGCCCGAGCGTTGCAGGACCTTCGCGACCTGGGCTTGCCACTGCTCGTGGGTCGGTTCCGGGAAATCGGCGGCCAAGGCCAGCTCCGGTCCGACGCCGCTCGACTTCGAGTGCGCCACCATGGCCACTGATGGTAGGCCGGTACCCGGGTGTCCAACCCGATCAGCTCTGTGACACCTGTCGCAACCCCCGCCTCGACCGCACCCCTTGTCGGGTCCAGCGCCACAGCGCCCCCGATTTTGGCGGGACCCGACAATTGCGCGATCACCGCCCGTGCCCCAGGCGCAGGTGCCCGAGCGCGACGACGAGACCGCCTTCCTCGAACCGGTGCGGCGGCGACCGGTGGCACCTGCCGGACCCCTCGGACGGTGGCCGGGACGGTCGCGACGACCCGGGACGGGGTCGTGACTGAGGGTGCCGGCGGGAATGGTGTGATGGGCCGATGCGCGCTGTCCTGGTGGTGGTGTTCCTCGTCTGTGCGCTCGTGACCAGCGGTTGCGGCGGTGGTCGCGACTCCCGTGACGCTCCGCCGCCGGTGGAGGAGGCCTTGGCGTTCAGCGGCGTCGTCGTGCCGCCGGGGGCGGAGGTGCTCGGCGTCGACGCCGAGCACGGGCAGGACTCGATCTACCGGCTCGCGGTCGCGGTCGACGACGGGGCGGTGGAGCAGCTGCTGGGCGGCTCGCAGTTCCGCACGCCGTTGCAGCCGGGGCGCGTGGTCGGCTACGAGCCCGTGCCGCAGGCACCGGTCGGGGCCGAGTTCGCGTCCGCCTCGGACGAGCTCCCGCCCGGCCCGGGTCGCCCGGAGACGGTGTTCCGCGAGGTGCTGGTGGACACCTCACCTCCCGACCGGGCCGTCGTCCACGTCTGGGCCTTCACGACCTGAGCGCCGCCCCCCGGGGTCGTGAGTGCGCGGACCGGCTGGAGCCGGTCTTCGCGCTCACGACCCCGGGGGGCCCTGGCCGCAGAGGTGGTAGACCCAGCCCGCCTCGGGCGTGTAGTGCAGCTCGTAGTGGGTCTCGATCTTGGGCCCGTCGTGCAGGTGGATGTGCCGCAGCAGCCGGCCCGCGACGGCTTCCGAGTCACGGAGGTCCTGCATCCGCCCGTCCAGCGGCCCGCCGACGAACCGCACGTTCCGGCTCGACATGGCACCCTCCTCCCGCGTTCTCACCAACGGCCCCCATCGTCCCCGATCCCCACCCCGCTGCACCAGCGCGCGAACCGGTGGGAAGCCGTGCACCCGGAGTCAGCGCAGCTCACCGCCGACAGCGGAGCCCCGGCTCCCGCCTGGCGCCCCGCCGTCCTCGTCCCAGCGGAGGGCGAACCACAGCTCCATCCGGGTCTCCGGATCGGCGAGGTCCACGCCGAGCGCGCGTTCCACCTGCCCGATGCGGTGCCGGACGCTGTTGCGGTGCACGCCGAGCGCGGTCGCCGTGCGTTCCCAGCTGCCGTGGTGCGCCAGCCAGGTGCGCAGCGTGTCGACGAGCCCCCGCCGGTCCGGCCCCAGCGCGCGCAGCGGGGCCAGCAGCTCGGCCGCGAACGCGCTCGCCGCCTCCGGGCGCACCACTGTGGACAGTCCAGCGCGCTCCGCCACCACCGGGCGGCCCAGGGACCGGGCGCGGTCCAGCAGGGCCTCGACCTCGGGCCCCGCGCGGGGCACCGCGTCGGCGCGCAACCGCCGGCTCACCACCGGCAACCACCCCCGCTCCCGCACCGCGGACAGGACCTCCGGGGCGGGGCAGCAGTCGGTGATCGCGGTGAAGCCGCCGCCGGCGAGCTGGACCAGCGGCGTGCGCAGCCGGGTGCACAACCAGTCGTGGTCGGCGAGGTCGTCGGCCGCGCGCCGGCGCGTCGGCGTGCCCGCGACCACCCGGTACTCCTCGCCGGTCAGCAGCCGGGGGAGCACCTCCTCCGGCGGCGCGCTGCCCAGCAGCAGCGCGGTGGTGGCCGCGCTCAGCGGGGCGTCCCGCGCCCGGCCGGCCAGCCCCAGCAGTCCGGCGCCGACCGCGACGATGGACCGCTCGGTGGCGTCGAAGCGCTCGCGGCGGCCGAGGACGAGCAGCTGTGAGGCCGTCGCCTGCGGCGACACGGGTTGCGCGAGCAGCGCGGTCCCGTCGGCGAGTTCGGTGGTGGCGCTGCGGATCCCCCGCCCCGCGCGCAGCCTCGCCAGCAGTTCCGGCAGCTCGGCGGGCCACCGGGCGGGCGCACCGTGCTCGGCCACCGCCTCGTCGTGCCGCCCGGCGAGCACCACCCACGCGCCCAGCTGCCGCCCGAGCGCGCGCACCAGCGGGCGCAACCCGTCGGCCGCGGCCTTGATGAGCGCTTCGCGCGCCACCGCCACCCGTCGCTGCTCGCGTTGGGCGGCGTCGGCCAGTGCGAGCGCGACCGCCCGGCTGATCGCCAGGAACGGCGTCCGGGGCGGCACCACCAGCAGCGGCAGCCCGTGCCGCACGCACGCCTCGCGCAGGGCCTCGGGCAGCGCGTCGTGCATGGGTGGCGTGACGCCGAACCCGAGCGCGGTGATCCCGGCGTCCAGCAGTCCCCGGACGTAGTCGTCGACGTCCGCTCGCGCGTCGGCGAGGTTGACGCCCGCGGTGAGCAGCAGCTCGCCGCCCAGCAGGTACGGGCCGGGGTTGCGCAGCTCGCTGACGTGCGCCCAGCGCACCGGCCGGTCCAGCGCGCCGGCGCGGAGGCTGTCGGCGACGACGTCGAGGTGCAGCGCGTCGTCGTCGACGACCGCGCGCAGCGGGATGGCGGTGGAGGCCGTGGTCACAACGTCCACAGACTACGCCGAACTGGGACGGATCGTCCCATGTCGTCCCCTGGTGACCCGCGCCTACGGTGTCCGGCACGGCGGTGGCCCAGATCACCGCCGCCGGGGCGCAGCCCCGACGTCCACCAGCACCTGCACGAGGAGGCCGTCGTGGTCGGGGACTACGCGGTGATCGCGCTCTACGTCGCTGCGATGATCGGCATCGGCTGGGTCGGCATGCGCCTGGCCCGCACCAAGAGCGACTTCCTGGTCGCCGGGCGGCGGCTCGGCTGGTTCATGTACTCCGGGACGATGTCGGCGATCGTGCTCGGCGGCGCGTCCACCATCGGCGGTGTCGGGCTCGGGTACACGCACGGCGTCTCGGGTGCCTGGCTGGTGCTGACCATCGGCCTGGGCATCCTCGCGCTGCACGCGTTCTTCGCCCGGCGGCTGGTGAAGCTGCGGGTCTACACCGTCTCGGAGATGCTCGACCTGCGCTACGGCGGCTCGTCGACGGTGATCGCGGGCGTGGTGATGTGGGGCTACACGCTCATGCTCACGGTCACCTCCACGTTGTCCTTCGCCACCGTCTTCCACGTGCTCCTCGGCGTCCCGAGCGCGGTCGGGATCGCCATCGGCGGTTCGATCGTGGTGCTGTACTCGGTGCTCGGCGGCATGTGGTCGATCACGCTCACCGACATCGCGCAGTTCGTCATCAAGACCATCGGCGTCCTGCTGGTGTTGCTGCCGATGTCGCTGGTCGCGGCGGGCGGCCCCGACGGCCTCGCGGAGCGGGTGCCGCCGGACTTCCTCGACCCCACCAGCATCGGCGGCGCCACGATCGTCACCTACGTGCTGACCTACGGCTTCGGGCTGCTCATCGGCCAGGACATCTGGCAGCGGGTGTTCACCGCGCGCAGCCCGCGGGTGGCGACCGGCGGCGGGTTGCTCTCCGGCGCGTACTGCCTGGTCTACGGCGTCGCGGGAGCGCTGATCGGCACCGCCGCCAAGGTGCTGTACCCGGACCTGGGCAACGCCGACGACGCGTTCGCCACCATCGTGGCGGAGCTGCTGCCGACCGGCGTGCGCGGCCTGGTGCTGGCCGCCGCGCTGTCGGCGCTGATGTCGACCTCCAGCGGTGCGCTCATCGCCTGCTCGACCGTGACCACCACGGACGTGCTGACCCGGCTGCGCGGGGCGTCCACGGACGTCCGCACCAACCGGATCACCACGCTCGTGCTCGGCGTGGTGGCGATCGGCGTCGCGATGGCCGTCGACGACGTCGTCGCCGCGCTCACCGTCGCCTACAACATCCTGGTCGGCGGGCTGCTCGTGGCGATCCTCGGCGGGCTGGTGTGGAAGCGCGGCACCCGCGCCGGGGCACTGGCCTCGATGGTGGTGGGCTCGGTGGTGGTGCTCGTGTCGATGGCGGTGCACGGCCTGCTGGCGAACGAGCCGATCTACTACGGTCTCGGCGCGAGCCTGGTCTGCTACGTCGTGGTCAGCCTGCTCACCCCGCGCACCGACCCGGAGGTGCTGGCGGCCTGGGACCAGCGCACCAGCGGTGCCGGGCCGGTCCCGGAGACCGCACTGGAGGACACCGTGGGAGGTGGGCGATGACCGACGGCAGGACCGGTGGCGACCTGGTGGTCGAGACGCTGCGCGCGCTCGGCGCCGAGACCGTGTTCGGCCTGCCCGGCCAGCACGCGCTCGGGCTGTTCGACGCGCTGCGCCGCGCCCCCGACCTGCGGCTGGTCAGCTCCCGGGTGGAGAACAACCTGGCCTTCGCGGCCGACGGCCACGCCCGCGCGCGGCTGGCCGCCGACCCGGCGGGCCCGGTGCCGGTGACGCCGGTGGTCGTCTCGACCGGTCCGGGCGCGCTGCTCACCCTCGCGTCGCTGCAGGAGTCGCGGGCCGCGTCGGTGCCGGTGCTGGGCATCTCCAGCCAGGTGCCGGTGGCCGGACTGGGCGGTGGGCGGCACGGCTACCTGCACGAACTGCCCGACCAGCAGGCCAGCTTCCGGGACGTGGTGAAGTCGGTGCACGTGGTGCGCACGGCCAGCCAGGTCCCCGGCGCGCTGCGCGCGGCGTGGGAGTCCGCGGCGACCGTCCCCTACGGTCCGGTGTGGGTGGAGATCCCGCAGGACGTGCTGCTCGCCCCGGCCGAGCTCCCGCCGATCACCTCGGCCACCGCCCGGCCGGCGCCGCTGGAGCCGCTGCCGGAGCTGGTCGACGAGGCGGCGCGGCTGCTGGCCGGCGCGGAGAACCCGGTGGTCCTGGCCGGGGGAGGCGCGGCGCGCGCCGGGGCCGAACCGGAGCTGCTGGAGCTGGCCGAGGCGCTGCGGGCACCGGTGCTGAGCACCTTCGGCGGGAAGGGCGTCTTCCCGTGGGAGCACCCGCTGTCCGGCCAGTCGTGGCTGGAGGACTGGCACAGCACGGAGTTCCTGGCCGCCGCGGACGTGCTGCTCGTGCTCGGGTCCGGCCTCGGCGAGCTGACCAGCAACTACCACCGGTTCGCCCCGCGCGGTCGCGTGGTCCAGGTGGAGGCGGACGCGGGCAAGCTGGAGTCGAACCACCCGGCCCTGGGCCTGCACGCGGACGTCAAGCTCCTGCTGTCGGCGCTGCTGGAGCGGCTCCCGCGCCGCGAACCGGACGGTCGCGCCGAACGCGCGGTCGCGGACCTGCTGGCCCGGGTGCGCGCCCGGCTGGCGGCGCAGGACCTGGAGCTGGAGCAGCGCGTCCTGACGGAGGTGCGCGCCGCGGTGCCCGAGGGCACGCCGAGCTTCTGGGACATGACGATGCTCGGCTACTGGGCCTGGTCGGCGTGGAACACCGACGGCGCCCCGATGCACTCCGCGCAGGGCGCCGGTGGCCTCGGCTTCGGCCTGCCCGCGGCGCTCGGCGCGGCGGCGACCGGCCGCCCCGCCCTGGCGGTGTCGGGCGACGGGGGAGCGATGTACGGCATCGCCGAGCTGGCCACCGCGGTCCAGCACGACCTCGACGTGACGTGGCTGGTGGTCGACGACGGCGGCTACGGCATCCTCCGCGAGTACCTCACCGACGCCTTCGGCGAGACCACGGCCACCGAGCTGGCCCGGCCCGACTTCGTGGCCCTGGCCTCGGCGTTCGGCGTCCCGGCGGTGCGCACGGACCCGGACCGCCTCCGCGCCGACCTCGCCGGGGCCCTCCGCACCCCGGGCCCGAGCGTCGTCGTCCTCCCGCAACGCCTCCGCCTCTTCGCCCCCACCCACCTCGACCAGGGCTGACCAGGGCGGTCACAGCGACGCCAGCATGGTGCGGTACTCGATGCGCCCCCGTTCCAGGACGGGCAGCAGCGAACGTGCGCTGAGCCCAGGCGGCAGCGGCATGTCGGCGACGATGTCGCGCTCGCCGAATTCGTGGTTCAACCACCACTCCAAGGCGCGCACGTTCTCGTGCTGTCGAACCCGTTCCGGTGGTTCCTTGTAGCGCGTGCGGTCACCACCGGAGCTCGCGTGCAGGCCGGACCTCCGGAGCAGGCAGGGAACGCAGGCACCGCAATGCTCGTCCCTGCCGCCGGTGTTGGCGGGGTGGCTCCCGCAGCTGTAGGTCTCCTCTGCCAGCTCCTCGGCAGAGAGGCCGGACTGGAGGGCGAGCTCGCACACCTCGCCCTTCGTCATGGACCACAGCGGGTTCTCCACGGTCAGGTCCTGCTCGCCGAGGCAGGCGATCAGCTCGTTCAGCAGGTGCAGCGTGTAGGGGTGCACCGAGCGCGTGGAGCAGCTGCCGAGGCGACTCGGAGTCAGCGGGGGATTCACCGCGAGTTGACCGTTCTCGGGAATGCAGACCCGGGACGCGCCGCGTGCGGTCGCGGCCCAGATCGCCGTCGCCACGTAGAGGAACCCGCGGGAACGACTGGACCACTCCTGCACTTCCTGCACTCTCTGGCTCGTCGTGACGTACCGGGTCCCGTCGCCACCGGACATCTTCTCGAGGCGGCGCCGTTGCAACTCGTACAGGTGGAAGTCCTGGTACGTGACGAACAACAACGGCTCTCGCTCGCGTGATCGCTTCGACCCGTACGCCGTGGAGTCGAGTCCGCCGGAGAAGAGCACCACCTCCGAGACGGGCTCGTCGAAGAGCCCCATCTGCACCTCGAAGGACTCGTTCGTCTGCCTGAAGTCGAGCCGCCAGCGGTCGCCGGTCAACACGGTCAACAGTTCGAGCACGATGCGCCCGGCCCGGTCGCGCCACGGAGCGGGGTCGATCAGCTCGACCTCGAGGTCGATCGTGCGCGTCCACCTGTCCGGCGCCTTGCGGCGATCACACCGCTTGTCCGCGACGAACACCATCCGTGCGATGTGCAGCAGGTCCGTCGACCACGGTGGCGGCAGCACGCCGAATTGAACGGCCCGCTGCAGCGTCTCCTCCGTTTCTTGCACGTCGTCGCTGGTGACCGGCACGGTGCCGCAGTCGGCGTCGACGAACCGGTACGAACCTCGGAGCTTCGGTGTCATGCGGCCTCTCCCGACGCTGGTCGCTCTTCGAGCAGGCTTGTGACGGTGTCCGGCAGCAAGTCGCGCGCGACGTCGAAGATGGATCGACCACGCCGGCCCGGCTCCTCTCGCTCCGCGCACGGGCTGGGGAGGAGTTCGACGATCTCTTCAGACAGCGCTTCACGGAGCTGGCCGAACGGGTCGAGCAGCGTCACGCCGGGTACGACCGCGTTCAAAGCTGGTTCGACGACGACCGCCTCGATGAACGCGATCACGAGCTCTTCGAAGAAGAGCCGGTGGAGCAGGCAGAACAGGTCGTCGCTGAGGGTGACCCGTCCCGACTGCGAGAACGTCACGTCGTCGTGCCCATCGAGCAGCTCGTGCGCTACCCGCTCGGCCGCTCTCCGGACGGCAGAGCCCGTCGCGGTGCCCGGCGGCCCGGCGATGAGGTCGACGAGCTGTTGGTGAGCGAGGGCACCTCGATCGTCGTCCGCCGTTCCGTCCGGCTCCACCAGTTCGACGCCCCGCTCTGCAACTCGCTCGAGCGCCTCCACCAGTGCGGTTCCGGCCTCACGCACCGTGGCTCGCAGAGCCGGGGCGCCGGTTCCCTCGGTCCGCAGCGCACGGAGACAGCTGCGTGCGACTTCCCGAAGCTCGGGAGAACCACCGTCTGGTTCTCCGGGGAGAACGTCCTTGATCTCCTTGTGCACCCTCTGCCAATGTCCGCCGCTCGGCCCCGGCCATCGGGTCGAAGTCCCCATCCCCACCCCAGCGCAGTCATGACCCCCGTACATCGACGTTACGAATCCCCTTCGTGCCTGATCAATCGCGCTGCGTGATCATCGCTCGCACGGCTCAGTGGCTGCAGCGGGAGCGGGGTCGTCTGGAGCAGTGCGGTCCGCGCGGGCGGGGGCTGGTCGCGGTGCGGGTGGAGGTGGTATCGGCCACCCCGGGTCGATCCGGTCGGAGCTGTCCAGGGACGATGGGAGGACGATGAAGCTCACCGACCACCTCCCCGCAGCCGACACGCCCGACCCCGACGCGCTGCTCGACGCGTTCGTGACCTGGACCACCGACCAGGGCATCGAGCTGTACCCAGCGCAGGAAGAGGCGCTGATGGAGGTGGTGACCGGGTCGAACGTCATCCTGAGCACCCCGACCGGCTCGGGGAAGAGCCTGGTGGCGACCGGGGCGCACTTCACCGCGCTGGCCGAGGGCAAGCGCAGCTTCTACACCGCGCCGATCAAGGCCCTGGTGTCGGAGAAGTTCTTCTCCCTGGTCGACGTCTTCGGCGCGGAGAACGTCGGCATGATGACCGGCGACAGCAGCGTCAGCGCGGACGCGCCGATCATCTGCTGCACCGCCGAGATCCTGGCCAACATCGCGCTGCGCGACGGCGACCGCGCCGACGTCGACCAGGTGGTGATGGACGAGTTCCACTTCTACTCCGAGCCGGACCGCGGCTGGGCCTGGCAGGTGCCGCTGCTGGAGCTGCCGCGCACCCAGTTCGTGCTCATGTCCGCCACCCTCGGCGACGTCACCTTCTTCCAGGAGGACCTCACCCGGCGCACCGGCCGGGAGACCGCGGTGGTCACCTCCGCCGAGCGCCCGATCCCGCTGACCTTCCGCTACGCCAAGACGCCGCTGCACGAGACCATCGAGGAACTGCTCGCCGGTCAGCAGGCGCCGATCTACGTCGTGTACTTCAACCAGGCGTCCGCGCTGGAGCAGGCGCAGGCGCTGATGAGCGTCAAGGTCGCCTCCCGCGAGCAGCGCGACCAGATCGCCGAGGCGATCGGCGACTTCCGGTTCACCGCCGGGTTCGGCAAGACGCTGTCCCGGCTGGTGCGGCACGGCATCGGCGTGCACCACGCCGGGATGCTGCCGAAGTACCGGCGGCTGGTCGAGCAGCTGGCGCAGGCCGGGCTGCTCAAGGTGATCTGCGGGACCGACACGCTCGGCGTGGGCATCAACGTGCCCATCCGCACCGTGCTGCTCACCGGCCTGACCAAGTTCGACGGGGTGCGCACCCGGCACCTCAAGGCGCGCGAGTTCCACCAGATCGCCGGTCGTGCGGGGCGCGCGGGCTACGACACCGCCGGCTACGTGGTGGTGCAGGCCCCGGAGCACGAGATCGAGAACGAGCGGGCGCTGGCCAAGGCCGGTGACGACCCGAAGAAGAAGCGCAAGGTGGTGCGCAAGAAGGCGCCCGAGGGCTTCGTGTCGTGGAGCGAGAAGACCTTCGAGAAGCTGGTGGCCGCAGAGCCGGAGCCGCTGCGCTCCAGCTTCACGGTCAACCACGCGATGCTGCTCAACGTCATCAACCGCCCTGGCGACGCGTTCGCGGCGATGCGCCACCTGCTGGAGGACAACCACGAGGACCGGGCGACGCAGCGCCGCCACATCCTGCGGGCCATCGCGATCTACCGGGCGCTGCGGGCCGCCGACGTGGTGGAGCAGCTGGACGAGCCCGACGAGCTGGGCCGCCGGGTGCGGTTGACCGTGGACCTGCAGTTCGACTTCGCGCTCAACCAACCGCTCGCGCCGTTCGCGCTGGCCGCCATCGAACTGCTCGACCCCGAATCGCCCAGCTACGCGCTGGACGTGCTGTCGGTCATCGAGTCCATCTTGGACGATCCGCGGCAGGTGCTGTCGCAGCAGCAGTTCAAGGCGCGCGGGGAGGCCGTCGCGCAGATGAAGGCCGACGGCATCGAGTACGACGAGCGGATGGAGCTGCTGGAGGAGATCACCCACCCCAAGCCGCTCGCCGAGATGCTGGAAGCCGCCTACGAGACCTACCGCAAGGGGCACCCGTGGGTCGGTGAGCACGAGCTGTCGCCGAAGTCGGTGGCCCGCGACATGTACGAGCGGGCGATGAACTTCGTCGAGTACATCGGCTACTACGGGCTGGCCCGCTCCGAAGGCCTGGTGCTGCGCTACCTCGCCGACGTCTACAAGGCGCTGCGGCACACCGTGCCCGACGACGCCAAGACCGAGGAGCTCACCGACATCATCGAGTGGCTGGGCGAGCTGGTGCGCCAGGTCGACTCCAGCCTGCTCGACGAGTGGGAGAAGCTGCGCCACCCGGGTGCCGAGCCGGCGGCCGCCGAACCGGTCGACGAGGGGCCCGAGCGGATCACCGCGAACAAGCGGGCCTTCCGCGTGCAGGTGCGCAACGCGCTGTTCCGCCGCGTGGAGCTGGCCTCGCGCCGCCGCTACGACGAGCTCGGCGAGCTGGACGCGGACAGCGGGTGGGACGCCGACGCGTGGGCGGACGCGCTGGAGGAGTACTTCGAGGAGCACGACGAGATCGGCACCGGACCGGACGCGCGCGGCCCGGCGCTGCTGATGATCACCGAGGAGGCCGACCGCTGGCTGGTGCGGCAGGTCTTCGACGACCCGGCCGGCGACCACGACTGGGGCATCAGCGCGGAGGTCGACCTCGCCGCCTCCGACGAGGCCGGGACGGCGGTCCTGCGGATCACCGACGTCAACCAGCTCTGATCCCGCGGGCGGTGGCGTGATCCGGGCCACTGGCCTACCATCCAGGCGACCCGCCCTCGACGGGAGGAGCCCGCGATGCCGCAGACCGTCCTTGTCGGAGTGGACGGATCAGAGGAGTCGGTCCGGGCGTTGCGCTGGGCCGCCAAGCACGTCAGCGATGTCGGCGGCATCGTGCACGCGGCCATGATCTGGCACCAGCCCGTGCAGTTCGGGTACCGGCTGCCGACCCCGGACAAGGAGCTGGAGCAGCGGGCGCGCACGCTGCTGGACGGCGCGGTGGAGAGGATCAAGTCCGAGTTCCCGAAGGTGGACCTGCGCGCGCGACTCATCCGCGGTCACGTGGTCAACGAGATGGTCGCCCTGTCCAAGCAGGCGGACCTGCTGGTGGTGGGAAACAAGGGCCACGGCGCGTTCGCCGGCATGATGGTCGGCTCGGTGGCGCTCAAGCTCGTGCACCACGCAGCCTGCCCGGTCGTCGTCGTCCGCTGACGACCGCACGGCCTCGTGAGCGCCGAAGCCGCCTGCAGCCGGTCCTCGCACTCACGACCTGGCGCCGGTCCGCGGGGACGCTGTCCTTCTGCCCGCCTCGGTGGGTCGTGAGTGCTGAAGCCGCCTGCAGCCGGTCCCCGCACTCACGACCTGACGCTGCACCACCCGATCGACTGAGAGGTGAAAGGGTCCTGCCCACCCGGTTGGCGGGGATGCCCGTCATCTCGAACGACCTCATCCGATCGGACCGGTGGGCGCGGTCTCGTGCACGCGCCCCCGGTTCCGCCTGCCCGGGGTCGTGAGTGCTGAAGCCGCCTGGAGCCGGTCCTCGCACTCACGAGCCGACGGCGGTCCGCGGGGACGGTGTCCTTCTGCCCGCCTCGGTGGGTCGTGAGTGCTGAAGCCGCCTGCAGCCGGTCCCCGCACTCACGAGCTGGTGGTGCGCGTGGTGCTGCGTCCGCTGGCTCCCGAGCTGGGTCGTGAGTGCTCACGCCGCTCCTAGCCGGTTTCGCCGCTCACGAGCCGATCCGCGCGGTGACCTCGGGCTCGGGGCCTCGCGCCTGGGTGTGTGCGAGGTGGCTCACTCGACTGGCCGAGCGGTGAACTGGGCCGTGCCTCTCACGAGTGTTGGGGGTGGCGCGGCTGCCCCCAGCCGCTCCGAGGCACGGCAGGGAGGACGCATGGGTGCAGCGATCCGGACCTTGGTCATGACCGCAGTGGTGCTCGCCGCTTTCCCGGCTGTGACGCCCGCTCCGGTGGCGCCGACGGACCCCGAGGCGTGCGCGGACGGGTGCGACGCGCCGAGCCCGGCGCGCGCGGCCGACGACCGTCCCGAACCGCACGGGCCGGCCACCGGGTTCGGTGGCGGCCTTCCCACGGCCGTCCCCGCTGCCGGCTGGCGCGCCGCCGTGCTCCCGGGAGCACGGCACGACGCTGGCCCCGGCCAGCAGGCTCCGTGCCAACCCGGCCTCGGGGAGCTGGTCCGGTGGCAGCAGCCGGGTGCACCTGGAGACGACCCGGGTCGGCGGTGCGCTCCCCGCCCGGAGAACGGCTGCCGACCCGCTGCAGGTCCGCACCGCCCGCCCGGGTCGGAACTGGTCGACCAGGACACCGGAGCGGGGAGGGGAGCGGTGGACCGACCGGAGTGCGTCCCACACCGGCCGGGTGGCCGAACCGCGCAGCTCCCCGTCCGCGCTCGCGAGGAGGTGCGGCCGCAGCCCGAGCAGCCGCGCGGAGACCGTGACGAGCCAGTTCCTCGACGACACCGGTTGCCGGGCAGCGGCCTGGGCATCGGCCTGTGAACGACCGCTGGAGTGAGGCTCGCACGCGCGACCGGTCGCTGACGTGGGAGTGGCCGGGCGGGGCGAGGGGGCATCGCCCGCCCGGCCGGGAAGACCCGGTGCTGGGTGTCGGGGAGGGAGTCGGCCAGCGCCGGGCCGGGGCCACCAACGCTGCACGGGTCAGGAATCCGTTGCGGCACTCCGGGGTTCGCCGGCTCCGGTGGGTGCGGTGTGAACACCCGGTGCGCGCGTGCCCGGTCCACGTCGGACGGTTCCGCGATGACCGAGGCGTGTGCACGGGCCGTGCACGAGGTCGGCCGCCTGACGTTGACCGAGGATGGGCTGCAGAACTGGGTCGATGTGCGGCTGGAGCGGCAGGACCGGCTGAACGCAGGCGGCGGGTTGGTGCTCCACACCGTGATCGCTGAGGAAGCGCGGCACCGTGTTGTCGGTTCGAGGGCCGTGATGGCTGAGCAGCTGCGCCAGCTCGTCGAGATCGCCCAGCGCCCGTCGGTGCACATCCGGGTGCTGCCGTTCGACTCCGGTGCGCACGAGGGGATCCACGGCCCGATCTTGGTGTTGCGGTTCCCGGACCCCACCCAGAGCGACGTGCTCACAGCGACACGGCGCTCGGCGGGCACGTCATCGACGATCTCCGCGAGGTGGCCGAACTGGCGCGGCTCTTCGCCTCGGTGCAGGCACGGGCGCTCTCCGAGGATCGTTCTTCAGAGCTGCTGAGCAGCCTCGCGCGCGAACACGAGCGACGCGCGGAGGAGTGGTGCGATGCGCCCCGAACCCGTGTGGAAGAAGGCGAGCCGGTCCGGTCAGGCGAACGCTCGTGTCGAAGCAGAGAGGGACGTGCCTGACTCGGCTCTCGTCCGTGATGCGAAGTCGGGCGGGTCGCGCCGGTCCTCAGCGTCTCCTCCGGTGCTTTCGAGGGCTTCGTCCGTTCCGTCGAGCACGACGATCCAGTGGCGCACGAGCAGCCGCAGCGCGCAAGGCTCGGAGTGCGTCGAGGTCGGCAGGACCACGGGGTTCACCGCGGTCCGTGACTCGACGGCGCCGACGGGGCCGGCGCTGGTGCTCGCGCCGAGCGCCTTCGCGAGCTTCCTCGGCTCCGTCAAGGCCGGGCGCTTCGACCGGAGCTGAGCCCGTTGGATCAGGCGGTGAGTGACGGGCACTTCCCGCCAACCCGGTTGGAGGGACGTGCCCGTCACCTCGTGAGGACCGCTCAGCTGAGGCCGGTGATCTGGCCCCGGTCGTCGATGTCGATGGATTCCGCCGCTGGGTGGGAGCCCAGGCCCGGCATCGTGCGCATATCGCCGCAGATCGGGTAGATGAAGCCCGCGCCGACCGAGGCGCGGACCTCCCGGACCGGGAGGGTCCAGCCCGTGGGGGCGCCCAGGAGGGTGGGGTCGGAGCTCAGCGACAGGTGGGTCTTGGCGATGCAGACCGGCAAGGTGCCGTAGCCGTTGGCCTCGTAGTCGGCCAGTGCGCGGGCCGCCGCCGGCTGGTAGGAGACGCCCGCCGCGCCGTAGACCTTGGTGGCGATCGTCTCGATCTTCGAGCGCAGGTCCGCCGAATCCGGGTACAGCAGCTGGAAGTCGTTCGGTTCCTCGGCCGCCGCCACCACCGCTTCGGCGAGCTCCACCGCGCCCTTGCCGCCTTCCAGGAAGTGGTTGCTGACCGTCACCCGCGCGCCCTCGGCCTCGGCCACCTCGCGGATCGCGTCGTGCTCGCTGGGGTGGTCGGTGGGGAAGGCGTTGATCGCCACCACCGGCGGCACCCCGTGCAGGCGGATGTTGTCGATCTGCTTGCGCAAGTTGTCCGCACCGGCGAGCACGTCGTCCGGGTTCTCCTCCAGCATCGCGGCCGGCAGCGGCTTGCCCGCCACCACCTCGTACCGCCCGGAGTGCGCCTTCAGCGCGCGCACCGTCGCCACCAGCACCGCCGCGTCGGGGCGCAGCCCGGAGGTGCGGCACTTGATGTTGAAGAACCGCTCGGCGCCCATGTCCGCGCCGAAACCCGCTTCCGTCACCAGGTAGTCCGCGCCGCGGCTGGCGATCCGGTCGGCCACCACCGAGGAGTTGCCGTGCGCGATGTTGCCGAACGGCCCCGCGTGCACCAGGACCGGTGTGTTCTCGGTGGTCTGCATGAGGTTTGGCTTGATCGCCTCGCGCATGATCACCGCCATCGCCCCCGCCGCGCGCAGCTGCTCGGCGGTGACGGGCTCGCCGTCGTGGGTGTAGCCGACCACGATCCGCCCCAGCCGGCGCCGCAGGTCCTGCAACGACGTGGACAGCGCCAGCACCGCCATCACCTCGCTGGCCGCGGTGATGTCGAAGCCGGTCTGCCGCGGGGTGCCGTCCGCCCGGCCGCCCAAGCCGGTGACGATGGTGCGCAGGTCCCGGTCGTTGACGTCCAGCACCCGCCGCCAGGTGATCCGGTGCGGGTCGATGCCCAGCGCGTTGCCCTTGTGCAGGTGGTTGTCCAGCATCGCGGCCAGCAGGTTGTGCGCCGAGGTGACCGCGTGCATGTCGCCGGTGAGGTGCAGGTTCAGCGCCTCCATCGGCACCACCTGGCTGTACCCGCCGCCGGCCGCACCGCCCTTGATGCCGAACGTCGGGCCCATCGACGGCTGCCGGATCGCGATGGCGGACCGCTTGCCGAGGTGCCGCATCGCCTGGCCCAGCCCGACGGTCGTGGTCGTCTTGCCCTCGCCCAGCGGGGTCGGGGTGATCGCCGAGACCACGACGTAGCGCGCGGTCGGCCGCTCGGGCAGCTCCTCCAGCGCGTCCAGGGAGATCTTCGCGACGGTGCGCCCGTACGGTTCGAGCAGGTGCGCCCCGAGGCCCAGCTGCGCCGCGACGTCCTCGAGCGGCTTGAGCGCGGTGGCGCGGGAGATGTCGAGGTCGGAGGGGATCGTCATGCGGGTACCTCCCGGAGTCGGGCGATGAGGTCGTGGCGCCACTGCACCGTCTTCGCGATCTCGTTGAAGGTGAAGAAGTGCCAGCCCGCGATGCCGTAGGAGGGGTCGGCGAGGTGGGGGGAGAGCTCGTCGAACAACTCCTCGGGCGTGTAGCGGGTGAGCAGCTTCGGCACCACGCCGTGCTGCTTGCGCAGGAAGCGCATCGACTCGCCGAGGCCGATCTTCAGCGAGATCCGGAGCAGCCGGTGCGCGTCCACGACCCCCGGCACCCCGATGTGGATCGGCAGGTCCACCCCGCGGGCGCGGACCGCCCGCACCCAGCCGGCCACGGTCTGCGGGTCGTAGCAGATCTGCGAGACGACGTAGTCGGAGTAGCGGGACTTCTCGGCCATGGCCCGCACGGTCGAGGCGTCGCTGATGAACGCGTGCCGCTCGGGGTAGCCGGTGATGCCCACCCGCGCCGGGCGGCGACCGAGCTCGTCCATCGCGCGCAGCAGCGCCAGCGCGTCCGGGAACTCCCCGAGCGGTTCGGTCCGGTCGCCGGCCACCACGAACACCTCGGTGATGCCGAGACCTTCGACGCGGTCCAGCAGCTCGGTCAGGTGCCCGCGCCCGCCGACCATCCGGGCCGCCAGGTGCGGCACCACGTGCAGGCCGCGCTCCTGCAACTGGGCGGCGAGGTCCAGTGTGGACTCCAGGCCCTTGGTCGAGGAGGCCGTGACGGTGACGGTCGTCCCCGCGGGAAGCAGTTCCGCCTGCGCGAGGGCGCCCCGGAGCGGCAGCACCTCGAACCGGGCGTGGTTCAGGGACTGCTCCAGCAGCCCGGCGTTGGTCGTCATGGCACCTCACCGCCCCGCCGTCGGTGGGCGGTCGTGCTCCGGACCGCTGCTGCGCACGCCATGTCGATCAGCTCCCTACGCCGTGCGGACCAGGGCCTTGGGGATGTCCTTGGTCGGGTCGAGGAACGGCTTCTCCACCACGACGGCCTCCTGCGGGCCGTGCTGGGTGTGCACCACCAGCTCGGTGCCCAGCTCCTGGTAGGCGATCGGCACCATCGCGTAGCCGATGTTGCGCTCCAGGCGCGGCGAGTAGCAGGCCGAGGTGACCTCGCCGATGCGCAGGCCGTGCGGGTCGTGCACGTCGAAGACGTCGACCATCTGGCCGTCGTTGAACGACCCCACGCTCGGCCCGCCGATCTCCACGCCGACCAGCTTGCGGCTGACGCCCTCGGCCTTGATGCGCTGCAGCGCGGCTTTGCCGATGAAGTCCGCCTCCTGCTCCAGGTCGACCATCCAGGTCTTCTCGAACCCGTAGCCCACCTCGAACGGGTTGGTGTCGTAGGTGATGTCGCAGCCCCACGACAGGATCCCGGCCTCGATGCGGCGGATGTGGCACGGTCCGATCACCCGCATGCCGTGCGGTTCACCCGCCTGCCAGACCGCGTCCCACAGCGTGACGCCGTCGCGGCTGGCGTTGTGCAGGTAGATCTCGTAGCCGAGCTCGGCGGTGTAGCCGGTGCGCGAGACCACCACCCGCATGCCGTCCAGCTCGCGCTCCACCGCGTAGTAGTAGGGCACGTCGAGGATCGACTCGCCGAACAGGTCCACCATGACGTCCCGCGACTTCGGTCCCTGGACCTGCACCGGCCCCACGTCGGCCTCGCGGATCCGCACGTCCATCCCGGAGTTCCGCGCCAGGCCCTGGGCCCACAGCAGCACGTCGCTGTCGGCCAGCGACAACCAGAAGTGGTTCTCGCCGAGCCGCAGCAGCACCGGGTCGTTGATGATGCCGCCGTCCTCGTTGGTGATGAACACGTACTTGCACTGCCCGACCTTGCACTTGGTGAGGTCGCGCGGCACGAGCATGTTGGTGAACTCGAACGCGTCGGGTCCGGTGATCTCCACCTGCCGCTCGACGCCGACGTCCCACAGCGTCACGCCTTCCAGCAGCGCCCAGTACTCGGCGACGGGGTCACCGTAGTGCCGCGGGTGGTAGGTGTGGTTGTACACGCTGTACAGGCCGACGCCGTGCCGCCGCGAGGCGTAGAAGAACGGCGACTTGCGGATCCTGGGGTAGAGCAGGACGCCGGGGTTCGGGTTGATGCTCATGTCTGGCTCCTTCGAGGGGTCCGGGCGGTGGGTAGGCGGAGCCCGCACCGCGGGTCGACCTCCGCGGGCGGGCGTGTGCAGTTCGCTGGGACGCGCGGCGATCAGCAGCGCATCCGGGTCATCTCGGGGTCGAACACGGGGTCGGCGGCGACCGTCGCCGGGTGCCGCCGGTCGAAGTAGGACACCTGCACGGAGGTGCCCGGGTGGGCCAGTTCGGCGGGCAGCCAGGCGTGGGCCAGGCTCGCGCCGACGCTGTGGCCGTAGCCGGCGCTCGTGGTGAACCCGACGGGCACGCCGTCAGCGAACACCGGCTCGGAGCCCATCACCACGGTGCCGTCGTCGATCGTCAGGCAGCACAACCGCCGCAGCGGGTCGCGCTCGCGGCGCCGCAGCAGCGCGTCCCGGCCGATGAAGTCGCCCTTGCCGGTCTTGACGGCGAAGCCGAGTCCCGCCTCGTCGGGATCGTGCTCGCTCCACATGTCCACCCCCCAGGCCCGGTAGCCCTTCTCCAGGCGCAGCCCGTTGAACGCGCCGCGCCCGCCGGGGAAGACGCCGTGCTCGGCACCCGCCTCGGCCAGCAGGTCCCACAGCCGCCGGCCGAAGTCGGCGGAGGTGTACAGCTCCCACCCCAGTTCGCCCACATAGGACAGTCGCAGCGCGACCACCGGCACCTCGCGGACGAACAACCGCTGGGCGCGGAAGAACCGGAACGCCTCGTTGGAGACGTCGCGGTCGGCCAGCGCGGCGAGCACGTCACGGGCGCGCGGGCCCCACAGGCCGATGCAGCAGGTGCCGCCGGTGATGTCGCGGACCTGCACGGTCTCGTCGGCGTGCGCGCGCAGCCACGCGATGTCGCGCGGGCCGTTGCAGCCGACCTGGAAGGTGTCCCGGTCCAGCCGGGCCACCGTGATGTCGGAGCGGATCCCCGCGTTGGGTTCGAGCACCAGCGTGTAGGTCACGTAGCCCGGCGGCCGGTCGAGCTGGTTGGTGGTCAGCCGCTGCAGCACCTCGAGCGCGCCACGTCCGGTGACTTCCGCCCTCGCCAGCGAGGTCATGTCGTACATCGCGACCCGCTCCCGGGTGGCCTGGTGCTCGGCGCCCACGATCGGTGACCAGTAGCGCCCTGCCCACGGGCCAGGCTGCACGATCTCCCGGCCCTCGACCAGGGACTTGTTGCTCTCGTACCAGTGCGGCCGCTCCCAGCCGTTCGCCTCCAGGAACACCGCGCCGAGTTCGCGCTGCCGGTCGTGGAACGGGCTGGTGCGCAGCGGGCGCGGGTGCTCCGGCGGCTGCTGCGGGTGGATGACGTCGTAGACCTCGCGGAAGCTCTGCGCCCCGCGCTCGGCCACGTAGGACGGACTGTGCGCGAAGGCCTCGAAGCGGTGCAGGTCGGCCTGCCGCACGTCGATCTCGGGCACCTGCCCGGTCAGCCACTGCGCCATCACCTTGCCGACGCCGCCGGCGTGGGTGATCCACACCGCCTCGGCGACCCAGAAGTTCTCGACCTCCCGGGACGGGCCGAGCACCGGCATGCCGTCCGAGGTGAACAGGAACAGCCCGTTCATCCCCTCGGCGACCTCGGTGCGGCGCAGCGCGGGCAGCAGCGCGCGGGCGTCCTCCCACGGCCCGGCGAAGTCCTCCGGGGTGAAGGTCAGCACCGACGCCATGCCCTTCCAGCCGCCGCCCTCGGACGGTGCCTCGGCGCCGTCGCCGGGGGCCGCGGTGGGCAGGATCTCGTCGCTGGCCACCGGCATCGGGCGGTGCTGGTAGGAGCCGATGCCGTAGCGGTCGTGGACCTGCCGGAAGTACATGGACCGGTCCTGGTGCCGCAGGATGGGTTGGGCGACCTCCTCGCGACCGGGCACCAGGCCCGGCACCGACCCGGTCACCGCGTACTGGTGGGCCAGCGGTTGCACCGGGATGGACACCCCGGCCATCCGCCCGACCTTCGGGCCCCAGATCCCGGCGCAGCACAGCACGGTCCCCACCGCGACGTCCCCGCGGGTGGTGCGCACGGCGCAGACCTTGCCGCCCCGGACGTCGAAGCCGATCACCTCGGTGCCGCCGACGAACCGCACGCCGAGCCGCGTCGCCGCGCGCGCCATGGCCTCGGCGGCGCGCACCGGTTTGGCGATGCCGTCGGTGGGCACGTGCAGCCCGCCGTGGATGCGCGTCGCGTCGATCTGCGGGATCCGCTCCCGGACCTGCTGCGGGTCGAGGAGTTCGGCGCCGCGGATGCCCCAGGCGGTGGCCAGGCCGAGCTTGCGCTTGAGGTCGTCCCAGCGCTCCGGCGTCGTGGCCACCTCGATCCCGCCGACCTGGTGGAAGCAGGGGCGCCCGTCGAGCTCCAGCCCGGCGTAGGTCTCGACGGTGCTGGCGGCGAGCCGGCTCAGCGTCTCGGAGGCGTTGGTCTGGAAGACCAGTCCGGGCGCGTGGGAACTGGAGCCGCCGGTGGCGAACAGCGGACCTTGCTCGACCACGAGCACGTCGGTGACCCCGAGGCGCGCGAGGTGGTAGGCGGTGCTGCATCCCACGATGCCGGCGCCGATGAGGAGTACTTGGGCGGTGGAATCCATAGCTGCCGCCTTGTTGCGTCTACGACAACCCCCTGCGTCTACCGCAACCGTGCGCTTCGGAGGGCTGGCGCGTCAAGGACACTTCCGAGTCAATTTGGCTCTGGATCTTCCGAGGTCGCGGGCGCTCCGGGAGCGGTCGCCCGGCGCGGTGATCGACGTGCGCGGAGGGCCCGATCCCGTTACCCCGGAAGGGAAAGCGACGCGGCGCGGTGGCGGTCAGCGCCGTGGTCCGCGGGCGGTGCGGGCTCAGATGGCGCGCCTGATGGACTTCTCGAAGTGGTCGACGTGGGCCACCGCGATGCGGTCGGCCCGGTCGGCGTCCGCGGCGATGATCGCCTTGAGCAGTGCCGCGTGCTCGCCGACGTGCTCGGAGACGTCCGGCAGGCGGTCGAAGAACAGGTGCCAGATCCGCAGCGCCAGGTTGTAGTACTGGCCGAGTGTGCCCTCCAGGTACCGGTTGTGGGTGCAGCGGTAGATCGCGCGGTGCACCCGGGCGTCGACGTCCATGATCTCCGCCCGGTCGTCGCCGAGCTCCTCGGTCAGCACCCGCAGCTCGTCCAGTTCGGACCGCTCGGCGTCGGTGGCCCGCTCGGCGGCGCGGCGCGCGGCGTGGCCCTCCAGCCGGTGGCGCACGTCGGCGATCAGCGCGTGGTCGGTGATGTCGATCTCGGTGACGAAGGTGCCGCGGCGCGGGTAGATCACCACCAGCGACTCGGCCTCGAGCCGCTTGACGGCTTCGCGGAACGCGGTGCGGCCGATGCCGAGCTCGGTGGTCAACGGCTCCTCGGGCACGGGGGAGCCGGGCCGCATCTGCAGGGTCAGGATCCGGTCGCGCAAGGCCAGGTAGGCGCGCTCGGCGTGCGACGGCTGTCCGCCGGATCGGGAATTGACGGCTGCGGGCACGTCTCGTAGCCTACTCGACACACTGATATATCAGTGGTCCGACCACCTCGACTCCGCTGTTCCTCCTGGTCAATCCCGTCGCGTTGGAGGCCACCGTGGTTGCCACCCGCTTGCCCGACCCGCCGCCGAGGCTGTGGCGCAACCCCGAACCGAAGCGGCACTACGACGTGGTGATCGTCGGGTCCGGTGGTCACGGCCTGGCGACGGCCTACTACCTCGCCCGCAACCACGGGATCCGGGACGTCGCGGTGCTCGAGCGCGGCTGGCTCGCCGGCGGCAACATGGCCCGAAACACCACGATCATCCGCTCCAACTACCTCTTCGACGAGAGCGCCGCGCTCTACGACCACGCGCTGGAGCTGTGGGAGCAGCTGCCCGCCGAACTGGACCACGACTTCCTGCTCAGCCAGCGCGGGGTGCTCAACCTGGCGCACACCGAGCAGGAGGTGCGCGACTCGCGGCGGCGGGTGTTCGCCAACCGGCTCAACGGGGTCGACGCCGAGTGGGTCGAGCCCGCCGAGATCGCCGAGCTGTGCCCGATCATCGACCTCTCCCCGGACGTGCGGTACCCGGTGCTGGGCGCGACGTACCAGCGCCGCGGTGGGATCGCCAAGCACGACCACGTGGCCTGGGCGCTGGCCCGCAAGGCCGACGAGATGGGCGTGGACCTCGTCCAGGGCTGCGAGGTGACCGGGTTCCAGCTCGACGGCGACCGGGTCACCGGGGTGCACACCTCGCGCGGCCCGATCGGCGCGGGGCGCGTCGCGCTCGCCGCGGCCGGCCGCACCACGCTGCTCACCGACCAGCTCGGGCTGCGCCTGCCGCTGCAGAGCCACCCGCTGCAAGCGCTGGTGTCCGAGCTGCTGGAGCCGGTCCACCCGTGCGTGGTCATGTCCAACCACGTGCACGTCTACTGCAGCCAGGCGCACAAGGGCGAGCTGGTGCTGGGCGCGGGCATCGACAGCTACAACGGTTACGGCCAACGGGGTTCGGTGCACGTCATCGAGCGGCAGATGGCCGCGGCCCTGGAGCTGTTCCCGATCTTCGCGCGGGCGCACGTGATCCGGACCTGGGCGGGCACCGTGGACGTCACCCCGGACGCCTCGCCGATCATCGGCCCGACGCCGTACCAGGACCTCTACGTCAACTGCGGGTGGGGGACCGGCGGGTTCAAGGCCACCCCGGCCGTCGGCTGGGTCTACGCGCACACCATCGCCACCGGACGACCGCACCCGCTCGCCGAGCCCTACGGGCTCGAGCGGTTCACCACCGGAGCGCTCATCGACGAGCACGGCGCCGCTGCCGTCGCCCACTAGCCGCGATCCCGGTGGAACCAGGTCTGCGATCTCCGACGGGATCGCGCGGGAGAGGAGGGAGTCAACGGTGTTGCTGATCCGCTGCCCCTGGTGCGGGGACCGGGACGAGACCGAGTTCCGCTACGGCGGTCAGGCCGACGTCGCCTTCCCCGACGACCCCGCCGCGCTCGACGACGCGGCGTGGGCGGAGTACCTGTTCGTCCGCGACAACCCGTGCGGGCCGTTCCGCGAGCGCTGGGTGCACACCGCCGGCTGCCGCCGCTGGTTCACCGTCGTCCGCGACACCCGGACCAACGAGATGCGTCCCGAGAAGGTGGTGCCATGACACGCCCCGCTGGTCCTTCCCGGCTGCCCGCGGGAGGGCGCGTCGACCGCACCCGCGCGCTGCGGTTCACCGTGGACGGCATCCCGCTCACCGGCCACCCCGGCGACACGCTGGCCTCAGCGCTGCTGGCCAGCGGCCGGACCGAGGTCGGGCCGTCGATCTACCGGGACCGGCCGCGGGGCGTCCTGACCGCCGACGGCACCGAGCCCAACGCGCTGGTCCAGGTGCTCAGCGGTGGCCCGGAGCCGATGGTGCCCGCCACCACGCTGGAACTGCACGACGGCCTGCAGGTGGCGACCCTGTCCGGGGTCGGCTGGCTCAGCGCGGCACCGGACCCCACCGTCCACGACAAGAAGCACGTGCACGCCGACGTGGTCGTGGTCGGTGCGGGACCGGCCGGGATCGCCGCCGCGCTCGCGGCCGGGCGCAGCGGCGCGCGGGTGCTGCTGGTCGAGCAGGGGCGCGAGCTCGGCGGGTCGCTGCTGGACGGCGACGAGCGGATCGACGGCCGCAGCGCGGGGGAGTGGATCGCCCGCGCCGCGCGCGACCTCGTGGACGCGCCGGAGGTGCGGGTGCTCACCCGTGCCGCCGCGGTCGGCCTCTACGACCACGGCTACCTGCTCGTCGCGGAACGGCGCGAGCGCGGCCAACGGCTGTGGCACGTGCGGGCGAAGCAGGTCGTGCTGGCCACCGGGGCGCACGAGCGGCCGATGGTCTTCGCCGACAACGACCGGCCGGGCACCATGCTCGCCTCGGCGGTGCGCACCTACCTCAAGCGGTACGCGGTGCTGCCCGGACGGGACGCGGTCGTGGTCACCACGTCCGACAGCGCGTACGCGACCGCGGCCGACCTCGCCGCCGCCGGGGCGCGGGTCCGTGCGGTGGTCGACACCCGCCCGGAACCCCCGCAGCGGCTCCTCGACCTGGCGGACTCCCTCGGCGCGCAGGTCTTCACCGGCTCGGCCGTCGCCGGGACGACCGGTGACCCGCGGGTGACGTCCGCGCGCATCACCGGGCTCGACGGCGCGGGCACCGCGACCGAGGTCGAGTGCGACCTGCTGGCGGTGTGCGGCGGGTGGGACCCGGCGGTGCAGCTGTTCGCCCAGGCGGGCGGCAGCGTGCGCTGGGACCGGCTGGCGGCCGGGTTCGTGCCGGAGCAGGGGCCCGGGCTGCCCACGGTGGTCGGGGCGGCGCGCGGCACCTACGACCTCGCGGGCTGCCTCGCCCAGGGGCTGGCCGCCGGGGCTGCCGCGGCCACCGCCAGCGGGTTCCGGGTCGCGGCCCCACCGGTGCCGCCGGTGGCCGGGGACCGGCCGGTCGCCGCACCCCGCCCGGTGTGGCTGGTGCCGGACGGCTCCGGCGATCCCTCGGACTGGGACCGGCACTTCGTCGACCTGCAGCGCGACGCCACGGTCGCGGACGTCTGGCGGGCGGTCGGTGCCGGGATGCGCTCGGTCGAGCACGTCAAGCGCTACACCACCATCGGCACCGGCAGCGACCAGGGCGCGACCTCCTCGGTCAACTCCGTCGGCGTCCTCGCCGAGGCGCTCGGCGCGGAATCGCCCGGCGAGGTGGGCACCACGACCGCCCGGCCGCCGCACGCCCCGGTGTCGTTCGCGCTGCTGGCCGGCCGGGAGCGCGGCGTGCTGCACGACCCGGTGCGCACCACGCCGATGCACTCCTGGCACGTCGCGCACGGCGCGGTGTTCGAGGACGTGGGGCAGTGGAAGCGGCCGCGGTACTACCCGCGCGACGGCGAGGACATGGCCGCCGCGGTGCACCGCGAGTGCCTGGCGGCGCGCACCGGGGTGGCGGTGCAGGACGTCTCCACGCTCGGCCGGATCGAGATCGTCGGGCCGGACGCGCCGGAGTTCCTCAACCGCGTCTACACCAACGCCTTCGCCAAGCTCCCGGTCGGCAAGGCCCGCTACGGCGTCATGTGCACCGCCGACGGGATGGTCTTCGACGACGGGGTGTCGATGCGGCTGGCCGAGGACCGCTACCTGATGAGCACCACGACCGGCGGCGCGGCGACGGTGCTGGAGTGGCTGGAGGAGTGGCTGCAGACCGAGTGGCCGCACCTGGCGGTGCACTGCACGTCGGTGACCGAGCAGTGGGCGGCGGTGGCCCTGGTCGGGCCTGACTCGCGCGCGGTGCTGGCCCGGCTGGCCCCGGACCTGGACGTCTCGAACGAGGCGTTCGGCTTCCTGGAGTTCCGGGAGACCACGTTGGCCAACGGGATCTCGGCTCGGATCAGCCGGATCTCGTTCTCCGGCGAGCTGGCCTACGAGATCAACGTCGAGTCCTGGTACGGCCTGGCGCTGTGGGAAGCGGTGTTCGAGGCGGGGCAGGACTTCGGCATCACGCCCTACGGCACCGAGACCATGCACGTGCTGCGCGCGGAGAAGGGCTTCGTGATCGTCGGGCAGGACACCGACGGCACGGTGACGCCGCTGGACCTGGGCATGGACTGGGTGGTGTCGCGGCGCAAGGACTTCATCGGCAAGCGGTCCTTCACCCGCCCCGACACCGCCCGCGCGGACCGCAAGCAGCTGGTCGGGCTGCTCCCGGTGGACCCGGGGGAGCTGCTGCCGGAGGGTGCGCAGCTGGTCGAGCCGGACACCCCGCTGGAGCCGCCGGTGCCGATGCTCGGGCACGTCACCTCCAGCTACCGCAGCGCGGTCCTGGACCGCACCTTCGCGCTGGCGCTGGTCCGCGGTGGACGGGACCGCATCGGCGAGGTGCTGCACGCGCCGGTCGACGGCCGGACCATCCCGGTCGAGGTGACCGAGCCGGTGTTCTACGACGTGGAAGGAGCTCGCCGTGACGGTCGTCAGCCCGGCTGACCGGAAGGCCGACACCCGGTCGCTGCGCCGCAGTCCGCTCGCCGACCGGGCCGCGGAGCTGCGGGACCGCAGCGCGCGGGACGTCCAGCTGGCCGAGGAGCCGTTCCTGACCCAGGTGAACCTCCGGGTGCACCCGGGCAGCCCGGCGGTGGCCCGCATCGAGCACGCCCTGGACCTGGCGCTGCCGCACCACGAACCGAACACGGTCTCCGGCGACGAGACCGAGGCGGCGCTCTGGCTGGGACCCGACGAGTGGTTGCTGGTCGGCCCCGACGGCCGGGCGGCGTCCTTGGTCGCGGCCGTCACCGAGGCGCTCGCCGACTCGCTCGGGTCCTGTGTGGACGTCTCGGCGAACCGGACCACGGTGCGGCTGTCCGGGCCGCGGTCGCGGGACGTCCTGGAGAAGGTCTGCTCCCTGGACCTGCACCCGCGGTCGTTCGGCCCCGGCCGCTGCGCGCAGACGCTGGTGGGCAGGGCGCAGGTGGTCCTCTGGCAGGTGACCCGGGAACCGGCCTACCGCCTGCTGGTCCGCGGCTCCTACGCCGCTTACCTCGCCGACCTCCTCCTCGACGCCGCCGACGAGTTCACCACCGAGTGATCTCCGCGAGGTGCAGGGCACCTCCCACCACCTGGGTCGGCGGGAGGCGCCCTGCACGCTTCACCCGATCCGGTGGTTTGGTCCGGGACGGGCCGGTCTCACCGAGCTGCTGCGGGGGCGGGGGTGGGTCGGGAGAGGGCGGCGGTGAGGCGGCGCCGGTGGGTGGCGAACTGCTTCGGGCTGTTCATCGCCAGCACCGCGACCTGGCGGCCGCCGCGGTGGTAGGTCGCCACGAAGCGACGGGACGCCAGCGACCCGTCCACGACGGTGATCCGGTCCTTCGGCCCCGCGTAGCCCGCGAACTGCAGCGTCGACCCGTACTGCCGGGACCAGAAGTGCGGGACCCCGGTGCAGGTCGCCACGGTGCGGCCGGCCAGCAGGTTGCGCACCGCCACCGGTGGCTGGTCCACCGCCGTGGTCCAGTGCGGGCTGCGCACCGTGCGCGAGCGGTGCACCGGTTGGTAGCGGGCGAGGTCGCCGACCGCCACCACGGTCGGCAGCGCCGTGACGCACCCGGCGTCGGTGACCACGCCGTCGCGGAGCTTCAGCCCGGAACCGCGCAGCCAGCGCGTGGCGGGTTCGGTGCCGGTCTCGACGACGACCACGTCCGCCGGGACCACCCGCCCGTCGGCCAGTTCGACACCGGTCACCCGGTCTTCGGCCAGCACGCGCGTCACGGGCGTGCCGCACCGCACCCGCACCCCGTTGTCCTCGTGCTGCGCGAAGAACAGCGGCGCCAGCTCGATGCCCAGGGTCCGCGCCAGCGGCAGGTGCTGCGCGTCGACCAGCGTCACCTCGGCGCCCCGCTCCCGGCAGGTGGAGGCGACCTCGGTGCCGATCAGCCCGGCGCCGACCACCACCACGCGCGCTCCCGCGCGGACCGCCTCGCGCAGGGCGAGCGCGCCGTCGAGGGTGCGCACCTGGTGGCAGCCGGGGGCGTCCGCACCGGGCAGTCCCAGCGGTTCCGAGCCGGTGGCGAGCACGACGCCGTCCGCGCGGACCTCGCTGCCGTCGGCGAGCACCACCGTGCCGCGCCGCGGGTCGAGCCGGACCGCCGGGGTGCCCAACCGCCAGTCCGCGTCGAGGTCGGCCTCCTCCTGCTCGCTGCCCAGCGCCAGCTCGTCCGGTTGCACCGTCCCCGCCAGCAGTTCCTTGGACAGCGGCGGCCGGTCGTACGGTCGGTGCGCTTCCGCGCCGATGACCAGCAGTCGTCCGTCGAAGCCCTGTTCGCGCAGTTCCTGCGCGGCGCGCCAGCCCGCCACCGAGGCCCCGACGACGGCGACCGTCCTCAACTCGCGATCACGGCCGGTGTGGCCACGAGGCATGACAACAGCCCGACCTCCGTTGCACAATGAGGAACCAGACGTGGTATGTGCAACAAATCTGACTCTTTGGTTGCGACAACGTCAAGAGGGACAACGGATGGTTCTGGTATGTGCACCGCGAGCGGATACGGTTGACCGGTGGGTAGCGCAGCGGAATCACGCGGAAGGAGTTCTGGCGCTCTGGTGCAGTCCGTCGACCGGGCTGTGACCGTCTTGGAACTGCTGGCGCGCAACGGCGAAGCCGGCATCACCGAGATCGCCGGGGAGCTGGGAGTGCACAAGTCGACGGCCTCTCGGCTGGTCAGCGTGCTCGAAGCGCGCGGCCTGGTGGAACAGCTGGGCGAGCGCGGCAAGTACGCCATCGGCTTCGGCGTCGTGCGCCTGGCCGGGGCGGCGACCGAGCGGATGGACCTGCCGAGGCTGGGCAGGCCGTTCTGCGAGTCGCTGGCCGCCGACCTGGGCGAGACGGTCAACATCGCGATCCGGGACCACGACGTCGCCATCAACATCAGCCAGGCGCGCGGCACCGCGGCGGTGACCGCGCACAACTGGGTCGGTCAGCGCACCCCGCTGCACGCCACCTCCAGCGGCAAGGTGCTGCTCGCGCACGCGCCGCGCGAGGACCAGGACGAGCTGCTGCTCCGGCCGCTGGAGCGGTACACCACCCGGACCGTCACCAGCGCTGCCCAGTTGCGCAAGGACTTCGAGCTGATCGTCCGCGACGGCTACGCGACGAGCTACGAGGAACTGGAGCTGGGGCTCAACGCCGCGGCGGTCGCCGTCTACAACCAGGAGGGCGAGGTCATCGCGGCGCTGAGCGCCTCGGGCCCGTCCTACCGCTTCTCCCGCAAGCGCATGCGCGAGGTCGTCGGCGCGATGCGGATCGCCGCCAAGGAGCTCTCCTCCCAGCTCGGCTTCCTGGCCTGAGTCACTCCCGGGACAGCCACAGCTCCTCCAGGTCGAGCTGGTGCATGACGCGGCGCAGGACCTCGTCGTCGATGCGGCGGTCGTCGCGGAACTGGATGAAGACCGCCCGTTCCGCGGCCAGCATCTCGCCCCGCAGCCGCCGGTACGCCGCGGTGGGGCTCTCCCCGATCTCGTCGGAGGAGCGCCCCAGCCGCTCCCACGCCTGGTTGCTGCGCCGCGTCGCGGCGTCGCGCAGCAGCTCCACGACCTCGGGCGGCGGCGACGACTCCGCGGCGAGCTCGTCCAACCGCTGCCGCGCCGCGCGGGCGGCGTGGTGCTGGGCCTGCGCTTCGGCGAGGGCGTCGGTGTAGTCCTCGGTGCCGCGGACGCCGAGCTTGGTGATGAGCCAGGGCAGCGTGCTGCCGTGCAGCAGCAGCGTCGCCAGCGTCACGAAGAACGTCAGGAACAGCACCTCGGCGCGGTTCGGGAACGGCGCGCCGCTCAACGTCGTCGTCGGGATGGCGGACGCCGCCGCCAGCGACACCACGCCGCGCATGCCCGCCCACGACACCACCAGCTCGTGCCGCCAGTCCGGCCCGCGACCGCGCAGCAGCTCCGGCAGGTGCATGGTGAGGAACACCCACACCACCCGCGCGAGCACCACCCCACCGGTGAGCGCCAGGCCGGCGAGCAGCAGCGGTCCCCAGGGGACCGTCACGCTCGCCACGACGGTGCGCAGCTGCAGGCCGATCAGGGCGAACACCACCGCTTCCAGCAGCGTGTCCGCGGCGTTCCACACCGCCCGGTCCTGCAGCCGGGTGGCGGCGCCGCCCGAGGTCGCGTGGTGCCCCAGGTAGAGCCCGGCGACCACGACGGCCAGCACCCCGGAGGCGTGCACCTGCTCGGCGACCAGGTAGGCGAAGAACGGCACGAGCAGCCCGGTGGCGCTCTCCAGCAGTTCGTCGTGCAGCACCTGCCGGATCCGCCGCACCACCCAGCCGGTGGCGTAGCCGATCACCGCCCCGCCCACCGCGGCGAGGAGGAACATGCCGATCCCGGACAGCAGCGAGGCGCCGACGCCGACCGCGGCCGCCACCGCCACGCGGAAGGCGGTCAGCGCGGTCGCGTCGTTGACCAGGCTCTCGCCGCTGAGCACCGTCATGACCTGGCGCGGCAGCCCGATCCGGCGGCCGATCGCGATGGCCGCGACCGCGTCCGGCGGCGCCACCACCGCGCCGAGCACCAGCGCCGCGCTCAGCGGCAGGCCCGGCACCAGCCACCACGCGAGGGTGCCGGCGACCGCCGTGGTGAACAGGACCAGGCCGAACGCCAGCAGCCCGATCGGGCGCAGGTTGGCCTTGATGCCGGTGGTGGAGCTGTTCAGCGCCGCGGAGTACAGCAGCGGCGGCAGGATGAGCAGCAGCACCACGTGCGGCTCGATCGTGTAGTCCGGCACGCCGGGGATCGACGACGCCAGCCCGACCACGACGAGCGCCAGCGGGGCGGGCACGCCCACGCGCCGGGCGACCGCGGTCACCGCCAGCGCCCCGGCGAGCAGGGCCATCAACGCGGGGAGTTCGTCCATGCTCCCTCCGGTGTTGCTGCGAGGGCCGGGCGGTTACCGTCGACACGGATTCTCGCGCGCCCGCGCCGGAAAGGGGGACCGGACGATGCCCGGAGCCTGTGCACACCTGCGTGAAGCGAGCGGCCAGGCGCCGACGCCGAGCTCCGAGAACGGGTGCGAGGACTGCCTGGCCCTGGGCTTGCACGTCTGGTCGCACCTGCGGATCTGCACCGCGTGCGGCCACGTCGGCTGCTGCGACTCCAGCCCGCACCAGCACGCCACCGCGCACTTCCACGCCACGTCGCACCCGGTGGTCCGCTCGTTCGAACCGGGCGAGTCCTGGACCTGGTGCTACGTGGACGAGAAGCTGCAGCCCTGAGCGCTACAGCTCGTCGGCGACGTCGTCGGCGTTCTTGCCGCGCGCGAGGCGGCTGTTGTGCTGGCTGTAGACGAAGTAGAGGCCCAGGCCGATGACCATCCAGACGCCGAAGCGGATCCAGGTCCAGCCCTCCAGGTTGAGCATCAGGTACAGGCAGGCCGCCGCGGCCAGCGCCGGGATCACCGGGGACCACGGCACCCGGAACGCCCGCGGCAGGTCCGGGCGGGTCCGGCGCAGCACCAGCACGCCGACCGACACCAGCACGAACGCGAACAGCGTGCCGATGTTGGTCATCTCGGCGAGCACGTCGATCGGGGTCAGCGAGGCGATGGCCGCCACGATGACGCCGGTGATCAAGGTGACCCGGTAGGGCGTGCGGTACGTGCGGTGGACCTTGGCGAACCACACCGGCAGCAGCCCGTCACGGCTCATCGCGAAGCCGACGCGCGCCTGGCCGAGCATGAGGATGAGGATCACCGTGGTCAACCCGGCGATGGCGCCCAGCGAGACCAGGCCGACCGCCCACGGGGCGCCGATAGCCTGGAACGCGGTCGCCATCGGCGCCGCGGTGTCCAGCTGGTCGTACTTGACGATGCCGGTCATCACCAGCGACACCAGCACGTACAGGACGGAGCAGATGACCAGCGACCCGATGATGCCGATCGGCATGTCCCGCTGCGGGCGCCGGGTCTCCTCCGCGCCGCTGGCGACGATGTCGAAGCCGATGTAGGCGAAGAACACCAGCGCGGCGCCGGCCACCAGGCCGCTGAGCCCGAACGAGCCGGTCTGCCCGAAGATCGCGCTGATCAGCGGCTGCTCCAGCGGGGCGCTGACGGCGCCGGGCTCCGGCGGCTGGTACGGCGGGATGAACGGGTCCCAGTTGGCGGCCTTGACGAAGAACGCGCCGAAGATGATGAAGAACAGCACCACGGCGAGCTTGATGGCCACGACCACGTTGGTCACCGCGGCGCTGAGCCGGATGCCGACCACCAGCACGACGGTGAGGATGAGCGCGATGATCGCGGCGGGCAGGTTCACCACGCCGCCGGCGCCGGGCGCGGCGGTGAGCGCCTCGGGCAGCGCCAGGCCGACCGAGCCGAGCGCTTCGACGAAGTACTGCGACCAGCCCACCGACACCGTGGACGCGCCGATGATGAACTCCAGCATCAGGTCCCAGCCGATGAGCCAGGCGAAGAACTCGCCCAGCGACGCGTAGGAGAACGTGTAGGCGGACCCGGCGACGGGCACCACCGAGGCGAACTCGGCGTAGCACAGCGCGGCCAGGCCGCAGGCGATGCCGGAGATGACGAACGAGATGGAGATCCCCGGCCCGGCGTCGGTGGCCGCGGCGACGCCGGTGAGCACGAAGATGCCGGTCCCGATGATCGCGCCGATGCCGATGCCCAACAGGTCCACTGCCCGCAGCACGCGCCGGAGCCGGAACTCCGGGGCCTCCGCGTCCCTGATGGACTGTTCGACGGACTTCACGCGCATGATCGACATGGCTGGCCTCCCGCCCCGGACGTCTCGGTTCGCTCGCGCAGCGCGACCGCACCTGGAGACAGGATTGTGCGTCGGGTCACAGATGACAAGGCGACTCCGCTCATCGTGCACGAGCCGTGATCAGCAGCAGCGTGGCGGCGGTCGCCGACGCTGAACCGTTCGACCGGCCAGCGGCGGCGCGGACGGTCCGGCACCGTGGTGGGACGTCGCCGTCCCACGAGGAGGCCGCCATGTCCCGCCCGCCCTTCCCGCCGTTCGACGAGCGCACCGCCGCGCAGAAGGTCCAGGCCGCCGAGGACGCCTGGAACACCCGCGACCCCGAGCGCGTCGCGGCTGCCTACACCGAGGACTCGGTGTGGCGCAACCGCGACCGGTTCCTGTCCGGGCGTGAGGAGGTCGTGGCGTTCCTGCGGCAGAAGTGGGCCCGCGAACTGGACTACGCGCTGCGCAAGGAGCTCTGGGCGTTCCGGCAGGACCGCATCGCGGTGCGCTTCCAGTACGAGTGCCACGACGAGTCGGGCCAGTGGTGGCGCAGCTACGGCAACGAGCTGTGGGAGTTCACCGCCGACGGGCTGATGAGCCGCCGCGAGGCGAGCATCGACGACGTCCCCATCACCCCCGCCGAGCGCCGGATCTTCGGTCCGCGCCCGGAGTCGGAGCGGGGCGTGCCGCTCCCGGTGCGCTGACCGAGCCCCGGCTCAGCTCTCGCGGCTCGACCGGTCGGCGGTGCCCAGCGAGTTCAGCGCGTCGGCCGCCGAGGTCTTCGTCTCCTGGTCCACCGCGCTGCGGTCGGGTGCCGGTTGCAGCAGGGTCTGCGACGGCACGGCGACCGGTTCGAGGTCCGGGCGGGTGCGCTCGCGCGGGCGCGGGAGCCGCGGCCGGGACTGCGGTGGGACGGCAGGGGGCGGCGGGGGCTGGCTCGCGCTGATGTACAGGCCTTCCAGCACCAGCACGATGATCCCGATCATCAGGGCGCCGAGCGCCAACCACAGGCCGGTCGGTTCGCCGCCGAACCACCAGAGCCCGCCCGCCGCGCCGCAGCCGGCGCCCGCCGCGATGGCCAACAGGTGGAACAACAGGTGGACGGCATAACCCCTCACGACCCGAAACCTCCCCGTGCTCGATCGCGGTCCGTCCCCGGTGCGAACTGCGCTCGTCGGAATTGGGCGGCTGGTGCCGGACACGCACCTCGCTGCTGCTCGGTTGCCCGGTCGCGGGACAGGTCACACCGCAGATGCTGGGCGGACTCGCCGCGGAACCGATGGTAGCGCCGGATCTGCCCGTTCCGCCCGATCAAGTGATCCGCCCCGAATTCCACCTGTTCGGGCGATGGGGTCGGGGCGCGCCCGGCGGCCCTGACCAGCTCGACCTACGGTTGGGTGCACAGGGCCCCTGTCACCCGCACCGGTTGGGTTCTTGTCGGCGCGGTGGCGCCAGTCGCCGAAGCGAGGAGGGGTGGCCCGGTACTACGCAGTGGGGGGTGGGTGCCGGTGATCAACTCGCTGGCCGGATTCGCGTGGGCCGCGACGATCGGGATCGGGGCGATCCTCGGCTCGCCGATGCTGATGTCCTGGTTCGAGCACCGGATGCTCGGTTCGCGCACGGCCGCCCGGGGCGAGCGCCGCCGACAGGCCGGTGCGTCGCTGCGGGACCTGCGGTGGCGCCAGGTCATCTCGGTGCCGCGCCGGACGCCCGTCGGCGGTCCTGGCGCGATGCGCAGACCGGGTCTGCGGCGGTCCTTCGACCGGCCTACACCGGCTCGACGCCCGGCGAAGCCACGCAGCTGACCAGCGTCTCCACCGTCGCGGCGGCCCGCGCGAGGTACCAGGTCCCGGCCGGCACCACCAGCTGCGGCGACTGCCCGGCGCCGACGCCCAGCACCCGCTGCTCCGGTTCGGCCGCCGGTTCCGGTCCGTCACCGGCGCACACCAGGGTCAGCGGTCCACCCCGGTGCCACAGCCAGAGCACGTCGGAGTCCACCGTCCGCCACACCGACTGCTGCGCGGGCGGGAGCAGGTAGTAGGACGCGGTCGCCGCGGGCCGTCCGTTGCCGTTCGAGCTGGTCCAGGTGCGCCGGAACCAGCCGCCCGACGGGTGCGGCAGCAGGTCGAACTCCTCGGCGGTGCGGTTGCGGGTCTCCAGCGACACGAACGCGCCCGACGCGTCCCGCCGCGCGTAGCGGACACCGATCACCGCGCCGCGCTCCAGCGGACCGTAGACGTGCGGGAACAGCTGGTCGGCGGAGACGCCTCCGGGCGGTGTGGGGTGGGGTGCTTCCCAGCGCACCGGCGCGGACAGCTTCGCCGGGTCGAGCTCCAGCGCGACCACCGGCTCGGTCGCGGGGCGGAACAGCGTGTTGGCGACGGCGAGCGCGGTGCGCACGTCCGGCGAGCAGTGCACGAAGCCGTCCGTCCGGAGGCTCTCGGCGTGGATGGGCGAGCCGCGGTCGGCGTGGAAGGTGCTCAGCGGCAGTAGGTGCAGCAGCGTCGAACTCACCCCGACAGTCTCTCGCGGGAACGGGGTGGAACGCGATCAGGCGCCTAGGATCAGGTGCGTGGTGCGGATCGCGGTGCTGGACGACTACCAGGGCGTCGCTGCCGAGTACGCGGACTGGGACTCGCTGCCCGCGCAGGTCGAGTTCTTCCACGAGCACATCGCCGACCCCGACGAGCTGGTGCGCAGGCTGGCGCCGTTCGAGGTGGTCGCGGCGATGCGCGAGCGCACCGCCTTCCCGCGCGAGGTGCTCGCCGCGCTGCCGCGCCTGCGGCTGCTGGTCACCACCGGGATGCGCAACGCCGCGATCGACATGGTGGCGGCGCGGGAGCTGGGCGTGGTCGTCTCCGGCACCGGCGGCGGTGGGTCGGACCGCGCGTGGGCGCCGACCGCCGAGCTGACCTGGGGGCTGATCTTCGCGCTGCTGCGCGGGATCCCGGAGCACGACCGGCGCATCCGGGAGGGCGGCTGGCAGCAGGGCGTCGGCCTCGAGGTGGCCGGGCGGACGCTGGGCGTGCTCGGGCTGGGCCGGTTGGGCACGCAGGTCGCCACCGTCGGGCGGGCGTTCGGCATGGACGTGATCGCCTGGAGCCACCACCTCACCGACGAGGCCGCGGCGGCGGTCGGCGCGCGGCGGGTGGAGAAGGAGGAGCTGTTCGCCACCTCCGACGTGCTCACCGTCCACACCGTGCTCAGCGAGCGGACCCGCGGTCTGGTCGGGGCGGCCGAGCTGGCGCTGATGAAGCCGACGGCGTACCTGGTCAACACCTCGCGCGGGCCGGTGGTCGACGAGGCGGCGCTGCAGGCCGCGCTGCGCGCGGGCCGGCTGGCCGGGGCGGGCGTCGACGTGTTCTCCCGCGAGCCGCTGCCGCCGGACGACCCGTGGCGCACCACGCCGCGCACGGTGCTCACCCCGCACGTCGGCTACGTGACCGACGGCGTCTACCGGGCCTTCTACACCGACACCGTGGAGAGCGTCGCCGCCTGGCTGCGGGGTGCGCCGGTCCGGGTGCTCAACGCGGGGTGATCGGACGCGGACGGCACCGCCGTTCGGAGCATTCGGGGACTGAGACGGCTTCCGTCTGGATGGGAACTCGGTCTTGACGACCGGGGAGACGCAGATCACAGTCATACCAACCAGTCGGTCTGACCAAGATCAACAATCCGCCGTCCAGCCGAGGGAGAAGCCCCATGACTGCCGGTGCACCTGACGGACGAGCCCCAGGAACGCCGAAGAAGCTGCTGGTCGCAGCGCTGATCGCCAGTTCCATCGAGTGGTACGACTTCTTCATCTACGCCACCGCTGCGGCGCTGGTCTTCGGCCGCCAGTTCTTCCCCGAGGCCACCCCGCTGATCGGCGTGCTGCTGTCCTTCGCCACCTTCTGGGCCGGCTTCATCGCCCGGCCCATCGGCGGCCTGGTCTTCGGCCACCTCGGCGACAAGATCGGCCGCAAGCCCGCCGTGGTGACCTGCCTGGTCATGATGGGCACGGCGACCTTCCTCATCGGCGTGCTGCCCGGCGCGGCGACGATCGGCGTGGCCGCCCCGGTCCTGCTGGTGGCGCTGCGGTTCCTGCAGGGCATCGCGGTCGGCGGGCAGTGGGGCGGGATCGTGCTGCTGCTGACCGAGAACTCCGGGGGACGCAAGCGCGGCATGGCCGGCACCTTCGGCCAGATGGGCGTCCCACTGGGCGTGATCATGGGCAACGTCGTGTTCCTCGCGGTCGGTGCCGTGCTGAGCCCGGAGGCGTTCCAGGCCTGGGGCTGGCGGGTGCCGTTCCTGGCCAGCGCGGCGCTGGCGCCGGTGGTGCTGTTCATCCAGCTCAAGATCGAGGACACCCCGGTGTTCCGCGAACTCCAGGCCCGCAAGGAGCAGCAGGAGCAGCAGGTGGTGCGGGCCCCGCTGATGGAGGTGCTGCGCACCCACAAGCGCACGGTGCTGCTCGGCGCCGGACTGCTGTTCGCCACCAACTCGATCTTCTACATCAGCATCTCCGGGCTGCTCGACTACGGCACCCGTGAGCTCGGCATGCAGCGCCAGACGTTGCTGACGATCTCGCTGGTGTCCTCAGTGGTCGGTGTCGTCGTGATCTTCCTCAGCGGTGCGCTGTCGGACCGCTGGGGCCGCCGCCCGCTGATCCTCGTCGGCGCCGGTCTGCTCGCGCTGTGGGCGTTCCCGTTCTTCTGGCTGGTGGACACCGCGACGGTGCTCGGCGTGGCGGTCGCGGCCGCGGTCGGCAGCGTCGGGTCCAGCCTCACCTACGGCCCGCTGGCGGCCTACCTCAGCGAGCTGTTCGAACCGCGGGTGCGCTACTCCGGTGCGTCGCTGGCCTACCAGCTGGCGGCGATCCTGGTCAGCGGCGGCACGCCGTTCATCATGACGGCCCTGCTGGCCGCGACCGGGACCTCGGCCTCGGTCTCCGGGTACCTGCTGCTGATGGGCCTGTGCACGCTGGTCTCGGCGTGGCTGCTCCGCGAGACCCGGCCTCGGTCCACAGTGGAGGTCCGGGCCCGCGAAGCCGCCGAGGCGCCGTAGGGGTCAGTCGAAGACGATGAGGCTGCGGGCGCCTCGGCCGGCGCGCATCTCGTCGAAGGCGGCGCTGACGTCGGACAGCGCGATCCGCTGGGAGACGAGGGCGTCCAGGTCGAGGCGTCCCGCGCGGTAGTGCTCCAGCAGGACCGGGACGTCCACCGCCGGGTCGGTGTCGCCGTACATGCAGCCGCGCAGCGTCCGGGCGGAGTGGGCGACCTCCAGGGCGCTGAGGCTCAGCTGGTCGTCGGCGGCGCCGAGGCCGACCACGGTGGCCTGGCCGCCGCGGCGGGTCGCCGACCAGGCGGCCCGGATGGTCTCGGCGCGACCGACGCACTCGAAGGCGTGGTCGGCGCCGCGCCCCTCGGTGAGCTTGCGGATCCGCTTGCTCAGGTCCGGCGAGGGCTCCAGCACCTCGGTCGCCCCGAGCCGCTGGGCCAGCTCGGCCTTCTCCGGCGCGGGGTCCACCGCCACGATCGTGCTCGCCCCCGCGATCCGGGCGGCTTGCACCGCGCACAGCCCGATCCCGCCGAGACCGAAGACCACGACGCTCTCCCCGGGCCGCACCCGGGCGGCGTTGAGCACCGCACCGACCCCGGTGAGCACCGCGCAGCCCAGCAGCGCGGCCTGCTCCAGCGGGACGTCACCGGCGAGCCGCACGCACGCGTTCGCGCTGACCACCGTCTCGGTGGCGAAGGCCGCGGTGCCCAGGCCCGGGTGCACGTCGGTGCCGTCGGACAGCGTCGCGTACGGGGCGGCCATCGCCTCGCCCGCGCGCGGGCACAGGTACGGCTGCCCGTGCGCGCAGAACCAGCACTCGCGGCACGGCGGCGTCCAGTTGAGCACCACCGGGTCGCCCGGAGCCAAGCCGGTCACCCCGGGGCCCACCGACACCACGCGCCCGGCTCCCTCGTGGCCGAGCACCGCGGGCATCGGGTGCGCGAGCACGCCGGTGGCCAGCGACAGGTCGGAGTGGCAGACACCGGTCGCCGCCAACCGCACGCGCACCTGGCCGGGGCCGGGCTCGGGCAGGTCGATCTCCTCGACCCGCAGCGCGCCCCCGGTCTCCCGCACGACCGCCGCCAACACCGCCGACATCCGCCACCTCTTTCCCGCAGGGCCTCCGTGACGGCCCAACGCGGCCCCCGCGCCCGGGTTGTGGCTGCGGTCGCAAGTGTGACCACCACCGCAGGCGCGGGGGCCGGCGGTCAGACGTCGTTGGCGAGCTGCTTGACCCGCTCGATGAGCCTGGCCCGCTCCGCCGCGTCCCCGGCGATCGGCGTGACGTTCAGCGTGGTCACACCCGACTCCTTCAGCGCGGCCAGCCGTTCCTTGACGTGGCTCTCCGGGCCGATCAGCGAGGTCTTCTCCAGCAGGTCGCGCGGCACCGCCGCGGCCGCCTCGTCCTTCTTGCCGCTGAGGTAGAGGTCCTGGATCTGCTCGGCCTCGGCCTCGTAGCCGTAGCGGCGGGCCAGGTTGTTGTAGAAGTTCTTGCCCTTGGCGCCCATGCCGCCGACGTAGAGCGCGACGTGCGGCCGGACGAAGTCCACCAGGTCCTCCAGGCCCTCGCCGATGGCCAGCGGCGCCTGGGCCACCACGTCCAGCGGCGGCAGCGACGCGTCGCGCTTGGCCTTGCCCGCGGCCAGCGGCTCGCCCCAGACCTCGCCCGCCTTCTCCGGCAGGTAGAAGATCGGCTCCCACGCCTCGGCGATCTCGGCGACCATCTCGACGTTCTTCGGGCCGATCGCGGCGATCATGATCGGGATCCGGTCGCGCACCGGGTGGTTGATCAGCTTCAGCGGCTTGCCCAGGCCGGTGCCCTGCTCGGCGGGCAGCGGGATGCTGTAGTGCTTGCCGCTGTGCTGCACCTTCTCCCGGCGCCAGACCTGGCGGCAGATCTCCACGATCTCGCGGGTGCGGCCCAGCGGGGCGTGGTAGGGCACGCCGTGGAAGCCCTCGATGACCTGCGGACCGGACGCCCCGATGCCCAGCGTGAAGCGGCCGTCGGAGACGTAGTCCAGCCCCGCCGCGGTCATCGCCGTCAAGGTGGGCGTGCGGGTGTAGATCTGCAGGATGCCGGAGGCGATCTCCACGCGTTCGGTGCGGGCCGCGATGTAGCCCATCTGGCTGACCGCGTCGAACGAGTACGCCTCCGGGACGTAGACGATGTCCAGCCCGGCCTTCTCGTAGGTGGCCAGGTCGTCGACGGTTTCCTTGAAGCCCCCGCTGTAGTTCAGCGGCATCCCGATGCGCATCGGCCGTCCCTTCCGGTTCGCGGCAGCGGCGCTGTCCAGTCGGCCACGCCGCCGAGGTCGCCCAGAGGTTACCGCCGGGTACGGGCGAGCGGGAACGAGCTCGCGCGGGCGCGCGTGTGACCGGGGTCTCAGCCGTGGGTGGCCCTGGCGGGCGGGGTGCGCGTGCGGACCCCGACAATGGGGACATGTCCGCCACCGCACCCGCTCGCAGTCCGCGCGCACTGGTGGGCAGAGCATGAAGCTCGCTCTGCTGGACATCGGGTCCACCGCTGCGCGCCTGGAGATCGTCGACCTCGACCGGTCGCGGATGCCGCGGGCCGACTGGAGCGTCAAGGCCCGCACCCGGCTCGCCGAGCACACCGGCGCCGACGGGGTGGTCGACGACCGCGGTGTGGAGCGCGCGGTGCGGGCGGTGCGGCACTGCGTGCGCGCGGCCGCGGACCAGCGGCCGGACGCGCTGGTCGCCTTCGGCACCTCGGCGGTGCGCGACGCGGCGAACGGGGAGCGGCTGCGCGCGGAGCTCAGCGACGCGGCCGGGGTGCGGATCGGCGTGCTCAGCCCGCGCGACGAAGCCGCCGTCACCTACCACGCGGCGCGGCGCTGGCACGGGCGCCGCGGTGCGCCGATGACCACGGTGGACATCGGCGGCGGCACCATCGACGTGGCCACCGGGCGCGACCTGGAGCCCTCCGAGGTGGTGTCGCTGCCCCTCGGCGCCGCCCGGCTGACCAGGCAGTACCTGCCGGACGACCCGCCGCGCCCGGACCAGGTCGAGGAGCTGGTCGCGGCCGTGCGCCGCACCCTCCGGCGCTCGCTGAGCCACTTCGCCGAGGCCGACCTGGGGCACCCGGTGGCGCTGTCGAAGGTGCTGCGGCAGCTGGCGGTGCTCACCGAGAGCGCGCCCGGCAGCCTCGCCCGCCACCCCGACCGCCTCTCGCGCGCCAAGCTGCGTCCGTGGATCCCGCGACTGGCCGAACTGGACCAGGCGCAGCGGGCGGCGCTGCCCGGCGTGTCCCGCAGCCGGGCCCGCCGCATCCTCGCCGGGGCGATCGCGGCGGAGCACATCCTCGGCACCATCGGCGTGGACGAGCTGGAGATCTGCCCGTGGGGCCTGCGGGAAGGCCTGGTCTTCCGGTTCGCCGAGGCCCGGGAGTGCACCGGCGGTGACGTCCGCGAGCTCATGACGACGCTGTTCCGTTGATCGACGGCGAGCGCGGAACCCCGCGGTACCGGTAGCGTCGGCCACGGTCATGACCGACTCGTTCGAGGGGGACCTGACGTGGCAGTTCTGCTGCAGCTGTTGACCACCATGGTCGCGGTGTGGATCACCACCGCGCTGCCGGGGATCGAACTGGGCGGGGAGGACACCGCGGCGAAGGTGCTCACCCTGCTCGCGGTGTCGGTCCTGTTCGGCATGGTCAACCTGGTGCTCAAGCCCATCGCGAAGACCCTGGGCTGCCTGCTGTACGTGCTGACGCTCGGGCTGTTCGGCCTGGTCGTCAACGCGCTGCTGTTCTGGCTGACCAGCTACCTGGCGGGGGAGCTGGGCCTGCCCTTCCACGTCGACGGCTTCTGGCCGGCGTTCTGGGGCGCGCTGGTCGTCACCATCGTCAGCAGCGCGCTGGCCGGCATCGTCCGCCGCGCCCAGCACCGGGAGGACGAGGTCCGCTGAGCCCTCGTGAGCGCGGGAGCCGGCTGCAACCGGCTCCCGCGCTCACGACCGGGCGTCAGCGGTCCCGGGCCCCGATGCGGGCGGCGATGTCCTCGCCGATGAGCAGCGACGCCGTGGCCGCGGGGGAGGGGGCGTTGAGGACGTGCACCCAGTGCTCGTCCTCGACCACCAGGAAGTCGTCCACCAGCGTGCCGTCCGGGGTGATCGCCTGCGCCCGGACCCCGGCTTCGGCGCGCAGCAGGTCGCGGCTGCGCAGGTCCGGCACCAACTGGCGGGCCGCCCGCACGAACAGCGGCTTCAGCACCGAGCGCGCGATCTCCGCCGCCCCGGTGCGCCAGTACTCCTTCGCCAGCACCCGCAGCCCGGGGTCGCGCACCAGGCGCCGCAGGTGCTCGCCCGACCAGGTCGCCCAGTCGTAGCCCTCGCGGGCCAGCGCGGGCACCGCGTTCGGGCCGACGTGCAGGCTGCCGTCGACCATCCGCGTCAGGTGCACCCCGAGGAACGGGAACGCCGGGTCCGGCACCGGGTACACCAGCGCGTTGACCAGGTCCCGCCGGAAGGACGTGGTCTCGTAGTACTCGCCGCGGAACGGCAGGATCCGGGCGGGCGGGGTGGCGCCGGCGAGTTCGGCGACCACGTCGCTGTGCAGGCCGGCGCAGTTCACCGCGCGCCGGGTGCGGACCTCGCCGCGGTCGGTGGCCAGCACCAGCTCCGCGCCGTCGCGGTGCACGCCGACGAGCTCGGTGCTGGGACGCAGGTCGGCGCCGCGCTCGGCGAGCAGCTCGGCGAGCGTGCGGCACACCGCGGGGAAGTCGGTGATCCCGGCGTCGGGCACCAGCAGCGCCCGCAAGCCCCGCACGTTCGGCTCCCGCTCGCGCAGCCGCGCGCTGTCCAGCTCCTCGACCCGCACGCCGTTGGCGGTACCGCGGCGGGCGAGCTCGGCGAGCCGGGGCAGCTGGTCCTCGGCGGTGGCGACCACGACCTTCCCAGTGCGCTGCACGGGGATCCCGTGCTCGGCGCAGAACCGGTACATCGCCTCACCGCCGGCGCGCGCGAACCGCGCCTTGGCGCTGCCCGGCGCGTAGTACAGTCCACTGTGGATGACGCCGGAGTTGTGGCCGGTCTGGTGGGCGCCCCAGTGGCGCTCCTTGTCGAGCACGGCGATCCGGCACCGCGGGTCGGCCTGGCTGAGCGCGTGCGCGGTGGCCAGCCCGACGATGCCGCCGCCGATGATCGTCACGTCGTGGGTCGCGGTCATGTCCGCCATCCTCATCACCCGGCCAGCCGATTCCAACCCCCGCCGGACGGGCGAACGCGTCACAGCGCCCTCCCGTCGCTCGGTAGGTTCGAGGGCGTCCCCCGGCGCCGAGGAGGAAGAGGACCACCGTGGAACTGCTGCTGCTGTCCAGCTCGACGAAGCACGGCACCGGCTTCCTGGAGCACGCGCTGCCCGCGGTGGCCGAGCTGCTGGCCGGCCGGGAGCGCCTGCTGTTCGTGCCGTTCGCCAAGCAGGACCACGACGCCTACGCCGCGACCGTGCAGGCCGCGGTCGAACCGCTGGGCATCACCGTCGAGGGCCTCCACCGCGCCGCCGACCCGGTGGCCGCGGTCCGCGAGGCCCAGGCGGTGTTCGTCGGAGGCGGCAACACCTTCCGGCTGCTCGCCGCGCTGCACCGGCTCGGGATCGTCGCGCCGCTGCGCGAGGCGGTGCGCGGCGGCACGCCCTACCTGGGCGCCAGCGCGGGCACCAACATGGCCTGTCCGACCCTGCGCACCAGCAACGACATGCCGATCGTGCAGCCGCCGTCGTTCGAGGCGATCGGCCTGGTGCCGTTCCAGGTCAACCCGCACTACCTCGACCCCGACCCGGGCAGCACGCACATGGGCGAGACCCGCGAGCAGCGGATCGTCGAGTTCCTGGAGGACAACGACGTGCCGGTGCTGGGCATCCGGGAGGGCGGGTGGCTGCGCGTCCGCGGCGAGCACGCCGAGCTCGGCGGCAGCGCCGGGGCGCGCCTGTTCGCCCGCGGCAGCGAACCCCGCGAGCTGCCGCCGGGGGCCGACGTCACGTTCCTGCTGCGCACCGAGCCGCGCTTCGACGTCTGACGCCACGGATCCCTGGTCCCGCAGCAGGATTCGCGTAGCCGTTCGATCACCCTGTGCTATGGTGCAGGCATCCTGCCGAGGGTTGCGGGAGCGGGACGCCGCCAATCGGCGCTTCGCCCTGGGCCGGGTGGTGGAACCCTGCTGGGTTGCAGCGCGGACACACCCCTGCGGGTGCGCACTGGGTCGGTTCGACGGTTGCGGAGCACTGTGGCGCGGACGAGCAGTTCCGGGAGCGAGTACAAGACGATCCGGGCCCGCCTGACGCGCGTCGGCCTGGTGCCGAGCATCATCCTGCTGGTGTTGTGGCTCGGGTTCTCGTCGTTGACGATCTACGACGGCTACTACGCCATGGCGGTCGCCAACGGGGTCCAGGAGGTGTCGCTCCCCGCCAGTGAGAGCTTGGTGGAGCTGCAGCAGGAACGCCGGCTCGAGCTGGAGCGGCTCAGCAGCCCCGGTGCCGACCCGGGCGCCGTGGCCGCGCAGCGGGCCCGCACCGACCGGGCGCTCGCGCGGACCCGGCCGAACTTCGACCGTCTGTCCGACTCGCCGGGCCCCATCGCCGACCAGGTCCGCAAGCTGGACTCGCTGCTGGACGAGCTGCCGGAGCGGCGAGCCGGGATGGACTCCGGCGCGGTGTCGCGGGACGAGGCCTTCGACTACTACAACGAGCTGCTGGACTCCTGGGCCGACCTGTTCGACACGCAGGCGCGGATCGTCCCGGACGTGACGGTCAGCCACGCCGGGTTGGCCGGCAGCGAGGTGGTCCGCGCGGCGGACGAGATGTCGCAGGCCGCGTCGCTGGGCAGCGCGGCGCTGGCCAGCGGCCAGTTCGGCGACACCGACCACGTGGCGTTCGCGCACCTCGTCGGCTCGTACCACGCGCGGCTCGACACGAACCTGGCCGCCATGGAGCCGAAGGGCGCGGCCAAGCTCCGCAAGCTCACCGCGAGCGAGGAGTGGCGCCGGCTGGCGGAGTACGAGGACCAGCTCATCGAGCACCCGGGCGCGCCCGGGGTGGACCCGGCCGCGTGGCAGGAGGTCACCGCGGAGGTGTCCGAGTCCCTGGTCCAGGTCGCCGTGCAGCAGGCCCGCGAAGGCGTGGCGCTCGGCCTGGACACCGGTCACCAGCGGTTCCTCGAGGTGCTGGCGCTGAGCCTGGGCGGGCTGGTGGCCGTGGGCATCGGCATCGTGCTGGCGGCCCGCGCTGCCCGCAGCCTGGTGGACCGCACCCTGGTGTCCCGGCTGGCGAGCCTGCGCGACGACACGCTGCGGCTGGCCCACGAGCGGCTGCCGGACATCATGTCCCGGCTGGAGCGCGGTGAGCAGGTCGACGTGGAGGCCGAGCTCGCGCCGCTGGACTACGGCATCGACGAGATCGGCCAGGTCGCCGACGCGTTCAACACCGCGCACCACACCGCGGTCGCGGCCGCGGTGCAGGAGAACCACGCCAAGGCGGGGTTCAACAAGGTCTTCCTCGGCATCGCGCACCGCAACCAGGGCCTGGTCCACCGGCAGCTGAAGGTGCTCGACCGGATGGAGCGCAGCGAGGAGCACCCGGAGCGGCTGGCGAGCCTGTTCGAGCTCGACCACCTGGCCACCCGCGCTCGCCGCAACGCCGAGAACCTGGTGGTGCTGGCCGGGGTGCAGCCGGGCCGGAAGTGGCGCAAGCCGGTGCGGCTGGCCGACGTGGTGCGCTCGGCGGTCGCCGAGACCGAGCACTTCGACCGCATCCGGGTGCACCGGACGCCGGACCTGTCGGTGGTCGGTGCCGCGGTGGGCGACGTGGTCCACCTGCTGGCCGAGCTGATGGACAACGCCACCTCGTTCTCCGCGCCGGACTCGCAGGTGCACGTCTACTGCGGCGACACCCCGCGCGGCGTGCTGCTGCGGATCGAGGACCAGGGCATGGGCATGCGCCCGGCCGAGCGCGACGAGGCCAACGTGCTGCTGGCCAGCAAGCCGAAGTTCGAGGACATCACGCTGCGCGGCGACTCCCGCCTCGGCCTGTTCGTGGTGGCCGTGCTGGCGTCCCGCCGCGGCATCAAGGTCGAGCTGCGGGAGGGGGCGTCGGGGGAGGGCACCGTGGCGCTGGTCCGGCTGCCCACCAACCTCGTGGCGCACGAGCGGTTGTTCGCGGACCGCTCCGAGGACCCGGACCTGCTGCGGCTGCCGTCGACGAGCTCCGCGTCCAGCACGTCCGGGTCCGGTGCCGACCAGACCAGCTCGATCCAGCGGAGGTGGCGGCGAGCGCGGGGCGTCGACCGCGCCGACTGAGCCTCCACGGTGGACTACGGAGTCAGCGCTGCGATCGCCCGTCTCAGGACGTCCTGCTCGTCGTCAGGCAGCCGGCGCGCGGCGTGCAGCATGTGCAGGGCGGTCCGCAACCGCGTGCGGTCGTCCTCGGTGCCGAGGTCACCGAGGCGCGCGGGCAGGACCACGGCGAGCGCCGTGAGGTCGCGGCGGTCGCAGAACCGCGCGATGAGTTCGTCGAGCAGGTCGTCGGCCGGGGTGTCGTGCTGAAGCCCTTCGGCGATGGCGTACCGGGTCCAGTCCGCGTACGGGCCCGGTGGGACGTCGGCAGCGGCAGCGGCGGCCCGGATGACGTGCTCGTGTGCTCGCTCGAGCTGGCCCAGGTCCCGGTAGCACCTGGCCAGGTTCAGGTGCAGCGAGGCGAAGAAGCCGCTCACCCGCTCGTCGGCGACCCGCTCCGCGCGGGCCAGGCTCTCCCGGTTCCAGTGCAGCGCGTCCTCCGGTGATGGCTGGTGCCGGGCGAGGTGGTGGGCGGCGATGGCGGCCTCGTAGTCGTCGGTGGCACGCTCCCAGGCGCGCTGGAAGTGCTCGCGCGCGTCGTCGTCCCGGCCTTCGGCCTCGGCCTGCACGCCCAGCGCGCACAGTCGCACGACGGGGTTCTCGGTATCCACTGTGGAAACTCCTTTCGTGCGGTCAGGCGCCGGGGCGCACCGGCATGACGAGCGTGGTGAAGCTGCCCTGGTCGGCGGAGCGCACCACGACGGGCAGGTCCGGTGCGGCGACCTCCAGCAGCACGTCGGGACCGACGCCGGCCTCCAGCGCCGGGACGAGCACCGTCGGCCTGACGGAGACGGTCAACTCAGCTCCACTGTGGACTGCGGGCAGCCGGGACTCGGCGCCGCCGCGGTCGGTGACCACCAGCTGGTCCCCGGCGGTGCGCAGCGCGACCGGGCCTTCGGTGTCGAGCAGCGCGGTGCGCAACGCGCTGCGGTCGGTGACGACCCGGTTCTGCGGGCTCGGCAGGTCGTCCAGGATCAGCCGGTAGTCGGGGAAGGTCTCCTCCGAGGTCGTCAGGGGCCGCGTCTGGTCGTCGCTGCGCAGCCGTGCCCCGCTGTCGTCGACCTCGATCTCGACCTCGGCGAGCGGCAGCGCCCACGAGGCGGCGTCGGTGAGCTCGGCGGCGTCGACCGCCAGGCGGGTCGCGCCGCCCTCGGCGGACACCGGTCGCAGCGTCCGGACCGCCAGCCGGTAGCGGTCGGTGGCCACCAGCCGCACCTCGTGGTCGTCGAGCTCGACGAGGACGCACCCCAGCACGGGGTACTTCCGCTGGACGGTGGGCGCCGCGATCGACGGCGCGACCTGCCGCACGGCGCTGGCCAGTTCCGCCCCGCCGACACGGACGCGCTGGCCGCCGGGCAGGGACCGCAGCACCTCCGCGATCGCGGACCGGGTGGCCGCTGCCGCGTCCTGCGCCCGCCGGGCGTGGGCGGTGAGCACGGCACGCGCCTGTTCGGCGGGCCCGTCGAGCACCACGCCGACCTCGGCCAGCGGCACCCCGGCCGTTCGCAGCCGCCGCAGCAGGACCGCGCGCGACACCTGGGTGGGGGAGTAGTAGCGGTACCCGGTCGCCTCGTCGACGTGCGCGGGCGGCAGCACGCCGCAGTCGTCGTAGAACCGCAGCGCGCTCGGCGTCAACCCGGTCTGCCGCGCGAAGGAACCGATGCTCAGCGAGGTGTCGTCCATGGGCAGGATCCTGGACCTTCGAGCAGCTCGAAGGTCAAACGCCGCCGGCCGGGGTGCCTGGTGCACACTGGGCGGGTGCGCGCCGACCCGATCCCGCTCCCCGAGGACGTGGCGGTGGACTGCGCCGAGCGGTACGCCTGCCTGGCCGACCCGGTGCGGGTGCGGCTGCTGCACGCGGTGGCCGCCGGACCGGCCACCGTCGACGAGCTGGCCGAGCTTGTGGGCGTCAGCCAGGACACCTGCGCCCACCACGTCCGCACGCTGGCCGACAACGGGTTCGTCGAGGTGGATGCGGCCGTCGTGACCGGTACCGCTCGCCGCGCCGGGCTGCCGCACCCGGCGGAGACCGTCCTGGGGCTGCTGGCCGTTCCGGACCGTTCGGACGACGTGCCCGGTGACGTCGTGGTGCGCGCCCTGCGGGAGGAGGACTGGCCCGCGGTGCGCCGCACCTACGGTGAGGGCATCGCCACCGGCAACGCCACGTTCGAGACCGAGGTGCCGCCCCGCGAGGTCCTGGAGGCCACGTGGCTCGCGGACCACCGCTGGGTCGCCGAGGTCGACGGCGCGGTCGCCGGGTGGGCGGCCGCGACCCCGGTCTCGGCGCGCGAGTGCTACGCCGGTGTCGTCGAGACCTCGCTCTACGTCGGCGCGGACGTCCGCGGCCGGGGTGTGGGGAAGGCCCTGCTGCGCCGGCAGGTCGCGGCCGCCGACGCCGGTGGCCTGTGGACGCTGCAGACCTCGATCTTCCCGGAGAACCGGGCCAGCCTGCTGCTGCACCGCGCCGCGGGGTTCCGCGTGGTCGGCGTCCGCGAGCGCATCGGCCGGCACCACGGGGCGTGGCGGGACACCGTCCTGCTGGAGCGCCGCCGCCCCTGATCTGTCCGAAGTGGACCCCAGCGCGGGAGTGATCTGCGCCGGGATCACCTTGACACCCCGCCCGCGCGCTGGAACCGTCGATCAGGAGTCCACGCGACGGTGCGCAGGAAGCCGGTGAGAGTCCGGCACGGTCCCGCCACTGTGAACGGGGAGTCGCTCGTCACCCGCGCCACTGCCGCTCTGCGGTGGGAAGGCAGGCGAGCGGCGTCGATCCGTGAGTCAGGAGACTGACGCCGTCGTGCCGAACCGCACGGGGTCGCGGAGCCCCGGAGGAGGTCATCGACGTGCCGCAGCGCGTTCCACTGCAGCCCGGCGGCCCGACGCCGCCCAGCACTGCGCAGCGCTCCACACCCTGACGCCAGGGAACCAGGTCTGAGCCAACCAGCCCCTCGGTCGGTGCGGGTCCGCCGCGCCGACCGCTGACCCGTGTGGAGACCTCGCGTGCTTCCAGCCCCACTCCCCACGGCCCGGACCTCGCACTCGGCCCTGCGCGCAGTGGTCGAGCGGGTCCGCGCCACCGACCCGTCCCTGCCCGACGTGCGGGCCTCGGTCGTCTTCCTCACCGTCCAGGGTGCGCACCACGTCGGCCGGGGCTCCGGCTACGCCAACACCGTGCTCAGCGTGCGCATCGGCGGCGCGGTCGGCTCCTGCGCGGTGGAACCCGGCCAGGTCGATCCCGGTGCCGTGCACGACCTGGTCGGCCGCAGCGTCGCCGACCTGCTGGAGCACGAGGACCCGGCGGTCCGGGTCGCCGCGCTCGACGCCCACCTGGCCGACCGCGTCCCGCACGCCCAGCACCCGGCCGCCCGGACGGTGCGGATCCCGGCCGGGACCTCGCTGGAGAAGTCGATGGCCCGCGCCCGCGCCGTCGCCGAGCTCGTCCCGGTCGCCGACGGCGGCACCGTCGCGGTGATCGGCGTGGTGAACTCGCTGCTCGCCGCCCTGCGCGAGCGCGGCGCCCACCCCGTCCCGTGCGACCTCAAGGGCGGGCGCACCGAGTGGGGCGAGGAGGTGCTGCGCGACCACCGGGCCGCGATCGCCGGTGCCCAGGCGGTGCTGGCGTCCGGCATGGTGCTCGGCAACGGCACGTTCGACGAGATCGCCGCGCTGTGCGCCGAGCGCGGGCTGCCGCTGGTGCTGTTCGCGCAGACCGGTGCCGCCGTGCTCCGGGAGATGCTCGGCGCGCAGGTCCACGCGCTGTCCGCCGAGCCCTACCCGTTCTTCTGGCTGAGCGGGGAGAGCACGGACATCCACCACTACAGCGCGGCGGGTGAGCTGCCGTGACCGCCACCGACCTCAGCGGCGGCCCGAAGTGCCGCTCGGTGCTGGACCTCATCGGCGGCACCCCGGTGCTGCGCATCGACACCCCGCTCCCCGGCGAGCACCCCGGTTTCTGGGCGAAGCTCGAGGGTTTCACCCCCGGCGGCATGAAGGCGCGGGCCGCGCTGTCGATGGTCCAGGGCGCCCGCAGCCGCGGTGAGCTGCAGCCCGGCGGCACGATCGTGGAGTCGACCAGCGGGACGCTCGGCATCGGCCTGGCCTGCGTCGGCGCGGCGCTGGGCCACCCGGTGGTCGTCGTGGCCGACCGCGAGCTGGACGACATGACGCGGGCGATGCTGCGCGCCCACGGCGCGCGGGTCGAGCTCGTCACGGAGCCGCACCCGGTCGGCGGCTGGCAGCGGGCCCGCAAGGAGCGGGTGACCGAGCTGCTCGCGCAGATCCCCGGTGCGTACTGGCCGGACCAGTACGGCAACCCGGACAACCCGGCCGGCTACTCGTCCCTGGGCCGCGAGCTGACCCGCCAGTTCGACCACCTCGACGCGGTGGTGTGCAGCGTCGGCACCGGCGGGCACAGCGCCGGCATCGCCCCGGTGGTGCGGGAGCGCTGGCCGGACGTCAAGGTCGTGGGCGTCGACTCGGTCGGCTCCACGGTGTTCGGCCAGCCCGCCGGGCACCGGCTGATGCGCGGCCTGGGCAGCAGCATCCACCCGGGCAACGTCGCCTACAACGTCTTCGACGAGGTGCACTGGATCGGCCCGGCCGAAGCGGCGGACGCGTGCCGCCGGCTGGCCGCCGGGGCGTTCGTGACCGGCGGCTGGAGCACCGGGGCGGTCGCGCTCGTCGCCGCGTGGACCGCGGCGGAACTGGGCTCCGACGCGGTGTGCGGGGTGTTCCCGGACGGGCCGCAGCGGTACTGGCAGACGATCTTCGACGACGACTACCTCGCCGAGCACGGGCTGGTGCCGCAGGCCCGACGACCGTCCGCTGTGGACTCGCCGGGCTGGACCAGGACCAGCGCGGTGGTGGACCCCTGCCCGGCCCGCACCGGGACCGGGCAGGACTGCGAGGTGTGCGAGGAGGACGACCGATGAGCACGTTCCGGCGGATGTCGCGGGCCGCGCAGCTGCTGATGGTCAACCAGTTCGGCATCAACGTGGGCTTCTACATGCTGCTGCCGTTCCTGGCGACCCACATGAGCGAGGACCTCGGCTACGGCGCGGCGGTGATCGGCCTGCTGCTGGGCGTCCGGAACCTCAGCCAGCAAGGCATGTTCCTGGTCGGCGGGACAGCCGCGGACCGGCTCGGGTGCCGACCGATGATCATCACCGGGTGCGCGCTGCGGGTGGTCTCCTTCGGACTGTTCGGCGTGTTCACCTCGCTGCCCGGGCTGTTCACCGCCGCGGTGCTCACCGGCCTGGCGGGCGCGCTGTTCAACCCGGCGGTGCGCACCTACCTCATGCACGAGGCGGGGGAGGAGCGGGCCGAGGCGTTCGCGGTGTTCAACGTCTTCGCGCACGCCGGCACCCTCGTCGGGCCGCTGCTCGGGGCCGCGCTGCTCGCCGTCGACTTCCGGTTGATCGCGCTGGTGGCGTGCCTGGCGTTCGCGGTGCTGACCGTGGCCCAGATCGTCGTGCTGCCCCGGCGGGAGATCGAACCGCAGCGGGGCAGCGTGCTGGGGAGTTGGCGCGAGGTGGCCACCAACGGCCGCTTCCTGGTGTTCACGCTCGCGCTGTCGGCCTACTTCGGCCTGTACAACCAGCTGTACCTGATGATCCCGCTGGAGGCGCAACGGGTGTCCGGGTTGTCCGGGTCGGTGGCGGCGGTGTTCGTGGTGTCCACCACCATCGGCATCGCCGGCCAGGTGCGGATCACGCGCTGGTGCCGCGACCGGTGGACCCCGGGGCGGTCGGTGGCGCACGGCCTGGTGTGCATGGGCGCGTCCTTCGTCCCGGTGCTGCTGACCAGCCCGCTGCTGGCGGCGCCGCCGCCGGGCGCACCGGACTGGGCGCGGATCGCGCTGGTGTGCCTGCCGGTGCTGCTGACCACGGTGCTGTTCACGGTCGGCATGGCGATCACCAACCCGTTCGCGATGGAGCTGCTCCCGGTCGTGGGCAGCGAGCGGCTGGCGGGCACCTACTACGGGTTCTACTACCTGGTCTCCAGCCTGGTGGCGGCCGGGGTGAGCTGGGTGGTGGGCGCGTTGCTCGACGCCACGGGGGAGTCCCCGCTGCGCTGGGCCCCGTGGCTGGCCCTGCTCGCGGTGGGCGTCCTCGGCGGCCTCGGCGCGGCGGTCCTGGAACGACGGGGTCTGCTGCGGCGGCGGGAGGCGGCCGGAGCGCTCGGGTGAGGCGGGCTCGACCGTCCGCTGTGGACGCTGTGGCCGGAGGCCCCGCGGGCGGGCCCCGGCCGGTCGCCCACGACCCGGAGCCCAGCGCGGGTTGAGGCACAAAGTCCCCTGTCCGTGCTCGCCGCAGTGCCTACGGTGGGAAGCGCATCACCGTCCGGAGCAGCTGGGAAGCCCTTTCCAGTGTCGTCCGGTCTGGGACGGGAGCCACCGCGCGGTTCCGCGGAACCACCGCTCCCGGGGATGCAGGCGCCGCGTTCGCGCGGCGTGATCGACCGAATGCCCGTGATGGACGACTACCGGAACGAGGGTTTCACCATGAAGATCAGCTCTGTGTTCAGCAACCGCTTCGGTCACGGCGGCGGCCGCTGGGGTGGCCACTGGGGCGGCCACTGGGGCGGCTGGAGCGGCGGCTGGGGCCGCTGGGGCGGTAACTGGGGCGGCTGGGGTGGTTGGGGCGGCTGGGGCTGCTGATCACCCGGCTCGACCTTCCTCAGACCTGACCGCGACCGCCCGCACGGCTGTCGCACGACGTCGAGCTCCCGCCTGCACGCAGGCGGGAGCGTCGTCGTGCCGCCCGGTCGTCCACAGCGGACGTCCCGTGCCGCTTCAGAACTCCAGCGCCGAGGCGAGCTCGCGCAGCGCGGGCACCGGGTCGTCGGACAGGCGGTCACCGAGCACCTGGACCACCACGTGGTCGGTGCCGGCGTCGAGGTGTCGCCGCACGCGGTCGGCGATGACCTCGGTGTCGCCCATCGCGACCATGCCCTCGGCGAGCGCGTCCGACGCGCCGTCGACGAAGTCGGACTCGGCGAAGCCCTGCCGTCGCCAGGAGGCCTGGTAGTTCGGCAGGCCCGAGTAGATCTTCAGGTGCTCGTGCGCGCGCCGCAGCCCGGTCTCGCGGTCGGTGGTCAGCGCCACCGCCTGCTCGCTGACGATCCACTTGTCCGGCCCGAGGATCTCGCGGGTGCGCGCGGTCTGCTCGGGGGTGACCAGGTACGGGTGCGCACCGTCGGCAGCGGAGCCGGACAGCTCGATCATCTTCGGCCCGAGCGCGGCCAGCAGCCGCACCGGCCGGCGCGCCCCGGGCTCGACCTTCTCCGAGACCGCGTCCATCCGCTGCAGGTAGTCCCGCATGGTGGCCAGCGGCTTGGCGTAGGTGCCTGCGCGGTGCTGCACCAGCGGGGCGTGGCTGACGCCGAGCCCGAGCACGAAGCGGCCGGGGTGCAGGGCGCTGAGCGTCCGGCCCCCGGACTCGGCGGCGAGCGCGTCCCGCGCGTGGATGTTGGCGATGCCGGTGCCGACGACCAGCCGGTCGGTGGCCGCCAACAGCGCCGCCGCTTGGGTCAGCGACTCCTTGCCCGCGGCCTCGCCGTAGAACAGCGAACCGTAGCCGAGCTGCTCGATCTCGCGGGCGCGGGACTGCACCTCGCGGATCGGCCACGTGTCACTGGTCCACCACACGCCGACGCGGGACGGGAACTTGATCTCAGCCATGTCCCGATGCTAGCCCCGCAGCCACCCCCGAGCAGGCCGTCGCGGGCCGGCGGTGCGGAGGCACCGACCGGCAGGGCACCCTGGGGAGTCAGGGGGTGCGTCCGCGATGAGCTCACCACACCACGAGCCCGACGGCGGCTTCGGCGAACGGGGTCCGATGTTCTGGCTGCCGCCCGGCGGCTTCAGCAACGGCCTGGAGGCCACGAACTGGGCGGAGCTCGCCGACCTCGGCGAGGGCCAGCTCGCCGACGTGCTGTTCACGCTCGCCGACGCCGGCATCGCCGGGTACGTCGCACACCCCACCGGCGGGCGCACCACGAAGTACCGGCTCTGGGTGGACACCCTGCAGTACCGCCGCGCGGAGGACGTGCTCATGGACGTCTTCCGCGCCCACGACCACCGCAACGGCTGACGCGGTGGAGGGTGGCCCGGGCCGGGACCGCCCTCCGCAACCCGCGCTCCTACCGCAGCGCCGCAATCATGGCCTCGGCCACGGGGGCGCTGGAGGCCGGGTTCTGCCCGGTGATCAGGTTCCCGTCCTGCACGGTGTGGGCCTGGTACGCCGGACCTCCGGAGTGCTGCGCCCCCTTCTCGCGCAGCGTGCTGGCCAGCAGCCACGGGGCGCCGTCCGCGGTGCCGAACAACCGCTCCTCCTCGTCGGTGAAGGCCGTCATCCGCCTGCCCGCGAACAACCACTCGCCGTGCTCGTCCACCGCGGGCAGCAGACCCGCCGGGCCGTGGCAGACCGCTCCGATCACCTCCCCGGCCCGGTCCGCCTCGGCGAGCAGGCGGCCGAGGTCACGGTCGTGGTAGAGGTCGACCACGGGGCCGTGGCCGCCGGGCAGGAACACCGCGACGTGGTCGTCGACGTCGACCTCGCCGAGGTCGAGCGGCGGACCGAACACCCGCAGCGCCCGCTCGGCGTGCTCCACGTGGTGGCCGCAGTCCGGCCCGGCGATCGCCGGATCGGCGCTGTGGGCGTCCAGCGGTTGCTGCACGCCGCCCGGGGAGGCGAAGTCGACCTACCGCGTGCACCAGCGCACGCACGGGTCGAAGCGCCTCCGCCACCCGCTCGTGGGCGACCTCACGGTCGAGTACGAGGCGCTGACGCTCCCCGGGGACCCCGACACGACCTTGTTCATCTTCACCACCGAGCCGGACTCGCCGTCGCGGCGAGCCCTGGACCTCCTGGCCAGCTGGACCGCCACCGGGCCCGGCCTGGTCCCTGAGCAGGCCGCCGAGCAGTGAAGTGTCCAGACAGCACTGAGGCCCCTGCCGACGAACCGTCAGCAGGGGCCTCGATGTGGTGCGCGATACTGGGATTGAACCAGTGACCTCTACCGTGTCAAGGTAGCGCTCTCCCACTGAGCTAATCGCGCGAGGCGGAGGCGGGAATCGAACCCGCGTACAGGGCTTTGCAGGCCCTTGCCTAAGCCACTCGGCCACTCCGCCGAACTCGGCATCCTCACCGGAGTCGGCGGGAACGCCAGAGGATCCAGAGCGGATGACGGGACTCGAACCCGCGACCCTCACCTTGGCAAGGTGATGCGCTACCAACTGCGCTACATCCGCGTGCCTGCGACTTCGAACCTCGGTGTCGTCCGGGGCTGTCCGCCGCGTTGCACTGAGAACTCTAGACCACGCCCGAGATCGCGATCAACGGGGGGTCCCCTTCCGCTCGACGCGGCCGGCGCCGAGCCTGTCTTCCCTGGTCAGCCGAGGTCGTGCGGCAGCAGCCTGGTCAACGCCTCGTCCACGTCGACCCACAGGTTCTCGTTGCCCGGGACCACCACGTCGTAGGTCCGGTCGAGGAAGTCGGCCAGCTCCTGCGCGGAGGCCTCGAACACCGCGTGACCCGACGGCGAGCTCAGCTCGATCGCCACGACCTCCGGGTCGTCGACGGCCGGCCGGATGACCACGTCGCCCTCACCGGCGTGCGCGATGAGCCCGTCGGCGAGCAAGTCGCGCGCGAAGACCCATTCGACCCACCCGGCGCGGCCGGTGCGGAACGCGGCCACCACCGCGTACGGGTCGCGGGTGTCGTAGCGCAGCTCGACCTGGACCGGCACGGCAGGCGCCTGTGGGGCCAGAAGGTCGAACACCGCGGTGGAACGCAGTGTCACGTGATCGTTGCGCATCGTCCTCCCCTTTCTGCTCCCTCTCGGTCTTATCGACCGAGCAACACAGTTGTGACGCCTTGACGGGCTCGCACGCTCGCGACTTTCGCTCAGATCACCCGTACGGGGCAGGGTGTACTTCGCTGGGCAATCGGTTGGATGCGTTCCGTGTCCGCCGCGACTTCCGAGATCCGGTGATCGGAGACCGCGCGCCCCTCCAGTGGGGGCGCGGTGGGTCCACGGTCACGCCAGTGGAAGGTCCACCGCGAACTGATCCGGTAGGGCTTCTCGAACCGGTGTGCTAGAACTCGTCGGGTGACCAGCGCGGCTACTGTCCGTAGCTGGGCTCCTCGGCTGCGCTCAGGGCACTCGATCCGTCGCCCCCGCCTTGCGGAACTCGGCTTCGCGCCCGGCGTGACCACCGGGTTCACCGCTCCGTCGAGTTCGCGTGGCGCCGAGTTCGAGAATAGGCGATCGGGCCTGCGGCCTGGGCAGGCGCGCGGGCTGCCGGTGTAACGCTCGCCACGGCGATTCCCCGATTCGGACTAAGATCTCGTGACTTCTCCGTTACGCTCCAGGCGTGCGGCCGAACGCTCGAGCGAGAGCGCCGTCACAGTGTGACCAGGATCGAGGACAGGGCACCAGGGTCCTATGGCCCGGTTCGGCGCCCCGGAGGCGATGAAACAGGTCACACCCGCAGCGGCAGCGGTGGCGGGCTGACGTCCGACTGTCGGCTTGACACCGCTGGGCGATCCCACTGCGAACAGTACACGTCCCGTCGCGGAGGGAGACAGCGCCTGGAGCGCGGGCCGGCCGTATCCTGGCCGCGGGACACCCCGTCGGGCGCGCCCGGCGAGGTGGCCCCGGCCGCAAGACCAAGCACGACCGATTAGGTGGAGCCCTGAGCGACGACGCCCGACCGGGATCCCGCCCCGCAGCCGCGGAGCCCGCGACCGACGACCACCACGCGCCGCGCTTGCACGCTCTGCGCGAGCGCCTGGCTGCGTTCCGCGAGCGCGTCCGCGCCAGGCCCGGCTACAACCTCGCGTACCGCATCGGCATCGGCGTCATCGGCGGCCTGGTGCTGATCGCCGGCATCCTCATGATCCCGTACCCCGGCCCCGGCTGGCTCGTGGTCTTCGCCGGGCTCGGGATCCTCGCCACCGAGTTCCACTGGGCGGGGCGCGTCAACGCCTTCGCCAAGCGCCACTACCGCCGCTGGCTCCGGTGGCTCGCCCGTCAGCACCCGGCCACCAAGCTCGCCGTCATGGGCGGCACCTGCCTGATCGTGCTGGTCACGCTGTGGATGCTCGGCCTGTTCGGCACCGTCGGGAGCTGGTTCGGCCTCCGCTGGGAGTGGTTGGCCTCCCCCCTGTTCGGGCGCTGAAACGGGTGGTGTATTGTTCTTCGTGTCGCCAGGGAGACCGGCGAGGACAACAGAACAAGGGCGATTAGCTCAGCGGGAGAGCGCTTCGTTCACACCGAAGAGGTCACTGGTTCGATCCCAGTATCGCCCACAGCGAGATGCCCCGCCCGTGGACTACGGCGGGGCATCTGTCGTTTCGAGCGGTACCGGGAGCACAGGCTGCCAGCGTTGCGGCGTCCCGCGTTCGAGGACCGCTTGTCGGCTTCCGTCCCGCCGATCACCCGGAGCGTGCCGACCTGGCGAGCGCGATGCGCGATGGCCGACGCTCTTCGCGGCCGGCTGCCACGACGTCGGTCGGGGGGATGGCGAGAGGATCGTCCTCACCGATCGCGGATGCTCGAGACCATGGGAGTGCTTGGGCTATCGCAAAAGGGTTGTCCATCGATCTCGACGCCATGTCCATGGTGGCATTCCTGACACAGCCCAGCCAGGATCGGACCGTGCGCCAGGCGACCGGAGTCGTCCGGAGCGGTACTGCACACGGGCTAGGGGAGCGAGGAACGGTGCGAGCACCTCTTCATCACATGATGGAGTCGGGAGAGACGTCACAACCACGTGCCACCCGTCGAGAACCGCGCCAAAACGAGCAACGCCGTCGATGAAACCCCAGGTCACGAAGTCTGCTCTCCACGCACGTGGAGGTGATCCGGCGCACCGGGAAAAGGCAAGCTGATCAGGGGTCTGCTCTCCACGCACGTGGAGGTGATCCCGGGCCAGCATCTCGCCGACGGCCTCTCTGTTCCTGCTCTCCACGCACGTGGAGGTGATCCCCTGCGGGCGGTGCGAGATCTGGCTCGTGAGCACTGCTCTCCACGCACGTGGAGGTGATCCCGGATGCACGTCGCTGAACGTCGTCTGCACCGCCTGCTCTCCACGCACGTGGAGGTGATCCGTACTCGCCGAGCTGGTCCCAGACTTCGTAGAACTGCTCTCCACGCACGTGGAGGTGATCCGACGGATCCGAGGCCGGTCAGGGCCGCGGTGGTCTGCTCTCCACGCACGTGGAGGTGATCCGCTCGCCCACCTCCGTGAGGGCGGGCACCACCGCTGCTCTCCACGCACGTGGAAGTGATCCGGTGCTGGCAGCGATCCTGCCGGCAGCCGCGGTCTGCTCTCCACGCACGTGGAGGTGCGCACATCTAGGTGCTCGGCGCGGCCTGGACGATGACACGTGGCCCGGAGACGCTCTTCATCGAGCACAGGGATGCACCAGGATGACTCATGTTGATCTGTTCGGGTGATCGTGTTCACGGGACTGGCGGTTCTGTCAGGGGGGACCGCTAGCGTGCGCTCGCGTTCGAAATGATCTACGTGCTCGTGATGGGGCCCGGCGTCGTGGTCGTGGACTTGCGTTTGTGGGGGAAGCAGCGCGGTCTTGGTGGCGGAATCCTGTACCGGTTGGTGTGCCACGGATTGTCTGCTGCGGCCGCGGTTCGGGTGTTGTGGCGAGATGTGCTTTCACTCCGTTTGCGAGAAAGGCTGGCCGCGGGGTTGGGCTTGTCAGAGGCCGAGGCGTGTGCGGTGCTGGAGTTGTGGGCCTCGTTGCACGATGTCGGAAAACTGACGCCGTCGTTCCGAAGGCAAGGACAGGTGCCGCCAGGGTGCGGACGATGATTCGTCAGACACGAACGTCGCGCACGGGCCGGCGAGGGTCCGCTAACAGTCGGCGTGCTTGGTCTCCGCTGCAGGGTGAGTCGGCCTAGCTGGCGTTGAGGGATGCTACGAATCCGTAGATCGGAAGTGTCGGTGGTTCCTGGCAACCTGCAGACGTGCCGATCGTTGACCAGGCTCGACGTTCTACGAGTGTGTTGTCCTGCTTGCTTGATGACAGGTTGCCCCACCGTGGTGCCATAGAGGATGGCTGGAGGGAAGCGCTTCGAGCTGCTCCGGGTCCGGATTGCGGTTTGCGCGAGAGATGGGACGACGTCGGGAGGGCCCTGGAGCTCCGCATCGGCCTTGATCTCTGCCGACACCCAGAACCTGCCGGGTTGCTGTCGTACCTTCCTCCGACGCGGTACGCAGACCTGCTGAAAGCCGTCGGTATGCGGCGGGAGGAGGCTCGTTGCTCGCCAGCTGCACGCACCGGTGATCCGCTCGCGATGGACTGGGTACGGGTCGATTCGCAGGTCGTCGACGAGGAGCAGGAACGGCGTGCACTCGAGACTTGTCTGGATCTCATGGAGGTCAGGGACCTGGCTCACACGCATCCGGACTGGGCGGTCGAACGACGTCGATCCGTCTTCACCAAGATCATGAAGAGTGGTCCTCTCGGGGCCGATGCCGAAGCGAGGGACGCTCTTGGCAAAGCGTGGGCGCAATACCTGGAGCACGGGCGCGAGAATTTCCATCGATTGGGATCTCGCGTCCTCGTGTCTCCCGAGATCGCGAGTGGTTTCGGGATAGCTGATCTCGTCGTCGGTGATGCGCTGGTCGATGTCAAGATCGCCAGAGGTTCCGCTCCTCCGGTGGGTGAGTGGTTGCGGCAGCTCCTCGGTTACCTGCTTCTGGACTGGGACGACGTGTTGGGCATCGGCACGCTGAGTGTGTACGCGGGCTGGCAGGGAGTCATGCTGACTTGCCCGGTGGATGAGCTGCTCGCAACTGCGAGTCCCGGGCCCACTCCTACTCTGGCTGGGCTGCGTGATGAGTTCCGCGCTGCCTTGCGTCCTGAGTTCCTCTCGTTCCTCACCAGCGGACGCCGCCACTCATCACAACGCTGACAGGACTCGATCGGTGGGATGCTTCGTCGTTTTGGCGATGGATCAGTTGCGATGCGGTGGAGCGAGGGAGAGCAGCCCGCAGCCGTAGGATTTCGCGGGGCCGACGCCGTTGGCGACGGCCTCGATGAAGGCATCGCGGTCGGTGATGATGAGGTGCCCGTCGTAGCGAACTGGGGAGACAGTCAGTTTGTTCAGGCGTTGACCGCTTTGGAGTCCGGTGAGTCTAGGAAAGGACGTGACGGCTACGTCGGGACGGTCGCCGGTGTCGGCTGGGATGGCGAAACCGTGCTTGGCACCTTGCTTGATCAGCCAGGTGATCTGAGCTTCCGGTTTGAGGATCGGGTAGCGGTTGTCGCGCCGGCTCACCCGGTCGGGATCGCCTTGGTCTTCGAGGCGCAGGCGCTTGGTCGGATTTCCCATCAGCCGGAAAGCGAATGACTGGCCCGGTTGAAGCGCATCGAGCAGGGGAGAGAGATCGCGGACCTCGGCCGGGCGGGAGAGGTAGCCGTCGAGGTGGTCCCAGCTCGGGCGTGTGCGGCTCTGGACGTACAGGGTGAAGCCGGTGCGCGCGGGATCCAGTCGCCACAGCACGGCGTGGTGTGTTCGTGCGGGTGTACCTGCGGTGGTGTCGGGGAACCCGGACATGATGGTGCGGTGCATCTGGTGCAGGTCGCAGTGGTCGCGGCGGAACGCGTGCGCGGTGGTGTCAGGGGTGAGTCGGCTCAGGTACACGGGTGTGCTCCGGAGTGGATCAAAGCGGTGGTGAGCGGGACGTGTCCGGTGCGGACTGAGCGGCTCGTGAACAGGCGGTTCCGTGGATGGAAGGACTGAGGAACGTCCTGCCGTGGCTCAGCGAGTTCGTCGGTCGGGTCAGTGTCGATGAGGGTGCGCAAGAGGTGCTCCTGCCCTTCGGCTAGAGCCCTTCGCGCGCGCTCTCGAAGATCAGACCGGTTCTCCAGCCAGCAATGTCCTTCTAGCGTGGCCTCCAGCGATCGGTCTGCGATACCCAGGCACTCGTCGTCCGGGTGGGGAGCGACGAGAGGTCGTGCGGGTACGAAAGCTCGGCGGCCGAAGTAGAGCGGCCATCGTGGACGATGGAGTGCGGTGTGCCAGCGGACCAGTTCTTCGCGGTCGGGATGTTCGAGCACGACGAGGAACAACGCGTCGGCGAGGTAGTAGCGCTGGCTGAGGATCGTGCGGTGTTTCTTGCCCTCGGTGTTCGGCACGTTGTTCACGGTGTGGAAGTCGCGCTCGACGATCCCTTCGCGGTCGGCGCGTACCCCCATGCGGACCGTCGCCAGACGTCTGATCGAGTCTGTGTCGTGGCGTGGTATACCAAGGGCAGCTGCCAGCAGTCCGACGATTCCAGACTTGGTGGGTTCTTGAGCGGTGTCGCGGCTCTGGAAGCGGGAGCGCAATCCCCAGGATTGCATCGGAGCGTCCAGGCACAGCGCCAAAGTGTGGGTCATGCGTGATCCAGTGCCGTAGCCAGGAGCCGAGAGGTGAACTCACCGACGCTGGTGACAACGTCCGCGGTGGGCAGCGTGTCGTTACTGCAGCTGAGTGCGGCGCCGACCACCGTGCGCAAGTCCTCGGTGCCGTAGAAGTCGCGAAGTGCCTTGAAGTGTGTGAACAGTCGTTCGGTGGAGGTGCCCAGGAGGTCGGTGCCGGTCACCGGACGGAGGAAGGCGTTGGCCAGGTTCCAGGCACCGCGAGTACGTACTGTGCCGAGGAAGGTCTCGGGCATGGTGCGCGCCGCGGTCGTGCTCTGCTTCCCACCCGGAGTGGCGTGGATGAATGCTCCGAGCCACGCGCGGGCGGCCGCTGCGACGAGTTCGTCGTCGCCGTCCAAGTTCTTGGCCAGCTGGGCGAGATCGAGGTTGGCGTACCGGTAGTAGCAGGCGCTGTTGAAGTCGATCGTGCCGATCATGTCCGCCCCGGGCTCGGCATCGCGCTTGAGGTCGTCGACCGCGGTGTAGTAGTCGAATTCAGTCGTGACGGCATGTGTCGACAGAGCGTGCGCCACCTGTGATGCGGCAGTGACGTTGAAGTCGGTGTTGTCGGCGATCATGCGACCGAACAGGGCGATGTCCGCAGCGCGGGTGGCGTCGAAGATGCGTTTGGCAGCAGCGGCGAACTCCTTGCTTGGTTTGACCTTGGCGCGCTTGGTTGGCTTGTTCGACGACTTCGTTTTCTTCTTCTTCGCCGCTTCCTCCTTCGCCTCGGTGAGCGACTTGTCGATCGCGCTCCAGTTCTGCTCGCAGAAGTTGGCGAGCAGATCGATCGCGTCCTTGCCGACGAAGAGGAGGTACTGCGTCAGCTGCGTCTGCTCTACCCCGAAGCCGAGCAAGTGCAGTGCCTCGGCAGCGATCTCTGCGGCCTTTCCGGCGTCGTGTCCGCGCTCACCGAGGACCTCTGCGGTTTTCGTGACCAGACGCTTCGTCCGGGACCCGAGGTGCGTCGGGTCCAAGCCGTGCTCAGCGAACAAGTCTCGTGCCGCTCGCTTGAGCGACTGGCTGGAGATTCGAGCGCGCGGTACGCCGCCGAACGTCGCGCTCTTGGGTTGGCCGAGGTCGTCTCGGTTGAGGTTGCTGACGGGGAAGGACTGGAGCAGGTGCAGTTCGAGGATCATTGGTCGCTCTCCTGGGGTTCCTTGCCGTTGTCGTCCTTGGGAGTGCTGTTGCGCTCTCGGTGGAAGTCGCGTGCCCATTTCCACCGGACATCACGTGCGCGTTCTTCATCACGGGGGCGGCGCATCAGTGTGACCGCGTCATCGAGCAGGGCGTGGAAGTCCACGGCGATGTCGTGACTGGCCAGCAGCTGCAGTGACTGACGCAGGTGGTGCGGGAGCGCATGGGCGTCGGCGGCCAACAGTTGCCGGAGCCGCTTCTGCGCAGTGGAGCTGACTCGCTGACGGTCGAGCTCTCGCAGTGCGGTCCCAAGAGGAAGACCCGAAGACCCGTTCTGCGGATTGAGTGCGAACAAACCGGCGATGAACAGCCAGATGTGTTCCTCGTCCTGTGGGGGGCCGCACTCGAACACGGTGGCGAGGGCTTCGTTCTCGTACCGGTTCCCGGTGACCGAGCGGCGTAGCTGTGCCAGCTTTCGGCGCGCTGCCTGCGCGTCGCCTTTTTTCCCCGACGTCAAGTCGTTCGCGAGACTGCCGAGATGATCGACGAACGCCTTTCGCCGCCGTTCACGAAACGAGAGCTCATTCTCGCTCGTCATCGTCGACTCCATGCTGTGGGAGGAATGCTGTGACCCGGTCGTCGAAGATCCGGCGTTGCTTGGAGACATTCCGTTCGAACTCCTCATGAGCACCGGCGAACTCGTAGAGGTGCCTGCCCTGTCGTTCCTGCAGTTGCGTCACCAAACGCCCAGCAGCTCTCCTGGCGATGTCGCAGGTGATGTGCTTCCACTCCAGCACAGATGCCTTCGGTGAAGTGCCGACGTTGACAGCGCGGCCCAGATCAAGCAGCAGTTCTGCGAACGGTGCAGGGAGGTGTGGCCAGTAGTCCTGGGTCAAGCCGAAGTTGTGCTTGGCGTTGCGTTTCTCCTTGGCTTCGTGTTCGGCGCGGAACGCGGCTCGGCAGTTCTCAGCCAGCCTGAGCAAAGCGTCACCAAGCTCGTCGGCGAGCGCTACGCAACTCCCCAGCACGCCACCGATCTCGGGGTTGCGAGCGTTGAGCAGTGCGGCGGGTGCCGGAACTTGCTCTTCGAGCCAGGTGTAGACCGAGCCGCCACCACTGTCATCCAGTTGCTGGCCGAACACGCGGATGGTGAACACCGCATCCCGCGGCAGCGTGCCTTCTTCGACCTGCTCGGCGACGTGGTCGAGCACGCGTGGCCGCTGATGCCGCTGCTCGTCGTCGACCAACAGCATCTCGCGCGCGTGGCGCCACACTCCGCGCAGTTCGTGCAGCCGTACGGGATTCCACGAGCCGGCATCGTCCTTCTTCTTCGAGGCGCGGTGCTCGAAGGCGGCCATGAGTTCAGCGCGGTAGAGCTCGTCACCTTTCAACGCTGTTCCTGGGGTGATCGCCACACCATCGACCGCGGTGCCATCACCGGTGGGGCGTAGCAAGACCCGGCGGGTTGGCCAGGTCAGTAGGTCGAGCCAGCCGTAGGGGAGCCGTTCGGACGGTTCCGGACCAGGGGGCGCCGCTTCCCATGCGGGCCGGTCTTCGTGCGCGGAGCTCCACGGCAAGTCATTGGCAGGGTCGTAGAGGCACGTGTTCAGCAGCAGCGTCTCCTTGAGCGTGCTGCCTTCGACGAGGACGACTCCGAACCGATTGCACAAGCCGGCCTGAGAAGTCTTCGTCTTCGTGAAAGCCGTTTTCGTGCCACCAGGGTCGTAGGACTGGACCGTCACCAGCCACCGTGCGGCCTCACCAGGAGAGAGGATCAGAGTGTCCGCAGCCGTGGTTTGGTCGAACAACGTCCCGTTGCTGCCCGCGGACCGGAAGTGCACCAGTTGCGCCGCTGATCGCGCCTCCAGTTTCCCCAACTCTGGGCACTGCAGGAAGGGGCGTTGCGCGTCGAACAGGTCGAACTCGTCTGCGTGCGCGTCGAGATAGTGATGCACCTGATCGGCTGGCAACGCAGGTGCGGTCCACAGCTCTCGCCACCGCTCTGACGTCGTCGGGCCGCCCACGGCGCGGTGCAACACCGCCAGCAAAAGCCTGTGCAACGCTGCGGTCATCGAGGCCGCCTCCGCTGCGAGCCAGCGCAGCTCGTGTGCCTGGAGGAACACGTCGCGCAGGCTCACTGTGTCCGGGCGGCCATCACAGCGGATCACTGGGATCCAGCGTTCTGTGGTGAGGTCGAAGGACGGTGTGGTCATTCTTCGTCCTCCTCGATGCGCAGTCCGGTGACCTCGTCCACTGTGAAGCGCACTGGCCCGCTGCGGGCGGCCCCGTCGAGCACGAGCAGATGGTGGTTGTGCAACCAACCGCTGCGCATGAAGTTGGTCGGGATCGGGAGGCCGCACACGACCTCGTAGGCACGAGGCGTGAGGTCGCTTGCGTAGACCTGCACGCTCGAATTGAGCAGTGCCTGTTGCTCGTGTTCGGTGAGGTCGTGTTCCGGGTCGAGGTCGATGGGGATGCCGTCGAGCGTTGTCGGATGCGGTGCCCCGGGTCGCAGCAGCACGACGTCGAAGGGCTCCAGGTCGAGCGCGTCGATCATGCTCGGTCTTTCCACGCAGTGTCTTTGCGAGTTCGTGCTGCGACAGTGGGTTGATCTGTCAGACGCCGCACCGAGTCGATCGGGCGCAACGGCGGTAGGTAGAAGCGGCGTACTCGTGATTCGTCATCGCTCTCCTGCCGGAACAGGGTTGCTTCAGCTTTCTCGAACCGTGGCCGCAGATTCCCCTGCGGCGGCATGTGATCGGTGTACACGGCGTGGACGAGCTCCGGTGCTTCTTCGGGCAACTTGAGTTCCGTGCGCCCCCACAGCACCGACCACGTGCGCAAGAGCAGCGCGGTCGGATACACGTTGTGCAGGCCCTGTGCGAACTTCGGCCCATCCCTTCCTGTGTGTGGCTGGATCAGACCGAGTTCCGGCATCGGACACGAGCGCTGCAGGGGATCGCGATCATGGCGGTGCACTCGCCCGAGGCGTTGGATCAGTTCGTTGACCGGCGCGAGATCGCTGACCAACAGGTCGAAGTCCACGTCCAAGCTGTGCTGGAGCACTTGCGTCCCGATCACGATGGCATGAGGTCGGCTCGTCGCGTCTGGGCCGAACTCACGGCGCAGCTTCTGCTCGATCGCCGTCCGTTTTCCTGCGAGAACTTGGCTTGTGAGGAAGACCAGCTCGGGTTGCTCCTCCCACGCTCGCACCTCTTCGGTCAACCGAGCCATGGTTTGCTCGGCATCGCGGACGAGGTTGCGCACGACCAGCGCACAGCCTCGTGTGCTGACACGGGCGCGAAGCCAGTCCACGAGATCCTCGTCGGCGAGGTGGTGCACGGCCACGGCAGGCCGTCTGGCGTTGGTGGCGGACAAGCCGATCGACTTGCTCCGTGCTTCTCCGGTAGCACCGACCCAGGTGACCACTTGCCCGCCTCGGACTGCCTGCAACGGTTCGACAGCTCCGGGCGCGAGTCGGTTCCGCCCAGCACGCCAGTGCGCGATGAGTTGCTCGCGATCGCCCGCGGGCAACGTGGCCGACATCAATACGCAGGGCATGCCGAACCGGCCGCACCACCACATCAGGCGGCGGAGCAACGTGGTCATGTGCGCGTCGACGTCGTGCACCTCATCGAGGACGAGGACTTTGCCCGACAGTCCAGTCAACCGAACGAAGACATGCCGAGAGCGGATCACCGCTTGCAGCGCTTGGTCGATCGTGCCCACGCCGACGGGGAACAGCAGTCCGCGTTTGCGAGTGAACCACTCGTGTCCGTCGTGAGCGCCATCGCCGTCCTCGTCGATGCAGGAAGGGGCGACAGTAGGACCGGCCTTGACCAAGTTCGGTGGTTGCTCGAGCCCGAGACCGGAAGCCACCTCGCTGAGCTCGTGATGGACTTGGGCAGCGGTCGCTCGCGTCGGCAGAGCGAAGTACATCCCTGTCAAGCCGAGCCGGCCGACGAGGGTTGCCGCCGCCTGGAAACCTGCGCGAGTCTTGCCCTCGCCGGTAGGCGCCTCGATGACCAGCACACCAGGCTCGACCACGTCGGCGAGGACCTCCTCGACGGCTTGCTGCAGTGGCCGTTGAGGGCCGCCGAACAACGCCGAGTAGGACGTGTCGTGCGGCGGTATCCACCGCTTCCACTTGAGCTTCTCGACCACCGCCTCGGCCGCCCGCTTCCGAGCTGTGGCGAGGTAGGCGTCGAGACTGGCCAGCTCCGCACCAGCAAAGGGGAAGTTGTCGGTGTCGGAGGCGACCCAATCCGCAACCGAAGCAAGACCAGCGAGACCGACCATGCCCGGTACATCCAGAGAAGCCGCACTCCACCTGGCATCTGCTGGATCTCCGAGGCCCCACAGTCGTGAGACCTCTCGCACCAGTGAGCGGCGCAGCTCATACCACGGTTCGCTCCCGTGGTGCTTCACCTTCGTGCTCGCTTCCTGCACAGCTCGGGCCGACAACAGGGAACCGTGGTGGCCACCGAGGCCGTAGGCGAGCGTGTCGCGCAGGCGGGTTCCAGCTCCCCACTCGTCCAGACACCTGCGCAGGTGCACGGCCGTCAGCGTGCCGTGTGGTGTCCGCACAGAGTGGTCGCGGGAGCCGCGATGGAGTGCGTTCACCAGCTCCTTGACTTCATCACCGAGGTACTCGACCGCCAAGTCATGACGCATCGCCTGGAAGATCGGGCTGCACTTGCCGATGTCGTGCAGCCCGCACAACACCGCCACCCACGACCGCACGTCCCCGAGCGGGGCCAGGCCAGATTCCAGATCGCGTCGAACTCCAGGACCCAGCAGCACGTCGTAGAGCAGCTCGGCGACAGCCGCGGTATCGATCGCATGGCACACCAGGGGGTGTGGCACTTCCTCCTTGCCGGCTTTCCCCCACGCTCCCCACACCGGAGCGTTGACACCGACCCCGAACACCCGCTCACCCCAGATTTCACGCCACGGGGACTTGAAGATCATCTGCGGCGGACATCATGCAGGCTGCGTCTGACAGTTCGAGCGGGAATCTTGTGAATCTCGCAGAAACTCCCCCATATGGAGCAACTTCCGTGTCCGCTCTGGCGCGCGGTACCGTTCCGTTGTTCTTTGACAACTCCACAACGACCTGACCAGCGAAGGCGCCGCCATCGTCACAGACCCCGATCGGTTGCGGGCCGCGATCATCGACGGGATCGGGAGGGCCCGCGCCTACGGGTGCGGGCTGCTCAGCATCGGCCCCGTGCCATCCGTGTCATGAGCGTTCCGGATCCGCGGCGGCTGCTCACAGCGCCCACGGTGGCGATGTTGCCACGCGCCGGCGATTCCTTGTCGTTCCTCTATCTCGAAGCGGTGCGCGTGGTCCAGGACGACACCGGCGTCTGCGCTCAAGTCGAGCAGGCAGACGGCACCACCAGCCGCACCTACCTCCCGGTTGCAGCCATCTCCTGCCTGCTGCTCGGCCCAGGTACCTCGGCGACCCAGCCGGCGATGGCGACCTGTGCCCGTCACGGCACCACCGTGCTGTGGACCGGGGCTGGCGGAGTGCGCTTGTACTCCGGTAGTCACCCACCGAACCTGACCACCGCCTGGCTCGAACGCCAAGCCCGGGCGTGGTGCGACGAGAACGTCCGCCTGCAGGTCGCCACCCGGATGTACGCAAAGCGCTTCGGCACCGACCTGCCCGAGGGGACGAGTCTGCAGCAGATGCGCGGACTGGAAGGTCAGCGGATGAAGACCCTCTACCGCTCGTTGGCGGACAAGCACAAGCTGCGCGGGTTCCGGCGGAACTACGATCCCCACAACTGGGACGAGGGCAATCCGGTGAACCAAGCGCTGTCGGCAGCCAACACCGCACTGTACGGGGCGGTCCACAGCGCGATCCTCGCGCTGGGCTGCTCACCGGCACTGGGGTTCATCCACAGCGGCAAACAGCACTCCTTCGTCTACGACGTCGCCGACCTCTACAAGGCCACGCACACCGTCCCGCTCGCGTTCGCCCTCCACAAGCACCCGAACCCCGATCGCGAAGCTCGTCGACGTCTACGACGTGACTTCTACCTCTACAAGTTGATGCCCACCATCGTCCGGGACATCCAAGAACTCCTCGACCCCGAGAGCAGCACCAGCACAGACGAGCTCGATGACCCCGAGGAGATCGAACTCGTCCACCTCTGGGACCCCGAGCTCGGTCCTGTCGACGCAGGTGTCAACTACGCCCAACAGGGAGACGGCTAGCCACCATGCCCAACCTCGTCGTCATCTCCACGACCGCTGTGCCCGACTACGTCCGCGGGTCGCTGAGCCGGTGGCTCACCGAACCTGCGCCCGGCCTCTACGTCGGCTCGATGTCCGCCCGAGTCCGCGACCAGCTCTGGCCAGCACGTACCCGAGGAACCGCCGGCGGCTCGTCCTGCTCGGCACGGTGGTCACTCCGGACGGTTGTGGGTCGGGATCTCGATCTTCGTCTCCTCACCCTTGGTGAGGTAGAAGAGGATGTACTGGCGCAGCGCCTCGTCGATCGTCCAGGCCACCTCGGGCACCATCGGCAACGGGACGAGGCCTTCGCGGAACTTCACCAGCAGCGGCCACGCCTCGCGGACCACCGGGTCCCACACCGGTTCGTGCTGGATGCCGTCCCAGTCGGCGGCCTGGTCGCCGACCAGGTAGCGCGCGAGCGCGTTGCACAGCGGCCGGCTGATGCTCGCGGGGCTGGTCTGTTCGGCGAGCTGGCCGAGCAGGATGTCGGTGAGCTTGACGCCTTCCCAGGTCGGACCCATGTTGCGGGCCAGGATGAGGTCCGACTGCGCGTAGGCCGCGTCCCAGGTGGCCGGGATGTACTCGTCGGCGATGCCGAGCATGTGCCCGGTGACCTGCCACAGGTGCAGGTAGGCCTCGGCGTCGTCGTCGCTGATCGGGACCTCCCACTCGCGCATCTTGCGCATCGCGAAGGTCGGCAGGGTGTGCCAGGTGACCAGCATGTCCTCCTGGCTGATCGGGATCTCCTCGTCGGTTCCCGCTTTCCAGTGCGGGGACTGCGGCAGCAGGTGGCGGACCGCCGCGTGCACCAGCCTGGTCTTGACGCACTCGACGATGCACTTGCCGTCGGGCCGGTAGGCGTTGAGCGAGCCGACGGCGAACCCGAAGAGGCTGGTCTTGGCGACCCGGTCCTCCATGTCCGCGCCGCCCGCCGAGTGGTACACCGCCCGTGCTTCCTTGGGGATGGCGGTGGCGAGGATGCCGCCGCCCGGGCCGTTGCACAGGTTGAGGTAGAGCCCGCGGCTCTTGTTGAACTCGGCCGCCCGCTCGAGCTTCTCGTGGTCGGCCCACGGCGGCAGCTGCCGGGCGTGCTCCATGAAGTCCCGCAGGTCGGCGGGGAGTCCGTCCGGCAGCGGCTGGTCGTTGCGCTCCCAGTTCCACAGCAGTTCGTTGACCTTCGGGATCACGCCCCGGTCGAACAGCGAGGACAGCAACGGGTCGCCCTCGGGGTCCCAGACGTAGGCCGGGTCGGTACCGGCTCCCCGGCCCGCGACCGAGTTCCGGGGCGACCAGTCCCAGCCGACCAGTGCCCGCGCCTGCGCCGGCGCGGTCGCGACCAAGGCGCCCAGCGCCGCGAGGCCGCCTGCTGAGATCAGCGCCTTGCGTCTGCTGAACTCCACCATGTTCGTGCTCCTCCTCCGGGTAGTCGACGTCGTCGGTGTGCGGCCTCGCGGATCGCTGGGCCTCGGTGTGTCGCGTTAGGACGGACGGTTGTGGGTGGGGATCTCGATGCTGATCGGGAAGTTGGCCTCGGACAGGTAGACCAGGACCACCTGGCGGATGAACTCCTCGAAGAGGAAGTACGTCTCCTTCGAGCCGGGGAAGTTGAGGCCGAACTCGCGGGCGGCGATGAACGGCCGCCAGAACGTGTTGATCAGCGGGTCGAAGACAGGTTCCTTCGGGATCTCCAGCCAGTCGGCGATCTGGTCGCCGAGCGTGTACCGCGTGAAGGAGCCGAGCAGCGGCCGGGTGAGCACGGTGCCGTCGAGGTCCTTGCCCATGTCGAGCAGGATGTTGGCCAGGTCCTTGCCCTCCGGAGTCGGTTCCAGGATGGGCGTCAACACCTGGTCGGCCTGGGAGTTGGCCTCGTCCCAGGACTTCGGGATGTACTCGTCGCGCACGCCGAGCATGTGCGCGGTCACCTGCCACACGTGCAGGTAGGCCTCGGCGTCGTCGTCGCTGATCGGGATCTCCCACTCGCGCATCTTGCGCATCACGGTGGTGGCGAGGCTGTGCCAGGTCACCATGGTGTCGGCCTGGCTGATCGGGATCTCCTCGGGCGCGGCGTCGTTCCAGTGCGGCGACTGGGGCAGCAGGTGGCGCACCGCCGCGTGCACGATGCGGGTCTTGACGCTGGTGATGATCATCGACCCGTCGGGGACGTAGGCGTTCTGCGTGCCGATGTCGTAGCCCAGCTTGGCCGTCTTGGAGATGCGGTCCTTCATGTTGGCGCCGCCGTAGGAGTAGTAGACGGCCCGCGCCTCCTTGGGGATGACCGTGCTCACCATCCCGCTCGCCATGGCGTACAGCACGCCCAGGTAGAGGCCGCGCCGCTTGTAGAAGTCGAAGGCCTGCGCCAGCTTGTCGTGGTCGACCCACGAGGGCAGCTGGCGGAGTTCTTCGAGCAGGTCCCGCACGTCCGTCGGCAACCCGTCCGGCAGCGGCTGGTCGTTGCGGATCCAGGTCCGCAGCAGTTCGTTGACCTTGGGGACGTCACCGCGTTCCAGCAGTGAGGCGATCACCGGGTCCGCCACGGTGTCCCAGATCTCCGCGGGGGTGGGGCCGCCGGCGGCCGGGACCGCCCCTCGCTGCGACCAAGTCCACAGTGCACGCGCGTTGGCCGGGACTGCCGCTCCCAGCACGCCCAGCGCTCCCAGAGCGCCGCCCGCCATCAGTGCCTTGCGTCTGCTGAGCTCTTCCATCGGCGGAACTCCTCCTCGAGTCGCGCCCCCCGGGCTGAAACCTTGATACGCGAAGTGCTTCGCCGTATCATGAGAGCACGATGTGAGGTGGAACACCAGACCCTCTCGAACGAAAGGCGGCTCAGTTGGAGCCCGTACTCTCCGGCCTGATCGCCCCGCGCTCGGACCAGTCGGCCTCGCTGTTGGAGCGCGCTTTCGCCGAGGCCGTGGAACGAGCCGAAGACACCGACGAAACGACCACGCGCGTGCTCGACGCGGCGTACGAGCAGTTCTGCCGCACGGGGATCCGCCGGTCGACGATGGAGGACGTCGCCCGTCGCGCCGGCGTCTCGCGCATCACCGTGTACCGCCGGTTCGCCACCAAGGACGCGTTGGTCGAGCAGGTGATCCGGCGCGAGTTCCGCCGCTACTTCGACCAGTTCCTGCTCGACATCAAGGACGCCGGGACCGTCGCCGACCGCGTGGAGCTGGGTTTCGTCAGCTCCCTGCGCGCGTTCCGGCGCAACCCGCTCATCGGTGGCCTGATGGCCGTGGAACCCGAGACCGTCGTGCCGTCCCTGGTCGGCGACGGCGGCGGCACCATGGCCACCGTCAGCCGGTTCGTCGCCGGACGGCTGCGCAGCGAGCAGCGCGCCGGCAACATCTCCGACGACCTCGACGTGGACGTGATCGCCGAGATGATGGTCCGCGTCTCGACCTCGTTCCTCGTCACACCCAGCCAGCTCATCGATCTCGACGACGACGAGCAGGTGCGCGCCATCGCCCACCGCTTCCTCGTCCCCATGCTCGACCCTCCCACCACGAAGGAATAGACAGCGCCGCTGTTCGCGACGAAGGGAACCGGCCATGTCCACGACGAGCCAGGTCGACCACGCCGCCAGAGGACAGACGATCCCCGGACTGCTGCGCCGCAACGCGCGGTCCTACCCCGACCACCCCGCGCTGACCGACGGCATCGGTGACGACGCGACGACGTGGACGTGGTCGCAGTTGCGCTCCGAGGTCGCCGCGCTCACCCGGAGCCTGTCCGCGCTCGGGCTGCGCAAGGGCGATCGGATGCTCATCGCCATGTCGAGGCGGCCCGAGCACTGGGTCGTCGACCTGGCCGCCATCCACCTGGGCGCGTTGCCCTGCACCACCTACGACACGCTGAGCACCGAGCAGATCCGCTACGTCGCCCAGCACAGCGCGGCCACCGTGGTGGTGCTGGAGGGCGCCGAGCAGTGGCAGCGCTGGCAACCCGTGCTGGAGGAGCTGCCGCACCTGCGCGCCGTCGTCGCCCTCGACCCCGCGATCACCCCCGCCGCGGCGCACCGATTCGTCAGCTACGACGAACTGCGCGGCGTCCCGTCACCGGAGTACCTCAGCACGACCTTCGAAGAGCTCACCGACGCGGCGACCCCCGACGCGCCGCTGACCGTCGTCTACACCTCGGGCACCACCGGCGAGCCCAAGGGCGTGGTCCTCTCGCACCGCAACGTCATCCACGAATCGCTGATGCAGGAGCACCTGATCCCCGTTCCGGAGCACCCGCGGACGGTGGCCTACCTGCCCCTGGCGCACATCGCCGAACGGGTGCTCGGCATCTACATGCCCATCTGCAACGCCGGGCACGTGACGATCTGTCCCGACCAAGCGCAGCTGCTGCCGACCTTGGTCGCCGTGCGCCCGCACGGCTTCTTCGGCGTGCCGCGGGTGTGGGAGAAGCTCGCCGCCGGTCTCGAGGCGCAGCTCGGCCGGCTCGGCGGCGAGCAGGCGGCCGCCGTGGCCGAGGCCCGCGACGTCGCGCTGGAGGTCTTCCGCCTGCGCTCCGCCGGCAAGGAGGTCCCGGCCGAGCTGCAGGAGCAGCACGACCGGCTGGACGGCGCCGTGCTGCGCCCGATCCGAGCCGCGGTCGGCCTCGACGACTGCCGCCGCGCGGCCAGCGGGGCCGCGCCGATCCCCACGGCGGTGCTGGAGTTCCTGGCCAGTCTCGGGCTGACGGTCTACGAGGTGTGGGGCCTGAGCGAGACCACCGGCGCGGCCACCGTCAGCAGTCCCGACGCGTTCGCGCTCGGCACCGTAGGCCGGCCGGGGCCGGGCATCGAGGTGCGAACGGCCGAGGACGGCGAGCTCTTCGTCCGCGGACCCGTGGTGTTCTCCGGCTACCTCAACGCCAGCGGGGAGGTCGAGGACGCCACCGACGCCGAGGGGTGGCTGGCCACCGGTGACGTCGGGACCATCGACGAGCGCGGCATGGTCACCATCACCGACCGCAAGAAGGACATCATCATCACCAGCGGCGGCAAGAACATCGCCCCGACCAAGATCGAGTCTCTGCTGCGGTCACACCCGCTCGTCGCCCAGGCGGTCGCGATCGGGGACCGGCGCCACTACGTCACCGCCCTGCTCGTCCTCGACGAGGAAGGCGCGCCGGCCTGGGCCAGCGCCCGCGGGATCACCACGAGCGACCTGGTGGAACTGGCCGCCCACCCCGAGGTCCACGCCGCGCTCGACGAGGTCGTCGCGCAGGCCAACACCCACCTCGCCCGCGTGGAGCAGGTCAAGAAGTACCGGATCGTCCCCGGCCCGTGGACCGCGGACTCCGGCGAGCTGACGCCCAAGCTCAGCCTCCGGCGCAAGGTGATCCACGAACGCTACGCCGCCACCATCGATTCCCTGTACCAGTGAGGGGGCGCCCGAACATGCCACGGAACCTGACCGACGAACGCCGCGACCTCGTCACCGCCATCGGCGAGTTCTGCCGCAAGGAGTGCGGGACCAAGGAGCAGCGCGACAAGCTCACCGACGGCGGCGTGCAGCAGCACAGCCCCCAGCTCTACGCCAAGATGGCCGAACTCGGCTGGCTGGGCATCGCCATCCCCGAGGAGTACGGCGGGGCTGGGCAGGGCATGGCCGACCTCTGCCTGTTCCTGGAGGAGACCTCCTACTGGCGCGCGCCGATCAGCGGGTTCGCGACGACGATCATCGCCGCGGCCAGCTACGAGAAGTTCGCCACCGAGGAGCAGAAGCGCGTCGTGCTGGGCGGTGTCGTCAACGGCCGGGTGGAGGCCATCTCGATGTCCGAGCCCGGCGCCGGTTCCGACGTCGCCGCCCTGACCTGCCGCGCCGAGCGCACCACCGGCGGGTACGTGATCAACGGGCAGAAGACCTGGTGCTCCAACGCCCACCTCGCCGACCACGTCCTGCTCGTCGCCCGGACCTCGCAGGAAGCAGACCGGCACCAGGGGCTCACCCAGTTCATGGTCCCGACCGATGTGGACGGTCTGCAGATCCGGGGCATCGACACGATGGGTGGCAAGGAGGTCAACGACCTCTACTTCACCGACTGCTTCGTGCCGGACTCGGCCGTGGTCGGGACACCGGGCAACGCCTGGGCGCAGCTGATGGCCGGGCTCAACCTGGAGCGGATGATCCTCGCCGCGAACATGTACGGCCTCGCCCGGCGCGCCTTCGACGACATCCTCGCCTACGTCAAGGAGCGCGAGCAGTTCGGCCGCCCGATCGGCTCGTTCCAGGCGCTCAAGCACCGCATCGCCGACCTGGCCACCGAGCTCGAGTGCGCGCGGCTGCTGCTCGACGACGTCGCCGCCACCATCGACGCCCACCCCGGCGAGGTCTTCGCCCGGGAAGCCTCCATGGCCAAGCTCAAGTGCACCGAGCTGGCCAAGCACATGACGCTGGAGGGGATGCAGATGATGGGCGGCTACGGCTACGCCACCGAGTACGGCATGGAGTCGCTGCACCGCGCGAGCATCGTCTCCACCGTCTACGGCGGCACCAGCGAGATCCAGCGCGACATCATCGGCAAGACCTACGGTCTCTGAAGCTCCCGGGGGTGAGACCTGAAGCTCCTGGGGGTGAGACCTGAAGCTCCTGGGGGTGCGACGGAGGTGTCCACTGCGGACGTCTCCGTCGCAGCGCTCAGGCGGTGGGCGGCGGCCCCGGGCGCCCCTCGCGGCTCATCCGCCGCCCACCGCCCAGCCGGCCACCCCCAACCACGCAACCAACACCCCGACGTGAGTTGGAGTTGCCAGTTCTAGGCAAGACTGACGCCCTCCCAGCGTGGGCCTGGGCTGTCAGTTTCAGGCGAAATTGACGCCTCCCCAGCGTGGGCCTGGGCTGTCAGTTTTAGGCGAAACTGGCGGGTCGCTAGCGCCGGATACGGGTGCCAGTTTTGCCTAAAACTGTCGCGTCACCGGGAGGAGGGTCGCTCGTCGGGGGGCGGGGCGCAGGACACGCGGCTCAAAGCCCCCGATCTTGCGGCTGGCTGCTGAGCGTGCGCACGCAGGGAATTCCACTGTGGACTGGCGCTTCGGTGGGTCGCCGGTTCTCGGGTTGTGCCGGGGTGTTGGCGGTGGAGCTGCGGATGACGAGTTCGCTGGGGAAGAGTTCCTTCCGGGGCGGTAGGGAGCGGTCGTCGATGCGTTCCAGGAGCAGGCGCACGGCGGCGCGGGCCATGTCCGCGATGGGTTGCCGGACCGTGGTGATGTCGTAGGAGTCCCACGCGGCGAGGGCGATGTCGTCGTAGCCGATGACCCACACGTCCTCGGGAACGCGCCGGCCCAGGGACACCGCCGCGTCGACCGCGCCGAGCGCGGTGAGGTCGTTGGCGCAGAAGACCGCGGTGGGCGGGTCGTCCTGGGTGAGCAGCTCGCGCATGGCCGAGCGCGCGCGGTCGTGCGCGAACCCGGCCTGGCGGGTGAGCTCGTCGGCCAGCGGCCGACCGAGTTCGGCCAGGCGGTCGCGGAACCCGCGCTCCCGGTGCCGGGCGGTGCTGGTCTGCTCGGGGCCCTGCAGGTAGCCGATCCGGGTGTGCCCGGTGGTCACCAGGTAGTCGGCCACTGCCCGGCCGCCGTTGAGGTTGTCGGTGGTGACCTGGTCGCACTCCAGCGAGTCCAGCCCGCGGTGCAGCAGCAGGATCGGGTCGCCGCGCCGGACCGCCTCGGCGAGCTGCTCAGAGCCCTCGGTGACGGTGGTGAAGACCAACCCGTCCACGATGCCCTCGTCGAGCGCCTGCAGGGCGCTGGATCCGCCGGGGTCGGGGGCGTTCCAGAGCACCATGCGCTGACCGGCCGCGTCGAGCGCCGCGCCGACCGCCTCCAGCAGCTGCGGGTAGAAGGGGTTGGTGATGTCGGCGACCACGACGCCGACGGTGGAGGTGCGCCGGGTCCGCATGGTCCGCGCCGCGGCGTGCGGGCGGTAGCCGACCTCCTTCATCGCCGCCAGGACGCGCTCCCGGGTGGCCGGGGCGACCTTGTCGCTGCCCTGCAGGACCCGGGACACCGTCATCTGCGACACGCCGGCCAGCTGCGCCACGTCGCGGCTGGTGACCACCGCGCACCTCCACGTTCTGGATCGAGGGAGACCCGATTCTGGGTTTACGTAAACACCCTAGCCGCCTACAGTGCGATGTGTACGTAAACATCGAAGGGATCACGCACCCATGGCTCACGCGCTCAAGGCCCCGGCCACCACCTCGGCTGCGACCACGACCTCGCTGCCGGACGTGCAGCAGAAGGTCGCCGCGATCATCGAGGACATCCGGACCCGCGGGGACGAGGCGGTCCGCGAGTACTCGCAGAAGTTCGACGGGTGGCAGCCTGAGTCGTTCCGGCTGTCGGCGGAGCAGGTCGAGGAGATCGTCGCGCGCGTCCCGCAGCAGGTCCTCGACGACATCGAGTTCGTCCAGCGGCAGGTCCGCGGCTTCGCCGAGCGGCAGCTGGCGTCGCTGCAGGAGTTCGAGGTGGAGACGCTGCCCGGCGTGCACCTGGGGCAGAAGCACATCCCGGTCTCCGCGGCCGGTGCGTACGTGCCGGGCGGGCGGTACCCGCTGCTGGCCTCCGCACACATGACGATCCTGACGGCCAAGACCGCCGGCGTGCCGCGCGTGGTGGCCTGCACACCGCCGATCCGCGGCGAGGTCCCGGACGCCACCGTGGCGGCCATGCACCTGGCCGGCGCCGACGAGATCTACCTGCTCGGCGGCGTGCAGGCGGTGGTGAGCATGGCGCTGGGCACCGAGACCATCGCGCCGGTGGACATGCTGGCCGGTCCGGGCAACGCGTTCGTCGCGGAGGCCAAGCGGCAGCTGTTCGGCGAGATCGGCATCGACCTGTTCGCCGGTCCCACCGAGGTCCTCGTCGTCGCCGACGAGCACGCCGACCCGTTCGTGGTGGCGGTGGACCTGCTGAGCCAGGCCGAGCACGGTCCGGACTCGCCGGCGGTGCTCATCACCACCTCCGAGAAGCTGGGGCGCGCGGTGCTGCGGCACGTCGACGAGCTGCTGCCGGGGATGCCGACCCGCGACAACGCCGAGGCCGCGTGGCGTGACCACGGTGAGGTGCACGTCGTCGACGACCTCGACGAGGCCTACGCGCTCGCCGACACCTACGCCAGCGAGCACGTGCAGGTCCTCACCGAGCAGCCGCGCGAAGCGCTGGCGAAGATGCGCAACTACGGGGCGCTGTTCCTCGGCGAGGGCACCTGCGTCTCCTACGGCGACAAGGTCATCGGCACCAACCACGTGCTGCCCACCCGCGGCGCGGCCCGCTACACCGGCGGGCTCTGGGTCGGCAAGTACCTCAAGACCGTGACCTACCAGGAAGTCACCGACCCGGCGTCCAGTGCGCACCTGGGCGAGGTGTGCGGGCGCGCCGCCCGGGTCGAGCTGTTCGAGGGGCACGCCCGCTCCGGCGACGTCCGGGCCGCCAAGCACGGTGGCGCGGACCTGCCGTGGGCGCCCCACGCCACCGCCTGGTCCTGACCCGTCCCACGGAAGGCGCACCGCCCATGTCCTCCAACGCGACGACGCGTGCCGGAGCCCCGTCGGCGTCGAGAACCCTGACGTCGAGCACCATCGGCAGCGTCATCGAGTGGTACGACTTCACCATCTACGGCACCGCCGCGGCACTGATCTTCAACCAGCTGTTCTTCAGCAGCATCAGTCCCGCGGCGGGCACGCTGGCCGCGTTCGGCACCTTCGCGGCCGGGTTCATCGCCCGCCCGCTCGGCGGTTTCGTGGCCGGCCACTACGGCGACCGGCTCGGCCGCAAGGCGACGCTCGTCGTGACCCTGACGCTGATGGGTGCGGCCACCACGCTCATCGGCCTGCTGCCCACCTACGAGCAGGTCGGCATCGCCTCGCCCGCGTTGCTGGTGCTGCTGCGGCTGGTGCAGGGCTTCGCGGTCGGCGGTGAGTGGGGCGGCGCGGTGCTCATGGCCGTCGAGCACGCCCCCGACGGGCAGCGCGGCCGGTACGGCGCGTGGCCGCAGACCGGTGTGTCCGCGGGCCTGCTGCTGGGCACCGGGGTGTTCAGCGTCGTGTCGCTGCTGCCGGAGCCCCAGCTGCTCAGCTGGGGGTGGCGGGTGCCGTTCCTGGTGAGCATCGTGCTGGCGCTGGTCGGGCTGTACATCCGGTTCCGGATCACCGAGCCCGAGTCCTTCGCGCGATCGCTGGAGTCCAGCGGGCCGTCGCGCCGACCGCTGGTGGAGGTGCTGCGCACCCACCCGAAGCAGATCCTCATCGCGATCGGGGTCCGCTTCGCCGAAGGCGGGAACTACTACGTGTTCACCGTCTTCATCCTCACCTACATCACCCAGCAGCTGGGTCTGCCGCGCCAGGCCGGGCTGACCGGGGTGCTGCTCGCGGCGGCGCTGAACATCGCCGCGCTGCCGCTGTGGGGCGCGCTGTCGGACCGCGTCGGGCGCCGGCCGGTGTTCATCGGTGGGGCGCTGTTCATGGCCGCCTACGCGTGGCCGTTCTTCTGGCTGGTCGACACCCGGTCCCCGGTGCTCATCGCGCTGGCCCTGGCCATCGCGCTCGCGGTGCCGCACGGGGCGGTGTTCGCGCCCATCGCGGCGTTCTACGCCGAGCTGTTCGAGCCGCGGGTGCGCTACAGCGGGGTGTCCATCGGCTACCAGATCGGCAGCGTGCTGCTGGGCGGTTTCACCCCGCTGCTGGCGACCTCGCTGATCCTGTGGTCCGACGGGGCGTCGTGGAGCGTGGCGGCGCTCGTCGCCGCCGGGGCGCTCATCGCGGCGGTCTCGATGGGCGTCGCCCCGGAGACCCGCCACCGCAGCCTGCACGGGCTGCGCGAGCCCTCGCGGCAGCCGGTGGACGCCTGACCCCCGGGAAGCGCAGCCGTGGCACCGCGGCTGCGCTTCCCGGGTCCACTGTGCACGGCGCCGCTGCGACGGGCTCGGGCTGGCCGAGGTGCGCCCTCATAGACTGAGCCCCATGCGCAGGGTGGTGGGCAAGAACGTCGTGGAGTTCGCCGCGGAGGAGTTCGCCGCGATGGTCGAGCGGCACCCCGGCGGCGTCGTCCTCGACGTGGGCGCGGGCAACGCCAAGCACGCCTACCGGATCGCGCGTGACGCGCAGGACACGCTGGTGATCGCGCTGGACGCGGCCAAGGACAACATGCAGAAGGTCGCCGGCAAGGCCGCCGCGTCGCCGAAGAAGGGCGGTGCGCCGAACCTGCTCTGCGTGTGGGCCGCCGCCGAGGACCTGCCGCCCGAGCTGCACAGCGTCACCGAGCTGCACTGCCTGATGCCGTGGGGGAGCCTGCTGCGCGGGATGCTCGGGTCCGACGCTGAGATGCTGCGGGGGCTGGCGCGGCGGTGCGTGCCCGGCGCGACGTTCCTGGTCACGCTCAACCTGCACGCGTGGCGGCCGCCCGTTCCCGAGGTGGGGGAGCACCCCGAGCCCACCCCTGACTCGGCGATGGAGCAGCTGGCGCCCTACTACGCGGACGCCGGGTGGACCTTGGAGGGCGCGCGGTACTTCGGCGCCGAGGAGCTGGAGGCGCTGGCCACGTCGTGGACCCGGCGGCTGGGGTCGACCCGGGACGAGCTCGACGTCCTCGGTCTCACGGGCGTCATCGGGAAGTGATCGTGGACAGCTCGGACGTCCTCCTGCGCATGGTGTGCCGGGGGCACGCCAACATCCGCGCCACGCACGGCAAGACCCTGGAGTTCGCCGTCGACCCGGACATCACCCCGCGGGCGACCTGCGTGGTCGGCGTGTCCGCCGAGGTGCGGCAGCTCGACGCCCCGGGCATCGCCGGGCCGGTGCGCATCACCCTCACCGCCGGTGGGCGCAGCGCGACCGTGCGGGCGGTGGCGAACTCCGCGTGGCGCCCGGGGGCCACGGCCGTGGTGCGGCGCAGTTCCGAGCGGTTGCCGGGCACGCTGGCCACCGACGCCGACCTCGCGGCGAGCGAGCTGCCCCGCGACCTCCTCGACCGGCTCCAGGACCCGGGGACCGAGGTGGAGGTCACCGTGGAGCGCGACCGCGAGGCCCCCGGCGGGCTCGTGCTCTTCCACGCGCGCGAGGGCGACGCCCCGCGGCTGGCGGCCGAGGTGGCCGCCGCCGACCACGTGGTCGTCGAGGACCAGCCCGCCCGCGCCCTGCTCGGCGCGGCGCGGGCGCTGGACGCCCGCAAGGCGGACCGGGCACGGCTGCGCGCGGCCCTGGAGCAGGGCGAGCGCGTCCTGGTGGTGACGGCGGTCGCCGCGCGCAGCGACGTGGTCCCCGACCTGCTCGCCGCGGACGTGCCCCTCGACGTGCTCGGCCTGCCCGCGCAGCTGGCGGTGACCGCGATGACGTCGACCCGGACGCCGGTGGTGCTGGTCGACGACACGAGCCGACGGGGCATCACCGCGGCCCTGCGCCGCCACGCGAACGCGGCGGTGGTCTTCCGGTGCGGCGCCGACCAGCTGGGCAAGCTCCTCGGCGAGGTCGAGGGCGAGCGGGCGGTGGCGACCGTGGCCGTGGGGACGTCCGCGGCGGAGCGGCCCCGGCTGGGCACCGCGGCGCGGCTGCCGGCCTCCGGCGAGGTCTTCTGCTGCGTCGCCCCGGTCGGCGGGGCCGGGGCGGACACCGAGGTCGACGCCGCCGGGCTGGTCCGGGCGCTGCTCGACGAAGGGGTCCCGCAGAAGACCATCTCCCGCGCGCTGATGGCCTCGGCCGGCTGGTCGCGGCGCCAGGCGTACGAGATCGTCTTGGGCCTCGCAGGCGACAACGGCGAGTGACCGGCCGCCTGGTCGCGGTGGCCTGTTAGCCCATCTGGGTTACCCGTGGGCTGGGTCGCGACTACCGAGTGTTTCGGTTCACGCCGATTCGGCTGGACGCGAGGGGGGTCCGGCTCGGAGACTGGGAACCAGGCGGCCGATGGGGGGCTCCACTCCGACGGAACGAGAGTTCTCTTCGGGCTCGCTCTCTGTATCGATCCAGATCGTCGCATCCCCGACACGCAGCGAACTGGTCCGCCGAACTTCCCTTCCTTCCCCGAGAGGAGAACCGTGCCCTTCGCGCTGGTCGCACTCGCTGTAGGCGCCTTCGCCATCGGCACCGCCGAGTTCGTCATGATGGGCGTCCTGCCGCAGGCCGCCGCCGAGCTCGGTGTGTCCATCCCGACCGCAGGCAACCTGATCTCCGGCTACGCCCTCGGCGTCGTCGTCGGGGCTCCCGCGTTGACGTTGCTGGGCGCTCGCCTGTCCCGCAAGACCATGCTCGTGCTGACGATGGGCATGTTCACCGCCGGCAACGCGCTCTTCGCTCTCGCGCCCAACGCCGGGCTGGGCATGCTCTTCCGCTTCCTGAGCGGCCTGCCGCACGGTGCCTTCTTCGGCGCCGGGGCCGTGGCGGCCGCCACGATGGTCGCTCCCGGTCGCAAGGCCAAGGCCGTCTCGATGATGTTCATGGGCCTGACCCTGGCCAACGTCGTCGGTGTGCCGCTGGGCACGCTGCTGGGCCAGCAGTTCGGCTGGCGGGCCACCTTCGCCGTGGTCGCCGCGATCGGGCTGGCCGGCGTCGCCGCCATCGTCCGGCTGGTGCCGGAGCAGGGCCGCCCCGCCCCCGGGCAGTCCACGGTGCGCGACCAGGTCGCCGTCTTCCGCTCCCCGCAGGTGTGGCTGGCCCTGGCCATCGTCACCTTCGGCCTCGGCGGCACCTTCTCCGTGCTGAGCTACCTGACCCCGATCCTCACCGACGTGTCCGGCTACTCCTCGACCTCCGTGACGCTGCTGCTGGCGCTGGCCGGGCTCGGCATGACCGTGGGCAACTACCTGGGCGGCCGGATCGCCGACAAGGCGGTCATGCCCGGCGTGTACACCGCGCTGGTCGGCGTCGCCGCGGTGCTCGGCCTGTTCACCTTCACCTCGGGCAACAAGGTGACCGCTGCGGTGACCGTCTTCGCCATCGGTGTCGTCGGGTTCATGGTCGCGCCGATCATGCAGGCCCTGGTCATGGAGAAGGCCGAGGGCGCCCCCTCGCTGGTGTCGGCGGCGCTGCAGTCCGCCTTCAACATCGCCAACTCCATCGGTGCCTACGCGGGCGGTCTGGTCATCGCGCACGGGCTCGGTCTGCTGGCGCCGAACCTGGTCGGCGTGGCGCTGGCGGGCGTCGGGATGGTGCTGGCCGTGACCATGACCGGGCTGGACCGCAAGCGCGCGGCGGTCGCCACGGCCGACCAGCCGGTCGAGGAGCCGGCGGACGAGCCGGTCGACGAGCTGGCGGACGAGCCGGTCGACGAGCTGGTGGACGAGCCGGTCGAGGGCCTGGTGCCGGAGCTGGTCGAGGAGCTGCGCCCGGCGGAGCGACCCGCCGCCATGCCCCAACCCGTGGCAGCCTGACCGGCGTCCTCCCCGTGGTCGTGAGCGCGAGAACCGGCCAGAACCGGCCTCCGCACTCACGACCTCTTTCATGCCAAGACGAGCGGTCCTTGCCGTCGCGAAGGGGTCGTGAGTGCGAGAACCGGCTGGGACCGGTCTCCGCGCTCACGACCTTTGTCGTGTTTGGGCCAGTGGTCGCTTGCCGTGGTCGGGAACGGGTCGTGAGTGTTGGGGCCGGTTGGGACCGGTTCTTGCGCTCACGACCTTTGTCGTGGGCGGGACAGGACTTCGGCTCGCCGTGGTTCGGCGGGTGGTGTGGTCATGACTCTTCGGCGAGGTGGTGGGCCTTGGTGACGTGCCGGGCTCGGTGACCAGCTGGGGCCCCGTCCGGTTCGTCGGGGGCGGGGCCGGGACGGGCAGGCGCGGGGCGCAAGTGCTGTCCCGTGCCGACGCTGGTTTCGGCGCACCCCGGGCCACGCGGCGCGTCCGAAGGGTTTTCGCGTGACGCACGATGGTGGTCGTGGGCGGGCGCAGGGGGTGGTCCCCGGCGAGCGTGGTGATCACACGTCGTTCCCCGGAGGAGACACCGATGCGTCGGACCGTCGTCCGCATCGCGGCCGCGGCGGTGTTCGCGGCCGCCGCTCTCGTCGCAGCGCACGGCCTCACCAGCGTCCAGCACGTCGTCGCCCCCGCGTGCGAGTTCGCGCAGGACGTGACCGTGCTCGACAGCGGGCTGACGCCCGAGCCCTGCTGAGCTGCGGTCGCGACTCACCCGAATGGGTTAACCGGGCTGTTAGGCTGCCTGCCGTCTGGGCGCCGCCCAGCGGTTCTCCAGGAGGTCCGATTGACCCGGTCCGGCGGCAGCGCGACCAAGCGCGTGGCCATCCTCGGCAGCAGCGGCGGCAACCTGCACAGCCACGGCGGGCACGACCCGGCCGGTCTGCTCGCCGACATCGCCCGCCAGCTGGAGGCGGCCGGGATCACCCTGGCCGCGGTGCAGTTCGTCGCGGCCGAGTCCTCGATGGACCACGCCTCCGACGACACGGCCGCGGCACTGTGGACGCTCGGGTCCGGGACACCGGAACGCGCCATCACCGGCACGCTCGCCGAGGTCAACGAGGCCGCCCGGGCGCACGACGAGCGGGTGGCCGAGCTGGTGCGCTCCGGCGAGGTCGACGGCCTGGTCCTGGTCAGCGCCGACCCGGACGACACCAACAGCCGGGCCGTCGCCGCAGCGGCGGAACGCGGTGCGCCCGCCGCGGGCACCGGCGGCACCTCGCTGGCCGCGGCGCAGGCGCTCGGCGTCGACCTGGTCGCCGCGTCCGGCACCACCGGCACGACCAGCGCCACCCGCGCCGTGTCCTACGTCGCCGGGCTCGCCCGCCACTGGGGGCTGAAGTACCGGCCGGTCATCGGCAGCGCGACGACTCAGGCGGCCGGCGGGAGCCCGTGGCGGCGGATCAGCGTCCGCGGGACCATGGTCGGCAGCATCCCCGCGTTCATCGCGCTGGCGCTGGTGCTGGCCCTCAGCCGGGTCCCCGGCCTGGACGGTCTGGAACCGGTCTTCGAGACCCTGCTGGACGGGCTGCCGGTCGTGGTGGCCGCCGTCGCCGCGCGCCGCGTGTCCGGGCTCGACGAGGTGGGCCTGGTCGCCGGTGCGGTGGCCGGGATCCTCTCCGCGCAGGGCGGCGTCCTCGGCGGCCTGGTCGGCGGTGTGCTGGCCGGGGTCCTGGCGTCCACCCTGCTGAGCTGGACGCTGGCCCGGCGGTTCCCCGCGACGACGGCGAACATCGTGTCCGGCGGTCTCGCCGGGCTGCTCGGCGGGCTCGTCGTGCACCTCGCGCTGGCCCCGCTGACCAGCGCGATCGGGGAGGGCGTCAAGACCGGGGTCGAGGCGCTGGTGGCGTGGAACCCGCTGCTGGCCGGGGCGGTCGCCGGGCTGGTGATGTGGCCCGCGATCATCGGCGGCGTCTACCACGCGGTGATCCTGCCGCTCGTGCTGGTGGAGATGGGGGAGAAGGGGCACAGCTTCTTCGGCGCCATCGACATGGTCGGCCTGGTCATGGTCAGCCTCGGCATCGCGCTGGCCAACGCGGTGCTCCCGCGCAGCAGCGGAGAACGCGCGCTCGCGGCGTCGGGGGCGGCGGTCAACGTCGGCTTCGGCACCTTCGTGGAGGCGGCCTACCCGTTCCTGTTCGCCGACAAGCGGGTGTTCGCGGGCGCGCTGCTCAGCGCGGCCGCCGGGGGCGCCCTGGTGGGGTGGACGGGGTCGGAGGCGACCGCCTACCTCCCGGCGTTCCTGCCGCCGTTCCTGGCGACCAACAAGCTCGGCATGGCGCTGGCGATGGTCACGGCCTGCGCCTGCGCCTTCGCCGTCACCGCCCTGGTCAACCTGCACCACCGCCGCGCGCAGCGCGCCTGAGCGTCAGGCGGCGACGCGCTCCGGCTCCGGGGCCTGGGCGGGGGCGGTGTTGCGGGGGAGGGCGCGGTCCACGGCCACGAGCGCCAGGCCGAGGAGCCAGAAGGCGCCGCCGTAGACCAGCACGTTGAGCGCGAGCCCGTCGTGGCCGAGGGCGTCGAGGTCGAGGAACGGGTACGGGTAGCGGTGCGGGCCGTCCAGCAGCGCGCCCCGCACCAGCGCGAACACCAGGTACCCGATCGGGTGGGCCAGCCAGGTGATCGCCCACGCCCAGCGGAACCGGCGGTGCTCGTCGAACAGCAGCCAGTCCGCGACCACGGCGATCGGGGTGACGACGTGCACCAGCTGGTTGGACAGGTCCGCGGTGCCGGAGGTGCCGGGGGTCATCTGGAACGGCGCGTCGGCCAGCACCAGGTTGTAGACCAGGCCGGTGATGGCGATGGCGACCGTGGTGGCGCCCTTGAGCCAGGCCGGCGGCTGCCCGCGGCCGCGCAGCGTCGCCCAGCAGGTCCAGGCGAAGACGACCGCGACGAGCACGTTGCTCTGGACGGTGAAGTACACCAACGAGCTGAGGACGCCGTCCTTCGTGGTCAGGTAGACCCCGAGGACGGCGACGACCAGCACGGCGGTCCGGTACAGCGCCGCCCACGGCCTGGCCATGCCCACCCCACACGATCAGGAAGAGCTTTCACGATCAGGTTAGCGGGGGTGCCGGCCGGGCCGAGCGGCGCTACCGGGCCAGCGGGCGGACGGTGAGCATCTGCTCCGCACGGCCGACCGGGCCGCGCGTGTCGTGCAGCACGGTGCTGGTGATGCCCCGCCCGTCGCCGCCGAAGACCACGCTGGTGTCCAGCCCGGTCCAGCGGCCCTCCGGCTGGCGGTGCAGGTGGATCGTCAGGTCCACGTTCGGGAACATCCACTCGGTCGGGTCCTGCCGCACGGCGATGCCGTTGGCGGTGTCGACGAGCGCGATGAACGAGGCCAGCGGACTGGCCTCCTCGCCCGCCACCAGGTCGTGGGAGGTGGAGACCCACGCCGTGGTGCGCCCGGGCTGCGGGTCACCGACCGTGCGGGCGTCCAGCGAGGCGATGAACCCGCCCGACCACAGCGAGCTCATCGCCCAGGGCTCCAGGGTGTCCGGGTGCGGCAGCGGTTCGGCGCCCCCACCGGCGACGGCGCTGGTGTCCTGCGCCGAGAGGTACCAGGCGCGGGCGCGGACCACGGGGCGGTCGGCGATGATCGCGGTCGCCTCCACCAGCTCGATGGTGCGGCCCGGGCGGACCGTCTCCACCCGCACCTCGAACTCGTCGAGGTCGATCTTGCCGAGGATGTCGAAGCCGATCCGGCTCATCAGCAGGCCGGGACGCGCGCCGGAGCGCTCGATCGCGTGCACCAGGAGACCACCCAGCGGGCTGAAGTGCTGCTCGTCGCTGCGCCACGCGCCGCTGGCGTGGGCGGTCGGCTTGAACCGGTTCGCGTCGAGCCGTTCGAAGTAGCTGGGGGTCAACGGGTCTTCCCTTCCGCGTCCGTGGCCTTCGTCCTCAGGTTATGGGCCGGGGGAGCCGGACCGAACGGGCTGTGTCGATCCCCACGCGACGCGGCGCCTCAGTCCTGGGTGACCAGGGACCGCAGGAAGAACACCAGGTTGGCCGGGCGCTCGGCGAGGCGCCGCATGAAGTAGCCGTACCACTCGTCGCCGTAGGCCACGTAGACCCGCAGCTTGCCGCCCTCGGCCGCGATCCGCCGCTGCTCCTCGGGGCGGATGCCGTACAGCATCTGGTACTCGAAACTGTCCGCGTCCCGCCCGGCCCGCCGGGCCAGCTCGGCGGCGATCGCGACCATCCGCGGGTCGTGGCTGGCCACCATCGGGTAGCCCGCGCCGTCCATGAGGATCTTCAGGCAGCGCACGTAGGAGCGGTCCACCTCGGCCTTGTCCTGGTAGGCCACCGAGGCCGGCTCGGCGTAGGCGCCCTTGCACAGGCGCACCCGCGAGCCCTCGGTCGCCAGGTCGCGGCAGTCCTGCTCGGTGCGGCGCAGGTAGGCCTGCAGCACCGCGCCGACCCACGGGAAGTCCACCCGCAGGTCGCGGAGGATGCCCAGCGTGGAGTCGGTGGTGGTGTGGTCCTCCATGTCGAGGGTGACCGTGGTGCCCGCCTCGGCGGCGGCCTCGCAGACCAGCCGCGCGTTGTCCAGCGCGATCTTCTCGCCGTCACCGGGCAGGAACTGGCCGACCGCGGAGAGCTTCACCGACACCTCGGCCCGGTCGGCCAGGCCCTCGTCCGCGAGCACCCGGAGCATCCGCCGGTAGGCGCGGACGATCTCGGCGGCCTGCTGCGCGTCGAGGGTGTCCTCGCCGAGGTGGTCGAGCGTGACGTGCATGCCCTGGTCGCGCAGCGCGCGGGTGACGCGCACCGCGTCGTCCGGGGTGGTCCCGGCGACGAACCGCTGGACGACCGGCTTGGTCAGCGGGTTGGCCTCGACGAGGCGGCGCACGCCCTGCGAACGGGCGGCGGCCAGCAGGGTGCTGCGCAGCATCGCGGCTCCTCCTTCTGAGAGGTCGGGTGGGGGCTCCTGCTTTCCGCGCCGCCGTCTCGGTGCGTGCCGCGGTCCGCCGGTGGCCTGCGAGCAGCACCGGCGAGGGTCGGAGCGAGTGGAGTTGCGCGGTGCCGGGCACCGCGGGCCGGTCACCGGCCGGGGCCGCGAGTCCCACCGGGACCGGGTGCCCGATCCCCGTCGGGATCGTGTCCCCGACTTCGGTGGGACCCGCGGCGTCCGGGCGTCAGCCCATGTGCGGGTAGTCGATGGAGGTGGGGGCGTTCCACGTCTCCTTGATGGCCCGCGGGCTGGTCCAGCGCTGGATGTTCAGCAGCGACCCGGCCTTGTCGTTGGTGCCGGAGGCGCGGCTGCCGCCGAACGGCTGGCGGGAGACGATCGACCCGGTGGGCTTGTCGTTGACGTAGAAGTTGCCCGCCGCACCGCGCAGCTTGCGGTGCGCTTCGTCGATGGCGCTGCGGTCGGTGGCGAACACCGCGCCGGTCAGCGCGTACGGGCTGGTCGAGTCGACGACGTCGAGGACCTCGGAGTACTTGGCGTCGTCGTAGACGTGCACTGCGATGATCGGTCCGAAGTACTCGGTGGTGAACACCTCGTCGCCGGGGTCGCTGCCGACCAGCACAGTGGGCTCGACGAAGTAGCCGACCGAGTCGTCGTAGCCGCCGCCGACCAGGACCTCGATGCTGTCGGTCGCCTTGGCGCGGTCCAGCGCCGCCTTGTGCTTGGCGAACGCGCGGGCGTCGATGACGGCGCCGCCGAAGTGGGAGAAGTCGGTGACGTCGCCGAAGCGGATGCTGCGGGTGGTCTCCACCAGCTCGTCGCGCAGGCCGTTCTCCCACAGCGAGCGCGGCACGTAGGCGCGGGAGGCCGCCGAGCACTTCTGGCCCTGGTACTCGAAGGCGCCGCGGGCCATCGCGGTGGCCAGCGGGGCCGGGTCGGCGGACGGGTGCACGACGATGAAGTCCTTGCCGCCGGTCTCCCCGACGATGCGCGGGTAGCTGCGGTAGGTGTCGAGGTTGTCGGCGATCAGCCGCCACAGCTTCTTGAAGGTGGCGGTGGAGCCGGTGAAGTGCAGGCCCGCGAAACCCGGGTCGGTGAGCGCGACCTCGGAGACGGCCTGGCCGTCGCCGGTGACCAGGTTGATCACGCCCGGGGGCAGGCCGGCGGCCTCGAACAGCCGCATGGTGAAGTGCGCGGCGAACTGCTGGGTGGGCGTGGGCTTCCAGACCACGGTGTTGCCCATCAGCGCCGGAGCGGTGGGCAGGTTGCCCGCGATGGCGGTGAAGTTGAACGGCGTGATCGCGGTGACGAACCCGTCCAGCGGGCGGTAGTCCATCCGGTTCCACTCGCCGGGCACCGACCGCGGCTGCTCGGCGATGATCTGCCGCGCGTAGTGCACGTTGAACCGCAGGAAGTCGATGAACTCGCAGGCGGCGTCGATCTCGGCCTGCTGCACCGACTTGGACTGGCCCAGGATGGTCGCGGCGTTGATGGTGTCCCGCCACGGCCCGGCCAGCAGGTCCGCCGCGCGCAGCAGCACCGCGGCCCGCTCGTCGAACGGGGTCGCGGCCCACTCCGGGGCGGCGTCCTTGGCGGCCTGCACGGCGGCGGCGACGTCCTCGTGGGTGGCCTGCGCGGCGGTGCCCAGCACGTGCGAGTGGTCGTGCGGCTGGACCACGTCGAACTTCTCCCCGCCGGCCATGCGCTGCACGCCGCCGATGGTCTGGGTCAGCTCGATGCGCTCGGACTCCAGCTCGGCGACGCGCTTCTGCAGCGACTCGCGCTCTGGCGATCCGGGCGCGTAGCCCTTCACCGGCTCGTTGTACGGAACCGGGACCGAGGTGATGGCGTCCATGGCCGAAGTCGCCTCCTTGTGAGAAGTCGCTGGTCTGCGACCGCGAGAGCCGCGTCACTTGGGAGGTTAAGGTCTGGGCGCCCGGTGGAGCTTGTTCGATCGGCTACCGTTGACCGCATCGGGTTGTCCGCTCGAACAAGCGGGGTCGTGGTGCGTGAAGTCGAGGTCGACGCGGCCGGTGTCGCCGTGGTCGGGGTCCCGCTGCGCCAGCTCCTCATCGCGGTCGGCGAACCCCTGGTCGACGTGCTCGCCGCTCCCCGCGGCTTCGACGTCGAGGTGCGGGACGTCGTCATCGTCGACCCGGAGGAGGAGTCCGGCAGCGGGCGCAGCGGCGACTTCGTGCTGGTCATCGGCGCGCGCGGGCGGGCCGCGGTGCGGCTGGTGCGGGCGGCGGCGCGCGAGGGCGCGGTGGCCGTCGCGGTGAAGGTGGGTGCGGAGACCGACGTGCGGGTGCTGCGCGACACCGCGATCGACAGCGGGATCGCGCTGCTCGGCGTCCGCCCGGAGGTGCGCTGGGAACGCCTGGAGTCCTTCGCGCGCTCGGCCATCGACAACGCCCGGCTCACCACCGACGCCGACGTCGGGGAGGCGCTGGGCGACCTGTTCTCGCTGGCCCAGACGGTGGCGGCGATGACCGACGGCATCGTGTCGATCGAGGACACCGCGAGCCGGGTGCTGGCCTACTCGCGCTCCGACGACGAGGTCGACGAGCTGCGCCGGCTGTCCATCCTGGGCCGCCAGGGCCCCGAGCCGTACTTGGCGATGCTGCGCGAGTGGGGCGTCTACCAGCGGTTGCGCGCCGGCGAGGACGTGGTGCGCATCGACGAGCGGCCGGACCTGGGCATCCGCCGCCGGATGGCGGTGGGCATCCACGCCGGGACCCAGCCGCTCGGCTCGATCTGGGTGCAGGAGGGCAGCCGCCCGCTGTCGGAGCGCTCCGAGCGGGCCCTGCTCGGCGCGGCGCGGGTGGCGGCGCTGCAGCTCGTCCGGCAGCGCACCGAGGCCACGGCGGGGCCGCGCTTCCGGGAGAACCTGCTGACCGGGCTGCTCGACGGCCGCATCGACGCCCAGTCGGTGGCCGACAACATCGGTGCGGACGCGGCGAAACCGGCGGTGGTCGTGGTGTTCACGCTGCGCCCGTCGGAGCCCAACGCGGACCGCTCCGAGCTGGAGCTGCAGCGGGCGGAGATGACCAGCCTGATCTCGGTGCACGCCTCGGCGTACCGGCGCAGCGCGCTGGTCACCACGATCGGCTCGCGGGTCTACGTGCTGCTGCCGGACCTGCCGGAGCGCTCAGCGGTCGCCTCGACGCTGAGCCTGACGCGGGAGATCGTCGCGGCGGCCAAGCAGCACCTGCGGGCGCGCGTCCAGGTGGGGGTCGGCTCGGAGGTGCGAACGCTGGACGAGGCGGCCGAGTCCCGCAACGAGGCGGACCGGGTCCTCGACGCGATGACCCACGACCTGCACGCGGAGATCGCGACCATCTCGGACGTCCGCGCGCAGGTGGTGGTCAGCGAGCTCCTGACGGTCCTGCAGGGCAACGAGCGCTTCCGCGACGCCCGCCTGACGCTCCTGCAGGAGCACGACGCGGAGCACGGCACGGGTCTGGCGCGCTCCCTGCTGGCCTACCTGGAGGCCTTCGGCGACGTCCGAGCGGCCAGCGACCGCCTGCACGTCCACCCCAACACCCTCCGCTACCGGGTCCGCCGGGCGGGCGAGATCACCGGCATCGACCTGTCGAACCCGGCGGAACGCCTCAACGCCCACCTCCAGCTCCTCCTCACCCGCCGAACCCGCCGCTCGTGAGCGGGCGAGAAGCCCGACGAGCGCGCGGAAATCGCCTCAGGCGCGGGGGCGCCAGCGGGCGAAGCCCCCTTCGGTGTTGAGGACCTGGCCGGTGATCCAGCGGGCTTCGTCGGTGGTGAGCCAGGCGATCAGGCGCGCCGGGTCGTCCGGTTCGCCGTAGCGGCCGCGGGGGAACATCGGGCGGATCGTCTGCCAGGTCGGTTCGTCCAGGTAGCCGGTGTCGACCGGGCCGGGGTTGACGGTGTTCGTCGTGATGCCGGTGTCCGCCAGCTGGTCGGAGATCGTCAGGGTGATCTCGGCGAGCGCTCCCTTGGCCGCGGCGTAGGCGACCTCGCCGGGCATCGGGCCCTGCTGCTGGCCGGAGGTCATGAACACGATCCGCCCGCCCGGGCGGCCGTCGTGCTGCGCGGCGAAGGCCTGCGCGAGCAGGATCGACGACCTGGTGTTCACCGCCCAGTGCCCGTCGAGCATCGCCGCGTCGAGCTCGCCCAGCGCTCCGTCGCCGCCGCTGCGCGCGTGGTTGCAGACCAGGACGTCGAGGTGCCCGAACTCGGCCACCGCGGCGTCGACGAGCTGCTGCGGCGCATCGGGACCGGCCAGGTCGGCTCCGGCGTCGGCGATCCGCGCACCGGGGGCCAGCTGCTCGGCCACCCCGGCGAGCACCGCTTCGAGATCGTCGCCGCCCCACGGCTGCTCTTCGTCGTGCGGCCGGTGGTGGTGCACGAACACCGACGCGCCGTAAGCCGCCAACCGGCGCGCGATCGCGTACCCGATGCCCTGCCTGCGGCTGACCCCGGTCACCAGCGCGGTCCGGCCGCGCAGCGGAAGGGGGTCGCGGGAAAGATCGGCTGTGGTCATGCGCGGCAGGTTAGGGCGCTGTGGTGCCCGCTGCCACCGAATTGTCCGGATCGCGCTCCGTGAATACGTACCCGTGTGGGTATTTGCACCGGTCCGCCGAGAACTCCGATGCGGCACCCTCGAACGAGCTCCCCCGAGGGAGTGAAAGACCGGTCGACCGCTCTCTCCCCCGAAGCCGGTCCCCGGAAACGCCGCGCCCTGCCGCCCCCAGCGGCAGGGCGTGCGGTTCGTCCGACCCCCTCCCCGACGGGCCGGACGAACCGCCCCGGTGTCACTTCATGCCGGTGCTTCGACGGGGAGTGCCGCTTCAGCCAGCCGCTCGTCGTGAGTGACGAAGGCCGTCAGCGCGATTCGGGCATCCAACGCTGTGGCCAGGGGGATTGAGTCCAGGTTTCGAAGGTGGGTGCCGCCCGGACTGCAGCGGGTCCCGGGCGGTTGTGCTCACCTCTCGTCAGAGCTTGCGGAGGCGGACCCGGTTGATCGAGTGGTCGACGTCCTTGCGCAGGACCAGGGTCGCGCGCGGGCGGGTGGGCAGGATGTTCTCCACCAGGTTCGGCTCGTTGATGGTGCGCCACAGGTGGTCGGCCTCGGCGCGGGCCTCCTCGTCGGACAGCTGCGCGAAGTGGTGGAAGTGCGAGTCCGGGTTGGCGAACGCCGTGCTGCGCAGCGCCAGGAAGCGGTCGGCGTACCAGCGGGCGATGTGCTCGGTGTGCGCGTCGACGTAGATGGAGAAGTCGAACAGGTCCGACACCGCCAGGCTCGGCGCGGGCTGCAGGACGTTGAGCCCCTCGATGATCAGGATGTCCGGCTGGCGCACCACGATCTGCTCGCCGGGCACGATGTCGTACAGCACGTGCGAGTACACCGGCGCGGCCACCTCCGGCGCACCGGACTTGACCTCGGTGACGAAGCGCAGCAGCGCGCGCCGGTCGTAGCTCTCCGGGAAGCCCTTGCGGTGCATCAGCCCGCGGCGCACCAGTTCGGCCTTGGGGTAGAGGAAGCCGTCGGTAGTCACCAGGTCCACCCGCGGGTGGTCCGGCCAGCGGGCCAGCAGGGTGCGCAGCAGCCGCGCGGTGGTCGACTTGCCGACCGCGACGCTGCCCGCGATGCCGATCACGAACGGCACCTTGGTGCCGCGGGTCTCCTCGCCGAGGAACGTCGTGGTCGTCTCGTGCAGCCGCTGGCGGGCCGCCACCTGCAGGTTGATCAACCGTGACAGCGGGAGGTAGACGTCGGCGACCTCGGCCAGGTCGACCTGCTCGCCGAGGCCGCGCAGGTCGTCGAGCTCGTCCTCGGTCAGCGGCAGCGGGAGGGAATCCCGCAGTTCCCGCCACTGGTCCCGGTGCAGTTCGACGTATGGGCTCAGTTCGCGAACGCGTGTCACAGGCACCCCTCGGCGTTGAGGCCCGGCAGGAACTTCGGGGGAACAGTAAGTGGCGGATCGTCCGCAGCGCTGTGATCCACTGCACGCTGAGACGCAGGGAACACCGCTGGATCGATCGTGGGCCCCGCAGGCGGCAGGACGCCGGACCGGCGTGCGGTCCGGCGTCCTGCGTGGTCAGCTCACTGCTCGGAGCCGCTGGTCGTGTTCAGCTTCGACTTGCGGTAGCCGTAGGAGAAGTAGATCACCAGGCCGATGACGAACCAGGCGGCGAAGCGCAGCCAGGTCAGCGGCTCCAGGAAGGTGACCAGCCAGAGCGAGAACGCGATGCCGATCATCGGCACCACCGGCATGCCGGGGCACTTGAAGCCGCGCGGGATCTCCGGGCGCCGGTAGCGGAGCACGATCACCGCGGCGCACACGACCACGAACGCCAGCAGGATGCCGATGTTGGTCAGCTCCGCGGCCTCGCCGATCGGCAGCAGGCCGGCGATGAGCGCGGAGGCGACGCCGATCAGCCAGGTGAACCGCGTCGGCACCTTGCGCACCGGGTGGGTTTTGGCGAACCACTGCGGCAGCAGCCCGTCGCGGCTCATCGCGTAGCCGACGCGGGTCACGCCGAGCATGAAGGTGAACAGCACGGTCAGGATGCCCAGGATCGCGCCGACCGCGATGATCGCGCCGAGCACCGGCAGGCCCACGTCGGCGAACGCGCTGGCGAACGCGCTCTCGGTGCTGATCTGCTGGTACGGGACCATGCCGGTGAGCACCAGGCAGGCCAGCACGTAGAGCACCATCGCGATGACCAGCGAGTACATGATGGCCTTCGGCATGTGCTTCTGGGCTTCCTTGGACTCCTCGGCCGCGGTGCTCATCGCGTCGTAGCCGAAGACCGCGAAGAACACCGTCGCCGCCCCGGCGAAGGCGCCACCGATGCCGTAGGGGAAGAACGGGTTGTAGTTGCCCGCGTTGACGTGGAAGGCGCCGACGACGATCACCACCAGGACCACGCCGACCTTCAGGTAGACCAGCAGGGTCTCGAACCGGGCGGCGCTCTTCATGCCCTGGTTGAGGACGAAGGCGATGAGCAGGCACAGCAGCGCGGCGAACAGGTTGATCTTGTAGCTGCCGGGCGGCGCGGCGCCGTCCTCGGTGCCCGGGGCGCCCAGCATCCACGCCGGCAGGTCGATGCCGAGGAACCCGAGCAGCTCGTTGAAGTAGCCGGAGATGCCGATGGCCACCACGGCCACGATCGCGGTGTACTCCAGCAGCAGGTCCCAGCCGATCAGCCAGCCGACGACCTCACCGAGCACGGCGTAGCCGTAGGTGTAGGCCGACCCGGCCTTGGGGATCATCCCGGCGAACTCGGCGTAGGAGAACGCGGCGGCCGCGCTGGCGATGCCGGCGATGAGGAACGAGATCAACACCGCGGGCCCGGCCTTCTCGTTGGCCACCGCGCCCGCCAGCGAGAAGATCCCGGCCCCGATGATGCCGCCGACGCCGATGGCAGTGAGCTGCCACAGGCCCAGCGACCGCTGCAGACCACCACCACCGGTGTCCTCGGTGATGGCGTCGATCGGCTTGCGGCGGAAGATCCCCCGCCCGGGTTGGAGACTTGGTGAGGTCACGGTTCTACTCCTGGTGCTTCGTCATGCGCGAAAGGGTACGTACCTGGCGTGGTTCGGCCCGGCGAACGTTCCGCGCGACGTCGTGCGTGTCCTGCGTCACCAGTGGCTTCGCACGTTGTTGGCGAAACCTACGCGGACGCGTCACGTGATCATGTTGTGGGGTCGGACGACACTTCCCCGCATCCTTTGTCCGGTGTGACAGAACGGCTGCTGGGACGTGTCGGTCCGCTCACAACTCGCCGCGGAGGGTCGCGACCCGTGACTGCGCGGGGTCGCGATCGTTAAGGTTCACGCCGGTGTCATGCGCCAGGACCAGCCAGGGAAGAGGGAGCGCGATGTCCAGTTACCGCACTGTCGTCGTCGGGACGGACGGCTCGGAGCCCTCGCTGCGCGCGGTGGCCCGTGCGGGGACCGTCGCCAGTGACTCCGACGCCCGGCTGGTGATCGTCTGCGCCTACTACCCGACGCCGGCCCGCGAGGTCGAGCAGGCGCGTGACGAGCTGGGGGACGAGGCCTTCCAGGTGGTCGGGTCGGCACCGGCCGAGGCGACCCTGCGCGACGCCGCCGACGTCGCCCGCAAGGCCGGGGCGAGCCAGGTGAGCACCTTCGCCGCGGTCGGCGCGCCGATAGGGGTGCTGCTGGCCGCCGCCGAGAAGGAGGGCGCCGACCTGCTGGTGGTCGGGAGCCGTGGTCTGAACACGCTGAAGGGGCGGATCCTCGGCTCGGTGCCGTCGGAGATCTCGCGCCGAGCGGAATGCGATGTGCTCGTTGTCCGAACCGCACGGTGAGCCGCCGGCGCGCGGCGACGAGGTCCAGGAGACGATCCTCGGCGGCGCCCCGCGCTACACGAAGAAGCAGGTCGCCGAGGCCGCCGGGGTGCCGGTGCAGCGGGCCGAGCAGCTGTGGCAGGCGATGGGCTTCGCGCACGTCACCGACGAGGACGTGGTGTTCACCGACTCCGACGTGGCGGCGCTGCGCGCGCTGGTGGAGCTGGTCTCGGCCGACGTGATCCCGCCGGAGCTGGAGACGGCGGTGGCCCGGTCGCTGGCGCAGACGATGTCCCGGCTGGCCGAGTGGCAGGTCGAGATCTTCAAGCAGCTGCTCGGCGAGGAGTTCGCCGTCGACGTCGAGACCACCGCCCAGATGGCCTCGGTGATCCTGCCGGTGATGGCGCGGCTGCAGGACTACGTGTGGCGGCGGCACCTGGCCGCCAGCGCCTCCCGGGAGATGGCCGAGCGGGACGCCGGTACCGACGAGCGGGTGCAGGTGATCGGCTTCGCCGACCTGGTCGGCTACACCCGGCTGATCCGCGACTTCTCCGCGCAGGCGGGCGAGCTGGAGGAGCTCATCGACGGCTTCGAGGCGCTGGCCTGGGGCGTGGTCGCGGAGAACCACGGCCGGGTGATCAAGACGATCGGCGACGAGGTGCTGTTCGTGACCGACACGGCCGCCGACGCCGCCGAGATCGCGCTGACGCTCAACGAGAAGGTCGCCGAGAACGACCTGTTGCCGCCGCTGCGGATCGGGATGGCCGAGGGACCGGTGCTGGCCCGCTTCGGTGACGTCTACGGCTCGACGGTGAACGCCGCCAGCCGCCTGACCTCGGCGGCCCGCCCGGCGTCGGCGCTGGTCGACCGCGACCTGGCGATGTCGCTGCGGGGCAACCCGAAGTACCGGTTGATCTCGCTCGGTCCGCAGAAGGTGCAGGGCTTCCGCGGTCTGCGCGCCTGGGCCCTCCGCCGCGCGAAGTGAGCCGGCCTGACCCGGACGAGGACTGCTCCATGTGATCGAATTCGCAGGGAACTTGCTTGTCGCATGCAAGTTCTTCTGATATGCGATCTCGCCGTCGTCACCTGCGATATCGCGATTCCCGCGGTCCCATGACCGGCGCGAGCCGGGTTCCCGAGGGGCTGCACGCGCGGGAAAGCGGGATGCCCGGTGCCGGTCCCGGCAATAGAGTCGGGTCATGGCGGATCGGGGAGCAGTGGCGACAGGTGGGCATTCCGACGACGTAGCCGCCCTGGTCGGGGAGTACCGGCGGCTGCCTCCCGGCGCGCCGGTGCGGCTGGCGAAACCCACCTCGAACCTGTTCCGGTTCCGTGACCCGGCGGCCGGGCCGGGGCTGGACGTCGGCCGCTTCAACCGGGTGCTGGAGGTCGACACCACCCACCGCACCGCCCAGGTGCAGGGCATGGCGACCTACGAGCGCATCGTGGACGCGCTGCTGCCGTCCGGGCACGTCCCGCTGGTGGTGCCGCAGCTGAAGACCATCACGCTCGGTGGCGCGGTGGCCGGGCTCGGCATCGAGTCCACCTCGTTCCGCAACGGCCTGCCGCACGAGTCGGTGCGCGAGCTGGAGGTCCTCACCGGCTCCGGGGAGGTCGTGCGGGCCCGCCCGGACAACGAGCACGCCGAGCTGTTCCGCGGGTTCCCCAACTCCTACGGCACCCTGGGCTACGCGCTGCGGCTGGAGATCGAGATCGAACCGGTGCGCCCCTACGTCCGGCTGCAGCACGTCCGGTTCGGCACGGCGCGGGAGTGCGCGGACGCGCTCGCGCGCATCTGCCGGGACCGCAGCTTCGACGGCCACCCGGTGGACTTCCTCGACGGGACGGTCTTCAGCGCCCGCGACCAGTACCTGACCCTGGGGTCCTACGTGGACGAAGCGCCGCGCACCAGCGACTACACCGGGCAGCAGGTCTACTACCGCTCCATCCCGCAGCGGGGCACCGACTACCTGAGCGTTCACGACTACCTGTGGCGCTGGGACACCGACTGGTTCTGGTGCTCCCGCGCGTTCGGCGTGCAGCACCCGCTGGTGCGGCGGTTCTGGCCGCGGCGCTACCGCCGCTCCGACGTCTACCGCCGCATCGTCGCCTGGGACCGGCGGCACGCGTTCACCGACCGGCTCGCCGTGCTGCGCGGCCGCGGCGTCAACGAACCGGTGATCCAGGACGTGGAGATCCCGGTCGACCGGCTGCCGGAGTTCCTGGAGTTCTTCCACCGCGACATCGGGATCTCCCCGGTGTGGCTGTGCCCGGTCACGCTGCGCGACCCCAAGGGCTGGCCGCTGTACCCGATGGACCCCGACGAGCTCTACGTCAACGTCGGGTTCTGGTCCACCGTGCCGCTGCGTCGCGGCGAGGCGCCGGGACGGCACAACAGGGCGATCGAGCGCGTGGTGACCGAGCTGGACGGCCACAAGTCGCTGTACTCCAACTCCTACTACACCGAGGAGGAGTTCTGGCGGCTCTACAACCAACCCGTCTACCAGCGGCTCAAGGAGCGCTACGACCCGGACGGCCGGTTGCCGGGCCTGTACGAGAAGTGCGTGCGGGAGAAGTGACGGAAGGGGATCGCTCATGGGCTGGGCAGAGTTGTTCGCGCGCGTCCTCGGGGGCGAGTCCCCGGTGGAGATCCGGGCCTTCGACGGCAGCCGGACCGGCCCGCCCGGCGCCGAGGTCTGCGTCGAGATCCGGTCGCCGCTGGCCCTGTCGCACCTGGCGGCGGCGCCCGGCGAGCTCGGCCTGGCCCGCGCCTACGTGACCGGGGCGATCGAGGTGCACGGCGACATGTACACCGCGCTCGCCGCGTTCCCCTCGATCGCGCTGGAGGACGTCCCGCCGAGCCTGCGCCGCGAGCTGCTGGTGAAGCTCGCCGGGTACCGCCTGTGGTGGCCGGTGCGGCCGCCGGCGGTCGAGCACCGCCCGCGCGGCTTGCGGCGGCACTCCAAGCGCCGCGACAGCGAGGTGATCTCCTACCACTACGACGTGTCCAACCGCTTCTACGAGTGGGTGCTGGGCCCGTCGATGACCTACACCTGCGCGGTGTACCCGACCGCCACGTCCACCTTGGAGGAAGCGCAGTTCACCAAGCACGACCTGGTGGCGCGCAAGCTCGGGCTGCGGGAGGGCATGCGGCTGCTGGACGTCGGCTGTGGCTGGGGCGGCATGGTCATGCACGCCGCGGAGCACTACGGGGTCCGCGCGCTGGGCGTCACGCTGTCGCGGCAGCAGGCGCAGTGGGCGCAGAAGGCCATCGCCGAGCGCGGGCTGGCCGACCTCGCCGAGGTCCGGCACCTGGACTACCGCGACGTCACCGAGACCGGCTTCGACGCGATCAGCTCGATCGGCCTCACCGAGCACGTGGGACTCAAGCAGCTGCCGTCGTACTTCTCGTTCCTGCACGACAAGCTGGTGCCCGGCGGGCGGCTGCTCAACCACTGCATCACCCGCCCGGACGGCAGCTACGGCGCCCGGCCGGGCAAGTTCATCGGCCGCTACGTGTTCCCGGACGGCGAGCTGGAGCCGGTGGGCACCCTGGTGTCGGCGATGAACGACAACGGCTTCGAGGTGCGCCACGAGGAGAACCTGCGCGAGCACTACGCCCTGACCCTGGCGGGGTGGTGCGCGAACCTCGAGGCGCACTGGGACGAGGCGGTCGCCGAGGCCGGGCTCGACCGGGCACGGGTGTGGCGGCTGTACATGGCGGCCTGCCGGCTGGGGTTCGAGCGCAACGTCGTCCAGCTCCACCAGGTCCTCGGCGTCCGACTCGACGGCACCACCGCGCACTACCCGCTTCGCCCGTCCTGGTGACCGACCGGTGAGTTCCGCCGTCCCGGCTGGTCCACCCCTGCGCGGAGGTGAGCAGCCGGGAGGCGGAGATCGCCGAGATCGCGCAGAAGACCACCCCGAACCTGTGGTGCGACACCGAGGCCGACGAGGCCGCGCACCACTGCGCGAGCCTCTTCGAGGACTCGCGGGTCGTGCGGGTCCTCCGGTGCACCGAGGCCGGGCCGGGCGAGTCGGGCACGGTCGTGGCGGTGCAGTTCGAGCTGGCCGGGCAGCGGTTCGTCGGCATCAACGGCGGCCCGCTGTTCCGGTTCACCGAGGCGGTCTCGCTGGAGGTGCGGTGCGCCGCGCAGGAGGAGGTGGACCGGCTTCGGGAGCAGCTCGGCGAAGGCGGCGAGCACGGCCCGTGCGGCTGGGTGGCGGACAGGTGCGGCCTGTCCTGGCAGGTGGTGCCGAACCGGCTGCACGAGCTGATCACCGACCCGGACGAGGCGAAGGTCGCGCGGGTCACCAAGGCGGTGCTCGGCACGGGCAAGCTGGAGGCCGCGGCGGGCTGAGGCGTCACTCCAGGTCGTCGAGGCTCACCGGCGGGACGAAGTCGCCGACGCGGGTGCGCACCCAGAACGCGCCGGTCTCCTCGCGCTCGGCGCGGGTGGTGAAGCGGTAGCGGTAGAAGTCCGCGCGCACCAGCTTCGGCGGGCGGTCCGGGAAGGGGTTGTGCCGCAGCAGGCGCAGCACCTGCTCGTCGTTGCGCAGCAGCGCGCGCACCAGGCCGGGCAGCCAGCTGCGGCCGTAGCTGGGGGAGAGCGCGAGGAACCACATCAGCCAGTCCAGCCGCAGGTGGTAGGGCGCCACCTGCGGCGGGCGGCGGTACGGGTCGCCGGGCTTGCCCCGGAACCCGTACTCGCGCCACTCGCCGCCGACGTCGTCGGCCCCGGAGAGCACCACCTCGTAGCGGGTGCGGGTGATGCTGCCGAACGCGCCGTAGGTGTTGCCCAGGTGCAGCTTGTTGAAGCTGCGGTTCATCACCTGGCGCTTGCCGAGCATGTTGCGCACCGGCCAGTAGCTCAGCACCACGAACACCACGGTCACCAGCAGCACGAGCACGGCGAACCACGGCGGCAGCCCCGACACCGGTGGCGTCGGGACGGGGATCACCATGGCGGAGAACGCCAGCGTGATGGTCAGCAGGTTCAGCCAGGCGAAGTTGCCGCTGAGCACCAGCCAGCCCTGCGTCACCACCACGACCACCGCGGCGGCGGTCGCGACCGGCTGCGGGGCGAACAGCAGGAACGGCACGACGAGCTGCGTGACGTGGTTGGCCAGCACCTCGACCTCGTGCAGCGGGCGCGGCAGCCAGTGGAACCACCGGCTCAGCGGGCCGGGCATCGGCTGGGTCTCGTGGTGGTAGTACAGCGCGGTGAGGTCGCGCCAGCAGGAGTCGCCCCGCATCTTGATCAGCCCGGCGCCGAACTCGACGCGGAACAGCAGCCACGTCAGCAACCACAGCACCAGGGTGGGCGGCGCGACGTGGGCCGGCCCGAGGAAGATCGCCAGGAAGCCCGCCTCGAGCAGCAGCGACTCCCAGCCGAACGAGTACCAGACCTGGCCGACGTTGACGATCGACAGGTACAGCAGCCACAGCACCGTCCACAGCACCAGCCACGCCCACAGCGGTGCCAGGTCGGCGACCAGGGCGAGCACGCTGCCGACGATCCCGGCCCAGCAGACGCCGGCGAAGAACCGGTCGGAGTAGTGCAGGTGGAACAGGCTGGGCGAGTCGCGGAACCCGACGCGCGCCAGGTAGCGGGGGATGGGCGTGAGCCCGCGCTCGCCCAGCAGACCCCGGAACTGCCGCAGCGCGCAGACGAACGCGATGAGGTAGGTGAGGGCCAGCAGGTGCGCGACCACGAACCGCGCGCCCCAGTACTCCGGTGCTGCCGCCCACTCCCACATCGCGTCCACCGTCCCACCTGTCCGACGGGTCTTCGAGCTCGCCCGGCGAACCGCCGCGCGGACCGCCCGGCTCGTGGACTCCTACAATCGCCTACCGACGATGCGGTGTGGAGGGCTGGCGTGCTGGACGACGTGGTGGCGGCGCTGGCCTGCCCGCACTGCGGTGCCGACCTGGACCGGTCCGGCGGCAGCCTGCGGTGCACTGCGAACCACGTGTTCGACATCGCCCGCCAGGGCTACGTGAGCCTGCTGCCCGGCGGCACGAAGGTCGTCGGCGACACCGCGGCGATGGTCGCGGCCCGCGCGGACTTCCTCGCCGCGGGCCACTACGCGCCGATCGCCGACGCGGTGGCCGAGGCGGTGGCCGACGTCGAGGGCTGCCTGGTGGACATCGGTGCCGGCACCGGCTACTACCTCGCTCGCGCGCTGGCGGACTCCGGCCGCGTCGGTCTGGCGCTCGACGTGTCGAAGTACGCCGCCCGTCGCGCGGCCAAGGCGCACCCGCGCGTGGGCGCGGCGGTCGCCGACGCGTGGCAGCGGCTGCCGGTCCGCACGGGCGCGGCCGCGGCGGTGCTCAACGTCTTCGCGCCCCGCAACGCCCCGGAGATGCACCGGGTGCTCACGGCCGACGGACGCCTCGTGGTGGTGGTGCCGAACGCCGGCCACCTGGCGGACCTGGTGTCGGCGCTGGGGCTGCTCACCGTCGACGAGCGCAAGCAGGAGCGCCTGTCCGAGCAGCTGGCCGACCACTTCGACCTGGTCGAGCAGCGCAGCTGCGAGTTCAGGCTGGAGTTGACCGAGGCGGAGGCCGAGGCGGTGGTGGCGATGGGCCCCAGCGCCTGGCACGCCGACCCGGAGGACCTGCGCGCCCGCATCGCGGCACTGCCGGGGCCGCTCACGCCGACGGCGTCCGTCACGGTCGCCACCTACCGCCCTCGGGGCTAGGCGGCGACGCCACCGATCGCTCGGCGCGGGACTCGATCTCCCGGCGGTCAGAGCGTCGGTCGAGGCCGAGCCGTGGCCTGGAGGGGGCCCGCCACGTCCTCGGAGCCGGTGCTCGCCGACGGCGCGTCCGGCAGCGCTGGTCGGCGCACCGTGACGACCGAGGTCTGCACGACCCGGCCCGTGAGCCGCCGGCGCGCCCGGCGGCTCACGGGCCGGGGGGTCACTTCGGGGTGTGCCGGGTCTGGGGGACGCCCCAGGGGTTGTCGTCCCGGAGCGGTTCCGGCAGGAGGGCCTGCGGGACGTTCTGGTAGGTCACCGGGCGGAGGAAGCGGTCGATGGCGGCCGTGCCGACCGAGGTGAAGCGGGCGTCGGTCGTCGCCGGGTAGGGGCCGCCGTGCTGCATGGCGGGGGAGACCGCCACACCGGTCGGCCAGCCGTTGAACAGCACGCGGCCCGCGCGGTCGCGCAGGCGGCGGACCAGGCTGGCGGCGAACTCGGCGTCGTCGTCCTCGGCGTGCACGGTGGCGGTGAGGTTGCCGTCGAAGGCCTCGGCCGCGCGCCGCGCCTCGTCCTCGGAGGAGTAGGTGACCACGATGGACAGCGGCCCGAAGACCTCCTCCAGCAGCGTCTCGCGGTGCTCCAGCAGCGTGTCCACGTCGGTGCTCAGCAGGGTCGGGGTCGCGCCGTCGTCGACGCTGCCCTCGACCAGCACCCGCACGCCCGGGACCTCGGTGACCGCCGCGCGGCGGGAGCAGTAGCCCTCGTGCAGGCGGTCGTTGAGCAGCCGGTGCGCGGCGACCGCCTTGGACTCCGCGGTCAGCACCTCGTCCAGGCCGTGGTCGGCGGGCAGGAACAGCAGGCCTGGCTTGGTGCACAGCTGGCCCGCGTTGCCCGAGTAGGACGTGACGTAGCCCTTGGCGATCTCCTCGCCGCGCGCCCGCACCGCGTTCGGGGTGGCGAACACCGGGTTGAGGCTGCCGAGCTCACCGAAGAACGGGATCGGGCTCGGGCGGGAGTTGGCGATGTCGAACAGGGCGCGCCCGGCCGGGACCGAGCCGGTGAACGCCGCCGCCTTGATCCGCGGGTCGCGCAGCGCGACGGTGCCGGTCTCGAAGCCCAGCACCACCTGGAACGCGCCGTCCGGCGCACCGGACTGGGCCAGGGCCTTCGTGATGATCTCGCCGGTGCGCACCGACAGGCGCGGGTGGCCGGGGTGGGCCTTGAGCACCACCGGGCAGCCCGCGGCCAGGGCCGAGGCCGTGTCGCCGCCGGCGACGGAGAACGCGAACGGGAAGTTGCTCGCGGCGAACACCAGGACCGGGCCCACCGGCACCAGCACGCGCCGCAGGTCCGGCTTGGCGCCCAGCGGGAAGTCCGGATCCGCGCTGTCCACAGTGGCCTGCAGGTAGCCGCCGTCGTCGAGGACGTCGGCGAACAGCCGCAGCTGGAAGGTGGTGCGCTTGAGCTCGCCCGTCAGGCGTCCCTCGCTGAGCCGGGACTCCTCCATGGCCAGGGGGATCAGCTCGCCGGCCGCGGCGTCGAGCGCGTCGGCGACCGCGCGGACCTGGCCGGCGCGGGTGGCGGGGGACTGCGCGCCGAACGCCTCGGCGGCGTCGGCCGCTCGCTGCAGGGCGGTCTCCAGTTCGGCTGGCGTGGTGTCCGGGATCTCGGTCAAGGTACCCGTCCTTTGCGCGGTCGGATGACGTCTTGCCTACACCGTAGTACGTCGGACGGCCGACTGGTCGGACGACGTTCGAGATGACGGCGCGTCGCGCAGGGCCGGGACCCACCTGACCAGGGCGAGCACGGAGGGCACCTCCCGTCGACCCGCGGCGGAAGGCGCCCTCGAGATCACTCCGCGCGGGAGATGCGGACCATCTCCTCGCGGGGCACGACCTTGATGCGCTCCCGGCCCTGGGCCTCGCCCAGCGCCCGCTCGTGGGCGTCCAGCCGGCCCCAGCCCTCCCACGTCGTGCACTCCACGCCGCGCTCCTCGAGCAGGCGCAGGACGCTGTCGCTCGACGGCTCCTCGGGCTCCGGCAGCGACTCCACGTCGGCGAGCAGGTTGCCGATCGTCTCCAGCGCGTCGCCCTTGGTGTGGCCGATCAGACCCACCGGTCCGCGCTTGATCCAGCCCGTGGTGTAGACGCCGGGGATGTGCTGGCCGTCCAGGTCCAGCACCCGGCCGCCCTCGTTGGGCACGGTGCCCGAGGCGTGGTCGAACGGGATGCCGGCCAGCGGCGAGCTCAGGTAGCCCACGGCGCGGTAGACCTGCTGCACCGGGTAGGTCTCGTACTCGCCGGTGCCGCGCACCCCGCCGTCGCCGGTGAGCTCCATGACCTCGACCGTGAAGCCCTCGACCCGGTCGGTGCCCAGCACCTCGACCGGCGCGCGCAGGAAGTGCAGGTGCAGCCGCCGCGGGGTGTCGTGCTTCGGGTCGCGCAGCGCCCAGTCCTGCAGCGTCTTGACGACCGTCTTCACCTGGTTGTTGGTGCGGACCGCTTCCTCGCTGGCCTCGTCGAGCTCGAAGCCCTCGGGGTGCACGATGATCTCCACCCCGTCCTGGTGGTCGAGCTCGCGCAGCTCCAGCGGCGTGAACTTGGCCTGCGCGGGACCGCGGCGGGCGAACAGGTGCACGTCGGTGACCTTCGAGTCCGCCAGCCCGCGGTGCACGTTGTCCGGGATCTCGGTGCGCAGCAGGTCGTCGGCCTGCTTGGCCAGCACGCGCGCCACGTCCAGCGCCACGTTGCCGGCGCCGATCACCGCGACCTGCTCGCCGTCCAGCGTCCAGTCGCGCGGGGCGTCCGGGTGGCCGTCGTACCAGGAGACGAAGTCGGCGGCGCCGTAGCTGTGCGGCAGGTCGATGCCCGGGATGTCCAGCGGGCGGTCCTTGGTCGCACCGGTGGCGAAGACGACCGCGTCGTAGTGGCGCCGCAGGTCGTCCAGCTTGACGTCCACGCCGTAGTCGACGTGCCCGAGGAAGCGGATCTCCGGCTTCTCCACCACGCGGTGCAGCGCGCTGACGATGCCCTTGATGCGCGGGTGGTCGGGGGCCACGCCGTAGCGGATCAAGCCGTAGGGCGCGGGCATCCGGTCCAGCAGGTCGATCTCGACCGCGGTCTCGGACTTGGTCAGGACGTCGGCCGCGTACACCCCGGCCGGCCCCGCGCCGACGATCGCTACCCGCAGTGGGCGAGTCATTCCATCTCCTCCTGCCCCGGCACCGCGGCCGAACGGACGTCGGCCGAACCCCCGGAGTGCTTCGCTGACCGGCCCATCACGGCTGGGCCTGGTGGACGTCCACCACCCGGACGAGTTCAGCTTAGGTTCGCCTTACTCGGGATCCCGCGATGCGGACGGTGATGATGGTCATAACGGGGCGTGAGTGCTGCCCCGGGCGGACGCGGAGTGCGTGACTCGATGCGGTGGGTGACAGTAGGATCGCCGCGTTGATCAACGTCCGGTCGCGGTGGACGCTCGCCCGTTGACGCACGAGGTGATCTCGGCGGCCGGGCGGGGAGCGAGGGCTTGGAGGTCACGCGACATGGCACAGCGACCGGACTGGGCACCCGAGGGAGTCGACCTGGAGACGCCCAGTGCAGCGAGGGTCTACGACTTCTACTTGGGCGGTGCCCACAACTTCGAGGTGGACCGCGAGCTCGGGCGCAAGGCCATCGCAGCGGTGCCCCACCTCAAGGAGATCGCGGTCAACAACCGCGCGTTCCTGCGGCGCGCGGTGCGGTACTGCCTGGACCAGGGTGTGCGGCAGTTCCTCGACATCGGGGCGGGGATCCCGACCGCGGGCAACGTGCACGAGATCGCGCAGGCGGTCGACCCGGAGACCCGGGTGGTGTACGTCGACAACGAGCCGGTGGCGGTGGCGCACAGCCGCGCCATCCTCGACGGCAACGACAAGGCGACCATCGTGCAGGCCGACGCGCTGGAGGTCGAGAGCGTCCTGGACGCCCCGGAGACCCAGGGCCTGCTGGACTTCTCCCAGCCCATCGCGGTGATGATGGTCGCGCTGCTGCACTTCGTGCCGGAGAGCGCCAAGCCGCGCGAGGTGATCCGCCAGTACCACGAGCGGCTCGCGCCCGGCAGCCACATCGTCGTCTCCCACGTCACCGGGGACCACGACCCGGCCAGCGCGCAGGCCCTGGTCGACCTGTACCAGAACAGCAGCAACCCGGGCACGCTGCGCTCGCGGGACGAGGTGGCCGAGCTGGTCAGCGACTTCGAGCTCGTCGAGCCGGGCGTGGTGCACGTCCCGGAGTGGCACCCGGACTCCCCGGAGGACGTGTGGGAGGAACCGGAGCGGTCCATCGTCTACGGGGCTGTCGGACGCAAGGCCTGAGGTCGGTGCGGAGCGAAGAGCGGGGAGGTCACGCGGCATGCAGGAGCGGCCGGACTGGGCGCCGGAGGGGATCGACCTGAGCAAGCCCAGCGCTGCGCGGGTCTACGACTTCTACCTGGGCGGGGCGCACAACTTCGAGGTGGACCGCGAGCTCGGGCGCAAGGTCATGGCGGTCGTGCCCGAGGTCGGTGAGCTCGCGGTCAACAACCGTTCGTTCCTGCGGCGCGCGGTGCGGTACTGCCTGGACCAGGGTGTGCGGCAGTTCCTCGACATCGGGGCGGGGATCCCGACCGCGGGCAGCGTCCACGAGATCGCGCCGGAGGCTCGGGTGGTCTACGTGGACAACGAGCCGGTGGCGGTGGCGCACAGCCGCGCCATCCTCGAGGGCAACGACCGGGCCACCGTCGTCCAGGCGGACGTGCGGGACGTCGACGGCGTCCTGGACGCCCCGGAGACCCGGGAGCTGCTGGACTTCTCCCAGCCCATCGCGGTGATGATGGTCGCGCTGCTGCACTTCGTGCCGGAGAGCGCGAAGCCCCGCGAGGTGGTCCGCCGCTACCACGAGCGGCTCGCGCCCGGCAGCTACCTGGCCCTCTCCCACATCACCGGGGACGACGACGAGGAGCGCGTGGGCAAGCTGGTCGAGCTCTACCAGGGCAGCAGCGATCCGCTCACGCTGCGCTCGCGGGACGAGGTGGCCGAGCTGGTCAGCGACTTCGAGCTCGTCGAGCCGGGCGTGGTCTACCTCTCGGAGTGGCGTCCGGAGTCCCCCGAGGACAGGTGGGAACGACCGGAGCAGTCCATTGGTTACGGCGCCCTCGGGCGCAAGGTGTGAGGTTGATGCCAGACACAGTCGATGCTGGACCGGAGCACGACGAAGCGGTCAAGGAGTGGGCTCGCCGCATCATCCACACCAGCTACGTCGCGATGGGGCGACCCGAGCTGGAGGCCTTCCTGGCCGAGCGCCTGGGCGAGCTGCTGGCCGCGCTCGACAGCGGGCCGCCCGACGCCGCTGCCGACGTCGGGCGGCACCTGGTCGACGTGCACCTGACCAACTCGCAAGCGCTGGCCCGCACGCTGCGGCACCTGGCGACCGTGCTGCCCACCCTCCGCGAGGTCGACCCGGTCCGGCTGCACGAGGTGCTCAGCGAGCTGGCCGCGGGCTACGCCGGCGCGCTGCGCGAGCAGACCCTCACCGAGCAGGCGTTGATCCAGCGCGCGGTGTCGGCCGCCCGCGACGCCGCCGAGGAGGCGCTGCGCGCCAGCGAGGCCCGGTCCCGCGCCGTGGTCACCTCCTCCGCGCTGGGCATCGCCGTGGTCCGGCTGGACGGCGTCATCGAGGAGGTCAACACGGCGCTGCGCCGGATCTTCCGGCGGGGCGACGACGAGCTGCTCGGCCGCACGATCTTCGAGCTGGCCGACGAGGCGTGGACCAAGGAGCTGGAGGCCGCCAACGACCGCCTGGTCGGGGGCAGCGACGACCACTACCAGCTGGACACCCGGTTCACCGCGCCGGACGGCTCGCACGTGTGGACCCAGCTCTCGGCCGCCCTCGTCCGCGACGCCCGCGGCGAACCCGAGTACCAGGTGGTGCTCTACGAGGACATCACCGACCGGCACATGCTCCAGGAGAACTTCCGCAGGCAGGCCGTGCACGACCCGCTCACCGGCCTGGCGAACCGGACCCAGCTGCAGACCAGCCTGGACTCGGCGCTGGAGGAGACCCAGCCGGGCCGGCGGGTGGGGCTGTGCTACTTCGACCTGGACGGGTTCAAGGCGGTCAACGACAGCCTCGGCCACCAGATCGGCGACCAGCTGCTGCGCACCGTCGCGCAGCGGCTGCAGGCCGCGGCGCAGCGCGCGGCGAAGGGGGCGCTCGCGGCCCGGATGGGCGGTGACGAGTTCGTCGTCCTGGTGCCCGACTCGACCGGTGCCACCCACCTGATCGCCGTGGTCGAGGAGATGCTGCGCGAGGTCACCAGCCCCGCGCGCATCGGCTCGCACGAGCTCAGCGCCTCGGCCAGCGTCGGGATCGTGGAGCGCCCGGTCGCCGAGACCGACGCCGAGTCGCTGCTGCGCGACGCCGACGTCACCCTCTACCGGGCCAAGCAGGACGGCCGGGCCCAGTGGGTGCTGTACGACCCGGAGCGCAACGCGGCGGCGCTGGACCGGTTCCGGCTCTCCGCCGAGCTGCCCGCGGCGATCGAGCAGTACGAGCTGTTCGTCGAGTACCGGCCGATCGTGGAGCTGGCGACCGGGCGCTGCATCTCGGCCGCCGCCAGCATCCGCTGGGACCACCCGAAGTTCGGCGAGCTCGGCGAGGAGAGCTTCCTCGGGCTGGCCGAGGAGACCGGGTTGATCACCCGGCTCGGCACCTGGGCCCTGGAGCAGGTGTGCGAGCAGGCCGCGCGCTGGGTGCAGCAGCTCGGCGAGGCGGCCCCGGTCGCCGCCGTGCGCCTGTCGCCGCGCCACGTCCGCGACCCCGAGCTGGTCGGTGACGTGCAGCGCATCCTCCGCGACACCGGGTTGCCGCCCCGGTACCTCGCGCTCGGGCTGCCCGAGTCGGCGCTGTTCGACCCGCAGGGCGACCCCGAGGACATGCTGGAGATCTTCGCCGACATGGGGCTGCGGCTGTGCGTCTACGAGTTCGGCGAGGACTACGCCCGCATGTCGCGGCTGAAGGACCTGCCGCTGGGGATGGCGCGGATCGAGGGCCCGCACCTGGACAGCTTCGCCGACCCGAGCGGCCCCACTCCGCTGGACGAGCACCTGGTGGTGGCCGCCTGCGGCGCGGCCAAGCTGCTGGGCCTGCCGGTCAGCGCGGCGGGCGTGCGCGACGAGCGGCAGGCCCACCGCCTGCGCGACCTGGGCGTGTCGCTGGCGCTGGGGCCGTTCACCGGCGGCCTGGTGTCGGCGGTCGAGCTGGTCGAGCTCGTGCTCGAGCAGTCGGCGTGACCCCGGGTGGTGGCCGAGGACCGTCCGCGACCAGCCGATAGCATCGGGGATGCGAAGCGTGTCCGCGCCGGTCGCGGCCGGCCCAGTGGAGGAGTGATCGTGTCCGTACAGCCTTCCCAAGCCCAGCAAGCTCCCCGGGTGAAGGTTCCGGCGGGCACTACTGCGGGGGCAGCCGTGGCCGAGGCCGGGCTGCCGTCCAAGGGCCCGGAGGCGGTCGTCGTCGTCCGTGACGCCGAGGGCACCCTGCGCGACCTGGCCTGGGCGCCCGAGACCGACGTCGAGGTGGAGGCGGTCGCCGCCGACACCGAGGAGGGCCGCAGCGTCATCCGGCACTCCGCCGCGCACGTGCTCGCGCAGGCGGTGCAGAACCTCTTCCCGGACGCCAAGCTCGGGATCGGCCCGCCGGTCAAGGACGGTTTCTACTACGACTTCGACGTCGACCGCCCGTTCACCCCGGAGGACCTGCAGGCGCTCGAGAAGCGCATGAAGCAGATCATCAAGTCCGGGCAGAAGTTCTCCCGCCGCCGGCTGGAGTCGGTCGAGGAGGCGAAGGAGGAGCTGGCCTCCGAGCCCTACAAGCTGGAGCTGGTCGACCTCAAGTCCGATGTGGACACCAGTGAGGTGATGGAGGTCGGCGGCGGCGAGCTCACCGTCTACGACAACATCGACCGGCACGGCGAGGTCGTCTGGGGCGACCTGTGCCGCGGCCCGCACGTCCCGCACACCCGGTTCATCCCCGCGTTCAAGCTGATGCGGGTGGCCGCCGCCTACTGGCGCGGCAACCAGAACAACCCGCAGCTGCAGCGCATCTACGGCACCGCGTGGGAGTCCAAGGAGAAGCTCGAGGAGCACCTGGAGCTGCTGGCCGAGGCCGAGCGCCGCGACCACCGCCGGCTCGGCGCCGAGCTGGACCTGTTCTCCTTCCCGGAGGAGATCGGGTCCGGGCTGCCGGTGTTCCACCCCAAGGGCGGCATCATCCGGCGCGAGCTGGAGGACTACTCCCGCAAGCGGCACGAGCAGGCCGGCTACGAGTTCGTCAACACCCCGCACATCACCAAGGACACGCTGTTCAAGACCTCCGGTCACCTCGACTGGTACCAGGACGGCATGTTCCCGGCGATGCACCTCGACGAGGAGCGCGACGCCAACGGCGAGCTGCGCAAGCCCGGGGTGGACTACTACCTCAAGCCGATGAACTGCCCGTTCCACAACCTGATCTACCGCTCCCGCGGGCGCTCCTACCGGGAGCTGCCGCTGCGGTTGTTCGAGTTCGGGTCGGTGTACCGGTACGAGAAGTCCGGTGTGGTGCACGGGCTGACCCGCGTGCGCGGCATGACCCAGGACGACGCGCACATCTACTGCACCCCGGACCAGCTCCAGGACGAGCTGAAGTCGCTGCTGGGCTTCGTGCTCGACCTGCTGCGCGACTACGGCCTGGACGACTTCTACCTGGAGCTGTCCACCCGCAACGAGGAGAAGTACGTCGGGGACGACGAGAGCTGGGAGGTCGCGACCGAGGCGCTGCGCCAGGCGGCCGAGGCCTCCGGCCTGGAACTGGTGCCGGACCCGGGCGGCGCGGCGTTCTACGGGCCGAAGATCTCGGTGCAGGCCAAGGACGCGCTGGGCCGCAGCTGGCAGATGTCGACCATCCAGGTCGACTACCACCTGCCGGAGCGGTTCGACCTGGAGTACACCGCGCCGGACGGCAGCAAGCAGCGGCCGATCAAGATCCACCGGGCGCTGTTCGGCTCCATCGAGCGGTTCTTCGGCGTGCTCACCGAGCACTACGCGGGCGCCTTCCCGGCCTGGCTCTCCCCGGTGCAGGCGGTGGGCATCCCGATCGCCGACGAGCACGTCGAGCACCTGCAGCGGGTCGCGAAGGCGTTGCGCGACAAGGGGATCCGCGTCGACATCGACACCAGCGACGACCGCATGCAGAAGAAGATCCGCACCCACACCACGCAGAAGGTGCCGTTCCTGCTGCTGGCCGGCGGCAAGGACGTGGAAGCGGACGCCGTGTCGTTCCGGTTCCGCGACGGCTCGCAGATCAACGGGGTGCCGGTGGACGCCGCGGTGAACGCGCTCGTCGACTGGGTGCAGCGCCGCGAGAACGCCTCGCCGAACGCGGAGAACTTCCAGGTGGGGACGGCGTGAGCGTCGAGCCGGGAGGAGTGGAGCTGACCGAGCAGCACGGGGTCGGGGTCCAGGACGCCCTGCAGCGGTTGTGGACCCCGCACCGGATGGCCTACATCCAGGGCGAGAACAAGCCCGACGGTGACGACAGCGACGGCTGCCCGTTCTGCCGCCTGCTGGAGTCCGGCCGCCCCGACTCCGAGACGCTCATCGTCGCCCGCGGCGAGCTGGTCTTCGCGATCCTCAACCTGTACCCGTACAACCCCGGGCACCTCATGGTGCTGCCGTACCGGCACGTGGCCGACTACACCGAGCTCACCGAGGCCGAGACGGCGGGGGTCGCGGAGTACACCCAGCGCGCGATGCGGGTGATCCGCCGGGTGTCGGCGCCGCACGGGTTCAACATCGGGCTCAACCAGGGCCCGGTGGCGGGCGCGGGCATCGCCGCGCACCTGCACCAGCACGTGGTGCCCCGCTGGGGCGGTGACTCGAACTTCATGCCCGTCATCGGGCACACCAAGGTCCTGCCCCAGCTGCTCGGCGAGACCCGCCAGCTCCTCGCCGACGCCTGGGGCGAGCTGGACTGACGCGACTCTGGTGGGAACCGGGCCCGCGATTCCCACGGGGATCGCGCACTGACGCCGGCGAGGGGCCGGGGACCTGGGGTCCCCGGCCCCTCCGCGTGCGTGGGCTCAGCTGCGGAGCTTGGCCTCGATGTCGAGGCTGATGGTCACCTTCTCGCCGATCATCGCGCCGCCCGGCGCGCCCACGCCGAAGTCGGTGCGGTTGATGACGGTCTTGGCGGACAGGCCCAGCAGGCCGTCCTCGGTGAAGCCGCCCAGCTCGGTCTCCAGCGAGATCGGCTTGGTCACGCCGTGCAGGGTGAACTCGCCGTCGATGATGAAGTCCTCGCCGTCCTGGCGGATCCCGGTGGAGCGGAAGGTCGCGGTCGGGAACTGCTCGACGTCCAGGAAGTCGGCGTTGCGCACGTGGGCGTCCCGGTCGGCGTTGCCGGTGTCGATCGAGGCGGTGTCGATGGTCGCGGTGACCGAGGACTGCAGCGGGTCGGCGGCGGTGACGATCTCGCCCTGGAAGGAGCCGAAGCGGCCGCGGGACTTGCCGACCCCCATGTGCCGCACGGTGAACTGGATGTCGGAGTGGACGGTGTCGATGTCCCAGGTGCCGGTGACGTAGCCCGGGATCTGCTCGGTGGTGGTCATGCTGCCTCCCGTGTTGCTGTGCGGGGTCTGTGTCGCTTGCGGGGTCTGCGTCGACGTCGTGCCGCCGCGCACCGTGCGCGGGGTGCCTCGGACGCAGGCGTTTCCCACCGCCAACACCCTTGAAACTTCAATGATTCCGTGGTGTGTTCGAGATCACCGAGGGGGTCCCGGTGGGCGCCCACCGGTGTTCGTGATCAGCGCGGGCTAGTCTGCTGGCAGGGCACACGACAAGCACAGGGCGGCTGACTCTTCACGCACATGCTGAACATCTTCGCGCGGGACTCGCTGTCCCGACTGACCAACCCGATCGGTGCGGGCCTGGTCCGGCTCGGTCTCTCGCCGAACGCGGTGACGCTGACCGGCACGGTCGCCAGCGCTGCGGCTGCGCTGTGGTTCTTCCCGCGCGGCGAGCTCTTCGTGGGCACCGTGGTGGTCGCGGTGTTCCTGCTCTTCGACGTCCTCGACGGCGCGATGGCCCGCGCGGGCGGCCGGGCCTCGCGGTTCGGCGGGGTGCTCGACGCGAGCTGCGACCGGCTCGTGGACGGCGCGCTGTTCGGCTCGCTGGTGTGGTGGTCGCTGGTGGTGGAGGTGGACCGGTCGCGCGGCCTGGGCCTGCTCATCTGCCTGGTCAGCGCGCAGGTGATCTCCTACGTCAAGGCCCGCGCGGAGGCCAACGGGCTCCGGGCCGACGGCGGCCTGGCCGAGCGCGCGGAGCGCTTCCTGGTGGTGCTCATCGGCACCGGCCTGCACGGCCTCGGCGTCCCGTACGTCCTCGACGTGGCGGTGTGGCTGCTGGTGCTGCTGTGCCTGATCACCATCGCCCAACGCCTGGCCACCGTCCACCGCTCCGCCCGCACCCAACGCGAGATGAGGTGAAGGGCACCGCCCGCCGACCGGGTCGGCGGGCGGTGCCCTTGGCGCTTCACCAGGACGTGTCGTCGGTTGCGGTGGTCTTCGGCGTCCTGCCCGATGTGCGGGGGAGGAGGCGCCCTTCACGCCTCGCTCGGTCGGGTCACCAGCCGCGGTGGGCGTAGCGCTGCTGCTCGGGGAGGTCGTCCACGTTGATGCCGACCATCGCCTCGCCGAGACCGCGGGAAACCTTCGCGATCACGTCCGGGTCGTCGTAGAACGTCGTCGCCTTGACGATCGCCTCGGCGCGCTTGACCGGGTCGCCCGACTTGAAGATGCCGGAGCCGACGAACACGCCCTCCGCGCCCAGCTGCCGCATCATCGCCGCGTCCGCCGGGGTCGCGATGCCGCCCGCGGTGAACAGCACCACCGGGAGCTTGCCGGTCCGCGCGACCTCGCGCACCAGCTGCACCGGCGCGCGCAGCTCCTTCGCCGCGACGTGGAGCTCGTCGTCGTCGAGCACGGACAGCCGGCGGATGTCGGCGCGGATCTGGCGCATGTGCCGCGTCGCCTCGACCACGTTGCCGGTGCCCGCCTCGCCCTTGGAACGGATCATGGCCGCGCCCTCGGAGATCCGGCGCAGCGCCTCGCCGAGGTTGGTCGCGCCGCACACGAACGGCACGGTGAACGCCCACTTGTCGATGTGGTTCGCCTCGTCGGCGGGGGTGAGCACCTCCGACTCGTCGATGTAGTCCACGCCCAGCGACTGCAGCACCTGCGCCTCGACGAAGTGCCCGATCCGGGCCTTGGCCATCACCGGGATGGACACCGCGTTGACGATGCCCTCGATCATGTCCGGGTCGGACATCCGGGCGACCCCGCCCTGCGCGCGGATGTCGGCCGGGACCCGCTCGAGCGCCATCACCGCGACCGCGCCCGCGTCCTCGGCGACCTTGGCCTGCTCGGGCGTGACCACGTCCATGATCACGCCGCCCTTGAGCATCTCCGCCATGCCGCGCTTGACCCCGTCGGTCCCGGTCTGGGAGGTGGGGGCGGTGTCCTTGACGGTCGTCACCTTCGGCCTTCCTCTGGTCGGTGTTCTGCCGGTCTTCACGGTAGGAGCGAACTGGACCACCGACACGGTCCACTGGAGGCCGTTTTCAGTAGTCCACTTCAGGTGGCGTGGAGGCGCCACCTGCGACGGGGCCGAGCGCGGGTGTGAGTTGCGACCCACTCTGGTTAGTGGTTAGTAACCAGTGACTACTCTGGACCCCATGGGCAAGCGGATGCGCGGGGCCGATCGCCGGGCCCAGGTGCTGGAGATCGCGGCGGAGGAGTTCGCCGCCCACGGGCTGCACGGGGCGTCCACCGAGGCGATCGCCCGGGAGGCCGGGATCACGCAGGCGTACGTGTTCCGGATGTTCGGCACCAAGAAGGCGCTGTTCCTCGAACTGGTCCGGGCGTCCTTCGACCGGTTGACCGACGCGATGCGGGCGGCGGCCGGGGACGCGACCGGCCTGGCGGCGCTGTCCGCCATGGGCGCGCAGTACTACGACCTGCTCGCCGACCGCACCGGTCTGCTGCTCCAGCTCCAGGGCTTCGCCGCGTGCGGCGACGAGGAGGTGCGCGCGGCGGTCCGGGAGTGCTTCGCGCGGATGTGGGACACCGTCGCGGAGACCACCGGGCTCGAGCCGGTCACGGTGAAGTCGTTCCTCGCGTTCGGGATGCTGCTCAACGCCGGGGCGGCGCTGGACGTCGAGGACGCCGACGGGGCGTGGGCCGAGGGCGTGCGGACCCGGATCCGCCCGGGCCTGTTCGAGCACATCACGGCCGAGGCGAACCGATGAGCACGCAGGTGCGCGTCGCGCCCCGCCTCGGCCCCGCGCTCGTCACCGTGGCGCTGCTGGGCGCGGTCATCGGCAGCGTCGGCGCCCCGCTCATCACGGCGGTCGCGACCGGGCTGGACGTGCCGCTCGAAGCCGCGCAGTGGACCCTCACGATCACGCTGTTCACCGGTGCCATCGCCGGTCCCGTCCTCGGCAGGCTCGGCAGCGGTCCGCACCGCCGCACCGCGGTCCTGGCCACCCTGGGACTCGTCACGCTCGGCGGCGCGCTGACCGCGCTGCCGCTGCCGTTCGCGGTGCTCGTGGTCGGGCGGGGCCTGCAGGGGCTCGGCGTCGCCGTGGTGGCGCTGCTGATGAGCGTCGCCCGCGCCCACCTGCCGGCGGAACGCGCCGCCTCGACGATCGCCGCCCTGTCTGTCGCGTCCACGGTCGGCATCGGCGTCGGCTACCCGGCGATCAGCCTCGTCGACCAGCTGGCCGGGCTCCGCGCCGCGTACGCGGTCGGGTTCCTGCTCTCCGCCGCGGCGCTCGTCGTCGCCTGGCGCGCGCTGCCCCGCGAGACCCCGGGGCCACGGCCGCGGATCGACGTGGTCGGGGCGCTCCTCCTCGGCGTCGGGATGCTCGGCGTCCTGCTGCTCGTCGCCGAACCCGCGCTGTGGGCCGACGCCCGGGTGGGGGCGGGCGTCCTCGTCGTCTCGCTCGCGGTCCTCGCGGTGTGGGCGGCCGTCGAGCTGCGCACCGCCGCGCCACTGGTGGACCTGCGGTTGCTCGGCCAGGGGCCGGTGGTCCGCGCGAACCTCGCCATGCTCGTCGCGGGAACCGGCATGTACCTGCTGTTCAGCCTCCTCACCCGCTACGTGCAGACCCCGGCGGGCGCGGGGTACGGCTTCGCCCTCCCCGGTGTCGCCGCGGGGGCCGCGCTCATCCCCTTCTCGCTCGCCGGGTTCGTCGCCGGGAAGGTGGTGCCCGGCCTGCTCGCCCGCCTCGCGGAGCGGTGGACCTACGCGCTCTCCGCCGCCGCGGTCGTGGTCGCCGCGGTGGTGTTCGCGGCCGCCACCGGCTCGCTCGTCGTCGTGCTGGTCGCGATGGCGGTCCTCGGCTTCGGCGTGGGCGGTGTCTCCTCGGTGATGCCGAAGCTCGTGCTCGCCGGGGTCCCGCAGGCCGAGACCGCCAGCGTGCTGGCGATCAACCAGATCGTGCGCAGCACCGGATTCAGCGTCGGCAGCGCGCTCGCCGGGTTCCTGCTCGCCCTCGCCACCCCGCCCGGAGCGCTGGTCCCCGCGCCGGGCGGCTACGTCACCGCCGCGCTGTGCTCGGTGCCGCCGCTGGTGATCAGCGCGCTCGTGGTCGCCGTCCGCCGCCGTTGACCCCGGACCGGGTTCGACGCGCGGGGCGGCCTTGCACGGGGTGGAGCTCGGGTGTGTGATCGGAGACACAACCGGTCGCCGGGAGCGTGCGAGGAGTACTCATGGGGAGCAAGCAGAGCGGCACAGCAGGAGGGCCGGTCCTCCCGGCCCCCACCGATCCGGCCAAGATCCGCAACGTCGTGCTGGTCGGGCCCTCGGCGGCAGGCAAGACGACCCTGGTCGAAGCGCTGCTGGCGGCCACCGCGACGATCCCCCGAGCGGGCTCGGTCACCGAGGGCACCACGGTGTGCGACCACGAACCCGCGTCGATCGAGCAGCAGCGGTCCGTCTGCCTGGCCGTGGCGCCGATGCAGCACGGCGACGTCAAGATCAACCTCATCGACACCCCCGGTTACGCCGACTTCGTCGGCGAGCTGCGCGCCGGTCTGCGCGCCGCCGACGCCGCGCTGTTCGTGGTGGCCGCCGCCGAGGGCGTCGACCCGGCGACGCGCGCGATCTGGCAGGAGTGCGCCACCGTCGGCATGCCCCGCGCGGTGGTGGTCTCCCGCCTGGACCAGCCACGTGCCGACTTCGACGACGCGCTGCTGGCCTGCCAGGACGCCTTCGGCGGGGGAGTGCTGCCGCTGTACCTGCCGCACCGCGGCGCGGGCGGCGAGGTGACCGGGCTGGTCGGGCTCGTCACCGAGAGCGTCTACGAGTCCGGTGAGCAGCGGACCGCCGACGACGAGCTGCGGGCGCAGATCGACCAGCCCCGCGGCGAGCTCATCGAGGCGATCATCGCCGAGAGCGAGGACGAGTCCCTGATGGACCGCTACCTCAACGGCGAGCGCATCGACGAGGACACGCTCATCGCCGACCTGGAGGCGGCGGTGGCCAAGGGCGGCCTGCACCCGGTCGTGCCGGTGTGCGCGGCGACCGGCGTCGGCGTCCCCGAGGTGCTCGACGGCATCGTCCGCGGCTTCCCGTCACCGCTGGAGCACGCGCTGCCGGAGTTCACCGATCCGCACGGCCGCAACCCGCGGGTGCTCACCCCCGACCCCGAGGGACCGCTGGCGGCCGAGGTGGTGCACACCTCGGTCGATTCCTACGTGGGGCGGGTGTCGCTGGCGCGGGTGTTCTCCGGGACCATGCGCCCGGAGCGCGCGGTGCACGTCTCCGGGCACGGCATGGCCGAGCGGGGGCACCCCGACCACGACGAGGACGAGCGCGTGGCGCACCTGTACTCGCCGCTGGGTGCGAACCTGCGCGAGGTGCCGCACTGCATCGCCGGTGACCTGTGCGCGCTGACCAAGATCGGGTCGGCGGAGACCGGCGACACGCTCTCGGACCCGTCCGACCCGCTGCTGCTCACGCCGTGGCCGATGCCGGAGCCGCTGATGCCGATCGCGGTCACCGCGCACACCCGCAGCGACGAGGACGCGCTGGCCCGCAACCTCAACCGCCTCATCGCCGCCGACCCCAGCCTGCGGCTGGAGCGCGACAGCGAGACCCACCAGCTGGTGCTGTGGTGCATGGGCGAGGCGCACGCGGACGTGGTCCTGCAGCGGCTGCGCGAGGGCGGCGCGGAGGTCGACACGGTGCCGGTGCGGGTGCCGCTGCGGCAGACCTTCGCCCAGCCGGCCAAGGGCCACGGCAGGCACGTCAAGCAGTCCGGTGGGCACGGCCAGTACGCGGTGTGCGACATCGAGGTGGAGCCGCTGCCGCGCGGGTCGGGCGTGGAGTTCGCCGAGCGCGTGGTCGGCGGGGCGGTCCCGCGCCAGTTCATCCCCAGCGTCGAGAAGGGCGTGCGGGCGCAGGTGGAGAAGGGGATCACCGAGGGAGTCCCGCTGGTGGACCTGCGGATCACGCTGGTCGACGGCAAGGCGCACAGCGTCGACTCCTCGGACGCGGCGTTCCAGGCGGCCGGCGCGCTGGCGCTCAAGGCCGCCGCCGAGCAGGCCGGGCTGATCACCCTGGAACCCGTCGACGAGGTGGCGGTGCACATCCCGGACGAGCACCTCGGCGCGGTGCTGGGTGACCTGTCGAGCCGCCGCGGCAAGGTGGTGGGCACCGAGCCCGAGGACGGTGGCTGGACGGTGGTGCGCGCGCACGTGCCGGCCAGCGAGCTGGTCCGCTACACGGTCAACGTCCGCTCCCTGACCTCGGGCAGCGCGACCTTCACCCGCCACTTCGAGAGCTACGAGCCGGTGCCGGAGCACCTGCTGGCCCGCGGCTGACGACGGTCAGCGGTGCTCCATGACGAGCACCGCGGTGGTGCCGGGGGCGAGGGCCTCGTAGCGGTGCGGGACGTCGCCGGAGAAGGAGACGTAGTCGCCCACCTCGAGCTCCACCGGGCTGTCCTCCGGGCCCACCCGGAGGCGCCCGGCGGTGAGGACCACGTGCTCCACCGAGCCGGGGATGTGGGCGTCGGCGCGGCGGACCCCGCCCGGCTCGAGCTCGAGCACGTAGAGGTCACGGCGGGCGCCCGGTTCGCCGGACGACAGCAGCGCCGCCCCGTAGGTCGACTGCTCGGACCGCACGATCGGCACCTGGCCGGCGCGGACCACCCGGACCTGGGGGGTCGGCGGGTCGACGAGCCGGCTGAACGGCACGCCCAGTGCCACGCCGAGCGCCCACAGGGTCTCCACGCTGGGGTTGCCGGTGCCGGACTCCAGCTGGGAGAGCGTGGACTTGGCGATCCCGGCGCGCTTGGCGAGCTCGGTCAGGGTCAACCCGGCGCGTTCCCGCTCGCGGCGCAGCGACCGCGCGATGGTCTCCAGCGGCGCGGCCGGGGTGTTCTCGGTCTCACTCATGCGTGTTCGCTTCGTCGGTCGTCGTATTCGGTTTGACGAACGCTCCGTCGTGAGTTCATCCTAGCGAACGTGAGTACGGCACAGCGAACACGAGTGGGCTTCTGGCGGGACGCGCTGGTGCGCGACGTCCTCTCGATGGCGCTGGCCATGGCCATCGTGGGCGCCTCGCTCGGCGCCATCGCGGTGAGCGAGGGCGTGCCGCTGTGGATGATCACCTTGATGGGGGCGGTCGTGTTCGCCGGCGGGTCCGAGTTCATGGCCGTCGGCCTGCTCGCCGCGGGCGCGGCCCCGGTCACCGCCGTGCTCAGCGGGCTGCTGCTCAACGCCCGCCACCTGCCGTTCGGCCTGGCGGTCGGCGGGCTGTTCGGCCGCAGCTGGCCGCGCCGCCTGCTCGGCAGCCACCTCATGGTCGACGAGTCCGTCGCGTTCGCCCTGGCGCAGGACACGCCCGAGGAGAAGCGGCGCGCGTACTGGCTGACCGGCACCGCGCTGTACTGCGCCTGGGCGCCGTCGGTGTTCCTCGGCGGGCTGCTGGGGCAGGGCGTCGGGGACCCGGGCGCCTTCGGCCTCGACGCGGCGATGCCGGCCGCGCTGCTCGCGCTGATCGTGCCGTCGCTGCGGGAGTTCCGGACGCTGCGCGCCGTGGTGGTCGGCGTCCTGGTCGCGGTGCTGACCACGCCGGTGCTGCCGGAGGGCCTGCCGGTGGTGGCCGCGCTGGTCGGGCTGGCCGCGGCGCTGCCGCTGCCGAAGGCGCTGGAGGAGGCGCGGTGACGCTCGGAGTCGTCCTCGCCCTGGCCGCCGGCACCTACGCGATGCGCCTGGCGGGACCGCTGCTGCGGGGCAGGCTGCGGATCTCGCCGCGGTGGGAGCAGATGATGTCGATCGCCGCGGTCGTGCTGCTCGGCGCCTTCGTGGCCACCAGCGCGGTGTTCGAGTCCGGCGGGTTCGCCGGGTGGGCCCGCTTCGCCGGGGTGGCGGTCGGCGGGGTGCTGGCCTGGCGGCGCGCGCCCTTCGTGGTCGTCGTGGTGGTGGCGGCGGCCACGACCGCCCTGCTGCGCCTGGTCGAGCCGGCGACGTGAACTCCCGTTAACCCCGGCGTCGACCTCCGGACGCCGGGTCTTAAGGTCTCGCGTGGCTTCCGGCGCCGCTGATCGGCGCCGAGGCGGACGGAACACGCACCGAGCCGGACGATCCCGGCTCCCGCCACGGAGGACCACACCCATGGTCACCACACCCGGCACCCTCGACCGCGGCGTCGAGGAAGGAGAGGGCTACGCCAAGGGGCTGCGCAACCGGCACGTCCAGATGATCGCCATGGGCGGGGCCATCGGCGTCGGCCTGTTCCTCGGCGCCGGCGGCCGGATGCAGCAGGCCGGGCCCGCCCTGGTGCTGTCCTACCTGCTGTGCGGCATCGCGGCGTTCTTCGTGATGCGCGCGCTCGGCGAGCTCGTGCTGCACCGGCCGGTCGCGGGCAGCTTCGTGGAGTACGCCCGCGAGTTCATCGGGCCGTGGGCCGGGTTCGCCGCGGGCTGGCTGTACTTCCTCAACTGGGCGGGCTCCGGCATCGCCGAGATCACCGCGGCCGGCATCTACATCGGCAAGTGGTTCCCGGACTTCCCGCAGTGGGTGACCGCGTTGATCTGCCTGGCCGTGCTGCTGGTGGTCAACCTGCTGTCGGTGAAGCTGTTCGGCGAGCTGGAGTTCTGGTTCGCGGTCATCAAGGTGCTGGCCATCGTGACCTTCCTGTTCGTCGGCCTGGGCCTGGTGGTCACCGGCGCCGAGGTCGGCGGCAGCACCGCCGGTCCGCACCACCTCGTCGACCACGGCGGGTTCACGCCGCACGGGCTGCCCGTGGTGCTCATGAGCATGCAGGGCGTCATGTTCGCCTACGCCTCGATGGAGATGGCCGGCATCGCCGCCGGGGAGACCCGGGACCCGGCCAAGGTCATGCCGCGCGCCATCAACGGCGTGGTGTGGCGGATCGCGGTCTTCTACGTCGGCTCGGTGCTGCTGCTGGCCATGGTGCTGCCGTGGACGTCCTACAGCGGCGAGCAGAGCCCGTTCGTGACCGTCTTCTCCAGCATCGGCATCCCGTGGGCCGGGGACGTCATGAACTTCGTGGTGCTCACCGCCGCGTTGTCCAGCTGCAACTCCGGGCTCTACGCCACCGGCCGGATCCTGCGCTCGCTGGGCCGCCGCGGCGAGGCGCCCTCGTTCACCGAGCGGATGAACGCCCGGCACGCGCCCTACGGCGCGGTGCTGTTCACCGGTGCGGTGTTCCTGGTCGGCGTGCTGCTCAACTACGTCGTGCCCAAGGACGCCTTCGACATCGCCACCTCCATCGCCTCGCTCGGCGTCATCGCGACCTGGGCGGCGCTGCTCGTCGCGCAGGCGCGGCTGCGCGAGCGGGCGCAGCGGGGCGAGCTGACCCGCCCGTCCTACCGGATGCCCGGCTCGCCGTGGACCAACTGGGTCGTCCTGGCGTTCCTGCTGCTCATCGTGCTGCTGGCGGCCTTCTCCGACGAGCTGGCGGTGCGCGCCTCGTTCTACGCGGTGCCGGTCGTCGTGGTCGCCCTGTTCGTCGGGTGGCGCCTGGTCGGCAGGTCCCGGTCTTCGACCGCGCGGCGGCGTGCAGGACAATCGGAGACGTGACGACACCCGTGATCGGCGTCCTGGCCCTGCAGGGCGGCGTGGCCGAACACCTGGCCGCGCTCGAGCGCTGCGGCGCGGACGCCCGCCCGGTGCGCCGCGCCGAGGAGCTCGACGCGGTGCACGGGATCGTGCTGCCCGGCGGGGAGTCCACCACGATGACCCGCCTGCTCGACACCTTCGAGCTGTACGAGCCGCTGCGTGAGCGGCTCGCCGCCGGGCTGCCCGCCTACGGCTCGTGCGCCGGGATGATCATGCTGGCCCGTGAGGTCGTCGACCCCGGCTCGTCCGCGGTCCGCCCGCTCGGGGCGCTGGACGTGGCCGTGCGGCGGAACGCCTTCGGGCGGCAGGTCGACTCCTTCGAGACCGACCTGGACTTCGCCGGGGTGACCGACGGCCCGGTGCGCGCGGTGTTCATCCGGGCACCCTGGGTGGAGTCGGTGGGCCCGGACGTGCAGGTGCTCGCCGCGGTCCCGGAGGTCCCGGACAGCGCTGGGCACGAGGCGGACGCCGGTAGGATCGTCGCGGTTCAGCAGGGCCCGGTGCTCGCCACCGCTTTCCACCCGGAGCTGGTCGGCGGTGACGATCGCGTGCACCGCTATTTCGTACAGATCGTCCGCGCGCAGCAGATGGACGCAGCGCAGGCGCAGTGAAGACGGAGGAGAGATGAGCGGCCACTCGAAGTGGGCCACCACCAAGCACAAGAAGGCCGCCCTCGACGCCAAGCGCGGCAAGCTCTTCGCGAAGCTGATCAAGAACGTGGAAGTTGCCGCCCGCACCGGCGGGGGCGATCCCGACGGCAACCCGACCTTGTACGACGCCATCCAGAAGGCGCGCAAGAACTCCGTGCCGTTGGACAACATCGAGCGCGCGCGCAAGCGCGGGGCCGGTGAGGAGGCCGGCGGCGCCGACTGGCAGACGATCATGTACGAGGGGTACGGCCCCAACGGCGTCGCGGTGCTGGTGGAGTGCCTGACCGACAACCGCAACCGGGCCGCGGGCGAGGTGCGCACCGCGATGACCCGCAACGGCGGCTCGATGGCCGACGCCGGTTCGGTGTCGTACCTGTTCAACCGCAAGGGCGTCGTGCTGCTGCCCAAGAACGGGCTGAGCGAGGACGACGTGCTCTCGGCGGTGCTGGAGGCCGGTGCCGAGGAGATCAACGACCTCGGCGAGAACTACGAGATCCTCACCGACCCGGCCGACCTGGTCGAGGTCCGCAAGGCGCTGCAGAGCGCGGGCATCGAGTACGACTCGGCCGAGACCAACTTCCTGGCCTCGGTGAACGTCCAGCTCGACGCCGAGGCGGCGCGCAAGATCTTCAAGCTGATCGACGCGCTCGAGGACTGCGACGACGTGCAGAACGTCTACGCGAACTTCGACGTCAGCGACGAGGTGATGGCCGAGGTCGGCTGAACCTCCCCACGACCGGCGACCGGCCCCGACCCGCTCGGGGCCGGTCGCCGGTCGCGGCCCGGACACGCCACGGGTCCGGGGCGTCGCGCCTGGTGGTCGCCCCGGCCGCTGGTGGGGGCGGGGAGGTGCGCGGGCACAATGGCGACCGTGGTCGACACGGACGAGCAACTGCGCCGGTGGCTGGTCAACACCGCTGAGAAGCACGGCGCCGCGGTCATGCACGTGCCCGCCGACGAGCACGGCGCGCAGTACGCCTTCTCGGTCGGCGCGTGGCGGCGCTTCGGCAAGCCCGAGGTGGTGGTGGTCGGGCTGCCCGAGGACGTGGCGAACGCGGTGGTGAACACCTACGTGCAGCGGGTCGGGCAGGGCGAGCGGTTCGTGCCCGGCCGACTCTACGACGGGTTCCTCAAGGGCTGCCCGGTGACCTTCGAGAAGGTCGCCCTGCGGCACTACCCCGAGTACCTGGGCAGCGCCTTCCTGGTCTACAACGGGCCGGACTTCCCGGCCGTGCAGCTGATCGCTTCCAGCCCGGAGGACGCGAAGTTCCCGTGGCAGCCGGACGCGCCCGGTGGGTTCCGCGAGCACCAGCCGGTGCTGACCGACAGCGGCCTGCCCGAGAGCTGGACGCCCGGCACCGACGGCCCCTGAACGCCGGTTTCACCCGTCCAGGCGGTCTGCCCGTGTGTCGGTGCGCGCGCCGGGGAGATCGGTCCGATAGGGTCTCGAACGGGTGTTCAGTTCGAGGGGCAGGTGGCGTCGTGCGCGTGCTGGGAGTCGACCCGGGGCTGACCCGCTGCGGGCTCGGCGTGGTCGACGGGGGACGGGGGCGGTCGGTGACGGCCGTGGCCGTCGGCGTCGCGCGCACCCCGCCCGCGGACGAGCTGCCGTCCCGGCTGAGCGCCGTCGCCGACGAGGTCGAGCGCTGGATGGACCTGCACCGCCCCGAGGTGGTGGCCATCGAGCGCGTGTTCAGCCAGCACAACGTGCGCACCGTGATGGGCACCGCGCAGGTCTCCGGCGTGGTGGCGCTGCTGGCCGCGCGGCGCGGCCTGCCGGTCGCCTTCCACACGCCCAGCGAGGTCAAGGCCGCCATCAGCGGGTCCGGCCGGGCGGACAAGAAGCAGGTCACCACCATGGTCACCAAGATCTTGGGGCTGGCCGCCGCGCCCAAGCCCGCGGACGCCGCCGACGCCCTGGCGCTGGCCGTCTGCCACCTGTGGCGCGCGCCGATGGCCAACCGCCTGGCGCAGGCTGAGGCCAGGGCCGCCGAGCTCGCCCGCACGCACCGCGCCCGGCTCGAGGCGGCCGCGAAGACGATCCGGAGAGGCGATGCTCGCCGCTGACCCGGGGTGCGCGACGATGCCGGTGCCCGCCGTGCGGTGGGGGCCGGTCGACGGCTGCGGCGCTCCGGCGACCGACGTCCAGGCACGACCAGGAGGTGTTGACCGGTGATCTCCACGGTGCGCGGTCCGGTGCTGTCCATCGGGCTGGACCACGCCGTGATCGAAGTCGGCGGCGTGGGCATGGCGGTGCACGCCACCCCGGCCACGCTGGCCGGGCTGCGGCGCGGCGAGGAGGCCCGGCTGTGGACCTCGCTGGTCGTCCGCGAGGACTCGCTCACCCTCTACGGCTTCGCCGACCCGGAGGCGCGCGACCTGTTCGTCTTGCTCCAGACCGCGTCCGGGGTGGGCCCGCGGCTCGCGCTCGCCGCGCTCGCGGTCCTCTCGCCCGACCAGCTCTGCCACGCGCTGGCCGACGGCAACCTCACGGTGCTCACCCAGGTGCCCGGCATCGGGAAGAAGAGCGCCGAGCGGTTGATCCTCGAGCTGCGGGACAAGGTCGGCGCGGTGACCGCGAGCGCCGAACCGGCCGCGGCGGTGGACCGCAGCCGGGTGCGCTCGGAGGTGTCCGAGGCGCTGGTGAGCCTGGGCTTCTCGGCCAAGCAGGCCGAGCAGAGCGTCGAGGCGGTGCTGGCCGACGGCGGCGCCGACCTGGACACCTCGGCGGTGCTGCGCAAGGCCCTGGCCACCCTCGGGCCGAAGTGAGGCCGGCGCGCGGCGAGGATCGAGGACGACGACAGCACTGCTAGGGAGACGGGCTGGAGATGTACCAGGACGAGGCCGACTGGTCCGGCGAGGGCGTCTCGTTGACCGCGCACCAGGACCCGGCCGACCGCGACGTCGAGGTGTCGCTGCGGCCGCGCAAGCTCAGCGAGTTCGTCGGCCAGTCACGGGTGCGCGAGCAGCTGGAGCTGGTGCTGCACGGCGCCCTCAAGCGCGGTGACCAGCCGGACCACGTGCTGTTCTCCGGCCCGCCCGGGCTGGGCAAGACCAGCCTGTCGATGATCATCGCCACCGAGCTCGGCTCGTCGATCCGGGTCACCTCCGGCCCGGCCCTGGAACGGCCCGGCGACCTCGCGGCGATGCTGTCCAACCTCAACGAGGGCGACGTGCTGTTCATCGACGAGATCCACCGGATCGCCCGCCCCGCCGAGGAGATGCTCTACCTGGCGATGGAGGACTACCGGGTCGACATCGTCGTGGGCAAGGGGCCGGGCGCCACCAGCATCCCGCTGGAGCTGGCGCCGTTCACGCTGGTCGGGGCCACCACCCGGTCCGGTGCGCTGACCGGGCCGCTGCGCGACCGCTTCGGCTTCACCGCGCACATGGAGTTCTACACGCCGGAGGAGCTGGAGCTGGTGCTGCGCCGCTCGGCCGGGATCCTCGGCGTGGACCTGCGCGACGACGGCGCCGTCGAGATCGCCCGCCGGTCGCGCGGCACACCCCGCATCGCCAACCGGCTGCTGCGCCGGGTCCGCGACTTCGCCGAGGTGCGCGCCGACGGCGCGGTGACCCGGGAGGTCGCGCGGTCCGCGCTGGAGGTCTACGACGTCGACGAGCTCGGCCTGGACCGGCTGGACCGGGCCGTCCTGGGCGCGCTCATCGGCTCCTTCCACGGCGGTCCGGTGGGCATCTCCACGCTGGCCGTGGCGGTCGGCGAGGAGCCGACCACGGTCGAGGAGGTGTGCGAGCCCTACCTGGTGCGCGCCGGGCTGCTGGCCCGCACGCCGCGCGGCCGGGTCGCGACCGCGGCGGCCTGGGAGCACCTCGGGCTGACCCCGCCGCAGCACGCGCCGGGCAGTCCGCAACCAGGTTTGTTCGACGAGTGACCCAACGGTGACCCGGCGCCGCTAGCGTGGTCCGGACCCGTCGCCGGGCACCCGGTGGCGGCCACCCGGCACGGCGCGGGCTCGCAGCCGCGTCCGCGCTGGGGTCGACAACACCAGAACCGCCGAGCTCCGGTGCCGGCGCCGGGGTGCTGCTTGGCCTCTGCCGCGCGGCGTTATCCTCATCACGTCTCGTTCGGTGCCGATCGGATGGGTCGTGCGCGGTGCGGCAGGCGCGGACCCCCGGCGGGCCGTGGCGTCCCTCCCACCCGGTGGGACCCGTCGGCCCGAGTCGACCTGGCACACTGGGGCTTGCACATCCGAACAATTCGGGCGCAGTACTGCGAGGGCTGGGCCCCGAAGCGTCCGCTGAACGGAGCACGATGGACCTCAACTCCCTGATTCTCCCGCTGCTGATCGTCTTGCTGGCGGTGCCGCTGTTCCTGCAGGCGCGCAAGCAGAAGCGCGCGATGGCGGAGCAGCAGAAGCTGCAGAACTCGATCACCCCCGGTGACCGGGTGATGACCACCTCCGGTGTGTTCGGCACCGTCGTGGGCACCAGCGACGACACCGTCGACCTCGAGCTCGCCCCCGGCGTGACCACCACCTGGGTGCGGCTGGCGATCCGCGAGAAGGTCACCACCTCGAGCGAGTCGGCGGCCGACGAGGTCAAGGAGACCCCGGCCAAGGACGACACCCCGGTCGAGACCGAGTCGAAGGCCGAGGTCGCGGAGCCGATCGAGCAGCAGAAGACCAACTGAGGGCAGAGGGGGAGCGCCCGCGCCGGGGTCGGTTCCGGACCCCGTGCGGCGGGCCGTCGCCCACCCGGCAGCGACGCGGGCACCGGACGGCGGTTCCGGGCCCGCGTCCGTGCGTAGTCGCTGATCCACGCACCGTGGCCACCCAGGGCGGGGTCACCCCAGTCGGGCCTGTCAAACTGAACCGTGGTGTTCCGCCGGCTGCGGTGGGCACCTGAACCGCCCGCGGGTTCTCAGACGTTCTCTCGGAGGACGACCGCGTCCCGCCGCGAGAGAGCGGCTGAGGGTCCGTGGGTGCGTGACTGCGCAACACGACCAGTGCACCGCTTCGACACCGGACAGGAGAACGAACGCCGTGGCACCTCCGGCCGGGCAGATCCGCCCAGGGCGTTACCTCGCGATCTTCGCGTTGATCGTGGCTGCTCTGTACGCGCTGGTGTTCTTCACCGGCGACGGCAAGCCGTACCCCAAGCTCGGGATCGACCTCCAGGGCGGCACCCGCGTGACGCTGACCGCGCGCACCCTGGACGGCCAGCCGCCCACCACCGAGTCGCTCAACCAGGCGCGGCAGATCATCGAGACCCGCGTCAACGGCATGGGGGTCAGCGGCTCCGAGGTCACCCGGGACGGCAACAACCTGGTCATCACGGTGCCCGGTGAGGGCAGCGAGGAGGCCAAGCAGCTGGGGCAGACCGCGGAGCTGAACTTCCGCAAGGTGGTCAACATGGTGCCGGCGCAGGCACCGCCGGCGGGCACCGCGCCGCAGGCCGCGACCCAGCAGCCCGGCGACCAGGAGCGCGAGATCGAGGAAGCCAAGCGCACCCGGCAGAGCACCGACCCGGCCGTGCAGATGCAGGCGCTGCAAGCGCTGGACTGCGCGGCCGACGACCCGCTGCGCGGCAACGACGACCCGAAGCTGCCGCTGGTCGCCTGCGACCGCGAGGGCCAGTACAAGTACGTCCTGGAGCCGGTGTTCCTGGAGGGCCGCGAGATCTCCAACGCCCAGGCGGTGCCGCCGAGCCCGCAGGACCCGGGCTGGAAGGTGTCGCTGGATTTCAAGAGCGAGGGCGCCAAGGTCTGGGCCGACTTCACCTCCGCCAACGTCGGCCAGCAGGCCGCGTTCGTGCTGGACAGCGAGGTCGTCTCGGCGCCGACCATCCAGCGGGCGCTGCTCGGCGGCAACGCGCAGATCACCGGCCAGTTCAACCAGCAGTCGGCCACCGACCTGGCCGACATCCTCAAGTACGGCTCGCTGCCGCTGGCCTTCGACCAGTCCGAGGCCGAGACGGTCTCCGCGACGCTCGGCGTGGCCTCCCTGGAGGCGGGCCTGCTCGCCGGTGGCATCGGCCTGCTGCTGGTGGCGGTGTACTGCCTGCTCTACTACCGGCTGCTGGGCATCCTGACGATCCTGTCGCTGGCGCTGTCCGGCGTCGTGGTCTACGGCGTGCTGGTGTTGCTCGGCCGCTGGATCGGGTTCACCCTCGACCTGGCCGGCGTCGCCGGTTTCATCATCGCCATCGGCATCACCGCCGACTCGTTCATCGTGTTCTTCGAACGCCTCAAGGACGAGATCCGCGAGGGCCGCACGTTCCGGTCGGCCGTGCCGCGCGCCTGGACGCGGGCGCGGCGCACGATCCTGTCCGCCGACACCGTCAGCTTCCTGGCCGCCGCGGTGCTCTACGTGCTGGCCGTCGGCCAGGTGAAGGGCTTCGCGTTCACCCTGGGCATGTCGACGGTGCTGGACCTGGTGGTGGTCTTCCTCGTCACCCACCCGCTGGTCGCGCTGGCGTCGAAGAACAAGTTCCTGTCCAAGCCGTCGGTCTCCGGCCTCGGTGCGGTGCAACGCCTCGGTAACCAGAACCGGGCCGCCCGCAAGGCCGCCGTGACCACCGCCAAGGAGGCGTGAAGGTGACGACTCCAGGTACCGAAGGCGCCCGCCACGAGAGCGTCTTCCACCGCCTCTACGTCGGGACCGGGGCGTTCGACATCGTCGGCAAGCGCGCCCGGTGGTACGTCGCGCTGGGGCTGCTGGTGCTGGTGTGCCTCGGCTCGATCGGCTTCAAGGGCTTCAACCTCGGCATCGACTTCGAGGGCGGCACCAAGCTGCAGATGCCTGCGGTCGGCGCGCAGGGCCCGATCGAGACCGACGAGGTCCAGGAGGCGTTCCGGGAGGCGGTCGGGCACCCGGCCGAGACGGTGCAGGTCGTCGGGTCAGGCGACAGCCAGTCCATCCAGATCCGCACCGAGACGCTGACCCCGGACCAGGTGGCCGCGGTCAAGCAGGAGCTGTTCACCCAGCTGCAGCCGCTGGACGCCCAGGGCCAGCCGAACCAGCAGGTGATCAGCGACAGCGCGGTCAGCGGCACCTGGGGCGGTGAGATCACCCAGCAGGCGCTGATCGCGCTCGGCGTGTTCCTGGTGCTGGTCACCGTCTTCCTGGCGTTCTACTTCGAGAAGTGGATGGCGGTGGCGGCGCTCATCGCGCTGCTGCACGACGTCGTGGTCACCGCGGGCCTGTACTCGCTGATCGGCTTCGAGGTCACGCCCAGCACCGTGATCGGCCTGCTGACCATCCTCGGCTTCTCGCTCTACGACACCGTGGTGGTCTTCGACAAGGTCAAGGAGAACACCCGCGGCCTGCTCGGGCTGACCCGCCGCACCTACCCGGAGGCGGCGAACCTGGCGGTCAACCAGACGCTGATGCGCTCCATCAACACCTCGGTCATCGCGCTGCTGCCGGTGGCCGGGCTGCTCGTGGTCGGCGCCGGGCTGCTCGGCGTCGGCATGCTGCGCGACCTGGCGCTGGTGCAGGCGATCGGCATGCTCGCCGGCGTCGTCTCGTCGGTGCTGCTGGCCACGCCGCTGCTGGTGGACCTCAAGATGCGCGAGCCGAAGTACCGCGAGCACGCCGCCAAGGTGCAGCAGCGCCGCGAGCGCGCCCAGGCCAAGGCCGCGGGCGAGGACGTCCCGGAGGAGGCGCCGACGAAGCAGGCGGTCACCGCCGGTGCGGGCTCGGCGCGGCGGCCGAGCCGCCCGTCGGGCAAGGCCGGTCGCCCGTCCGGGAAGCGGCGTCGATGACGGAGCAGACGACGATCCAGGTCAGCGACGTCTCCGACCCGGACCTGCGGCGTGCGGCCCAGCTCGTCCGCGAGGTGCCGGACTTCCCGGAGCCGGGCGTGCTGTTCCGCGACATCAGCCCGGTGCTCGCCGACGGCGCGGGGCTGCGCGCCGTGGTCTCGGCACTGGGCCGGGACTGCGAGTTCGACGTGGTCGCCGGGGTCGAGGCGCGCGGGTTCCTGGTGGGCGCCGCGGTCGCGCAGGCCCACGGCACCGGCGTGGTCGCGCTCCGCAAGCCCGGCAAGCTGCCGGTGGTCGCCGACCGCGTGGACTACGCGCTGGAGTACGGCCGGGCGACGCTGGAGCTGCCCGCGGACACGCTGCGGGCGGGGCAGCGCGTGCTCATCGTCGACGACGTGCTCGCCACCGGCGGCACCCTGGGCGCCGCCTGCCGGCTGGTGCGGCAGGCCGGTGCGGAGGTCGCGGCCGCGGCGGTCGTGCTGGAACTCACCGCGCTGGGTGGCCGGGACAAGGTCTTGGGCGAGGAAGTCCGCGCGCTCCTCCGAGCGTGAACCGGGCCCCCGGGGCGGGTGGGGCTCTCGTGACTCCGGGGGAAGCAGACACGCCGATACCGCCGGAAATCGCGATGTCCCACCCGACACGGTGATCAGCCGGGGTGAAGTCGCGTCGTCGATCGGCTGCACCAGGTGACCGCTGGCCGTATCACGCCCGCACCAGGGAAGGGCTGTAGCCCTGATGGCGTTATTCTCAGTGTCCGGGTCCCCGGACCTGGGAACGCAACACCTATCCCGGGAGCGTGCGGTGAGCCACCACGTCGATTCTCCTGCGTCGGCAGCCGACCCGGTTGCCGAGCCGCGACCGGCGTCGGCGACCCGTCGCGTTCGCGCCAGGCTGGCCAGGAAGATCACGGCGCAGCGGGCCGCCCAGGTCAAGCAGGTCCTGGAACCGCTGGCCGCGGTGCACCGCGAGCTGCACCCGCAAGCGGACCTGCAGCTGCTGCAGCGGGCCTACGACGTCGCCGAGGCCAAGCACCGGACGCAGAAGCGCAAGTCCGGCGACCCCTACATCACCCACCCGCTGGCGGTCGCCACCATCCTCGCCGAGCTGGGCATGGACACCACCACGCTGGTGGCGGGCCTGCTGCACGACACCGTCGAGGACACCGACTACTCGCTGGAGAAGCTGGCCGACGAGTTCGGTGACGAGGTCGCGCACCTGGTCGACGGCGTCACCAAGCTGGACAAGGTCAAGCTGGGTGCGGCTGCCGAGGCCGAGACCATCCGCAAGATGATCATCGCCATGGCCCGCGACCCGCGGGTGCTGGTGATCAAGCTGGCCGACCGGCTGCACAACATGCGCACCATGCGCTTCCTGCCGCCGGAGAAGCAGGCCCGCAAGGCGCGCGAGACCCTCGAGGTGCTGGCGCCGCTGGCGCACCGGCTGGGCATGGCCACGATCAAGTGGGAGCTGGAGGACCTGGCCTTCGCCATCCTGCAGCCGAAGAAGTACGACGAGATCGTGCGCCTGGTCGCCAACCGGGCGCCGTCGCGCGACACCTACCTGCGCACCGTCATCGACGAGCTGTCCCGGCAGCTCGACGCCGCCCGGCTGGCCGCGAAGGTCGAGGGCCGTCCCAAGCACTACTACTCGATCCACCAGAAGATGATCGTGCGGGGGCGCGACTTCGACGACATCCACGACCTGGTGGGCGTGCGGATCCTGGTCGACGAGGTGCGCGACTGCTACGCGGCGATGGGCGTCGTGCACGCGCTGTGGCAGCCGATGCCGGGCCGCTTCAAGGACTACATCGCCCAGCCGCGGTTCGGCGTGTACCAGTCGCTGCACACCACGGTCATCGGCCCCGAGGGCAAGCCGCTGGAGGTGCAGATCCGCACCCACGAGATGCACCGCACCGCCGAGTACGGCATCGCGGCGCACTGGCGGTACAAGGAGACCAAGGGCCGCAACGGCCGGGGCGGGCAGGCCGCCGTCGAGGTCGACGAGATGGCCTGGATGCGGCAGCTGCTGGACTGGCAGCGCGAGGCCGCCGACCCGGGCGAGTTCCTGGAGTCGCTGCGCTACGACCTGGCGACCCGGGAGATCTTCGTCTTCACCCCGAAGGGCGACGTGATCACGCTGCCGTCGGGGTCCACGCCGGTGGACTTCGCCTACGCGGTGCACACCGAGGTCGGCCACCGCTGCATCGGCGCCCGCGTCAACGGCCGGCTGGTCGCCCTCGAGCGCAAGCTGGAGAACGGCGAGGTCGTCGAGATCTTCACCTCCAAGGCGGAGGGGTCGGGCCCGAGCCGGGACTGGCTGTCGTTCGTCGCCTCGCCGCGGGCCAAGGCCAAAATCAAGCAGTGGTTCGCCAAGGAGCGCCGCGAGGAGGCGATCGAGTCCGGCAAGGAGCTGATCGCCAAGGAGATCCGCCGCCTGGGCCTGCCGGTGCAGCGCCTGGTGTCGGCGGAGACCCTCGGCGCGGTCGCCCGCGAGCTGCACTACGTCGACGTCACCGCGCTGTACGCGGCGGTGGGGGAGAAGCAGCTGTCCGCGCAGCACCTGGTGCAGCGGCTGGTGCAGTTCATCGGTGGACCGGAGCAGGCCGCGGACGAGATCGCGGAGCGGTCGACGCCGTCGACGCTGCGCGGCCGGCGCCGCAGCAGCGGCGACTCGGGCGTGGTCGTCAAGGGCGCCGGGGACGTGTGGGCGAAGCTGGCCCGCTGCTGCACGCCGGTGCCGGGCGACGAGATCCTGGGCTTCGTGACCCGCGGCGGGTGGGTCAGCGTGCACCGCACGGACTGCACCAACGCCGACGACCTGCGCCGGACGCCGGAGCGGCTGGTCGACGTCTACTGGGCGCCGTCGGCGTCGTCGGTGTTCCTGGTGGCCATCCAGGTGGAGGCCCTGGACCGGCACCGCCTGCTGTCCGACGTCACCAAGGTGCTGGCCGACGAGCGGGTCAACATCCTGTCGGCCTCGGTGACGACCTCGAAGGACCGGGTGGCGGTCAGCCGCTTCTCGTTCGAGATGGGCGACCCGAAGCACCTGGGCCACGTCCTCAAGGCGGTCCGCAACATCGAGGGCGTCTACGACGTCTACCGCGTCACCTCCGCCACGTGACCACCGCGGGTCTCGGCCCGCGTGGCGTTGCAGTTGGCGGAACCTCAGCCCCGCCTGGACTCAGCTCCGTGACCAGGGGGACGCGGTTCCAATGAGGTTTTTTCAACTTGGTGTCTGGTTGGGTGGGTGTGGCGTGTCGGTGCGGGGAAAGTGGTGAAGCTCCTGGTAGCTGGGTTGTCGACCAAGATCAAACCAGCGCGCCAGGAGCTTCGGGTGTTGTTGTATCCGTCGACGATCGATCTGTCCACTACCACGCTGCGGTATGTCGCCGACCTGCTGCGGGCGCACCGCAGGGCTGTGGGGTCGCGGTGGCGCAAGCTGGCTGCCCATGAGCAGGCACGACTGGTGCTGGCGTTTCTGCGGCATGGCGACACCTACGCGCGGCTGGCCGCCGGGTTCGGCATCGGGGTGGCCACCGTCTACCGCTACATCCACGAAACCACCCGGCTGCTGGCCGGGCGTGCCCCCTCGCTGCAGGCGGCGTTGTGGCGGCTGGCCTGGACGCACAACAACTTCGCCATCCTCGACGGCACCGAGATCCGCATCAACCGTGTGGCGGCCAACCGCCCGTTCTACTCCGGCAAACACCGCCATCACGCCATCAACCTGCAAGGACTCACCGACCCCTACGGCAGGTTGATCTGGATCTCACCGGGCCTGCCCGCCGGGGCGGTCAACGACACCAGCGCCGCCCGCGCCCACCGCATCCCCGAGCTGGCCGAGAAAGCCGGGATCTGGCTGCTGGCCGACCGCGGCTACCACAAACTCGCGCCCGGCGTGATCACCCCCTACAAGAGCTGGCACGGGCCCCTGACCACGCCCTACACCGACGCCAACACCGCCCACGCCCGCATCCGCTGCCACGGCGAACGCGGCTTCGCCACCCTCAAGAACTGGCACGTCCTCGACCGCGTCCGCTGCAGCCCCCACCACGTCACCACCCTCGCCCAAGCCATCCTCACCCTCGAACACCAAACACGATGAAAAAACCTCATTGAAACGGCGTCCCGGGACACGCGAAAGGGGCGCCGCCGGGTGACGGCGCCCCTGCGCTCGGGACCGGGTCAGGCCTGGACTTCGACCTTCTCGAAGATGACCGGCTTGTTCGGCTTGCCACCGCCCGGGGACGGCTCGTACGAGCCGTCGTCACCGGCGCGGGCGACGTCGTCGATGACCTGCAGGCCCTCCTCGGAGATCGTGCCGAACACGGTGTAGTCCGGCGACAGCGGCGCCTCGCCGAAGACCATGAAGAACTGGCTGCCGTTGGTGTTCGGGCCGGCGTTGGCCATCGCCAGGTACCCGCGCCCGTACTGCAGCTCGGGGAAGGTCTCGTCGTCGAAGGCGTAGCCCGGGCCGCCGCTGCCCGAGCCGGACGGGTCGCCGCACTGCAGCATCTGCAGGCCGGAGGTGCCGATCCGGTGGCAGGACGTCCCGTCGTAGAAGCCCTGCTCGGCGAGGGTGACGAAGCTGTTCACGGTGCACGGGGCCAGCGACCGGTCGAGGGTCAGCGGGATGTCGCCCTGGTTGGTCTTCAGGGTCGCCTGCACGGTGCCCTGGGACGACACCTCGCCGTTGGCCGGCGGCTGCACCGGCTTGCTGGGCTGCTTGCCGTCGGGGCGGTACTCGCAGGAGACCGGGTCCGGCAGCGGCGTCGGCCGCTTCGGCGGCGGCGCGAGCTCCGTGGGGATCTGGATGTCCGGCTGCGCCTGCGGCGTCTCCGACTGGGCGGTGTCCTCGCCGGTGCGGGTGAAGTAGAAGACGCCCGCCACGACTGCGATGACCACCACGATCGTCGCGCCGATGGTGATCGTCCGGCGTCGCTTGGCCTGCGCTTCCCGGCGCTCCAGTTGCCGTTCGAGCTTCCGCTTGGCCGCCTGGCGCCGTTGCTCGTTGCTGGGCACCTGCTCCCTCCCCGGTTTCCGAGAACCTGATGTTGTTCGGCGAGTTTATGGGGTGCCCCGGCGGTGCTTCCTGAGAGCCCGCACGCCACGCAGGAGCTGCGCGGGCGGGACGATAACCTGGGGTCAGTCGACCCGGCCACCGGGTGCCGCCGTGAAGAAAGGTCGCTCCTCGTGCTCGTCCTCGGATTTCCGGTAGGGCCGCTGCAGGCGAACTGCTACGTGCTCGCGCGCGGGGAGGGCGAACCCTGCGTCGTGGTGGACCCCGGCCAGGACGCCGTGGAGCCGCTGCGCGCCCAGCTGCGCGAGCACCGGCTGACCCCGGCCGCGGTGCTGCTCACCCACGGGCACTTCGACCACGTCTTCTGCGCCGGTGACGTCTGCGCCGAGCACGGCGTCCCGGCCCACGTCCACCCGGCCGACCGGTACATGCTCACCGACCCCGCTGCCGGGCTCGGCCCGGCCGGGCGGGAGCTGTTCGGCGACGGCGTGGTGTTCCCGGCGCCCGCCGAGGTGCGCGAGATCGCCGACGGCGAGGTGCTGGACCTGGCAGGCATGCGGTTCGAGGTCACCCACACGCCGGGCCATACCGGCGGGTCGGTGCTGTTCGGCGTCGAGGCCGAGGAGGGGGGACGGCTGCTGCTGTCCGGCGACACCCTCTTCGCGGGCGCCATCGGGCGCACCGACCTGCCCGGCGGCGACCACGGCCGGATGCTCGAGTCGCTGAGCACCAAGGTGCTGCCGCTGGACGACGACGTCGTCGTGCTGCCGGGCCACGGACCGACCACCACCATCGGGCGCGAACGCGCGGGCAACCCGTTCCTGCAGGGCCTGCCCGCCTCCGACGCCCTCTCCTGACGAGGACAGAGAACCCCCACACATGAGCACGTTCACCGCCCCCAAGGGCATCCCGGAGTACTACCCGCCGGAATCGGCCGGCTTCCTGGCGGTCCGCGACACCCTGGCCGACGCGGCCCGCCGGGCCGGGTACGGCTACATCGAGCTGCCGCTGTTCGAGGACACCTCCCTGTTCGCCCGCGGCGTCGGCGAGTCCACCGACGTGGTGACCAAGGAGATGTACACCTTCGCCGACCGCGGCGGCCGGTCGGTGACGCTGCGCCCGGAGGGCACCGCGGGCGTGACCAGGTCGGTCATCGAGCACGGCCTCGACCGCGGCCAGCTGCCGGTGAAGCTCTACTACAGCGGTGCGTTCTTCCGCTACGAGCGGCCGCAGGCCGGGCGCTACCGGCAGCTGCAGCAGCTCGGCGTGGAGGCGATCGGCGTCGACGACCCGGCGCTGGACGCCGAGGTCATCGCGATCGCCGACGAGGGCTACCGCCGGCTGGGCCTGACCGGGCACCGCATCGAGATCACCTCGCTCGGCGACAGCACCTGCCGCCCCGCCTACCGGGCCAAGCTGCAGGAGTTCCTGCGCGGCCTGCCGCTGGACGAGGAGACCCGCCGCCGCGCCGAGCTCAACCCGCTGCGGGTGCTCGACGACAAGCGGCCCGAGGTGCGGGAGATGGTCGCCGACGCGCCGCTGATGGTCGACCACCTCTCGGCCGAGGCGAAGGAGCACTACGAGCAGGTCAAGCAGCACCTGGTCGACCTGGGCGTGCAGTTCGTGGAGAACCCGCGCTTGGTGCGCGGCCTGGACTACTACACGAAGACGACCTTCGAGTTCGTGCACGACGGGCTCGGCGCGCAGTCCGGCATCGGCGGCGGTGGCCGCTACGACGGCCTGATGGCCGAGCTCGGCGGCCAGGAGCTGTCCGGGGTCGGGTTCGGCCTCGGCGTGGACCGCACCCTGCTGGCCTGCCAGGCCGAGGGCCTCGCGGTCGGCGACGCGGCCCGCTGCGACGTGTACTGCGTGCCGATGGGGGAGACGGCCAAGCGCCGGCTGGTCGCGGCCGCGGGCGGTCTCCGGGCGGCCGGTGTCCGCGTCGACGTCGCCTACGGCGGCAAGGGTCTCAAGGGCGCGATGAAGGCCGCGGACCGCTCCGGTGCGCGGTTCGCGCTGGTGCTCGGCGAGCGGGACCTGGAAGCGGGGACCGCGCAGCTCAAGGAGCTGGCCACCGGGGAGCAGCGGCCGGTCTCCCTGGAAGACCTGGTCGACGAGGTGCGCGCGGCCGTGGCGGAGGCCAGATGAGCGGAACCGAGGAGATCTCGCTCGACCTGCTGGACCGCAAGACGGTCAAGGCCCGGGCGCGCGGCATCATGATCGCGGCCGTCCTCGTGGCGGCCGCGTTCGGCGGCGTCGTGGGCCTGTTCGCGGGCGTCCCGGGGTTCGTGATCGCGGCGGCGATCGTGGGCGTGCCGTTCCTGCTGCTGGCCCTGGTGGAGTCGCGCAAGACCCTGTCGCTGCGCGACGGCCAGGTGCTCGCCCGCGCGCTGGGCACCCGGGTGGTGTCGCTGAAGGAGGCGGACCGGCTGGAGCTGTTCGTCACCGACCTGCGCGGGGCGCGCACGGTGAACCTGCTGGTGGGCGGGCCTCCCAAGGGCAAGGCGATCAGCGTGTCGCTGGCCATGTACGCCGGTACCGGCGGGCGTGAGCTGGGCGTCTACGCGCTGCGGCGGTTGGCGGACACGCTCGCCGGCAACCCCGACACGCGGGCGCTGGTGCTGTCGCAGCTCATCGTCGAGCAGCTGCGGTCGGAGGCCCGTGGCGACGCGGCCCCGCAGCGCCCGCTCTACGTGCTGGCCTCCACGGCCCCGCAGGGCCGCGTGGCCCAGCGCCTCAACCCGGACGCGGTCTCCCGCTTCGTCGCAGAACTGGGCCGCTAACGCCGTTCTCCCGGGGCCCGGCCTCCTGCGCGCCGTGGGTTCGCCGGACGGCCGGGTGGGCGCCTGCGCAGCGTGGGGGTCTCGGCGCCGGTGGCGGCGGCCCGCCCGACCCGGTCGGCCACCGACGCCTGCGCGCTCCCCGCGGGTTCCCGGACGGCCACCGCGGCGGCGATCGCGGTGGTGATCGGCACCGCGGCCACCAGGCCGATGCTGCCGACCAGCGTCCGCACCACCTCCTGCGCGACGGCCTGGGAGGTGACGATCTCGTCGAAGCTGCGCCCGGACAGCGCGTAGGCCATCAGCATCGGCAGGGCCGTCCCGGCGTAGGCCAGCACCAGCGTGTTCACCGCGGAGGCCACGTGGTCGCGGCCGATCTGCAGGCCGGAGGAGTACAGCTGCCGCCAGGTCAGCGACGGGTTGGCCTTGCGCAGCTCCCACACCGCGCTGGTCTGGGTGACGGTGACGTCGTCGAGCACGCCCAGCGCGCCGATCACGACCCCGGCCAGCAGCAGCCCGCGCGCGTCGATCGGGGTGCCGAGCAGGCCCATCAGGCTGGAGGTGTCCTCGTCCAGCCCGGTGAGCCGGGTGGCCGCCGCGAACACCGCGCTGAGCACCCCGATGAGCGCCAGGCTCAGCATCGTGCCCAGCACGGCCGTGGAGGTCCGCGCGGAGAAGCCGTGCGTCAGGTACAGCGCGATGAACATGATCACCCCGGCCCCGACGATCGCCACCAGCAGTGGGTCCTCGCCGGCGAGCACGGCCGGCAGCACGAAGCCGATCAGCACCGCGAAGCTCAACCCGAGCGCGCCGAGCGCGGCGAGGCCCTGCCACCTTCCGAGCACGAGCACCGCCCCGGCGAACACCAGGGCCAGCACCAGCAGCGGAGTGCCGCGCTGGAAGTCGACGACCTGGTAGGAGCTCGGCTCCCGGGGATCTGCGCCGGAGTAGCTGAGCACGACCTGGTCGCCGACCGCGAACCGCGGGGAGCCCGGGTCGGTGGGCACGACCTGCTGGATGGTCTGCCCGGGGCGGGGCCCGTCCTGCATCCGCACGTCGAGGACCGCGCACTCGTCCTGCTCCGGCGCGTCCGCGGTGCACGGGCCCCGGACGGCGGAGAGGACCTCACCGTTCACCGGCTGCTGCCCGAACCCCAGGTCGGCGCCGGTGCGCGGTTCGTGCCCGAAGGGGTGGAGCAGCAGCACCCCGACGATCGCCGCCAGCGCGAACGGCACGAGGGCGATGGCCAGCACGCGCTTGACCTGCGTGGAGGCCGGTTCGACCGGCCCGTGGCCGTGCCCGTGCCCGTGCCCGTGGGTGGGCGGGGTGCTGGCGGGCCGCCGCCCCGAGCCGCGCGGGCGGCGGGGGCGGGCGCGGTGCTCACCACCGGGCGTGGGTGGCTCAGCGGCAGGAGAGCGCTCGGTCACCGGGCAATTATGGGGACCGCGCGCCCGGCACCCGTGCCAGAGGGGCACCGGCGGCGATCTCAGCCACTCCCGGCCTCGCTCCGGCCGTCACCACGATCGGCTGATGTGGCGGAACACGACTCGACACGATCTCGAATGTGAGTTCGACTTGGTGGAGACACGCCGGGACTGCCGGAACCCGACGGCGTCGCGGTCCGGCGCTGCGCTGCACGGTCGCACGCCGGACACTGACGCCGACGAGCCAGGAACGGAGCTTCGAGCCATGCGGTGGGAACGCCAGCGGGTGACGCCGCCGAAGGGGAGCGCGGCCGCTCCCGAGCTGCCCTTGGGGCTGCCCGAAGGCGCCCCCGGCTCGGCGGAGCAGCGGCCGCGCGCAGGACTGCGCCTGCCGGACCCGGTGCCCATCGAGGCGGGCACCGAGGACGCCTTCGCGATCGAGGTCCATGCGAAGTCGATCATCAACCGGGTGCCGGGCGAGGCCGCCGTGCCCTTCGGCTGGACGATCAACCCGTACCGGGGCTGCGGGCACGCGTGCCGGTACTGCTTCGCGCGTCGGACCCACACGTACCTGGACCTGGACGCGGGGCACGACTTCGACAGCAAGGTCGTGGTCAAGGTCAACGCCGGGACGCTGCTGCGCAAGGAGCTGGCCAGCCCGCGCTGGAAGGGCGAGCCGATCGCGATGGGGACCAACACCGACCCCTACCAGCGCGCGGAGGGCCGCTACCGGCTGATGCCGCAGATCATCTCGGCGCTGCGCGACCGGGCCAACCCGTTCTCCATCCTGACCAAGGGCACGCTGGTCCTGCGCGACCTCGACCTGATCGTGCAGGCCGCCGAGGTGGCGCCGGTGTCGGTGGCGACCTCGGTGGGCTCGGTCGACGAGACGCTGTGGCGGGCCGTCGAGCCAGGAGCGCCGTCCCCGCTCCGGCGGCTGGACGTGGTGCGCCGCTTCGCCGACGCCGGGATCGGGTGCTCGGTGCTGATGGCGCCGGTCCTGCCGGGGCTCAGCGACAGCCCGGAGCAGATCGACGCCACGGTGCGGGAGCTGGTCGCCGCCGGCGCCGCGAGCATCACCCCGCTGGTGCTGCACCTGCGGCCGGGTGCGCGGGAGTGGTACCACGCCTGGCTCAGCCGCGAACGCCCCGACCTGCTGCCGCTGTACGAGCGGCTGTACCGCAACGGCGCGTACGCCCCCAAGGCCTACCAGCGAGAGGTCATCGCCCGGGTCGACGAGGCCAAGCGCCGCCACGGGCTGACACCCCCGCCACGCCCGGAGAACTTCCGCACGCAGCACCGTGAACCACCCCAGTCCGACGCAGACCGCGACCGCGAGCGCCAGCTCGCGCTGCTGTGACGAGCGGGCGCTGCGAGCCGGCGCGGGACCGCCGACGTCGACAGCGATGGCGGCGAGCGCACGTCGGTTCCAGCGGAACGACTGCGTTCTCGGTTGTGCTCGGCTGTCCGAGTCGGTCTCGCCCAGCCTCACCAGGACACCCTGGAACGCGGCTGCGCTGGTGCGCGGAAATGCGCTGTGGTCGTGATCGGTGTTCTGGTTGGGTGAGGACCATGAGTGCAGGCGCGACCTACAGCACGGCCCGCATCGCGACGGGCCCGGTGCTGTTCATCTCCGGCCAAACCCCTGCCGACCCCGACGGGTCCACACCGTCCGACGTCGAGGAGCAGACCCGGCTGGTGCTCGCGAAGATCCAGGACGTGCTGGTCGAGCACGGGTGCGGGTGGGGCGACGTCGTCAAGGTGACCTACTACCTGCGCGACATCGCCGACCTGGACGTCGTCCGGACGGTGATCCGCGATGTGGTACCGGAACCGCGGCCCGCGGCGACCCTCGCGCAGGTCAGTGCCTTCGTCGACCCGTCCTTCGCCGTGGAGGTCGACGCCGTCGCCGACCTCGGCAACCGCCCCTGACGGCCCGGCCACCCGAGCGGTGAGCCTCGCGCCTGGCGACGGGTGCGAGGCTCAAGGGGCAGGCGGCGCGGTGCCGCAGACCGCCTCCTCGCCGATGGGGACCGGGCGCGGTCTGGGCAGTGTCGCGGACGATCCCTGCCGTCAGCGGCACCTCGAAGACCGTGGCCTCGTCGACCTCGACCCCGAAGACCCGTCGCACGAGTTCCACGGCCCCGGGGGCGCCGGTGTTCCGCTCTGCTCCCGGCTCCAGGCTGACCTCGGTCATCACCGACAGGAACCGGTCAGGCTCCAGCCCACCCCGGTTGTCCGGGATCGCCGGCTCGAACCACGTGACCAGCCGCCCGTGGGCGGCGTACTGGAACAGGTCCATGCCTTCGGCCTGGCGCACCGCGACTGCCTCGGCGTCGCGTGACAGCGCCTCCAGCTTGCCCGGCCGGACCCCCTCCCAGCTGTCCAGCTCCACCACGACGGTCCAGTCCCCGGCAGGTCGTGGGCGCGCACGACCCTGCAGCCGTCCGATGACCGGGCGACGGCGTCCGCCGCGGTGACCCTGTCGTCGCGCAGCACCGCTGCACCGAGCCTCCGGAGGGCCTCCTCCGGTGCGACTCCGCGGACGAACGTCGCGCAGAGCAGGGTGATGCCGGGGGCGTCGAGCCACGTGTAGCCGTCTGCGTCGCCGGTCATGGCCGCACTCCACGGATCGCCGGGGGCTGGGGTGCCCCCGCGAGGGACCGGGACCGCTCGCCGTCCACCGCCTCGTCCCGTGACGTCACGGTCACACGTAGCCGTCGGACAGGGTCTGCCACTGCTCGGGGTCGTGGCCTGCGCGGCGGGATCACTGTGGACGGTCACCGGCCGGAGGTCGCGCCGGTCTTCCGGGAGACCATCCCCCGGGCCGAGAGCACCGAGGTGACGGTGACCGAGGTGCACCCGCTCCGCGACTTCGGCGGCTCCGGCGACCGCCTGCGCGGTGGCGGCCTGGTCGGGTTGGGACCGGCCGTGCGCGTGGCCGCCTCCCGCGGCGAGCCCCACGTCATCGCCGCCCCGGACGCCGACGACCTCGCCGCGGAGGAGCTGCGCCCAGCCGGTGGCCCGCCCTCCTCGAACGGCGTGACGGCGACGCCTGGACACCTCGACCCCCTACCGGGGGCGCCAGCGCGCCAGCGAGGTGGACCTGTCCGATGCTGCGGATGTCGACGCTCCGATCGACCACCGCGAGGAGACGCCGTGCCCGACATCATCGCCCGGATCCGACAGCACTCCGACTTCTGGCGGGAGAACGCGCCGCGAGCCGAGCAGCTCGGGCGGCTCCCCGACGACGTCGCCGCCAAGCTCACCGAGCTGGGCGTGGTCCGGTTGCTGCAGTCCAAGCGGTACGGCGGCTGCGAGGCGCACCCGCGGACGTTCTTCGAGAGCGTCTTCGAGCTGGGTCGGCGCTGCGGCTCGACGGGGTGGGTCGCCGGGGTGGTCGGCGTGCACCCGCACGAGCTGTCCCAAGCCGACCCGCGCCTGCAGGAGGAGCTCTGGGGACAGGACCCGGACACCTGGGTGGCGTCGCCCTACGCGCCCATGGGCAGGGCCACCCCGGTGCCGGGCGGGTACGACCTCACCGGGCGGTGGTCCTTCTCCTCCGGCACCGACCACTGCCAGTGGGTGGTGATCGGCGGACGGGTCCTGGACGACACCGGGGAGCAGATCGGGACCGCCCACTTCTGCCTGCCCAGGGGCGACTACGAGATCGTCGACGGGTCCTGGGAGGTGATGGGGCTGCGGGGGACGGGGTCGAAGGACCTCGTCGTGGAGCACGCCTTCGTCCCCGAGCACCGGGTCATCGCCCAGGAGGAGATCGTCGCGGGCACCGCCGCGCGGGCCCAGGGGCTGGACAACCCGCTCTACTCCCTCCCGCGCGACATCGTCTTCTCCGGGGCGATCACGATGGCCACCCTGGCCCTCTGCCAGGGAGTCCTCGACGCCTACGTCGAGCACGCGCGCGACCGGGTGTCCCGGATCGGTGGGAAGGCCAGCCGCGACCCGCACACCCTCGCCGCCCTCGCCGAGTCGGCGGCCGACATCCAGTCGGCGGTGCAGCACTTCCACTGGGACGTCGACCGCGTCTACGACACGGCGGCCGCGGGCGACGTCGTCGACAAGGACCTCCGCATCGAGGTCCGCCGCAACCAGGCGCACCAGAGCGCCCGAGCGGTGGCCGCGGCCGACCGCCTGTTCGTCAACGCCGGCGGCGCCTCGCTGCACCTCTCCCACCCGCTCCAGCGCATGTGGCGGGACGCCCACGCCGCCCGCAACCACATGATGAACACCACCGGCCCCGCCTACGAGCAGTACGGCCTGAACCTGTTCGGCCACGAGCTGCCGAAGAACGCCCGCTACTAGCGCAGCGGCGCGGGCCTTCAAGCACGCGATCGGCCCGCGCCGCCGGCGGTCAGTTGATCTGGACGCAGCTGGCCTCGTTGTCGAACTCGTTGTCGGTCAAGTCGCGGTCCTCGGACTCGGGGCGGGCCGTGTAGCGGTCACCGTCGCAGCTCTGGGCGTTGGACTGGAGCGTCACGTAGCGCCCGGTGTTGTTGATCATGGAGCTCGCGCCGTTGTGGACGGGGCGGTTGGTGCCTTCCCAGTTGCGGTTGCGGAGATCGCGGTCGTCGTCGTAGAAGATCGCGATCCCGCCGCCGAAGTCGTCGTCCTCGAAGAGGCAGAAGGCGTTCGCTGGGCACGCGGGGTTGTCGCGGGGTTCCACGTCGGACAGACGAGAGGCGTTCGCCGGCACGTAGTTGTCCGGGGGCGTCGCCTGGGCGCCGGAGACCAGCGCGCCGGTGAGCAGGGCGCTCGTCGCGAGAGTGACCAGCAGTCGTCGTGTCGTGCGCATCGTGCTGCCTTCCTTCCTGTGCTGTCCCTGCTCCGCACCGCAGGGGTGGCCTCGTCGGCCTCGGATCGTGCGTGGTCGAGGGTTCCGTGATCGACGACGCAGCCGTTAGGCAGCGAGTGCACAGTTCTTTGCCCACAGGTCCACGGACGTGCGGGCGTGCTCTGTTCGGGGGTGATCAAGGCGGGTGCACGCCGGTCGGGTCGGGCTCCTGCCAGGGGCGGACGAGCGCGGCGTTGCTGGGGACGCCGCTGACGGTTCTGGGGAGGTTGGATGATCGACACTGTCTTCCGCAGCGAGGAGCTGCCCGCGTCCCAGCGGTTCGAGCGCTGGCGGGCGCTGCTGGCCCAGGCGCCGGTGCCGATGCGGGCGAGCTGCGACCACGCCTCGGACTTCGCGGTGCACCAGCGTGATCTGCACCTGGAGGGCCTGCGGGTGTGGACGATGACGTTCCAGCCGATGGTCTTCCACCGGACCCCGAAGCTGGTCCGCGAGTCCGATCCGGAGACCTACAACGTCTGCGTGCTGCTCAACGGCACGATGGGGCGCACCTGGGACGGGCGCGAAGCGGTCTACGGCCCGGACGAGCTGCACGTCTTCGACTCGTCCCAGCCGTTCCGGCTGCGGGCCACGAGCACGCGGGGGCCGGTGTCCTGCGTCGGTGTCGAGATCCCCCGGAAGCAGCTGACGCTGCCGCCGGGCCGGGCCGAGCGGTTGGTCGGGCGGCCGGTGCCGGCGCGCAGCGGGATCGCGGCCCTGTTGGCGGGGACCCTGCAGCACCTGACCACCGACACCTCGCCGTACCGGCCCACCGACGAACCGCACCTGGGCGCCGTTCTCGGCGAGCTCGTCACCGCGCTGGTCTGCCACGTCACCGAGGACGAGGACCGCAGCCTGCGGCCGGAGACCCACCGGCGGACCCTGACCGCGCGCATCCGGCAGTTCATCCGGCGGCACCTGCACGACCCGCAGCTGACCCGGGACGCGATCGCCGCCGCCCACCACATCTCGACCAGCTACCTGCACCGGCTGTTCCAGGAAGACGGCATGCCGGTCATGGCGTGGGTCCGCCACCAGCGCCTGGAGCGCGCCCGCCGCTCCCTCGCCGATCCCGGCCTGCGCTCGGTGCCCGTCGGTGAGATCGGCGCGAGGTGGGGGTTCACCAGCCACAGCGACTTCACCCGGGCGTTCCGCGCCGCCTACGGGGCCCCGCCGCGCGAGTACCGGCACCAGGTGCTCCGAGACCACTAGTGGACGGCCGCGGTCCGCGGCCCCTGACCGCCGGCTGCGCGCGCGATCGGAGACTCCCGCGGTGGAGGTCCTGGTCCTGGCCCGGTCGCTGTCGCACCATTCTGAGGGGTGCCGATTTCTGCCCCGCGAGGGATCTGGCGACAACACCTTCAGGCTAGCGGATGCACATCATTTTCGACTGGCGGGGATTGAATGCAAGAAATCGATTGCTGGCACGTTTCGGAAATCGGTCTCCCGTTTCCGTTCTGTGAACGACGGCCGGCCCTCGTCGGGACCGGCCGTCGTTCCGCAATGAGTTCGATATGTGGTTACGCTGCGTACTTCACCGTTTCGCCATTTCAGCTCAACGGGTGGTGGTGCGAGAGGAGGAGCTGCACCCCAGCTGGTCCTCGGGCTGCCACCGGACGCCGAACACACCCATCCCGAAGTCCAGCGCCACCGCGTGGGTGCGGCCGAACCGGTCCACGGTGAGCGGCTTCGGGGGCTCCACCTCCTGCGTGGTGGAGTCGCCGACGTAGCTCTCGCAGTGGGTCGGCGGGTGAGCCGGGTCGAACTGCAGCTCCACCACGTACTGCCGGACCGGGAGCCGGAACAGCCGGCAGAAGCTGTGCTCGGCCTCGTTCGGGCCGGTCGGCGGGTCGATGATCTCGTACTCCAGCAGCATCGTCTCGCCGCGGGCCAGCGTGCGGTCGAACAGCAGCTCGGCGACCACGAGGTCGCGGGCGTGGTCGGTGAGCACCTGGCCGAGCCGGCAGGACCGGATGGGCCGGATGATCGGCGGGGTCTCCCGGGAGGAGGCGCCGTCGAACATGATCACCCAGCGGTCCACGCCGTTGGTCTCGGCCCGGACCAGCTTGCGCGTGCGGATCTTGCGCAGCTCACCGCGCTGGTCGACGTGCACCACGTCGTGGTGGCTGAGCCGGGCGAGCTTGCTGTCGTGGCTGGTGTCGATCTTGGTGAGCAGCTCGGCGGCCGACTCGTTCTCCGACCACAGCGCGCTCAGCGGGGGCGCCTCGGCCGTGGCCTGCCGGGTGCGGCCGCGCGGGCGGGGCGGGCCGAGCAGTGCGGACAGCGAGCCCTCCGGGACGCCCAGGACCTGTTCCAGCTGCGCCAGCGCCAGCAGCGAGTCGGGGCGCTCGGGGCGGCGGCGACCGGACTGCCAGTAGCTCAACGCGGTGATGCTGACCGGTGTGCCGCGGGCGCGCAGCCGGTGCTGGATGCGCTCCAGGCTCAGCCTGCTGGCTCGGATCGCGGTGCGCAGGGCGGCCTCGAAGGGCCCGGTGCGCAGCAGTTCGGCGAGTTCGGCCGACAGCGCGTTCGTCCCGTGTGGCGCGTTCCGGACGGTCGGCTGCGCGGTCGGGCGGGCCTCTGTTTTGGGGCCGATCATCGTTACTCCTCGTGTCCGCCGAATCCGAACTTACGCTAATCAGTGGATCTGTGATCCGCAACGACCGAGTTCCGGTCGGCGGCTCCAACTAAAGTCGGAACAGGGGTCGCTCGAGGTGCTTTTCACGTCCTCTCGGCTCATGGGATCCCACAATGCCTCTGCACGATCGTCGATCGTGCGCCGAATCAGGTGAATTGTGACCCAGTCCGGCCGGAATTGGTATCGACCATTTGGCGCCGCTGCGGCGAACGGACGAACGCGGTCGACCCCGGCTCCACCGGCCCGGGCGGCGGGTGCGGGGTGGTGACGCTGCGCGGTGGCCCCGTCGACGCGCGGGCACCTGCCGGGCGTGCGCGGCGCCTCGTTGGCTAGCCTTGAAGGCCTGCGTCCTGCCTGCTGAACCCGCATGTCGCGCGGTCCGGCGGAGCGGGACGGCACCGAAGCACTGCCGTCGAAACGCTGCGAACAGCGGAAGAAGGAGCTCAGTACCCGTGATGCGCACGCACGAGACCGGATCGCTGCGCGCCGGTCATGCCGGGCAGACCGTCACCCTCGCCGGGTGGGTGGCGCGCCGTCGCGATCACGGCGGGGTCATCTTCATCGATCTGCGCGACGCTTCGGGCGTCGCCCAGGTCGTCTTCCGCGAGGGTGAGATGGCCGAGCGCGCTCACCGGCTGCGCTCCGAGTTCTGCGTGCAGGTCACCGGTGAGGTGGTCCGGCGCCCGGAGGGCAACGAGAACCCGGAGATCCCCACTGGCGAGATCGAGGTGACCGCCACCGAGCTGGAGGTGCTCTCCGAGTCCGCGCCGCTGCCGTTCCCGCTGGACGAGCACCTGGAGGTCGGCGAGGAGGTCCGGCTCAAGCACCGCTACCTGGACCTGCGCCGCCCCGGGCCGGCCAAGGCCATGCGCATGCGCAGCGAGATCAACCGCATCGCGCGGGAGGTCCTGCACCGGCGCGGCTTCGTCGAGGTCGAGACGCCCACCATGACGCGCTCGACGCCGGAGGGCGCGCGCGACTTCCTGGTCCCGGCCCGGCTGCAGCCCGGCAACTGGTACGCGCTGCCGCAGTCGCCGCAGCTGTTCAAGCAGCTGCTCATGGTCGGCGGCATCGAGCGGTACTTCCAGATCGCGCGCTGCTACCGGGACGAGGACTTCCGCGCCGACCGGCAGCCGGAGTTCACCCAGCTCGACATCGAGATGAGCTTCGTCGAGCAGGACGACGTCATCGAGCTGGGCGAGGAGGTCCTGGCCGCGCTGTGGAGCGAGCTCGCCGGGCACGAGATCCCGCGGCCGATCCCCCGCATCACCTACGCCGAGTCGATGGCCAAGTACGGCACCGACAAGCCGGACCTGCGCTTCGGCCTCGAGCTCACCGACATGACCGAGTACTTCAAGGACACCCCGTTCCGGGTCTTCCAAGCCCCGTACGTGGGTGCGGTGGTCATGCCGGGCGGCGCCAGCCAGCCGCGGCGACAGCTCGACGCCTGGCAGGAGTGGGCCAAGCAGCGCGGGGCCAAGGGCCTGGCCTACGTGCTCGTCGGCGAGGACGGCACGCTGTCCGGTCCGGTCGCCAAGAACCTCTCCGAGAGCGAGCGGGAGGGCCTGGCGAAGGCCGTCGGCGCCAACCCCGGCGACTGCGTGTTCTTCGCGGCCGGTCAGCCCTCGTCGGCCCGCGCCCTGCTCGGCGCGGCCCGGCTGGAGATCGGGGAGCGCTGCGGCCTCATCGACCACGACGCCTGGTCGTTCGTCTGGGTGGTCGACGCCCCGATGTTCGAGCCGGTCGACGAGAGCGACGACGTCGCGGTCGGCAGCGGCCGCTGGACCGCGGTGCACCACCCGTTCACCTCGCCGAACGCCGAGTGGGTGGACAAGTTCGAGCATGACCCGGCCAACGCCCTGGCCTGGGCCTACGACATCGTCTGCAACGGCAACGAGATCGGCGGTGGTTCCATCCGCATCCACCGCTCCGACGTCCAGAAGCGGGTGTTCGAGCTCCTGGGCATCTCCGAGGAGCAGGCGCAGGACAAGTTCGGCTTCCTGCTGGAGGCGTTCAAGTACGGCCCGCCGCCGCACGGCGGCATCGCCTTCGGCTGGGACCGCATCTGCATGCTGCTGGCCGGCGCCGACTCGCTGCGCGACGTCATCGCCTTCCCGAAGAGCGGTGGCGGGTTCGACCCGCTGACCGGGGCGCCGTCCCCGATCACCGTCGAACAGCGCAAGGAAGCGGGCATCGACGCCAAGCCGGCCGCCAAGGTCGGCGAGCACAGCCTGTCGGTGTTCCCGCCCGGGGTCGTGGAGAAGCAGGGCTGACGACGGCGCGAGGTGCTGCACCCGCGGGTGCGCTGAGCGGCCGCGCTCGGACCGGGTGCGGGCCGTGGTGACGGCGCACCGGGTGCAGCACCCGCCGCGTCGGAGTGCCGAGCGGTCGGCTCGGCGCACCACCACGGTGGCGCGCTGTGAACGGGACGTCACCGATCGGGCGGTTCTTCCGTCACCCCAGGTCATCACGCAGCGTGTCGCTGCTGGGCAGGACTTCCCGGCCTCCGCGCGGATCCGCCATGCTGGTCGGCGCGGTCCGGCCCGGTCCGCCGCGCGGTGGCGGCGGTGCGCCTGGGCCACCGCTCAGGTCGCGGTGGACCTGACCGCCGACCGTGGTGTCCGCGACGGTGCCCGGCGCTGTCGCGGCGAGAGGGCGAAGTGGGGTGACGGAGTGATCGCCCGGGAACTGCTGTAGGGGGACGGCGCGGAACGGCGCCGCCGTGCAACGCGCGCGGCACGGCGTTCCGTCCACGTCAGCGGGGCGGTGTGCGCAGGGGGGCGGTCGGTCGCCGCGGCAGTGGCGGACGGCTGCCCACCAGTGAACACGCTCCGATCACGAGTGCTGACCGGTTGTGTGTCACTTGACCGGTCATGGCCGCTCGGGTTCATGTTGTGGGGGTAGTGTCTGGAGACGATGAGCGTGGAGATCACCACCGGCCCTCCGGAGGTTCGCGTCCCGGTCAGCACCGAGGCGACTGACACCGTCGGGACCGCGGAAGCTGTGCTGAGCAAGCGGACCGGGGCTCCGGTCCGGCTTGCTGATGCCGAGGACCTCGGCGGTAGCGACCGCTCGGTAGTCATGCGGGTGCGGATCGCCGAGTCGCCCTTCGAGCTGCCCAGGACCGTCGTGGTCAAGCACTACGGCGAGTGCCCGGAGGACGCGCGGTCCGACCCGTTCGCGCACGAGGCGGCGAGCTGCCAGCTCACCACGGCGCTGCCGCCCGAAGTGCGGATCGGGCCGGAACTCATCGCGCACGACGCGAACGAGCGGCTGCTGGTCCTGGAGGACCTCGGCCGCGGCTCCACGCTGGCGGACGTGCTGTTCGCCGACGACTCCCGGGTGGCCGAGCGCGCCCTGCTGGCGTGGGCTCGGGCGCTCGGGCGGCTGCACAGCACCACCGCGGGCTGCGAAGCGGACTTCGACGCGCTGATGCGGCGCCTGGGCGCCAAGTCGTGGGTCGACCCGGTCGCCGACGACATCGTGCGCTCGGTGTCCGAGCTGCCGGAGCTGCTCACCCAGGTCCTCGGCGTGGACACCCCGGCGGGCATGGTCGAGCGGCTGCGGGCGGCGAGCGAGATGCTCGGGTCCAGCCGGTACCGGGCCTTCAGCCCGTCGGACATCTGCCCGGACAACAGCCTGGTGACCGGCAGCGGCGTGCGGTTCCTGGACTTCGAGTGGGGCTGCGTGCGCGACGTCGCGATGGACGCGGCGTACCTGCAGTACCCGTTCCCGTCGTCGTGGTGCTCCTACGCGCTGCCGGACAACCTCGCCGAGAGCATGCTGTCCACCTGGCGTTCGGAGATCGCCGAGGTGTGGCCGGAGCTGGACGACGACGCGGTGCTGATGCCGCGGCTGTTCAACGCCCAGCTGCTGTGGGTGTGGGTCTCGACGTGGTGGTTCCTGCCGCGGACGGGCGAGCTCGACCGGCCCATCGACCTGCACATGCCGTCCCCGCGCCGCAGCACGGCCCTGGTCGACCGCTGGCGGCACCTGCGCTCCGACGCGCAGGGGGCCGGGCTGGACGACGTGGCGGAGTTCGCCGACCGGGTCGTCGACGCGTTGGTCGACCGCTTCGGCGCGGGCGCCCTGCACCTGCTGCCGTACCCGGCCTTCCGCACCGAGTGACCGGGCGGCACCCCTCGCCGAGCACCGGATGACCGCGCGGGGGAGGAGCGTGCGGCCGGTGGGCGCGACCAGCGCGGAGGTCGAACGGGCGGCGGTGGCCACCTGGCCGGCGTCGACCGTGGCGCGGGTGGACGGCTGGGTCGTGCGGCACTGCGACCTGCTCGCGCGCAAGCGCTCGAACTCGGCACTGCCCCCGGCGGAGTGGGACCTGGACGGCCTGGAGCGGGTGGAGCGGTTCTACGCGGACCGCGGCGCGGCGGCGATCGTCCAGGTCAGCCCGCTGGACCAGCACGCCGAGCTGGACGCCGTGCTGGCCGAGCGGGGGTACGGGTGGTCGCGCCCACCGAGATCCTCCTCGCCGAGGCCGACCGGGTGCTCGCGGCCTGCTCGCCGGGGGAGTTCGAGGTCCGGTGCGAGCCGCGGCCGAGCTCGTCCTGGCTCGCCGCGGTCGCGGCGGTGGGCGGCGAGCCGGAGCCGAGCCTGGACCGGGTGCCGCAGCCCGCGCGGTTCGCGGTCGCGACGTGCGGCGGCGAGCCCGTCGGCGTCGGCTTGGCCGCCGCGTCCGGGGGCTGGTGCGGCGTCTACGGGATGGCCACCCACCCCGACTGGCGGCGGCGCGGCGTCGCCACCGCGGTCCTGCGGGCGGGGGCGCGGTGGGCGTCCGGTCTGGGGGCGCGGCTCTTCCTCCAGGTCGAGGAGGACAATCCCGGTGCGCGGCGGCTCTACGCCGCACTGGGCTTCCGGGGTTCGCACCGCTACCACTGCCGAGTTCGCTCCGTCTTCCCCTGACGTTTCCCGGACGTTTCCGGGACCTCCATTCCTGGCTCAAGAATTGAGCACTCGACCCGGTAATCCTCATCACACCGCCGACACTCCCCGTAGCGAACGCTGCGGAGGCACCGCAGCGGAGGGTGTGGTGTCCAGTCGGCGACCGGGTGAATTGCGCAGGTCGCGCGCCGGGATCAGCAATTCCGCACGGGTTCCGGATGCGGCCGGGCGGTGCAGCGACGGCTTGCGCACAGGTGCCTGTCATCGGATACCTTTGATCCAGCTCCCCGCTACTTCTTCCTCCTCTCGTCGATGACGCCGGTGGGGGGATCGGCTGCCCGAGAAACACGGAGGACCCAGTGCGCGGCACGGTGTGGCGCTTCACGAGAGCGGGCCTGTTCCTGCTCTTCGCGTTCGCGCTCACCGCGCTCGGCACGGCGGCCGCGCCGCCCGGTGACGGCTGCTCGCCGTCGCGGTGGGGACCTGCGGAGAACAAGCAGTCCGAGACCAAGGAGCACCGGGACGGCGCGAAGCTCCGCGAACGGCTGCCCGGCCTCGCGCTCGGCCGGCGCTGCGGACTCCGCGCGGAAGCCCACGGCGCGCCGCTGCCCCGGGTGCTGCAACCGGCCGGCGCCGACGAGAACGAACAACGACCGAGAACCGTCCCGGATCCTGGGAACGACGCCTACCACGCTTTCGTTCGGCTCAGACATTCCCCGGACACCCTCCAGGTCGTCCGGCACTGATCGCTCCCGTTCGCCGACATTCCCATGCCGACGAAACGGAGAGAACTGCATGAGCTTCGAACATTTCGTGCGACACGCCCGGCGTCACTCGAGCACGGTTCCCGCAGCTCGCCGGAAGCAACTGGCCGCGGGCCAGCGACCGGCCGCGCTGTTCATCGGCTGCTCCGATTCCCGGGTGGTCCCCTCGCAGATCACCGGCGCGGAACCAGGCACCCTGTTCGAACTGCGGACCGCCGGGAACGTGGTGCCGGAATACGCGCCGCACTCGGCGTCCAGCGAAATGGCGACCATCGAATACGCGGTGCTGCAGCTGCGGGTGCCGGACATCATCGTCTGCGGCCACTCGCACTGCGGCGCGGTCACCGCGCGGACCGTGGCCGGGCGCGGGCTGGAGCAGCTGCCCGCGCTGCGCACCTGGCTGGGCGCGGGCGGCACCGACGGCGCCGACCTGACGGACCCGGGCGTCCGCGCCGAGAGCAAGCAGCACATCCGCGTGCAGCTGCGGACCCTGCGCGAGTACCCGTTCATCCGCGAGCGCGTCGAGGCGGGTGAGCTGCGGTTGCACGGCTGGTTCTACGAGATCGACACCGGTCTGGTCTACGTGTGCCCGCAGTCGGCGGAGGACTCCGACTTCCTGCCGCTGTAGGCCCCTGCTCCCACGACGCCGCGCGCGATGGAGCGCGCGGCGCGACCCCGTTCACCCGAAAGAACTAAGATCCTGCCCCGGAGGGCACTGTGACACAACTCGACCTACCTGATGAGCGCCGCAAGTCCGGCGTTCCCCGGTGGCCGAAGGCCACCCTCGGCGCCGACCTGGGCGCCTCGCTCGTGGTGTTCCTGGTGGCGCTGCCGCTGTGCGTCGGTGTGGCCGTCGCCTCCGGCGTCCCGGCCGAGCTGGGCATCGTCACCGGCATCGTGGGCGGCCTCCTGGTCGGCCTGCTGCCCGGCAGCACGATGCAGGTCAGCGGCCCGGCCGCCGGGCTCACCGTGCTGGTGGCCGCGGCGGTGCAGCAGCACGGGCTCGGCGCCGTGGGCGTCATCGTGCTCGGCGCCGGGGTGCTGCAGATCGTGCTGGGCGTCAGCCGCCTGGGCAGCTGGTTCCGGGCGATCTCGCCCTCCGTGGTGCAGGGCATGCTGGCCGGCATCGGACTGGTGCTGATCCTCGGGCAGATCTACCCGGTCGGCGGCCTCGCCCAGCCCGAGAGCACGTTCGCGAAGCTCACCGGCATCCCGGACCTGCTCATCGCGGTGCTGACCACGCCGACCGGTCGCAGCGGCCTGGCGCTGGCGGTGCTGGCGCTGGTCATCACGGCCGTCTGGAAGAAGGTCCCGGGCAAGCTGAGCCTGGTGCCCGGGCCGCTGGTGGCCGTGGTGGTCACCAGCGCGCTGGCCGCGCTGCTGGTGCTGCCGGTGCAGAAGGTGCAGGTGGGGTCGCTGCTGGAGACCATCGACCCGCCGGGCGCGGCGGACTGGGGCCTGCTGACCGACCCCGCCGTGCTCGGGTCGATCGTCACCTTCACGTTGATCGCCTCGGCGGAGAGCCTGTTCAGCGCCGCGGCGGTGGACCGCATGCACGACGGGCCGAAGACCCAGTACAACAAGGAGCTCGTGGCGCAGGGCGTCGGCAACACCGTCTGCGGGGCGCTCGGCGCGCTGCCGATGACCGCGGTGATCGTGCGCAGCGCCGCCAACGTGCAGGCCGGGGCGAAGACGAAGCTCTCCCGCGTGTTGCACGGCCTCTGGCTGCTGCTGTTCGTGGTGCTGCTGCCGGGCGTGCTGTCGTTCGTCCCCACCGCGGTGCTCGCCGCCCTGCTCATCCAGGCCGGGTGGAAGCTGCTCGAACTGCGGCAGGTCGCCGCGCTGGTGCGGGAGCACCGCTCCGAGGCGTTCGTGCTCGTCCTCACCACGACCGCGATCGTGGCCACGGACCTGCTGATCGGCACCCTCACCGGCCTGGCCGTCGCCATCGTCAAGACCGCGCTCGAGGTGTCCCGGCTGTCGGTCAAGGCCGAGCACGGTGACGAGCAGGTGCGCGTCCAGCTGCGCGGCAACGCGACCTTCCTGCGGCTGCCGCGGCTGCTGGACCACCTCGACCAGCTGCCGGCCGGCAAGCACATCCACCTCGACCTGACCACGCTCCGGCACCTCGACCGTGCCTGCCACCAGGCGGTCGAGCACTGGGCCGCACAACGGCGGCGCAGCGACGGCACCGTGGAGGTGGCCCTGCCCTCCCAGGTGCGCTGACGGGCGGGAGCGCGCAGCGGTGGCCCGGCTGCGCGCTCACCCGCCCAGGTGGGCGAGGCCGTCGGGCGCGGGCGGTAGCGTCGGGGTGTGAGTGAGGGCCTGTTCGACGAGGGATTGTTCGGCGCCGACACCGAGCAGCGCGCCGGCGAGCGGTTGGCCGAGAACGCGCCGTTGGCGGCGCGGATGCGGCCCCGCTCGCTCGACGAGGTCGTCGGGCAGCAGCACCTGCTGGGTCCCGGGGCGCCGCTGCGCCGGCTGGTCGAGGGCGGCGCACCGGCCTCGGTGCTGCTCTACGGCCCGCCCGGCACCGGCAAGACCACCCTGGCCAACCTCGTCTCGTCGGCCACCGGTCGGCGCTTCGCGGCGCTGTCCGCGCTGTCGTCCGGGGTGAAGGAGGTGCGGGCGGTCATCGACGAGGCCCGCCGCCGCCTCGGCCGCTCCGGCGAGTCGACCGTGCTGTTCATCGACGAGGTGCACCGCTTCTCCAAGACGCAGCAGGACGCGCTGCTCGGTGCGGTCGAGGACCGCACCGTGCTGCTGGTGGCGGCCACCACCGAGAACCCGTACTTCTCCGTGGTGGCGCCGCTGCTCTCGCGCTCGCTGGTGCTGCAACTGCACAGCCTGGAGGACGACGACATCCGCACGCTGGTGCGCCGCGCGGTGACCGAGGAACGCGGGCTCGGCGGCGCGGTGCGGCTGTCGGAGGAGGCCGAGGACCACCTGGTGGCGCTGGCCGGGGGCGACGCCCGGCGCGCGCTCACCGCGCTGGAGGCGGCCGCGGAGGCGGCGACCTCGACCGGCGCGGAGGTCATCGACCTGCACACCGTCGAGTCCACCGTGAACCGCGCCGCGGTCCTCTACGACAAGGGCGGCGACCAGCACTACGACGTCGCCAGCGCGTTCATCAAGTCCATCCGCGGGTCCGATGTGGACGCCGCGCTGCACTACCTGGCCCGGATGGTCGAGGCCGGCGAGGACCCGCGGTTCATCGCCCGGCGGCTGGTGGTGCACGCCAGCGAGGACATCGGGATGGCCGACCCGACCGCGCTGCAGACCGCCGTCGCCGCGGCGCACGCGGTGCAGTTCATCGGCATGCCGGAGGGGCGGCTGGCGCTGGCGCAGGCGACGATCCACCTGGCCACGGCACCGAAGTCGAACGCGGTGATCACGGCCATCGACGCGGCGATCGCCGACGTGCGCGCCGGCCGGGCCGGCCCGGTGCCGCCGCACCTGCGCGACGGCCACTACGCGGGGGCCACGAAGCTCGGCAACGCCCAGGGCTACCGCTACCCGCACGACCGCCAGGAGGGCGTGCTGGCCCAGCAGTACCCGCCGGACGAGCTGGTGGGGCGCGACTACTACCAGCCGACCGGCCGCGGCGCCGAGCGCACGCTCAGCGAGCGGGTGCCCAAGCTGCGCGACATCGTCCGCGGCGACGGCTAGCGCCCGGTGTGGTGTGCGCGACGGTCGATCCGCGGTGGGCGAGCGGGTAGGTTCCTCACGGACTCGTCGCGAGGAGGTCGTTGGTGGACAAGCGGATCGTGGTCACCCGGACGGTGCCGGAGGCGGCGGTGGCGGTGCTGCGCGAGGCCGGGTCGGTGCACGTGTGCACGCAGGACGGCCCGCTGTCGCCCGCCGAGCTGCGCGAGGCCGTGCGGGGCGCGCACGCGGTCGTGACGATGCTGCACGACCGGGTGGACGCCGAGCTGGTCGAGGCCGCCGGGCCCCAGCTCGAGGTGGTGGCCAACGTCGCCGTCGGCTACGACAACGTCGACGTGCCCGCCGTGACCGAGCGCGGCGTGGTCGTCACCAACACGCCCGGCGTGCTCGTCGACGCCACCGCGGACCTCACGCTCGGCCTGCTGCTCATGGTCACCCGGCGCCTCGCGGAGGGCGAGCGGCTGCTGCGCGCCCGCGAGCCGTGGACCTTCCACCTCGGCTTCATGCTCGGATCGGGCCTGCAGGGCAAGACGCTGGGCATCGTCGGCCTCGGCGGCATCGGGCAAGCCGTCGCCCGGCGGGCCCGCGCCTTCGGGATGGACGTCGTCTACACCGGACGCCGCCAGGCCCCCGCCGAGGTGGAGGCCGAGCTCGGGGCGCGCCGCCTGCCGCTGGAGGAGCTGCTGCGCACCGCCGACGTCGTCTCGCTGCACTGCCCGCTCACCGAGCAGACCCGTCACCTCATCGACCGGGACGCGCTCGCGGCGATGAAGCCGACCGCCTACCTGGTCAACACCAGCCGCGGTCCCGTGGTCGACGAGAAGGCGCTGGCCGAGGCGCTGCGCGAGGGGCGGATCGCCGGCGCGGCGCTGGACGTCTTCGAGCGCGAGCCCGAGGTGGAGCCCGCGCTGCTGGACCTGGACAACGTCGTGGTCGTCCCGCACCTCGGCTCGGCCACCGTCGAGACCCGCACCGCCATGGCCGAGCTCGCGGCCCGCAACGTCGCCGCCGTCCTCGCAGGTGAGGAGCCGATCACGCCGGTGCGGTGAGGGTCACCAGCGGGCCCCGCCGAGTGGCGATCAGTCGAAAGCGTGTTCTACTCTGGCCGCTGTCGGCGGACGCCCACTGCACCCGAACGGGGCGGACCGCCACCGAGACCCCCGGGAGTGCTGTGCAAGGGGAAGTTGCACAGCACCGGCCCGGGGGTCCCCTCGTGCCGGGACCCGTGCGCCGCGACGGCGGGGCGTCCCCCGCCGGGCCCGACCGGGGGCCGCGACCGGGTGCGCAGTTGGGCGAGCGGGGCCGGTAACCTGTGCGGCGATCAACAGGCCGCGTGCGGCGACCGCCCGGCCTGCCGGAATGACGTTGAAACATCGGGAGGGCACGTGACGCCCACGCAGATCGCCGCGCTGATCGCCGCCGGAGCGTTCGTGCTGCTGGTCGTGCTGCTGGCGATCCCGCTGATCAAGCTCGGCCGGACCTTGGACGAGGCGACCATCGCGATCCGCAAGGCGCACGAGAACTCCGACCCGCTGTTCACCGGCGCCAACACGACGATCACCCACGTCAACAACCAGCTGGAACGGGTTGACGGCATCACCGCCAACGCCAAGACCATCAGCGGCAACGTCTCGGCGTTGTCCTCGCTGTTCACGGCTACACTGGGTGGCCCGTTGGTGAAGACAGCGGCGTTCTCCTACGGGGTCAGCAAGGCGCTGCGGGCGCGCCGCAAGCGCAAGCAGGAGCCCGCAGGTCGGCACTTCCGCCGCAAGGGCAAAGGGGGGCGCAAGTGAGGCGCCTGTTCTGGTTCAGCGCCGGTGTCGCGGCCGGGGTCACGGTGATGCGCAAGCTCAACGAGACCGCGCGCAAGGCGACGCCGACGGGCATGGCCGAGCAGCTGGGCGGTGCGATGCGCGAGCTGGCCGGTGCGGTCGGCTCGTTCGGTGCCGAGGTGCGCGCCGGCATGCAGGAGCGGGAAGAGGAGTTGCAGGACGTCGTGCGCAACGCCGACACGGTGCAGTTCCGCCGCGTCGACGCGGCTCCGGCCAGCGGTGCGGCCGGCACCCGGCGAGCTCGTCGGGCGGGCCGCTGACGCCGGCGCTCTCGCGCCGCCAGCGGCTCGCCGCCACCGCGCCAACCGACACCTGACCTTCCCGAGGGACCCACCGTGCAGACCCACGACATCAACAACCGGTTCACCGAGCACTTCCGCAGCCACGGCCACACCGTCGTGCCCAGCGCGTCGCTGATCCTGGACGACCCGACGCTGCTGTTCGTCAACGCCGGGATGGTGCAGTTCAAGCCGTACTTCCTGGGCGAGGCCCCGGCGCCGTACCCGCGCGCCACCAGCATCCAGAAGTGCGTGCGCACCGGCGACATCGACGAGGTCGGCAAGACGACCCGGCACAACACGTTCTTCCAGATGGCGGGCAACTTCTCCTTCGGCGACTACTTCAAGGAAGGCGCCATGGAGTTCGCCTGGGAGCTGCTCACCAAGTCGCAGTCCGACGGCGGCTACGGCTTCGACCCGGAGCGGCTGTGGGTCACCGTCTACGAGAAGGACGACGAGGCGCGGGACCTCTGGCAGCGGGTCGTCGGCGTCCCGGCCGAGCGGATCCAGGCCCGCGACGGCAAGGACAACTACTGGGACATGGGCGTGCCCGGTCCCGGCGGGCCGTGCTCGGAGATCTACTACGACCGCGGCCCGAAGTACGGCCGCGAGGGCGGGCCGGTCGCCGACGAGGACCGCTACATCGAGATCTGGAACCTGGTGTTCATGCAGGACATCAGGGGGGAGCAGTCGCCGAAGCAGGGGCACCCGCCGATCGGCACGCTGCCCAGCAAGAACATCGACACCGGCATGGGCGTCGAGCGGGTGGCCTGCCTGCTGCAGGGCGTGGAGAACGTCTACGAGACCGACCTGGTCCGCCCGGTCATCGCCAAGGCCGAGGAGCTCTCCGGTCGCCGCTACGGCGCCAACCCCGAGGACGACGTCCGCTTCCGCGTCATCGCCGACCACGCCCGCTCCGGCGTGATGCTGGTCGGCGACGGCGTGACCCCTGGCAACGAGGCCCGCGGCTACGTGCTGCGCCGCCTGCTGCGCCGGATCATCCGCTCCACCCGCCTGCTGGGCGTGCACGAGCCGGTGCTCAGCGAGTTCAGCAAGGTCGTGCGCGACGCGATGGCGCCGAGCTACCCGGAGCTGGTCACCGAGTTCGACCGCATCGACTCGGTGATGCGCAACGAGGAAGAGGCGTTCCTGTCCACCCTCACCGCCGGGTCGAAGATCTTCGACATGGCGGTCGCCGAGACCAAGAAGACCGGGGGCAAGCAGCTCTCCGGCGACAAGGCCTTCCAGCTGCACGACACCTACGGCTTCCCGATCGACCTCACCCTGGAGATGGCGGCCGAGCAGGGGCTGAGCGTCGACGAGCAGGGCTTCCGCGACCTGATGGCCGAGCAGCGCCGCCGGGCCAAGGAGGACGCCAAGGCCCGCAAGACCGGCCACGGCGACCTGTCCACCTACCGGGCGCTGCTGGACCAGCACGGCACCACCGAGTTCATCGGCTACACCGACCTGCAGTCGCACAGCCGGGTGCTGGGGCTGCTGGTGGACGGCCAGCCGGCCAAGTCCGCGCCCGCGGGCACCGAGGTCGAGCTGGTGCTGGACCGCACCCCGTTCTACGCCGAGGGCGGTGGCCAGATCGCCGACACCGGTCGGCTGGTCGGCCCCGGCGTCGCGGTCGAGGTGCACGACGTGCAGCGCGCCGTGCCCGGCCTGTTCGTGCACCGCGCCAAGGTCGTCGAGGGCGAGCTCGGCGTGGACACCCAGCTGGAGGCCGCGGTCGACCAGGCCCGCCGCCACGCCATCGAGCGCTCCCACTCCGCGACGCACCTGGTGCACGCGGCGGTGCGCAGCGCCTACGGCAAGCGCGCCGCGCAGGCCGGTTCGCTGAACTCGCCGGGCCGGATGCGGTTCGACTTCACCGCGCCGGCGGCGGTGTCGGCCAGCGTGCTCACCGGCGTCGAGGAAGAGGTCAACGACTACCTGCAGAGTGACGTCGAGGTGCAGGCCTACACCACGACGATGGACCGGGCCATGGAGCTCGGCGCGATCGCGCTGTTCGGCGAGAAGTACGGCGACCGGGTCCGGGTCGTGGACATGGGCGACTACTCCCGCGAGCTGTGCGGTGGCACCCACGTGCCGCGCATCGGCAAGCTCGGCGTGGTCAAGCTGGTCTCGGACGCCTCGGTGGGCTCGGGCGTGCACCGCGTCGAGGCGCTGGTCGGCATGGACGCGATGCGCCACATCAGCAAGGAGCACCTGCTGGTCAGCCAGCTGGCCGAGCAGTTCAAGGTGCCCGCCGACCAGCTGCCGGAGCGCATCAGCAGCGTGGTCTCCCGGCTCAAGGCCGCGGAGAAGGAGATCCAGCAGCTGCGCGTCGCGCAGGTCCTGCAGTCCGCCGGGGAGCTCGCCGAGAAGGGCACCGACGTGCACGGCGTGACCGTGGTCGCCGAGCAGGTCCCGGACGGCGTGGACGGCGGCGCGCTGCGCGCGCTGGCCGCTGAGGTCCGCGGCCGGTTCGGGTCCCGGCCCGCCGTGGTGGCGCTGTTCTCCGCCGACGAGGGCAAGGTCAGCTTCGTGGTCGGCGTCAACGACGCGGCCCGCGACCAGGGCCTCGCGGCCGGCAAGCTGGTGCCCGGGTTCGCCGCCGAGGTCGGCGGTCGCGGCGGCGGCAAGCCGGACATGGCCCAGGGCGGCGGCTCGGACCCGGCCGGCATCACCGCCGCGATCGGCGCCCTGCGCAAGGCGGTCGACCAGGTGGTGGCTGGCGGGTGAGCGAGCACCAGCAGGCAGTGCCCGGACCGGGACGTCGGCTCGGTGTCGACGTCGGTGCGGTCCGGGTGGGCGTCGCGCTCAGCGATCCCGCGCCGATGCTGGCCACCCCGCTGGTCACGCTGAAGCGGGACGAGCCGGGCGGCAGCGACCTGGCGCAGCTGGCCGAGCTGGTCACCGAGCACGACGTGGTGGAAGTCGTGGTGGGCCTGCCCAAGACGCTGGCCGGCCGCCACGGCTCCGCCGCGGAGATCGCGCAGTCCTACGGGGCGGCCCTGGCGGAGCGCATCGCACCGGTGCCGGTGCGCTTCGCCGATGAGCGCCTGACCACCGTCACCGCGAGCCGGATGCTGTCGCAGCGCGGCGTCAAGGGCAAGAAGCAGCGGGCCGTGGTGGACCAAGCCGCCGCCGTCGAGATCTTGCAGGCGTTCTTGGACAGTCGGGGGAAGACGCGAGAGGACCTGTCGTGACCGACGATCTCGGACTGTTCGCCGACGAGCCCGAGGAGCGGAGGCACCGCGCACCGGACCCGGAGCGCTTCCGCCGCCGCAAGCGGCGCCGGCTGGTGACCGCGCTCGCTGGGCTGTTCGTGCTGGTCCTGGTGGGTGTCGGCGTGCTCTACGGGGCCAGCCAGATCATGCAGATCGGCGCCTACGACGACTTCGACGGCGAAGGCAGCGGTGACGTGGTCATCGAGGTCAAGCCCGGGGACACCGTCAGCGCCATCGGCCGCACCCTGGCCCAGCACGGCGTGGTGGCCTCCTCGAAGGCGTTCACCAAGGCCGCCGAGGAGAACCGCCGGATCAACAGCATCCAGCCCGGGTACTACCTGATGCGCAACCAGATGTCCGGCGAGGCGGCCGTGGCGCACATCCTGTCGCCCAAGGCGAAGGTCGGCCGGGTGGACATCCGCGGCGGCATGCGGCTGGAGGACCAGCTCGCCCCCGACGGCGGGCACACACCGGGCATCCTGACCCGGCTCGCCGAGGCCACCTGCGTCGGCGAGAACCCGACGTGCACCACCCCCGAGGAGATGCACCACGTCGCCGCCACCGCCGACCTGGAGTCGCTGGGCGTGCCGGACTGGGCGATCGAGGACGCGAGCAAGGCGGAGCCGAAGCGGCGGCTGGAAGGCCTGATCATGCCCGGCGTCTACGACGTCAAGCCGGGCGAGTCCGCGGAGAACGTGCTGCGCGACGTGGTGAACCGCTCGGCGGCGGCGCTGGAGGCCGCCGGTCTGCCGCAGCGGGCCGAGGGCACCGGGCACACGCCGTACGAGCTGCTCATCATCGCCTCGATCGTGCAGAGCGAAGCGATCGAGAAGGACTTCCCCCAGGTCGCGCGGGTGATCGAGAACCGGCTCACGCACCCGGTCATGGAGCTCAAGATGGACTCCACGATCAACTACCCGCTGGACAAGCCGAGCCTGCTGACCAGGCCGGAGGACCGGCAGCGGCCCGGGCCGTACAACACGTACCTGAACTACGGGTTGCCGCCGACGCCGATCTCCACGGCCAGCAAGGAGGCGCTGGCGGCCGCCGAGAAGCCGGCGGAGGGCAACTGGCGGTTCTTCGTGAAGTGCTACCCGGATGGCACGTCCTGCTTCGCGGACACCCTCGAGCAGCACGAGGCCTACATCGACGAGGCACGGGCTCGTGGCGCGTTCTGACCAGCGGCGGGCAGCGGTGCTCGGTTCCCCGATCGAGCACTCGCTGTCCCCGGTGCTGCACGGGGCCGCGTACGCCGCGCTCGGCCTGGACGGCTGGACCTACGAGCGGGTGGAGGCCGACGAGCGGCAGCTGGTCGACGTCGTCGCCGGGCTCGGCCCGGAGTGGGCCGGGCTGTCGGTGACCATGCCGGGCAAGCGCGCCGCGCTGCGCCTCGCCGACGAGGCCAGCGCGCGGGCCGAGGCGGTCGGCGCGGCCAACACCCTGGTGCACCGGGCGGACGGCAGCTGGGCGGCGGACTGCACCGACGTCGACGGGGTCGTCGGCGCGCTGCGCGCCGCCGGTGGGTTCCGCACCGGCACCAGCGGGCTCGTGCTCGGCGCGGGCGGCACCGCCGCCGCGACCCTCGCGGGATTCGCCGACCTCGGGCTGCGCGAGGTGACGATCGCGGTGCGCGAGCCCGCGCGGGCGCGCGAGGTGGTGGAGACCGCCGAGCGGGTGGGCCTGTCGGTGCGCGTGGAGCGGCTGGACCGCGTCTCGCTCGCCGACGCCGCGGCCACGGCGGACGTCGTGGTGTCGACGCTGCCTGCGGGCGCGCTCGACGAGCGGGCGGCGGAGCTGGCGAAGGCGGCCTGCGTGCTCGACGTCGTCTACCACCCGTGGCCGACGCCGCTGGCCGCCGCGGTGACCGCGGCCGGCGGGCGCATCGCGACGGGGCTGGACATGCTGCTGCACCAGGCGTTCGGCCAGGTCGAGCAGTTCACCGGCCTGCCGGCCCCACGCGAGGTCATGCGCGACGCCCTCGCCGACGCCACCGGCGGCGAGGTCCCGCTGCCGCTGTGACCGCGGTTCCCGCGGAAGCTGGACGTCCGATTTCCCCGGGAGTCGCGTGGGCCCCGGCACGCGTGCGTGTGTCGTGACCGACGCACCGACGTTCCGGGGCGTCGGCACGCCCCGGGACGACGACGGCCCCTCCGCTCGGGGAGCGGAGGGGCCGTGTGCGTCGGGGTGCTTCAGTTGGTGTTGTCGAGGTCGGTGGCGACCAGCCGGGCCACGTGGTCCAGCGCCGCCTCCGCGCCGTCTCCCTCGGCAGCCAGCACGACCTCGTCACCGAAGGACGCGCCCAAGGTCATCAGACCGAGGATGCTGCCCGCCTCCACCGGACCGGTGCCGTCCTTGCGGATCATGATCTTCACCGGCTGCGCCGCGGCGGCCTTCGCCACCAGAGCCGCGGGCCGAGCGTGCAGACCTACCTTGCTGGCAACGGTGACCCGTCGCTCCACCATCGGTTCTCCGTTCGTCGGGGGAATCGGGGAAGGGTGCCGGGGGGTTCAGCTGCGGTCGGGGCCCGCCCCGGCCTTCCCCTCGACATTGTCCGTACCGTTCTCGGCCGCGTCGCTGTCGTCCTCCTCACGGCCGGGGGTGCGCAGGTTCCACTTCGTGATCACGAACCGGAACACGAAGTAGTAGATGACCGCGTAGCCGAGTCCGATCGGGATCAGCCACAGCGCGTTCTGCGAGATCCCGAAGTTCAGCAGGTAGTCGATGGCGCCCGCGGAGAAGCCGAACCCGCTGTGGATGTCCAGCGCGTTGACCAGCGCCATCGACGTGCCGGTGAGCACCGCGTGGACCAGCAGCAGCGGCCAGGCCACGAAGATGAACGAGAACTCCAGCGGCTCGGTGATGCCGGTGAGGAACGACGTCAGCGCCACCGAGATCATCACGCCGCCGACGACCTTGCGCTGCGAGGGCTTGGCGGACTGCCAGATCGCCAGCGCGGCGGCCGGCAGGGCGAACATGAAGATCGGGAAGAACCCGGTCATGAAGGTGCCCGCGGTGGGGTCACCGGCGAAGAAGCGGGAGATGTCGCCCTTCTGGCCGTTGTAGTCGCCGAAGAGGAACCAGACCACGTTGTTCGGGATGTGGTGCAGGCCGAACGGCAGCAGCAGCCGGTTGACCACGCCGTAGACGCCGCCGCCGATCACCGCGTTCTGCGTGACCGCGTTGCTGAAGGCGGTCAGGCCGGCGTCGAAGAGCGGGAAGAGCAGGCCGAGGACCACGCCGACGACCAGCATCGCCACCGCGGTGATGATCGGCACGAACCGGCGCCCACCGAAGAAGCCCAGGTAGGGAGGCAGCTTGATGCGGTGGTACTTCTGCCACAGCCAGGCCGCGACGAGACCGGCGATGATGCCGCCGAGCACGCCGTAGGGGCCCTTGTTGAACACCGTGTCCGCTGCCGTGTCGGTCATCTTCCACAGCACCCCGGACAGCACCACGTACCCGACGGCCCCGGACAGCGCGGTCGACCCGTCGGCCTTCTTCGCGAAGCCGATCGCGACACCGATCGCGAACAGCAGCGGCAGGTAGTTGAACAGCGAGTCACCGGCGGAGCCGATGACGTCGGCCACGGGCTGCACCCACGGCAGCACCGCGCTCAGGCCCTCCTCGCCCAGCAGGTCGGGCTGGCCGAGTCGCGACAGCAGCGCGGCAGCGGGTAGGACGGCGATCGGCAGCATCAGGCTCCGGCCCAGCCGTTGCAGCAGGGCGAAGCCTCTCCTGTTGCCGCTCGCCGCTGGGGCGCTGGCACTCATCGGTTACCTCCTGTGTCGTGGACACCGAGTCGTCGGGGATCCGGCTCGCGGTCCGTGGGCCGGATGGTCGGGCGGTGCTCGTCGGTCCCGCCCGGCTCGCGGTCCAGCTGCATGGTGACCTGGTACAGGTCGCCGCGGTACCAGGACGTCATGTCCTCGACCGGGCGCCCCTGCGCGGTGGCGATCCGGCGGAACACCAGGACCGGGCTGCCGGGGCGCACCCCGAGCAGCGTGGCGGTCTCGGCGTCGGCGCCCTCGGCGAGCACCGTCTGGGTGCCGCGTTCCAGCTGCACCTGGTAGCGGCGGGCCAGCAGGGTGTACAGCGAGTCGGTCAGGTCGTGGTCGAGCAGACCGGGCAGCAGTCCAGCGTGGTACCAGCCGCGCTCCACCGCCATCGGAGCCCCGTCGGCCTTGCGCAGGCGGTGGATCCAGTAGGCCGTCTCGCCGGGGGCCAGGCCCAGCGCCTCGGTGGTGCTCGGCGGTGGGAGCCGCTCGTCCGCTTCGAGCAGCACGGTCTCCGGCCGCATGCCGCGGCGGCGCATGTCCTCGGTGAACGAGGCGAGGTGCAGCTGGGAGTCCACGCGGGGGCGGGTGGTGAAGGTGCCCTTGCCGCGCACCCGTACCAGCAGCCCTTCGCTGACCAGCTGGCCGATGGCTTCCCGCACGGTCAGCCGGGAAACCCCGTAGCGGACCGCGAGTTCGCGCTCGGAGGGCACCGGGGACCCGGGGAGGAGCTCGTCGCGCGCCAGGGTGCGCAGGATCTCGCGCAGCTGGGCGTGCTTGGGCGTCGGGCCGTCGCGCAGCACGCCTCCAGCGAGCTCGCTGTCGTCTGCGGTGTCCCGCGCGGCCACGTCGCCTCCACCGGTGCGTCGTCGCTCCCCGGTGCCTGGTGGGCACCGGCCACCGGGACGAACCTCGGCGGATCGCCGTCGTGTTCGCCCGATGCTGTTGACCGGTGGTACCCAGTTGGTACTGTCCGGTCTGGACCACTCGGTTGCGAACAATGCGCCGTCACGCGATCGAGTGTCAAGACGGCTCCGGTTTCGTTGCCGCATCGACACCGAGTGGCGCAAGATCGTCGCGACGCGGTGGCGCGCAGCTCTGCGTCGTGGTTACGGAGGAAGGGAGCACGCGGTGGCTCAGGACAAGGCCGCGGCGATCCTGGCCGCGCTCGGCGGCGGGGACAACGTGGTGGAGATCGAGCCGTGCATCACGCGGCTGCGCTGCGAGGTCGAGGACGGCTCGAAGGTCGACGAGGCGGCGCTGAAGAACGCGGGCGCGCACGGCGTGATGGTGCAGGGCTCCGTCGTGCAGGTCGTGGTCGGCCCGGAGGCGGACACGCTGGCCGAGGACATCGAGGACCTGCGGTGAGCGTCGAGGTCGGCAGCCCGGTGGCGGGCCTGGCCACCGCGCTGACGGAGGTGCCCGACCCGGTGTTCTCGCAGGCCATGGTGGGTCCGGGCGTGGCGGTGAAGCCGTCCGGCGGGCGGGCCGACGCGGTCGCGCCCATCGCCGGGACGGTGGCGACGCTGCACCCGCACGCGTTCGTGGTCGCCTCGCCCAGCGGCACCGCGGTCCTGGTGCACCTGGGCATCGACACGGTCAAGCTCAAGGGCGAGGGCTTCGAGCTGCACGTGGCCAAGGGCGACCAGGTGGAGGCCGGGCAGCGCGTCGTCACGTGGGACCCGTCCGAGGTGGAGTCGCACGGCTACGCGTCGATCTGCCCGGTGATCGCCCTGGAGACGGCGCCCGAGGCGCTGGCGGACCTGCGCGAGGACGGCCAGGTCGTCGCCGGCGACGTGCTCTTCTCCGTCGGCGCCTGACCTCCCCGGTCGGGGGAAGCGTGGAGGGCACCTCTCGCCACCGCGGTGGGCGATGGGTGCCCTTCACGCCGTCACGGCCGCGGGAGCGTCGCTCGATCGGGGCCCGACATGCGGGGGTTCGGGGTCCGCGGGTGCGGCTGTCGGCTGGGGGATCGTGGCCGCGTGGTCGCGGTGATCGGGGTGCTCGGGGGCGTCGTCGGGTGCGGCGCCGGGTGGCTCGGGCGGTGGGTGCTGGGCTCGGTGCGGCGGGGCGTGGTGGTGCCCCGGCCGTGGTGCGAGCTCGCCGTCGGGGTGGCCTGGGCCTGGGTGGCGCTGCGCGTGGCCGCCGGGATGCCGTGGTGGTGGGCAGCGGTCCCGCTGCTGCTGGGCTGGGTCGGGGTGCTGCTCGCGGTGTGCGACGTGCGCGCCTACCGGCTGCCCGACGTGTTCACGCTGCCCGCCTACCCCGTGGCGGCGGTGCTGGTCGGCGTCGCGGCGGTGCACCGGCCGGGGACCTGGTCCGGTGCCCTCGTCGGCGCGCTGCTCCTCGGCGGGGTCTACCTGCTGGTGCGGGTCCTGCTGCCCGAGGCGATGGGGCCCGGTGACGTGAAGCTCGCGGGAGTGCTGGGGCTGGTGGTGGGCGCGGTGTCGGTGGGGGCCGTGCTGGTCGTCATGGTGGTGGCGGCGCTGGGCACGCTCGCCGCGGCGTCGTGGCGCGGCCGCGGTGCGGTCCCGCACGGCCCGGTGGTGCTCGTCCCGGCGTGGCTGGTGACCGCGGTGGCGCCGGGCTGGTGACCGCCGACTCGCTGCGTCGCAGGTCACCGTGGGCGTGCTGGGTCCGACAGCGTTGACCCCCGGCCGGTCCCGCCGACGGGCGCACGTGGCAGGATCTACGGTGTGCTGCGCTGGATGACCGCTGGAGAATCGCACGGCCCCGCCCTGGTGGCGGTGTTGGAAGGCATGGTGGCCGGGGTCGAGGTGACCTCGACCGACATCGCGACCCAGCTGGAGCGCCGCAAGCTCGGCTTCGGGCGCAGCCCCCGGATGAACTTCGAGGCCGACGAGCTGGAGATCGTCGGCGGCGTGCGGCACGGGCGCACCCAGGGCGGCCCGATCGCGATCCGGATCGGCAACACCGAGTGGCCCAAGTGGGAGCAGGTGATGGCCGCCGACCCGGTCGACGAGGACGTGCTGTCCACGCTGGCCCGCAACGAGCCGCTCACCCGCCCGCGGCCCGGTCACGCCGACCTCGCCGGGATGCAGAAGTACGGCTTCGACGAGGCCCGCCCGGTGCTGGAGCGCGCGAGCGCCCGCGAGACCGCGGCCCGCGTCGCCGTCGGCACGGTGGCCCGGCAGTTCCTGCGGCAGCTGCTCGGCGTGGAGATCGTCAGCCACGTGGTCAGCCTCGGCGGCGTGGACGCCGAGCACGACGCGCTGCCCGGTCCGGACGACCTCGCGGCCATCGACGAGAACCCGGTGCGCGCGTTCGGCGACGCCGCGACCGAGCGGATGATGGCCGAGGTCGAGAAGGCCAAGAAGGACGGCGACACGCTCGGCGGCGTGGTCGAGGTGATCGCCTACGGGCTGCCGCCGGGCATCGGCTCGCACGTGCACTGGGACCGCAAGCTCGACGCGCGGCTGGCCGGTGCGCTGATGAGCATCCAGGCGATCAAGGGCGTGGAGATCGGCGAGGGCTTCGCCAACGCGCGCCGGCGCGGCAGCGCCGCGCACGACGAGATCTACCCCGCCGAGGGCGAGAAGTGGGTGCGCCGCAGCAGCAACCGGGCCGGTGGCCTGGAGGGCGGCATCACCAACGGCGAGCCGCTCATCGTCCGCGCGGCGAAGAAGCCCATCTCCAGCCTGCCGCGCGCACTGGCCACTGTGGACGTGGCGACCGGCGAGCCGGCGCAGGCGATGCACCAGCGCTCCGACATCACCGCGGTGCCGCGCGCCGCGGTGGTGGCCGAGACGATGGTCGCGCTGGTGCTGGCCGAGGCCGCCCTGGAGAAGTTCGGCGGTGACTCGCTGCCCGAGACCCGGCGCAACGTCGAGGGCTACCTCGCCGCGCTGCGGGAGCGCGCCGAGAAGCGGCAGGTGCGCTGATGGCGCCGCGGGCGGTGGTCGTCGGCCCGCCGGGCGCGGGCAAGACGACGATCGGTCGGCTCCTGGCGGAGCGCTTCGGCGTCGCCTTCCGGGACACCGACGACGACGTGGTGCGCACCACCGGCCGGGCCATCGCCGACATCTTCGCCACCGACGGCGAACCGGCGTTCCGGGAGCTGGAGGAGGCCGCCGTGGAGACCGCGCTGCGGGAGCACGACGGCGTGCTGGCTCTGGGCGGCGGCGCGGTGCTGTCCGAGCGCACCCGCGAACGCCTCGCCGGGCACCCGGTGGTCTTCCTGTCGGTGGGCCTCGCCGAAGGCGCCAAGCGCGTCGGGCTGTCCACCGCGCGCCCGCTGCTGGCCGGGGTGAACCCGCGCGCCACCTTCAAGGCGCTGCTCGAGGCGCGGGTCCCGATCTACCGCTCGGTGGCCACCGTGGAGGTCGCGACCGACCACGTCGAGCCCGACGAGGTGGTGGCGAAGGTCGTGGCCGCGCTGTCCGCGCCGAGCGCCGCGTCCAGCTGACACCCCGAGTGCGCGATCTGCGCCGCTGCGCTGACCGCCCTGCGTACTCTTCAGTCCAGAACCGCTTCACCGAAGGGACGATGATGACCGAACCGGTGCGGATCGGGGTTGCGAGCCAGCAGCCCTACGACGTGGTGGTCGGCCGGGGGCTGCTCGGCGAGCTCGTGGACTACCTGCGCGACGCATCGGTGGTGGCGCTGGTGCACCAGCCCACCATCTCCGCGACCGTCGAGGCGGTGCGCGAGGAGCTGACCGAGGCCGGGGTGGACGCCCACCGGGTGGAGATCCCCGACGCCGAGGACGGCAAGAGCCTGCAGGTCGCCGGGTTCTGCTGGGAGGTGCTCGGCAAGATCGGCATGGACCGCGGCGGGATCGTGGTGTCCTTCGGCGGCGGCGCGGTCACCGACGTCGCGGGCTTCGTGGCCGGCACCTGGATGCGCGGGGTGCGCGTGGTGCACGTGCCGACCACGCTGCTGGGCATGGTGGACGCCGCGATCGGCGGCAAGACCGGCATCAACACCGAGTCCGGCAAGAACCTCGTCGGGCTGTTCCACGAGCCGAGCCTGGTGCTCGCCGACCTGGCGACGCTGGAGGGCCTGCCGCGCAACGAGCTCATCGCGGGCATGGCCGAGATCGTCAAGGCCGGGTTCATCGCGGACCCGGAGATCCTGCGGCTGATCGAGGCCGACCCGGAGGCCGCCACCGACCCCACCGGTGAGGTGCTGGGCGAGCTGGTGCGCCGGTCGATCAAGGTCAAGGCCGACGTGGTCGCCGCGGACCTGAAGGAGTCGCTGCTGCGGGAGGTGCTCAACTACGGGCACACCCTGGCGCACGCCATCGAGCGGCGGGAGCGCTACCGGTGGCGGCACGGCGCGGCGGTGAGCGTGGGCCTGGTCTTCGCCGCCGAGCTCGCGCGGCTGGCCGGCCGGCTCGACGACGAGACCGCCGACCGGCACAAGCGGGTGCTGGACTCGCTGGGCCTGCCCACCACCTACGACCCGGACGCGCTGGGCCAGCTGCTGGAAGCGATGAAGGTGGACAAGAAGAACCGCGCCGGGGTGCTGCGGTTCGTCGTGCTGGACGGGCTGGCCAAGCCCGGTCGGCTGGAGGGCCCGGACCCCTCGCTCATCGCCGCCGCCTACTCCGCCGTCACCGGCGGTGAGGCGAAGTCCACGGGGGTCCTGCTGTGAAGGTGCTGGTGCTCAACGGCCCGAACCTCGGCCGGCTGGGCAAGCGGGAGCCCTCGGTCTACGGCAGCACCACCTACGCCGACTTGGTCCGGATGTGCGAGGACGCCGGTGCCGAGCTCGGCGTCGAGGTCGAGGTGCGCCAGACCGACCACGAGGGCGAGATGGTGCAGTGGCTGCACGAGGCCGCCGACCAGCGCTGGCCGGTCGTGCTCAACGCCGGTGCCTGGACGCACTACTCGATCGCCGTCCGCGACGCGGCGGCGCAGCTCGAAGCGGAGCTGGTCGAGCTGCACATCTCCAACGTGCACAAGCGGGAGGAGTTCCGGCACACCAGCTACCTGTCGGACATCTCGACCGCGGTGGTGGCCGGCTTCGGCGTGGCCGGGTACCCGTTGGCGATCCGTTGGCTGGCGGAGCACGCGAGCGCGTAGGCGCACGGTTCTGGGGGGAGGAGCGGTGCGGGGGCTGGTGCGCAGGGCGGCCGGGCTGGTCGGTGTCGTGCTGCTCGCCGGGTGCACGCAGGCGCCGGTGGAGCCCGGTGGGCAGCCGAGCGTCCAGTCGCAGGCCCAGCCGAGCCGGTTGCCGGTGGACCTGCGGGTCGCTGCCGAGCGCAGCAGCGGCGGGGTGGTGGTCTCCGGCGGCCTGCCCGCGCCGTACAACTACGGACCGACGGTGCTGCAGGACGGCGGGCAGTACCGGGTGTGGTGGTGCAGCCAGCTGCCGGGCATCGGCCCGCCCGGTGACGACGTCCTGCACGCCGCGGCGGGCAGCGTCGACGGGCCGTTCGCCGACTCCGGCGGGGCGCCCGCGGTCCCGGTGTTCTCCGGCCAGCCCAGCGGGTTCGACGGCATGCACACCTGCGACCCGTCGGTGATCCGGGTCGACGACCGCTACTACCTCTACTACACGGGGGCGGCGGGCGACGACCACGCGCACGGCAACGCCATCGGGGTGGCCAGCAGCACCGACGGGCGCGCGTGGCAGCGCGAGGCCGGGGGCGCGCCGATCATCGAGCCGTCCGGTGAGGTGCACCGGGAGAACGCCTACGGCGCGGGCCAGCCGTCCGCGCTGTACCTGGACGGCTGGTTCTACCTGATGTTCACCGACACCACGGCGGCCGGGGCGGGGTGGAACGGCGCCGGGCAGTTCGTGGTGCGGGCGCGCGACCCCGAGTTCCGCGACCAGGTGCAAGCGCTCACCGAGCAGGGGTTCCGGCCGGCCGGTCGCGGGCGTTCGCGGTCGGTCGTGGACGCCTTCAGCGCGGACTGGATGTGGGTGCCCGCGCTGGACGCGTTCGCGATCGCCCACCAGACGGCGGACGGCACCTCGGTGACGTTCTGGGACCGCGGCTTCACCGCGCACCCCTACCCGCCGGTGCTGATCCCCGGTCCGTGGCAGGAGGGGCCGGGGCTCGTCCGCCGCCCCGACGGCACCGCCCCGGTGTCCACATCGGACCCGTGCGGAGTGGTGCCGCTGGACGTCCTGCGCGCCACGGCGCTGCTGCCCGCGCCGACCGACATCCGCCACTTCGGCATCGACGTCACCGGTGCCGACGGCTGCGCTACGCCGGAGCAGGCCGCGGACGTCCTCGACGGCTTCGCCGTGCCGTCGCCGGTGCGCACCGTCGACGTGGTGCACCGCGGCCAGCGGGTCCGGGTCGAGCGGCGCTCCGTGGCGGAGCTGCTGGTCACCGGCGTGCTCGACCGCCGGGTGTCCGCAGTGGACGGGCTGCCGGTGGTCGGCACCATCGCGACCGGTGCGCAGGCGCTGCGCGCGCCGAACGGTGACGTGGCGCTGCTCGACGACAAGGGTCGGTTGTGGACGGTCCCGCCGGAGGTGCCGGGGGCCAACGGGTCGGCGGTCACCGACGTGTCGGAGGCGGAGTGGGACTCCCACCCGCGCGGCGGAGACCTGCGCCGCTGACCGGGTCACCGGGCCGGGCCGCCTCGACGAGGTCGGTGACGCGGAGGTCGGTGAGGAACATGTGCCCCGGCGCGTGCGTGATGGCCAGCTCCGGTCGCACCTCCGCGAGGACCGCCTGTGGCGTCACCCCGCAGGCCCAGAACACCGGGACCTCGTCGTCCTGCAGCGGGAGCGGGTCGCCCCAGTCGGGCCGCGAGAGGTCGGTGATGCCGATCTCCGCGGGGTCGCCGACGTGGAGCGGGGCGCCGTGCGCGAACGGCAGCTCCGCGGTCACCGCGACCGCTCGGGGCACCTCGGCCTCGCGGACGGCGCGCATCGACACCACGACCGGACCGCGGAAGCGCCCGGCCTCCCGGCAGCGCAGCGCGGTGCGGAAGATCGGCACGCCTTGGCCGAGCTCGAGGTGGCGCAACCGGACCCCGGCGGCGAGCAGCCGCTCCTCGGCGCTGAAGCTGCACCCGAGCAGGAACGCCACCAGGTCGTCGCGCCACACCTCGCGCAGGTCGTCCACCCTGGACACCTCGCCGCCGCGGTGCACGTGGTAGCCCGGCAGGTCGGTGCGGAGGTCGGCGCCGGGTGCGGCGCGGAGCCGGTCCGCCACGCCCGGCTCGGTCATCTCCAGCAGCGGCAGCGGTCGCGGGTTCAGCCGGCAGAACTCGGCGAACTCGTCCGCCGCCTCGCGCGGGAGCACGGCCAGGTTGGCCTGGACGTGCCCGGTGCACAACCCGGTGGTGACCCGCCGCCAACCGCCCCGGCGGATGACCTCCCGGGCGACCGCGGGCGGGGTGTCCGCGGTGATCATGCCGGCTCCGCCGTGCTCAGGTCGACGTCACGGGTCTCCGGGCCGCGCAGCGCGCCGATCGCAGCGAGCGCCCCGCCGAGGACGATGAGCACGATCGGCGTGTACTCGTAGGGCATGAGGTTCGCCAGACCGATCATGTAGAAGGCGTAGAACCCGGGCACGATCACCGCGAGGCTGTAGCCGATCCCGTAGCCCGACGCGCGCACCCCGGTGGCGAACCGCTCGATGATGTAGGTCGAGACGATGCCCCACGGCGACACCGTGAGCACCAGGGCGAGCGTCGCCCACACCATCGTCGGCAGCACGCTGCCGCCGTCGGCGGCCGCGGCGGTCGCCGAGCGGACCATCGCGGCGAACACGAGCGGCACCAGCACGACCGTCCACACCCCGGACAGCACCAGCATCCGCCGTCGCCCGAAGCGCTGGCCGAGCTGCGCCATCACCAGGTACCCGGCGGCGACGAACACGTTGGCCACCAGCAGCCCGGTGTTCACCGCCGAGCTGGGCAGGCCGATCACCGCCGACAGCAGCGCCGGGGTGGCCGAGAGGGTGGCCTGCACGGTGAACCACATGCCGGTCATCATGAGCAGCACCTGCAGCAGCTTGCGCCGGTGCTCGCCGGTGAGCAGCTGCCGCAGCGGGGACGTGCGCTGCGCGGAGGTGCGCTGGACCTGCTTGAACGCCGCCGACTCCTCGACCTGGCGGAAGTAGAGCAGGAACCACGCCGACAGCCCGGCGCCGACGAAGAACGGGATGCGCCAGCCCCACTGCACGTACGCGCTGTCGAGGTCGCCGGCCGGCGCGAACTGGAAGGTCAGCGCGACGACGAGGGAGATCGCGATGTAGCCCAGCGGGTAGGCCGCCGCGATGAGCCCGCCGACCAGCCCGCGCAGGTGCCGGGGGCTGGCCTCCATGGCCAGCGGGTTCGCGCTGGAGTACTCGCCGCCCATGAAGACCCCGCCGACGAAGCGCAGCAGCAGCACCAGGACGATCGCCAGCCAGCCGATGGTGGCGTAGCCGGGCAGCAGGGCCATGAGCAGCGTGCACGTCCCGGCCCCGCCCACGGCGACCAGGGTGGCCCGGCGGCGGCCGGCGACGTCGGCGATGCGGCCGAAGACGATGGCGCCGAGCGGGCGGCCGATCAGGGTGAGCGCGAGGGTGACGTAGGAGAGCGTGGCGGCGACGGCCGGTGCGGTGTGCGGCGGCTGGAAGTAGGCGATCGCGGGGGTCAGGGCGACGATCGGCAGGTAGATGTCGAAGTAGTCGACGAAGAAGCCGAAGCACGCGCCCTTCACCGCGCGCCTCGCGGGTGGGCTCAACCGTTGTCTGCTGGGGTCGAGGGACGTGGTGGCCATGGGACTGCTCCTTGGCTCGGTGAGCGAGGTGCGCAGCTCGTGCCGGTGCCGACCTTCGTCGGCGCGCGGCGGGCAGCCGGACGACCGGTGCCGCCGCGGAGGCAGCGCGGCCGTGGGTGGTGCTGGCCGACTCTAGGAGATCGTCCGACGATCGACAACACCCACGCCGGGATCCGGATCGGGTTCGTCGGTCGAGGACGTGCCCGAGCACAGGTCCGACACGCCGGTGCGTGTCTCGTCCTGACGCGATTCCCGCGGAGATCAGACGTCCGGTCCCCGTGGGAGTCGCGTCCACCGGTGACCGCGGGGGTGTCGCTCGAGCGGCGGGCACGGCGGGGTGGGAGGTCCCGGGATCGCGGAGGCGTCGGCTCGGCGGAGGCGGTCGGCCGGGGCGGGGGACCAGCCGACCTCCGGGGGTCAGTCGACGAAGTGGTCCTGGAGGGCCTTCTCCGCGTCGACCAGGTAGTCGTCCAGCATCTCCGCCGCAGCCTCGATGTCGCCCCTGCCGAGGGTCTCGGCGATCTCGGCGTTGCGCTTGAGGAAGGCCGCGTGGAACACCTGGGTGTCCCGCATGTGCGCGTAGGCGAGCCGGAACTCGGCGAGCACGTCGCTGACCAGCGCGTTGAGCCGCGGGCTCCCGGCGAGCGCGACGAGCGCCTCGTGGAAGCGGATGCTCGCCGCCGCCACGGCGTCCCAGTCCCCCCGCTCCGCGACCTCCCGCCCGTCCTTGACCGCGGCGGCGACCCGCCGCAGGCCGGCCGGGTCCAGGCTGCGGATGTGCCGCAGCGCGGCGCACTCGACGACGCGGCGGACCTCGTAGAGGTCGGCGACGTCCTGCCGGGAGAGCTGGCGGACGAACACCCCGCGGCTGAGCTCGTGGACCAGCAGGCGTTCCCGGATCAGCAGCCGGAAGGCCTCCCGCAGCGTGCTCCGGGAGACCCCGTGCTCCTGCTTGACCCGCTCCTCGGACAGCCGCATGCCGGGCACGAGCGCGCCCGCGGCGATCTGGGCGCGCAGCGCGTCGGCCACCCGGCTGGCGGCACCGCTGGAGTCGGTCACGTGGGTCCCTCTCGCTGTCCTCGCGCACGGCGCGTCCTCGCCGCTCAGCTTACCCGGTCGGCGCCGCGGATCGTCCGACGATCCGTTGCCAGATCGTCAGACGATCCGTACGCTCTGGCGCTGCGCGTCGAAGCGGAGGATTCCCATGGCAGACCCACGTCCGCTGCGGGTCGGGGTGGACATCGGTGGCACGTTCACCGACCTGGCCGTCCTCGACGACCGCGGGATCGTCGCCGTCGGCAAGACCCTGACCACCCACCGCGAACCGGCGGCCGCGGTGGAGCAGGTGCTGCGGCAGACCCTCGAGGAGCACCGGCTCGACCCCGCCGCCATCACCACCGTCGTGCACGGCACCACGCTGGTGACCAACGCCCTGATCGAGCGCCGCGGCGCACGCACCGCGCTGCTGACCACCGAGGGCTTCCGCGACGTGGTCGAGATGGGCCGCGAGCACCGCTACGAGCTCTACGACCTGGGACTGGAGCTGCCCCGGCCGCTGGTGCCCCGGCACCTGCGCTTCGGGGTGCGGGAGCGGCTGCGGGCCGACGGCACGGTGCTGACCCCGCTGGACGTCGACACCGTGCGGCGGCTGGGCGTCGAGCTCGCCGCGGCCGGGGTGACGGCGGTGGCCGTGTGCTTCCTGCACAGCCACACCAACGGCGAGCACGAACGGCGGGCGCGGGAGGTCCTCGACGAGGTCGCCCCGGAGCTGCGGGTGGCGCTGTCCTGCGAGGTCAACCCGGAGATCCGCGAGTACGAGCGGACCTCCACCACCCTCGCCAACGTCTACGTCCAGCAGCTGGTCGAGACCTACCTCGCCGACCTGCGGGAGCGGCTGCGCCGCTGCGGGGTGCGCACCGACCCGCTGATCATGCTGTCCCACGGTGGCGTCGCCGCGCTGGAGACGGCCCGGCGGTTCCCGATCCGGATGCTGGAGTCCGGCCCCGCGGGCGGCGCGCTGGGCGCCGTCGCCTTCGGCCGCGCCGCCGGGCGGCCCGACCAGCTCGCTTTCGACATGGGCGGCACCACCGCCAAGCTCTGCGTCGTCGAGCGCCACCGCCCGCTGGTCACCCACACCTTCGAGGTGGACCGGGTGTACCGGCTGCGCGCCGGCTCGGGCCTGCCGGTGCGCGCCCCGGTCATCGACATGATCGAGATCGGCACCGGCGGTGGGTCGATCGCCCGGGTGGACCCGCTCGGGCTCATCACCGTCGGCCCGGACTCGGCGGGCTCGGAGCCGGGCCCGGTCTGCTACGGCCGCGGCGGCACCCGGTGCACCGTGACCGACGCCGACGTCGTGCTCGGCTACCTCGACCCGGCGCGGTTCCTCGGCGGGGAGATGGACCTGGACGCGGCCGCAGCGGAGGCCGCGGTCAAGGAGCAGATCGCCGAGCCGCTGGGCGTGTCCGTGGCGGAAGCGGCGTGGGGCGTGCACACCACGGCGAACGAGAACATGGCCAACGCGGCCCGGGTGCACGCCGTCGAGCGGGGCCAGGACCCCGGGCGCCTGCCGGTCTTCGTCTCCGGCGGCAACGGACCGCTGCACGGTCCCGGCGTGGCGCGGGCGCTGGGCGCTCCGGCGGTGGTCGCGCCCCCGGCGGCGGGGGTGCTCAGTGCGCTCGGTTTCCTGTCCGCGCCGATGTCGATCGACATCGTCCGGTCGCGGCACGCGCTGCTGAGCGAGCTCGACGTGGACGCGGCCGCCGCGCTGTTCGCCGAGATGGCCCGGGAGGGCACCGACGTCCTGGTGGCCTCCGGTGTGTCCGACGTGGACGTGACCTGTGAGCGGACGCTGGAGATGCGCTACGTCGGGCAGGGCGGTGAGATCGAGGTGCCGGTGCCGCCGCCGGACGGGCCGGGCTGGCGGGACGCGGTGCTCGCCGCGTTCCGGGACCAGTACGCGCAGCGCTTCGGCACCGTGGCGCCGAGCGGCGTCGAACCGGAACTGCTCACCTGGCGCGTCACCGCCAGCGGCCCGCGACCCCGCGCCCACCTCGGCTTCGAGTCCACATCGGACGGGAGCGGTGCGTTGCTCGGTCACCGCGACGCCTACTTCGCGCCCGACGGGTACCGGTCGACGGCGGTCTACGACCGCTACCGGCTGGCCCCCGGGACCGTGCTCGAGGGACCGGCGCTGGTGGAGGAGCGGGAAGCCACCCTGCTCGTGCCGCCGGGCGCCCGGTGCTCGGTCGAGGCCGACAGCAGCATCGTCGTCGACTTCACCGCAGGAGGGCCCCGATGAGCCGACGCGTCGACCCGGTGGTCGTCGGACTGGTCGCGAACCGGCTGCACTCGCTGCTCGACGAGCAGCAGGCCGCGCTGGTCGGCACGGCCTTCAGCCCGGTGGTGCGCGAGTCGATGGACCTGGCGTGCGCGGTGTTCGACTCCGCCGGCGAGATGATCGGGCAGTCCAGCGGCGGCACCCCCGGGCACATCAACGCCATGGCGACCGGGATGCGGCACATCGTCGCCGCGCACCCGCCGGAGACCCTGGCCGACGGCGACGTGCTCATCACCAACGACCCGTGGATGACCTCCGGGCAGGTCAACGACATCACGGTGGCCACCCCGGCGTTCCGCGACGGGCGGGTGGTCGCGTGGTTCGCCAGCTGCTGCCACTCGCCCGACATCGGTGGACGCATCCTGTCCGCGGCCGCGGCGGAGGTCTTCGAGGAGGGGCTGCGGCTGCCGATCCTCAAGCTGCGCACCGCGGACGGGCCCGACGAGACGCTGGAGCGGTTGATCCGGGCCAACGTCCGCACGCCCGACGAGACGATGGGCGACATCTACGCCCAGGTGGCCGCCAACCAGGTCGGCATCCGCAGTCTCAACCGGGTGCTGGACGAGTTCGGGCTGGACGGCGTGGACGAGGTGGCGGCCGAGATCATGCACCGCTCGGAGCAGGCGTTGCGCGCCGCGCTGCGGGCCGTCCCGGACGGCCGCTACCAGGCGAGCGCGGACTCCGACGGCTTCGACGGCGAACCGATCCACCTGGAGGTGACCGTCGACGTCACCGGCGACACCGTCCACATCGACTACTCCGGGTCCTCACCGCAGTCGCGGCACGGCATCAACGTCGTGCTCAACTACACGCACGCCTACACCTCGTTCGCGATCAAGGCGGCGCTGGCCCCGGAGGTGCCGCACAACGCCGGGTCGTTCCGCCCCGTGGCGGTGACCGCGCCGCGCGGCTCGGTGCTCAACTGCGTCGAACCGGCTCCCGTGGCGTCCCGGCACCTCATCGGGCACTTCCTGCCCAGCCTGCTGTTCGAGGCGCTGCGCCCGGCGGTGTCCGGCGGGCTGCCCGCGATGAGCGCCGACGCGCTGTGGATGACGGTGTGGCGGGGTGGCGGGATCGACGAGCCGCGCCCGTTCACCCTCACCGTCTTCGGCGCGGGCGGGACCGGGGCGCGCCCGGACAAGGACGGGCTGAACACCACCGGGTTCCCCACCGGCGTGCGCGCTGCGCCGACGGAGGTGCTGGAGACGCTGACCCCGCTGGTGCAGCGGCGCCGCGAGCTGCGGCCGGACTCCGGCGGTGCGGGGCGGTTCCGCGGCGGGCTGGGGCAGGTGGTGGAGATCACCCGGCACGGCGGTCACGAGTGGACGGTCAACGCCAACATCGACCGGGTCGACTTCCCCGCGCGCGGCGCGGGAGCGGGCGCGGCGGGTGCGCCCGGGTCGTTCACCGACCTGCGCACGGGGCGGGACCTGCCGCGCAAGCAGCTGGTCCGGCTCGACCCGGACGCCGTGGTGCAGCTGCGGTTCCCGGGCGGCGGCGGTCACGGCGACCCCCTCGCGCGGCCGGTCGAGCGGGTGCTCGACGACGTGGTCAACGGCTACGTCAGCATCGCGGCCGCGCGCGAGCAGTACGGTGTGGACGTCGAGTACACCGGGGACCCCGACGCGCTCGTGCGGCCACCGGAGTCCTACCGCGTGCGCTCGGCCACGCCGCGCCGATCCGGTGGGTGACCGGAGTTCGACGCAACCTCCTCGCGCCCCAGGCGTCTCCTGGTCGGAAAGACGGTGCGAGGAAGGGTTCAAGCGATGGTTCGGGCGAAGGTTCTCGCGGTGGCGGCAGCAGCGCTGGCGGTCGGGCTGACCGCGTGCAGCCCCGGCGGGTCGGGTGGACCGGCCGCGGGGGAGGACGCCCGGCAGCCCGTGGTCGGTGACGACGCCGGGAACAACGCGGTGGTGCCGTCGGCGGCCCCGGACGAGGGGTCGACCGCGCCGCAGCAGGACGGCCAGGCGGTGGGTGACCCGTTGTGCGGGGCGAGCGACCTGACGCTCGCGTTCGGCGAGGCCGACAGCGCCGCGGGCAGCACCTACCAGCCGCTCATCTTCACCAACGTGAGCCCGCACAACTGCGTCCTGCACGGGTTCCCCGGGGTGTCCTACGTCGGCGGGGAGGACGGCCACCAGATCGGCGAGGCCGCGTTCCGCGACGGCAAGAAGGGCGAGGAGATCAACCTCGCGTCCGGCGACAAGGCCTCGGCGATCATCAAGTTCGCCCGGGTGGAGAACTTCGACCCGGCCCAGTGCCAGGCGGAACCGGCCAAGGGCTTGCGGGTCTACCCGCCGCAGGAGACCGCGTCGCTGTTCATCCCGTTCGACCAGGAGCGCAACGGCTGCGCCGGCGAGGGCGTCCCGAGCCACCAGCTCACCGTGCAGACCATCCAACCCGGCGTCGCCGGCTGACCCGGGGGGACCGGCCCCCGAGCGGACGCGCCGCCGTCCGCGGTGACGCGATCTCGACGGGAACCGCACGTCCGGTTTCCCTCGGAGTAGCGGGGAAGTACGAGGGTCGGCGGGAGGTGCCCTTCCCGCCACCCACGTTCGGGGACAGAGCCGGGTCAGGAGCGGAAGGTGCGGCGGTAGGTGGCCGGGCTGGTGCCGAGGCGGTGGCGCAGGTGCTTGCGCAGGGAGGACGCCGTGCTCAGGCCGGAGCGCTCGGCGACCGCGTCGATCGGCAGGTCCGTGGTCTCCAGCAGGTGGCGCGCGTGCGCCAGGCGCTGCTGGAGCAGCCAGTCCATCGGGCTGGTGCCGGTCTCGTCGCGGAACCGGCGGGTGAAGGTGCGCACGCTCGTCCCGGCGTGCTCGGCCATCTGCTCCAGCGTCACCGGCTCGGCCAGGCGCTCCAGCAGCCACGCGCGGGTGCCTGAGGTGCCGCTGTCGTCCGGTCCCGGCACCGGTCGCTCGACGTACTGGGCCTGGCCGCCCTCGCGCCACGGCGGCACCACGCTGGCGCGGGCCGCGCGGTTGGCCACCTCGCTGCCGTGGTCGCGGCGGATCACGTGCAGGCACAGGTCGATGCCCGCCGCCACCCCGGCCGAGGTCAGCACGTCGCCGTCGTCGACGAACAGCACGTCCGGGTCCAGGCGGACCTTCGGGTACAGGCGCCGGAAGTCGTCCACGTGCTTCCAGTGCGTGGTGGCCGGGCGGCCGTCGAGCATGCCCGCCGCGGCGAGCACGAACGCCCCGGTGCAGATCGACATGACCCGGGTGCGGGAGGGCAGCCCGGTCAGGTAGTCGGCCAGCCGCGGGTCGAGGGTGCCGTCGGTGCGCGGCCCCGCCAGGTGGGTGCCGGGGACGATCAGCGTGTCCGGCGCGGTCAGGGCCTCCGGGCCGGTCCCGGGCTGGATGGCGAACCCCTTGGTGGTGGCGATGGGGCCGCCGTCGAAGCTGCACACCTGCACGTCGTAGAGCGGCGTGCCCGACTCGTCCAGGGCGCCGGTGAAGATCTGCGACGGGATCACCAGGTCGAAACCGACGACCTCGGGCAGTCCCAGGACGGCGATGCGGTGCTGAGCGGTCATGGCCAGATCTTCCCACATGTTGTCCCTCCGGCCACTGGTTTCGGAGGGTCCGTTCCGGCGAGGCTGGTCGGGTGATGATCACGACTGTTCCTGCGCGGCGCGTCCACCCGGCGTGGTGGGTCGCGGCCGTCGCCTTCGTCGCCTTGGTGGGCGCCGCCGCGTTCCGGTCGGTGCCCGGTGTGTTCATGGACCCCCTGCACGCGGAGTTCGGCTGGCCGCACAGCACGATCTCCGCCGCCGTCTCGCTGAACCTGCTGCTCTTCGGGCTCACCGCGCCGTTCGCCGCGGCGCTGATGGCCCGCTTCGGCATCCGGCGGGTGACGGTGGCCGCGCTCGTGCTGGTCGCGGCGGGCAGCGGGCTCACCGTGCTCATGACGGCGAGCTGGCAGCTGGTGGTCTGCTGGGGGCTGCTGGTCGGCCTGGGCACCGGGTCGATGGCGCTGGCCTTCGTGTCCACCGTGGTCGACCGGTGGTTCGTGGCGCGGCGCGGGCTGGTCAGCGGGGTGCTGACCGCAGGCAGCGCGACCGGGCAGCTGGTGTTCCTGCCGGTGGCCGCGGTCCTGGTCGAGCGGTTCGGGTGGCGGGTCGCCGCGCTGACCATCGCGGCGACGGCGCTGCTGGTCGCGGTGCTGGTGCGGCTGGTGATGCGCGAGCACCCGGCCGACGCCGGGACCACCGCCTACGGCGCGACCGGCGACGAGCCGGAACCGGTGCGGGACACCGGCAACCCGGCGGCCGGTGCCCTGCGGGCGCTGCGCGACGCCGCCCGCACCCCGGCCTTCTGGCTGCTGGCCGGTGGTTTCGCGATCTGCGGGGCGAGCACGTCCGGGTTGGTCAACACGCACTTCGTGCCCGCCGCGCACGACCACGGCATGCCGACGACCACCGCCGCCGGGCTGCTCGCGGTGATCGGCGTGTTCGACGTGGTGGGCACCGTGCTGTCCGGCTGGCTCACCGACAAGGTCGACCCGCGGGTGCTGCTGGCCGCCTACTACACCCTGCGCGGCCTGTCGCTGTTCGTGCTGCCGCAGCTGTTCGCGCCCTCGGTGGGGCCGAGCATGGTGCTGTTCGTGGTGTTCTACGGGTTGGACTGGGTGGCCACGGTGCCCCCGACGATGGCGCTGTGCCGGGCGCAGTTCGGGCCGCGCGCGCCCGTGGTCTTCGGCTGGGTCTTCGCCTCCCACCAGGTCGGCGCGGCGGCCATCGCCAGCATCGCCGGCGTGGTGCGCGACCAGTTCGGCGACTACGCCGCGGCCTGGTACGGCGCGGGCCTGCTGTGCCTGCTGGCGACGGCCTTCTCGGTGGCGGTCCAGCGCCGCGCGCCGGGAGCGATCACCACGGGGTCAGGGTCACGGTGATCGACGTCGGAGCGCCGTCCTGGATGTAGGAGGCGAAGCCGGCCACGTCGTCGAAGGCGAAGCCGTAGGCCTTGCCGTCCTCGGTGTTCTCGTGCATCACCTTCGAGTAGTGGTTGGTGATGTCGTGCTGGTAGAAGCCGGCCGGGTCGGTGCCGGGCTGGTCGGGGCTGTCCAGGAGGATCGAGCGGTTGAAGCCCGCGCCCAGGATCGCCGCGACCGGCCCGGTGACGCCGTCGTTCGGGGCGGCCAGCGCACCGTCGCAGAACAGCACGTCGCGCGTGCTCGGCTTGCCGATGGGCTGCACGCCACCGTCGAAGTTGAAGGTGTCGCCGGAGACCTGGCCGGTGTAGACCTTGCCGTTGTCGGTGTCCACCCGCAGCTGGGTGCTCTGGTACTTCGTCCAGACCTCGTCGATGTAGGCGTCGTAGTAGGTGTCGGAGAACAGGCCCTGGTCCAGCCCGTGGCCGGGCGCGATGACCCGCAGGTCGTCCTGGCGCAGCTGGGCGAAGTCGGGGTGCTCGGCGACACCGTTGAGGATCCGCTCGCGGCCGCCGGCGGGCACCGTGCCGGTGGTCTGGTCCGCGGAGCCCTGCAGGTGGATCGACAGCGGCACGCTGAACATGTCGACCATGGTGGTGTTGCAGTACATGCCGTCGGCCTTGAGCGTGAACTCGACGGTGTCGTGCAGCACCTGGTAGTTCGGGTCGCTCTCCACCCAGCCCGCCGGGTACTGCAGCGCGGGCTTGCCGTCGCCGTCGGTGACGACCTTGAACTTGAGCTTGTCGCCGAGGGCGAAGTAGATCCGCCCGGACATGCTCGGCAGGTCCAGCGTGGTGTCACCGCTGCTCTGCAGCGGGATGCTGTAGTCGGCGAAGCCGTCCGACCCGTTGTCGGACTCGGAGACCGGCACCAGCTCGCCGTCCGGGGTGACCCGGCACTGCTCGCCGGTGTCGAGGTTGGTGCCGACGATGTAGACGGTGATCGAGGCGTTGTCGAACTGCCCGCTGTTGTTCACGATCGTCAGCGGCAGCGGGACCGCCGGCGCGCGGCGACCGGCCAGCGCGGACGCGGGGGAGGCGACCAGGCCGCCCAGGGCGGGCACGGCGAGGGCGGCGGCGGAGACACCGCCGAGGAAGGATCGTCTGCTGAGCACGGCGCATCCTTTCGGTCGGAATTGGTTCGGGGCCGCAACAATGGTGGGAGCGCCCTCACCAACCGCCAATAGGCCGAAGTGGCGCCCGGCGTTCCCCGGACCGGCGCAGCCGACGAGCCATTTCCGGACAACGCCGAGGTTCTGGGCGTGTTCCGCGGCTCTTCGCGGCCTCGGGGGTTATCCCTACCGCGTTTCCCGCTTTTGCCGACGGCGGGAACCGCACCGGGTGGTGCGCCTCGCGCGGTAGCCGGCCGGATACCGTGGCGGGGATGGATGGAGCGATCGCGCGTGCGCGGTCCGAACGCGGCGAACTCGTGCTGCTGCGCCGGGGGGACGCGGTGGAGCTCCGGGTCAACGGCGTGTTCGTCATGGACACCGCGCACACCGGGACCGAACGCGAGCTCGCCGCCGCCACGCTGCGCGCGGTGGAGGGGACGGACCTCCGGGTGCTGGTCGGCGGACTCGGCCTGGGCTTCACGCTGCAGGAGGTGCTGGCCGACCCGCGGGTCCGCGAGGCGCACGTCGTCGAGATCGAGCCGGACCTGCTCGACTGGCACCGCGCGGGCCTGGTGCCCCAGACCGCCGGGGTGCTGCGCGACGACCGGGTGCGCTGCCACGTCGGCGACGTGGCCGAGGTGATCACCGCCCAGCCGGCGGGCAGCGTCGACGTCCTGCTGCTCGACGTGGACAACGGCCCGGGCTACCTCGTCCTCGACGCCAACGCCGCGATCTACCGCGCCGGGTTCCTCGCCCGCTGCGCGGAGAAGCTGTCCGACGGCGGGACGCTGGCGATCTGGTCGGCCGACACCTCGCCGGAGCTGCGCGCCGCGCTCGAGGAGGTCTTCGGCGGCTGCGAGGAGCGCGCGATCCCGGTGCGGCTCGGCCGGCGCGAGACGACCTACCACCTCTTCCTCGCCGTCCGCTAGCCGTTCAGGGGCCGAGGAGGTCCAGCTCCAGCAGGCTCGGCTCGAGCGCCCCCTCCAGCACCAGCAGGCGGCGCTTGGCCTCCAGGCCCGGGCCGAAGCCGCCGAGCCCGCCGCCGCTGGCCAGCACCCGGTGGCACGGCACGAGCACCGGGACCGGGTTGCTGCCCATGATCGTGCCGACCGCGCGGGACGCCTCCGGTCGCCCGGACAGCTCCGCCAGCCGCTTGTAGCTCACCGTCTCGCCGAACGGCACCAGGTCGTGCAGGGTGCGCAGCACGTGCCTACGCAGACCGTCGAGCAGCTCCCACTCGATCGGCACGTCGAACTCCCGGCGGCGCCCCGCGAAGTACTCGTCGAGCTGCCGGGCGGCCTCGGCCGCCACCCCGGTCCCGCGGTCCAGCTCCGCGTCGTGGGCGCCGAGCACCGCCTCCGGGCCGGCGAAGGCCACCTGGCGCACCCCGGTCTCCCCGGCGACCACGGTCAGTTCGCCGACCGGGCTCGACACCGCGCTCCACGACAGCGACATGGCCGAACCCTAGCGCGCGGCACCGACGACGCGGTCCGCACAAGGGTCTGGCGGCTTCCCGCCGACCTCGGCTTGACCAGGTCGGATCGCTGGCCCGGGGGTTAGGCTCCGGACCATGTCCGAAGCGCACTCCCACCGACGGCAAGCCCTCCGCGACCGCCTGCGCGAGCAGGACCTGGACGCGATGCTGGTGACCGACCTGCTCAACATCCGCTACCTGACGGGCTTCACCGGCTCCAACGCCGCCCTGGTGGTGCACGCCGCCGACGAGCCGGGTGCGGAGTCGCGCACGGTCTTCTGCACCGACGGCCGCTACCTGACCCAGGCCGAGCACCAGGTGCCCGACCTGGAGCGGGTGATCGACCGGGCGAGCGACGTGGCGCTGGCCGAGCGGATCGGCTCGGCGCCCGAGCAGCACCGCTGCGTCGGCTTCGAGAGCCACCACGTCACCGTCGACCGCCGCGACGTGCTGGCCGACGCCGCGGGCGACGTCGAGCTGGTGCGCGCCCCGGGGCACGTCGAGCAGCTGCGGCTGGTCAAGGACGAGTTCGAGATCGAGGCGCTGCGGATGGCCTGCGCCGCCGCCGACCGGGCGCTGGCCGACCTGATCGAGCACGGCGGGCTCCGGCCGGGCCGCACCGAGCTGGAGGTCGCGCGCGAGCTGGAGGCGCGGATGCGGGACCACGGCGCCGCCGGGCCGTCGTTCGAGACGATCGTCGCCGCCGGGCCGAACTCCGCGGTGCCGCACCACCGGCCGTCCGACGCGGTGCTGGCCCCCGGGGACTTCGTGAAGATGGACTTCGGTGCCCTGGTCGACGGCTACCACTCCGACATGACCCGCACCGTGGTGCTGGGCAAGCCGGCGGACTGGCAGCGGGAGGTCTACGAGCTGGTGCGCACCTCGCAGGCCGCCGGGCGGGCCGCGGTGCGGGTCGACACCGACGTGCGCGCGGTGGACACCGCGGCGCGGAAGGTGATCGAAGACGCCGGGTACGGCGAGCACTTCCTGCACGGCCTCGGGCACGGCGTCGGGCTGGAGATCCACGAGGCACCGACCCTGTCGCAGCGGGGGGACGGTAGAATCTGCGCCGGGATGGCGGTCACCGTCGAGCCTGGCGTTTATCTGGCAGGGCGGGGCGGGGTCCGCATCGAGGACACGCTGGTCGTGCGTCCCAGCACGCCGGAGCTCCTCACCTTGACGACGAAGGAGCTCGTCGCAGTCTGACGCACTTGCAGGTGCGCCGGAACGCCGGAGGCGCGATCCGGCGCAACACGCCCGAAGCCATCACCACAGGAGAAGAACCCCACGTGGCCACCACGAACGACCTGAAGAACGGAATGGTGCTCAACCTCGACGGGCAGCTGTGGTCCGTCGTGAACTTCCAGCACGTCAAGCCTGGCAAGGGCGGGGCCTTCGTGCGCACCACGCTGAAGAACGTGCTCTCCGGGAAGGTCCTGGACAAGACCTTCAACGCCGGGGTCAAGGTGGAGACCGCGAACGTCGACCGTCGTGAGATGACCTACCTCTACAACGACGGCACCGACTACGTGTTCATGGACCCGGACACCTACGACCAGATCAGCGTCCCGGCGGACGTCGTGGGTGACGCGGCGAACTACATGCTGGAGAACAGCAACGTGGTCGTGGCCCGCCACGAGGGCAACCCGCTCTACATCGAGATGCCGGCCGCCGTCGAGCTGGTCATCGAGCACACCGACCCGGGTCTGCAGGGCGACCGTTCCACCGGTGGCACCAAGCCGGCCAAGCTGGAGACCGGTTCCGAGATCCAGGTGCCGCTGTTCCTCAACACCGGCGACAAGGTGAAGGTCGACCCGCGCGACGGCCGGTACCTCAGCCGCGTCAGCAGCAAATGAGCGCCCGCCCGTCGGCTGGTGTGGCCGGGAAGAGGGTGTGAGGTGGGTTCACGGAGCAAGGCGCGCAAGCGCGCGGTGGACTTCCTCTACGAGGCGGACCAGCGTGGCGTGGACGCCGTGACCCTGCTGTCCGAGCGGGTCGGGTCCCCGGAGGTCCCTCCGGTCAGCGACTACACGGTCACCCTCGTGGAGGGCGTCGCGGAGAACCGCGACCGGATCGACGAGCTGCTCACCCAGCACGCCGAGGGCTGGTCGCTGGAGCGCATGCCGGCGGTGGACCGCTCGGTGCTGCGACTGGGCCTCTACGAGCTGCTGTGGAGCGACGACGTGCCTCCTGCGGTGGCGATCGACGAAGCGGTGGAGCTCGTCAAGGCGCTGTCCACGGACGACTCGCCGCGGTTCGTCAACGGCGTCCTCGGGCGCATCGCAGGCATCAAGAACCGCCTGCGCAAGACGGTCAAGTGACCGCCTGAGCGGGCCAGGAACACGCGAAAGGGCACCTCCCGCCGCTGCCGGTGGGAGGTGCCCTTCCGCACGTCTCGTGCCCGCGCTCAGGCGGTCAGGTCGGCCCCCGGAGGGCACCCCCGCACCTGGCGGGCGCGGGGTGCCCCCCGTCGAGCGGCCTTCCTCACTCCTCGCGGGCTGGGCGGGCTTCCGGAGGGAGCACGCCCCAGTCGATGAGCTGCTCGGTGAGCTCGCCTGGCGTCATGTCGTAGATGATGGCCAGGGATCGCAGGTCCTCGGTGCGGATGGACAGCACCTTGCCGTTGTAGTCACCGCGCTGGCTCTGGATGGTGGCCGCGTAGCGGGCCAGCGGACCGACCTTCTCGGCTGGCAGCTGCTGCAGCCGTTCGAGGTTGATCACGACTTTGGTGGCGGGCTCGGCGCCCGAGGGCACCCGCCCTTCCGGAAGCAGTTCTGCGACCGGAACACCGTAGAAGTCGGCCAGCTCGGCCAGCTTCTGCACGGTCACCGCACGGTCGCCGCGCTCATAGGACCCGACGACCACGGCCTTCCACCGCCCGCCAGACTTCTGCTCGACGCCGTGCAGCGACAGACCCTGCTGCTGGCGGATAGCGCGGAGCTTGCTGCCCAGCGCCTTGGCGTAGTCGCCCATGTGGCGTTTCTCCGTTCGTTCGCCCCGTCAGCCGATAACGCCGACCGGGGAGCAAAGCTCAGATCGATACGGAGAGTAATGTTCGCTCGCGAGCGTCACCAGGTCAAGTTGGTCTTTGTCGGCAATGGGGCGAGTCCCGCCACACCACCCGGACGATTGACGGCCGAACGCTGATAGCGTACGAGGCAGCCCGGCGGTCCGCCCGAGCTCGCGAGGCGGGGACTGCGGGGCAGCTCACACACCATCCTTTAAGGATCCGTCCAGTGAGGCGGAGAAGGAGGTCACACCGTGGCGTCACGCCGAGCGGCGGACGCGGCGGACCCGGTCGAGCAGCGGGAACTGCTCTCGACCGGTGACGTTGCGCGCACGATCGCACGGATCGCTCACCAGATCATCGAGAAGACCGCCCTGGACACCGGCAGCAGCGACGTGGTGCTGCTGGGCATCCCGACCAGGGGAGCCCCGCTGGCGCGGCGGCTGGCCGCCAAGATCAGCGAGTTCAGCGGGGTGACGGTGCCCACCGGGGCCCTGGACATCACGCTCTACCGGGACGACCTGCGCAAGCGCCCGAACCGCCCGCTGGAGCCGACCGACCTGCCCGTCAGCGGCATCGACGACGCGCTCGTCGTGCTCGTCGACGACGTGCTGTTCTCCGGCCGCACCGTGCGCGCCGCCCTCGACGCCCTGCGCGACCAGGGGCGGCCCCGCGCCGTGCAGCTGGCGGTGCTCGTCGACCGCGGGCACCGCGAACTGCCGATCCGGGCCGACTACGTCGGCAAGAACATCCCCACCTCGCGCTCCGAGGACGTCGCCGTGCAGCTGGCCGAGTCCGACGGCCAGGACCGCGTGGTGCTGCGGCGCGGGAAGGAGGCGTGATGACCGACCACGTCCGCCCCTGCCCGAGCGAGAGGCAGGAGGACCGCTGATGCGCCACCTGCTGTCCACGGAGGGCCTGGACGCGGCCACCGCGACCAGCGTCCTCGACACCGCCGACACGCTCAAGCAGACGCTGCTGGGGCGCGAGGTGAAGAAGCTGCCGACGTTGCGCGGGCGCACGGTGGTGACCCTGTTCTACGAGAACTCCACGCGCACCCGGGTGTCCTTCGAGGTGGCCGGGAAGTGGATGAGCGCCGACGTGATCAACGTCTCGGCGAGCAGCTCGTCGGTCGGCAAGGGCGAATCGCTGCGCGACACCGCGCTGACGCTGGCCGCCGCGGGCGCCGACTGCGTGATCATCCGGCACCCGGCCTCCGGGGCCGCGCACCGGCTGGCCGGCTGGCTGGACGGCGTCGGCAGCCAGGTCGTCAACGCCGGTGACGGCATGCACGAGCACCCGACCCAGGCGCTGCTGGACGCCGCGACGCTGCGCGAGCGGCTGGGCGAGCTGGCCGGGCGCCGCATCGCGATCGTCGGCGACCTGCTGCACAGCCGGGTGGCGCGGTCCAACGTGCACCTGCTGCGCACCCTGGGCGCCGAGGTGGTGCTGGTCGCACCGCCGACGCTGGTGCCGACCGGGGCCGAGCAGTGGGGCGCGGAGGTGCGCCACGAGCTGGACCCGGAGCTGCCGAAGCTGGACGCGGTGATGGTGCTGCGCGTGCAGGCCGAGCGCATGCACGGCGGCTTCTTCCCGTCGGCCCGCGAGTACTCGATCGCCTACGGGCTCAACCAGGCGCGGCTGGACAAGCTGCCGGAGCACGCGGTGGTGCTGCACCCCGGCCCGATGCTGCGCGGCATGGAGATCGCCCCCGCGGTGGCCGATTCCCCGCGCGCCGCCATCACCCAGCAGGTCAGCAACGGCGTGCACGTGCGGATGGCGGTGCTCTACCACCTGCTGGCGGGAGAGGAGCTCGGCGCATGAACGACCGGTGCCCACTCGAGCGCTGCTCAACCGCACCTCAGGGGACCGTGACGCGACCCGGCCACAGGGAACCGCGGGACGTGAGGCTGATTTCGGACGCAACCACCACTGTGAATCGCGGAGAGGCGGTACGGGCATGACCCGCCTGTTGTTGAAGGACGTCCGCCCGTACGGCGAGGGCGACCCGGTGGACGTGCTGGTCGACGGCGAGGTCGTCGCCGAGATCGGCGCGGACCTCCAGGTCGACGCCGACGAGATCGTGCACGCCGGCGGCGCGGTGCTGCTGCCCGGCTTCGTCGACCTGCACACCCACCTGCGGGAGCCGGGCCGCGAAGACGCCGAGACCGTCGAGACCGGCTCGGCCGCCGCGGCGCTGGGCGGCTACACCGCCGTCTTCGCGATGGCGAACACCGACCCGGTCGCCGACAACGCGGTGGTCGTGGAGCACGTGTGGCGGCGCGGCCGCGAGATCGGCCTGGTCGACGTGCACCCGGTGGGCGCGGTGACCGTCGGGCTCGAGGGCGAGAAGCTCGCCGAGCTGGGCTCCATGCGGCGCTCCGCCGCCGAGGTCCGGGTCTTCTCCGACGACGGCCACTGCGTGCACGACCCGCTGGTCATGCGGCGCGCGCTGGAGTACACGAAGTCCTTCGGCGGGGTCGTCGCGCAGCACGCCGAGGAGCCGCGGCTGACCGTGGGCGCGCAGGCGCACGAGGGCCCGAACGCCGCGCGGCTGGGCCTGGCCGGTTGGCCGGCCCCGGCCGAGGAGGCGATCGTCGCGCGCGACTGCCTGCTCGCCGGGCACACCGGGGGCGCGCTGCACGTCTGCCACGTCTCCACCGCGGGCACCGCGGACATCCTGCGCTGGTGGAAGTCGCGGGACACCGCCGGCCGGGTGTCGGCGGAGGTCACGCCGCACCACCTGCTGCTGACCGACGACCGGCTGGAGACCTACGACCCGGTCAACAAGGTCAACCCGCCGCTGCGCACCGACGCCGACGTGCAGGCGCTGCGCCAGGCGCTGGCCGACGGCACCGTGGACTGCGTGGCCACCGACCACGCGCCGCACGCGGCGCAGGACAAGGACTGCGAGTGGTCCGCGGCCAAGCCCGGCATGCTCGGCCTGCAGACCGCCCTGAGCATCGTCGTGCGCACGATGGTGCGCTCGGGCCTGCTGGACTGGCGCGGGGTGGCGCGGGTGATGAGCGAGCGCCCCGCCGAGATCGCCGGGCTGGCCGACCAGGGCCGGCCGGTCGCGGTGGGCGAGCCCGCGAACCTGGTGCTGGTCGACCCCGACGCCGAGTGGACGGTGCGCGGTGCGGAGCTGGCCAGCCTGGGGCAGAACTCGCCGTTCGAGGGCATGCAGCTGCCGGGCCGGGTGGTCGCGACGCTGCTGCGCGGACGGCTCACCGCACACGAGGGCAAGGTGAGGCGCTGATGGAACGGACCCTGTGGGTCCTCGCGCTGGTTGCGCTGGCCGCGCTGGTCTTCTACGGGATGTGGCGCGGCTGGCACAACCGGGCCCGCCGCCAGGCCGCGGAGCTGCCGGCGTTCCCGGTGCCCCCGGCCGACCTGGGCGAGGAGCTGCGCCCCGCCGCCACCGGCATGTACGTCGGCACCACGAAGGCCGACCACTGGCAGGACCGCGTCGTGGTCGGCGACATCGGCCACCGCGCCAACGGCAGCACCCACCTGCACGCCTCGGGCCTGCTGGTGCGGCGGACCGGGGCCAGCGACCTGTGGATCCCCGCGGAGTCGGTGGTGGACTGCCGCCTGGACCACAAGCTGGCGAACAAGGTGGTGCCCGGTGCGGGCCTGGTCGTGGTGACCTGGCAGCTGGGCGAGGTGCTGCTGGACACCGGGTTCCGCGGCGACGACAAGGACGTGCAGACCGAGTGGGTCGAGGCGATCCGCGCCCTGGCACCCGCGGACGCGAGCGACGGCACCGACGCGGGCTCGCGGCAAGGACGATCGACCGGCGACTCCGACGAGTCGCGGCAGGAGGAGAAATGAGTGACCAGACCCCGGCCGCGCTGGTGCTGGAGGACGGCCGGATCTTCCGCGGGCAGGCCTACGGCACGGTGGGCCGGACCCTCGGCGAAGTCGTCTTCACCACCGGCATGACCGGTTACCAGGAGACCCTGACCGACCCCTCGTACCACCGCCAGATCGTGGTGCAGACCGCGCCGCAGATCGGCAACACCGGGTGGAACGACGAGGACGACGAGTCCGCGCGCATCTGGGTCGCGGGCTACGCCGTGCGCGACCCCGCGCGCCGGCCGTCGAACTGGCGCTCGCGCCGCTCCCTGGACGAGGAGCTGGCGCGCCAGGGGATCGTCGGCATCGCCGGCATCGACACCCGCACCCTGACCCGGCACGTCCGCGAGCTGGGCGCCATGCGCGGTGGCATCTTCTCCGGCCCGGAGCTGGGCACCGACGACGAGATGGTCGCGGCGGTCCAGGCCAGCGCGGAGATGGTCGGCGCGTCGCTGGCCGGTGACGTCACCACCGCCGAGCCCTACGTGGTGCCGGCGATCGGCGAGAAGCGGTTCACCGTGGCCGCGCTGGACCTGGGCATCAAGTCGAACACGCCGCGGATGATGTCCCAGCGCGGCATCGAGGTGCACGTGCTGCCGCTGTCGTCCACTGTGGATGACGTGCTGTCGGTCGAGCCGGACGGGCTGTTCCTGTCCAACGGCCCGGGCGACCCGGCCACCACCGACGCGCAGGTCGAGCTGGCCCGGCACGCGCTGGACCGCAAGCTGCCGCTGTTCGGCATCTGCTTCGGCAACCAGATCCTCGGCCGCGCGCTCGGCCGCGGCACCTACAAGCTGCGCTACGGCCACCGGGGCATCAACATCCCGGTGATCGACGCCGAGACCGGCAAGGTCTCGATCACCGCGCAGAACCACGGCTTCGCCGTGGAGGGCGAGCCGGGGGAGGAGTTCGACACCGACTTCGGCCGCGCCGTGGTCAGCCACCACTGCGCCAACGACGGCGCCGTCGAGGGCCTGCGGCTGCTCGACGGCCCGGCGTTCAGCGTCCAGTACCACCCCGAAGCGGCCGCGGGTCCGCACGACGCCGCACCGCTGTTCGACAAGTTCGTTGACCTGATGACGGAGACCCGCTGATGCCGAAGAGGACCGATATCAAGCACGTACTCGTCATCGGTTCCGGGCCGATCGTCATCGGTCAGGCGTGCGAGTTCGACTACTCCGGCACCCAGGCCTGCCGGGTGCTGCGCGAGGAGGGCATCCGGGTCTCGCTGGTGAACTCCAACCCGGCGACGATCATGACCGACCCGGAGTTCGCCGACGCCACCTACATCGAGCCGATCACCCCCGAGTTCGTGGAGAAGGTGATCGCCGCCGAGCGGCCGGACGCGCTGCTGGCCACGCTGGGCGGGCAGACCGCGCTCAACACGGCGATGGCCCTGCACGACCGCGGGGTGCTGGAGAAGTACGGCGTCGAGCTGATCGGCGCCGACGTCAAGGCGATCCAGCGCGGTGAGGACCGGCAGCGGTTCAAGGACATCGTGCGCACCGTGGGCGGCGAGGTCCCGGAGTCCGCGGTCTGCAAGTCCATGGAGGACGTGCGCGCCTTCGTCGAGGCGCACAGCCTGCCGGTGGTGATCCGGCCCAGCTTCACCATGGGCGGCCTCGGCTCGGGCATGGCCCACACCCCGGAGGAGCTGGAGCGGATGGCCTCCTTCGGGCTGGCCGAGTCGCCGGTGCACGAGGTGCTCATCGAGGAGAGCGTCCTCGGCTGGAAGGAGTACGAGCTCGAGCTGATGCGCGACCACGCCGACAACGTGGTGGTCATCTGCTCGATCGAGAACATCGACGCGATGGGCGTGCACACCGGTGACTCGGTCACGGTGGCGCCCGCGATGACGCTGACCGACCGCGAGTACCAGCGCATGCGCGACGTGGGCATCGCGGTGCTGCGCGAGGTCGGGGTGGACACCGGTGGCTGCAACATCCAGTTCGCCATCCACCCGGAGACCGGCCGGATGGTCGTCATCGAGATGAACCCCCGCGTGTCGCGGTCCTCGGCGCTGGCGTCGAAGGCGACCGGCTTCCCGATCGCCAAGATCGCCGCGAAGCTCGCGGTGGGCTACACGCTGGACGAGATCCGCAACGACATCACCGGCGAGACCCCGGCGAGCTTCGAGCCGACGCTGGACTACGTGGTGGTGAAGGTGCCGCGGTTCGCCTTCGAGAAGTTCCCGGGCGCCGACCAGGAACTGACCACGACGATGAAGAGCGTCGGCGAGGCGATGGCCGTCGGCCGCAGCTTCTCCGAGGCGCTGGGCAAGGCGCTGCGCTCGATGGAGACCTCGGCGGTGGGCTTCTGGACCAAGCCCGACCCCGAGGGCGCCACCCTCGAGTCCACACTGGAGCAGCTGCGCACCCCGCACGACGGCCGCCTCTACACCGTGGAGCGCGCGCTGCGGCTGGGCGCCTCGGTGGAGCAGGTGCACGAGGCGTCGGGCATCGACCCGTGGTTCGTCGACCAGATCGCGAGCTGGGTGGAGCTGCGCGCCGAGTTGGTGGCGGCCCCGGTGCTGGACTCGGCGCTGCTGCGCCGGGCCAAGCGGGCCGGGCTGTCGGACCGCCAGATCGCCGCGCTGCGGCCGGAACTGGCCGGGGAGGACGGCGTCCGCGCGCTGCGGCACCGGCTGGGCGTGCGGCCGGTGTACAAGACGGTGGACACCTGCGCGGCCGAGTTCGAGGCCCGCACGCCGTACCACTACTCGGCCTACGAGTCCGACCCGGCGGCGGAGTCGGAGGTCGCCGAGCAGCGCGAGCGGCCGAAGGTGATCATCCTCGGCTCGGGGCCGAACCGCATCGGGCAGGGCATCGAGTTCGACTACTCCTGCGTGCACGCCGCGATGGCGCTGCGCGAGGCCGGGTACGAGACCGTGATGGTCAACTGCAACCCGGAGACGGTCTCCACCGACTACGACACCTCGGACCGGCTGTACTTCGAGCCGCTGACCTTCGAGGACGTGCTGGAGGTCGTGCACGCCGAACAGGCGTCCGGCACGGTCGCGGGCGTGATCGTGCAGCTGGGCGGCCAGACCCCGCTGGGGCTGGCCAAGCGGCTGGCCGAGGCCGGGGTGCCGATCGTGGGCACCCCGCCGGAGGCGATCCACCTGGCCGAGGACCGCGGCGCGTTCGGTGACGTGCTGGCCGGGGCCGGCCTTCCCGCACCGAAGTACGGCACCGCCACGTCCTTCGAGGGCGCCAAGCGGATCGCCGACGAGATCGGCTACCCGGTGCTGGTGCGGCCGTCCTACGTGCTCGGCGGTCGCGGCATGGAGATCGTCTACGACGAGGCGTCGCTGGAGAACTACATCGCCCGCGCCACCGAGGTCACCCCCGAGCACCCGGTGCTGGTGGACAACTTCCTCGACGACGCCATCGAGATCGACGTGGACGCGCTGTGCGACGGCACCGACGTCTACCTCGGCGGCGTGATGGAGCACATCGAGGAGGCCGGCATCCACTCCGGCGACTCGGCGTGCGCGCTGCCGCCGATCACGTTGGGGCGCCAGGACATCGAGATGGTGCGTCGGTCCACTGAGGCCATCGCCCGCGGCATCGGCGTGCACGGCCTGCTCAACGTGCAGTACGCGCTCAAGGACGACGTGCTGTACGTGCTGGAGGCCAACCCGCGCGCCTCGCGGACCGTGCCGTTCGTGTCGAAGGCGACCGCGGCCCCGCTGGCGAAGGCGGCGGCGCGGATCATGCTCGGCGCCAAGATCGCCGACCTGCGCGCGGAGGGCATGCTGCCGGACGCGGGCGACGGCGCGGACCTGCCAGCCGACGCGCCGGTGGCGGTCAAGGAAGCGGTGCTGCCGTTCCACCGGTTCCGCACCCGCGAGGGCGCCGGGGTGGACTCGCTGCTCGGCCCGGAGATGAAGTCGACCGGCGAGGTGATGGGCATCGACACCTCGTTCGGGCAGGCGTTCGCCAAGTCCCAGGCCGGGGCCTACGGTTCGCTGCCGACGTCGGGCAAGGTGTTCGTCTCGGTGGCCAACAAGGACAAGCGGTCCCTGGTGTTCCCGGTGAAGCGGCTGGCCGACCTCGGCTTCGAGATCCTGGCCACCAGCGGCACGTCGGAGGTGCTGCGGCGCAACGGGATCCCGTCCACTGTGGTCGCCAAGCACACCGAGTCCGCGGACGGGGAGCGCGACGTCGTCGAGCTGATCAAGGCCGGCGAGGTCGACATGGTGATCAACACCCCCTACGGCAACCCGGGGCCGCGGGTCGACGGCTACGAGATCCGCACCGCCGCGGTGTCCCGCGACATCCCGTGCATCACCACGGTGCAGGGCGCGGCCGCAGCGGTGCAGGGCATCGAGGCCGCGATCCAGGGCCACATCGGGGTCCGGCCGCTCCAGGCGCTGCAGGCCGCCCTGCGCGGCGGTGAGCAGCGGTGACGGGCTCGCTGCGGGCCGGCTTCGGCCGGCGGCTCAGCGACGCGGTGCGGGCGCGCGGTCCGCTGTGCGCGGGCATCGACCCGCACCCGTCGCTGCTGCTGGCCTGGGACCTCGACGAGTCGGCGCGCTCGCTGGAGCGGTTCGCGATGACCGCGGTGGAGGCGCTGGCCGGTGAGGTCGCGGTGATCAAGCCGCAGTCGGCGTTCTTCGAGGCCTACGGCTCGGCCGGGATCGCCGTGCTGGAGAAGGTGGTCCGCGAGGCGCGGCAGGCCGGTGCGCTGGTGCTGCTCGACGTCAAGCGCGGCGACATCGGCTCCACCATGACGGCCTACGCGATGGCCTACCTGGACGAGCACGCGCCGCTGGCGGCGGACGCGATCACGGTCTCGCCGTACCTGGGCTACGGGTCGCTGGCCCCGGCGATCGGCCTGGCCGAGCAGACCGGTCGCGGCGTGTTCGTGCTGGCCCGCACCTCGAACCCGGAGGGCGCGGGGTTGCAGCAGTCGGTCCACGGCAGCGGTGACACGGTCGCCCAGTACGTCGTGGACTCGGCGGCGGAGACGAACGCGGACGCTGAGCCCATGGGGCACGTCGGGGTGGTGGCCGGGGCCACGATCCGTCCCGGCGAGCTGGACTTCTCCCGGCTCAACGGCCCGATCCTGGCACCCGGCCTGGGTGCGCAGGGGGCGACGGTGCAGACCCTGCAGGACGTCTTCGGCGAGGCCCTGCCGAACGTGCTGCCGGCGTCCTCCCGCGACATCCTCCGCCATGGCCCGGCCGTCGCCGACCTGCGCGCGGCGGCGCACCGGGTGCGCGACGAGGTGGCGGACCTCGTCCGCTGACGACCCGAGACGACGGGCACCTGTCCCCGGCTCGTGAGCCGGCGGCAGGTGCCCGTCGCGCGTGCGTGATCAGGTCGGGTACGCATCCGCGTGGGTCCTGGTGCGAACGCTGCCGTGCAGCCGAAGCCGCCGCGCGTGCTCCGGTGGGTCGTCGTGCTCGTGCTGGTCTGGGCGGTCACCGCGGGCTCCTCCCTGGCCACCACCGAGGCCGCCACCTGGTCCCAGGTCTTCGGCGGGGGTGAGGCCACGGCCGACCCGGTGACGGCGTCCAGCCTGGTGGTCGTCGTGGTCCTGGTGCAGATCGCGCGCCGCGTGCGCTCCAACAACCGGCAGGCCAGCGGCGTTCGCTAGCGCGAACGAACGGCGCGATCCCTGATCTCGGCCCTCGTGCGCGAGCTAGTCTCGGAGCATCACCGTCGAGGCCAAGGGGTGGTTGGTGAGCACCGCTTCAGAGCGAATCCAAGCGATGATGCGCCGCTTCGAAGAGCAGGCGCAGAAGGCGTCCGAGCTGCAGTCCGCGATCCAGGACATGCAGGGCACCGCGACCAGCCCGGACCGCTCGGTCACGGTGACGGTCGCCGCCTCCGGCGCGGTGGTGGACCTCAAGCTCGCGCCGAACGCGGTGTGCCAGTCCGCCAGCGCCCTGCAGCAGCAGATCATGGCGACGATCCGCGAAGCGACGGCGAACGCGGCGGAGCAGATGAACAACGCCGTGGCACCGATCCTCGGCGACCAGTTCGAGCAGTTCCAGCAGGCGTTCACCGCCCAGGCCCCGACCCTCAAGCCACCGGCGGACGACGAGGCCCCGGCGGCCTCCACGTCGTCGGCCCAGACCACGCCGTCGGCCGGTCCGGCAGCGCCGCAGCAGCGTCCGCCGCAGCGGACCGCCGACTTCGACGATGACGACGACTTCTCGACCGGTTCGTTCCTGCGCTGAGGGGGAGTGCACGTGCCGTGACTGACCTGAAGGTGACACCCGAGACCCTGACCGGTCACGGCCAGGGTTGCGAGAGCCTGGCCGAGAAGTTCGGCCAGCTCGCCGACCTGCTCCACCAGGCGAAGGTCGACGACCAGTGCTTCGGCCCCATCGGCGATGCGGTCGGCATCAGCAGCAAGTACTTCGAGAGCCTGGACGCCTGCCGGGACCTGGCGACGAAGGCGCAGGAGTTCCTCAAGGGCATGAAGGAGTCGCTGGACGAGACGGTCGAGGACTACGCCGAGACCGAGCGCCAGATCTCCGAACTGCTGAAGAAGGCGGGAGAGGACCTGGTGGGATGACGGGGCCTGGTGATTTCCAGTCGCTGAACCGGGGCGACGGTGACTCGAAGAACTGGTTCGAGCAGGCCGCCGGTCGCGGCTCGTCGCTGGTGGGCGCCGCGCAGGGCCTCTCCGACGCGTCCTCGCCGCCCGAGTGGGGCGCTGCGGCGGTGTCGGCCCGCGCGGAAGTGCTGCAAAGCCTGGCCAGCCCGGGGCAAGCCCTGATGGACAACGGTCTGGGCTTCCTGGTGTCGATCGTGATGAGCCCGCTGATCGAGCTGGCGGAGTTCGCCATCGGCGACCCCGAGCAGATGCGGTCGACCGGTGAGGGCTGGGAGAACGTCGCCAAGTGGCTCGACCAGGTCGCCGAGCAGGAGACGCAGCGCGCGCAGGCCACGGCCGAGACCTGGGTCGGCAAGGACGGCGACGCGTTCCGCACGCAGATGACGGAGTTCGGCGAAGGGGTGAAGGCCCTCGCGGAGGACGTCCGCGACCTCAAGGCCATGCTGGACATGATCGCGGACATCTTCGACATGTTCGTCGAGTTCGTGATCCAGATCATCACGGAGCTGGTGATCGGCCTGATCGTGCAGTGGTTGGCGGCGCTGGCAGCGTCGTGGATCACTGCGGGCGCCTCCGTCGCCACGGCCGGAGCCACCACGACCGTCCAGGTCGGGTCCACCGGGATGCGCATCACCATGCGGGTCAGCAAGATCCAGATGGAGCTGGCGAAGCTGATGCAGCGCATCGAGAAGGTGCTGCAGCAGGTGCGCGAGGTCGGCAAGCTGCGGAAGGTCATCGACAAGATGAACGACCTCCGCAACGGCGGGAGGGTCTCCCAGTTCGTGGCGCGCCGGCTGGACTCGAACCCGGTGTTCGGCACCCTCACGCGGGCCGGCGACGACTTCGCCTCGACCACCGGCAACCGCTTCATGCGGGACGTCACCGGCACCGAGGCGCTGACGGGCAACCTCGCGCAGCGCTTCCTCAGCAGCACCCTCGGCGGCCAGACGAGGTTGAGCGGCGCGATCTTCGACGCGGGCACCTCGACCGCGACCGATGCGGCGATCGAGCAGGGCGCCAAGCACGCCTACGGTGAGGGCGAGGACCGGACCACCGGCATGACCGAGGACGAGCGGCGAGCCGCGCAGGAGAAGGGTTTCTCGTGATCGAGGTGATCGCGTTGCGGCGGTCCTGGGCGCAACCGGGTGAGCCGCTCTGCTGGGTTGTCGATGCCAAGGGCAGGTACCTCTTCGAGGTGTCCGGGCGGGACGCGACCGGGGCGCCGAAGAAGGGCTTCGCGTCGCGGCTGGCGGGGGGCCTCGGGGGTGCGGCCTTGGAAGCCCTCGACGCGGCGACCGGTGGCAGCGACGCGAACTACCAGGACAGTCCGGCGGGTGTGGTGACCGGCGGGCAGCCCGACTGCCAGTCGGCGTCGCTGGTGGACGTCTACCGCCGGCACGGCGGCCGCGCCGTGTGGGTGCTGACCGACCGCCGCTTGGCGCTCGTCGAGGTGTCGGACCCGGAGCCCCCGGCGGGTGCGTCCGAGTCGCTGTTCTCCCGCGCTCGTCGCCTGGGCGCGGGACTGCTGTCGGGCGGGGACGACGGCCAGGCAGCAGCCGAGGAGGCCGTGGAGGACGAGCCGGCCGTGCCGGAGGTGCGACCGCTGCAGGAGTGGCCGCGGTCGATCGCCGCGGGGTTCGAAGCGGTGGCCCGCAAGCTCGGTCGGGAGTACCGGGGCGGCACCCGCCACTTCTTGAAGATCCAGTTCACCGACGGTTCCGCGCTGGAGATCGGGCCGTCCGAGGACGACAGCGACGGGTTGCGGCTGGCAGCGATGAGCTACGGCCGGGCGTGACGGGGGGGTTCGTGGTGGGACGAAGCACGTCGTCGATGGTCAACCTCCTGGTCAAGCACTGGGCGGACAAGGCCGAGCAGGTCGTGTACGTGTTCGGCAACGAGGAACGGCGGGGTTACGTCGCCTCGACGGTCCAGGGCGTGACCCGGGTGCCGCACCTCGTTGCCACGCCCGGCGTGCAGCTGGCCGAGAAGCACCGGCGGAGCACGACTCCGCTGAAGGTGCTGCGGGACGGCGCCTTCATGGGCGACGAGTTCGTGCACGACCCCGGTCTCTGGGGGGTCGCCCAGGCCGCCACGCCGAACGACCTCGCGGTCCGGTTCGCCGACAACCTCAGCTCGGCCGGGAACGCGAGCTTCCTGGCGGTGACGAGCCACCGGGTCGGCGTCCTGGTGGAGACGGCCCACCTGGAGTCCGAGCAGCCGGAACCGGCACCGGGAGTGGCGCCGGAGAGCAAGGGCTTCTCGCTGCTCGGCGCGGCGAAGTCCGCGGTGCGGAGCGTGGCCTCGCGGGGCGGCGACGAGCCGGCCAACCCGGTCACGTCCGCGGTCGAAGCCCCGATGAGCGCGATCCGCGAGATCGCGCCGGCGGCCATGGGACGCAGCGGGAAACCGGTGCGCTTCCTGCGGTTCTGGTTCACCGACGGCTCGGCGCTCAGCGTCAAGCACCCGAAACCGGGCCAGCTGGCCGAAACCATCCGCCTCAACCTCCGGTGATCGCGGCCCGGTGGGTCGGCACGGGCTCGGGGAGTGCGTCCATGACAAGGCCGATCTCTCGAGGACGACCGCGGGGACGGTCGCGGTGAGTGCGGAGTGATGCGGTGAGCAAGCGACTCGGCGGGGTGCTGGCAGCTCGGCAGGGGTGGTGCAGGCCGGACGAGGTGGTCCGGTTGGCGGTGCCGTGCCGGCGGCCCGGCATCCGCTTCGACGTCAACGGCCTGTCCTGGGACGGCAGCCCCGGGTCGAGGGGTATCGGCGGTGTCCTCGCCGCGGTGGAGGACGTGGTGAACGCGTCCTCCACCCACGACGACCGCCTCCCGCCGCCGAAGGTCGTCTGCTTCGGTCCGGGCCCGCAGTCGCAGGTCATGGGGTTCCGGCCGGTCGTCGAGGACGGCGACGTGGAGTTGACCTGGATGGTGACGTCGCACCGCCTCGCGCTGCTGGCGGAAGTGCCCGAGCCCGCGGCGGAGGAGGAGTCCTCGCGGTCGTTCTGGCAGAAGGCCCGCGAGTTCGGTAGGGGCGAGGCCACGGCCGACCCGGTCGCGCAGGTGGAACTGGAGCAGGGCCAACCGTTCGGCCTGGCCGCGCAGCGCGACGAGCACGTGAAGTGCCAGGTGGTCCCGGAGCACGGCCAGACGCGCGAGTTCGTGCCCGACCGGCCCGCCCACAGCCTGCGCAGTTCCCGGCTCCCGGGGCCGGAACCGGCCTGGTTCTCCGGCCCGGCGGAGGTCCGCTGCACCGGCCCCACCACGGTCCTGCTCCCGGACCGCTACGACAAGAGCGGCCTGACCGTGCTGTACGTGCTGATGACGGCGTCCAGCCTGATGATCGTCGTGGTCCTGGTGCAGATCGCGCGCCGCGTGCGCTTCAGCAACCGAAACGCCCGTTTTCGCTGATTTGCTTCCGAGAAGGTGTCTCTCGAGCGGTCGTCTCGCTGTCGGCCGTTGGGTAGGCTCGGCTCGCGGGACTTGGAATCAGGGGGAAGAGTGAGCAGTGCGTCTGAGCGTATCCAAGAAATGATGCGCAAGTTCGAGGAGCAGGCGCAGAAGGCATCAGAACTTCGGTCTGCGATGCAGGGCATGCAAGGGTCGGCGACCAGCCCGGACCGGTCGGTCACAGTGACGGTGGCACCGTCCGGAGCTGTGCTGGACCTGCGCTTGGCGCCGAACGCGGTCCGCCAGTCGGCCAACGAACTCCAGCAGCAGATCATGGCGACGATCCGCGAAGCGACGGCGAACGCGGCGGAGCAGATGAACAACGTGGTGGCGCCGATCCTGGGTGACCAGTTCGACCAGTTCCAGCAGGCGTTCAACGCCGAAGGCATGGCGATCAAGCCGCAGACGGACGAGGGTCAGTCCGCCGCGTCTGAGCCCGCCGCGCGGCCCTCCGCTCGGCAGGAGCCCACCGCCGGACCGGCGGCACGTCAGCAGCCGTCGCAGCGCAATGCCGATTTCGACGACGATGACGATTTCTCGGCGGGCTCGTTCTTGCGCTGATGGAGGCACGTCATGACTGACATGCAAGTGACTCCGGAGACCCTCACTGGCCATGCGGACGGCTGCGACAGCCTCGCCGACAAGTTCGGTCAACTCGCCGATGTGCTCCACCAAGCTCGGGTCGACGACCAGTGCTTCGGGCCGATCGGACAGGTGATCGGCATGCTGAACGGTTACTACGACGGGTTGGAGGAGTGCCAGGACCTGGCCAAGAAGGCGCAGGCCTTCTTGAAGCGGACCTCCGAGTCGTTGCGGGAGACCGAGAAGGACCACGCGGAGAACGACAGGCAGATCGCGGAGATGTTCCAGAGCATCGCCAAGGAGTTGGGTGGATGACGGCACCTCAGGGGCCGGGCGATTTCCAGACCCTCAACCGTGGTGACGGCCATCAGAAGGATTGGTTCGCTCAAGCTGCGGGGCGTGGGTCGTCGTGGGTCGGCGCAGCCCAGGACGTCGCGGACGCGAAGCGCGAGGTCCAGGAGAGTGCTCAGCAGGTAGCACAAGGTGGCGACTTGGCGGACAACGTGCCGTCGCCGGACCTGGGCGTGGCGCTGTTCTCGGCACGCGCCGAGGTGCTGACTTCACTCGCCAGCCCGGGCCAATCACTGATGAGCAACGGCCTCGGCTTCTTGGTGTCGATCGTGCTCAGCCCACTGATCGAGCTGGCCGAGTGGGCGATCGGTGACCCGGAACAGATGCGTTCCACCGGCGAGGGCTGGGAGAACGTCGCGAGGTGGCTCGACAGCGTCGCGGAGCAAGAGCAAGGACGCGCCCAAGCGACGGCGCAAACGTGGATCGGCAAGGACGGCGACGCCTTCCGCACACAGATGTCGGAGTTCTCCGAAGGTGTCAAGGCGCTTGCGGCCGACATCCGCGATCTCAAGAGCACGCTGGACATGTGGGCCGAGATCATTGACATGTTCATCGAGTTCGTCATCCAGACGATCACGGAACTCGTCATCGGCCTGATCGTCCAGTGGTTGGCTGCGCTCGCCGCTTCCTGGATCACTGCTGGGGCTTCGGTGGCCACTGCCAGCGCGGGCACGGCCGTACAGGTCGGTGCTACCGGTGTCCGCATCGGCGCACGGATCACGCAGCTCCAAGGCAAGCTCTTCCAGCTCTTCCAGAAGGTGGAGCGGCTCCTCCAGAAGATGCGCGAGATGGGCAAGCTCAGGCAGGTCATCAAGACCACGGAGGACTTGCGCGAGGGCAAGCTGTTCGACGGGAAGTTCAAGATGGGCCAGGAGATGGCCGGTCGCATCATGGACAGGCAGAGCTCCGCGTTCAAGTTCTTGACTCATGCCGATGCGGAGGACCTGACGTCCAAGGGAGGCAAGTTCCTCAAGAGCGACATCAAAGAGACGGAAGCCTTCCAGAAAGCGGCCAAGAACCTCGACGACCGCATTGCGGAAGCACGGAGGCTGGACGACGGCAAAGCCCTCGATGCACTCACTGAACAAAGGGCGAACCTGGAAAAGGACATGAAAGGTGTCCAAGGGCTTGCCAGTGGAGTCACCGGTACCGTTCTGCAAGGAGCCCTGGGCGGGAAGACCACCCTTGGTCAAGCCGCGTTCGCTGCTGGGACCGATGTCGCCACGGATGCGGCCATCAAGCAGGGTGCGCATCAGATCTACGACACCGGCAAGGGCTGGTTCCAGGGGGATCTGTCGAGTGAACAGCGTGACGCGGCTCAGGAGCGTGGTTTCCAGTGATCGAGGTCTTGGCGGCACGCGCTTCGTGGTGCGCGCCCGAGGAGAAGATCCTCTGGTGTCATCCGCTGACGAGTAGAGGGGGTACGGGTAAGTACATCCAGTACGCCGTGCCTGGGTTGAATGAATTCGGTGAGCCGCGCAAGCTCTCTCGAGCTGCGTTGGAGGCAGCGACCGGTGCTGCTTCCCTCTTCTTCGAAGCTCTCCTCAGCCAGGGTGAGACGGGTGAGACGGCATCCGACTCGGAGGTGCCCTGGGCCGTGGTGGCTGGCAAGGCGCGGGACTGCCTTGCGGTGTCACATCTGGCGGACTGGCAGGCCAACGGGGGAAATTCCGCCGGTTTTCGTGATCGGAAGCTGTTCTGGGTGTTGACGACACACCGGTTGGGACTGCTCGACTTCACTCCGCGGGATTCAGGTGAGGGTTCCAATTCGTCCGGTCTGTTGGGCGGTTTGAAGAAGACCATCGGTTCGGTGTGGGACCGGGAGGAAGAGCAGCCTGCGAACCGGGAACTCGAGTTGCCCGTTCCTCTGGTGTGCGCCGAGGTCCCGCGGAACGCCATCGCATCGGTCGAGGTCGTGGAGCAGAAGGTGAAGGGGTGGAAGCGGAACTGGTTCAAGGTCGTGCTCTCTGATGGATCCGCGTTCTTCATCTCCCACCGGAAGCACAACGAGAAGAGGTTCTTCGACCGCATGCTTGCGATGACCTACGGGCAGGAGTGAGGGGCGCAGTGAAGTCGGAGAAGCAGGTACGGGCCGCGCTGCAAGCCGAGTGGGTGGGCGAGGGCGAGGAGCTGCGCACCCTGCTCGGCGACAAGGACGATCTGGGGCATCTCGGCGCCACCATCGGCGGGCGCTTCGCCGTGCCGCACCAGCCGTTGGGTCCAGTTCCCGAGCTCGACGTCGATCTCGGTCTGCTGGCTCCACCCAGCCGGCTCGTGCGTGAAGGGAAGTTCCACGGAGACGAGTGGGTGCATGACCCGGCGATGCGCGGATGGGTCTACGCTGCGAGCCCGGATCAATTGGCCGTGCGCTGCGCCGATCACCTCGCTGCTGCCGGGCCAGAGGCGTGGTACGTCGCGACCGATCGTCGTTCTGCGGTCGTTGTGGACAGTTCGGCTCTTCCCAAGGACAAGACCGAAAGCGAACCGGAGCCAGCGGCGCCTGAACGGAAACGTGGCGGAGTGGGGAGCCTCTTGGGGAAGGCTCGGTCCGCCTTCGACGCAGTAGCAGATCTGTCCGACGGACTCACGAAGGCGGGGAAGCGGGTGGCGGTGTTGTGGGAGTGCTCGCACGACCAGGTGCGCCACCGGGACTGGGTGAAGCGGGGGAGAAGCACCATGCCGCATTGGTTCCGGTACATGGAGTTCGTCGACGGCTCCGTGCTGGAGCTAAGGATGAACCTGCGGGACTACATCTAGTGGACGGAGCACTTCCTGGCAGGTGGCCAGTAGGGGAACTTCTTTCTGCAACGCCCAGCTCGTAGCGCGCAGTGTGGGCTCGAACCACTAGATGATCAGTTCTTCGTGCGGGCACCGCGACGGATGCGGCGATCGAGCAGGGCGCCAAGTACGCCTACGGTGAGGGCGAGGGCAACGAGGAACGGCGGGGTTACGTCGCCTCGACGGTCCAGGGCGTGACCCGGGTGCCGCACCTCGTTGCCACGCCCGGCGTGCAGCTGGCCGAGAAGCACCGGCGGAGCACGACTCCGCTGAAGGTGCTGCGGGACGGCGCCTTCATGGGCGACGAGTTCGTGCACGACCCGGGTCTCTGGGGGGTCGCGCAGGCCGCCACGCCGAACGACCTCGCGGTCCGGTTCGCCGACAACCTCAGCTCGGCCGGGAACGCGAGCTTCCTGGCGGTGACGAGCCACCGGGTCGGCGTGCTGGTGGAGACGGCTCACCTGGAGTCCGAGCAGCCGGAACCGGCACCGGGAGTGGCGCCGGAGAGCAGGGGCTTCTCGCTGTTCGGCGCGGCGAAGTCCGCGGTGCGGAGCGTGGCCTCGCGGGGCGGCGACGAGCCGGCCAACCCGGTCACGTCCGCGGTCGAAGCCCCGATGAGCGCGATCCGCGAGATCGCGCCGGCGGCCATGGGACGCAGCGGGAAACCGGTGCGCTTCCTGCGGTTCTGGTTCACCGACGGCTCGGCGCTCAGCGTCAAGCACCCGAAACCGGGCCAGCTGGCCGAGACCATCCGCCTGAACCTCCGGTGATCGATCGGCCAGGTAGGCGGCACGGGCGCAGGGAGTGCGTCCATGACGAGGCCGATCTTTCGAGCAAGACCGCGGGGACGGTCGCGGTGAGTGCGGAGTGATGCGGTGAGCAAGCGACTCAGCGGGGTGCTGGCAGCTCGGCAGGGGTGGTGCATGCAGGACGAGGTGATCCGGTTCGCGGTGCCGTGCAGGCGGCCCGGCATCCGCTTCGACGTCACCGGCTTGTCCTGGGACGGCAGCCCCGGGTCGAGGGGCATCGGGGGTGTCCTCACCGCGGTGGAGGACATGGCACCAAGGCTCGTGCGTCCTTGGCGATCGAGCGTCGGCCACGCCGGCGGCGAGCCCGTCCGCACACCGACCGCGTCGTCCCGGCGTAGCGTCCCGCACGCGTGTTCCCCGTGGTCCGCGGTGGGGGAAAACATCGTTGACCTGCTGTGACGGGTCTGTCAACCTGTTGCGTCCGTAGTCGCGGTCCCCCGGTCGTCTCGCGGCGGTGGCCGTTCGTTCGGCTAGGGTCGGTGCCGGGAGCGCGAGGACCGGAGGGGTCGATGGGTGAGGCACCTCTGCTGGGCGGACGGTACCGGTTGGGTGCCCGGATCGGCCGTGGCGGCATGGCCGACGTGCACCGGGCGATGGACACCCGGTTGCAGCGCGTCGTGGCGGCGAAGGTCTTCCGGTCCGGGGCCGACGCCGCCGGGCGGGAGCGGTTCGCCGAGGAGGCGCGGATCCTCGCCGGGCTCAGCCACCCCGGTCTGGTCACCGTGCACGACTTCAGCGCGGACGCCGACGAGCTCTACCTGATCATGGAGCTGGTCGAGGGGCACACCCTCGCCGACGAGGTCCAGGCCGGGCCGCTGCCGCCGCAGCGCGTCGCCGAGATCGGGTCCCGGTTGGCCGACGTGCTGGCCCACGTGCACGACAACGGGGTGGTGCACCGCGACGTCAAGCCCTCCAACGTGCTCATCTCCGACGAGGGCGGCGTCTACCTCGCCGACTTCGGCATCTCGCGGCTGGCGGCCGCGGCCGGGCGCATCACCGGCTCCGGTCAGCTCATCGGCACCGCCACCTACATGTCGCCGGAGCAGGTCAGCGGCGGCGAGGTCGGCTACCCGGCCGACGTGTACGCACTGGGCCTGGTGCTGCTGGAGAGCGTGACCGGGCGGGTCGAGTACCCGGGCAGCGGTGCGGAGAGCGCGGTGGCGCGGCTGGTCCGCGCCCCGGAGGTGCCGCTGGACCTGCCCATCGGCCTGCACCGGGCACTGCTGGTGATGACGGCTTCCGACCCGGCCAAGCGCCCGACCGCCGCGGAGTGCGTCGACCTGCTGGCGGGCCGGTCGACGGACGTCATCCCGCGCGTCCAGGCCACGCCGCCGCACCAGGCGACCCACCCGCTGCCGCGACCGCGCCGCCACCTCAAGTCGTGGCTGCTCACCGGCGCGGGCATCGGGGCGCTGCTGGTGGTGCTGGTCGCGTTGCTGGTCACGCCGTCGGCTCCGGAGCAGCCGGCCCTGCCGCCGGTGTCCGGTCCGGCCGGGGTCGAACGGCTGCCGGAGGACATCGCCACCCTGGAGGAGCTGATCCGGCGATGAGACGGCTCCTCCTGCCAGCGCTGCTGCTGGTGCTCGCCGGTTGTGGTAGCTCGTCCGACCAGCTGGCCCCGCACACCCGCGAGCAGCTGCTCGGGCACGTGGAGGCGGTGAAGGCCGCGGCGAGCGCCCACGACCGGCCGGCTGCCGAGGCGGCACTCGGTGACCTGCACCGGGCGATCGCCGAAGCCCAAGCGCGGGGCGAACTCGCCACGGACGCCGCGCGCACGCTGCTCGCCGCGACGGAACGCGTCGCCGAGGACGTGCGCGCCCTGCCGCGCCCGCAACCGCCGCCCCCGGTCACGGTGACGGTCACCCCGGAGCCGCCGGTCGCGGAGCAGCCGCCGGAACACCCCGACGAGCCGCGCGGGGACCGCGCCGAGGAGCGCGCCAAGCGGTGGCGGGAGCAGCTCGAGCGCTGGGAGCGGGAGCGCGAGCTGTGGCGCAAGGTCCGCGAGAACAGCGGCAACAACGGGAACGGCAACGGGAACGGCAACGGGAACGGGGACCGCTGAACGGGAAAGTTCCCGGACGCTGCGCTCGTGGTTGTGCCGGTTCCTCGGGGTGTGGCAGTGTGCGCTCGCGCTCGCTGCGGATCTCGGACCCTGAGGAGGCGACGACGTGCGCGAGGGACTCGGCTTGATCGCGGTCGGCCTGGTGCTGGCGGCGTGCAGCTCGGGCGCGCCCCCGGCCGAGGAACCGGAGGGACCGCGCCGCGCGGCCCCGGCGAAGTCCCTGACCGCCTCCGACCCGTGCGCACTGCTCACCGAGGAGCAGCGGAACGCCCTCGCCCTGGACCAGGCACCCGCGCCGACGGAGCGGGACGGCGTGCGGGGCTGCGAGTACGGTTCCGGCGCCCCGGACGGTCCCGGCTGGAGCGCGTTCGTCGCGGCGGACCCGACCGGCACCTACCAGCAGTTCGCCGATGCGCACCAAGGTGCTCAGCAGCTCGACATCGCGGGCTACCCCGTGGCGAAGGTGAACGACACGACGGGCTGCACGCTCGTCGTCGACGCGGCCGACACGGGAAGCCTCCGGGTGACCGCCCTGGTCCGCCCCGGCGCCCCGATCGAGGTGGGCGGCAGCTGCGACGCAGCCACCAAGGTCGTGGAAGCCACCCTGCTGACCCTCCCGACGGCGTGAGGGGGAGCCGCTGCGGCAGCGACGGCTCCTGACCTCCCCGGCCCGGTGAGTGTCCACTGTGGCGCACGCGAGGCCAGCGGTGCTGCCGGGTCTGCCAGTCCTGGGCAGAACTGGCAGCTCCTCCGCACGGGGAGCCGTCGGGTCTCGGTGTCCGTGGGCGGTCTCCAGTCACTCGGGGCAGAGGGCTTCGACGACGTCGCGGACGTCGGCGCGGAAGGCCAGGTCGAGGAAGTAGAGCTTGTCGGCGAGGTCGGAGAGCTGGGTGCGGCCCACCACGACCTCGGCCCCTCCCTGCCGGAGCGCCACTTCGTCGCGGACCAGCATGGTGACCACGACCTCGTCCTGCCGGTCGTCTGCCGGGATGTGCCAGCGAGCGCACATGGTTCGTCCCTCCCGAATCGAAATTTCCTGCGGCGACGACCTTCCGCAGTTCCCGCCCGGGCACGCAACGATGCTTTCGGGTGACTGGGGGTGCTTGCCCCGTTGGCAACCGGTGATGGTGATCAGGGCAGCCCAGGACGGTTCGTGGAACGGGGGAAGAGCATGGGCGGACGAGCAGGCGTGCCGGTCCGGGTGCGGAGGGTGTCGAGCGAACTGCGAGAGCTGAGACTCCGGAGCGGTCTGCCAGCGGAGGAAGTCGCCAACGCGCTCGGTTTCTCGATGAGCAAGCTGAGCCGGATCGAGAACGGCCAACGGGGGTTGCGAGCAGATGACGTCGCAGCGCTGCTGGGCTTGTACCGGGTGCCGGTGCAGCGTCGCGACGAGCTCCTCGCCCTGGTCCGCAGTGGCTCCGACCCGAACTGGTGGCAAGTCCAGAACGGTCGTTTGCCCGCGATGTGGTCGGACGTGATCCGGTTCGAGAAAGAAGCCGTCGCCATCCGGAACTACGAAACCATGTTCATCCCGGGACTGCTCCAGACCGCGGAGTACGTCGGGGCGATCGGCCGGGGCACTCAGCCCGACATCGGTGTTGAAGAACTGGACACCCTCGTCTCCGCTCGTCTGGGGAGGCAAGCTCTGCTGAGCAGAGCAGGTGCTCCCGAGCTCGAAGTGCTGGTCGAGCAGGTTGCCCTCGAACGGCCGGTCGGTGGCCCGGACATCATGCATCGGCAACTTCGCCACCTGATGGACTCCGCGGAACGTGACAACATCACCATCCGTGTCCTCCCGACCGCGTTGGGAGCTCATCCAGGGATGGAAGGCCCTTTTGTGCTGCTGGAGTTCGCTGACGAACCCACGCTCGTCTACCTGGAGCACCGTGGGAACAGCGCGTTCCTGGAGACTGCCGAGCACGTTGCGTCTACGACGCTGACCTTGGAGTGGTTGCGTGACAGGGCTCTGTCACCAGAGGATTCGATCGAGCTCGTCGCGGCCGTCGCGAGGAACTTCGCGTGATCATCGATGAGGAGCGCACAGTGTTGGTCGATGACTTGTCCGGTCTTCGTTGGCGCAAGAGCAGTCGGAGCAGCATGCAGGGGAACTGCGTCGAGGTGGCGTTCATCGGTTCGGCTGTCGCTGCCCGCGACTCCAAGGCCCCCGAGGGCGGCAAGCTGGTGGTGCGACAGGCAGCGTGGGCTTCCTTTCTCCACGCACTCCGTAACGGCCGGTTCGACGGGTGTGGGGCTGTGGGTGATGCCTGAGCGTGACACCGGTGTTCGTGCTGAAGCTCTCCACCTGGGGTTGTCGAAGCCCGAGAACATGCCCGTAGCTGAGCTGGCCGACTTGCGGGACCTTTCCGTCGTTCCGCGAGTCGAATTCACTCGAATGTCGTAATCGTCTTCGGTCAACTCCGTCCCAGACGGTCACTTCGCGCATTAAGGTTTGCCTCGTTGGCAAGTGCATGGCCGTCGCTGGACCCCGCGACGGTTCGCGAACGAGGGGAGTTCGACTGTGGCTGAGGGGGGCGGGCGAGGAGATCCAGCTCGACGCGACGGACCAGGCGTACATGCACCACCGCATGAGCCAGGGCGGGTTCTTCAACCCCACGGCGCAGGTCGTTGCCGTCGCGGAGACACTGTCCCGTGCGCAGACCAAGGCCGCCCTGGCCCAGTCCCAGGCCGCTGGCGGCTCGATGCTCGTCGACCCGGACCAGATCGACAAGCTGGCCCAGTTCTTCGAAGACGAGGCACAGGCGCTCGCGGACCGAGTGGTGGACGTTCAGCAGCTCGCGGAGCTCAAACCCGCTGGCCGTGACCCGGTGAGCACTCAGGCGACAGCCGTGTACCAGAAGGTTGGAGCTGGCGACGAGAACGCCTACATGGACAACTACCTGAAGCTCGCGGAGTACTTCCAGAACACGGCGGCAAACCTTCGCGCCAGCGCTCACCAGAACCGGACCGACGACCAGAACGCGGCCGACAGCTTGGGAGGGAAACTTGCGTAACACGTTCGCCGCAGGGATCGTTTCGGCCACCTTGCTCTTGGCGGCCGGATGCGGGGGCGAAGCAAGTCCTCCTGCTGGATCGACTGACACGGCACCGCCGGCCCCGGAAACGAGCAAGCCGCAGTCGGCGCGGACCGGACCCGCGAAGGCGGTCGAGGTTGCGGACAAGTGCTCGATCGTGACTGAGCAGCAGGCGACCGCACTCGGCGCCGACCAGCCCCTCAGGGAGAGGGATTCGAACGGCCAGCTCGGTTGCACTTACCAGAAGGGCAAGGCGGGCACTCCGGGTTGGAGCGCGTTCGTCGCTGTCGACGGCGGCTCGACCTTCACGGCCGAGGTCGAGGCGCGCAACGAGCCGACGAAGAAGGGGGAAGTCGCTGGCTACCCGATCGCCGGGTATGACTCCGGCCGAGGCTGCGTCCTGTACGCGGATGTGTCTGATCAGGGGTATCTGATCGTCAACATCGCTCGTACCAGCACGGCTGATCCGGGCATCGACATGTGCCAGCAGGCGGAGAAGTTCGCGGAAGCTGCGATCCAGAATCTTCCCAATGCGTGAGGGGCGGGCATGACGAACACCAGGTACTTGGAGCCAGCGGACTTCGAAGGCGCCAGCCTGCAGCAGATGCGGAGTTGGGTCGAGAACGGCTCCCCCGACGACCTGTACGACAAGTCGAAGTCTTGGGAGACGGAGGACAAGTACCTCCAGGACCTCAAGGGCCGCGTGGAACAGGCGTTGAAGGACGCTGGTGCCTCCATGCAGTCCGCGTCGGGCGAGGCCATGCAGAACCAGGCCATGCCGGTCGTGCTCTGGACCGAGGTCACCGCGGAGAACGCCAAGGCGCAGTCGCAGCTGATGCTCGACCAGGGCGACGCCTTCGTGAAGGTGAAGTCGTCGATCCCCGGCAAGGGCGAGGAGCAGGAAGTCCCGGACGACTATTGGTTCGAGGAAGCTTGGGACAGCATCGTCAACGGCCAGACCGACGCTGAGGCAGCGAAGGAGCACAACGAGAAGCTCCGGCAGGAAGCCGCCGCGGCCGCCGCGCTGTTCGCCGGCTCCTACACCTTCGCCATGGCCAACCCGACGCCGCACCAGCTGCCCCTGGCCGTGGTCGGGGCCCGCGACGACGACGCACTGCTTCTCGATGAGCAAGCTGAGCCGGATCGAGAACGGCCAACGGGGGTTGTACGCGGACGACGTCGCCGCGCTGTTGGGTCTCTACCGTGTGCCTTCCGAGCGGCGCGAGGAGTTGCTGAACCTCGTGCGCACGGCGTCGAGCCCGAACTGGTGGCAAGTCCAGGACGGTCGCTTGCCCGCGATGTGGGAGGACGTGATCCGCTTCGAGAAAGAAGCCACGGCCATCTACAACTACGAGACCATGCTCATCCCCGGGCTGTTGCAGACGTCGGAGTACGCGACCGCTGTCGTCCAGGGCACTGGCCCGGACTTGAACCTCACTGAGGTGGACACTCTGGTCACTGCTCGCATGGGGCGACAAACCTTGCTGAACCGCCCCACCGCGCCGAAGTTCGAGGCGCTCATCGAGCAGAGCATCTTGGAACGCCCGGCAGGAGGCCCGGGCGTGATGTACCGCCAACTCCGCCACCTGGTGAGCGCGACGAGCCATGACAACGTCACGCTTCGCGTGCTGCCGACCTCGGTCGGCGTGCATCCGGGAATGGCGGGCCCGTTCGTCGTCCTCGACTTCGAGAAGCACCCGAGCCTGGTGTACCTGGAGAACCGGGGCAGCAGCGCGTTCCTCGAAGAACCCGAGCACGTCGCGGCAGCCAAGGAAGCACTTCGAGCCTTGCAGAACGTCGCCTTGTCGGTCGACGATTCAGTCGACCTCATCAGCGGCGTCGCCGAGCGGTTGGTGTGAGGACCGGCAAGGAGCAGTGCAGTGACATCGCAGGAGTTTTCGGGGCTTCGCTGGCGCAAGAGCAGTCGGAGCAGCAACTACGGGAACTGCGTCGAGGTCGCCTCCAGTGGGGCGACCATTGCGGCGCGCGACTCCAAGGACCAGGAGGGAGGCGTGCTGGTGCTGGGTGTCGCGACCTGGGCATCCTTCCTCGACGGCATCCGGGCTGGTCGGTTCGATCGTTCGGGTGGTCATCAGTAGTGCGCTGGCCGCGGGTGTCCGCTCGGTCGCCGAGCGTGATCGACCGTCCGTGGCTGACCTGGCCCGACCGCGGAACGCCTGCGCTCGAATTCACTCGAACGTCGTAATCGTTTTTGGTCAACTCCGTCCCGGAAGGTCACCGCGCGCCTTAAGGTTTGCCTCGTTGGCAAGTGGATGGCCGTCGCCGGACCTCGCGACGGTTGGCGAACGAGGGGAGTTCGACTGTGGCTGAGGGGGACGGCGGCACCTACCAGCCGGTCGACCAGAGGGCTATCGACGCGATGAGGATGACGCCCGGTTTCACCGGCTTCGTCGGCGATGCCGTGAACCTCATGACGCGAGCCATGGACAACGCGGCTCTGGCCCAGGCGCAGAGCGCGGTCGGTTCGATGCGCGTCGAACCCGACAAGGTCGACGAGCTGGGGCGGTTCTTCGACGACGAGGCGCGGGCGCTCGAGAAGGAAGCCGAGAAGCTCCAAGAAGTCGCGTTCACCTCGCCTCCTGGCTCGGACCCGGTCAGCACGCAGGCGACCATGGCGTACAACCAGGTCGCTGCCGGAGACGACCGGTCCGCCTACGAGAACTTGATGAAGCTCGCCGCGCTCTTCAAGAAGGCGTCGCTCGACCTGCACGACAGCGCTCGCCAGAATCGGCTCGATGATCAGAACGCGGCGGACAGCTTCGGAGGGAACATTGCGTAAGGCGCTCGTGGCAGGCTTGGCCTCGGCTGGTCTTCTCCTGGCAGGTTGCGGGAGCGAGGGGGACGACGGCGGTTCGACCGACGGCACGAGCGAGCCGACCCCGTCTGCCCCCGCGACCCAGTCCTCGAGGAGCGGCCCGGCCAAGTCGGTGAACCTCCCGGACCCGTGCGCGGTCCTGACGCAGGAGCAGCGCCAATCCCTCGGCATCGACCAGCCCGCCACCCCGAGCGAGTCGAACGGCAAGCAGGGCTGCGACATCTCGTCCGGTGAGGCCGGGAGCGGACGTGGCTGGACCGGCACCATCGCTGCGGACCCCAGCCGCACGATGCAGCAGTTCGCGAGTTCCGGTACCGGGGCTCAGCAGATCGAGCTCGCCGGCTACCCGGCCGCGCAGGTCGACAACGGCTCCGGCTGCATGCTCGCTGTGGACGTGTCGGACACCGGATCGCTGTTCGTCAACCTGATCGTCCGTCCTGGGGGTGGCGAGCAGGTCCGCGCCTGTGAGCAGGCCGCGAAGATCGCCGAAGTCGCTGTCCAGAACTTGCCCAATGCTTGAGGAGGCTTGGGATGACCGACACCAGGCAGATCGAGCCCTCGCAGTTCGATGGCGTCGATCTCGCGACGATGAGGGCCTGGGTGGAGAACGGCTCCGCCCAAGGGCTCTACGACTCCGCTGACGCGTGGAAGGCGCAGGAGACCTACCTCCGCGAGCTGCGGTCGCGCCTCGACGACAAGCTCAAGGAAGTCGGCGTCGTCATGCAGTCCGAGTCCGGTGAGGCGCTGCAGAACCAAGCGGTGCCCATCGCGCTGTGGACCGAGGTGGCCGCCGACAACAGCTTGGTCCAGTCGGAGCTGCTGCGGGACCAGGGCGAAGCCTTCAAGAAGGTGCAGACCTCGATCCCCGGCAAGGGCGAGGAGCAGGAGATCCCGGACAACAACTGGTTCGAGGACACCTGGGACAGCCTCGTCAACGGCCAGACCGACGCTGAGGCAGCGAAGGAGCACAACGAGAAGCTCCGGCAGGAAGCCGTGCAGGCGTTCCAGACCTACGACAGCACGTCGCAGAGCACGGTCGCGTCGAGCGCCGTGTTCACGCCGCCCCCGGAGAACGGTGTGAAGGTCGCCGTGTCCGGGTCGCAGCACCCGAGCGTGGGTGCGGTGCCGACGGTGTCCGGGAGCCCGTCCGGGACCACCAGCCAGTGGGCCGGTGGCAGCAGCGCCGGCTCGACGACCGTTCCGGCTGGTCACACGGGTGGCGCTGGTGGGGTCGGTACCGGCGGCGGCGCTGGTGGCACCGGCGGTGGCGGTGGCTTCGCCGGCACGAACCCGGTGTGGCAGCGACCCGGGCAGAACACGCCGGGCCGGCCGGGGACCGGTCGCGTGCCCGGTGGTCCGGGGACCGGTGGGCCGGGTGTGCCGGGCGTGCCCGGTGGCGGCATCCCGGGGACCGGTGGTGGTGCTGCGGGCGCCGGTGCCGGTGGCCGGGGCGGCGTCGGCGCGGGTGGCGCCGGCGGTCGCGGTGCCGGGGCGCTGGGTGCTGGCGGTCGTGCTGGTGCGGGTGGCCTCGGTGCCGGCGGGACCGGGACCGGTTCCGCCTCCGGTGGTGCCGGCGGTGCCGGTGGCCGCGGTGGTGTGGCCGGTGCCGGCGCGGCCGGGGCCCGCCCGCAGGGCAAGCAGGGCGAGGAGGACCAGGAGCACGAGACGCCCGACTACCTCAAGGGCGACCACGGCTTCTTCGACGAGGGCCTGCCGAAGGTCGCGCCCCCGGTGTTCGGCGACTGGGACCAGCGCTGACACCCAGGGGATGACGGTGGCTGCCGAGCTCGCGGTCGACCCGTGAGCTCGGCAGCGACGTAGCACGTGCGGTGACGTCCGGCCGCGGGACGACACGCGGGAACGTCACCGTGACGAGCCGGGACCGGTGACGGTGCCCGACCACGAGCGGCGGTGCCGCACGTCCCGGCGCGCACGCCACTGGGGAGACGTCTCCGAGGCGCCTGGGCCGCCTCGACGACCCAATGAAGGACCGCGCCCGAGCGGGCGCACGCACGATCCGCACCTGCGGGCCCGCGCGCCCGCACGAGTCCGGCTGGGGAGCATCCGGTGAAGTTCGAGTTGTCGCGGCAGGCCTTCCACGAGGCGTGGAAGCACTTCGACCTGGGGACCAAGCCCATCGTGCTCAACGTCCTGCCGGAGGGGGTCCTCGAGTCCGAGCGCCGCGAGGTCCAGCGCCGGGCCTGGGACGAGCTGCACCGCCTCGGCTTCGGCAACGAGATGCGCGAGGAGGACATCTGCAGCGTCTTCCTGCCGCTGCGGCGCTACGAGCGCTCCTTCGACATCACCTTCGGCGAGCGCACCGCCGACGGCGAGCGCAAGACCACCGGGATGGTCGCCAACGTCCGCTCCACCGCCACGCTCGCCGTGATGACCGAGGAGTCCGTGCGCCTGCAGGCGCTGCCCGCGGACTCGATGGTGCGCGCGCTGCTCAGCGTGCTGCCCGACGACGTGCAGCCCGGGCCGGGCCGCGGCGTCTCGGTGCGCAGCGCGGCGATGTCCGCGGCCGCCAAGGGCGCCGGGAAGGACGACCGCGCCATGGCCGACGGCCTCGTGCGCCAGGGCGTCCGGCGCGACGAGGCGCGCCTGCTGGTCGAGATGGCCGGTGGGCAGCGCGTCGCGTGGGCGCAGGTCGGTGCGGCGGTGATGGACGGCCAGGGCAAGCGCCACCGGGCGCCGATGGTGACGAACTTCTTCGCCACCGCCAAGGGCTGGTACCTGATCGAGACGAACACCCGCGGCGCCGAGCCCTGGACCACCGTGGCCCCGATCGACAAGCAGCGGATGGCCTCCCGCGTCAAGGACCTCATGAAGACCTTCTGAGCGCACCCCGCGCAGCCCGGCTGGTGTGGTGTCGATCACTTAGAGTCGTCGCATGGCTGCGGCTCGGGTGGGCGAGCGGTGGGCCGGGTTCCGCCGGTCCCCGTTCCTGCCCGCGACCGTGCTCGTGCTCATCATCGCCGCGGCCGCCGCGCTGTTCGCCGGCTCCTACACCTTCGCCATGGCCAACCCGACGCCGCACCAGCTGCCCCTGGCCGTGGTCGGGGCCCGCGACGACGACGCGCTGCTCGACGAGATGGAGCGGGCGTCCGGGACCGCCTTCGAGCTGCACCGCTGGTCCTACGAGGAGGCGGTGCAGGCGGTGGAGCAGCAGCGGGTCTTCGGCGTGGTCGACGTGCGCGGCAGCACCGTGCGGGTGGACGTCGCCAGCGCCGCCGGGGCCTCCGTCGCACAGGTGCTCCAGCAGGCCGCGGTGCAGGTCGGCGCGACCAAGGGCATGGCGGTCGAGGTGCGGGACCTCAAGCCGCTGCAGCGCGGCGACCCGCGCGGCCTCGCGCTGTTCTACGTGTCGCTGGCGGCGGTCGTCATCGGGTTCATCGGGGCGATCCAGCTCAGCGTGCACGCCCAGGGGCTCGCTCCCGTCGAGCGCATCGCCTTCACCGCCGCCTACGCGGTGCTCGGCGGGTTCGCCATCATCGCCGTGGTGGACTGGCTGCTCGGCGCCGTGCGGTTCCCGTTCGCCGAGTCCTGGCTGATCCTGGCGCTGACGATGTTCACCTCCGGGATGGTGTTCACCATGTTCAACACGCTCATGGGGCGGTGGGCGATGGTGCCGACCTGGGGTCTGCTGGTGCTGCTCGGCAACCCGTCGTCCGGCGGCGTGGTGTCCTGGCCGCTGCTGCCGTCGCCCCTGGGGCAGGTCGGCGGCTGGCTCCCGCCCGGCGCGTCGGTGAGCGCTCTGCACACCGCCGTCTACTTCGGCGGCTCCCAGCACGTGGCGCCGTACTTCGTGCTGGCCGCGTGGACGCTGCTGTCCAGCGCGGTGTTCGTCGTGTGGCGGCGCCGGTCCCCGGGTGGCCGGCCCACCGACTGAACCACGACGGACCTTCCACGTGGCGGAATACTAGTCGATCTTGGTCCGGTGGTCGCCGGGTGGCCGATGAGTGGTAGTTCACCCCGCACTGACCTGCGAGGACGCCGCTCGCGTGGCTCAACTGACCGGAAATCGGACACATTCGATGAATTTCGCCGAGATTAGTGCACTTCAGCGGCTTTGTTGGTAGTACTTGCAGCGGCGCCCCGCTCGTGCACGCCTCGTACGAGCAGGCGTGGCGACGGGCCCGGCTGAACCCGGCTCACAAAACCCGGACCCAAGTGGGACCCGGCCGAGCCGACTCGGTACCGTCGCCGCACCGATCAAGAAAACCCCACATCACGGAGGACATGGTGGCCCTTCCCCAGCTGACCGAGGAGCAGCGGGCAGCAGCTCTGGAAAAGGCGGCTGCCGCCCGTCGCGCCCGAGCGGAGCTCAAGGAGCGCCTCAAGCGAGGTGGAACCACGCTGGCGGAGGTCCTGGACACCGCCGACAACGACGAGGTCCTGGGCAAGATGAAGGTCTCCGCCCTGCTCGAGGCCCTTCCCGGCGTTGGCAAGGTCCGTGCGCAGCAGATCATGGAGCGGCTGGAGATCGCCAACAGCCGTCGGCTGCGCGGGCTGGGCGAGCGGCAGCGCAAGGCGCTGCTCTCCGAGTTCAGCGGCGAGTGATCGACGCAGAAGCCGGCGCTGAGCCGAGGACCGTCCAGCAGGGCGAGCCTCGGCTCACCGTCGTTTCCGGACCCTCTGGTGTCGGCAAGTCGAGCGTCCTGAGCGAGGTGCGCAAGCGGGCCCCGGAGATCTACTTCAGCGTGTCCGCCACCACCCGCGCGCCGCGCGCGGGGGAGGTCGACGGGGTGCACTACCACTTCGTCGACACCGCCGAGTTCGAGCGGATGATCGCCGACGGCGAGATGCTGGAGCACGCCCGCTACGCCGGCAACCTCTACGGCACCCCGCGCAAGCCCGTCGAGGAGGCCCTCGCGGCCGGTCGGCCGGCGGTGCTGGAGATCGAGCTGCAGGGCGCCCGCCAGGTCCGCCGGGCCATGCCGGACGCGCAACTGGTCATGCTCAAGCCGCCGTCCTGGGAGGTGCTGGTGGACCGGCTCACCGGTCGCGGCACCGAACCGGCCGAGGTCGTCGAGCGGAGGCTGGCGACCGCGCGCGAGGAGCTGGCCGCCGAACCGGAGTTCGACGTCAGCGTGGTCAACGCCGACGTGCAAGCCGCGACCAGCGAATTGCTACGATTGATACTCGGCCGCGAGCAGTGACGAGCCGGCGGTGAGCAGCACCGGAGTCCGGACGACCGGAGTCCGGCACCCCGCGGGCCGCATCGCCGCCCCAGGCACACGGCACCACGCCGCCGTCCACGAGGAGCAGGAGCCACTCACGTGAGCACCCCCAGCGCGCTGGCTGCGCTCAACAGCAGCCCGTCCACCAACACCGCTGAAGGCATCACCTACCCGCCGATCGACGACCTGCTGGAGCAGGTCAGCTCGAAGTACGCGCTGGTGATCTACGCCGCGAAGCGCGCTCGCCAGATCAACGACTACTACGCCCAGCTCGGCGAGGGCCTGCTGGAGTACGTCGGCCCGCTGGTCGAGCCGGGCCCGCGCGAGAAGCCGCTGTCGATCGCGCTGCGCGAGATCCACGCCGGCGTGCTCGAGCACACCGAAGGCGAGTGACGGAGCAGACCGCCGAGGACCGCCCGCGGGTGGTCCTCGGCGTCAGTGGTGGCATCGCCGCCTACAAGGCCTGCGAGGTGCTGCGGCGGCTGACCGAGTCCGGGCACAGCGTCCGCGTGGTCCCGACCGAGGCGGCGCTGAACTTCGTCGGCGCGGCGACCTTCGAGGCGCTGTCCGGGCAGCCGGTGCGCACCGGCGTGTTCAGCGACGTCCACGAGGTGCCGCACGTGCGCCTCGGGCAGGAGGCCGACCTGGTCGTCGTCGCCCCCGCCACCGCTGACCTGCTCGCCCGCGCCGCCCACGGGCAGGCCGACGACCTGCTCACCTCGACGCTGCTGACGGCGCGGTGCCCGGTGCTGATGGTGCCGGCGATGCACACCGAGATGTGGGAGCACCCGGCGACCCAGCACAACGTCGCGCTGCTGCGCAGCCGCGGCGTGGTGGTCGCGGAGCCGGACAGCGGCCGGTTGACCGGCAAGGACACCGGCAAGGGGCGGCTGCCCGACCCGGCCGAGATCGTCGACCTCGCGCGCCTGCTGCTGGCCGAGCCGCAGGCGCTGCCGCGCGACCTCGAAGGGCGCCGCGTGGTGATCTCCGCCGGTGGCACCCGCGAACCGCTGGACCCGGTGCGCTACCTGGGCAACCGCTCGTCCGGGCGGCAGGGCTACGCGCTGGCCCGGGTGGCCGCGCACCGCGGCGCGGACGTCACGCTCGTCGCCGCGCACACCGCCGACCTCGTCGACCCCGCCGGGGTCCGGGTCATCAAGGTGGGCACCGCCGACGAGCTGCGCACGGTGATGCTGGCCGAGGCCGACGGCGCGGACGTGGTGGTCATGGCCGCCGCCGTGGCCGACTTCCGCCCGGTCACGCTCGCCGAGCACAAGATCAAGAAGACCGACCGCGACCCGGAGCCGCTGGCCCTGACCCGCAACCCGGACGTCCTCGCCGAACTGGTCGACGCGCGCGCCGCGGGCAAGCTGGACACGTCGCTCATCGTCGGGTTCGCCGCCGAGACCGGGGACGCCACCACCTCGGTGCTCGACCACGGCCGCGCCAAGCTGGCCCGCAAGGGCTGCGACCTGCTCGTGGTCAACGCGGTCGGGGACGGTCGGGCCTTCGAGGTCGAGGAGAACGCCGGCTGGCTGCTGGGCGGCGACGGCACCGAACAGCCGATCCCGTACGGCGCGAAGTCCCGGTTGGCTTCCACACTGTGGGATGCTGTGAACCGGCAGTTGCGCCGCCAGTAGGGTGGCTGGGCACGTCGCCACCCGTGCGGTGGCCCCGTCGCGAGCGTTTTTTCAGGGAGAGTCGTGAGCCAGCAGTCTGACCTGCGCACCGGCCGCAGGTTGTTCACCAGCGAGTCCGTGACCGAAGGCCACCCGGACAAGATCTGCGACGCCATCAGCGACTCGGTCTTGGACGCGCTGCTGGCCCAGGACCCGCGCTCCCGCGTCGCGGTGGAGACCCTGGTGACCACCGGGCAGGTGCACGTGGCCGGTGAGGTCACCACCGACGCCTACGCGGACATCCCGACCATCGTGCGGGACAAGATCCTGGAGATCGGCTACGACTCCTCGGCCAAGGGGTTCGACGGCAACTCCTGCGGCGTCAACGTGGCGATCGGGTCGCAGTCCCCGGACATCGCGCAGGGCGTGGACACCGCGCACGAGTCGCGCGTCGAGGGCGTGATCGACGAGATCGCCAAGCAGGGCGCGGGCGACCAGGGCCTGATGTTCGGCTACGCCTGCGACGACACGCCGGAGTTCATGCCGCTGCCGATCGCGCTGGCGCACCGGCTGTCGCGTCGGCTGACCAAGGTCCGCAAGGACGGCGTGCTGCCGTACCTGCGGCCCGACGGCAAGACCCAGGTGACCATCGAGTACGCCGGTGACCAGGCGGTCCGCTTGGACACCGTGGTGCTGTCCACCCAGCACGCGGCCGACATCGACCTGGACGCGATGCTCGCGGTGGACATCGAGCAGCACGTGATCCGGCCGGAGGTCGAGCAGCTCGAGCTCGACGCCTCGGACACCCGGCTGCTGGTCAACCCCACCGGTCGGTTCGTGGTCGGTGGCCCGATGGGTGACGCTGGGCTGACCGGCCGGAAGATCATCGTGGACACCTACGGCGGCATGGCCCGCCACGGTGGCGGTGCGTTCTCCGGCAAGGACCCGTCGAAGGTGGACCGTTCCGCGGCCTACGCGATGCGCTGGGTGGCCAAGAACGCCATCGCCGCGGGTCTGGCCAGCCGCATCGAGGTGCAGGTGGCCTACGCGATCGGCAAGGCCGCCCCGGTGGGTCTGTTCGTGGAGACCTTCGGCACCGAGAACGTCGACCCGGCCCGCATCCAGTCGGCGATCAACGAGGTCTTCGACCTGCGCCCGGCCGCGATCATCCGCGACCTGGACCTGCTGCGCCCGATCTACGCGCAGACCGCGGCCTACGGCCACTTCGGCCGTCCGGACCTCGACCTGCCGTGGGAGCGCACGGACCGCGCCGAGGCCCTCAAGGCCGCGGCCCACGCCTGACCTGTCGTAGGTGAAGGGCACCTCCCGCCGACCGGGTTGGCGAGAGGTGCCCTGCACGCTTCCCTGGCTCGGGTGACCGGCGCCGCGGCTGTCCGGTCGACGCCGATCGGGATCCGGAGGATTCGGCCGGGCCTTACGCTGAGGGTGTGGCTGCGGACCGGTTCGTTCCCGGCAGCCCGTCGCACTGGACGCTCGTGGCGCTGATGGTCCTCGGCGCTGTGGTCGTCGCCGTGATCGGGCGGCGGCAGCGCGACCCGGTGCGGTTCGCCCGCGCGTTCGCCGCCGTGGTCCTGGCGTTCAACGTCCCGCTGCTGGTCTACCGGCAGCTGCCCGCGCAGTGGGACGTCGGCGAGTCCCTCCCGCTGCACCTGTGCGACGTCGCCTGGGTGGTCGCCGCCGTCGCGCTCTGGACGGAGCGGCCGCTGGCCTGCGCGCTCGTCCACTACTGGGGCCTCACGCTGACCCCGCAGGCCATCATCACCCCGGCGCTGGACGCCCCGGACTTCCCGCACGTCGACTTCCTCGAGTTCTGGGGGCAGCACCTGCTGGTCATCTGGTCGGCGGCGTACCTGACCTGGGGCGTCGGGGTGCGGCCGACCTGGCGCGGGTACTGGTTCTCGGTGGGGGTCACCGTCGCGTGGGGCCTGGCGGTGCTGGCGTTCAACTCCCGGGCGGGCACCAACTACGGCGTCGTCAGCCGCAAGCCCGACAACCCGTCGCTGCTCGACGTGATGGGCGGCTGGCCCTGGTACCTGGGCGTGGCGGTGGCGGTCGGGACGGCCGGGTGGGCGCTGCTGACCTGGCCGTGGACCCGGGCGCCGCGGCGGGTCGTGCGGGCGTAGCCCAGGAGCTCGCGGCACCAGCCCGACGAGGCCGGGGCTGCTGGCGAGGGCCGTCCGGAACTGGCAGTCCCCGCGTGGCCGTGGGGGCCGTCGGTCCTGCCTGGACCTGGTAGCTCTCATGCGGCCCTGAGGGGTCAGTCCTGCCTTGGAACTGGCAGGCCAGCGAGGTGGCGCGGGATGTCAGGACCCGGTGCGGAAGCCGTGCTGGCGCCACGCCTCGTAGACCGCGACGGCGGCCGAGTTGGCGAGGTTCATGGAGCGGATGCCGGGCAGCATCGGGATCCGCACCTGCATGGTCACGTCGTCGAGGACCTCCTCGGGCAGCCCGGTGGACTCCGGTCCGAACAGCAGCACGTCACCGGCTTGGTAGTCCACCGTCTCGTAGGAGCGGTCGGCCTTCGTGGTGAAGGCGATGACGCGCTGCGGTCGCAGCGCCCGCCACGCCGTGGCCAGGTCCGGGTGGACGTGCAGGGCCGCGCGGTCGTGGTAGTCGAGGCCGGCTCGGCGCAGCTTCGCGTCGTCCACGGAGAACCCGAGCGGTTCGATCAGGTGCAGGGCGCAGCCGGAGCCGGCCGCCATGCGGATCGCGTTGCCGGCGTTGCCGGGGATCTCCGGGTGGTAGAAGACGACGTGAAACACCTGAAATCGTTTCACACCACCGTGCCCGGCAACATCCGGGGGCAACCCTCTCGTGAGTGCGCAAGCCGCCTGCAGCCGGTCTTCGCGCTCACGAGGGGTCGTGAGTGGGGGAGCCGCTTGTAGCCGGTTTTGGCGTTCACGAGGGGTCGTGAGTGCGCAAGCCGCTTGTAGCCGGTTTTGGCGCTCACGAGGGGTCGTGAGTGGGGGAGCCGCCTCTGGGCGGTTCGAGCGCTCACGACCCGGTGGTGGAGGCGCGGGGGACCAGGCTGGGGGCCGGGTTGGTCACCACCTGCGGGACCTCCGTGCCCTTCAGGTTCGCCAGCAGCAGCTCGACGGCGCTCGCCGCCGCTTCGCCCAGGTGCAGGTCCACCGCGGTCAAGGTCGGCGTGGTGGTGCGGGCCCGCACGCCGTCGTACCGGGTCGCCACCCGCACGTCCTCGGGAACCCTGAGGCCGCGCTCCGCCACCGCGCGCACCGCCCCCACCGCGAAGGCGTCCACCGCGGCGCAGATCGCGTCCACGTCGGGGTGCTGCGCCAACAGCTCGGCGCAGGCGGCCCGGCCGGTGTCCTCCCCGCCCGACTCGTCGGCCTCCACGACCAGCGGCGCCATGCCGTGCTCCTCCGCGAACCGCGCGTAGACCTCGGCCAGGTCCACGTACCAGCTGCGGTGCCCGCTGCCGAGCAGCAGCGCGATCCGGCGGGCGCCCTGCTCCCGCAGGTGGTCCAGCAGCAGCCGCCCGACCTCCGGGGCGCGCAGGTCGACGTACGGCAGGTCCATGCCCTGCTGCGGGCCCATCGTCACGATCGGCACCCCGCGGGACCGCAGGCGCTGGGTGGTCGGGTCGTCCTGGTCCGGTTCGATGACGATCGCGCCGTCGATGTCCAGGGTGTCCAGCGGCGGGTCGGTGTCCAGCGGTGGGACGACCACCAGCGCGAAGCCGTGCATCAGCGCGGTCTCGGCCGCCGCGGCCGCGACCTCCATGAAGAAGCCGAGCTTGGACGGGCCGCCGGCCACCGCGACCGGCATCGACGACACCACGGCGAGGGTCCGCGACTGCCCGCTGCGCAACCGCTGCGCGCGCAGGCTCGGGCGGTAGCCGAGCTCGGTGGCCGCCTTCACCACGCGTTCCCGCGTGCGCGGGTCGACCTTGCCGACACCGTTGAGCGCGTGCGACACCGTGGTGCGCGACACCCCGGCCGCTCGCGCGACGTCGGAGATCGTCGGCCGGACCGGTCCCGCCATCGCACCTCCTGGAGACCTCGAGATGCCGCCAGGATATGGCGTCCCCGCCGCCGCGAGGGGCGAGTTGGGGAACCGCGCTGGCAGCGGCCCGGGCTGGCCCTTCTGGTAGAGAAGAGGCATGGCAGGTGCGGGACCCCGGAAGCGGAAGGGGGCGACGGCAGAGCGGACCGCGGCGGCGCACCGGCCGGTGGCCCGCGTGCTCGTCGACGTCCCGCTGCCGGTGCACCTGGACCGGCCCTTCGACTACCTGGTGCCGGACCGGCTGGACGAGGCGGCCATGCCCGGCTGCCGGGTGCGGGTGCGGTTCCGCGGCAAGCTGGTCGACGGCTACCTGCTGGAGCGCACCGAGACCACCGACTTCCAGGGCGCCCTGTCCTGGGTCGAGCGGGTGCCCTCGTCCGAGCCGGTGCTGACCCCGGAGCTGCTGGAGCTGGCGCGGGCGGTGGCCGACAAGTACGGCGGCATGCTCACCGACGTGGTCCGCCTGGCCGTCCCGCCGCGGCACGCCGGCGCGGAGAAGTCGGCTCCGCGCGAACCCCGCCCGGTGCCGCCCCGACCCGCGACCGAGGCGTGGAGCCGGTACCAGCACGGACCGTCCTTCTTGGACGCCGTGCACGCGGGTCGCCCGGCCCGCGCGGTCTGGCAGGCGCTGCCCGGCGAGGACTGGCCCGCTCGCCTCGCCGAAGCCGCGGCCACCGCGGCGGCGGCTGGGCGCGGGGCGCTCATCGTCGTGCCGGACCACCGCGACCTGCAGCGCGTGCACGACGCCTGCACTGCGCTGCTCGGCGACGACGTGGTCGGCCTGGCCGCCGAGCTCGCCCCTGCCGAGCGCTACCGGCGCTGGCTGTCGGTGCTGCGCGGCGCGGCGCGCGTGGTGGTGGGGACGCGCGCGGCGATGTTCGCCCCGGTGCACGACCTGGGCTTCGCCGCGGTGTGGGACGACGGCGACGAGCTGCACAGCTACCCCCAGACGCCCTACCCGCACAGCCGCGACGTGCTGACCCTGCGCGCGCACGCGGCGGGCGCGGCGCTGGTCGTCGGCGGCTTCGCCCGCACCGCGGAGGCCGCGCTGCTCGTCGAGTCCGGCTGGGCGCGGGAGCTCGTCGCGCACCGCACCGAGGTGCGCGCGGCGGCGCCGCGGGTGACCGCCATCGGCGAGGACGACACGCAGCTGGCCCGCGACCCGGCCGCGCGCGCGGCGCGGCTGCCGTCGGTGGCCTTCGAAGCGGCGCGCGCCGCCCTCGGCGCGGGAGCCCCGGTGCTGGTGCAGGTGCCGCGCCGCGGCTACGTGCCGGCGTTGGCGTGCGGGGACTGCCGGGAGCGGGCGCGGTGCCGGCGCTGCGCCGGACCGCTGGCGCTGCCCGGCGGCACCGAGGGCGGCGCGCCGAAGCCGGCGGCGTGCCGCTGGTGCGGGGCCGCGGAGGCGGCGTTCAGGTGCGCCCACTGCGGGTCGCGGCGGCTGCGGGCGATCGCCGTCGGCGCGGGCCGCACCGCCGAGGAGCTGGGCCGGGCGTTCAGCGGTGTCCCGGTGCGGACCTCGGGTGGGGGGGAGGTGCTGGCGACGGTCCCGGCGCGGCCCGCGCTGGTCGTGTGCACGCCCGGGGCCGAACCGGTGGCCGAGGGCGGCTACGGTGCGGCGCTGCTGCTGGACGGCCGGACGCTGCTGGGGCGCCCCGAGCTGCGCGCTGCCGAGACGGCGCTGCGGTTGTGGTTCGACGCGGCCGCCCTGGTGCGCCCGGCGCGCGCCGGCGGGCGGGTGGTCGTGATGGCCGAGTCGTCGCTGCAGCCGGTGCAGGCGCTGGTGCGGTGGGACCCGGCGTGGTTCGCGTCGTTGGAGCTCGCCGAGCGCGCCGAGCTCGGCTTCCCCCCGGCCCGGCGGGTGGCGGCCGTCGACGGCACGCCTGACGCCGTGGAAGCGCTGCTGGACTCGGCGGACCTGCCGCCCTCGGCGGAGGTCCTCGGCCCGGTGCCGCTCGGCGAGGTGGACTCCGACGGCGGCTCGGAGCGGGAACGGCTCATCGTCCGGGTGGACCGGACCGAGGGGCGGGCCCTGGCCAGCTCGCTGCACGCGGCCCAGGCGATCCGGGCGGCCCGCAAGGCCGCCGAACTGCAGGTCCGCCTCGACCCGCTGGAGATGCTCTAGCGGCCGGAAAACCGGTTGTCGCGCGGGCCGGGCGGTGCTGGGATGCGGGCGTGGAGGTGTTCCTGGAGACCGATCGCCTGGTGCTGCGCCGGTTCCGACCGGACGACGTCGACCTCGTGCTGGAGCTCAACAGCGATCCCGCCGTGATGCGCTACATCGACGGCCGGCCGCCGCCCACGCGGGTCGAGGTCGTCGAGCGGCTGCTGCCCCGCTACCTGGCGCACTACGAGCGGTTCGGCGGGCTCGGGAAGTTCGCCGCGGTGGAGCGGGAGTCCGGGCGGGACGTCGGGATCTTCATGCTGCACCCGGCCGAGGGCGGCGCGCGGGACGAGGCCGAGCTCGGGTACCGGCTGCGCCCGTCCGCCTGGGGGAAGGGCTACGCCACCGAAGGGGCGAAGGCGCTGCTCCGCACGGGGTTCGCCGACTTCGGCCTGCGGCGCGTCTTCGCGCAGACGATGACGGTGAACTCCGGTTCGCGCCGGGTCATGGAGAAGGCGGGCCTGCGGTACGTGCGGACCTTCTTCGAGGACTGGCCGGGGCCACCCCTCGACGGGTCCGAGCACGGTGACGTGGAGTACGCGCTGACCCGCGAGGAGTGGCTGGCTCAGTAGCGGTGCACGCGGTCGGCGACCGCCGGCGCGGGCTGCTCGTCGACGGCCGCCGGGGCCGAGATGCGGCTCGGGTCGCCGTCGGAGGTGTAGCGGCGCCCCGGGTCGGCCGCCAGCGCGTCCAGCCACGCCGTGGACCCGTACTGCGCGTCCTCACCGGTCGCCGCCTGGGAGCGGATGCGCGGCACGTTGGCCGGGTCGAAGTCCGCGGAGAACGGCGACGGCGCCGGGTTGGAGCCCACGAGCAGGACGCTGTCGTGGTGGTAGGCCGTCCCGTCGGCGGCACCGTCGGTGGCCAGCCGCTCGTCGTCCGGGTGCACGCCCAGCGGCAGCGCGAGCGAGCGGACCACCAGGCCCGGCACGGCGTCGGTGATGACCTGCTGCATGCCGGCGATCTGCCGCTGCACCTCGGCGCCGGAGAGCCGGCCGAGGTTCGGGTGGTCGAGGGTGTGGTTGCCGATCTCGAAGCCGTGCTCGTGCAGCCAGGTGAGGCTGCGCCGCCCGGTGGGCTCCTCGAACGGCGGGTTGAAGACGTAGAAGGTCGCCACCGGGCGGAAACCCGGGTGCGCGGCCGCCACGTCGAGCAGGATGCGGGTGGCGGTGCCCGGCGCCGGTTCGCCCGAACCGTCCACAGTGACCTGGGTGGCGGACCCGTCGTCGAAGGTGAGCACCACCGGGTGCGTGCCGGCCGGGATGTCGAACTGCCCGGTGGCGTACTCGGTGGCGGTCACCGGCACGTAGTCCTCCGCCGCGAGCCGCTCCAGCTCCGCCCGGAACTCCTCCGGGGTGCGGTCGTAGACGCTGGTCGGGGACGGCGTGATCCGGTGGTACATCAGCACGGGCACGTCGCCCAGCTCGTTGGCGCCCACCGACTCCGGTGACGGTGGCGGCGGCGGAGGGGGCGGCGGGGGTGGTGGTGCCTCGGCGACCTGCTGGGCGGGCGGTGGCGGCGCGCCGCACCCGGCGAGCGCCAGCACCGCCGTCAGGACGAGGAGTCCGGTGCGCTTCGCTGGCAACATCGCTCCCACGGTAGGTCCCGGTCGCGCCGCGGGGAATGCTCCAACTGGCCCGTTGATCTTCGGCGCCCCGGCTGAGAGGGTGGACGTGCACGCATCCGCTTGGAGCAGCACGGGTTTCGTGCGGAGGAGCCACGTTCGCCTGGTCGGGGAGGCGAAAGCGATGACGAGTGCTGCCATCGCCAGCGCGCGGGCGCTGCTGGCCGAGCTGCCCAGGTTCGTGGTGGCCGGCGTGGGCGCCACGCTGTTCCTGCTGGTCGGCGTGTTGATCGCCAGCTCTGTGTCCACTGAGGACGTCGAGATCGCCGGGTTGCCGGACCGGCCCATCACCTCGGCGGCGGTGGGGGCGGTCCAGGTCCGCTCCGGCGAGGAGGCGCGGGTCCTGGTGGACGGGCGCGAGGTGCCGACGGTCCGCGACGGTGACGCGCACCGGCTGTCGCCGGTCGAGCTGAGCGACGGGCGCCACGAGCTGAGCGTCGTCGTGCCCGCCTTGATCGGTTCGGCCACCACCAGTCGAGAGTTCACTGTGGACGACCAGCCGCCGGAGCTGCGGGTCGCGGACTCGCTGCGCGCCGAGACGCCCAACGCGCCGGTCACCGTCGAGGGGGCCGCGCCGGGCGCCCGCGAGGTCGTGGTCGCCGGGCAGTCCGTCTCGCCGGACCCGCAGGGCGGGTTCCGCGTCGTGGTCGAGCGGCCGGAGCGGTCGCTGCCGGTCGTGGCCACCGACGCCGCGGGCAACCGCACCGAGCGGACCGTGACCGTCCACACCAGGCACCCCGGGATGCGCGCGGTGCACATGACCGGGCTCGCCTGGACCAGCAGCGCGCTGCGGGAACCGGTCCTGGAGATGGCGCGGCGGGGGCAGATCGACACCATCGAGCTCGACCTCAAGGACGAGAGCGGGGAAGTGGTCTACGACTCCGCGGTGCCGATGGCGCACCAGATCGGCGCGGTCAAGGGCTACTACGACGCGCGGCAGGTGCTCGACCAGCTGCACGGCATGGGGGTCCGGGTCGTCGGCCGGCTGGTCGCCTTCAAGGACCCGGTGCTCGGCGAGGCCTCTTGGCGCGGCGGGCACCCGGAGCGGGTGGTGCAGACCGCCGACGGCCAGCCGTGGAGCGGCGGCTACGGCGGCTACGCGTTCACCAACTTCGCCGACCCCACGGTGGTGCGCTACAACATCGACCTCGCCGCGGAGGCCGCGAGCCTGGGCTTCGACGACGTCCTCTACGACTACGTGCGCCGTCCCGACGGCCACCTCGACCAGATGCGCATCCCGGGCCTGACCACCACCCCGGAGGCGGCGATCGCCGACTTCCTGCGCCAGACGCAGCCCGAGGTCCGCGCGCACGGCGCCCTGCTCGGCGCGTCGGTGTTCGGCATCTCGGTGGACCGCCCGACCGAGATCGCCCAGGACATCCGGCAGATCGCCCAGCACGTCGACTACATCGCGCCGATGGTCTACCCGTCGCACTGGGCGCCGGGCGAGTTCGGCGTGCCCGACCCCAACGCCCAGCCCTACGACATCGTGGTGCGCTCGCTGGCCGAGTTCGCCAGGACGGTGGAGGGCACCGACGCCCAGATCATCCCGTGGCTGCAGGACTTCAGCCTCGGCGTCCGCTACGGCCCGGCGGAGGTCGCCGCGCAGATCGCAGCCGCCCGGGACAACGGGATGTCCTCCTTCCTGCTCTGGGCGCCCGGCTGCCGCTACCACGGCGAGGCCCTGGTGCCGAGCTAGCGGCCGCTGTTGTCCTCCGGCGGAGGACTGTGCAGAGTGGAGGAGCGCGTGCGGTACCCAGCCCGCACCGACGCAGGTTCCCAGTCGCCGCGCGAGCCGTCCGGGTGTCGCGTCGTCGACGTGTTGGAGGTGCCGATGCTCGCGAGGCCCGTCCGGCTCACCCTCGCCGCGCTCGTGTCCGGTGCGCTGGTCGCGCCGACGGTGCAGGCGGCGCCCGCCGACCCGCCCGAGCCGCCCAAGCGGGCGGAGGCGGTCGGCTACGGCGGGGCGGTGTCCAGCGTCGACCCGTACGCGACCCAGATCGGCCTCGACGTGCTCCGCCGCGGCGGCAACGCCGCGGACGCCGCGGTGGCCGTCGCCGCGGCGCTGGGCGTCACCGAGCCGTACTCGGCGGGCATCGGTGGCGGCGGGTACTTCGTGCACTACGACTCCGCGACCGGCGAGGTCGAGACGCTCGACGGCCGGGAGACCGCGCCCGCCGCCGCCCGCGAGGACCTGTTCCTGGAGAACGGCGAACCGATCCCGTTCGACGAAGCGGTCACCAGCGGCCTCGGCGTCGGCGTCCCCGGCACCCCCATGACGTGGCACGACGCGCTGTACCGGTGGGGCCGGATGGACCTCGCCGAGGTGCTGCGCCCGGCCGAGGAGCTGGCCCGCCGCGGCTTCGTCGTCGACGAGACCTTCCGCGAGCAGACCGCGGACAACGAGGAGCGCTTCCGCGCCTTCCCCGCCACCCGCGACCTGTTCCTGCCGGGCGGGAAGCTGCCGGAGGTCGGCAGCACGCTGCGCAACCCCGACCTCGCCGACACCTACCGGGCGCTGGCCGAGCGCGGCGTCGGCGCGTTCTACGACGGCGAGATCGGGGCCGACCTGGTCCGGGCGGTCACCGCGCCGCCGGTCGACCCGGCGGCGGACCGCACCGTCCGCCCCGGCGCGATGACCACCGACGACCTCCGCGAGTACCGCGCGATCGTGCAGGACCCCACCCGCATCACCTACCGCGAGCTCGAGGTCTACGGCATGGCGCCGGACAGCTCCGGCGGGACCACCGTCGGGGAAGCGCTCAACGTCCTGGAGGGCACCGACCTCGCCGCGGTGGACAAGACCCAGTACCTGCACCGGTTCCTGGAAGCCAGCAAGGTCAGCTTCGCGGACCGCAACCGCTGGGTCGGCGACCCGGAGTTCAGCGACGTGCCCACCGAGGAGCTGCTGGACCAGGACTTCGCCGACTCCCGCGGCTGCCTGATCACCGACGACGCGGTGCTGCCCACCCCGGTCGCGCCGGGCGACCCGTACGACCCGCAGGACTGCGCGGCGGGGGCCGCCGAGGGCACCGCGCCGTACGAGGGGCCCAACACCACGCACCTCACGGTCGCCGACGCCGAGGGCGACGTGGTCTCCTACACGCTCACCATCGAGCAGACCGGCGGCAGCGGCATCGTGGTCCCGGGACGCGGCTTCCTGCTCAACAACGAGCTGACCGACTTCAGCTTCACCCCGGTCACGCCGGGCCAGCCGGACCCGAACCTGCCGGGGCCGGGCAAGCGACCGCGCAGCTCGATGAGCCCGACCATCGTGCTGCAGGACGGCGAGCCGCTGCTGGCGCTCGGCAGCCCCGGCGGTGCGACGATCATCACCACCGTGCTGCAGAGCCTCACCGGGCGCCTGGACCGCGGCCTGTCCCTGGTCGACGCCATCGCCGAGCCCCGCGCCTCGCAGCGCAACTCGGCCCGGACCGAAGCGGAACCGGCCTTCCTGGCGCAGCCGGAGGCGGAGAAGCTGCAGGCCATCGGGCACCAGTTCGAGGAGACCGACGAGATCGGCGCGGCGACGGGCGTCGAGCGCCTGCCGGACGGCCGCTGGGTCGCGGCGGCCGAGCGCGAACGCCGCGGTGGCGGCGCGGCCGGGGTGGTCGTCCCGCGACCGTGACCGGTCAGGTCGTGCGACCGGCCTGCCAGGCGGTGCGCTCGCGGGTGATCACGGCCTCGGCGTCGGCCACCGCCGCCGCCCACTGCTGCTCGTCGAGGTCGCTGTCCAGCTGGCTGCGGACCTCCCCGAGCTCGCGGGTGGTCCGGTGGTGGGTCTCGGCCTTCGCCGCGTGCCGGCGGGTGGCGCTCCACGCCGCGGTCGCCGCGACCGCGGCCGCCGCGATGGCCGCCGTTGCCGCCCCCACCGGGGCCAGGCCGGTGACGTCGAAGGCCTCGCTGAGCGCGCCGGCGACGCCCAGCGCCTCGGCCACCAGCATCGCGGTCCGCGCGTACCGCGCCTGCTGCCGGTGGTGCAGCGCCCTGGTCTCGTACCAGTCCTGCTGGTCGAGCACCCGGCCGATCAGGTACGCCTCCTTGCGGTCGGCCAGCGGGGCGCCGCGCAGGGCGCGCATCCGCTCGGTGATCGTCTCGGCGGTGTGCTGCGTCAGCGGTACGTCGGGGAACTGCTGCTGCAGCGCGCGCAGTCGCTCGGTGAACCGCTCGTCGGCCCGCTCGGCGCCGGTCGGGAACGGGGCCGCGCCCACCGCGTAGCGCCAGGCCAGGGTGGTGACCGACGTGGCGAGGGTGCGGCTCTGCGCCGCCAGCCGGTCCGGGCGGGTGCTCGTCAGCGCCAGCTCGACCGCGAGGACCGCGAGGAAGGCCAGCGCGGCCCCCACCGCGAACAGGTCGAGGCCGGTGCCGCCGAGGCGCAGCGTCAGGGCGGTGCACGCGGCGGCCGCCACGACCAGCACCAACCGCGTCCGGACGGCTCGGAGGTGGGCGTGCTGCTGGCGGGCTGCGGCGGCGTCGGCCGCCTGGAACAGACCCGGGTAGTCGGCGGGGGTCAGTGCTGGCATCTGCTCGGTGCTCGACATGGCCACTCCGTCACTCGGGGCCCCACCAGTGAAGCGCGTCCGCCGGGTGGCCGGAATCGGCCAAGTCGGCACACCTGCCGCGGCCGTCGACGGCGGGGTGCGCGGCGGCACGCCACCCGCACCGCCGCGCAGGGCGGGGTGCGAAAACCATCTAGACTCGTCGGGTCGCGAACCACCACGACCGATCTCCACAGGGGGGCCACGTGACCGTCCAGCCGATCAGACTCTTCGGCGACCCCGTGCTGCGCACCAGGGCCGACGAGGTGGTCGACTTCGACAAGGAGCTGCGCACCCTGGTGCAGGACCTGTGGGACACCATGGAGTCCCAGGGCGGTGCCGGGCTGGCCGCACCGCAGCTGGGCGTCGGTCTGCGGGTCTTCACCTACCACTGCGACGGCTTCGCCGGGCACCTGGTCAACCCGACCTGGACGGCGGTCGGCGGCGACGAGCAGTTCGGGCCGGAGGGGTGTCTGTCCATCCCCGGCCTGTTCTGGGACTGCGTGCGCGCCAAGCACGTGGTGGCGCGCGGCTGGAACATGCACGGCGAGCCGGTCGAGGTCGAGGGCACCGACCTGCTGGCGCGCTGCATCCAGCACGAGACCGACCACCTGGACGGCGTGCTGTTCGTCGACCGCCTCGACGAGCAGACCCGCAAGGAGGCCTTGCGCGAGATCCGCGCCGCGGAGTGGTTCTCCGGCGAGGTGCCGGTGATCAAGGAAAACCCGCACCCGCTGTTCGGGGGCCGCTGATGCGCGTGGTCTTCGCCGGAACCCCCGCGCCCGCCGTCCCCTCGCTGCGCAAGCTCCTGGAGTCGGACCGGCACGAGGTCGTCGCGGTGGTCACCCGCCCGGACGCGCCCGCCGGTCGCGGCCGCAAGCTGGTGCGCTCGCCCGTCGGCACCCTCGCCGACGAGCACGGCGTCGAGGTGCTCACCCCGACCCGGGCCTCGGACCCGGACTTCCTGGCGCGGCTGCGCGAGCTCGCCCCGGACTGCTGCCCGGTGGTCGCCTACGGCGCGCTGCTGCGCGAGGAAGCGCTGGCCGTCCCGCGGCACGGGTGGGTCAACCTGCACTTCTCGCTGCTCCCGGCGTGGCGCGGCGCGGCGCCGGTGCAGGCGGCGATCCGGCACGGCGACGAGATCACCGGGGCCAGCACCTTCCGCATCGTGCCCGAGCTGGATGCCGGCCCGGTCTTCGGCGTGGTCACCGAGGAGGTGCGCCCGACCGACACCGCGGGCGAACTGCTGGACCGGCTGGCGGTGTCCGGCGCCGGGCTGCTGGAGGCGACCCTGGACGGCATCGAGGACGGCACGGTGCGCGCCGAGGAGCAGCCCGCCGAGGGCGTCAGCTACGCGCCGAAGGTCACCGTCGAGGACGCCAAGGTCGACTTCACCGCGCCCGCGACCGCGGTGGACCGGCTGATCCGGTCGGTCACGCCGGAACCGGGCGCCTGGGCGCTGCTGGGCGACGGGCGGTTCAAGCTCGGCCCGGTGTCCATCGTGGACGAGGAGCTGCCGCCCGGCGAGATCCGGGTGGAGAAGCGCCGCGTGCTGGTCGGCACCGGGACCACCGCGGTCCAGCTGGGCGAGGTGCAGGCGCCGGGCAAGAAGCGGATGGCCGCCACCGACTGGGCCCGCGGAACACGCATCGAGCGAGGAGAACGGCTCAAGTGACTGAACGCCGCCGTCGGCCGTCCCGGCCGGCCAAGGCCCGCCCGCCGCGACGCGGGTCCAGCCCGCCGCGACCGGCGGACGTGGACCCGGTGCGCCTGGTCGCGGTCGAGACGCTGCGAGCCGTCCGGGAGCGCGACGCCTACGCCAACCTCGCGCTGCCCCCGCTGCTCAAGCAGCGCCGGATCACCGGCCGCGACGCCGCGCTGGCCACCGAGCTGACCTACGGGGCCTGCCGCGCGCAGGGCCTGCTGGACGCCGTGATCGACGCGTGCAGCAACCGCCCGCTGTCCGATGTGGACCCCACGTTGCTGGACGCGCTGCGCGTCGGCGTCTACCAGCTGCTGCGCACCCGCATCCCGGCGCACGCCGCGGTCGCCTCCACTGTGGACATCGTGCGGTTCGAGTCCGGTTCGAAGCTGGCCGGGTTCGCCAACGCGGTGCTGCGCAGCGTCACCGAGCGCGACGAGCAGGGCTGGATCGACGAGCTCGCCCCGGCGCGGGAGGAGGACCCGGTCGGCCACCTCGCGATGCGGCACGCGCACCCGCGGTGGATCGCGCAGGCGTTCGCCGACGCGCTCGGCCTCGACGAGCTGGACGCGGCGCTGGCCGCCGACGACGCCCGCCCCGCGGTCCACCTGACGGCCCGCCCCGGCGAGATCAGCGCCGACGAGCTCGCCGCGATCACCGGCGGTGACCCGGCGCCGTACTCGCCGTACGGCGTGCGGCTGGAGCCGGGCGCGGGCGACCCGGGCGACCTGGAACCCGTGCGCGAGGGGCTCGCGTCGGTCCAGGACGAGGGCAGCCAGCTGGTCGCGCTCGCGCTCACCGGGCCGGAGCTGACCGGCTCCGACCAGCGCTGGCTGGACCTGTGCGCCGGCCCGGGCGGCAAGGCCGCCCTGCTCGGCTCCCTGGTCACCATGGACGGCGGCACCCTCGACGCGGTCGAGCAGGCACCGCACCGCGCGGACCTGGTCCGGCAGGCGACCGAGGGCCTGTCGGTCACCGTGCACGTCGCCGACGGTCGTGACCCGGGCCTGGAGCCCGGCTACGACCGCGTGCTGGTGGACGCCCCGTGCACCGGGCTGGGCGCGCTGCGGCGGCGCCCGGAGGCGCGCTGGCGGCGTCAGCCCTCGGACGTCGGCGACCTGACCAAGCTGCAGCGGGAGCTGCTGCTCTCGGCGATCCGCCTGACCCGCCCCGGCGGGGTGGTGGCCTACGTGGTGTGCTCGCCGCACCTGGCGGAGACCGAGGGCGTGGTCGCCGACGCGGTCCGCCGCACCGGTGCCACCCAGCTCGACGCGCGGCCGCACTTCCCGGACGTGCCGGACCTCGGGGAGGGCCCCTCGGTCCAGCTGTGGCCGCACCGCCACGGCACCGACGCGATGTTCTGCGCCCTGCTCCAGGTCCCGGGCTGAGCCCGGCAGGACGCGGTCCGGTCAGCAGCGGAGAGGTGAGCAGTGTCTGGAGTGGACTACCGCCGGTGGCTGGCGGTGGCGGTGGAGGAGGCGAAGGCCGGCCTCGCCGAAGGCGGCATCCCCATCGGTGCCGCGCTGGTCGGCCCGGACGGCGCGGTGCTCGGCCGGGGCCACAACCGCCGCGTGCAGGACGACGACCCGTCGGTGCACGGCGAGACCGCGGCCTTCCGCGACGCGGGCCGGCAGCGCTCCTACCGCGGGACCACGATGGTGACCACGCTGTCGCCGTGCTGGTACTGCAGCGGGCTGGTGCGGCAGTTCGGCATCGGCCGCGTCGTGATCGGCGAGGCCCGCAACTTCCACGGCGGCCACGACTGGCTCGCCGAGCACGGCGTCGAGGTCGTCGTCCTCGACGACCCGGAGTGCACCCGGCTCATGGCCGACTTCATCGCCACCCGCCCCGACCTCTGGTACGAGGACATCGGCGAGGACGCCTGACCGGCTCACCCCGGCCCGGACGCCCGCCGCCCGCGGAGGACGTGCACCAGCACGCCGACCACCAGCCACCCCGCGGCCACCGCCAGCGCCAGGCCGCTGGCCGTGGCCAGCACGACCACCGAGACCAGCCCGCCGAGCACCGGCACCACCACGGTCGACGCCCGGCGGTCCCGGCCCGGCACCGCGAAGTAGCCGACCACCGAGGCGTGCAGCAGCACGAACGCGCTCAGCGCGCCGACCGTCACCATCGACGACAGGACCTCCAGGCCGTCCTCCGCCGACGCCGCCCACACCGACACCAGCAGCGTCACCACCGCGGCCAGCACGGTCGCGTTGCGCGGGACGTGCGTCCGCCGGTCCACCCGGCCGAGTGAGGCTGGCAGCTGCCCGTCGCGGGCCATGCCGAACAGCAGCCGGCTCACCGCCGCCTGCGCGACCATCGCCGAGAACGCCGGTGCGACCGCCTTGACCGCGGTGACCGCCACCATCAACCAGCCGCCCAGCGCGGCGCGCAGCATGTCGTAGAACGCCGACTCCTGCGCGCCCGGGTCCTGCGCCAGCTGCTGCGGCGTCAGCGGGCTGAGCAGCGAGGCCAGGTAGGTCTGCGCCACGAACAGCACCCCGCTGAGCGCCAGGCAGAGCAGCAGCGCACGCCCCACCTGCCGCGGCGAGCCGGTGTTCTCCTCGGCGAAGGACGCGATCGCGTCGAAGCCCAGGAACGACAGCACCGCCACCGACACCGCGCCGAGCACCGCCAGCGGCGCGAACCCCGCGGCCCCGGTCAGCGGGGACAGCCACGGCCGGGACGGTCCCTCCCCGACCAGCACCACGAGCGCGGCGACCACGAACACCGCGAGCAGCACGACCTCGACCACCAGCACCACCGAGCCGACGAGAGCCGCGACCTTCACCCCGCTCAGGTTCAGCGCGGTGACGACCACGATCGCCACCCCGGTCGCCAGCCACACCGGGACCTGCGGCAGCAGGGAGTGGGTGGCGATGCCGACGAACAGCGCGGCCACGCTCGGGATGAACAGGTAGTCGAGCATGACCATCCAGCCGGCCAGGAACCCCGGCGCCCGCCCCAACCCGGCCGAGGCGTAGGCGAACACCGAGCCCGCCCGGGGCACCGCGGCCGACATCCGCGCGTAGGACCACGCGGTGAAGCCCATGGCGACCGTCGCCACGACGTACACCAGCGCGACCGCGCCGCCGCTGCGCGCGTCCAGCACGCCGAAGACGCCGACGGGTGCGAGCGGGCCGATGAACAGCAGCCCGGCGACGACCAGGTCACGCGTCGACAACCGGCGCCGGAGCTCGGAGGTGGTCATGGCCCCGATCCTGACGGGAAGACCGGGGCGTGGCGAGGCGTTCCACGATGCGGCACTGATCGTGGGGAGCGGCGGTTGACCGCGGGCGCCCCGCGGTCGAGGCTGGACCCCCACGTCCGACGAAGATCAGGTGGTAGGCATGTCATCCACTCCGGTCGAGGTGACCCGGACCGGCGAGCACACCTTCGTCGCCACCAACCCGCGCGGCGGGCGGGTGGCGATCGGCCGGGAGGGCGCGCCCGACGCGTTCACCCCCGGTGAGCTGCTGCTCGCCGCCATCGCCGCGTGCTCGGCGCTGACCAGCGAGAACCTGCTGGTCCGGCGGCTCGGCGAGGACGCGGAGCTGACCGTGCACGCGGACCGGACCAAGGACCCCGCGGACAAGCACCGGTTCGCCCGCGTCCAGGTCGGCTTCGACGTCGACCTCGGCGCGGTCGAGGACGACGACGAGCGCGCCAAGCTGCTCGACGCCGTCGAGCGCGCCATCGGCAAGTACTGCACGGTCAGCCGCTCGGTGGAGGAGGGCACTCCGATCGACCTCACGCTGCCCAGCTGACCGGCACAGCGCCTCGCGCCGCGCGCAACGAGTGCGCAACCGAGCCCGACGGAGGTGGTCGCGGCGTCGTAAGGTGCTCGACGCGCACCGAGGGGTGTGCGCGAGGAGTGGGAGGCGCTGTGGCACAGGAGACCGCACCGGTACGGCAGTCCGGGCTCCGCCGTGACCTGTCCGGCCGCCAGGTCGGCATGATCGCCATCGGCGGCGCGATCGGCACCGGGTTGTTCCTCGGCTCGGGCTTGGCGATCTCCATCGCCGGACCGGCCGTGATCATCGCCTACGCGGTGGCGGCCTTCGCCGCGCTGGCGCTGGCGTACGCGCTGGCCGAGATGATCGTGGTGCACCCGGAGGCGGGCGGCTTCGGCGCGGTCGTGCAGCGCTACCTCGGCGGTCTGCCGGGCTTCGTCTCGCGCTGGATCTACTGGGCCGCGCAGGTGGTCAACGTCGGCAGCGAGGTCATCGCCGCCGGGCTGTACGTGCAGTTCTGGTACCCGCAGCTGCCGCTGTGGGTGCCGGTGGTGGCCTTCTCGGTGATCATGCTGGCGGTCAACGTCTCGGCCGTGCGGTACTTCGGCGAGTTCGAGTACTGGTTCGCCATGATCAAGGTCGTCACGATCGTGGTGTTCATCGCCCTCGGCGTGTGCTACATCGTCTTCGGCCTGCCCGGCCAGGAGCCCGCCGGCGTCGGCGCGCTGACCGAGCACGGCGGGTTCCTGCCCAACGGGCTCGGCGCGGTGTGGCTGGCGCTGACCGTGGTGACCTTCTCCTACCTGGGCACCGAGGCGGTGTCGATGACCGCCGCCGAGTCGCGCAACCCCGGCCGGGACGTGCCGCGCGCGGCGCGCGGCATGGTGCTGCGGCTGGCGCTGTTCTACGTGCTCGGGATGCTCGTGGTGGTCTCGATCCTGCCGTGGAACGAGGTGTCGTCCTCCGAGGACGTCACGCAGAGCCCGTTCGTGCGGCTGTTCAGCATGGTGGGCATCCCCGCGGCGGCCGGGATCATGAACTTCGTGGTGCTCACCGCCGCGCTGTCGGCGATGAACACCAACCTCTACATCACCGCGCGCATGACGCACTCGCTGGCCATCGACGGCTACGCGCCGAAGTGGTTCGCGCAGGTCAGCGGCAACGGCGTGCCGCGCCGGGCGCTGGTGCTGTCCACGGCCGGGCTGGTGCTGGCCGCGCTGCTGGCGGTGTTCGCCGAGGACTCGGCGTTCCCGATGCTGCTGGGCCTGGCGCTGTTCGGGGCGCTGGTCGCGTGGCTGCTCATCTTCGCCAGCCAGCTGGTGTTCCGGCGCAGCCGGGCCAAGGAGGGGCTGCCGCCCTCGCCGGTCCGCCTGCCGGGCGCCCCGGTGACCACGGTGCTGGCGATGCTGTTCGTTGCGGCCGTCCTGCTGACCACGCCGTTCACCGAGCAGTTCGACACCGCCTGGAAAGCCGGCGTGCCGTTCGTGCTCCTGCTGTGCGGGGCCTACTACGTCGTCCGCCGCCGGAAGGCCGTCGACCAGGTGGAGTGACCGCTACCCGCACCGCTGGGCGGGCCGGGACACGCGCTCTTCTACACTCGCGCATGTGTCGAACCAGCCGATGATCGCGCCGTCCATCCTGTCCGCCGACTTCGCCCGATTGGCCGATGAGATCGCCGCCGTGAACGGCGAGCCCGGCAAGCGGGCCGACTGGCTGCACGTGGACGTGATGGACGCGCACTTCGTGCCCAACCTGACCCTGGGTCTGCCGGTGGTCCAGTCGATCCTCAAGGTGACCGACATCCCGGTCGACTGCCACCTGATGATCGAGGACCCGGACCGCTGGGCGGTCGGCTACGCCGAGGCCGGTGCGCACAACGTCACGGTGCACGTGGAGGCCGCGAAGGACCCGATCGCCATCGCCAAGGACCTGCGCGCCGCCGGCGCCAAGGCGGGCCTGTCGATCAAGCCGGGCACCCCGCTGGACCCCTACGTCGACGTGCTCAAGCACTACGACACGCTGCTGGTGATGTCGGTCGAGCCCGGCTTCGGCGGCCAGAAGTTCATCGCCGACGTGCTGGACAAGGCCCGCAAGGCGCGCCAGCTGGTCGACACCGGGCACCTCACGCTGCTGGTGGAGATCGACGGCGGCATCAACACCGACACCATCGAGCAGGCTGCTGAGGCCGGCGTCGACTGCTTCGTGGCGGGGTCGGCGGTCTACGGTGCCGACGACCCGGCCCAGGCCGTCGAGGCGCTGCGGGCCAAGGCGGCACCGAACTTCGCCCACGTCCGGCAGTGAGCCGCCGAGCCCGTGGGCGGTGACGCGCACGGGGTGATCGAGGGACCAGGTGGGGCGGTTCGGGAGGACGTCGATGGTCGGCGAAGAGCAGGCGATGCGCGCCGCGATCGCGGCCAGCGAGCAGGTCCGCGGCACGACCAGCCCGAACCCGCCGGTCGGGTGCGTGGTCCTCGCGCCCGGCGGTGAGGTGGTCGGTGTCGGCGCGACCCGGCCCCCGGGCGGCCCGCACGCCGAGGTCGTCGCGCTCCGCGCGGCGGGGGAGCGGGCCCGCGGCGGGACCGCCGTGGTGACGCTGGAGCCGTGCGCGCACACCGGTCGCACGCCCCCGTGCACCGACGCGCTCCTCGCCGCGGGTGTGGCGCGCGTCGTGCACGCCGTGTCCGACCCGAACCCGGTGGCCAGCGGGGGCGCGGAGGTGCTGCGCGCGGCCGGCGTGGAGGTCCGCGGCGGGCTGCTGGCCGACGAGGTCGCGGCCGGTCCGCTGCGCGCCTGGCTGCACTCCGCCCGCACCGGGCGACCGCACGTGACCTGGAAGTACGCGGCCAGCCTGGACGGGCGCTCGGCCGCCGCGGACGGCACCAGCAAGTGGATCAGCTCTGCGGAGTCCCGCGCCGAGGTGCACCGGATCCGCGCGCGGGTGGACGCGATCATCGCGGGCACCGGCACGGTCCGCGCCGACGACCCGCACTTGACCGCCCGCGCACCCGACGGGACGCTGCTGGACCGGCAGCCGCTGCGGGTCGTGGTCGGTGACGGCGACCTCCCGTCCACCGCGAAGGTCTTCGACGACGCGGCCGAGACGATCCGGCTGCCCGGCGGTGACCCTCGGGCGGCGCTGGCCGCGCTCGCCGAGCGCGGCGTGGTCGACGTGCTGCTGGAGGGCGGACCGCGGCTGGCCGGGGCGTTCCTGGCGGCCCGCTGCGTGGACCGGGTGCTGGCCTACGTGGCCCCGGTGTTGCTCGGTGCCGGCCCGGCTGCGCTGGGCGATGCCGGAGTGGGAAGCATCTCGCAGGCATGGCGATTGCAGATCGAAGAGACGACGATGAGTGGCCCGGACGTCCGCGTCAGCGCGGTTCCGCAGCAGGGCTGAGCACCGCAGGGGTGCCGAGCGCGAGGAGGCAGCAGTGTTCACCGGGATCGTGGAGGAACTCGGCACCGTCGAGGCGGTCGAGCCGCTCGACGACGGCAGCCGGCTCACCATCAACGGTCCCCTGGTGACCGAGGACGCCGAGCACGGCGACTCGATCGCGGTCAACGGGGTGTGCCTGACCGTGGTGACCGTCGAGGACGGCCGCTTCACGGTCGACGTGGTGGCCGAGACGCTGCGCCGCTCGTCCCTCGAGAACGTCGCCCCCGGCGACCGGGTCAACCTGGAACGCGCCATGGCGCTCGGCGACCGGCTCGGCGGGCACATCGTGCAGGGCCACGTCGACGGCACGGCCGTCCTGCGCGGCACCGGGGACGACGGGCTCACCCGCTTCGACCTGCCGCAGCGGCTGTCCCGCTACCTGGTGGAGAAGGGCTCGATCACGGTCGACGGCGTGTCGCTGACCGTGGTCGAGGCCGGCGAGTCGAGCTTCAGCGTGGCGCTGATCCCGACCACCCGGGAGCTGACCACGCTGGGTCGGCGCGTCCCGGGTGACGAAGTGAACATCGAGGTGGACGTGCTGGCCAAGCACCTCGAACGGCTCGCTGCCGCGCAGCTGGCGCACCAGGACCGTGGTGCGCCGAGCCGTTCGGAGGACAATGGCGGCGTCAGGGAGGCGCAGTGATGAACCCCGAGGATGGCGGCACCGTGAGCAGCAGGTTCGACAGCATCGAACGCGCGTTGTCCGACATCGCGGCCGGCCGCCCGGTGGTGGTCGTCGACGACGAGGACCGCGAGAACGAAGGCGACCTGATCTTCGCCGCGGAGAAGGCGACGCCCGAGCTGGTCGCGTTCATGGTCCGCTACACGTCCGGCTACATCTGCGTCGGGCTCCCCGGTGAGGACTGCGACCGCCTCGACCTGCCCCCGATGTACTACTGGAACCAGGACCGCAAGGGCACCGCGTACACGGTCACCGTGGACGCCGCGGAGGGCGTGAGCACCGGCATCTCCGCCGCCGACCGCGCCAGGACGCTGCAGGTCCTGGCCGACGCCGAGGCCACCCCCAAGGACCTCACCCGCCCCGGCCACGTGGTGCCGCTGCGCGCCCGCGACGGCGGTGTGCTCCGCCGGCCCGGGCACACCGAGGCCGCGGTGGACCTGTCCCGCCTCGCGGGCCTGCGCCCGGCGGGTGCGCTGTGCGAGATCGTCAGCCAGAAGTCCGAGGGCGACATGGCCCGCCGCGACGAGCTGGAGGTCTTCGCCGAGGAGCACGACCTGGCGCTGATCACCATCGCCGACCTGATCGCCTACCGGCGCCGCTTCGAGAAGCAGGTCGTGCGGGTCGCCGAGGCCCGCATCCCCACCCCGCACGGCACCTTCCGCACCGTCGGCTACGACAGCACCCTCGACGGCATCGAGCACCTGGCGCTGGTCTACGGCGAGATCGGCGACGGCGAGGACATCCTGGTGCGGGTGCACTCCGAGTGCCTGACCGGTGACGTGCTCGGCTCGCTGCGCTGCGACTGCGGCCCGCAGCTGGACGCGGCGATGGCCAAGGTGGCCGAGGCCGGGCGCGGCGTGGTGCTCTACATGCGCGGGCACGAGGGCCGCGGCATCGGCCTGATGCACAAGCTGCAGGCCTACCAGCTGCAGGACGACGGCGCCGACACGGTGGACGCCAACGTCGCGCTGGGCATGCCGGTGGACAGCCGGGACTACGGGCAGGGCGCGCAGATCCTGTGCGACCTGGGTGTGAAGTCGATGCGGCTGCTCACCAACAACCCGGCCAAGCGGGTGGGCCTGGAGGGCTACGGGCTGCGGATCGTCGACCGCGTGCCGCTGCCGATCCGCCCCAACCCGGAGAACATCCGCTACCTGCGGACCAAACGCGACCGCATGGGGCACGTGCTGGACAACCTCGACGACGGCGAGGACTCCTCGATCAACGGCGAGACCGGAGTGACGGCATGAGTGGTGAGGGGCGGCCGCGCGTCAGCGTGCCCAAGGCCGGTGACCTGCGGCTGGGCATCGCGGCGATCCGCTGGCACGAGCGGTACGTGGAGCAGATGCTCGCGCGTGCGCTGGCGGCGGCCGAGGAAGCGGGCATCGCCGAGCCGACCGTGGTGCGGGTGCCGGGCTCCATCGAGCTCCCGGTGGTGTGCCAGCAGCTGGCGCACCAGCACGACGCGGTGGTGGCGCTCGGCGTGGTGGTCCGCGGTGGCACCCCGCACTTCGACTACGTCTGCGACTCGGTCACCCAGGGCCTGACCCGGGTGGCGCTGGACGAGTCCACGGCGGTCGGCAACGGCGTGCTGACCTGCGACACGGTGGAGCAGGTCGAAGCGCGGGCCGGGTTCGAGGACTCGGTGGAGGACAAGGGTTTCGAGGCGACCGCGGCCGCGCTGGAGACCGCGCTGGTGCTGCGGGAGCTGCGGGGTTGGAACGGGGAACGGGGGTTCCTGTGACCGTGGAGGTGCGGCCGCGGAAGGTGCGCCGGGTGGCGATCCCGATCGCGGTGCTGCTGGTCGTGGTGTTCGCGGTGGTCGGCACGCTGCTGACCGACAGCCCGACCGGTGTGATCTTCTCGGTGTCCGACCAGGTCGCGATGGCGCTGCTGGGCGTGCTGCTGGCCGCCGGGGTGATGCTGCTGACGCGTCCGCGCCTGCGGGCCGACGCCACCGGCGTGGAGGTGCGCAACATCATCGGCACGCACCGCTACGCGTGGCCGCTGGTGCAGGCCGTGACCTTCCCGGACGGCTCGGCGTGGGCCCGCCTGGAGCTGCCCGAGGACGAGTACGTGCCGATCATGGCGATCCAGGCCGCGGACGGCGAGCTGGCCGTCAAGGCGATGCGCGACCTCCGGGAGCTCCGCCGCCAGGCCCAGCAGGAGTCCTGAGCTCCGTCCACAGTGGTCGTGCGGGTGCCGTGCGCGCACGGCACCCGCGGCCGCCGGTTCGTCAGCGGGCGTCGACGAGGTCGCAGACGAAGACGAGGGTCTCGCCGGGGGCGATGACGCCGCCCGCGCCGTGGTCGCCGTAGGCCAGGTGCGGCGGGATGACGAGCTGGCGGCGGCCGCCGACCCGCATCCCCTGCAGGCCCTGGTCCCACCCCTCGATGACCTGGCCGCGGCCGAGCTGGATGCGCAGCGGCTCGCCGCGGTCCCAGCTGGCGTCGAACTCCTTGCCGGTGCTGTGCGAGACGCCCACGTAGTGCACGGCGACCGTGCTGCCCGCGGTGGCCTCCGGGCCGTCGCCGACGGTGATGTCCCGGACGACCAGCTCGGCCGGCGGCTCGCCCTTCGGCCGGGCGATCTTCGGTTTCTCGGTGTTCACACGCTCTCCTCGATCGGTGGTTGCCGCGCGATTCTCCCGGACGCCCCGCAGCGCACGCGCCCGGGACCGGCTCCGCGCACCGCGGCGCGCCGACCGAAGTGGACGGACCGCCGCTGGTAACCTCCGCCGCATGGACTCCCAGCGCTGAACCACCACGGTCCCGCGGCGCGACCCGGTGCGGTCGCGCCGGTCGATCCTGCGCTGGAGGAGATCCCTTGCTGGAGGAAGCACACTTCGAGTCCCACGTCGCCGCCCGCCTCGCCGAGCTGCCGGGCGTCCGCGCGGTGAGCCTCGGCGGGTCGCGCGCGCAAGGCACGCACCGGGCCGACAGCGACTGGGACTTCGCGATCTACTACCGCGGCCGGTTCGAGCCGCAGCACCTGCGCGACGTCGGGTGGCCGGGCGAGGTGTCCGAGCTCGGCGCCTGGGGCGGCGTGTTCGACGGCGGAGCCTGGCTGCGGATCGACGACCGCCCGGTGGACGTGCACTACCGCGACCTCGACGTGGTCGAGCACGTCCTCGCCGAAGCCCGCGCCGGGCGGTTCGAGTGGCAGCCGCTGCTGTTCCACCTGGCGGGCATCCCGAGCTACCTGGTGCTCGCGGAGCTGGCGATCAACCGGGTGCTGCACGGCGAGCTGCCGCGCCCGGAGTTCCCGCCGGCGTTGCGCGAGACCGCCCCGGAGGTCTGGTGGCAGCAGGCGTCGCTCGTGCTGGCCTACGCGCGGGCGAACCACGCGCCGCGCGGGCAGCTCGCCGAGACGGCCGGGTCGATCGCCCAGGCGGCCTGCCAGTCGGCGCACGCGGTGCTGGCCGCGCGCGGGGAGTGGGTGACCAACGAGAAGCGCCTGCTCGCCCGCGCCGGGCTGCGCGAGGTGGACGCGGTGATCGCCGGCCTGGCCCCGGAGTCCCTGGTCGCGGCGGTGGACGAGGCCCGCGACCGCTGCGCGGCGGCGGTGTCCGCGGCCCGGGGGTCGTGAGCGGCGGGACCGGCTGGAGCCGGTCTGCGCACGCACGACCCCGGTGATCCGCGTGACCTCCGGCGGCTCGTCCGCTAGTGTCATGACACTGTTTCAAAACGGTGTTATGAAATGGGGTGGGTGGCATGCCGGAGGTCACGCTGAGCGCGCCGAGCCAGTACGTCGCGGGCGTGGTGCTGCTGACGGTCGTCACGATCGAGTTCGGCGGCTGGTTCCTGACCACGGTCGCGCGCGGTCGGGTGCCGATGACCGAGTTCCAGCGCGCCTTCGCCCGCGCCGGGCACGCGCACGCCGGGGTGCTCGTCACGCTCGGGCTGGTCTGCCTGGTGCTCGCCGACGCCACCGGGCTGACCGGCGCGCTCGGCTGGCTGGCCCGGCTCGGCGTGCCCGCCGCGGCGGTGCTCGTGTCGGCGGGGTTCTTCCTGTCCTCGCTGGGACGGGACGTGCACCGGCCGAACCGGCTCATCGCGCTGGTCTGGCTGGGTGCGCTGGCGCTGGCCGGAGGCGTCGTGACGCTGGGGACCGGCCTGCTGGCGGCCTGAGCTGCGGCGACCGGCCGGTTCCCGCACTCGCCTGCGGGAACCGGCCGCCCGGCTGCCATGATCGGCTCCATGGGGCTGTTCGACGGCGGGCCGAAGCTCGCGACCGTGCTGGGCAAGGCGTTCCGGTGCCTGGTGTGCGGTGGCGCGCTCTTCCACCGGCGCGAGGTCAAGCTGAACTCCACCGGCGCGGAGCTGTTCAACCTGGCCTGGGCCAACGCGTCCGCCACCGGGCTGGTCTGCGCCGAGTGCGGGTACGTGCACGAGTTCGCCGGCAGCCGCCGTCCCGAGCTGTGGAAGCAGAGCCGCGGCTACCCGGACGGCGCCGAGTAGTCCTCAGCGCGGGCGGACGGCCGAGGCGGACAGCGCCACCAGCAGGGCCAGCACGGCCGGGACGGCCAGGCCCACGCTGAGGTCGGTCCAGCCGGACACCAGGCCGATCACCACCGGGCCGGCCAGCAGCCCGCCGTAGCCGAGCGTGCTCACCTGCGCCAGGTCCCGGCCGCTGCGGCTCGGGTCGCGGTTGCCCGCGGCGTTGAACACCTGCGGGATGATGCAGGAGAGCCCGATGCCGAACAGCGCGAACCCGATGAGGCCGGCCACCGGGTGGTGCAGCAGCAGCGCGGTGCCCAGCCCCACCCCGGCGATGGTGCCGCAGCAGCGGACCAGCAGCACCGGGCCGAGCCGGGCGACCAGGACGTCGCCCAGGAAGCGGAAGGTCGCCATCGTCGCGGAGAACACCGCGTAGCCGATCGCCGCGACCGCCGGGCTGGTGTGCAGCACGTCGTGCAGGTACAGCGGCGACCAGTCCGCCATCGAGCCCTCGCCGACCGAGCAGAAGAAGGCCAGCACGCCCAGGAACAGGATGCCCAGCGAGACCCCGCGCCGCTGCGGCACGGCGCTGCTCGGCGTCGGTGCCTCGCCGGGCAGCAGCTCGCGCCGCGCCAGCAGCAGCACCGCCGCCAGCACGGCTCCGACGAAGGCGAAGTGCGCGCCCACCCCGATCGCGAGGTGGGCGGCCAGCGCGCCGGCCCCGGCGCCGAGCAGGCCGCCCACGCTGAACATCGCGTGGAAGGTGCTCACGATCGGCCGCCGGTAGCCGCGCTGCACCTGCATCGCGTGGGTGTTCATGGCCACGTCGACGGTGCCGTGCCCGGCGCCGAACACCAGCAGGCCCACCAGCAGCGTCGGCAGGTCGCCCGCGAACCCCGGCAGCAGCAGGCTCGCCGCCATCGCCACCCCGGCCGGCCCGAGCACCCGCGCGCTGCCGAACCGGTCGGCGAGGTGCCCGATGACCTGCATCGCCAGCACCGACCCGGCCGCGACCGCGAACAGCGCCAGCGTCACCTCCCCGTCGCCGAGGCGGAGGTCCTGCTTGATCGCCGGGATCCGCGCGGTCCAGGTGCCCAGCGCCGCGCCGGTGCCCGTGAAGTACGCCGTGACGGCCCAGCGCGCCCGCTGCGGCATGGCGACGGTGGTCTCAGACAACGCGGACCTCCACTCCGGCCGCGGCGAGCGCGGCGCGCGCCTCCTCCGGGGCGGAGGCGTCGGTGACGACGACGTCGAGCTCGGTGACCGGGCAGACCAGTCCCAGCCCGGTGCGGGCGAACTTCGCCCCGTGGCAGACGGCGACGACGCGCTGGGCGGCCTCCACCGCGGCCCGCTTGACCGGGACCTCCTCCAGGTCGTGCGCGGTCAGCCCGTGCTCCGCCGACAGCCCGCACACGCCGAGCACCGCGGTGTCCACCCGCAGCGCGCGCAGCGAGGCCTCCGTCAGGTGGCCGGTGAACGACAGCTCGCCGGGCTTGGCGCGGCCCCCGGGCAGCAGCAGGTCCACCTGCGGCACGTTGCTCAGCGCGTGCGCCGAGTGCAGGTCCAGCGGGACGGCGGTGATCTGGCGGTGGGCCAGCCGCTTGGCCACCGCCAGCGTCGTGGTGCCCGAGTCGAGGATGACCGACTCACCGTCGGTGACCAGCTCGTCGACCGCGGCGGCCAACCGCTCCTTGGTCGCCGGCTCGTCGCGCTCGCGGAGCGGGAACGGCGCCGCGTGCCCGCGCAGGGAGCTCACCGCGCCGCCGCGCACCCGGCGCAGCACGCCCTGCTCGGCCAGGTGGTCCAGGTCGCGGCGGATGGTCATCTCCGAGCAGCCGGTCGCTTCGGCCAGCTCCGCGACGGTGACGCGCTCGGCCCGCCGCAGCCGCTCGACGATCGCCGCCTCCCGCTCCGAACTCTCCACGGTTTCGATCGAACAGGAATCGTGTGCGGAACGCAAGCGTGCGAACCGGGCATGCGATCGAGCCCGCTGGGGTGGGCACCGGCAGATGGGGGACAATGGACGCCGACGCTGCACCCGCAGGCCGTCGAGCGGGGTTGGAGGAGATCGTGAGCGTGGCCCAGGAGCGCAACCTACGGCTGGTGCGAGACGTCCCGGCCGAACCCGGCGTTCGGCTCGGCGACATCAGACTGCGCAACCGCCTGGTGACCTCGTCCAGCCTGCTCGGCTACGGCGTGGCCAACGCCAAGCTGGTGCCCTACGGCATGAGCCCGATCTCGCAGTTCGTCCCGCTCGAGCGGTTCGGCGCGGTCACCACCCGCACGGTCACCGTCGAGCCCCGCGAGGGGCACTTCACCACCCGCGACGTGTGGCCGCTCACCGAGCTGCCCGCGCTGGTCAAGCGCTACGGCCAGGCGCTGCGGCAGGTCGACGGCGGCTGGCTGAACGCCTTCGGCTGGTGCAACGTCGGCATCGACGCCTACCTGCGCGACTACTACCCGCGCACCCGCGAGCAGAACACCATCATCTCCGTCGGCGGGTTCTCCGCCGAGGAGTTCGTCACCCTGGTGGACAAGGTCAACGCCGCGGTGCCGAGCGGCGAGATCGCGGCGGTCGAGTTCAACGTCTCCTGCCACAACGTCAACTTCGACTTCGACCAGATCATCGAGTCGGTGCTGGCCGAGGCGGTGCCGCGCAGCAACCACCCGGTGGTCCTCAAGCTGTCGCCGGACTACGACTACCTGGCGCACGCCCGGCTGGCCGCCCGGCACGGGGTGTCCGCGCTGACCGCGATCAACACCGTCAAGGGCCTGCGGCTGGACCCGGACACCGGGCGGCCGCTGCTGAAGAACGGCTTCGGCGGCCTGTCCGGGCGCGCGATCAAGCCGATCGGGCTGCGGGTGGTCAAGGAGCTGCGCGACGCGGGCGTGACCCTGCCGATCATCGCCACCGGCGGCATCCGCAGCTTCGACGACTGCCGCGAGTACTTCTGGGCAGGCGCGGACGCGGTGAGCCTCGGCAGCGCCAGCTGGTTCGCCAGCTACCCGGGGTACGCGCTGTCCCCGCTCTACGGCCTGCGCATCCGCAACCTGCTGCGCCGCATCGAGGCCTACGAGCCCCCGGCCCGCTGACGCCGCGGGCCCGCACCGGCCACTGTGGACGCCGCTGGTCGCCCGCGCCGCCGCCTCGGGAAAAACCGCCTCGCCGCCCGGCCGGCGTGGTAAGAAGTGATCAGGAGCACACTTCACCCCTGGGGAGGCGGTTGTGGGCGGTTACGGCAACTTCGGCAGCAGCTTGCGCGACCTGCCCCGGCTGCGGAGGAGTCGGCGCGGCCGGGTGTCCAGCTGGGACCAGACCGGCGGCAACACCGACAACATCCGCGTGGAGCCGGGGCAGACCCGCGAGCTGGCCGACATCGAAGGTCCCGGCGTCATCACGCACATCTGGTGCACCGTGGCGCTGGACCACGTCGGCAAGCCCGCCGAGCTGGAGGGGGACTACCTGCGGCGGCTCGTGCTGAAGATCACCTGGGACGACCAGGAGAACCCGGCGGTGCTGGTGCCGCTGGGCGACTTCTTCGGCATGGGGCACGGGCGCAGCGCCAACTTCGTGTCCGCCCCGCTGCAGATGAGCCCGCAGGACGGCAAGGGCTTCAACTGCTGGTTCGCCATGCCCTTCGCCGGCCGCGCCCGGGTCGAGCTGATCAGCGAGCTGAGCGTCAAGCCGGTGACGTTCTACTACTACATCGACTACGAGACCTACGCCGAGGCCGACCCGGAGCTGGGCTACTTCCACGCGCAGTGGCGGCGGCAGAACCCCACCGACGGCGTCGAGCAGGGCGACCAGACCAACGAGGAGTTCCTCTTCGGCGGCACCAACATCGGCGGTGAGGGCAACTACGTGATCCTGGAGGCCGAGGGCCGCGGGCACTACGTCGGCACCGTGCTCAACGTGCACAACCTCCGCCACACCAGCGAGTGGAACTGGTACGGCGAGGGCGACGACATGTTCTTCATCGACGGCGAGGTGTGGCCGCCACGCCTGCACGGCACCGGCACGGAGGACTACTTCGGCACCGCGTGGTGCCCGACGCAGACCTACCACGCGCCCTACCACGGCATCACCATGCCGGGCGGGCCGAACTGGAGCGGCCAGGTGTCCTACTACCGCTTCCACGTGGAGGACCCGGTGGTGTTCGAGAAGTCGATCAAGGTGACCATCGAGCACGGCCACGCCAACAAGCGCTCCGACGACGTCTCCTCGGTCGCCTACTGGTACCAGACCCTCCCGGCGCTGCCGATCACCCTCGCGCCCGTCGAGGAGCGCATCCCCCGCCCGCTGTGAGCCGGTGCGGGCACCTCGGCCGCGAGGTGCCCGCCACCAGTCAGACGGCGCAGCGCAGCGGGCCGCCGTTGTAGGCGATCGCGTCCGCGAAGGCCTCCGCCAGGTCGACGTCGGTCTCGTCGGCGTCGGCGTAGGCCCGGTGGAGGTTGAGCACGATGCGCTCGCGGTCCGGCCAGTGCGCGAACTCGCCCAGGTCGCAGCGCTGCGCCGCCTCCAGCGGGGACAGCCCGTCGGTGCGGGCCTGGCGGGCCGTGTCCAGCACGAACCGGTAGTAGCGGGCCTGGTCCTCCAGCACCCGCGGGAACGACGTCCCGGGCAGCACCGGCCCGTGGCCCGGGACCACCGTGCTCGCGGGGAAGCCCGCCAGCCAGTCCAGCGACTTCAGCGCGCCCTCCACCGAACCCATGAACACCAGCGGCGTCACGCCGTGGAAGACCAGGTCGCCGGTGAACAGCACGCCCGCGTCCGGGACCCACGCCACCACGTCGCCCCGGGTGTGCGCGGGGTGCCCGGGGTGGTGCAGCTCGACCCGCCGGTCGCCGAGGTGCAGCACGAGCGAGTCCTCGAGCACCACCGTCGGCGCGCGGTGCTCGGTGATGCCGAACTCCGGCACCGGGTCCCACACCGGCGGGGCGTGCTGCAGCACCTCGTCGGCCAGGATGCCGTCCCGGGTCGCCGGGTGTCCGATGAGGACGGTCGAGTCCGGCAGCAGCGCGTTGCCGTGCGTGTGGTCGCCGTGCAGGTGGGTGTTCAGCGCGAACCGGATCGGCGCGTCCCCGCCGGCCGCGCGCACGGCGTCCAGGAAGCGCTGCGTGCGCCGCGCGGTCGCGCAGGTGTCGACCAGCAGCGCGCCGTCATCGCCGAACACCGCCCCGGCGTTGTTGATCCACCACGAGCCGTCCGGCTGGACCCAGGCGTGCACGCCGGGCGCGACCTCGGACAGCGTCGCGCGGTCGGGGTGGGCCTTGTCGATGTTCACGGCTGGACCTCCCGCCTGCCACGGGGAAGCGCCCGCCTCCCCGTCGATCACCGTCGTGGGGTCAGTGTGCCCTGCCACGCGGTCGGGGGGAGGGCCCCGCACCGAGATCCAGGCGGTCGGACCACGCACGTAGGCTGGTGGGGTGGCCGATCCGTCCACCTACCGACCCGCACCCGGCACGATCCCGGACGAGCCCGGCGTCTACCGGTTCCACGACGCCGCGGGCCGCGTGATCTACGTCGGCAAGGCCAAGAGCCTCCGCAGCAGGCTGTCGTCGTACTTCGCCGACCTGGCCGGCCTGCACCCGCGCACCCGCCAGATGGTGACCACCGCCACCGGGGTGCAGTGGACCGTCGTCAGCAACGAGGTCGAGGCGCTGCAGCTGGAGTACTCCTGGATCAAGGAGTACGACCCGAAGTTCAACGTCCGCTACCGCGACGACAAGTCCTACCCGGTGCTCGCGGTCACGCTGCACGAGGAGTACCCGCGGCTGCACGTCTACCGCGGCCCGCGCCGCAAGGGCGTGCGCTACTTCGGCCCCTACGCGCACGCGTGGGCCATCCGGGAGACCCTCGACCTGCTGCTGCGCGTCTTCCCGGCGCGCACCTGCTCCAGCGGGGTGTTCAAGCGGCACTCCCAGATCGGCCGCCCCTGCCTGCTCGGCTACATCGGCAAGTGCTCGGCGCCGTGCGTCGGCCGGGTCAGCGCCGAGGAGCACCGCGCCATCGTCGAGGACTTCTGCGACTTCCTCGCCGGGCAGACCGACCAGCTGGTGCGCAAGCTCGACAAGGAGATGCAGGCCGCCTCCGCCGAGCTGGAGTTCGAGCGCGCCGCCCGGCTGCGCGACGACCTGGCCGCGCTGCGGCGCGCCATGGAGAAGCAGGCGGTGGTGCTCGGCGACGGCACCGACGCCGACGTGGTGGCCTTCGCCGAGGACGAGCTGGCCGCCGCCGTGCAGGTCTTCCACATCCGCGGCGGCCGGGTGCGCGGCCAGCGCGGCTGGGTGATCGACAAGGTCGAGGAGACCGACACCGCGGCCCTCACCGCGCAGTTCCTCACCCAGTTCTACGGCGAGCAGGCCGCGCTGGCCGAGCAGGCCGACGCCGGGGGCAGCCCCGTCCCGCGCGAGGTGCTCGTGCCGCAGCTGCCGGAGGACGCCGACACCATCGTCGGCTGGCTCAGCGAGCTGCGCGGCAGCCGGGTGAACCTGCGGGTGCCGCAGCGCGGCGACAAGCGGGCGCTCATGGAGACCGTCGAGCGCAACGCCAAGGAGGCCTTCCAGCAGTACAAGCTGCGCCGCGCCGGCGACCTGACCGCGCGCTCGGCGGCGCTGCAGGAGCTGCAGGAGGCGCTGGCGCTGGACACCGCGCCGCTGCGCATCGAGTGCATCGACGTCAGCCACGTGCAGGGCAGCGACGTGGTCGCCTCGCTGGTGGTGTTCGAGGACGGCGTGCCGCGCAAGTCCGAGTACCGCCGCTTCGAGGTCCGCCAGGGCGCCGAGGGCGGCGACGTGGGCTCCATCGACGAGGTGGTGCGCCGCCGCTTCCAGCGCTACCTCAGCGAGACCGCCAAGCCCGAGGGCGACCAGGTCGCGGCGGCCGTCGACCCGGACACCGGCCGCCCGAAGAAGTTCGCCTACCCGCCGAACCTGCTGGTCATCGACGGGGGCGCCCCGCAGGCCAACGCCGCCGCCGACGCGCTCACCGAGATGGGCATCACCGACGTCGCGGTGATCGGCCTGGCCAAGCGGCTGGAGGAGGTGTGGCTGCCGGCCGACCCCGACCCGGTCATCCTGCCGCGCACCAGCGAGGCCCTCTACCTGCTGCAGCGGGTCCGCGACGAGGCGCACCGGTTCGCCGTCAGCTACCACCGCACCAAGCGCGGCAAGCGGATGACCAGCTCCGCACTGGACTCGATCCCGGGACTCGGCCAGACCCGCCGCACGGCGCTGCTCAAGCACTTCGGCTCGGTGCGCAAGCTGCGCCAGGCCGGGGTGGACGAGATCGCCGCGGTCCCGGGGATCGGACGCCGCACCGCCGAGGCCGTGCACTCGGCGCTGGCGGCGGACGGGGGCGCCGGGCCCGGCCCGGCGAAGGAGAACACTGAAGGGGAGAGCAGTGACTGAGGAGTCGGGCATCGAGGTCGCCGTCGTCAGCGGCCTGTCGGGGGCGGGCCGCAGCACCGCGGCCAAGTGCCTGGAGGACCTGGGCTGGTTCGTGGTGGACAACCTGCCACCCGAGCTGATCGCGACCATGGTGGAGCTGGGGGCGCGCTCCAGCGGCGCGGTCACCCGCGTCGCGGTCGTGATGGACGTGCGCAGCCGCGCGTTCACCGAGGACCTCGGCGCGGTGATCAAGGACCTGGACGCCCGCGGCTACAAGCCGAAGGTGCTGTTCCTGGAGGCCACCGACGAGGTGCTGATCCGCCGCTTCGAGCAGGTGCGGCGCAGCCACCCGCTGCAGGGGGAGGGGCGGCTGGCCGACGGCATCGCCGCGGAGCGCTCGCTGCTGTCCCGGCTGCGCTCCGAGGCCGACCTGGTGCTGGACACCTCGAACCTGTCGGTGCACCAGCTGCGGAGCAAGATCGAGGACGCCTTCGGCACCGAGGCCGGCACCCGCACCCGCATCACCGTGCTGTCCTTCGGCTACAAGTACGGCCTGCCGATGGACGCCGACCTGGTGATGGACTGCCGGTTCCTGCCCAACCCGTTCTGGATCCCCGAGCTGCGCGAGTTCAACGGCCTCGACGACGAGGTCCGCAACTACGTGCTGGGCCAGGAGGGCGCCGAGGAGTTCCTGCAGAGCTACCAGCAGCTGCTGCGGCTGGTCGGCGCCGGCTACCACCGCGAGGGCAAGCGGTACCTGACGCTGGCGCTGGGCTGCACCGGCGGCAAGCACCGCAGCGTCGCCCTCACCGAGGAGCTGGCCCGGCGGCTGGCCGAGGAGGACGGCTTGATGGTCAAGACGGTGCACCGGGACCTGGGGCGCGAGTGAGCACAGAGCTGCGCGCGGTCGCCCTCGGCGGTGGGCACGGTCTCCAGGCGACGCTGTCGGCGCTCAAGCGGATCACCTCGGACGTGACCGCCGTGGTGACCGTGGCCGACGACGGCGGCTCGTCCGGTCGGCTGCGGCGCGAACTCGGCATGCTGCCGCCCGGGGACCTGCGCAAGGCGTTGGCGGCGCTGTCCGACAGCGACCCCGAGGGCGAGCTGTGGTCGACGGTGTTCGAGCACCGGTTCGGCGGCAGCGGCGCACTGGCCGGGCACGCGGTGGGCAACCTGGTGCTGGCCGGGCTGCTGGAGGTGCTCGGCGACCCGGTGCGGGTGCTCGACCACGCGTGCCGCCTGCTCGGCGTGCGCGGGCGCGTGCTGCCGATGTCCACCGAGCCGCTGGACATGTCCGCCGACGTCGTCGGGCTGGACGCCGACCCGGACGCGGTGCGGACGATCCGGGGGCAGGTGGCCATCGCCAGTACGCCCGGACGGGTGAAACAGGTGCGCCTCCAGGCGAACGGGGGGACCCGTCCGACAGCGTGCCCGGAGGCGGTCGAGGCGGTGCTCTCGGCCGACTTGGTGCTGCTCGGACCCGGTTCCTGGTTCACCAGCGTGCTGCCGCACCTGTTGGTGCCGGAGCTGCACGAGGCGTTGGTGCGCACCCGCGCGCGGCGGTTCGTGGTGCTAAACCTGGTGCCGCAACCCGGTGAGACGGCGGGATTCTCACCCGAACAGCACCTGGCCGTACTCTCGCAGCACGCGCCGCGGCTGCGGGTGGACGCGGTGCTGGCCGATGCGGACTCGGTGCCGACCCCGGACCGGCTCCGCGCGGCGGCGGCCGAACTGGGGGCGCAGACCCTGCTGGACGAGATCGCCGCCCCCGCCGTGCCGGGACGGCACGACCCGGAGGCGCTCGCGGCGAGCCTGCGGGCCGCACTGGAGAGGAGGACGGACCGGTGGCGATGACCGCGGCGGTCAAGGACGAGTTGAGCCGGTTGCCGGTGACCAAGACGTGCTGCCGGCGAGCCGAGGTTTCCTCGCTGCTGCGCTTCGCCGGCGGACTGCACATCGTCGCCGGCCGCGTGGTCGTCGAGGCCGAGCTGGACAGCGGTTCCACCGCGCGCAGGCTCCGCAAGGAGATCCACGAGCTCTTCGGGCACCACTCCGACGTGCACGTGATCACCTCCGGCGGGCTGCGCAAGGGCACCCGCTACGTGGTGCGCGTGGTGCGCGACGGCGAGGGCCTGGCCCGGCAGACCGGGCTGCTGGACCCGCGAGGCCGCCCGGTGCGCGGGCTGCCCGCGCACGTCGTCTCGGGCGGGGCCTGCGACTCGGAAGCCGCCTGGCGCGGCGCGTTCCTGGCGCACGGCTCGCTCACCGAGCCCGGGCGCTCGTCGTCGATGGAGGTCACCTGCCCCGGCCCGGAGGCGGCGCTGGCGCTGGTCGGCGCGGCCCGGCGGATGGGCGTGGCGGCCAAGTCCCGCGAGGTGCGCGGCGCGGACCGGGTGGTGGTCCGCGACGGCGACGCGATCGGGGCGCTGCTGACCCGGCTCGGCGCGCACGCCAGCGTGCTGGCTTGGGAGGAGCGGCGGATGCGCCGCGAGGTGCGCGCCACCGCCAACCGGCTGGCCAACTTCGACGACGCCAACCTGCGCCGCTCGGCGCGCGCGGCGGTCGCGGCGGCGGCCCGGGTGGAGCGGGCGCTGGAGCTGCTGGGCGCGTCGGCGCCGGAGCACCTCATGGTGGCGGGCAAGCTGCGGCTGGAGCACCGGCAGGCGTCGCTGGAGGAGCTCGGCCAGCTGGCCGACCCGCCGATGACCAAGGACGCGGTGGCCGGCCGGATCCGCCGGCTGCTGGCGATGGCCGACAAGCGCGCCCGCGAACTGGGCGTCCCGGACACCGAGTCCGCGGTGACCGCGGAGATGCTCGAGGCCGAGGTCTGACCCGACCCGCCGGCGGGCTCCGCCCCGGGCGGTGGCCCGCCGGCGCGGCCCGAAACGGTGCAGAGATGCCGATCACGGGCGCGGGGGTCGCGCCGCGGTCGTCGTGGTGCCGCTGACCAGCAGTGATGCGGGTGTTCCAGAGGGTCGTCGCGATGGGTGGCGATCACCGGTGTCCCGGCGGGTGAGCGGCTTCGCCCGCCCGAGCGCGAGGCCTCCGCTGGCAGATAGGGTGAAGTCGAGACCATCAACCTCACCCGCCGCGTCGTCGGCCGGGTCAGTCACGAGGAGAGATCGGCGTGACCGTTCGCGTAGGTATCAACGGCTTCGGTCGGATCGGGCGGAACTTCTGGCGTGCCGCTGCCGCCAGTGATCACGACATCGAGATCGTGGCCGCCAACGACCTGGGCGATGTCGCGACCATGGCCCACCTGTTGAAGTACGACAGCATCCTCGGTCGCCTCGACCAGGAGGTGAAGGTCACCGGCGAGGGCATCGAGGTGGGCGGCAAGCTCATCAAGATCCTCGCTGAGCGCGACCCGGGCAAGCTGCCGTGGGGCGACCTGGGTGTCGACGTCGTCGTGGAGTCCACCGGTTTCTTCACCAAGGCCGAGGACGCCCGCAAGCACGTCGACGAGGGCGGTGCGAAGAAGGTCATCATCTCCGCCCCGGCCAAGGGCGAGGACCTGACCGTGGTGCTCGGCGTCAACGACGACAAGTACGACGGCTCGCAGACGATCATCTCCAACGCCTCCTGCACCACCAACTGCCTGGCGCCGATGGCCAAGGTGCTCGACGACGCCTTCGGCATCGAGCAGGGCCTGATGACCACCATCCACGCCTACACGCAGGACCAGAACCTGCAGGACGGCCCGCACAAGGACCTGCGCCGCGCCCGGGCCGCCGCGCTGAACGTGGTGCCGACCAGCACCGGTGCGGCCAAGGCGATCGGCCTGGTGCTGCCGGAGCTCAACGGCAAGCTGGACGGCTACGCGCTGCGCGTCCCGGTGCCGACCGGCTCGGTCACCGACCTGACCGCGACCGTCCGCAAGGAGGCCTCGGTCGACGCGGTCAACGAGGCGTTCAAGGCCGCGGCCGCCGAGGGCCGGCTCAAGGGCATCCTCAAGTACAGCGACGAGCCGATCGTCTCCGCGGACATCGTCACCGACCCGCACTCGACGATCTTCGACGCGCCGCTGACCAAGGTCATCGGCAACCAGGTCAAGATCGTCGGCTGGTACGACAACGAGTGGGGCTACTCCAACCGCCTCGCCGACCTGGTCGGCCTGGTCGGCAAGAAGCTGGCCTGACATCCGGACCCGAGACCCGCACGAGCCGCCGGTCGAGCCCGCGGTTCGTGCGGGTCTTCCCGCAACCGAGGAGCAGGACGTGAAGAACCTCGACGATCTGCTGTCCGAGGGCGTGCGGGGGCGGCGTGTCCTGGTGCGTGCCGACCTCAACGTGCCGCTGGACGGCGACCAGATCACCGACGACGGCCGGGTGCGCGCCTCCCTGCCGACGATCGAGAAGTTGACCGGCGCCGGTGCGCGTGTGGTGGTCACCGCGCACCTGGGACGGCCGAAGGGCGAGCCGGACCCCAAGTTCTCCCTGGCCCCGGTGGCCCGCCGCCTCGGCGAGCTGCTCGGCACCGAGGTCCCGCTGGCCGGTGACCTGGTCGGCGACTCGGCGAAGTCCGTGGTCGAGGGCCTCACCGACGGGTCGGTGGCGCTGCTGGAGAACGTGCGCTTCGACGCCCGCGAGACCAGCAAGGACGACGCCGAGCGCGGTGCGCTGGCCGACGAGCTGGCCGCCCTGGTGGGCGAGGGCGCGGCCTTCGTCTCCGACGGCTTCGGCGTCGTGCACCGCAAGCAGGCCTCCGTCTACGACGTCGCCGAGCGGCTGCCCGCCTACGCCGGTGGCCTGGTGCTCGCCGAGGTCGAGGTGCTGCGCACCCTGACCGGCGACCCGAAGCGCCCCTACGCGGTGGTGCTGGGCGGCTCGAAGGTCTCCGACAAGCTCGGCGTCATCAAGGCGCTGCTGCCCAAGGTCGACAAGCTGCTCATCGGCGGCGGCATGGCCTACACGTTCCTCGCCGCGAAGGGCTGCGGCGTGGGCAGCTCCCTGCTGCAGGAAGACCAGATCGACTCCACCCGGCAGCTGCTGGACGAGCACGGCGACAAGCTGGTGCTGCCGGTCGACGTGGTGGTCGCCGACCGCTTCGCCGCCGACGCGGACAAGCAGGTCGTCGCCGCCGACGCCATCCCCGAGGGCTGGATGGGCCTGGACATCGGACCGCGCAGCGTCGAGCAGTTCGCCGGTGTCCTCCGCGAGGCCGCCACGGTGTTCTGGAACGGCCCGGCCGGGGTGTTCGAGTTCCCGGCGTTCGCCGACGGCACCCGCGGCATCGCGCAGGCCATCGTCGACTCCGACGCGTTCAGCGTCGTCGGTGGCGGCGACTCGGCCGCCGCGGTGCGCACGCTGGGCCTGCCGGAGGACGGCTTCTCGCACATCTCCACTGGTGGCGGGGCGTCGCTGGAGTACCTGGAGGGCAAGGACCTGCCCGGTGTGGCCGTCTTGGAAGGTGAGGGCTGAGCATGGCCAGGACACCGCTGATCGCGGGCAACTGGAAGATGAACCTCAACCACCTCGAGGCCATCGCCCTGGTGCAGAAGATCGCCTTCGCGCTGCCGGAGAAGTACTTCGACAAGGTGGAGGTGGCAGTGCTGCCGCCGTTCACCGACATCCGCAGCGTGCAGACCCTCGTCGACGGGGACAACCTGCGGCTCAAGTACGGCGCGCAGGACGTCTCCCAGCACGAGTCCGGGGCCTACACCGGTGAGGTGTCCGGCCCGATGCTGGCCAAGCTGGGCTGCACCTACGTGGTGGTCGGCCACTCGGAGCGCCGCGAGTACCACGGCGAGACCGACGAGCTGGTCGGCAAGAAGGTCCGCGCCACGCTCAAGAACGGCATGTCGCCGATCCTGTGCGTCGGTGAGCAGCTGGAGGTGCGCGAGGCGGGCGACCACGTCGAGCACTGCACCACGCAGCTGATCAACGCGCTCAAGGGCCTCAAGGCCGAGCAGGTGCGCCAGGTCGTGGTGGCCTACGAGCCGGTGTGGGCGATCGGCACCGGCAAGGTCGCCACCGCCGCGGACGCCCAGGAGGTGTGCGCGGCGCTGCGGAAGGCGCTGGCCGACAAGTACGGCCAGGAGATCGCCGACGAGGTGCGGGTGCTCTACGGCGGCTCGGTGAAGTCCAGCAACATCGGCGACCTGGTCGGTCAGCCGGACGTCGACGGCGCCCTGGTGGGCGGGGCCAGCCTCAACGGCGACGAGTTCGCCAAGCTCTCCGCCATGGCGGCCGGCGGTCCGCTGCCGTGACCTCCGGGGCACCCGCGCTCCGCTGGGCCGGGCGCGGGTGCCCGTCACCCGACATCCCCACCCTGGGAGATGACCAGCGCGGGGCGGTGTGAGAGCGTCTGCGTGGCAAACGGTGGACAGTGGTCAACGCACCGTTGGCGGCCCGGTACTCTAGGTGGCGAACCGCTGTGCGAACGAGGACGTGATGACTCTTTTCCTGCAGATCATGTTGATCGTGACGAGTGTGCTGCTGGTGCTGCTGGTGCTGCTGCACCGGGCCAAGGGTGGTGGCCTCTCCTCGCTGTTCGGCGGCGGTGTGCAGTCCAACCTGGCCGGTTCCAGCGTGGCTGAGAAGAACCTCGACCGCATGACGTTGTTCGTCATGGCGCTGTGGGTCATCTCCATCGTCGGGGTCGGCCTGTTGATCAAGATCGGTTGATCGGTCGGCACCCCAGCCGGTCGACGACCCAAGGCCGCTTTGTGGGTGAGGATGGATGACTGGTGGTAACGCCATACGCGGCACGCGCGTGGGCTCGGGTCCCACGATGAGCGAGTCGGAGCGGGGCGAAGCCGCACCGCGCAAGCGGGTCGACTACTGGTGCAGCAACGGGCACCGCAGCCGCCCGTCGTTCGCGCTGGACGCCGAGGTGCCGGAGGAGTGGGACTGCCCGCGCTGCGGACTGCCTGCGGGCCTGGACCCCGAGAACCCGCCCGCGGCGAGGCGCACCGAGCCGTACAAGAGCCACCTCGCGTACGTGAAGGAGCGCCGCAGCGACGAGGACGGGATGGCCATCCTGGAGGAAGCGCTGGCCAAGCTCCGCGAGCGCAAGGGCCGCTGAGCCCCGTTCGCGGCCGACGGCACCACGAGGACCGGGTCCGGTGAGCGATCACCTGGCCCGGTCCTCCCGCGTTCAGGGGGACCGCTCCTCGGTGTCCCGGACGGCGGCGAGCATGTGCCGCAGCACCCGCAGCGTCGTGTCGATCTCGGCGTCGGTGAGGTCGCCGCCGACGCGGCCCATCGCCTCGTGCTCGCGCCGCTGGACCGCGTTGATCGCGGCGCGGCCCGCGTCGGTGAGCGCCACCAGCGGGGAGCGGCGGTGGGCCGGGTTCGGCTCGAGCGCGACGAAGTCCTGCGCCAGCGCGTCGTTGACCATGCGCTGGACGAACTGCCTGCTCAGCTCCAGGGCTCGCGCGATCTGCGGGACGGTCTCGGCGGTGCCGGTCATCTCCAGCCGTTCCAGGACCGCCCGCACGCCGATGGACAGGCCGTTGCGCGGGCTGTCGTGCTCGACCAGCCGCGCCACCCGGCGGTACAGCGGGCCGAGGACGGCGTAGACCTCGGCGAGCCGCGGTCCGAGTCGGTCCGGCGAGAGCGGCAAGTTGTCAACCATGGTGTCATTATGACACCTTGGTTGTCATGACTGTTGTGGAGTCCATGACGATCCCGGTCCCCGGCGGCGAGCTCTACGCCGAGGTGGTCGGCTCCGGTCCGCCCGTGGTGCTGCTGCACGCCGGCTTCCTCGGCGTGCAGATGTGGGACGAGCAGCTCGAGCTCGCCGCCGAGCACCAGCTGGTCCGCTACGAGGCGCGCTCGCACGGGCGCTCCAGCACGGCGATGCGCGACCACCACCCCTCCGAGGACCTGCGGGCGGTGCTGGACCACCTCGGGCTCGAGCGGGTCTCGCTGGTGGGCAACTCGATGGGCGGCGGCACGTCGTTGACGTTCGCGCTCCTGCACCCGGACCGGGTGGACCGGATGGTGCTGTTCGGCCCGGGCGTCCCGCCGGTGGAGTTCCGCGACCCGTTCATCCTCGAGCACCACCGGGAGGAGGAAGCCGCGAAGCGGGCGATGGACGCCGACCGCTTCCTCGACAACGCGCTGGAGTACGCGGTGGACGGGCCGCACCGCCGGCCCGACCAGGTGGACCCGGAGGTCCGGCGGCGGTGCCGGGAGATGGCCGCGACGACGGTGCTGAACCACCACACCGCGACCGGGCGCCTCCTCGAGGTCGACGTGCGCAGCCGGCTGGAGGAGATCGCCGCGCCCACCGTCCTGGTGGTCGGTGAGCTCGAGTCCAGCGACCTGCACCGGATGGCCCGGGAAGCGGCGCGGCGGATGCCGCACGCGGAGCTGGTCGAGTTCGGCGGCTGCGGGCACATGACGAACATGGAGGACCCGCAGCGCGCCAACGACCTCATCCGGCGGCACCTGGCCGGCTGACCCCGGATCGCCGGTGTGGTGTTGGTCGCGCTGCCGCGCGCGCCGAGGCTACCGGTGGGTAGGCTCGCGGTCCACGGAGCGCGACCTGGGAGGATGCATGACTCTGGCGACGGCAGACCTCGCGGACCGGGAAGGCCCCGAGGTGCGCAGCTGCGACGTGCAGTTCCGCACGATCGGCGGACGCGCGGCCTTCGAGGGGCGGATCCGCACCGTCACGTGCTTCCAGGACAACGCCCTGCTCAAGGAGGTCCTCTCCACGCCCGGCGAGGGCCAGGTGCTGGTGATCGACGGCCAGGGCTCGGTGCACACGGCGCTCATCGGCGACGTCATCGCCGAGCTCGGCCGGTCCAACGGCTGGAGCGGGGTCATCGTCAACGGCGCGGTGCGCGACTCCGCGGTGCTGGCCGAGATGGACTTCGGGGTCAAGGCGCTGGGCACCAACCCGCGCAAGAGCACCAAGACCGGCGAAGGTGTGGTGGACGAGGTCGTCGAGCTCGGCGGCGTCCAGTTCGTCCCCGGTGAGTACGTGGTGGCCGACCACGACGGCGTCGTGGTGGTCGCCAACCCGTGAGGCCGGTCAGCGGGTGTAGTGCTCGGTGACCACCCGCTGCATCGCTTCGGCGGCGTTGCTGGTCAGCGACGTCGCGCTGAAGTAGATGTCGCCCCGGACGCCCGGGTGCTGGGCGTTGAGGGCCAGGTGCGCGGAGAGCTCGCCCGGGTCGGTCCAGCCCTCCTGGCCGACCCGGTAGGCGCCCTGCCCGATGTAGAGGTCCACGCCGGTGCCCCGCACCGTCTCGGACCACCACGGCACCAGCTTGGCGTAGTCGGCGGCGGGGTGGCCGATCGGCCAGTAGACCTGCGGCGCGATGTAGTCGACCCAGCCCTTCTCGACCCACCCGCGGGTGTCGGCGTACAGCGCCGAGTACGACTCCAGGCCGCTGGTGTCCGAGCCCCGCGGGTCGCTGGAGGCGTTGCGCCAGATGCCGAACGGGCTGATGCCGAACCGCACGTGCGGCTTCACCGCGTGCACCCGGGCGTCCAGACCGGCCACCAGCTGGTCGACGTTGTGCCGGCGCCAGTCCTCGATGCTGGCGAACCCCCGGCCGTGCTGGGCGAAGGTGTCCTGGTCCGGGAGCTGCTCGCCCTCGACGGGGTAGGGGTAGAAGTAGTCGTCCAGGTGCACGCCGTCGACGTCGTAGTTCCGCACCGCGTGCATGATCGCCTCGGTGACGAACTCCCGCGCCTCGGGCACGCCGGGGTCGAAGTACAGCTTGCCGCCGTAGGCGAACGTCCACTCCGGGTGCTGCCGCGCCGGGTGCTCCGGCACCAGCTGCTGCGGGTCGGCCTGCATGCTCACCCGGTACGGGTTGAACCACGCGTGGAACTCCAGTCCGCGCTGGTGCGCCTCGTCGACGAGGAACCGCAGCGGGTCGTAGCCGGGGTCCTCGCCCTGCTCCCCGGTCAGCCAGTGCGACCACGGCTCGTGCGGCGACGGCCAGAACGCGTCCGCGGTGGGCCGGACCTGCACGAACACCGCGTTGAGCCCGCGGTCCACGGCCTGGTCGAGCAGCGTGCGGTACTCGGTCTGCTGCTGGGCGGCGGACAGCCCCGGCCTGCTCGGCCAGTCGATGGTGTCCACGGAGGCGATCCACACGCCGCGCATCGCCGTGCTGGGCTTCCCGGCCGCCGCGCCGGTGGTGCCGATGAGGGTCAGCAGTGCCGCCACCAACCCCAGCGCCAGGACCAGCACGTCGGCCCGGATCCGGCGCAGTGCCTGCGTTCGAGTCAACCCGCTCGCCTCCGCCGCTCGTCGTCGATCGCGCGGCACAGGTTACGGTCCGGGCCCGCGCCCCGCTGGCGTGACGCGCGGAATCCACCCGTGGGGTGGGACTACCGCGCGGTGGCGAGCCGCCGGGTCAGGTGCCGCACCGCTCGATCGCTGTAGGCGGAGGGGATCGTCTCGTTGAGCTGCCGGGCCCGGTCGGCCAGCGCCGCGGCGCGGTCGACGTCGTGCGCGCGCAGGTGCGCGTCCGCCAGCCAGGTGGTGTAGAGCGCGGTCTCCCGGACCCGGCGGTGGTCGCAGGTCCGGATCGCGGGGGCCAGGCGCTGCCGGGCCCGGTGGGGCCTGCCCAGCGCGGTGTCGACCCGTCCCACGATGATCTCCATCTCCGCCGGGGTCAGCCAGTACACCCACGGCGGGTCGGGGTCGTCGTCGCGGCGGCGCCCGTACTCGTCCTGGGCGCGCCGGATCGCCGTGGCGGCCTGGGTGTTCTCGCCCGCGGCCGCGTGCGCCCACGACGCCCGCGCGTGCAGCAGCGCCCGCACGGTGGGGGTGGCGGCACCGCGGTCCAGCCCGTCGATGCGCACCAGCGCCGAGCGGGCCACCTGCACCGCGTCCCGCGGCCGGCCGAACTGGGTCAGGTGCCCGGCCAGCGCGGACACCACCTGCGCGGTCAGCACCGGGTCGTCCGCGGCGTGCGCGGCCTGGATCCCGTTGAGGTAGTAGTGCTCGGCGGCCGCGAGGTGCCCGCCGTCGGCCGTCGACCACCCGGCCAGCTGGCACAGCTCGGCCACGGCCTGCAGCAGGCCGCGGCCGACGTCCTCGGAGTAGCTCGCGGTGCGCAGCAGGTCCGCGGTGCGGGCGACCTCGCGGCGGATCGTGGTGTGCAGGTCGCCGCCGGCGACGACGTCGTCGGCGTGGTGCAGGTAGCGCAACCGGGCCCGGATGCGGTCGAGCGTGGTGTGGCCGATCCGCTGTCCGGTCCCGTCCAGCCGGGCCACCGCGGTCGGCGGCGGGGTGATCAGCCACTGGCGGGCCACGCGCACCGCGCGGTCGCCGGTCAGCTCCAGGGCGGGGACGTCGTCGGTGAGGCGCGCGGCGAGGCCGTCGCGCTCCGCCGGTGTCCACACGTCCTTGATCAGCTCGACCGGGTCGAGCGCGGTCGGCTTCCGGGGCGGGACGGGCGCGTCGGGCAGCAGCGCGGCCAGCTGGTCCAGCGACAGCCCGAGCTCGCGGGCCAGCGCCTCCCGCATCCGCGGCGTGGGGGTGGACGCGCCGCGCTCCCACCGCGCCACGGTGGACACGTCCACCCTCAGCCGGTACGCGAGCGTCTCCTGGGTGTGGCCGCGGCTGCGGCGCTGCCGGGCGAGGTCGGACTGGCGTGCCACGCGGGAGACCGTACGCGGCACCCCTGTCCGCCTCCAGCACCTCGCCGCAGGTGCCCGGTCAACGCCCGGTTGCTGCCCTGGTCCGCACCCGGTGGCCGCGGTGCACTCGAACCGTCCGCCCACGGAGGGGAGGGAGCGACCGGTGCCCCTGCTGCGCGACCCGGCGCTCGCCGACGACGGTGCCCGCGAGGTCGAGTTCGCCCACCGCCGGATGCCCGTGCTCGCCGGGCTCACCGAGCGCTGGGAGCCCGAGGAACTGTTGCGCGGCGCGCGCATCGCCGCCTGCTCGCACGCCACCACCGAGACCGCCAACCTGTGCCGGGCGCTGGTGGCCGGCAGGCGGTGCCGACGTGGCGCTGTGCGCCTCGCACCCGCTGTCCACGGAGGACGACGTCGCCGCCGCGACCCAGCGCGACCCGGGTGCGGAGGTCTTCGCGCTGCGGCTGCGACCGGGCCACCTACCACCGGCAGGTCGAGAGCGCGCTCGGCATCGAGCCGACGCTGGTGGTGGACGACGGCGCCGACCTGACCGCCGCGGTGCACGAGCAGCACCCGGAACTGCTGCCCGCCGTCGTCGGCGGCACCGAGATCACCTCGACCGGCGTGGTCCGAATGCGCAGCACGGCCGCCGAGGCGGCGCTGCGCTACCCCGCGCTGCCGACGAACGACGCGCTCACCGAGCACCTGTTCGACAACCGCTACGGCACCGGGCAGCACACCGTCGACGGGATCCTGCGCGCCACCACCGTCCTGCTCGCCGGGGCACCGTGGTGGTGGCCGGCTACGGCTGGTGCGGGCGCGGCGTCGCGGCCCGGGCCCGCGGCACGGGCGCCGACGTCGTGGTCACCGAGGTGGATCCGGTGCGGGCGCTGGACGCCGAGCTCGACGGCGTGCGGGTGCTGCCGGTGCACCGCGCCGCCGCCGAAGCGGACCTGGTCGTGACGACCACCGGCAACCGCGACGTGGTCACCGTCGAGCACGTGCGGCGGATGGAGGACGGCGCGATCCTCGCCAGCTCCGGCCACTTCGACCTGGAGATCGCGGTCGACGACCTGACCCGCACCGCGGTCCGGCGCCGCTTCGTGCGGGAGAACTGCGCGGAGCACACCCTGCCCGAAGGGCACCGGGTCCTGCTGCTGGCCGAAGGCCGCCTCCCCGGCCAGGCGGCGGCCGAGGCCCACCCCGCCGAGGTGGTGGACATGACCTTCGCGACCCAGGCGCTGGCGGTCCGGTACCTGGTGGAGAACGCGGGCGAGCTGGACCCGGCGGTGCACCCGGTTCCGAAGGAGATCGAGGACGAGGTCGCGCGGGCCGAGCTGGCGGCCTACGACGTCACCACCGGCGAGCTCACGCCGCGCCAGCGCGAGTACCTCGCCTCCTGGCGGATCGGCACCTGACAGCACGAGGGGCGCCTCCCGGCTCGTCGTCCGGGAAGCGCCCCTCGCGGCACTCGATCAGGCCTTGGCAGCTGCCGCGGCGTCGAGCAGCCAGAGCGTCCGGTCCCGGCCGCGCGCCCCGGCCGCCGGGACCTCCTCCGGCGTCGCGCCGCGCAGCGCCGCCGCCACCGGCTCGGCCTTGGCCTCGCCCGTGGTCATCAACCAGACCTCCGACGCGGCCTGGATCGCCGGCAGCGTCAGGGAGATCCGGGTCGGCGGCGGCTTCGGGCAGTCGTGCACGCCCACCACCGTGCGCTCGGTCTCCCGCACGTACGGGGTGTCCGGGAACAGCGACGCCGTGTGACCCTCCTCGCCGACGCCCAGCAGCAGGACGTCGAAGTGGGGCACCGCGACGCTGCTGCCCTGCGCCGCCCCGGCCGCCAGCACCTCGGCGTAGCCCGCCGCGGCGGCGTCCGCGTCAGCCCCGTGCTCGCCGTCCGACGGGGCCACCGGGTGCACCCGCTGCGGGTCCACCGCGACGTGGTCCAGCAGGGCCTCGCGCGCCTGGGTCTCGTTGCGCTCCGGGTCGCCGGCCGGCAGGAACCGTTCGTCGCCCCAGTAGACGTCCACCCTGGACCAGTCCACCGCGTCGCGGGCGGGGGAGCGGCGGACCTGCTCCAGCACGCCGATCCCGGTGCGGCCGCCGGTGAGCACCACCGACGCCTCGCCGCGCTCGGCCTGGGCGTCCACCAGCTTGGTGATCAGCCGCGCCGCGGCGGCCGCCGCCAGCAGCTCGCCGGACGCGTGCACCACCACGCGGCTCACGACTCGGCCACCTCCTGCTCCTCCGGCTCGTCGCGGATGATGTCCTTCAGCCCCGCCAGGGTGGCCTCGTAGATCTCGTCCGGGTCGAGGCGGCGCAGCTCCTCGATGAGGCAGTCGTGCACCTGGCGGCGGTGCAGCGACACCCGGCGTTCCGGCTGGCCCGGCTGGGTCAGGGTGCCGATCTTGCCGTCCGGGCGGACGATCTCGACGTTGCCCGACGGCCGCTCCAGCACCGCCGAGACGATGCCCGGCCCGCGCGGGTGCGACACCCGGCGCACCGGGATCTCCAGGTAGCTGGCCAGCCACGCGGCCAGCAGGTCGGTCGACGGGGAGTCCGCCGCACCGGTCACCGTCGCCGACGTGACGGCCTCGTGCGGCGGCAGGTCCATCGCCGCCGCCAGCATCGCGCGCCACGAGGTCAGCCGCGTCCACGCCAGGTCCGTGTCGCCCTCGGCGTAGGACCGGACGCGCTTCTGCAGCGCCGCGATCGGGTCCGCCTCGTTGGCCGCGTCGGTGATCCGCCGGTGCGACAGCGCACCGATCGGGTCCTTCGCCGGGTTGTCCGGAGCGTCGGTGGGCCACCACGCCACCACCGGGGCGTCCGGCAGCAGCAGCGGGACCACCGAGCCCGCGCCCTCGTCGGCCAGCGGCCCGTACAGCCGCAGCACGATGACCTCGGACGCGCCCGCGTCACCGCCGATGCGGATCTGGGCGTCGAGCCGCGGCGCGGCCTGCTTGGCCCCGCGGGCCACCACGATCACCCGGCACGGGTGCTCCCGGCTGGCGTCGTTGGCGGCCTGGATGGCCTTCTCCACCTCGGTGCCGTCGCCGGTGACCACCACCAGCGTCAGCACGCGACCCAGCGCGACCGCACCGCCGGTCTCGCGCAGCTCCACCAGCTTCTTGTTGACCTGCGAGGTCGTGGTGGACGGCAGGTCGATGATCACGGTCGCCTCCAAGCGCGTCCGGTGCGGGCCAGCACGGCGTCGGCCGACGGCGGACCCCAGGTGCCCGCCTTGTACGGCTGCGGCTTGCCGTGCGAGGCCCAGTAGTCCAGCACCGGGTCGAGGATCTTCCAGGACAGTTCGACTTCTTCGTTGACCGGGAACAGCGACGGCTCGCCCAGCAGCACGTCCAGGATCAACCGCTCGTAGGCCTCGGGCGAGGACTCGGTGAAGGCGTGCCCGTACCCGAAGTCCATGGTCACGTCGCGCACCTCCATCGAGGTGCCCGGCACCTTCGCGCCGAAGCGCATGGTCACGCCCTCGTCCGGCTGCACCCGGATCACCAGGGCGTTCTGCCCCAGCTCCTCGGTCATCGTGCTGTCGAACGGCAGGTGCGGCGCTCGCTTGAACACCACCGCGATCTCGGTGACCCGGCGGCCCAGCCGCTTGCCGGTGCGCAGGTAGAACGGCACGCCGGCCCACCGGCGGCTCTCCACCTCGAGGGTGATCGCCGCGTAGGTCTCGGTGGTCGAGTCGGAGGCGAACCCGCCCTCCTCGTGCAGCCCCGGCACCAGCGAACCGCCCTGCCAGCCACCGGTGTACTGACCGCGCGCGGTGGTCTGGTCGAACGGGCCGACCGGCTTGGTCGCCGAGAGCACCTTCACCTTCTCCGCGCGCAGGTCCTGCGGGGAGAACGAGACCGGCTCCTCCATCGCGGTCAGCGCCATCAGCTGCAGCAGGTGGTTCTGGATCACGTCCCGGGCCGCGCCGATGCCGTCGTAGTAGCCCGCGCGACCGCCCAGGCCGATGTCCTCGGCCATGGTGATCTGCACGTGGTCCACGTAGTGGGCGTTCCAGATCGGCTCGAACAGCTGGTTCGCGAAGCGCAGCGCCAGGATGTTCTGCACCGTCTCCTTGCCGAGGTAGTGGTCGATGCGGAACACCGACTCCTCGGGGAACACCTCGTTGACGATGCGGTTGAGGTGCTTGGCGCTCTCCAGGTCGTGGCCGAACGGCTTCTCGATGACCACCCGCCGCCAGCTGTCGCCGGACTGGTCGGTCAGCCCGGAGCGGGACAGCTGCTTGAGCACCGTCGGGAACGCCGACGGCGGCACCGAGAGGTAGAAGGCGTGGTTGCCGCCCGTGCCGCGCTCGGCGTCGAGCTGCTTGACGGTCGCGGCGAGCCGGTCGAAGGCCTCGTCGTCGTCGAAGGAGCCCGGCACGAACCGGATCCCCTCAGCCAGCCGGTCCCACACGCTCTGGTGGAACGGGGTCCGCGCGTGCTCCTTGACCGCCTCGTAGACGACCTGGCCGAAGTCCTGGTCGGCCCAGTCGCGCCGGGCGAAGCCGGTCAGCGCGAAGCCCGGCGGCAGCAGACCCCGGTTGGCCAGGTCGTAGATGGCCGGCATCAGCTTCTTGCGGGACAGGTCACCGGTCACCCCGAAGATCGTCAGACCGCACGGTCCGGCGATCCGGGGCAGCCGCTTGTCCCGCGGGTCCCGCAGCGGGTTCTGCCACTGCTGGTCGGGCGGGGTCACCGCGAACCTCCTTGCGACAGGTCTTGCACGGCCTTGACGAGCTCGACGAGCCCGACGGCGCGGTCGGTGAGGTGCAGCCGCAGCACCGGGCGCTCGCGGTCGGCGAGCACCTGGCCGTCACCGAGCGCCTGGGCGCGCTGCAGCCCGGCCAGCGTGTACGGCCGGTCCGGCACCTCCAGGTCCTGCTCGGAGTCACCGGTGATCTGCAGGAACACGCCGTTCTGGTGGCCGCCCTTGTGGTACTGGCCGGTGGAGTGCAGGAACCGCGGCCCCCACCCGAAGGTGGTCTGCAGGCCGGTGCGGCGCGCCAGCTCCGGGCGCAGCACCGCGGCGGAGGCGTCGTCCAGCCGGTCCAGGTAGGCCTGCACCGCGACGTAGCCGCCCTCCGGGGCCGCGGCCAGGAACGCCCGCAGCGCCTCGGCCACCGTGCCCACCCCGGCCGACAGCCACGAGCCGGAGGCGTGCACCTCGATCGCGCCGTCCACCAGCGTCGGCGTCGCCGCCGGACCACCGGCGGGGCCGTCCAGCAGCGCCCGGGCGGCCTTCTTGGCGGCCTCCACGTCGGGCTGGTCGAAGGGGTTGATGCCCAGCAGCCGGCCGACCAGCGCGGTGGCGAACTCCCACAGCAGGAACTGCGCGCCCAGCGGGCCGGTGGTGCTGATCTGCGCGCCCTCGACGGCCGGGCCGACCGCCACGGTGGTGGCGTCGGCGCCCGCGTCGGCGAAACCGGGCGCGTCGGTGCCCTCCACGACGACCGGCAGCAGGCCGGTGCCGTCCTTGCCGGTGGACTCGGCGATCAGCTGCTCGACCCAGTCGCCGAAGCCCTTGATGCCGGAACCGGTGTCGGCGAACACGACCTTCTCCGCGCCCCGGGCGTGCGCCGCACCGAGCGCGGCGGCCAGCCGCAGGGCCGGGTTGCTGTCGGCGTCGGCCTCCAGCTCCGGGAACGCCGCGGCCGCGTCGTCCAGCAGCGCGGCGATGTCGGCGCCGGCCAGACCCGCGGGCACCAGGCCGAACGCGGTGAGCGCCGAGTAGCGGCCGCCCACGTGCGGGTCGGCGGTGAAGACCTTGCGGTAGCCGGCCTCGCGCGCCGCCGACTCCATCGGGGAACCGGGATCGGTGACCACGATGATGCGGGTCACAGGATCGATTCCGTTCTGCTGAAAAGCCCGCTCGAAGATCCGGCGGTGCGAGTCCGTCTCGACCGTGGTGCCGGACTTCGAGGACACGACCAGCACGGTGCGCGAGAGGTCACCGGACAGCGCGTCGGCGACCTGGCCGGGGTCGGTGGTGTCCAGCACGACCAGCGGCACCCCGGCGGAGGCGGTGATCACCTCGGGGGCCAGCGAGGAGCCGCCCATCCCGGCCAGCACCACGCGGTCCAGCCCCTCGGCGCGCAGCTCGGCGCGCAGCGCGTCGATCTCGGCCAGCAGCGGGCGGGAGCTCTCGTGCAGCGTCGTCCAGGACAGCCGGATGGATGCCTCGGGCTCGGCGTCCGGGCCCCACAGCGTGGCGTCCTGGGCGGCGAGCTTGCCGGCAACCGCATCGGCGGCCAACTGCTCGACCAGCGGTCGCGCCTCGGCCGCTAGCGCCACATCGGGAATGTCGACGGAAATTTCGGTTGCCATGTAGTTCCTTACCAGCGCTCGATCTAGTCGGTTCGAACCCCAGTTCGACCTGCCTGGCGGGGATTCGATCTTGAGAACCAACGTCGTGCGACCACAGTGTCGCCCATCCGGGCGGGTGCGGCAGGCAGTGGCACGGGCCCGGGGAAGCGGCGGCGGGGCCGGATCCCACCGGCCCCGCCGCACCGCTCACTTGGCCTGCTCGAGCTGCTGCTTGACGGTGTCCAGCAGTTCGTTCCAGGACTTCTCGAACTTCTCGACGCCCTCGCGCTCCAGCACAGCGAACACGTCGTCGAGGTCGATGCCGGCCTTCGCCAGGTCGTCGAAGACCTGCTGCGAGGCCTCGGCGGTGCCGCTGACCACGTCACCGCGCACCTCGGCGTGGTCGGCCACGGCCTCCAGCGTCGCCTCCGGCATGGTGTTCACCGTGTTCGGCGCCACCAGCTCGTCGACGTAGCGGGTGTCGGAGTAGGCCGGGTCCTTCACGCCGGTGGAGGCCCACAGCGGGCGCTGCGCCTTGGCACCGGCGGCCTCCAGGGCCTTCCACCGGTCGCTGGCGAAGACCTCCTGGTAGGCCGCGTAGGCCAGCCGGGCGTTGGCGATCGCGGCCTTGCCGCGCAGAGCCTCGCCGCCGGTCACGCCCTCCAGCCGCTTGTCGATCTCGGTGTCCACGCGGGAGACGAAGAACGACGCGACCGAGAAGATCTGGCTGACGTCGTGGCCGTTGTCCTTGGCCTGCTCCAGGCCGGCCAGGAAGGCGTCCATCACCTCGCGGTAGCGCTGCACCGAGAAGATCAGCGTGACGTTGACGCTGACGCCCTCGGCCAGCACGCGGGTGATCGCGGGCAGGCCCTCCACGGTGGCCGGGATCTTGACCATGAGGTTCGGCCGGTCCACGGCCTTCCACAGGTCCACGGCCTCGGCCACGGTGCGGTCGGTGTCGTGGGCCAGCCGCGGGTCGACCTCCAGCGAGACCCGACCGTCGACGCCGCCGGTCTGCTCGTAGACGTTGCGGAAGACGTCCGCCGCGTCACGCACGTCCGCGGTGGTCAGCTCCAGGACGGTCTCGTCCACGCTGGCGCCGCGGGCGGCCAGCTCGCGCACCTTCTCGTCGTAGTCGGCCGCGTTGGACAGGGCCTTGGCGAAGATCGTCGGGTTGCTGGTGACGCCGACGACCTCCTTCTCGGTGATCAGCTGGGCGAGGTTGCCCGAGGTGATCCGCTGGCGGGACAGGTCGTCGAGCCAGATCGAAACCCCGGCCTCGCTGAGCGCCTTGAGGTTCGGATTGGTGGTCATGTGGGTACCTCCGCTCACGCCTGCTGGGCGTTGCTCAGGCTGCGCCGGGCCGCCGCGACAACGGCGTCGACGGTGATGCCGAACTCCTTGTACAGCGTCTTGTAGTCCGCCGAGGCGCCGAAGTGCTCGAGGGACACCGACTCACCGGCGTCCCCGACGAAGCGGTGCCACGGCATCGCGATGCCGGCCTCGACCGAGACGCGTGCCTTCACCGAGCTCGGCAGGACCTGCTCGCGGTAGGCCTCGTCCTGCGCGTCGAACCACTCCACGCACGGCATCGAGACCACACGAGTGGCAACGCCGTCGGCCTCCAGAACCTTCCTGGCCTCGACGGCCAGCTGCACCTCGGAGCCTGTGGCGATCAACACGACCTGGGGCTGGCCGCCGCCGGCCTCGGCCAGCACGTAGCCGCCCTTGGCGACGCCCTCGGTGCTGACGCCCTCCAGCGTCGGCACGCCCTGGCGGGTCAGCGCCAGGCCGGCCGGGCCGCTCGGGTCCTCCAGGATGGCCTTCCACGCCGCCGCGGTCTCGTTGGCGTCGGCCGGGCGGACGATCGAGAAGCCAGGGATCGCGCGCAGCGAGGCCAGGTGCTCGATCGGCTGGTGCGTCGGGCCGTCCTCGCCGAGGCCGATGGAGTCGTGCGTCCACACGAAGATGGACGGGACCTCCATCAGCGCGGCCAGCCGGACCGCCGGGCGCATGTAGTCGCTGAAGACCAGGAAGGTGCCGCCGTAGGGGCGGGTTCCGCCGTGCAGCGCGATGCCGTTGAGGATCGCGCCCATGGCGTGCTCGCGGATGCCGAAGTGCAGGTTGCGGCCGTAGGGGCTGGCCTTCCAGGAGTCGGTGGAGATCGACTCGGGGCCGAAGGACTCGGCGCCCTTGATCGTGGTGTTGTTGCTCTCCGCCAGGTCCGCGGAACCGCCCCACAGCTCGGGCAGCACGTCGGCCAGCGCGTTGAGCACCTCACCGGAGGCCTTGCGGGTGGCGATCGACGAGCCGTCGGCCTCCCAGCTCGGCAGCTTCTCGTGCCAGCCGGCCGGCAGCTCGCGGGCGGTCAGCCGGTCCAGCAGCGCCTTGCGCTCCGGGTTGGCCGCCGCCCACTTGTCGAAGGCGACCTGCCACTCGGCGTGCGCGGCCTTGCCGCGTTCGGCGACCTTGCGGGCGTGCGCCAGCACCTCGTCGTCGACCTGGAAGGACTTCTCCGGGTCGAAGCCCAGCGCCTCCTTGATCCCGGCGACCTCGTCGGCACCGAGCGCGGCGCCGTGCGCCTTGCCGGTGTTCATCTTGGTCGGGGCCGGGTAGCCGATCACCGTGCGCAGCACGATCAGGGTCGGGCGGGAGGTCTCGGCCTTGGCGGTCTCGATGGCCTCCAGCAGGCCCTTGACGTCCTCGCCGCCGTGCACGGTGAGGACCTGCCAGCCGTAGGACTCGTAGCGCTTGGCGGTGTCCTCGGTCAGCGCGATCCGGGTGTTGTCCTCGATGGAGATCTCGTTCGCGTCGTAGATCACCGTGAGGTTGCCCAGCTGCTGGGTGCCAGCCAGCGACGACGCCTCGGAGGTCACGCCCTCCTCGATGTCGCCGTCGGAGGCGATCACGTAGATGTGGTGGTCGAACGGGCTCTCACCGGCCGGCGCGTCCGGGTCGAACAGGCCGCGCTCGCGGCGGGCGGCCATCGCCATGCCGACCGCGGTGGACAGGCCCTGGCCCAGCGGGCCGGTGGTGGTCTCCACCCCCGCGGTGTGCCCGTACTCGGGGTGGCCCGGGGTCTTCGAGCCCCACTTGCGCAGCTGCTCGAGGTCCTCCAGCTCCAAGCCGTAGCCGGACAGGAACAGCTGCACGTACAGCGTCAGGCTCGAGTGGCCTGCGGACAGCACGAACCGGTCGCGGCCGATCCACTCCGGATCGCTCGGGTCGTGCCGCATGACGCGCTGGAACAGCGCGTAGGCCGCCGGAGCCAGGCTCATCGCGGTGCCGGGGTGGCCGCTGCCGCAGTTCTCCACCGCGTCGGCGGCCAGCACGCGAGCGGTGTCCACCGCGCGCTGGTCCAGCTCGCTCCAGTCGTCGGGCAGTCGCTTGGTGGTCAAGCGGGCAAGGTCGTCGGTGACGGACACGGACGCAGCTCCAAGTTTTTTCCTTCGGCGGTTTTCCCGGTGAGGGGTGAATGCGGTCGCTGGACCGATTCGAACCGCGGTTATCCCTCGTCCGACGGGCAGCCTAGTCGTGTCCGATCGGGCACGCGCCGACCCGTCTGGATTGCCGTCCCGCCGTCTGCGGGTTGATCGGATGTCGGCCCGAGACCATCGCTTCACCTGCGATGTCGTGCTGACGGGCGACGAGAGGTCCCGCTGATCGGAACCAGCTCCCAGGATACTCGCCACGCTGCGTGACTGGGGTCACCCGCTGTTGTCGCCACCCGCGCGGAGTCCCGTACCGTAGCGCGCCTACTATTCAGGAGCGGTCGGTCCTGTGCCACGTCCAGGTCGACCAGGTCGTCCGATTCGCCAAGGAGTGCCATGTCGCCGGTGAGCGCAGCGTCGTGACCACCACCGTCGACGCCCCCCGCGAGCAGCAGCACGCCCGGCGCCCCGCCGAGCTGCTGAAGGCTTACGTGGGCCTGATCAAGCCGCGGGTCATCGAGTTGCTGCTGGTGACCACCATCCCGGCGATGATGCTGGCCGAGCGCGGCATCCCGTCGCCGTGGCTGGTGATCGCCACGCTGGTCGGCGGCACCATGGCCGCGGGCAGCGCCAACGCGCTGAACTGCGTGGCCGACGCCGACATCGACCAGGTCATGAAGCGCACCAGGGCGCGCCCGCTGGTGCGGCACACCGTCTCGAACCGGCACGCGCTGGTCTTCGGCATCGTGCTCGGCATCGGGTCCTTCGCCTGGCTCTGGGCGACGACGAACCTGCTGTCCGCGGTGCTGGCGGTCGGCACGATCCTGTTCTACGTCTTCGTCTACACGCTGGTGCTCAAGCGCCGCACGGCGCAGAACATCGTCTGGGGCGGCGCGGCCGGCTGCATGCCGGTGGTGATCGGCTGGGCCGGGGTGACCGGCCGGGTGGACTGGCCGGCGCTGGTGATGTTCGGCGTCATCTTCTTCTGGACCCCGCCGCACACCTGGGCGCTGGCGATCAAGTACAAGGACGACTACGCGCGCGCCGGGGTGCCGATGCTGCCGGTGGTCGCCGAGCCGGCCTACGTCTCCCGGCAGATCGTCGCCTACACCTGGCTGATGGTGCTCTGGACGCTGCTGCTGGTCCCGGCCACCGGCTGGCTCTACGCGGTGTTCGCGGCGGTGACCGGCGCCTGGTTCCTGGTCCTGGCGCACCGGCTGCACGCGGCGACCAAGCGCGGTGAGAAGACCAAGCCGCTGAAGCTGTTCCACCTGTCCAACACGTACCTGATGGTCGTGTTCGTGGCGCTGGCGGTGGACTGCGCCCTGGGCCTGCCGGTGCTCGGCTGGCCGTTCTCCTGACCGCGGGCGGGGCTCCCCGGGCGGTCCGGGGAGCCCCACTCGCTCACGGCAGCAGCACGAGCTTGCCGGTGGTGCGGCGGCCCTCCAGGTCCTCGTGGGCGCGGCGGGCCTCGGCCAGCGGGTAGGTGCCGCCGACGTGGATGGTGAGCACCCCGTTGCTGATCCACTCGAACAGCTCACCGGCCCGCAAGTCCAGCTCCTCGCGGGTCAGGATGTGGTGCGCCAGGCTCGGGCGGGTCAGGAACACCGATCCGGCCGAGTTCAGCCGCTGCGGGTCCACCGGCGGCACCGGGCCGCTCGCCGCGCCGAACAGCGCGAGCATGCCGCGCGGGCGCAGGCTGGCCAGGCTGGCGTCGAAGGTGGTCTTGCCGACCCCGTCGTAGACCACGTCCACACCGCGCCCGTCGGTGAGGTCGGAGACGGTGGCGGCGACGTCCTCCTCGGTGTAGCGGATGATCTCGTCGGCCCCGGCCTCGCGGGCCAGCTGCTCCTTCTCGGCCGTGGACACGGTGCCGATGACGTTGCCGCCGAGGTGCTTGATCAGCTGCGTCAGCAGCAGCCCCATGCCACCCGCGGCGGCGTGCACCAGCGCGGTCTCCCCGGTCTTCACCGGGTGCGTGGAGGTGACCAGGTAGTGCGCGGTCAGGCCCTGCAGCAGCGCCGCCGCCGCGGTGCGCTCGTCCACGCCCGCTGGGACCCGGACGGCCTTGTCGGCAGGCACCAGCGCCTGCTCGGCGTAGCTGCCCGGGGTCATCGCCCAGGCGACCCGGTCGCCGACCGAGAACTCGGTCACCCCGTCACCCACCGCGACCACCTCGCCGGCGCCCTCGGAGCCGGGGGTGAAGGGCAGCTCCACCGAGTAGATGCCGCTGCGCTGGTAGGTGTCGATGAAGTTCACGCCGCTCGCCGCGACCCGCACCAGCAGCTGGCCGGGCTGCGGTTCCGGCGCGTCGACCTCGGTGAGCTGCAGGACCTCGGGTCCGCCGTGCTCCGCTACCCGGATGGCTCGCATGGTGTCTCCTCCTGTGCGTGGTCGTCTGCTGGGATCAGCCCGCTGCGCCGATCATCCCACCAGGTTGTTCTAGGATCGCGGTATGACGACGGCTACTGAAGAGACCACTGCTCCCGCCCGCAAGGCGATCGCGGCCGCCAAGGCGTTCGTCAGCGCCCACGGCGACTCCGCCCGCGCGGTCGTGGAGAACCTCGGGCAGCCCGGTGCGCGCGTCGTGCTGATCGGGCAGGACGGCCGGATCGGTGACGTCGTGGTGCCCGACGTCGCGACCGGGAACGCCCTGGTCGAGGCCGTCGAGGGGCTGTCCGCCCACGAGTGGGACGCGGACACCGTCGCGGCCGTGAAGATCGGTGCCGCGCACCGCCGGAAGATGGCCGGTCCGCGCGCCCGCTGACCCTGCCCACCCGACACGCCGGTCGGTCACGGGTGACGACGACCTTCGCTGTGGTTTACCGTTTTAGCGAGGACTGAACTCGATCACCCTGGAGTCGTCGTGCCCGAGTACGTGCAGCGCACCGACCGGCCGGCCATGTCGGAGTGGATCGAGCAGATGGCGGCGCACTTCGAAGCCAGCGAGGGCATGCCGCTGATCGCCGGGAGGATCCTGGCGTTCCTGCTCGTCTGCGACCCGCCGGAACGCACCGCCGCCGAGCTCTCCCTCGCGCTGGCCGCCAGCACCGGCTCCATCAGCACCAACGTGCGGCTGCTCATGCGGCTCGGCGTGGTCTCCAAGACCACCCGCCAGGGCCGGGAAGCCGCGCTGTACCGGGTGGAGGAGGACCGCTGGCCGGAACTCGTCCGCCACCGGATGGAGCGGGTGGTCGGCCTGGAGGAGCTCACCGCGGCCGGCCTGCGCATGTTCAGCGGCCAGGGCGAGCGCGCCCGGCGCCTGCGCGCGGTGCACGAGTTCTACCAGTGGCTGTCCGGCGAGATGCCCGAGCTGTGGCGCCGCTGGGAACGCGAGGGCAGGCCGAAGCTCCGCTTCTGACCCGGCTCAGGCCGCGGCGGGCTCGGCCGCCTTCGGCGCCTCGATCGGCTCCGGCAGCGGACCGCGGTAGCGGGACTCGCCCCACAGCAGGGCGGTGACGATGATCACCAGCGTGGCCGCGGCCATGTGCAGCACGACCATCGCCTCCGGGACGCCGAGGTGGTACTGGATCGAGCCGATCGCGCCCTGCACGAGCACCATGGCGCACGCCGCGCCGTAGGTCTTCAGCAGCGCCTTGGTGGGGCGGGCGCTGCGCAGCCACACGCCGAACACCGCGAGGATGAGCACGTAGGCCATCACCAGCAGGCCGTGCACCTGGACCAGGCCGTGCACCGGCAGGCCCAGCCGCGGGGTGTCCGGGTCGCCGGCGTGCGGGCCCGCCGCGGTCACCAACGTGCCCGCGACCAGCACCGCGGCGGTCACCGCGACCAGGGCGACCAGCAGCGCGCGCATCCGCGTCGGCACCACGCCGACCGGCTCGCGGTCGCCCTCCTTGGTGGCCTTGTACAGCAGCGTGGCCAGCCAGATCAGCACCGCCGAGGCCATGAAGTGGACCGACACGCTCCACCAGGCCAGGTTCACCAGCACCGTCATGCCGCCGATGATCGCCTGCGCGATGACGCCCAGGGGCATGACCAGCGCGAGCCGGACCAGTCGCGTGCGCCGCGGCCGGCAGCGCAGCGCGGCCACGAAGCAGGCCAGCGCGACGAAGCCGATCACGCCCGTCAGCAGCCGGTTGCCGAACTCGATCACCTGGTGCAGCGTCGCCACCTCGGGGTGCTCGACGGGCACCATGCTGCCGGGGAAGCACTGCGGCCAGGTGGGGCAGCCGAGCCCGGAGCCGGTCACGCGCACCGTCACACCGGTCACCGAGATCAGCGCCTGCATCACCAGCACCGCGAGCGCCAGGGTGCGCACGACGCGCGGGGACGGGCGGGAGATCCACGTTGGAAGCGGCACGCTCCGATGGTAGCCGCGGGCGTGGACCCGCCCGTCCGCAGGCCCAGCTCAGTCGCGGCCGAAGAAGTCGCGCGGCAGAGCGCCGGCCTTGAGCAGCGTCCGGGTCAGCTGGCGGCCGGTTTCGACCAGCTCCTCGGTCCGGGCCTCGCCCAGCGCGCGCCACGGGGCCATCGACATCGCGTCGGTCGCCACCTCGACCTCCTCGCGCAGCGCGAGCCCCGCCTCGGTGCACCCGCCCTCGTCGTCGACCAGACCGCGCTCGCGCAGCTGCTGCTCCGCCTCGGCCCACTGGGCCTCGCTCCACTCGCGCAGCGTCCGCGCCGCCGACGGCTTGAAGCCCTCGCCGGTCGCGCTGTGCAGCGCCAGTGCCTGCAGACCGCTGAGGTCGGCGTGCTGCAGGGCCGCGATGTGCGCGTCGCCGCGGAACTCGCGCAGCAGCGTGACCGCGTGCCAGAGGCGCAGGTGCGGCTCGTCCGGCCAGTCCAGGTCGGCGTGCGCGGCGAACAGCGGCTTGCCCTCCGGGCCGCACGCCAGGCTCGCCTCGCGGGCCAGCTCGGCCGCCCCGGTCACCGCCGGCGAGGCGACGTCGTCGAGCATCCGGCGCAGCGCCGCGTCGGCCGCGCGGAAGCGGGCCTCCAGCACCGCGCTCGGGGAGGCGATCGACCAGGCGCGCGGGATGTGCTTGGCGACCGACTCGGGGTTGAAGTTGTAGAAGGTCGCCGCGACCACGCCGGGCCCGACCGGACCCATCGCCGCCGACCGGCCCGCGTAGTAGGACATCCGGCCCCGTTCCAGGCCGAGGGCAGCGAAGCCCTCCTCGGCTTCCGGGGCGAAGTAGATCATCGAGTGGATGACTTCCAGGGCGCTCTTGGCCCGGCGGGCGATCTCGGTCATGGCCACACCCTAGATCCGGTGGGCGCCCGCGTCACGGCTCAGGTGAGGCGGGTGGTGCGCACCGCCGCGGCGCCGCACACCGCGCCCCAGGCCAGCAGCACGAGGACTGGCTGCGGGCCCGGCAGCGTGCCGTTGACCAGCACGGCGTCCAGCGCGGCCGCGAGCGCCCCGGACGGCAGGAACCCGGCCAGCGTCCCCAGCGGGCCGGGCAGGTCCGCGGCGGGCAGCGCCAGCCCACCGGCCAGCAGCAGGACGAACCAGATCGCGTTGGCCAGCGCCAGCACGATCTCGGCCCGCAGCGCGCCGCCCACCAGCACCCCGGCGGCGCCGAAGACGAGCGCGCCCAGCACCAGCAGCGGCACCGCGGGCAGCAGCCCGGACAGGTGCGGCGACCAGCCCAGCAGCACCGCGACCACCCCGAGCACGACCGCCTGCAGCGCCACCACCAGCAGCGTCGCCAGCACCCGGCCGGAGATGAGCGTCCAGCGCGGCAGCGCCGTCGCGGACAGGCGCTTGAGCACGCCGTAGCGGCGGTCGAAGCCGAGCGCGATCGCCTGCCCGGTGAACGCCGTGGACATCACCGCCAGCGCCAGGATCCGCGGCACCACCGAGTTCACCCGCGGCTCCGGCAGGTCCCCGATGTGCAGCTCGCTGAGGCCGACCAGCAGCGCCAGCGGGATGACCAGGGTGAGCAGCGCCTGCTCGCCGTGCCGGACGATGAGCAGCGCCTCGACGCGGGTCTGCGCCAGCAGCATCCGCAGCGGCCGGCCCCGCCCCGGCTTCGGGGTGAAGGTGCCGGCCGGGAACTGGGCGCCGAGCTCCGGTGTGGCGTTGGCCTCGGCGTTCACGATCGCAGCTCCCGTCCGGTCAGCTCCAGGAAGACGTCCTCCAGGCTGCGGCGCGTCACCCGCAGCTCCTGCGCCAGCACCCCGTGCTGGGCGCACCAGGCGGTCACCGTGGACACCACCTGGGGGTCCACGTGGCCACGGACCACGTAGTCGCCCGGCCGCAGCTCACTGGCCTGGCAGTCCTCCGGCAGCGCGGCCAGCAGCAGGTTCAGGTCCAGCCCGGTCTGGGAGCGGAAGCGCAGCTCCTGCTTGCCGTCCTCGGGCTCGGTCAGCTCGGCGGCGGTGCCGTCGGCGACCGCGCGGCCGTGGTCGACGATCACCACCCGGTCGGCCAGCGCCTCGGCCTCGTCCATCAGGTGCGTGGTGAGCAGCACGCTCACCCCGTCGCGGCGCAGCGCGCCGACGAGGTCCCAGACCAACCGCCGCGCCTGCGGGTCCATGCCCGCGGTCGGCTCGTCGAGGAACACCAGCTCCGGCCGCCCCACCAGCGCGCAGGCCAGCGACAACCGCTGCTGCTGGCCGCCGGAGAGCCGCTTGTAGGGGGTGCGACGGGCGCCGGCCAGGCCGAGCACGTCCAGCAGCCACGCCGGGTCCAGCGGGTCCGCGGCGCAGGCGGCGACCAGTTCGAGCATCTCGTCGGCCCGCACCCCGGGGTAGGCGCCGCCGCCCTGCGGCATCACGCCGATCCGGGGCCGCAGCGCCTCGGCCTGGGTGTGCGGGTCCAGCCCGAGCACGCGGACCTCGCCGGAGTCGGGGCGCTGGAAGCCCTCGCAGATCTCCACGGTCGTCGTCTTGCCCGCGCCGTTCGGCCCGAGCAGCGCCAAGACGCTGCCGCGCGGCAAGCACAGGTCGAGGCCGGCGACGGCGACGGTGTCACCGAAGCGCTTCTCCAGTCCGCGCAGCTGGACGGCCGGACCATCGGCGTTGCTCACGGGAACCAAGCCTATTGCGTGACCGGCCGAACACCGCTGCGGGTCGGCAGCAGCCGGGGCACCTTGCCGCGCACCAGCCACAGCGTGATCGCGAAGGCGATGACCGCGGCGATCACGGCCAACGGGATCTGGTACACGCGCAGCGGGAAGCCGGCCCCGGTCGGTGGCACGAACAGCGACACCGCGGCGCAGATCACCGCGGCGGTGACCCGGAACCGGTTGTTGTTGGTCGCCAGCGCCAGCGGCACCACCGACCACAGCAGGTACCAGGGCCACAGCACCGGCACGGCCAGCGCCAGCGTCAGGTAGGTGATGCCCATCCCGGCCAGCGGCTCGACGCGCCCGCGGAAGGACAGCCAGAGCATCCGCACGCACACCACCGCGACCACCAGGTAGCCGATGATCTTGGTGATCACCAGCATCGCGTCCGTCTGGTTGCCCAGCCCCAGCAGCGTGCTCAACCCGCCGCCGGTCATGCCGAACGCGGTCAGCGGCGCCATGAACGTCTTGACCCGGTTCGGCACGTCGAAGGTGTCGATCCAGCCCAGGCCCCAGCCGCTGGCGACCGTGATGATCGTCATGGTGGTCAGGAACACCGCGGTGAGCAGCGCCGCCACCCCGAACAGGTCGCGGAACCGGCCGCCCCGGCGCAGCGCCAGGTAGATGCCGAAGAAGCCGAGCGCGATCCAGCCCGGCGGCTTGATCGCCCCCGCGATGCTGAGCAGCACGCCGGCGGCGATGGTGCCCGGCAGCGTCTGGTAGCGCAGGCCCAGCTCGATCGCGGCCAGCATGATGCCGACCATCAGGGCCTCGTTGTGCATGCCGCTGACCACGTGGAACAGCACGATCGGGTTGGCCGCGCCGAGCCACAGCGCGGCGGCCGGGTGCACCCCGCAGCGGCGCGCCAGTCGCGGGATCGCCCAGATCGCCAGGGCCAGACCGCACAGCATCACGACGCGCCACACCAGCACCCCGAACACCACGTCGTCGCCGACGACGCGGGAGATGACCTGCCCGAACATGAGGAACAGCGGCCCGTACGGGGACGGGGTGTCGCGCCAGATGTTGGGCACGTTCGCGGTGAACGGGTGGTCCACGCCCAGCGCGGCGGCCGAGCCCAGCACGTACGGGTTGAAGCCCCGGGCGGCCACCTCGCTCTGCGCCAGGTAGCTGTACATGTCGGTGCTGAACAGCGGCGGGGCCAGCGCCAGCGGCAGCGCCCACATCGCCAGCGTGCGGGCCAGCTGGGTCACCGACAGCATCCGCCCGCGTCCCGGCCAGCACAGCCGGCCCAGCCACAGCCAGGCGATCACGACCATGAAGATGCCCAGCCAGCAGCAGGCCATGGCCACCGTCGGCACCCGGACGGGCAGCCCGATCAGCCGGGCCCCGGACAGCGGGTTGTCCACCGGGGCAGCCCCGGCGCCGATCGATCCGACGGCGAGCACCAGCGAGCCGGTGGTGCCGAACCGGCGGACCACGTCGAGCTGACGCCGCTCGCCCCGGTCCAGGGGTTCGGCCGCCTCGTCGGGAGCCGTTCGTCTGCTGGTCGCTTCACCTGCCGCCACGACGACGTAGCGTAATCGCGTGAGTCAGGTCACGGGCGCGCCCTGCGTTCTGGTGCCCCGGGCCGAAATAGGTAACATTCGTGTTGTGAAAAACGTCGGGACGTCAACCGCTGCGGCGGCCGAGCCGGGCCAGGCCGCCCAGCACGGCACGCACGGCGACGGACGCACCCGGCACGCGGTCGCGCGATTGCTGCTGGAACGAGGACCGATCACCGCTGCAGCGGTGGCCGACGAACTCGGGTTGAGCCCCACCGCGGTGCGCCGGCACCTCGACGTGCTGGTCGCCGAGGGCGAGGCCCACACCCGGGAGGCCTCCCCGCGGAGGCGTCGGGGCCGTGGCCGGCCGGCCAAGCTCTTCCTCCTCACCGAGGTGGGCAGGGCACGGTTCGGGCACGCCTACGACGACCTGGCGGTGGCCGCACTGCGGTTCATCGCCGAGCACGACGGCGAGCAGGCGGTCCGCGAGTTCGCCGAGCGACGGATGGCCGCCCTGGTGGCCAACCACCGCGAGGCGCTGGCGGCCGCCCGCAACCCGGCGGAGCGCGCTGAGGCCCTTGCCGACGCGCTCACCAGGGAGGGCTACGCTGCCTCGACGCGAAGCGTCGGAAGCGGCGAGCAGCTCTGCCAGCACCACTGCCCGGTGGCGCACGTCGCTGCGGACTTCCCGCAGCTGTGCGAGGCCGAGACCGCGGCTTTCGCCGAGGTCCTCGGCACCCACGTGCAGCGGTTGGCCACCATCGCGAACGGCGATGCGGTCTGCACCACGCACGTGCCGACCACGCGGTTCGCGGATCCCGACCCGAACACCGCCCCGAATCCTGATGGAGGGGAGCCCGTATGACTGCCGCTGCGGAGCAGCGCACACCCACCACGGCTGACCAGCAGTTGAGCCAGGACGAGATCCTGGCCAGTGTCGGCAACTACGAGTACGGCTGGGCCGACCCGGACGTCGCGGGCGCCAGCGCCCGCCGTGGTCTGGACGAGGACGTCGTCCGTGACATCTCGGCGAAGAAGGACGAGCCCGAGTGGATGCTCGAGGCCCGTCTGAAGGCGCTGCGGTTGTTCGACCGCAAGCCGATGCCGAACTGGGGTGCCGACCTGTCCGGCATCGACTTCGACAACATCAAGTACTTCGTCCGCTCCACCGAGCAGCAGGCCCAGACCTGGGACGACCTGCCCGAGGACATCAAGCGGACCTACGACAAGCTGGGCATCCCGGAGGCGGAGAAGCAGCGCCTCGTCGCGGGTGTGGCCGCCCAGTACGAGTCGGAGGTCGTCTACCACAAGATCCGCGACGACCTCGAGGCCCAGGGCGTCATCTTCCTGGACACCGACACCGGCCTGAAGGAACACCCGGAGCTGTTCAAGGAGTACTTCGGCTCGGTCATCCCGGCCGGTGACAACAAGTTCTCCGCGCTGAACACCGCGGTCTGGTCGGGCGGCTCCTTCATCTACGTGCCGCCGGGCGTGCACGTCGACATCCCGCTGCAGGCCTACTTCCGGATCAACACCGAGAACATGGGCCAGTTCGAGCGGACCCTGATCGTCGTCGACGAGGGTGCCTACGTGCACTACGTCGAGGGCTGCACCGCGCCGATCTACTCCAGCGACTCGCTGCACTCGGCCGTCGTCGAGATCGTCGTCAAGAAGGGCGCCCGCTGCCGCTACACGACGATCCAGAACTGGTCGAACAACGTCTACAACCTGGTCACCAAGCGCGCCAAGGCCGAAGAGGGCGCGACCATGGAGTGGGTCGACGGCAACCTCGGCTCCAAGGTGACCATGAAGTACCCGTCGGTGTTCCTGATGGGCGAGCACGCCAAGGGCGAGGTGCTCTCGGTGGCGTTCGCCGGTGAGGGCCAGCACCAGGACGCCGGCGCGAAGATGGAGCACCTGGCGCCGCACACCTCCTCGACGATCGTCTCCAAGTCGATCGCCCGCGGCGGTGGCCGCACCTCCTACCGGGGCCTGGTGAAGGTCGCCAAGCGCGCCCGCCACTCCTCGTCGAACGTCAAGTGCGACGCGCTGCTGGTCGACACCATCAGCCGCTCCGACACCTACCCGTACGTCGACGTCCGCAACGACGACGTCGCCATGGGCCACGAGGCCACGGTGTCGAAGGTCAGCGACGACCAGCTGTTCTACCTGATGCAGCGGGGCCTGACCGAGGACGAGGCGATGGCGATGATCGTGCGCGGCTTCGTCGAGCCGATCGCCCGCGAACTCCCCATGGAATACGCACTGGAACTGAACCGACTGATCGAGCTGCAGATGGAAGGGGCCGTCGGCTGAGATGACGAGCACCACCAAGACCGACGCCCAGCACGGCCTCGGCGAGCACTCGCACGGCGGCGCCGTCGTGCCGCAGGTCTCCCGGGGGTCGCGCTTCACCTCCTACGACGTCGAGGCCTTCGAGGTCCCCGGCGGTCGCGAGGAGGACTGGCGGTTCACGCCGCTGAAGCGGCTCAAGGGCCTGCACGACGGCACCGCCACCGCGACCGGCAACATCAAGGTCGAGGTCACCGGCGACGGGGCGACCGTGGAGACCGTGGGTCGCGAGGACGCGCGGATCGGTGAGGGCGGCGTGCCCGCCGACCGCGTCGCCGCGCAGGCGTGGAGCTCCTTCACCGAGGCGACCGTCGTCACCGTCCCCAAGGAGACCAAGCCGGAGGGCCCGATCACCGTCACGGTGCACGGGCCGGGCGAAGGTCAGGTCGCGTTCGGGCACATCCAGGTGCGTGCCGAGCAGTTCGCCGAAGCCGTGGTCGTCGTCGACTACCGCGGCTCCGGCACGCTGGGCGACAACATCGAGTTCGTCGTCGGCGACGGTGCGCAGCTGCGCGTCATCTCGGTGCACGACTGGGAGGACGACGCCACCCAGGTGAGCTCCGAGCACGCCAAGCTGGGCCGCGACGCGGTGTTCCGGCACCTGGCGGTCACCCTCGGCGGTGACCTGGTGCGGGTCAACACCACCGTCAACTACGGGGACCGGGGTGGCGACGCCGAGCTGCTCGGCCTGTACTTCGCCGACGCCGGTCAGCACCTCGAGCACCGGATGCTGGTCGACCACGCGGTGCCGAACTGCCGCAGCAACGTGCTGTACAAGGGCGCGCTGCAGGGCGACTCGGCGCACTCGGTGTGGATCGGTGACGTGCTGATCCGTGCCGAGGCCGAGGGCACCGACACCTACGAGCTCAACCGCAACCTGGTGCTGACCGAGGGCGCGCGTGCCGACTCGGTGCCGAACCTGGAGATCGAGACCGGTGAGATCGAGGGCGCCGGCCACGCCAGCGCCACCGGCCGCTTCGACGACGAGCAGCTGTTCTACCTGCAGGCCCGGGGCATCCCGCAGGACCAGGCCCGCCGCCTGGTGGTGCGCGGCTTCTTCGGCGAGCTGCTGCAGAAGATCACCGTGCCCGAGGTCCGCGAGCGGCTCGAAGCCGCCATCGAGGACGAACTCGCCGTCGTCGGCGCCTGACCCCCAAGCCTGAACAGGAGATCGAAGAAGACAATGGCCACCCTGGAGATCAAGGACCTGCACGGCTCGGTCCTCACCGAGGAAGGCGCCAAGCCGATCCTCAACGGCGTCAACCTGACCGTCCGCTCGGGCGAGATCCACGCGATCATGGGCCCGAACGGTTCCGGCAAGTCGACGCTGGCCTACGCCATCGCCGGTCACCCGAAGTACCAGATCGACTCCGGCTCGGTGCTGCTCGACGGCGAGGACGTGCTGGAGATGAGCGTCGACGAGCGGGCTCGCGCGGGTCTGTTCCTCGCCATGCAGTACCCGGTCGAGGTGCCGGGCGTGTCGATGTCGAACTTCCTGCGCACCGCGGCGACCGCGGTCCGCGGCGAGGCGCCGCAGATCCGCAAGTGGGTCAAGGAAGTCAAGCAGGCCATGTCGGACCTGGACATCGACCCGTCGTTCGCCGAGCGGAGCGTCAACGAGGGCTTCTCCGGCGGTGAGAAGAAGCGGCACGAGATCCTGCAGCTGGACCTGCTGGACCCGAAGTTCGCGATCCTGGACGAGACCGACTCCGGTCTGGACGTCGACGCGCTGCGGGTCGTGTCGCAGGGCGTCAACCGGTACCACGCCAAGGGCGGCAAGGGCGTCCTGCTGATCACGCACTACACCCGGATCCTGAAGCACATCACCCCGGACTACGTGCACGTCTTCGCCGACGGCAAGGTCGTGGAGTCGGGCGGGGCCGAGCTGGCCGACGAGCTGGAGGCCAACGGCTACGTGCGCTTCACTGCGAAGAAGGAGGCGGCAGCCCAGTCATGACCGTTCAGCCTCCTCGCACCGGCGGTGCGAGCACGCCGTTGGACGTGGCGGCGATCCGCGCGGACTTCCCGATCCTGGGACGCACCATCCGCGACGGGCGTCGCCTGGTGTACCTCGATTCCGGGGCGACCTCGCAACGGCCGCGCCAGGTGCTCGACGCGGAGCGCTCCTTCCTGGAGCACTCCAACGCGGCGGTGCACCGCGGTGCGCACCAGCTCGCCGAGGAGGCCACGGACGCGTACGAGGGCGCCCGGGAGCGCATCGCCGGCTTCGTCGGCGTCGACGCGGACGAGGTGGTGTTCACCAAGAACGCCACCGAGGGCGTCAACCTGGTCGCCTACGCGATGAGCAACGCCGCGACGGCCGGGGCGGAGGCCGAGCGCTTCCGCCTCGGCCCCGGTGACGAGGTCGTGGTGACCGAGATGGAGCACCACGCGAACCTGGTGCCGTGGCAGCAGGTGTGCGAGCGCACCGGTGCCACGCTGCGCTGGTTCGGCGTCACCGACGAGGGTCGCCTGGACCTGTCCGACGTGGCGGGCGTGATCACCGAGCGGACCAAGGTGGTGGCCTTCACCCACCAGTCGAACGTGCTGGGCACGGTGAACCCGACGGAGCAGGTCGTCGAGCGGGCCCGCCAGGTCGGTGCGCTGGTGGTGCTGGACGCCTGCCAGTCGGTGCCGCACAAGCCGGTCGACTTCAAGGCGCTCGGGGTGGACTTCGCGGTGTTCTCCGGGCACAAGATGCTGGGCCCGTCCGGCATCGGCGTGCTCTACGGACGCCGCGAGCTGCTGGCGGCGATGCCGCCGTTCATCACCGGCGGCTCGATGATCGAAGTGGTGCACATGGAGCGCTCCACGTTCGCCGCGCCGCCGCAGCGGTTCGAGGCCGGCGTGCCGATGACCTCCCAGGCGGTCGGCCTGGGCGCGGCGGTGGACTACCTGAGCGCGATCGGCATGGACCGCGTCGCCGACCACGAGCGGCAGCTCACCGAGCTGGCGCTGCGCGAGCTGTCGGCGGTCGACGGGGTGCGCATCATCGGCCCGACCAGCGTCGAGGACCGCGGTGGCACCGTGTCGTTCGTGGTCGACGGGGTGCACCCGCACGACGCCGGCCAGGTGCTGGACGACCAGGGCGTGGAGGTCCGGGTCGGGCACCACTGCGCGTGGCCGCTGCACCGCAGGATGGGAATTCCGGCGACCGTGCGGGCGTCGTTCTACTTGTACAACGAACTGGACGAGGTCAAGGCGTTGGTGGACGCGGTGCGCGAGGCGCAGCGCTTCTTCGGGGTGGCTTGACCGGACCTGCCGGGGAAACTCTTCATGCAGCTGGAGCAGATGTACCAGGAGATCATCCTGGACCACTACCGCAATCCGCACCGCCACGGGCTGCGGGAGCCCTACGACGCCGAGTCGTTCCAGGTCAACCCGACCTGCGGCGACGAGGTCACCCTCCGGGTTCGGTTGATCGGTGCCGACGAGGACGCGATCGTGGAGGACGTGTCCTACGCGGGGCAGGGTTGTTCGATCAGCCAGGCCTCCGTGTCGGTGCTGACAGACCTGGTGGTCGGCAAGCCGCTGAAGGAGGCGATGGCCACTGAGTCGGCGTTCAGCGAGCTGATGCACGGCCGTGGCAAGGTGGAGCCGGACGAGGACGTCCTGGAGGACGGCATCGCCTTCGCGGGCGTGGCGAAGTACCCGATGCGCGTGAAGTGCGCGCTGCTGGGTTGGATGGCTTTCAAGGACGCGGTGTCCCGCGTCGTTGTCGAGGAGGCTTCATGAGCGAGCAAGCCCCGGTGCAGCAGGAGACCGACGTCGAACGGACCGCCGAAGCGCTGCCCGACCAGACGTCGCCGTCCGCCGAGGTCGCCTCGCTGGAAGACGTCGAGGAGGCGCTGCGTGACGTCGTGGACCCCGAGCTGGGGATCAACGTCGTCGACCTCGGCCTGGTGTACGACATCCGGGTCGAGGAGGACAACACCGCCACCGTCGACATGACGTTGACCTCGGCGGCGTGCCCGCTGACCGACGTCATCGAGGAGCAGGCGCGGGCCGCGCTCACCGGTGGCCCGGGCGGCGGTCTCGTCAAGGACTTCCGCATCAACTGGGTGTGGATGCCCCCGTGGGGGCCGGAGAAGATCACGGAGGAAGGCCGCGAGCAGCTGCGTGCTCTCGGGTTCACCGTGTGATCTCCAGGTCCGACGCGAACCAGGGGTGTCGGGCGTTCGTCGCCCGGCGCCCCTCTTTCGTGCCCGCTGTGGAGTTGTCAAGGTCCTTGCCCCGCCGCGGCGGGGTGTTCTGACTGGGACCCGGGTCCGGCGTCGGCTGACCGGTGGGGTGCGGGTCGGCGCGTTCCCGGTCGGTCTCGCGCTGGCGGACCCGCGTCACGGCGACGGCCCGGTGCGGAGCGACCGCTGACGACGTGCTCGGTGGTCCCCGCAGTGGTCGCGACCGTTCCCGGCTCGGTCGCGGACCGTCTCGCTGTGGTCCCACGCGGTGCTGCGCATCGGGAATCCCTCCTGTGGCGCGGTGGTCGTGCCGGTGTTCTCGTCGGTCCACACCGGACGGTGGGGTCATCGGCGGGCTCATGCCTCGATGATGCCAGGTGTCGAACACGGTTTCGATCGATCACCTGTCGCTCGATGCGGTGATCATCGCGCCGGGGCCGGTCCTCGACGGTCGACCGCCCAGGCATCCGCGGAGGAGGCCCTCCACGCCCACCCGGCTCCGCTATCTTGCGCTGCAGATCGTGGGCAGAGGGGAGCGAGCGGTTGGGGCGGGGCACGTGGAGGGCGGATCTCTCACCCGTGGAGGAGCGCCTGTGCGAGGCGTTCGAACGTCGCGAACCCCTGGAGCTGGACGGCGAGGCCGTCCGCGCCGACGTCATCGCGCGCCTGGTCACGGCACCCCACGAGGAAGGGCGGCGCCGTTCGTTCCAACTGAGCGGAGCCGAGATCACCGGCGATCTGGACCTGTCCGACTGCGCCGTCCCGGTCCCCGTCCACCTCGAAGGGTGCCGGTTCGACGGCGAAGTCCTGCTCCACGACGCCCGCGCTGCCCGCATCCACCTGGACTCCTGCGAGGTCACCGCGATCCGCGCCGCCCGGCTGCGTTGCGAAGGGCCGTTGGCGCTGAGCCACCTGCGCGAGGTCGGGCACATCGACCTCGAGGACGCGCGGACGGCGGGCGACCTCGTGCTGACCGGGAGTCGTGTCCACAACGACGACAACGCCGTGGACCTCATGGGCGCCCAGGTCGACGGCGACCTGATCGCGACCGGGATCGATCTCGCGGGCACGTTCTTCATGGCGGGCGCCGTCGTGACGGGCTTCCTGTTCCTCGACGAGGCGACGCTGAGCAGCCCCGGGGGCATGACGGTCTTCGCCAAGGTGGCCAACATCGGTCTCGACGTGTTCGCGGGATCTGTGCGCAGCGACGGCGAGCTCCACTTCTCCGGCGCGCGCGTCGGAGGTGACGTCCAGCTCCGCGACGCGGAGGTCGAGCAACCGGGTGATCGCGCGATCGACCTGTGCCGAGCCGAGGTCCGCGGCTCGGTGTACCTGTCGGACGGGTTCCGCTGCGCTGGGACCGTGGACATCAGGCACGCCGCCATCTCCGGGCAACTCCGGTTGGACGAGGGCGAGATCTCCGAACCGGCCGGCGACGTCGCGATCGCTCTCGACTGGTCGGACGTGACCGACGGGGTCGAAGCTCTGGAGGCCCCCGAGGTGACGGGCTTCGTCAACCTCGTCGGTACCCGCATCGGTGGTGCGTTCCGGCTCTGCGGCGCACGGCTCCACGGTCGCGGCGGGCTCGCCGTCAACGCGTTCGGCGCTTCGTTCGGCACCGGGTTCCGGCTGGAGCGGGCGACCCGGGTCACGGAGCAGGTCTCGCTGGCCAACTGCACCATCAACGGCGACGTCATGCTCGACGGGATCGACGCTGTCGTGGTCAACCTGAACAACTGCGCGGTCACCGGCGACGTCTCGCTCACCGCGGCGACGTTGACGAACTCCGGCGCGAAAGCGCTCGGCATCGCGAACAGCGAGATCTCCGGTGACGTCCTCCTCGACGGGATGCGCGTGGTCGGCGGGCTGCGGCTGACCGGCAACAAGGTGGGCGGCGACCTGGACCTGCACACGTCGTCGCTGGAAGGTCCTGGCGGAGGGGAGCACGTCGCGTACTTCGCCGACACGACCGTCGAGGGGGCGATCTGGGCGAACCAGGAGTTCCGGTGCACCGGCTCGATGCGGGTGGTCAACGTCGTCACCCCCCACGCGACCTTCGCCGGGGCCGAGCTGACCTCTCCCGGCACCGTCGCGCTGACCATGTCGAGCATGACAGCGGACAACCTGGTCCTGGCCGACGTCTCGGTCGACGGTGGGGTGGCCCTGACGTCCTCCACCGTGGCCCACGTGCTGCGGATGACCGCGGCGACGGTGACCGGCGGCGCTCTCCGGGAGGACCTGGACGAGCTCGGGGCCTTCTCCCTGAACCTCACCGGCACCTCCGTGGGTCGCCGGATCGACCTGGGGCGCAGCGAGTTCCGGCGCAAGGTCGTGCTGACGGACGCGACCGTTGGTGACCTCCGGTTCGACGGTGCCGTGCTCGGCGGCGACTGCGCGCTCGACGCCGCGCGGCTGAAGGCCGGGGTGCTCCGGCTCCTGCCTGGGGAGGCCCCTGCTGGGTCGGTGCACTTGGCGAACGCGCAGGTCGACCTCCTGCTGGACCGGGCGGACGCGTGGCCGGTGGGGAGTGAGATCGACCTGTCCGGGTTCGCCTACAGCCGTCTCGGCACCGGGATGACGCTGCGGCAGCGGCTGGACTGGCTGGCCCGTGCGACGCCGAAGTTCGCTCCGGGCCCGTACGAGCAGCTGGCCACGTGCTTGACCGCGGCGGGCAACGACGACGACGCGCGTGCGGTGCGGCTCGCTGCGGTCCGGCGGTCCTACCAGCAGTGGGGAGCGCGGGGGACGCTCGCGCGGACCGGCCACCTGCTCAGGCGGGCGTGGGGTGGTGTGCAGGACCTCGTCCTCGGCTACGGCTACCGGTCGGCGCGCGCTGTGGTGCTGTTCGTGTTCCTCTGGATCGCTGGCGGTGCCGCCTTCGCGCTGGGGAGCGGGCCCTGCCTCAGCGGGGGAGCGGCCGAACCGGGGCCGTGCCCGGTCAAGGCCGACGAGCACCCCACCTGGGACCCGTTCCTGTACGCCTTGGACCTGCTCATCCCGCTGCTGGACCTCGGGCACGAGAAGGCCTGGGACGTGGTCGGTCCGTCCAAGGCCGTCATGTGGGTGCTGATGGTGTCCGGCTGGGTGCTGGCCACCGCGATCATCGCGGCGGCCAGCAGGACCCTGCGCCGGGGCTGAGCCTCACCCCGCGCAGGGGAGGCCGGTGCGGCGCCCGGGGTCGTGCTACCGGCCGTCGACGTCGGTGGCGGTCGACGGTTGCAGCAGCACGTGGTACAGCGAGGTGGGGAAGACCGCCGTGTCGTCGGGAGTTCCGCCGCGCACCTCGATCCGTCCGAGTTCGCGGCGCCACCGGTCCTGGGTCTGCGCGCGGACCTGGTCGAAGTCGCGAGAGCCCTCGACGGCCAGGTTCGCGTCCGCGCCCGCGGCGTCCACGTAGGACACCGAGGTGGTCGTGGTGACCTGGTCGTGGTCGAAGGTCAGCCACGCGCCGCGCAGGCCTGCACCGCCGGAGACCGCGTTGCGCACCCAGCACCGCACCGTGTGGTCGTCGACCGCCTCCACCCCGGTGGCCGTGACCGGGTTGCGCTCGTTGGCCTGCCCGACGTTGACGAAGACGTGCGCGGGCCGTCGTGGAACGTGGAGCGCTCGACGCCGATGCGCGTGTCGGCCGTGGCCTCCACGTCGATGCCGCCGTAGTCGGTCAGGTGGGTCCGGTAGTGGCCGCGTCACCGACCTCGCCGTCGTGGGTGTGGGCGGCGGCGTACTGGTCCTGGTCGAAGGTCGACGGCGCGGTGGTGTCGAAGTCGTGGTCCGGGCCGGCGCCGATGCTGCCCGTGGTGGGCAGGGTCGAGACCAGTCCGCCCTGCTGCCCGTCACGAGCAGCGCTGCGGTGGTCGTGAGCCGAGGGACCACCAGTCCTCCCAGTTTGACGACGTTGTCGGACGTCGTTCGACTTCCAGCCCAGGCTGAGCGCCGTGGGCCGCGGCAATGGTTCGTGCGAGCGAACCGGCCGGCGGCGGGCTCAGGACCTGGGCGGACGCTCCTGGTCGGGGGTGGGCGAGGTGGCGCCGGGCTGCTCGCCGCGCAGCACCTCGACGCGGTCCGTGCCGGGGCGGGACATGACCCAGCTGGACCCGGTCAGCCACTTGGCGTGCTTCTTCAGCGGGGCGAGCCGGCTGGACGCCTCGTCGTAGCTCGCGACCGTGCTCGGCGTGCACACCAGGGTCGCCAGCGACAGGCTCACCGCCATCCCGCCCGCGGAGCGCTCCGGGGCGAGCACCTGCTCCGCCAGCGGCACCAGGTCGTCCAGGTCGGCCACCAGCAGGAAGTCGTCCCCACCGACGTGTCCCACCTGCACCGAGCTGAGCGACGCGGCGGCATCGGTCAGGCTCCGGCCGACGGCGCGGATCAGGTCGTCGCCCGCGGAGAAGCCGACCGTGTCGTTGACGGACTTGAACCCGTCGATGTCCAGCCAGCTCACCGCGAAGACCTCGCCCGCGGCGACGCGGCGGGTGACGTCCCGGGCGATCGCGTCGCTGCCCGGCAGCCGGGTCAGCGGGTTCAGCGCCGCGGCCTCCTCGACCTTCAGCTCCGCCATGCCGCGGATCAGGTCACCCGCGCGCACCGCACCCAGGCACCGGCCCGACTCGTCCACCACGATCGCGTCGTCGTACATCCGGTTCTGCTCGGCGCCGGTCACCAGGCCCAGCGCCTCCATCGCCGTGGTCGCCGTGGTCACCACCCGCGGCTCGTCGGCCAGCCGGGACGCCGGGCGCTTGGCGTGCAGCGCGTGCCCGTACGGGCCGGTCACCGCGAGCAGGAACCGGTTGCGGTCGATGGTCCACTGCGGGCGGTTGTCCTCGTCGACCAGCACCACGCCGCTGATCTCCGGGTGGTCGGCCAGCACCTCGCGCACCTTGTCCGCGGTGACGTCGGTGGGCAGCATCGTGGCCGGCGACAGGAACTCGGTCACCCGCGGCCCGCTGGCCAGCGAGCTCACCGGCGGGCCGTGCGGGTCGGTGATCTCCGCCGCCACCCCGGGCACGCTGCTGGCGGTCGGCGGCCGCCGCGCCGCCGGGGCCAGCAGGTTGCCCTGCACCAGGCGGACCCCGTTGCGGCGCAGGGTGGTCAGCTGGCGCTCGTTCTCCACGCCCTCGGCGACCAGCTGGCTGTCGGTGGCCTCGCACAGGTGCCGCACCGACTCGACCAGCGCGACCCGGCCCGGGCTGCCCGGCAGCTGCTGCACGACCGCGCGGTCCAGCTTGACCGCGGCCGGGCCGATGTCGGCGATCAACGACAGCGGCACGTCACCCTCGCCGACACCGTCCAGCGCGATGCCGAACCCGTCGTCGCGCAGCTGGTCCACCCCGGCCAGCAGGGCGTCGACGTCCAGCCGGGCGAACGGCGGACCGATCTCCAGCGTCACCTCCTGCTCGCGGCGGCCGATCTCGCGCAGCCGCTCGCGCACCAGGTCCAAGCGCTGCAGGTCGTGGGTGACGGTGCCGCCGAAGACGTTCAGGTGCAGCGGCAGCAGGGATTCGTGCTCGGCGGCGGCGCTCAGCGCCGAGGTGGCCAGTGCCACGTCCAGCTCGGTCAGCCGTCGCTGCCGGGCGGCTTCCCGGAAGAGCTCCTGGACGTGCTTCCCGCGCGGCCGGGCCAGCACCTCGATCGCGACGATGGCCCCGGTCTTGACGTTGATCAACGGCTGGAACGCGAAGCGCACCTCGTCGACCAGCGCTTGCACGGAGTCGATGCTGCCCGGCCTCATGGTGCCCCATAGACGGTGTTCACGATGCGTTCACCGGCATCTCAGCCCCTCCTCACGGCGGAGGACCGCCTCCCCGCCGACCAACTTAGCGTGCTTGACCAGCGGCGAACACGGGCTGGCACCGGTGGGTGGCGGTTGACACAACCGCCCGCAGCGCCACAGGCACGGCGCGTGCGTGGACGCCGGAGGGGCGGGCGCGCGGCTAGCCGCCGCCGAGGCCGTGCCGGGCCAGCGGGTGGCCGACGGACAGACCGCCCAGCACCAGCCGCCGCCGGATCCGCCACGGCGCGCCCGCGAACAGCGCGGACATCGCCGCTGCGGTGCCCGCCGGGTCGTCGTCGGCGGCCAGGAACGCGGCGCGGTGCTCGGCGTCCAGCCGGAAGAACAGCTCGAAGAACTCCGGGACCTGCTCGGGCGGCATCGACAGCAGCGCCCGCAGCGCCCGGTGCCGCAGCAGGTGCCCGCTCACCGCGCGCGGCGGCCACAGGATCGACCACCCGGCGCGGGCCGCGGCGGCCGGTCCGGAGGGCAGCGCGGCGCTGATCGCCGCCGCCAACCACGGGGCGCGCTGCAGCGACGCGGCGATGTTGAACCCGCTCGCCGGGTGCACGAAACCGGCGGCCGCGCCGAACGGGACCACCCGCCCCGGGCGGGGGAGCGGGTCGTCCACCGGGAACCGCACGCGCTCCTCGGAGATCCGTTCCTGCTCGCCCACCCCGGCTTCGGCGAGGCGGCCGGCCAGCCGCCGGCGCAGCAGGGCCAGCGGCAGCGCCGGGCGGCGGGCCAGCGAGGTCTCCTCCAGCAGCACCTGGTCGGCGCCGACGGGCACCGCGTAGAGGAACGTCGGCCACCCGCCGCGGGTCTGCGGGGCGGGGCGCCAGTCCATGAACACGCCCGTGCCGGGGCGGCAGGACGGCTCGGCGGCAGCGGCGCTGACCACCCAGCCGACCGCGCTCTGCTGCGCCGAGGTGTGCGCCGGGCGCCCGCCGGAGAGCGCCCGGGCCGCGCCGCTCGCGTCGACCACGACCGCCGCGGCGATGCGCCGACCGTCCTTGAGCACCACCGTCGACCCGGTGGGCCCGTGCTCGGCGGTCTGCGCGCGCCCGGTGACCTCCACGACGTCGTGGCGCCAGAGGTGCTTCCACAGCGCGGTGTTGTCCAGCACGGCGTACTGCCGGGCCCACTCGTGCCGGTGCGTGCCGTGCAGGAGCATCCGGTCGGCCACCGCGGCCACGGCGGCGTCGCGCACGGCCGCGGGCAGCTCGTCGCTCCAGCTGCCGTAGGTGTGCGGCCAGACGCGGCGCGGCGCCGGGTCGACCAGCACGACCTCCAGACCGGTGTCGCTGCAGGCCGCGGCCGCGGCCCGTCCCGCCGGGCCGCCGCCGACCACCACGACATCTGCCACGGGGAAATCAGATCACGCCGACCCCCCACCTCGCCGCCAGGGTCGCCGAGCGGGGTGGGCGTGTGGCCGAGATCGCCGCGGTCCGCACGGCCGGCGCACGAGGGCGATCGTCTAACGTGTGGTCATGGAGGACGCGCAGCTTCGGGCCGGTCGGCGGAGCGGCCGCACCGGCCCCCACCGAGCCCCGGGTGACCTGGCCGCCAGCCCGTTCCGGGCGGACCGGGACCGGGTGTCCAGCTCGGCGTTCTTCGCCCGGTTGGGCGGGGTCACCCAGGTCGTGAGCCCCAGCGGCTCGGGGCTGCTGCTGCACAACCGGTTGACGCACAGCCTCAAGGTCGCCCAGGTCGCGCGCGCCATCGCCGAACGGCTGGTGGCCGATCCCACCGACCTGGCCAAGCTGGACCGGCTGGGCGGCTGCGACCTGGACGTGGTGGAGGCCGCCGGGCTCGGCCACGACCTCGGCCACCCGCCGTTCGGGCACCTCGGCGAGGGCGTGCTGGACCGGCTGGCCCGGCAGCGGTTCGCGCTGCCCGACGGATTCGAGGGCAACGCGCAGAGCTACCGGGTGGTGACCCGCATCGACGTGCGCGGCGCCGACTGCGACGGCCTGGACCTCACCGCCGCCGTGCGCGCGGCGCTGCTGAAGTACCCGTGGACCCGGCTGTCGGCGCCGCAGCCGCACCCGCGGACGCTGCCGGAACCGCCGCGCGGCGCCTCCGAGCCGGAGGAGGCGCCCGGCACCGGGTCGGCGAAGTTCTCCTGCTACAGCACCGAGCTGGACGACATGGTCGACGCGCGCTCGCCGTTCCAGGGGCGGCTCGCGGACTGGCAGCAGACCGTCGAGGCGTCGATCATGGACACCGCCGACGACATCGCCTACGCCATCCACGACCTGGAGGACTTCCACCGCGTCGGGGTCCTGCAGCACACCAGCGTCTCGCACGAGCTGACCGAGTGGCTCGGGCACGCGGTGGAGTTCGCCGGCCGCTCCGACGTCGAGCTGGCCGGGGACGGGTTGCGCCCGGGCTGCTCGCTGGAGCGGCTGCGCCGCCGCCTGCACGCCAAGGACTCCTGGATCGCCGACGACGAGGCGTTCGTCAGCGCGGTCAAGAAGGTCCTCGCGAACCTCGTCACCAAGCTGCTGGAAGTGCCCTTCGACCGCTCGCAGCAGGCCGAGCAGGCGGTCGCCGCGTTCTCCGGCGAGTGGACCCAGCGGCTGGTGGAGGGCGTGCAGGTCCTCGAACAGCCCCCCACGCGGTCCGGCCACGTCACGCTGGCCGTCGAGCAGTGGCACGAGGTGCAGGTGCTCAAGTTCGTGCACCGCCGGTTCGTGCTGCAGCGCCCGGACCTGGCGCTGCACCAGCGCGGCCAGGACCGGCTGCTGAGCAAGCTGGTGGAGGCGCTGGACAACTGGCTGATCGACCGCAGCGAGGCCGCCCGGCTGCCGCGCCGGCTGCGCGACCTGTTCGACCGGGCCCGCGCCGAGTTCGCCTTGCTGCACCGCGACGCCCCGGAGGTGCTGGTGCCGCCGGGGGAGCCGGTGGAGGTCGACACCGCGCACCTGGAGCGGATGGCGCGCGGCCGGGCGGTCATCGACTTCGTGGCCTCGCTCACCGACGACCAGGCCGCGGCGCTGCTGGAGGCCCTCTCGGGGCGCACCACGCAGCTGTGGAACGACACCTTCGTGCTGTGAGCAGCCGGTGCGGTGCGGGAAGTGCGATCGACACCGCCCGGTACACTGACCGGGTGGTCACCAAGCGCTTCGTGGTTCGCGTTCCCCGCGCCACCCCGTCGCTGATCCGGCCGGTCACCAGTTAGCGACCGGACCGTTCAGCCTCCCCGCCCACCGCGGTCGTTCCCGGTGGGCGCGTCCGTGGAACCGCTCGACCACCACTCTCGGAGCTTCCCTTGATCTCTGCCACCGGCCTGGAGCTGCGCGCCGGTTCGCGCATCCTGCTCTCGGACGCCACCCTGCGCGTCCAGCCCGGCGACCGGATCGGCCTGGTCGGCCGCAACGGCGCGGGCAAGACGACCACCCTGCGGGTGCTGGCGGGGGAGGGCGAGCCCTACGCCGGTGACCTGTCCCGCCGGGGCGAGCTCGGCTACCTGCCGCAGGACCCGCGCGAGGGCGACCTCACCGTCACGGCCAAGGACCGGGTGCTCTCCGCGCGCGGCCTGGACCAGCTGCTGCGCGACATGGAGAAGACCCAGACGGCGATGGCCGAGCTGGCCGACGAGCGTGAGCGGGACAAGGCGATCGCCCGCTACGGCCGGCTGGAGGAGCGCTTCGCCGCGCGCGGTGGCTACGCCGCCGAGAGCGAGGCCGGGCGGATCTGCAGCAACCTCGGCCTGCCCGACCGGGTGCTGGACCAGCCGCTGCGCACCCTCTCCGGCGGTCAGCGGCGCCGCGTCGAGCTGGCCCGGATCTTGTTCGCCGCGTCCGAGGCCGGGCCTGGTGGCCGTTCGGCCAGCACGCTGCTGCTCGACGAGCCGACCAACCACCTCGACGCCGACTCGATCAGCTGGCTGCGCGACTTCCTCAAGAACCACGACGGCGGGCTGGTGGTGATCAGCCACGACGTGGACCTGCTGGCCGCGGTGGTCAACAAGGTGTGGTTCCTGGACGCGATCCGCGGCGAGGTCGACGTCTACAACATGGACTGGGCCCGCTACCTGGACGCCCGCGCGGCCGACGAGAAGCGCCGCCGCCGCGAGCGCGCCAACGCCGAGAAGAAGGCGTCCGCGCTGCTGGCGCAGGCCGACAAGATGCGGGCCAAGGCCACCAAGGCGGTCGCCGCGCAGAACATGGCCCGCCGCGCCGAGAAGCTGCTGGCCGAGGTGGAGACCGAGCAGGCCCAGGAGAAGGTCGCCAAGATCCGCTTCCCGCAACCGGCCGCCTGCGGGCGCACCCCGCTGACCGCCGAGGGGCTGTCGAAGTCCTACGGCTCGCTGGAGATCTTCAGCGGGGTCGACCTGGCCGTGGACCGCGGCTCACGCGTGGTCGTGCTGGGCCTCAACGGTGCCGGCAAGACCACCCTGCTGCGCCTGCTGGGCGGTCTGGAGAAGGCCGACTCCGGCGAGGTCGTCGCAGGTCACGGGCTGCGCATCGGCTACTTCGCGCAGGAGCACGAAACGCTGGACCACGACGCCACGGTCTGGGAGAACATCCGCAGCGCCGCCCCGGACGCGCCGGAGCAGCAGCTGCGCACCCTGCTGGGCGCGTTCCTGTTCCAGGGCGAGCAGCTGCAGCAGCCGGCCGGGACCCTCTCGGGCGGCGAGAAGACGCGGCTGGCGCTGGCCGGGCTGGTCTCCAGCGCGGCCAACGTGCTGCTGCTGGACGAGCCGACCAACAACCTCGACCCGGCCAGCCGCGAGCAGGTGCTCAACGCGCTGCGCACCTACGAGGGCGCGGTCGTGCTGGTCACCCACGATCCCGGCGCTGTGCAGGCGCTCGAACCGGAAAGGGTGATCCTCCTCCCGGACGGTACCGAGGACCACTGGTCGGACGATTACCTGGATCTCGTCCAGCTGGCTTAGCAACCGCCGTCCGTCCCGCGTGCACTACTACGGATGGATTAGTGCATTCCGGTGATCGACGGGTGGTCGTCTCGGCCGTTGGCCGATCTTTTTTCCATGATCGCCTGGCGTTCCCGCTTATCCTGTTCGATCATTGCGCTGACAGGGGTCGCGAGGCCCGACCTGCTCAGAGGGAAGGCGGGGACACCGTGGCTGAGCTGAAGAAGGGTGCGCGCATCACAGGGAGCGCGCGCGACAAGCTTGCCAGTGACCTAAGGAAGAAGTACGAGAAGGGGGCGAGCATCCGCGCTCTGGCGGAGGCGACCGGCCGGTCGTACGGCTTCGTGCACCGGGTGCTGAGCGAATCTGGTGTTCAGCTGCGCGGTCGTGGGGGCGCGACGCGTTCGAAGAAGAAGTGAGCTCGGCGGCCACCAGCCGCCTCAGATGGAGGTCCGCTTGGCGGAATCGATGGTGGACGCCGACCTGCTGGTCCGTGGCGGTGTGGGGCTCACGGTCCGAGGTCGGCGGGCCACGATCACGCTGAACCGCCCGGACACGCTCAACGCGCAGACTCCGCACACCTGGTACGCGCTCCGGGAGATCGGTCAACGCCTGGGCGCGGAGGTCCAGGTCGTGGTGCTGCGCGGCGCCGGCCGGGCGTTCTCGGCCGGGTTGGACCGGCGGCTGTTCACCGCCGCCGACGTCGACGGGGCACCGGGCCTGGTGTCGATGGCCCAGCGCCCCACCGAACAGGCCGATGCAGAGATCGCGAGCTTCCAGCAGGGCTTCAGCTGGTTGCGCGAACCGGACAGGGTGACCATCGCGGCGGTGCGGGGGCACGCGATCGGCGCCGGGTTCCAGCTGGCGTTGGCGTGCGACCTCAGGGTGGCCGCCGCCGACGCCAGCTTCCGCATGCCCGAGGCCGGGTCGGGCCTGGTGCCCGACCTGGGCGGCACGCTGCCCCTGGTCAAGACCGTCGGCTACGCCCGCGCGGTCGAGCTGTGCCTGACCGGGCGCGAGGTCCGCGCGGACGAGGCGCTGCAGGTCGGGCTGGTCAACGCGGTCGTCGAACCGGACCAGCTGGACGCGGCCGTCGACGAACTGGCCGAGGCCGTCGAGCGTCCGCCGCTGGGTGCGGTGCGCGAGACGCTGGCGCTGCTGGCCCAGGCGGACGAGGCCGTCGACCCGGAGCAGCAGCTGGCCGCCGAGCGCGCCGCGCAGCTGCGCTGCCTTGCCGACCGGCTCGTGCCGCCGCCGCGCTGACGCGGTTCTACAGCAACCCGGGGACGCGCTGGCCGTAGTGCTCGAGGTTGGCCGCGTTGGCCTCGTCGCCGCCGACGGTGTTCGAGCTGCGCCACAGCGGCAGCTCGAGCCCCTCGGTCTCGGCCAGGTCGAACAGCTCGACCAGCAGCGTGTTCCACAGGAACGCGTTGGCCAGCGAGGACAGCGGGGCCGTGACCGGCGCGGTGGGCGGGTAGCTGGCGTCGCCGCCCGGCACCAGGGTGTCCAGCACGATGTCGGCCTCCTCGGCCAGCGTGGTCCCGGCGCGCTTGGGGGCGTCGGCGCTGGCCGCCGGCGAGGTGATCGCGATGACCGAGGAGCCCGCCGCGCGGGCGGTGCGGGCCAGCTCCACCGGGTAGGGGTTGACGCCCGAGTTGGAGAACACCACCAGCACGTCCACCCCGCCGCGGAAGCCCGCGTCGGTGAGCACCTCCTCGGCCAGCCCGCTGCGCCGCTCGGTGCGGGTGCTGGGCACCGCGCCGTGCAGCGGCAGCAGGTCCGGGTGGTAGAGGGGGCGCACCGCGGCGAGCCCGCCCGCCCGGTAGAACGACTCCATCACCCCGGCCAGCGAGTGGCCCGCTCCCGCGGTGCACACCAGGCCGTCCGCGCGGATCGAGGCGAGCAGCCGCTCGGCGGCGGTGCGCAGTCCGCCGGCGTTGTGCACGCCGATCTTCCGCAGGTGTTCCAGCGTGTGCTCGGCGTGGCCGGGCGCGGTCTCCGACATCTCGGTGGCTCCTGGGGGCGATCGGACGCGACTCGAGGTCTATACCAATGTCGCGACACGACGGTCAAGGTCCTGCTCCACCACTGGCGTGGTTCCCGGGTAGGCTGTTGATCAGCGAACCAAGATCGAGGGGATGCATGCCGCAACGAGGCAACCGCAGAGAACTGCTGGCCGACGCCGCCATCGAGGTGTTGGCGCGCGAGGGAGGTCGTGGGCTCACCCACCGGGCCATCGATCGGGAGGCCGGGGTCCCGGAGGGCACCACGAAGAACTACTTCCCGACGCGCAGCGCGTTGTTCCTGGCCGTCGCGCGCTACCTGGCCGCCCAGCACACCGAGGCGCTGGACGCGCTGTGCAACGACATCCCCCCTGACCTCAGCTCCGAGGACATCACCGCGCTGTACGCGGCGATGCTGCGCCGGATGGCCACCAGCGCGCGGTCGCAGTTCCTGGCGCTGTTCGAACTCCACCTCGAAGCCGTCCGCAACCCGGACGTGCGCGCCGCGCTGAGCGCGATCACCGAAGCCAACGTCGACACCGCGGTGCAGCTGCACAGCGCGGTCGGGCGGCGGATCAGCAGGCGCGGGGCCGGGCTGCTGGACGCCGGCATGCTCGGCGTGGCGATGTCGATGCTGAGCCTGCCCGAGGAGCTGGTCTCCGAGCTCGGTCTGGACGACGCCGACGGGCTGGCCAGGGCGCTGTTAGCGCTCGGGGCGCCGCGCGGCGGGCCTGCGATCGGGGTGCTGCGGGACGCCGCCGGCTGACCCCGGTGGCGCTTCGGGGCCGTGCACTGACGCGCGGTAGCCTGCTGGGGAACGAGATCTGGGCAGGGGCGTCCTGGGGGTCGCCCACGATCGAAGTGGATGCAGGGAACGCATGTCAGCACAAGTCGAGCCCGGTCCGGTCGAACCACCCGCGGTGGTGTTCGCCCGTCTCGCCGACGTGCCGGTGGAGGCCCTGGACAAGCTGATCGAAGCGACCCAGGAGGTCTACAACGACCTCAACAAGGTGCACGGCCACCCGTACTGGGGGGACCTGGTCTTCCACCAGGGTGCGGCGATGAAGGCGCTGAAGGAGGCGCGCACCTGCCTGGAGGGCCTGCGCTCCGAGGCCATCGGGGCCCGCAACACCGAACTGGGGGTCACCGTCACCACCGCGGTGGTCGGCGGTGAGCGCTTCTACGCGCAGACCGAGGACAGCAAGGCCGAACTGGTGGAGAAGGTGCTGCGCCCGCCGCAGCCGGGGGCCAGCCACCTCTACGTCTGGGACCGGCCGCACCAGGACCCCGAGGCGCCCGGGCCCTACGTGCAGGTGCGGATCGTGACCGACACCGAGAACGAGGTCGGGGTCCTCAACTTCACCGAGGAGTCCGAGGACGGCGAGATGACGTCCTGGCACACCCTCAACCCGGAGCCCTCGCCGGAGGCCCCGGCCCTGCCGTTCGACGCCGGGAGCACGCTGAAGTTCCCGCGCAACGCGGTGCTGCCGTTCCGGGACCTCCGCGCCGCCCTCGACGAATTCACCCGAAGCGGGCAGCGGCCGGAGGCCGTGCAGTGGCAGCCCGCCCGCTGGGGCGACATCTGACGGGGCGACGTCCGGCTCAGCCGTAGATGCCCTGCACCGCCCGGCCGGCGATGGTCGTGACGACCTTGAACGCCTTCATCGCCTCGGTCATGTTCGGCGCGTCGAAGCCGACCCGGCGCACGTCCACCTGCTCCACGGTCGGGACCACCGCCGCGGCGGCGGCCAGGTGCGCGGCGTCGAACTCCACCTCGATGCGGTGCGGGCGCACGTCGCCCGTGGTGCGCCCGGCCAGGCGCAGGCTCTCGGCCGCAGAGGTGCGGATGTCGGCCGCGGTGCGGGCCGGTGGGCGGCAGACGGCGGCGTAGCGGCTGACGCACTCCTTGACCACGACGGTGCGCGCCGAGGGCGCGTACTCGGCGGCTTCGGCGCAGGCCCGGTCGTCGCCGGTCACCAGCAGGACGGGCACCCCGTGCTCGGCGGCCAGCGCCGCGTTCAGCCCGCCCTCGCCCGCCGGTCGGCCGTCCAGCCACACGCCGGTCACGGAGTTCTCCAGGTAGGTGTGCGACAGCACGCCCTCCTCGCCCGCGCGCGCGTGGTAGCCGAGGAACACCACGCCGTCCACATCGGACTCGATGCCCTGCATCATGGACAGCGGCTTGTGCCGGCCGGTCAGCAGCACCGCCCGCTCGTCGAGGTCCTCCAGCAGCAGGTTGCGCTGCGAGGAGTGCGCCTCGTTGACCAGCACACCGGTCGCCCCGGCGGCGCACAGGCCCTCCACGCAGGCGTTGACGTCGCCGGTGAACAGCCTCCGGAAGCGCTGCCACTGCTCGGTCCCGGGCACCACGTCATCGGTCCAGGTGACACCGGTGACGCCTTCCATGTCAGCTGAGATCAAGATCCGCACGGGGACCAATCTAGGGCAGGACCGCCGTCCCGTCCCGCGCATCCGCACGACGGCGCGGCGCTCCCGTCGGTGCCGCCCGAGCGGCGGTCCCACCAGGCCTTCGAGGGGTGTTTCGCCGTTCGGGTAACGGTTTCGTTCCACTGCGTAGCGCTCGGCGATGAAGACTTCTCGTCAAGCATTGACGAAGTGCGTCGAGAGGTGGTTCCTTCTTCTCACTCGCCGCGAAGGAGGGGGTCACAAGTGGGCAGACGACTCGTCGCGCTCTGGGCCGTGCTGCTGGTCGGGTTGCTGGCGCCGGTGCCCGCGTCGGCGCAGGAGGACGGCGCGCGCCCGCCGCAGGGCGCCACGCTCCGGATCGGGTTGCAGCAGCAGATCGACTCGCTGAACCCCTTCTTGGGTTACACGCTCGCCGCCACCGACATCTTCCGGTCGATCTACCCGACGCTGACCACCTACCGCGCCGAGGACTTCGCGGTGGAGCCGGAGCTGGCCGAGAGCTGGGAGACCTCGCCGGACAAGCTCACCTGGACCTTCCACATCCGGCGTGGCGTGACGTGGTCCGACGGCCAGCCGGTGACGGCCCGCGACGCGGCCTACACCTTCAACCGGATGATGACCGACCCGGCCGCCGCCACCGCCAACGGCAACTTCGTGGAGAACTTCGAGACCGTCACGGCGCCGGACGACCACACACTGGTGATCCGCACCAAGTCGCCGCAGGCGACGATGCTGGCCATCGACGCGCCGATCGTGCCCGAGCACGTGTGGTCGAAGGTCACCGACGTCGCCAGCTTCGCCAACGACCAGATGCCGGTGGTCGGCAGCGGGCCGTTCGTGCTCACCGACTACCGCCCGGAGCAGGACGTCACGCTCACCGCCAACCCGGACTTCTGGCGCGGTCCGCCGAAGGTCGCGCAGCTGCAGTTCATCCAGTTCAAGAACAGCGACGCCGCGGTGCAGGCGCTGCGCAAGGGCGACGTCGACGTGGTGCAGAAGCTGACCCCGGCCCAGTTCGACGCGCTGGCGGGTGAAGCCGACGTCCAGCAGGTCAAGGGCCAGGGGCGGCGCTTCTACGAGCTCATCCTCAACCCGGGGGCGACCAACAGCGAGAACGAGCCGATCGGCACCGGCCACCCGGCGCTGAAGGACGTGCGGGTGCGGCAGGCCATCGACCACGCCATCGACCGGCAGACGCTGGTCGACCGGGTGATGGGCGGCTACGCGCAGGTCGGCGGCGGCTACCTGCCGCCCATCTTCAGCGACTACCACTGGACCCCGCCGCAGCCGCGCGCCTTCGACCTGGCCCTGGCCAACCGGTTGCTCGACGAGGCGGGCTACCCGCGCGGGGAGGACGGCATCCGGCACACCCCGCAGGGGGAACCGCTCACCTTCGACTTCGTGCTCCACGGCAGCCGCTCGGAGGACACCCAGGTCGGTGAGTTCGTCAAGCGGTGGCTGGCCGACGTCGGCATCGCCGTGGAACTGCAGCCGGTGTCGGACAACCAGCTCAACGACCGCACCACCGCCGGTGACTTCGACATGGTGATCAGCGGTTGGTCGGCCAACCCCGACCCGGACTACGTGCTGCGGCTGCAGACCTGCGCCGCCCGCCCCAGCCCCAGCGGCGGCGGCAACGTCGACTCGTTCCTGTGCGACCCGCAGTACGACGACCTGTACGCCCGGCAGCTCGGCGAGTTCGACAAGGCCAAGCGGGTCGAGCTGGTCAAGCAGGCGCAGGCGCGGTTCTACGAGCAGGCCACCGGCTTGGTCCTCTTCTACCAGAACTCGCTGGAGGCCTACCGCACCGACCGCTACTCCGGCTTCACCGTGCAGCCGGCGAACGACGGCGTCATCGTTGCGCAGCAAGGGTATTGGGGCTACTACGGCGCGCAGCCCACGGACGAGGCCGTCAACGGGGCCTCGGCCACCGACTACAGCACCGTGGCCTGGGTGCTCGGCGGGGTCGTGGTGCTCGTCGGCGTCGTGGTGGCGCTGGTGATCGTCCGCCGACGGGCGACCGCCGACACCAGGGAGTGAACCGTGTCCGACCTGCTCGCTTCCGTCCCGGACCAGGCGCCGCCCCGCGGCGGCCGCGGCCGGTTCGCCCGCTTCCTGGCCGGCAAGGTCGGCGGCGGCGTGGTGAGCCTGTTCCTGGTCGCGGTGCTGGGGTTCTTCCTGTTCCGTGTGATCCCGGGCGACCCGGTGCGCACCATGACCCGCGGAGCTCCGGTGAGCGAGCAGCAGGTCCAGGCGCTGCGCGAGCGGTTCGGCCTGGACCAGCCGCTGTGGAAGCAGTTCCTGGACTTCCTGGGCGACCTGCTGCGCGGTGACCTCGGCACCTCCTACACCTACAGCCGCCCGGTCGGGGAGCTCATCGTCGAGCGGATCGGCCCCACCGTGCTGCTGGTGGGCACCGCGACCGTGCTGGCCGTGCTGCTGGGGCTGTGGATGGGGTCCCGCGCGGCGTGGCGGCACGGGGGCGCGTTCGACAAGACCGCGACCTCGGTGGCGCTGACGCTGTGGTCGGTGCCGACGTTCTGGCTCGGGCTGATCGTGCTCATGGCCTTCGGCGTCGGGGTCGGCGTGATCCCGGGGCTGTTCCCGGTCGGCGGGATCTCCTCCCCGGACACCCCGCCGGGCTTCCTGCCGCAGCTGCTCGACGTGGCGCACCACCTGGTGCTGCCCGCGCTGACCATGGTGGCGGTGATCTACGCCGAGTACCTGATGGTGATGCGGTCGTCGCTGCTGGAGGAGATGGGCGAGGACTACCTGACCACGGCCCGCGCCAAGGGCCTGCGCGAGGACCTGGTGCGCCGCCGCCACGCGGTGCCCAACGCGATGCTGCCGACCGTCACGCTGATCTTCCTCCGGCTGGGGTTGGTGGTCGGCGGGGCGATCACCGTGGAGACGGTGTTCTCCTGGCCCGGGCTGGGGCTGCTCACCTTCGAGGCGCTGCGGGTGCCCGACCTGCCGCTGCTGCAGGGGATCTTCATCGTGCTGGCGGGGAGCGTGGTGGTGATGAACGTGCTGGCCGAGCTGCTCTACCGGGTGCTGGACCCGAGGGTGCGGGAATCATGACAGCCACCGCGAACGAGGTCGTCCGGGCCCGCCGCCGGGCCCGGGCGGCGGAGGCGTGGCGCGTGTTCCGCGCCGACCGGGCCGGGCTGTTCGGGCTCGTGGTGCTGGTCCTGGCCGCGGTGCTGGCCCTGCTGGCGCCGGTGCTCACCGACCCCGCCGGGCTGGACGTCACGCGGGCGACGGGGCAGCCGCTGCAGCCGCCCAGCAGCGACTACTGGCTCGGCACCGACGAGTCCGGTCGCTCCGTGCTGCTGCTGACCTGGTGGGGCGCTCGGGTGTCGCTGGTGGTCGGGCTGGCCGCGGCGCTGCTGTCGGTGCTGATCGGCGCCCTGGTCGGCGTGCTCGCGGCGCACTTCGGCGGCTGGACCTCGCGGATCCTGCTGCGCTTCACCGACTTCTTCCTGGTGCTGCCGTCCATGGTGCTGGCCATCGCGCTGTCCACGGTGCTCGAACGCGGGCTGTGGACGATCGTGCTGGCGATCGGGGTGACGGCCTGGCCGCCCACCGCGCGCATGGTGCGCGCGCAGACGCTGACCATCGAGACCCGGCCGTACATCGAGCGGGCGCGGGCGCTCGGCGCGGGCCACGGCCACGTCATCGGCAAGCACGTGCTGCCCGCGGTGGTGCCGCTGGTGTTCGCCAACACCACGCTGACCGTGGCCAGCTCGATCATCACCGAGTCCACGCTGTCGTTCCTCGGGCTCGGTGACCCCAGCCTGGTGTCCTGGGGCTCGATGCTGAAGGCGGCGATGGACACCGGCGCGGTCACCGGCGGCGCCTGGTGGTACCTGCTCCCGCCGGGGCTGGGGATCGTGGTGGTGGTGCTCGCCTTCACCCTGTGCGGGCGGGCGTTGGAGACGGTGTTCAACCCGAGGCTCCGGGGGCAGCGGTGAGTCCGATCCTGGAACTGCGCGACGTGTCGGTGACCTACCCGGGCGCGGACGAGCCCGCCGTGCGCGGGGTGAGCCTGAGCCTCGGCGAGGGCGAGACGCTCGGGCTGGCCGGGGAGTCCGGCTGCGGCAAGACCACCCTGGCGATGTCGGTGCTGCGGTTGCTGCCGCGCTCGGCGCGCATCGAGGGGCAGGTCCTGCTCGACGGCGAGGACGTGCGCGAGATGACCTTCGGGCGGCTGCGCGCGGTGCGCTGGGCGGACGCGTCGGTGGTGTTCCAGGGGGCGATGCACGCGCTGAACCCGGTGCGCACCATCGGCGAGCAGATCGCCGAGCCGATCAAGCTGCACGGCCGCGCGGACGGCGACCTGCGGGCGCGGGTCGCGGACCTGCTGGCCCAGGTGGAGCTGCCCGCCGAGCGGGCCGACGCCTACCCGCACGAGCTCTCCGGCGGGCAGAAGCAGCGGGTCATGATCGCGATGGCGCTGGCCTGCGAGCCGCGGCTGGTGATCGCCGACGAACCCACCACCGCGCTGGACGTCGTGGTGCAGGCGCAGGTCCTCGACCTGATGCGCCGGCTGGTGGCCGAGCGCGGCATCGCGCTGGTGATGATCAGCCACGACCTGTCCGTGCTGTCGGCCAGCTGCGAGCGCCTGGTGGTGATGCACCGCGGGCGCGTGGTGGAGGACGGCCCGGCGCGGCAGGTGATGACCGACCCGCAGCACGAGCACAGCAAGGCGCTGGCCGACGCGTTCCCCACCGTCGGCGACCCGGCGTTCCGGCTCACCGAGAGCGCGTCCCGGGGGCGCGAACTGCTGGTCGCCGAGGACGTGGCGGTCGACTTCACCGGGCGCTCCGGGCAGGTGGTGCACGCGGTGCGCGGGGTGGACCTCTCGGTCGAGGAGCAGGAGATCGTCGCGCTGGTCGGGCAGTCCGGTTCGGGCAAGACCACGCTCGCGCGCACCCTGCTCGGGCTGCAACAGCCGACCAGGGGAGCGGTCCGCTACGACGGCGTGCCGCTGCCGACCAGCACCGCGGGCCTGCGGGACTACCGCAGGCAGGTGCAGCTGGTGCTGCAGGACCCGACCGGGGCGCTCAACCCGCGGCACACCGTCTACGAGGCGGTCGCGGAGGGGCTGCGCATCCACGGCATCACCGACGACGAGCCCGGGCGGGTGGCGGCCGCGCTGGAAGCGGCGGAGCTGCGCCCCGCGGAGAAGTTCTTCGGCCGGCTGCCGCGAGAGCTCTCCGGCGGCCAGCGGCAGCGCGTGGTCATCGCCGGTGCGCTGGTGCTCGAACCGAAGGTGCTCATCGCGGACGAGCCGGTGGCCTCGCTGGACGCGACCGTGCGCGGCGAGGTCCTGGCGCTGCTGCTGCGGCTGCGGGTGGAGCGCGGCCTGTCGACGCTGGTCATCACCCACGACCTCGGGCTGGCGTGGAACATCGCCGACCGGGTGGCGGTGATGTACCACGGCGAGCTGGTGGAGGTCGGCTCGGTGGAGCAGGTCCTGCTCGACCCGCAGCACGACTACACCAAGACGCTGCTGGCCGCCGTGCCCTCCGTCGAGCGCCGCGCGGTGGGGACGTCGGACCAGGCCGAGACGACGGGCTGAGGCGCGGCGTCAGTCCAGGCTGTCCACCACGGCGGGGCGGCCCGGGCGGTCGACGCGGACCACGTGGTCGGCGAGGTGGAGCGGGGAGACCTCGTCGGCGTAGCGCTGGAAGGCCGGCAGCGTCCAGCGCTCCGCCTCCGGGGTGAGCCGGTGCAGCGCCGCCTCGGGCAGCCAGAGGTGCACGGTGAGGTCGAAGGGCAGTCCCGCGCCCAGCAGCAGCGGACCGTCCACGATGGCCACTCCGCGCGGCGGCAGCGGGACGCCGGGCAGCCGCGGGGAGCGGTCCGCTTCGGCGTCCCAGAGGGCGGGCAGCACCTCGCCGGACCCGCCGTCGGCCAGCGGGTCCAGGACTTCGCGGGTGAGACCGCCCAGGTCGAACCAGCCCTCGTAGTAGGAGTCCGGGTCGCGGCGGCCGTGCTCCAGGCGCAGCGAGGCCGGGCGCAGGTAGTCGGCCGTGCGGACGCGGACCGTCTCGCGGCCGCGGGTGCGCAGCGGGTCCACCAGCGAGTCGGCGAGGTCACCGGTGCCGGCCGCCGGGGCGCCGTCCACCGCGACCCGCGCCCAGCGGCCCGGGAGCGCGTCGATGCGGTCGACCAGTTCCGCCACCAGCCGCTCCGGTGTCACGGGTCGGACTCGCACGTGTCCCCTCTCAACCGCGCGATGACGCCAGGAACCCTCGCAGGTGCGCCAGGACCTGCTCGGGGCGCTCCTCGGGCAGGAAGTGCCCGCAGTCGGCGATCTCGGCGCAGGTGACGTCCTCGGCGTAGGCGTCCCAGATCTCGCGCATCGGCAGCCGCGCGGGCAGGCCCGCCGACCCCCACAGCACGAGGGCCGGCATGGTCAGCTTGCGGCCCGCCTCGGCGTCGGCGTCGTCGTGCTCGCTGTCGAGCGGGAACGCCGCGCGGTAGTCGTCGAACCCCGCGCGCAGCGCCCCCGGTGCGGAGAACGCGCGCACGTACTCGTCGATCGCCTCGGGTTCCAGGCCGTGCCGGTTCACCGTCCAGCGCTCGAAGAAGTGGCCGAGGTAGCCGGCGACGTCGTTGCCCGCCAAGCGTTCTGGCAGGTCCGGCTGCAGGTGGAACAGCCAGTGCCAGTACGCCGAGCCCATGGTGGTGTCCATCCGCCGCCACATCTCCCGAGTGGGCACGATGTCCAGCAGCGCCACCCGCTCGACCTGGTCCGGCCGGTCCAGGCCCCAGCGGTGCGCCACCCGCGCTCCCCGGTCGTGGCCGACCACGCTGACCGACTCGAAGCCCAGCGACGCCACCAGCTCGGACACGTCGCTGGCCATCGTCCGCTTGTCGTAGCCGTCGCGCGGCTTGTCGGTGCGGCCGTAGCCGCGCAGGTCCGGCGCGATCACGGTGTGCGTGCGGGCCAGCTCCGGGATCACCTTGCGCCAGCAGTGGCTGGTCTGCGGCCAGCCGTGCAGCAGCACCAGCCCGGGGCCGCTGCCCGCTGTCGTGTAGTGCATGCGCAACCCGTTGACCTGGGCGACTCCCTGGGACGGCATCGGCCCGCTCCGTTCCTTTCTAACTGTCTAAGGAGGTTAGAGACTAGGATGGTAGGTCGAGAGCCGCGGGAAGGGCAAGGATGAGCGACTGGGTGCGCGACGGCGGTCGGCTCTGCCTCGACCTGGTCAACACGCTGCGCGATCGCTACGGCGGCGGCCGCGAGCTGCTGGTGTCGCCGGACCTGCTGGCGGACTGGCTGCGGGAGGTCGGGCTCCTCGCGGACGGCCGGCCCTCGGACGCGCACCTGGCCAGCGCGGTGGCGCTGCGGGAGGCGATCGACCGGGCGGTGCTGGCCCGCGCGGACCGCGCGATCCCCGCCGGGCCCGACGTGGAGCTGATCAACGCAGCGGCCCGGGGTGAGAACCGCGAAGCGCTCCAGCTGCGCGTGGGCCGGGACGGGTCCGTCGCGGCGGTGCGCCCGCAACCGCGCGATCCGGTGCGGGCGGCGCTGGCGGCGGTGGCCGTCGACGCGATCGAACTGCTGGCCACCGAGCCGTTCCCGCGCGTGGCGGTCTGCGCGTTCCACCGCTGCGGGCTCCGCTTCCTGGACACCTCGCCGGCCCGCAACCGGCAGTGGTGCTCCATGGCCCGCTGCGGCAACCGGGCCAAGGCCCGCCAGCACTACGCCCGGCGCAGGGCCGGGGCCTGAGCGGCGGCTCAGAGCAGGGCCGGTTGCAGGACGGACAGCCGCTGGGCATCGGTGTCCAGTTCGGCGGCCACGCCGAGCGGGATGGTGCGCTGCGCGGTGCAGTGCCCGAAGCCGAGCTCCCACAGGACCGGCACGCCCAGACCGCCCAGCAGGTCCGACATCACCGCGCGCACCTCCTCCAGCGGCCCGCACTCGGTCCACGACCCGAGCGCGATGCCCACGGCGTGGTCGAACCAGCCCGCGCGCAGCAGCTGGGTGACGAACCGGTCCAGCTGGTACGGGGACTCGGTGACGTCCTCCAGCAGCGCGATGCCGCGTTCCGGCGGGGTCGGTGCGTCGGGCGCGCCGAGCGAGGCCGCCACGATGCTCAGGTTGCCGCCGTAGGTGGTGCCCCGGGCGCGGCCGCGCACCAGGGCGTCCGCGGAGGACCGGGTCAGGATGGTGACCGACTCGGGCTGGAACAGGGTGCGGCGCAGGTGCTCCCGCGCCGCCGGGTCCTGCACGAACGCCTCCGTGGCGACCATCGGGCCGAACACCGTGACCAGGCCGAGTTGGGTGGCGACGGCCTCGTGCAGGGCGGTGATGTCGCTGGAGCCGACGAAGACCTTCGGTCCGGCCGCGGCCATCTCGCCCCAGTCCAGGTGGTCCAGGACCCGCATGCTGCCGTACCCGCCGCGCGCGCAGAACACCGCGGTCACGTCCGGGTCGCACCAGGCCTCCTGCAGGTCGGCGGCCCGCTCGGCGTCGGTGCCGGCCAGGTAGCCCAGTCGCGGGTGGCGGTCGCGGACGTGCTTGCCGACGCGCACGTCCAGGCCCCACGCCCGCAGGTGGGCCAGTCCGGCGTCGAGCAGGTCCTCGGGCACCGGGCCGGCCGGGGCGACCAGCGCCACCGTGTCACCGCTGCGCAACCGCGGCGGGCGACGTAGTTCGCGCATGCTCATCGGCAGCTCCATCCCGCGATCGGCGATCACCGTTGCGAGACTATCGGCACCGGACCGGTCGCGCCTCAGTTCGCCAACGGCGAACATCGCCGAAACCGGTGGTCGGCGGGCAGGTCCTGCGGGTAGACCGGCACTGCGGGTGCCGGTGACGAACAAAACGGGGGCCAGTCGCGCACCGCGCGCGATCGGTGGCCTAATGTCGGAGGGGTCATGGCTCGTGTCATCCACGTCTTCCGTCAACCCGACCGCTTCGTCGCCGGAACGGTCGGGGAACCTGGCGACCGCACCTTCTACCTGCAGGCGACCGAGGACGTCCGCACGGTGAGCGTGCAGCTCGAGAAGCAGCAGGTGTCGGTGCTCGCCGAACGCATCGGCGCGCTGCTGGACGAGGTGCAGCGGCGCTTCAACGCCGAGCTGCCCGCCCAGACCCCGGAGGAGCTCGTCGACACCGACCCGCTGCAGGTGCCCGTCGACGAGGAGTTCCGGGTCGGGACCATGGGGCTGGGCTGGGACGCCGAGACCGAGGCGGTGGTGGTCGAACTGCTCGCCGTCACCGACGAGGAGATCGACGAGTCGGTGGTGCTCGACGACACCGAGGAGGGCCCCGACGCGCTGCGGGTGTTCCTCACCCCCGCGCACGCGCGGGCGTTCGCCGAGCGCGCGGAGCGCGTCATCAACGCCGGCCGCAAGCCCTGCCCGCTGTGCGCCGAACCGCTCGACCCGAGCGGGCACATCTGCCCCCGGCAGAACGGCTACCGCCGCGCAGAAGAGGTCTGAGGCGCGTGCGCGCCGATGATCCAGCGGTCCACGAGCTGCTCCTGCACGGCCGGTTGGACGTCCAGGGGCGGTTGGTGGAGGCGTCCAACGCGACGCTGTTCTGCGGGGTCGAGGTCGACGGCCTGTCCGCCGAGTGCGTCTACAAGCCGGTGCGCGGGGAGCGCCCGCTGTGGGACTTCCCGGACGGCACGCTGGCCGGCCGCGAGGTCGGTTCCTACCTGCTCGCCGAGAGCACGGGCTGGGGACTGGTCCCGCCGACGGTGCTGCGCGACGGCCCGTTCGGGCCGGGCATGGTGCAGCTGTGGGTGGACGTCGAGGAGGGCTCCGAGCTGGTCGACGTCGTCCCACCGGACGAGGTGCCGGACGGCTGGTTGCCGGTGCTGCGCGCCCAGGACCACCACGGTGATCCCGTCGTGCTCGCGCACGCCGACCACGAGCAGCTGCAGCGCCTGGCGGTGCTCGACGTGGTGATCAACAACGCCGACCGCAAGGGCGGGCACATCCTGCACGCCCCGGACGGCCGGGTGCTGGGCGTGGACCACGGGGTCAGCCTCAACACCGACGACAAGCTGCGCACCGTGCTGTGGGGGTGGATCGGCGAGCCGCTGCCGGAGGAGGCCGTCGACCGCCTCGGTGAGCTGCGCGCCCGGATGGAGGGGGAGCTGGCGGAGCAGCTGGCCGAGCACATCACGGTGAAGGAGGTCCAGGCGATCAGCGCCCGGATCGACCGTCTGCTCGAGGCCGGGGTGTTCCCGGCCCCGTCCGGCGACTGGCCCGCCATCCCCTGGCCCGCCTTCTGACGCCGGTCTGACCTCGGGCGTCCTCCGCCACCTCGGCGGAAGAGCCGTCCGTCCCTTCCACGGGGGTTCTGCCCCTTCCGCCCCCTCTGGGGCGACGCGCATGCCGTGGAACACGTCAACGGCGTGCCGGGACCCGACGCGCCGACGTGTGCCGGGGTCTCCGCGCGATCCCGGTGGAGATCAGGTGTCCGACCTCCACGGGGTGGCGGCCGGGTTGTGGTCCACGACTGCTGTGATCTTCGGGTGTTGTGGGTGCGGGGGGCGGGGTGCGCAGGGCAACCTGGGGGCGTGCGAGCCCAGGACCAGCCGGTGCGAATCCCGTCCTCCTACGCCGACCGCCTGCACACCCCGTTGCCCGGCTTCCGCGACGTGCTGCGGCTGATGTGGACCGGCGGGTTCCGGGGACGGGTGGAGGACGCCGACCGGATCCCGGTGCTGCGCCGCGGCCTGCCGCCGGTCGCCGCGCAGGACACCGCGGTGACCTGGGTCGGCCACTCCACCTACGTGCTGCGGATGGCCGGGGCCACGGTGCTCACAGACCCGGTGTGGTCCTCCCGGATCCCCGGCGTGCCGCGACGGCTGACCCCGCCCGGTGTGGCGTTCAGCGAGCTGCCGCCGGTCGACGCGGTGGTGATCAGCCACAACCACTACGACCACCTGGACGCCCCGACGGTCCAGCGGCTGCCGCGCTCGACGCCGGTGCTGGTGCCCGCCGGGCTGGGCCGCTGGTTCCGGCGGCGCGGCTTCACCGAGGTCGTCGAGCTCGACTGGTGGCAGTCCGCGGAGGTGGCCGGACTGACCTTCGACTTCGCCCCGGCCCGGCACTGGAGCCGCCGGGGCCCGCTCGACACCTGCCGGAGCCTGTGGGGCAGCTGGGTGATCACCGGGCCGCGGCACCGCGTCTACCACGCCGGGGACAGCGGCTACGGGCCGCACTTCGCCGAGATCGGGCAGCGGTACCCGGGCATCGACGTGGCCATGGTGCCCATCGGCGCCTACGACCCGCGCTGGTTCATGGCACCGGTGCACATGGACCCGGAGGAGGCCGTGCAGGCCGTCGCGGACCTGGGCGCCGCGCACGCGGCCACGATGCACTGGGGCACCTTCGTGCTCACCCGCGAACCGGTCGTGGAACCGTTGACCCGGGTCCGCAAGGCCTGGCGCGAGGCGGGCCGCGACCCGGAGCAGCTGTGGGACCTGGCGATCGGCGAATCGCGCGTCCTGGAGGCCTGACGCCCCGGGCCCGCGGCGCCGCGGGCCCGGGACGACCGGCTCAGTCCACCAGGGCCTGGTAGACGAGCTGGTGCAGCTGGGAGCGGATCGGGTGGGTGCTGGAGGGCATCAGCTGGGTCATGAACACGACCGTCAGCTCCTCCTGCGGGTCCACCCAGAACGCCGTGCTCGCCATGCCGCCCCAGGCGAACTCGCCCTTCGAGCTGGGCACCTTGGCGGCCACCGGGTCGTCCACCACGGAGAAGCCCAGGCCGAAGCCCTTGCCCGCGTTGGCCGCCTCGGAGAAGGAGCCGAGCGCCAGCGTCTCCAGGTCGGCGCCGCCCGGCAGGTGGTTGCGGGTCATGTAGTCCACCGTGCGGCTGCCCAGCAGCCGGGTGCCGTCCAGCTCGCCCCGGCGCAGCAGCATCTGGGTGAACCGGTGGTAGTCGTGCGCCGTGGAGAACAGCCCGCCGCCGCCGGAGAGCGCCTTGGGCAGTTCGAAGGCGGCCGCGTGGGCCAGGTCGTGCTTCGGGTGGCGCCGGGCCTTGCCCTCCGGGTCGGCCACGTACAGGGTGGCCAGCCGGTCGGCGTCGGAGCGGTCCACCGCGAACCCGGTGTCGGTCATGCCCAGCGGTTCGAAGATCCGGGTGCGGAAGAACTCGTCGAGGGTCTGCCCGGAGGCCACCTCGACGATCCGGCCGAGCACGTCGGTGGACACCGAGTAGTTCCAGGCGGCGCCGGGGTCGAACAGCAGCGGCAGCGACGCCCACTCGTCACAGCAGCCGGCCAGGTCCATGTCGTCGGCCACGCCGTTCTCGAAGCCCGCCTGCCGGTAGAGCTCGTCCACCGGGTGCAGGTAGTGGAAGGCGTAGGTGAGCCCCGAGGTGTGGGTCAGCAGGTGCCAGATCCGCATCTCCTCGCCCGCCGGGCGGGTCTGCGGCGCGCGGGCCGTGCCCCCGGTGTAGACCCGCAGGTCGGCGAAGGACGGGATGAAGTCGCTGACCGGGTCGGTGAGCTCGAAGGCACCTTCCTCGAACAGCATCATGATCGCCGTGGAGGTGATCGGCTTGGTCATCGAGTAGATGCGGAACAGCGTGTCCTGCTCCACCGGCGCACCGCTCTCGACGTCGCGCATCCCGTGCGTGGCGAGGTGCGCGACCTTGCCGCGGCGGGTGACCATGACCAGCCAGCCGGGCAGCTTGCCCGCGTCGACGTACTGGGCGAAGTGCCGGTCGATGCGCCGCAGCCGGTCCGGGTCGAAACCGACTTCGCCGGGCTCCACCTCGATCTCCACTGGGTCCCTCCTCGGTGTGCAACGGGTACGCAGCGTTTCTACACGCCAGGGGCGACACCGAGTAGTTCGGAGCGCGAAAGATCTCCTCCGCCCCTCGGCGTTCGACGGTCCCGGCGGGTAGCGTCGGAGGGGTGACGATCCCGACACCACCTCCTGGTCTGCCGCGCACCGCGGGGGAACTGCGGGCCAGCGGCCACGCACCGCGCAGCGTGAAGGCCGAGCTGCGCGCGAACCTGCTGACCGCACTGCGTTCCGGCCGCGCGCTGTGGCCCGGCATCGTCGGTTTCGACCGCACCGTGCTGCCGCAGCTGGAACGCGCGCTGATCGCCGGGCACGACGTGGTGCTGCTCGGCGAGCGCGGGCAGGGCAAGACGCGACTGCTGCGCAGCCTCGTCGAGCTGCTGGACGAGTGGACCCCGGTCATCGAGGGCTCGGAGCTCGGCGAGCACCCGCTGCAGCCCATCACCCCGGCTTCCCGGCGGCGGGCCGCCGAGCTCGGCGACGACCTGCCGGTGGCCTGGCGGCACCGCAGCGAGCGCTACGTCGAGAAGCTGGCTACCCCGGACACCTCGGTCGGCGACCTGGTCGGCGACGTCGACCCGGTCAAGGTCGCCGAGGGCCGGTCGCTGGGCGACCCGGAGACCATCCACTTCGGACTGGTGCCGCGCGCGCACCGCGGCATCGTGACCGTCAACGAGCTGCCCGACCTGGCCGAGCGGATCCAGGTCGCGCTGCTGAACGTCATGGAGGAGCGCGACATCCAGATCCGCGGCTACAGCCTGCGGCTGCCGCTGGACGTGCTGCTCGTCGCCACCGCCAACCCCGAGGACTACACCAACCGCGGCCGGATCATCACGCCGCTGAAGGACCGCTTCGGCGCCGAGATCCGCACCCACTACCCGCTGGAGGTCGAGGACGAGGTGGCGCTGGTGCGCCAGGAGGCGGACCTGCCCGCCGAGGTCGGCGACCACCTGCTGGAGGTGATCGCGCGGTTCGTCGGCCACCTGCGCGAGTCCAGCGCGGTGGACCAGCGCTCCGGGGTGTCGGCGCGGTTCGCCATCGCCGCCGCCGAGACCGTGTCGGCCGCCGCGCTGCACCGTGCCGCGATCACCGGCGAACACCCCGCCGTGGCGCGGCCGGTCGACCTGGAGGCGGTGCCCGCGGTGCTGCGCGGCAAGATCGAGTTCGAGGCCGGGGAGGAGGGCCGCGAGGACGAGCTGCTGGGCTACCTGCTGCGCCGCGCGGTGGCCGACACCGCGCGCGGCCTGTTCGCCGGGCTGGACCTGGGGCCGCTGGCCCAGGCCGTGGCCGACGGGCACCCGGTGGCCACCGGGGAGCGCGTGTCCGGGCACGACCTGCTGACCGCGCTGCCGGAACTGCCGGTGCTGCACCAGGTCGCCGAACGCCTCGACGTGCGGGCCGGTGACCCGCCCGGGCGCATCGCCAGCGCCGTGGAACTGGCGCTGGAATCGCTGTTCCTGGCCAAGAAGCTCGGCAAGGACGCCGAGGACGACAGGTCGGTGTACAGCTGATGTCCCGGCGGTTCCGGTACAGCGCGTGGCACGGCGGGGCCGACCCCCTGGAACCGCCGGTGGACCTGCGCGCCGCGCTGGACCAGATCGGGCGCGACGTCATGGAGGGCGCCTCGCCGCGCGCCGCGCTGGAGGAGCTGCTGCGCACGGGCACCCGCGACGTCGCCGGCCTCGACGAGCTCACCCGGCAGCTGTGGCAGCGGCGCAGCGAGCTGCAGCGCCGCCACCGCCTGGACGGCACGATCGCCGAGGTGCGGCGGCTGCTGGACCGCGCGCTGGAGCAGGAGCGGCTGGCGCTCGCGGCCGACCCTGGTGAGGACGCGCGGTTCCGCGAGCTGCAGCTGGACGCGCTGCCGCCGGACGCGGCCGGGCAGGTCGCCGAGCTGGCCACCTACGACTGGCGTTCCCCGGACGCGCGGGAGACCTTCGAGCAGGTCCAGCAGATGCTGGGCACGGAGTTGCTGGAGCAGCGCTTCCAGGGCATGAAGCAGGCGATGCAGCAGGTCACGCCGGAGGACGTCGAGCGGGTGCGGGAGATGCTCGACGACCTGTCGGACCTGCTGGCCGCGCACGCCCGCGGCGACGCCGACGTGCCGCAGCGCTTCGAGCGGTTCATGGCGCGGCACGGGGAGTTCTTCCCGGAGAACCCGCGGGACGTCGACGAGCTCATCGACGCCCTCGCGGCCCGCTCGGCCGCGGCCCAGCGGCTGCTGAACTCGATGAGCCCGCAGCAGCGCGACGAGCTGCTGGCGCTGTCCCAGCAGGCCTTCGGCGATCCCCGCATCGCGCAGGCGCTGCAGCGCCTGGACCAGCAGTTGCAGCAGCTGCGGCCGGGTGAGGACTGGACCGGGCGGGCGCGCTTCCGCGGTGACCAGCCGATGGGGCTGGCCGAGGCGACCGCCGCGATGGCCGAGCTCGGCGAGATGGACCGGCTGGCCGAACAGTTGAGCCAGTCCTACCCCGGTGCCAGCCTGGCCGACATCGACCTGGAGGCGCTGGAGCGGCAGCTCGGCCCGCGCGCGGTCGTGGACGCCCAGCGGTTGGCGGAGATCGAGCGGCAGCTGCGCCAGCAGGGCATGCTGCAGCGCGCGCCGGACGGCAGCCTGCGGTTGAGCCCGCGCGCGATGCGCCGGCTCGGCGAGACCGCGCTGCGCTCGGTCGTCTCGCAGCTGCGCTCCCGCCGCGGGGAGCGCGACACCCACCGCGCGGGGGCGGCAGGGGAGCTGACCGGCACCACGCGCCCGTGGAGCTACGGCGACTCCGAGCCGTGGGACGCCCCGCGGACGGTGCGCAACGCGGTGCTGCGCCGCGCGGCGGAGGGCCCGGAGTCGGCGCTGCTGGACGTCTCCGACCTGGAGGTCGCCGAGACCGAGCAGCGCTCGCGGGCCGCGGTGGTGCTGTGCGTGGACACGTCGTGGTCGATGGTGCAGGACGGCCGCTGGGTGCCGATGAAGCGCACCGCGCTGGCGCTGCACCACCTGGTGGCCACCCGGTTCCGCGACGACGCGCTGCAACTGGTCACCTTCGGCCGCTACGCCTCCACCGTGGACATCGGGGAACTGGCGGCGCTGGAAGGGGTGTGGGAGCAGGGCACGAACCTGCACCACGCGCTGCTGCTGGCCGGCCGGCACCTGCGCCGCCACCCGGACGCCGAGCCGGTGGTGCTGGTGGTCACCGACGGCGAGCCCACGGCCCACCTGGAACCCGGCGGCGACGCGGTCTTCCAGTACCCGCCGGACCCGCGCACGCTGGCGGCCACGCTGTCCGAAGTGGACGCCCTGACGCGGCGGGGCACGACGCTGAGCGTGTTCATGCTGGGGGAGGACCCGCGGTTGGAGGCGTTCGTGGACCTGCTGGCCCGGCGCGGTGGCGGCCGGGTGCTCGCACCCACGCCCGACGGGCTGGGCGCCGCCGTCGTCGGCGACTACCTCCGCACCAAGCGCCGCCGCTGACGGCAGGTCTACTGCGACGGCGTCGAGGACGCGGTCTCCGTGGGAGTGCCCTCCTCGGGCGTCTCCGGGCCCTGCGCGGAGCGGAGGGCGCGCTTGTGGGGCAGCGCCACGTTGTGCACACCGGAGAGGAGTTCGTGGACCCCGTAGTGCCGCGGGTGGCGGTAGAGGGCCACGCAGAACACCAGGAGCAGCAGCCCGCTCGCCGCGACGACCGCGACGGCCCCCAGCAGCGGCACCCAGGCGGTGGCGAGGAAGTGCAGCACGTCCAGCGGTTCCTCCACCGCGACCGCGACGGCGTCGAACACCCGGTCGCCCAGCACGTGCAGGACGAACCCGGTGCCCGCCGTCAGCACGCCGACGACCGGGAGCATCGGGACCGCCAGCACCACGGCCCGCAGCAGCAGGCGCCACGGCGCGGGGCGCTCGCCGTCGCCCGGGCCGGCCAGCTCGAGCAGCAGCAACCGCTTGCCCGGCGTCCCGCCGGTGGCCCAGGGCAGCAGGACGTAGTAGGCCAGCAGCACCAGCAGTGGCCCGACCACGAGCGCGTCGTCACGGAGGACGGGCACCAGCACCAGCGTGCCGACCAGCACCGCGAACGGCAGCACGCACATGTCCACCACGAACGCCAGCAGGCGCCGTCCCAGCGGGACCGGGCGCCGCGCCAGTGCCGCGTCGTCGATGGAGTCCAGGGTCGGCAGCCAGCGGGTCAGCGGCCCGGCGAACCACCAACCCAGCAGGGCACCGGAGGTGTTGGTGATGACGTCGTCGACGTCGGCCAACCGGTAGGGGCACTCGTAGAGGCCCCACACCCCGGTCAGCTGGGTGCACTCGAAGAACAGCGACACGCCCAGGCCGATCGCGGCGGTGGTGAGCAGGCTGCGCTGGAAGTGGTAGCGCAGGTACACGCCCAGCGGCACCAGCAGCGCGACGTTGAGCAGCGCTTGCCACACGGCCGGGTTGTGCAGCACCAGGGCGCCGACGCTGACCCGCCCCTCGGCCTCCTTCCAGACGTCGCCGAGGGTGTTGCCCGGCACCAGCGCCGGGTGCGACATCTGCGGGTACTCCGCGCACACGTCCACCCGCCGCGAGGGCAGCGGGATCAGCGTCATGAAGAACGCGGTCAGCGCGTAGAACAGGAAGCTGTAGAACGACAGCGTGCGCCAGCTCGACATGATCCCGTGCCTGCGGTAGGTGACCACGGCGGCGGGAGCGAACAGGACGAGGGCGAGCACCGGGAAGACGACCGCTGCCGTCTTGATGGGCAGCAGGTGAACGCTGGACACGGGCCTCGATCATACGTTCACGCCCGGTGGCGCGCGTGCTCGGTGGGTGACCGGTGCCGCGACGCGGCGTGACGGGAGCCAGGTGGTGCCGAGGGAAGCCGCGCGACCAGGGCGTCCACGCCCGCCGGGTAGTGCTCCTCGCCCTCGGCGAAGCAGCGGCGGACGTCGTCGTCGGGCAAGCGCTTCCGCACCTCGGCGGTGATCCGGTCGACGTCGCCGCGCTCGGCCGGGGGCAGCGGCACGCCGACCGAGGCGCGCGCCGCCGCGGCCGCCCCGAGCAGCCGGGCGGCGCGGTCCGGGGCGGCCACCGCGTCGGCACCGGCCAGGCCTTCGAGGGCCAGGGCGACGGCGCGGGGGTCGGCGACGCGGCGCGCGGTCCGGTAGGCGTCGAGGTGGTGCCGGCGGGCGGTGTCGCGGTCACCGCGCTGCTCGGCGAGGAACCCGAGTTCGGCCAGGAGCAACGCGTTCCCCGGTTCCTGCTCCACCCGGCGGTGCCAGGCGAGCACGCGGCGCAGGTGCCGCTCGGCCTCGTCGAAGCGGCCTTCGCGGCGCGCCCCGAGCGCCAACCCGGTCTCGGCGTACACCTCGGCGGGGGTGAAGCCGTGCTCGGCCGCCACCCGCATCGCGCGCCCGTGCAGCTCGCGCGCCCGCGGGTGGTCGTGCCGGAGCAGCGCCACCCGCCCGAGCCAGGACGTCTGGTAGGCCACCTCCGCCCACAGGCCGAGTTCCTCCGCGCCGCGCAGGGCTTCGGTGTGGTGGCGCTCCGCGCTGTCGTAGTCGCCGGTGGTGGTGGCGATCATGCCGAGCGCGAACAGCGCCTGGGCCAGGCCCCAGCGGTCGCCGGTCGCGCGGAACAGCTCGGCGCTGCGCCGCGCGTCGGCCGTGGCGGCGGCGAGGTCACCGCGGGCCATGCGGTGCGCGGAGCGGTCGCTGAGCGCGGCGGCCAGGCCCCAGCGGTCGTCGAGCGCGGTGAACTCGGCGACCAGCTCGTCCAGCGCCGGTCCGGACGCCGTCAGGTCCGCGACCGTGCACTGCGCGTGCGTGGTGAACCAGCGGGCGCGGGCCCGTCGTGCGCGATCGGGGACGTCCTGCCACGCCGCGACGTGGTCCACCGGCTCACCGGCGAGCAGCGCGATGCCCGCGTACCACGCGGCGGCCTCGGCCCGCGCCGGGCCGGAGCCGGCCAGCGCCGCGGCGAGCGACTGCCGGGCCTCGCTGAGCCTGCCGCGCAGGAACCAGTACCAGCACAGTGCGGTGACCAGCCGCAGCGCCGCTTCCGGGGAGGAGTCGTCGAGGACCGCGCGGAAGGTGGCCGCCTCGGCGTCGAGCAGCTCCAGCCACCGGCGCTGCTCCGGCCCGCGCAGCCGCTCCGCGGCGCGTTCGGCGAGCGCGGTGCAGTGGTCGTTGCGCCGCTGCCGCAGCACGTCGTGCTCACCGGCCTCGCGCAACCGCTGCGCGCCGTGGGCGGCGACGCTGTCCAGCAGCCGGTAGCGGCGCCCGCCGTTCCCGGTCTCGACCGCGACCACGAGCGACTTGTCCACCAGCCGCGCCAGCAGGTCCAGCACCTCCGCCGGGCGGACGTCGTCACCGGAGCACACCGCCTCGGCGGTCTCCAGGGTGCAGCCGTCGGGGAGGATCGCCAAGCGGCGCAACACGATCCGCTCCGCGGGCGGCAGCAGCTGCCAGCTCCAGTCGATCACCGCGTGCAGCGTCCGCTGCCGCTCCGGCGCGTCGCGGTGCCCGGAGGTCAGCAGCGCGAATCGGTCGTCCAACTTGGACTCCAGCGCGTGCGGGCCGAGCACCCGGACCCGGGCGGCGGCCAGCTCCAGCGCCAGCGGGATGCCGTCCAGCCGCCGGCAGATCGCGGCCACCGCGGCGGCGTTCCCGGCGTCGACCGCGAACCCCGGCGAGGAGGCGGCGGCGCGGGCGGTGAACAGCTGGACCGCGGCCGCGGCGCGCACGGCGGCCGGGTCGGCACCGACGTCGGGAACGGCCAGCGGCGGCACCGGCAGCAGCGTCTCGCCGGCGATGCCCAGCGGTTCGCGGCTGGTGGCGAGGACGCGCAGGCCCGGCACCGCCCGCACCAGCCGCGCGGCCACCGCCGCGGCCGAGGCGACGACGTGCTCGCAGTTGTCCAGCACCAGCAGGACCTGCTTGTCGCGGAACGCGTCCACGAGCGGGTCGGCGGTGCCCAGCGCGGACTCCTGCACCCCCGCGGCGGCGAGCACGGCGTGCTCCACCGAGCAGGTGGTGTCCTCCTCCGCCGGGATCCCGGCGAGCTCGACCAGCCACACGCCGTCCCGGAACGCGGTCCCGCGCGCGGCTTCGACCGCCAGCCGCGTCTTGCCGACACCGCCCGGCCCGGTCAGCGTGACCAGCCGGGAGGTGCCCAGCAGCGCCCGCACCTCGGCGATCTCACCGTCCCGGCCGACCAGCTCGGTCACCGGGGCGGGCAGGTTGTGCGGGGCCGCGGTCGGGGCGGCCAGGGAGGCGTCCTGGGTCAGGATCGCCTGCTGGAGCTCGACCAGCTCCGGGCCCGGGTCGATGCCCAGCTCCTCGGCCAGCCGCTCGCGGAGGTCCGCCAGCGCGGCCAACGCCTCGCCCTGCCGCCCGGCGCGGTACAGCGCCCGCGCGTGCAGGGCGCACAGGCGTTCCCGCAGCGGGTGCGCGGCCACCAGCTCGCCCAGCTCACCGGCGAGGGCGGCGTGCTCGCCCAGTTCCAGGCGGACCTCGGCGAACTCCTCCAGCGCGGCGAGGCGCTCCTCCAGCCGCTGGCGGACGGCGAGCGCGAACGGCTCGTCGGTGAAGTCGGCGAACGCGGGACCCCGCCACAGCGCCAGCGCGTCGGCGAGCAGCGCCCGGCGCGCGGCGGGGGCCTCCGTCGCGCGGGCCTGCGCGACGAGGCGGCGGAACCGGTGCGCGTCGACGGCGTCCGCGTCGGCGGCCAGCGCGTAGCCGGCGGGGCCGCGGGTGACCAGCTCGCGTCCGATCGCCCTGCGCAGCTGCGACACCTTGGTCTGCACCGTGTTGGTCGGGTTGCCGGGCGGCTCGGCGCCCCACAGGTCGTCGACCAGGCGGTCGGTCGGCACCGGCCCGTCGTGCGCGAGCAGCACCGCGAGCAGGGCGCGGACCTTCGCCTCGGGCACCGCGACCGGTTCGCCCTCGGCGGTCCACACCCCCAGCGGGCCGAGGACTCCGAATCGCACGCACCCACCGTAGCCCGCGCACGAGCCGCCCCCAGCCGTTCGTGCGCGTCCCGTGCGCGCCACCGGGCACGGTGGACACCGCCTCGCACGGAGGGACGAGACGGAGGAGAGGGAACGTGAACGAGCCAGTCACCGTGATCGGCCTGGGGCCGATGGGACGGGCCATGACCGGTGCCCTGCTGGACGCCGGGCACCCGGTGACGGTGTGGAACCGGACCGCGAGCCGGGCCGACGGTGTGGTGGCGCGCGGCGCGGTGCTCGCCGCGAGCCCGGCCGAGGCGGTGCGCGCCAGCGAGGTGGTCGTGCTCAGCCTGACCGACTACCAGGCGATGTACGACGTCCTGGGCCCGGTCGAGGACCTGTCCGGCACGGTGCTGGTCAACCTCAGCTCGGACAGCCCGGAGACGACCCGCGCGGCGGCGGCCTGGGCCGCGCGGCGCGGTGCCCGGTTCCTCACCGGCGGGGTGATGGTGCCGGCCCCGGTGGTCGGCACCCCGGACGCCTACGTCCACTACAGCGGGCCGTGGGACGTCTTCGCCGCGCACGAGGAGACGTTGCGGGTCATCGGGGTCCCGCACCACATGGGCACCGATCCCGGCCTGGCCCAGCTGCACTACCAGGCCGGCCTGGACGTGTTCCTCACCACGCTGTCGGCCTTCCTGCACGGGACAGCGCTGCTGGGCCGGGCCGGGGTGACGGCGGCGGAGTTCGCGCCGTGGGCGGCGCGGGTCCTGCGCCTGGTGGTCGACCTCCTGCCAGGCGCCGCCGAGCAGGTCGACGCCGACCACCACCCCGGGGACCTGAGCACCGCCCGGATGATGGGGGCGTCCGCCGCCCACGTCCTGGCGGCCAGCGAGGAGGCGGGCATCGACCTCGGCCTCCCGCGCGCGGTCAAGGCCCACTACGACCGCGCGATCGCCGCGGGCCGCGGCGGTGACGACTGGACCAGCCTGGTCCACGGCGTCCGCGACCCCGGCTAGGCACGTCCGCGGTCACTGCCCGGCGAAGGTGCCGATCACCTCCGGGTGGGCGTCGGCCCACTTCTTGGCCGCCTGCTGCTCCTGCCCCTTCTGGGCGCTGTTGATCTCGTTCTCCAGCGAGGCCAGCTGCTCGTCGGTCAGCCGGAACTTCTTGATCATCTCCGTGACCTCGGGGAAGTCCTGGCTGAACCCGGCGCGGCCGACCGCGTGCAGCTGCTCGGCCTGGCCCATCGCGCCCTTCGGGTCCTGCAGGTCCTTCAGCGGGTAGCGGGCGTAGGCCCAGTGCGGGTGCCACAGGGTGACCACGATCGGCTTCTGGTCCTTGGTCGCCCGCTCCAGCGCGGCCAGCATCGCCGTGGTGGAGGAGGTCTGCAGGGTGTACTCACCGCCCAGGTCGTAGGCCGGGATCGCGCTGTCCCTCGTGGTGCGGGTCAGCCCCGCGCCCGGGTCGATCCCGGTGATCACCCCGCCGAACTCGGCGCCGCGGCCCTTGAGGTCCTCGATCGAGTTGACGTCCAGGAGGTACTTCGGCACCGCGATGTTCAGCGTGCCCTGGTCGTACCAGACTCCGAGGTCCTCCAGCTGCGGGCCGTACTGCGCCCAGTAGTCCGCGTGGGTCTGCGGCAGCCAGGCGTCCAGGAAGAGGTCCGGGTTGCCCTGGGCGAGCCCGGCGTAGATCGGCCCGACCTCCAGCTCGGTGGCGTTGACGGTGTAGCCCTTGCGCTCCAGGAGCTCCTTGAACAGGTAGGTGACCGCGATGTCCTCGTCCCAGGCGATGTAGCCGATGTTGATGGCCTTCGCCTCCTGGCCGGTCTGCGCTTCGCGGCCACCGCACCCGGCGGCGAGCAGGACGAGTGCGGCCAGCGCGGCGAGGATCGCGGTGAACCTCCGTGGTCTTCTGCTGGACAACATGTGCAACCTGCCTCCCTTCGACGGCCGCCGGACGCCTTCATCCGGTCTTGGCCGCTCTGCGCTCCGCTCGCGCCACCGGCGAGCGGTCCGAGAGCACGGCGGTGACGCGGTCCAGGTAGACCGCCAGGATCACCACCGCGATGCCGGCTTCGAAGCCCTGCGCGAGCTGGACCCGGGTGACCGCCTCGTAGATGTCCGAACCCAGCCCGGGGGCGCCCACCATGCCCGCGATGACCACCATCGACAGGGCCAGCATGATCACCTGGTTGACGCCGGCCATGATCGACGGCATGGCCAGCGGCAGCTGGATGCCGGTGAGGACCTTCAGCGGCGGTGCGCCGAACGCCTCGCCCGCCTCGACGACCTCGCGGTCGACCTGCCGGATGCCCAGCTCGGTCAGCCGCACGCCGGGCGGCAGCGAGAAGATCACGGTGGCGACCACGCCCGGCACCTCGCCGATGTTGAAGAACACGATCACCGGGACGAGGTAGACGAACGCGGGCATGGTCTGCATCAGGTCCAGCACCGGCCGCACCACCGCGCTGACCCCGCTGTTGCGCGCCACCAGGACGCCCAGCGGGATGCCGATCGCGATCGAGATGGCGGTGGCCACCAGCACCAGCGACAGCGTCTGCATCGCCGCTGGGAACTCCTGCATGCTGGCGACCAGGCCGAAGCCGACCAGGCTGAACAGGCCGAACCGCCAGCCGCGCAGCCACCACCCGAGGGCGGCGAACACCAGCACCACCGCCAGGGCCGGCAGGGAGGCCAGCGCGGCGGACAGGCCGGTGACCGCCGAGCGCAGCACCAGGTCGATGGTGTCGAACACCGGGCCGACGTTGTCGTTGAGCCAGTCGACGGCCGCCGCGAACCAGTCGCCGACCGGGACCCGCGGCAGGCCGGGCTGGGCGGGGAGGGGCAGCAGGTCACGCATCGGACACCTCCTGGACCGCCACGGGGGCGTCCGCCTCGTGGCTCAACGCCTCGAAGATCGCGGTCGGCGTCACCGCACCGAGCAGCTGCCGGCGGTCGTCGACCACCGGCACCGGCTCGGGGTGCTCACGCATCCGCGGGAACAGGTCCTTCAGCGGCAGGGACGCGGGTACCGGCTCCGCGCCCGCCGGGGCGGTGACCCGCGGGTCCGCCAGCGCGCCCGCGGTGAGCACCCGGGTGCGGTCGACGTCCTGGACGAACCGGGCCACGTACGCGTCGGCGGGTTCGCGCAGGATCTCCTCGGCGGTGCCGATCTGCACGATGCGCCCGGCCCGCATCATCGCGATGCGGTCGCCCAGCCGCATGGCCTCGTTGAGGTCGTGGGTGATGAAGACGATCGTCTTGCCCAGCTGGGCGTTGAGGTCGAGCAGCTGGTCCTGCATCTCGCGCTTGATCAGCGGGTCCAGCGCGCTGAACGCCTCGTCCATCAGCAGCACGTCGGTCTGGGCGGCCAGCGCCCGCGCCAGGCCGACGCGCTGCCGCATCCCGCCGGAGAGCTGCTGCGGGTAGCGGTCACCCCAGCCCTCCAGCCCCACCAGCCGCAACGCCTCGGTGGCCCCCGCGGCGATCTCGTCCTTGCCGGCGCCGCGGACCGACAAGCCGTAGGCGACGTTGTCCAGCACGGTGCGGTGCGGGAAGAGCGCGAAGTGCTGGAAGACCATGCTCATCGTGCGCTGGCGCATCGCGCGCAGCGCCTTGCCGGACATCGCGGTGATGTCCTCGCCGTCGACGAACACGCGGCCGGAGGTCGGCGTGAGCAGCCCGTTGAGCATCCGGATCAAGGTCGACTTGCCGGAACCGGACAGGCCCATGACCACGAAGGTCTCGCCCTCGCGCACCTCGAACGACGCGTCGACCACCGCGGCGGTGCCGCCCGCCTCGGCGATCTCGTCCGGGTCGGCTCCGGCCTCGAGCCGGCGGACCAGCTCCGCCGGCTGTGGCCCGAAGACCTTGTAGAGCCGTTCCACACGTACCGATGTCACCGGATCGCCTCCACCCGCTCATCCGGCTCCGGGTGTTTCGCGCACCCGGTGCCGCGGGCAGCGTGGGTGGTCGGCCGGGCCGATCAACGCACGGTGCCCGGAATCGCGTTCTCCACCTTCCGATCCCGTTCTCCGATCATGGTTCCCACCGGGTCGAACGGAGCCCTTCGAACCGAGATCTCTTTCCCGTGCGCACCACTGAGGCGCGTGTGAACAGTGCCGATGCGCTGTCGCGGTGTGTGCGGACCTGCTGTGGACACTGATGATTCCACCTCGGTGGCGAAATGGCGAAGTGGTCTGGTTTGGCCTTCCGGTCTTGTCGGACTCGTTTTCCCCCTGTGATCTGCGGGAGATCAGGCGTGAACGGGTCCGTCGATCGGATCCCGGCGTTCCCGGGGGCGCGTCCGGTGGGTGTGGTGCGCTCGGAGCGACCGGGGCTCCCACGATGTGATACGGGCGATCCCCCGGATGGCGGCACCCACCACAGGGGGACGTTTAAGGTCGGGTGCATGCAACCCTGGTCATCGGTTCCCGTGCCTCGCGTGCCGGGCACGCCACGTCCGCTGCGCCTCTTCGACACCGCGACCGGCGCGGTCGAGCCCACCGAACCCGGTCCCGTCGCGAAGATGTACGTGTGCGGCATCACGCCGTACGACGCCACCCACCTCGGTCATGCCGCCACCTACCTGGCGTTCGACCTGGTCCACCGGGTGTGGCTGGACAACGGTCACCAGGTGCACTACGTGCAGAACGTCACCGACATCGACGACCCGCTGCTGGAGCGCGCCGAGCGCGACGGTGAGGACTGGGTGGTCCTCGCGATGCGCGAGACCGCGCTGTTCCGCGAGGACATGGCGGCGCTGCGGGTGGTGCCGCCCTCCGACTTCGTCGGCGCCGTGGAGGCCATCCCGGAGATCGTCGAGGCGGTCGGCAAGCTGCTGGCCTCCGGCGCGGCCTACCAGGTCGACGACGAGCACCGCGACATCTACTTCCGGCACGCCGCCAGCGGGCGCTTCGGCTACGAGTCCCGCTACGACGAGGAGACGATGCGCGCCCTGTTCGCCGAGCGCGGCGGGGACCCGGACCGGGCGGGCAAGGAGCACCCGCTGGACGCGCTGCTGTGGCGGGCGGCTCGCGACGGCGAGCCGTCCTGGGAGTCCGAGCTGGGCCCCGGGCGGCCGGGCTGGCACCTGGAGTGCTCGGTCATCGCACTGAACCGGCTGGGCCTGGGCTTCGACGTGCAGGGCGGCGGCTCGGACCTCGTCTTCCCGCACCACGAGTTCAGCGCCGCGCACGCCGAATCGCTGACCGGGGAGTTCCCGTTCGCCAAGCACTACGTGCACGCGGGGATGATCGGGCTGGACGGCGAGAAGATGTCCAAGTCCAAGGGCAACCTGGTGTTCGTCTCGCGGCTGCGCGGCGACCGGGTGGACCCGATGGCCATCCGCCTGGCGCTGCTGGACGGCCACTACCGCACCGACCGGTCCTGGACGGCCGACGCGCTCACCGCGGGCACGGCGCGGCTGGCGCGCTGGCGCCAGGCCGTGGCGCTGGAGTCCGGTCCGTCGGCGGAGCAGGCGGTCGCCGGGCTGCGTGACCGGCTCTCCGACGACCTCGACACCCCGCAGGCGCTGCGCGCGATCGACGCCTGGGTGGAGGAAGCCCTGACCACCGGCGGCTCGGACCGCGAAGCCCCGCGGCTCGTCCGCACCGCAGTCGACGCCCTCCTCGGCGTCGAGCTCTGAACCCCGAAACCCGCAGGTGACCACGGGGGTGTCAGTTTCGCCTCAAACTGGCACCCCCTCTCGCGGGCTGTGGCGGTGCCAGTTTTAGGCGAAACTGTCGCCTCCATCGGCGTGCTGGGGCCTGCCAGTTCCGCCTAGAACTGTCGCCTGCACCGGAAACTGTCGCCTGGACCGGCGTGCGGGCGGCTGTCAGTTCCGCCTAGAACTGGCGCCCCACCTCACGCTCTGCGGGTGGTCAGCTCCGCCTGCAACTGGCATCGGCCCCCGACGCGCTGGGGTGTGTCGGGGGCGGGTGCTGGGCGTGCGCTCGGGGGCGCGGGACGGGAGGGTGGTCGTGGGATGCGGAAGGTGTTGGTCGTCGGGGCGGGGCAGGCCGGGTTGCAGTTGGCGCTCGGCCTGCAGGCGCGGCAGTACGAGGTCACCGTGGTCTCCGCGCGGACACCGGAGCAGGTCCGCGGCGGCCGGGTGATGTCCACGCAAGCCTTGTTCGGCACCGCGGTGGCCACCGAGCGCGCGCACGGCCTGGCCCTCTGGGACGCCGAGGCCCCGCCCATCACCGGCCTGCGCAAGACCATCGCGGAGCCGGGGGAGGGGCGGCTGCTGGACTGGTGGGCCGAGTTCTCCCGCCCCGGGCAGTCGGTGGACCAGCGGGTGAAGCTGGCGCGCTGGCTGGAGCTGTTCGCCGAGCGCGGCGGCACCGTCGAGCACCGCGCCCTCACCCCGTCCGAGCTGGACGCGGTGGCCCCGCGGTACGACCTCGCGGTGGTCGCGACGGGGACCGGCGAGCTCGGCCGGATCTTCGAGCGCGACCCGCGGCACTCGCCGTACACCGCGCCGCAGCGCGCGCTCGCGGTGGCGTACGTGCGCGGGGCCGCGGACCCCTCGCCCGACGCTGGTCTCCTCCGGGCGCACTCGGTCTCCGGCGTCGGCGACGTCTTCGTGATCCCCGGCTGGACCTCCGGCGGTCCGTGCGACGTCCTGCTGTTCGAGGGCGTCCTGGGCGGGCCGCTGGACTGCTGGTCGGACCGGCCCGGGGCGGAGCAGCAGTGGACCCGGATGCGGCAGCTGCTGCGCGAGCACCTGCCGGCCGAGCACGAGCGGTTCGCCGAGGCCGAGCTGACCGACGACCGCGCCACCTTGGTCGGGGCGGTGACCCCGGTGGTGCGCACACCCGTGGCCGAGCTGCCCTCCGGGACGGCGGTGCTGGGCATGGGGGACGCGGTGGTGACCAACGACCCGATCACCGGCCAGGGCGCCAACCTCGCCAACCGGTGCGCCGAGACCTACCTGGACAGCGTGCTGGCGCGCGGCGAGCAGCCGTTCGACCGCGCGTGGATGCGGCAGACCTTCCACCGGTTCTGGCAGCACGCGCAGCACGTGGTGACCTGGACGAACGCGGCGCTGGGCCCGCCTCCGCCGCACGTGCAGCGGATCATGGCCGCCGCCGCGGAGCACCCCGAGGTCCGCCACCGCTTCGCGGACGCCTTCGACGACCCGTCGGACCTGCGGACCTGGTTCCTCGACCCGGACGGTGCCGACGAGTACCTGCGCAGCGTCGCGTGACGGCCCGGCACGAGCCGTGCTCGTTCACCCGGACGGACTGCGAAGGGGGCGGTGACCGCTCGCGGCCGGGGACGCGCCGGGCCGGAGTGGAGGGTCGGGTGACGGGCGCGCCCCGTCACCCGACCGCCGCCTTCCCCGCGCGTCAGCGTGCCGTGTGGGCGTCGTGGGCCTGGGCGAACTCGTTGCCGTGGAAGACGTCCCAGTTGATCGACCAGGCCATCAGGCCGCGCAGGCCCGGGTAGGTGCCGTGCGGCTGGTAGGCGCCGCAGCCGGTCCCGGTGCGCAGGCAGTCGAGCGCCGCGTGGACCTCCGGCACCGGCGTGAAGCCGTTGCCCGCCGGCTCGGCCGCGGGCAGGCCGATGGCCACCTGCTCCGGCGCCAGCGGGTCGAAGGTGCCGGCCGAGCCGCCCGCCAGCGGGAAGCCGGTCAGCAGCATGTCGATCATCGCGATGTGGAAGTCCGCGGTGCCCATCGTGTGGTACTGGTCGTCCAGGCCCAGGACGGGACCGGAGTTGTAGTTCTGCACGTGCAGCAGGTCCAGCCGGTCGCGCAGCGCGTCGATCACCGGCAGGTACGCGCCCGCGCGCGGGTCGGCCCCGGTGCCGCCGCCGTAGTGCTGGTAGCCGACCTGCACGAAGAAGGTCTCCGGGGCCATGGTCAGCACGAAGTCCTCGCCGTAGCGGTCGGTGAGGGCGCGCAGCGCGTCGATCAGGTTGACCACCACCGGGGTGGTCGGGTTCTTCAGGTCGGTGTCGCCGGGGGCGAGCTCCAGCGAGTGGCCCTCGAAGTCGATGTCGAGGCCGTCCAGGCCGTAGCGGTCGATGATCGCGGAGGCCGACTCCACGAACGCGTCGCGCGCGGCGGTGGTCTCCAGCCGCACCTGCCCGTTCGCGCCGCCGATCGACAGCAGCACCTTCGTGCCCTCGGCCTGCTTGGCGCGGATCCCGGCGAGGAACTCCTCGTCGCTCTCCACGTTCGGGCACTCGTCGGCCGGGCAGCGGGTGAACTCCAGCCGGCCGGAGGTGGGCGAGGTCGGTTCGGCGAAGGCCAGGTCGATGACGTCCCACTCGTCGGGCACGTCGGCGATGCGCACGTAGCCGGAGCCGTTGGCGAAGCTGGCGTGCAGGTACCCGACCAGGGCGTGCGCCGGGACGTCGGCCGCGGTGCCGCGCTCCGGGGCGGTGGGTGCGGCGGCGTTCTCCGGTGTGGCGGTGGCGGAGGCCGGTGCGGCGACGAGGGCGAGCCCGGCCAGCACGGCGAGAGCGGTGCGGATCCGTGACATGGGTGCTCCGATCCGGACAGAGGTGGTCTCCGGAGCACACAAACTGGACTAGACCACTGCCGAGGTCAAGGTCCAGACCAGTTCTCGCCACCACGCCCGGCCCGGGGGACCACGCGCCCGGGCCGGGCGTGTCAGGCGAGTGCGGAGGGGCGTCTCAGCCCGGGCCGGGGCCCATCGGGCCCTTGCCGCCCGGACCGCGGCGGCGCAGGTAGCGCTCGAACTCCGCGGCGATGGCGTCCCCGCTGGTCTCGGTCAGCTTGACCTCGGCGTCCCCGCGCTCCTCCAGCGCGCGGACGTAGTTGCGGACGTCCTCGTCCTCCTCGGCCATCTCGCTGACCGTCTGCTCCCACTCCTCGGCCTGCTCCGGCAGGTTGCCCAGCGGCACCTCCACGTCGAGGGCGTCCTCCACCCGGTGCAGCAGCGCGAGGGTCGCCTTCGGCGACGGGGGCTGCGAGACGTAGTGCGGCACGGCCGCCCAGAACGAGATCGCCGGGATCCCGGCCTGCACGCACGCGTCCTGGAACACCCCGACGATGCCGGTCGGTCCCTCGTAGCGGGAGCGCTCCAGGCCGTAGCGGGCCGCCGACTCGGTGTCGTACGCCGCGCCGGTCACCGGCACCGGCCGGGTGTGCGGGGCGTCGGCGAGCAGCGCACCCAGCGTCACCACGGTGCGGGCGCCCAGCCGCTCGATCTGCTCGACGAGCTCGGCGCAGAAGGCCCGCCACCGCATGTTCGGCTCGATGCCGTGCACCAGCACCACGTCGTGCTCGCAACCCGGCGGCCGGCAGACCGAGAGCCGCGTGGTCGGCCAGGTGATCTGGCGGGTGATGCCGTCGACCAGCTTGACCGTCGGGCGGGAGACCTGGAAGTCGTAGTACGGGTCCGGGTCGATCTCGCTCAGCGGTTCGGCGTCCCAGATGAGCTGCAGGTGCTCGATCGCGGAACTGGCTGCGTCCCCGGCGTCGTTCCACCCCTCGAAGCCGGCGATCACGATCGGGCCGGTCGGCTCGGGCGGCTCGGCGCGCGTTCGTTCGTTGGTGTGTGCGTCGCGATCGGTCACCGATCCAGCCTACGACGCCGCGCCGACGGCAGCGCCGGACATACCGGTGGTGCCGATCATCGCCCCTGGACGGAGGGCGGCGGTCGGTTTGACGCCCGCAGCGCCGGGCCAGACCCTTGACCTCAATCGCCTGCGGAGCGGATGCCCAGTGGACCACACCCGGCCGTCAACGGACCGAGACGGGATCTCGCCACGGTCCCGGTTGCGGTTGTCGATCGGACGGCGGCCGCGGGACCTGGCGCAGCTCGGCCTGGTCGGCGGGCTGCTGGCGCTGAGCGCGCTGCTCGTGCTGGTGCCGGCCAACCCGGTGGAGGTGGCGATCCACGGCCAGCTGGGCCGGATCCCGGCGGCGTCCGACCCGGTGTGGGTGGTGCTGAGCTGGTGCGGTTCGTGGGCCGGCATCGCCGCGGTGACCGCGGCGGCGGCCTACGCCGGCTGGATCCGGGTGGCGCTGCTGTGCGCGTCCGCGGGAGCGGTGACCTGGGCGCTCGCGCTGTTCATGCACCAGGCGCTCGGGCTGCACCAGGTCTCCTCGGCCGGTCCGCCCGGCGGCTACGCGTTCCCGTCCGACGAGGTGGCCGTCGTGGCGGTGCTGACCGTGGTCGCCGCGCCCTACCTGGGCGGGTGGGCCAAGTACGCCGGGTGGGGGCTGACCGCACTGGTCGGCGTCGCCGTGGTGCACCTGGGCGGGCACCTGCCGCTGGCGGCGGTGGGCGGGGCGCTGCTCGGCTGGGGCGTCGGGACGCTGTTCCACGTGGTCTGGGGCGCCCCGGACCGGCGGGTGTCCGAGGTGATCATCCGCGACGAGCTGGAGCAGGCCGGGCTGCGGCCGGTGTCGATCGCGGCGCTGCGGCACCGGTTCCTGGAGCCGCGGGAGTTCGCGGTGCGCACCGCCGACGGCGCGACGCTGCGGGTCAAGGTGGTGCGGCGGATGAGCCGCCGCGCCGGCGCCGGGTACAAGCTCAAGCGCCTGCTCGCGGTGCTCGACGTGCAGGACGAGCCGCAGCTGTCCACCCCGCACCACGAGGTCGAGCACGAGGCCTACGTGACGCTGCTGGCCGAGCGCGCCGGGGTGCGCACCCCGCAGGTGGTGCTGGCCTGCGACGTCGAGCACGCGCCCGCGCTGCTGGTGGTGCGCCAGGTGCCGGGGCGGCGGCTGTCGGCGATGCGCGCCTCCGAGGTCGACGACGAGCTGCTGGCCGAGGTCTGGGCGCAGGTGGCCGCGCTGGTCCGGGCCCGCATCGCCCACCACGACCTGCGCGCGAAGAACTTCCTGGTCGACCCGGAGAACCGGCCGTGGCTGCTCAGCTTCACCTTCAGCGTCGCCGGGGCCGGCCCGGCGCGCTGTGCCCGGGACCTGGCCGAGGCGCTGGTGTCGGTCGCGGCGGTGGTGGGGGTGGAGCGCGCCGTGAGCTCGGCGATCCGCGCCCTGCCGACCGAGCAGCTGGAGGGGGCGCTGCGCAACCTGCTGCCGATGGCCCTGCCCCGGCGGATCCGCGCGCAGACGGAGAACAGCCGGTTCCTGGTGGCGAACAGCCGGTTCCTGGTGGCCGAGGTGCGGGAGGCGCTGGCCGACGGGCTCGGGCTGCCGATCCCGGGGTTCCGCTCGCCGGTCCGGCCGATCACCGTGATCGGGCTGCTGCTCATCGGTGCCGCCGTCTACCTGCTGCTGCCGGAGCTGTCGAGCATGGACGAGGTGCTCCGGGCGGCGCGGGACGCGAACTGGTTCTGGCTGGTCGTGGCGGTGCTCACCGGGTTCGCCGCGGTGGTGCTGTCGTCGGTCTCGGTGCAGGGCTCCAGCACGATCCCGCTGCCGTTCTGGCGGACCCTGGCGGTGCAGGTGGCCGCCGCGTTCACCGGCCGCACCACGCCCGGCGGCGCGGGGTTCTTCGGGATCAACGTGGTCTACATGGAGCGGCTGGGGCTGCGCCGGCCGCTGGCGGTCGGGGTGACGCTGCTCAACCAGGCCGGCACCGGGGCGGTGGCGTTCGTGGTGGCCGTGATCGGGGTGTTCGCGGTCGGCCTGTCCGGCACGTTCACCCACCTGTCCCTCCCGACCGGCTGGCCGGTGCTGGTGGGGACGGTCGTGGTGCTGGTGGCCGCGGGCGCGGTCCTCGCCTCGCCGTTCGGGCGGCGGCGGCTCGTGGCGCCCTCGCTCGAGGTCGGCCGGGAGCTGCTGGAGGTGCTGCGGCACCCGGTCCGCGCGCTGCAGCTGTTCGGCGGGGCGCTGGGCTACCTGGTGGTGTCGGGCCTGGGGCTGGCGGCGTCGCTGGCCGCGCTGCACCCGGACGTGGCGTGGGTGGCGGTGACGGTGGTGTTCATCATCGGCAACACGCTCGGTCACCTGGTGCCCTCGCCGGGCGGGCTGGGCGCGGTGGAGGCCGTGCTGATCGCGGGGCTGGGCGCGATGGGCGTCCCGGCGACGGCGGCGGTGACCGCGGTGCTGCTCTCCCGCCTGCTGACCTACTGGCTGCCGGTCCTGCCCGGCATCGCGATGTTCCGCTACCTGCAGCACAAGGGCGTCATCTGAGCCGGCCTGCGACGAGGGATGGGACACTTTCGGTGGGGTCGGTGTGGACGGTGGTGCTGTACTGGTGGGAGTCCTGGTCCGAACCAGCCTGGAGGGGATCTCCGCGTGACCCGCGACGCCGGCCCGACCGCGCCCGCCGCCGTCCTGTTCGACATGGACGGGACCCTCGTCGACTCCGAGAAGCTGTGGACGATCGCGCTGGACGACTACGCGGCCCATCGCGGGGGCGCGCTCTCCGACGCCACCCGGGAGTCCATGGTCGGCTCGAACATGACCCGCAGCATGAAGCTGCTGCTGGCCGACGTCGGGATCCCGCCCACCGAGGCCGAGGTCGACGCGGCCGCGGAGTGGGTGGCCGGCCGGATGGCGCAGCTGTTCGCGCAGGGGCTGCCGTGGCGGCCGGGCGCCCCGGAGGCGCTGCGCGAGGCCCGTGCGCTCGGCGTGCCGGTCGCGCTGGTGACCTCCACGATCCGCTCGCTCACCGAGATGGCGCTGGACACCCTGGGGCGGGACACCTTCGACGTCACCGTCTGCGGCGACGAGGTCGACGGCCGCAACAAGCCCGACCCCGAGCCCTACCTCAAGGCCGCGCGGCTGCTGGGCGTGGACCCGGCCGCCTGCGTCGCGGTCGAGGACTCGCCGACCGGGGTGGCGAGCGCGGAAGCCGCCGGCTGCCTGGTGGTCGCGGTCCCGTGCGAGGTGCCGCTGGCCCCCGGCCCGAACCGGGTGCTGCACGAGTCGCTGCACGAGGTCGACTTCGCCGCGCTCGGCGAGCTGTTCGCCCGCGCCGCGTGATGCTCGACGTCCCGATCGTGCTGGCCGGGTACGGCCCGGTCGGCCGGGAGTACGCCGAGCTGGTGCACCGCGAGCGCGCGCAGTGGCGCGACCGGTACGGCGTGGACCTGCGCGTGGTCGCCGTCCGTGGGCGTGACACCCAGGCGGAGGTCGGTGCCGCGGTGCCGCCCCGCGTCCAGTGGACCGCGGCCGAACCGCTCACCGACCTGCTCGCCCGCACCGGTGCGCGCGTGCTGGCCCAGGCCGTGCCCTCCGACGGCAGCGACCGGCCGGCGCGCGACGCGCTGGCGGCGCTCGGGCACGGTGCGCACGTCGTCACCGCCACCAAGTCGCACCTGCTCACGCACTGGCGGCAGCTCGACGAGGCAGCGCGCCGGGCCGGGCGGTCGGTGCGGATCTCCGGAGCGACCGGTGCGGCGATGCCCGCCGGCGACCTGGCGCGCTCGGTGCTGCGCGGCTTCGACGTCGACGCCGTGCACGGCTGCCTCAACGGCACGGCCACCTTCGTGCTCGACCAGCTCGCGGAGGGGGTCGCGCTGGAAGCCGCCGTCGCCGAGGCGCAGCGGCGCGGCATCGCCGAGGCCGACCCGGCCGCCGACCTCTCCGGCGCGGACGCCGCGACCAAGTTGCGCCTGGTCACCGGTCTGCTGTGGGGGTGGGACCCGGCGGACGTGCGGGTCGAGCTGGAGCCGGTCCGCGCGGCGCGCGCCGACCCCGGGCACCGGCTCCGGCAGGTCGCCGGCGCCCGCCGCGACGACCCGGGCGTGGTCCGGGTCGAGGTGCGCCCCGAACCCGTCGGCAGCCCGCTCGGCGCGCTGACCGGACCGGAGAAGGCGGTGCGCTACGACTGCGGTGACGCCGGGTCGGTCACCGTTTCCGGTGGGCGGTCCAGCCCGCGCGGCGCCGCCCGCGCGATGGTGAAGGACACCATCGGCGCGGTGCTCGAGGCCACGGCGGGCCTGCGGTGAGCCGTCGGCCCGTGATCGAGTCCGCAACCAGCAGGTCCGCTGTCGAGGCCGCTGACCCGAGATGCAAGGATCGTGCACTGTGAAGACCTTCGACGAGTTGTTCGCCGAACTGCAGGAACGCGCCCGCACCCGACCGGAGGGCTCGTCGACGGTGGCCGCGCTCGACGCCGGGGTCCATGCCCAGGGCAAGAAGGTGCTCGAAGAGGCCGGCGAGGTGTGGCTGGCCGCCGAGCACGAGTCCGACGAGCAGCTCGCCGAGGAGATCTCGCAGCTGCTGTACCGGCTCCAGGTCATCATGCTGGGGCGCGGGCTGACCCTGCAGGACGTGTACCGCTACCTCTGATCGTGCCGGGTGTGATGATGTGCTCGAGCGGGCGTCCCGCGCCCGCCGGTCCTCGGACAGGCGGCTGAGGGCCCGCCCCCGGAACTCCCGACCAAGTCGACCACCGTTCAACAGACGAGGAGAACGCTGCCATGCTGCGTGTGGCTGTGCCCAACAAGGGCACGCTGGCCGGACCCGCATCCGAGATGCTCGCGGAAGCCGGGTACCGGCAGCGCCATGAGCAGCGGGACCTGACCGTCCTCGACGCCGTCAACGACGTCGAGTTCTTCTTCCTGCGGCCGAAGGACATCGCCATCTACGTCGGGTCCGGCGAGCTGGACCTGGGGCTGACCGGCCGCGACCTGGCCCTGGACTCCGGCGCGCCCGTCGAGGAGGTGCTGGCGCTGGGCTTCGGCGGGTCGACCTTCCGCTACGCCGCCCCGGCCGGCCCGCGCGAGTGGACCCTGGCGGACCTGGAGGGCAAGCGGATCGCCACCTCCTACCCGAAGCTGGTCGCCGATGACCTGGCCCGGCACGGGGTGAGGGCCGAGGTGATCCGGCTCGACGGCGCGGTGGAGATCTCCATCCAGCTCGGCGTCGCCGACGCCATCGCCGACGTGGTCGGCTCCGGGCGCACCCTGCGCCAGCACGGGCTGACCGCCTTCGGCGAGCCGATCTGCAAGTCCGAGGCGGTCGTGATCGAGCGCCGCGGCTCGGACCAGCAGCAGGCCAAGGACCAGCTGATCGCGCGGCTGCAGGGCGTGGTGTTCGCCCAGCAGTACGTGATGCTGGACTACAACTGCCCCCGCGAGCTGCTCGACGAGGCCACCACGATGACGCCCGGCCTGGGCTCGCCGACCATGGCGCCGCTGGCCGACGACCGCTGGGTGGCGGTGCGCGCCATGGTGTCCCGCAAGGACGCCCCGGCGATCATGGACCGGCTCGCGGCCGTCGGGGCCAAGGCGATCCTGTCCTCCGACATCCGCGCCTGCCGCCTCTGAGCAGGTCCGTCGTCACGCGGCGCGGGTGCGGACACCGGTCCGCGCCCGCGCCGCTGTGTCGGGCCGTGATCGGTCCGTCCGCCGTGCGGGACAATGAGCTCTTCGAACGATCTTGGACGGACGCTGTGGGGGTGAGCTGATGGCTGTCGTGGTACCGGGGAAGACCCCACCGCGGTGGGAGCTCTACGAGGGGATGCCCTGCTGGATCGAACTGATCACCACGGACCTGGAGCGGGCCCGTGAGTTCTACGCGGGCGTGTTCGACTGGGAGTACCGGACGCACTCCGACCCGGTGGCCGGCGAGCACGTGATCGCGCTGCGGGAGGGCTTCCCGGTGGCCAGCCTGCGCGCCGCCTCCGGCGACCAGTCCACCTGGCGGCTGTACCTGGCCAGCGCGGACTGCGCGGCCACCGCGGAGCAGGCGCAGCAGCTGGGCGCGACGCTGACCGTGCCGCCGAACCGGGTCCCGGGGCTGGGCACCAAGACCGCGCTGGTCGGGCCGTCGGACGCCGAGTTCGGCCTGCTGCAGCCCGAGGAGTCCTGGCAGTTCGACGTCGGGCTGCCGGGCACCCTGATGTGGGCCGAGCTGGTCACCATCAAGGCGCAGACCGCGGACACCTTCTTCCAGTCGCTGTTCGGCTACACCGCGGAGCAGTTCGGCACCGACAACCGCTCGGACTACTCGGTCTGGTACCTCGGTGAGGAGTCGGTGCTGGCGCGGGTGAGCATGATCCGCGAGTTCATCACCGCCAGCACGCGCCCGCACTGGCTGATCTACCTCGGGGTGGACCCGGACGTCGGCACCGACGAGCTGGTCCGCACCGCGGTCGCGCTGGGCGGGCGGGTCCGGGTGGACCCCTACGACTCCAGCTCCGGGCGGGTCGCCGTGCTGCGGGACCCGACCGGCGCCCGCTTCGCGGTGATCGACCCCACCCAGGCCGGCGAGTACGGCACCGCGGCCAACTACGACCCCTACGAGGACTGACCCCGGCGCGGGCCTCGACCCTCGCGGCCCCACCGCTCGTGGCGACGCGACTCCGGTGGAGACCAGACGTCCGATCTCCGGGGGGGATCGCGTCCGGTGACCGCAGCGGCTGGGCTCCCGGCACTGGGCGGCGCGGGTCGCCTTCCCGCGGTGGACAGGAGCGGGGGCACCTCTCGCCGACCCGGTCGGCGCGAGGTCCCCCCCACCTCGTCAGTCGGTGCGGTCGAGAACCGTCTCCACGCCCGGGTCCGGCTCGGGCCAGCCCGGGTAGGGCGGTGGGGTGCCGCCGAAGGCCGGGCACAGCGGCTTGTGGTCGCAGTAGTCGCACAGCCGGCTCGGGTTCGGGCGGAAGTCGCCCGTCTTGCCCGCGCGCAGGATCGCCTGCCAGATCGCCTCGAGGGTCCGTTCGAAGCGCCGCAGCTCGGTCTCGTCCGGCGTGTAGGCCAGGCGCTGCTTGTTGGCCAGGTACATCAGCAGCAGCTGGCGCGGGACCTCGCCGCGGGTGCGCCACAGCACCAGCGCGTAGAACTTCATCTGGAACAGCGCCTTGGCCTCGCCGATCTCCCGCGGCGCGGCCCCGGTCTTGTAGTCGACCAGCCGGACCTCGCCGGTCGGCGCGACGTCGACCCGGTCGATGAAGCCGCGCAGCAGCACCCCGGAGTCCAGCTCGGTCTCCACCCGCAGCTCGCAGGCCTCCGGCTGCAGCCGCTGCGGGTCCTCCAGCTCGAAGTAGGCGTCCAGCAGTGCGCTCGCCGACGCCAGCCAGCGCTCCAGCTCGGGGTCGTCGGGCCCGTCGAACAGCTCGGCCAGCTCCGGCTGCTGCTCCCGCAGCTCCGCCCACGCCGGGGCGAGCAGGGCGCGCGCCCGCTCCGGGTCGCGCTGCTCGGCGGGCAGCGCGAACAGCCGTTCCAGCACCGAGTGGACCACGGTGCCGCGCACCTGCGCCCGGGTGGGCGTCTCCGGCAGCCGGTCCACCGCGCGGAAGCGGTACAGCAGTGGGCACTGCTTGAAGTCGCTGGCGCGGGACGGCGACAGGGCCGGACGTCGGGTCTCGCGGTCCTGGAGCGCTGCGTCTGCTGCTGGTGCCACCGGTTCCGCCATGGGCAGGAACCCTAGACGAGCCCTCCGACACGCGATCGGCCCCATGCGGATCACAACCGCCTCACAACCGGGGGACTACCCTGCGCGCATGCCACCGACCGCGTCCCCGCCTGCTCGGCCGAAGTTCAACGACGGTGGACTGCTGCTGTGCCGGGTGGCCGGCGTGCCCGTGCTGCTCTCGCCGTCCTGGTGGCTGGGGGCGGCGCTGATCGTGCTGCTCTACACCCCGCTGGTCGGCCGGATCCTGCCCGGAGCCGGGGTCTGGGAGTGCGCGGTGCTCGCCGCGGTGTTCACCGTCTTCCTCGGCGTCTCGGTGCTGCTGCACGAGCTGGGGCACTGCCTGGTCGCGCTGCGGCTCGGCCTGCCGGTGCGCCGGGTGCGGTTGTTCCTGCTCGGGGGCTTGACCGAGATCTCCCGCACCCCGCCGACACCGGTCCAGGAGGGGCTCATCGCGGCCGCCGGGCCCGCGGTGTCGCTGGCGCTCGCGGCGGCCGCCGGGGTCGGCTGGTTCGCGATGGTGCCGGGCGGGGCGGTCTGGCTGCTGGTGGTGCAGACCTGCGTGGCGAACCTCGCGGTCGCGGTGTTCAACCTGCTGCCCGGCCTGCCGCTCGACGGCGGCCGGATGCTGCGGGCGCTGACCTGGCGGATCACCGGCCGGCGCGGCAGCGGCACCACGGCCGGGGTGGTCGGCGCGGGCGCGGTGGCCGCGGCGCTCATCGCCTGGGCGCTGCTGGGGCTGGTGCAGGACACCCAGGACCAGTGGCTGCGGCTGGGCGTGTGCGTGCTCATGGCCTGGTTCGTGGTGGCGGGCGCCAACGCGGAGCGGCGCGCCGACCGGGGCCGCAGCTGGCCGCCCGGGCTGACGCTGCGCGAGCTCGTGCGCCCGGTCCTGCAGCTGCCTGCGGAGAGCCCGGTGGGCGACGCCCTGGTGGCCGCGGCCGGGCGCGGGGTCGTGCTGGTGCGCGCCGACGGCATCGCGGTGGGCCTGCTGGACCAGACCGCGGCCGAGCGGCTGGCCACCCACGCGCCGCACGAGCCCGCCGAGCGGGCCGCCGAGCCGGTCGACCCGGACACGATCCTGCTGGACAGCGAACCGCACGAGGCGATCCTGGAGCGGGTGCAGAACGTGCTGGCCTGGCAGTTCCTGGTGATCGACGAGGAGGGCCGCCCCAGCGGTGTGCTGCGCCGCGAGGACCTCCGCGCCGCCCTGCGCGCCCGCCGCAGCTGACGCGTGACCTCGACCACGGCGCGGACGGCCCCGCCGCGACGGCGCTGAGCAGCACCGGATGCCGCTCCGAGGCCGGCGCGGGGCCTCTGCCACGATGGTGGGTCGAGATCGTGGCGTCGAGAAGGTGGGCAGCAGTTGAGCAGCACCGTCAGCGGTGAGTTCCGACCCGGAGACCGGGTGCAGTTGACCGACCCCAAGGGGCGGAAGTACACGGTCGTGCTGGAGCCGGGAGGGGAGTACCACACGCACCGCGGCGCGCTCGCGCACGATGACCTGATCGGCAAGCCCGAGGGGTCGGTGGTGACCTCGGCCGGCGGCACGTCGTTCCTGGCCCTGCGCCCGCTGCTGGCCGACTACGTGCTGTCGATGCCGCGCGGTGCCCAGGTCATCTACCCCAAGGACGCCGCCCAGATCCTCATGTGGGGCGACATCCGGCCGGGCGCGCGGGTGCTGGAGGCCGGGGCGGGCTCCGGCGCGCTGAGCTGCTCGCTGCTGCGCGCGGTGGGCCCCGAGGGCAGCGTCACCTCCTACGAGGTCCGCGAGGACCACGCCGAGCACGCCGAGCGCAACGTCAAGCGCTTCTTCGGCGAGAAGCCGGACAACTGGTCGCTGCACCTGGGCGACGTCCAGGACTACGACGGCGAGCCGGTCGACCGCGTGGTGCTGGACATGCTCTCGCCCTGGGAGGTGCTGGACACGGTCCGCGACAAGCTGGTGCCGGGCGGCGTGCTGGTGGTCTACGTGGCCACCACGACACAGCTCTCCCGCATCACGGAAGCCATCCGCGAGCAGCAGAACTGGACCGAGCCCCAGGCCTGGGAGACCCTGGTGCGCCCGTGGCACGTGGTGGGCATGGCGGTCCGCCCGGAGCACCGCATGGTGGCGCACACGGCCTTCCTGCTGACCGCCCGCCGCCTCGCCGACGGGGTGACCCCGCCGCGGGTCCAGCGCCGCCCCAGCAGGGGCTGAGACGCGGACCGGCCCGCCCCGTGCGCGTCGGGGCGGGCCGGTCGGACGTCAGCGCGCTGACCCGGTCACTGGTCGAGCTGGCAGATCTTCCACTCGCCGTCCTCGACCACCAGGGTCATGGTCTGGTCCACCGGGTGGGTCTTGCCCTCGGCCTGGTAGGTGCCGGTCAGCTTGGCCGTGGCCGTCTCACCGCGCTCGTTGACCTGGCCGAGCTCGACGTCGAACTGCCACTGCTCGAGCTGGTCCAGCGCCTGGTTCAGCTCGGCCTTGTTCGCCTCGCACAGCAGACCGCGGACGCTCTGGAAGTCGTGCGCGTTGACCTCGGTGACCAGCTGCTCGGCCACCGGCTTGGCGTCGCCGGGGCCGCTGGCCAGCCAGAAGTACACGCCGACACCAGCACCTGCGAGGACGACCAGCGCCCCGACCAGGCCGAGGATGAGCGGCAGCTTCGACTTCTTCTGCTGCGGTGGTTCGACGTCGCCGAACCCGTTGGGCTCCTGGAGCCAGGAACCGGGGCCGAACTCGCTGCCCCACTGCGGGGGCATGGGCGCCTGCTGCGGCTGCTCCGGTCCCTGCTGGGCCCAGCCGGTGTGCTGGTTCCCGTAGAAGGCGGGCTGCTGCTGCGGGGTTTCCGATGGTCCCGGTGGCGGGAATCCGTTGCCCGTGGGTTGCTGCTGGCCCCACCCGCCCGGTCCAGGTTGCTGCGGCGGATAGGTCATGAACTCCTCCCCGGAGGTGTGCGGCTTGCTCCTCGCCGTCTGCGCGGCGGCCGTAAGTAGATCAGAGCCGACGGCGCGACGTGCACGGAGTGCTCGTTTCGGCACTCAATCGTCACGAGGGGCCCAGCCGCCGCGAGGCGGGCCGGCGGGTGGTCGTTCCAGATGGTGGGAGGAGTCCCGCGCTGCGTGGGTGGGCGGCGGGAACAAAGCCACCCGGTTGCCGGAGTCGTTAACCCGGATGCCGGTCCGCGGGCGCGATCCGTGTGGCCGAGCGGGGAACCGGCCCTGTTCAGCGGCTTCGTGCACCGCGCCGCGCGATGCGCGACGTACCGATCGGACCATGATCGTCGACGCACCGTGTCCGCGCTCACCCGCGGCCGCGAGATCCGCTCCCCGCAACCTCGCTCACGTCGTGGGTATTCCCGGATTTTTGTGGCACGCTGGGCGATCCGGCGGGCATTCACGACGCCGCCGTCGTCGGTGATCGCCGGTACCGTGGTGGTACGAGCACGGGAGGAGGGTGCCGACATGCAGCACGACCGTCCCGGCAGCCGGCCAGAGGAGGGCGGCGAGCAGCACAGCCGTGGCAACGCAGAGCTCCGCAACCAGATCCGTCTCCTGGAGGACGAGGTCGCTCTGCTGCGCCGCAGGCTGAACGAGACGCCCCAACAGGCACGGTTGCTGGAAAAGCGGCTGGCCGAGGCATCCGAGAGAGTGAGTCAGCTCACCGAACGGAACGCCAAGCTCACCGAGACCCTGAAGGAAGCGCGGAGCCAACTGACGGCCCTGCGCGAAGAAGTCGACCGCCTCGCCCAGCCGCCGAGCGGCTACGGGGTGTTCCTGCACCGCTTCGAGGACGGCACGGTCGACGTGTTCACGTCCGGCCGCAAGATGCGGGTGGCGGTGTCGCCCAACGTCGACACGGAGGAACTGAGACTGGGCCAGTCAGTGCGCCTCAACGAGGCCCTGACCGTGGTGGAGGCTGGTTCGTTCGAGCAAACCGGTGAGGTCTGCACCTTCCGGGAGCTCCTCGCCGGCGAGCCGGGGGAGACGCCCCGGGCGCTGGTGCTGGGCCACACCGACGAGGAGCGCGTGGTGTGGGTCACCGAACCGCTGGCCTCCTCCGGGCTCAAGGCGGGCGACTCGGTGCTGGTGGACAGCAAGGCCGGGTACGCCTACGGCGTGGTGCCCAAGGCCGAGGTCGAGGACCTGGTGCTGGAAGAGGTGCCCGACGTCGGTTACGAGGACATCGGTGGCCTCTCGGGGCAGATCGAGCAGATCCGCGACGCCGTGGAGCTGCCGTTCCTGCACTCCGACCTGTACGTCCAGTACAAGCTCCGGCCCCCGAAGGGCGTCCTGCTGTACGGTCCGCCGGGCTGCGGCAAGACGTTGATCGCCAAGGCCGTGGCCAACTCGCTGGCCAAGAAGGTCGCCGCCGCCCGCGGGGACGACGACGGCCAGGCCAAGTCCTACTTCCTCAACATCAAGGGCCCCGAACTGCTGAACAAGTTCGTGGGTGAGACTGAGCGGCACATCCGGCTGATCTTCCAGCGGGCGCGGGAGAAGGCCTCCGAGGGCACGCCGGTGATCGTGTTCTTCGACGAGATGGACTCGATCTTCCGGACCCGCGGCAGCGGGGTGTCCTCCGACGTGGAGACCACCATCGTCCCGCAGCTGCTCAGCGAGATCGACGGTGTCGAGGGGTTGGAGAACGTCATCGTCATCGGCGCCTCCAACCGCGAGGACATGATCGACCCGGCGATCCTGCGGCCGGGCCGGCTGGACGTCAAGATCAAGATCGAGCGTCCGGACGCCGAGTCCGCCAAGGACATCTTCTCCAAGTACCTGACCGGGGACCTGCCGATCCACGAGGAGGACCTCAAGGAGTTCGGCGGGGACAAGGCCGCGTGCGTGGAGGCGATGATCCAGACCACGGTCGAACGGATGTACGCCGAGACCGAGGAGAACCGGTTCCTGGAGGTCACCTACGCCAACGGGGACAAGGAGGTCCTGTACTTCAAGGACTTCAACTCGGGCGCGATGATCCAGAACATCGTGGACCGGGCCAAGAAGGCGGCGATCAAGGCGGTGCTGGACACCGGTCAGCCGGGCCTGCGGGTGCAGCACCTGCAGGACGCCATCATCGACGAGTTCGCCGAGAACGAGGACCTGCCCAACACCACCAACCCGGACGACTGGGCCCGCATCTCCGGCAAGAAGGGCGAGCGGATCGTCTACATCCGCACCCTGGTCAGCGGGAAGAACCAGGAGTCCGGTCGAGCGATCGACACGGCCACCAACACCGGTCAGTACCTGTGACGGCCTGACTCGGGGCCGCCGTCCCACGGGGGTGGCGGCCCCGAGCTGTGCCGGCAGCGCGCAGCGGTTACGTTTCCAGGCGTGATCCCCGCGCAGACACCGGTGCAGCGGCTCGGGCTCGGCCTGGCCGCGCTCGGCCGCCCCGCCTACATCAACCTCGGTCGGTCCGACGTGCTGCCCGCCCAGCGCAGCGCCCAGGCCATGCGGGAGCGCACGCGCGCGGTGCTCGACGCCGCGCACGCCCGCGGCATCCGCTGGGTGGACACCGCGCGCTCCTACGGCAGCGCGGAGCAGTTCCTCGCCGAGTGGCTGCGCGAACGCGGCCACGACGACGTGGTGGTGTCCAGCAAGTGGGGCTACGCCTACGTCGCGCAGTGGCGGATCGAGACCGAGGTGCACGAGGTCAAGGAGCACTCGCTGGAGCGGCTGCGCGCCCAGTGGGCCGAGACCCGCACGCTGCTGGGCGACCGGATCGACCTCTACCAGGTGCACTCGCTGACCGCGAGCAGCCCGCTGTTCGAGGACATGGCGCTGCAGCACGAGCTCGCCCGCATCCGCGACGCCGGGGTGCAGCTGGGCTTCTCCACCAGCGGCGCGGCGCAGGCCGAGACCATCGAACGCGCCTGGGAGATCGAGGTGGGCGGGCGGCAGCTGTTCTCCGCCGTGCAGTCCACCTGGAACTCGATGGAGCCGTCCGCGGGGGCGGTGCTCAACGAGGTGCACACCGGCGGCTGGCGGGTGCTGGTCAAGGAGACCCTGGCCAACGGGCGCCTCGCGGTGGACCCGCCGCGCGAGCTGGTGGAGGTCGCCGACCGGCACGGGGTGTCGGCCGACGCGGTGGCCATCGCGCACGTGCTGCGCCAGCCGTGGGCGGACGTGGTGCTGCTCGGCCCCGCCAGCGTGGAGCAGCTGGACTCGAACCTGGCGGCCTGCCGGGTGGAGCTCACCGACCGCGACGTGCACGCCCTGGAGACCCTCGCCCGCGACGCCGCCACCTACTGGGGCGAACGCGCCGCCCTCCCCTGGCACTGAAGGACCCCGCGGCTCAGCGGCTCACCTCGCTCGACGGCGCCGGCAGCGGAACCCGGCACCGGCTGCGCTGGGACCACGATTCACCGCGAATCCAGTGAAGAGCGGACGTCGGAACCGCGGACCACCGCGGGAGGTCACCGGCGGGCGAGCCATTCGAGGGTGAACTGGCGGCCGTCGGGGACGAACGGCCAGTCCGGGTCCTCGAGGCGTTCACGGAGCTCCGCCACGGGCATCCACCAGCCCTCCGCGACCTCCTCGGGCTGGTGCACGATCGGGCCGTCCCACCGGACCTCGTGGAGGAACGCGTGGTAGTGCACGGTGCCCTGGTCGAAGGTGGAGCGGAACAGGAAGCGCACCGGCGCGCCGCGCACGCCCAGCTCCTCGGCCAGCTCGCGCTCCGCGGTGGTCGCCGGGTCCTCGCCCGCCGCGACGACGCCGCCCGCCGTGCAGTCGTGCATCCCCGGGAAGACGTCCTTGGTGTCGGTGCGGCGGTGCACGTAGATCTCGCTGCCGTCGGGGGAGAGGACCAGCACCGCCGCCGCCGCGTGCCACAGGCCCTCGGCGCGCATCCGCGCCCGGGTCGCACGGCCCACGACGCGCCCGGCCGCGTCGTACACGGCCACCAGTTCCTCACCGGCCATCATGCCCCGATCGTCGCAGTCGCCCAGGCAGCCACTCCCAGCGCGTCCGTCCCGGGTCCATTTCCCACGATCCGACATCCTGTGGCCTCCAGCACTCCGCACCGCCGCGCAGAACCCGTACGCTGCGAGGTATGCGGCGGATCATGGGAACCGAGGTGGAGTACGGCATCGTGGTGCCGGGCGACTCCAGCGCCAACCCTGTGCTGACCTCCACGCACATCGTCCTCGCCTACGCGGCGGCGGCCGACATCCCGCGGGCCAGGCGCGCGCGCTGGGACTACGAGGTCGAGTCGCCGCTGCGCGACGCCCGCGGCTTCGACCTCAGCGCCGCGTCGCAGCAGACCAACGGCTCCGACGGTGACGACCTCGGTGCGGCCAACGTCATCCTGACCAACGGCGCGCGGCTCTACGTCGACCACGCGCACCCGGAGTACTCCGCCCCGGAGGTGACCAACCCGCGGGACGCGGTCATCTGGGACAAGGCGGGCGAACGGGTCATGGAGGAAGCGGCGATCCGGGCGGCCAGCGTGCCCGGGACCGCGCCCATCCAGCTCTACAAGAACAACATCGACGGCAAGGGCGCCAGCTACGGCACCCACGAGAACTACCTGATGGCGCGCAGCACGCCGTTCACCGCCGTCATCAGCGGCCTGACGCCGTTCTTCGCCTCCCGCCAGGTGATGTGCGGCTCGGGCCGGGTCGGCCTGGGGCAGGCGGGGGAGAAGGCCGGGTTCCAGCTCTCCCAGCGCGCGGACTACATCGAGGTCGAGGTCGGCCTGGAGACCACCCTCAAGCGCGGCATCATCAACACCCGCGACGAACCGCACGCCGACGCCGACAAGTACCGCAGGCTGCACGTGATCATCGGGGACGCCAACCTGGCGGAGACCTCCACGTACCTCAAGCTCGGCGCCACGGCGCTGGTGCTGGACATGATCGAGGCCGGTCTGCGCTTCGACGACGTCAAGCTGGCCGACCCGGTGCAGGCGGTGCACCTGATCAGCCACGACCCGACGCTGAAGCAGACCGTGGAGCTCGCCGACGGGCGCAAGTTCACCGGTCTGGACCTGCAGCGCGTCTACCACGAGCGCGCGGCCCGGTTCCTCGACGAGCACGGCGGCGGCGAGCGGGCCGCCCGGGACGTGCTGGAGACGTGGGGCGAGGTGCTGGACCTGCTCGGCTCCGACCCGATGAGCTGCGCCGACCGGCTGGACTGGCCGGCCAAGCTGCGGCTGCTGGAGAGCTACCGCTCCCGGGACAACCTGGGCTGGGCCTCGCCGCGGCTGCACATGATCGACCTGCAGTACTCCGACGTGCGCATGGACAAGGGACTGTACAACCGGCTGGTCGCGCGCGGCTCGATGAAGCGCCTGGTCAGCGAGGACGAGGTCCGCGACGCGATGATCACGCCGCCGGAGGACACCCGCGCCTACTTCCGGGGCCGCTGCCTGGAGCGCTACCCGGCGGAGGTCGCCGCGGCGTCCTGGGACTCGGTCATCTTCGACCTGGGCCGGGAGTCGTTGGTGCGCATCCCGACGCTGGAACCGCTGCGCGGCACCAAGGCGCACGTCGGCGCACTCCTGGAGGCGGCGTCCAGCGCCGAGGAGCTGGTCGATTCGCTGACCAAGGGCTGAGACCCCGGCCGCCGACCCGCCGGGCGACCACGCCACGTGCACGTCAGGGCGGTGCGAAGATCGCAAAGCCCCCCGGCTGGCCGTGGGCCAACGGGTGCTCGGGTGGGTAGTGTTCACAGCAGGGCGTCCCCAGCGCCGGGGAAGTCCGGAGGTCGACCACCGGGAGGCAAGATGTCCCAAGACAAGGTTCAGCGCCACGGCGGCGGCGACGGCGAGGAAGAGCAGGGGCCGGAGGCCGCCGGCCAGGAGCGCCGCGAGAAGCTCGGCGAGGACGTGGACGCCATCCTGGATGAGATCGACGACGTCCTGGAGGAGAACGCCGAGGATTTCGTCCGGGCCTACGTCCAGAAGGGCGGGCAGTAGCCGGACCGGGTTCCGGGCCGCCTCGCGCGGCCCGGCACCGTCCGCTGCGCACCGGATCTTGACTAGAGTGCGTAACCAGTCGCAGGCCCTTCGAACGGGAGACGATGTCGCTGATGGAACCGAGCTCGACCCAGTTCCCGGGTCAGGCACTGCCGGCCGCCTACCTCACCCCGGGGTCGTCGTCGTTCACCGACTTCCTCCGGTCCACGGCGCCGGAGCTGCTGCCCAGCGGCCGGAAGCTGGCTGAGGGCGCGGTGGAGGCACCGCACGGCACCACCATCGTCGCGGTGACCTTCCGCGGTGGGGTGCTGCTGGCTGGTGACCGCCGAGCCACCATGGGCAACCTGATCGCCCAGCGGGACATGGAGAAGCTCTTCGTCACCGACGCGTACTCGGCGGTGGGCATCGCCGGGACCGCGGGTGTGGCGCAGGAGCTGGTCAAGCTGTACGCGGTCGAGCTGGAGCACTACGAGAAGCTCGAAGGCATCTCGCTGTCGCTGGACGGCAAGGCGAACCGGCTGGCCAACATGCTGCGCGGCAACCTGCAGGCCGCCATGCAGGGCCTGGCCGTGGTGCCGCTGTTCGCCGGCTACGACACCGAGGCCGACGACCCGGACCGCGCCGGGCGGATCGTCTCCTACGACGTGGTCGGCGGCCGCTACGACGAGGTCACCGGCTACCACGCGGTCGGGTCGGGTTCGCTGTTCGCGAAGTCCGCGCTGAAGAAGCGCTTCGACCCGGACGCCGACCTGGACACCGCGGTGCGCACCGCGGTCGAGGCGCTCTACGACGCCGCCGACGACGACTCGGCCACCGGTGGGCCGGACCTGTCGCGGCGGATCTTCCCGTCGGTCATCACCATCACCGCCGCAGACGGTGCCGTGCGGCTGCCCGAGGAGCGGGCGTCCGAGGTCGCCACCGAGGTCGTCAACGGCCGGTTGGAGAACCCCGGCGGCTGACACCCACCCCGATCCGACTCGCGAGCAGATTCGAACCAGGAGTGCTACAGCCGTGACGATGCCGTTCTACACCTCCCCCGAGCAGCTGATGCGGGAGCGTTCCGAGCTGGCCCGCAAGGGCATCGCTCGGGGGCGCAGCGTGGTGGTGCTCAAGTACGCCGGCGGGATCCTGTTCGTCGCCGAGAACCCGTCGCCGACGCTGCACAAGGTGTCCGAGATCTACGACCGCATCGGGTTCGCGGCCGTGGGCCGCTACAGCGAGTTCGAGGCGCTGCGGGTGGCCGGGGTGCGCATCGCGGACGTGCGCGGGTACTCCTACGACCGGCGCGACGTGACCGGGCGGTCGCTGGCCAACACCTACGCCCAGCACCTGGGCGCCATCTTCACCGAGCAGATCAAGCCGTTCGAGGTCGAGATCTGCGTGGCCGAGGTCGGTTTCACCGCGGAGACCGACCAGCTGTACCGGCTGACCTACGACGGGTCCATCGTGGACGAACCCCAGTTCGTGGTGATGGGCGGTCAGGCCGACGCGATCACCAGCAAGCTCAAGGACTCCTTCAGCGACGGGCTGGAGCTGACCGACGCGGCGAAGGTGGCGATCGAGGCGCTGTCGTCCGGTGGGGACGGCAACCGGGAGCTCGGTGAGAACCAGCTGGAGGTCGCGGTCCTCGACCGCGCCCGCCCGAACCGCACCTTCCGCCGCGTCCGGGGCGCGGCGCTGCGCGCGCTGCTGCCGGAGCGGGAGTCGGGCGAGGACGACTCCCAGGGCGAGGACGAGGGCGGGAAGGGGAAGGACGAGGGGTCCTCGAACTCCTAGCCCGGGACTCCGCGCGGGGCGCTGGTCGACGACCGGCGCCCCGTCACTGTGCGTAGCGCCTGCCCGAACGGCCGCCGCCGGACGTCCGCGGTCGCACCTTCCTCAGTTGTCACAAGATGCTGTGGTCCGAGATCGCGCCGAGCACTCCCGGTGGTGCGCGGGCGGGAGCAGGTGGCGCGCCAAGAGCGCTGGTCAGCGGCCCGGCCGGCGCGGCCGATGACGCGGTGCGACCGTTCCCGCCCCTCGGGACGCCCCACCGGTGCCCGAACGGCGGGACGCCGTGAGGCGCTTTTTGCGCCTAGTGTGGAGTCATGCAGCGGCGGATCTTCGGCATCGAAACCGAGTTCGGGGTCACCTGCACGTTCCACGGGCAGCGGCGACTGTCCCCGGACGAGGTGGCCAGATACCTGTTCCGACGGGTCGTGTCGTGGGGGCGGTCGTCCAACGTCTTCCTCCGCAACGGGGCCAGGCTCTACCTGGACGTGGGCTCCCACCCGGAGTACGCCACGGCCGAGTGCGACGACCTCGTCCAGCTCGTCACGCACGACAAGGCGGGCGAGCGGATCCTCGAGGACCTGCTCATCGACGCCGAGCGGCGGCTCGCCGACGAGGGCATCGGCGGCGACATCTTCCTGTTCAAGAACAACACCGACTCGGCGGGCAACTCCTACGGCTGCCACGAGAACTACCTGGTCGGCCGGTCCGGGGAGTTCTCGCGCATCGCCGACGTGCTGCTGCCGTTCCTGGTGACCCGCCAGCTCATCTGCGGTGCCGGGAAGGTGCTGCAGACCCCGCGCGGCGCGGTGTACTGCCTGTCGCAGCGCGCCGAGCACATCTGGGAGGGCGTCTCCAGCGCGACGACCCGCTCGCGGCCCATCATCAACACCCGCGACGAGCCGCACGCCGACGCCGAGCGCTACCGCCGGCTGCACGTCATCGTCGGGGACTCCAACATGTCCGAGGTGACCACGCTGCTCAAGGTGGGCGCGGCCAACCTCGTGCTGGAGATGGTCGAGCAGGGCGTCCAGTTCCGGGACTTCAGCCTGGACAACCCGATCCGCGCCATCCGCGAGATCAGCCACGACCTGACCGGGCGCCGCACGGTCCGGCTGGCCGGTGGCCGGGAGGCCTCCGCGCTGGACATCCAGCGGGAGTACTACGGCCGGGCGGTGGACCACGTGGCGCGGCGCGGCTCGGACCCGATGACCGACCGCATCCTGGACCTGTGGGGCCGCGCGCTGGACGCCATCGAGCACCAGGACTTCTCGCTCATCGACCGGGAGATCGACTGGGCGATCAAGCACCGGCTGCTGGAGCGCTACCGCAACAAGCACGGCCTGGAGCTGTCCAGCCCGCGGATCGCCCAGCTGGACCTGGCCTACCACGACATCCGCCGCGGTCGCGGGCTGTTCGACATGCTGCAGCGCAAGGACCTGGTGGACCGGGCGACCGAGGACGGCGAGATCGAGGCGGCCAAGGACACCCCGCCGCAGAGCACGCGGGCCAAGCTGCGCGGTGACTTCATCGCCGCCGCGCAGGCGGCGGGCCGCGACTTCACGGTGGACTGGGTGCACCTGAAGCTCAACGACCAGGCGCAGCGCACGGTGCTGTGCAAGGACCCGTTCCGCGCCGTGGACGACCGCGTGGAGCGCCTCATCAGCTCGCTGTGACCCGCAGCGCCTCCCGCCGGTGCGCCCGGCGGGAGGCGCCGGGGCTCACTTCTCCTGGCCGGTGGGGCGGATGATGATCTCGTTGACGTCGACCGACGGGGGCTGCTCGAGCGCGTAGAGGGCCGCGTTCGCGATGTCCTCGGCGCGCAGCTTGGGCACGTCCGGCACGTCCGCGGTCATGTCGGTCTCCACCATGCCCGGCTGGATGAGGGTGACCCGGACCCCGGTGCCGACGCACTCCGCGCGGATGTTCTGCGCCATCCCGGTGACCGCCCACTTGGTGGCCGAGTAGAGGTTGCCGGGGCGGACGTTGCGGCCCGCGTTGGAGCCGGTCAGCAGCAGGTGCCCCTGGGTGCGGGTGAGCGCGGGCAGGGTCACCCGGGCGGTGATCGCCGCGCCGTAGACGTTGGTGAGCACCATGTCCCGCCACTGCTCGGGGTCGGCGCCGCCGTCGCCCAGGAACGAGGTCGGCACGCTCACCCCGGCGTTGGCGAACACCGCGTCGAGGCGCCCGAAGCGTTCCTCGGCGCGCTGGACCACCTCGGTGAGGTTCGCCAGGTCGGTGACGTCGCAGGGCAGGGCGAGGGCGGTGTCCGCGCCGAGTTCGTCGACCAGGGCGGACAGGGCGTCGGTGGAGCGGGCGGTCAGGACCAGGCGGTAACCGGCTCGGGCGGCGGCCCGCGCGGTCGCGGCACCGATGCCGCGGGACGCCCCGGTGATCATCAAGACGCGATCGGACATGGTCACAGCGTAGGCGCCGGAACGATCTCCGCGATCCCGGCGGTGCGGGCGCGTGCACGCTGCGTGACGTCCCCGGTGTGGGATCACCCCATAGAGCACACCTGGCTCACGAGCGACGACACGCCCCACCCCGAACACATGATCGAACACGGAGGGGCTAGAGTCGTCCGGTGGCCACTGCGCGTGCTGAACGCTTGGTGAACCTGGTGCTGTGTCTGCTCTCGACCCGCCAGTACCTCACCGCTGAGCGGATTCGGGCGATCGTGCCGGGCTATTCCGACGCGCCCACCGACGAGGCCTTCTTCCGGACCTTCGAACGGGACAAGGCCGAGCTGCGGGACCTGGGGATCCCGTTGGAGACCGGCCGCAACTCCGCCTTCGACGCCACCGACGGCTACCGCATCGCCCGCCGCGACTACGAGCTCGGCGACGTCGACCTGGAACCGGACGAGGCGGCCGCCGTGGGGCTGGCGGTCCGGCTGTGGGACGCCCCCGAGCTCACCGCGGCGGCCCGCGGGGCGCTGCTGAAGCTGCGCGCGGCCGGGGTGGACGTCGACGAGCACGCCTGGTCGGCGGTGGAGCCGAAGGTGCGCACCACCGAACCGGCGTTCGCGCCGCTGCTGGCGGCGGTGCAGAGCGGCCGGGTGGTGCAGTTCGACTACCGGCGCCCGAGCAGCCCCGACGTGCGGCGGCGCACCGTCGAGCCGTGGGGTGTGGTGGCCTGGCGCGGCCGCTGGTACGTCGTCGGGCACGACCGCGACCGGGAGGCGCCGCGGTGCTTCCGGCTGTCCCGCGTCCAGGGCGAGGTCCAGGCCGTCGGCCGGGCCGGGCAGGTCCAGCGCCCGCCGGACATCGACCTGCTGAGCTTCGTCGCCGGTGCGCAGCGCGAGACGCCGCCCAGCACGCTCGCCCGCGTGTGGGTCGCCGACGGGCGGGCGCAGGGCGCGCGGCGCCGGGGGAAGGTCGTCGACCGGATGCGGCTCGGGGACGACTGGGGCGACGTGCTCGAGCTCGACCTGCACTACCCGGAGTCGGCGGCCGGCTGGCTCGCCGGCTACGGCGCCGACGTGGTGGTGCTGGAGCCGGACACCCTGCGCAAGACGGTCCACGAGATCCACCTCGACGTGGTGGAGCAGGCGGGGGAGGCGTCATGACCGGCCGGGTCGATGGGGGGACGTGGTGACGAGCGCGACCGAGCGGCTGCCGCGCCTGCTGGCGCTGGTGCCGTACCTGCTGAGCCGGCCGGGCATCCCGGTGGCCGACGCCGCGGCGGACTTCGGCGTCACCGAGCAGCAGCTGCGCAAGGACCTGGAGCTGCTGTGGATGTGCGGGCTGCCCGGCTACGGGCCCGGTGACCTGATCGACCTCTCCTTCGAGAGCGACACGATCACCGTCACCTACGACGCCGGGATGCGGCGGCCGCTGCGGCTGACCGCCTCGGAGGCCACCGCGCTGCTGGTGGCGCTGCGGGCGCTGGCGGACACACCGGGCATCACCGACACCGACGCGGTCCAGCGCGCCCTGGCGAAGGTGGAGAACGCGGTCGGGCAGGCCCGTCCGGCCGGGGTGGTCGTCGGCCTGGAGGGCCGCGAGGGCGCGGTGCGGCCCGGCGTGCGCGCGGCGGTGCAGGAGGCCACCACGCAGCGCCGGGCGCTGTGGATGCGCTACTACACGGCCTCCCGCGACGAGATCAGCGAGCGGACCGTGGACCCGATGCGGCTGCTGCTCATCGACGGGCGCAGCTACCTGGAGGCGTGGTGCCGCAGCGCGCACGGGGTGCGGATGTTCCGGCTGGACCGCATCGACGAGGTCGCGGTGCTGGACGAGCCGGCCCGGCCGCCCTCGGAGGCCGAACCCACCGACGTGTCGGAGGGGCTGTTCCGCCCCGCGCCCGACCAGTCGGTGGCCGAGGTGGAGCTGGAGCCCGACGCCCGGTGGATCGCCGAGTACTACCAGGTCGACGAGCTCGTCGAGCTGCCGCGCGGGCGCGTGCGGGTGCGGATGCGCTACTCCGACCGGAGCTGGATGAGCCGCCTGCTGCTCGGGTTGGGCGGGCAGGCGCGCGTGCTCAGCCCCGCGGACCTCGCGCAGGACGTGCGCCAGCGTGCGGAGGCGGCGTTGGCCCGGGCGCGTCACCTCCCGTCCACCTGAGCCCGCTACGGTGGCCGGGTGCCGTACGTGTGGAGTCTCGTCCTTCTCGGAGCGGGCCTGGTCCTGCTCGTGGTGCTGCTGGTCCGCCTCCTCCGCGAGGTCAAGCGGTTCCAGTCCGTGCAGCGTCAGGTGGCTCACGACCTGGCGGACCGCAGCGGCCTGGTGAAGGCGCGCGCCGCCGGGCTCGGCGTGGCGCTCGCCGAACGCCGCCGCGGGTGACGCTCAACGGCCCTGTTTGTCCTGCCCTGCCGCGCGTACCATTGGCGCCCAGCAGGGACATCACGAAAGGTTGGTTCGGATGGGTTTGCCAGGTGGCTGGGAGCTGATCCTCATCGTCTTGGTCTTGGTGCTGCTCTTCGGCGCCACCAAGCTCCCGCAGATGGCCCGTTCGCTCGGCCAGTCCGCGCGCGTGTTCAAGGCCGAGGCCCGCGGCCTGAAGGCTGACGAGGAGGCCGCGCGGAAGGCCCAGGAGGAGAAGCAGAAGCCGGAGCTGTCCGCTGGCGAGCCCAGCGCGCCCCCGGCCACGTCGCCGTCCCCGGCGGGGGAGAAGCAGAGCAACGACGCCAAGAACTGACTGAGGACGGAACGAGACGGTGGGTAGTCCACTGCGTCGCCTGAACCCGTTCCGCAAGGACCGCCGCCGGTGGGGCCGCAGGCACAACCCGGACGGCACCATGACGCTCGTCGACCACCTCTACGAGCTGCGGTACCGGTTGGGCGTGGCCTTGGCGGCCGTGGTCGTCGGCGCGATCTTCGGGATCTGGTGGTTCTCCAACTCGGCATTCGGGTTGCCCACGCTCAGCGACATCCTGATCGAGCCGTACTGCCAGCTGCCGCAGACCCAGCGGCTGGCGCCGAACGGCACGTGCCAGCTGCTGCAGACCGAGCCGTTCGAGATCTTCATGCTGACCCTGAAGGTCGGCGTCGCGGTCGGCGCGGTGGTGTTCAGCCCGGTGTGGCTGTACCAGCTGTGGGCGTTCATCACCCCGGGTCTGTACGACCGGGAACGCAAGTTCGCGAAGGTGTTCGTCGCCTGCGCGTCGGTGCTGTTCCTCGGCGGTGCGGTGTTGGCGTACTACATCCTGCCGGTGGCGCTGTCGTTCATGTCCGGCTTCGGCGGGGACGCGTTCTTCACCGCGCTCACCGGTGGCAAGTACATCAGCTTCATGCTCCTGCTGCTGGTGATCTTCGGCGTCAGCTTCGAGCTGCCGCTGGTCCTGGTGATGCTCAACTTCGCGGGGATCGTCAGCTACCAGCGGCTCAAAGGCTGGTGGCGGGGCATCGTGTTCGCGCTGTTCGTGTTCGCCGCGATCGCCACGCCGGGGCAGGACCCGTTCTCGATGCTCGCGCTGGCCGCCGCGCTGTGCGTGCTGTTCTCCATCGCGATGGTGATCTGCCGGGCCAACGACAAGCGCAGGCACCGCAAGCTCGCCGCGCAGGGGCTCACCGAGGTCGGCCTGGACGAGCCGTCGCAGATCGACACCCGGCCCTCCGAGCTGGACCTGGAGACCTCGCACGTCCCGAAGCAGCACGACGACGTCACGTGATCGCCCCGCGCGGTGAGTGCGCCGTGCGGGGGCACTGGCCAAGGCGGGGTCGCGTGGGCGAGGATCATGCCTCGTGCGCTGCGTCCTGTTGATCAACCCCGCTGCTGGTGGCTCGCTCTCCGCGCAGGTGGTCCGTGAGGTCGTCGGCCACCTCCGGGCCGCGTGCGACGTCCGGACGGTGCTCGCCGCCGACGCCGGGAGTGCCGCGGCAGCGGCCAAGCGTGCCGTGGCCGACGGTGCGGACGTGCTCGCCGTGGTCGGCGGCGACGGCATCGCGCACCTCGCGGTGCAGGCCTGCGCGGAGTCCAGCACGGCGCTCGCGCTCGTCCCGGCCGGCACCGGCAACGACCTGGCGCGGGGGCTCGGCGTGCCGCTCGACCCCGTCGCCGCCGCGCGGGCCGCTGCCCGGGCGATGCTGGCGGGGGCGCAGCAGCGCATCGACCTCGGCAAGGCCGCGGGCGCGGGCTGGTTCGCCACCGTGCTCTGCGCGGGCTTCGACTCCCGGGTCAACGCGCGGGCGAACCGCATGCGCTGGCCGCGCGGGCAGCGCCGCTACGACCTGGCGGTGGTCCGCGAGCTGCTCGGGCTGCACGCGATGCCGCTGCGGGTGGAGACCGAGTTCGGCGTCGTGGAGCTGGACGCGACGCTGGTCGCGGTGGGCAACACGGCCTGCTACGGCGGCGGCATCCCGATCTGCCCGGACGCGGACGTCCAGGACGGCCTGCTGGAGGTGACGGTGGTCGGCGAGGTGTCCCGCCGCGACTTCATCGGGATCCTGCCGACGCTGCGCTCCGGCAGGCACGTCGACCACCCCGCGGTGACCACGCTGCGGGCCCGGAAGGTCCGGCTGGGCGGCGACAACGGCTGGCTGGCCCACGCCGACGGCGAACCGCAGGCGCGCCTGCCGCTGACGGTCCGCTGCGCGCCGGGTGCGCTGGCCGTCGTGCGCTGACGTCGCCGCTGGTGGGACGGGCGTCACGCGGCGACCCCGGGTGTGACGAGGTCAGCACGGCCGGTGCGGGCTCGGCTGCGACGGCGGTCGGTGGGATGTGAAAACCTTGGGGTGTGGCTGTGAGCCGTTCCAACCCCACCGACCTGTCCCCGGCCGAGTCCTTCGCCAGGCACTCCCGCCGGAGCGCCCACCCGAAGCTGGCCGACTTCGCCGGGCAGCTGTCCTTCGAGCTCGACCCCTTCCAGCGCACCGCGTGCCAGGCGCTGGAGGCCGGGCGGGGCGTGCTGGTGTGCGCGCCCACCGGCGCGGGCAAGACCGTGGTCGGCGAGTTCGCCGTGCACCTGGCGCTGCAGGAGGGGCGCAAGTGCTTCTACACCACGCCGATCAAGGCGCTGTCGAACCAGAAGTACGCCGACCTGTGCGAGCGGCACGGTAGCGGCGCGGTCGGGTTGCTGACCGGCGACACCTCGATCAACGGCGACGCGCAGGTGGTGGTGATGACCACCGAGGTGCTGCGCAACATGCTCTACGCCGGGTCCAGCAGCCTGGACCAGCTCGGCTACGTGGTGATGGACGAGGTGCACTACCTCGCCGACCGGTTCCGCGGCGCGGTGTGGGAGGAGGTGATCCTGCACCTGCCGGAGCACGTGCAGGTCGCGAGCCTGTCGGCGACGGTGAGCAACGCCGAGGAGTTCGGCGAGTGGCTGCAGGAGGTGCGCGGCGACACCACCGTCGTGGTCGACGAGCACCGGCCGGTGCCGCTGTGGCAGCACATGCTGGTCGGGCCGCGGATGTTCGACCTGTTCGGCGGGGAGACCGCCGACCGCGAGCTGAAGATGAACCCGAACCTGCTGCGGCACACCCAGCAGCTGGCCCGCGTGCACCTGCCCCACGGCGGACGCCGCGGCGGCCCCAACGGCAAGCGCAAGGGGCCGCGCCCGCCCCGGTTCACCCCGCCCTCGCGCGTGGAGGTGCTCACCGGGCTGGACGCCGCCGGGCTGCTGCCGGCGATCGTGTTCATCTTCAGCCGCAACGGCTGCGACCAGGCGGTGTCCCAGTGCGTGCGCAGCGGGCTGCGGTTGACCACCGACGCCGAGGTGGCCGAGATCCGCGAGGTGATCGACGAGCACACCGCGAACCTGCCGGACAGCGACCTGTCGGTGCTGGGCTTCTGGGAGTGGCGGGAGGCGCTGGAGCGCGGGCTGGCCGCGCACCACGCCGGGCTGCTGCCGGCGTTCAAGGAGACCGTCGAGGAGCTGTTCGTGCGCGGTCTGGTCAAGGCCGTGTTCGCCACCGAGACGCTGGCGCTGGGCATCAACATGCCCGCCCGCACGGTGGTGCTGGAACGGCTGGTGAAGTTCAACGGCGAGTCCCACGTCGACCTCAGCCCCGGCGAGTACACCCAGCTCACCGGCCGGGCGGGTCGGCGCGGCATCGACGTCGAGGGCCACGCGGTGGTCGTCTGGCAGCCCGGCGTGGACCCCAAGCAGGTCGCCGGCCTGGCCTCCACCCGCACCTACCCGCTGCGCTCCTCGTTCCGGCCCGGCTACAACATGGCCGTCAACCTGGTGCAGCGCGTCGGCAAGGACGCGGCGCGGGACCTGCTGGAGCAGTCCTTCGCGCAGTTCCAGGCCGACCGGTCGGTGGTGGGGCTCTCGCGGCGGGTGGAGCGCAACACCGAGGCGCTCAGCGGTTACGCCGAGGCGATGCACTGCCACCTGGGCGACTTCGAGGAGTACTTCCAGCTGCGGCGCCGGATCTCGGAGCGGGAGAAGCAGCTGGCCCGGCAGAACCGGCAGTCGCGGCGCGCGGAGGCGGCCAAGTCGCTGGAGAAGCTGCGCAAGGGCGACGTCATCTCGGTGACCGCCGGGCGCCGCTCGGGGCTGGCGGTGGTCATCGACCCGGGGCTGGAGCCGATGGGCGAGCCGCGGCCGCTGGTGGTCACCGAGGACCGGTGGTCCGGGCGGCTGTCGGTGGCCGACTTCTCCTCCCCGGTGGAGCCGCTGGGCAAGCTGAAGCTGCCCAAGCACGTCGACACCCGGTCCCCGAAGTCCCGCCGGGACCTGGCGTCGACGCTGCGCAACACCGGGCTGTCGCCCTCCGGTGGGCGCGGGCGCGGCAAGCGGCGCTCGGACGCCGCCGACGACGCGGAGCTGGCGGCGCTGCGGCGCGCGATGAAGGCGCACCCCTGCCACGGGTGCGACGAGCGGGAGAGCCACGCGCGCTGGGCCGAGCGCTACGAGCGGCTGCGCGGGGAGAACGAGAACCTGCGCCGCAAGGTCTCCGCCACCACGCACTCGCTGGCCCGTGCCTTCGACCGGATCGTGGCGCTGCTCACCGAGCGCGGCTACCTGCCCGCGGAGGCGGGGGAGGACGGCCAGGGCCAGGTCACCCAGCACGGGCGGCGGTTGTCCCGGCTCTACAGCGAGTCCGACCTGCTGGCCGCGGAGTGCCTGCGGGTCGGCACCTGGCGCGGGCTCGGCCCGCCCGAGCTGGCCGCGGTGGTGTCGTCGCTGGTGTACGAGTCGCGGCGGGAGGGCCTGCCCCCGCAGGTGCCGTCCGGGCCGGTGAGCGACGCCCTGGAGGCGACCTGGCAGCTGTGGGCGGAGCTGGAGGACGACGAGCGGCGGCACAAGCTCGACCGCACCCGCGAGCCCGACCCGGGCTTCGCCTGGCCGGTGTTCCGCTGGGCGCGCGGGGAGTCGCTGGAGAAGGTGCTGACCGCGGCCGAGACCAGCGGGCACGAGCTGTCGGCGGGCGACTTCGTGCGCTGGTGCCGCCAGGTCGTCGACCTGCTGGACCAGATCCGCGAGGTGGTCGGGGCGTCCGACCCGGTGGGCGCGGCCGCGGCGAAGGCGGTCACCGCGATCCGGCGTGGCGTGGTCGCGGCCGGCGCGGTCTGAGCCCCTGCCGCGCTGCGGCCGATCGGTCGGACCTGGGGGGAACGGGCGGCCGCTCGGCCGGACGGTTGTGGTTGGATCTTCCCGCGATGCCGTGATCCGTCGTCCGGAGGTGCAGATGTCGTCCCCCTACGGGCCGCCGGCCGGGGGCTTTCCCCACTGGGGACAGCAGCCACCGCCCCCGAACACCGGGATGCCGCCGAGCGGACCGGGCTTCCCGCCGCAGGCCGGGTTCACCCCGCAGCCACCGCCGCCGCAGTACGGCCACGCCCCGCAGCACCAGCCCGCGTACCCGCCGCCGAGCGCGCCGGTCCCGCCGCAGGGCGGCTTCGGCCCGCCCCTGCGGAAGAAGCGCCGGGTGCTGCCGTGGCTGCTCGGCGGCGCGGGCGTCGTCGTGGTCGCCGCGGTGCTGGTGCTGGGCTTCGTGGCGCCGGGCTGGTTCGTGCGGACGGTGTTCGACGCGAGCAGCGTCGAGAAGGGCGTGGAGCAGACGCTCAAGGGCTCCTACCGGCTGTCCGGGGTCGGTCCGGTGGTCTGCCCCAGCGGGCAGCCGGTGGAGGTCGGCAGCCACTTCGACTGCCAGGTGCGGATCGGCGGGGAGACCAAGACCGTCACGGTGACGGTCAAGACCGACGAGGGCGTCTACGAGGTCGGGCACCCCGGCTGACGGGAAACCGGTCGCCAGGACCGCCGTCGACCGGCAGGATCGCGCTGTGATCGATGTGCGCGCACTCGCCGAGGCCGAGTTCCGGGACTCCGTGGACCTGTTCCGACGGGCGCTGCTGCGCAGGCCGCCCACCGACGAGGAGTGGGCGCGCCGTCGCGGCATGCTCGAGCCCGGGCGGGTGCTGGGGGCCTTCGACGGTGGTGAGCTGGTCGGCACCGCCCGGGCCGCGAGCAACCGGCTGGCGGTGCCCGGCGGACGGGTGCCCGCCGGCGCGGTGACCGCGGTCGGGGTCCGCGCGGACCACACCCGGCGCGGCGTGCTCCGCGCGCTCGTGCGGGCCCAGTTCGAGGACGTGCGGCAGCGCGGCGAGCCGGTGGCGATGCTGCACGCCACGGAGGCGGTGATCTACGAGCGGTTCGGCTACGGCGTGGCCACCCGGCACCGGCGGGTCGAGCTCGAGCGCGCACGGGCGGTGTTCCGCGACGACGCGCCGCGCGGCGGGCGGGTGCGGGTGCTGACCCGGGAGGCGGCCGACCTGCTGCTGCCGGAGGTCTACGAGCGGTGCGCGCCCGACCGGCCGGGGCGGATCGAGCGGGCCCGGCCGTGGTGGTCGGGCACGTGGGGGTTCCTCGGCGAGGACGTCCTGGTGGCGGTGCACACCGGCGCGGACGGGGTGGACGACGGGTTCGCCGTGTACGAGCCCAAGCACGGCGAGCGCGGCACCGCGCTGGAGGTCCACGACCTCACCGGCGCCGACGCCACCGCGGTGGCCCAGCTGTGGCGGTTCCTGCTGGGCGTGGACCTGGTCGACCGGGTGGTGGCGCACGAGCGGCCGCTGGACGAGCCGCTGGAGTGGTGGCTGGCCGACCGCCGCCAGTGCCGGGTCACCGAGGTCGCCGACGACCTGTGGGTGCGGCTGGTGGACGTGCTCGCCGCGCTGCGGGCGCGCTCCTACGGCGCGGCGGACCCGGTGGTGGTCGAGGTGCGCGACGCGGTCCTGCCGGACAACGCGGGCTGCTACCGCATCGGCCCGGACGGGGTCGAGCGCTCGTCGGCCGCGCCGCAGCTGGGCTTGGACGTGGCGGCGCTCGCCGCCCTGTACCTGGGCGACCAGCCGGTGTCGACGCTGGTCGCGGCGGGACGCGTCGAGGTGCGCGACCCGGCGGCGGTGGCCGCGGCGGACCGGTTGTTCGGCACCGCCGTGACCCCGTGGTGCGGCACCGGGTTCTGACCGCTCGGGCTCCGCGGCTGAGCTGTTCCGCCAGCAGGGCCACCACGGCACCGGGGCGACCGGGCCGGCGCGGTCCACAGTGGAAGGTCTGGTGGCGCGCTGGTCCGGCTCCGGAGCGGTGCGCGACCTCCGCCGCCGCGCACCGCTCGCCGGTCGAGGCCTTCCGCGCCCGCGGCCCGGTGGGCCGGGAGCGCTACCCGACCTGGCCGTCGGCGCGCATCGTGCCCTGGTCGATGTAGCGCTGGTGCCAGGACAGGGCCTCGGTGAGCAGGTGCGGGGTGTGCAGGCCGAACGACGACTGCAGCGCGCGGTCGTAGTAGTCCTGCAGCGCGGGGCGGAAGTCCGGGTGGGCGCAGTGGGCGATGATCTTCTCGGCGCGCTTGCGGGGCGACAGCCCGCGCAGGTCCGCCAGGCCCTGTTCGGTCACGACGACGTCGACGTCGTGCTCGGTGTGGTCGACGTGCGAGACCATCGGCACGATCGTCGAGATCGCGCCGCCCTTGGCGGTCGAAGGCGTGACGAAGATCGACACGTAGGCGTTGCGCGCGAAGTCGCCCGAGCCGCCGATGCCGTTCTGGATGCGGCTGCCCATCAGGTGCGTGGAGTTGATGTTGCCGTAGATGTCGGCCTCCACGATGCCGTTCATGGCCAGGCAGCCCAGCCGGCGCACGACCTCGGGGTGGTTGCTGATCTCCTGCGGGCGCAGCAGGATCCGGTCCTTGTAGGACTCCGCGTCCCGGTTGAACCGGTCGATCGCCGAGGGGCTGAGCGAGAACGCCGTGGCGGAGGCGGTCCGCAACGTGCCGGACTCGATCAGCTCCAGCATGCCGTCCTGGATGACCTCGGTGTAGGCGGACAGCCCGTCGAACGGCCCGGAGCCGAGCCCGGCCAGGACGGCGTTGGCCACGTTGCCCACTCCGGACTGCAGCGGGAGCAGTTCCCGGGTCAGCCGCCCGGAGCGCACCTCCATCTCCAGGAAGTCCAGCACGTGCCCGGCGATCCGCTCCGAGGTGGCGTCCGGGGGCGTGAAGACCGAGTTGCGGTCCGGTGATTCGGTCTCCACGACCGCGATCACCTTCTCCAGCGGGCACTCCAGGTAGGGCGTGCCGATCCGGTCGGTCGGACGGCAGATCGGGATCGGCACCCGGTGCGGCGGCAGCGCGGTGCCGTAGTAGATGTCGTGCATGCCCTCCAGGTGCTCGCTCTGCCACGAGTTGACCTCGAGGATGACCCGGTCGGCCTGCTCCAGCCAGGTCTTGTTGTTGCCCACGGAGGAGGACGGGACGAGGCGACCGTCCTCGGTGATGCCGCTGACCTCGACGACGGCGACGTCGAGCTCGCCGAACGCGCCCTGCCACACGCGCTGCGCGACGTGCGAGAGGTGGATGTCGGTGTAGTCCATCCGACCGTCGTTGATCTTCCCGCGGGTCACCGGGTCGGACTGGTAGGGCAGCCGCAGGTCGATGCCCTCCACGTCGGCGAGAGCCCCGTCCAGCTCCGGCGCGGTGGAGGCGCCGGTCCACAGGCCGAACTTCATCGGCTCGCCGCGCAGGCGCGCCTCGGCGACCCGCTTCGCCAGCGCCCCCGGCACCTCCTTGGGGTAGCCGGCGCCGGTGAACCCGCTCATGCCCACGTTGGCGCCCGGCTCGATCAGCTCAACGGCTTCGGCGGCCTCGACGACTTTCTCCGCGAACCGCCGGTTCCGAATCCTGCTGGTCATCTCCGCCCTCCATGGGGAACCCGCCGCTCTCCGTTCGGGTTTGACGCGAAATGTGACGGGGATCGTAGGCACGGAACCGGCGTGGAACGGCTGTGATGCACGACACGAGCGCCGGTGTCCGGCGTGGACGCGCGGGGCTCGCGGCGCCGCCGACCGCCCGCTGAAGTGGGAGAACGTCTGTCGTGGACGGAACCGCCGACAGGTTGCGTCGAGGTTTCCCGCGGATCAACGGCCGTTCGCCCGGCGACACCGGCGGTCGCCGGGCGAACGCCGGCGGCCCGACGGGGTCGTGAGTGCGCAAGCCGGTTCCAGCCGGTCTGCACACTCACGACCACTGGTTCGGGCGACACCGGATCACCGGTGGGTCACCGCTGGTGGCCACCCGCGGGTTTCATCCGGAAGTCGGCCTCGATGCGGGACGCGGTCGTCACCAGCAGCGGCACGATCTCCCGCCGCACGGCCTCCGCGGAGGCCTGGTGCGCGTCCAGGGAGACGTTGACCGCGGCGATCACCTTCCCGTCCGCGTCGCGGACCGGCGCGGCGACGCCCCGCAGCCCCTCCTCCAGCTCGTTGTCCGAGATCGCGAACCCCTGCTTGCGGATCTCGGCGAGGTCGGCGAGCAGGCCCTCGCGGGTGGTGACGGTGTGCGGCGTGAACCGCTTCAGCTCCGCCGAGCGCAGCCGCGCCTCCAGCAGCTCCGGCGGCATCGCGGCCAGCAGGACCTTGCCCATCGAGGTGGCGTGCGCCGGGAAGCGGGTGCCGACCGGGATCGCCACCGACAGCAGCTTCGGGCTGGGGACCTGCGCCACGTAGCAGATCTCGTCACCGTCCAGCACGGCCAGCGCGGTCATCTCCCGCAGCTGCTTGGTGAGCCGCCGCAGGTGCGGTTCGGCGATCTGCGGCAGCGACCGGCTCGACAGGTAGGCGTGGCCGAACTCCAGCACCTGCGGCGTCAGCGCGAAGCGCCGGTCGTCGTGCCGCACGTAGCCGAGGTGGACGAGGGTGTGCAGGATGCGCCGCGCCCCGGCCCGGTCCAGGCCGCTGGCCCGGGCGACCTCGGTCAGCGTCATCTCCGGCTGCTCCGGCGAGAACGCGCGCAGCACGGCCAGCGTGCGCTCGACCGAGCGCAGGACCTCGCCGTCCGCCATCTCGCCTCCCTCGCCGACCCGCGGGTGCCTCCGAGGGTAGTGCGCGGCCCGGAGCGCGCTGTGCACACCGGACGGGGCTGGGCGTGCCTCAGGCGTCCAGGGCCGCGATGAGCCGGTCGATGCTGGCGCCCAACCCCCACGCCCGCTGGAGCTCGCGCAGCCGGTCGACGTCCACTTCGGACCGCGGCAGCGCGTCGGCGCGGTCGACGACCACGGGTGCGTCGCGCGCCACGCGGACCACCGACGGTGCCGCGGCGAGGTACTCCGCGGCGTCGGTGAGCTTGCCGCGCAGGCGCGGCGTCAGGCCCGGCGCACCGCTCTCGACGGCCGCCAGCAGCGCCTCCAGCGAGCCGAACTGGGTGATCAGCTTCGCGGCCGTCTTCTCGCCGATGCCCGCCACCCCGGGCAGGCCGTCCGACGGGTCGCCGCGCAGCACCGCCATGTCGGCGTAGTCGTCCCCGGCCCGGTCCGCCGACAGCGCGTACTTCGCGGCCAGCTCCGCGGGGCCGTAGTCCTGCGCCTTGGCCAGCCCTGCGCCGATGTAGATCACCCGCACCGGGGTGGGTTCGGTGCGCACCAGCTGGAACAGGTCGCGGTCGCCGGTGACGACCTCCACCGCGTCGCGGTCCTCGCGGTCGGCCAGCGCGCCGATGACGTCATCGGCCTCGTAGCCCTCGGCCTCCGCGGTGGCCACGGCCGCCGCGTCGAGCACCTCGAGGATCACCGGCACCTGCGGCGACAGCGCGTCCGGGACCTCCTCGGCCTCCGGGTCCTCCTCGGCGACGCGGTGCGCCTTGTAGGACGGCAGCGCGTCGACCCGGAACTGCGGGCGCCAGTCGTTGTCCAGGCAGGCGACCAGCCGGGCGGGGCGGCGGTCGGTGATCAGCTTGGCGAGCATGTCGCAGAACCCGCGCACCGCGTTCACCGGCGTGCCGTCCGGGGCGGTCAGCGAGTCGGGCAGGGCGTAGAACGAGCGGAACCACAACCCCGCCGAGTCGACGAGCACGAGAGGACCAGTCACCGTCCCAGCTTGTCACGCCTCGACGACACCCCACCTCCCGCCTCGGCACGTCCCACGCGGCCCGGTCGAGGTGTCCGCGCAACGTCCCACCGCAGCTGGCCGCGCGGGTGAGGCCCGGTCCTGACCAGCGCCGTCGCGTCCGCGCGCCCCGCTCGGCGCCCGCCGCGACTTCCCTCGGGAACGCACGTCCGGTCCGGAGTCGCGTCCCCCGGAGCGCCATGCCCAACCCGGAGCGGAGTGCCCGCCGGGCGGGAAGCCCGGTGCGTGAGCGCGAGGGCGTGCCGCCGACGTCCGATCGAGTGACTTGGTGTGGAGTGAAGGGCACCTTCCGCCAAACAGGGTCGGCGGGAGACGGCCTTCACCTCTCAGCCGACCGGGTGGGGTGCGGGGGCGTTGGGACGGGGGAGAGGACCGGGCGGTGGGGGAGGACGGCGACTGGACCTTCTGGGCGGCGGGGCTTCACCGCGGCATTAGGCTGAGGAGCTATGGCCACCGACTCCGTCAAGCAGGATCCGTCCGTGCTCGCCGCCCGCCTGAACCGGGCGGCCGACACCGCGGCCGCGTCCGACCTCGACGCGCTGCTGATCTCTCCCGGTTCCGACCTGCGCTACCTCCTGGGCGCCGGCGGGGAGTCGCACGAGCGGCTGACCTGCCTGGTGCTGCCCGCCGATGGCCCGCCGACGCTGGTGCTGCCGAAGCTGGAGGAGCTCGGCTTCGCCGACGTCCCGCTGGCCGAGCTCGGCATCGAGGTCGTCACCTGGGTCGACGGCCAGGACCCGCACGCCATCGTGGCCGACCTGGCCGGCCGCGGTGGCGAGCCGCGTCGGCTGGCGGTGGCCGACGCGATGCCCGCGCTGCACGTCCTGCCGCTGCGCGCCGCGCTGCCCGACACCGAGCAGGTGCTCGCGGGCCGCGTGCTGCGGGAGCTGCGGATGCGCAAGGACGCCGCCGAGATCGCGGCGCTGCGCAAGGCCGGTGCCGCCATCGACCGGGTGCACGCCCGGATGGCCGAGTTCCTCAAGCCGGGCCGCACCGAGGCCGAGGTCGGCGCCGACATCACCGCGGCGATCCTCGAGGAGGGCCACACCGAGGCGGCGTTCGTCATCGTCGGCTCCGGCCCCAACGGCGCCAGCCCGCACCACGACGTGTCGGACCGGGTGATCGAGCGCGGCGACGTGGTCGTGGTCGACATCGGCGGCCCGGTCCCGGAGGGCTACAACTCCGACTGCACCCGCACCTACGTGGTCGGCGAACCCGCGCAGGCCGACGTCCGCGAGACCTACGCGGTGCTGGAGGCCGCGCAGCGCGCCGCGGTGCAGGCCGTGCGGCCCGGCGCGACCGCCGAGTCCATCGACGCCGCCGCCCGCGAGCCGATCGCCGCCGCCGGGTTCGGCGAGTTCTTCGTGCACCGCACCGGGCACGGCATCGGGCTCGACGTGCACGAGGAGCCCTACATCGTCGGGGGCAACGCGATCGAGCTGGAGCCGGGCATGGCCTTCAGCGTCGAGCCGGGCATCTACCAGCCGGGCAAGTGGGGTGCGCGGATCGAGGACATCGTCATCGTCACCGAGGACGGGGTGGAGAGCGTGAACAACCAGCCGCACGAGTTGGTGGTGCTGCCGGCGTGAGCGAGCGGTCCACCACTCCGACGGTCCTGGAAGCCACCGACCGGGCCATCCTGCGCGAGCTGGCCCGCGACGGCCGGTGCAGCTTCACCGATCTCGCCGAGCGCGTCGGGCTGAGCGTGTCCGCCGTGCACCAGCGGGTGCGGCGGCTGGAGCAGCGCGGCGCGCTGCAGGGCTACACGGCCAAGGTGGACGGCGACCAGATCGGGTTGCCGCTCACCGCCTTCATCTCGCTGACCCCGATCGACCCGGCGGCGCCGGACGACTACCCGCAGCGGCTGGAGCACCTGCCGCAGATCGAGTCGTGCTACTCGGTCGCCGGCGACGAGTCCTACATCCTCCAGGTGCGGGTGGAGTCCCCGCTCGGCCTGGAGGAGCTGCTCCGGCAGATCCGGGAAGCGGCGAAGGTGTCCACCCGCACCACGGTCGTGCTGTCCACGCCGTTCGAGCACCGGCCCCCGGCGATCTGACGGCCAACGGGCCCCGGGGCCGGTCAGGGCGTGGCCAGGTGTTCGGGGACCGGGCGCAGGCCGCCGCGCCCGTCGGGCAGGCACACCGCCGCGCGCTCGGTGCCGGCGAGGAAGTCGCTCAGGCAGCGGCCCAGCTGGCGGTGACCGGTGGCGTTGGCGTGGTAGGACTCCTGCATCGCGTGCGCGGCGCGCCGCTCGTCCTGCAGGCTCGGCCAGTCCACCGACAGGCGGGTGAACCACTCGCCGTCGCCGGTCTTCGGGTCCCCGGTGCAGGCCTCGTGGCCCACGCCCGCGCGGGAGAGGTCGAGGAACCGGGCGCCGACCTGCCGCGCGACCTCGTGCAGCCCGGACGCCAGCTGCGGCACCCCGGTGTCGCGGATCCACTGCAGGTCGCCGGTCAGGAACGGGCACCCGGACAGGTTCTGCAGCTCCGGCCGGACGCCGGGGCCGACCGGCGAGGCGTAGGACTGCACGACCAGCGAGTAGCTGCTCGGCGTGTACCCGGCGGAGTCCATCGCGGCCCGGACGTCCTCGAGCGCGTCGCGGACCTTCGGCTTCATCCGCTCGATCCGCTTCGGCCACTCGGTGCGCAGCGGCCCGGCGCACCCGTCCGCGGCGCGGCGCACCCACGCCTCGACGCACTGGTTGACCACGTCGGTGAAGCCGATGTCGTCGTTGGCGCCGACCTGCACCACGACGTCGGTGATGCGGAACCGCTTCGCCAGCTCGGCCAGCTGCGCGGACTGCGAGCCCTCGGGGTGGCCGGGCACCGGGTCGGCGCCGACGACGTCCGCACCGGCCCCCGAGCAGGCGAGGTTGATGCGGGTGACGCCGGGCGGCAGCCGCAGCTGGTTGACCGGCGCGTTGCTGGAGCGGTGGCACCAGTTGCCGCGTTCGCCGTTGGTGCCGGCGACGTAGTCACCGCCGCCCTCCCCGGACAGCGTGCTGTCGCCCATGGTGACCACGGCGGAGGGGAGCTGCTTCGGCTGCAGCGGGAGACCCGGCAGGTACTGGTCGCTGACCAGCAGCGCGAGCGCCAGGACCGCGCTGACGGCCATGACGACGAGTGATCTCCAGCTGTGCGCCCGCATCGCGAAGATTCTATGGGGCCTGCGGGGGAGGGCCTTCATCACCTCGGCCCGCTGCGGGAGCATTTGTCGGACTCGGTTCGTTGTACCCGGTGACTGCTGTCGACAGGAGGGCCCCCGCCGTGCCGATCTTCGTTGTGATCCTGCTCGCCGTGGCGGCCGAGATCGCCGTGCTGGTCGCTCTCGGCCAGGCGATCGGGGTGCTGCCCACCCTCGGTCTGCTGGTGGCCGCTGCGGTGCTGGGCGGCTGGCTGCTGCGCCGCGAGGGCCGGCGCACGCTGGGCGAGCTGCGGGAGGCCGCCCGGTCCCAGCGGTCGCCGGACCGGGAGATCTCCGACGGCGTGCTCATCGCCGCCGCGGGCCTGCTGATCATCCTGCCCGGGCTGATCAGCGACGTGGCGGGCCTGCTGCTGCTCGTCCCGCCGATCAGGTCGGCGCTGCGCGGGCGGATGCTGCGCGCGGCCGAGCGGCGCTCCCAGCAGGTGCAGGACCAGCTGTGGCTGCACACCCAGCGGGCCTACCGGCGGCGCGGTGCCACCGCCCCGGGCGGGGACGTGATCGACGGAGAGGTGGTCTCGGTCACCGAGGAGGACGCAGACGTCCCGGACGGCGAGCCGAAGTCGTTGCCGCCGCAGTGATCTGCGCAGGCAGGACGCTCGGACGAGCAGTCGCGCGGCTGATCGGGTCGGCGGTCCGCTCGGGGTTCCGCGGTGGCGGGTAAGCTCGCCCGAACCAGCCCACCCACCGGCGCCGCGCGTCGGTCACCATCGCAGCGAGAACCCGAGACGGGGAAGCACGAAGTACATGTCCGAGACCACGTTGTTGCTCGGCGGGCGCATCTACTCGCCTGCCGACGCCGCCGCCACGGCGATGGCCGTGACCGAGGGCACCATCTCCTGGCTCGGCTCCGACGAGGTCGGCCGCGCGCTGCACCCCGACGCCGAGGTCATCGACCTGGAAGGGGCGTTCGTCACCCCGGCGTTCGTCGACGCGCACGTGCACGCGACCTCCACCGGCCTGCTGCTCAACGGACTGGACCTGACCGGCTGCGCGTCGCTGACGGAGTTCCTGCACGCGCTGCGCGACCACGTGGCCGAGTACCCGGGCGCGCTGGTGTGGGGGCACGGGTGGGACGAGACCTGGTGGCCGGAACGCCGTCCGCCCACGCGCGAGGAGATCGACACCGCGGCCGGCGGCGCCCCGGTGTACCTGTCCCGGATCGACGTGCACTCCGCGCTGGTGTCCACCACGCTGGTGGACCGCGCGCCGCTGGCGCGGGGCGCGGAGGGCTGGAGCGACTCCGGCCCGCTGACCCGCGTGGCGCACCACCACGTGCGCCGGGCCGCGCGCGAGAGCCTCGGCTCTGGGCAGCGCAAGGAGGCCCAGCTGGCGTTCCTGCGGCACGCCGCCGCGCAGGGCGTGGCCTGCGTGCACGAGTGCGGTGGGCCGGACATCTCCGGCGCCGACGACCTGACCGACCTGCTGTCGCTGTCGGCGCAGGGCGGGGTCCCCGAGGTCGTCGGCTACTGGGGCGAGCTGGGCGCGGTGGACCGCGCCGCGGAGCTCGGGGTGCGCGGCCTGGCGGGCGACCTCTTCGTCGACGGCGCGGTCGGCTCGCGCACCGCGGCGCTGCGCGAGCCCTACGCGGACGACTCGAGCACCTCCGGCGTGCTCTACCTCGACGCGAACGCGGTGGCCGAGCACCTCGTCGAGTGCACCCGGGCCGGGTTGCAGGCCGGGTTCCACGTCATCGGCGACGCCGGGGTCGCCGAGGTCTGCGCCGGGTTCCGCAAGGCGGCCGAGGTGGTCGGCATCCCGGCGCTGGCCAGCCTGCGCCACCGGCTGGAGCACCTGGAGATGGTCGACGAGCAGCAGGCCGCCGAGCTGGGCCGCTACGGCGTGGTGGCGTCGGTGCAGCCGGCGTTCGACGCTGCCTGGGGCGGCTCCTCGGCGATGTACGCGCGCCGCCTGGGCGTGCCGCGCGGCACCCTGCTCAACCCGTTCTCCAAGCTGGCCGCCAGCGGCGCCCTGCTGGCCTTCGGCTCGGACGCCCCGGTGACGCCGGTGGACCCGTGGCGGGCCGTGCAGGCCGCCGTGCACCACCGCACCGAGGGCTTCGGCATCTCGCCGCGCGCCGCGTTCACCGCGCACACCCGCGGCGGGTGGCGGGCCGCCGGCGTGGACGACGGCGTGACCGGCACCCTCGTGCCCGGCGCTCCCGCGACCTACGCGGTGTGGGACGCCGGTGAGCTGGTGGTGGCCGCACCGGACTCGCGGGTGCAGCGCTGGTCGACCGACCCGCGCTCGGGCGTCCCGCCGCTGCCGGACCTCTCGCCGCAGGCCCCGATGCCGCGCTGCCTGCGCACCGTCCTGCGCGGCGAGACGATCTACACCCACGTCCCGGAGGACGACGAGATCGTCTGAGCACCCGGGCGCCCCTCGGGGCGCGGGGCAGGAGGGGACAGGCTGTTGCTGGACCGGGAACTTCCCGATCTGCCGGTGCGCGCGGTGCTCGACGACGTCACCGGCGCGCTGGCCGAGCACGGCACCGCGGTGCTGGTGGCCCCGCCCGGCACGGGCAAGACCACGCTGGTCCCGCTCGCGCTGGCCGCGCAGGGGCTGCGGGTCGTGGTCGCCGAGCCGCGGCGGCTGGCCGCGCGGGCCGCGGCGCAGCGCATGGCGACGTTGCTCGGTGAGGACGTGGGGCAGCGCGTGGGCTACGCGGTGCGCGGCGACCGCCGCCGGAGCGCGCGCACGGTGGTCGAGGTGGTGACCTCCGGGCTGCTCGTGCGGCGGTTGCAGGGCGATCCCGAGCTGTCCGGTGTGGACGTGGTGGTGCTCGACGAGTGCCACGAGCGCCACCTGGACGCCGACCTGCTGCTGGCCCTGCTGCTCGACGCGCGTGCGGGGCTGCGCCCGGACCTGCGGTTGCTGGCGACGTCGGCGACGGTCGCCGCCGGGCGCGTCGCTGAGCTGCTCGGGGACGCGCCGGTGCTGGAGGCGCACGCGCGCACGCACCCGGTGCGCACCGCGCACGTGCCGCCGAACCGCGGGGAGCGGATCGAGGCCTGCGTCGCGCGGGCCGTGGGCACGGCGCTGGCGGAGCAGGACGGTGACGTGCTGGCCTTCCTGCCCGGTGCCGCGGAGATCCGCCGGGTCGCCGGGTACCTCGACGGGTCCGATGTGGACGTGCTGCCGCTGCACGGGCGGTTGCCGCGCGGGCAGCAGGACGCCGCGCTGCGCGTGGGTGACCGGCGCCGGGTGGTGCTGGCGACGGCGGTCGCCGAGTCGAGCCTGACGGTGCCGGGCGTGCGCGCGGTGGTGGACTCCGGCTTGGCCCGGGTGTCCAGGGTGGACACCCGGCGCGGGCTGTCCGGCCTGGCCACCGTGCGGGTCTCGGCGGCGGTCGCCGACCAGCGCGCCGGTCGCGCCGGGCGGCAGGGACCCGGTGTGGTCTACCGCTGCTGGCCGGAGCACGAGCACAGCACGCTCCCGGCCCACCTGGAGCCGGAGATCCGCACCGCGGACCTGACCCGGCTGGCGCTGGAGTTGGCGTGCTGGGGCACGCCGGACGGTGCGGCGCTGGAGTGGTGGGACGCGCCGCCGGCCGGTGCGCTGGCCGCCGGCCGGGAGGTGCTGCGCGGCCTCGGCGCCCTGGACGCGTCCGGGGCGGTGACCGAGCGCGGGCGCCGGATGGCCGGGCTCGGCCTGCACCCGAGGCTGGCCCGCGCGCTGCTCGACGGCGCCGAGCGGGCGGGGACCGGCGTCGCCGCCGAGGTCGTCGCGCTGCTCGACGACGACGCGCTGGCCGGCGAGGTCGACGTGGACAGCGCGCTGGCGAGGCTGCGGCGCGGCGGGCCGGGCAGCGAGCGGTGGCGCCGCGAGGTCCGCCGGCTCCGCTCGCTGGTGCCGGAGCACCGCGGGAACGGTGACGCGGCGCTGGTCGTCGCGCTCGCGCAGCCGGAGCGCCTGGCGCGGCGCCGGGACGCCGAGTCGGCGGTCTACCTGATGGCGTCCGGGACGGCCGTGCAGCTGCCCGCCGGTGCCGGCGTGCGCGGGGCGGAGTGGCTCGCGGTCGCCGTCGCCGACCGGTCGCCGGGCAGCGCCCACGGCACCGTCCGGCTGGCCGCGCCCGCGGACGAGGAGCTGGCCCGCGACGCCGCGCCCGCCCTGGTCACCACCGCCGACGAGGTGGGCTGGGTGGACGGCGACGTGCGGGCGGTCCGCGTCGAGCGGCTCGGTGCGATCACGCTGGCGGAGCGGCCGATCCGCGACCCCGATCCCGCCGCGGTGCGCCGCGCGCTGCTGGAGGGGCTGCGCACCGAGGGCCTGGAGCTGCTGGACTGGAGCGACGGGGCGCGGCGGCTGCGGCAGCGCCTGGCGTTCCTGCACGCCACCCTGGGCGATCCGTGGCCCGCGGTCGACGACGCGTCGCTGCTGTCCGCGGTGGACACCTGGCTGGAGCCGGAGCTGAGCGCCGCCCGCCGCCGCGCGGACCTGCGGATCCCGGCGGCGACGGCGTTGCGGCGCCTGGTGCCGTGGTCGGTGGCCGGGCGCCTGGACGAGCTGGCGCCGGAGCGCGTCGAGGTGCCCTCCGGTTCGCGGATCCAGGTCGACTACACCGACCATCCGGTCCTGCCGGTGAAGCTGCAGGAGGTGTTCGGCTGGTCGGAGGCCCCGCGCATCGCCGACGGCCGGGTCCCGCTGGTGCTGCACCTGCTGTCCCCGGCCGGGCGTCCGGCCGCGGTGACCTCGGACCTGCGGTCCTTCTGGGCCAACGGGTACCACCAGGTGCGCGCGGAACTGCGTGGGCGCTACCCGAAGCACCCGTGGCCGGAGGACCCCACCACGGCCACCCCCACCCGCCGCACCAAGCGCTCCTGACCCGGCGACGGACCCCGGCGCACCGACACCGGCGGACGAGGTCCCTGCGTCGTGCGCGGGGTCCACGCAACTCCCACGGGGACCAGACGTCCGACTCCCGGGAGAGGCGTCCCGCCGAGTGCCGGAGTCGTGGGCGGGAGCTCAGCGGGGGATGGAGGTGTGCTTGAACTCGTTGAGCTCGGGCCAGCCGGTGAGCAGGTCCACCACCCGCTCCACCGCCGTGATCGACTTCTGCGGGTCCGCCCCCGCCGGAGCCCGGTCCATCAGGCGCACGAAGACCGCCTGGTCACCGGCGATGAAGGTCGGCACGCCCCAGACGTCGTGCGAGGCGACGTACTGCTCGTGCTCCGCGCGCACCTGCTCCAGCGCGGCACCGCTGTCGATGCGTTCGAACACCGCGTCGGCGGGCACGTCGTGGGCGCTGAGCACCCGCTCCACCACCGACCGGTCCTCCAGGTGCAGGCCCTCGTCGTGGCGGGCGGCGAACAGCGCCCGGTGCACGGCCGGGAACTGCTCCGGGTACTCGTCGCGGACCACGACACCCGCCTGCAGCGCGGTGATCCCGCTGTCCTGCCCGGGCTGGTCCCAGACGCTCGGCTGTCCCTCCTCGACGTGTGCCTGGCCGAGCGAGAACGGCAGGAAGCCGACCTGCCAGTCGGCGCCTGCGGCCAGGCCGGTGAGCACGTGCTCGTGCGCGTTGCGCGCGAACGGGCACCGGTAGTCCCAGGTGATCGCGAACGTGGACGTCATGGCCGGTCAGCACCTCCGATCGGTGGGGCGGGCGTCGGTGCCCGTCGCCTGCGGACCTCGTAGCCGGCGAGCACCACCGCCAGGGTGACCAAGCTGAGCCAGAACTGCGACCGGGTGTCCGGCAGGACCGCCATCGCGGCGATCACCACGACCACCAGTGCGATGGTCAGGTAGCTCAGCCAGGGGAAGAACCACATCGTCAGCGGCAGCTGCGCGGGGTCGGCCTGCCGCCGCAACCGCACCTGCGAGACCGCGATGATGACGTACACGAACAGCGCCACCGCGCCGCAGGAGTTCACCAGGAACGCGAAGACCAGGTCGGGGGAGACGTAGGCGGCGAACACCGACAGGTACCCGACGACGGTCCCGGCCAGCAGCGCGCGGCGCGGCACACCGCTGCGGCTGAGCTTGGTGAGCCCGCTCGGCGCACCACCCCGCCGGGTCAGCGCGAACAGCATCCGCGACGAGGTGTGGAGCGCGGAGTTCAGGCGGGACAGCACGGCGGTCAGCACGAGGGCGTTCATGATCGTCGCGGCACCGGGGACGTGCAGCGCCCGCAGCGCGGCGGTGTACGGGCTCACCTCGACCTCCGGGGAGTCCCACGGCACCAGCGTGACCACGACCAGCACCGAGAGCACGGAGAAGGCGACCACGCGCAGGACGATCGAGCGCATCGCCCTCGCCACCGCGCGGCGCGGTTCGGTCGACTCCGCGGCGGCGATGGTGACGATCTCCGCCCCGACGACGAAGCCGACGCAGGGCACCACCGCGACCAGCATGCCCCGACGCCGCGCGGGGCGAAGCCGCCGTGGGCGGTGAGGCCGCCCAGCCCGCCCGGTGTCGCGGGCCTCAGGGGCGACACGCCGCGCTGGTGACCCGGCAGGTGTCGACGTGCCGGCGCGCCACCAGCAGCTGATCTCAGGACCACGGCGGCGGGTGCTGCGCGGCGGCAGGCCCGCCGTGGGGTCGTCCCAGCGCCGGGCCGGGTGTCGGTGCGGCCGCGAGCTCCGGCGGCAGCGCCCCGTCCGCTGCCGGCCGATCGGTTCGATGGACTACCCGGTGTTCACTTGCTCTGGATAACAGCTGGTGAGAGCGCACGTGGAGCCGTGTGACACCGCTAGCTCCCAGTCACTTGGTCGTTGACCTCGGGAGCTGGTCGCCGCTACCGTGCCGGTCGGGAGCGGTGTCGTCGATGCCGCGCGTTCGAGACTCGGGAGTGGTGCGGATGGTGGTGCGAGCGCAGCGGCCCGCTCCGCGGACCCGGCGGCCGGTCGACGCGGCCCCGGAGTCGCTGACCTGCGCGTTGGCGGCCACGGTCCTGGAGGAGACCTACCGCTACCTGGACGAGACCTACGCGGTGCTCGGGCTGGCCCGCTGGAACCAGCCACCGGCCGAAGCGCTCCAGCAGGCCCGCACCCTCGAACCGCGCGAGGACGACGCCCCGGAGCGCGCGCCGAGCGGCACGGCCGAGCGCGGTGGGCGCGCAGCGGCGCCGCGCGCCCACGACCGGCTCAGCCGTCGCCCAGCGCCGCCCACTCCTCGTCGGTGAGCAGGCGGGACCGGATGAGGAACCGGACGCCGTCGGGCGCCTCCAGCGAGAACCCGCTGCCCCGGCCGGGCACCAGGTCGATCGTGAGGTGGGTGTGCTTCCAGTACTCGAACTGCGCGCGCGACATCCACACCGGGACGGGCTCGTCGACGCCGTCCACCACCAGGTCACCCAGGTGCACGTCGGCCGCGCCGGTGCGGAACTCGCCCGCCGGGTAGCACATCGGCGCGCTGCCGTCGCAGCAGCCACCGGACTGGTGGAACATGACCGGCCCGTGCCGCGCCCGGAGGCGGCGGACCTGCGCCGCCGCCTCCGGGGTGACGTCCACTCGGCCCATCAGAAGAACCCCTGGGCGTTCTCCGAGTAGCTGACCAGGAGGTTCTTGGTCTGCTGGTAGTGCTCCAGCATCATCTTGTGGGTCTCGCGGCCGATGCCGGACTGCTTGTAGCCGCCGAAGGCCGCGTGCGCCGGGTAGGCGTGGTAGTTGTTCACCCACACCCGGCCCGCCTGGATGTCGCGCCCGGCGCGGTAGGCGGTGTTGCCGTCGCGGGACCACACCCCGGCGCCGAGGCCGTAGAGCGTGTCGTTGGCGATCTTCATCGCGTCGTCGTAGTCCTGGAACCGCGTGACGGACACGACCGGGCCGAAGATCTCCTCCTGGAAGATCCGCTGCTCGTTGCGCCCCTCGAAGATGGTCGGCGCGACGTAGTAGCCGCCGGCCAGCTCGCCCTCCAGCTCGACCCGGTGGCCACCGGTGCGCACCGTCGCGCCCTCGGCCTTGCCGATGTCGATGTAGGACAGGATCTTCTCCAGCTGGTCGTTGCTGGCCTGCGCGCCGATCTGGGTCTCGGTGTCCAGCGGGTGGCCCTGCTTGACCTGCTCGGTGCGCGCCACCGCCTCGGCGAGGAAGTCCTCGTAGATGTCGTCCTGCACCAGCGCCCGCGACGGGCAGGTGCACACCTCGCCCTGGTTGAGCGCGAACATGGTGAAGCCCTCGAGCGCCTTGTCGTAGAAGGCGTCCCGCTCCGCGGCGACGTCGGCGAAGAAGATGTTCGGGCTCTTGCCGCCGAGCTCCAGCGTGACCGGGATGATGTTCTCGCTGGCGTACTGCAGGATCAGCCGACCGGTCGTGGTCTCGCCGGTGAAGGCCACCTTGCGCACCCGCGGGCTGGCGGCCAGCGGCTTGCCCGCTTCCACGCCGAAGCCGTTGACCACGTTGACCACCCCGGCGGGCAGCAGGTCGGCGATCAGGTCCAGCAGCACGTGGATCGACGCCGGGGTCTGCTCGGCGGGCTTGAGCACCACCGCGTTGCCGGCGGCCAGCGCGGGCGCCAGCTTCCAGGTCGCCATCAGCAGCGGGAAGTTCCACGGGATGATCTGGCCGACCACGCCGAGCGGTTCGTGGAAGTGGTAGGCGACGGTGTTGTCGTCGATCTGCGAGATCGCGCCCTCCTGGGCGCGCAGCGCACCGGCGAAGTACCGGAAGTGGTCGATGGCCAGCGGGATGTCGGCGGCCAGCGTCTCGCGGATCGGCTTGCCGTTGTCCCAGCTCTCCGCGACCGCCAGCCGCTCCAGGTTCTGCTCCATCCGGTCGGCGATGCGCAGCAGGGTGGACGCCCGCTCGGCGGGCGACGTGCGGCCCCACGCCGGCGCGGCGCCTTCGGCGGCGTCCAGGGCGCGTTCGACGTCCGCCGCGGTGCCGCGGGCGACCTCGGTGAAGTCCTGGCCGGTGACCGGGGTCGGGTTGGTGAAGTACTCGCCCCCGGCCGGGGCGACGTGCTCGCCGCCGATGAAGTGGTCGTAGCGGGAGCGGAACTCCACCACCGAGCCCGGCGTCCCCGGGGCTGCGTACCGTGCCATCTGTGCCTCCTCCTCGCGGCCGGTGTCGCCGCACGAAGTGATCGCGTGGCCGCGAAGCTAGGCACCGCGACGTTGCACCGGCGTTGCGCCGAGCGCGGTGGTTCCGGGGACGGCTTCGGAGCCTTATCGTGGTGTGGCTCACGTGGTTCGCGTAGATCCGGGGAGCGGCGATGCGGCCCGAGCACCTCGACGCAGCGGTGCCCGAACCAGCGGACCAGCGGCGCTACACCCGCGCGCTGGCCTCGGCCCGGGAGGCCGTGCTCGCTGGTCAGCGCCCCCGCGTGCCGGTGCGGTCGCCGATCATCGACTCCTGGCGGCGGGTGCGTCGGCACGGGCTCGACCCGGACCGGGGCCGGGACGTCGAGCCGGTGTCGCTGACCGAGGTGGAGTGGCGCCGCCAGCGGTGCGGTCTGGCCGGCGACCCGTGGCGGACGCTGCGCACCGGTCTGCTGCCCGCCGCCGACAGCGCCGGGCACATCGTGGTCGTGGTCGACCGTGACGGCCGGCTGCTGTGGCGGGAGGGCAACCGCGCGGTGCTGCGGCGCGCGGACCGGCTCGGGTTCGTCGAGGGCGCCAGCTGGGGCGAGCGCTCGGTCGGGACCAACGCGATCGGCACCGCGCTCGTCGAGGGCCGCCCGCTGCACGTCCACGCCACCGAGCACTACGTGGGCACCCACCACCCCTGGACCTGTGCCGCCGCGCCCGTCCACGACCCCCGCGACGGCCGGCTGCTCGGCGTGGTCGACGTCAGCGGCCCGCGCGAGACCGTGCACCCGAGCATGCTCGCGCTGGTCAGCGCCGTGGCGGCGATGGCGGAGGCGCGGTTGCGCGAGGCCCACCGCGACCAGCTGGACCGGCTGCGGGCCATCGCCGCTCCGCTGCTGGCGCGCATCCCCGGGCAGGCGCTCGTCGTGGACCGCAACGGCTGGGTCGCCGCGTCGACCGGTCTGCCGCCCATCGACCGGGTCGCGCTGCCCGCGCAGCTGGACGCGCAGCGGGTGTGGGTGCCGGCGTTCGGCGACTGCGTGCTGGAGCCCCTGCCGGAAGGGGTGCTGCTGCGCCCGGGCGGGCTGCAGCGCGCCGCGTCCGCGCGGGTGGTGCTCGACCTGCGGGGACCGCGGCCGCAGCTGACCGTCCACCGCGACTCGGGCAGCTGGTCCTACCGGCTCAGCGCGCGGCACGCCGACGTGCTCGCCCACCTCGCCGACCACCCCGAGGGGTGCAGCGCCGCGGACCTCGCCGGGCACCTGTTCGCCGACCCGGCGCGCACCGTCACGGTCCGGGCCGAGATGTCCCGGCTGCGCAAGCGCTTCGGCGACCTGCTCGACCGCCGCCCGTACCGGTTCCGCCCCGAGCTCGACGTCGCGGTGCTGCGCTGACTGCTCCGTTGGTCAGGGACCGGACTCCTGGCGTCTGGTCCCCACTGGAGGTGGACGTCCGATCCCCGTGGGAATCGCGGCAAGGGGCCGGACCCGTCACCGGGTGGGGCCGAACCAGCGGGTCAGGGCCTCGGTGAGGGAGGCGGGGTCCGGGGCGGGGGAGTCGGAGGCCCAGGCGACGTAGCCGTCCGGGCGCAGCAGCATCGCGGGCGCGTCGGTCTTCGCCGTGACGACGTCGACGCGGTCCGCCCAGCCGCGGGCCGCGTCGGCCAGCGGGTCCGGCGCGCCCAGCAGCAGCGGGCGGCCGGTCGCGGTCAGCTCGGCGAGGCGGACCGGGCCGGTCGGTGCGTCCAGCAGCAGGTCCGGTGCCCAGCGACCCACGAGCGGGTGGCCGTCGCCCAGGTCGTAGCGGACGTCCGCGCCGGACATGGTGTTCGCCAGGTGCTGGACGGTGCCGGGATCGCGCAGCAGCTCGGCGAACAGTTCGCGCAGCGCGGTGATCTCCGGCCCGGGGGACAGCAGCGCGGACTGGGCCTGGGTGTGCATCGCCACCCGCTCCGCGAGCGGCCGGCGCTCCGGCTCGTAGGTGTCCAGCAGGCCGGGCGGGGCCCAGCCGCGCAGTTCCGCGGCGAGCTTCCAGCCCAGGTTCACCGCGTCCTGCAGCCCGAGGTTCAGCCCCGGGCCGCCGAGCGCGGAGTGGACGTGCGCGGAGTCGCCGACCAGCAGCACCCGGCGGTCGCGGTAGCGCTCGGCCACCCGGGTGTTGCCGCCGACCACGCGGCGCAGGTGCCCGTCGGGCAGTGCCTGGAACGGGACGTCGACCCCGAGCACCCGGCGCACGCTCGCGCGGAGTTCCTCCAGCGTCATCGGTGCCTGGTCGTCGGCGTCCGGGTCCCACTCCATCGTGGACACCATCCACGGCCGGTCGGGCCACGGGGCGAAGGTGACCACCCCGCGCTCGGTGCGGTGGTGGAGGAACGGCGGCACGACGCCGTAGCCGGGCAGGTCGAGCCCTCCGCTCCGCTCGTCGAGCAGCTCCTGCGGCACGGTCACGTGCGCCACCCGGGAGACCACGTTCTCCCGCGTCACACCGGGGAACCCGATGCTGAGCAGCTTGCGCGTGGTGCTCCGCCCGCCGTCCGCACCGACCAGGAACCGGGTGGTCAGCCGGTACTCGCCGTCGGGACCGGCGACCTCGGCGGTGACGGAGTCGTCGTCCTGCGACAGCCCGGTGAGTTCGTGGCCGCGGCGGACCTCGGCGCCCAGTTCGACCGCGCGCTCCTCGAGCACCTGCTCGACGCGGTGCTGCGGCACCCCCAACGCGTAGAGCGGGTTGTCGTCGAGCTCGGCGAGGGGCAGCGGGAAACCGCCGAACACGAAGGCTGGCACGGGTTCCGGCGGACCGGGGGACCCGCTGAGTCGCTGGTACAGGCCGCGGCGGTCGAGCAGCCGCACCACCTGACCGATCAGGCCGTTGGCGCGGTGGCGGGGCACGAGCTCGGGCTCCCGCTCGAGCACCAGCGCGCGGATCCCGGCCAGTCCGAGTTCGGCGGCGAGCATCAGCCCGTTGGGGCCACCGCCCGCGATGACGACGTCGACCGGCATGGAGTTCCTCCTCGGGAGTTCGGCTCAGGGCACGGGCAGTCCGGCGCTGAGCTGGCGCAGGGCGTCGCGCAGCAGCGGAGCCATCGCGGTGGGTTCGGGGCCGTGCAACCAGTGCCCGATGGCAGCGGTCATCGCGGCACCGACCGCGGCGGAGACCAGCCGTGGGTACAGGTCGCGGTCGACGTCGGTGCCGGTGCGCTCGGCGACGGCCGCAGCCAGCTCGGCGTCGGCCATCGCGTTGACCCGGGCCATCTCGCCCTGCAGCGCGGGTTCCGAGACCATCAGCCGGACACCGTCGAGCCACTGCTGCTCGGGTTCGCGCTCACCGCGGCCCTCGGACAGCGCGAAGCGGGCCAGCACGGCGTTGGTGATGGCCTCCCACAGCGGCTCGTCCTCCGGTCGCGCGCGCAGCTCGACCGCGATCTGCCGGGCCCGTTCGAGGTGGCGCGCGGCGATCGCCTCGCCCTTGCTGGCGAAGTAGTTGTTGAAGGTGCGTGGTGACACGCCGACCTCGGCGGCGATGTCCTCCACCCGCACCGCGTCGAAACCCCGCTCGACCGCCAGGCGGACGGCCGCCCAGCTCAGCGCGTCGCGGGTCGCCTGCTTCTTGCGCTCGCGCAGGCCCATCGGCTCGGTGCTCATGGCGATCACCGTAGCTGAAACTTGCGTGCCACGCAAAATTTCTCAGTCAGAAAGTTCGGTCGCGCCAGGTGGTGAGGTGGGCGTGGATGCCGCGGAGGGCGTCGTGGGACTCGCGGTAGGCCGCGAACAGCGGCTCCAGGCGGTCGGCGTCGGCGGCGGGGGTGAACACCCGGTCCACGCCGACCGCTGCTGCCGCCGCGGTCGCGATGTCCGGGTAGGCGCCGACGCCCACCGCCCCCAGCAGGGCCGCGCCGAGCACCGCGCTGTCGGCCACCCGCAGCCGTTCCACCGGGCGCCGCAGCACGTCGGCGTGGACCTGCGTCCACAGGTCGCTGCGCGACCCGCCGCCGGAGAAGGCCAGGGACGGCAACGAGAACCCGCACGCGCGCTCCACCGGTCCCAGCACGTGCCGCGCGGACATCGCCACGCCCACCAGGACCGCGCGGCACAGGTCCGCCTGCGTCGTCGCCGAGCTGAGCCCGAAGAAGCTCCCGCGCACCTCGGAGTCCCACAGCGGCGCCCGCTCGCCCATGAGGTGCGGGGTGAAGACCACGCCCGGCTCACCCGCTCCCGCCGCGGCCAGCACCTCCTCGACGCTGAGCCCGGAGACCCGGCACCACCAGCGCAGGGCGTCCCCCGCGGCCTGGGTCGGCCCGGCGTGCACGTGGAGCCCGTCCTTCGGCGGGAAGGACACGACCTCCGGTGTCGGCACCGACTCGGCGGAGGCGCCCGCGACGACCAGCGAGGTCCCGCACGACACCATGCCGCGCCCCGGCTCGGTGGTGCGGGTGCCGAACACCGCGCCGTAGGCGTCCATCGTGCCCACCACGACCTCGGCGCCGGCGAGCGCGGGCTCGGTCGCCGGCCCCAGCACGGCCTCGGGAGCGGCGATCTCCGGCAGCCTCCCGGCGAGGCCGTCGACCAGCTCGACCGCCTCGTGCAGGTAGCCGTCCGGGCCGGCCACCCGGACCGCGGACAGCGGGTCGGTGGCGATCCGCCCGGTGAGCCGGGCGAGCACGAAGTCCTTGGGGCTGAGCACCCACCGGGTCCGCGCCCACAGCTCGGGTTCGGTGCGGGCGAACCACTCCGCGCGGGAGCCGACGAAGGAGGCGTCGAGCACGACCGGCCCGCCCCAGATGCGCTCCTGGTCGGCCGCGGTCAGCCGGGCGTCGAGCTCCCGCGCGACCTCGGCGCAGCGCTGGTCCTGCCAGATGATCGCCGGGGCCAGCGGGCGCAGCCGGTCGTCGACGAACACGTGGGTGTTGACCTGGCTGACCACGCCGACGGACCGCACCGCGCGCGCGTCCCGTCCGGCGAGCACGGCCCCGATGCCCTCGGTGCAGCCGCGCCACCAGTCCGCCGGGTCCTGCTCGGCCCAGCCCGGTCGTGGGCGGTGGATCGGGTACGGCGTGGTGTGCGCCGCGACGGGGTTGCCGTCCAGGTCGAAGGCGGCCACCTTCACGGCGGTGGTGCCCACGTCGATGCCCAGCATCAGGTCCGCTGCCATGCGGACAACAGTGACACGACCGCGTCGGCGGCCCGCGCGCGGTCAGACGCGTCCGGCGAGGTGCTCGGAGACCTCGTGCGTGGCGGCCTTGGTCGCCTCGGCGATCTCGGTGATCTTGTCGGCCAGCCGGTTGCTCGGGCCGGCCACCGCGATCGCCGCGACCACCTTGCCCTTGTCGAAGATCGGCGCACCCACGCCGCTGCGGTCGGGGAGGGTCTCCCCGCGGTTGATCGCCACGCCCGCCTCGGCGACCTCCGCGAGCTGGCGGCGGATCTTCTCGCGCTGCCCGGGATCGCTCAGGTGGGTGGCCAGGTAGCCCTCGCGGAACCGCTCGGAGCCGAAGGCCAGCACGCACTTGCCCGAACTGGTCGGGTGCAGCGGGCGGCGGGTGCGCAGCGGGGCGATGTAGCGGATCGGGTCGGTGGACTCGATGGTGTCCGTGTAGACCACCGAGTCCCCGACCGGGGTGGCCAGCATGACCGTCTCGTTGAACTGGCGGTGCAGCCGCTCCATCGCCGGGCGGGCGGCTTCGGCGACGGTGGGGGGAGCGGCGGCCAGCAGCGAGTTGATCGCCGGGCCGATCCGGTAGGTCCCGCCCTCCTCGCGCAGGTAGCCGGTGGCGACGAGCCCCTTGACCAGGCCGTGCACCGAGGAGCGCGGCGCGTCCAGCGCGGTGGCGAGCTCGGTCAGGCGCACGCCGGACCGGTTCGCCGCCGCCAGTTCGAGGATCGTGGTGACCCGCGACACCGTGCGGTGCGCTTTGGCTGCTCCAGCTCCAGCAGGTGGCACTGCGATCCCCATGTCGTCGACGACCACGCTCTCCTCGAGGAGGAACCTACCGCCGCCGTGGTGCGGGAACCCGATCAGGTCCGCTCGGCGACCGGCTCCGCGGCGCGCGTCCCGAGCCGCTTGGTCTGGTCGAACAGCGCACCCACGCCGATGAAGGCGGCACCCGCGACGAACATCAGCGACACCAGCCAGGTCCCGTGCCCGGGGGTGGCGGAGACCAGGGCGAGCGCGGCCAGCGGCGCCAGCCCGCCGGAGAAGGCGCCACCGACCTCGCGGCCGGTGCCCAGCCCGGAGGCGCGGGTGCGGGTCGGGAACTGCTGGGAGAGGAACGCGCCCTGGGCGCTGAGCATGGCGGGCACCACGACGCCGGTGGCCAGCACCAGCGCGGTCCAGATCAGCACGCTCTGCCCGGAGTCGAGCAGCCAGAAGAACGGGAAGGCCAGCGCGGCGGTGCCCACCGCGCCCGCCAACACCACGGTCTTCGCGCCGACGCGGTCGCAGAGCCGGCCCACGACCGGCACCGTGACGATGGCGCAGGCGCTGGCCAGCGTCATGCCGAACGAACCGACGTGGGCCGGCACGCCGCGGAACTCGGTGAGGTAGGACAGCGAGAACGTCTTGAACACGTAGCTGACGCCGTTGTAGCCGACGGTGATCGCCAGCACCACGGCCAGGCCGCGCCAGTCCGAGCGGAGCAGGGCGCGCAGCGGCTGGTGCCCGGTGCGGGCGCCGCGCGCCTCGCGCTCGAACTCCGGGGTCTCCGGCATCTGCCTGCGGACCCAGAAACCCAGGGCCACCAAGGCGAAGCTCGCGAGGAACGGGACGCGCCAGCCCCAGCTGTGCAGGAACTGCTCGTCGAAGCTGGTGAGCACGGTGACCGTCAGCGAGGAGGTGAACAGTCCGATGTTGACGCCCAGCGCGGGCAGCGAGCCGAGGCGTCCGCGCCTCCGCGGGTCGGCGTGCTCGTAGGCGACCGCGATCGCGCTGCCCAGTTCGGCCCCGGCGCCCAGCCCTTGGGACAGGCGCAGGACCACCAGCAGCACCGGTGCGAGCAGGCCCACCGACCCGTAGGTGGGCAGCAGTCCGATCGCGCCGGAGGACAGGCCCATCACCAGGAACGTCACCGACAGCACGACCTTGCGGCCGAACTTGTCGCCGAGCACCCCGAAGAGGATGCCGCCGAAGGGGCGGGCGAGGAAGCCGACGGCGAAGGTCGCCATCGACGCCAGGGTGGCGAGGACCGGGTCGCCGCCGGGGAAGAACAGGTCGCCGAAGACCAGCGCGGCCATCGACGCGTAGAGGTAGAAGTCGAACCACTCCAGGGCCGAGCCGATCACCACCGCGGGACCGACGGCCTTGCGGGGAGCTGGACCTCGGGGTGCCGGGGCAGCACTGTCAAGCGTCATCGCTGGCGTCCTCTTCGCTGGTGATCGTCGCGCGACTGCGCGGGAACCCGCTCGGCAGCGGGGAGAAGTGTTCGTATATACGAACTCGCTGTCGTCAGTGCGAATCTAGGAAGTGAACGGCGTCACTGTCAAGGCGTTGACAACGCGGTCGCGCCGGATCAGGGTGTTCCCATATCCGATCGAAGAGTTCGTATATGTGAACACGCCGGGCGGGAGGCCACGCGATGCACTTCGAGCTGACCGAGGACCAGGCGGACCTGCGGGCGGGCGCGCAGGAACTGGCCCGCAGCTTCACCGACGAGTACTGGGCCGAGTGCGACGCGGAGCACCGCTTCCCGTGGGAGTTCTACAACGCCTTCGCCGAGGGCGGCTGGCTCGGCATCGCCATCCCCGAGCAGTACGGCGGCGGTGGGCTCGGGATCCTGGAAGCGGCGCTGCTGCTGGAAGAGGTCGCGGCCTCCGGTGCCGGGATGAACGGCTGCAGCACCATGCACCTGACCATCTTCGGCCTGAACACCATCGTCAAGCACGGCAGCGAACAGCTGCGCCAGGAGGTCCTGCCCGCCGCGGCGGACGGCTCGCTGCACGTGTGCTTCGGCGTCACCGAACCCGACGCGGGCACCGACACCACGCGGATCTCCACCTTCGCCGAGCGGGTCGACGGCGGGTACCGCATCAACGGCCGGAAGGTGTGGATCACCAAGGCCGGAGACTCGCAGAAGATGGTGCTCATCGCGCGCACCACCCGGCGCGAGGAGGTCGACCGGCCCACCGACGGGATGTCGCTGTTCCTCATCGACATCGACCGCGAGCACGTGCACCTCAGCCCGATCCCCAAGCTGGGCCGCAACGCGGTCCCCTCGTACGAGGTGGTCATCGACGACCTGTTCGTGCCGGACAGCGCCCGGGTCGGCGAGGAGGGGAAGGGTTTCCGGTACCTGCTCGACGGGCTCAACCCGGAGCGGATCCTGCTGGCCCACGAGGCGCTCGGCATCGGCCGCGCCGCGCTGGACCGCGCGGTGCGCTACGCCCGGGAACGCGTCGTCTTCGACCGGCCGATCGGGCAGAACCAGGGCATCGCCTTCCCGCTGGCCGAGGCGGTGACGCGGCTGGACGCCGCGGAGCTGATGGCCCGCAACGCGGCCTGGCGCTACGACCAGGGCCTGCCGTGCGGGCGGGAGGCGAACATGGCCAAGTGGTTGTGCGCGGACGCCGGTTTCGCCGCGGCCGACCAGGCGATCCAGACGCACGGCGGGATGGGCTACGCCCGCGAGTACCACGTGGAGCGCTACTTCCGCGAGTCCCGCATCCTCCGCCTGGCCCCGGTCAGCCAGGAGATGGTGCTGAACTACGTGGCCACCCACGTCCTCGGCCTCCCCAAGTCGTACTGACCCGTCCACTGCGTCCCGACGCCCCGCACGTCCCGACGCGAACGTCGGTGGAGGTCGGGGACGTGGTTCCCCCTGGAACCGCGAGACACCGTGGTGCGGGGCTCGGAACGGCGCGGGTCGCGGTAGATCCATCGAGTGAACAGGACGGTCCATGAACGCACCTGAACCCACCGGCAGCCTGCGGGGAATCCGGGTCCTCGACCTGTCCCGGATCCTGGCCGGTCCGCTGTGCTCGCAGATGCTCGCCGACCACGGCGCCGAGGTCATCAAGGTGGAACCGCCCGCGGGCGACGACACCCGCAGCTGGGGACCGCCGTTCGTCACCGGCACCATGAGCGCCTACCACGCCGGGATCAACCGCAACAAGGCGAACACCTGCCTCGACCTGTCCACACCGGACGGACAGCGCGTGCTCGGCGACCTGCTGTCCGGGGCGGACGTCGTGGTGGAGAACTTCAAGGCGGGCACGCTGGCCGGGTGGGGCTTCTCCGACGAGGACATCGCGGAGCGCTACCCGCGGCTGGTGCACTGCCGCATCACCGGTTTCGGCACCGACGGGCCGATGGGCTCCACGCCGGGCTACGACGCGATCCTGCAGGCCTACGGCGGGCTGATGAGCGTCAACGGCGAGAACGACGGGCCCCCGCTGCGCGTCGGGGTGCCGATCGTGGACGTGGTGACCGGCATCTACGCCTTCTCCGGCATCCTGCTGGCCCTGCACGAACGGCACGCCACCGGCCGCGGCCAGCTCGTCGACTGCACGCTGCTGGACACCGCGGTGTCGCTGCTGCACCCGCACTCGGCCACCTGGCTGGCGTCCGGCCGCGTCCCGCAGCGCACCGGGTCGGCGCACCCGTCCATCGCCCCCTACGACACCTTCGAGGCCGCCGACGGGCTGGTCTTCATCAGCGGCGGCAACGACCGCCAGTTCCGCGACCTGGCCGACGTCCTCGGCCTCCCCGAGATCGCCGAGGACCCCCGGTTCGCCACCAACGCCGACCGGGTGCACCACGTCGACGCGCTGCGCGAGCTCCTCGCCGCCCCGATCCGCACCCGGACCCGCCAGGACCTCGCCCAGGCGCTGCTGGCGCGCGGCGTGCCCGCGACCCCGGTGCACGACGTGGGCGAGGCGCTCACCGACCCGCAGGTGCGGCACCGGCAGATGGTGGTGGAGCAGGACGGCTACCGGGGCACCGGCATCCCGATCAAGCTCAGCCGGACCCCCGGCACCGTCCGCACCGCCCCGCGGGAGAAGGGCGCCGACACCCGCCGCGTCCTCGCGTCCCTCGGCTACACCGACGAGCAGATCACCGCGCTCCTCGACGCCCGCGTCGCCACCTGACCCGCTGTGACACCGCCCGCTTTACCTCGCCGCAAACGAGGTTCGAGCGGTTGCAACACGGGCTCGCGAGCATGGCGGCATGACTCCCGCACCGCACCGCCACCCGCACTGGACCCGTGCGCTCGTCGAGCTGGCCGCCCTGTTCCTGGCGGCGGGCGCGGTGGAGCTCGCCGTGACCGGCGCGCACGCCCTCACCGCCGCGCCGGCCGTGCTGCTGTCGATCGGCGCCGTCCTGCTGGGCGCCGCGGCGGTCTGCTGGTCCACCCGGCGCCCGCCCCGCGCCGCAGCGCCCGTGGTGGACCCGCTGCCGGAGGAACCCGTGCGGCGCCAGGTCCTCTGGCGGCTGCGCGCCTCGATCTCCGACACCCCGGGCCGCCTGGCCCGGCTGGCCGGTGCCCTGGCCGCGCTGGGCGCGGACATCCGCACCATGCAAGTGCACCCGGTCGAGGGCGGCGCGGTGGACGACGTGCTGCTGCACGCGCCCGACCGGGTCAGCCGCTGGGAGCTGATCGAGGCGGTCGAAGCCGCCGGGGGCCGGGACGTCGTGGTGGCGCGAGCGGACGTCCGCGAGCTGGAGGACGTGCCGACCCGCACCGCGAACCTGGCCGCCGACCTGGTCAGCGGACGCACCGACGTGGTCCGTGCGCTGCGCGCGCTGCTGGGCCGGGTGGAGGTGCACTGGCAGGAGTCGTCGCAGGTCGGGACCTTCACCGGGGCGTCGGTGCACCTGGCCGCGCCGGGCGGTGGCGCGCTGGTGCTGGACCGGCCGGACGGGGCGTTCACCCCCGCCGAGTTCGCGCGCGCCAGCGCGCTGGTCGAGCTGGCCGAGGCCTGCCGGACGCGTCTGCGACCGGACTGGCGCACCGCGCGCACCGCGCACGGGGTGGAGCTGACCATCCGGCCGGCGGACCGGTCGGACGTCGAGCTGGTGGCCGAGTTCCACGAGCGCTGCTCCAGCGCCGCCCGCTACCGGCGCTACTTCAGCCCGGGGTCGGCGCCGGGGGAGCGCGGCCTGCAGCGGCTGCTCACGCCCGCGTTGGGGCACTCGCTGCTCGCGGTGTCCCCGGACGGCGACGTGGTCGGCATGGGGAACCTGATGTACGACGGCGACGAGGGGGAGCTCGCCCTGCTGGTCCGCGACGACTGGCAGCGGTGCGGGGTGGGCACGGCGCTGCTGGGCGAGCTCGTCGCGCAGGCCCGTCAGCTGGGTCTGCGCACGATCACCGCGCACACCCACGTGGACAACACGGCGATCGCGCGGACGCTGCGCGGCGCGGGGCTGAAGCTGGTCGGCGCCCCGGAGCCGGGCGAGTGGCGCTGGACCCGCCAGTTGCAGCCCTCCTGACACCCGACCTCCCGGCTGATCGCCCTTGACGCACGGCGCGCGGTCGCGGAGACTGCCCGACCAAATCGATTTGCCACAGCAGGAGAACGTGATCCATGGGCGCAGCCGCTCGCACGACCGGACGGACGAAGCGGGTCCTGTCCTCGTTGTTCGTCCAGGTGCTCGTCGCGGCGGCCCTCGGCATCGCCGTCGGCCACGTCTGGCCGGACGTCGGTGCCGCGCTGAAACCGATCGGCGACGGGTTCATCCGCCTGATCAAGATGGCGATCGCACCGCTCGTGTTCTGCGTGGTCGTGGTCGGCATCTGCAAGGCCGGGGACATGCGCTCGGTGGGCCGCATCGGGCTCAAGGCGCTGGTCTACTTCGAAGTCGTCACCACGGCCGCGCTCGTGCTCGGGCTCGTCGCGGGCAACCTGCTGCAGCCCGGCGCGGGGCTGGACGTCGACCCGGCGACGCTCGACACCACCGGGGTCGAGGAGAAGACCCACGGCGAGCAGGTGCCCGGTCCGGCCGAGTTCGTGCTGCACATGATCCCGGAGAGCGCGGTGGCTGCGTTCGCCGAGAACGAGCTGCTGCAGGTGCTGCTGTTCGCCGTGCTCTTCGCCGCCGGCCTGCTGCACGTCGGCACCACCCGCGCGCCGCAGGTCTTCGCGTTCGTCGAGCAGACCGGCGAGGTCATCTTCACGGTCGTCGGCTACGTCATGCGCCTCGCCCCGCTCGCGGTGTTCGGCTCCATGGCGTACCTCATCGGCGAGTACGGGCTGGCCTCGCTGGCCACCTACGCCAAGCTCATCGCCGCCTGCTACGGCGCCGCGCTGCTGTTCTGCGTGCTGCTCGGCGTCCTGCTCCGCGCGTTCACAGGGCTCAGCCTGCTGCGCTTCCTGCGCTACACCCGCGCGGAGTTCGCGCTGGCGGTGGGCACGGCCTCCAGCGAAGCGGTGATGCCGCGGATGATGGAGAAGCTGGAACGCGCCGGGTGCCGCAAGGAGGCGGTCGGGCTGGTCGTGCCGACCGGGTACTCGTTCAACCTCGACGGCGCCTCCCTCTACCTGTCGCTGGCCACGCTGTTCATGGCCCAGGCCGTGGGTGTGGAGCTGGACCTCGGCCAGCAGGTCACGGTGGTCCTCGTGCTGGTGCTCACCTCGAAGGGCATGGCCGGGGTGCCGGGGTCGGCGTTCATCGCGCTGTCCGCCACCGCGTCCGCGGTCGGCGTCATCCCGGTGGCCGCAGTGGCCTTGATGCTCGGCGCGGACCGGTTCATGGACACGATGCGGGTGGTCACCAACCTGCTGGGCAACTGCGTGGCGACCTTCGTGGTGTCGAAGTGGGACGGCGCCCTCGACCAGGACCGGGCCCGCGCGGTGCTGGCCGCGCCGGAGGAGGACGTGCCCGCCTCCGAGGCGGCCCCGCGCTGACGCCTCACCGGTCGGCGAGCTTCTCGGCCAGCAGCGGCACGAGCGTGTCCAGCGAGTACGGGATGCTCAGCACGGTGCCGTGCGCCAGCGCGAGCCCGGCGTCCCGCAGCGGCAGCACGACCACGTCGCCGCGCCGGGCCACCCGCAGCCGCTGGAACAGCGGGTCCTCGGCCAGCCGCCGGGAATCCCCGCCCTGGTCGATGACCACCAGCACGTCGGACTCCAGCACCGAGGTCTTCTCCGGGCTGAGGTCCAGGTAGAAGCTGCGGCCGTCGTCGAGCGCCTGCGCGGCGGGCGGCAACTGGATGCCCAGCTCGGCCAGGAACCGGCCGCGGGCGTCGTCGCGGGTGTAGGGCCAGTACCCGCCCTGCGGGTTGAGGAGCACCACGGCACCGGTGGCGCCGGCGAACTCCGGGTGCTGGGCGGCGGCCTGGTCGATGCGGGCCTGGGTGTCGGCGATGAGCTGCTCGGCCCGCTGCGGCTCACCGACCGCCTTCCCGATCATCCGGGTGGTCTCCTGCCACGGCGTGCCGAAGTCGGGGTAGCCGTGGGGACGCACGAGGGTCGGCGCCACCGCGGACAGCCGCTCGTACAGCGCGTCGTCCACCGCGGCGTTCACCGCCACGATGAGGTCCGGCTCCAGCGCGGCGACCTCCTCCACGTCGATGTCGCCCTGGGTGGGGAACAGGTGGGGCTTCGCCCCGCGCAACCGGTCCTGGGCCCACGGGCCGGGGCCCGGCATGTCGCTCCACGGCCTTATCGCCACCGGCACCACGTCGAGCGCGAGCAGCGGGTCCACGTCGGTGTAGCCGAGCGCGACGACCCGCTGCGGGCGCTCGGGGATGACGGTGGTGCCGTGGGAGTGCTCGATCGTCACCGGGAAGGCGCCGTCGCCGGGCTGCTGCTGCGGCTGGTCGGTGCTGCCGCTGCCGCAGGAGGCGACCAGCAGCAGCGACACGAGCGCGCAGAGCAGCGCGGCGGCGCGGCGCGGTGAGTGCGCGGAGTGGGGCATGGGGGCCTCGCAATCTCGGTCAGGTTAGCCAAGCCTAACCTGACCGAGATGGCTGCGAGGACCCGGACTCAGGCCACCTGGGCGGCGGGAGGCAGGTCGGCCGGGGCGCCGCCGCGCCACCGGGTCGGGTCCGGCCCCAGCTCGACCAGCTGGCGGACCTGCAGCTCGCACCACGGCGACACCTCGACCCGCCCGGACAGCACACCGGTGCTGAACTCGGCCCAGTCCACCCAGCGGGTCTCGGCGACCTCGTCGGGGTTGGGTCGCGGGGTGTCCTCGGTGAAGGCGAAGAACACCGGGCACATCTCGTTCTCGACGACCCCGTTGGGCATCACGGCGCGGTAGCGGAAGCCGGGCAGCGCCAGCTCCAGGTCGTGCACGGTCAGCCCCAGCTCCTCGCCGAGCCGCCGGACGATCGCCGCACCCATGTCCTCCTCCGGCGCCGGGTGCCCGCAGCAGGTGTTGGTCCACACGCTCGGGAAGGTGGGCTTGTGGTGGGCCCGCTGGGTCAGCAGGAACTCACCCCGGTCGTTGAAGACGTAGCACGAGAACGCCAGGTGCAGCGGGGTTTGCCGGTGGTGCACGGTCGTCTTGTCCTCGATCCCGATCGCCTGACCGGTCTCGTCGAGCAGTACCACCTTTTCCACTGGAGCGACCTCCTGGTTCCTCGTGCTCATCGCCTGCGGCCCCGGACGGGGCGCCGGTCTGTGCCCTGGCGGCAGCAGACCCGCTGTGCCGCAGTCCTCCTGATTCTCCAGCCGAGCGTGCCCGGCGGCAGCGTCGGCGAGCGGTCGTGCGCTCCCGCCCGCCGGCGCCGACCGCGCTGGTGCCCGGGCGCGCCTCACGCCCGCACCCCGCTCGGGGTCCGCTCGACGGTCTCCGCGCAGGCCAGGACGTCGTCCTGGAAGGCGAGGTAGAGGTTCGCCACCACCTGCGCGGACGAGATCCGCCCGCCGATGAGCCGTTCGACGTTGCGCAGCCGGTACCGGACCGTGTTGGGGTGGATGAACAGCAGCTCGGCGGTCCGCTTCACGTCCTGGTCGCAGGCGAGGTAGTGCACCACGGTCTCCACCAGCTCCGGCGAGGTGGTCAGCGCGCCGAAGTGCCGTTCGAAGCGGTCGGCGACCTGCGAGTCGTCGCGCCGCGTCAGCAGCCAGGTGGCGAAGTCGACCTCGTCGAGCCGCACCAGGGTCCGGCCGCTGCCCCGGCCGTGGCGGCGGCCGGCCAGGTGCCAGGCGGTGGTGGCCTCCTGGACGTAGCGGGCCGCCACCGTGAGGTCGCTGAAGGGGCCGCTGACCCCGACCAGGTGGGTGCGGGCGAGGTCGTCCAGCCAGGGGCCGGCGGCCTCGCCGTCGGCGAGCACCGCGGTCAGCTCGCCGGACTCGTGGTCCGGCTCCCGCTCCGCGGCCAGCACCAGCGGCAGGTCGGCGAGCTCGGCCTGCTCCAGCACCACCTCGGCGGTGTCCCGCACCCCGGGCTCGCCGCGCAGCGCGCTCGCCACCACCACGCGGAGGTCGTCACCGACGCGGAACCCGAACGGGCGCAACCGGTCCCACGTCTGGCGGACCTGCGAGGCGGTGACCCCGGTGCGGAGCGCCGACACCAGCCGCGCCGCCTCCGCGCGCTCCTGGCTGATCACCAGCGACCGCGAGGCGTTGGCGGCGGCCAGCACCCGCTCGGCGGTCTCCAGCAGGTCGGGGCTGAGGTCGTCCAGCAGCGCGCCGTTGCGCGAGGCCACCGCCAGCTGGAACCGCGTGCCGCGCAGCAGGAAGGGCCGGGTGGCGACCGTCCACTGCCCGACGGTGAACCGCTGCGCCCCGTGCGGGCGGGCGCTGATCTCCTCCCAGACCAGGCGGAGCGGACCGTGACCGGTGGAGGCCACGACGCGCCCCTCGCCCTCGTAGAGCACGGCCGCCCCCTTGCACAGCGCGCCCAGCCGGACCACCAGCGCGCTCACCGGGTCCGAGGCCGACAGCGCGTGCAGCAGGTCGTTCTGCAACCACACCGTGCGCTTGAGCAGGTAGGTCTCCATCGACAGCGCGCCGCTGGTGATGTGGTCGGCGATCGCGGTGAACGGGGTCTCCGCCGCGTGCACGGCCAGCACCGGCAGGCTCCGCTCGCGCGCGGCCGCGCGCAGGGGGTCCGGGACCCGCTCGAAGTGCACCCCGGTGCCGAACAGCAGGGCGGCGGCGCCCGCGGCGACGAGGTCGGTGACCAGCCGCTCCTGCGGCCCCGGGTCCTCCGGCGCGGCCGCGAACGGGGTGCCGGTGGTGAGCGCGACCGCCCCGGGGCGCAGCTGGGCGGCGGCCTCGGCGACCTCGACCGGGTGCGCCGAGCGGACCACCCGCGACAGGTCGCCGGACTCCACCACGGTGAGCTGCAGGCTCGGCTCGTCGACCAGGTGGCGCAGGGTCAACTGCGGCCACCCGCCGCGGCTGTCCAGCTCCACCGGCCCTCCCGCCCCTGTCCGATGTGACAAGACGACGGCACGTCGTCTGTGCTCTTCACAGTGACAGCACGTACAGCGTGTAGCAACCTCCTCACTGAACCGCAGCCGGCGGCGGCCCTGTCCCACCCGCACCACTCGAGGAGGCACCCGCATGGCACAGCAGCGCGTGGCCGTCGACGTCGGAGGCACGTTCACCGACGTGTGCGTGTTCGACGAGGACACCAAGAGCATCCGGGTCACCAAGGTCCCGTCGACCCCGGACGACCCGATGCGCGCGGTGCTCGACGGCATCGAGCGCGGCGGCGTCGACCTCAGCGAGGTGTCGCTGTTCTCGCACGGCACGACCGTGGCCACCAACGCCCTGATCACGAGGGACTTCCAACCGGCCGCGATGGTCACCACCACCGGGTTCCGCGACGTCATCGAGATCCGCGACGGCACCAAGGACGACCTCTGGGACGCCTACCACGACGTGGCGCGGCCCTACCTGCGCCGCCGGGACCGCTTCGAGGTCACCGAGCGCGTCGACCACGACGGCAACGTGGTGACCCCGCTGGACGAGGCGGAGGCCCGGCGCGTCGCGGCGCTGCTGCGCAGGCGCGGGGTGCGCACCGTGGCGGTCTGCTTCGTCAACTCCTACGCCAACCCGGCCCACGAGATCCGGATGCGCGAGATCCTCGAGGAGGAGCTGCCCGGGGTGACCGTCTGCGCCAGCGCGGAGATCCTCCCGGAGATCTTCGAGCACGACCGGTTCACCACCACCGTCGCCAACGCCGTGCTCGCCCCGCTGGTCAGCGGCTACGTCAACCGGCTCGCCGAGGAGCTGGCGGCCGGCGGCTACCGCGGCGACCTCCTGTTGCTGCACTCCGGCGGCGGCTCGATGACCCCGCGCACCGTGGAGCGCTACCCGGTCCGCCTGGCCGCCTCCGGCATCGCCGCGGGAGCCATCGCCGCCCGGCACGTGGCCACCCAGTGCGGCTACGCCAACGCCATCAGCCTGGACATGGGCGGCACCAGCACCGACATCGCCATGGTGCACGGCGGTGAGCTCCGGGTGACCAAGGAGTGGTCGGTCGAGTACGGCTACCCGATCATCTTCCCGTCGATCGAGGTGCTCACCATCGGCGCCGGTGGCGGGTCCGTCGCGCACATCGACGAGGCCGGGTCGCTGCGCAACGGCCCGCAGTCGGCCGGAGCGGTGCCCGGACCGGCGTGCTACGGCGCGGGCGGCACCGCCCCCACCAACTCGGACGCCAACCTGGTGCTCAACCGGCTGGGCACCAGCTTGGCCGGCGGGGCCAAGACGCTCGCGCCGGAGCTGGCCGAGGCCGCGCTGCTCGACCACGTCGCCCGGCCGCTCGGGCTCTCGCTCGAGGAGGCCGCCAGCGCGGTCCTGCAGGTCGCCAACGCCAACATGGCCGACGCGGTCCGGCTGATCTCGATCCGCCGCGGCTACGACCCGCGCGACTTCGCGCTCATCGCCTTCGGTGGCGCCGGCGCGCTGCACGGCGCGGAGGTGGCCCGCGAGCTGGGCATCCCGACCGTCGTGGTGCCGCCGAACCCCGGTGTGACCTCCGCGCTCGGGTGCCTGCTGGTGGACATCCGCCACGACCTGTCCGCGATGTTCCACGCCGTCGGGGAGGAGGCCGACGTCGAGGAGTTCGAGAACACCTTCGCGGGCCTGGAGGCCGAGGCCTCCGCCCGGCTGCGCCACGAGGGCGTCCGCGCCGAGGACGCGGTCCTGCAGCGCACCGTCTCCATGCGCTACCTCGGGCAGTGGCGGTCGCTGACCGTGAAGTGCGGCAGCGGTCCGGACGCCCTGCGCGAGGCGATCGAGCTGTTCCACGAGCAGCACGAGCGGGAGCACTCGTTCCGCCGGGACGACACCCCGGTGCAGATCTACCAGCTGGGCCTGACCGCGGTCGGCGTCACGCCCAAACCCGTCATCGCCCCGCACGAGGTGGTTCCCGGCGAGGCGCCCGCGGCGCGGCAGACCCGCAAGGTCCACTTCGACGGGCCGGGATGGGTCGACACCCCGGTGCACGACCGGTCCGACCTGCCCGCCGGAACCCGGCTGCGCGGCCCGGCCGTGATCGAGCAGCTGGACGCCACCACCGTCGTGCCCCCGGGCGCGCGGGCCGAGATCGACGAGTGGCTGAACATCCGCATCCACCTCACGGAGGCCTGAACCATGACGATCGAGCGCGACGCGGGCCCGGTGACCCCGGCGGGACTGGACCCGGTGACCTTCGAGGTGCTCAAGAACGCCTTCGCCACCGCCGTGGACCTGATGAGCGAGCAGATCATGCGCACCTGCTACTCGTTCGTCATCTACGCGCGGGACTTCTCCTCGGCGCTGTGCGACGCCTCGGGCGGCACCGTGATGCAGGGCAGCGCCGACATCGCCGTGCACGTCGGCACGCTGCACTTCCAGTGCCGGGCGGTGCTGGAGGAGTTCGGCGACGACATCGGCCCCGGTGACGTCTTCGCGGTCAACGACCCCTACCGCGGGGGCACGCACTTCAACGACGTCAGCTTCATCCGGCCCATCTTCGCCGGCTCCGAGCTCATCGGGTTCGCGCAGAACAAGGGGCACTGGGCCGACATCGGCGGCAACGTGCCCGGCTCCTTCGACGTCAACGCCAAGGAGCACTTCAGCGAGGGGCTGCGCATCACCCCGGTGCGGGTGTGGCACCGCGGCAAGCAGCTGCACGACGTGGCGCGGCTGCTGGTGTCCAACACGCGCTCGCCCTACAGCTGCATGGGCGACCTCAACGCGCAGGCCGAGGCCACCGCGGTGTGCGAGCGCGAGGTCCTGCGGCTGGTCGACCGCTACGGCAAGGACACCGTCGTGGCCGCCATGGCGGGCGTGCAGGACTACGTGGAGCGCATCGTCCGCCGCAAGCTCGCCGAGCTCCCGCACGGCGAGTGGCACGCGGTCGACCACCTCGACGCCGACCCCGGCTCGCCGGAGGGACTGGTGCCGGTCTCGGTGCGGATGCGGATCGACGACGAGGGGATCCACTACGACCTGACCGGCAGCGCCCCGGCGGTGTCGACGTTCCTCAACTCCGGCTACGGCACCACCCACTCGGCGCTGTACGCGGGGACGAAGACGTTCTTCCCGGACGTGCCGCTGAACTCGGGGCTGTACCGGGTGGTGCACGCCGACCTCGGCCCGGAGGGCACGGTGGTCAACGCCGCGTGGCCCACCGCGGTCACCGGCTTCTGCTCCGGCCCCTACGAGAAGCTGATGAACGCGCTGTTCGAGATCTGGTCGCAGGTGGTGCCCGAGCGCGCCATGGCGTGCGCGTTCAACCTGGAGTACCTGCTGGTCGGCGGCAGGGACGGTCGGACTGAGGAACGCCCCTACTTCATGTGGTACGACTGGATGGCCGGTGGCTGGGGCGGCCGGAACGGCAAGGACGGCTCCGGTGCGACCGCGCCGGTCTTCGGCCCGGGCCTGGCGGTGCAGCCGGTCGAGGGGCAGGAGCGGCTCTCCCCGGTGCTGACCAGCCGGCACAGCATCGTCACCGACTCCGGTGGCCCAGGGCGGTACCGCGGCGGGTGCGGCCTGGAGAAGGGCGGCGTGCTCACCGACTGCGAGAGCACCGTGATGTCGTACTGCTGTGACCGCGCCCGGTCGATCACCTGGGGCATCGCCGGCGGCCTGCCCTCGGTGCCGCACGGCGTGTGGCTGAACAAGGGCACCGACGAGGAGCGGTTCCTGGGAGCGACGTTCTCGAACGTCCCGATCGAGCCCGGTGACTCCTTCACCCGGCCGTCGGCGGGCGGCGGCGGGTACGGCGACCCGCTCACCCGGGACCCGGAGCTGGTCGTCGAGGACGTCATCGACGGCTACGTCTCGGTGGAGCGCGCGGCCAAGGACTACGGGGTCGTCATCCGCCCGATCGACCCGGAGCTCGACCAGTACGAAGTGGACACCGCGGCCACGGAGGAGCTGCGGGCCTCCATCGCCGCGCAGCGGCGGGACTGGTTGGCCGAGGACCCGCACGCGGTGGCCCGCCGCTACCGCGCGGGCGAGCTGGACATGCTCGACGTGATCCGCCGGTACGGGGTGGTCCTGGACTGGGGCACCGGCGAGCTGCACGAGAACACCACGCGCCAGTACCGGGAACTGCTGCAGAAGCGCTCCGCGGCGCACTGGGCGTGACGTCGCGGGTGCGCGGCGGCGTGCGGTCGCCGCGCACCCGCGCGGGCGTCAGGCCACCAGCACGCCCGCGATGGTGGCGCTGAGCAGGTTGGCCAGGGTGCCGGCGATGATCGCGCGGACCCCGTCGCGGGCGATCCAGCTCCGCTTGGACGGCACCATGCCGCCCAGCCCGCCGAGCAGGACGCCCAGCGAGCCGAGGTTGGCGAACCCGGTGAGCGCGAAGGTGATGATGGTGGCGCTCTTCTCGCTGAACTGGCCGATCTGCGGGCCGAAGTCGGCGAACGCGACGAACTCGTTGAGCACGACCTTCTCACCGACGAAGCCGCCCGCGGCCACCGCCTCGTGCCACGGCACGCCGATCACCCACATCAGCGGGGAGAACACGTAGCCCAGGACCTGCTGCAGGGACAGGTCGGGCAGCCCGAACAGCCCGCCGACGCCGCCGATGACCAGGTTGACCAGCGCGATGAGCGAGACGAACGCGAACAGCATCCCGCCGACGTTCAGGGCCAGCCGCACGCCGTCGGAGGCGCCGGAGGCCGCGGCGTCGATGACGTTGCGGGGCTTGTTGTCGGCCTCGTCGGCCTCGGGGGCCTTGGCCGCACCCGGCGCGTCCTTGGCGGTCTCCTCAGCGGCGTCCTCGGTGCTGTCCTCCTCGGTGCCCTTCTCCCCGGTCTCCGGGACGATGATCTTGGCCATGAGCAGGCCGGCCGGTGCCGCCATGAAGCTGGCCGCGATCAGGTGGTCCAGGCTGGCGCCCAGCATCGCGTAGCCGACCATCACGGTGCCCGCCACGGTGGCCAGGCCGCCGGTCATCACCGCGAAGAACTCCGAGCGGGTCATCCTCGGCAGGTACGGGCGGACCGTCAGCGGCGCCTCGGTCATGCCGAGGAAGATGTTCGCGGTGGCGTTGAGCGACTCCGGCCTGGTGGTGCCCAGCACCTTCTGCAGGCCACCACCGAGGATGCGGACCACCCACTGCAGGACGCCCCAGTGGTACAGCACCGCGGTCAGCGACGCGATGAACACGATGATCGGCAGCACCTGGAAGGCCACCACGGTGCCCTCACCGGGCAGGATCGGGCCGACCATGAACTCGATGCCCTCCTTGGAGGAATCGAGCACCTTCTGCACCGCACCGCTCACCGCGGACAGCGCCTGCTTGCCCACGTCCCAGCGCAGCACGATGACCGCGAACAGGATCTGGATCGCCAGCGCCCCGAGCACGGTCCGCGGATTGATCGCGCGCCGGTTGGTGGACATCGCGAACGCCAGCAGCAGCACCACCAGCATGCCGCCGAGACCCCACAGAACCTGCACCTGAACCTTCCTCCCGGTGAACACCGCGCGACGGCGGCGTGACGTGGAACTCGGGCGATGCTCGCACGCAGGTCAGGGGGTGTGCACGGTTACCTCCCACTTGTGATGGGGGTCTCTCCGGAGCGTCCGGCGTGCTTGGTGCGGGCAGTGACCGGCTGGTCACCGAACGCGCGCGGTGGGGCTGCCGTGCCGCCTGGTCTCGCGTTCCCGCATGCCGGAGGTGGTGCAGGCCTGCTGGTGTCCGAGCTGCGCACCCGTCATCCACAGTGGACGACGGGTGCGGTGGCGCCCTCGTCCTGCGGATCCTGTTCGGTGAGAACGGGAAAACGTGCTCCGCGGCGAATTCTCGTCAAACTCCCCGAAGGCCGCGATCCGGTCGATACGTTCCGGCTGACACGGGCCTGCCCGGGGAGAAGGGAAGTGGCATGCCGAAACGACCCGTACTGGCGACCGCTACCGCGCTGGCCGCGGTGTCGGCCCTGGCGCTCCCGGCGACCGCGGCGAGCGCACCGGCCGCGCCGCTGACCGGGGTCGCGGCGGTGCAGGAGCACCTGCAGGAGTTGCAGTCGATCGCGGAGGCCAACGGCGGCAACCGAGCCGCGGGGCAACCCGGCTACAAGGCGTCGCTGGACTACGTCAAGGCGCAGCTCGACGAGGCCGGGTACGTCACCACGGTGCAGGAGTTCAGCACCCTGGGCGGCACCACCTACAACCTGCTGGCCGAGACCCCCGGGGGCGACGCCGGCAACGTGATCATGTTCGGCGCCCACCTGGACAGCGTCAGCCGCGGGCCGGGGATCAACGACAACGGCACCGGCTCGGCGGCGATCCTGCAGGCCGCGCTGGACTACGCCGCCAGCGGCGCGACCCCCACGAACAAGCTGCGCTTCGCGTTCTGGGGCGCCGAGGAGCAGGGTCTGGTCGGCTCCACGTACTACGTCGACTCGCTGTCGGAGGAGGAGCGGGGGCAGATCGCCGCCTACTTGAACTTCGACATGGTCGGCTCGCCGAACGCCGGCTACTTCACCTACGACGGTGACGACTCCGACGGCGAGGGTGAAGGGCCGGGTCCGGAGGGGTCGGCGCAGATCGAGCAGCTGCTCAACGACGCGCTGGCCCAGGCCGGGGTGGAGACCGAGGGCACCGACTTCGACGGCCGTTCCGACTACGGCCCGTTCATCGAGGTCGGCATCCCGGCAGGCGGCACCTTCACCGGTGCCGAGGGGACCAAGACCGAGGAGCAGGCGCAGAAGTGGGGCGGCCAGGCGGGCGAGGCGTTCGACCCGTGCTACCACCAGTCCTGCGACACGGTCGACAACGTCGACACCCAGGCCCTGGACCGCAACCTCCAGGCCATCAGCACCGCGGTCACCACGTACGCGGAACAGTTCCCCCAGCCGTAACGCGCAACGGCTGGTGCAGCGGGAGCAGGCGATCCCCCAGGACCGCCTGCTCCCGTTCTCGTGCGCGGAGGGCGACAGTTTTGCCTAGAACTGGCGGCCGCGTGCCCGGTTGGTGGGCGGTCAGTTTTGCCTAAAACTGGCAGTTCGCCCAGGTCGGTGGTGGTCTCTGGGCGTCGGGGCGCTCTGCGCGGGTGGGGAGCGGGAAAACCGTTGGCCGTCGTTGTCGCAGGCGCGGTAGCTTCCGCGGCGTGAGCTCGTCGGCTGTTGGTTCGGCCGCGCTGTCGGCGCGGGACGTCGAGCTGGAGGGGTGCGGCTCACCGCGCTGGTCCTGACCTGACGACTGGGGGGGCGAGTGCCATGGGGCACGTCGAACTGCAGAAGGTGCACTACGTCCTGCCCGACGGGCGGGTCTTGCTCGACGACGTCTCGTTCCGCGTCGGCGACGGCGTGAAAGCCGCGCTGGTCGGGCCGAACGGCGCGGGCAAGACGACGCTGCTGCGCCTGGTCTCCGGTGACCTCACGCCGACCGAGGGCAACATCGTGCGCTCCGGCGGACTCGGGGTGATGCGCCAGTTCATCGGCCACGCCCGCGACGACTCGACGGTGCGGGACCTGCTGGTCTCGCTGTCCGCGCCCAGGCTCCGCGCCGCCGCGGAGCGGCTGGAGCAGACCGAGGACGCGCTCATCGAGCGGGACGACGACGCCGCCCAGCTCGCCTACGCCGAGGCGATCGCGGAGTACACCGACGCCGGCGGGTACGACGCGGAGGTGCTCTGGGACGTCTGCTGCACGGAGGCGCTCGGGCTGCCCTACGACCGGGCCCGCTTCCGCGAACTGCGGAAGCTCTCCGGCGGTCAGCAGAAGCGGCTCGCGCTGGAAGCGCTGCTGCGCGGCCCCGAGCAGGTGCTGCTGCTCGACGAGCCGGACAACTACCTCGACGTGCCGGGCAAGCAGTGGCTGGAGCAGCAGATCCGGGAGACCCCGAAGAGCGTGCTGTTCGTGACCCACGACCGGGAACTGCTGCACCGCACCGCGAACCGCATCGTCACGGTGGAACTGGGCGCCACGGGCAACCGGACCTGGGTGCACGGCGGTGGTTTCGCCACCTACGACCAGGCCCGCGCGGACCGGGTGGCCCGGTTGGACGAGCTGCGGCGCCGCTGGGACGAGGACCGCGCGAAGCTGGTCCGCCTGGTCCAGGAGCTCAAGCAGAAGGCCGCGCACAACGACTCCATGGCCGCCCGCTACCAGGCGGCGCAGACCCGGCTGCGCAAGTTCGAGGAAGCGGGCCCACCGGAGGCGGTGCCACGCGAGCAGCGCGTGCGGGTGAGGCTGGCGGGCGGCCGCACCGGCAAGCGCGCGGTGGTCTGCGAGGACCTGGCGCTGGACGGGTTGACGAAGCCGTTCAGCACCGAGTTCCGCTACGGCGAGCGGATCGCGGTGCTGGGCGCGAACGGCACCGGCAAGTCACACTTCCTGCGGCTGCTGGCTCGCGGCGGGAGCGAGGACATCCCGGTGCCGGACCGGGGAGCGCTGACCCCGGTGCCGCACACCGGCCTCGCGCGCCTGGGCGCGCGGGTGGTGCCGGGCATGTTCGCGCAGACGCACGAGCACCCGGAGTTCACCGGCCGCACGCTGCTGGACCTGCTGATGGGCGGGGGAGAGCGGCGCCCGGGCACGACCCGCGAGGAGGCGAGCCGCCTGCTCGCCCGCTACGAGATCGTGCAGGCGGCCCAGCGGCCGTTCGACACGCTCTCCGGGGGCCAGCAGGCCCGGTTCCAGATCCTCCTGCTGGAGCTGGAGGGCGCGAACCTCCTGCTGCTGGACGAGCCCACGGACAACCTCGACCTGGTGTCGGCGGACGCCCTGCAGGCAGGGCTGGAGGAGTTCGAGGGAACGGTCGTCGCGGTGACCCACGACCGCTGGTTCGCCCGTTCCTTCGACCGCTACCTGGTGTTCCACGCCGACGGCCGGGTCCGCGAGTCCCCGGAACCGGTCTGGCAGGAGGAGTCCCGGTAGCCGGGCCGGGTCGGGGGCAGAGCCCGGCTACCGGGAGGACCGGCGCGGTGTCGGGGAGGGGGCGACGCGCCGATCCGGCCAGAGGGCCTACGGGTGTTCAATCTGCGGAGGAGTGCAGTGTCCGGAGTGGACCGTCACCGGCGGGTCCGCCCGGTGCACTTCTGGTTGCGCAGGGACCCGGGTCCGCGCCAGGTGCTGCGGGACGGCCGGGGTGCCGTCGTCCGCGTGCCGACGATCCGCTCGCACACCCAGCACCGCGGCCGCGTGGTGGTCGGGTGCCCGACGGTGGCCCACATGACCACGGCCCCGCACGCCCCGGTCCCCCCGGGCCGCGCGACGTAGTGCGTCTCCCGCGACCGCAGCCCTGGCGACGGCAACCACCGCGGCCACACCTCAGCACCGGACATGCACACCTCCTGTGGAATCGAATGTCAGCACTGGTTGCGTAGACACCATGTTGGTTGGTTGCCAGGGTGCACCACTAGTGATTCAATTGGGTGATCTGTTTGCGCAGGTCAACCGATAGGATGTGGTGCATGCCCGCAACCGCAGGTACGCCGCGTGCCAGAGCGTTGTCGGCGGCTCTCCGCGAGGCTCGTCTAGCGAGCGGCATGGGCTCACGTGAACTGGCGAGACATCTGGAGCTGTCGCACACACAGATCTCGCACTGGGAGAACGGCCACCGCGTACCCAACGTCGAAACGGTCGCGATGATCCTCACCGCCCTCCGAGTTTCGCCGCGCGAGCGCGAAAGGATCCTTGATCTCGCGCGAAACGTGGCTGAGCCGAACTGGCTGACAGTCGGGATGAACGGCATTCCGCAACAGTTGGCGGGCGTGGTCGAGTGCGAGCGAGCAGCATCCTCGATCGTCGAGTGGTCGCCGATGGTGATCCCTGGCCTGCTCCAGACGTCGGACTACACCAGAGCGATCAAGGTGGCCGCGCGGTTGTCACAGACTGATGTCGAGCTGCGCGTCATGCTCAACGTGAGCCGCCGCGAGGTACTCACTCGAAAAGATCCGGTGAACTTCCATGCACTGATCGGCGAAGCAGGTCTCTACGAGCCGATCGGCGAGGACGGTGTTGTTCTCGACCAGCTTCGCCACCTGGCTGAGATGGCAGCTCGACCGAACGTGGTAGTGCAGCTGATGCCTCAGCGCATCGGTTGGCACCCAGGATGGGCAGGGCCGTTCGTCCTCTACGAGTTCCCGGACGCCTCTCCAGTGGTGCACTTCGAACACCACAGTTCAGGTGCGTTCATCCCGACCGAGCATGATGTCGCCGAGTACAAGAAGGCTGTTGCCTGGTTGCGGGACATCGCGATGGACGAAGAGGACTCGTTGGCACAGATCGAAAAGGCCATCTCGCATTGGGAGGAGAAGTGAACGGGCACACCTGGCAGAAGTCCAGTTACTCCAACGCGAACGGCAACTGCGTGGAGCTGTCCAGCCCGCTCGGCCTGATCCGGGACTCGAAGGACCCCGACGGGCCGGTGCTGGACGTCGACGTCGCCGCCTTCTTGCGCGCGATCAAGGACGGTCGCTTCGACCACTGACCTCGACACGCGAAGGGCGCCTTCCCGGCGAGCCGCCGGGAAGGCGCCCTTCACGTCGTGCGGACCGGCCTCAGCCCTCCTTGGGGCCGTTGAGGTAGGTCTCCAAGGAGTCGTCCATGGCCTCCCACCACGGCGTGTGGTGCACCGGTGCCTCGGTGCCCGTGCACGGCGAGCGGAAACCGCGGTCGCGGTAGCCGATGATGCTCTCCTGCTTGTCGTGCTCCCAGTCGCGGAACAGCTTGCGGGTGAGGTCGAGGTCGAACTTCGGGTAGTCGACGTCCGCCAGCAGTTCGGCGACGTGGTCGGCCTGGAAGTCGATCATCTCGGCGTCGGCGCTGAGCGTCGACTCGCGCTGCACCCACTTGTCGATGTCGGCGGCCATCTCCTGGCGGGACGGCAGCGACACGCGGCCGAGCACGTAGTCGCGGGCGTACCAGGCCTCGGCGTCGAACAGGGTCATCGTGTAGAACTGGTCCTGCATCCCGAGGTACATCAACTTCGGGTTGTCCAGCCAGAACACGCCCTTGTACAGGTTCGCCGGGTAGAGCACGTTCTTGGTCCGCAGCCGGAGCTCGTCGGCCAGGAACGGGAAGTGGTGCTTGTACCCGGTGCACAGCACGATCGCGTCGACCCGTCGGCTGGTGCCGTCCTTGAAGTGGGCGACCTCGCCGTCGAGCTTCACCAGCTGCGGCACCTCGTCGATGCCCTCCGGCCACGTGAAGCCCATCGGCGCCGTGCGGTAGGTGATCGTGACCGACTTGGCGCCGTACTTCTTGCTCTGCAGCGCCAGGTCCTCGGCCGAGTAGCTGCTGCCCATCACCAGCACGTCCTGGCCGGCGAACTCGCGGGCGTCACGGAAGTCGTGCGAGTGCAGGACCCGGCCGGGGAAGGTCTCGAAACCCTCGTAGTGCGGCACGTTCGGCACCGAGAAGTGGCCGGTGGCGACGATGACGTAGTCGAACACCTCGCGCCGGGTCTCACCGGCGGCCAGGTCCTCGACGGTCACCGTGAACTTCTCGGTGGACTCGTCGTAGCTCACCCAGCGCACCGCGGTGGCGAACTGGATGAACCGCCGGACGTCGTTCTTCTTCGCCCGGCCGAGGATGTAGTCGGCGAGGACCTCGCGGGGCGGGAAGGACGGGATCGGCTTGCCGAAGTGCTCCTCGAAGGTGTAGTCGGCGAACTCCAGGCACTCCTTCGGCCCGTTCGACCACAGGAAGCGGTACATGCTGCCGTGCGCGGGCTCGCCGAACTCGTCGAGCCCGGTGCGCCAGGAGTAGTTCCACAGGCCGCCCCAGTCGCTCTGCTTCTCGAAGCAGACGACCTCGGGCACCTCAGCGCCCTTCTTGCGCGCTTCCTCGAACGCGTGGAGCTGGGCCAAGCCGCTGGGGCCGGCACCGATCACGGCTACGCGGGAACCCATCGTTGAAGTCTCCAATGCGAGTTGCTGGTCGGGGGACTGGTCGCTCAGACGACCGACTTGTTGTTCTTCTTGGCGTCGCGGTGGTCCTTGAACACGGCCGCGCACAACACGATCAGCACGATCGCGGTCATCGCCGGCCACATCAGGATGTAGGCGGTCAGGATCAGGTTTTCCACGCCAGGTGCTCCGTTCTTCCTCGCGTCAGCGGTCGGCGGCGACCGTCGCCGGCTCGGGCTGCTGGTCCCTCATCTGGAACTCGGTGACGCGCTCGTTGATGACCGAGAAGTCGAAGCGGTCCTTGTTGGTCATGCTGATCGCGACGCACACGACGGCGCTGACGCCGTAGGACACCAGCGAGCCGAGCAGCGTCGGGTAGTCCCGCAGGAAGCCCAGGACCAGCGGGAACAGCACCACGCCCGCGATGACGCCGACCGTGAGGCCGACCTTCTTGCCGAACAGGCCGAACGCCATGAAGCCGAACACCACGGCTCCGCCGATCACCGCGGCGACCTCCATCACGACGGCGACGACGCCGGTGAGCGGCAGGAGCTCGAAGCGCGCCACCAGGAAGAACGCCAGCGCGACGACCACGGAGACGGTGAACGCGGTGTTGGTGATCCGGTCCCAGTAGAAGCTGGCGATCACCGGGAACACCAGCGCGCCCCACAGCGCACCGACGAACACGAGCAGGTCGAGGATGTTGAAGTTCGACACCGCGAACATCACGCCGAGCGCGGTGGCCGCGATCATGGTGATGCGTCCGATGTAGAGCATCGTCCGCGGGTTCACCCTGCCGCGCGCGATGTTCTTGCCGTAGATGTCGGTCATCACCAGCGAGGACAGCGCCGCGAGGTCGGAGTCCGCAGTGGACGACAGCGAGCCGATCACCATGATGAACAGCAGACCGACCATCACCGGCGACAGGTACTCGGACGCCATCTGCGGGATGATGTTGTTCATGTCGCCGTTGAGCGGCTGCAGGCCGACCATCACCGCGAGCAGCCCCAGCATGCCCAGGCCGATCACCGTGCCGGCGTAGCCGAGCGTCGCGGTGATGAACGTGCTCTTGATCCGGTCCTGCCGCACCGCGAACAGGCGCTGCGCGATGGTCTGGTTGCCGATGGCGTAGGCCAGCACCGCGGCCAGGTACGGACCGCCCTGCTCCAGGAAGGCCTCACCGGAGAAGAAGTTCGCCTGCTCGTCGGTCAGCCGGGCCATGCCCGCGTCGAGCCCGTCGGTGCCGCCGGTCGCGAAGAAGACCATCGGCACGATCAGCGCGGCGGCCAGCATCATGGCGACGAGCTGCGCGAAGTCGGTCATCACGGAGGCCCGGAACCCGGACCACAGGGTGTAGGCGAGCACGCCGATGGCGGCGATGAGCACACCGTGCAGGAAGCTGAACGGCGTCAGGATCTCCATGAGCGCCCCGGCGGCGGTGAAGTTCGCCGTGAGGCTGATGACGCTGCCGACGATGTTGGACACCGCCAGGATCAGCTGGCTCGAACGGCCGTGCCGTGCGTGCATCACCTCGGCCAGGGTGTGGGCCTTCGGGGCCACCTTGCGGAAGTGCCGGCCGAACGGGTAGATGCACAGGATCATCAGTGCACCCCAGAGCCCGTAGTGGATCGGCCCGGAGACGCCGTAGGTGTAGCCCGAGCTGGCCGCCGCGTAGAGCGAGGCAGCCCACACCCAGGTCGCGGTCATGCTCGCGGCGGAGATGCCGAAGCCCACCGCACCGTTGGAGACCATGAACCCGTCCACGTTCTCCTTCTTCTCCCGGATCGAGAGAGTCATGAGGAACGTGAGGCCGTAGAATGCGATCAATAACAGAGCGGTGGTCACCGCACTGAGCTGGAACACTACTCCTCCGAACTCGTCGTGCATTCGCGCGCGCGAAATTCGGCGCCCGAACAATTGCTGGCCGCAGTTCGAAAACGGCACTCGGGCGCCCCGCAGAATTGCGCGACTCGCCCACAGTGCCTATACGACTCGTCCGGTGGTTTGAACCCGAAAGTAACTTTTGCCACACCCGTGCGCTCCGCCTTTCCGCATCGTGAAACTTCCTGTAACGTTTGAACAGCGAATCCGTCACGTGACTGGACATCCGTGTGACCCAGCGGAACTGATTCGTCCACCCTGGGTGACGGGAATTGTGGTCACGACGGCACGCGCATTCACCGCCCGTCCACGCGCGCTGCTCGCACGACGCAATTCGCGGACGTGATCCACGTCGGGTCCTCCGGCACGACGCTGCCAGGTGGTCGTGAGTGCGCAGACCGGCTGGAGCCGGTTCCAGCACTCACGACCCGGCTGCGCGCACGGCCGGCGGTGTCGCGGTCGAGAAGACGCTGTCCTCGATCGATCCCGCGTCGGGGTCGGTGCGAGCGCGCCACAGCGCGTGCGTCATGGTCGATCGTCAGAGACGGTCCGCGTGTCCGAGGTGAACCCGCGCGGGTCGTGCGTGCGTGGACCGGTCGAGCGGTCGACGCGCTCGGCCCGCTGAGGTGGTCGTCGGCGGTGTGGGGGCACCCGGGTCCGGACCGATCCCGCTGAACCTCCCGGGAATTCCGGGAAGAACGGCACCCGGTCGGCGGCTGGTGCTCGGGCGCGTGTCGTGCTCCAGACGTCCGTACTGGCGGGTATTCGCCAATTCGCCTGGTTCGGCGCTGCTTCCTCTTTGAATGGTGACGTTTTTTCGATCTCCCACCGGAGGAAGCATGCGTCACTTACGGCACGTCGTCGGTGCCGCGGCGGTGGTGGCGGCAGCGAGCACCATGTTGGCCGCACCAGCGATCGCGTCACCCGCCGCGGAGAACTACGCAGCACTGGGCGACTCCTACGCTTCCGGAGTCGGCACGCGAGAGTACTTCGACGACAGCGGGGACTGCCGTCGCAGCCCCAAGGCCTACGCGCAGCTGTGGGCCGATTCGCACGGCGTCAGCAGCTTCACCTTCAACGCCTGCTCGGGCGCGGTGACCGACGACGTCGTCGCCAACCAGCTCAGCGGGCTCAGCGCCGACACCACGCTGGTCACCATCTCCATCGGCGGCAACGACGTCGGGTTCGCCGACGTCATCCAGGACTGCCTGCTCGGCACGGACAGCGGTTGCGACTCCGCGGTCAGCGAGGGCGAGGAGAAGGCCCGCAACGAGCTGCCCGCCAAGCTCGACAGCACCTACGCCGCGATCCGCGAGGCCGCCCCGAACGCCGAGGTCGTGGTGCTCGGCTACCCGCGGCTCACCGAGCTCGGCGACTGCGGCATCCCGCTGTTCTCCGACGCCAAGCGGCAGCGCATCAACGACGGTTCCGACGTGCTGGCCGGCGTGATCTCCGAGCGGGCGCAGGCGGCCGGGTTCACCTACGCCGACACCCGTGACGCCTTCGACGGACACGGCGTCTGCTCCAGCGAGGAGTGGATCAACGGCCCGAGCAACCCGCTCGTGGAGTCCTTCCACCCGAACGTCGACGGCTACGCCAAGGGCTACCTCCCGGTGCTGGAGTCCGTCACCGGCTGACCACCTGACCGGCGGGGTGGCGATGACGCGCGGGATCGCCACCCCGCCCACGCACGAACAGCCGAGCGCGACCCGGGGAGAACCCGCTGCGGCCGACGCGGCTCGCGCTCGAGCACGTCCTCGCGATCTCCTGTGGACAACGCACGGTGTTCGAGCAGTCGATGGGTGAAGGGCACCGTGCGCCAACCCGGTCGGCGCACGGTGCCCTTCACCGCGTTCCGGGGTGGGCGCGGCGGGCTGCTCGGATGATCGCGGTGATGCGGTGGGAGTGCGCGCCGCGCCAGTAGACGCGGTCGCAGTCCGGGCAGCGGGCGTAGTCGTCGTAGTGGCGGCGCGTGCCCGGCTCGATCTCCGCCACCACGTCCTCTTTGGACACCGGAGTCAGCAGTCCGTTGCAGGCGGTGCAGCGGGTCCACGGGGCGAGCGGTGGCGCGAAGCGCTCGATGACGTCCACCAGCTGCTCGGCCGGGTCGGACCCGCGCACGTAGGCACCGGCCCACAGCGCCCGGCGCCGCAGCAGCCCCCGGTCCTGGGTGAGCAGCACCCGCTGCTCGCGCTCGGCCTCGGCGATCAGCTCGTCGTCGTCGGCGTCGTTGCGGTACGCGGCGTCCACGCCGACCAGCCGCAGCCGCCGCGCCAGCTTGCCGAGGTGGACGTCCAGCAGGAACCGCGGCGGGGCGGCCTGCGGGCGTTCGACCGGCCGGATCTCGATGGTCGTCCCCGCGCGCGGCTGGTGCGGGGGAGTGCGCGGCACGTCGTCCACCAGCAGCGTCCCGACCTCGGTCAGCGGCACGCCGAGCGACTCGGCGATGTGCCCGAGGGTCGCGGTGCCGTCGTAGGCCACCTCGGCCACCCCGCCCCGGTGCCGGGGAGCCACGAACAACCGCAGCTCCGGGGCGATGCGCACGCGCAGCGTCGGTGCCATGTGCCCATGGTCGACCGGACGGGCCGGCCGTGCCACCGCGGCCGGCCCCTCCCGCTACACGCGCTCGACCTCGGCGAGCCCGGCCAGCACCTGCGGCAGCGGTCCCCGGTGCAGCACGCCGAGGCGCTGGGTGGCGCGGGTCAGCGCGACGTAGAGGTCGGCCGCGCCGCGCGGGCCGTCGGCGAGGATGCGCTCCGGCTCGACCACGAGGACCGCGTCGAACTCCAGCCCCTTGGTCTCCGGGGGAGGCACCGCACCCGGCACGTCCGCCGGACCGATCACGACGCTGGTGCCGTCACGGTCGGCCTCCTCCCGCGTGAACTCCTCGACCGCCGCGGGCAGTTCGTCCTCGGTGACGCGCCGGGACCACGGCCGTACGCCGCACGAGCGGACCGACTCCGGCACCTCGGCCCCGGGGGCGAACTCGGCGAGCAGTGCCCCGGCGACCTCCATGATCTCGGCCGGGGTCCGGTAGTTCACCGACAGCGACCGGTAGACCCAGCGCCCGGGCACGTACCGGTCCAGCACCGCGCTCCACGACCGGGCCCCGGCCGGCGAGCGGCGCTGCGCGAGATCGCCGACCACGGTGAACGACCGGTTCGGGCAGCGCCGCATCAGCACCCGCCAGTCCATCTCGGACAGTTCCTGGGCCTCGTCGACCACCACGTGCCGGTAGGTCCAGTCCCGGTCCGCGGCGGCGCGTTCGGCGAGGGTGCGGGTGTCCCGCTCGACGAACCGCTCGGCCAGGTCCGCGGCGTCGAGCAGGTCCTGGGCGAGCAGGTGGTCCTCGTCGTCCATCAGGTCGTGGCGCTCCGTGTGCAGGATCTCCATGACGCCCTGGGCGTACTCGGCCTCCCGCTGCCGTGCGCGCTCGGTGCTCTCCTGCGACGGCCCGGCACTGCCCAGCATGTCGACCAGCTCGTCGAGCAGCGGCACGTCCGACACCGTCCAGGCGTCACCCTGCGCGCGGTAGAGCGCCTCGTCGGCACCGGCCGCGCGCAGCCGCTCGCGCGAGCTGTACAGCGACGCCAGCAGTCCCTCGGGCGTCAGCACCGGCCACAGCTCGTCGAGCGCGGCGTGGAAGGCGTCGTTGGCGTGCAGCTCGTCGAGCACCTCCGCCTTCAGCTGCGCCCAGGTCTGCTCGTCCTCCCGGGTCAGCCAGCCCCGGCCGATGCGGGCGACGGCGCGCTCGGTGAGCACGTAGGTGACGATCTCGACGAAGGTCGCGCGGGCCTCGTTGTGCGGCAGGCCGGTGTCGCGCGCCTCCTGCCGGGCCCACTCCGCGGTCTCGGCGTCGATGCGGACCGTGACGTCCTCCAGCTCGATCTCCAGCGGCTCCTCCGGCAGCCGCTGCCGGTCGGCGATCGCCGCCGCGAGCACGTCCAGGATCCCCAGTGAGCCCTTGGCCTTCGCGGCCTCCGGCGTGTCCTCCGCGGTGACGTGCAGGCCGGGCACGAGGTCGCCGGTGGTCATGAACACCACGTCGGTCTCGCCCAGCGACGGCAGGACCCGGCTGATGTGGTCGAGGAACGCGGGGTTGGGGCCGACCACGAGCACACCGTGGCGTTCCATGCGTTCCCGCTTGGTGTAGAGCAGGTAGGCGACGCGGTGCAGTGCCACCACGGTCTTCCCCGTGCCCGGGCCGCCCTCGATGACCACCACGCCCGGGTGGTCGAGCCGGATGATCTCGTCCTGCTCGGCCTGGATGGTGGCCACGATGTCGCGCATGCCCTCCCCGCGCGGGGCGTTGACCGCCGCCAGCAGGGCCGCGTCGCCGTGCGCGTCCTCGCCGGGCCGGCCGAGGACCTCGTCGGTGAAGCCGGTGATCGCACGCCCGCGGGTGTGGAAGTGCCTGCGCCGACGCATGTTCTCGGGGTTGGCGCCGGTGGCGGTGTAGAACGGGCGGGCGGCGGGCGCCCGCCAGTCGACCAGCAGCGGCGCGTAGTCGTCGTCCTCGTCGAAGATCCCGATCCGGCCGATGTAGGTGCGTTCTCCGGAGGTGCTGTCCAACCGGCCGAAGCACAGCCCGTTGTCCGCCACGTCCAGTCGCGTGGTCTCCCGCGCCAGCGCGCGCACCGCGACGTCCCGCTCCACGGCGGTCCCGCCGTGGTCGCGCAACGCGGCGCGGTACTCCTTCACCACCCGCGCGCGCTCGGCGTCGAGCCGCGCGTAGAGCCCCGCGATGTGTTCCCGCTCGGACCGCAGCTCCTCTGCGTACTCCTGAATTGACACTTGCCCCTCACAGCGGCTATCATGGCACCAGGTTCGGCGGAGTCCCTTGTGGAATGTGGTGGACACGCCGACTTTTCATCTTCTCAGGCGTGTCAATCCGCCGCAGCGCGAGATCTTCCGGAAGCCGCTGTCGCAGTGGTGTTCTCGCCGGGTGACCCGTGGCGGAGCCACCCGGCGAGCGTCCGTCAGGAGCGGGCGGGCTCGACCTCGCCGGCGGCCAGGGCGCTGTGCTTGACGCTGTAGGTGAAGTACAGGGCGAGCGCCAGGCCGATCCAGACCGCGAACATCAGGAACGTGCTCCAGGGCAGCTGCGAGATCAGGTAGAGGCACGCGGCGACGCTCAGGGCCGGGACCACCGGGTAGCCCGGGACGCGGAAGCCGCGCTCGAGCTCCGGTCGGGTGCGGCGCAGGACCACCACGCCCGCGGAGACGACGGTGAACGCCACCAGCGTGCCCATGCTCGTCAGGTTGGCCAGCGTGTTCAGTGGCACCGCCGCCGCCAGCAGCCCGACGAACAGCGAGACGACCAGGGTGTTGCGCACCGGGGTGCGGCGGCGCGGGTGCACCGTGTGGAAGAACCGCGGCACCATCCCGTCGCGGCCCATCGAGAACAGGATCCGGGTCTGGCCGTAGATCGTGGTCAGGGTGACGCCGAAGATCGACACCACGCCACCGGCGGCGAGCACGATCGCCGGCCAGCCCGAGCCGGTGATGTCGCTCAGGATCGCCGCCAGGCCCGCGTCCTGGCCCTCGAAGGCCTGCCACGGCTGAGCGCCGATCCCGGCGACGGCCACCAGGAGGTAGATGGTGGTGACGATCGCGATGCACCAGAAGATCGCCAGCGGCAACGTCCGGCGCGGGTCCCGGACCTCCTCGCCCGCGGTGGAGACGGTGTCCATGCCGATGTAGGAGAAGAACACCATCGAGGCGGCGGCGCCGACGCCCGCCGCGCCGAACGGGGCGAACGGCTGGGCGTTCTCGGCCTTGAAGGCGGTGAAGGCGACCGCGACGAACAGCAGCAGCACGGCGAGCTTGATGCACACCGTGATCGCGTTGATCGTCGCGGACTCCTTGGCGCCGCGCACCAGCAGCAGGCAGCAGGCGGTGACCAGCACCGCGGCCGGGAGGTTGAGGATGCCGCCCTCACCGGGCGGAGCGCTGAACGCGGCCGGGATCTGCCAGCCGACCACGTCGCCGAGCAGCGCGTTGAGGTACTCGCCCCAGCCGACCGCCACCGCCGAGGCCGCTACCCCGTACTCCAGCAGCAGGCACGCCCCGACGAGGAAGGCGATCAGCTCGCCCAGCGTGGCGTAGGCGTAGGTGTAGGACGCGCCGGCGACCGGGATCGTGGAGGCGAGCTCGGCGTAGCAGAGCGCGGTGAGCGCCGCGGTGATCGCGGCCAGCACGAACGAGATGACCACCGCCGGCCCGGCCTTGGGCACGGCCTCGTTGAGCACGATGAAGATGCCGGTGCCGACCGTCGACCCGACGCCGATCATGGTCAGCCGGGCGACGCCCAGCGACCGCCGCAGCTCGCCGCCGCCGGTGTCGGCACCGCTCTCGGCGACGAGCGTGCTGATCGGTTTGCGCCGCATCACCCGGACCCAGCCGGTGGTGGACTGGCCGGTGGGCGCGGAACCGGACATGCGTGCTCCCCTGAGGAATCGTCGTTCGCAGCGGGAAAATGGTGGAGCACCGGGTCCGGCGCCCGCGAACCGGGGCCGCCGAATCGCCGTTCGCATCCGGCGCCGGACTCTAGGGGCGACAAAATTCGTCGTCAACGTCCTCGAGCGCGGCAAATCCTTCGTCTGGCGAGAAGTGCCGCCCGTTCATTTCCGGTACGCCCGGTTGTGGCGCACGGCACGCCCCTCCGGCGGGACGATCGTGGCTGCCGTGACCATCGCCGCGCGCGGGACCTGCTAGGGTGGGCGACGGCACGGTGGGCGTCGAGCCCGCCGACGGACAGACTTCGCGGTGCCGGGCGAGCCGGCCGGAGCCCCTCCCGCTCCGGTCCGCGGACCCGGCGGCGCACCGCTGGAGCTAGCCGAGCCGGTTCGAGGCGCCACTTGACAACCGCGCCCGGCTGTTCCGGGTGGTCAAAAGGGAGGGACGGCCCCGCCGTCTCGGCCACCCGCGTGGAAGAGCCCGCTGACCCGAAGGTCAGCGGGTTTTTCGCGTTCCGGGGTGTGCCGTCCGGGCGGAGGCGGGGGCTCGCGCCGACGGGTGCACCGACTGCGCCATCACGGTGATCGAGGCGGTCGGGTGGGGCGCGGTGGCCCGGTCCGTCGACGACACTCAGGTCGGGAAGGAGATCACCCGGAGGCCGGGGACGGCCGACCGCGGTTGATCTTGGTCTCGGCGCGGGTCCTATCATGACCGCGCACCAGTGGGAGGCAGGAGGGCCGTGCGCGGGGTCGACTACTACGAACTGCTCGGCGTGCGTCGGGATGCGACCGCTTCGGAGATCAAATCCGCGTACCGGACGTTGGCCCGCACCATGCACCCCGACGTCGGTGGCACCGCGGGCACCTTCCGCCTGCTGCAGGAGGCCTACGAGACCCTCAACGACCCGGTGCGCCGGGCCAGCTACGACGGCGCCTGCCAGGAGGAGGAGTCCGAGCCGGAACACCGGCCGCGCCCCACCGCCACCCGCCGTCGCCGCCGGACCTTCGGCGACGACCCCGACTACGTGCCGCGGCTGCCCCGGCTGCGGCTGGACGACATCGCGTGGTGGGACGGCGTCGACCCGGACGCGCGGATCCGCTACCTGCCGATCACCGGCCCCGAGCGCGCCCCCACCCTCGCGCTGGTCGGCGGCTGGACGCTGCTGCTGCTCGCCGGCCTGGCCGTCGACCTGACCGCCGCGCTGCTGGCGTGCTGGCTCGGGCTGCTGGTGGCCTCGGGCGCGGTGGTCGTGGTGATGCTGCGGCGGCACATCCGCGCGCACCGCGCCGACCGGCTGTTCGTCGCGGAGCACGGCGGTCGCCGGATCTTCGGGCAGCGCGCCACCACGGACCCGCAGAACCGCGCCCAGCAGCTCACCGCCGAGCTGTGCGCCAAGTACCTGACCCGGCTGCCCGGCGCGCGGGTGTTCCACGGCCTGGCCTGGCCCGGTTCGGTCTTCGAGGACGTCGACCACGCGGTGCTGTGCGGTCGGCGGCTGGTGCTGGTGGAGTCCAAGACCTGGCTGCCCGGTCACTACACCACCGACGAGGACGGCACCCTGTGGCGCAACGGCCACCCGTTCCGCGGCGGTACGACCAGGCTGGTGGAGGGCGTCGAGGTCTTCGAGGAGCTGCTGCCCGGGGTGGAGGTGCGTGGCGCCGTGCTGATCTACCCGAGCCGCTCCGGTGAGGTCACCACCGTCGAGCAGGACGGGCAGGTCGCGCCGATGACCCCGGCGCAGTTCGTCCGCGAGATCGGCAGCTGGCTGGCCGAGGACCCGTACAGCGTCGACCGCGAGGCCTTCACCACCGTGCTCGACCAGGTCGTCCACGACTGACCCGGCGGTCAACGCCCCGCCCGCAACGCCGCAGCGGGCGGCCGGAGGCCGAAGGCACCCGCCGACCGTCCACGGAGGACCACGCCCCCGCGCGCCATGCCCGCCCCTGACCTGCGGCGACAGTCACGGGCGAGCGCGACACCGGTCCGGCCAGGGCCGTGAGGTGCCAGTTTTGCCTGGAACTGGCAGGGCGTCGCCGAGGGAGGTGGGGTGTCGGTTCCGCCTGGCTGGCAGGGTGGGCCCGGTCTGGTTGCGGGGGTGGGTGCCGGGTTGAGTGTGGTGGGGACGGGGGTTGGCAGGTGGGGTGTGCCTCGATACGGTGATGATCTTCGTCGGGGTGGGTCGCTGCGCGGGTGCCCCGGCAGGAGCACGTGCGATCAGCCTGACCCGGCGCGACCATGTGCCGGTCGGCTCACAGGTCCGGTCAGAGGAGTGCCAAGGTGACGAATCCGCACCAGAACGTCAGCTTCCCCAGCAACGGGCGCACCGCGCACGGGTACCTGGCGACGCCCTCCGGCAGCGGCCCCGGCGTGGTCGTGATCCAGGAGTGGTGGGGGCTGACCGATCACGTCGCGGACGTGACCGACCGGCTGGCGGCCGAGGGGTTCGTGGCCCTCGCCCCCGACCTCTACGGCGGGCACACCACGCACGACGCGAAGGAAGCCGCCCGGATGATGAAGGAGCTGCCGGTCGACCAGGCGGCCCGCGACCTCGCCGGCGCGGTCGACTTCCTGCTCAAGCACGAGCAGGTGACCAGCACGTCGGTCGGCGTGGTCGGGTTCTGCATGGGCGGCAAGTTCGCCATCGTGCTGGCCGCGCAGCAGGGCGACCGGGTGGGGGCGGCGGTGCCGTTCTACGGCCTGCCCTCGGTGGACGAGACCGACTTCTCCGGGCTCACCGCGCCGATGCTGTGCCACTTCGGCGAGTACGACCGCACGATCAGCGTGGAGGCGGTCAGCGAGCTGCGCGACAAGATCCAGCGGCAGTCCCCGGTCCGGCCGCAGATCTACTTCTACCCGGCGGGTCACGCGTTCTTCAACGACCAGAACCCGGCGGCCTACCACGAGGACTCGGCCCGCACGGCGTGGCCGCGGACCCTCGACTTCCTCCGCCGCCACCTCAGCTGACCGAGCGGGTGCGGTGCCGCGGGGGATCGACCCGGTCGATCCCCCGCGACGTCGCGTGACGCGGGCTACTGCTGGCCGGCGAAGCGGGCCGGGCGCAGCGGCGGCAGGTCGGAACGCCCGACCAGGCGCTGGGGCCGGAACCCGGCGAGGACGTCCTGCTGCTCACCGGCGACGACCTCCCGGGCCGCCAGGCGGCCCAGCAGCGGGCCGAGGGTGATGCCGCTGTGCGTGGCGAGCACGTAGACCGTGCCGCGCTCGCCGAGGAACCCGGCGACCGTGAGGCCGTCGGCCGGCATCGAGCGCTGCCCGACGCGCAACGACTCCAGGCGCGCGCCCTCAGTCCCCGCGAGCAGGTCGGTCAGGCGGGCGCACAGCGTCGCGGCCAGCTCACCGTCCGGGGACGGCGGGGCGGCGGGGTCGGCCTGGGCGTCGAGGTCCAGCCCCTGCACGATGAGCCGCCCACCGCCGTCCGGGCGGACGTTGAGGCGCGGCGTGGTCAGCACCCGGTCCAGCCGGGTCGGCAGCGGCCGGGTGAAGCCGAGCAGCCCGACCGTGGCCGAGCCCGCGGCGTCCGGGTCGGCCATCGGGACCCGGTGGCCGGCCGACGCGGTCAGGGCCTCGCTCCAGCGACCGGTCGCGAGCACCACCGCGTCGAAGTCCTCCGTCCCGGCGGTGGACTCGACGCGCGCGCCACCCTCCACTTCGGACACCGCGCGCACTTCGACCGGGCAGCGGAGCTCGGCACCGCGCTCCCGCGCCTCGCCCCACAGGCGCGCGACGAGCAGCGCCGGGAAGACGTGGCCCTCGGTGGGGTAGAAGGCGATGTCGCGGACCCCCTCCGGCACCCGCAGGTCCGGCACCAACTCGCGGGCCCGCTGCGGGGTGATCCACTCCACCGGGTAGTCGCGCTCGGTCAGCTGCGCGACCGAGGCGGCCAGCCGCTCGGCCCCCGCCGCGTCCTCGGCCCACTCCAGGTTCCCGGTGCGCGCCAACCAGTCCCCACCGGGACCGGCCAGCTCGGCGTGCTCGGCCATGCCCGCGACGTTGAGGTCGTGGTAGGCGCGCGGGTCCTTGCTGTGCGAGTTGGTCCAGGCGAACGACGTGCCCGAGGTCCCGGCCAGCGGGGCGGACCGTTCGAAGACGGTCACCTCGGCGCCGGCCAGCGCCAACGCGCGGGCGGTGCTGGCGCCCAGCACCCCGAGACCGATCACGGCGATCTTCATGCTCGTTCCCTCACTTGTTCGCTGCGGACGGGTGCACCGGGCTTGCCCGGTGTGGCGAGTGCCGTCACCAGCAGCACCGCGGCCGAGGCGGCGATGCCGTAGACGGCGTACGGGACCGTGGTGTCGAGCAGCTGCGCCGCCGCGCACCCGACGATGCCGGCCAGCATGCTGGCGATCGCGGCGACCGGCGTGAGCCGGCGGCGCCGGTGCAGGACGTAGCCGAGGAAGATGGGCGCGGCCAGCGCGGCGGCCGAGTAGGCGTAGGTGGCCACCAGCCAGGTCAGGGCCTTGGGGAACAGGATGGCCAGGACCGCGGCCAGCACCGACACCCCGACGGTGATCATCCGCGACAGCGCCACCGTCTGCCGCTCGCCCTGCTGCTTGCCCGCGATGTTCTGGTACACGTCGCGGATCAGGTTGGCCACCACGGACTGCAGCGCCGCGCCGGTGGTGGAGACGATCGTCGACACCAGGAACGCGCCGAAGACGATGACCAGCCAGCTCGGCAGCTGGGTGAGCAGCCACCCGGCGGCGTCCTCCTCGTTGGCCAGGCCCGGGTTCATCGAGCGCACCGACAGCCCGATGCACCCGGCGTAGACACCGCCGACGAGCATGGTCAGCCCGGACAGCCCGAGCCCGCGGCGGGCGTCGGAGACCTTCCTGGTGGCGAAGACGCGCTGGTAGTAGAGCTGGTTGGTGAGCGTGCCGGGCAGGATCGCCGCGACCCACAGCCAGATCTGCTCCCAGCCTGCGGCGGTCAGGCCCTCCCAGCCCCACAGCCGCTGCGGCAGCGTCGCCGTGATGTGGCCCCAGCCCCCGGCCAGGTGCACCGCGTAGGCGGCCACGCCGAGCGACATCGCGATCATGAACAGGCCGAAGACGAAGTCGGTCCAGGCCACCGAGGTCAACCCGCCCGGGAGCACGAACAGCAGCGAGGCCACCATGATGAGCAGGATGAGCGCGGTGGGGGAGACGCCGGTGAGCTGGCCGAAGAGCTGGGCGAAGGCGACGAACTGGGTGGCCAGCCAGCCGAACGGCACCACCAGGGCGGCCAGCGCGGCGATCGCGGTGACCAGCTTGTGCCGGCCGAACAGCTTGGTGATGATGTCCGGCACGGTGGTGAAGCGCTGTTGGCGCAACCACGTCGCGATGAGCATCAGCACGAGGAAGCCGACCAGCACGCAGCCCTCGTAGATGAACACCGACCAGCCGGACTCGTAGCCGATGCCGACGTGCGCGATGAGCACCCCGCCACCGGTGGCGGTGGCGAACTGGGTGACGATCACGACGACGAGCGGCAGTGATTCGCCCGCGGTGAGCCAGTCCTTCGAGCTCTTCGCCTTCCGTCCGAAGTAGACGGACATGCCGATGCCGGAACCGATCACCAGCAGGCTGGCGATGACGACTCCGACGATCTGCCCGGTGGATCCTGCGGTCATGGTCGTCCTCCGGTGGTCACGCGAAGCGGTGGGGGTCCAGGTGTCTGGTGTCGTGCGCGGTGCTCCCGCGCAGCACGAGGTCGGCGCCGATCTCGCCGAAGACCGGCGCGAGCTTGAAGCCGTGGCCGGAGAAGCCGGTCATGACCGTGGCACCGGGGTGGCCGGGCAGCGGGCCCAGCAGGGCGTGCTCGTCGGGGGTGAACCCCTCGGCGTAGGTGCCGATGCGCACCGGGTGCGGAGTCACTCCGGGCAGCAGCCGCTGCGCGGCGTCGGAGGCCGCGCGGGCGAACGCGGGCGCGGCGCTGCGCGGCAGCTCGTCCGGGCTCTGCAGGGTCGGCCAGCCCAGGTGGTGGGGCACCACCTTGACGGACGCCCCGTCCAGCACCGGGAAGCAGGAGAACCCGGCGTCGCGGTGCCGGCGGATCGCGATCGGCATCTCCTCCGGCCGGTGCGCGCCCGGGTCCCGCGCGGCGAACCAGCAGGCGGTGATCATCCGGACCTCGATCGGCAGTGACCGCAGCGGTTCCAGCGCGGGCGCCCACGGGCCGGGGGCGAACACGACGTGGTCGACGTCGAACGTGCTGCTGTCGCTGCTGATCCGCCAGCCCCGCGCGGTCTCGGCGACGTCGGTGACGCGGTGGTGGGGCAGGACCTCGGCGCCCTCGTCGGCGGCGACGCGCAGCGCGGCCTGCACGGCGGGTTCCGGGCGCAGCACGCCGGCGGCCGGGTCGAGCACCGCGACCTCGTCGTCGTCGAACCGGTGCTGCGGGAACCGCTTGCGGGCTTGTGCGGCGTCGAGCACCTCGTGGTCGAGGTCGTGCGCCTCGGCGCAGCGCCGGACCGCCTGGACGTCGGGGTGGTCGGCGGGGCCGATGGTCAAGCCGCCGCACAGGGTGAGCAGCTCGGTGCCCGCGGCGCGTTCCAGGTCGCGCCACAGCCGCTCGGCGCGCTGCAGCAGCGGGACGTAGTGCGAGCCCTCCTTGTAGGCGGTGCGGAAGATGCGCGACTCGCCGGCGGAGGCGCCGCGGTCGTGGCCGGGGGAGTGGGTGTCGAGGGCGAGGACGTCGGCTCCTCGCCGGGCGAGCTGCCAGCTGGTCATGGCACCGATCACGCCGGTGCCGATCACTGCGACGCGAGGTCGGCTCATGGTCGCTCCAGGGGTGTGGAGGAGTGGGTGGGGACCGCCGCTGGAGACGCGGGTGTCCCGCGGTCGGCCGCACCGGCCGACCGCTCTCTCGGAGTGGAAAGGTCAGTCCGAAGTGGACAGGACCGTGTGCTCGATGAAGAACTCGACGAGGTCCGGGCGGATGATGTGCCACATGGCCTCGGCGAGCTTGCCGTTGGTCAGCCAGGTCAACCGGCGGAGCCGGATCACCGCCCCGCCCACGGGCAGGTGCAACCGGGCTGCGGTGTCCTCGTCGAGGAGGACCGGGTCGATGTAGACACGGGACTTGGCGGCCGGCACGCCGGTGCGGGCGAAGTGGGCGTGCACGGTCAGGTGCTCGAGGTCCTCGTCCAGCAGTCGAGGTGCCAGCGAGAACGGGACGCAGGACAGTTCCACGGCGATCGGGTTGTCGTCCACGTCGAACTTCAGCCGCCGCAGCTGGTTCACCGGCGCGTCCTCGGGCACGCCGGGCAGTTCGACGTCGGCCTCGCGCGCCGGGATCACCGACGCCGAGTCCACCGCGTGCCGCCCCGGGATCTCCGGGCCCGGCAGCGTCGGGTTCACCATGCGCAGCAGGTTCTCCTGCCGCGCGCCTTCGGCGACGAAGGTGCCGCGCCGCCGGTGGCGTTCCACCAGTCCGGCCTGCGCCAGCTCGGTGAGCACCCGCTGCGCGGTCGCGCGGCTGACCGAGTGCTGCCGCTGGAGCTCGGCCTCGGTGGGCAACCGGGCACCGGGCGGCAGCGCACCGGAGCGGATCTTCTGCTCCAGCTCGGTGCGGATGCGCAGGTACGCGGGTGTCGCCACGGGGAGGAACCTAGCGCGCTGTCAATTGACCGGTCAATACTCGATTCGAACGGTCGAGTGGGCGTGGATATGTACGGCCATAGTCGTCGCAGGAGCGGTATGACGGCATTGACACGTCGGCAGGGAGCGGGCAATGCTGACCTGCGATTGGCCGTACAAATCCTCGGCGGGAAGGAGAACGGGTCGATGCTTCCGCTGGAAGGCGTGACCGTGGTGTCCCTGGAGCAGGCGGTCGCCGCCCCGTTCGCCACCCGGCAGCTGGCCGACCTCGGCGCCCGGGTGATCAAGGTCGAGCGCCCGACCGGGGACTTCGCCCGCGGCTACGACACCACGGTCAAGGGGCTCTCCAGCCACTTCGTCTGGCTCAACCGCAACAAGGAGAGCATCGTCCTGGACCTCAAGTCCGCCGCCGACCGCGAGACGATGGACAAGCTGCTGGCCCGCGCGGACGTGTTCGTGCAGAACCTCGCGCCGGGCGCCGCGGCCCGGCTCGGCCTCGGCGCCGAGGAACTGCGGGCGAAGGACCCGCGGCTGATCGTCTGCGACCTCTCCGGCTACGGCAGCACCGGGCCGTACCGCGACAAGAAGGCCTACGACCTGCTGATCCAGTGCGAGACCGGTCTGGTCTCCATCACCGGCAGCCCGGAGGAGCCCGCCAAGACGGGCATCTCGACCGCGGACATCGCCGGCGGCATGTACGCGTTCACCGGTGTGCTCACCGCGCTCTACGAGCGCGAGCGCACCGGGCGGGGCACGGCGTTCGAGGTGTCGCTGTTCGACGCGCTGGGCGAGTGGATGGGCTTCCCGTACTACTACTCCTACGGCGGTGCCGAGCCGCCGCGCGCCGGGGCCCGGCACGCGGCCATCGCGCCCTACGGGCCGTTCGCCGCGGGGGACGGCGGGCGGGTGTTCCTCGGGGTGCAGAACGAGCGGGAATGGGTGAAGTTCTGCGAGGAGGTGCTCGAGCGGCCCGAGCTGGCGACCGATCCGCGCTTCGACGCCAACCCGAAGCGGGTGGCCAACCTCGGCGAGCTGCAGGTCGCCATCGAGGAGGTGTTCGCCTCGATGAGCAGCGGCGAGATCGAGCAGCGGCTGGAGCGGGTCGGCATCGCCAACGCCCGGATGCGCACCGTCGCCGAGTTCGCCGAGCACCCGCAGCTGGCGGCCCGCGACCGCTGGCGCGAGGTCGACACCCCGGCCGGGCCGGTCCGCGCCCTGCTGCCGCCGGTGACGGTGCCGGGACGCGAACCGCGCATGGACCCGATCCCGGAGGTCGGCCAGCACACCGAGGCCATCCTCGCCGAGCTCGACGGAGACTGAGCACGGTTGCTGGGGCGCCGTTGTCGCGGCGCCCCAGCCGGTCGGTCAGATGTGGCGGCCGCCGGTGATCTCCAGGACGCAGCCCGTCATGTAGGACGACATCTCCGACGCCAGGAACAGGACCACGGAGGCGACCTCGGAGGGCTCGCCCGCGCGCTGCATCGGGATCTCCGCCAGCTTGGCCTGCCAGACGTCCTCGCGCAGCGCCGTGGTCATGTCGGTGCGGATCAGGCCCGGCTGCACCGCGTTGACCCGCACGCCCTTGTGCGCGACCTCCTTGGCCGCGGCCTTGGTCAGGCCGACGATGCCGGCCTTGGCCGCGCTGTAGTTGGTCTGGCCGACCATGCCGACCTTGCCGGAGATCGACGAGACGTTGACGATGGAGCCGCTGCCCTGCTCGCGCATCACCGCCGCCGCGGCCCGGGTGCCCAGCCAGGCGCCCTTGACGTGCACGTCCAGCACCGCCTCGAAGTCGTCCAGGGTCATCTTGCGCATCGTGGCGTCACGGGTGATGCCGGCGTTGTTCACCATCACGTCCAGCGAGCCGAACTCGCCGGTGGCGGTCTCGATCGCGGCCTGCACCGCGTCGGGGTCGGTCACGTCGCAGGCCACGCCGATCGCCGTGCCCGCACCGCCGAGCTGTTCCGCCGACCGCTTCGCCAGGTCACCGTCGATGTCGGCGAGCACCACCTTCGCGCCCTCCGCGACGAACCGCTCCGCGATCGCGAACCCGATCCCCTTGCCGCCGCCGGTGATCACCGCGACCTCGTCCTGCAGCATCCACGAACCTCCTCAGCAGACAGTCGTCGTCACAACGTGCGGGCGGTGCCGAACACCGCGGTCACCTGGCTGGACAGCACCCCGCCGTTGCCGTGCGCGAGCGCCACGTCCGCGCCCTCCACCTGCCGAGCGCCGCACTCGCCGCGGAGCTGGCGCACCGCCTCGATGACGGTGAAGATGCCGTACATGCCCGGGTGGCAGTAGGACAGCCCACCGCCGTTGGTGTTCACCGGCAGCTCGCCGCCCGGCGCGATGCGGCCCTCGGCGACGAACGAGCCGCCCTCGCCCTTCGCGCAGAACCCGAGGTCCTCCAGGAACAGCACCGGGTTGATCGTGAAGGCGTCGTAGAGCTCGACCACGTCGACGTCCTGCGGTCCGAGGCCGGCCATCGCGAACGCCCGGGCGCCGGACTCGGTCGCCGCGGTCACCGTCAGGTCCGGCATCTCCGAGATGCTGCGGTGCGAGGTGGCCTCGCCGACGCCGAGCAGGTACACCGGGTCGCCGCGGAGGTCGCGTGCGCGGTCGGCGCTGGTGAGCACCACGGCGCCGCCGCCGTCGGTGACCAGGCAGCAGTCCAGCTTCGTCAACGGGTCGCTGATCATGCGCGCGGACAGCACGTCCTCGCGGGTCAGCGGACCGCGCGCGAACGCGACCGGGTTGAGCTGCGCCCACTGCCGCGCTGCCACGGCCACGTCGGCCAGCTGCTCGCGCGTGGTGCCGTACTGGTGCATGTGCCGGGCGGCGGCCAGCGCGTACATGCTGATCGGGTGGCGGGCCCGGTAGGGAGCCTCGTACGGGTTGGGCTTGGACGGCGAGACCAGGCGACCGCCGTCGGAGCGCTGCGTGCTGCCGTAGACGACGAGCGCGGTGGTGATCACGCCCGCGTCGATCGCCGCGGCGGCGTGCAGCAGGTGCGAGACGAACGAGCTGCCGCCGATGGTCGACCCGTCCACGTACGCGGGCCGGATGCCGAGGTACTCGGCGGTGTCCATGCCGGACATCGGGTAGTAGGACGAGGCGGTGAACAGACCGTCCACATCGGACTTCGACAGTCCGGCGTCGGCGAGGGCGCGCACCGTCGCCTGCCCGACCAGGTCCAGCGGGGTCAGTCCCGGCGCGACCTGCCCGAGGTCCGACTCGGCCACGCCCACCACCGCCGCGGTGCCGCGCAACGTCATGACAGCTCCTCCCGGAACACGGCGACGGGTTGCCCGTCCTGCTCGACCACGTCCAGCGCGACCCTGGTCCCGATGAGGACCCGGTCGGGAGCCACGCCCTCGACCCGCGACATCATGCGGAAGCCCTCGTCGAGGTCGACCAGCGACACGTTGTGCACCCCGTCCCGGCCGCGCACCGCGGTCGTGGAGTAGACGCGGCCGCGGCCGCTGCTGCGGTGCCAGGCCAGGTCGTCGCTGCCGCACGCCGGGCACAGCACGCGCGGCTGGAACACCGCCGCCGAGCACGCCCGGCAGCGCTGGAACCGCAGCTCACCGGCTGCCAGCCCGTCCCGGAACACGGTCTCGGGCGCCGCCCCGGCAGGGGGCGTCACTTCGCTCATGTCCTCCTCCTCGTGGGGAAACCTCGTCAGCGCGCCGGTGCCAGCACGGCCAGGCAGTCCACCGCCACGACGCCCTTGCCCGCCTCGTCGAGCAGCAGCGGGTTGACGTCGAGCTCGGCGACGTCGTCGGCCAGGTCGTGGGCCAGCCACGACAGGCGCGCCACCGCGTCGGCCGCCGCGGCCAGGTCCCGCGGCGGCTTGCCGCGCACCTCGCCGAACAGGCGGCTCCCGCGCAGCGACAGCAGCAGGCGTTCGGCCGCGGCGGTGTCCAGCGGCGCGACACCGACCTGGCTGTCGGCGAGCACGTCCACCAGCACCCCGCCGAACCCGACCACGACGACCGGGCCGAACGCGGGGTCGTGCTCGAGCCCCACGATGAGCTCGGTGCCGCCCGCGGCCATCCGCTGCACCAGCAGCCGCGCCCCCGGATCACCGGCCTCGCGGGCGATGCCGAGCAGGTCGCTCGCCGCCGCGCGGACGTCCGCCTCGTCGGTCAGGCCCAGCCGGACGCCGCCGATGTCGGACTTGTGCGCGATGCGGTCGGACAGCAGCTTGACCGCCACCGGGCCGCCGAGGTCGCGCGCGGCGGCGACCGCCGCGTCCGGGGTGGCGGCCGGGAACGCGCCCGCGCACGGGATGCCGTAGGCGGCGATGAGGCGGCTCGACTCGTGCTCGTCGAGCTGGGTGCGGCCCTGGTCCCGGGCGTCCTGCACGATCGCGCGGACCACCTGGTCGTCGATGTCGTCCGGCCGCTGCGGCGCGGGCAGCGGGCCGCGCAGGCTGAAGTCGGCGAGCTCGCCCAGCGCTGCGGCCGCGCGGCCGGGGTCGGTGAAGCACGGGATGCCCAGCTCCTGCAACCGCTTCCGGGGACGCCCGCTGCCGCCGGTCCACACCACCACCAGCGGGCGGTCGGTGGCGCGGTGCGCCTGCTCGATGGCGTCGATCAACTGCGCGGAGGCGTTGTCGGCGTTGCCCAGCAGCACCGCGATCATGTCCGTGCCGGGGTGCTGCACCGCCACCTCGAGGCTGCGCCGCAGCAGGTCCGGCTCGCTGATCAGCGTCGCGGTCAGGTCGATCGGGTTGCGCGGCGAGCCGTAGGGCGGGATCACCGCGGCCATCCGCTGCTGCCACGCCTCGTCCCACGGCTGCACCTGCAGGCCGTGCTCGCTGGCGACGTCGGCCATCAGCACCCCGGCGCCCCCGGACAGCGAGAGCGTGCTCAGCCGGCGGCCGCGGGCCCGCCGCCCGGTGGCGAACACCTGGGCGGTGTCGAGCAGCTGGTCCTGGCCGTCGAGCCGGACGATGCCGTGCTGGCGGGCCGCGCCGTCGAAGACCGCGTCCTCCCCGGCCAGCGAGGCGGTGTGCGACTGGGCGGCGCGGGCGCCCGCCTCGGACCGGCCGACCTTGACCACCAGGATCGGCTTGTCGAGCTCGTGCGCCCGGCGCGCCACCTCCAGCAGTTCCCGCCCCCGGTGCACGCCTTCGAGGTAGGCCATGAGCACCTCGACGCCGTCGGTCTCCACCAGTCCGCCGAGCACTTCGGCCACCGACAGGTCGGCCTCGTTGCCGGTGTTGAGGAAGTGCGAGATGCCCAGCCCGGCGTTCTGGGCCGCGCTGAAGATGAACGTGCCGAACGCGCCGCTCTGGCTGACGAAGGCCACCGGTCCGTCGACCAGCTCGGTGCAGTCGTCCATCGCGGAGGTGAAGGTGGGCATCGCGCGGTCGCGCAGGCTGAACATGCCCAGGCAGTTCGGGCCCAGCACGCGGATGCCGGTCTCGGCGACCACCGCCTCCAGCTGCCGTTGCAGGTGCTCGCCGCGCTGGCCGGTCTCGGCGAAGCCGGCCGCGCCGACGATCGCCGCGGGGATGCCGCGCGCGGCGCAGGCGCGCAGCCCGTCGACGACCTTGTCGGCGGGCAGCATCACCATGGCCAGGTCGATCTCGCCGTCGACCTCGTCCAGGTCGCGGTAGGCGCGCAGCCCCTGCACCTCGGTGCGCTTTGGGTTGATCGGCAGCAGCCGGCCGGTGTAGCCGAACCGCTTCATCAGCTCGATCGGGCGCCCGGAGAGCTTGACCGGGTTGTCCGAGGCGCCCAGCACGGCGATCGACCGGGGGTGCAGCAAGCGCTGGATCGCGGAGTGGTCGGCAGCGTCCACGGGCATCCTCCTCGCGGTGGGAACGGACAGAGCGCTCGACGCCGGGGACCGCGAGTCCCCTGGGAACCGGGGACGCGGTTCGCACGGGAACCGCAGCTCCGACTCCCAGTGGAGTTGCGTGTCCACGTCGGAGTCGTGGGTCAGGTGAACTGGCGCAGGAGCTGCTTGGCGATGATGAGCTTCTGGATCTCGCTGGTGCCCTCGTAGATGCGGAACACCCGGGAATCGCGGTAGAAGCGCTCCACCGGGACCCCGCGCATGTAGCCCGACCCGCCGTGCACCTGCACCGCCCGGTCGGCCACCCGGGAGACCATCTCGCTGCAGAACAGCTTCGCGCACGACGGCGCCAGCCGGGTGTCGGCACCGGAGTCGTACTCGCGCGCCGCTTCCAGCACCATCGCCCGCCCCGCGTAGTACTCCGCCTGCGACTCGGCCAGCAGCGCCTGCACCAGCTGGAACCGGCTGATCGGCCCGCCGCCCTGCTGGGCTTCGGCGGCGAACCGCACCGACTCCTCGACGATCCGCCCGGCCAGGCCCACGCAGATGGCCGCGATGTGCAGCCGGCCGCGGGTCAGCGAGGACATCGCGGCGGCGAACCCGGTGCCCTCCTGCCCGCCGACCAGCGCCTCGGCGGGCACCCGCGCGTCGTCGAAGAACACCTCCGCGGTGTGCGCCCCGGCCTGCCCCATCTTGGCGTTCGGCGGGCCGATGCGGACGCCGTCCAGCCCGGTCTCGACCAGGAACACCGAGATGCCGCCGCGCACGTCCTCCCCGGTGCGCGCGAAGACCACCAGCACGTCGGCGTGCGGCGCGTTGGTGATGAACCGCTTCGCCCCGGACAGCACGTACTCCGCGCCGTCGCGGACCGCGGTGGTGCGCACCGAACTCGGGTCCGAGCCCGCGCCGTCCTCGGTGAGCGCGAAGGAGGCGATCGCCTCGCCGGCGGCCAACCGCGGCAACCACCGCTGCTTCTGCTCCTCGGTGCCGTACTTGACGATGACCTGCCCGGCGATGCCGTTGTTGGTGCCGAACATGCTCCGGAACGCCGGGACCGCGTGGCCCAGTTCGATCGCCAGCCGCACGTCCTCGCTCATCGACAGGCCGAGCCCGCCGTACTCCTCCGGCAGGGCGAAGCCGAACAAGCCCATGTCCGCGGCGGCGCGGCGCAGCCGCTCCGGGATCGCGTCGGTCCGCTCGATCTCGTCCTCGGCGGGCACCACCTCCTCGCGGACGAAGTCGCGCACCGTGCGCAGCACGTCCTCGAACACGTTCGGATCCATCGCTCCACCCATCACTCGTCACCGGCCGTCACACCGGAGGTTGCGGTTCGCGGAGAACCCGCGGCCGCGGCGCGCGCGGCGCGGGACAGCAGCGCTCGAACGCCGAGCAGCGACATCAGCACGGTGGTCACCGCCCAGCCGATCACCGGCAGGATCGAGCCCGACGCGGTCAGCAGGAGCTGGCCGATCATCGGCGTGGTGCCACCGATCAGCGTCCCGGCCAGGCCGTAGGACAGCGAGATCGCGGTGTAGCGCACGCGGGCCGGGAACGCGTCGGCCAGCACGCCGGCGAGGACCGAGTAGAACATCACGTGCGGCAGGGTCGCGGTCACCATGCCCGCCACCGACCACGCGAAGCTGCCGGTGCTGATGAGCAGGAACATCAACGGCATCAACGGCAGCTCGGCGACCAGCAGCGCGGTGACGACCTTGCGCACGCCGAACCTGCTGGCCAGCACCGCGCCGAAGGGCTGCAGGAAGAACTGGGTGATGCTGGCGATGAGCACCACGGTCATGAACGCCTCGCGCTCGAAGCCGAGCTCGTTGGTCGCCCACGACACCGCGAAGGTGTTCTTGAAGTACGCCGCGGAGAACACGATCGCGCTGGCGAACACGCCGAGCACCACCAAGCCGGTGTGGTGGCGGAAGGTCTCCAGCAGCGGGAACTTCGAGACCTGCCCGGTCTGCTTGAGTTCGGTCAGCTGCGGCGACTCCGCGATGCTGAGCCGGATCACCAGGCCCAGCACCACCAGCACCGCCGAGGCCAGGAACGGCAGGCGCCAGCCCCAGCTGTAGAAGTCGTCGTCGGGCAGCTGCGAGACGAGGGCGAAGGCCAGCGCGGAGAGGATCTGGCCGGACGGCGAGCCCTGCTGCGCCCAGGAACCGGACAGCACGCTGCGGCCGCGGGGCGCGTGCTCGGTGGCGATGAGCACCGCACCACCCCACTCGCCGCCGACCGCCAGGCCCTGCACCACGCGCAGCAGGACCAGCAGGACGGGCGCGGTGATGCCGATGGCGGCGTAGGTGGGCAGCAGGCCGATGCCGACCGTGGTGAAGCCCATGAGCAGCAGCGTGATGATGAGGGCCCTCTTGCGGCCCACCCGGTCGCCGAGGTGCCCGAAGACGATGCCGCCCAGCGGGCGGGCCAGGAAGCCGACCCAGAACGTCGCGAACGACACCAGCACGCCCATCGCGGGTGTGACCAGGGGGAAGAACAGCTTGCCGAACACCAGTGCGGAGGCGGTGCCGTAGATGTAGAAGTCGTACCACTCGATGCTGGTGCCGACGAACGAGGCGATCCCCGCTCTGCGGCTCATCCTCTGCTGCTCGGAACGACGTCTCATCGCGCTGGCTCCGTCTCCTCCGAGGGCGGGCGCCTGCCCGTGCGGCACGGCGAAACCCCTTGGCACACCGAGGGATTCGCCAACGCGACGGATGTCTCCGCGACGCCGCACCGCGATCCCGGTGCCTCGAAGCTAGGTCGGCGGATGTGTTACGTCCAACACCAAATTCGGCTAGGTTTGATTCGCCCGCGCGACACAATGCGCGTTCACCTGGGCGAAGCGGCTCGCGGTCGGGGAGGTCGGTGTGGAACTGCGCCACTTGCGGGCGTTCGTCGCCGTCGCCGAAGAGCTCAACTTCCGGCGCGCCGCGGTCCGGTTGCACATGTCCCAGCCCCCGCTGTCCCAGCAGATCAAGCGGTTGGAGCACGAGGTCGGGGTGCCGCTGCTGCGGCGCACCACCCGCCGCGTCTCGCTCACCGCGGCGGGGGAGGCGTTCCTGCGGGAGGCGCGCAAGACGCTGGAGGCGGCCGACGCCGCGCCGCGGCTGGCCCGGCAGGCCGCGGCCGGGGAGATCGGGGTGGTGCGGCTGGGGTTCAGCGGGCAGACCTCGTACCAGGTGATGCTGCTGATCGTGCGCACGTTCCGACAGCGCTACCCCGACGTGCGCCTGGAGATCGTCAGCCCGCTCTTCGGCGGCGAGCTGGTGGAGCGCATCCACCAGCAGGAGGTCGACGCGGGCCTGCTGCGGCTGCCGGTGCCGACCGAGGGCCTGTGCGTGCGGGAGCTGGAGCAGCACCCGCTGGCGGTGGCCCTGCCGGAGCGGCACCGCCTGGCCGGCCGGCGCAGCGTCGGGGTGGGCGAGCTGCGCAGCGAGCCGATGGTCAGCTACCCGACCAACCGGGGTTCGGTGGTCAACCAGCTGGTGCAGGCGGCGTGCCTGCGGCACGGCTTCAGCCCGCACTTCGTGCAGGAGGCGCCGGACACCCACACCATCCTGTCCCTGGTGGGCGCGGGCACCGGGATCGGCTTGGTGCCGACGACCGCGGGGCACCTCAAGGTGCCGGGCGTGGTGCTGGTCCCGCTGCACGACGCGCCACCGGTGCCGCTGGCGCTGGCGTGGCGCGACGACGACCCGAACCCGGCGCTGGCCGGGTTGGTCGGGCTGCTGGACGAGGTCGTCGCCCAGCTCCGCCCGTCGGCCGCCGACCGGTCGTGAACGTCGCCATCCGCAGTCCACTGTGGAGGTTGAAGTGGATTTTCCCGGAGGGACGGGGGGAAATCTCGATGTGTGGCGCACCTTACTCGCTCCCGGCGTAACCCTGCGGCGGCGCACCACGACAAGCCCGGTGGACAGCCGGTCGACGCTGACCGGTCCGCACATCTGAACAGGGAGGTTCTTGGTGCCTGCCGACCGACCGGAGCGTCGGGCATGGTGGATCTGGGGCGCGGCGGTGGTCGCCTACCTCGCCGCGGTGTTTCACAGAGGCAGCTTGGGGGTCGCCGGGACGCAGGCGCTGGACCGCTTCGACGTCGGTCCGGCCGCGCTCAGCGCGTTCACGGTCTTGCAGGTCGGCATCTACGCCGGGATGCAGGTTCCCACCGGATTGCTGGTGGACCGCTTCGGTCCCCGCCGGGTGATCACCGTCGCGGTGGTGCTCCTGGGGGCCGGGCAAGTGCTCTTCGCCGTCGCCGGCTCGTACCCGGCGGGCCTGGTGGCCCGCGCGGTGCTGGGCCTGGGTGACGCGCTGATGTGGGTGAGCATCCTGCGGCTGGTGGCGTCGCACTTCTCCGCCCGCCACTACGCGCTGGTGGCGACGGTGTCCAGCGCGCTGGGGGCGCTGGGTGGTGTCGCGGCCACCTTCCCGCTCGCGATGGCCCTGCAGAACCTGGGGTGGACCGCGACGTTCCTGCTGGTGGGCGCGCTGACGCTGGGGTACGCGGCGGTGACCGGCACGGTCGTGCGCGACGCGGCCCCGGGCGGGGCGCAGCCGCGGCGCAGTGGCGCGGTGCTGGAGCAGGTGCGCACGGCGTGGGCGGTGCCGGGCACCCGGCTGGCGTTCTGGACGCACTTCTGCACGATGTTCGCCTCCGGTGCGCTGACGCTGCTGTGGGGCTTCCCGTACCTGGTGCACGGGCTCGGCGTGCCCGCGCCGACGGCGAGCGTGCTGCTCAGCCTGCTCATCATCGGCCAGGTCGTCGGCGGTCCCGTGGTGGGCGCGCTGATCGGCCGGCGCCCGGAGTGGCGGATGTGGCTCGTGGTGGGCTACCTGGGGGTCAACGCGGTGTCCTGGGGGGTCCTGCTGGCGTGGCCGCAGGGGCGGCCGCCGGTGGCGGTGGTCGCGGCGGCGTTCCTGGTCTTCGCCCTGGGCGGCCCGGTGTCGTCGGTGGCCTTCGCCCTGGTCCGGGACTACAACCCGGTCCAGCACGTCGGCACCGCGACCGGGGTCGCCAACGCCGGCGGCCACTCCGCGACGGCGCTGGGGGTGCTGTGCGTGGGGCTGGTGCTCGACCTCGCGGAGGGCATGCCGGGCGGCTCGGAGTACCGGGTCGCGATGCTGGCCCTGGTGGCCCTGCTGCTGTTCGGCGCGTCCCGCACGGTGGTGTGGTGGCGTCGCGCCCGTGCCGAGGTCTTCGCGGCGCAGGCCCGCGGCGAAGGCGTTCCGGTGCTCCTCACCCGCCACCGGTGGGACCTCGGGGCCCGGCGCCAGTCCGTGGCGGCCTGACCCGACCGCCGGGGGCACCTGCTGCTCCGACGTCCACGCAGCAGGTGCCCCGGCGGATCCGGGGTCAGAGCACTGTGGACAGGTGCCAGGGGACGAACTCCTCCTCGCCGTAGCCGAGCTCCTCGCTCTTGGTCTGCTCGCCCGAGGCCACGCGCAGGATGTGCTCGAAGATCTGCTGGCCCATCTCGGCCACCGTCATCTCGCCGTCGGCGATGACCCCGCAGTTGATGTCCATGTCGTCGGGCATCCGCTCGTAGAGCGGGGTGTTGGTGGCCAGCTTGACGCTCGGCGCGGGCTTGCAGCCGAACGCCGACCCCCGACCGGTGGTGAAGCACAGCAGCTGCGCGCCACCGGCGATCAACCCGGTCGCGTTGACCGGGTCGTAGCCGGGCGTGTCCATGAACATCAGGCCGCGCTTGGTGATCGGCTCGGCGTACTGCAGGACGTCGACCAGGTTGGTGGTGCCGCCCTTGGCCGCCGCGCCCAGCGACTTCTCCAGGATCGTGGTCAGCCCGCCCGCCTTGTTGCCGGGGGAGGGGTTGTTGTTGATCGAGCTGCCGTCGGCCTGGACGTGCTTCTCCCACCAGGCGATCCGGTCCACCAGCTTCTCGCCGACCTCGCGGCTGACCGCGCGCCGGGTGAGCAGGTGCTCGGCGCCGTAGATCTCGGTGGTCTCGCCGAACACCGCCGTGCCGCCGTGCCGGATCAGCAGGTCCGCCGCCGCGCCCAGCGCCGGGTTCGCGGTGATGCCGGAGTAGGCGTCCGACCCGCCGCACTCCATGGCCAGCACGAGCTTGTCCGCGGAGACCGTCTCGCGCTGGTGCGCGTTGGCGATCGGCAGCATCTCCTCGATGCGTCGCACGCCCTCGGCCACCGTCTTCTTGGTGCCGCCGAGCTCCTGGATGGTCATCGCGTGCACGGGCATGCCCGGCGGCAGCTGCAGGTCCTCGGTGAGGCTCTTGACCTGGTTGACCTCGCAGCCCAGGCCGATCACCAGCAGCCCGGCGATGTTCGGGTGCCCGGCGTAGCCGCGCAGCGCGCGGCGCAGCACCTCGAAGCCCTCGTTGCCGCGCCCGCTGTGGCCGCAGCCCAGGGTGTGCGTCAGCGGGCAGATGCCGTCGACGTTCGGGTAGTCGTCCAGGACGCCGGAGGCCTCGACGCGGCGGGCGATCATCTTCGCCGCGGTCGCCGAGCAGTTCACCGACGTCAGCACCGCGAGGTAGTTGCGGGTGCCGACCCGGCCGTCGGAGCGCACGAAGCCCTGGAAGGTGGCGCGCTCCTCCTCCGGCACGTACTCGGTGGGCACCACGTCGGCGCCGAAGGCGTGCTCCCGGTGGAACTCCTGGTACGTCACGTTGTGCGTGTGCACGTGCTCGCCCGCGGCGATGGGGCGCGAGGCGAAACCGATGATCTGCCCGTACTTGCGGATCGGTGCGCCCTGCTCGATGTCCACAGTGGCCAGTTTGTGGCCGCGCGGGACCTCGTCGGGCACGCGCACCCCGGAGTAGGTGCCCGGCGCCACGTCGGTCCGGGCGATGAGGACCGAGTCATCGGCGTGCAGGCGGAATCCCAACTCATCCAGCGACGGCAACCGGACCACCCTCACTTCACGGTGATGAAAACGTTTCTCATTGGTGAACCTCGATGCTAGACAGCCGAACGGCGGATGTCACGACGAACCGCACCCCGGATCGGGGTCGGCGCTCCCGCGTGGAGGCGGCGGGGCACCCGCCCGTCGGGGGAGCCGACCGCTCGCGCCGCCGCGCCGGAGGTCACCCCCGCGCCGGCAGGTGCTCGGCGCGCTCCGGGCGCACGCGACTGCTGGTGGTGCAGGTGGCGCGCACGGAGCAGCGCGCCGGTCAGCCTGGGGGCAGCGGCGCTCAGAACAGGAACGCCATGAGCTGGATCGGGACCATGGCGATGACCGAGGCCGTCGAGACCGTGAGCGTCACCGACTTCAACGCGCCCCGGATCGTCTGCGGCAGCAGGGTCTGCAGCAGCCAGAACGTGTTGCTGGTGGCGTGGATGACGAACAGCGAGCCCGCGCCCGCCGCCAGCGCGACGAACACCGGGTCGATGCCCAGCATCGGCATCACCGGGCCGAGGACGCCGGCCGCGGTGATCGAGGCGAGCACCACCGAGCCGACCGCGATGTGCAGCACCGCGGCCACCGCCCACACCAGCAGCAGCGGGAGCAGCGTGCTGGTGGTGAAGTAGTCCTTGAGCAGCCCGCCGAGCCCGACGTCCTTGACCGTCTGCGCCAGCGACCCGCCGACACCGGTGAGGATGAGGATCTGGCCGCTCTCGTGGAACCCGCGCTTGAACGCCGCCTCGGTGTCCTCCTTCGGCAGCTTCCAGCGGGCGATGACCAGCGCGCCGACCAGGCCGATGAGCAGCGCGATCACCGGGTCGCCGAGGAAGTCCACCACCGGCGAGCTCAGGCCCAGCATCTCGGCGATCGCCCCGGACGCGATGAGCAGCAGTGCCAGCAGCAGCGGGGACAGCGACAGCCACAGCGACGGGTACCGGCGCTCCTCACCCGCCTCGACCTCGGCGACGGGCAGCTCCTCGGTCTCGTCCAGCTCCGGGTTCCACAGGCCCCGCTTGGCCAGCGCGGTGAACAGCGCCAGCGTGGTGACGATGGTGAACACCGCGGTGATGGCGCCGAAGACGAACATCTTCCCGAACGGCAGGTCCAGCACCCCGGCCAGCGCGACCGCGCCCACGCCGGGCACCACGAACACCAGGCCCACCTCGATGCCCAGCGCCATGGCCGCGCACATCCGCGCCGCGCCGTGCGGGCCGATCTGCCGGGACAACCGGCTGGCCAGCGGCGCGGTGATCACCAGCAGCACGTCGGCGAAGATCGACTGCAGCACGGTGCCGATCGTGGAGCCGAAGGCGTAGGGCAGCGTCTTGGGGCCGAAGAGCCGCACCAGGCGGTCCACCAGCTTCTCGATCGCGCCCAGCGAGGCCATGAGCGAGCCCAGCAGCACGCCGAAGGCGATGAGCAGGCCGACTTCGGTCATCAGGTCGCCGAAACCGGTGGTGATGGACTTGATGGTCTGCTCCGGGCCCAGGCCCGACACCAGTCCCAGGTAGAGCGCGCCGAGCACGAGCGCGATCGCCGGGCTGATCTTGGCCCGGAGGATGAGCACCACGACGCCGATGATGGTGATCGCGGTGTTGGCGAAGACAACGATGTCCGACATACGAGCGTCCGATTCGTCGGGGCCGGCGCGCGGCCGGCTCCAGTTCTGCCGCGGACAGGGCTCGTGCCACCGGGATCGAGTTGTGCTCGCCCGGCGGGGACGGAGACGGACCGGCACAGCATACACAGCGCCCGGACGCGCTCGGGCCGTCGTCGCTGGGTGGCGGTGCGTGACCGCGCCGGTCCGCCGAGTAGTCGCCCCGCGGGAGCCGTGCGGCGGAGTCTTGTGCGGGCGGGGCCGGGCGGTTAGGTTCGCGGGGCCAGATTTGGGAGATGCTTCCCAAACTTTGGGAAACGGGCTCGCGGAGGCGGACACCTCGTGGCCCACGGGCGCCCACATCGCCCTCCACCCACCGCGCACGACAACAGGAGAGGACCCGATGACGTCCACGGGACACGGCCCGCTCACCGGCGTCCGGGTCGTCGAGCTGGGCAACTTCATCGCCGCGCCGACCGCCGGCCGGATCCTGGCCGAGTTCGGCGCCGACGTGATCAAGGTCGAACGCCCCCGCACCGGCGACGAGTTGCGCAGCTGGCGGCTGCACGGCGGTGACGTCTCGCTGCTGTTCCGAGCCATGGCGCGCAACAAGCGCTCCATCACCCTGGACCTGCGCGCCGAGCGCGGGCAGGACATCGCGCGGCGGCTCATCGCCGGTGCCGACGTCGTCCTGGAGAACTTCCGGACCGGCACCCTCGAGAAGTGGGGCCTGGGCCCGGACGACATCCGCGCGGTCAACCCCGGGGCGGTGCTGGTGCGGATCTCCGGCTTCGGCCAGACCGGCCCGTACCGGGAACGCCCGGGCTTCGGCGGTGTCGCCGAAGCGTTCGGCGGGGTGCGGCACCTCACCGGCTACCCGGGCCTGCCGCCGGTGCGCACCGGGGTCAGCCTGGCCGACTCGGTGGCCGGCCTCTACGCCGTCATCGGTGCGCTCATGGGCCTGCTCCGGCGCCGCCAGGGAGAGCGGGGCGAGACCGTCGACGTCGCGCTCTACGAGGCGATCTACTCGCTCATGGAGTCCTCGGTCCCCGACTACGACGCCTTCGGCGTGACCCGCGAACCCACCGGGCCCACCATCCCCGGTGTCGTCCCGTCCAGCACCTACCAGTGCGCGGACGGCAAGTACGTCGTGGTGGGCGGCAACAACAACGCGATCTTCGGCCGGCTCATGCGGCTCATCGGCCGCCCGGACCTGGCCGAGGACCCGCAGCTGCAGACCAACGTCGGCCGCGTCGAGCGCGCCGAGGAGATCGACGCGGCGATCAGCGCCTGGACCGCGACGGCCGACAGCCCGCGGATCCTGGAACTGCTCGCCGACGCGTCCGTCCCCAGTGGACCCATCTACGACGTGCGCGACATCGTGGCCGACCCGCACTACGCGGCGCGCGGCATGCACGAGCGCCACCCGGTGCGCATCGAGCAGGACGAGGTCCGCGAGGTGCTGTTCCCCGGCATCGTGCCCAAGCTCGTCGAGGAACCGGGCCGCACCCGGTGGCTCGGCCCCGAGCTGGGCGAGCACACCGACGCGGTGCTCGACGAACTGGGCGTCCCGCCCGAGGAAGTGGCCGAACTGCGGGCCGAGGGAGTGATCTGATTTGGTGCTCATCACCGAGGTGTCGCTGCGCGACGGCCTGCAGATCGAACCGGTGGTGGTGCCCACCGCCGACAAGGTGCGGTTCGGCGAGATGCTGGTCGACGCCGGGTTCCGCCACCTGGAGGTCGGTTCGTTCGTCAACCCGGAGCGGGTGCCGACGATGGCCGACACCGCCGAGGTCGTCGCCGGGCTCGCCGGCCGGTCCGCGACGCTGCACACGCTGGTGCTCAACGAGCGCGGTGCGCACCGCGCGGTCGAGGCCGGGGCCACGCACGCGCGGCTGGTGATGTCGGCCAGCGAGGGGCACAGCAGGTCCAACTCCGGGGTCAGCACGGAGGAGGCGATGCAGCGGCTGGCCCGCGCGGCCGAGGTCCTGCACGACGCGGGCATCCGCACCGAGGGCTGCATCGCCACGGCGTTCGTCTGCCCCTTCGACGGGGACACGCCGGTCGAGCGGGTGGTGCGGGTCGCCCGGCACTACGAGCGCATCGGGGTCGACGTGCTGCACCTGGCCGACACCATCGGCGCCGCGTCGCCCAGTGACATCACCCGGGCGGTCACCGCGGTGCGCGACGTGTTCCCGGTCGAGCGGATCGGGCTGCACCTGCACAGCACCTACGGCATGGCCGACGCCAACGCCTGGGAGGCCTACCGACTCGGCGTGCGTCGCTTCGACGCCGCGCTCGGGGGCCTCGGCGGCTGCCCGTTCGCGCCCGGCGCCACCGGCAACATCGCCGCCGACGACCTGATCCACCTCTTCCACCGCGAGGGCGTCGACACCGGCATCGACGTGTCGAAGGTCGGCGAGCTGCGCGAGCACCTCGCCGGGCTGGTCGGGCACCCGCTGCCGTCGGCGCTGGCGAAGGTGCCTGCGGTGCCGGCCGAGGTGCGGCGCTAGCCGATGGCCGAACCGTTCACCACGGGAGTCGGGGTGCTGGACCGCTCGGTGGCGATCCTGGACTGCGTCGAGAGCACCCCGATGGGCGCCACGGAACTGGCCAGGACGCTGGGGCTGACCGTGTCCACCACGCACCGCCTGGCCAGCGCGCTGGTCGCGCACGGCCTGCTGCGGCGGGACAGCGCGGGCTGCCTCCACCTCGGCCCCCGGTTCGCGACCTCGGAACTGGCCGAGACCGCGCGACCGGTCCTGGCCGAGCTGTGCGCGACCGCGGGGGAGTCCGTGCAGCTGTGGGTGCGCCGCGCCGACCACCGCCGCTGCGTGGTGAGCTTCGAGTCGGCGGCGGAACTGCGCGCCAGCCAACCCGTGGGCAGCCTGCTGCCGCTGCCCCTCGGGTCCGCGGCGCGGGTGCTGCTCGGCGAGGAGGACCCGGACGGGCACGGGTGGATCGAGAGCGTGGCCGAGCGCGCCCCCGGCGTCGGGTCGGTCAGCGCCCCGGTCCGGCTGCACGGTGACACCGTCGCGGCGGTGTGCCTGTCGGCGCCGGTGCAGCGCCTCGAACCCAGTCCGGGCCGCCGGTTCGGCGCCGAGGTGGTCGCCGCGGCGGCCCGCATCGAGGCCGCGCTGGCGGACTGACCACGCCGGAGCGCGGTCCGGTCAGGGCTTCCCGGCCGCCGGGTTCGCCACCGCCGTCAGCGTGCAGAACCCGATCGGGCCCTCGACGTCGTGGAACGTGCAGCTGCCCGCCGCCACGCCGTCCTGGCTGACCTGTCCGGTCGCCTCGATGCCGATGTCCGCGCTCCGCGGCAGCCGGCTGAGGGTGAGCGTGTAGTCGGCGTTGATGAACTCCAGCACGCCGTCCTGGCCGAAGTTCACCAGCGGGCTGGCGAAGTCGCCGGCGATCGCGACCCGCACGAACGGCGACATCGACTCGCCCGCCACCAGGTCGCACCGATCCCGCACCCAGGCGCGGCGCGGCCCCTCCGCCTGCCAGTCCTCGGTGGGCTTGCCGGAGGCGTCCAGCATCCACACGTCGAACGGTGGGGGCCAGTCCCCGGTCTGGCTGCGGGGAGCGTCGAGCTGGTCCGGCGTCGGCGCGTCCCACGCGGACGTCGCCGGTACCGCGCCGCTGGGCTGCTCGCCGCGGCGCAGCAGCACCGCGCTCCCGCGCGCCACCGGCTGGTCGCCGGCGAACACCGTGGCGTCGGCGACCCGGATGCGGCGGCCGTCGCGGACGCGTCGGGTCTCCACCCGCACCGGGGCGAGCTTGGCGTGGCGGAACAGGTCGACGGTCAACCGGCTGAACTGCAGGTCCGGATCACCGTGCTCGCGCTCCAGCGCGCGGGCCAGCAGACCGCCGAACAGCCGCCCGTGCATCATGTCCGGCGCCCACGGGCTGTTCGCGTGCGGAGCCGGGACGAGGTGGTCCCCGTCCGGGGTGAAGAACGGTCCGGCAGCGGTCGCGTCGACCATCGATCCTCCTCTGCGACGTCCAGGACGGGTGGAACCCTACGGCACGGAACCGTTCCGGAAGTGCGACCCGAGATCGAGCGCACGTTCCCCTCGTCGGGGTGAGCGACAGGTCCCGTTGGCTCGTTCGGTCCGGACGGCGCTTGCGGCCGCGGTGACGGCGTGATCGACTCGATCGTCGATCACTGTCCGGAGCGAGGGGTGGTCCCATGGCGACGTTCTCCGGTCCCGGCCGCGCGCAGTGGCGGGCCGCCGCAGCCGCGCTGGCCCTGTCGCTGCCGCTGCTGGCGGTGCCACCGGCGGCCGCAGCACCTCCCTGCGACCCGTTCACCGAGCCCACCGTGGACGAGTCGGTCCCGACGGCGCGCGACGTGCTGGGCGTGGACCTCGGCGAGCGGGAGGTCACCACCGAGGAGTCCGACACCTACCTGCGGGCGCTCGCCGACGCGAGCCCGAAGGTCGTCGACGACGTGCTCGCCACGTCGGTGGAGGGGCGGCCGCTGCGCTACGCGGTGGTCGGCCAGGAGCGGTGGGTGCGACCGGGGGCGCTGCGCGAGATCGGCAGGCAGCTCAACCGGCTGCGCGACCCGCGCACCCCGGAACCGGTGGCGCAGCGGATCGTCCGCGAGACGCCCGCCGTGCTGTGGGTGGCGGGGAACGTGCACGGAGACGAGGAGAGCGGCACGGACGCGGCGCTGCGCGTGCTGTACGAGCTGGCCGCCCGCACCGACTGCACCGCGCGGACCGTCCTCGACCACGCCGTCGTCGTGGTGCTGCCGACGCAGAACCCCGACGGGCGCGAGGCCGACACCCGCCGCAACGCCAACGGGTTCGACATGAACCGCGACTGGTTCGCCCGCACCCAGCCCGAGACCGAGGGCAAGCTCGAGGCACTGCGCGCGTTGCCGCCGCAGGTGTTCGTCGACGCCCACGAGATGGGCAGCCCGGACTACTTCTTCCCGCCCAACGCCGACCCGGTCTACCACGACATCGGGGAGACCCCGCTGGACTGGGTGTACGACCTGTACGGCCCGGCGATGCAGCAGGCGTTCGAGCGCTTCGGCATCCCGTACTTCAACGGCGAGTCCTACGACCTGATGTACGTCGGCTACGGCGACACCGTGCCGCTGACCGGGTTCGGGGCGGCCGGGATGACCTTCGAGAAGAACTCGGCGGACCCCCTGCCGGAGCGGGTCGGCGAGCAGTACACCGCGATCTGGGCGACGCTCGTGGCGGCCGGGGCGCAGGACGAGCGGCTGCTCGCGGCGTGGCGCGGCGAGCACGTGGAGGCGCAGCGGCAGGGCGCGGCCGGAGAGCTGGAGCCGAACCAGCTCTACTGGAACGACGGGGAGATCACCAACCCGGTGCCCGACATCCGCGTCAAGCACTACTTCCTGCGCACCGACGACCCGGCGAAGGCCGAGGAGGTGCAGCGCCTGGCGCGGCGGCTGCAGCGGATGGACGTCGAGGTCTACCGGCTGACCGCGCCCCTGGAGGTCCCGGACTACACCGAGTACGGACGCGCCGAGCGGTCGACGACGCTGCCCGCCGGGACGCTGTGGGTCCCGATGGCGCAGGGGCAGAAGCACTGGGTGCAGGCGATGCTCCACGAGGACAGCTACGTGCCGTTCCCGTACTTCTACGACGTGACGGCCTGGAGCGGACCGCTGCTGGAGAACGTCAGCGGCGGGCGCTCGGGCGCCGACCTGCGGCCGCGCGCGATGCCGCTGCCGGAGCAACCGGAACCGGCCGCGCGCCCGGTGGCCGACGCACCGCGCACGGCGGTCTGGCAGATCTCCGACGACGGCGCGTCCACCGAGTCGGCGGGCTGGCTGCGCTGGTGGCTGGACGACCGGCGGCTGGCGGCCGACGACGTCACCGCCGAGGGGATCGCCGGCGGTGCGCTCGCGGACCACGACGTGCTGGTCGTCCCGAACGGGTCGGACCAGGAGGCCTTCGACGCGCTCGGCGAGCGGGGCCGGGCAGCGCTGACCGAGTGGGTGCGCGGCGGCGGGACGCTGATCGCGCTGCGGGACGCCTCCCGGCTGGCGGTGCGGCTCGGCCTCACGTCGGCGACCTACGTCGAGCCGACCTCGGACGTCCCCGGCGCGCTCGTCCGCGTCCAGCTCGACCCGGACAGCCCGCTGGCCGAGGGCGTGGGCCCGACCGCGTGGGCGATGTACGAGTACGAGGCGGTGTGGACGGCCCCGGCGGAGTCGACGGCCGCGCGCTTCCCCGCTGAGGGCGATCCGGACTGGTACGTCTCCGGCTTCGCCTCCGGCGCCGAGCAGCTGCACGGCCGGACCGCGGTCGTGGACGAGGCCTTCGGCGCCGGCCGGGTGGTGCTGTTCGGCTTCGACCCGAACTACCGCGCCTTCACCAACGGCACGGCGAAGGTGCTGTTCAACGCCATCACCGGGCCCCGGCCGGAAGACGCGCCACAGGCGGTGGCCGACGTCGCCCGAGCCCACCCCACCGCCGCGACGCCCGGACGGATGGTGCTGTCGGTGCGGCCCGCCGTCGCCGACCAGGTCCAGCGGTGGCTGGCCGAGCGGGGCGCGACCGCCGACGTGACGCGGAGCCCGGACGTGGTGCGGTTCAGGGTCGACCTCGGCGGGGTGAGCGCCGACGAGCACCCGTGGGCGCGGAAGCTGGCCGACCAGGTCGCCGGTCTCGGCCGGGACGTGGTGGCGATCAGCCTGCCGTAGTCACCCGCGCGGGGTGGCGAGGTCCAGCGTGGTGGCGGAGTCCTCGCCGACCTCGGCCCACGGCACGTCGACCCCGAGCACGGCGACCGCCGCGGTCTTGAGCTCGGCGGGCTGCCCGGTGAGGAGGTCGACCAGGTCCTCCAGGCCCGGGTTGTGCCCGACGACCGCGGCGGTCATCACCGCCGGCGGGATCTCGTGGACGACCGCCAGCAGCGCACGGGCGGAGGCGGCGTAGACCCGGTCGTCGTGCTTGACGTTCGGCTCGGCCGGGACCTCGGGGGCGGCCAGCTGCCAGGTGCGGCGGGTGCGCACGGCGGGGGAGCACAGCACCAGCTCGATCGCCGCGGCGTGCTCGCGCAGCCAGCGGCCGACCTCGGGTGCGTCGCGGCGTCCCCGTGCGCTCAGCGGGCGGTCGATGTCGTCGACGTCGTCCGGCCGGGCCGCCTTCGCGTGCCGGACCAGCACCAACTTCCGCCGCGCGTTGACCATGCCGTGCTCCACCCGCTCGCCGATGCCGCCCCTCCACCGTAGACGGCGTGCCGGGCCGGTGCCCGATCTCGGCGTGTCCTGTCTGGAGTGGACGGTGCGTCAGGTGCGGTGGAGGGTCCGGCGCCAGACGACCTCGCCGTCGTGGCTGTCCGCGGTCGGTTCCAGGCCGGCGGCCGCGGCGACGGCGGCCGAGGCGTGGTGGTCCGGGTGGATGTGCGCGAGGACGCCGCGCACCGGGACCTGGCGCAACCAGTCGACCAGGGCGCGGGCGGCCTCCGTCGCGATGCCGCGCCGCTGCCACGCGGTTCCCACCGTCCAAGCGATCAGCGCGGCGGGGCCCGGGTGTCCGGGCGTGATCGTCGCCTGCACCGCACCGACGAGCCGGTCCTCGGCGCGCAGCCGGACCACCCAGTTGCACCAGGAGGTCGCGGGGTCCGGTGGGCCCGCCAGCACCCGCTCGTAGCGGGCGCGCAGTTCCGGTGCGGTGAGCGGGGCACCACCGATGAACGCGTAGAGCTCGGGGGAGCCGAGCACCTCGGACATCTCGTCGGCGTGCTCGGTGCGCAGGGGTTCCAGGTCGAGCCGGTCGGTCCGGACCGGCCGCGCCACGACCCGCCCGGTCAGCACAGGACCTTCTCGAACCAGTGGTCGGCGTACGGCCCGTCGTTGTGGGCCGGGACCTCCCGGTACCCGTGCTCGGCGTAGAGGGCGCGCGCCTCCACGAGGTCGTCCCGGGTGTCCAGGCGGATCGCCCGGTTTCCCAGCAGGCGCGCGTGCCGCTCGGCCTCGGCCAGCAGCCGGGCGCCCACCCCGCGCCCGCGGACCCGCGGCACGACGTACATCCGCTTGAGCTCCCCGAGACCCGGCTCCAGCTCGCGGACTCCGACGCACCCCACCGGGGTGGTACCGTCAGCGGCCACCAGGAACACCCCGGTCGGCGGGCGCAACCCGACGTCGGGGTCCTCGGCCATCGCCGCGTCCACCTCGGCGTCGGTCGCCGGGCGTCCGTAGTACCGGCTCGCCACCTCGCCGGTGTACTCGCGGAGCAGCCGCGCGGCGGTCGGTCCCGCTACGTCGGTGGGTTCGATGCGCCATTCGCTCACGCCCCCATCCTCGCCCGCCTGTCCACCGGATATAGGACGGGCCTACGGATCCGTTCACGAACCGGACTTTGACCGGTTCCGCGCGACGTGCCTTGAATGAGCCGAACCTACCGGTGTGGAGAGGATCAGCGCATGCGTCTGGAAGGCATTTCGGCGGCGGTCACCGGCGGCGCGTCCGGTCTGGGCTTGGCGACGGCGCGGGAGTTGGTCGCGGCGGGGGCGACGGTCACCATCATCGACCTGCCCACCTCGAAGGGGGCCGAGGTCGCCGAGGAGCTCGGCGACGCCGCCCGGTTCGCCGCCGCCGACATCACCGACGTGGACCAGTTCGCGGCCGCGCTGGACACCGCCGACGAGGCCGGACCGCTGCGCGCGGTGGTGCACTGCGCGGGCCGCGGCGCCCGCATCCGCGTGGTGGAGAAGGACGGCGAACCCGGTGCGCTGGAACCCTTCGAAGACGTCATCCAGCTGAACCTGATCGGCTCCTACAACGCGCTGCGGCTCGGGGCCGCCCGCATGGCCAAGCACGACACCGTCGACGACGAGCGCGGGGCGATCGTCATGACCGCCTCGGTGGCTGCGTTCGAGGGCCAGATCGGCCAGATCGCCTACACCGCCTCGAAGGCGGGCATCGTCGGCATGACGCTGTGCGCGGCGCGCGACCTGGCGAGCAAGGCGATCCGGGTGAACACCATCGCCCCGGGGATCATGGACACCCCGCTGCTGGGCCTGCTCCGCGAGGACGTCCGCAAGGCCCTGGAGGACTCCGTGCCCAACCCCAAGCGCCTCGGCGACCCCGCCGAGTTCGGGGCGCTGGCCCGCCACCTCATCGAGAACCGCTACCTCAACGGCGAGACCGTCCGCCTCGACGGCGCCATCCGCATGGCCCCCGCTGACGGAGCCCCGCTCCGGAGACCAGGTGCGGGGCACCACCCGCCGACCCGGTTGGTGGGAGGTGCCCCGCACGCCGTTCCGCCGTGGGAGCCCGGCGCTCCGGAGAGGCTCAGTCGAAGGAGATGCCGAAGACGTTGAGCAGGCTGTAGACGCCCAGCAAGCTGATCGCGATGCTGCTGATCACCAGCAGCGTGTTGAAGGCGGTCGAGCCGTGCAGGCGCCGGTCGACCTGGGTGTTGCGCAGGTACCAGGTCGCCACCACCACCGCCGGCAGGAAGATGCCGGTCATGATGCCGCCGATCTGCACCATGACCACCGGGGAGTTGATGAACAGGTAGGCCGAACCCCACAGGATCGGCAGCGCCACGGTGAACCCGCGGACCCACTTCTGCCGGGACCGCGCGTCCGACCAGTCCAGCGCGCCCAGGGTGGCCAGCACGTTGACGTACATCCGGGACCAGCTGGGGATCGAGGCCCACAACGTCGAGCCGAGCACCGCGATCGCGCCGACGAGGAAGCCGACCGCAGCCCACTCGCCGATCACGTCGGTGTACATCTGCGACAGGGTGGTGATCATCTCGTTGCCCTCGAGCACCAGGCCCTGCGGGTGGAGCACCGCCGCACCCATCACGAAGAACGCCAGCGTGCTGACGGTGTAGATCACCCACGACAGGAAGACGTCCTTGTACATCACGCGGATCCAGCCCTGCGCCCGCCGGTGCCAGTCCTCGCTGCCGTCGTTCGGCCCCACCCAGCGGGCGTAGCCCTTCTCCACGCACCAGTAGGTGTAGAAGGTGATCTCGTCCGCGCCGACGCCGGTGATGCCGAACATCGCCACCGCGGCGCCGATCGCCCCGGCCGGGATGCTGAAGGTCAGACCGGACAGCAGGTCGTCGCCGCCGTAGCCGAACGGCGTGAACGGCAGCCCGAGGGCGATCACCACGGTGGCCACGGAGAAGACCACCACCAGGACGAACGCGCCCCGCTCGATGAGGCTGTAGCTGTTGGTGTACAGCAGCGCGATGCTGCCCGCGACCACGATGACCGTCCACACCGCCAGCGAGGTGAAGCCGAGCGGATCACCGCCCACCGGGACCAGCATGCTCAGCGCCACCACCGCGCCGCCGACGACCCCGCCGACCTGCAGCAGCTTGGACAGCGCCATGAGCATCCACAGCAGGTTGATCCAGCCGACCCGGCCGATCTTCGGCGGGACCTCGTTGAACCCGGTCAGGGCGGGCTTGCCGGTGATGATCGTCCACCGGGCGAGCTCGGCCTGCACGGCCACCTTGACCGCCGTCGACAGGATCACCATCCACAGCAGCGCGAAGCCGACCTCGGCCCCGAGCGCAGTGGTGGCGATCAGCTCTCCGGAACCGACGATGGAGGCGCTGACGATCAGCCCCGGCCCCAGGTAGCGCAGGCTGGCCTTCCAGCCCCGAGGTGGTTCCTTGACGCCGTCCTCGGTGAGGAGGTAGGGGTCGTCGCTGGTCGTTCTGGGTGCACCCATCGGGCACTCCTCCGTGCAGCAGGAAGTTTCACATCTGTGAAGGCCTTGTAGTGGGCGTGAAAACTACAGATGCGGACGGGGTGGGTCAACGGGGTGAACGGAGGTTCCGTTCCCGCTCTGCCCCGGCCCCCGTCGCGGCTCGGCCGCGGGAGCGCCGTCGCCGAGTTCCTCCCGCCCGGGCACGAACTTCGCTGCTTCGCGACCGCGCGGCGGATAAGGTTCCGCACATGGTGGGTTCATTGCTGGGGACCGAGGTCCAACGGGTCGAGGACCCGGAACTGCTCCGAGGCCGGGGCACCTACGTCGGCAACCTCGACGTCAAGGGCGCCCTGCACCTCGGCTTCGTCCGTTCGCCCGTGGCGCACGCCCGGGTCACCGGGGTCGACGTCGCGGCCGCCGCGGCAGCACCGGGCATCGTCGGTGCGTTCTCCGCGGCCGACCTCGAAGTCCCGATCCCTCCCCCGTTCGTCGAGCTCAACCCGAAGTGCGCGCGTCCGCCGCTGGCCACCGACCGGGTGCGCTTCGTCGGCGAGCCCGTCGCGGTGGTCGTGGGGGAGAGCGCCACGGCGGTGGCCGACGCGCTCGAGCTCGTCGACGTCGACTACGAACCGCTGGACGTGGTCGCGGACCCGGAGCAGGCGCTGGCGCCCGACGCCGAACTGCAGTTCCCGGAGCTGGGGTCGAACATCGCCGGCGGGTTCCGCGACCCGGCCGGTGACGAGGTGCTCGCCGACGCCGAGGTGGTGGTGCGCGCCCGCATCGAGAACCAGCGCGTCGCGGTGGTGCCGCTGGAGGGCAACGCCATCGCGGTGGAGCCGGGCGGCCCGGACCAGGAGCACGACGTCACGGTCCACGTGTCGACGCAGATGCCGCACGGCCTGCGCGACGGGCTGGCCAAGGCCTTCGGCTGGGAACCGCACCGGATCCGGGTGATCTCCCCGCACGTCGGCGGCGGGTTCGGTGGCAAGGCCGGGCTGATCTCCGAGCACGCCGTGGCCGTCGCGGTCGCGCTGCGCCTGGGCCGCCCGGTCCGCTGGGTCGAGACGCGCTCGGAGAACATGCAGGGCATGCCGCACGGCCGCGCGCAGGTGCAGTACGCGGAACTCGGCCTGCGCCGCGACGGCACGATCACCGGGCTGCGCTGCCGCGTGATCGGCGACTGCGGTGCCTACGCGGGGTTCGGTGGTTCGCTCGCGCTGAGCTCGACGCGGATGATGTCGCAGGGCGTCTACCGAATCCCCAAGATCAGCTACGACGGCGTGGCGGTGCTGACCAACACCACGCCGGTCGGCGCGTTCCGCGGCGCCGGGCGACCGGAGGCCGCCGCGATGCTGGAGCGGATGGTGGACCTGGCCGCCGCGGAGCTGGGCGTGGACCCGGCGGCGTTGCGGCGCAAGAACTTCCTCGTCCCGGAGTCCTTCCCGCACAAGACGCTGACCGGCGCCACCTACGACAGCGGTGACTACGCGCTGCCGTACGAGGAGGCGCTCCGGCTGGCCGACTACGACGCGCTGCGCGCCGAGCAGGCCCGTCGCATCGAAGCCGGGGAGAAGGTGCTGCTCGGCATCGGCACGAGCGCCTACGTGGAGATCACCGGTGGCGGTGCGGGCGAGTACGCCGAGGTCGAGGTGCACGAGGCGGGCGCCCGGATCAAGGTGGGCACCTCCGCGCACGGGCAGGGGCACGCCACCTCGTTCGCCATGATCGTCTCCGACACCCTGGGCATCCCGCTGGAGGACATCGAGTTCGTCCAGTCCGACACCGCCGAGGTGCCGCGCGGCAGCGGCACCGGCGGGTCGCGCTCGCTGCAGATCGCCGGCAGCGCGGTGCGGGAAGCCGGCGACCTGGTGCTGCGCAAGGCCAAGGAGCTGGCCGCGGCCCGGCTGGAGGCCTCCGTCGACGACATCGAGCTCACCGACGGCGGGCTCGGCGTGGCCGGCGTGCCCAGCACGGTCATCGCGTGGTCGGAACTGGCTCGCGCGGCGAGCGAGGACGGCGACCGGTTGGCGGCGAACATCGACTTCGCGCCCGGCGGTGCGACCTTCCCGTTCGGCGCGCACGTGTCGGTGGTCGAGGTGGACGTGGAGACCGGTTTCGTCCGGCCGGTGCGGCACATCGCGGTGGACGACTGCGGCCGGATCGTCAACCCGATGCTGGTGCGCGGCCAGCAGCACGGGGGCGCGGCGCAGGGCATCGCGCAGGCGCTGTGGGAGCAGGTCACCTTCGACGCGGAGGGCAACCCGGAGACCGGGACGCTCGCCGACTACACCATCCCGTCGGCGGCGGACCTGCCCTCGTTCGAGGTGACCAACACCGTGACCCCGAGCCCGCTGAACCCGTTGGGCGCCAAGGGGATCGGGGAGTCGGCGACGGTCGGGTCGACCCCCGCGGTGCAGAACGCGGTGATCGACGCGGTCAAGCACCTCGGTGTGCGGCACATCGACATGCCGGCCACGCCGGAGCGGGTCTGGCGGGCGATCCAGGAGGCCGCCTCGGCGACGTGCTGGCAGGAGCCGTCGGCCGCCTTCGCGGACCTCCCGGTCCGCGGCGACTCCGCCCCGGAGGACGCCGAAGAAGCGGTCGTCTGACCGCGGCGGGGCGTCTCCGGCGGAGTCCGGGGACGCCCCCCGCTCGGCGGGCGCGTTCCGGCCCGGCGAGCTCGACTCCCCCTCGCCCGACGGCGGTTCCGCTCGCGCGGGTTCTGCCGGGGAACGTCCTCCCGTCAGGAGTCCCGGCGGCGCGCGCGGTAGGCGCGCATCTTGTGGCGGGCGCCGCAGACGTCCATGCTGCACCACACGCTGTTGCCGCCGGGGGAGCGGTCGTAGTAGAGCCAGCGGCAGTCCTCGGCCTGGCAGACCTTGAGCCGCCCGGCCGTCCCGCTCAGGTCGGCCACCGCGAGCGCCGCCACGAGCTCGCCGACCATCCGCTCCGCCGCGGTGTGCCCGCGGACCGGGACCCCGACGCGGCCGCGCTGCCACTGCGGCACCCCGAGCAGGCGGCGGGCGTGCTCGTTGAGCTCCTCGGAGCCCGTTCCCGCGAGGTGCTCGCGGATCGCCTCCCGTGCCTGGACCAGCTCGCGCCGGGTGCGGTCGTCCAGCTCGTCGGCGACGTCGGGCCAGCCGTGCTCGCGCAACCACGCCCGGGCGTCCGCGAGGTCGGCCAACGCGTCCTCGTCGTGGAGGAACCGGGCGGAATTGCCGAACACCTCCACCGGTCGCAGCTCCTCCGGTGCGGGCGGTCGGTCGTACGCCATGCGCTCAGGTTACCGGCATGGCGGATTCGGTGGTAACGTTACTGGCATCGGATAGAAGGCGGTAACGGAGGTCGGGCGATGGGTGGGGAGCTGCCAGAGCGGTTCGAGTCGGCGCACGGGACGGTCCGCTGGGCCGCCTTCGGGCGGGGGGACCCGGTGGTGCTCATGCACGGCACCCCGTTCTCCTCCTACGTCTGGCGGGACGTCGCCGCGGCGCTGAGCGGTCGGTTCCAGGTGTTCGTCTGGGACATGCCCGGCTACGGGCGGTCGGAGATGCGTGCGGGGCAGGACGTCTCGCTGGCCGCCCAGCAGGAGGTGTTCGCGAGCCTGCTGGAGCACTGGGGGCTGGCGGAGCCCGCCGTGGTCGCCCACGACTTCGGTGGGGCGGTGGCGCTGCGGACCGCGCTGCTCAGCGGGGCGCGCTACGCGCGGCTGGCGCTGGTCGACGCGGTGAGCGTGCGGCCGTGGGGCTCGGAGTTCTTCCGGCTGGTGCACGACAACCCGGATGTCTTCGCCGCGTTGCCGCCGCTGCTGCACGAGGCCCTGGTCCGTCGCTACATCACCACCGCCGCCCACCGGGAACTGCGCGCCGAGGTGCTGGACGCGCTGGTCGCGCCGTGGCTCGGTGACGCCGGCCAACCGGCCTTCTACCGCCAGATCGCCCAGGCCGACGAGCGCTACACCCGCGAGGTCGAGGACCGGTACGCCGAGCTCGACCTCCCGGTGCTCATCGCGTGGGGCGACCAGGACCAGTGGCTCCCACCGGACCGCGCCCGAGCCCTCGCCGACCGCATCCCCCACGCCGACCTGACCTGGATCCCCGACAGCGGCCACCTCGTCCAGGAGGACAACCCCGCCCACCTGACCGCCCTCCTCACCGACTTCCTGACCGCACCCCGCTGACCCCACACCCCAGACAGGACCGCAGCAAGGGGGTCGTGAGTGCGAAAGCCGCCCCCAACCGGCTTTCCCACTCACGACCGGTGGCGCGCTGGGTGACAGCACTCGGGCTCGGGTCTGGTTGCGTGGGTGGGGTCGTGTGGGCGGGGTGGGTCGTGAGTGGTGAGACCGGCTCTGGCCGGTCTTCGCGCTCACGACTGGTGATGTGGCGGGAGCGGTGAGCGGGGGCCGGGGTGGTCAGAGCTCGACGTGGAGGGTCTGGCCTGCGGTGAGGGTGAGGGGTTCGGGGAAGGTGAAGAGCGGTCGTCCGGAGTCCTCGGCGCGCACCGGCACCTCGGTGCCGTCGAGCCACGCGCGCGGTCCGGTGCTGGGGGTGTCGAGGGCGAGAGTGCTCAGGTGCAGGCGGCCGTGGCGGAGTTCGACCGTGCTGGACCGCTCGGCGTCGGTGCGCCGCTGCCGGTAGAGGCCCCAGCCCTCGGCGGTGGTGAAGGCCGCCGCGAAGGCCTCGGGCGTGATCTTCGGGGCGAAGCCCAGGTGCCCGCGCGGGCCGTGGTGCTCGTAGCCCAGCAGGCTCGTGTACACCCCGAAGCTGGCCATGGAGCGCGCGTAGTGGTCGCTGCACTCGATCTCGTTGTACGGGTTGCGGCGCCGCGGGTGGTAGCGGTCGTGCACCGAGCGGGCGATCGCCAGGCCCTCGTCGACCATCCCCTCGGCGATCATGTGCGCGGCCACCTGGTACTCGATGCCGTGCCAGGCCTCGTTGAAGTAGCTCGTCGACCAGTTGTCGCCCACCTCGTCACCGCCGCCCGCCGGCCAGGTGCACATCACCAGCGCCGGGACGTCGGCGTCGTAGAAGATCCGGCCGCCCTCGATCGGGCTGCTCTCCCGGTGCTCCAGCGGGCGCGGCACGAAGTTGTGCCGCCAGATGCTGCGCAGCGCGGCACGGGTCTCGGCCTCTGGCAGGACGCGCGGCAGCCCCAGCTGCAACGCCCAGCTCTGGCCCAGCACCTGGTCGGCGAAGCAACCGCGGTTGGTGTTCACCGACCCCGGGTGCGCGGGATCGACCTCGTGCACGAAGTAGTCGCCGTTGAACAGGTCACGCACCACGACCTCGGCGCCGCGGTCGGCGATCTCCCGGCAGCGCCGCGCGAAGTCGTCGTCGCCCACCTCCGCGGCCATCGCGGCGGCCGCCCGCAGCGCGGCCAGGTACAGCCCGGAGAGCCAGCTGTTGCGGCCGAACCAGGTGGCGTCCTGGGTGTTGGGCTGCGGCCCGTCGAGCACCCCGTCCGGCTCGGCGTCCGAGGCGATCAGGTACTCCACCGCGCGCCGGGTGCGTGGCCAGACCCGCTGCAGCCATCCGGGGTCGGCCGACATCTGGTGCTCGCGGTAGATCCGCAGCACCGTCCCGGCTTGGCCGTCCACCGCCGGGGTGCGGTCGGCCTCGCCGCGCATGCTCAGCTGCCCGGTCGCGGCGTGGAAGCCGATGCCGAGGTCCACCCGCTCCCGGGTGTCGCGCTCCACCTCGGGGAACAGCCGTGCGAGGGCGTGGGCGTAGTGCCAGACGTGCGTGCAGGTGCCCGCGCAGCAGTAGGCGCCCTCCCAGCCGTAGAAGCGCCCGTCGTCGAACCGGTAGCAGGTCGAAGTGGACAGGGTGGTGGTGCCGGTCGCCACCCGTTCCAGCAGCCAGTGCGGCAGCGTCGACTCCTCGTACCAGGTGCGCACCCAGGTCGAGGTCCGCTCCAGCAGGTGCTCGTGCTCGGCGGCGAGGTGCGCCACGACCCCCGTCGCGCTGTCGAACCGGGTCGCGTAGTGGCGGAGCAGTTCGCGACTGCGCTCCAGGAAGGCCAGTCCTTCCCGGTCCGGCACGGGGAAGTACCACGCCAGCACGAACCGGACGGTCCGCTGCTCGCCGGGCCGCAGCGTCACCGCCGCGCGCACCACCCCCGCGGTGCGCTGCGCGATCCCGTCCACCTCGGCGGGCCCGGGGACGGGGTCGAGCACGTCCTCCGGCCGGTCCCACGCGGTTGCGGCGGGGCAGGTGCGGACCTGGTCGGCGCCGAGCACCGCCAGCGCGGCGCTGCCGTGGTCGGGCAGCTCCGGCAGCGGCGGGTGGCTCGGGGCGTGGTCGGTGAGCACCAGCTGGTCGACCCCGATGTGGCCCCACGGCCCGGTCTCCTCGTCGACGATCTCGATGACGGCCTCCCGGCCCTGCCACGGGCCGAGGTACAGGACCTGGTCGGACAGCCGGTCGCTGACCGACCCGGTGGCCGACCCGACGACCTGGCCGTCCACGACGACGTTGAGGCAGCAGGTCCCCGGGTAGTTGCCGCCGCTGATCCGGAACCGGAGGTAGGTGCGCTCGATGCGGAAGGGCGTGCTGCGCAGCGTCCCGGTGGCGCTGTCGCGGGTCCGGGCGTCCGTGCCCGGCGCGCTGGCGTGCGAGTCGACCATCCGCGTGCCGAAGGCGCCCGCCTCGCCCTGGTAGTCGGGGCGGTCGAGGGTGCGCACCGGCCCGGTGCCGAACGCGTTGCCGGTCACCGTCCAGCCGTCGTAGCCGGGACGTTCCCAGTCCTCCAGCACCAGGTCGGGGCGCATCGGGTTCGCCGCGGGGTCGTCGGAGGCGGAGAACCGCACGCCCGTCGCGCCGTCGACGGCGAACGCCTCGGCGCGCAGCCGCAGCGGCCGGGTGTGCCGGCTGCCCACGCACACCGGGTTCTCCAGGAACCCGGCGATCTCGACGTCCACTGTGGACTGAGAAGTGTTGGTCACGGTGTGGTCGAGGAACACCGCGGGGTAGGAGCTGTCGTCGATCGCGGTGGGGACGAACGGCGAGCACGCGCGCAACCGGACCGGCACCTGCGGGTCCGGGTAGTCGACCTCGGCCACCGGCGGGCGTCCGGTGAAGGCGGCGTCCGGGAACCCGCGCGCGTCCAGCCAGCGGGCGGGCCGCCCGCCCACCCGCACCGCGAACCCGTGCGCGAACGGGGAACTCGGGGTGAGCGGGCGGGTGTAGTGCAGGTCGTTGATGGTGGCGGGCGGAGTCCGGTTGTCGACGTCCCAGAGCCACAGCCGGCCGTCCCCGCCCAGGTAGAGCTGGCCGCAGCCGACGCCCCCGATCGGCAGCCCGACGTACCGCAGCTCGTCACCGCTCAGCCGGCGCGGTGCGCCGCGGGCGGACAGGTCCGGTTGCGCTGCTCGGGTCACGGCGCGCTCCTTCGGCACGGAGTGTGCGGAGAAGAACTCGGTGAGTGATCGAGTCTAGGGCGCCGCTGCGGCCGTCGGTCGCGCCTCGCCGTCGTGATCGACCGGTCGGACGAGCCCAGGTCCCCGCCCCGGGGCTCGAACTCAGGTGAGGGCGCCCACGATGCGGGAACCCTGTCTCGGCACGTGGTCGGGGTCGGATTAGAGTGCGGGAGTCCGATCGTGTTGACCTGGAGGTTGCGCCGCGATGGCTGTCGACCACGTCCCGGCACCGGAGGTGCGGGACACCGGAGCATCGGGGGATCCCACCCCGCGGAACTCGACCCGGAAGGTCGTCGTCGCCAGCCTCGTCGGCACGTCGATCGAGTTCTACGACTTCTACGTCTACGCGACCGCGGCCGTGCTGGTCTTCCCGCGGCTGTTCTTCCCGGCCGGTGACGCCACCGCCGCGACCCTGCAGTCGCTGGCCACCTTCGCGATCGCCTTCGTGGCCCGCCCGGTCGGTTCCGCGCTGTTCGGCCACTTCGGCGACCGCATCGGCCGCAAGTCCACGCTGGTCGCCTCGCTGCTGACCATGGGCATCTCCACCGTGGTGATCGGGCTGCTGCCCGGCTACGAGCAGATCGGCATCGTCGCGCCGCTGCTGCTGGCGCTGTGCCGGTTCGGGCAGGGGCTGGGCCTCGGCGGGGAGTGGGGCGGTGCCGCGCTGCTGGCCACCGAGAACGCCCCGCCGCGCAAGCGCGCCCTGTTCGGCACGTTCCCGCAGCTGGGCGCGCCGATCGGGTTCTTCTTCGCCAACGGCCTGTTCCTGCTGCTGTCCGAGCTGATGGACGACGAGGCGTTCCTGTCCTGGGGCTGGCGGGTGCCGTTCCTGGTGTCCGCGGCGCTGGTGGCCGTCGGCCTGTGGGTGCGGCTGAGCATGCACGAGACCCCGGCGTTCTCCAGGGTGGTGGCCCGCAACGAGCGGGCCAAGGTGCCGTTCGCGCAGGTCTTCCGCAGCGACCTCCGGGGCCTGGTGCTGGGCACCCTCATCATGCTGGCGACCTACGTGCTGTTCTACCTGATGACGGTGTTCTCGCTGTCCTACGGCACGGCCGAGGACGGGCTGGGCTACGAGCGCTCCTCGTTCCTCGTCCTGCTCATGATCGGCGTGGTGTTCTTCGGGCTGACCGTGCCGGTGGCGGGCCTGCTGGCCGACCGCTACGGGCGGCGGCCGACGCTGGTCGTCACCACCCTCGCGATCGTGGTGTTCGGCCTGCTGCTGGGCCCGTGGTTCGGCACGAACTCGGTGTTCGCGTCGCTGTCGTTCCTCGTCGTCGGGCTCGGGTTGATGGGCATGACGTTCGGCCCGATGGGCGCGGTGCTGCCGGAGCTGTTCCCCACCGCGGTGCGCTACACCGGCGCCTCGGTGTCCTACAACCTGGCCAGCCTGCTGGGCGCCTCGGTCGCGCCCTACGTCGCCACCTGGCTGGCCAGCTCCTACGGGCTGGGCTGGGTCGGTGTCTACCTGGCGGTGGTCGGCGTGATCACGCTGGTCGCGCTCCTGGCCAGCAAGGAGACCAAGGAGACCTCGATCGAGGACTGAGCCCGCGCCCAGCGGCCCCCAGTCGGGTGCGGGGCACGCGGTTCCGAGGGAGATCAGACGTCCGTTCTCCCTGGGAGTCGCGTCACCCGCAGCAGCCCGTGGTCAGGCGAGGCGGCCCGCGTCGCGCAGCAGGTCGAGGAGGCGGTCGACGAAGGCGGCCTGCGCCGGGTTGAGCTTCGCGCGCGCGGTGGCCGGGTCGAACCACTCGGCGCGGTCGACCTCCGGGAAGGACTGGCGGCGGCCCGACCGCGGCGGCCACTCCACCTCGAACTCGTTGCTGCGCACGGACGTCACGTCGACGTCGCCCTCCACCGCCCAGGCGGTGACGACCTTGCCGTTGCGCTGCTTCACCTCGCCGAGCGGCAGCAGGTCGCGGCCGGACAGCTCGGTGCCGGTCTCCTCGGCGAACTCCCGGACCGCGGCCGCCTGCGCGTCCTCGTCGGGGTCGTGCTCGCCCTTGGGCAGCGACCACGCGCCCGCGTCCTTGTTCTTCCAGAAGGGACCGCCCGGGTGGACCAGCAGGACCCGCGGCTCGCCCTCGACGACCCGGAACAGCAGGATCCCGGCGCTGCGCTTGCTCATGGGCGCCAGTGTCGCGCACCGCGCCTGGCGGAACCGGGGGAACCCGCCGATGCTGGCAGCGTGGAACGGGTGGTGCTGCACGTGGACCTCGACCAGTTCATCGTGGCCGTCGAGCTGCTGCGCCACCCCGAGCTGCGGGGACGGCCGGTGCTCGTCGGCGGCAGCGGCGACCCGACGCAGCGGGGCGTGGTCGCCGGGGCGTCCTACGAAGCCCGCGAGGCCGGGGTGCGCTCCGGCACCCCGCTGCGCACGGCGGCGGCCCGCTGCCCGGACGCGGTGTTCCTGCCCGCGGACAACGAGACCTACCTCGCCGCCTCGGCCGAGGTGATGGACGCGCTGCACGAGCTGGGCGGGATCCTCGAAGTGGCCGGGTGGGACGAGGCCTTCATGCTGGTCGACACCGACGACGCCGAGCAGACCGCGCGCGTGGTGCAGCGCCAGGTGCGCGAGCGCACCGCGCTGGCGTGCTCGGTGGGCATCGGGGACAACAAGCTGCGCGCCAAGCTCGCCTCGGGCTTCGCCAAACCGGCCGGGGTGTTCCGGCTGGACGCGACGAACTGGGTGGCGGTCATGGCCGAGCTGCCCACGGACGCGCTCTGGGGCGTCGGCGCCAAGACCGCGAAGAAGCTGGCCGCGCGCGGCATCGCGACCGTCGGCGACCTGGCCCGCGCCGAGATGGCCGACCTGGCCGGGGTGTTCGGCCCCAACATCGGTCCGTGGCTGGTGGCCCTCGCGCACGGCTACGACTCCACCCCGGTCACCGACGAGCCCTACCGGGCCCGGTCGCGCGGTCGGGAGGTGACCTTCCAGCGCGACCTGCGCGACGTCGAGCAGGTGCGCGCCGAGGTGCGGCGGCTGTCGCACGTGGTGGCCGCCGACCTCGCCGCGGAGGACGCGCTGGCCCGCCGCGTCGTGGTGAAGGTGCGCAACTCCAGCTTCGCCACGCACACGCACGGCGTGTCGCTGCCGAGCCCGACGCGGGACGCCGAGGTGCTCGAACGCGCGGCGCGGTCCGCGCTGGACCGCTTCCCGCTGGACCGGCCCGTCCGGCTGGTCGGTGTCCGCGCCGAGCTGGTCGCCGACTAGTCGCCCGTCGCGAACCCGGCCGCGATGGCCAGGAAGACCTCCGTGCAGTGGGCGACGAGCTCGTCCTCGTCGACCCGCAGCGTGCCGTCGAGCCACGCGGTGAGCGCCTGCGCCAGGCCGCCCACGATGAAGTGCGTGGTCAGCTCCAGGTGCGGGCTCTCGGTGATGCCGTAGTAGTCCTGCGCCTGACCGCCCAGCAGCGCGGCGAACAACCGCGAGGAGTCCATCCGCCGCCGGGCGAGCAGCGGGCTGTGCAGGCTGACCGAGAACAGCAGCCGACCGCGCCGCGGGTCGTCTGCGATGGTCCGCACGATGTTCTGCAGTCCCGCCCGGACCTTGGACCGCTCGTCCGGTCCGGCGCCGTTCACGGCCTCGAGGGTGGTGGTCGCCAGGCCGTCCACCACGTGGTCGTAGACCGCGGCGGCCAGCGCGTCCCGGTCGGCGAAGCTCTCGTAGAAGTAGCGCGTCGCCAACCCCGCCTTCTGGCACGCACCGCGCACCGTCAGGGCCGGGCCGTCGCCGGCGGCGCCGAGCAGGTCCAGCCCGGCTTCGAGCAACTGCGCCCGGCGCTCGGCCTTGCGGTCATCGCCCTGCACCCCGCCGTAGACCCGCAGTGGAGACGAGCTCATGGGCACATCTTGACAGATCGGCTGGACCGCTGGTTCGCTAACTGAAAACGGTCGTGTGCAGAATTGGGCGGAGGGGTGGCGGACGGTGACGGCATCGGTGAGCACGGCCACCCGGGTCAAGGACGCGGTGACCGGGGCCGGGCTCCTCGCGGGCAACGCGAACGTGATCATGCAGCTGGCTCGGCCCGGCGTCGGCTACGGCGTGGTGGAGAGCCGGGTGGAGAGCGGCCAGCTCTTCCGGCACCCGATCAAGCGGACCCGCACCACCCTGACCTACATCGCCGTGGCGGCGATGGGCACCGAGCGCGAGCGCACGCTGTACCGGCGCGCCGTCAACCGCTCCCACGCCCGGGTGCGCTCGACCGAGAGCAGCCCGGTCTCCTACAGCGCGTTCGACCCCGACCTGCAGCTGTGGGTCGCGGCGTGCCTGTACAAGGGCTTCGAGGACCTCTCCCTGATGTTCTTCGGCGAGCCCGACGAGGAGACCGCCGAGGCCTTCTACCGCGACGGCGCCGCGATGGGCACGACGCTGCAGGTGCCGCCGGAGGCGTGGCCGAGCGACCGGGCCGCGTTCGAGAAGTACTGGGACGAGCAGCTGGAGCAGATCTCCATCGACGACACGGTGCGCGAGTACCTGGTGGACCTCACGATGCTCCGCTGGTTGCCGCGCCCGGTGTCGCTGCTGTTCGGCGGTTTCAACAAGTTCGTCACCACGGGGTTCCTGCCCGAGCCGTTCCGGCGGGAGATGCGCCTGCCCTGGAGCGACCGGGACCAGCGCCGTTTCGACCGGATGGTGGCGGTCGTCGCCGCGGTGGTCCGGCGCCTGCCGCCGGCGCTGCGGCAGTTCCCGTTCAACGCGCTCCTGTGGGACCTCCGCCGCCGCATCCGGACCGGCCGCCCCCTGGTCTGACCGACGCGCGTCGGTCCCGAGCGTCGTCGCACCACTCCGTGCCGCCTCCGCGGTGTTGCCGACCGTTCGCGGTCCCGTCACCTGACCGGGGGTGGACTGCGCCCACGAAACATGAAAGATTTTCTGATCAGTTCGATGATCAGGGGCGCAGGAACTGGGGCGACATGGCAGGGATCGACAGGCGCGGCTTCCTCCGGGCCGCGGGCATCACCGGCGCTGTCCTCGGCAGCGGGCTGCTGGGCGCAGCACCGGCGTTCGCGCGGGGCGCGCGGCCGCAGCCGGCGCACGGCGAAGGCACCACGCTGCTCACCGCGGCCACGCCGGAACCCGGCGAGGGCTACCGGCGACTCGTGGCCGGCCCGGGCTGGCCGCAGGTGGTGCGCACCGACCTGGTGGTGGGCCGGGCGGACCGCGTCGACCGCCGGGTCCCGGTCAGCGCGTTCGTCCAGTTCACCGACCTGCACGTGGTGGACGCGCAGAGCCCGGCCCGCTTCGAGTACGTCCACCCGCTCGCCGGTGGGGCGTTCCGCCCGCAGGAGACGCTCAGCGCGCTCGGCGCGGCGCACCTCGTGCGCCGGGTGAACTCGCTGCCGGGAGCGCCGGTGACCGGGCGCCCGCTCGACTTCGCCATCACCACCGGCGACAGCACCGACAACCACGAACTCGCCGAGCTGGACTGGTACTTCGGCGTGCTCAACGGTGGGCGCATCACGCCGAACACCGGTGACCCGACCGCCTACGAGGGCGTGCAGGACTCCGGCGACCCGCTGTACTGGCACCCCGACGGGAGCGTCGACGACCGGTTCCGCGGCCGCGGGTTCCCGGTGCTGCCCGGCCTGCTCGGCGACGCCCTGCGGCCCTTCGACAGCCCGGGCCTGCGCCTGCCCTGGTACGCCGTGTTCGGCAACCACGACAACACCGTCGTCGGGACGGTGCCCGACCAGCTCGTCCCGCACCTGGCCGACTGGTACACCGGCTCCTGCAAGGTCATCGGCCGGGACGAGCGGGAGAAGCGCGAGATCGTCGCCCTGATGCAGGGGCGCAGCCGGCAGCGGACCGCCGACGTCCTGGACACCCGCACCGGGCTCGTCCGCACCGTCACGCCCGACGAGCGGCGTCGCCCGTTCACCACCGAGGAGTTCATCGAGGCGCACCGGGACCCGGCCCACACCGGCCCCGGCCCGGTCGGCCACGGCTTCGGCGACGACCACGACGAGCCCTACTACACCTTCCCGATCGCGCCCGGCGTGACCGGAATCAGCCTGGACAGCACCAACACCGCCGGGTTCGCCGAGGGCTCGCTCGGGCTGGCCCAGTTCCGCTGGCTGGAGCGGGTGCTCACCGCGGGCAGCTCGGTGTACTACGACGAGCTCGGGCGCAAGCAGCGGCAGCCGGTCACCGACGAGCTGTTCGTGGTGTTCAGCCACCACACCAGCGGCACCATGACCGCGCTGGTGCCGGACTTCCGCCGGCCCAGCGAGGTCCGCAAGAGCGGTGCCGCGGTGGTGCGGCTGCTCCAGCGCTTCCCGAACGTGGTGGCGTGGGTCAACGGCCACACGCACCGCAACGCGATCACCCCGCACCCCGCCGACGACCCGGCCTGCGGCTTCTGGGAGATCAACACCGCCTCGCACGTGGACTTCCCGCAGCTGGCCCGCGTCATCGAACTGGTGGACAACCAGGACGGCACGCTGTCGCTGTTCACCACGCTCATCGAGGCCGACAGCCCCTACCAGGCCGACTACGACGACCGGTCCCCGGCCGCGCTCGCCGCCCTGTACCGGGAGCTGTCGTTCAACGACCCGCACGCCGACCTGGCCAAGCTCGGCGAGCTCGGCGACCGCAACGTCGAGCTGCTCGTCCCCGGCCGCGTGCCGACCCGGTAGCGGCGCTCCCGACGAGCGGAGACCGGCGAACTCGCCCACCCTGGTGCTGTCGACCCGCGCAGTGCTGGGAGGCCCAGGATGAGCGACGCCGGACACGTGGTCACCGGGGTGGACGGTTCCGCGGTGGCGCTCAACGCCGCGCGGTGGGCGGCGCGCGAGGCGGTGCGGCGCCAGGCCCGGTTGCGGATCGTCTACGCCGACCGCACCGCCGGCCCGGTGCTGCCGGAGCTGCCCGGCCTGCACCTGCCACCGGAGCACCTCGACAAGGTGCGCGAGCAGGTCGCGCACTGGCTGGGCATCGCCGAGCGAGCGGTGCGGGAGCAAGAGCCCGATCTCGACGTGGAGGTGGAGGCCCTCGGCGGCACCCCGGAGCACGTGCTGATCGGGGAGTCCCGCACCGCGGCGCTGGTCGTCGTGGGCGACCGCGGGTTCGGCGGGTTCACCGGTCTGCTCGCGGGCGCGGTCGCGGTGAAGGTGGCCGCGCACGCGGAGTGCTCGGTCGCGGTCGTGCCGGACACCGGGGACCCGCTGACCTTCCCCGTGACCGGCCCGGTCGTGGCGGGCATCGACGACGACCGCTCCGCCGAGGCCGTGCTGGCGCAGGCGTTCGCCGTCGCGTCGGACTACGGCGTTCCGCTGCACGTGGTGCACACCTGGGACGTGGTCGGCATCGACCTGAAGTGGTTGCGGTCGCGGGTGCCCTCCGGTGTGGTCGCGGAGAGCGAGGAGCGGTTCGTCGCGGAAGCCCTCGCGGGGTGGGGAGAGCGCTACCCGGACGTCGAGGTGCTGCGGTTCGTCGGGCGGGGCTCGCCGACGGCGGAGCTGCTGTCGCGCGCCAAGGAGGCGCAGCTGGTGGTCGTGGGAGCACGCGGCCGCGGCCGGGTCGCCGGGGTGCACCTGGGTTCGACGAGCAGCAAACTGCTGCACCACTCGCCGTGCCCCGTCTTCATCGTCCGCCCGGCTGGGCAAGCCGCCACGTCGTGAGGCGACCGGTGCGCTCGGTGCGCGTCGCGCTGCGGTGTCCACGTGAGACGGACACCGGCGGTTCTCGTCCCCGTGCAACGCGTCCGATGCAGACGGTCGACTGTCCACTGAGGTCCGTTCAACGCGCTTGAGCGCGGTGTTCCCGATCTTGGGACCAGTCTCGGCACTGCTGCTCACACGATCCAGATCGGCGGACCGGGTAGCGCGGTCGCGGGCACAGGTTCGCTGAGGTGGCTCTTGACTGCGATCACCCGACTTCTCATCCTCAGGAAGCCATGCGTTCTTCGCCGCCCATTCGATGAGGAGTGGATATGAAGACAAAGGCCGCGCTGCTGCACGGTCCGGGCAAGGACTGGGAAGTCGATGAGATCGAACTGGGAGATCCCGTTGCCGGTGAGGTGCAGGTGCGGCTGGCAGCCTCCGGGCTGTGCCACTCCGACGAGCACGTGCGCACCGGCGCCAGCCCGGTGGCGTTCTACCCCGTCGTGGGCGGGCACGAGGGTGCCGGCGTGGTCACCAAGGTCGGCCCCGAGGTCTCGGGGATCAAGGAGGGCGACCACGTCGTCCTGGCGTTCATCCCGGGCTGCGGCACCTGCCGGCCGTGCGCCCGCGGCATGCAGAACCTCTGCGACGCGGGGGCCGGGCTGCTGACCGGCCAGGCGATCTCCGACGGCAGCTACCGGGTGACGCACCAGGGCAACCCGGTCGTGCCGATGTGCCTGCTGGGGACCTTCGCGCCGTACGTGACGGTCAACCAGGCCTCCGTGATCAAGATCGAGGACGACATCCCGCTGGACAAGGCCGCGCTGCTGGGCTGCGGCGTGTCCACCGGCTGGGGTTCGGCTACCGAGATCGGCGACACGCGCGCTGGGGACACCGTGGTCGTCGCCGGCATCGGCGGCGTCGGGATCAACTCCGTGCAGGGCGCCGCGGCGGCCGGGGCGCGGTACGTGGTCGCGGTCGACCCGGTCGAGTACAAGCGCGAGAAGGCCCTGGAACTGGGCGCCACGCACGCCTTCGCGTCGATGGAGGAGGCCGCCGGCCCGGTCAACGAGATGACCTGGGGGCAGAACGCCAACACGGTGATCATCACGATCGGCGAGACGACCGGTGAGCACCTGCAGCCCGCGCTGTCGATGACCGCGAAGGGCGGTCAGGTCGTCGTCACGGGCATGGGGCACTACGAGCAGATCGACGCCAAGGTCAACCTGTTCGAGCTGACCCTGCTGCAGAAGCGGGTCCAAGGCGCGATCTTCGGCGGGGTCAGCCCGCGCACCCAGATCCCGCGCCTGCTGGAGCTCTACCGGCACGGCACGCTGAAGCTCGACGAGCTGATCACCACCACCTACCGGCTGGAGGACATCAACACCGGCTACCAGGACATGCTCGAGGGCAAGAACCTGCGCGGCGTCATCGTCTACGACGAGTCCGACTACTGACCGGCCCGGGGACGGCGGCCGGCCCCCGTCCCCGCGGAGCCCGGACCAGGCCGCCCGCCGAGGACGCGGGCGGCCTCGGTGCGCGGGCTGGGCTCCCGGCGCTCACTCCGCGCGCGCGGCCGGGACCCCGGAGTCGGCGAACGCGTCGGCGAGCTCGCGCATCGCCGCGTCCAGCAGTTCGGTGAGCTCGGCGTCGGCGTCGTCGAGCCACCGCTCGTACGCGGCGAGCGCGACCCCCAGGACCGCGTGCGCGATCGTCTGCGGCGCCAGGGCGTCAGCGGATCGCCCGGTCCGCTCGCCGACGAACTCGGCGATGACCTGGCGCCAGGCCCGGAAGCGCAGCGTCGAGTGCGCCTGCAGCGCGGGCACACCCAGGATCAGCCGCATCCGGCGGCGGTGCGCCGGCACCTGCTCCGGCGGCACCCGGTTGAACTCGACCAGGCAGTGCCGGATGGTGTCCATCAGCGGGACCCCGGTGGGGGAGGCGCGCAGGTCGGCGCGCAGCCGGGCCAGCTCGGCGTCGAAATCACCCCACGGCACGTCGTTCTTCGACGGGAAGTAGTGGAAGAACGTGCGCCGCGCGATGCCCGCGGCGCGCGCGATGTCGCTGACCGTGGTGTTGTCGAAGCCCTGCTCGTCGAAGAGGTCGAAGGCCACCTGTTCCAGCTCGGCGGCGCTGGTCACCCTCCGCCGTCCGCCGGTCCGCGCGGTTGCTCCGGCAGTGTTGCGTCCCAAGAGTTCTCGCTCCAGGTCTTCCAAAGTGCACCGGGTGCAAATACGGTGACGGCGGTGGATGGGTCACCGTCGACAGGAGCATCCCATGGCTGAGGAACTGGACGGAGCGGGAACCACCGAGGCGGTCGTCGAGGAGGAACTCCTCGTCGAAGAGGTCTCGATCGACGGGATGTGCGGGGTCTACTGATGACCACCGCGGCGGAGTTCGACCCGAGCCTGGGCTACGAGTTGAACCCGCAGGTCGCGCTGCGCCCCGAGCCGTTCGGGGCGCTCGCGTACCACTTCGGCAACCGGAAGTTGTCGTTCTTGAAGGTCCCCGAGCTGGTGGAGCTGGTGCGCGGGCTGGGCGAGCACGCCAGCGTCGAGGACGCACTGCTGGCCGTGCCGCGGGAGCGGCGCGCGTCGTTCCGGCGGGCGCTGGCCTCGCTGGCCGCCTCGGACATGATCCGGCCCCGTTGACCGAGTGGAGGCGACGTGACTGCGGTGGAACCGGTGCCCTCGCTGGTCGAGCAGTTCAAGGGGGGCCTGGACGCCCCCATCTGCCTGACGTGGGAGTGGACCTACGCCTGCAACCTGACCTGCGAGCACTGCCTCTCGTCCTCCGGCAGGCGCGACCCGCGCGAGCTGAGCACCGCGGAGATGAAGGCGGTCATCGACGAGCTGCAGCGGATGCAGGTGTTCTACGTCAACGTCGGCGGCGGTGAACCGACGGTGCGCCCGGACTTCTGGGAGCTGCTGGACCACGCCGTCGAGCACCAGGTGGGCGTCAAGTTCTCCACCAACGGCCTGCGGATCGACGCGGAGCGGGCGCGCCGGCTGGCGGCCACCGACTACGTCGACGTGCAGGTCTCGCTGGACGGCGCCACGCGGGAGGTCAACGACGCGGTCCGCGGACCCGGCTCGTTCGACATGGCGGTGCGCGCGCTGCGCCACCTCGCCGACGCCGGTGTGCGGCAGCCGAAGATCTCCGTGGTGATGACCCGGCAGAACGTCGGGCAGCTCGACGACTTCCTGGCCATGGCCGACGAGTTCGGCGCGCAGCTGCGCATCACCCGGCTGCGGCCGTCCGGGCGCGGCGCGGACGTGTGGGACGAGCTGCACCCGACCGACGAGCAGCAGCACCAGATCTACGCCTGGCTGGTCGAGCACGGTGACCGGGTGCTCACCGGCGACTCGTTCTTCCACCTCAACGCGCTGGGGTCCAGCCCGCTGCCGGGGCTGAACCTGTGCGGCGCGGGCCGGGTGGTGTGCCTGATCGACCCGGTGGGTGACGTCTACGCCTGCCCGTTCGCCATCCACGACGCCTTCAAGGCCGGGAACGTGCGAGAGGAGGGCGGGTTCGCGCGGGTGTGGCGGTCCTCGGAGCTGTTCACCGAGCTGCGGCAGCCGCAGTCGGGCGGTGCCTGCCGGTCGTGCTCGGCCTACGACGCCTGCCAGGGCGGGTGCATGGCGGCGAAGTTCTTCACCGGCCTCCCGCTGGACGGGCCGGACCCGGAGTGCGTGAAGGGCCACGGCGCGGCGGCGCTGTCCCACGTGGACAGGTCGGGGTTGCCGAAGCCGTCGCAGGACCACTCGCGTTCGTCCCGGCGCGCGGTCGACCTGGGGCTGCCCGCCGTGCCGGCCAAGCCGTGCGACTCGAGCCCGCTGGCGGCCGGTGCATGAGCCTCGTGGACCGGGTGCGGCTCGGCGCCACCGAGGCGCCGTCCCGAGTGCTGTTCGGGCCGCACGAGACGAACCTCGGGCGCGGACGGGCGCTGTCGGACCGGCACGTCGCCTACTACCGGGCGCGCGCCGCGGGTGGTGCGGGCGTGGTCGTCACCGAGACGGCCAGCGTGCACGACTCGGACTGGCCCTACGAGCGGGCACCGCTGGCCGCCGAGTGCGGCCCGGGGTGGGCCGCGATCGCTGACGCCTGCCGCCCGCACGGCACGGTCGTGCTCGCCGGGCTCGGCCACGCCGGGTCGCAGGGTTCGTCGGCGTTCTCCCAGCGAGCGCTGTGGGCTCCCTCCCGGGTGCCGGACGTGGTCAGCCGCGAGCTGCCCGTGGAGGTCGAGCAGGACGAGATCGACGCGCTGGTGGCGGGTTTCGCCGCCGCCACCCGGTCGGCCGTGCGCGCCGGGTTGCACGGCGTGGAGCTCGAGGCCGGGCAGTTCTCCCTGCTGCGCCAGTTCCTCTCCGGGCTGACCAACCACCGCTCCGACGACTACGGCGAGGACCGGACGCGGTTGCTGCGCGAGGTGCTGTCCGCGGTCCGGGAGGCCGCCGGGGACGGCGTCGTGGGGCTGCGGCTGAGCTGCGACGAACTCGCCCCGTGGGCGGGCATCACCCCGGAGCGGGCGACCGGCGTCGCCCGCGCGGTGGCGGACCGCGTCGACTACCTCGCGGTGGTGCGCGGGTCGGCGATGGCGACCTCAGCGACCCGACCGGACCTGCACACCGAACCCGGTTTCAACGTCGAACTCTGCCGCCGGGTCCGCGACGCCGTGCACGGGTGCGAGCACCCGCCACTCGTGGTCCTGCAGGGCAGCGTCGTGGACCCGGCCCAGGCGCAGCGGGCCCTGGACGACGGGGTCGCGGACCTGGTCGAGATGACCCGCGCGCAGATCGCCGAACCCCGGCTGGTCGAGCTGGTCCGGTCCGGCCGCGCGGAGCAGGTCCGGCCGTGCCTGCTGTGCAACCAGAAGTGCCGGGTGCGGGACGACCGCAACCCGATCGTCTCCTGCGTCGTCGAGCCGTTCAGCGGCCACGAGGCCACCGAGGAGGTCGGCACCGCTGCGGCTCCGCGTGAGGTGCTCGTCGTCGGCGGTGGCCCGGCCGGGTTGGAAGCCGCGCGCGTGCTGGCGCAGCAGGGGCACGCGGTGGAGATCGTGGAACGCGCGGACCGGCTCGGCGGGGCGGTGCTGCTCGCGGCGGAGGTGGCGGGCCGGCAGCGGCTGCGCCGCATCACCGACTGGCTGGAGGCCGAGGTCCGCCGCCTCGGCGTGCGCGTCACCCTCGGCACGGAGGTCACCGACGCGGACCTCCTCGGCCGGGACGCGGTGGTCGCGACCGGGTCGGTGCCGGGGCCGCGTCCCTACCGCGAGCTCGGCGGCACCGTCCTCGACGTCACCGAGGTGCTGGCGGGCGAGGTGCTGCCGGAGGGGCCGGTCGTGGTGTTCGACCCGGTCGGTGACGCGGTGGGCGTCGGGGTCGCCGAGCTGTTCGCCGCGCGGGGCCGGGAGACCGCCCTCGTCACCCAGGACCAGGTCGTGGGCACCCAGCTCGCCCTGACCGGGGACCTGGCCGACGCCAACGCGCGGCTGCAGCGCGCGGGGGTGCGGCTGGAGAAGCGCTCCCTGCTGCGCGAGGTGCACCCCGACCACGTGGTGCTGGAGGACGTCTTCACCGCCGAGCGCCGGGACGCGCCCTGCGCCGTCGTTGTCCACTGTGGACACCGGTTGCCGAACGCGGAGCCGGCCGGTGCGGTGCGCGCCGGGGACTGCGTGGCGCCCCGCACGATCCACGAAGCCGTCCTGGAGGGCCGCCGCGCCGCGCACCGGGTCACCGCGCTGGAGGGGGTGCGATGAGCGAGTACCGCTACCTGTTCTCACCGCTGCGCCTCGGCCCGCTGACCCTGCGCAACCGGATCGTCTTCTCCGCGCACCTGACGAACTACGCCCACGACGGGCTCCCCACCGAGCAGCACGCCGCCTACTACGCGGCGCGCGCCGCGGGCGGTGCCGGGCTGGTCATCACCGAGGAGCACTCGACCCACCCGACCGACTGGCCCTACGAGAAGCTGATCCACGGCTTCCGGCCCGAGGTGGTGCCCGGCTACCGGCAGATCACCGAGGCCGTCCACGCCCACGACGTCCCGGTCCTCGCGCAGCTCAACCACAACGGCGGGCAGGCGTCCTCGATGTACTCGCGGCTGCCGGTGTGGGCGCCGTCGCCGGTGCCGGACCCGATGTTCCGCGAGGTGCCCAAGGCGATCGACGCGCACGAGATCGCCGAGGTCGTCGCCGGGTACGGCACCGTGGCCGGGCACTGCGCGGACGGCGGTTTCGACGGTGTCGAACTGCAGTGCTCGCACTCCTCGATCGTGCGCGGGTTCCTCTCCCCGGCGACGAACACCCGCACCGACGCCTACGGCGGTGCGCTGGCCAACCGGGCGCGGATCCTGCTGGAGATCATCGACGTGGTCCGGGAGGCGATCGGCCCGGAGCGGGCCCTCGGCGTCCGGTTGTGCGGTGACGAGCTGATCGAGGGAGGCACCACCATCGACGAGGCCGTCGAGGTCGCACGGATGGTGGAGGCCACCGGCAAGGTCGACTACATCAACACCTCGATCGGCGTGGCCACCGCCACGCTCCACATGATCGAGGCGTCCATGACCGTGCCGCCCGGGTACGCGCTGTTCATCGCCAACGCCCTCCGCCGCGCGGTGGACCTGCCGGTGGTGGGCGTGGGCCGGATCAAGGACCCCGCGCAGGCCGAACGCGCGCTGGAGGAGGGGCACTGCGACCTGGTCGGCGTGGTGCGCGGCCAGATCGCCGACCCGGACTTCGCCGCCAAGGCCCGCTCCGGGCACCGCAACGACATCCGGACCTGCCTGTCCTGCAACCAGGAGTGCGTCGGGCGGATGGGCCTCAACCGCTGGCTCGGGTGCATCGAGAACCCGCGCACCGGCAAGGAGGCCACCGCGCTGCCCGTGCCGGGCGTCCGCAAGCGGGTGCTCGTCGTCGGCGGGGGACCGGCCGGTCTGCAGGCGGCGGCGACCGCCGCCGAGCGCGGCCACCACGTCACCCTGTTCGAGCGCGCCCCCACCACCGGCGGCCAGGTGGCGGTCGCGGCGAGCGTGCCCAGCCGCGCGGAGTTCCTCGACGTGGTGCGCAACCTCCGCGCGGAATGCGAGCGCAACGGTGTCGACGTCAAGACCGGCGTGAGCGCCACCGCGGAGATGCTGCGCGAGGAGCACCCCGACGTGGTCGTGCTGGCCACCGGCGCCCGCCCGCAGCCGGTCCACTGGGCCGGCGGTGCGGACCGGGTCGTCGACGTCCGCGACGTGCTGGAGCGGCGCGCCGAGCCCACGGGCGACGTGCTGGTGGTCGACGAACTCGGTTTCCACCAGGCGGCGTCGGTCGCCGAGTGGCTGGCCGACCGCGGCTGCCGGGTGCAGATCACCACCCCGGGCATGGTGGTGTGCCAGGACCTGGGCGTGACCCTGGACATGGAGACCTTCCAGCTCCGCGCGCACGCCAAGGGCATCGGGCAGCGCACCGACGAGGTCGTGGTGTCCGCCGTCGGCGAGCCCGGCGGCGTGGTCCTGCAGGTCCTCAAGCACACCACGGGGGAGACGACCGAGGAGCGCTTCGACTGGGTCGTCTGCGCGGTGCACCAGGAGCCCGAGGACGAGCTGTGGCACGCGCTCAAGGGCTCGGCGTTCGCGGTCCACCGCGTCGGCGACTGCGTCACGCCGCGCCGCGCGCACGCGGCGGTGGTGGAGGGACATCGAGTGGCGGTGGGACTGTGAGCGAGCTCCCCGACGTGCTGGCCGTCGTGGTGGTCCGCGACGGCGCGCTGCCCAGCGGCGCGGACGAAGCCGCCGCCGAGTGCGGGGGAGCGGTGCTGCTGGCCGGCACCGGAACCCGGTCGGCGGCCCGTGCGCTGACCGCAGCGAGGACGGTGTGGACGAGCGAGGTGCCGCGGGTGGCGCTCGGCGCGCTGGCCGCGGCGCTCGCCCCGGTGCTGCGCGACGTCGGCGTCGTGCTGCTCCCCGCGTCCCCCGACGGCCGCGACCTCGCGCCCCGGCTGGCGTTCTGCGCGGACCGCCCGCTGTTCGCCGGTGCGACCCGGTGCACCCCGACGCACGTCGAACTGTCCAGGGTGGACGACCGATTGGCGGTGGAGGTGCGGATCGACGGCCCGGCCGTGGTGACGCTCGAGCCCGGTGCGCGCGGGGTACCCGCCCCGGTGCCGCCCCCGGAACCGCGGGACCTGCCCGTGGAGCTGCCCGAGGACGTCCTCGACGCCGAGACCGTCGCGGTCCTCGACCCCGACCCGGAGACGGTCGAGCTCACCGAGGCGTCACGGATCCTCGGCGCGGGCGCGGGCCTGGTGCGGCCGGGCGAGGACGGCACCGCGGTGATGCGCACCCTCACCGAGGTCGCCGCCGCGCTCGGGGCCTCCGCCGGGGCGACCCGGGTGGTCACCGACGCCGGGTGGGCCGACCACGACCGCCAGATCGGCACCACCGGGGTGCTGGTCGACCCCGACCTCTACGTGGCGTTCGGCGTCTCGGGCGCGCCCCAGCACGTCGGCGGGCTCGGTCGCCCCCAGCACGTGGTCAGCGTCAACACCGACCCGTCGTGCCCGATGACGGCGATGGCGGACCTCGGCATCGTCGCCGACGCGCCCGAGGTCCTGCGCGAACTCGCGCGCCGACTGGACGGAGCCGCCGATGAGCGTTGAGCGGGTGGACGCGGTGGTCGTCGGCGCCGGACCGGCCGGTTCGGCGGCCGCGCTGGAGCTGGCCCGCGCCGGGCGCAGCGTCGTCCTGCTGGAGCGCGGCCCGTTCCCCGGCAGCAAGAACGTCTACGGCGGCGTCGTCCACGGTCGCGTCCTCGACGAGGTCCTGCCGAACTGGTGGGAGGAGGTGCCGGTGCAGCGCTGGGTCACCCGCCGCAGCACGGTGGTGCTCACCGACACCCAAGCGCTCAGCGTCGACTTCCGCACCCAGGACTGGGCGCACGCGCCGCACAACGGCATGACGACCTACCGCGCCGACTTCGACTCCTGGCTCGCGGGCAAGGCCGTGGCGGCCGGGGCGCAGCTGGTGACGTCCACAGTGGCCACCGAGCTGCTGCGCGAAGGAGGGCGTGTCGTCGGGGTCCGCACCGACCGGCCGGACGGTGACATCCGCGCCGAGGTCGTCATCGCCTGCGACGGTGTCAACTCGTTCCTGGCCAAGCAAGCCGGTCTGCTGCCCACCACCGACCCCGAGCACCACACCCTCGGCGTCAAGGAGACCCTCGCGCTGCCGCGCCGCAGCATCGAGGAGCGGTTCGGGCTGCGCGGCGACGAGGGCGCGGACTTCGAGGTCCTCGGCTGCACCGGCGGCATCCCGGGCGGCGGGTTCCTCTACACCAACCGGGACACCGTCAGCATCGGCGTGGTGCTGTCGCTGACCGGGCTGGCCGAGTCGGGTCGCCGTCCCGAGGACGTGCTCGCCGACTTCAAGGCCCACCCCGCGATCGCGCCCTACCTGCGCGGCTCGGAACTCGAGGAGTACTCGGCGCACCTCATCCCGGAAGGCGGCTACCGCAGCATGCCGCCGCTGAGCACCGACGGCATGCTCATCGCCGGGGACGCGGCGGCGATGTGCCTGGCCGCCGGGATCTGGCTGGAGGGCGTCAACTTCGCCATCGGTTCCGGGCTGGCCGCCGGGCGCGCGGCCGCCGACGCGATCGCCGCGGGCAGCCGCGACCTGAGCGGCTACCGCACGCGGCTGGAGGACGGCTTCGTCCTCACCGACCACCAGAACCTGCAGCGCGCACCCCGCCTGGTGCTCTCCGACCGGGTCCAGCGGCAGTACCCGAAGCTGCTGTGCGACCTGGCGCAGGAGGTCTTCACGGTCCGCAACCCGGAACCGAAACCAGGGCTGCGCAAGCTGTTCCGCCGCACCATCGCCCGCCACGGCCTCCGCCTGCGCGACCTCGCCGCGGACGCCTGGGCGGGGTTCCGGACCTTCGGCTGAGGAGCACGCATGTACCACGAGACGTCCTTCGCGGACCGGATGTCCACTGTGGAGTTCGACGTCGGGGAGCGCCCGCACATCACGGTCGACACCGAGGTCTGCCGGTCCTGCACCACCAAGGCGTGCGTCCCGGCGTGCCCGGCGAAGCTGTTCGTGCCCACCGACGACGGCGGGATCCTGTTCAACTACGAGCAGTGCTTCGAGTGCGGCACCTGCTACCAGCTGTGCAACTCCGCGGGCGCCATCACCTGGACCTACCCCGACGGCGGGCACGGCGTCGTGTTCCGGAAGGGCTGACATGCACATCGTCGCAGCGCTGAGCTGGTCCTGGCAGCGGGTCCGCGTGGACCCGCTCACCGGTGACCTCGACGCCGACCACCGGGGCGCCGGGGCCGCCGAGCTCGCGGCGCTCGAGCACGCCCTCCGGCTCGCCGACGAGCTGGACGGCTCGGTGCTGGCGGTGGTGGTCGGGCCACCGGAGGCGGACGAGGTGCTGCAGACCGCGCTGGCCGCCGGAGCCGACGACGCGGTCCGCGTCGAGCGCGACACCCCGCTCGAGCCCCGCTGGCTGGCGGCGAACGGGGCGGACACGGCGCGCGCGATCGCCGGCGCGTTGCCCACGACCCCGGACCTGGTGCTGTGCGGCGACCGGTCGTCCGACGGGGCGACCGGTGCGACACCGGCGTTCCTGGCCGCCCGCCTCGGTGCCGCCCAGGCGCTGGGCGTGGTCGAGCTGCAGACCGACGGGCGCGCGGTGCTCGCCCACCGGAGGCTGGACGGCGGCCGTCGGGAGGTCCTCCGCCTGCCCACCCCGGCGGTCGTCTCCGTCGAGGGCGGTGTGCGCCTGCGCCGGGCGAGCCTGCCTGCGGTGCTCGCCGCGCAGCGCGCCCCGATCCGCTCGGTGCCGTTCCAGGCCCGGCCGCAGCCGGTGGTCTCCGCGCGCCCGCGCCGCCCGCGGCCGCGGGAGCTGCCGCCGCCGTCGGGAGCTGCCGCGCACGACCGGATCGTGGAGCTGACCGGCGCGCTCGTCGAGCGCACCCCGCCGACGGTCGTCGGTCCGCTCCCACCGGCGGAGGCCGCCGACGCGCTGCTGGAGTACCTGCAGCGCCACGGCTACCACGAAAGGCCCCGAGGAGAGGAGAGCGCACCATGAGCCGGGTCGCGGTCGTCACCGGTGCGGCGCGCGGGATCGGTGCGGCGGTGGTCCGGCAGCTCGCCGGCAGCGGCTGGCGGGTGGTCGCGGTCGACGTCTGCGCGGACCTGCCCGGCGCCGACTACTCGCTGGGCACCCGCGAGCAGCTGCGGGAGCTGGCGGAGCAGTGGCCCGACGCGGTGCGCGACGTCGTCGCCGACGTCCGCGACGAGGCCGCCGTCCGGCGGGCCGTCGAGGTGGCCGTGACCGAGTTCGGGGGCGTCGACGCCGCGGTCGCCGCGGCCGCGGTCATGGCGGGCGGCCGGCCGCTGTGGGAGACCACCGACGAGGAGTGGGACGCGCTGTTCGACGTCGGCGTGCGGGGCGTGGCGAACCTGGCCCGCGCCACCGTGCCGGTGATGCTGGAGAAGCCGCAGCCGCGCACCGGCCGGTTCGTCGCGCTGGCGTCCTCGGCCGCGCACCGCGGCCTCTACCACCTCGCCGGGTACAACGCCGCCAAGCACGCCGTGGTCGGCCTCGTCCGCGGGCTGGCCACCGACCTGCGCGGCACCGGGATCACCGCCACCGCGGTCTCCCCGGGGTCGACCCGCACCGACATGCTCACCGCCACCGCGGCCTGCTACGACCTGGCCGACGTCGAGGAGTTCAGCCGGCACCAGCTCGTCGAGCGGCTGCTGGAACCGGAGGAGGTCGCGGCGGCGGTGTGCTGGCTGTGCGCGGAGGAGTCCTCGGCGATCACCGGCACCGTGGTGCACGCCGACGGAGGGTTCACCGCATGACGCTCCGCTTGGTGCCCGACCCGGGACTCCGCCGCTTCGCCTCCGGCCGCACCCTCGCCGGTGGGTCCCCGTTCCGCGTGCTCCGGCTGAGCACGGCGGGCGCGCTGCTGGTCGACCGGTGGTTGGCGGGCGAGCCGGTGACCACCGGTGCCGACCTGGCGCACCGCCTGGTCCGGGCGGGCATGGTGCACCCCCGCTACGAGCGGTCGGGGTTCGGCCCCGAGGACGTGACGCTGGTGCTGCCAGTGCGCGACGACCACCCCCAGGCCCCGGAGGGGGCGATCGTCGTGGACGACGGCTCCCGGCGCCCGGTCCCGGGCGCGGCGGTGCGGCACGAGGTGCCCCGCGGCCCCGCAGCGGCCCGCAACGCCGGGTTGGCGCTGGTCACCACACCGCTGGTGGCGTTCCTCGACGCCGACGTCCGGACCGGGCCGGGCTGGCTCGACCCGCTGCTGCGGCACTTCGAGGACCCCGACGTGGCGGCGGTGGCGCCCCGCGTCCGCAGCACCCCCGGTGCCACCGCGCTCGCCCGCTACGAGTCGGTCCGCTCGCCGCTGGACCTCGGCGACCAGCCGGCCGCGGTGCACCCGGGCGGCCGGATCAGCTACGTGCCCACGGCGGCGCTGGTGGCCCGTACCGAGGTGCTCCGTGAGGTGGGTGGGTTCGACGAGGGCCTCCGCTTCGGCGAGGACGTCGACCTGGTCTGGCGGCTGGCCCAGCACCACCAGGTGCGCTACGAACCCGCCGTCGAGGTGCACCACCAGCCGCGCCGGTCCTGGCGAGCCCTGCTGCGCCAGCGCTACGCCTACGGCACGTCCGCCGGGCCGCTCGCCGCCCGCCACGGCACCGCGGTCGCCCCGCTGCGGACCTCGCTGTGGAGCGCGGCCGCCTGGGCCCTGCTCGGCGCGCGGCGGCCCGGCCTGGCCCTGGCGGTCACCGGCGGCGCGGCGGCCCTGCTGGCCCGCAAGCTGCACCGCACCGGCGTCACCCCGGCCGAGTCGCTGCGCCTGGTGGCGCACGGGACCCTCGGCACGGGCCGCGCCCTGGCCGACGCGATCGGCAGGCCCTGGGCCCCGGTCGCGGTGCCCCTGCTGGCCGCGAGCCGCCGCGGGCGACGGGTGCTGGCCGCGGTGGCGCTGCGGCACCTGCTGGACTGGAGCCGCGAGCGCCCACCGCTGGACCCGGTGAGCTGGACCCTGGCCCGCCTCGCCGACGACGCCGCCTACGGCTGCGGAGTGCTCCGCGGCGCGCTCGGCGACCGCACCGCGGCCCCGCTGCTGCCGGTGCTCACCGACGTCGGCCGCCGCAGCAGCGTCCCGGTCTCGGGGGAGCAGCGGTGACCGACCTGGCGGACCTGACCTGGCCCGACCTCGCCGCCCCGGCCCTGCTGGCGGTGCCGGTGGGGGCGACCGAGCAGCACGGGCCCCACCTGCCCCTCACCGTGGACACCGAGATCGCGGTGGCCCTGTGCCGGCGGCTGGCCAGGGCCCGCCCGGTCCTGGTGGCCCCGCCGGTGGCCTACGGGTCGAGCGGCGAGCACGCGGGCTTCCCCGGGACCCTGTCGATCGGCCGGCGCGCGGTGGAGCTGCTCCTGGTGGAGCTGGTGCGCTCCGCGGACGCCCACGCCGGGGTCGTGCTGGTCTCGGCCCACGGCGGCAACGCGGAGCCGGTGGGGCGGGCGGTGCGCACCCTGCGCGCGGAGGGCCGCCGGGTCCTCGCCTGGTCGCCCCCGGGCAGGCCCGACGACACCCACGCGGGCCGCACCGAGACCTCGGTGATGCTGGCCCTGCGCCCCGCAGCCGTGCACCTCGACCGAGCGGAGCCTGGCGTGACGGCCCCGCTGCCGGACCTGCTGCCCACCCTCCGCGCGGGAGGCCTGGCGGCGGTGACCCCCAACGGCGTCCTCGGCGACCCCCGGGGCGCGAGCCCGGAGGAGGGCGAGCGGACCCTCGCGGGCTGGACCACCGCCCTCACTGCCGCTGTCGACGCCTGGACCTGCGACAACGCCGAAGGAGGGGGGTAGATGATCGCCCGTTCGGCGGTGCGGTAAGCTGTCGGCACACCCCAAGAGGTGAGTCGGGATGTAGCGCAGCTTGGTAGCGCACTTGACTGGGGGTCAAGGGGTCGTGGGTTCGAATCCCGCCATCCCGACGGAGCGAGGAGCCCGCCGACCAGAGGTCGGCGGGCTCCTTCGCGTGGGGCACGTGACCACGTCCACCCGTCGTACCGCTGGCGGGGACAGCCGGGGGACCAGCGTTGCCACCGCGTCGCCACGTCGGTGATCGAGTGGAGCCGAGACCCGACGCCGGTGAGTCACCTCAGTTCAGTGTGACGCTCGATCAGGTGGTCGACCGGGCACGCCGCTGTGGCTCGTTGCGCTGCACCGCTGAGCCGTCGAGTCGGGTCCGGTAGCTCGGGTTCGCGACCGCCAGCCGCTCGGCGGCGCCGCGGGCGATGAGGGCCGCCACCTCGGGTTTGTCGACGTCGACGCTGCCGGAGCGGATCGCCAGGGCGAGTTCGGCTTCGTCGGTGAAGCCGTTGTCCCGCAGGGCGCGGGCGTGCTGGGTGCGGGCGGAGGTGCCGCGGCGCCACTCGCGCTGGGCGGTCGACAGCACGTTGGCGGCGATCTTGGCGCGGTAGCGGGTGACCGGGTCGGCGTCCCGCGTGGCCTCGGTGACGAAGTCCTCGACCGCGCCGAGGAGTTCGCCCAGGTGCGGGCGGCCGTACAGGTCTTCCGGTGGTTCGTCGTCCTCGACGTCCGGCACGTCGGAGCCGGGCCAGTCGAAGGCTTCGAGCAGGTCGTGCTCGCACTCGGCGACACGTCGGCCGATCGCGAGCAGTTCCAGCCGGTTCTCCGGGTTGCTGTCGGCGCGAGCGGCCTGGTCGCGGCAGATCACCGCCCACTTGAGGGAACCGAAGACCTCCCACCACCGCACTGTCGCGGGGTCCGGTTCGCGCCCGCCGCCGTCCCGGTAGCCGCGGAAGAGGTCCTCGCGGCTGCCGAAACCGCCTGCGGGCTCGGGAGAGCCGAAGCGCCAGCTGGGCGTGCACAACCACCCCAGGTCCTCCATCGGGTCGCCGAGGTGCACCAGCTCCCAGTCGAGGACCGCTGCGAGGCCTTCCGGGGTGACGAGCAGGTTGCCGGTGCGGAAGTCGCCGTGCACCACGGTGCGCTGCGCAAACCGGGGACGGTTGTCGAACAGCCAGCGGAAGGCCAGGTCCAGCGTCGGAACGGGCCTGCCCTGGCGGACGTACTTGTCGAAGCAGTCCTCCAGCGGCTCGGGCCGCGGCAGATCCGGGACCCGCTCCGGGGCCATGGTGTGGATGCGCGCGAGAGTCCGGCCCATCTGGTAGGCCATCCGTGCTCGCGCGTCGCGGTACCGGTCGTCGCGGAACAACCTCCGGGGCACGGCTTCTCCCGCGACGTGCCCCATGATCAGGTAGGAGCCGCCGATGTCGGTCCTCGGTGCCTCGCCGCTGGAGTCGACCACGTCGGGCACCGGCACGCCGGCGCGGGCCGCTTCGCGCAACGCCGCCGCTTCGAGGGCCATCCGGGCTGGGTTCTCCTCCGCCGGCGGGTCCCGGCGGAGCACCAGCCTGCGGGGCTGCCCGCCGGGAGTCGTGACCTCGAACTCCCAGGTGTCCCGGCTCGCTCCGCCGGTCAGCTTGCGGAGCCCCGAGACGACGACCTCGGTCCCGGACAGCCGTCCGAGCCGGTCGGCGAGTGCCCGTTCCAGGTCGGCGGTCATGTGGTCTCCCCTCGGTACCCCACGGTGTCGAGCGCGATCTGCTGGTACCGGCTCACCACGTCCTCGACACCGAGCCGGCCGGTCGGCCGGTACCACGTGGCCACCGCGGTGCACGCGGTGACGATGAACCGCGCGGCGTCGACGGGCGTGGCCGTGGTGAACGCGCCCGTCTCGACGCCGTGGAGCACGACGCGGTCGAACATCCGCTGCTGGGCGTCGCGCTTGCTGATGACCGGTTCGAGTGCCGTGGGTTCGAGGCTGCGCAGTTCGGTGTTGCCGAGCAGGCTCTCGAACGGGTACTGGGCGTGGGACCGGACGTGCACACCCACGATCGCGCGCAGGCGGTCCGCCGGATCGCTGCCTGCCCGGAACAGCGTGTCCTCGGTCGCGGTGACGAGGTCGTCCATCACGCGCTTGAGGATCAGCAGCAGCAGGTCGTGCTTGGAGCCGAAGTGCGTGTAGAGGGAACCGACGGCGAGGCCTGCCGCGGTCGTGATGTCACGCACCGAGCTGCCGTGGTAGCCCTTCTCGGCCATGACGTGGATCGCGGCGTCGATGAGGTCCGCCGCTGAGGGATCGTCGGTGTCCCGCACGACCGGACTGCGCGGACGGTGCGACGTCGTCCTCGCCGCGCCCACTCGTCGCTCCGACGGACTCACCGCGGACCCGCTCACCGCTTCCCGCCGATGAAGCCGAAGAGGTGCCCGGCGACCTTGCGCACCTGGATCTCCTCGGCCCCCTCGGTGATGCGGTAGCGCCGGTGGTGGCGGTAGATGTGCTCGAACGGCAGGTGCCGGCTGTACCCCATGCCGCCGTGGACCTGCATGGCCCGGTCGGCGGCCTCGCACACCAGGCGGTTGGCCCGGTAGTTGCACATCGACACGCGGTCCGAGACGGCCATGTGCGAGCGGGTGTCGAGGTCGTGCGCGGTGGCGCGGACGAACTGCCGCAGCATCGCGGCATCGGTGTGCAGTTCCACCAACGGCCACTGGATCGCCTGCCGCTGGGCGAGCGGCTGGCCGAACGTCACGCGCTGTCGTGCGTGCTCGACGGTCTGGTCGATGCAGTACTGCGCGGCACCGAGGCTGGACGCGGCCTGGCGGATGCGGTTCTCGTGCACGAACCGCTGCGCGATCTCCAGCCCTCGCCCCTCTTCACCGAGGATCGCGCTGTCGGGGACGCGGACGTCGTGCAGCGTCACGTCGGCGTGGTCGGTCGGCATGGTGAACGTCCACCGGAACAGGCCGACGGAGAAACCGGGGGAGTCGACCGGGACGATGAACGCGGTGATGCCGCGCGCATCACCAGGATTTCCGCTGGTGCGGGCGAAGACCAGGTCGTGCGTCGCCACGTGCATCCCGGTGTTCCAGCGCTTCGCCCCGTTGATGACCCAGTCGCCGCCCTGGCGCTCCGCGGTGGTCTCCATCCAGGTCGCGTCGGAGCCGTGGTCGGGTTCGGTGAGGCCGAACCCCATCCCGCGCTCACCGGTGATCATCGCTTCGCAGAACTCACTGCGCTGTTCGTCGGTGCCGAACTCCCACACCAGGTGCACCCCGGGGAAGTTGCCCACGACCGAGGACTCGTCCTGGAGGTCGTTGTGCAGGCCGAGACCGCGGTGGGCGAGGTGCTCGCGCACGACCGCCATCTCCAGGTTGCTGGCCTCGGCTCCGCCCAGCGCCGCGGGCAGATCGCGCCGCAGGAAACCGGCCCGGTCCGCCCGCCGCCGCATCTCACCGAGCAGCTCGTGCCACTCCTCGCGGGGCAGGCCGCCGCGCTCGAAGTCGGTGCGCGCCCACTCCCGCCGGTGGTCGAAGAACCGCTCGTTGTCGTCGGACTCCTGCAGCGGCCGGATCTCCTCGTCGATGAAGCGGTCCAGGTCGTGGAGCAACTGCTCGAAGCCGGCGGGAACGTCCAGAGCCATGGAGAGCCCTCCTGGTGCGGAGTGAACGGTCGCTCACCGGCACCGTACTGTGACGTGCGTCGCAGATCAACGTCCCGCAGCCGCCAGGCCTGCTGGGTCGATGACGTGTGCCCGCGAGCGAGGAAACGCACTGAGTGCGTGTTCACCGCCGCAGTGCGGATCTTGGGTGATCGGTCCGGAGCTCCTGTCAACGCCGTCCCGCTGTGTTCCCCAGCGGGGACAACAGACGCTTTCAGGTATCGGGACGTAGGACGGCGACGTCCAACTCGGGCACGAACCGGTACGGGCGGTGGTCGAGCAAGTCGCCGAAGTTCCTGCGCAGGCGCGACATCTCCGCGCGGACCGTGACCGTGCGGCTGCGGTCGCCGAAGAGCTGGTCCGCGAGCTCGGCAGCGGTGCGGCCAGCTGGGTTCTCGGCGAGCGCCAGCAAGATGTCGCTGTGGCGGCGGCTGAGGCGGTAGGTCCAGCTGGCCGACGCCCGGTGCACAGTCAGGGAGGAACGTCCGGCCCGACGAACGTCGAGGACCACGCGGGTGGTCGTGGTCGGAGCGTCATCGTGGAGGCGCAGGAGCAATCCGCCCGGCAGGGGCTCGACCGAGCAGGCGCCGAACGCGGGCAGCCAGATCTTGGGCGTGTCGCGCAGGGCGGGCAGGTCGACGCGGTCGACCGGGGGCACCCCGGTGGACGCGGCGACCCAGCCGGATCGGTCGGTGACCAGCGCCTGCCCGCCCAGCTTCGCGAGCATCGGTGTGCCGACCGCACGGAGCCGGTCCAGGCTGGCGCGGTGCTCCTCGCGCAGGCGCGCCTCCGCGAGCCCCGCCACGGCGCGCACGAGCGCGAGGGTGGTCGGGTGGGCCGCCTCGGCCGGGCCGCTGACGTCGACCGCGCCGAGCAGGCGGCCGTCGCGCGGGTCGTGCACGGGGGCGGCCGCGCACGTCCAGGTGTGGTGTGAGCGGACGTAGTGCTCGGAGGAGTGGACCTGCATCGGCACGCCCTCGACGAGCGCGGTGCCGATCGCGTTGGTGCCGACTTCGGTCTCGCGCCACGACGCGCCCTCGACGAATCCGAGCCGGTCGGCCCGCCGGAACAGCTCGGCACGCCCCTCCCGCCACAGGACGCGCCCGTCCTCGTCGACGATGACGACGATGTGCCCGGCGCTCTCGGCGGCAGGCACGAGCCCAGCACGGAGTTCCTGCAACGCCTTCCCGGTGATACCGCACCGCGCACGCCGGCGTTCGAGCTCGCTGGGAGGAGCCGGGTGGCAGTCCGCGCCGCGGTCAGGGTCCACACCTTGCTGACGGACGCGTTCCCAGGACTGCACGATCAGGCGCCGCGCCGCGGCGGGAGGCCGCTGACCGGCCAGCACCGCCTCGCGGGCGCGGGCGAGCTGCCGCGGATGCGCTTGTGACGCGACCGCGGTCGCGTGATCTCGAGCCCGCATGTCGACTCCTCCCCGGCCGCCCTGGGGCGCTGCCGTTCTCCGGATCGTCACACGACGTGTAGTCCAGGTCACATCGCTACAGGAAAGTTCGCCCCACCGCTGAGCGCAAGAGTTGCACGAGGTTGCAGAACCCGGGTGCGCGACCGGTGCCTCACCGCTGGCGCGACCGCCCGCCTCTCGCGCGATCCGGACACCAGGAACGTTCTGCAACGCACTGCAACGCTTGTTCCACATCGGACAGATCCGTACGTTCGTCCGCCAAGGACCGCAGCAAGCACTCGGATCGGAGCCCCGGGCGCCGGGGCCGCGTTCGGACGAGAGCTCGAGAACCGTTGTGCGGACGAGGAGAAACATGGTGCTGAGCAAACGCGCACTACTCGGTGCGTACCGGAGGATGTCACGGATCCGGGCGTTCGAGGACCGCCTGCACGAGGAGAACGCCACCGGGGACATCCCGGGCTTCATCCACCTGTACTCGGGCCAGGAGGCGATCGCCGTCGGCGTCTGCGAGAACCTCCGCGACACCGACCACATCGGATCCACGCACCGTGGGCACGGCCACTGCATCGCCAAGGGCTGTGACATCCACGGCATGATGGCCGAGATCTTCGGCAAGGAAGACGGGCTCTGCCACGGCAAGGGCGGCTCGATGCACATCGCCGACCTCTCCGTGGGCATGCTCGGCGCCAACGCCATCGTCGGCGGCGCTCCTTCGTTGGCGATCGGCGCCGCGTTGAGCGCCAAGATCCTCGGCACCGACGGGGTCGCGGTGTCGTTCACCGGGGACGGCGGGTCGAACCAGGGCACGACGCTCGAGGCGATGAACATGGCCGTGGTGCTGAAGCTGCCGATCGTGTTCGTCATCGAGAACAACGGCTACGGCGAGGCCACCGGCACCGACTACGCGGTGGGCGCACCGGACATCGCGGCCCGGGCCGCGGCGTTCGGGATGCCGGCTGCGAAGGTCGACGGCACCGACTTCTTCGCCGTGCACGAGGCTGCCCGGGAGGCCGTGGAACGCGCCCGCGCAGGCGGTGGTCCGACCACGATCGAGGCCCGGGCCCACCGCTTCTACGGGCACTTCGAGGGTGACGCCCAGCTCTACCGCACACCCGAGCAGGTCGCCGAGCTGCGCCGGACGCAGGACCCGCTGGTGATCTTCCGCGCCAAGGTCGACCGGCGAAAGGTCTCCGTGAAGGAGCTGGACGAGATCGACGAAGAGTCGAGGGCACTCGTGGACGAGGCCGTCGGCCGGGCGCGCGCCGCCGCGTACCCGCCGATCGAGCACCTGCTGACCGACGTATACGTCTCGTACTGAGGGAGAGCGACCCGATGAGCACGTCGAAGAAGACGTACCGCGAGGCCGTGAAGGAGGCCCTCGCCCAGGAGATGCGCCGGGACCCCGCGGTGGTGCAGATCGGTGAGGACCTGCGTGGCGGCCACGCCGGGACCAACCCGGACCTGGAAGAGAAGAAGATCGAAGCGTTCGGCGGTGTTCTCGGCGTCACCAAGGGCCTGTGGGGTGAGTTCGGGTCCGACCGCGTGATCGACACGCCCATCACCGAATCCGCGATCGTCGGCATGGCCGCCGGTGCCGCGCTGACCGGTCTGCGTCCGGTGGCCGAGCTGATGTTCATGGACTTCTTCGGCGTCTGCTACGACGCGTTGTACAACCAGGCGGCGAAGTTCCGTTACATGTTCGGCGGCAAGGCCCGCACGCCGTTGGTGCTGCGCGGCATGATCGGCGCGGGTTTCTCCGCTGCCGCCCAGCACTCGCAGTCCCCGTACCACGTGTTCGCCTCCGTGCCGGGGCTCAAGGTCGTCGTGCCGTCCAACGCGCACGATGCCAAGGGACTGCTCATCCAGGCCGTCCGAGATGACGATCCGGTCGTGTTCTGCGAGCACAAGACCTTGTACGACACCACGGACGAAGTTCCGGACGAGCCGTACACGATCCCGTTCGGCGTCGCCAACTACACCCGCCAGGGCACCGACGTGACTGTTGTGGCTCTGTCAGCGATGGTCAACGCCGCCAACGAGGCGGCCGACAAGCTCGCTGCGGAGGGGATCTCCGTGGAGGTCGTGGACCCGCGGACGGTTTCGCCGCTGGACGAGGAGGGGATTCTCGAATCCGTGGCGGCCACCGGTCGGGTCGTCATCGTCGACGAGTCGGCCGCGCGCTGCGGGTTCGGGCACGACGTGGCCGCCCTCATCGCTGCGAAGGCTCTCGATTCCCTGCGAGCGCCGGTCGAGTTGGTGACTCCGCCGCACACCCCGGTCCCGTTCTCCCCCGTGCTCGAGAAGGCGTGGCTGCCCGACGCCGCCCGCATCGAGACGGCTGTCCGCAAGTTGGTGACCGCCTGACCATGAACGAGATCAACCTCATCGAAGTTCCGAAGTGGGGCCTCTCCATGGAGGAGGGAACCATCACCCGCTGGCTGATCGCGGAAGGAACGCGGTTCAGCAAGGGAGACCCGCTCTGCGAGATCGAGACCAGCAAGATCACCAACGAGATGGAGGCCCCGTTCGACGGCGTGTTGCGGCGTGTCGTCGCGCGGGAAGGGGAGACCTTGCCGGTTGGAGCCCCGATGGCGGTGTCCGCCAGGGAGGACGTACCGGACTCCGAGATCGACGCGTTCCTGTCGCAACGCGTGCCGGCGGTGGCCGACGACTCAGCGGGAGCACCGGCGCACGACGCCCCAGCGGCGGAGCCCGGCCCGGTACCACCTCCGGCCAACCCTGCTCCGACCCCGGCGCCTTCCGGCTCCACCATCGTCCCGGAATCCCTGCAGGGGCCCCTGAACGGTGACGTCTTCGCCACCCCGCGCGCGGTCCGATTCGCGACCGAACAAGGCATCGACCTGGCGAAGGTCCCGGGAAGCGGCCGCATGGGTCGGGTTTCACTGGCGGACGTCCACAACGCCGTCCGCGATGCCGGTGGCTCCGTGGCCGCACCACCTGCACCGCGACGGACGGTACTGCGGTCCGTGCAGGACGACAGCACCGTCGACGCCACACCGGTGGCCCGTCGGCTCGCGGCAGAGCTCAAGATCAACCTGCACGACTGCCGCGCGACAGGATCGCGCGGGCGGGTGTGCGTGGCTGATGTCCGGGAGGCCGAGCGGAAGTTCAACCCGGGCACCAGCGTCGCGACGCCCGACGGCAGGCTCGCCGAGGACTCCGGGAACGCCACGCCCGCGTTCGAGCCGGTGCCGCTGAGCTCGATGCGCAAGGCCATCGGACACCGGTTGCAGGAATCGAAGCGGAACTCCCCGCACTTCCGGCTGTCCGTGGACCTGGAGATCGACGATCTGCTCGCGCTGCGCGAGCAGGTCAACGCCACCGTTCCCGCGGTGAAGCTGTCGGTGAACGACTTCGTGGTGAAGGCGTGCGCCTCCGCGCTGCGGGCGGTGCCAGAGGTGAACGTGCAGTTCGACGAGGGGTCCCAGGCGGTGCTCCAGCACTCGGCTGCGGACGTCGCGGTGGCGGTGGCGCTGCCCTCGGGTCTCATCACCCCGATCGTCCGCGGGGCCGACACCCGGAGCCTCGCCGAGATCTCCGAATCGGTGCGCACTCTGGTGACCAAGGCGAAGGCGGGCACGTTGAGGCCCGAGGAGTTCCAAGGCGGCACGTTCACCGTCTCCAACCTCGGCATGTACGGCGTGCGCGACTTCGACGCGATCATCAACCCGCCGCAGGCGGCGATCCTCGCTGTCGGTGCAGGGGAGCAGCGCGCGGTGGTCCGGGACGGCCAGCTCGTGGCGCGGACGTTGGTGACCGCGACGCTCTCCTGCGATCACCGCGTCATCGACGGGGCACTCGGCGCGACGTTCTTGCAGGCGCTCAAGCGATTCGTCGAGTCGCCCGCGCTGATGCTGGTCTAGGAGGACCTGATGACCGACAAGTACGACGTCCTCGTCGTGGGCAGCGGTCCCGGCGGTTACGTCGCCGCCATCCGGGCCGCGCAGCTGGGGCTGCGAACCGCCGTCGTGGAACGCGATCAGCTCGGCGGCATCTGCCTGAACTGGGGCTGCATCCCGACCAAGGCGTTGCTGCACGGAGCGGACGTGGCGCACGTGCTGGCGAACCTCGAGCCGCTGGGCTTCCGCGCGACCGGCGTGGAGTTCGACATGGCACAACTGGTCGAGTTCAGCCGCTCGGTGTCGAAGCGCCTGTCTGGCGGTGTCGCCCACCTGATGCGCAAGAACGGCGTCGACGTCCTCAACGGCTCCGCACGACTGGTGGACAAGGGCGTGGTCTCGGTCGTCTCCGACAACGCGGACGGGAAGCGGAGCGAGACCGAGCACCGTGCCGACCACATCGTGCTGGCCACCGGTGCCCGACCGCGGCCGGTGCCGGGCCTGGTGCCTGACGGCGACCGGATCTGGACCCACTTCGACGCTCTGGGCGCGCCGGAGCTTCCGAAGTCGCTGCTGGTCGTCGGGTCCGGCGCGGTTGGCGTGGAGTTCGCCAGCCTGTACCGCGACCTGGGCAGCGAGGTCACGCTCGTCGAGGTGGCACCGCGCATCATGCCCGCTGAGGACGCGGCGGTCTCCGAGCACGTCCGAAAGGCGTTCGCGGAGCGCGGGATCCGCGTCCACACCGGTGCTTCGGTCTCCGAAGTCGTGGTGGGCGTGGATGCCGTGACGGCTCAGGTGGGTGCGCCAGGCGGTCCTTCGGAACCGGTCACGGCGGAGCGGGTGCTCGTCGCGGCGGGCATCCAGGGCAACGTCGAAGACCTGGGGCTGGAAGCCGTCGGGGCCGAGACCGAAGGTGGGTTCATCCGGGTCGACGAGTGGTGCCGGACGACGGCGTTCGGAGTCTACGCGATCGGCGACGTGGCGGGCGGCCCTTGCTTGGCTCACAAGGCCAGCCACGAGGCCGTGGTGTGCGTGGAGAAGCTCGCCGGGCTCGACCGCGTCTCGCCGCTGGACCGCGACCACGTCCCCGGCTGCACCTACGCCCGACCGCAGGTCGCGCGGCTCGGCCTGACCGAGGAGCAGGCCCGCGCCACCGGGCGACCGTTGCGGATCGGCACTTTCGACCTGCGGGCGTCCGGCAAGGCACTCACCCTCGGCGAGGCCGGGGGATTCGTGAAGACCATCTTCGACGAGTCCACCGGGGAACTGCTCGGTGCCCACATGGTCGGCCCGGAGGTCACCGAGCAGATCCAGGGCTTCGGCATCGCCCATGCGGTGGAGGCCACCGAAGAAGACCTCGCGAAGGTCGTGTTCCCGCACCCGACGCTGTCCGAGGCGATGCACGAGTCGGTGCTCGCGGCCCTGAGGAGACCCCTCAACGCCTGACCAGGTGCGCGGCCTGCCACCCCAACGGCAGGCCGCGCACACCACACCCCTGAGGAGGCGAACCTGACTGTGGCGCCGGAGGGTCGCAAGCTGCTGCGGTTGGAGGCCCGCAACAGCCAGACCCCGATCGAGAAGAAGCCGTCGTGGATCAAGACCCGCGCGCGGATGGGGCCCGAGTACCAGGAGCTCAAGGGCCTGGTCCGCCGCGAGGGGCTGCACACCGTCTGCGAGGAGGCGGGCTGCCCCAACATCTTCGAGTGCTGGGAGGACCGCGAAGCGACGTTCCTCATCGGCGGGGACCAGTGCACCCGCCGCTGCGACTTCTGCCAGATCGACACCGGCAAGCCCGCCGCGCTGGACGTCGAGGAGCCGCGCCGGGTCGCCGAGTCGGTGCAGGCCATGGGCCTGCGCTACTCGACCGTCACCGGTGTCGCCCGTGACGACCTGCCCGACGGCGGCGCGTGGCTGTACGCCGAGACGGTGCGGCAGATCCACGAGCTCAACCCGGGCACGGGTGTGGAGCTGCTGATCCCGGACTTCAACGCCGACCCGGACCAGCTGGCCGAGGTCTTCAGCTCCCGCCCGGAGGTGCTCGCGCACAACCTGGAGACCGTGCCGCGCGTGTTCCGCCGGATCCGGCCGGGCTTCCGCTACGAGCGGTCGCTGAAGGTCATCAGCGAGGCGCGGGACGCGGGTCTGGTGACCAAGTCGAACCTCATCCTCGGCATGGGCGAGACCCCGGAGGAGGTGCGGCCGGCGCTGCAGGACCTGCGCGACGCCGGCTGCGACATCATCACCATCACCCAGTACCTGCGCCCCAGCCCGCGGCACCACCCGGTGGACCGGTGGGTCAAGCCGGAGGAGTTCGTCGAGCACACCAAGGCGGCCGAGGAGATCGGCTTCCCCGGCGTGATGGCCGGACCGCTGGTGCGCTCCAGCTACCGCGCGGGTCGGCTGTACGCGAAGGCGACCGTGCACCGCGGCATGCCCCTCCCGGAGAACCTGGCCCACCTGGCCAAGGAGGGCACCGCGGCCCAGGAGGCCACCAGCCTCCTCTCCCGCTGACGCCGTCCACCAACCGCACGACATCGGCAACAGCAGCAGTACTCACGGAGGGAGCGCTCCCGGCGCTTCACGACGCTGGGAGGAACCCAGTCGCGACGTGGTGAGGCGGTGCGATCTCACGCCGGACCCGATGCACGACTCCTGGTGGCGGTGCCCGCGACGTCACCCGCGTCTCCGCCGCGTTCCTGCAGCCCACCCCGCAGCTGCAGAGCACGGTGCTGGCCGCGGGCGAGGACCGCGCGCTGCAACGGCGGCTCGCCCGGGTGCTGGAGACCGGAACCGACCCCGACGGGCTGCTGCCGGGCCCCTAGTCGAGCAGGCCCATCACGCCCGGCAGTCCCAGGCTCAGCGCGGGGACGAAGGTGACCGCGAGGAGCAGCAGGACCAGGCCGACGAAGTACGGCAGCAGCTTCGGCACGACCCGCTCGATCGACACCCCGCTCACCCCGGTCCCGACGAACAGGACCGACCCGACCGGCGGCGTCATGGTGCCGATGCACATCGCGAGGATGAGCACCATGCCGAACTGGACCGGGTCCATGCCGAGCTCCTCGGCGATGGGCAGCAGGATCGGCGTGAAGATGAGGATCGCCGGGGTGATGTCCATGAACGTGCCCACCACCAGCAGCAGGACGAGCATGAGCACGAGGATGACCACGGACGAGTCCGCCACCGACAGCAGCGCTTGCGTGATCGCCGCCGGGATGCCGGTGTAGGCCATCACCCAGGACATGCCCGCGGACGCCGCGATGAGGAACATGACGATGCCGGTCGCGACGACCGTGCGCGTGACGACGTCCTTGAGCGCGGCCCAGGACAGGCTCCGGTAGGCCAGCGACAGCACCAGCGTGTACAGCACGGCGACCGCGGCGCCTTCGGTCGCGGTGAAGACGCCGAACACGATGCCGCCGACCACGACCACGATGAGCAGCAGGCCCGGGACCGCCCGGAGCAGGACCCGGAACGCCTCGGCAGCGCCGACCCGCTCGACCTTCGGGTACCGCTCGCGCCGGGCGGACGCGAAGGCGATCACCATGATCACCACGCCCAAGAGGACCCCCGGCACGTACCCCGCCATGAACAGCGCCGAGACCGACACCCCGCCGGCGACGGTCGAGTAGACGATCGCGGCCGTCGTCGGCGGGATGAGCAGCCCGGTCGGGGCCGAGGCGACGTTGACCGCGGCGCCGAAAGCCGGGTCGTAGCCGGCCTTCTGCTGCCGCTCGTGCAGCGTGCTGCCGATCGCCGCGGCCGCCGCCACGGCCGAACCGGACAGCGCGCCGAACAGCATGTTGGCCAGCACGTTGGTGTGCGCCAACGCGCCGGGGACCCGGCCCACCGCCACCAGGGCGAGGTCGACGAGCCGGCGCGCGATGCCGCCGGTGTTCATGAGGTTGCCCGCGAGGATGAACAACGGCACGGCCAGCAGCGAGAAGCTCTCGATGCCGACGTTCATCTGCTGCCCGATGACGTAGGTGGCGTCGTCCCACGGCAGGAACGCCAGCGCGGTGGCGAACGAGGCGATCCCGAGCGACACCGAGATCGGCACGCCCGCGAACAGCAGCACGAAGAACGCGCCGAACAGGACGGCGACCGCGGTCAGCGCACCCATCAGTCCGTCCCCTCCGTCTCGATCGCGACCTCGGTGACGAGGTCCTCCCAGACGTTCAGCAGCTGCGCGACCGTGATCGCGAGACCGGCGACCGGTCCGATCGCGTAGACCAGGCCCCGGGAGATCCCCAGCAGTGCCGAGTGGTCGGTGGCCGCGCTGACCGCCAGCATCGTGCCGCCGACCACCAGCACCACCACGGCGAAGGCCAGCACGAGGACGTCCGAGCCGAGCACCAGCGCGCGCCGCGCCGCGGGCGAGAACCGGTCCCGAAGCACGAGGAGCGCCATGTGCTTGCGGTGCAAGAACGCGTGGGCGGCGCTGACCATCGACGTCCAGATGAGCGCGTAGCGCACCAGTTCCTCGGTGAAGGCCGCGGGCGAGCCCAGCACGTAGCGGGTGAACACCTGGTACAGCACCAGCAGCGTCATGAGGACGAGCAGGGCACCGGCGAAGGCCGCCAGCACGCGGCCGAGCACCTGTCGCGTCCGGTGGATGCGGTCGAGCGCGGTCATGGCGTGTCCGCCCTCCCAGCCGAGTCGATGAGGGACAACAGCTCCGCGACCTCCGGGTACTGGCGGGCGTAGTCGTCCACCACCGGCCTGGTGGCCTCGCGGAAGGCCGCGGTGTCGACGTCGGTGATGAACTGGACGCCCATCGCCTTCGCCTCGGCGATGGCCTGCTGCGTGGTCTCCGCCCAGTCCACCTTCTGCCGCTCGGTCGACGCGCGCGCCGCGTCGAGCAGCAGCTGCTCGTCGGCCGGGTCGAGCCGTTCCCAGGTCTCGGTGCTGATCACCAGGATGTCGGGGATCCGGGTGTGCTCGGTCATCGAGAACGCGTGGGACACCTCGCCGTGCGCGCTGTCGGTGAGCACCGTCTCGTTGCTCTCGGCGCCGTCGATGAGCCCGGTCTGCAGCGCGGTGTAGGTGTCGCCGAACGCCATCACGACCGGCGCGGCGCCCAGCGCGGCGACGAAGTCGGTCTGCGAGCGCATGTCCTGCACGCGGATCTTCTTGCCGCGCAGGTCTTCCGGGGTGCGCACCGGGGTGTTCCCGGTGTAGAAGGACCGCGCCCCGGAGTTGTAGTAGGTGAGGCCGATGAAGCCGTCGTCGGCGGTCGAGCGGAAGTGCTCGGCCATCTGCGGCGAGTCCATCACCGCGTAGAACTCCCGCTCGGAGTCGAAGACGTAGGGCAGGCCGAAGGTGTGGTAGCCGGGGTCGTAGGTGGCCAGGCCCGGAGCGCTGACCCGGGTCATGTCGACGATGCCCTGGTGCAGCTGGCCGAGCACGTCGGGTTCGGCGCCGAGCTGGCCGTTGCCGTAGATCCTCACCACGATCCGGCCGCCGCTGCGCCGCTCGACGTCCTCGGCGAACGAGGCGAGTGCCTTCGAGGTGACGTGGTCGTCGCCGAGGTTGTTGGCCAGGGACAGCACCAGGGGGTTGTCCGGCGTCGCCTCGGCGCTCGTCCGCGCACCGGACGCCGGCGCGCACGCGGCGAGGACCGTCACGAGGACCAGGGCGACGATGCCGCTGATCGATCGTCTCCTCATGCCTGCCTCTCTCACATGCCGATCATGTCGACGGGCTCGAACGAGATCGTGACGGCGAGGTCGCCGCCCGGGTCGGGGGTCTTGACCAGCACGGACCCGCGCGCGATGTCGTAGTGCCAGCCCACTTCCGCGGCGTCGAAGCGGCCGCGGTGCAGGTGCTGCGGGAGGCGCTCGCCGTCGAGGGCGACCCAGTGCGGGCACTGGCCGGGCCGGACCACGTCGAACAGCAACCGTTCGACGGTGCTGCGGTAGGTGCCGCGCCGGGTCAGCGCGATGCGCACCTGCTCACCGGCGGTCATCCGGACGTCGGTCGTGCGGAACGCGCCGTCCTCGTGAGCGCGGGTGAGGCCGTCGTCCTCGTAGAGGGTGAACTCCGCGTCGCGGTCGGGAACGCAGACCAGGCGCAGGTGCGTCACCGCGTCGCGGGTGAGGCTGGTCAGCTCGTCCTCCGCGACCGGGAGGACGCTGCCGCCGCGCAGGAACAGCGGGATCGAACCGAGGTCCACCGGCAGTTCCACGACCTGCCCGCCCTCGTAGCGCTGCCGGGTCCAGGCGTCGTAGAACACCTCGCCCTCCGGCAGCCGGACCGCGCGGGTGCGCGCCCCCGGGGTGAGCACGGTGGCGACGAGCAGCGCGTCACCGAGCATGAACTCCTCGGACGTGGCGTCGAGGGCCGGGTCGTGCTGGAACGCGCTCACCAGCGGTTCCACGATCGGCAAGCCGGTGGCGGTGGCGCGTGCCGCGAGCGAGTACAGGTAGGGGAACAGCCGGTAGCGCAGCTTGATGGCGTCCCGGACGAGCGGTGTGTGCTCGGGGTACATCCACGGCTCGGTCACCGTGCCGTCGTAGTTGACCGAGTGGATGGAGAACCGCGGCTGGAAGATGCCGTGCTGCACCCACCGCACCAGCAGCTCGGGGTCGGGGGCGGGGCCGTGGAAACCGCCGATGTCGCAGCCGTGGTGCGCCACCCCGGACAGGCCCATCCCGAGGATCGTGGCGATGTTGTGCCGCAACGACTCCCACGAGGTGGAGTTGTCGCCCGCCCACGTCTGCGCGTAGCGCTGGATGCCCGCGTGACCGGAGCGGCACACGACGTAGGGGCGGGCCGACGGGTTCACCGCGGTGATGCTGTCGCGGGTCACCCGGCACATCAGGTTCGGCATGACGGTGCGCAGGCGGCCGATGGTCGCGCCCGCGCCGTCGAAGTCGACGCGGGAGTCGGTGTCGATGATGCCGTCGTACTCGCAGTTGTCGTTCCACACCGACGTCGTCCCCTTGTCCAGGACGGCGTCGGTGAGCCAGCGCTGCCACGCCTCGCGGGCGGCGGGCTTGGTGAAGTCGACGAACCGGCCCGGCCCACCCCACCAGGCACCGACGGCGGGACCGTCACCGCCCGCGTCGGCGCTGCGGGTGACGAAGACGTCGGCGGCCTCGAACTCCGCGAGGCGGGGGTGGACGTCGAGCACCCCGGGCTTGACGTTGGGGGACACGGTGATGCCGCGCTCGGCCATGGCGGCGAAGAAGCCCTCGGGGTCGGGGAAGCGGCGCTCGTTCCAGGTGAACACGCACCGCTTCGCCCCGGCCTCGGTCTCCTGCGTCGTGTACCCCGAGGAGAGCTGGAAACCGTCGACGGGGACGTCCTCGGCCCGGGCGGTGTCGATGAACTCGGTGATCGCGCGGTCGCAGTCGGCGTCCAGCTCGGCGTAGTACATCGACGACGCCAGGTAGCCCAGCGCGTGCTTGGGCAGCAGCGGCGGCCTGCCGGTGAGCGTGGTGTAGCGCTGCACGACGTCGCGGATGCGGGGGCCGGCGATGAGGAAGAGGTCGATGTCGCCACCGTCGGCGCGGTAGCGGCTGTGCGGCGGCCAGTAGTTGCTCCGCTGCCGGCCGAGGTCGAAGTCGCAGTCGTGGGTGTTGTGGTAGAAGTACCCGACCGCCTTCCGGTTCCGCCGGTTCATCTTGACGTAGAACGGGATGTGCTTGTACAGCGGGTCGGTCTCGCGCGGGTCGTAGCCGAGGGCGTCCTTCGGGCTCATCGTGATGAGCTTCTGCGCCTTGTCCAGCGGCCCCGTGGTCTCGCCGAAGCCGTAGAAGGCGTCGTCGCGGGAGATCTCGCTGGTGTGGATGCGGCGACCGTTCGCGTCCTCCAGGTACCCGAGCCCGACGACGTCCGAGTGCAGCAGGGTGCCGTCCTCGTCGTGGACGCGGATCCGGAACGGGTCCTTCGCCACGTCGACGCGGAGGTTCCCGCCGGTGACCCGGACGCGATCACCCAGGTCCTCGACGTCGAACGGCAGCGGGGCCACCCGCGTCCGCTCGGCCCCCAGGAACCCGTCGAGCCGGTCCGGCCACGCCGTCGTGGTGAGCGTGTAGGACTCCTCGGCGAAGTCGCCCTCGAACCCGGCCCGGATGCGCAGGATGCCGTCGGCCAGGAACAGCAGCCGGACCTCGACACCGTCGGTGTGGACGTGGAGCCGGTCACCGGACCGTTCCACTCGCTCGACTCGTGATGTGACGCGCACGTGCTCTTCCTCGATGAGGCGGGGGTTCCGCTGCCCGGTCGCCGGGTCCGCCGTGCTCCGGCGGTCGGGGCGGTGACCTGCGGTCTCGCGGTCGCCTCAAGGTAGGAACCCGCGCACGCCCTGGCAACCGGTTGCCGTTTGTTGCCGCCCGCTGCTCTCGGAGTGCCTCCTGGTGCTGCGCAGCGGATCCGCCCGGGCACTCTCCGGAGCGGCACGAGCGCTCAGCAGTCCTGGGCGGCTTCCGCGATGAGCTCGCGCAGCCAGCGGTGCGCGGGGTCGTGGGTGTTCATGGGGTGCCACCAGAGGGCTTCGACGAGCGGGTCCGCGGGGAAGGGGCACTCGAGCACGCGGAGGCCGGGAACACCGCGGAACCGGTCGGCGAGCCGGTGCTGGATGAGCGCCACCCGGTCGGTCCCGGTGATCAGCAGCGGCAGGGTCACGAAGCTCTCGACGACCATGCTGATCCGTGGCTCGATCCCCCTGGCGCGCATCTGCAGCGTGGCCGGCGTGAACGCGGTGGGGCGGTGGTAGGTGACCACCCACGGCAGCTCGGAGAGCTGGTCGGTGGTGAGCTCCTCCTCGACGGCGTCGTTGTCGGTCGACGCGAGGCAGACCCAGTCGTCGGTGTAGAGGTCGGCGTGGGGCAGGTCGCTGAGGAAGCCGTGCGGGAGCACCAAGGCGTCGGCGGTGCGCAGGACGTCGTGCGCGTGGTCCACGGCGTCGGTGCTGGTCTGCTGGACGTGCAGCCGGACCTGCGGTGCCCGGTGCGCGGTGAGGCGCGCGAGCGGTTCGCCGAGCACGGCCAGCGAGTAGTCGGACATCAGGACCACGAACTCGCGCGTGGAGTGGGCGGGGTCGAACGTCGGCTGGGCGCTGAACACCCGCCGCGCGGCAGCGGTGGCCACCTCGACGGGCTCGACGAGCTGCGCCGCCAGCGGCGAGAGCTCGTACCTGTTGCCGGAGCGCAGCAGCAGCTCGTCGCCGAAGTGCCGGCGCAGCTTGGCCAGCGCCGCACTGACCGCCGGTTGGGTGCGGCCGAGCCGTCGTGCCGCGCGGGTGACGCTGCGTTCGCTGAGCAGCGCCTCGAGCACCGACAGCAGGTTCAGGTCGAGGTTGGCGAGGTGCGTCGGTCTCCTCATGGTCGCCCGAGGGTATAAGCCGCGTGGATGTCGAGCATCAGGACTTCGCGCTTCCTCCATGGCCCCGTGTGAGGGGAGAGTGCGGGTGAGACCGAAGCGGAGGAGCGGGTGCCGGTGGTCGACATCGATCCGGCCGACCCGGGGGCGCTCGCCCGGGCGGCCGCGGAGTTCTCCGACCGGGGTCGCTGGGGTGAGGAGGACGTGCGCGGCACGGTGAACGTCCGCACCGAGGAGGAGCGCATCGCCGGAGCGCGCCTGGTGCGACGGGGTGCCGCGTTCTCGCCGGCGCAGCTGTTCGCGGCCGACGGGCGCGGGTGGCGGCGACGCACCCACCCGGTCCAGACGGTGCTGGACACGGGCGAGCAGGGCTCCGGTTCCCCGATCAACCCCATCGCGGTGAAGTGAGGAACGGCATGGCTGCTGTCGAATCGACCCTGATCGTCGGCGGTGGCACCGTGGGGTGCGCCCTGGCGACCCTGCTCGCCGCCGGCGGGGTCGAGGTGGAGATCGCCGAGATCCGGCAGGACTGGACCGTGCACGGGTCCGGGATCACGTTGCAGGGCAACGCGTTGCGCGTGCTCCGGCAGGTCGGGGTGTGGCCCCGGGTGCGCGAGCTCGGGTTCCCCTTCGACGGGATGGGGATCCGGTCGCACACGGGTGAGCTGCTCGCCGACCTCACCGACCAGCGGACCGGCGGCCCCGACCTGCCCGCCACGGTGGGGATGAGCCGGCCGAGGCTGGCGACCGTGCTCTCCGAGGCCGCGGTCCAGGCCGGCGCCGTGGTGCGGCTCGGCACCACGGTGGAGACCCTGCGGCGGGACGAGTCCGGTGTGGACGTCACCTTCGACGACGGCACCGCGCGTCGCTACGACCTGGTGGTCGGTGCGGACGGGATCCGGTCGCACGTGCGGTCGCTGCTGGGCATCGACGTCGTGCCGCAGCCCACGGGGTTGTCGATCTGGCGCGTCCAGGCGCGGCGGCCACCCGGCCTGGAGCGCACCGACATCTGCTACGACGGCCCGTGCCACATCGCGGGGTACTGCCCCACCGGCGAGGAGACGCTCTACGCGTACCTGGTGGAGCGCAGCCAGGACCGCACGCGGATGCCGCGTGCCGAGCAGTTGCAGACCGTCCGGCGCTTGGCATCCGGCTACCACGGGTTCTGGGACGAGATCCGGGACGACCTGACCGACCCGAGCGTGCTCAACCACACCGCCTTCGAGCACCTGCTGGTCCCGCCGCCGTGGAACCGGGGGCGTGTGGTGCTGGTCGGCGATGCCGCGCACGCCTGCCCACCCACGCTGGCCCAGGGCGCCGCGATGGGCCTGGAAGACGCCGCGGTCCTCGCCGAGCTCCTGCTGGGCTCCGACCGCGTGGCCGAGTCGTTGTGGGCGGCGTTCACCGAGCGTCGGTTCGCGCGGGTCCGGGCCGTCGTGGACGGCTCGCTGCAGATCGTCCGGTGGCTGCTCGGGGACGACACCGATGCCGATGTGCCCGGTCTCACCGGGCGGGTCGCAGAGCTGGTCAGCGAACCGGCGTGAACCGGCGGCCGCCGAACGCGGATGGGAGTGATGACGATGCGCTTCGCCACCTGCGAACACCGTGGCGAGGTGTTCGCCGGGGTGCTCGACCGGGAGGGGGAACACCTGTTCGCGGTCCCGGACGGGACCACGGTGCTGGACCTGGTGCGGTCGGGGCTCCCGGCGGCACTGGAGGCCGGTCGCGCCGCACTGACCGGCTCCGCCGTCCCGGTCGACCAGGTCCGGTGGCTGCCACCGCTGGAACCGCCGACCGTGCGCGACTTCGTCGCGTTCGAGGAGCACGTCGACGGGGTGGTCGCCTCGGTGAGCGGCAGGAACGGGGTGGTGCCGGAGTGGTACGAGGCCCCGACGTTCTACTTCACCGACCCGCACGCGCTGGTCGGCGCGCACGACGACGTCCCAGTCCCGCCCGGTTCGCGGGAGTTCGACTTCGAGCTCGAAGTCGCCTGCGTCGTCGGGCGTGATGCGGCCTCACCGGCCCCGAACGAGGTGGAGATCTTCGGGTACACGATCTTCCACGACTGGTCCGCCCGCGACCTGCAGCGCCGGGAGATGGAGGTCGGCCTGGGCCCGGCCAAGGGCACGGACTCCGCCACCACGCTCGGTCCGTGGCTGGTCACCGCCGACGAACTCGAACCCTTCCGGGACGCCGAGGGGCTCCTCGCGCTGGAGGAGCGCGTGGCGGTCAACGGTGTCGAGGTCGGCCGGGACCTGCTGTCCAACATGGGCTGGCCGTTCGAGGAGCTGGTCGCCTACGCCGGACGCGGCACCCACGTGCGCGCCGGTGACGTGCTCGGCTCCGGCACCTGCGGGAACGGCGGGTGCCTCGCCGAGCTGTGGGGACGCAGCGGGACCCAGCAGCCCCCGCCGCTGCGGCCGGGTGACGTCGTCGAGATGACCGTCGAAGGGCTCGGCACCACCCGCAACACCGTCGTCGAGTCCGCCGCCCTACCGCCTGTGCTCCCGCCGGCACGGGTGCGCCCCCGCCACCGGGAGCGACGCCCATGACGGCGACGGGCGTCATGGGGGAGGTCGTCACCGGTGCGGGGACAGCTGCCCCACGGACCGCAGACTTCTGAGAGGAAGGCCATGTTCGAGTACTTCCCCGGCAACTACGTGTGGAACCTGGGAGTCGTCGCGGCTCTCAACAGCGGCGGTCTGATCGACGAAGTGGACCGCGCCTGCCGCCCGATCCGTGAGATCGCGAGGAAGGGCGAGGACGTCGGCACCCCGGACTTCCTCCGGGCGTGGACCGCGCTGACCGACCAGCTCGTCGCCCAGGCCGAGCTGGCCGAGCGGGACGGCCGCACGCGCACCGCCGGCCAGACGTACTTCCGCGCGACCAACTACCTGTGCCAGACCGAGCGCATGCTCGCCCGGTCCGACCCCGACCGGGTCCCGACCTACCGCCGGGTGCTCGAGCTGGCGCGGAAGTCCTTCGCGCTGCGCGACCCCCGCGTCAGCCGGGTCGAGATCCCCTACGGGGGCACCGCGCTGCCCGCCTACTACAGCCAGGCCCCGGCAGCGGACGAGGGACCGGCACCGGTGGTCGTGCTGGTCAACGGGCTGGACTCCACCAAGGAGCACATGTACACCTCCAGCCACTGGGAGGAGCTCGCCGCCCGAGGGATCTCGTGCCTGATGCTCGACCAACCCGGCACCGGGGAGTCGCTGCGGCTGCGCGGACTGACCGCCAGGATCGACGCCGAGGCGTGGGCGAGTGCCGCCGTGGACTGGTTGCAGGAGCGGCCTGAGGTCGACGCGGCCCGGATCGGGATCGTCGGGTGGTCGCTCGGTGGCTACTACGCGCCGCGGGCCGCGGCCTTCGAGGAGCGGTTCGCCTTGGTGGTGGCGTGGGGAGCCAACCACGACTGGGGCGCGGTGCAACGCCGCCGCCGCGAGCGCGAGGGCGAACGCCCGGTCCCGCACTACTGGGAACACGTGCTCTGGGTGTGGGGGCACGACGACCTCGACACCTTCCTCGACTTCGCCGACGACATCCACCTCAACGGGGTGGTCGAGAAGATCGCGGTGCCGTTCCTCGTCGTGCACGGGCAGAACGACCGGCAGATCCCGCTGCAGTACGCGCACCAGAGCTACGAGCAGGCGGTGAACTCGCCGAAGCGGGAACTGCGGGTGTTCACGCCCGACGAAGGCGCCACCGAGCACATCGGACTCGACCACCTCCCGCTCGTCAGCTCGTTCGTCGCCGACTGGGTCGCAGGCACCTTCGCCGAACTCGACGAGCGCTGACGCCACCCGACCCCGCAAGCACCGAGGAGACCAGCGTTGTCCGAGATCCTGCTGTCCCAGCTCGCCCACGTGGAGCTGTTGAGCCCCCGGCCCGACGAGACCGTGCGGTGGATGAAGGACGTCTTCGGCCTGGAGGAGACCACCCGAGAAGGGCAGTCCGTCTACCTGCGCGGCTGGGCCGAGTGGCTGCACTCCAGCCTCATCGTCACCGAGTCCGACCAGCCGGGCGTGGGCCGCATCGGCTGGCGCACCTACGGGCCCGAGGACCCCGAGACCATCGCGAAGCGGTTGGACGGCACCGACGAAGCCGTCGGCTGGGTCGACGACTGGCCTGGGCACGGCGCCACCTTCCAGTACCGCGCCCCGGAGGGACGTCACCTCCACGAGGTCTTCTGGGAGGTCGATCGCTACGAGGCACCAGAGGACCGGAAGGACCCGTGCATCAAGAACCGCCCGCAGCGGTACCCGGGCCGAGGGATCGGTGCTCGCTACCTCGACCACGTCACCGTTCCCACGCCGAACATGCGAGCCGACATCGACTTCTACACGCGGCTCGGCGCCCGGCACACGGCGCAGACCGAGGTGGAGCCCGGCTTCTCGGTGTTCTCCACGTTGACCTGCAACGGCATCCGTTCCACCCACGACCTGGCCCTGGTGCCCGACTTCAGCGGCATGACCGGACGAGCCCACCACATCGCGTTCCGCGTGGACCAGCGCCTCGACGTGGAGCGCGCTGCCGAGCAGTTCCTCGCGCACGACACCCCGATCGAGTTCGGCCCCGGCGTCCACGGCATCGACGAGATCACCTACCTCTACGTCCGCGAGCCCGGCGGTTTCCGCATGGAGATCAACGCCGGCGGGTGGGTCAACACCATGCCGGACTGGGAGACCACCACCTACGACGCGGCGGGCGGCAACCCCGGTCAGAGCCTCTACCGCAACGTCGACGCCCCCGCGGGCTTCCACGACGCCTGGCCGCTGCCCCCGACAGGAGCCGCCGAGCGGGAACGGGACACCATCGCCAGCGACCGGCTGCGCCCCTTCTACGGCAGCACCGCGGGGAGCGGGCGGTGAGCCCGTCCGCCGGGCAGTGACCACAGCTGCACTTCGGCGTGCCGGGCGGTCAGCGTCGGCCTACTGCTGTGCACTGCACTGCGCCCAGCCGCGGCACGGCGATGAGCGCCGGGTGGAGGTGGTGCGCTGAGCCGGCACGAGCGACGCAGTGCTGCAGCCGCGCGTGGACGTGGACTCGGCCCGCGGTAGTGCTCCACCACCGCTCCAGACGTCCGCGGTCCCCGTGGTTCGTGATGTGCCCGGCGTCATCGTCCGATCGTGTTGATCGACTTGCGCGGTGGGCAGTCCCGCTCAACGTCGCCTCACCTGTCTGAGTGCTCGAATCCTTCGATCGTGCGGGTGATTCCGGGACCACTTACGCTCGCCACGCGAGAACGAGCGGCTGCTGACGTCGGAGCAGGCTGGCGGACAACGTGGCGGTCGAACGCACAGGAGGGGTTCCATGTTCCTTCACCGGCAAGAGCTGCAGTTCAAGGCACAGCCGGACCAACCGGACGCGGTCTTCGCCCGCAAGCTGCAGGAAGTGCTCGGCGGTCAGTACGGCGAGATCACCGTGGCGATGCAGTACATGTTCCAGGGGTGGAACATGCACATCCCGGGCAAGTACCGCGACCTCGTCTTCGGCATCGCCGCGGAGGAGATCGGCCACGTCGAGATGCTGGCCACCATGATCGCGCAGCTGCTGGAGAAGGCGCTTCCTGGGCATCACCGACGAGGCGGTGCAGAAGGACCCGACCGTCGCGGCGGTCATCGGCGGCACCGACGTGCAGCACGCGATCGTCGCGGGTGCGGGTGCGCGGCCGGTGGACAGCATGGGCAACCCCTGGATGGGGTCCTACATCACGGCGAGCGGGAACCTGCTCGCCGACTTCACCTCGAACGCCAACGCGGAGATGCAGGGACGGGTGCAGGTCGCCCGGCTCTACCACATGACCGACGACAAGGGCGTGCGCGACCTGCTGTCCTTCCTGCTGGCCCGCGACACGATGCACCAGAACCAGTGGCTGGCCGCCGCAGCGGAGCTCCGCGAGGACGGCGCCGAGGAGATGCCGGTGCCCAGCAACTTCCCGCAGAGCAAGGAACACCGCGAGGTGTCCTACCAGTACCTGAACTTCAGCGACGGCCGGCACGCGTCCGAAGGCCGCTGGGCGTCCGGCCCGACACCGGACGGCAACGGGGAGTTCAGCTACCACGACGGACCCACCACGACGGCGCCCATGCCGCCGCCCACGCACCCGGACGCCCGCTTCTACGGCACCACGGAACTGTCCAACACGGCGGAGAAGATGGCCGGAACCGCCCAGGACAAGCTCAAGAAGGAGTGAACCGACGACCTCGCAGCCGTCCCTCCCATGACGTAGTCGGGTCCCTCGCGGTGGCCCGCCCGGTTCGCCGGGCGGGCCACCGTCGCGTTCTGCCGGGCGCAGTGGCGGCCGTCGGCCTGCAGCGAACCTGCTGTGGGTGCTGGCCGGCGCGGTGCTGATCGCTGCGGTGTCCGGGCGAGCGCGGAGCGTCCTGAGATCGCGCGTACCGGCCACGGTCGGTGAGTGACGTCCTCGGCGAGCGCGATCGCGGCACTTCCGCCGTCTACAGAGGACTCCCGGCCGGGTGATCACCTCGCGGGAGCCGAGTACGATCGGCCCTGGTTCGAGCTGGTCGGTGATCGACCACGCTCCCGCTGTCGGTGTGGGAGGGGAAGGATGTCCGGCATCGAGGTCCCGGCTCTGGCGGTGCTCGGTCCGTTGACCGTGACGGCGATCGTCGCTGTGTTCTGGCGGCTCCGCAGCCGCGGAGAGGTGACGGTGCCGCGGCTGACCGCGGGTGTAGCGGCCTGCTTGTGCGGTGCGACGGTGCTGGACCACACGCTGTTCCCCTTCACCATCGCGCCGGACGACAGCAGACCGTGGTACGTGTGGCTGAACGTCGTGCCGTTCACCGACCTCGTCGACGACCCCATCGGGATCGTGCTCAACGTGGCGCTGTTCGTGCCGGTGGGCCTCCTCATGCCGCTCGTCGTGCGCGTGCGGTCGGTGGGGAGCGCTCTGCTCCACGGGTTCCTCCTCAGCCTGGGCATCGAGGTCGTGCAGTTGGCCGGTGACCTCGCGGTGAGCACAGGCCGCGTCGCCGACGTCGACGACCTGATCGGCAACTCCGCCGGGGCCCTGATCGGCTACGCCGCCTTCCGGCTCGCGCTGCTCGTCCCGCCCCTCGCCCGAGCCGTCGAACTCGCGTCCTGGCACCCCGTCGCGGCCACAGCACGGCCGGAGGTCGGGGACCGCGGCGCGTGAAGCGTCATCGAGGCGATCTCCTCGGCGTCTACCTCTACGGCTGGAACCGGGTTGTCGCCGCGGGTCCACGTGCTCACCGGCATCCCGGTGTGCGTGGCCGGCGTCGCGTCGGCGTTCGTCGTCGTCGCGGCCAACGCCTGGATGAACCAGCCGCGCGGCTTCGACCTGGACGACGGTCGGGTCGTGGCGGTCCGCCCGTGGGCCGCGCTGTTCAACCCGGCCACGCCGCCGCAGACGGTCCACATGATCCTCGCGGCGTTCATGGTGGCCGGCTTCGGGATGGCGTCCGTGTACGCGGCGGCCATGCTGCGGGGACGCACGGACCGGTACCACCGGCTGGGCTTCGCGGTGCCGTTCACCGTCGCCGCGGTGCTGACCCCGGTGCAGATCGCCGTCGGTGACTGGGCGGCGAAGTTCCTGGCGATCAACCAGCCCGCGAAGCTCGCCGCGATCGAAGGGGTGTACGCCACCTCGCGCACCGTGCCGTTGAACGTCGGTGGTCTCTACCAGGACGGCGAGGTGCCGTACGCGCTGGAGATCCCGTACGGGCTGTCGCTGCTGGCGCACTGGGACCCGCACGCGCTCATCATCGGCTTGGACAGGTTCGCGCCTGAGGACCGGCCGCCGGTGAGCGTGGTGCACTGGTGTTCCAGGTGATGGTGGGCATCGGCGTGCTCCGGCTGCTGTTATGCCTCTGGTTCGCCCTGGCGTGGTGGCGCCGGCGCACCCTGCCCGCCTCGCGCTGGTTCTTGTGGGGTTCCGCGGCGTCGGGTGCGGCGGCCGCGGTCGCGCTCGAAGCCGACTGGATCACGACCGAGGTCGGGGCGGGTTCCTGGGACCTGCTGGCCGGCGGCCCGGTGTGGGAGGCCAACCACGTCTGGTTGATCTTCGTGATCGTGCTCTGCTGGTCCGGGTGCCCCGAGGTGTTCGCCTCGGTGACGTCGACGATGTACGTGCCGCTGACGCTCGTGGCCCTCGGCATGATCGCCCGCGGTTCCGCGTTCGCGTTCCGAAGGCCTCGACGGAGCTCGGGCACCGGCGCGCCTACGGCGCCTGCTTCGCGCTCTCCTCGGTGCTCACCCCGTTCTTCCTGGGCACCGTCGCCGGGGGCATCGCATCCGGGCGCGTGCCGCTGGGCATCGCCGCGGGTGACCTGGTCACCAGCTGGCTCAACCCGACCTCGTTCCTGGCCGGGACGCTGGCCGTCGGGATCACCGCCTACCTGGCGGCCGTGTACCTGTGCGCGGACGCCCGGCGCGAGGGTGCCGCGTCGCTGGCCGAAGAGTTCCGGTTGCGGGGCATCGTGACCGGTGCGATCACCGATGCCATCGCGCTGGCCGGGATCGCGGTGCTGCTCGTCGACTCGCCGGCCCCGTACGACGGGCTGGTCGGGCCCGGACTGCCGCTGGTCCTCCTCTCGGCCGTCGCCGGACTGGCCTCCGCGGCGTTGCTGCTGCGGCGCAGTTGCCTGGCGGCCTGGGGCTCCGCCGCGGTGGCGGTCATCGCGCTGCCGTGGGGCTGGGCGGTCGCCCAGTATCCGCTGGTCCTGTTGCCGGACACGACGATCGAGAGCGCCGCGGCGCAGCCGACCGTGCTGCACGCGGTGCTGGTGACGACGCTCATCGGCGCGGTCCTGCTGGTCCCGTCGTTGATGTGGATGTACGCGCTGTTCCAGCGGAACACCGGGTCGGTCGCCGGTCGCAGGTCCTAGTCCGTGCTCTTCTCGTGGCCTCCACGCATCCGCTCGCGGGCCAGGCGTGCGATGCGGTCGGCTGCGGCCTCGGGGTCCTCGTGCTCCCAGACGCGGACGACCAGCCAGCCGGCGGCGGTCAGCTCGCGGTCGGTGTCGCGGTCGCGCCGGACGATGCCCTCCAGCTTGCGCCGCCACCACTCGCGGTTGTTCTTCGGCAGGTGGGCGTGCTCCGGGCAGGAGTGCCAGAAGCAGCCGTCGACGAACACGGCCATCCGGGCACCGCGGAGCACGATGTCGGCCCGCCGGCGGCGGTTGGTGCCGGGTGGGGCAGCGTCGACGAGGAACCGCAGCCCCCTGCGGTGGAGCGCGCGACGCACGCGCAGCTCCGGCTGGGTGTCCCGCCGCCCCGTGGCCCGCATGACCGCGGCAGCTCCGGGCGAGGACGCCTCCGGCGGTCGTCCCGGGTCGATGTGGGCGTAGCCCTCAGGCCCTTCCTCCGGTAGGACGCTTCCGGCGCTCATGGGTCCCCGAGTAGCACAGGACGGCCTCGAGCGTCTGCACCTCCGGTACCGACACACCGACGATCGCGAGCCCAGCGCCCCTCCCCGTTGTTGGGCGGGCGTGAGCTCGACCTTCAGCGGGTTCGGGGTGAGAACCGCGTGTTCGCGGCGCCCGGCGACCGCGCTCCTGGGGTGCCACGGGGCCGGGGCCTTCGCAGGAGTAGGTTGTGGCGGGCCCGATGAGTCGAGCGGCCGAGAGTGGTTCGAAGATGAGTGCTCAGTCGAGGTCGGCCCCGTCGCGCGCACCGCGGTCCCTGTCTTCCGCGGAGGTGCGCGAAGCCGCGGACCTCCTGGGGTGGGGGCCGCACGTCGCGCCGCGGATGACGTTGTTCGGGGTCGAGGTGCACCCGGTGGTCGCCATCGACGCGCGGGCTCACGAGCTGCGACGGCGGTCGCACCAGCCGCCGGTGCTCGACCACGACGTGCTCGCGATGTGGCAGTGGCCGGAAGCGGCTCCGATGCGGGCCCCGGAGGTCGTCACGCTGCGCGGCGTGCTGTGCAGCGCTCGCTCGTGGCGATCGGGGTTGTCCCGGGTGAGCAGGCTCCGGGGGTTCTGCAGCACGGCGGTGGTGGTGACGGCTCCGCTGGAGCGCGAGGAGGAGTGCCTGCTCGAGTGCAAGCTCCTCGGAGTCGGCGTGCTGGAGCGCGGTCCGAGCGGGCTGCGCCTGGTGGAACCCGCGCGGGACGGGCGGAGCCCGCAGGCGAGGCGCCGGACGCTGGACGCGTGGGTCGAAGAGCTCATCTACCGGGAGCTTCTTCGTGCGGGAATCTTGGTGTGACGTCCCGCTCCACGAACTCTTCCCCGATGATCCGCCACGCCTTGAGGGCAGCAGGGATGTTCCAGCCAACTCCCACGTTGCTTCTGATCTCTTCGTGGAAGAATCCCGCACCGCTGCACCGCGCGACCCAGGTCTTTCGCACCTGCTGCGGGGTCAATCGGCTGATCCGCAACTTCTCGTGCACTCGGAGCAAGACCTCCACCGAGTGCCGGAAAGCCTCCGTCCGCTGCTCACTGGGGTCGAGCATCGTTGCGAAGCGGTCGACCGTCCGGCTGTTGCAGGTGTCGCACCGACACTCCCACTGTTCCACCTGGTCAGGCGTGAGCTGCACGGCGGTGGCCAGCTTGTCCACGCTCACGTACGACAGGCAGTGCTTGACGAACACGGAGGTCAGCGGTGGCCTCGGCGGACCACCGTCCAGCACGGGGTAGAGGTGGCGGAGCTTCGACCGCGTGCCCGCAGCCGCCGCCACCGCGCCGAAGCACAACGCTCCCACCGCGGACACGTCGCTCCGCAGCAGGAGCACCGGGCTCCCGGTCGCCAGCAGGGTGAGGAAGCCGCGCAGCACCGCCTGGACGCCGAAGGGGTCGGCCTGGTGCTCGAGAACGAGAGCCACCACGACGCCGGAGTCGCGGATCTCCGCCTGGAGCACCTGCAGGTGCCGGGAGTTCCTCAACCAGCTCTGGTGCAGCGGGAGGCACGCGATCACACCGTCGCCCCACTGCTGTGCCTGCCGCACGATGGTGCGCAGTCCGTCGACGTCGCCCTCACCGACGTAGCCGGAGTCGGTGAGCACGGGGAGGCCCAGGTCGCGTTGCAGGGCGAGCCACTGCCTGCTGAACGACGCGGTGGCACGGAGCCGGTTCTTCCCGGCGTACCTCGCGGCGTCGCAGAGCAGTGGCGCGTCGAACCCGCGCTCGCGGAGGAGGCGGGCAGCGTTCAGCGCGTCGCGACCGGTGATGACGAGTCCGGCTCCGAGTCGTTGCTCGACGAGGTCGGCGGTCTCCTCCGCTTCCGACGCCTCGCACTGGATGAACAGCGTTCCCGCGATGGGGTCCAGCCAGCCGGCCCTCCTGTGCGGGACAGCGGTGGTGTCCGGTGTTGCGGTTCCGTGCGTGCCCGACATGGAATGCCTCCCACATCACGCCGCCAGACCACCGGAACCGCCCGAGCTGGTGTGCCTGAGCGGCCCGTGGACCGGCGCGCACCCCCCGCAGTCGGCCGGGTGATCGGGCCGAACGAGCCCGTCCCCGCTGCCGCACCGCCAGCGTAGCGAGCTCGAGCATGTCGAACCCGGTCGTGGATCAACGCGGAACGGGCAGGCGGCGTCGACGGGCGCCGTTCGGTTCGCAGTCGTCTTCGCAGGTGACGACCCGGTTCTCGGCGCGCGTCAGCCGGACTGCACGCCTGGTGCGGCCGGGAGGCCGCGCCGCTGAAGAACGACCGATCGGCCCAACGCTCGTCCCAGCGCGCGGAACCGGCTGCACGCCGGGTGCGGGAAGTCAAGGGCTCTCCTCCGCCGGTCGCGCGTGGCACACTGCCCCGCACGAGATCCGCGGCCGGTCGGGGTGCCGCCCGGAGCGGCGATCGCGCGGATCCGATGCGGGCGAAGGGAGTTCGGCACATGCCTCCGGGTTCGCGCTTCACCATCGACGACGTGCCGCCCGTCCGGTTCCACTACCGGATCGCCGCGCTCACCGGTGGCGGCAAGTTCATCGACGGCTACACGCTGGGCATCCTCACGATCGCCCTGGCCGTCCTGCCTCCGGACTTCGGCATGACGCCCTTCTACGCCGGGCTCGTCGGCTCGGCCGCCCTCGTGGGGCTGTTCCTGGGCAGCTTGCTCCTCGGCCCGCTCGCCGACCGGATCGGCCGGCGGACGCTCTACACCGCCGACCTGGTCCTGTTCTTCGTCGCCTCGCTCGCGCAGCTGCTCGTGCAGGACCCGGTGCAGCTCTTCGTCGTGCGCCTGGTGCTCGGCATCGCGATCGGCATCGACTACGCCGTGGGACCGACCTACCTCTCGGAGGTGCTGCCGAAGAAGCTGAGGGGCCCGCTGCTCGGCGGGCTGTCCGCGGTGTGGCGGTTCGGTTTCCTCGCCTCGATCGTCGTCGGCTACGTCCTGAGCGACCTCGGTCCCGGCGCGTGGAAGTGGATCCTCGCCACCAGCGCCGTGCCCGCGGCCGTGGTGATGGTCTTCCGGCTCGGTGTGCCGGAATCTCCCCGGTGGCTGGTGCAGCAGGGGCGCTACGACGAGGCGGACGCCGTCGTGAAGAAGTGGCTCAGCCTCGACGCGGGAGTCGACGACCTGGTGCGAGCACACGAGAGCGCGACCGGACCCCGCCGGTCGAACCTCGCGAACCTGAAGGCCCTCTTCAGCCGGCAGTGGCGGTCTCGCACGCTCTACGCGGGTTTCTTCTGGATCGCCCAGGCGACGCCGCAGACCGCGATCTTCACCTTCCTCCCGTCGCTCTTCGTCGCCCTCGGGCTCGCGGGCGGCCTGACTCCCACGCTGGTGCAGAACGCCTTCTTCGCCGTCGGCGGCATCGTCGGGATGGTCGTCGTCAACCTGGTGACTCGGCGGACCATGCTGGTGTCCACGTTCTGGCTGATGGCGGTCTCGGTCGCGGCACTGGCCGTCGTGCCGGAGCCCGGCGCGGTCGTCGTGGTGACCTGCCTGTGCACCTACGCGTTCATCGAAGCGATCGCGGGCAACCTGCAGTTCGTCTACCCGAGCGAGCTGTTCCCGACGTCCCTCCGCGCGGCGGGCGTGGGGACGGCGGCTGCGCTGAGCAGGATCGGGGCGGCCGTCGGGACGTTCCTGTTCCCGATCGTGCTCGCGACCTTCGGCGTGCAGGCACTGGTGTTCGGGACCGTCTGCCTGCTCGTCCTCGGCGCCGTGGTCTCGCAGCAGGTGGCCCCGGAGACCAGCGGCCGGGGCCTCGACGAGACCGCGGCAGAGCGGGAGGCCCCGCTGCCGCGCGACGTCCACGACCGCCGCTGACGGCCCGGTGGCGAATGATCACCTTCCGCTTCGGCGAACCCGCCACACCACGCTCCTCGCGACGCGGGTCCGATGCCATGGACGGGTGTGTCAGTTCTGGGCAGGACTGTCGCCGCTGACCGGAGCACCCGGACGGGTTGCAGGATGCGTCAGCCGTCCGCGGAGGGGTGAGGCCACGGGGCGTCGATCGGGACGACGAGTGGCGCGCCGTTCTGGTGGTCGACGACGCTCGAACCGACGTTCGCCCCGAGACCTGGTGTCGCACATCGTCGCTGGTCACCGCGAGTGCAGAACCTCCGGCACAGAGCCGAACCGAGCACGGATCGGTGCTGCTGGGGCCTGGCGCTGGAGCCGATTCGTCAATCAGCCACGAGAAGGGTGACCCGATTCGGCATCCGCTCACCGGATGGCCACAATGGGAGTGCACCGCGCGTTCTGGCGCTTCCGGGTGCTCGCTGTTCGACATCGATCTACAGGGGTGAAGACCGTGCCTGACCACGTCGCGTCCGACGAGGAATTCGTACCTGCTCCCGTTCAGGGCGGGCGCGCCTGTCCGATCACGATCACCAAGGTCACCATGCGCGGGCCGTGGGGGACGCGCAAGGCCACCCGCGTCGTCAGGTCCACCGGAGTCGTGTCGGCTGACGTCGTGGAATGCGCATGAGCGGACTGCGTGCGTGCGGGTCGGCGGCGCGGACGGCCTGCTGACGCACGACCGGGCCGCGGGCGCTCCTCGCGGCCCGTCGACGGCGCGACCGGTCGACCACCCGTGCGAACAGCGCGAACGCAGATGACGCAACAGGTGTTCGAGCCGTCACGGCCTCCTCGTGTGGGGGAGCACTGAGTCGTACCTGAGCACTGGGCCCAACGATCGTCGGTCCGTCCACTTTGGACGAGGACGGCGGGACTGCAGGACAGCGGATCACCGGCATTCGCATCTCAAAGACGCTGGACCGCAACACCCCCGATCTCCTCCGGGTGCTAGCGGTCGCGCTTGCCCGGCAGGTACTCCTGCATCTTGGCCTTCACACCCTCGCGGACCACCGACCAGGCCTCCGGGTCGCCCTTGAGCAGGGAGCTGGTGACCTTCTCCATCTGGTCGAGGTCGGCGCGCGGTGGGATGGGCGGGACCGACGGGTCGGTGACGAACTCCAGCACGACGGGGCGGTCGGCCGCCAACGCGCGTCGCCACGCGTCCGCCACCTGGTCCGGGGCGTCGATCTTGGCGCTGCCCAGGCCGAGCTCCTCGGCGATGGCGGCGTAGCCGACGTCAGGCAGTCGCTGGGACGGGATGAACTGCGGGGCGCCGCTCATCGCGCGCAGTTCCCAGGTGACCTGGTTGAGGTCGCCGTTGTTGAGCACCGCGACGATCAACCGCGGGTCCGACCACTCCTGCCAGTACTGCCCGATGGTGATCAGCTCGTTGAGACCGTTCATCTGCATCGCGCCGTCGCCGACGAGCGCGATCACCGGCCGGTCCGGGTGGGCGAACTTGGCGCCGGTGGCGTAGGGCGCGCCCGGGCCCATCGTCGCCAGGGTGCCCGACAGCGAGCCCCGCATCCCCCGGCGGATCTTGAGGTGCCGGGCGTACCAGTTGGCCGCCGAACCGGAATCCGCGGTCAGGATGACGTCGTCGGGCAGTTGCGGGGAGAGCTCGTGGAAGACCCGCTCGGGGTTGAGCGGTTCGGCGTCCACGTGGGCGCGGCGGTCCATGACCTCCCACCAGTCGCGCACGTTCCGCATGACCGTCTCCTGCCAGGAGCGGTCCTCCTTGCGGTCCAGCATCGGTGACAGCGCCTGCAGCGTGCTCTTGGCGTCGCCGAGGAGGTTGACCTCGAAGGGGTAGCGCATGCCGATGAGACCGGGGTCGATGTCGATCTGCACCCCGCGCGCTTGGCCGTACTCCGGCAGGAACTGGCTGTACGGGAAGCTGGAGCCGATCATCAGCAGCGTGTCGCAGTCCCGCATGAGCTGGTACGAGGGTTTCGTCCCCAGCAGACCCGCGGCGCCGGTGACGAACGGCAGGTCGTCGGGCAGCACGTCCTTGCCCAGCAACGCCTTGGCGACGCCGGCGCCGAGCCGGTCGGCGATCTCGACCACCTCGTCGGCCGCGTCCCGCGCGCCTTGGCCGATCATGATCGCGACCCGTTCGCCGGCGTTGAGGACGTCGGCCGCGGCGCGCAGCGCGTCCTCGTCCGGCAGCACCGTGGCGCCGGAGATCCCCGTGCTGGAGGGGACCATCTTGAACGCGTGCTGGGGCGGTGAGTACTCCAGCACCTGCACGTCGCCGGGGATGATCACCGCGGTGACCGTCTGCCGCGCCTGCGCGGTGCGCATCGCGCGGTCCAGCACGTTGGGCAGCTGCTCCGGGACCGTCACCATCTCCAGGTACTCGGAGGCGACGTCCTTGTAGAGCGCCATCAGGTCGATCTCCTGCTGGTAGGAGCCGCCCATGGCGGTGCGGGCGGTCTGCCCGATGATCGCGACCACCGGGACGTGGTCCAGCTTGGCGTCGTAGAGGCCGTTGAGCAGGTGGATCGCGCCCGGGCCGGACGTGGCCGCGCACACCCCGACCCGCCCGGAGAACTTCGCGTACCCGACCGCCTCGAACGCGGCCAGTTCCTCGTGCCGCGACTGCACGAACCGCGGCCGGTCCTCCGCTCGTCCCCACGCCGCCAGCAGGCCGTTGATCCCGTCACCGGCGTAGGAGAAGACGTGCTCGACGCCCCACTCCCGCAGTCGGCGCAGGACGAAGTCCGCTACCAGTTCCGACACCACGGCACCTCCCTCGCGTCCGCTGAGCCGACGTTGGCGACGGCTTGCCTGGCCCTACCCAGAAGTGCGGCCCGGCTAACACGGTGCGGCGCTGCGGTGCGGTCACCGGCGCAGCGGCGGCACGGTGGGCACCTCGGCGGCGCCGTCGATGTCCTCCGCGGTGAGGCGGAACTCCTCGGGGTAGTGCTCGCGGGTGGTGCGGCGGGCGGGCTCGGTGGTGCGCCACATGTACAGGCAGCGCGGGCACTGCCGCACCTCCCAGGCGCCGGGCACCGGCGAGGTCGTCACGGTGCGGATCTCCGGGTCGGCGCAGCGGGGGCAGATCGTCTGCACGGGTCCTCCCAGCACAGGGGTGGTCATCGGTCGGCCAGCAGGGAACGCAAGCGGTTCGTCCACTCGGCGGTCTCGGGCAGGTCCTTGGTCGGGGTGCCGAAGTTGCCGCGCACGTCGGGCGCCACCGGGGTGGTCGCGTCGATGATCATCTTGCTGGTGATGCCCGCGGGCTCGGAGGCCGGCGCCAGCGCCACCACCGACAGGTTCGGCACGATCACCACGTCCTCGGACGGGTTGACCTTCGACGACTGCGCCCACATCACCTGCGGCAGGTCGAACGGGTCCACGTCCTCGTCGACCAGGATGACCTGGCTGACGTAGCCCAGGCCGTGCGGCGTGGTCATCGCGCGCATGCCGACCGCCTTGGCGAAGCCGCCGTAGCGCTTGGCCGTCGAGATGATCACCAGCAGGCCGTGGGTGTACATCGCGTTGACGGCCTTGACCTCGGGGAACTCCGCGCGCAACTGCTTGAGCAGCGGGACGCAGGTGTTCGGGCCCACCAGGTAGTCGCACTCGGTCCACGGCATGCCGAGGTACAGCGACTCGAAGATCGGCCTCGTGCGGTAGGAGATCCGCTCGACGCGCACCACCGGCATCCGCCTGCCGCCGGAGTAGTGCCCGGTGAACTCGCCGAACGGGCCTTCGATCTGCCGCACCCGCGACTCGATGCGGCCCTCGATGACCACTTCGGAGCCCCACGGCACGTCGAAGCCGGTCAGCGGTGCGGTCGCGATCGGCATCGGCTCACCGCGCAGCGCACCGGCCATCTCGTACTCCGACTGGTCGTAGGCCATCGGCATGCCCGCGACGATCGGCACCACCGGGTCGTTGCCGAGGGTGATCGCCACCGGCAGGTCCTCGCCGCGCTCCTCGGCCTTGCGCAGGTGCTGGGCGATGTCGTGCATCGGCACCGGTTGCAGCGCGAGGCGGTCCTCGCCGATCACCTCGATCCGGTAGATGCCCAGGTTCTGCTTGTCGAAGTCCTCCGGAGCGTCCGGGTCGCGGGAGACCACGGCGGCCTTGTCCAGGTAGAAGCCGCCGTCACCGTCGTTGAGCCGGAACAGCGGCAGCACGTCGAAGAGGTCGACGTCGGAGCCGGAGACGCTGTTCTCCCGCCACGGCGCGTCCTCGCGGCGGACCGGGGTGACCGGGAAGTCGTCCCAGCGGCGGGCGAACTCCTCGACCTGCTCGCGGGTGGAGGTCTCTTTCGGCAGACCCAGCGCCAGCGCGTGGTTGCGCCACGAGCCGTGCACGTTCATCGCAATCCGCGCGTCGGTGAAGCCCGTGACGTTGTCGAACCACAGCGCCGGTGCGCCGTCCCCGATGCGGCCGGCCGCGTTGGCCGCCGCCGCCAGGTCGGGTTCGGGAGCCACCTCGTCACTGATCCGCAGCAGCTGCCCCTCCGCGTCCAGCGTGTCCAGGAACGACCGGAGGTCGTCGTAGGCCATGTGCCTCTCCTTCGTGGGACTCAGGAAACCTCGAGCTTGGCGGTGCGCAGGCCCTCCCAGCGCCGGGCGGCCGGGGCGGGCAGGTCCAGCTGGTCGAGCACGCGGGCGGTGATGTGGTCGACGACGTCGGCGATCGAGGTCGGGTTGTTGTAGAAGGCCGGCATGGGCGGGACGATCCGCACGCCCATCCGCGAGAGCGCGAGCATGTTCTCCAGGTGGATCTCGCTCAGCGGCGTCTCGCGCGGCACGACCACCAGCGGACGGCGCTCCTTGATCGTGACGTCCGCGGCCCGCGCCACCAGCCCGTCGGCGTACCCGGCGCGGATGCCGGCGAGGGTCTTCATCGAGCAGGGCACGATCACCATGCCGTCGGTGCGGTAGGAGCCGGACGAGATGCTCGCGCCCTGGTCGTCGGGGTGGTGCACGACGTCGGCGAGCTTGCCGACCTCCTTGACGCTCAGCCCGGTCTCCAGCTCCACGGTGGCCCGCGCCCAGCGGCTGAGCACCAGGTGGGTCTCCACCTCGGGCAGTTCGCGGAGCTGTTCGAGCAGTCGCACGCCGAGCGGCGCCCCGGTCGCTCCGGTCATCCCCACGACGAGTCGCACAGTTCTCCCTTTTCGGTCACCTCGGGCTGCCTCGTCCACGCTAAGCCCCGATGTCGCAGGTGAGCGGGTACGCTCGCGACACGCGATGGGAAGGATCGGACAGCTTCGGATGACCGAGATCACGGACGTGGCCTACCGGCCCGGGGTGAACGCGCCGATCGGCATGGACGTCATCGACTTCGCCGAGCTGCGTTCGCGGGCCCGGCGCCGGGGCATCGACCTGGCCGGGCCGCAGCGACCGGACTTCCACCACCTGATCCACGTGCACGCCGACGCGCCCGCGCTCGCGCACACCGTCGACTTCACCCAGCACGTCATCCCGCCCGGCGGCTACCTGTGGGTGCGGCCGGGCCAGGTGCACCAGTACGGCGCCCTGTCGCGCTCACGCGGCACGATCGTCATCTGGCGGCCGGGGTTCGTCACCGTCGACCCGCCGACCCCGCAGTCCCCGGTCCTGCCCGGTCCGTCGGCGCGCGAACCGGTCGACCTGGCGCTGCGGCACCTGCTCGCCGACTACGCCGACCTGGGTTCGATGACGCTGGAAGCGCACAACAGCACGCTGCGCATGCTGCTGTCGGTGCTGCTGGTCCGGCTGGCCCACGCGGGTCCGGAACCACCGCCGTCCACGCCCGCGGACGGCCCGTTCGAGCGCTTCCGGGCCGCGGTGGAACGCGGCTTCACGCGCACGCACCGGGTAGCCGACTACGCCGCCGACCTCGGCTACAGCACGCGGACCCTCACCCGTGCGACCCTGGCGGCCACCGGGCGCTCGGCGAAGTCCTACTTGGACGCTCGGATCGTGTTGGAGGCCAAGCGTCTCCTGGTGCACACCGACCGCGCGTCAGCGGACGTCGCGCGCCACCTGGGGTTCGCCTCCGCCAGCGACTTCAGCAAGTTCTTCCGCCGGCACGACGGGCGGACCCCGCTGGCCTTCCGGGCCGAGGCCCGCGGCACCCGCGGGCCTCACGGCTCGGGCGCGTCCTCGTCCAGGTAGGCCTCGATGCGGTAGTCGACGCGGATGTCGCGGTAGGTCACGTGGGGTTCGACCGGCCTCGGGAGGTTGGTGCGGTCACTGCCCGAGGTGGAGCGGTCATCGGTGTCCCCGGTGAACTCGACGTGGGTCTCGGGGACTTCGTCGAAGGTGAGCTCCTCGGCACGCACGGTGCTGGTGAACGTCACGTCCGGTTCTTCCTCGGGAGTCATTGGCGTCGGTCCCTCCTGGACGGTCGCGAGGAGGCGTCCCGGTTGGTGCGGCGGGTCCTGCGCTCGGGTTCCGCGCGGCGCCTGCGGGCCGACCCCTCCTCGGACGCGCCCGCGTCGCCCGAGTCCCTGCCGCCGGCGGCCTCGCGCGCGCCCCTGCCGGTCTCCGCGGCGGTGTCCCCGACGTCCTCGACGGCCTGGCCGGCGGCGCTGCCCGCCTGTTCGGCGGCTTCGCCGGCGCCTTCACCGACGTTCTCGGCGGCGCTGCCCGCCTGTTCGGCCGCTTCGCCGGCGCCCTCGCCGACGTTCTCGGCGGCGCTGCCCGCCTGTTCGGCCGCTTCGCCGGCGCCCTCGCCGACGTTCTCGGCGGCGCTCCCGGCGCCCGATCCGACTTCCTCGGCGGCCGAGCCCGCGCCTTCGCCGACGTCCTTGACGGCGCCGCCGGTGCCTTCGCCGACGTCCTTGACGGCGCCGCCGGTGCCCTCGCCGACGTCCTTGACCGCGCCGCCCGCGCCCTCGCCGACGTCCTTCACGGCCGAGCCGGCGCCTTCACCGACGTTCTCGACCGCACCACCAGCACCGGAGCCGATCTCCTTCACCGCAGAGCCCGCGCCTTCACCCACGTTTTCCACCGCACCACCAGCACCAGCGCCGACGTCCTCCACAGCGCTGCGGGCACCGGAGCCGACGTCCTTGACCGCCGACCCCGCGCCTCCGCCGACGTCCTTCACCGCGGAACTCGCGCCCTCGCCGACGTCCTCCACCGCCCGGCCCAGGCTGCTGGTGAGGTTTTCCAGGATCTGCGGGTTGCGGTCGATCGTCGTCAGGACCCGGTCGAGGACCTTGGCGACGTTGTCGAGGCGGACCCTGAGCTCGGCCTGGGCCTCCACGCCCGCGATGCGCAGCGCGACGCGACCGAGCTCGGCGTCGACGCCCACGTTGAGCTTGAGGAGGTCGAGGACCTCGGCCTGCAGGGACACCCGGGCGCGCAGGTTCTCCACCTCCAAGCCGATCTCGTCGACCTTCACCACGGGGATGTTGAGGTAGACGTCCGGGTACTCGTCCTTGGCCCCGTCCTCGCTCGCGGGCACCTGCTGTCCCTCGACCTCCGCCAGCTCGCCGTCGTGGCGGCCCTCCTCGGAACGCTCGTCCCTGTCGGCCATCGCTGGATCCCCTCACTCCTGCACCGTCGGCAGGCGCGTTCTCCGGTCCCCTCCAGCCCTAGTCCTCGCGGGCGTCGGTGGGAAGAGGCCTTCGTCCCCCGGCTGCGCACGGCGAGGGCGAGGTGTGGGCGCCCCCGCGTGGGGGTAGGTCTGGCGGGAAGCCGTGCTTCGCAGCCAAAGCCATCACGCCAGCGGGGGAGGACGTCGATGAAGAAGGGAGCTCGGATCGCGACGGCGGTGGCCATCGGGTACGCGCTCGGCCGCACCCGTCGGATGAAGCTCGCGCTCGTGGTCGGCGGCATGATGCTCGGCCGGCGCATGGGCGACCCGACAGAGCTGCTGGCGAAGGCGACGGGAGTCGGGGCGGGCCAGCTCGGCGAGCTCACCGACGTCGTCCGCGGGCGCCTGCTGGACGCGGCCAAGACGGCGGCGATCGCCGCGGCGAGCAACAAGATCGAGGCTCTCGGTGAGGACCTCTCCGCCCGCGCCGAGCAGATCCGCTCCCCGCGCTCCGCTCCTGCGGAACCGGAGGACGAGGAAGCCCCCGCCTCGGACGAGGACTTCACCGAGGAGGAGCCGGAACCCGAGGAGCACGAACCGGAGTCCGCCGAGGACGAGGGGGAGTCGGCGGAGGAGGAGCCGGAGGTTCCCGACCAGGAGGCGGAGCCTGCGGAGGGAGAGTCCGCAGAGGACGGTGCGCCGGAGGAGAACTCCTCGGGCGCTGCCGAGGACGAGTCGGAGTCGTCGGAGGGGGAGACCGCGGAGTCTGGTGACTCGGGGGAGGAACCCGAGATCCCGGAGCAGGAGGCGAGGACCGAGCGCGAGGCCGAGCCGGTGGGGAGCACCCGACCGCCGCGCAAGCCCTCAGCCCCTCGCCCACCGTCGACCGCACCGCGCACGAGGCGCGCGGCATCGAGCTCCGGCCGCGGCTAGCGCCGTGCTGCGGGGGTGGCAGGTCCAGAGCGGAACGGACGATCCGGCGCGCTGGCGTGGAGCACCGGCCCCGGCGGAACGGCGGTCAGGGCCGGACCCCGGTGGAGCCGGGCCAGGGGCGGGCGTCCCGCAGGAGCCCGAGCACCCCGGAGACGAGCCGCATCTGCTCGACCGTCCGGATGTCGGCCTCGAGCAGTCGTGGGCTGCACACCAGCACGGCCACCGACTGCGCGCGCGACAGCGCCACGTTCAACCGGTTCCGGGACAGCAGGAAGTCCAGTCCGCGGGGCAGGTCGATCGCCGCTGAGGACGTCATCGTGGTGACCACGACCGGCGCCTCCTGGCCCTGGAACCGGTCCACCGTGCCGACGCGCACGTCCCCGAAACCGGCGTCGGCCAACGTGCCCGCCACGGTCCGCGCCTGCAGGTTGTACGGGGCCACGACGAGGAAGTCCTCGTCGGTCAGCGGACGGCCCTGCCAGGTGCGGCCGTGCAGGTCCGCGATCACCGACACGACCTGCGCCGCTTCCTCGACCGACCGCGTGGTGTTCCCGCTGTGCTCCACCGACGCGAGGTACAGCCCGGGGGAGAAGCCGTCGATCGAGCGCTGCGCGGTCGGGTGCGAGCGCAGCCGGCCCGCGTACGACAGCCGGGAGACCGGTGCGCACACCTCCGGGTGCATGCGCCGGGTCTGGTCGAGGAAGTAGCCCAGCTGGGGCGGGATGATGTCCGCCTCGCCGATCAGGTGCCCCAGCGCGGAGGCGTCCGCGCCCGCCGGGTGCGTGCCCTGCACCACCTGCGGCAGCTGCTGCGGATCGCCGAGCAGCACCAGGTTCGTGGCGCACGTCGACACGGCCAGCGCGTCGGCGAGCGCGAACTGCCCGGCCTCGTCGATCACCAGCACGTCGAACGGTTCCTCGCGCACCGCGGCGTTGGCGAAGGTCCACGCGGTGCCGCCGACGAGGTGCCCGTCGTCGTGCTCGCGACGCCACGCGGCCAACGCGCCGTTCGTCTTCGGCTGGTCCCACGGCAGTTCGGGATCCGGCGTGCGGCGCGGCCGTTTCGCGCACGCCATCGCGGGCGCGTTGCCGAGGGCGGCGGACAGCACGTTCTCCACGGCCTTGTGGCTGGTGGACGTCACGCCGACCGTGCGGCCGGACCGCACGAGGTGCGCGATCAGCTTGCCCGCCAGGTAGGTCTTGCCCGCCCCGGGTGGGCCCTGCACGGCCAGCACCGACCCGTCGAGCCGGTCGACCGCCTCGATCACGGTGGCCACCGGGTCAGCCCCGACCGCGGGCAGCGGGCCGCCGCCGCGCAGCCGCGGGGTCCGGCGCAGCAGGTCCACGCCGGGGTGCGCAGGCAGTTCCGGGAGCGTCTCGCCGACGAGCCGCGCCAGGTCGGCCACGGCCTCGTCCTTCGGCGCGGGCCGCACCGGGGCACCCGGCAGGACCGCGAGCGGCTGGTCGTCCGACGTGCTGTCCGGGGCGCAGCTCTCCTCCAGCGTGAGCTCGACCGCGGACGCCGCCACGACCTTCGCGTCCCGGGCCTCGGAGCCGTAGCGCAACCGCACGCTGTCGCCGACCGTGAACGGGTGCGGACGGTCCGGGTCGCAGGCCACCACGAGAGTGCGCTTGGCCGTGCGCTGCCGGCCCGACGGCGGCACCCAGTCGCCCGCGGACACCGACACCGGCACAGCGCAGGTCGAGTCCGCTTCGAGGTCGGTGAGCGGTGCGGCGAGCTGCCGGAAGAACTCCCACCACGCCGGGTTGGTCTCGCGCTTGTGGTAGCCGACGGAGGCGGCGAGCAGCGCGCGAGCGTGGTCGTCCGGGGTGAAGTCGACCGGGTCGTCGGGCAACCCCGCCAGCAGGGGCTCGACGAGCGCCGCCACCTCGGCAGCGCGTTCGGCCCGGCGCAGCGCGGCCTCGTCCTCCTCGGCCCGCCGCACCAGCGCGTCCACATCGGACTCCTCTGGTGGGGCGGCGAGCTCGATGCCCTCCTCCTCGCGGACGCGGTGCAGGAACTCCAGCAGTCGCTGGGTGGACACGCAGTCGTACTCGTTGTAGTCGGCGATGCCGCGCAGCACCTCGTCGGCGCCGTCGAGGTCCCCGGCCTCGCGGAGCGTCAGGTAGTCCTCGTAGGCCTCGATGCTCGACACGGCCGTCGTCACGTCCCCGGCGCGCGCCTCGGGCATGTACAGCGGTTCGAGGTGCTTGATGGAGTAGGACCTCCCGCCGACGCGCAGGGCCTTGCGCACCACGGCGTACAGGTCGACCACCCGCCCGCTGCGCAGCAGCTCGTCCACGGCTTCCTCGCGCGTGCCGTGCACCGCGGCGAGCCGCTTGACGGCCGTGACCTCGTACGGCGCGTAGTGGAAGAGGTGCGCGTCGGGATCGGCGTCCAGCTGGGCGGTGGCGAAGTCGATGAACTCCTCGAAGGCGCGTTTCTCCTGCGCGCGGGAGTGCGCCCAGAACGGCGTGAAACCCGCGTCGCGCGTGACAGCTCCGAACAGGTACTCCAAGCCGGTGCCGCCGAGGGCGTACGGGTCGCCTTCCATGTCGACGAAGACGTCGCCCGGGCTCGGCGGCGGCAGCTCGGCCAGCGCCGACGGGTCGACGACCTCGTACGCCGGCTTCCCGGTCCGCTCCTGCCGCACCTGGATCGCGGCCTGCGCGCGCAGGGACGCGAACGTGCCCGCGGACATGTCGCGCGGCCGGTCGGACGGCTCGGCAGCGGCGAGCGCGTCGATGGTGCCGAGCCCGGCCGCGGCGAGCTTCCGTCGCTGCTCGCCGCGGATTCCCGCGACCAGCGAGAGGTCCCGGTCCGCGGCACGCGCGGACGCGCAGTGGTCGGCGAAACCGCAGCTGGAGCAGGCGGGACGCTCGTCGCCCCACAGACGTTCCGGCAACCGCGGCGGCCGCGTGCGAAGTCGGTCGCGCAGGCGCTCGAGCAGCGGTAGGAAGTCGTCCACGCGCAGGCTGCGCGTGCTGCCGTCACCGAGCAGCAGGTGCATCTCCGGCCCGGCCGGCCACCCGGCGCGACGCAACGCGTCGGCGTAGGCGGTGAGCTGCACGACCGCGGACGGCTTGGCGTGCCGCGCGAGCTTCGAGTCGTGGACCTCGTAGCGGCCGAGGTCGTCGCGGACCAGGAAGTCGGCCCGGCCGGAGAACTCGCCGTCGTGGAAGACGGCCTGGTAGACCACCGGAGCACCCGCCCGGAGCGCTTCCTCGGTGACCTTCGCCGCGGCGACCGGATCGCGCTCGTCGATCTCCACCACGGTCCCGTGCTCACCGCGCAGCCGTTCCAGCGCGGCCGCCTCGTGCGCGTGCCCGTGCTTGACGGCCAGCCGGTCGGGCTCGGAGCTCGGGCGCGGCGCACCGGGCAGTCCGGCCGCCAAGGCCTGCTTGAGGATGCTGCGGTGCTCGCATTCGAGCAGGTCGGCGAGGTCGGACGGGGTGTGCATCGCAGGGCAGTCTGCCATGCGCCCCCGCCCGCCCCGGAGCCGTGGGTCCCGACACACCGCGGGGTGTGGAGGCAGGCACCGCGCCGGGAGGGTGCGCGATGTCCTTGCGCAACGGTGTGGGACTGCTTCGCCGACGTCGTGCCCACCCGGTCACGGCGGGTCAGCCGCGCTGCCGCCACGCGTCGAAGTCCTCGGGCGTCCGCACGCCGTGGTCGAGCACCGCTCGGTAGACCTCGTAGCTGGCGATCGGGTCCTCCGGCCGGGTCGCCAGCTCGTGCTTGATCGTCACGATCGCGGCGCGCGCCGCATCGTCCAACCGAGGGGCCAGCGAGCGCAGGTGCGCCAGGTCCGGTTGACGTTCCGGTTCGTCGACGAACCAGATGTCGAGCGTCCACTCGCGGTCCGCGGTGTCCCGGCAGCGGACGTGCAGGTACAGGCCGTCCGGGTACTTCGGGTCGGTGTTCCACCGGCCGGTGTCGTCGCGGAACCGCACCTCGCGCACCTGCTCGTGGAGAGCCAGTTCCGCGCCGAGGCGGCTCACGGCCGCGTGGGTTTCCCGGTCGAGCTCGGAACAGGTCACGGTGATGTCGACATCGCGGCGCACCATCACACCGAGCGCCGAGCTGCCCACCCGGGTCGGCGAGCCGATCGCCGACAGCGTCGCCTCCAGCCCCAGCTCGGCCACCAAGGCGTCCGCTTCGCAACGGGTGCGCGCTTCGAGTTCCAGGATCCGCTGGGGAGTCACAGGCACGCGATTGTGCCAGCACGGCGAGCACTACCAGGGAGACGGCCGCGTAGCGGTCCGTCTGGATCACGTGGACGGTGGAGAGCGCCAGGGGATCAGCAACACCGCCGGCGGCAGCGGCACCCGGCCGTGGACCCCGAACGATGTCGCCGCCCCGGTGGTCAGGTGGTGGGGAACTCGGTCCCGGTGAGCCGTTCGGAGACCTCCCAGATCCGCGCGGCGTCCTCGGTCCTGCGGAGCGGCGGGTACAGCTCCTGCTCGGCGGGCGGGCCGCCGAGGTGGCCGGGGCCGCTCGGCCCGTGGAGCACGCCGCCGCCGGCTGCGGGGTCGGTGGCGGCCACGAGCGCGGGCAACGTCGCGGAGTCGACGGTGCCCAGCAGGATCCCCCGCTCCGAGAGCAGCCGGACCAGGCGGACGGTCGGGGTGTCCGTGCTGCGGCCGAGTTCGGGGCGGGCGGCGAGGAGGCTGGTGGGGGCGACACCGGGGTGCGCGAGGTTGCTCGTGATGCCCCACCCGTGGGCGCGGCTGCGGCGGTCCAGTTCGAGGGCGAACAGACCGAACGCGATCTTGGACTGGCGGTAGGCGCGTCGCCCGTGGTAGCGGCGTTCCCAGTGCAGGTCGTCCCAGTTGATGGTGCCGCGGCGCGCGGCGACGCTGATCTGCGACGTCACGCGGGCGCGGCCCGCCCGCAGCAGTGGGAGGAGGTGGGCGACGAGCGCGAAGTGGCCGAGGTGGTTGGTGCCGAACTGCAGCTCGAAGCCGTCTGCGGTGGTCTGCCGGTGCGGCGGCGTCATCACCCCGGCGTTGCCGACGAGGAGGTGGAGCGGGCGTCCCTCCGAGCGGAGCACGCCACCGAGGGCGGCGACCGAGTCCAACGAGGACAGGTCCAGGCTGCGCAGGGAAACGCGAGCGCCCGGGACGTTCTGGCGGATCCGCGCGATCGCGTCCTCGCCCTTGCCGGTGTTGCGCACCGGCATGATCACCTCGGCGCCGGCGGCTGCGAGCCGTTCGGCGATCCGCAGTCCCATCCCGTCGCTGGCGCCGGTGACGAGCGCGCGCCTCCCGGTCAGGTCGGGGATCGTGATGTCGGTGACGTCGCGTCGCATCGTCCTGCTCCTCCTCGGTCGGGAGTCCACTGTCACCTGCACCGCGGCGGCCGTCCAGGGACTCCTGATCCCCCGCTCGGAGCGGAGGGTGGGACCGCCGGTCCGCGGTTCGCGTGGCGCGGGAGGAGTAGAACCGTGGCAGGACCGCGAGACGGGGGAGGGGCCGTGATCGATCGCGCCGGGTTGGCGGAGTTCCTGCGCAACCGTCGGGAGGCGTTGCAACCCGAGGACGTGGGCCTGCCGCGCGGCCCCCGCCGGAGGGCCAGGGGACTGCGCCGTGAGGAGGTCGCCGGGCTGTGCCACATGTCCACCGACTACTACTCGCGGCTCGAGCAGGCACGGGGTCCGAGGCCGTCGCACGAGATGCTCGCCTCGATCGCGCAGGGACTGCACCTCTCGCTCGACGAGCGCGACCACCTCTTCCGCCTCGCGGGACAGAACCCGCCCGCGCGCGGCGGGACCAGCGAGCACGTCAGCCCCGGGCTGCTCCGCGTCCTCGACCGGCTCCACGACACCCCCGCGGAGATCGTGACCGAGCTGGGGGAGACGCTGCGGCAGACCCCGATGAGCGTCGCGCTCGTCGGCGACCTGACCAGGTACACCGGGCCGGCGCGCAGCGCGGGGTACCGGTGGTTCACCGACCCCGCCGCGCGGGAGCGCTACGCGCCCGACGAGCACCCGTTCCTCAGCCGGATGTACGCGTCGGGGCTGCGCGAGGTCCTCGCCCTGCGCGGCCCGGACTCCCGCGCGGCGACCCTCGCCGAGCTGCTCCCGGCGCAGAGCGAGGAGTTCCGGTGCGTGTGGGAGCAGTGCGAGGTCGGGGTGCGCCCGCGCGAGGTCAAGCGCTTCGTGCACCCGGAGGTGGGCGCCCTGCAGCTCTCCTGCCAGCGGCTGGTCGACCCGGAGCAGGCGCACTGCCTGCTCGTCTACACGGCCACTCCGGGCAGCGAGAGCTACGACAAGCTGGAACTGCTGTCCGTCATCGGTGCACAGCAGCCCGGCTGAGCTGTTCCCGTCGCCGTTCGAGTGCTATGGAGCCGGGGCAGTAGCGCTGATCGGTGTCCTCGCTGGCCTGCGCCGTCGAACGACTTCCCCACCTTCCGGGAGCAGTCGCATGGCGAGAACGGACCCGTCTGGGTGGATCGACACCGGGCCACCCCAATCGTCGTCCCAGGTCGTGTGGGGCCACTTGGTGCGGCGACGGTAGGTCTTGCGACGGTACTCCGCCACCTCACCCCGCACGAGGTGGCCGAGCAGGTCGCGCGCCACGCCGGAGAAAGCCTCAACACGGGGACCGTTGAGGCGGAAGATGTGGTCGGTGCCGGAGAAGCAGATGCCGAGCAAGTCTTGTTCCGCGTCCTGCACGCTCTGCGCGGCTGCGTGCTCGAAATCGGTCTCGAAGTACTCCTTGCCTTGGCGCTTGGTGAGGTACTGGGCGGTTGCGTTGCCGTGACCTGCGAAGGCTGTGAGTCCCGCTGCGTCAGTGCGGGCGACCACCCGGGCGAACCAGTCGAACTGCTTCTTCGTGATGTGGAAGCCGAGGTCCGAGCGTGGAGGTTCACCACCTCTGGCGGGAACCGTGATGTTCGGCGGCTGGTTGACATCTTCGAGCGGGGTGTCCACACCTGGACCCGTGCCCCGAGGAGCGCTCAGCCAGCCGCCGTTCCCTCCAGCGCGGAGCGCGTGCACGGTCACATGCCTGTCCTTGTCCGAGGGCAGGGTCGTGCTGAAGATGAGAGCGGGTGTTTCGTTCCACGGCCCGATGTGCACTGCTTCGACGTGCGCAGAGGCGGAGGCGAGTTGCCGGGAGCAGTAAGCGGTGTTGCTGTGGCTTCCTTTGCACGCCACCGGCACCACGAGCGAAGGCTCTCCCGGTTTCCACACTTCGGCGAAGAACTGCGGGCGGTAGGAGTACTTGATCCTCGTGCCCTTCTCCTTGCTCGTCAGGGCCCAACCGGCTCTGAGTGCGGTGTCCGCGGGCACGATCGAGACGACGCGATCGGGGTACCGGTGTGACAGCACCCGCTCCGCGATCGCCAGGGCGAATCCGATGCCGAGTTCGTTCGACTGGATCGCCTTGTAGCGCTGGGACGTGCTCGACTTCCCCTCGACCGACAGCTTCATGAACCTGCTCATGTCGTCTGTCAACGCTTGGCTGTACTTCAGCGCGCCCCAGTGCTCGGCCAGTCCGCGTGCTGCTCCTCGTCTTGACAGGGCGATGGCGCGTCCGAGCGTGTGCAGCACATCCCACGGCGTCAGCGGGATGGCGCGCTCGTTCCACGCACGTATGGGAAGCAGTTCGGGTTTCCGCCGCAGAGCGGTGTCCTCGTTCTTCGGCTTCTTCGCCTCGGCCTTCTTCTTCGCTCGTTCCTTGTCAGCCGCCGTTGCGGCTCGGGCGACGGCACGAACGAGTTCGTCATTGGAGTGGAGCGAGATGTTCGAGCTTCGGGCGAGGTCCTCCAGGACGTCTTCTGCCGACTTGCGCAAGGTTCCCCCTGTGGGCCTACTGGAACGAGCAGCACTCACATGATCGACACCAGTGGAGGACCCTACTTTCCCTTGCGCTACGCCGCTTCCGCGCAACGAGTGATGTGTGCTGAGAACCGATCGCTTCGCGGAGAGGTGGCTCCAGGAGGGGTAGGCATCAGAAACATCCCTGCAACAGGAGGTTTCGGGCTCCACCGCTCTGCGATGGAGCCCGAAGCAGTCGAGGGAGTCGAAGACCTCGCTTCAGCTGTACCGGGTGCGGACCTCGGCTTCGAACTCCTCCAGGGTCTTGCCCCGCGTCTCCGGCACCTGCGTGAGGGTGAAGACGATGCCCAGCACGCCGATGGCGGCGAAGATGAAGAACGTCGGGGCGATGCCCACGGCCGCGACCGTCGGCGGGAAGCCGAAGGTGACGCCCGCGTTGGCCATCCACAGCGTGAACACGGACACGCCCATGGCGAAGCTGCGGATCCCCAGCGGGAAGATCTCCGACAGCATCAGCCACACCAGCGGCCCGAGGGTGCCCTGCATGGAGAACACGAAGGCCACCACGAACAGCAGGATGACGTAGGGCTTGGTCGGGCTCTCCGGCAGGAGCAGCGACGAGGCACCCACCAGGACGTGGAACGCGGCGATCAGCGCGAAGCCGCCGATCAGCATGACGCGCCGGTCGATCTTGTTGATCAGCGCGATGCCCACGCTGACGCCGAGCACGCTGAACAGGCCGTTGGCGGTGTTGGCGATGACCGCGCCGTTGCTGGAGAAACCCGCGGTCTGCAGCAGCTGCGTCCCGTAGTACATGATCGAGTTGATGCCGGTGAGCTGCTGGAAGATGCCGAGGATCGCGCCGATGACCACCAGCCGCCGGATCCACGGCACGGCCAGGTCGGCCCAGCCGCCGGTCTGCGAGCGCCGGTCCTCCTCGGCGAGCGCGCGGACCTCGGCCATCTCGGCCTCGGCGCGTTCCGGCGGCCGGACCTGCTTGAGCACCGCGAGCGCCTCGTCGTCGCGGCCCCGGGAAGCCAGCCAGCGCGGGCTCTCCGGCAGCCGCAGCATGCCGAGCAGCAGCGCGATCGCGGGCAGCACGGCGACCACGAGCATGGCGCGCCACACCGACGTGTGCTCGCCCCAGAGGTTGATGATCAGCGCGTTGATCAGGAAGGCCGCGAACTGGCCGGACACGATCATGACCTCGTTGCGGGTCACCAGGCTGCCGCGCCGCTCCGCGGGTGCGACCTCGGCGAGGTAGACCGGCACCGTGGTGGAGGCACCACCGACGGCGAAGCCGAGGACGAAGCGGAACGCCGCGAGCACCTGCCAGGTCGGTGCCAGGGCGCAGCCCACCGTGCCGACGATGAAGATCCCGGCGAGCACCAGGACGTTGTGCCGTCGGCCGTAGCGGTCGGCGAGCCGCCCGCCGACCGCCGCCCCGATCGCCGCACCGAAGATCAGGATGCTCACCACGAAGCCCTCGGTGACGGGGGTGAGCCCCAGGTCGGCCTTCATCGGGTCCAGCGCGCCGTTGATGACGCCCGTGTCGTAGCCGAACAGCAGCCCGCCGAAGGTGGCGACGAAGGCGACCAACCCCAAGCGCCTGCGGTGCGGGCCGGGGGTCTCGGGCGCTGCCGGTTGTCTTCGTGGAGTTCGGGTGCTGCTCATCGGGGCGATCCTCCGTCGTTGGGGGTTTCGGTGTTTCCTGTTCTCAGTGGACGGTCCGGTGCCGACCGCCGGCGGCCCGGGGTTGGGCCACCGGCCTCACCCGACCGCGGAGCGCAGGCCAGCCGCGGCGGCGTGCAGGTTCCGGGCGGCGAGCGCGAGCCCCTCGGTCTGGGAGTAGTCGGCGTCCTCGTGCTCGATGTTGACGGCCAGGTCCGGGTCGACCTCCGCCAGGGCAGCGAGGAACTCGGTCCAGTACGCGGTGTCGTGACCGATGCCGACCGCGACGAACTTCCACGCCGGGTCCTCGGGCCAGGCGTTGCACCAGAACCCGATCCCGGTGGGGACCTTGCCGGGTGCGTCAGCGGGCACCCGCGAGAAGGACGTGTCGAGCACGCCGCGCACGTCGACGCCGGGGCAGACCATCGCGTCCTTGGCCGCGGCGTGGAACACCAGCGGACCCAAGTCGCGGATGCAGGCCACCACGTCCATGCCCTGCCACATCAGGTGCGAGGGGTCCATCTCGGCGCCCAGGTTGGTGGCGCCGACCAGCTCCACCAGCTTCTTCAGCGTGACGGGGGAGAAGACCAGGTTGTGCGGGTGCATCTCGATGGCGACCCGCACGTCGTGCGCGCGGGCCAGCGCGTCGATCTCCGACCAGAACTCCGCGGCCACACCCCACTGGTAGTCCAGGACGTCCATGTACACGCCGTCCCACGGGTTGACCACCCACGACGGGTACTTCGCGTCGGGGTCCGAGCCGGGAGTGCCCGACATGGTCACCACGGTGCGGACCCCGAGCAGACCCGCGAGCCGGATGGTGCGCCGCAGGTCCTCGGCGTGCTTCGGGCCGACGCCCGGCAGCGGGTTGAGCGGGTTGCCGTTGCAGTTCAACGCGGTCAGCTCCATGCCGCGCGAGGTGAACAGCGCGAGGTAGTCGCGGCGGGCGTCAGCGGAGGCCAGCAGCAGGTCCACCGGGCAGTGCGGGGCGGGGAGGAAGCCACCGGTGTTGACCTCCACCGAGGTCAGGCCGTTGTCGGCGAGGAAGTCGAGGGCGTCCGCCAGCGGTCGGTCGTGCAGGCAGGCGGTGTAGGCACCGAGCTTGAGCGGCATGGTGAGACCTCTCGTCGAGTGGGGGCGGGGTGTCAGTGGACGTCGACTGCGGCGCCGCCGCGCTCCGCGGACCGCACGACCGCGTGCGTGACCCGCATGGTGTGCAGGGCGTCGGCGAACGTGGCGCAGGCGGGCAGCGGGTCGGGGGCTCCGGTGACCTCGTCGAGGAACGCGCGGCACTGGTAGACGAACATCTCGGCGTTGCCACCGCCGACGCCGGGCGCCTCCATCGGGTAGCCGCCGGCGAAGTAGGGCAGCTGCGGCCCGGCGATGACCTGCCGGGCGCCGCGCGTGCGGGCTTCGGGCTGGGTGTCGTCGAAGAGGTACTCGGCGGGCCGGTGCCAGTCGAACGCCGCGCGGCCGGAGAGCCCGCAGACGTCGAAGGCGAGACCGTTGGGCAGGCCGAAGGCGGTGCGGGACACCGAGAACGACCCGGTCAACCCGGACTGGAACCGCGCCGTGAAGACGGCGGTGTCCTCGTTCTCCACCTCGCCGACCTCGTCGCTGACCGGTGCCGCGCCGTGCCCGACGACCGGCCCCAGCGGCAGCGGGCGCTTCGGGACCTGCGTGGACAGCGCGCCACCGGAGACCGAGGTGATCGGTCCGCAGACGTGCTCGGCGACGTCGATGACGTGGGCGCCGATGTCGCCGAGCGCCCCGCTGCCGGGGCCGCCCTTGAACCGCCAGCTCAGCGGGCTGCGGGGGTCGGTGGCGTAGTCGCACCAGTAGCGGCCGCTGAACAGGGACAGCTCGCCCAGCTCGCCGCGCCGCACGTGGTCGCGGATCGCGGAGATCGCGGGGGAGCGGCGGAAGGTGTAGCCCACCGCCGTCACCACCTCGGCGGTCTGTTCGGCCGCCACCATCGCCTCGGCGTCGGTCAGCGAGCCCGCCAGCGGTTTCTCGCACAGCACGTGCTTGCCCGCGCGGATCAGGGCCTCGGCGATCGGGCGGTGCAGGTGGTTGCCGACGACGATGCTGACGGCGTCGATCGACGGGTCGTCGACGATCTCCTCCCAGCTGGCCACGGCCTTCTCGTAGCCGTAGCGGCGGGCGGCGTCGGTCGCCAGCTCGGTGTTGGCGTCGGCGATCGCGGCGAGCCGGATCGGCGGGAGACCGTCGCCGAAGACGGTGTTGACCTGGCGGTAGCCGGCGGCGTGACTGCGCCCGGCCATGCCGGCGCCGATGACCGCTACGGACAGTCGTTCCTTCGACATCGCGTGCGCTTCCTCCTGCGTCGCTGGACCGCCTGGTCGGTGCCGGAAGGCCTGTTCAGAAGGTGGATCACCGGGGCGGCCGCGGCACGCGGTCGCTGCCGGGAACGGCTGCACAGGGTGACCAGAACGTTCCGGTAGTCTGTGGCCACGAACACTATGCAGGGCTCGTGCTTATGTCAAGACAAAGTGGCGGCCCAGTTGTCGGGGCAGGCCAACGGCGTCGGAGAGGTGGGTTCGCGTGGCGAGGAAGAACGGGCGCACGACGATCGTGGACGTGGCGAGGGCCGCGGGCACCTCGGTCGCCTCGGCATCGGTGGCGCTGCGCGGGGAGCGCGGGGTCTCGGAGAAGACCCGGGCGCACGTCCTCGCGGTCGCCGACCGTCTCGGGTACCGGCCCGACCAGCGCGCCCGGCTGCTCCGCGAGCAGAAGTCCCGCCTGCTCGGCGTGACCTTCTCGGTCGGCCAGACCTTCCACGCCGAGGTGATCGAGCACCTCTACCGCGCCGCCGACGCCCGCGGCTACGGGCTCGTGCTCAGCGCCACGACGTCGAGCCGCTCGGAACCGGAGGCGATCGACGACCTGCTGCGGGACCGGTGCGAGACGCTGGTCCTGGTCAGCCCGGAGCTCGGCGAGGAGCAGCTGGCCGACCTGGCGACCCGGGCCTCGGTGGTCACGATCGGCTCCGACCTGCGCGTGGACGGCGTCGACTCGCTGCGCTCGCACGAGCACCAGGGCGTCGCCGACGCCGTCGCGCACCTCGTCGAGCTGGGGCACACCGACATCGCCTACGTCGACGGCGGCGCGATGACCATGAGCTCGACCAGGCGGGCGGCCTACCTCGACGCGATGGCCGAGCACGGCCTCGACCAGCGCGCCCGGGTGATCCCCGGCCGCCCCACCGAGGAGTCCGGGGTCGAGGTCGCGACCAGGATGCTCGCCGGGCGGGAGCAGGTGCCGACCGCGGTCCTCGCGCACAACGACATGATCGCGATCGGCCTCCTGCTCACCCTGCGCGGCGGCGGGGTGGCCGTCCCCGGCGACGTGTCGGTCGTCGGCTACGACGACACCAAGATGGCGGCCCTGGCCTCGATCCAGCTGACCTCGGTCAGCCAGGACGCCGCCAGCCTGGCAGCCGCCGCCGTGGAACGCGCCATCCTGCGCACCGAGGGCACCGTCGAGCCGGCCGAGGTCGTCACGCCCGCCCAGCTCGTGGTCCGCGAGACCACCGGGCCACCACGTCCGCCGCACGACGTGTCCTGATCACACGCGGTCCGGCTGGAGCTCCCGCAGCCGGGAGAACACGCGGTCCAGGTAGGCCAGGCTGCGCTCGGTGTCCCGGCGGGGCACGTCGACGGGTGACCGCTCGTCGAGCGCGGTGTCCTGCTCGAGCACGTACCAGCCCGCGTACCCGGCCCGGTGCACCGCGCGGACCATCGCCTCGGTGTCGACGTCGCCGTCGCCGAGCGGGACGAACAGGCCCTGCGCGACGGCGGAGGCGAACGGGACCTCCCCGGCGCGGACCCGCTCGGCGAGGTCGGCGCGCACGTCCTTGAGGTGGATGTGCCCGATCCGGTCCGGGTACCGCTGCGCCAGCGCGACCGGGTCGGTGCCGCCGATGAGCAGGTGGCCGGTGTCCAGGCACAGCGGCATCGGCGAGTCCGCGACGAACCGCTCCACCTCCGCCTCGGTCTCCACGTGGGTGCCGACGTGCGGGTGCAGCACCGTCCGCAGCCCGTGCTCGGCGACGACCTCCGCGACGCGCCCGGAGGTCTCGATGAGCGTGCGCCACTCCGCGTCGCTGAGCGCGGGCCGCTCGTCGTAGCCGTCCAGGCCGGTGGCGGCGGCCAGCACCACCACCTCGCCGCCGCAGCGCCCCATCCGGGCCGCCGCCTCGGAGGCGGCGTCGACGTTGCGCTGCGCGGTGGCCTCGTCGTGCAGCGGCACCGCGAGGAAACCGCCGACCAGGTCCAGGCCGTGGCGGGCCAGGTCGGCCTGCGGGTCCGGCAGGTAGCCGGGCGGTCCCAGCTCGGTGGCCCGCAGCCCCAGCTCGGCCATCTCGCCGAGCACGTGGTCGGGCTCCAGCACGCGGCCCCATCCCGGGACCTCGCACACGCCCCAGGAGATCGGGGCTGCGGCGATCTTGAACTCGGTCATGCGGGCACCTCCAGTGACACCGGCCCGCCGGAGCGGGCTGATTCCTCGCACGCCAACGCCAGCCGGAGGCTGACGAGGCTCTCCCGCGGCGGCGACGGGTTGGCGACCCGACCCGCGATGACGTCGAGGAACACCTCGGTCTCCCGGACGTAGGCGTCGTGGTAGCGGTCGGTGAACGACTCCCACGGCTGCTCGGGGCTCGGGCCGTCGTTCTCCAGCGAGCGCAGCGGGGTGCGCGCGTCCACGCCGGTGGCCAGCGAGTCCCGGCTGGTGAAGACCTCCAGGCGGCAGTCGTAGCCGACCGGGTCGTGCCGGGACGCCGACAGCAGGGCGTGCGCGCCGCCGGCGAAGCGCAGCGTCACGACCGCGTTGTCCACGTCACCGGCGTCGGCGAACGCCTGGTCGACCAGCACCGAGCCCGAGGCGTAGACCTCGGTGACCCGGTCGCCGACCAGCCACGGCACCGCGTCGAGGTCGTGGATGAGGCAGTCGCGGAACAGCCCGCCGGAGGTGGCCACGAACTCCTTCGGCGGCGGCAGGTGGTCGTTGCACACCGCGCGCACCAGGTAGACGGACCCGGCCTCGCCGGAGCGCAACCGGCGGTGCAGCTCGGCGGTCGCCGGGTCGAACCGGCGCTGGAAGCCGACCAGCACCGGCACCCCGGACGCCTCGATCTCGTCGACCAGCGCCTCCGTCGAGGACAGGTCGGGGGCGAGCGGCTTCTCGCAGAGCACCGGTGTCCCGGCGGCGATCGCCCGGCGCACCACGTCGGGGTGGGTGTCGGTGGGCGTGGCGACCAGCACGCCGTCGGCGGCGACCAGGTCGTCCACGGTGTCGACCGCCTCGACGGCCGCGGCCGCGCCCCCGAGCGCGGCGGCGGCCTCGGCCGCCCGTCCGGGCACCGGGTCGTACAGCACCAGCTGGTCCACGTCGGTCAGGGCGGCGAGGTTCGCGGCGTGCATGGAACCGATCCGGCCGACCCCGGCTACTCCGATCTTCATCTCGGCTACGGCCTCGTTTCGTCTGGGGGTGGGGCGTTAGAGCGCTCTAACCGTTGGAGCGCTCCAATGCTGTAAGCTCCTTCACATCGGTGTCAACCCCCTGTTCCCCGAGGAGGTCCGCACGGTGCGGCCAACCATGGAGGACGTCGCGGCCCGCGCCGGGGTTTCCCGTGCGCTGGTCTCCCTGGTCATGCGCGGTTCACCGAAGGTGAGCCAGGAGCGCAGGGAAGCGGTGCTGCGGGCCGCGGAGGAGCTCGGCTACTCGCCGCACGCAGTGGCGCGGTCGCTCGCCTCGCGCACGTCGACGCTGCTCGGCGTGATGGTGTCCGACCTGCACAACCCGTTCTTCGCCGAGATCGTCGACGGGGTGGAGGCGTTCGCCCGCAGTGAGGGCTTCGAACTGATCATCAACACCGGCGGCCGCAGCGCCACGCGCGAGCGCGCGGCCGTCGAGAGCCTGCTGTCGTTCCGGCCCGCCGGTCTCGTGCTGCTCGGTCCGGTCGTGCCCGCGTCCGGCATCGCCGCCGCCGCGGAGAAGGCGCCCGTCGTCCTCGTGGCCCGGGAGAGCAGGTTGTCCTCAGTGGACACGGTCAACGACGACGGCAAGCACGGTGCGGCGGTGGCGGTGGACCACCTCGTCGAGCTGGGGCACCGGCGGATCGTGCACCTCGACGGCGGCCGCGGCTCGCAGGCCGCGGTCCGCAAGCGCGGCTACGTCGCGGCGATGCGCAAGCACGGCCTGGAACCCGTGGTGCTGAGCAGCGAGTACACCGACAGCGCCGGCGCCAAGGCCGCCGGGCAGCTGCTGGAGCGGTTCGACCCGCTGCCCACCGCGATCGTCGCCGCCAACGACGTCAACGCGGTCGGCGTGATCTCGGCGCTCGACGAGGCCGGTTTGCGGGTGCCGCACGACGTTTCGGTCGTCGGCTACGACAACACCTCGCTGGCGGGGCTCGCGCGCATCGGGCTCACCACGATCGACCAGCCGCGGCGCGAGATGGGCAGGCTCGCCGCCGAGGCGCTGCTGCAACGCGTCCGCGGCAGCCGCGCCGAGCCGGTCCGCCACCTCCTGCAACCCCGCCTCGTCGTCCGCAGCACCACCGGCTCGCCCAGCTCCTGACCGTCCTGGGTGACCGCAGCGGCGGCGGATCCCGCCTGGTACTGCCCCTCCTCGGCGCCTTCGGACGGGGTTCGTCGTGGGGGAAGGACATCAACATGCGCCCGGTGCTCCGTGCTGCAAGCCTGAGGATCCAGCACACGACGAAGGGAGCGACCATGTTGGCGAAACTGCGCGACGCCGGGGTCACCTCGGATCACCTGTTCACCGCCGGCTTCGTGTCCATCGGACTCAGCCTGGTGAGCTGGTTGATCTCCACCAAGGCCGAGCGGGTCGAACGTGCCGACCGCTGGGGCATCTTCGTGGGCGAGTGGGCGCCGACCTTCTTCGCGCTCGGGGTCGCTCTCCGCCTCGACGAGAAGTCGTCCCGCTGAGGACCGCTCGCCGACAGCGTGCCGTGTGATGGCCGGCGGACGGGGCGCCGTTCGCCGGACCCCATGTGTCCGGAGCAGCGCCGTCCCGCGCGGGTGGCGCGCCGGCCGCCCTGAGCTCCGAACGAGCCGTGGCTGGGCCGACACCCTCCCCGCCGCTGCCGAGCTCCGTTCGGCAGCGGACGGCCGGTGCCGCCGCCTCCCGCTTCGCACGGTCGTTCGCCGCGGACCCCGAAGCACCACCCCCCGACGCCGGGTGAGCGCACCGTTTGGGTAGCGCCGAACCGGGGGATCCCCGGAGTGGAAGAGGAGGGAGTGCGGCATGTTTCTTGCTCAAGTGCCAGGGGGGATCATCCCGACTCTGCTCAGCGGTCTCCAGGCGCTCATCCAGTTCATCCCGGTTCTGATCGGCGCCTTGGTGATCCTGCTGATCGGTTACGTAGTCGGGAAGCTGCTGCAGAAGGGCGTGACCAAGCTGCTGCAGAAGGCCGGCGTGGATCGGAGGATGAAGGACACCCATGTCGGGGCCTGGCTCGAACGCGGTGGCGAGCAGGCGACGGTCTCCCGGTTGACCGGGCGGGTGGTGTTCTGGCTGGTCTTCATCTTCGGGCTGGTCACCGCCCTCGGTGCGCTCGGCATCGCGTCCGTGACGACGTTCATGAACCAGGTGCTCGCCTACCTGCCGAACGTGCTCGCGGCCATCGCCATCATCGTGGTCGCCGGGCTCGTCGCGGGGGCGGTCGGTGGCATCGCGCGCCGCACCCTCGGCCAGACGGCCACGGGGAGGGTCGTGTCCGCCGCCGCACCCGCGCTGATCATGGGGATCGCGGTGTTCATGGTGCTCACCCAGCTCGGCATCGCCCCCGAGATCGTGGTGATCACCTACACGGCGATGATCGGAGCGCTGGCCCTGGGCCTCGCGCTGGCGTTCGGCCTCGGCGGTCGGGAGATCGCCGCGGAGATGCTGCGCACCGGCTACCGCAGGGCGCAGCGGGACCAGCAGGCCGCTGGGGCCACACGGACGGAGGCCGAGGCCCCCGCGGGCGACGCGGGCTGGAGCACCACGCCCGCCGAGTCCCGCGGCGAGACGCCCAGGCACGCGGCACCCGGCAGCTGACCGGGAGCAGCCGCCCCCTCGGCGTCGCGAGCCGGCGACCGGCTTCGGGTGCGGGACGCAGGAGACGCGACGTGCACGGGACCTCCACCGGAGGCCCCGTGCACCTCCCGTCCGAGCGGACCGCACCCGTCCACGTGCCCGCACTGTCCACAGCGGACCCTGCGCTCAGGCGCGGATCCGGGGCTGCTCGCCCGCGCCGCCCTCGATCCCGTCGACGACCGCGGGGTCCGTGTCCAGCAACGACATGGCGCGGTGGTCCGGTGTGCCGGGCGGGGCCTGGTAGGAGACGAGGCGTTGCCCGTCGGTGTGCAGGATGGTCATCCCCTCGAAGGTGAGGGTCATCGGACCGACCTCCGGGTGCTGGAAGCGCTTGCTCCCGCCCGCGCTGCTCATGGTGCCGCTCGGGGGCGGTGGCGCGCTGGCCGTGCCCGCGCTGACGAGCCTGGTGCTGGAGACCGTCCCCGGTGAGCGGGCGGGCACGGCGGCGGCCGTGCTGAACACCAGTCGCCAGGTGGGCGGCGCGATGAGCACCGCGGTCTTCGGCGCCTCCTCGCGCCGGGCTTCGCCACGGGGATGCGCAGAGCCTCCTGCTGGCCGAAGCGCTACGGCGCTCGGCGCCACGGCACTGCTGCCGAAGCGCTGGACCACCGGCGGCGGTCCGCCGAGCGGACCTCCGCCCGGCGGGCCGCGACCTCACCACCAGCCCTGCAGGTACCCGACCACCGCCGTGGCACCGGCGGCCGACCAGGCCTGCGGGCGGCAGGACGAGGGGTAGGCCGCCACCGGGTCGCCCGCCGCGCGGTCGGTCCCGGCGAACAGCTCCGGCAGCCGGTACCCGAAGTCGACGCTCGCCCGCACCAGGCCCTCGGCCAGCGACCGCGCCTGCTCGTGGAAGCCCTCCGCGGCCAGGCCGAGCACGGCGATCGCGGTGTCGTGCGGCCACACGCTCCCGCAGTGGTAGCTGAACGGGTTGAACCCGCCCACCCGGGACGAGAGCGTCCGCAAGCCGTAGCCGCTGTTGAGCGCGGGACCGCCCAGCTGCTGGGCGACGAGCTCGGCCTCGTGCGGGTCGAGCAGCCCGGTGCCCAGCAGGTGCGCCATGTTCGACGCCGGGCCGCTGACCGGGCGCTTGGCGCCGTCGAGCGCGATGGCGGGGTAGCGGCCGTGCTCGTCGTCGAGCCAGAAGGCCGCGCGGAACCGCTCGCGCAGCTCCGCCGCCCACTTGCGGACGGTCGAGGCGTCCTCGCCGAAGTGCTCCAGGACCGCGGCGCCGGAGATCGCCGCCTCGTAGGCGTAGCCCTGCACCTCGCACAGCGCCAGCGGGCGCTCCGCGATCGTGCCGTCGGACCAGCGCACGCCGTCACCGGAGTCCTTCCACCCCTGGTTGCTCAGCCCGGACCCGTCCGACCCGCGGTACTCCAGGAACCCGTCACCGTCGGCGTCGCCCGGCCCGCGCATCCACTCCAGGGCCGCGCGCAGTGCCGGCAGCAGAGCCTCCACTTCGGACTCGGGCAGGCCGGCGCGCCACGCGTCGTGCAGCAGGCACACCCACAGCGGGGTGGCGTCGATCGTGCCGTAGTACAGCGGGGGCAGCCGCAGCGGGGAGGCGCCGCCCATGTCGATGGCCACCCGCCGTTGCTCGTGCGGGATCTTGCCGGGCTGCTCCTCGGTCTCCGGGTCGGTCCGGGTGCCCTGCCGGGCGGCGAGCACCCGCAGCGTCCCCGCGGCCAGCTCGGTGCTCAGCGGCAGCAGCAACCGCGCCGCCAGCAGCGAATCCCGGCCGAACAGGGTGAAGAACCACGGACTGCCCGCGGCGAGGAACGCGGTCTCCGGAGAACCGTCGTCGGACAGCAGCAACCCGTCCAGGTCCTGCAGGCTCCGCTCCAGCAGCCGCCCCGCGTCCCCGCTGAGGTCCGCGGCCTCCGGCGCGCGCAGCGGCACCGCGGGCGAGGGACGCAGCGGCAGGAAACCGGGCCGGTCGGCCTCGTGCTGCACGACCTCGAAGGAGAACGAACGCGCCTGCCCGCTGCCCAGCTCGACGTGCCAGCTCCAGGTGACCACACCGTCCGCCGCGGAGACCTCCTCGGCCGCCTCGCCGAGGTCCAGCTGCACCGTGCAGCCGTCCTGCTCCCAGGTCGCCGCGCGCTCGGAGGCCGACGGCTCCACCAGCGCGGGCTCCTCACCGGCCTTGACCTGGTCCATCCGGGCCAGGTCGGTGGCGGCGCGCAGCGTCACGGTGAGCCGCACCGTGTCGCCGGAGGTGTTGCGCAGGATCCAGCTCTCGCGCACCGAGTCCGCGGTCACCACGCGGTCGTGCACGTAGTGCAGCGCGGGGTCCGGGGTGGTGTCCCCGTGCTCGCGGACGACGCCCTGGAACCGCACCCGCCCCGCCCCGCTGGACGCACTGCCGACCGGCACCAGGTCCGCGGTCGGCACGGCGAACTCGGCCTGCGCCAGGCTGCGCCGGTCGTGGCGGTACGCCCCGGTCGCGTCCCCGCAGGTGATCCGGCCGCTCGGGGAGCTGAGCACGACGTTCGGGGCGCACAGCGCCGTCGTCAACTCGTGGAGCGCGGGCTGCTGGCTGTTGGGCATGGGATCTCCTGAGAGCTTCTTGACAACGTCGGGGTGTGAGGTCAACCTTGTCCCTCGATGTGAACGTTCAAACGCGGTTTGAACGTTCACATCCGCGGGGCGCAGTGTGGCACGCCCGCACCCCGCGGATCCAGTCCGCAGACGGAGGAGCAGTCAGGTGGCTCGGGCAACGACGCTGGAGCAGGTCGCTGAGCGCGCCGGTGTGTCGAGGCAGACGGTCTCGAACGCGATCAACGCGCCGGAGAAGCTGCACCCGGACACGCTGCGCCGGGTCAGGCGGGTGATCGACGAGCTCGGCTACCGGCCGGACAGCGGGGCGCGCGCCCTGCGCACCCGCTCGAGCGGCCTCATCGGCTACTGCGTCGCCGAGCGCCAGGACGGCTCGATCAACGTCTTCATGGACCGCTACCTGCGCGCGCTGACCGCCGAGGTGGAACGCACCGGACGGCACCTGCTGCTGTTCACCGCTCCGGACGGGGAGGACGGCCTCGCCGTCTACGAGGACCTGCTGGCGCGCAGCGCGGTGGACGGGTTCGTGCTCAGCAACACCACGGTCGGCGACCCCCGGCACGCGTGGCTGCGCGCCAGGGAGGTGCCCTTCGCTTCCTTCGGCCGCATCTGGACCGGGGAGCCGCAGCCCGGCCCGTGGGTCGACGTCGACGGTGCCAGCGGGACCGCCCAGGCCGTCGAGCACCTGGTCGCGCAGGGGCACACCAGGATCGGCTTCCTCGGCCTGCAGGCGGGCAACCCGGTTGGCGACGACCGCGAGCGGGGCTGGCGGCGCGCCTGCGCCGACCACGGCGCGCAGGTCGACGACCGGCTGGTCGCCCGCTCCGCCGACGAGCACCGCGACCAGGGCGAGGCGGCCGCGGCCCTGCTGGACTCCGACGACCCGCCCACCGCGCTGGTCGCCGCCAACGACGCGATCGCGCTCGGCGCCTACGCGGCGCTGGAGGCGCGCGGCCTGCGACCGGGGACCGACGTGGCGCTCACCGGTTTCGACGACAGCCCCACCGCCGCGGTGGTCCGCCCGGGCCTGACCAGCCTGCGCCAGCCGATCGAGCAGATCGCCGCGCGCGTGGTGCGGCTGCTCGACCACCCGGAGGACGACCGGGGCGAACTGCTCCGCCCGGAGCTGGTGGTGCGCGCCAGCAGCGTCAACGACGACGGAGGACGGAACGGATGAGCAAGCACGGGAAGCGGCTCGCGGCGGTGGTGCTGGCCGCCGCGGTGGTCGCCGCCGGCTGCGGACGCGGCTACGACAGCGAGATCGAGCAGCAGCCCGGCCCGGCCACCCTGCGCCTGCTGGTGGGGTCCGGCACCACGGCCGAGGCCCGGGTGCTGCACGAGCAGACGCAGGAGTGGGCGCAGCGGACCGGCAACGAGGTCGAGATCGTGCGCGCCGCCGAACTCGACCAGCAGCTCGGCCAGGCCTTCGCCGGCGGCACCCCACCGGACCTGTTCTACCTCGCGCCGGGGGCGTTCGAGCGCTTCGCTGGCAACGGGTCGCTGCACCCCTACGGCGACGGGCTGCGCAACGCCGGGGCGCTCTACCCGAACCTCAAGGAGACCTTCACCCGCGACGGCAAGCTCTACTGCGCTCCCAAGGACTTCTCCACGCTGGCGCTGCTCATCGACACCGACTCCTGGCGGGAAGCGGGGCTCACCGACGCCGACATCCCGCGGGACTGGAACCAGCTCGCCCAGGTCGCCCAGCGGCTCACCACTCCCGAGCGCAAGGGTCTGGTGCTGGACGACAGCGCCGACCGCGTCGGGGCCTTCATGAAGCAGGCGGGCGGCTGGCACGTCGACGAGAAGGGCATGCCGACCATCGACAGCCCGCAGAACCTCGAAGCGCTGCGCTACCTGCAGTCGCTGCTGCGGTCCGGCAGCACCGCCTTCTCGTCCAGTGTGGACGCCGGTTGGGCGGGTGAGGCGCTCGGCAAGGGCACCGCGGCGATGGTGATCGAGGGCAACTGGGCCAGCGGTGGGCTGGCCGCCGACTACCCGGACCGGCGCTGGCGCTCGGTGGAGCTGCCGGCGGGGCCTGCGGGCAAGGCGACGCTGTCGTTCACCAACTGCTGGGGCATCCCGATGCGCACCGCGCACCGGCAACAGGCCCAGGACCTGGTGGACTTCCTGGTGGAACGAGCGCAGCAGGAACAGGTGGCGCGCGAGGTGGGCGTCACGCCCGCCAACCAGGAGGCGACCGCGGCGCTGACCGCGGGCAAGCCCGAGATGGAGGGCTTCGCCGCGGGCGCCGCCTACGCGCAGGGCGAGGTGACCACCAAGGGCTGGGACTCGGTGGAGAAGGACTTCGACTCCCGCATGCTGGGGCTGGCCCAGGGCGACGACCCCGCGAAGATCCTGCGGGAACTGCAACGCGACGCCGAACTGACGCTGAAGGGCTGAGGACATGGTCGACACCACCCTGCGGCCCGCGCCGCCCACCACCGGGCCGACGACCCCGCGGCGCCCGGTGAACGCCGAAGCGCGCCGGGAGAACCGAGCGGGCTGGTTGTTCGTCGCACCGGCCGTCGTGCTGGTCCTGCTGTTCCTGGTCGTGCCCGCGGTCCTCGCGCTGTACGTGAGCCTGCTGGACTGGAACGGCACCTACAGCCCGCTGACCGGGCGGGCCCCGTTCGTGGGCTTGGAGAACTACCGGGAGCTGCTGTTCGAGGACGGGCTGATCCGGCGCGACTTCGTCACCAGCGTGCGCAACACGCTGTACTTCGTGCTGTTCGTGGTGCCCAGCCAGACGCTGGTGGCGCTGCTGCTCGCCGTGGTGGTGAACAACCGCGCGCTCCGCGGGCGGGCGTTCTTCCGCTCGGCGTTCTACTTCCCGTCGATCACCAGCTCGGTGGCCATCTCGGTGATCTTCCTGTTCCTGTTCTCCGGCTCGGGCGCGGTCAACGCGATCCTGGAGTTCCTCGGGATCCAGGGGCCGAACTGGTTCACCGACTCCCGCGGGGTGCTGCACGAGGCGCTGGCACTGTTCGGTGTGGACAGTCCGCCGAGCGTGCTCGAGGAGACGACCGTGGGCGGGTTGCCGCTGTGGGACTGGCTGTCCGGGCCGTCGGTGGCGATGATGACGATCATCGCGTTGGTGGTGTGGACGACGTCGGGCACCTACATGCTCATCTTCCTGGCCGCGCTGCAGAACCTGCCGGACAACGTGCACGAGGCCGCGCTGGTCGACGGCGCCGGCTGGTGGCAGCGGTTCTGGAAGGTCACGGTGCCGCAGCTGCGGCCGACGATCTTCCTGGTGGCCACCCTCGGGCTGATCGGCACCTGGCAGGTGTTCGACCAGGTCTACGTGATGAGCCAGGGTGACCCGGCCAAGACGACGCTCACCCCGGCGTTCCTGTCCTACCAGCAGTCCTTCGCCGAAGGCTCCTTCGGCGTCGGTGCGGCGATCGCGCTGCTGCTGTTCCTGCTGATCGTTGGAGTCACCACGGTGCAGCGGATCCTGCTGCGGGACGGGAGGAACTCGTGACCACGAAGCGCGCGCGGCTGGTCGGCGCCGCGCTGGGATACCTGGTGCTGGTCCTGGGCGCGGTGCTCTACCTGGGCCCGTTCCTGATCCAGGTCGCCACGTCGTTCAAGAGCGACGCCGACGCGGTGGCCCACCCGCTGTCGCTGGTCCCGGAGCAGGTCGACACCAGCAGCTACGAGCGGGTCGCCACCGACCCCGCGGTGAACGTGCCGCTGTGGCTGGGCAACTCGCTGCTGGTGACGCTCTGCGTCACCACCGGGCGGCTGCTGGTCGACGCCATGGCCGGCTACGCGCTGGCCCGCCTGCGCTGGCGCGGGCGGGGCGTGGTGTTCACCGGGCTGCTCATGGTGATGGCGGTGCCGCCGGTGGTGCTGCTCATCCCGAAGTTCCTGGTGCTGCGTGAGCTGTCGCTGTTCGACTCCTACGCCGGGATGATCCTGCCGCTGCTCGCCGACGCCATGGGCATCTTCCTGATGAAGCAGGCCTTCGAGCAGGTCCCGAGGGAGGTCGAGGAATCGGCCACGATGGACGGTGCCGGCATCGTCCGCCGCTGGTGGAGCGTGGTGCTGCCGATGGTGCGCCCGGCCACCACCACCCTGAGCATCCTCGCGTTCCAGGCGTCGTGGAACGAGTTCACGCACTTCCTGGTCTCCACCTCCAGCCCCGGGTACGAGACGCTGACGGTCGGCCTCGCCCGCCTCGTCGGCGGCGCACTGGGGGAGGGCCAGCAGCTCCCGCTGAAGCTCACCATCGCCCTGGTCGCGACCATCCCGGTGGCCGTGGTCTTCCTCGTCAGCCAACGCCACCTCGTCCGAGCCCAACTCAGCGGCGCGGTCAAGGGCTGACGAGCACGCCGCCGGGGTTCACGAGCCCCGGCGGCGTCGCGCGGTCCAGAGGCGCGTCCGCACCGATGCCGGATGACGGGGGCTCCCCGGCCCGCGACGAACCTGGTCCGTGGCGAGTCCTCGAGGACTCGGCCACCCATCACGGGCCGGCTCGACGGTGCCCGTCATCCCAATGGTGACCGGCTCGGGGAGTCGGCGACAGTGGTCGTGGCGCGGCGTGGCGCCCTCGTTCCTGAGCGCCACGCCACACCATCGACCTGCTCATCTTCGGCCTCGACGGTGGTGGTCGCGGTCCCGTCAGGTCGGCGCGTGCGCGTCGCTCACTTCCCCTTCCGGGACGTCGTCGACGGGCGCGCGGACGGGGCGGAGCTGGTGTCGCGGACCTCGTGCTTGCCCGAGGGGTAGCCGATGACCATCTCGTCGGCGATGCCGGTGAACAGCCCGTTCTCCACCACGCCGGGGATCCAGTTCAGCTGGGCGTCCAGGGCGAGCGGGTCGTCGATCTTCTGCAGGTGGGCGTCGATGATGTGGTTGCCGCTGTCGGTGACCACGACCTCCCCGTTGGCGGTGCGCAGCCGCAGGTCCGGCTCGGAGTAGCCGAGGCGCTGGAGCAGCCGGGCGATGGAGCGCTGGGTGGACTCCCAGGAGAACGGGATCACCTCAATGGGCAGCGGGAACGTGCCGAGGGTGTCGACGACCTTGCTGTCGTCGACGACGGCGACCATCCGGTCGGAGGCGTCGGCGACGATGCGCTCCCACAGCAGGCACGCGCCGCCGCCCTTGATCATGTTGCCGTCGTGGTCGATCTCGTCGGCACCGTCGACGGTGAGGTCGAGGCGCTGGACGTCGGCCAGGGTGGTCAGCGGCACGCCGACCTCCAGCGCCAGGTCGCGGGTGCCGGTCGAGGTGGGCACGCCCACCACGTCGAGCCCCTGTGCCACGGCCTCCCCGAGCGCTCGCACGAACCAGTGCGAGGTGGTGCCGGAGCCGAGGCCGAGCTTCATGCCGTCGCGGACGTAGGTCTCGATCGCGGCGGTGCCCGAAGCCCACTTGGCCTTGTCCTGATCAGTGCTCGGTCGCATCGTTCCCTTTCCTGGCGGTGTTCTCAGACCACGAGTTCCAGCAGGCTGCGGAACGTCGTGATGGTGGTGCAGTGGTCGACGGCCCGGCCCCACGCGACGTGGCGGTAGGGCACACCCGCGCGTCGCGCGGTCAGGGCGTCCACGTCGGTGTCGCCGACGTAGACGGTCTCGGCAGCGGACACGCCGAGCTCGTCCAGCACGGTGGTCAGGTGCACCGGGTCGGGTTTCCCGGCCGGCACCGAGTCGATCCCGGCCACCGCGTCGACCAGCTCGGCGAGACCGGTCCCGGCCAGCACCTCCCGCGTCAGGCCGGCGCGCTTGTTGGTGCACACGCCGACCGCGACACCGCGCTCCCGCAGCTCGCGGAGAGCCGTGTGCGCGTCGGCGTGCACGGTGGTCTCGGCGACCGGCTCGGCGGCGTAGGCGGTGGTGTAGTCGGCGAGCACGGCATCGGTCAGCGCGGGATCCCCGCCGACCACGGCGATCGCCTCGCCGACCAGGGCACGCGCGCCACCGCCGAGGATCGGCCGCACCTGCTCGGCGCCGATGGGCCCCAGCGAGTGCCGGGACAGGGCCGTGCTGAGCGCCCGTGCGATGTCGGGTGCGCTGTCGACGAGCGTGCCGTCGAGGTCGAAGACCGCGGCGCGCAGCTGTGCGGGGACGGTGCTCATCGGGCCAGGGCGTAGACGGGCTTGAGCTCGTCGTAGAGCCGGCGGTGCGTCTGGAAGATCCGGTCGTACTCCTGCGCGGTCGCCTGCTGCGGCACGAACGTGCGCTCCACCTTCACCCCGGCCAGCGCCTCGTCGAAGTCGCGCCACTGGCCGGTGCCCACGCCCGCGGCCAGCGCGGCACCGTAGGCACCGCCTTCGGACGAACCGGTCACGGTGACGGCTTCCCGGTCGAGCACGTCGGCGAGGAGCTGCAGCCACAGCGAGCCGCTCGTCGCGCCGCCGGACGCGACGACGCGCTCGCACTCCAGCCCGGCCTGCCGGCACACCTCGAGGATCTCCCGCATGTTCAGCAGCACGCCTTCCATGACGCTGCGCGCCATGTGTCCGATGTGGTGCATGGGCGTCAAGCCCACCCACGCGGCGGTCGCTTCCGGAGCCACGTGCGGTGACCGCTCGCCGAGCAGGTAGGGCAGGAACAGCAGCCCGTTGCAGCCGGGTTCGACCTCCTTGGCCAGGCGGACGAGCTGCTCGAAGGAGACCGGGTCGGTCGTGGTGGCGGGCGCGAGCGCGTCGCGCAACCACTGCAACGCCCCGCCCGCGCTGAGCGACACGCCCATGACGTGCCAGCGGCCGGGGGCGTTGCCGCACGACACCTGCACGCGACCGCCCGGGTTGTCGGGGCAGGACGCGGCGCCGCCGGCGACGATTCCCGCGGTGCCGAGGGTGAAACCCACTGGTCCCGCGTCGACCAGGCCCATCGCGGTGGTCTGGATGACCGCGTCCCCACCACCGCCGAACACCGGAGTGCCTTCCGGGACGTTCCAGCGCGCGGCCAGCTCGGGCAGGACGTGCCCGGTGCGGGCGGTGGACTCGACGACGTCGGGCAGCAGCGCGCGGTCGATGTCCAGCAGCTGCAGCAGCTCCTCGGACCAGCACCGGCGCGCGACGTCGAACAGCCCGGTGCCGGAGGCGTCGGAGACGTCGGTGGCGTGGACGCCGGTCATGCGCAGCCGCAGGTAGTCCTTCGGGTTGAGGATGCGCGCCGTGCGGGCGAAGAGCTCCGGCTCGTTCTCCCGGAACCAGACGATCTTCCCGCCGGTGAAGCCGGGCAGCATCCGGTTGCGGGTCATGCGCAGGAGCTCGTCGAGCCCGCCGGCCCGCTCGGTGATCCAGTCGCACTGCGGGGCGGCCCGCTGGTCGTTCCACAGGATCGCGTGGCGCAGCGGTTCGTCCGCGGCGTCCAGGGCGGTGAGCCCGTGCATCTGCCCGCACAGGCCGATGCCGGTGACCTCCTGCCCGGACTCGGGCAGCGAGGCGGTCAGCGCGCTGATGGCCTCGTCGGTGGCGCGCCACCACTCCGCGGGGTCCTGTTCGGCCCAACCCGGCCGTGTGTTGATCATCCGGTAGTCGCGGCTCTGCTTGGCGACCACCTCGCCGGAGCCGTTCACCGCGATCACCTTGCAGGTGGAAGTGCCCAGGTCGATGCCGATCAGCATGGTGCTACGTCCTTCCGCGCCTCATCGCGCGCCGTGGCGAAGCCTGATGTGCTTGAGTTGCAGGTAGTTCTCGAGTCCTTCGTGGCCGTGTTCGGAGCCGAAGCCGCTCTCCCGCCGACCGCCGTAGGGGGCGTTGATGATCCCGGCGTCGACGTTGTTGACCGCGACGTTGCCGAAGTCCAGCTCCCGGGCGAGCGTGAACGTCTCGCGGGTGTCGTCGGTGTAGGCGTAGGCCGCCAGGCCGCCCGGTGCGGCGTTGGCCCGCGCGATCGCCTCGTCCAGGTCGGAGTACCGGGCGACCCCGACGAGCGGCCCGAACGTCTCCTCGTGCATCACGAGCGCCTCGTCCGGGGCGTCGGCGACGACCGTGGGGCGCAGGAACAACCCCGGCGCCAGCTCCTCCACGGGACCACCGCCGGCGACCACCGACGCACCGCGCTCGCGGGCGTCGGCGATGTGGTCGAGCGTGCGGCGGTAGGTCTCGTCCATGGTCAGCGACCCGACGTCGGCGGAGGGGACCGCGATGCCGTCGGCGACCTTGAGCGCGTCGGCCGCGTCGGCCAGGCCGGTCACGAACTCGTCGTAGACCGAGTCGTGCACGTAGATGCGGTTGATCGCGATGCAGATCTGCCCGGCGTTGCGGAACGAGCGGCGGGCGGCGCCCTTGACCGCCGCGGCGACGTCCGAGCGCCCGGTGACGACCATCGGGCAGCTCCCGCCGAGCTCCAGCGACAGGCCGGTGATCCCGGTGACGGAACGGAAGATCTCCTGCCCGGTGCGCATGGACCCGGTGAACGCGACCTTCGCGATCGCCGGGTGCTCGACCAGCGCCTTCCCGGTGCTGCCGTCGCCGTGGACGAAGTTGACCACGCCGGGCGGGAAGACGTCGGCGACGCACTCGGAGAGCACCTGCGCGCATCCCGGGGTGTACTCGGAGGGTTTGATGACGATGGTGCAGCCGGCCGCGGTCGCCCCGGCCAGCTTCCAGCCGATCAGCTCGATGGGGTAGTTCCACGGCACGATGCCGGCGACCGGTCCGACCGGCTCCTTCTCCACGATGCTGGTGAACCCGGCGACGTCGTTCGGGATGGTCTGGCCGAAGACCCGCTGCGCTTCCTCGGCGTAGTAGTGCAGCGCGGTGATGAACTTGCGGACCTCGCCGCGCGCCTCGTCCAGCGGCTTGCCCTGCTCGCGGGTGATCGCGGCGGCCATGTCGTCGATGCGGGGCGTGCAGGCCGCCGCGAGGTCGTGCAGGCAGCGCGCGCGCTCGGCGGGGAGGGTCCTGCGCCAGGTCCGGAAGGCCTCGACGGCCGATGCCACGGCGGCGTCCACGTCCGCCGCCGTCGAGCGGGGGGCGAGGGCGGCCAGCTCGGTGGTGGCCGGGTTGTGCCGCTCGATCGGGCCGTCGGAGGCGTCGTGCCAGGTCCCGCTGTGGAAGTTCCGGCAGGTGATCACTGGGTTCTGGGACATCGGGTTCCGCTCCCGTGGCGCTGGCGCGAGGGCCGACGAGCGGTGTGGCCGATCGTCGGCGAGGACGTGCGTGTGGAGGTGAAGTCGGTGCGTGCCCGACTGTCGGGCGGGCGGTTCAGCGGCGGTGTGTCTCTGCGTGACTTCGTATGATGATCGGACGATAGTTCGCGGGAGGTCCGGTCGCAAGACCTCGACCTGACGGGCCGGTCGCCGCGCTCGGACGAGGTGGCGGTGGAGCGGTCCCGCGGGAGTCCCGCGCACCCACGAGCGTGCCGCAGGTCCGTGCCGAGCGTCGAGTGCTGCCGGCGCGAGACCCACCGGGTCGTGTCGCAGCGGCTCCCTCGGAGGCCTCAGGCCGAGGCGGTCTCGGTGTCGCCGGCGAGCAGCCGGTGGCTGTGCCGCACGATGCGCCGGAGGTGGTTCTCCATGGCGAAGCGGGCGCGCGAGGGGTCGCCGGCGCTGATCGCCTCGGCGATCTCGTGGTGCTCCTGCACGGTGTTGCGCGCTTCGACGGAGTAGCCGGGGCCCTTGCGGTAGGCGTCCCGCAGGAACCCGGTGATCGGCCGGACCATGAGGGAGAAGAAGGGGTTCCCGCTGGCCTCGGCGACGATCTCGTGGAAGGTCAGGTCGGCGTCGAGGAACTCCTCGGGGTCGTCGATGGCGGCTTCCAGGCGCTCGTTGGCCTCGCGCATCGCGGCCACGTGCTGCTCGGTCCGCCGCGCCGCCGCGAACACCGCCATCTCCACCTCGAGCACCAGCCGGACTTCCTGGAGCTGGTCGAAGGAACCGTGGCTGAGGCGCAGCAGCAGCGAGTACTGGTCGGCGATCAGCCGACCGTCGAACTCCGCGACCGTCATCCCGCGACCGGGCTTGACGGTGACCAGACCGCGCTGGACCAGCAGTCGGGCGGTCTCGCGCACCACGGTGCGGCTCACGTCGAACCGCTCGGCGAGCTCGGTCTCGGTGGGGAGCCGGTCGCCGGGCGAGAGCGTGAGGATCTCCTCCTGGAGGGTGTCCGCGAGGGACTCCGGGAGGCGCTTCCGCGGGCCGAGTCGGTCGGTCATGGACGAATTGTACGATGATCGAGTACCCGCTGGTCACGTCGCCGCTGGGCCGTTCGGGCAGTTCAGGTCCGTGGTCAGCGCGCGGGCGCCGCGGTGAAGCAGAAGTGTGACCCAGGTAACATCACGTTGACTGGGTGTGTTCGTATGACGAGAGTACGTCCGCCGCGGGCGAGTCGCTGGTCGTCAGCGCTGCTGCCTGCGGCAGCCGTCCGTCCGAGGCCGACACCCGCAGGAAGGCGACACCGTGAACCTCACCGCCCACGCCGACTCGGTCCCGCCCCGCGACGCCGACCGCGCCACGCTGCTGGGACGGGTCTTCGACCCGGAGTGCCACGGCCCCTGCGTGGTCGCCGTGCGCGGCGACGAGGTGGTCGACCTGACCGAGGTCGAGCCGACCGTGTCCGGCCTGCTGGACCGGCCCGACGCCGTGGAGGTGGTGCGCGGCCACTCCGGCGGGCGGGTCTGGCGGTTGTCCGACCTCCTGCGGGCGACCCTCGCCGGGGACCGGGCCGAGCCGCACTTCCTCGCTCCCGTCGACCTCCAGGTGCTGAAGGCCGCCGGCGTGACGTTCGTGCGCAGCATGCTCGAACGCGTCATCGAGGAGCGCGCCGACGGCGACCTCCGCAGGGCCGAGGCGGTGCGCAGCAAGCTCGCCGACCTGGTCGCGGGCCGGATCTCCCAGGTGGGGCCCGGCACCCCCGAGGCCGAGCGCGTCAAGGAGGTGCTCGTCCAGGAAGGGCTGTGGTCGCAGTACCTCGAGGTCGGCATCGGGCCCGACCCGGAGATCTTCACCAAGGCACCGGTGCTGTCCGCGGTCGGCACGGGCGCCGAGATCGGCGTGCTCGCGCGCTCGACGTGGAACAACCCGGAACCCGAGCTGGTGCTCGCGGTGACGTCCCGCGGTGAGCCGGTGGCCGCGACGCTCGGCAACGACGTCAACCTCCGCGACTTCGAAGGGCGCAGCGCACTGCTGCTGACCGAGGCGAAGGACAACAACGCCTCGTGCGCGATCGGGCCGTTCCTGCGCCTGTTCGACGACGGGTTCACCCTCGACGACGCCCGCGACCTCGAAGTCTCGTTGCAGATCACCGGCAACGACGGCTTCCAGCTCGAGGGCGTCAACCCGGTCGCCGAGATCAGCCGCGACCTGCAGGACCTGGTCGGCCACGCCTGCGGCCGCCACCACCAGTACCCGGACGGGTTCGTGCTGTTCACCGGCACGATGTTCGCCCCGACCGAGGACCGCGACGAGCCCGGTCAGGGCTTCACGCACAAGCCCGGCGACGTGGTGCGCATCTCCTCCCCAGCGCTGGGTTCCCTGGTCAACGTCGTCACCACCGCCGAAGACGCCCCGGACTGGGAGTTCGGCATCCGCGCCCTCATGGACAACCTCGCCACCCGCGGCCTCCTCGGCCGCGGCGGGTCTGGAGCGACGGCCTGACGTGCACCGGCACCCGCCCCACGTCGACGGAGCGCTCCGACCCGGACCTCCGCTGTCGGCCTTCCGCGGCCGACGCGTCCTCACCGGCTGCTGAGCTTGTGGGCGAGGTCGCTGTGCATCTGCTCGACGACGTGCAGTTGCGCGTGGGCGCGGCCGAGCAGCTCGCGGAGGAGGGAGGGGTTCAGCTCGCTGACGCGGTCGGACAACGCCAGGAGGGTGCGCCAGCACGCGATCTTGCCGTGGATGCCCATCTGGAGGGCTTCGAGTTCGATGAGCCCGCTCAGCGGTGACCGCCGGACCAACCGCCCGTTGGTCTTCATCGAACCGGCCCGCTCGGCCAGCCACGCCGCGAACGGCTTGTAGCGGGTGGGCCGCACGCCGAGCGTGTGCATGATGTGCAGGAGCGTGCGCCGGTCTTCGGCGATCTCCTCGGCCAGCTCCTGCAACTTCGCGTCGTGGTGGGAGCTCGCCGAGCGCTTCGCCAGGTTCACACCGCCGGTCGCCCCGGCGAGGTGGTCGTTGAGGTAGATGGCGAGGAACCGCGGCCGCGTCCCGGCCCGTCGTGGTCGGCGCATGGCTCCTCCCGCGGGTCAGTCCCTGGACACGGTCGTGTGGGAGGTGCTGTCCGCACCATCCGACTTCTTGAGCTGGCAGAGCAGTTCGAGCCCTTCGGCGTCGCACTTCTCGAACCACTGGGGGATCTCGTCGTGGTCGGAAGTCGTACGGGTCTCGGCGCCCATGCGAACCCCTCCAAGAAGTGCGTCAGGCGACTTGCGCGAGAACTACCCGGAGACCGGCCCCGGGAAACGCTTCGACACGAGAGTCGGCGCGGTCTTCGGGGTTCTCGGGTGCGTCCGGGAGCGTGGGGGAGTCCGGCTTCTCCGGGGTGGGCGCCTTCGGCTTGTCCGGGAACTTCGGTGAGCCCGGGAACTGGTGCTTGCTCGGCGCGGTCGGCTTGTCCGGGGTGGTGGGGCCCTCGGGCTCCTCGGGCTCGTCCGGGTCTCCCCGCCAGCGGTCGAGCAGTGGCGTGCTGGACATGATCCCTCCACCGCGATCTCGTCGTGCCCACCGGATACCCCCGATCACCGACGAGCCAATCCTGGGGAGGGATCAGGGGGATTCGCGGTCGCGGGCCGGGATGATGCTGATCCCGCCGGACCGCTCCAGCACCGCGTAGTCGATGTCCTCCAGCCTCAGCAGCCCCTGGCTGGTCCGCGCGGCGGCGAGGACGTCCTCGACGCTGATGTGCTCCTTCCGCAGGCGCTCTTCCAGCGGCCGGCCGTGTTCGACGAGGATCATCGGCGTCCCTTCGGTCACCCGCGACACCGACGTGAAGCGCCACTTCAGCCAGTCGGCCAACCGGTCCACGGAGACCAGCGTGGTGATCACCAGCGCCGCGTTGGTCAGCGAGTAGTCGTCGCCCAACAGCGCCTGCTGGGTGGCCTCGCTGATGATCAGCAACAACACCAGGTCGAAGGTCGTGGCCTGCGAGAGCGTCCGCTTCCCGGTGATCCGGAAGAGCGTGAGCACGATCAGGTAGATGACCACGGCTCGCAGCACGCTGTCCACGGTGCGCCTCCTCTGCAGGGATCACGGATGCACCCAGTGCCACGTGCGGACCTGCGGGGAGGTGCCCACGCCGAAGGAGCACTCCTGCAGGCCCGTGGTGTCGCTGGGCCGCACGTCCAGCCGCAACGTCAACGCGGAGTCCGCGCCGGCCGGGAACCCGAACACCAGCCGATCACCGACCGCCGTCGTGACCGTCGGCTCGGGCTGCATCGACTGCACCTGGTAGGAGTCGAGGCACGGCTGGTCCACGCTGAGCTGGAGCGTCCCGCCGCGTGCGCTGCCGCGGTCGGCGTGGACGACGATCGACGTCTGGCCGATGGTGCGCACGAAGCGCTCGTAGGACACCGACAGCCGCCCGTCGGCGCTGGTCGTCGTGACCGTGCTGAGCACCCCGCTTCCCCAGAACCCGAGCAGGCCCAGCAGCACCACGAGAGCCATGACCACCCAGCCGACCCGTTCCACGCGCCACTCGCGCTCGTGGGGGCGAGGGTCTTCCCCCACGAGCGACGCACCACTCGGTTCGTCGTCTCTGCTCACGCGATCCGACCTCGCCTCGTGCCCTCGGTGACGGTGTCGGCCGGGTACCCGGTGCCGGGCGTTCCCACGCAGCCCACCCCGGACCAGCTCACCGTCGGTCAGCTCTCGGAGTGCTGGACCACCCTCGGCCGGCTGGACGAGAGCGGTGGGCGGCTCCCGCCGCACGCGGTGGTCTGGGCGGCCGACCTCCTCACGGCGCCGGGGTACCAGCCTCGCCAGCGTGGTCGGGCGTGGGGCGCAGCTCGACGCCCGTAGCGCCCAGACGTGGGGCTGTCCGTTCGAGGCGGTGGTCCCACCGTCGACGGGGACGACGGCGCCGGTGATGTAGCGCGCGGCGTCACTCGCCAGGAACAGGAACACCGGTGCGACGTCTTCCGGCTCGCCCAGCCTGCCCAGCGCGGTCCGCTCTTCGTGCTTCGCGACCAGCTCCGGGTTGCTGGTCATCGACGCGACCGGCTCGGTCTTGGTCAACGACGGGGCGACGGCGTTGACCCGCACGCCGCGAGACCCCCAGTCCAGGGCGAGGGCGCGGACGAACTGGGTCACCGCTCCCTTGGTGGCGTTGTACGTCGAGAGCTTCCAGTCACCGCCGAGTCCGGACACGCTGCTGGTCGCGATGAAGGAGCCGCCGGTGTCGGCCAGTGACGGCAGCGTGGTCTTCGCGAGGTGGAAGAGGCCGTCGATGGTGGTCCGCCGCATCAGCTCCCCGTCATCGGTGCTGACGTCGGTGATCTCACCTGGGACGTGTCCCGCGGCGTTGCTGATGACGACGTCGAGTCGGCCGAACCGGTCGTGGACGCCGCGGGTGATCCGCTCGACGTCGTCGGGGAGGCCGACGTCGGCGCGGACGGCGGTCGCGCGGTCGGTGGGGAGCCGTTCGAGTGCCGTGTCGAGCCGTCCCTGCGTCCGACCGGTGATGACGACGTTCGCGCCGGACCGTGCGAACGCCTCGGCGGTGGCGAGGCCGATGCCGCTGCCCCCTCCCGTGATCAGGACCGTCCTACCGGTGAAGTCGGAACTGACATCAGTGGGTGTGTTCATGACGCGACCGTCCGAGGGAGTGTGGAGGCCTACCCGGAGAGCGTCGCGGCGAGGAGGCGTCGCGGCGAACTCGCGGGGGCCGGGGTTCCGCCGAACAGAGCTGCGACCGTGGGCGCTCGGGACGACAGCTGCATCACCAGCCATCGTGTGAGCACCAGGTGGCGGGCAGTTCGCACACGCCGTGGCGGACTCCGTTCTCTTCGAACGGGAGCTGGTCGAGGCCGGTCGCCGACCGGAGGTCGGGGAACCGGCGGAAGAGGCGCGGGAACACCGTCTGGAGCTCGACGCGGGCGAGCGGCTGGCCGAGGTGCTGGTGGTCGCCGAAGCCGAAGGCCATGTGCCGCCGGGCGTCGCGGGTGAGGTCCAGCTGGTCGGGCTCTGGGAAGTGGGCAGAGCGTGGCGGCGGAGCGCGCAGGCGGCGAGGTCGGAGACGTCACGCCGGGAGACGCTCCGTTGGCGGGTGAACCGAGATCGCCTCGCCTCCGTGTTGGTGGTGAGCGCGCGACGAGGTGGTTGCGCTCGGCGGTGCCCACGGCGCACCGCCTGGATGGGGGAAGGATGCCTGCGAGGTGGAAGAGCGCCTGTCCGAGCCATCGGTGCCACGGGCGATGACGTCCCGTGCCGGAACGGCTCCGACACCGAACCGAACCGCCATGCCGGGCGAGGTGGTCCGTCGGAACAGCTCCCGGCCGGGACCGACCGGCCGCGATCCCCGGTGGCGGCTCCACGCAGCGGCGGCTGCCCCGCGCTAGCTCACTCTTCCCACCTCCCACCGGCTTCGCCACCACCATCGCGCACCGCGATGGGTCGGCCCCGTGGGCTTCCCGCGGCGACCAGACCCGCTCGGCGGAGGCCCGCTCGCACCGTGACCCCGCGGTTCGCGGGAACCACTACCAGTTGAGGAGAACGACGTGTTCCACCTTCCCAAGGCGACCGGTGTGACCGCCCTGGTCTGCGCCGCGGTCCTGGCGCTCACCGGGTGCGGCGCAGGCGCGGACGGCGACCTGCAGTCGCTGGACCAGCTGGACGAGCTCGACCAGCTGGACGGCGAGCTGTTCACCGGCACCCAGAAGATCGACGTGGGCGGCAAGGCGGTGAACGTCTCCTGCGCCGGGAAACCGGTCGACGGCAAGCCAGGGATCATGCTCCTGCTCGGGTTCGGCGACGGGCTGGAGGCGATGAGCGAGCTGCAGAAGTCGCTCAGCGCGCACAACCGGGTCTGCTCCTACGACCGGCTGGGCGAAGGCGCCAGCGACGAGCCGGACGGCCCCCAGGACTTCGCCAGCAACGGGCAGGTCCTCACCGCGGTCCTCGACAAGGCGATGGGCGACCGGTCGGTCGTGCTCGCCGGGCACTCCATGGGTGGGCTGCTCGCGGCTCGGTACGCCCCGGACCACCAGGACCGGGTCACGGGCCTCGTGCTGCTCGACGCCACCGGGCCGACGGCGATCTCCGACACGCTGGAGCTGATCCCCGAGGGCGACGCCGGCCCGGCCTCGGCCGTGCGCGAGCAGATGATCGCGATGCGTGAGGGCGCCAACCCGGAGCAGCTGCGCGTCGAGGACGGCGAGGTCCGCTCCGCCGGCGACATCCCGGTGGAGGTCGTCCAGCACGGCCAGCAGTACCTCGCGGCCATCCCGCAGTACGGGGCGGAACTGGAGCGGATCTGGGCCGAGGGCCAGCGGAAGTGGCTCGCGCTGTCTCCCCGCAGCACCCTGGTCACGGCCACCGGGAGCGGCCACTACATCTACGTCGACGAGCCGCAGCTCGCCGTCCAGAGCATCGAACGCGTCGTCACCCAAGCAATCGACGAGTGATCCCGGACCAGCGCACCGGGTGGGCGGCCGAGGCGGTCGCCCACCCGGTGCGGCTGTCTCGGGACGATCCGCGCGGATGCGCCGACCACCACGCAGTTCGGGCAAGGCGTCGACGGCGGTGCGGTGCACGCTCCGCTGACACGGTGAACACCCGTCTGCCGTGCGGGTGGAGTCTGAGGCCCGTCCGGCTTCGCTGATGCCCCGGCCGATGGGGGGTTGCGGTCGGGTGTTCCCCTCGCGGCAAGGCCGCGCCCGCCACGCCGAGAGCGTCCCGGGACGCCGTGGAACCGCTGGTCAGAGGCTCGTTCTCATCCCGGGACGGGGGTGGGACGGGAACTGGTTGTTGCTCTGATCGAGTGCTGCCATCGTGCTGGGCAGTGATCGAGTGCTGCCATCGTGCTGGGCAGTGATCGAGTGCTGCCATCGTGCTGGGCAGTCAGCCGCGTTCCGAGTTCTGGGGGTACGGGACCGGTCCGGCCGGGTGGTTCTGGGCGCTGTCGGCGCCGTGCCCGGCGCGCTCGCGCGCTGGCTGCCGAACAAGAGAAGACATGGGGGACACATGGGGGACCAACAGTTCCGTGGCATCACCGATCGGGAGGCCGCGGCGGATGCGCGATCCGTCGCCGTGATCGGGATGGCCTGCCGGCTCCCCGGCGCGTCGGGGCCCGACGCGCTGTGGGACCTGCTGCGTGAGGGCGTCGACGCCACGGGCGTGACGCCGTCGGAGCGCTACGACGCGGACGCCTTGCACGCGCCGGGGCGGGCACCGGGGAAGCTCGCCGCCCGACGCGGCGGGTACGTGGACGGGATCGCGGAGTTCGACGCCGAGTTCTTCGGGATGTCCGATGCGGAGGCCGTCGAGATCGATCCGCAGCAGCGGTTGCTGCTGATGACGGCGTGGGAGGCGTTGGAGGACGCGGGCCAACGACCCGACCGGCTCGCGGGCAGCCGGACGGGTGTGTTCGTCGGCTGCTCCCGCGCCGACTACCTGGAGAACGCCCTGCAGCGGGGGCTGGAGGAGGCGACCGCTGCGCAGCTCGGCAACGTCCGGTCGCTGCTGCCCGCGCGGGTGTCGCACTTCTTCGACCTGCGCGGCCCCAGCGTCGTGGTGGACACCGCCTGCTCCTCGTCGTTGGTGGCCGTGCACCAGGCGGTGCAGAGCCTGCGCGCCGGGGAGAGCCCGGTCGCGCTGGTCGCGGGGGTGAACCTGCCGCTCCGGCCGCACGAAGGGGTCATGATGTCGCAGGCCGGGGGCATGGCGCCCGATGGCCGCAGCAAGTTCGGGGACGCGCGTGCCGACGGCCACGCGCCGAGCGACGCGGTGTCCGTCGTCGTCCTCAAGCCGCTGGCCGCCGCGCTCGCGGACGGCGACCGGGTGCGGGCCGTCATCGCCGGCAGCGCGATCGGCAACGACGGCCGCACCAGTGACACGGTGCTCAGCCCGTCGCTGACCGGGCAGTGCGACGTGCTGCGACTCGCCTGCGCGGACGCCGGACTGAGTCCGTCCGATGTGGACTTCGTGGAAGCGCACGGCTCCGGGTCCCCGCTGCTGGACCCGCTGGAGCTCACCGCGCTGGACCGGGTCCTCGGCGAGGGACGCCCGGCGGACCGGCCACTGCTGGTGGGCTCGGTCAAGTCGAACGTCGGGCACGCCGAAGCGGCGTCGGGCCTGACCGGGCTGATCAAGGCGGTGCTGTGCCTGGAGCACCACCAGGTCCCGGCGAGCCTGCACGTCGTGGACCCGAACCCGCAGGTGCCCTGGGACGAGCTGCCGCTGGAGATCCCGGCCCGGTTGCGGGACCTGCCCGAGCTCGGACGTCCGGCGGTCGCCGGGGTGTCCGCGCAGGGCTCGTCCGCGTTGAACGCGCACGTGGTCCTGCGGCAGGCCGAACCGCAGGAACCGCGGGAGGACCAGGCTGATCCGGCCGACGAGCACCTGCTGGTCCTGTCGGCCGCGACGCCCGAAGCCCTCGCCGACCTGGCCCGCGCGTACGTCGACCACCTCCGGGGGCCGGGCGCCGGGTTCGCGCTGCGCGACATCTGCCGCAGCGCGGCGACGCGCCGCCAGCACCTGCAGCACCGCCTCGCCGTCGTGGGCCGCTCGCACGCCGAGCTCGCCGACGCGCTCGAGGGGAAGGGCAGAGCGCCGGCCGATCCGGTCCTGGCCGAGATCGCCGACCAGTACTGCGCCGGCGGACCGGTCGACTGGGACGAGGTGTTCGGCCCCGACGGCGCGTTCGTCCCGCTGCCCACCTACCCGTGGCAGACCCAGCGGTACTGGCCCGGTGAGCAGCACGACGAGGGCGACGACCTGGCGACCTGGATCCTGGGCCGGCACACCCGGACCCGCTTCCACGCCGACTCCGCGCTCGTCGACATCGGCATCGACTCGCTCGCGAAGCTGCAGCTGGTCGTCGAGCTCCAGAAGCGCACCGGTCGCGAAGTGGACCTCGGGGAGCTGGACCAGGTGCGCACCGTCGGCGACCTGCGCCGCTGGGCGCGCGAGCTGGAGGGGGCCGCGCGATGACCGAGCCGCAGAACGCCTACGCCTGGTTCGAGCGCTCCGCGGACGCCTTCGGCGACGCCGTCGCGCTGGAGGTTGCGGGGGAGCGGCTGACCTACGACGAACTGCGTGGTCGGGCGGAGGAGCTGGCCGCGCGCCTGGCCGGGGGCGGCGCCCAGCGGGTCGGCCTCCTGGCCGGCCGCTCGGTGACGGCCTACGTCGGGTACCTCGCCGCGCTGCGGGCCGGCGCGGCCGTCGTGCCGCTCAACCCGGAGCACCCGGCGTCCCGGACCCGGAGTGTCGTCGAGGCCGCCGGTGTGGACCTGCTCATCACCGAATCGGAGCTGGTGCCCGGCGTCCCGGCGCCGCCCCGCGAGGCCGGGCCGGACGACCTCGCCTACATCATCTTCACCTCGGGCTCCACCGGAACGCCCAAGGGCGTGCCGATCAGCCACCGCAACCTCGGCGCCTACCTGCGGCAGGTGGCGCCCCGGTGCGGGATCGGCCCGGGCAGCCGGGTCTCCGGCAACTTCGAGCTCACCTTCGACGGCTCGGTGCACGACCTGTTCGTCACCTGGTCGCAGGGCGGCACGCTGGTGGTGCCGCAGCGCAGCCAGCTGCTGTCCCCGGTCCAGGCGGTCAACGCCCTGCGCCTCACGCACTGGTTCTCGGTCCCGTCGCTGATCTCGTTCGCCGCCCGCTTGGGCACCCTCGCACCGGCGAGCATGCCCACGCTGGAACGGACCACCTTCGGCGGCGAGGCGGTCCCGTTCGACGCCGTCCGCCAGTGGAAGACCGCCGCACCGGGCAGCGCCGTGGAGGTCCTCTACGGGCCGACGGAGCTCACCGTCGCCTGCACCGGCTACCTGCTGCCCGAGGACCCCGCCGACTGGCCGGAGACGCCCAACGGCACCGCGCCCATCGGCACCTGCTTCCCCGAGGTGGAGCACCTGGTGCTCGACGACGACGGTGCCCCGGCCGAGCGCGGTGAGCTGTGCTTGCGTGGCCCGCAGCGCTTCGGCGGCTACCTCGACCCTGCCGACGACGAGGGGCGCTTCCTGCCCGGGGGCTGGTACCGCACCGGTGACCGGGTGGCGGTGCAGGACGGCCTGCTGGTCCACCTGGGGCGTCTCGACGACCAGGTGAAGGTCCGCGGCCACCGGATCGAGCTGGGCGAGGTGGAGGCGGCGCTGCGCCGGCAGCCCGGTGTCCGCGACGCCACCGTCCTCGCGGTGCCGACCACCGACGGCGGGCCGGAGCTGGCCGCCGCGGTCTGCGGCACCGGGTGCGTTGCCGAGCAGCTGCACGCCGCGCTCGGCGACAGCCTGCCGCCCTACATGCTGCCGCGCCGGATCACCGTCCTCGACCAGATGCCGCTCAACGCCAGCGGCAAGGTCGACCGGCGGGCCCTGCGCGCCGAACTCGGGAGTTGAGGCCCATGTTCGACGCCATCGTCGTCGGAGCCCGCTGCGCGGGCTCACCCACCGCCATGCTGCTCGCTCGCGCGGGACACCGGGTCCTGCTGCTGGATCGAGCGTCGTTCCCGTCCGACACGTTGTCCACCCACGTCATCCACCAGCCCGGGGTCGCGGCGCTGGCCCGCTGGGGCGTGCTGGACGCCGTGCGCGCCACGGGGTGCCCGCCGCTGGACCTGGTCCGCTACGAGGTGGCCGACGTCCGTGTGGAAGGCTGCGCGCACGGCGTCGCCGGGCAACGCGCCTCGTACGCGCCGCGCCGCCACGTCCTGGACACGATCCTGGTCGAGGCCGCCACCGCGGCCGGTGCGGAGCTGCGGGAAGGGTGCCGGATCACCGGGCTGCTGCACGACGACTCCGGCCGCGTCGTCGGGGTCGAGGGCAGCCACCGCGGTCGGCGCTTCACCGAGCGGGCCCGCCTGGTGGTCGGCGCGGACGGCATGCGCTCCACCGTCGCCCGCCTCGCGGAGGCGCGGTGCACCGTCCGGGACCCGAAGCTGACGTGCGCGTACTACTCGTACTGGACGGGTGTGCCCGCCGCGGTCGAGCTCTACGAGGAGGCGGGCAGCTGGGTGGCCGCGGCGCCGACCAACGACGGCGCGACCCTCGTGCTGACCTACTTCCCGCAGTCCCGCTTCGGCGAGGTGCGCGCCGACCCGCTCCGCGCGCACCTGGAGCGGGTGCGCACCACGGCGCCCGCGCTGCACGACCGGCTGCGCGGCGGGGAGCGGATCGAACGGCTCCGCGGGACCGGTGACCAGCAGAACTTCTTCCGCCAGGCGGCGGGACGCGGCTGGGCGCTGGTCGGCGACGCCGGGCACCACAAGGACTCCATCACCGCGCGCGGGATCAGCGACGCCTTCCGCCAAGCGGAGTTGCTCGTGCAGCGGGTGGCAGACCGGCTCACCGGTGACCCCGCCCTGCTCGACCAGGCGCTGGCGCAGTACGCGCAGGAGCGCGACGCCGCGCTGTTGCCGGGGTACCGGTCCACGATCGAGGTGGCGCGGCTGGCACCGCCGAACGAGCGTCGGCTCGCGCTGCTCCGGGCGGTGCAGGCCGACCCGGAGCTCACCGCGACCTACTTCGACGTGTTCGCCGGCACCAGACCCGCCAGCGCCCTGCACACCCCGAGGTTGCTGGAACTGCTGGGGGCGGCGTGACGGCTCAGCCCCGCTCCAGCAGCACCGGTCGACCGGTGACCTCCATCGGGACCGCCGGGTCGACCGGTGCGCTGGTGCCGTCCAGCCGCCGGACCGTCGTGGTGCCGGGGTCGGGCGCCACGCGCGCGGTGCCCTCGTGGGTCCACCGGATGAGGAACGGCGTGCCCCGCCGGAGGAACCGGCACTGCCACACGTTGTCCGGCAGGTGCGCTTCCACGCCGTGGCCGCAGGAGGTGATCTCCGCGTCCGCGAGCCAGCGGTGCAGCTCACCGAGGAACAGACCGGCCCGGTTCGGCGTGGAAGCGCCGGCCTGCGACGGGACGCCCCAGCTGGAGGAGTAGGAGCGGTCGTACCAGCGCCAGAGCGCGACCAGGTAGGAGCGGACCGCGTGGTCGGCGGCGAGTTCGGGGTCCACCCGGGCCTGCTGGGTGACCTCGGGTCCCCACCCGGTGGCCCACAGCGCCGGCTCGAGCCGGGCGCGGGCCAGCGTCTGCTCGACCTCCTCGGCGAGGTCCATCATCGTCTCGGGCGGGTCCGAGGCGCGGCGCGGGTTCAGCTTGACCGCGACGTAGTCGCAGTGCTGGTAGCCGCCCAGCTCGGCGAAGCGCTGCACGACCCGCTGGTTCGCGGGCTCCCACAGGTCGGTGAAGCCGGGGCAGACCACGTTGGCGTCCGGGTCCAGCTCGCGGATCACCCCGCTGGCGATCCGCGTCATCTCCACCAGCGTCTCGAGGGAACCGGTGAAGAACGGCGGGGTCCCGACGTCCCACAGCTCGTAGGACTCGATGCGCCCGTCGGTGTGGGTCACCAGGGTGCGCACGAACCGCTCCCAGTCGGCCAGGTCGTCGGGCGGGGCGGACCGGGAGCCGTCCCCGTACGGCGTGCGAGGTCCGTTCGGGGCGGCCCAGCCGGGCGTGCCGCCGAAGACGTAGACCACCGGCAGGTCCTCGGCCGCGGCGCCCGCGAGCTGCCGGTCCAGCACCGTCCAGTCGAACCGGCCGCGCTCGGGCTCGAGGCCCTGCCAGCGGGTCCGCGCGTCCCACAGCCGCACCGAACCGACCGGGAACGACGGCATCGCACCGGTCGCGCCGGTGAGGGTGACCCCGACGAACTCGGGCGAGACCGGGCTGGGGTCGAAGGTCCAGCTGGGGGCGCTGATCTCGCGCCGCGGTCGCACCTCGGTGCGCTCTTCCGGCAGGTACGCGTAGACGCCGACGACGGCGGTGACGACGGCGACGGCGACCAGCCACCAGCGGTGCCGCTTCGGCGGCACCTCCGCGGCGGGAGGTGCGGGGGCCGGTTCCTCGACGACAGGTGCTGCGGCCGGTGCGTCCTCCGCGCCGGTCGCCTGCTCCCACAAGCGGTAGAGCCGGGAGAGGGTCTCCCGGTCGGCGCCGCACACCTTCGCGATGAGCTCGACGGTGCCGAAGCTGGCGGGCACGCTCTGCCCGCTGCAGTACCGGTGCACCGTGGAGCGGCCGAGGTGGGCCCGGTCGCCGATCTGCTGGAAGCTGTAGCCGCTGGAGCGTTTCAGCTCGGTGAGCGCGTCCGCCAGCGTGGCGGTGCCCGCCGCTCGATCCATGTCAGTCTCCCCCAGGTAGGCCGACATCATCGGACAGGAGTGTCCCACGCGATCACCGCTCCACGAACCGAATTGCCCAAAGGTGGATACCTCGGGTTCACAGGGGCGCCGACCATCCGCTGCGGGGATCCGCGGGTGCCGTGGCGCCCCCGGGGCGAACCACCACGGCCGCGCTGCCCGATCGTCCACAGTGGACATACCTGGATCGGGGGACGCCCTGATCGGGCTGCGGTGCGCGGGCGATCACCCGCGCACCGCAGCGAGGATCGGCCTCAGCTCGCGACGTCGAGCGACGCCCGGTCGACGACCAGCTTGCGGGCCTCACGCAGCGTGCGCGGGTGGTTCCAGCCGAGCACGCCGACGACCACGTCGTCGACGAGGTACGCGGCGACGAACGCGCGCTCGTCCGGGTCGCCGTCGAGCACCTGGACCCGCGCGCCGTCCGGGAAGGTCCCGTAGGCCTGGAGCTTGGTGTCGTACTGGTCGGTCCAGAAGTACGGGATCGGCGCGAACGGCCGCTCGTCACCGACGATCGCCGAGGCGATCGCCATCGCCTGCTCGGTGGCGTTCATCCGGTGCTCCAGGCGCATCCGGGTCCCGAAGTGCGGGTTGTACCAGGACGCGACGTCGCCGCCGGCGTAGACGTCGGGCGCCGCGCGGCAGTGGTCGGTGCACTCGACACCGTTGCCCAGCGGCAGGCCGGAGCCCTCCAGCCACCCCGTCGCGGGCACGGACCCGACCGCGACGAGCACGACGTCGGCGTCGAGCACCGATCCGTCACCGAGCTCGACGCCCGTGACGCGTCCTCCGCTGCTGCGGAACCCCGCGACCTCGGTCCCGCACCGCAGGACGGTGCCGTGGTCGCGGTGCATCGCGCCGACCAGCTCGCCGACCTGGGGGCCGAACTGGCGCAGCATGGGCACCGGCAGCGGGTCGACCAGGGTCACCTCCAGCCCCATCTCCCGGGCGACGGCGGCGACCTCGGCACCCAAGAACCCGGCGCCGACGACGACCACCTTCGGACCGGCCAGCAGCGCGGCGCGCAGCGCGAGCGCGTCGTCCAGCGTCCGCAGGCGGTGGACGCCGTCCAGGTCCGTCCCCGGCAGGTCCCGTGGCGTGACTCCGGTGGCGACCACCAGGGCGTCGTAGCCCAGCGCGGTGCCGTCACCGAGGCTGAGCTCCTTGGCGCCGAGGTCCAGGCCCGTCGCGGGCTGCCCCAGCACGAGCGTCACGTCGAGCTCGGCGAGCGCGTCCTCGCTCCGGAGCAGGACGCGCTCGGGCTCCCAGGTGCCCGCCAGGACCTGCTTGGACAGCGGCGGGCGGTCGTAGGGGAGGTGCTCCTCGTCGCCGACGAGGGTCAGCTTCCCCTCGTAGCCCTGCCTCCTCAGGTGTTGCGCGGTGGTCAGGCCGGTGGCGGACGCGCCGACGATGACCACGTTCTCGGGAGTGGCGCTCATCCCTCGATCCGGATCGCCAGTGCGGGGCAGACGGCGGCGGCCTGGCGGACGTCCTCGGCGCGCTCCTCCGACGGGTTCTCCTGCAGCAGCACGGCGATGCCGTCGTCGTCCTGGTCGAAGACGTCCTCGGCAGCCAGCACGCACTGCCCGGATCCGACGCAGGCGTCCTTGTCGACGATGACCTTCACAGTGGGTTCTCCTTTCCGGGGTTCACCAGGTGACGGGCAGTTCGTAGACCCCGTAGACCTGGCCGTCGTGCTTGAACGGGACCTCGTCGACGCTCGTCGCCAGTCGCAGTCCCGGGACGCGGCGGAGCAGGGTCGGGTAGGCCACCTGCAGCTCCACGCGCGCGAGCGGCTGTCCCAGGCACTGGTGCACGCCGAAGCCGAAGGCGACGTGCCGCCGGGCGTCCCGGGTGAGGTCGAGCCGGTCCGGGGCGTCGAACACCTCGGGGTCCCAGTTGCCGGCCTCGCCGGCGAGCACCACGCCCTCGCCGGCCCGGATGGTCTGGCCGCCGTGCTCGATGTCCTCCAGCGCCACCCGGCGTCGTCCCATGTGCGTGATGGTGAGGTAGCGCAGCAGCTCCTCCACCGCGCCCGCGACGAACTTCGGGTCCTCGGAATCGCGCAGCAGGGCCAGCTGGGCCGGGTTCTCCAGCAGGGCCAGGGTGCCCAGGGCGATCATGTTCGCCGTCGTCTCGTGACCGGCGACGAGCAGCAGCATGCCCATGGACGCGGCGCGGGCGCGGGTGAGCTCGCCGTCGTTGACCCGCGCGGCGAGGGAGGAGAGCAGGTCGTCGGCCGGCTCGGTGGTCTTCCGCGCGATCAGGTCGTCGATGTACTCGATCAGCCGTGCCTGCGCGGCCATCGACTCCTCCGCCGTGGCGTCGCGCTTGACCAGGACCCGGCTGTTCTGCTGGAAGAAGTCGTGGTCGGTGTAGGGAACGCCGAGCAGCTCGCAGATGACCAGGGACGGCGTCGGCAGGGCGAACGCCTCCACCAGGTCGACGGGCTTCGGGCCGGCGAGCAGGTCGTCGACGAGGTCGTCGACGATGCGCTGGACCCGCGGTCGCAGCGCTTCGACGCGCTTGATGGCGAACGGTGCGGTCACCATGCGACGGAGCCGGGCGTGCTCCGGGTCGTCCATCGAGATGAACGTCGGGTTCGTGCTCCGCCGCGCCTTCAGGCCGGCACTGGGAGAGGGGTAGCCGTCCTTGGTCGCGTCCGCGCTGAGCCGGGGGTCGGCCAGCAGCGCCCGGTAGTCCTCGTACCGGGTGACCAGCCACGGAGTGCTGCCGTCCCACAGGCGGACTCGCGTGAGCGGAGCGCGGCTCTGCAGGTCACGCACACCAGGAGCGGGGGCGAACGGGCACCGTCCGTCCCGGGGCTGGGGGTACTCCGGCACGGCGTTCGGGTCGGTCTCGACCGGGGCGGCCATCATCTCTCCTTCGATCGGACTGGATCTCGTTCAGCAGGCACGCCTGCGGGGTGATCGGCGGAGCGTCAGGAGTCGACGTCGTGTGCCAGGTCGGTCAGCTTGCGGACGATCGGTGTGGCGACCTGCATCGCGAGCTGCAGCGTGGCGGCGTCGTTCGCCGGCAACGACGCCATGAGCTTCTCGAGCCGCTGGCGCTGTTCCCGGCGCAGGACGGTGATCAGCTCGCGGCCGTGGTCGGTGATGGCGATGAGCGTGGCGCGACCGTCGTCGGGGTCGTCGGTCCGGGTCACCAGGCCCTGCCGCTGGAGCCGGTGGACCAGCTGGCTCATCGACGGCTGGCTGACGTTCTCCGAGGCGGCCAAGGCGGTCAGGCGGGTGGGGCCCTCGCGGTTCAGGCGGCCGAGGCAGGCCATCGCCGTCCTGGACAGGCCGTGCCGGTCCAGGAGGTGCCGCCCCACGAAGGCGGCCACCTCGTAGAGCCCGTCCGCGACGTCATCCACACCCCCACATGTATCATGAGCCTTGCTAAGTATTCAATCCTGCACGTGTTGTTCGTCCGAATTTCAAGGTGATCCAGATTTGCGACGCGCTGAGTTGCATAGGATGCCTGGGTAAGTGTGGCCAGCTCGGCGGCGTTGGTGCGCGCACTAACGAACGACCTTCGTCGGTGAAGTCCCTGCCGCGGCCGCCACCCGGTGACCAACTCCCCTGGCGCGTCTGCCCGGCAGACGCGATCGTCGTCTCAGGACGGCAGCGGAGCCGGAGGTGGTGGGACCACCATGAGCAGCGCGCACGAGCTCGCGACGTCTCCGGTGGTCGCGGTGCGGCCGGAGCTGGACGCGATGGTGGCCCTGCAGGAGATGTACCGCCGCGGCGTGCACCACCTCGCCGTGGTGCGCGGCGACGACGTCCTGGGGCTGGTGAGCACCTCCGACCTGCTGTTCGGCATCGCCGCCGAGCGCATCGGCGAGGTGGTCCCGGTGGGGTCGGTCTGCCACGCACCGGCGCCGCGGGTGGACGCCGGCGCCGACCTCTCCGACGCCGCGCGGCGCATGATCGAGGCCCGCACGGACGCCCTGCTCGTCCTGCGCGGCGACCAGGTGTGCGGGGTGCTCACCGCGGTCGACCTCGTCCGGGACATCGCCCAGCGCGGACAGTCCGAAGACGCGACCGAGGGGTCCGCCGCCCCCGGTGGTCAGCGGACGTGACGCAGCCCTGGCGACGAAAGGCCCTCAACCGGAGCCAGAGCGGCACCGAAGCTGGAGACAGGCAGCCCTGCCCGTGCGGAGCCGTCTGCGCGGGGGCAGGGCAGCGGGTGCGGGAAGTGGGCGGAGGACCATGGTTGCTCGACGACCCTTGGTGGTCGGTGTCGACGGTTCACCGGCGAGTGCACGCGCGCTGCGCTGGGCGTGGGGCGAGGCCCGTCGGCGCGGTGCGCCGGTGCACGTGCTCATGGTGTGGCACTCGCACGCGGTCCTGGCCGGTCCGCTGCTGATGCACCCGGAACTGGCTCCGCACCACGTCCGCGAACAGCGCTGGCGGGAACTGACCGACCTCGTGCGCGACTGCGTGGGAGGGGAGTCCGGGCCGGAGGTGCACGTCGAGCTCGTCGACGGGGACGCCGCCGAGGTCCTCGCGGACCGGTCGGCGGACGCCGCGCTGCTGGTGCTCGGCGACCGCGGGAGCGGGCGGGTGGCCGACGCGGTCCTGGGCAGCACGGCGCTGCGCTGCATCCACCGGGCGCGCTGCCCGGTGGTGGTCGTGCCGCCGGGCGTCCGACCGGACCAGGGTGGCGTCGAGCCGGGAGCCGCGTCCCGCGACCCCGTCCTCGGCTGATCACCACGCGCCGGCCCGACACGGACGCCGGCCCACCCTCACAGCCACGTCTCGGCGGTGAGGAGGTCGCGCATGGACACCACGCCGATGACCTCGTGGCCCCGCTTGACCGGGATGTGCCGGATGCCGGCCTCGAGCATCCGGCGCGCGACGTCCCGGGTGTCCTCGTCGCACGCCGCCGTCTCGACCCGGTGGGTCGCGTACGCGTAGGCGGCGGCCCCCTCCGTGTCGGCCCCTTCGGCGATGGCCCGGACGAGGTCGCGTTCGGAGATGATGCCGACGAGCTGGTCACCGTCGAGGACGGCGAGGGCGCCGACGCGCTCGTCGACCATCGTTCGCGCCACGTCGGTGAGCGACTCGGTCGTTCCGCAGACGAGCGTTCCGGGGCGGCAGACTTCCTCGACTCGCATGGCGTCCTCCTGACGACGGGTCGGCGCCACCACCACTGTGCGGGCGGGGAGAGCCGACCGGCAGGGGCGATCGGCCCCGCCTCACGGTGGGCCGGGACGGACCTGGACGGCGGTGACCTTGTACTCCGGGCAGCCGGTGGCGGTGTCGGTGTGCGGGGAGGTGAGGTCGTTGACGGTGGCCCCCGGGAAGTGGAACGCCGCGAACACCTGGCCGGGCACCACGTCCCGGGTGAGGTGCGCGGTGAGGGCGGCCCGTCCCCACCGGCTGGTGACGGTCACGTCCGCGCCGTCCACCACGCGCAGGTGCGCGGCGTCGGTGGGGTGGATCTCGAGCGCTTCGGCGGGCAGCAGCTCGGCGTTCGGGGTGCGGCGGGTCATGGACCCGGTGTTGTGGTGCTCCAGCCGCCGACCGGTGATGAGCAGGTACGGGAACTCGCCGTCGGGCTGCTCCCCGGGCGGGAGGTGGGGGAGCGCGGCGAGCGCGGCGCGGCCGTCCGGGGTGGCGAACCGGTCGAGGTGCAGCACCGCCTCGCCCGGCTGGTCGGGCGCGCGGCAGGGCCAGTGCAGCGGACCTCCGGCGTCGAGCCGCTGGTGCGACAGGCCGGCGAACACCGGGGTCAGCGCGGCGCACTCGGCGAGCGCGTCGGCGGGGGTGGGGCAGCCCAGGTCCGCCCCGAGGGCGTGGGCGATGCGGTGCAGGACGGCGAAGTCGCTGGCCGCTCCTCCCGGCGGGCTGACGGCCGGCCGGACCCGTTGGAAGCGGCGGTCGAAGTTGACGAACGTGCCGTCCTTCTCCAGGAACGAGGCGGCGGGCAGCACGACGTCGGCGTGCTCGGCCGTGCGGGACGGGAAGACGTCGTGGCAGACCACGAGGTCGCAGGCGCGGAGGGCGGCGCGGACGTGCTCGGCGTTCGGGTCGCTCTGCACGACGTTCTCGCCGATGACGTGGATCGCCCGCACCTCACCGGCGATCGCGGCGTCGAACATCTGCGGGATCCGCAGTCCCGGGCGTTCCGGCACGGGCCGGCCCCAGGCAGCGGAGAAGCGGTCCCGGACCGCGGCGTCGGTCACCGGCTGGTAGCCGGGCAGCAGGTCCGGCAGCGCCCCCATGTCGGAGGCGCCCTGCACGTTGTTCTGCCCGCGCAGCGGCAGGATCCCGCAGCACCCGGGGGTGCCGACCGCGCCGCGCAGGAGGGCGAGGTTGGCCAGGGTGCGCACACCGTCGGTGCCGTGGCGGTGCTCGGTGACGCCGAGCCCGTAGACGATGGCCGGGTGTCGTGCCTGGCCGAAGAGCCTCGCCGCGGCGACGAGGTCGGCGGCCCGCACCCCGGCGATCTCGGCGGTGGTGTCCGGCGGGTAGTCCCGCACCAGCTCGGCGAGGGCGTCGAAACCCGTGGTGCGGCGGTCGAGGAAGTCGTGGTCGAGGTGGTCCTCGGTGATGAGCACGTGGGCGAGCCCGTTGAAGACGGCGACGTTGGAGCCGGGGACGGCCTGCAGGTGGACGTCGGCGAGGGCGGCCAGTTCGGTGCGGCGGGGGTCGACGACGACCAGCCGCGCCCCGGCCAGGACGCGCTGCTTGATGCGGGCGCCGACGACCGGGTGCGCGTCGGTGGGATTGGCGCCCACCAGCAGGACGCAGTCGGTGTGGTCGAGGTCGTCGAGCGGGTTGGTGCCGCCGGCGAGGCCGAAGGAGGCGCTGAGCCCGGTCGCGGACGGCGCGTGGCACAGGCGGGAGCAGTTGTCGACGTTGTTGGTGCCGATGACGGTGCGGACGAACTTCTGCGCCAGGTAGTTCTCCTCGTTGGTGGCCCGGGCGGAGGAGATCATCGCGATGGCGTCCGGGCCGTGCCGGTCCCGGACGGCGGCCAACCGGTGCGCGACCGTGCGGACGGCGTCGTCCCACGTGGTCGGGACGAGCCGGCCGTCGCGGCGGACCAGCGGTGTGGTGAGGCGGTCCTCGGCGCGGGTGAAGCCGTGTGCGAAGCGGCCCTTGACGCAGGCGTGCCCGCGGTTGACCGGCGCACCGCGGGTCGGGGTGACGGCGGCGACCTCGCCGTCCCGGACGTGGACGTCGAGCGTGCAGCCGACACCGCAGTACCCGCAGGTGGTCGTGGTCGTCGACGTGGTGGGCCGGGGGTCGAGCAGGCCGGGCTCGGACAGCGCGCCGGTGGGGCAGCTGTCCACGCACCCGCCGCACCCGACGCAGGGCGAGGACACCCACGACCCACCGTCCCCGGGCGTGACGACGGTGTCGAAGCCGCGGCCGGTCAGGTCCAGGGCGAAGGTGCCCTGCACCTCGGCGCACACGGCCACGCACCGCCCGCACGCGATGCACAGGTCGCGGTCGAGCTTGACGTAGGGGTGGGAGTGGTCCACCCCGCGCTGGTGGCCGCCGCGGGCCGAACGGTCGGTGGGGATGCCGAAGCAGGCGCACGCCCGGACGAGTTCGCTGCGCTCGGCCGGAACGTCCCACGCCCGCCCGGGGAGTTCCGAGACGACCAGTTCCAGCGCACCCCTCGCGGCACCTCGGGCGACGGGGTCGGCGAGGCTGACGCGCATGCCGTCCACGGCGGGCGTGGTGCACGCGGCGACGACGCGGCCGTCCGCCCCGACCAGGCAGGTCCGGCACGACCCGCGCGGCGACACCCGGTCGTCGTGGCACAGCGCCGGCAGCTCGGCGCCGGCGGCGCGCACGGACTCCAGGACGGTCGCGCCCTCCGGAACGTCCACAGTGGTCACGTCGACGTGCACGCGCATCAGGGTTCTCCGGCGAGCAGTTCGTCCCGGTAGACGCGCACCAGGCTGCGCACCGCCGTGGGCACGCCGCGCCCGAAGGCGCACAGGCTGCCGGTGGCCATCACCTCCAGCAGGTCGTCCTGCCGCGACAGGACCGTCCTCGCTCCCGCCGAGTCGCCGGTCAGCTCCAGGCCCCGTCGTGTGCCGACGCGGCAGGGCGTGCAGGCGCCGCAGCTCTCGGCGGCCGCGAACCGCCACACGTGCCGCAGCAGCTCGTGCGCGGTGATCCGGTCGTCGACCGCGACGAGACTGCCGTGCCCCAGCGCGACCCCGGCGTCGGCGAGGGCGTCACCGAGCAGCGGGAGGTCCAGCTCGTCGGGGGAGAGGAAACCGCCGAGCGGCCCGCAGACCTGCAGGCACCGCAGCCGGTAGCCGGGTTCGACGCCACCGCCGAGGGCGTCGACCAGGTAGCGCAGCGGGACGACGAGCTCGACCTCGTACACGCCGGGGTTGCGGAACCGCTGGCTCAGGCAGACGAGCTTGGTGCCGGTCTCGGCCGGGGCGCCGAGCTTCGCGTAGGCGGCACCGCCGTGGCGCAGCACCCAGGGCACCGCGGCGAGCGTCTCGACGTTGTTCACCGCGGTCGGCCGCCCCCACAGCCCGGAACCCGTCGGGTACGGCGGCCGGGGGCGCACGGTGCCGCGCAGCCCCTGCACGGCGTGCAGCAGCGCGGTCTCCTACCCGGCGACGTAGGAACCCGCGCCCTGCACGACGTCGACGTCGAAGTCGACCGCCGACCCGTGCACCCCAAGCCCCAGGTGTCCCGCGGCGCGGGCGGCCTCCACCGCGGCGCCCATCGTCGCGGCAGCCGCCGGGTACTCGGAGCGGACGAACACCACACCGCGGCTCGCGCCGGTCGCGAACCCGGCGAGCGCCAGGCCTTCCAGCACGCGCTCGGGGTCGCGCTCCATGAGCAGCCGGTCGCAGTAGGAGCCGGGATCGCCCTCGTCGCCGTTGGCCACCACGAACCTCGGCGCCGGACCGGTCGCGGCGGCCCGCCACTTGGCCGCCACCGGGAACTCCGCACCACCTCGGCCGCGCAGCCCGGCGACCGCCACCTCGGCGCGGACCTCGGTGGCGGAGCCGGTGCGGACGACCTGCGGCCACACCTGCCACGGTCGGTCCGCTCCGGTCAGCCCCGCGAGCACCACGGCCTGCCGGGAGGCCACGTGGAAGGGGATCGCGGGAGCCGGGGCCGGCCCGGGACCGCAGTGCAGGTGGTCGGCGAAGCCGGGGCCGGTGACCGGGGTGTGCCCGTCCAGCGCGGTCGGTGCGGCGTAGCAGTACCCGAGGCAGTGCGCCTCGGCCAACGACACCGAACCGTCGGCGCTGGTGCGTCCGGACGGCACGCCCAGCGCGGCCTCCGCCAGCGGAACGGCGTGGCCCCCGGCCGAGACGAAGCACGAGGTGCCTGAGCAGACCCGCACGTGCCGGGTCCCGCGCGGCGCGCCGAGGTCGGCGTAGTACCCGGCCGCGCCCGTCACCGCGGCCACCGGCCGCCCGAACTCCTCGGCGATGGCGTGCAGGTCGTGCCGGTCGATCCGGCCGTGTCGCGCCGCCGCGTCCTGCAGCCGCTCCAGGACGGCGGTCTCGTCGTGCCCGAACCGACGTGCCCACTCGACGAACGCGTCCCGCACCACGCACATCCCCGCCACGCGGTCAGCTCGGTACCACCGCGACCGGGCACGGCGGGTGGTGCAGGACCCCGCGGGCGACCGAGCCCACCAGCAAGCCCGTGAACCCGCCCAGTCCGCGGTGCCCGACCACGAGCAGCTGCGCGTCCTGACCGGCCTCGCGCAGCGCCTCCACCGGCGGGACGTTCGACACCACCTGGCGCACCGGGACGCTGGGGTGCTCGCGGCTCGGGGCCGCCACCTGGTCGGCGAGCCCCTGCTCGGCCTGGGCGATGAGCTCGTCGCGGTCGGGGTGGTCGTAGGGGCCGGGGATGAAGTAGGCGTTCGGCAGCGCCTGCAGCGCCACCAGCTCAGTGCCCAGCTCCTCGGCCGCGGTGAAGGCGAACCACAGCGCCGGCGCGCACCCCGGCGAGCCGGCGACCCCGACGACGACGGGCCCCGCCGTCGGCAGCGGCGCAGCCGGCACGACCACGACGGGCGAGGACGCGTGCGTGGCGACCGCCGCGCTGGTGGACCCCAGCAGGACCTCCCGGAACGCACCTTGCCCGCGGGAACCGACCACCACCAGCCGGGCGGAGGCCGACAGGCGCACCAGTTCCTCGGCGGGGTGCCCGGTGCTGACCTCTTCGGTGATCTCCAGCTGGTCCGACACCTGCCGGCAGGTGTCGCTGACGTCGCGCACCACCGCCTTGGCGTGCGGCTCGCGCTCCGGGTCGTTGGTGACCAGGACCAAGCGGAGCGGAGCCGACGAGCGGAGCGCTTCCGTCGCCGCCCACGACGCCGCGCGCACCGACGACTCCGAACCGTCCACCCCGACGACGACGGCCTGCTGCGAACGCCCCTGCGGTGCGGCCATGGTGACGATGCTGTCGACTGCGCTGCTCCCGCCGACAGGGCCGATGGGCCCTGGTTCGCCCCGCCGCGCCGGGTGTCCGCTCACGGATGTGCGGTACTCGCTCGGCAGGGGAGCCGGTCCGGGGTCGACGCGCACGGGGAGCCGTCCGGACGGGCCAGGAGCGGAACCGGCCGTCCGCGCGGTGCTCACCGACGGCAGCGTGGTGACCGTCCGCGCGGTGGGGCCGCGCGACCTCGGCGAGCTCGAACGCCTGCACAGCGCGCTCTCCGCCGAGGACCGCTACCTGCGGTTCTTCGGCGCTGCCTCGGACACGTCCGTCGAACGCTTCCTGCGACGCCTGGTCGAACCCGGTGGTGCCGCGGTGCTGGCCCTGGGCGCGTTCGCCGGGGAGCGCCTGGTCGGGGTGGGCCACTTCGAGGTGGTGGTCCCCGACGTGGCCGAGGTGGCGTTCCTGGTGGAGCACGCCCGGCACGCCCGCGGCGTGGCGACCCTGCTCCTGGAGCACCTCGCCGCCGCGGCCCGCCGGCGCGGGGTGCGGGCCTTCGTGGCTGAGGTGCTGGCCGAGAACGCCGCGATGCTGCGCGTGTTCCGCGACAGCGGGCTGCCGTACGAGGCCCGCCTGGACGGCCCCTCGTACCAGGTGAAGCTCTCGCTCGACGCGGGAGAGCCCTACTACGCCGAGGTGAGCGACCGGGAGCGGGTCGCCGACACCGCCAGTCTGCGCCGGGTGCTCTGCCCGTCCTCGGTCGCCGTGGTCGGGGCGAGCCACCGGGTCTCAGCGGTGGGGCACGCCGTGCTGCGCAACCTCGTCGAAGGCGGGTTCACCGGGACCGTGCACGCGGTGAACCGCCGTGGCGGCGAGGTCTGCGGCCTGCCCGCGTCCCGTTCGGTGGCCGACCTCCCCAGCGCGCCGGACCTGGCGGTGCTGTGCGTGCCCGCCGAGCAGGTGCCCGGGGTGGCGGAGGACTGCGGACGCCTCGGTGTGCGGGGACTGCTGGTGATCAGCGCCGGGATCACCGGTCGTCCCGCGATCACCGACGGGCTCGTCGGTGCGGTCCGCCGGTGGGGGATGCGGCTGGTCGGGCCGAACTCCCTCGGCGTGGCCAACTCCGACCCCGGGGTGCGCCTGGACGCGACCTTCAGCGCCGCCGGCCACCCCGCCGGCGAGGTCGGCTTGGCCACGCAGTCCGGTGGCGTCGCGATCGCGGTGCTGGAACGACTCGCCCCGCTGGGGCTCGGCACCTCCACCATGGTCTCCACCGGCGACAAGTACGACGTGTCCGGCAACGACATGCTGCTGTGGTGGGAACGCGACGACCGCACGCGCATCGGCGTGCTGTACCTGGAGTCGTTCGGCAACCCGCGCAAGTTCGCCTGGCTGGCGCGGCGGTTCTGCCGGCGCAAGCCGCTGGTCGTGCTGCGCAGCGGAGCCAGCCCGGTCGCGCAGCAGGCCGCGTTGTCGCACACCGCGGCGGCCGTGACCCCGAGCAGCACCCGCGAAGCGCTGCTGCGGCAGACCGGTGCGATCGGCGTCGACGACCTCGACGAGCTCGTGGCCGTGCTCGCCTCGCTCAGCTGGCAGGCACTGCCTGACGGCCCGCGCGTGGCGGTGGTCAGCAACGCCGGAGGCCTCGGCGTGCTCACCGCCGACGCGTGCGCCCGAGCGGGGCTGGAGTTCGCGGCGCTGGACCGGTCGGCCGCCGAGCTCACCACGCTGCTGCCGGACCAGGCGAGCGCGCGGAACCCGGTCGACACCACCGCGGCGGTCGACGCCGGGACCTTCGGCCGCGCCGTGGAGGTCGTGCTGCACGACCCCGCGGTCGACGCGGTCATCGTGCCGCTGCTGCGGACGGCGGTCGGCGACCCGCTCCCGGGGCTGGTCGAGGCCGTGACCCGCGCCCGCGCGGCCGGGTGCGCCACGCCCGTGCTCGCGGTGCGGGCCGGGCAGCAGGAGTCGGTGACCTCCCTCGCCGTCGGCGAGCACCGGATCCCGGTGTTCACCGACGCCTCGCTCGCCGCTCGTGCGCTGGCCGACGTCACCACCCACGCCCGCTGGCTGGCCCGCCCGCAGGGCGTGGTGCCCGACCTCGCGCACGTCGACGTCCCCGCGGCACGGGAGCTGGTCGACGCCGCGCTGACCCAGCTGCCCAGCGGGGGCGGGTGGCTCGACCCCCGCCAGGTGCAGGACCTCCTCGCCGCGTTCGGCCTCCCGGTCGTGCCGTCGACGGTGTGCACCAGCGAGGAGGACGCGCTCGCGGCGTTCCGCGCGGTCAGCGGGAGCGCCGCGCTCAAGGTCCGGGCCGACGGTGTCCTGCACAAGGCACGCGCCGGGGGAGTCGTGCTCGGGATCGCGACGGTCGCCGAGCTCCGCGCGGCCTGGGCACGGCTGGCGGCCGAGTTCGGCGCCAGGTTCCGCGGTGCCGTGCTGCAGCCCGTGGTCGAACCGGGACGGGAGTTGCTGGTCGGGGTGTACCGCGAGGCCGCCTTCGGTCCGGTGGTCGTCCTCGGCCTGGGCGGCACCGATGCGGAGCTGATCGCCGACCGCAGCCGACGGCTCGTGCCGCTGACCGACCGGGACGCCCACGACATGCTCCACGAGCTGCGGGCCGCGCCCCACCTCGTCGGCCCGCACGCCGACCGACCGGTGGACGCCGACGCCGTGGTCGACGTGCTCCTGCGGGCCGCGCGGATGGCCGAGCTGCTGCCGGGCGTGGTGGAGATGGACCTGAACCCGGTGATCGTCACGGACCGGGGCGCGCAGGTCCCGGACGCCCGCGTCCGCGTGGAGCCGCGCGAACCCGACGACCCGTTGATCCGCCGGCTCCGCCTGTGACCTGGGCCGTGACCATCGTCCCTACCCGGGGCGCGGAGGCTGCGCGATGGTCGGATCGCGACCAGCGCAGTGGCGGCGGGTGCCTCGCCTGCGACGAGCCGGCTGGTCCGTGCGGGGGAGCCGTGACCCCGACCGAGGTGTCGCGGCTCCAGCGGTTCGGGCACGCGACGGAGGTGCGACGCCCGTGACAGCTGCGAGGACGAGACCGGTCGTCGTGGGCATCGACGGCTCGTCGGCCGCGCTGGCGGCCACCCGGTGGGCGGCCGCCGAGGCCCAGCGGCGCGGCACGCGGTTGCGCGTGGTGTTCGCCAACGTCTTCGCCCTGGTCTACATCCCGGACCTGCCGACCGTCCCGCTGCCGGAGAGCTCCGCCCGGGCCATGGAGCGCCAGGGCGAGCAGTGGCTGCGGCGCGCGCACGAGGAGGCGACCGCCGTGGCTCCGGACCTGGAGGTCGTCACCTACTCGCACAAGGCCGGGGCCCTCGCCACGCTCGTCGAGGAGTCCCGGCGCGCGCAGCTCGCCGTCGTCGGCAGCAGCGGGCTCGGCGCCTTCACCGGGCTGTTCGTGGGGTCGGTCGCGGTCGGGTTGTGCGCGCAGGGGCACTGCCCGGTCGCGGTGGTGCGCCCGCTGCCGACCGACGACCCCGGCGCCCCGGTCGTCGTGGGGGTGGACGACGCCCCGAGCACCGAGCGGGTGCTGGAGATCGCGTTCGAGGAAGCGTGGATGCGCGGTGTCGCGCTCGAAGCCGTGCACGCCTGGCACCTCATCGGCACCACCGGAGCGTGGCGGAGCTTCCACCGCAGCGGACAGGGCGCCGCGGTGCAGGACGAGGAGGAACGCGTCCTGGCCGAGACCATCGCGGTGTGGAGCGAGAAGTACCCCGCTGTCGAGGTGCGCCGGATCGTCGTGCAGGACAAGCCGGCGCGGGCGCTGCTCGACCGCGCGCAGCACGCCCAGCTGGTGGTCGTCGGGTCCCGCGGACGGGGCCCCGCCACGGGACTGCTGCTGGGATCGACGAGCCAGCAACTGGTGCACCGAGCCCCGTGCCCGCTCATCGTGGCGCGGTGAGGTGACGGCGGTGGTCGGCGCATCGGAACGGCGCACCGGCGAGTGGTGCCGCCGTTGAACCGGAACGGGGGCACGACATGACGGGTCTGCGCACCGACCTGTACGAGATCAGGATGGCGGCCAGCTACCTGCGGCGGGGCATGACCGCACCGGCGACCTTCAGCCTCTTCGCGCGAAAGCTGCCGCGCGACCGGGGTTTCCTCGTCTCCGCGGGCCTCGCGGACTGCTTGCGCTTCCTGGCGGACCTGCGGTTCACCCCCGACGAGCTCACCTACCTCGCGGACGAGGTGCACCTGCCCGACGAGGACCTGGCAGCCCTGGAGGCGCTGCGCTTCACCGGGGACGTGTGGGCCGTGCCCGAGGGCAGGGTGGTGTTCGCCGACGAGCCGTTCCTGGAGGTGACGGCGCCGCTGCCGCAGGCGCAGCTGGTGGAGACGGCGTTGCTGAACCACGTCACGTTCCAGTCGGTGGTGGCGTCCAAGGCCGCGCGGTGCCGGCTCGCCGCGCCGCACGCGGGACTGGTCGACTTCGCCGCCCGCCGCACGCACGGCCTGGAAGCCGCCAGGGCGGTCGCCCGCGCCGCGGTCATCGCCGGGTTCGGCGGCACCAGCTACGTGGCCGCCGCGCGCGAGTTCGGCGTCCCGGCCGTCGGCACGATGGCGCACTCCTACGTCGAAGCGTTCCCCGACGAGCGCGCCGCGTTCCGCGCGTTCGCCGAGGACTTCCCGGACGCCACGGTGTTCTTGGTGGACACCTACGACACGCTGCACGGTGTCCGCACGGCGATCGAGGTCGCCCAGGACCTGCCCGCCGACCGCATCGGGGTCAGGCTGGACTCCGGGAACCTCGGCGAGCTGGCGCGCGCGACCCGCCGCCTGCTGGACGACGCCGGGTTGTCCGGGGCACGGATCGTGGCCAGCGGGGGCCTCGACGAGCACGCGCTCGCCGACCTCGCCTCCGCGCCGATCGACGTCTTCGGGGTGGGCACCCGCATGGGAGTGTCCTCGGACGCCCCGTCGATGGACAGCGCCTACAAGCTGGTCGAGTACGACGGGAACCCGGTGATGAAGCTGTCGGTGGGAAAGCTGACCGCCCCCGGCGCCAAGCAGGTCCACCGCGGTGCGCCCGGGCGACCCGATCTCCTCAGCCTGCGTGACGAGGGGACTCCAGCGGATCGGGAACCGCTGCTGCGACCCGTGATGCGGGGTGGGGTGCGGCTGGCCGACCCCGAGCCGCTGTCGGCCGCGCAGCGGCGGTGCGAACAGGACCTGCGGTGGCTTCCCGAGCAGGCCCGCGCGCTGACGGGTCCGACACCGCTCGACGTGGTCTGGTCCGCGGAGCTGACCGAGCTGACGGAGGCGTTGCACCGGTCGATCGCGGCCCGGAACGACCTGGCACACGCCTAGTCGCGGCGGGAGGGACTGCTGTGACGCGTGCTGTGCCCAGCACGAGCGTGGTGTGGTGCCCCGCCGCGGGCGGGTACTCGCGGGCATGGGGAAGAGCAAGAAGGACTACGAGCGCGACTACACCGATCCGCAGTTGCGGGAGCGGCTGAAGGAGGAGGTGAAGGCCTCCGACAAGGGCGGTGCGCCCGGCCAGTGGTCGGCCCGCAAGAGCCAGCTGCTCACGCAGGAGTACGAGAAGCACGGGGGCGGCTACCGGAACCCGCCGGAGCAGCGGACCCGCGAGCAGCGCAACCTCGAGGAGTGGACCGAGCAGGACTGGCAGACCGAGTCGGGGTCCGCTGAAGCCCGCCACGACGGCGAGACCGAGCGGTACCTGCCGAAGAGCGCCTGGGAGGAGCTGTCGCCGCAGGAGCGTCGCGAGACGCAGCGGCGCAAGCGGAGCGAGTCCCGCAAGGGCGAGCAGCGGTCGGCGAACCCGCCGGCGGCCAAGGCCGCGCGCAAGGTCGCCGAGCTCGACGCGCTCTCCGCCAAGGAGGCGGTGAAGCGCGCTCGCGACCTGTCCCCGCGCGAAGCGGAGCAGGCCCTGCAGCACGAACGCGACCACAAGGCCCGCAAGACGGTCCTGGACCAGCTGGACAAGGCCGTCCACCGCGGGTGAACCGCGCGGGCCACCGGGGCTTGCCGCCCACCGGTCCGGTGTGGACACCACGGCGTGCGGAGTCGGCGATCGCGGCTGGTCCTGCGGAATCGCGCTCGCTGTCGCAGCCTGGAGTCCTGACCGCCTTGCCACGGCACACTGCGCGCAGGGTCACGGCAGTGTCGGTGCCGTGGACGGTCAGTCCGAGGAGGACGTGCCGGATCCACGCGGCGCGTCCTCTGATCGACGATGTCGAGAATCCTCGCTGATGAGCGAGTGAACCGGTTGGTCGACGCGGTGTCGAGTGCGCGCCGCACGATGGTGAGGGGGCCGAACCATGTTCTTCCACGTGCAACGGATGATCAACGAGATCGTGCCGGACGAGCCCGACCCCGGCGCGGCGAACGCGCTGCAAGAAGGTCTGGGCGGGCAGTTCGGCGAGATGCGCACGATGATGCAGTACCTGTTCCAGAGCTTCAACTTCCGCGGCAAGGCCGCGAAGCCCTTCCGGGACCTGCTGCACGGCGTCGGGACGGAGGAGATCAGCCACGTCGAGCTGATCGCCACCACGATCGCGCGCCTCACCGACGGGTCGCCGCGCTACCAAGGATCCCCGACCGAGCTCGACGAACCCGCCGCGGGCGGGGAGACGCCGCTGAAGAACGCCCTGTCGCAGGGCAACATCCACCACTTCCTCGTCGGCGCGCAGGGCGCCCTGCCGGTCGACGCCGTCGCGAACCCGTGGATGGGGTCCTACGTGTACAACAGCGGCAACCTGGTGCTGGACCTGCTGTACAACCTGATGCTCGAGTCGACCGGGCGGCTGCAGAAGTGCCGGATCTACGAGATGAGCTCGAACAAGACGCTGCGGTCCACGGTGGCCTACTTGATCGTGCGGGACCACGCGCACGAGAACGCCTACGCCAAGGCCCTCGAGTCCCTCGGCGTCGACTGGGGCAAGGTCCTGCCGATCCCCAAGACCAGGGCGGAGCGGTACCCCGAGGTCAAGACCTTGCTCGAGCAGGGGCTGGAGAACAAGCAGTACACCTTCAGCCTCGACCACCTGTCCGAGGCCGGGAAGATCTTCCGCGAGGCGTCACCGTCGGACGACGACAAGACGCTGAGCACCGCACAGGCGCCGGAGGGCGTGCCGATCGAGATCGCCGACCCACGGCCGGAGGAGTTCGCGCCGGGTCTGGACCCGGCGCTGCTGGAGCAGGTGCAGGCCGTCGCGGAGCGGGAACTCGCCGAGGCCGACGAGCCGTGGCGCTACGGCCCCACCCAGCAGTGACGCCGTCGACTCCGGAGCAGGAGATGCCCGGCGGGAGTGCCCCGCCGGGTACCGCCTGTCGCGGCCGGGTCACCCGGCGGGTTCGGTGCTGCTGCCCTCGACCTGTTGCTTGATGTTGGCCAGTGTCCGCTCCAGTCCCGCGCGGATCGCGGGACCGTCCGCGCGTTCGGTGTGCAGCGTGACGGTGACCGTGGCGCCCTCGTCGCCGGCGTCGGTCACCTGCAGCTCGCCGTGGTAGCCGTTCGGGCCTTCCGAACGCCAGCGCATGGTGCGGGTCTCCGGATCGGTGTGGAACCAGGCGTGGCCCTCGCGGCGTTGCCCCTCGACTTCCGCGACGACGTCGACCTCTTCTCCACCCATGTCCTCCGCCGAGTCCATCGAGTCGAAGTAGCGGGGGAGGTTGCCCACGTCGGCGAGGTAGCGGAACAGCGTGTCCGCGTCACAACGCAGTGTCGTCCAGTGCTCGTAGTCTCCCATGGCCCCCTTGTACTCCGTCACCACGCGACCCGCACTCCGGGAACTCCCAGCGGATCCCTTCCGTGCTCAGTGGACAGACGAGCTCCGCGCAGTGAGGCGCAAACGGCCCAGCACCGCCTGGTGCGCACCAGGGGTGCTGGGCTTACGCCGTCGTCCCGACCGGTCGCCTTCCGGCAACGGGTCGGACCGTTGCGAGGTCGGTGCGACCTCAGCGCGTCGATGACTCGGGGTTCTCCATCAGCTCCTTGAACTTGTCGAGCGCCCGTTCGACCTTCTGCTGCGGGTCGGCGAACAGCGTCGCCACCGCGTCGACCACCGCCCCGCCCGGCGGCTCGTACTGCAAGCTGACCTCGACACCGGTCGTGTCGCCGTGGTCGTCGAAGCGGACGGCTCCGGCGGTGGCCACGGTGTTCGACTTCCCGGTGTCCTGTTCGACCGACTTCCAGGCCACCTTGCGGCCTGGCTCGTCCTCGACGATCCGCGCGTCCCACTCGACGCTCTTGCCGGCGGGGCCGGTGACGACCCAGTGGGTCATGTCGGCTTCGCCGCTGCGCGGCTCAACCTTCTGCACGTCGGGGAAGATCATCGGCATGTGCGTCAGCGGCCGCCACCAGTCGTAGCACCGCTGAGCAGGGGCCTGGATCTCCAGGTAGTGCGCTACTGAACCCATGGAACCTCTCTCCGTCGCCTTCCGGTGCCCCTGCACTACCCACCCGAGCCCGGAACCACACGTCGGCGAGGACCAGCCGCGGGCGGCGAGGCGCCTGGGCGACCTCGTGAGCGCGGGCATGTGATGACGCCAGGACCTCGAGCTGGTCCGCGCCTGCGCTGGAGGGTGACTACGGCGCCGTGCCGCGGTCTGGCGGGTCAGCACCACTGGAAAGCGCGGATCAGCGGGGCCGCAGGCCGATTTCACAGTGTGCGAGGTCGCGGTCAGCAGCCCGGAGGGAGCGATCGACGGCGGAGGGTGGCCCGGGAGGCGGGCACCGTTCAGGTGTCAGAACTCCGCGGTCGTTCCTCGGTTGAGAAGTTCGTCGGGCTGCTCGCGGGCGGAGCCGAACGGTCTGCGCGAGCGTGGTCCTCGAACTCGCCTCGCTCGGCGCGTTCGGCGAGCGAGGTCCAGAACCGCAGGGCCGCGTGCTCCATCTCCAGGCCGAGACCGAGCGTGACCATGCGCCGTGAGATGGCCGAGTCGTGGCCGAAGCGTTCCTGCATCTGCTCGTACTCGGCGATGCGGGCCTGGTGCTGCTTGATCTGGTCGTGCGCGAGCCGCTTGATGTCGTCGGGGTCGGCGAGCTCGTTGAAGAAGAGCTTGATCTCGGCGATGTCGCGCAGCTCGAAGTGCTGCTCCGTGGGTTCGGCCAGCCACGAGCGCAGGGCCGAGAGACCGGTGTCGGTGATCGTGTAGGTGCGGCGGCGACGGCCGTCGTCCTCCTCCTCGACCTCGAGCAGTCCCAGCTGGGCGAGCCGCTTGGGCTCGGAGTAGAGCTGGGCGTGCGGGAAGTGCCAGAAGTAGCCCACCGAGTGTCCGATGGCCCGTTTGAGGTCGTACGAGGTCGAGGGCCCGCGCATCGCGATCATCCCCAGCACGACGTACGAGGTCGTGGAAAGCCGAACCGTTGACACGCTCTGGATCCTACCGTACGTTACCAACCGTCTGTTTCAGACGATGTGGAACGGATGATTCGATCCGGACCTGTGTCGCACCGCTGATGTTGCGAGAGGACTTGGGATGGACCTCGGGACAGTGCTGAGCTGGACCGCCGAGCGGTACCCCGCCCGACGCGCGGTGGGTGGCGAGCTGTCGATGACCTACGCGGAGTGGGACGCGCACACCAACCGGCTGGCTCGGGCCTTGGCCGCGCTCGGTGTCGGGCACGGGGACAGGGTCGTGTTCCTGCTCGCCGGTGGCGAACCGATGGCCTCGCTGCACCTGGCTGCGCAGAAGCTCGGCGCCGTCTCGGTTCCGCTCTCCTTCCGCTTCGGTGTCGACGAGCTCGCCTACTGCTTGTCCGACGCGGCACCGACGTTGCTGGTGACCGATGAGTCCACGGTCGAGGCGGCGTGCCAGGCGCTCGAACGCACCGAGCCCGTGCCGCACGCGCACGTCGGTGACGGCGTCCCGCCCGGCGGCGCAGCGCTGCTGGACCTCGCCGCCGACCAGACCGAGAACGCCCTCGACGTGCAGGTCCGCGATTCCGACACGAGCGTCATGCTCTACACGTCCGGCACCACGGGGAAGCCCAAGGGCGTTCCGCGCACGCACAGCGCCGAGTTCCACGCCTCCCTCGCGCACCTGCACCAGAGCCGGTCGGCTCCGTTCGAGACGACCCTCGGCGTGATGCCCATGTTCCACACGATGGGACTGCGCACGCTGCTGTCGAGCGTGGTCAGCGCCGGCACGTGGGTCCCGCAGGTCCGGTTCGACGCTGAGCGGTCGTTGGAGCTGATCACCCGAGAGCGCGTCTCGGCACTGTACCTGGTGCCCACGATCTACTGGAGCCTGCTGGGCACGGGGCGGCTGGGGGAGACCGGTGTCCGCAAGCTCGCCTACGCAGGCGCCGCGATGACCCCCGCGCTGGCGGAAGCGCTCGTCGACGCGCTCGAACCCGAGGTGTTCGTCAACCACTTCGGCAGCACCGAGATCTACACCTTCACCGTCGGGCCGGACGTCGCGGCGAAACCGGGCTGCGCCGGACGTCCCGGCGTGTTCACCCGGGTCCGCCTGGTCGACCCGCACCCGCAAGCCGGCCCGGACGCGCTCGTCGGTGCTGGTGAGCAGGGCCAGATCGCGATCTCGATGGAATCGCCGGAAGCGTTCTCCGGGTACTGGAACCGGCCCGACGCCGACGCGAAGTCCATCCGCGACGGCTGGTACTTCCCGGGCGATCTCGCCGTCGCGGACGAGGACGGAGACCTGTGGGTGTCCGGACGCGTCGACGACATGATCAACTCGGGCGGCGAGAACATCTACCCCGACGAGATCGAGAACGCGCTGATCCGCTGCCCGGAGGTCGCCGACGTCGTGGTCGTCGGGATGCCGGACGACCGTTGGGGGCAGGCCGTCACCGCGTTCTTCGTCCCCGCGGTGGGGCGCACCCCGGACACTGCGGCCGCCGCGCTGAGCGAGTACATCCGCTCCGGCTCCGGACTGCCGCGGCTCAAGCGGCCCAAGAGAGTGGTCGCGGTCGCCGAGATCCCCAAGTCCGCGGTGGGCAAGATCCTGCGCCGCGAACTCGTCGACGGGCGGTTCAGCCCGCTGGCGGAGCTGTCCCCTGCTTCGACCGGATCGCGAAAGTGAGCACACCTCGATGACCCCTGCACGCACCACGGCACGCATCGAAGACCCCGCCCTGCTGACCGGGCGCGGCCGGTTCCTCGACGACCTCGACCCGCTGCCCGGCACGTTGACCGCGGCGGTCGTGCGCAGCCCGCACCCGCACGCCCGCATCCGGGGCGTCGACCTCACCCGAGCCCGATCGCACCCCGGCGTGGCGGCGGTGATCGGTCCCGACGAGGTCCTCGCGGAGTTGAACCCGTTCCCGCTGTCGCTGAAGACGCCCATGCCGTACTACCCGACGGCGACCGACCGGGTGCGCTTCGTCGGTGAACCCGTGGCGGTCGTGGTCGCCGCCGACCGCTACGCCGCCGAGGACGCCGCAGAGCTGGTCTCCGTGGACTACGAGCCGCTGCCGCCGGTGGTCGACGTCGACGCCGCGCTGCGTCCCGACGCGCCGCGGCTCCACGACGACGCCGACAGCAACGTCGCCAGCGACCGCACGTTCCAGTTCGGTCCCGTGGACGAGTCGTTCGCCGCAGCGGACCACGTGGTCTGCGGTGAGTACCGGTTCCCGCGCTACTCGTCGACTCCGATGGAGTGCTACTCGGTGATCGCCGACTGGCAGGACGAGGTCGACGGTCCCGCGATCACCGCCTGGGCGAACTTCCACGGCCCGTTCTCCATGGTGCCGGTGATCGCGGGCGCGCTGGGAGTGCCGACCTCACGGGTACGGCTGGTGGTCCCGGCCGACATCGGCGGCAGCTTCGGCATCAAGGCGGGGATCTACCCCTACGTGGTGCTGATGGCGCTGGCGAGCAAGCACGCTGGCCGGCCGGTGCGCTGGACCGAGGACCGCAGCGAGCACCTGCTGGCCAGTTCAGCGGGCTCGGACCGGGCGATGCGCTTCGAAGCCGCCGTCACCGCAGACGGCAAGGTCCAGGCCCTGCGGGCGGACCTCGTCGACAACGTCGGCGCCTACCTGCGTCCGCCGGAACCGAGCACGCTCTACCGCTGCTTCGGCAACATCACCGGCGCCTACGACATCCAAGCCGTGCAGATCCGCTCGCGCGCGGTGGTGACCAACAAGACCCCGACCGGGCTCAACCGCGGCTTCGGCGGCCAGCAGCTCTACTTCGGACTGGAGCGGCTGATGGACAAGATCGCCGCGACCTGCGGGATCGACGTCGCGGAGGTCCGCCAGCGCAACTTCGTGCCGCCCGAGGCGTTCCCGTACCGGACGGCGACGGGCGGCATCTACGACTCGGGTGACTACCCGCAGGCCCTGGCCCTGGCGCTGAAGAACGCTGACTACCCGGCGCTGCGGGAGCGCCAACGGGAAGCGCGCGAGCGCGGTGAGCACTTCGGCATCGGACTGGCCACCATCGTCGACCCGTCGGCGACCAACATCGGCTACGTGGGACTGGCCACCCCGGCCGAGGAGCGTCCACCGGGGCGCGGCAAGTCCGGTTCCACCGAGCACGTCCGGGTCAGCGTCGACGTCAACGGGACGGTCTCGGTGCTGCTGGGCACCGTCCCCCAGGGCCAGGGGCACGCCACGGTCGCCCAGCAGGTCGTGGCGGAGCGGCTCGGACTGCCGCTGGAGAAGGTCAGGCCGGTGGTGGAGATGGACACGGCCACCACTCCGTGGACGATCAGCTCCGGGAGCTACTCGTCGCGGTTCGCCCCGCTGCTGACCAGCGCGCTGGTCGAGGCGTGCGACCGGCTCGCCCACACGTTGCGGACGGCGGCCGGGTCGATGCTCGGGCTGGAGCCGGAGGAGCTGGAGCTCGTCGACGGGCGGATCCGACACCGCGAGGACCACTCGAGGGCGGTGGAGTTCCGCCACGCCGCGGGTGTGGTGCACTGGGACCCCGGATCGTTGCCGGACGGGACCTCGGCCCGGCTGTACGAAGAGGCGGCCTTCACCCCGCCGCAGGCCAAGGCCGCGAGCCGGGACGACCAGATCAACTCGAGCCTGTGCTACGGCTTCGTCGCCGAGCTCGTGGTCTGCCGGATCGACCCGCAGACCTACGAGGTCGACCTGGAGCTGGTGTCCACGGTCCACGACGCCGGCACCATCCTGAACCCCGTCCTGCTGGAGGGGCAGGTCCACGGTGCCCTGGCGCACGCCATCGGCGGTGCGCTGTACGAGGAGATGCGCTACTCCGACAACGGGCAGCCCACCTCCGCGACCTTCATGGACTACTTGTGCCCCACCACCGCAGAGGTCGGCTACGAGCTGCGCAGCGACCACCTGGAAACGCCCTCGCCGCTGACCCGCCTCGGCGCCAAGGGCTGTGGCGAGGGCAGCTGCATGAGCCTGCCGGTGGCCATCGCCAACGCGGTCGCCGACGCCCTCGGGCCGTCCGGCGTCGACATCACCACGCTGCCGATCCACGGCGACGTGATCCACCGCCTGCTCACCGCGGCGACGACGGAGACCGCGGTGCTCGAAGGAACAGAAGGGGAGAACTGACGACATGGCGCTCACCGGAGGCGAGATCAAGTTGGACCGCGGCCACGACGGCCGGGTCGCCTACCTGACGCTGGACCACGGCAAGTACAACATCATCACCTGGGAGACCCGGCAGGTCATGGCCGACCGGTTCGCCGAGATCGACGCCGACGACGACATCCAGGTCGTGGTCATCCGGGGCGAAGGCGAGCACTTCTCCTCCGGTGGCGACATCGCCGGCTTCATGGAGGTCGAGCCGATCGACTTCACCGACCTCGGCCACAACGTGACCGCGCCCGCGCGCAGTCCCAAGGTCGTCGTCACCGCCGTCGACGGCTACTGCTTCGGCGTCGGTTTCGAACTCGCGCTGGCCTCGGACATCCGCGTGGCGACCGAGCGCAGCGAGTTCGCGCTGCCGGAGATGAACCTCGGCATGATCCCGGGTTCCGGCGGCACGCAGCGCCTCGCCCGGCTCATCGGGCTCTCCCGTGCCAAGTACCACGTGCTGACCGCGTCCCGGATCAACGCTGCCGCCGCCAAGGACTGGGGGTTGGTCGCCGACCTGGCCGCGGACCGAGCGGAGCTCGACGAGAAGGTCGAGCGGCTCGTGACCAAGTTGCTCGGGTTCTCCCCGCTGGCCGCGCGCACCGCCAAGGAGGTCCTCGACCGCGGTGTCGACGCTCCGCTGTACAGCGGGATCGAGCTGGAGCGCAAGGCCTACGCGATGCTGCGGTCCAGCAAGGACTTCGCCGAAGGCGTGGCCGCGTTCACCGAGAAGCGCGCCCCGAAGTTCCAGGGGCGGTGAGGGGCTAGATGAAGGCCGCACCTTTCGCGTACGCGCGCCCCGCGGCGTTGTCCGACGCCGTTGCCGAACTCGTCAACGCCGACGGAGGCGGCAAGGTCATCGCCGGCGGGCAGTCCCTGGTGCCGGTGCTGGCCATGCGGCTGGCGCGGCCGACCACCCTGGTGGACATCAACGCGGTCACCGGGCTCGACGCGCTGCGGGCGGTCGGCGACCGGCTCGAGGTCGGCGCTACCGTCCGCCAGCGTCGAGTTGAGCACGCGCTGGAGTCCGCTCAGGTGCCGCTGCTGCGGCTCGCGCTGCCCTGGGTGGGGCACCGCGAACTGCGCAGCCGCGGCACGGTGTGTGGGAGCCTGGCGCACGCCGATCCGGCCGCCGAGCTGCCGGCAGTCGCCTGCTGCCTGGACGCCGAGCTGAGACTGGCGGGTCCCGACGGGGAACGCACCGTGCGAGCTCGGGAGTTCTACGCCGGGGCGATGACGACCGCGCTGCGCCCGGAGGACGTCCTGGTCGCGGTCTCGTTCCCCGTAGCCGGGCCGCGCGAGGGCTTCGGGTTCGCCGAGATCGCGCGCCGGCACGGTGACTTCGCGTTGGCCGGAGTCGCGGCACACGTCCGCGCCGACGACGCCGGCGACGTGTCCGCCGCGACGATGACGGCCTTCGGTGTCTCCGACCGGCCCGTCACCCGGGACGTGACCGGTCTGGTCCGCGCGACCGGTGGCGACCGGTCCGAGCTGGTCGGTGCGCTCGACGACGTGGTGCGCGAGCTCGTCGACACCGACGGTGACGCGCACGCGTCGAACGGCTACCGGCGGCGCCTCCTGCGCGCGCTGGCAGCCCGGGAAGTGGCCAAGGCGCACCGCCGCGCGGTGCGCGGCACAGCGGAGGTGGGAGCATGACGAGCATCGAAGAGCCCGTGCAGAAGGGCCTTCGGCCGGTGCGGGCGGAAGCCGACGACACCGTCGAGGTGAGGTTCACGGTCAACGGCACACCCGTGGTGCTGGACCTTCCCGCTCGTGTCACGCTGGCGGACGCCCTGCGCGACCACTTGGGGCTGACCGGGACCCACGTCGGGTGCGAACACGGGGTCTGCGGCATGTGCACCGTGCTGGTCGACGGCGAAGCCGCCCGCGCTTGCCTGCTGTTCGCCTGCCAGCTCGACGGCGCGGAGGTCGTCACCGTCGAGGGGCTCGGGCGTCCGGACGACCTGCACCCGCTGCAGGAGTCCTTCGGCCGGAACCACGCCCTCCAGTGCGGTTTCTGCACCCCGGGTTTCCTGCTGAGCGCCTACGACCTGCTGAACAACGAGCCCGAGGTCACCGACGAGGAGCTCCCGGCGGAACTGTCCGGCGTGATCTGCCGCTGCACCGGGTACCGGAACATCCTGACCGCCGTTTCCGAGACCCGCGCCGCGTACCCCGAGGGGATCCCGGAACCGGGCAACTGCGCGCGGCGGACGTTGGTCGGCCGCTCCGGTGGACGGTCGGCGACGGTCGCCGAGGAGCACGCAGAACCGTCGGACGAACCCGCCAGGACCGTGGAGATCGTGCTCCCGGAGGGAGAGCCGACGATCGCGGTGCAGGTGGACACCGCCCTGGACGTGCCGTTCGACGAGGTGTGGCGCGTGCTCGCCGACGTGCACGTGCTGGCGGGATGCCTCCCCGGCGCGGAACTCACCGAGGAGCTCGGCGAGCAGCTCTACGCCGGACGAGCGCAGGTGGCGGTCGGGCCCATCAAGCTCTCGTTCCACGGGATCGCCCGGGTGCTCGAGCAGGACCGGGAGACCGGGACGATCCGCGTGCTCGCGGAGGGGCAGGACACCGGAGGGGCGAGGACCCAGGCCGACATCACGCTGCGTGCGAGTGCGACCGCTGCGGGGACGGACCTCCGCGCCGACGCGGCCGTGTACCTGACCGGCCGGATCGCCCAGTTCGGCCGTGCGTTGGCCGGCGACATCAGCCGGCGCATGTTCGAGCAGTTCGCCGAGTCGGTCCGCCAGGTCGCCACCACCGGGGAAGCACCGCAGCAGTCCCACGCCGCTCCGAGCGCGTTCCGCATGGTGGTCGCCACCTTGGTGGACCGGATCAAGCGCATCGGCCGTCGCCGAGGTGGGGAGTGAGGGAGGTCCCCTCCACTGGCCGACCCGGTGGCGCACCGGGCGGCGCGGACCGTTGACACCAGGCACGGTCCTCGTGCACCCGGGGCGACCTGCTCGGCCCGCTCGGAACCCACCGACGATTCGGCCGTGCTCGCGACGATGTCCCGCGTGACCGCGGTCAGCTCCGATGAGGACAGGTTCGTCTTCGGCGAGGACGAGTGGGGTCGGCGTCAGCCAATCCCGGGGTTGTTTCGCGTCGTGGTGTCGGGGAGTCGCCGAAGAACCATCGAACATAGTCTACTTTGGACGGAGTTGTCGGGGTTCGATCCGGCGCTCGGAGTGACCTCCGTCCCGCTCCGCACACTGCCCCGTGTCCAGGCCGTCGCCTGGACACGCGACACACCAGACAGACCTCGTTGAGGAGGCGGACGTGTCCACGACGAACACCGGACTGTCCAGAAGAGCCATGCTGTACGCGAGCTTCGCCTCAGTAGCGGGATGGGCGTTCGACCTGTTCGACCTGTTCATCCTGCTCTACGTCGCCGGCACCGTCGGCGACCTGATCTTCCCGGTGGCGAGCCCGACCTTGAGCCTCGCGGCGGTGTACGCCTCGTTCGCCGTGAGCGTGCTGCTCCGTCCGGCCGGAGCCGCGATCTTCGGTGCGATCGCCGATCGGAGCGGGCGCAAGCGGACGATGGTCATCGTGCTGGCCGGCGTGGGCACGTCCACCGCCGCGATGGGAGCCGTGCCGACCTACGCCGTGGCCGGCATCGCCGCTCCGTTGCTGTTCCTGGCCTTGCGGTTGGTGCAAGGCGTGTTCGTCGGTGGTGTCGTCGCGGCGACGCACACGCTGGGCACCGAGAGCGTCGGGCAGCGGTGGCGAGGCCTGATGTCCGGGCTGATCGGTAGTGGCGGAGCGGGCATCGGTGCTGCCCTGGCCAGCGGCGTCTTCATCGTGGTCAGCGAGGTCTTCCCGGGCGAGCAGTTCGACGTCTGGGGATGGCGGGTCATGTTCTTCACCGGGCTCGGGGCGGCGTTGATCAGTTTCCTCGTGCTCCGCGGTGTCGAGGAATCGCCGCTGTGGCGGGCACAGCGGACGAGCCGCGGGCCGAAGACGCGCTTCGTCGACCTGGTTCGCAACGGCAGGGGAGGGTTGTTCGTGCTGAACTTGGTGCTGGTTTCAGGCGCCGGTTCGCAGTACTACCTGACCTCCGGTTTCCTCCCGACGTTGCTTGGCGAGGTCAGCGGTGTCGCCCAGAGCGCCCAGGGCGTGATCCTGCTGGTCTCGAGTCTGGGAGTGGTCGTCGCCGCGATCACGGCGGGAGAGCTCAGCGAGCACTTCGGACGCCGACGCACGATGCTGGTGATCGGCGCGTTCAACCTCGTCGCTCTGCCTTCGCTGGTGTGGTTGATCACGAGCACCGATCCGACGAACACGGCCTTGATCATGTTCTCCGCGTCGGCCCTGGCCTTCTTCGCCAACGCTGCCTACGCTCCGGTCCTGGTGTTCCTCAACGAGCGCTATCCGACGGCGCTGCGGGGACGGGGGACCGCGATCTGCTGGAACCTCGGCTTCATGGTCGGCGGCCTGATGCCGAGTCTCGTCAACCTCGCCAGTCCGGAGCTGGCTGACGTGCCCGGTCGGCTCATGGTGTCCCTCTTCGCGGTGGTCCTGGTCTTCGTCGTCGCGGGAGCGCTGAGCCCGGAGACACGTGGCGCGATGGACGTCGAGGAGACCGATCGGCGAGCGGCGCAGCCCGTGGGTGACTGAGGACCGCCCTCGTCTCCGGCGGCGGTGGTCTCGGGCGCAGCCGGACCGGGTCGGGAGGCGGTCTGTCCACCCCGAGGACGCCCAGACCCGGTGCAGGGCACGCCCTTGACCTCCTCCTCCGGTGCTCGCGAAAACCCGCTCTCAGAAGGGGAATCTCTCCGAAGAGGCAAGCATCGATCGCCGATCGGCCATCTCCAGGTGGAGGTACCGACGCCGCTGGAGACCGGGCGAGCATGGGTGCACGCGGACCACCGCAACCTCGACGAGGAGGACGGAATTGCTCTGCTCGCCATGCTCATCCCACCACACGCGCCGGTCGACCGGAGGTGCCCGGTGACCGGCAAGACGGGACCGCTGGCCGGGATCCGGGTGCTGGACATGACCCGGCTCGCCCCCGGCCCCTACGGCAGCATGCTGCTGGCCGACCTCGGGGCCGAGGTGATCGTGATCGGCGGCGGTCGCTCCGGCCTGCCGGTCCCCGCGCTCTCCCGCGGGAAGGAGTTCATCACCCTCGACCTCAAGACGGACGAGGGGCGCGCGGCGCTGCACCGCCTGGTCGCCGAGTCGGACGTGTTCATGGAAGGGTTCCGGCCCGGTGTCGCTGACCGGATCGGCGCGGGCTACGCCGAACTCAGCGAGATCAACCGGCGGCTGGTCTACTGCAGCGTCACCGGCTACGGGCAGACGGGTCCGTTGGCCGGCCGAGCTGGTCACGACATCAACTACCTGGCGATCGGGGGTGCGCTGGGTACCTTCGGCCCGGCGGACGGCCCGCCGGTGCCGCCGCTGAACCTGGTCGCCGACTTCGCCGGCGGCGGCCTGCTCGCGGCCTTCGGCATCGTCGGTGCCCTCTACGAGCGGGAACGCTCCGGGCACGGGCAGTACCTCGACGCGGCGATGGTCGACGGCGTGCTGTCCATGATGGGCATGAACTTCGTGGACTGGGGAGGGAGATCGCTGCCCCGCCGCGGGGAAGGAGTGCTCGCCGGGTCGATGCCGGCCTACCGCTGCTACGCCTGCGCCGACGGCGGGTACGTGGCGGTCGGCGCGCTGGAGGACGCGTTCTTCGCCAACCTCTGGAAGGCGCTGGACTTGGGAGAGGTGCCGAACCACCTCGACCCGACGAACTGGGACGTGATCACCGAACGGCTCGAGACGTCGTTCCGCAACCGCACGCGCGCCGAGTGGACCGAGTTCTTCGCTGAGGTCGACGCCTGCGTGACACCGGTGCTGGCACCGCACGAACTCGCCGGTTCCGACCAGATCGCGCACCGTCACCCGGGCTTCCGAGCCGACTCGGTGCCCGCAGTGCCGGTGTACTCCCGCACCGCGGCGAGGCCGGGTGAGACGGACACCGAGGACGTCACCGAACGGGTGCTGGGGCGATTCGGCATTCCGCCTGAGGACGCCCGTAAGGCGGCCGGCTCGGCCGGCGGCGGTGCCGTGAAGGGGCTGCGCTGGCCACCTGTCTGACGAGGGCCGCACGTGCCGACGACGACACTTCGAGGAGCGCGAGAGCAGATGGACACCGAACACCAAGACTTCCGTGACAGCGTGCGAAAGCTGGCCGCCGACCAGATCGCACCGCACGCCGCCGCTGTGGACGACGAGGAACGCTTCCCCGTGGAGGCGTGGCAGGCGCTGCGGGAGGCCGAACTGCCCGGCCTCCCCTACGACGAGGAGCTCGGAGGATCCGGTGGCGACCTGCTGTCCCAGGTGATCGCCGTGGAGGAGGTCGCCGCGGCATGTGCCAGCTCCGCGCTGGTCCTGCTGGTCAACTGGGCAGGTACCTCCACCGTGGTCAGCCACGGATCCGACGACCTGCGCGCGGAGGTGGTGCCTGGGGTGGCGTCCGGCGAGGCGGGCGCAGCCTGGTGCATGACCGAGCCGACTGTCGGTTCCGACCTGTCCGGCATCAAGACCGTCGCCCGGCAGGACGGGAGCGACTGGGTGCTCACCGGGCAGAAGCGGTTCATCAGCAACGCTCCTTGGGCGGACTGGTACGCAGTGCTCGCCCGCACCGGTGAGCAGGACTTCGGGGTGTTCATGGTGCACCGCGACGACCCCGGGGTGTCCTTCGGTCCGCACGAGAAGAAGATGGGCATGCGCGGCAGCCCCACCGCCGACGTCGTCCTCGAGGACACGCGGATCCCTGCGCGTCGCGTGGTCGACGACCCCAAGCAGGGCTACCGCTACATCAACGCCGAGCTCAACGTCAGCCGCGCCCTGATCGCCGCGCAGGCGCTGGGCATCGCGCGGGGGGCCTTCGACCAGGCGTTGGCCTACACCGCCGAGCGTGAGCAGTTCGGCCAGTCGCTGTCCCGCTTCCAGATGGTGCGCGGCATGGTCGCCGACATGGCCGTGAGGATCGAGTCCGCCCGTGCGCTGCTCTACGACGCGGTGGCGCTGATCGAGGTCGGCGACCCGCGCGCTCGGTCCCGTGTCTCCATGGCGAAGTTGCTGTGCAGCGACAACGCGATGTCGGTGACCACCGACGCGCTGCAGCTGCACGGCGGTTACGGGTTCACCCGTGAGTACCCGGTGGAACGGATGATGCGCGACGTCAAGATCACCCAGATCTACGAGGGCACCAACCAGATCCAGCGGTTGGTCATCGCCAAGGACGCCTACGCGAGGCAGGTGCGCTCATGACCCGGGCACAGGCGCTCGCCGGGATCCGTGTCCTGGACCTGGGCGAGATCATGCAGGCCCCGCTCGCGGCCCAGGTGCTCGGGGACTTCGGCGCCGAGGTGATCAAGGTCGAGCGGGGTGTCAACGGTGACATGATGCGGTCGCTGGACCGGCGCGCGGTCGAGGAGGGCGAACCGTGCTCCTACTTCGTGGCGGTCAACCGGAACAAGCGCAGCGTCGGGCTGAACCTGAAGACCCGCGAGGGCATGGCGGCGCTGCACAGGTTGCTCGAGCGGACCGACGTGCTCGTGCACAGCTACCGGCCCGCGGCCGTGCGGCGTCTCGGACTGACCTACGAAGAGCTGTCCGAACGGTACCCGAAGCTGGTCTACGCCTCCGCCTCCGGCTTCGGGGAGACGGGGCCGTACGCGCACAAGGCCGGTCAGGACATGCTGGCCCAGTCACTGAGCGGGATGGCCCGCACGGTCGGTGACCCGAACCTGGCCGCGCACATCATGCCGGTGCCGGTGGTCGACTACGCCTCCGGCATGGCGCTGGCGCAGGGGATCCTCGCCGCCCTGCTGGAGCGGGAACGGTCCGGGTGCGGGCAGAAGGTGAGCGTGAACCTGCTGGACACCGCGCTCGCCCTGCAGACCCTGGAGTGCTCCTCCGTGCTCATGAACGGGCGGACCACGAACTGGGTGACCGACTGGTACAGCGGGGTCTTCGAGACCAAGGACGGCATGGTCACCGTGCTGGGCCTGTTCCGGGAGAACGCGCTGCGCCTGCTGTGCGAGGCGCTCGAGGTGGACGACCTCAGCCGCCGGCCCGAGTTCGCCACTGCCGACCTGCAGGCCCGCAACAAGGAACGGGCCAACGAGGTTCTGCGGGACGTCGTCCGCGGACTCACCACCGAGGAGGCGATCGAGCGGTTCGACTCGGTGGACCTGCTCTCCGCTCCGCTGCTGACCCTCGACGAGGCACTGCATCACCCGCAGGTGCTGGAGAACGGGACGATCACCCGGGTCGAGGTCGGGGGCCGGGCCTCCACGCGGATCCTGGGCAACCCGGTGCGGCTCTCCTGCACCCCGGCCACGATCACCCGGGGCGTCGCGGACGTGGGCCAGCACACCGAACCGGTCCTGCGCGAGTTCGGCTTCACCGAGAGCGAGATCGACGCTCTTCGGCAGAGCGGGTCCCTCCGGTGAGCCCATCGACATGGCCGCGACGCGGCCGGAACAGGGAGACGAGCGAGTGAGCGAGCGGAACGCGGCGGTGCTCAGGGAGTTCGGCACCGACTTGGAGATCACGTCCTTCCCGGAGGTGGAACCGAAAGCGGGTGCGGTCGTCGTCGACGTCACCCACGCCGGGATCTGCGGCACGGACATGCACCTGCAGCGCGGCAAGCTGCCGATCCCGCTGCCGGTGGTCCTCGGGCACGAGGCCGTCGGCCGGGTGCGGTGGCTCGGGGAGGGGGTGCGCACCGACGCCACCGGGGCGCCGCTGCACGAGGGTGACCTGGTCTCCTGGGCCTCGAACATCCCGTGCGGCACCTGCTCCTACTGCACGGACGAGGACGAGCCTTCGCTCTGCGAGACGCGCAAGGTCTACGGCATCAACCAGAGCTGCGCCCAGTGGCCGCACCTGTCCGGTGGGTGGTCCGAGCAGATCTACCTGCAGCCCGGCTCGACCATCGTGAAGCTGCCCGAAGGCGTCACCCCGGAACAGGTCATCGCGCTCGGCTGCGCCGGTCCGACGGCGGTGCACGCGGTGCTGGACATCGGCAAGCCCCAGGAGGGCGACGTCGTGGTCGTCCAGGGCAGTGGCCCGGTCGGCCTCGCCGCCGCGATGTACGCGACGATGGCGGGCGCGGCGAAGGTGATCGTCGTCGGCGGACCCGCCAACCGGCTCGAGACGGCACGCCGGCTCGGCGTCGGCGACGTGCACGTCGACATCTTCACCTCGACCGACGTGGCGAGCCGGGTGGCGGAGGTGCTCGCCGAGACACCGGACGGCCGCGGTGCGGACGTCGTGATCGAGGCGACCGGTGTCCCGTCCGCGGTGGCCGAGGGCATCGACCTGACCCGCAAGGGCGGGAAGTACCTCGTCGTCGGGCAGTACACCGATCACGGCCCGACCCCGCTCAACCCGCACCTGATCACCCGCAAGCAGCTCCAGGTGTTGGGCAGCTGGGCGTTCTCGCCGGCGAACCACCTCCATCACGTGCGGTCCGTGCCTCGGCTGGCGGCGCGTTTCGATCTGTCCCAACTGGTCACCCGGTACGACCTGAGCGCGGTGAACCAGGCCCTGGCCGACATGCGCTCGGGCGCGACGCTCAAGCCGGTGCTGGTGAGCGGGGAGGTGTCATGACCGAGATGGATGCACAGACCGTGCGGCGCTTCGACGACGCCGTGGCCCGGATGCTGTCCCGGGCCGAGATCACCGAGCGGGCGGCGACCCGGGGCTTCCCGCACTTCGCCGACCAGAACACGGGGGAGTGGACCCTCTCGCCGGACGGCCACTGGACGGGCGGGTTCTGGGGCGGTCTGCTCGCGCTCGCCGCGGCCACCACGGGCGAGGCACGTCACGCGGAGCTGGCCGGTGACGTCGCCCGTCGGCTCACGGTGCGGGCGAGCTCGAAGACGGCCTTCCGCGGGTTCCTGTTCTTCTACGGCGCCGGGGTGGCGCACCTGATCGGCCAGAGCGCACCGGCACGCGAATCCGCGCTCGCCGGGGCCCGGGGGCTTGCGGCGAGCTTCAACCACGACGCTGGGGTGATCCCGCTGGGTGATGAGGCCGAGGAGGCCGACGCAGTGGGCGAGGGCGCGGCGAACATCGACGCGGTGCCGGGCACGGTGCCGTTGCTCGCCTGGGCCGCGGGCGAACTGGACCAGCCGGAGCTGGCCGAGATCGCCCGGCGCCACGCGGAGCGGCACATCGAGTACTGCGTGCGCGCGGACGGGTCGGTCTGCCAGTCGGCGGCCTTCGACCAGAGCACCGGTGCGCTCGTCCGGCGGTACACGCACAAGGGGCTCGCCGACGACAGCACCTGGGCCCGTGCCCAGGCCTGGGCCATGCTCGGCTTCGCCCAGGCCACCCACTGGGTGTCGCGAGACTTCTTGGACACCGCGCTCACGGTGGCGGACTGGTGGTTGGAGCACCTGCCCGCCGACCACGTCGCGCCGTGGGACTTCGACGCCGGGGCCCCACGGGACACCTCGGCGACCGCGATCGCCGCCGCTGCGCTGCTGAAGCTGTCCGTGCTGGCGCCGGACCGCACGCACTACCGCGAGCGGGCGCTGGCGATGGTGGACGCTCTCGTCACGCGTTTCCTCACGCCGGTGGGAGAGGACGACACCCGACCTGCCGGGATCCTCACCAGTGGCTGCTTCGACCACCGGCGCGGGCTGGCCATCGACAACGAGCTGGTGTGGGGTGACTACTTCCTCGTGGAATGTCTGCTGGTGCTGCGGGGAGTGATCAGAGCTACGGCGCTGTAGGTGACACCCGGGCTAGTATCCGGGGATCTCGACGAGGAGAGACTGCCATGGCGGGTGCTTCGGACGCTGATGCGGACACCGTGCTCGACCAGCTCGCGCTGCGGCACTCCGAGCTGCTGGTGCTGCTGGACGAATCGATCGCGATGAACGTGGTCGCCCGCCGCGTCCGTGAGCTCGGCGCGTTCGACATGTCACTGGTCGGCCGCGTGGAAGCGGGGAACCGGATGGTGCACCGGAGCTGGCAGGGCACGACGAGCACGGCACTGCACCGGCTCGTCGTGCCCGAGGGCCTCGGGCTGGGCGGCAAGAGCATCGCGCAGCGCAAGCCGGTGTGGGTGCGGGACTACCGGTCGTCGGACGCGATCACGCACGAGTTCGACGACCTGGTCGCCCAGGAGGGGCTGCGGGCCATGCTGGCCGTCCCGATGATCTACGACGGGGAAGTGCTCGGCGCCGTGTACGTGGGCATCCGCAGCCAGACGTCGTTCGGGGACCTGGTGATCGCGCAGCTCGAGGACGCTGCGGCGGCCGCTTCGACCTCCCTCATCGCCTCGCACCGGGCCAAGATGCACACAGACCTCGCGCTGGGCGCCGATCGCCGGCGGATGGCGGCCAAGCTGCACGACTCGGTCAGTCCGGTGCTCTTCCGGATCGGTGCGGAACTGCGCAGCCTGCGTTCGATGCACGACCTCGACCGGATCCGCGGCCGCATCGACGAGGTCGAGCGCCAGGTCGAGTCGGTGACCGCGATGCTGCGCAGCTCGCTGGCGCAGCTCAACGAACAGCCCCCGGAGCGTGAGCTCGCGGTGGTGGTCCAGGAGGACTGCGAGGCGTTCGAGGAGCGGACCGGGATCCCAGCCAGGTTCGTCGCGCTCGCCGAGATCCCGGAACTGGCGCCCGGCCGCGTCGACGCGCTCGCCAGCGTGGTGCGGGAGGCGCTGGTCAACGTGGAGAAGCACGCACACGCGTCGACCGTGGTGGTGAGCGTGGTCGTCACGGACGGACAGCTGACCGTGGCGGTCGCCGACGACGGGCACGGCTGGGCCGACAGCGACGCGGTCGGGGCCGGTCACCTCGGCCTGCCGCTGTCCGTGCGCCGGATGGAACGGGTGGGTGGCGGCGTGTCGATCATCGGCAACGAGGACGGCGGCACCACGGTGCGCGCCTGGGTGCCCTGTGCGGTCGAAGGTGCTGACGATGGATGAACAGACCGAGATCCGGGTGCTCGTGGTCGACGACCACCCGGTGATCCACGGGGGCGTCGAACTGCTCGCGGCCGAGGACCCGTTGATCAGCGTGGTCGGCAGCGCGCGCCTCGGGCACGAGGCGATCGAGCTGGCGCAACACGTGCCGGCCGACGTGATCCTGCTCGACCTCCGGCTGCCGGACGTGCCGGCCCCAGAGCTGGTCGCCCGGCTGCGCCGGGTGGCACCGGGGGTGAAGATCCTGCTCTTCACCGCCTTCGCCGACCACGGCGCGATCGACGTGCTGATCGACGCCGGCGCGGACGGCTGCCTGGTCAAGGACGTCACCGGTGGTGACTTCTCCACCGCGGTCCGGCGGGTGGCGCGAGGGGTGCGGGTGGTCGATCCTCGGTTGACCGGTTGGCACGCCTCGGCGACGCCGGAACTGCTGTTCCGGGTCGGCCTCACCAAGCGGGAGTACGAGGTGCTGCGGTTCGCCGCGATGGGGCACAGCAACCCGGAGATCGCCGACCAGGTCGCCCTCGCGCGGAACACCGTGAAGACCTACCTGCAGACGGCGATGCAGAAGCTGAACGCGCGGAACCGGGTCGAGGCCATCGCCAAGGCGCACGAGCTCCGGTTGCTCTGAACAGATCGCTGAGTCCGACACCGTGGGGACTTCCCGCGGTGGCCGTGCTGCCCGGAGGAAGGAGGTGTGTGCCGTTGACTGCTCGTCCGTGCTCGCCAGAGGCGCTCGGGCCGGACTGGCCGAGTGGGTTGGCGGACGCGTGGGTGGGGTTCGGGGCGCGTCCGGCGATGGTCTGGGTGCGCCGCGACGGGCGGCCTCGAGTGCTGACCTTCGCTCACCTCGCCGACCGGGTCAGGCGGTTCGCCAACCTGCTCGCGAACCTCGGGGTCGCTGCGGGCGAGTCGGTCGTCGTGCAGCTGCCGAACGTACCCGAGTGGTGGGAGGTGGCGGCCGGAGCGATGCGGGCGGGCGTCTCCGTCGCGCCGGTGCCCCACGACGCGGGGGCAGCCGGGTTGACGGACCGAGCGGCGGCCACCACCGCCGGCATCGTCGTGGTGGACGCGGCGCACGTCGAGGACGGCCTGGCCACTCGACGGGCCTGCCCCTCGGTGCGGCACGTGCTCTGCGTCGGTGGCCTGCCCCGCGCCGACGCGGTGAACTACCACGCGGTGATGCACCTGGAGGAGCCCGATGACGCACCGGTGGTACCGAGGGACCCGGTCCTGATCACCGGCACTGGGCAGGAGGTCTCCGCGCACGGACGCACCGACCTGCTGCGGGTGTGGGCCGAGCTCGGCCCCGCCCGGTGTGCCAGCCGGCCGGGCGACCTGCACTGGAACGGCACTCCGCGGGAGACCGTCACCGGCTTCTCGCTCGGTCTGGTCCAGCCGTGGTCGGCCGGGGCGGCGATCCTGGTCGACGAGACCGGGTGTGACACCCGCGCGCTGCTGGAGCGGTTCCCGGTGACCACGGTGTCCGCGCCCGGCTCGTGGTACGCGGAACTCGCCGGACCTGGGTCGGGAAACCTGCGGCGCTCGGCTCTGCGCTGGGCGCTCGCCACCGGCAGCCGGCCGGACGAGGACGTGGTCCGGGCCTGGTTCCGCGAGACCGGTCTCCGGATCCACCCCGTTGCGGTGCGCGCCGAGCCGTCGGCGGCGCCGTCCTCCCGGTAGCTCGTCCGGACACATCGGGAAACCCGAGAGGTCCCGCGAGGAGAACGGCACTCTCCAGGTGGAGGTGTCGCGATGTGAGCACCGTGAAGACGATTCCTCTCGTGCTACGACGACGTCTGAGACCGAGGAGTGCTGATGTCCCTGATCTCGCGCAGCGGAAGAGCAGGATTCGCGAGCGCCGTCGGTACCACCGTGGAGTGGTATGACTTCTTCATCTACGGCACCGCCGCCGGCCTCGTCTTCAACGAACTGTTCTTCCCCCAGTACGACCCGCTGCTCGGCACGCTGCTGTCCTTCGTGACGTTCTCCGCGGCGTTCGTCGCACGGCCGATCGGCGGGGTGCTGTTCGGGCACTTCGGGGACAAGGTCGGTCGCAAGTCGATGCTGGTGCTCACCCTGAGCATCATGGGGACGACCACGTTCGCGGTCGGCGTGCTCCCCAGCTACCAGACCATCGGAGTCGCCGCGCCGATCCTCCTGGTCACCCTGCGGTTCGTCCAGGGGCTCTCGCTCGGCGGTGAGTACGGAGGTGCGGTGCTGATGGCCGTGGAGCACGCACCGTCCCGCCGCCGCGGGTACTACGGCAGCTGGGTGCAGATGGGTGTGCCGGCGGGCCTGATGCTCGGCAACGCGGTGTTCCTCGCCTTCGGGGCCATGTCGCAGGAGACCTTCCTGGCCTGGGGCTGGCGGATCCCCTTCCTGATCGGTGGCGTGTTCGTGCTCTTCGGACTCGTCGTGCGGCTGAAGCTGGGTGAGAGCCCGAACTTCGCGCGGTTGAAGCAGGACCAGGACGTGGTCGCGTTGCCGATCGCGGTGCTGCTGCGCAGACACCCGAAGCAGGTGCTGTTGACCGGAGGTGCGTACCTGTCGATCGGCGTGACGTTCTACCTCGCCACCGTCTTCGGCCTCAGCTACGGAGCCCAGCAGCTCGAGTACGGCCGCAACGCGATGTTGGTCCTGGTCTTCCTGGCGATGCTGCTGACCTTCATCACGCTGCCTCTGTTCGGCGCCCTGTCCGACCGGATCGGCCGCCGACCGGTCTTCATCGGCGGCACGGTGGCCATGGGTGCGCTGGCCTTCCCGTGGTTCTGGACGCTCGACACCGGTTCGTTCTTCATCGCCGCGATCGGGTACCTGGCGATCTGCACGGGGTTCTCCGCCGCGTTCGGCCCGCTCGCCGCGTTCTTCGCGGAGGCGTTCGAGACCGAGATCCGCTACTCGGGCATCTCTTCCGGGTACACGCTCGGCACGCTGGCCAGCAGCGCGCTCGCGCCGATCTTCGCCACCTGGCTGCTCGACCGCACCGGCGGGTATTCGGCCGTGGCCTGGTACATGATCGGCACTGCAGTGGTCTCGGTGGTGTGCGCGGTCGCGCTGCGGGAGACCTACGCCTCGGGCTTGCCGGACAGGGCCCCGGCAGAGGAGTCGAAGACCGAGGCGGCGCGGGTCGCCGACTGATCGGCGATCCGGCGCGGCGGGTGAGCGGTAACGCGTTCCGTGGAGTCGGCGGCCAGCGAGCTCGTGCAGGCTGACCGCCGACCGGACCTCACCGTCACCCACCGGCCGCGATGACCGACTCACGGAAGTGCCGCGCCAGAGGGCAGTACGAGGCTCGGGCCGGCACCGGTCCTGGGACAGCACCTCATAGTTGTCGGCCCAGGAGCGACGCGTGTTCCTCGAGGACCGGCTTGACCCCGTCGAGCAGTTCCTCGACCGCGACGCGAGAGGCCGACGCGCTCACTGACATCGCCGCGGCGATCCGACCCGTGGAATCGACCACCGGGACGGCGATGGACCGCAGCCCGAGTTCGAGCTCCTCGTCGGTGAGGGCGTAGCCGTCCGTCCGGACACTGTGGACACGTTTCGCGATCTCGTCCTTGTCGGTGGGTGTCTTCGGGGTGCGCGCGATGAGCTCGACCGAGGCGAGGTAGTCGGCGAGCTCGGAGTCGGTGAGGCCTGCCAGGAGGACGTGCCCGGTGGCGGAGGCGTAGAGCGGGAGGCAGGCACCCACCCGCACCCCGGTGTTGACGATGCGCGTCACATCGCTGCGTGCGACGAAGAGCGCTTCGTGGTCTTGGAGGACGGCCAGCGAAGCGGATTCACCGACCGCCTCCCGCACGGCCGCGAGCAGTGGTTGCGCGAGCGACGGCAGTTGAGCGGTCCTCCCGTAGACGGCGCCGATGCGCAGGAGGCGCGGCGTCGGTGCGTAGTACTTGCCGTCGTAGGTGAGGTAGCCCAGATCCGTCAGGGTCGTGAGGCACCGGCGAGCGGTCGCGCGCGTCGTGCCCGTGGCTCGTGCGGCGTCGCTGATGGTGAGGCTCGGGCCGTCGGTCCCGAACGCTTCGAGCACTGCCAGGCCCTTGGCCAACCCCGCCATCCCTTCGGCCGTCACGAAAGCACCCCTTGACAGGTCGTGATGCGGTCCACTCTACTGCCATGTGTTCGGAAATATGACATGTGTTCGTTATACGAACACTACGGTGGGGATGTCAAGCATCCTGTGGCAGAGGAGATGCATGGTGAAGGGGAACGGGGTGGCGGCCGCGATGGCGGAGCGGAGTTGGCCCCGGTCACTGACCGAGGTGCCGTACTGGGTGTTCCAGGACGAGGACGTCTACGAGGCTGAGCAGGCCAACATCTTCCACGGCCCGTTCTGGAGCTACCTCTGCCTCGAGGCCGAGCTGGCAGAACCCGGCGACTTCTGCGCCACGTTCATCGGTGAGCAGCCGGTCCTGGTGACTCGTGACCACGACGGCGAGGTCTACGCCTTCGAGAACCGGTGCGCTCACCGGGGTGCGCTGATCGCGATGGAGCACTACGGGCACGCGCGGGAGTTCACCTGCGTCTACCACGCGTGGACCTACAACCTCCAGGGGGACCTGACCGGGGTCGCCTTCGAGAAGGGCATCAACGGCAAGGGCGGTATGCCGGAGAGCTTCTGCAAGGCCGCGCACAGCCCGCGCCGCCTGCGGTTGGCCAACGTGCACGGCCTGATCTTCGGCAGCCTCGACAACGACGTCCCCGACATCGAGGAATACCTCGGTCAAGAGGTCCTCGACCGGATCGAGCGGGTCCTCGGCGGCCGCAAGCCCGTCGTGCTGGGACGCTTCACCCAGACGCTGCCCAACAACTGGAAGCTCTACGTGGAGAACGTCAAGGACTCCTACCACGCGAGCATCCTGCACCTGTTCTTCACGACCTTCGGGCTCAACCGGCTCTCCCAGAAGGGCGGCATCATCGTCTCCGAGTCCGGTGCCCACCACGTGAGCTGGTCGGCGATCGATCGCGAGGCCGAGGCCGACAGGTACTACAAGGAGCAGAACATCCGCTCCGAAAGCGAGTACCAGCTCGAAGACCCGTCCTTGGTGGACAGCTTCAGCGAGGTCGGTGACGACATCACGCTGCAGATCCTGTCGGTGGCGCCTGGTTTCGTCCTGCAGCAGATCCAGAACTCGATCGCAGTGCGCCAGATCCTGCCGACGGGGGTGGACCGCACCAACCTCAACTGGACCTACCTCGGTTTCGAGGACGACACCGAGGAGCAGCGCCTGATCCGGATGAAGCAGTCGAACCTGGTCGGGCCGGCCGGGTACGTGTCGATGGAAGACGGCGCCATCGGCGGCTTCGTCCAGCGCGGCATCGCCGGCGCGAGCACCGAGTTCGCCACCGTCCAGATGGGGGGCGACCAAGCCGTCTCCAGCGAGAGCCGGGTCACCGAGGCCTCGATCCGCAGCTTCTGGAAGGTCTACCGCGAAGCGATGGGCTTCAGCATCGAGGAGGCGGCGTGATGGACGCGCTGAACCTGATCAGCCGGGCGCAGGGCCACTACGTGCGGGCGATCGACGACGGCCCGATCGAGGACTGGCCGGAGTTCTTCACCGACAACGCCTTCTACAAGGTGACGACCGCCGACAACCACCGCCGCGGTCTGCCCGCGGGCATCATCTGGGCCAACAACAAGGCGATGCTCAAGGACCGGGTCTCGGCGCTCAAGGAAGCCAACATCTACGAGCCGCACGCGTACCGGCACCTGCTCGGTCAGCCCGCGATCTTGGAGGAGAGCGAGTCCGGTGCGACGAGCGAGACCTCGTTCGTGGTCCTGCGCGTCACCGGCAACGGCCCGACCGACGTCTTCGCCAGCGGGCGGTACCTGGACCGCTACGTCTTCGTGGACGGCAAGACGCTGATCGACGAGCGGATCGTGGTCTGCGACAGCTCCCGCACCGACACGCTGCTGGTGTTGCCGCTGTGAGCCGCCTGCTCCTCACCACCGGCGACCCGAACGGGATTGGACCGGAGATCGCTGTCAAGGCCGTCGCCGCGCTGGGCTCCCAGGCACCGGTGGTCGTCGGGGACCGGCACGTGCTGGAGGAGCCCGCGCGACGTGCCGGCCTCACGCTGCGCGCCGCCGAACCCGGCGCGGTGCCGACCGCCGGCGTCTGCGACGTCGTGGACGTGGGTGCCCTGGACCCCGCTGACCGAGAGGTCGGGCAGGTCACCGCGGCGGCCGGTGCGGCCACGATCGAGTACACCAAGACGGCCGTGCGGCTCGCCGCGGACGGCAGCTTCGCCGGTGTGGTCGCCTGCCCCCACTCCGAGACCGCCGTCACCAGGGCGGGCATCGCGTTCGGCGGTTATCCGCGGCTGATCGCGGAGCTCCTCGGCGTCCCCGCCGACCGGGTCTTCTTGATGCTGGTCGGTGGTGGTCTCCGCATCGCGCACGTGACGCTGCACGAACGGCTCGCCGATGCGGCGGAGCGGGTCTCCCCGAAGCTCGTCACGGAGGCAGGCCTGGCCCTGCACCGCGCTCTTGCTGCGATGGGGATCGACGAACCCCGCATCGGCGTGTTCGGGATCAACCCGCACGCCGGTGAGAACGGCCTCTTCGGACGGGACGACCAGGAGGTGGTGGTGCCGGCCGTCGCGGCGCTGCGCGAGCGCGGCCTCGACGTGGACGGACCCACCGGCGCCGACGTCCTGCTCGGCGGCGACCGCGACCACGACGCCTACCTCGCGATGTACCACGACCAGGGGCACATCCCGGTCAAGACGCTGGCTGGGCGGAGGGCGGCGGCGGTCACCATCGGCGCCGGCGCACCGTTCTCCAGCGTCGGTCATGGGCCGGCTTTCGACATCGCCGGCCGCGGGATCGCCGACCCCAGCGCGGTGCTGGCCGCGCTGCGCTTGCTCGCCCCGACCCGGAAGGGGGTCCTCACATGACGTTCACGATCAGCGTCCGGGGCTCGGAGATCGCGTTCGACTGCGAGCCCGAGCAGAACGTGCTGGACGCTGCGGAGACTGCGGGCTGGGCGATCCCGTACTCGTGCCGGAAGGGAGTGTGCGACACCTGCGTCGGCGGCCTGAGCACGGGTGTCCTGGACGTCCCGGGCCAGGGCCGTGTCTGCGGGCCTGCCGAGGTGCGCCTGTGCCGGGCCCGTCCGATGAGCGACGTGGAGATCGTGCCGCGTCGGGTCGAGCACCGCGCTCCGCCCGTCCGCAAGCAGCTGACCAGCGTCGTCCACCGCATCAGGCGGCCCAACGACCGCGTCACGATCCTCGACCTGCGCTATCCGATCGGACGGCGCACCCCGTTCCGCGCCGGTCAGTTCGTCAACATCGTCCTCCCCGACGGAGACACCCGGCCGTACTCGATGGCGAACCCGCCACAGCACAACGACGCTCTCCAACTGCACATCCGGACCGAGCCCGGCGGCCGGTTCTCCGACGGGATCCTGAGGGAACTCCAGTTCCACGACCCGGTCGAGATCGAAGCGCCGTTCGGCGACTTCGTCGTCGCTGATCCCGCAGACCCCGCCAGACCGGCGGGCGATCCGGTCATCCTGCTGGCCACCGGCACCGGTTTCGCGCCGATGCGGTCGATCGTCCTCGACCACATCGCCCGTCGGCTCGACCGCCCGGTCCACCTGTACTGGGGTGCGCGCACCATCGACGACCTCTACCTGATCGACACCGTCACCGCCTGGGCGAGGCGGTACCCGTGGTTCCGGTTCACCCCCGTGCTCTCCCGTCCGCACGCGGGCTGGGACGGCGCGACGGGGTGGGTGCAAGAGGCCGTCCTCGCGGACTACCCCGACCTGACCGAGCACCACATCTACGCATGCGGCAGCGAAGCCATGACCGTCTCGGCCGCCGACGTCCTGGCGCGGGAACGAGACGTGGCGCCCGACCGGTTCCACGCCGACGCCTTCGTCTCCGCCGCAGGCGCGCACTAGTCCCCTCCGCAGAGCTCGCCGGGCCAGTGGCACTCCCTGGCCCGGCGAGCCCAGCGCACCCAGAACCACGGGTCCAGGACCCGGAGTGGAGGTTCGGCCGTGTCTGACACCGAAACACCGTCGACGAGAGCACGCGGCGAGGGCCCGCTGCGCCTGCCCGGGTTCGTCGACGACCGGCGCCCCAACCGGTTCCAGCTCGACACAGTGCTGCTGTGCGGTCTGGTGATGTTCCTGGACGGGTTCGACACGCAGGCCATCAACTACATGGCACCGGCCATCACCGAGGACTGGGGCCTGTCCAAGGCGGACCTGGGGCCCATCTTCTCGGCCGCGCTGGCGGGCTTGATGATCGGCTACCTGGTGCTGTCCCCGCTCGCGGACAGGTACGGCCACAAGCGGCTCGTCGTGGGCGGGGCGACGCTGTTCGCCCTGACCACGTTCGCGTCGGCGTGGGCGCGGGACCCGGGACAACTGCTGCTGCTGCGCTTCATCACCGGCATGGGCCTCGGCGCGGCGACGCCGAGCACCATCGCGCTCACCGCCGAGTACAGCCCGAAACGCGTCCGGGCCAGCTTCGTCCTGGCGATCTACTGCGGCTTCTCACTCGGGTTCGTGGTGGCCAACTACGTGGCCGACGCCCTCATCCCGGTGCACGGGTGGAGGTCGGTGTTCCTGGTCGGAGGGGTGGCACCGCTGCTGCTCGTCGTGGTGTTGCTACGGGCCCTGCCCGAGTCCATGTCGTACTTGCTCCGCCGTGGTGACACCGGTCGGGCCTACGCCCTGTGCCGCAAGATCGACCCCACGTTGCCGACGGGTAGCGCCCCGGAGATCGAGACCGAGGACGCCGCGCAGGGGAAGCGGGTGACGTTGCGTGAGCTGGTCGTCGGCGGCAGGCTCGGGAGCACCGTTCTGCTGTGGACCGTGTTCGTGATCAACCTCGGGATGTTCTACGGACTGCAGAGCTGGATGCCCACCATCCTGAGCGAGCGGGGTCACTCCGCCGCCACGCTGGCGACGGCCTCGTCGATGACCACGATCGGCGGCATCGCCATCGCCTTCGTCATCGGCCCGGCGATGGACCGGTTGGGCACCTTCAGATCGCTGGGAACGCTGTACCTCGTCGGCTGCGCGTTCCTGGTGCTGATGAGCGTCGCGCTCGGTGCACCGGTGTGGCTGCTGATGACCGCGACCTTCCTCATCGGCTGCGTGGTCAGCGGTGGGCAGAAGAGCGTCATCGCGCTCGCCGCCGTGTTCTACCCCGCTGAGGTCCGCTCCACCGGGGTCGGCTGGGCGCTCGGCATCGGGCGGGCCGGGGGCATCGCGGGCCCGCTCATCGTCGGTGGTGTCCTCTCGGCCGGCTGGAGCGCGGAGACGCTGTTCCTCGCCCTCGTCATCCCGTCGGCGATCTGCGGCCTCATCGTCCTGCACCTCGGCCGGCGCGCCGCTTCGTGAACTCCCCGGTGCCCGTGGCGCTGATCACCGAGCCCTCGATGGCCGTCCCTCCGTGCGGGACGACCCACTAGGTCGGGAGACCCGCTGCCGCGCAGCGTTCCGAGGTTTCGTCCGCGGACCGGTCGGCTGAGGACCGTCCCGCGCGCCGGAGTCCCGTGCCCGTGCTCTCCACCGTTCAGCGGTCCGCGCGCATCGTGCGGTGGCAGCAGGTGGGGGTGCTCGCGGCCTGCTCAGCGCGGGCCCGCTGGCCCGCGCTGCTCGGAGGACGACCGCACCTTTCTCGAGGCGTTGCTGCGCTGCGCCCACGAGGAGGTGCTGCCCGATCACCTGCTCGATCCCGACGAGTCGGCGCTTGACAAGACCTCTGCACTCTGTCTTAGATTCTGCATAAAGGATAAGAATTCTGCTTAACAGAGAGTGAGTGTTCGCGTGTCGGTGGTGGACCAGGACGTGTTCCGGGATGTGCGCAGGGGGATGGTCCCGGCGCACATCTACAACGACGAGGAGATCTTCCGGCTGGAGCGCGAGCGCTTGTTCAGCCGGGCGTGGCTGTTCGTCGCGCACGAGTCGGAGATCCCGTGGCCGGGCGACTACGTGGTGCGCAGGGTGCTGGACGACTCGTTCATCATCGCGCGCGGCGAGGACGGCCAGGTGCGAGCGATGTTCAACATGTGTCTGCATAGAGGAATGCAGATCTGCCGGGCAGAGATGGGCAACGCGTCGCACTTCCGCTGCCCGTACCACGGGTGGTCGTACCGCAACGACGGCCGGATCGTCGGCTTGCCGTTCCACAAGGAAGCCTACGGCGGTGAAGCGGGGTTCCGGCGCAAGGGTCAGACGCTGCTACCCGCTCCCTCGCTCGACTCCTACAACGGGTTGATCTTCATCAGCATGGACCCGGACGCGCCACCGCTGCGGGAGTACCTCGGCGACTTCGCCTTCTACCTCGACTACTACACCAAGCAGTCCGCCTCGGGGATCGAACTGCGGGGCCCGCAGCGCTGGCGGATCAAGGCGAACTGGAAGATCGGTGCCGAGAACTTCGCCGGGGACATGTACCACACCCCGCAGACCCACACCTCGGTGGTGGAGATCGGGCTGTTCCGTGAGCCGAAGGCGGAGAAGCGCAAGGACGGCAACACGTACTGGGCGGGCAACGGCGGTGGCACCACCTACAAACTCCCACCTGGCCCGTTGGAGGAGCGGCTGCGCTACGTCGGGTACCCCGACGTGATGATCGAGAAGATGAAGCAGCAGTGGTCCGCGGACCAGCTGGACGTCATCGGTCGCGACGGGTTCATGATCTCGGCGGCATCGCTGTTCCCCAACATGAGCCTGGTGCACAACTGGCCCAAGGTCGAAGACACCGACGACGTCCTGCCGTTCATCTCGCTGCGCACCTGGCAACCGGTCGGCCCCGACGAGACCGAGGTGCTGTCGTGGTTCGCGGTCGACGCCGAGGCGCCCGAAGAGTTCAAGAAGCTGTCCTACAAGGCGTACCTCATGTGCTTCGGCAGCACCGGCATGTTCGAGCAGGACGACGTGGAGAACTGGGTCTCCCTGACCAACACGGCGGCGGGGACCATGGCACGCCGCCTGCTGCTCAACAGCCGGATGGGACTGCTCGAGGACGGCACCGAGGTCGTCGCTCCGCTGACCCGGGAAGAGTTCGCGGGGCCGGGGGAAGCGCACGTCGGCTACGGCGAGTACAACCAGCGCCACCTGCTCGCCCGGTGGGCCGACTACCTCGAGCGGCCTGTCGACGAGGTCGGGCACGTCGAGGTCTCTGGTGTCGGGGACGATGGGGAGGTCTGCGCATGAGCGTCGAGACGACCGCACCGAAGGCGGCGCACGAGGAGGCGGGGGCCAAGCCCACGGGCAACGGCGGACCCTACTCCGCTGCGTCGAGTCTCGGTGGACACGCTCCGACCACCCAGCGCATCGGCCGCAGCCTGCCGTTCTCCGACCCGCGGCACCTGGACGCACACCAGTGGCTGGTCGACGAGGCCTACGTGCTCGACGCGCAGAACTACGAGGAGTGGCTCGACCTGCTCACCGAGGACATCCACTACATCATGCCGGTGCGCGTCACCACCGCGCTGACGGCGGGCTTCGACTCCGCGCCCGGCATGGCCCACTTCGACGAGAACAAGTACTCGCTGCGCCGGAGGGTGGAGCGGTTCGCCACCGAGCACGCCTGGACCGAAGACCCGCCTTCCCGGCTGCGCCACTACGTCACCAACGTACGGACCTTCGCCACCGACAACCCGGACGAACTGGTGGTGGACTCTGCCGTGCTCCTCTACCGCAGTCGTGGGGACGTGCGCGCGGCCGCGGTGATCTCTGCCGGGCGCGAGGACGTGTTGCGCCGTGCGGAGAACGACTCGGGCTGGCAGCTCGCGCGTCGCACGATCCTCGTCGACGACTCCGTGCTGCGGACCCAGAACCTGGCGGTGTTCCTGTGAGGCCGGAGCTGCGCTGGGAAGGTGAAACCGAGCAAGCGGAGGCCGCCGCACGGGCGGCTGAGGAGCTGCGGGAGCTGCAGAGCCGGCGGACCGGTGAACCGATCGTGATCGGCAACGAGTTCTCCGAGATCCGGGTGTGTCGCGTGGAGACCCGCAACGGTTCCCGGCTGCTGGTCGAATCGCCCAAGTCCGGTCAGTGGGTCGCGCTGTGCCCGCTCGAGCTGGAGGCGCTGACCTGGCAGAACACCGACACGTTCGCCGCGATGATCGGCCACCCCTTCGGGCCGCTGATCGGAGCGGGAGGTGAGGGGCGGTGAGCGCCTGGTTGGACGGGCGGCGCGCGTTGGTCGTCGGAGCCGGTTCCGGGATCGGGCGAGCGGTGGTCGACGTGTTCCGCTCCGAGGGCGCATCCGTGGCGGTCCTCGAGCGGGACGCGGACAAGTGCGCGAAGCTGGCGGCCGAGATCCCCGAGCTGCCCGTCGTCAACGGAGACGCCACGATCGGCGAGGCCAACGAGCGGGCGGTCGCCACCGCGGTCGAGGCCTTCGGCGGGATCGACGTCCTGGTCAACTGCGTCGGCGTCTTCGACTTCTACCGCGGTGTCGGGGAGCTCGAGGCGGCGGAGATCGACGGTGCGTTCGACGAGATCTTCCGCACCAACGTCAAGAGCCACTTGCACTCGGTGAAAGCGGCCTTGCCCGAGCTGGAGAAGAGCCGCGGGGCGGTCATCCTCACGGAGTCGACCTCGGCGTACTACCCGGGTCGAGGTGGGGTGCTCTACGTGGCGACGAAGTTCGCCGTTCGCGGTCTGGTGACCGCGTTGGCGCACGAGCTCGCGCCGGCGGTCCGGGTCAACGGTGTGGCTCCTGGAGGAACGCTGAACACGGACCTGCGCGGGTTGGACTGTCTCGGCCTCGGCGACAAGCGGCTCAACGACGCGCCGGGGCGAGCGCAGGAGCTCGCCGCGCGCGTCCCGCTCGGAGTCGCGCTGTCAGGGGCCGACCACGCCTGGAGCTACGTGTTCCTCGCCTCGGAGCGTGCGCGCGGCATCACCGGCGGAGTGGTGCACCCGGACGGAGGCATCGGAGTCAAGGGATGAGCTCGCTCGGAGGAGTTGGACATGGCTGTCGTGAAAGCGGACCTCGGTGCCTGCCAGGGCTACGCGAACTGCATCATGGGCGCCGACGACGTGTTCGACATCGATGACGACGGTGTGGTCGTCGTGTTGCGGACCGAGGTCGAGGAGTCCGAGCGCGCGCGGGTGGAAGCCGCCGCGCGCAGCTGCCCGGTCAGTGCTCTCGCGGTCGAGGACCGGTGATGGCTCGCACGGTGATCGTGGGTGCCTCGGTCGGCGGGGTGCGCACGGCGCAGGCGTTGCGCGCAGAAGGCTACCGGGGCGAGATCGTCCTGGTGGGCGAGGAGGAGGTCGCGCCCTACGACAAGCCGCCCTTGTCCAAGGCGCTGCTCGCCGGCACCGCGACCGCGAAGTCGATCGGCATGCTCCCCGAGCGGGCCGCGATCGATGCCGGGATCCGGTGTCAACGGGGCCGTGCCGCTACCGCGGTGTCCTTGCGGGAGCGGCGAGTGCAGCTCGCCGACGGCACCGCGATCGAGTTCGACGACCTCGTGGTCGCGACCGGGGCTCGCGCCCGCACGTCGCCGTGGGGCAACCCGCCTGGGGTGCACGTGCTCCGAACCCTGGCCGACGCCGAAGAGCTCGGGGCCGCGTTGCGGCAGGGCGGCCCGCTCGTGGTGATCGGTGCGGGGTTCATCGGTGCTGAGGTCGCGTCCACGGCGGTGGGCCTGGGAGTCCGTGAGGTCACGATGGTCGACCCGGTCGAGGTGCCGCTGTCCCGGGTGCTCAGTCCGGGAGTGGCGAGCCAGGTCGCGGCGTTGCACGAACGACACGGGGTCACGACCCGTTTCGGAGTGGGCGTGACCGACGTCGTTCCCCGCTCGGGCGGTCTCGAGGTCCGACTCGCCGACGGGTCCACGCTCCAGGCCGCGACCGTCGTGGTCGGCATCGGTGCCGTGCCGAACGACGACTGGTTGGACGGCAGCGGCATCACCACCGACGACGGTGTCGTGTGTGACCAGTTCTCCCGCTCGGTCGACGATCCGCACGTGTGGGCCGTCGGTGACGTGGCCCGGTGGTGGCATGTGCGTCAGCAGCGGTCCGTTCGCGTCGAGCACTGGACGAACGCCGTCCAGCAGGCCGAATGCGTGGCGCACAACATCGTCCACCCCGCGGACCTGCGCAGCCACGCGCCGGTGGAGTACGTGTGGAGCGACCAGTACGACTGGAAGCTCCACGTGGTCGGGTGCACCGACGGCGACCAGCAGCACGTGCTCGTCGGCGGTGGTGCCCCGGAGCGGTCGTTCGCCGTGCTCTACGCCGCTGCCGACGGTTCGTTCACCGGAGCCGTGATCGTGAACTGGCCCAAGGCGCTCGTGACCTGTCGTCGGTCCCTGGCTCTGGGCAGGGTCCCGCTCGCCCAGGTGCGTGCCGACGTCGAGGCCCTGCAGCCGAAGTCCCACGGAGTGCGAGGAGCAGCTCGATGACAGCCTCCAGAGAACTCGATCCGCTGCGTGCGCGGATCGCAGAAGCGTGCAGGGTCCTCGCGGCCAGAGGTCTCGCAGACGGGATCCTCGGGCACATCAGCCTGCGGGTCGATGAGCGGCGACTGCTGGTGCGGTGCCGCGGACCCGAGGAACGCGGCCTCGGCTGGACCACTCCCGACGACATCAGGCTGGTCGATCTCGACGGTGCGGAAGGGGTCCCCGGGGAGCTCGACCGTCACGCGGTGCCCAATGAACTCCCGCTGCACACGGGAGTGCTGCGGAGCCGGCCGGACGTGTCGGCCGTGGTGCACGCGCACCCGCCGAACGTCGTGGCAGCGGACTTGGCAGGTCTGGCGATCCGGCCGATCGTCGGATCGTTCGACATCCCGGGGACCCGCCTCGCAGCGGGCGGCGTTCCCGTCTACCCGCGCGGAGTGCTGATCCGCAACCGGAGGTTGGCCCAAGAGATGGTCGGTGCCATGCGGGACCGGCCGGTGGTCGTCCTCCGCGGGCACGGGTTGACCAGCGCGGCCGCTTCGGTGGAAGAGGCGGTGCTGCAAGCCATCAGCGTCGACGGGCTGGCCGGGATGTCACTGCGCGTCGTCAGCGCAGGCGGCAGCCTCGTCGACCTGCCGCCCGAGGACATGCGGGAACTCCCCGACCTCGGAGCGGGTTTCAACACCGAAACCGCGTGGCGTCACGAGGTCACCAGGCTTCGCGGCGTCGTCGCACCAGAACAGGGGTGATCGAGCGGCCGATCGGCCGCGCACCCGTTTTTCGGGCCCCCGGGTTCGGTTGTGGCGCCACGCGTCCACAACCGAACCCGGGGCGCTCGTGTTGCCAGCGAAGCCCGGGGGCGCTTCCGACTGCGGGGTTCGACGGTGGACAGCAGTCTTCTGTGACGAGCGATTGACATCACGTTCTTTCTGGCAGAATCTACCTCTGTATGTCAGAGATAAGTGTTCCCACTCTCATCCGTGGCCGGGCCCGGCGAGCCGGAGGCCGCGTCCATCGGAGCACGCGGAGAGGAAAGACCTGTGCCCATCCACGTCATCGGAGCCGTGGCACTCGTGTTCGTGTTCGTCGTGGGCACGATCCGGCCCGTCAACATCGGCGCGCTCGCGTTGGTGGCGACCTTCCTGATCGGAACCCTGGTAGCGGGGGAGAGCGCGGAGGACGTGCTGGCCGGATTTCCCGCCGACGTCTTCGTGCTCCTCGTCGGAGTGACCTACCTCTTCGGCCTCGCAGCGGCGAACGGCACCATCGAGTGGATCATCGACCGCGCCATGCTCGTGTTCGGCGACCGCCCGGCGCTGGTGCCCTGGCTGCTGTTCGGCTTCTCCGCCGTCCCCACCCTGCTGGGCGCGCTGGGGCCGGCGGGGGTGGCGATGCTCGCACCGCTGTGCCTGCGGCTGGCGGAGAGGTACGGCCTCAGCCGGCGGATGTCGGCGTTGATGGTCATGCACGGCTCGTGCCTGGGCAACTTCTCGCCGCTCAACGGACTCGCCATCATCGTGCAGAAAGCGGCTCAGGCCAACGGGTTGTCGGTGTCCTCGGCAGCGCTCTTCTTCGGCAACGCCGCGTACAACCTGGGACTCGCTGTGGTCATCTACGCCTTCTTCGGCGGTCGACGGTTGCTGCGGGAGCGCAGAGTCCTTCGCGCGACTGCAGCGGTGGGTGCCGGAGGCGGGCCCGCGACCGGGGGCGCGTCCCCGGCGAGCGCTCCGGCCGACGGAGCGGCCGAGGAGCGGCCGGTGCGGGCGCTGCGCGCTGACCAGGCGGCGACGATCCTGGTCATGGTCGGCGTGGCTGTCGGGGCGCTGGCGTTCGAGATCGAGATCGGGTTCCTCGCGCTGACGTCCGCGGTCGTGCTCCACACGGTGTTCCCGAGCCGGTTCACCGGTGCGGACAAGAAGATCGTGTGGTCGGTCGTCCTGCTGATCTGCGGCATCACCTCCCTGGTCGAGGCGATGGAGCACTGGGGCACCGTCGAGGTCCTGGGCAACGGCATCGCCGGCCTGGGGGCACCGCTGCTGACGGCCTTCCTGCTGTGCTTGGTCGGGGCGGTGACCTCGGCCTTCGGCTCCAGCGTCGGACTGCTGGGGGTGCTGATCCCGCTCGCGGCACCCTTCTTCGCCGCCGGTGACGTCCGGGTCGCCCCGCTGATCGTCGCGCTGACGATCTGCGCGACGGTGGTGGACGCGATGCCCTTCTCGTCGGTCGGTGCGTTGACCCTGGCCACCGCACCCGAGGCGGAGCGGCCGAGCTTGTTCCGGTTCATGCTCGGCTGGGGCTTCGCGATGGCGGTGACCGCACCCGTGATCACCTGGTCGGTCCTGGTGCTGCCAGGGACCGCGTGACGGTCGCCCGCTCGCAGGGCCAGTGCTGATCGACCGCTGCTAGGCGGCCATCCGTACGCACGGTGGTCGGACGTCCGGCGTACGATTTCTGCCATGAAGAAAACAGCTCCTGCCGGGCCGCCGGCCAGTGGCCCACCACCGCAATACCCGATCGAATCAGTGGACAACGCGCTGAAGATCCTGCTGCTGTTCGGTGAACGCAGTGAGCTGCGGCTCACCGAGGTCGCCGACTACCTCGGCGTCGCGTCGTCGACCGGGCACCGGCTCCTCGCGATGTTGCAGTACCGAGGTTTCGTCCGCCAGGACAACAAGTCCAAGGTCTACCGCCCGGGCACCGCGTTGACGGGTGTCGCCTTCTCGATCCTCCAGCGCTTCGACGTCCGCGAGACGGTGCGGCCGTACCTCGAATCGCTCAACCGCGAGCTCGGTGAGACCGTCCACCTCGGCACCCTGGACGGGACGGTGGTGCGGTTCATCGACGCCATCGAGAGCCCTCGCGCCGTCCGGGTCGCGTCGAGGTTGGGCCAGTCGATGCCCGCCAACTGCACCTCGACGGGGAAGGCCCTGCTGGCGCAGCTGTCGCAGGAGGACCTGCTGCGGCTGTTCCCGGAGGAGGAGCTCGTCGGGTTGACCAACAACTCGATCCGTTCACGGGTGGAGCTCGAGCAGGAGATCCAGGCGGTGCGTCGACGCGGCTACGCCACGAGCAACGAGGAGAGCGAAGAGGGGGTTTCCTCGGTCGCGGTCGCAATACCCGCGGGCAGGTCGCCGCTCAGCTTGGCCATCAACGTCGCGGTGCCGGACAGCAGGATGAGCCGCAGCGATGTCCGACGGATCGGCGACCTGCTGGTCTCCACCGCCGATGAGATCGCTGAACTCCTGCACTGAGCCGGAGCGTCGATCTGAACACGGCCGGGTGCGGGGTTCGACATGGGCCGCCACCAGGGCGCCCGGGCTCCGTATGGCTACAACGTCGTCGACGGCGGGCCGCGCCCGAACCCGCGTGAGCCGCTGTATCTGGTTCGCTGACAGTCTCGAAGAACCCTCGCTACACCGGGTGCGCCTTCTTCGGTCGCTGGACCAGTCGGGCGGGCCCTTGACCGAGCCGACCCGCACAAGCTGCAGGAGCTCTACGCGCGCATGGGCCTGGAAATGCCCTACGACCCAGAGTCACGGACTCTCGAAACCGCCGTGACCCTGGGCCGTAGGGATAGCGCGCGTGTCCGATGGGCGAGTTGCACCCTAACCACACGGCTCGCCCTCGAACGGACCGGAGAGCCGTTGCTGTCCCACCGTCCCACGGTTTCCCGCATGGGACACTTCTGTGGGACACGTGGCCCTGCGTGCTGACCAGCTAGCCAAAACTCCTGTCGAATCGGTACTTGGACAGGAAGGGCGTCATGTCCCGAGACGTCCCTGAAACGCCGGCTCGGCGCCGTTGACGGCGGTCAATCCGGGACATGGGCCTTTGCCGAAAGTCGGCGCGCGCATACACCGCTCATGACGGCTATCCCCGCGTGCACGGGGCCGACCGGGTCAGCGCATCCACCGCGGTCAGGTGGCCGGAACCATCCCCGCGTGCGCGGGGCCGACGCCGAGTTCGAGATCCGCAGCGGGAACATCCTGGAACCATCCCCGCGTGTGCGGGGCCGACCTTTGGGTGATCGACCCCAAGGGCGGCCAGGAGGAACCATCCCCGCGTGTGCGGGGCCGACAGCCTCGGCATGGTCCGCCACATGCCGGTCGGCGGAACCATCCCCGCGTGTGCGGGGCCGACCCTTGCCGGGCGGGCCCCTGCCGTGGCGGTCAGGAACCATCCCCGCGTGTGCGGGGCCGACAGACCAGGCGGAATCCGAGGACGGCCCCTCGGCGAACCATCCCCGCGTGTGCGGGGCCGACTTCGGCCGTCCCGGCGGCCGCGGCCTGACCTCGGAACCATCCCCGCGTGTGCGGGGCCGACCGCTGGTCGCAGCGGCGCTGCTGCGCTGGCTCGGAACCATCCCCGCGTGTGCGGGGCCGACAAGGAAAACCTGATCGACAACACGCAGGCCGGAGAACCATCCCCGCGTGTGCGGGGCCGACCACACGAGAGGTGGAACGGATTCGCCCCGCTGCTGAACCATCCCCGCGTGTGCGGGGCCGACTCGGGGTGCCTCGTGCGTCGCCGCCACTGGTCGGAACCATCCCCGCGTGTGCGGGGCCGACGGCGGTGAGCCTGGAGATCACCTGGGGGCCGACGAACCATCCCCGCGTGTGCGGGGCCGACCGGATGGCGTCGGCGCGGCGGCGTCGGGCGAGGGAACCATCCCCGCGTGTGCGGGGCCGACATCAGGATGATCGGCGTGCTCGCGGCGCTCGCGGAACCATCCCCGCGTGTGCGGGGCCGACTCGTCCTTGCGGGACGAGGTCCGCTCGCTGGGCGAACCATCCCCGCGTGTGCGGGGCCGACGCTGCCGCAGGTCGTGCGCACCAGCGCCGGGTTGAACCATCCCCGCGTGTGCGGGGCCGACACTTCTTGACCTGCACATTTACCTAGCCCCGACGGTCTTCCCGTGTTGTCCGGGATGACTTCGTGGGGTCATGTCGTGGCGTCTTGTCGGATCGCTGCATGGCTACGGTCACTGAACGCCGCGCGCACGTTGGCGCGGCTTTGATCCCCGCAATGCGGGGCCTACTTCACCTCGTCGGCACCAAGCCATACGTGACTCGGACCATCCCCGCGTGCGCGAGGCTGGAATGCTCGCTCCAAATTCAACCATGAGGAGCAGCTGAGACCACCTTGGGCTCGGGGGTGGGTGGTCGCGCGGCGTCATACTTGGCCGTTTCCTCATACATGCCTGTTGAAAGAGACACTGTGGGCATGTACTCTCCGTCCTGTCCTTGTCACCAGCAGTTAGGAGTAAGTAAGCGGCGTACGTGGGAGGTGTCTCGCCGCGACGGGAACCGAGTGCTGCTAGCCGCCTTCTAGGCGGAGCACCGGTGACTGTCGGTGGGCATGGCTACGGTTCGATCTTGCCGATGACGTCCGCTTCCGAGGGGGTCTTGTGGAGGGCTTGAGTCCGGAGGTGCTCCGGTGGTTGGGGGTGTTGTGGGGGAAGTCGCCGGAGCGCGCTGGCGGACGGATGAACTTGCTGGTGTCGCACATGCTCGACGCGGCGGCGGTAGGTGAGCTGTTGTGGGACTGCTACGTGGCGCCCTCGACGCAGGTCTGGCTCGACCAGGTGGCCGGAGGTCCTGGGCGGGGGCGAGCGTTGCTGTCGTGGTTGTGCGGGGTGCATGACTGTGGGAAGGCGACTCCGGCGCATCAGCGTCTGTGGCCGGAAGGCGCGCGAGCTGTTCAAGAAGCCGGTCTGCGCTGGCGTGAGGTGACGACGGCCAACGTCCGGTGGCGGCACGACCGGGCAGGCGGGTCGGTGTTGCGGTCCGTGCTGAATGAGGAGGGCTGGCTCCCAGAACATGTGGACTGGGTGTGGCCTTTGGTGGCCGGCCACCACGGTCTCTTTCCAGCGGAAGGGCAGTTGGCCGAGCCGCTGAAGGCGCGCGGGCAGTTGCGGGGACGGAGCGCCGAGTGGCAGCGCGCTCAGCGGGGGTTGCTGCAGTGGTTCTCCCGAGCGCTGGGGTTTGCCGGGGTCGCTGACGTGGAGCCGGTCGTGGTGCCGTCGCGTGCTGCGCAGCTGCACTTGAGCGGCCTGGTGGTGATGGCGGACTGGATCGCCAGCGATGAGAAGTACTTCGAAGGCGTCGATGACCTCGACAAGGTGAGCATGGACGGGGCTCGTGAGCGGGCCAAGCGAGCGTGGGTGGACATCGGGCTGCGTGGTGGTTGGGGGCGGTTGAGCGCGCCGAGCGAGTGTCTGTTCCAGACCAGGTTCGGGCAGGATCCGCGGGCGTCACAGCTGGCGGTGCTGGAGGCGGCCTGGGCGATGGAGGCCCCGGGTTTGTTGGTGGTTGAGGCGGCGATGGGGGAGGGGAAGACGAAAGCCGCGTTGGCGGCAGCTGAGGTGCTGGCGGCCCGGTTCGGTGCGGACGGGGTTTTCGTGGGGATGCCAACGCAAGCGACGAGCGACCCGATGTTCACCCAAGTCCGTTCGTGGGCGAAGAACATCGATGGTGAGCTCGCCGGTCAAGTCGCGTTGCTGCACGGCAAGCGCATGTTCAACAAGGAGTGGGCGGCGCTGCTGAAGGCCGACTCGGGATTGGTCGACCGGTTCGCTGGGGTGGACGAGTACGGAATGTCATGTGAGGACGACGAGTTCGGCCTCGCACCTGTCTCCCGGACCCCAGCTGATGAGGTGCCAGAACGACAGGCTCCTGCGCAGTGGTTCCTGGCGTCGAAGCGCGGTCTGTTGTGCCCGTTCGTGGTGGGCACCATCGATCAGCTGTTGTTCGCCGCGACGCGCACCAAACATGTGATGCTTCGGATGGCCGGCCTGGCCGGCAAGGTCGTCATCCTCGACGAGGTCCATGCCGCCGACGTGTACATGTCCCAGTTCCTGCGTGAGGGATTGCGGTGGCTGGGGCAGGCCAGGGTGCCGGTGGTGTTGTTGTCGGCGACGTTGCCTGCTCGGCAGCGCCGCGAGCTCATCGACGCCTATCTCCTGGGTGCGGCGACGAAGGAAGAGGCAGACTTTCCGGCACCACCGGAGCCCGCCGTGTATCCGCGAGTCACCGCGGCGTGGATGGACACCGACAGTGTTGAGCCGCGTTTCGTCACGCGGAAGGCACGATCGTGGCGGTCGGACACCCCAGTGCGTGTCGAGGTCTTGCCTGAGCCGGTACCGCACGTTGGAGCTGATGCGGACCAGCGGGAGTCAGCGCGGAGCGCTGGTGAGCGTGCGGTGGCCGAGTTGCTGGAGCAGAGGCTTGCGGAGGGTGGCTGCGCGTTGGTCATCCGGAACACGGTGGCCCGGGCGCAATCGACCTTCGAGGAACTGCGCGAGCGCTTCGGTGAGGACGTGCGATTGCTGCACGCGCGATTGACGGTGAAGGATCGGGCAGAGCGGACCGAGGACTGTCTCAAGCTGTTGGGTCCGCCTGCCAAGTCCGGTGAAGAGCCGGACCGTCCCTTGCGCCTGATCGTCGTAGCCACTCAGCTGGCGGAGCAGTCCTTCGACGTAGATGCTGACCTCTTGGTCACCGATCTAGCCCCGATCGACCTCCTGCTGCAGCGAATCGGCCGCTTGCATCGTCACCCAGGCACTTCACGGCCGGCCCCACTGCAAGCGCCATCGGTGGTGGTGACCGGGTTCGATGACTGCGGTCGTCAACCGCCGAGGTTTCTCTACGCCAGCGAGAAGATCTACAGCCGGTACCTGCTCCTGCGTACCGCAGCCGAGCTCGTCGGAACCGAGACGTGGTCCATCCCGGGGCAGGTGCCGGAGTTGGTGGACCGGGTGTACTCCGGGGCACTGTTGGTGCCGTCGAGCTGGGCGGAGGCGGCGGAAGACGCGCGTGTCGAGTGGAAGCGCGAACAGACCACTCGGGCAGCATCAGCGGCGCCGTTCCTGCTGACGCGCAGCGGAGAACACGAAGCGCCCACGCTGGCAGGGCTGCACGCCGATGGAGCCTCCGGAGGAGGCAGTGAGTCGCTGATGGAGGCCGTTGTCCGGGACGGGGAGCGGGGTACCGAGGTGATCCTCGTGGTTGCCGACGGCGATCGGTACCGCACCCTCGCAGGCCGAGCGCTGGGACCCAACGGTGAAGTACCGGAACCTGTGGTAGACGACGTGCTGGGATGCACGGTTCGCCTGCCTCCGAAGCTTTCGACGGCTGCGGTCGACAACTGCCGTGTGTTGCCGGGTTGGCAGGCGCATCCGTGGTTGCGGCACAGCCTCGCCCTCGAGCTGGACACCCACCACCGCACGCAGCTGGGGAACGTAGTGATTCATTATGACGCCGAGCTCGGGCTGGTCGAGGAGAACGAGTAGTTCCACACATGCCCGGTTGTCGGTGGTGACTGGATGATGATCTAAGGCTGGAAGGAGAGCATGGTGGTGACTGGGGGTGTTCGTGTCGTTCAACCTGGTTGATCAGCCGTGGTTGGTCGTACGCCCTGTAGGCGGGGGAGCGCCGGCGGAAGTCTCGCTCTGGCAGGCGCTCTGCGAGGCTCATCGTTTCGAAGACCTCGTCGTTGACCTACCGACACAGAAGCCCGCACTGCTGCGTCAAGTCCTGTTGCCTGTTGTGGTGCGCGCCTTGGGACGGCCCGCCACCACACGCGAATGGGCACAGTGGTTCGCAGCAGGAGCCTTCACACCGACCCAGCTTGAGGCGATCACTGCTTACCTGGATGCTCAGCGCGAGTGGTTCGACCTCTTCCACGAGAAGCACCCGTTCGGTCAGGTCGCTGGTCTGCGCACCGCGAAAGACGAGACGAAGGGCACGGCGGTCCTAGTGGCGACGGCCGCCACTGGTAACAACGTGCCGTTGTTCTCCCCGCGGAGCGACGCCGATCCGCTGGAGCTGACCCCGGCCCAGGCAGCGCGATGGCTCCTGCACGCTCACTGCTGGGACACCGCAGCGATCAAGACCGGAGTGGTGGACGATCCGAAGGTCAAAGCCGGCAAGACGACGGGCAACCCCACCGGACCTCTGGGGCAATGCGGTGTGATCGTCCCGATCGGTCGCACTCTGTTCGACACCCTTCTGCTCAACGTGCCGTCAGGACCGGCCCTGCGCTCGGATGACCTTCCCCAATGGGAACGGCGCACCCCCGAGACTCCTGCTGAGTTGTCGGTGGCGAGCTCAGTGTGGCACACCCGAGAAGCCAGGGGGTTGCTGGACATCTGGACGTGGCAGTCCCGCCGTATCCGTCTGATCCCGGAATCCACTCCCAATGGCACGCGGGTGACACGTGTCGTGCTCGCCGCTGGTGACCGCCTCACTGCTACGCCCGACGTGGAGCCTCACACCGCCTGGAACCTCACCCCCGCAGGCAAGACCAAAGGAAAGAGCGGAACCGCGCTCCCGCGTCGACCGAGGCGCCACCCGCAAGGGAAGGCCGCCTGGCGTGGTTTGGAAGCCTTGCTGGCCACCGACCGGGAAGACCGGGCTGCCACCACGACGAAGTCAGGATTCGCCACGAGCGTGCTGGTCAACGAGCTCCGTGCCCGCCGTGAGCTCCTGGATGCGGACTATCCTGTACAGCTCGAACTGCTGGGCATGGTCTACGGCACCCAGTCGTCCACCTTCGAAGACCTCTACTACGACACCATTCCCTTGCCGCTCACGGCCTTGAACATTGACTCGGAGGTGCCCGGGGCGCTACTTGAGATGGCCGCGCAGGCAGAGGGTCTCGCGCAGGCCGTGAACAACCTCGCCAACGACCTGCGGCGTGCTGCGGGTGCAGATCCGATTCCGTGGGACAAGGGACACCGACCAGGCGAACTCGTCCTGCACGCACTGGATCCGCTGATGCGCCGAGCCATGATCGGCATGCGTACCGTTGACGATGACGTCGACATGCTCGAACGCGGATTGTTGGCGTGGGAGCAGAAAGCCGACGACATCACTCGACGGATCGGTGACCGAGTGATCAAGGCCGCGGCCCCGACCGCCGTCTTCGCTGGGCGCACCATTGAACAGGATGACGGCAAGGAGCGCACTTTCCGGCAGAGCACCGCTGAAGCCAACTTCGGCAACAGGATCGAGCAGATCCTCACCCGCGTCCATAGCGTCCCAGGCCGACTTGCCGCACTCGATTCAGATCAGGAAAAGGCCACGCAGAGATGACCGACCGCACCCGAACCCGCTATTGGAACGAACGAGTAAAGTCCGACGGCACATGGCGGCGTGATCCGAACACCGGTGAGCCTATGAGGCCACCAGGTGAAGACCTGGCAGCAATGCGTTCCGGCCTCGGCCGTCCGGCGGGATCAGTGCCAGCGCTGTGGCCCTTCTACACCTGCCCGATCGACGACCATGCCGCGATGCGCGGTGAAGTGTCGGTCGAGCAGGCAGCCGAGCACGCCGCCCTCGCTCTGTTCGGCCTGCACCAGCAAGCCCAGCGCGACCCGATGCACCGCCCCGGCGTCAACCTGGGCCAGGCGTTGAAGGTTTTGCGAGACAAGGAAGCCGAGAAAGCCTCGCGGGGTTCGCGGGACAGCGAGAAGAGGGCCCGCAGCTCCATGGCGCTGGACGTGAGGTTCAACGCGGCGGCGACCGCAACGAGTGTCTCAGCGCTGCTCTACCGGCTGCGTGGTCTGATCAGCCAGCTGCGTGACATCAGTCAGCCGGTGGATTACGACCGGTTGATGGACGACATCCGTGAGTGGCACTATCCCGATTCGCGGTTGCGCGTGCGCAGTCGATGGGGCCTGGGCTACTACGTCTGGAAATCCCCCTCGGCGAGTACCGGAAGTCATTTTCCCGGTTGATTTGCAGCGGGCGGAGTGCATTTCGGCTTGTCTTCTTTGAGCTGATCGAACTCTACTTTATTGGAAGTTCCCAGGAGCATTCGAAACAAGGAGAACCAACAGATGACCCAGCGTCGCTTCATCGACGTGCACATCCTGCAGACCGTGCCGCCGGCGAACATGAACCGCGACGACCAAGGGAACCCGAAGGAAGCCGTTTTCGGTGGGGTCCGGCGGTCGCGAGTGTCCTCGCAGGCGTGGAAGCGTGCGACCCGGTTGGCCTTCGTCGACCATGGGATGGACAAGCAGGATCTGGGCACGCGAACCAAGCGAATCGCCTCCAAGCTGACGGCTCTGCTCGTCGACCGCACCCCACTGGAGGAGGAGCAGGCGGCGCGCCTCGCTGGAGCTCTGCTCGACGTCCTCGAGATCTCGGCGGGCAAGAAGGCTGGCGACACTGCTTATCTGCTGTTCTACGGCAACCGACAGCTCGAGCAGGTCGCCGACCTGGTGATGGAGCGGGCAGAGGAGTTGGCCGCGCTCGGTGACAAGGAGCTGGCCGCAGCAGTCAAAGACCTGCCGGTCAAGGAAACTCTGGGAACCGGACACCCGGTGGACGTGGCCTTGTTCGGACGCATGGTCGCTGACATCCCGACTCTCAAGGTCGACGCCGCTACCCAGGTCGCCCACGCCATCTCCACCCACGCCACCGAGCTGGAGTTCGACTACTACACCGCTGTTGACGACGAGCTCGAGGAGGAAGAGACCGGCGCGGGGATGATCGGCACGATCGGCTTCAACTCCGCTACCCTCTACCGTTTCGCCACCATCAACATGCGCCAGCTGCAAGAGAACCTTGGTGATGATGCGGAGACCGCGTTGAAGGCCGTGGAGCTGTTCGTCTCCAGCTTCACCCGGTCGATGCCCAAGGGCTACAGCAATGCCTTCGCGCACCGCACGCTGCCGCACCTGGTGGCGGTCGTGGTCCGCGACGACCAGCCGGTCAACCTCGTCTCGGCTTTCGAACGCCCCGTATCCACCGGCAATGGTGCCCGAGCGCACGACGGGATTGCTGCAGCCTCAGCACGGCGCCTCGCGCGGGAACACACGACCGCAGTCACCACCTGGGGCGACACCCCGGCGTTCACCGGCCTGTGCTGCACCCTCAACACCGAGGACGAGTCGACCGGATCCGCGCTCACCGAGGCTTTCGGGCAACCGCGTTCGTTCCCCGCGCTCTTGGCCGACCTGCGCGCCCATCTGGCGGAGGGGAGCCACTGATGGCCAGCTCCGAGGAAGCGGTGCTGCTGCTCAGGCTGGCAGGACCGATCCAGTCCTGGGGTGACCGCAGCTCGTTCAACCGCCGCGACACGAGGCCCGAACCTACCAAGTCCGGTGTCATCGGTCTGCTGGCCGCCGCCAGTGGGCGCGCCCGTGAAGACTCCATCACCGACCTTGCCGAGCTCCGCCTGGGAATTCGGGTCGACCAGCCCGGCACACTGTTGCGTGACTACCACACCGCCAGTGATTACCGTGGTAGACCGCTCCCGCAAGCCGGCGTGTCGAAGAAGGGCGTGCAGAAACCGACCTCGCCGCCCAAGGACACCTACGTGACCACCCGCTTCTACCTGCAGGACGCGGTGTTCCTTGCAGGGGTCGCTGGACCCCGCCCTCTCTTGGAAACCCTCGACCACGCTGTCCGCCACCCGTCCTTCCCTCTGGCTCTCGGACGCCGATCGTGTGTGCCAACACAACCGATCTCGCGCGGCTTGCGTGATGGCTCGCTCGGTGACGTGCTCGCGGCCGAGCCTTGGCTGGCCAGTGAGCACGCCCGCGCAGTCCATGAACGCGAGCATCGCACCACTCTTGGTTCCTGGATCAGCTTGTCTGCCACGCTCGAGGATCCGGAGCACGGTGACGACATCCTGAACGATGTGCCTCGGTCCTTCGACCCGCACCACCGCGCTTTCGCCAGCCGCCGAATCCGTCATACCTGGCTGAAAGTGCCCACCGGACTGGCCGACGCCGGAAACGCCGCCGACACCACTGCCGATGCTGGCCACGACCCCTTCGCCCTGCTGGGCTGGTGATCACCCGTGACCTATCTGTCTCGAATCCGTATCAACCCGCTCCGGAAGGCAAGTCAGAAGTTGCTGGCGAATCCCCGCGCCCTACGCGGTGCGGTCGTCGGCGGCATCGCACAGGACCCCACCGAAGAACGGATCTTGTGGCGCCTGGACGCTGACAACCCTCGTCGGCCGCTGTTGTACGTGCTCTCGCGCAGCAGGCCTGACTGGACCCACCTCGTCGAGCAAGCCGGCTGGCCCGGCGCCGACGGTGAACACGCCGGCGTCCGGGATTACGGACCTCTGCTCGCTCAGATCGCTACCGGCCGCGAGTTTGCCTTCCGACTCACTGCCAACCCTGTGCAGAACACTGCCAACCCGGACAAACCCACGCAAGAACAGCAAGAGCGGGTGGCCAACGGCACGACGAAACGGTCCTTCCGGATCGGGCACCGCACCGTGACTGCACAACTCGCTTGGTTGTTGGACCGGACCGTCCGTTGGGGCTTCGAGATTCCAGAGTCTCGCATGTCCACCCCCGCCCCCGGAATTGCGCCCCTCAACGACCCTCATCACGGCGGCGAGCCTGCACGAGAAGTCCGGATCATCGCCCGCAAGCGTCACTCCTTCACCAAGAAGCGCAATGCGCGGCCCGTGGTCTTGCACACCGCCACTTTCGAGGGGCACCTGCGCATCACGGACCCGCAGGTGTTCACCGATCACCTGCTGAAGGGGTTCGGCCCCGCCAAGGCCTATGGATGCGGGCTGCTCACCCTCGCGCCGCTCCCACGCCATCTCCTGCATGAGGGAGGTCATTGAGCGATGTCAGAGGTGTGGTGGAAAGCAGACCCGCACGGCTTGCACCGCCTCGTGGACCGTGTTTCCAGCGTCTACATCGAACGTAGCCACCTCGACCGTGACGACAACGCCGTCGTCGTGATCAACAAGCGTGAGACCGTTCGCATTCCCGCGGCGATGATCGCGGTCGTTCTGCTCGGGCCCGGCACCCGAACCACTCACGCGGCCATCAGCCTGCTCGCCGACTCCGGCACCGCCGTCTGCTGGGTCGGCGAACACGGCGTTCGCATGTATGCCGCCGGCGTCGGAGCCAGCCGCGGGACCACACTCTTGCAACGCCAAGCATGGCTGGTGAGCCGCACCAAGGAACGTCTCGCCGTCGCCCGCGCCATGTACGCCATGCGATTCCCAGGCGAAGACGTGAGCACGATGACCATGCAGCAACTGCGTGGGCGGGAAGGCGCCCGAGTCCGCCGCCTCTACCGAGACCACGCCCGCAGGACCGGCGTCAAGTGGACCGGGCGCGAATACGTACCCGGTGATGCTTTCGCCGCGGGCGACGACCTCAACCGCCTGCTCTCAGCAGCCAACGCCGCCCTCTACGGCATTTGCCACGCTGTGATCAGCGGCCTCGGGGCCAGCCCCGGCCTTGGTTTCATCCACACCGGCGCCGCTACCTCCTTCGTCATGGACATCGCAGACCTCTACAAGGCCGACTACACCATTCCGTTGGCTTTCGATCTCGCCGCCAGCGGACTCACCGACGAGCGTGACGCTCGCGTTGGCCTCCGCGACCGCATCACCCAAGACCAGCTGCTACCGCGGATCGTACGCGATGTCAAAGCCCTTCTCGGGCATCCCGACGTCGAGGACGCCGAACCTGACACCAACCGGATCTGGGACGAACGACGCGATCCCCTACCCGGGGCCTTGAACTACGCAGACCCCACCGACCCGCACCCCACCGCTCCGCATGATCGGGGCAGCGAGCACATCTCCATCATCGGACCCGAGACCACCACATCTGACCCGACTCCAGGCGCCTCATGACCGTCATCGTCCTCATCGCCGCCCCTGAAGGACTACGCGGCCACCTGACTCGATGGATGGTCGAGGTCAACGCCGGCGTCTTCGTCGGCAACCCCAGTCGACGCGTCCGAGACCGCCTTTGGGACGTCCTCGCTACCCGCATAGGGGACGGCCAAGCAGTACTCGTCGAGCCCATGAACAACGAGCAAGGTTGGACCGTTCGCACCGCGGGACGCGACCGCTGGCATCCCGTCGACTACGACGGACTGATTCTCTCCGCCCGTCCTCGCCGCTGAAAGCCCAGGTCAACAAGTCTCGGCCCCGCACACGCGGGGATGGTTCCCCCGATGAGGGCATCCCAGGAGTGCTCGCTGGCTCGGCCCCGCACACGCGGGGATGGTTCCGCGGACCTCATGCCCGACGTCCCCGAGGACTACTCGGCCCCGCACACGCGGGGATGGTTCCAGGTCGTTCTCCCGCTCCCTCAGCGGACTCCGCTCGGCCCCGCACACGCGGGGATGGTTCCGCTCCGCCGAGCGCGGCCCCGATCTCAGCCAGCTCGGCCCCGCACACGCGGGGATGGTTCCCACGGCCACCACGGAGGAGGGGCCCGGACCTTCTCGGCCCCGCACACGCGGGGATGGTTCGTCGGTGGTCCGCACCCGCGCTTCGGCCGACAGCTCGGCCCCGCACACGCGGGGATGGTTCCAGCCCCCGCATCGGCACATGTTCCTTGGTCGGCTCGGCCCCGCACACGCGGGGATGGTTCCTCGGGGCCGTGGGTCGCCGCGGCCTTGCTGCCTCGGCCCCGCACACGCGGGGATGGTTCCGTGAGGCTCATCGGGACATCACCTCAGAGAACCTCGGCCCCGCACACGCGGGGATGGTTCCCTGCTGTGGCGGGTGGTCGGCTACGTCGGGTCCTCGGCCCCGCACACGCGGGGATGGTTCCTCGCCCCCTACCAGCGCATTGCCAAGGAGATCCCTCGGCCCCGCACACGCGGGGATGGTTCCCCGTAAGTCAGCGCGATGCTCTGGCAGCGCTCCTCGGCCCCGCACACGCGGGGATGGTTCCCCGCTGCTGGCGATGGGCCCGGCCATTCGCGACTCGGCCCCGCACACGCGGGGATGGTTCTGGGACCTCCCAACGGGTGTTGGGCCGGAGCTGCTCGGCCCCGCACAGGCGGGGATGGTTCCTGGGACTCCGCAGGTCTCCGGCAGTACTCGAGCTCGGCCCCGCACACGTGGGGATCGTTCCGACATGGTGCTCGGCACCTCCAAGTACAAGCACTCGGCCCCGCACACGCGGGGATGGTTCCCGGTCGTGTCCGGGGCATGGCCCAGTTCCACCTCGGTTCCGCACAGGCGGAAATGGCTTTCTGATCAGTGGGTAGTGTGTTGACAGGAGTGCTCGGTCATGAGCACGCAGGGTTGCCTTCTCGGCCGCTTCGGTGGCGTCGACGCCGAAATGCTCTCTTCTTCGTCACAACCGTCGAAGTCCTCGGAGGACGGCTTGCATGGTCATGGGCGATGGTGTCGGAAACATCCTGATCGTGGGCGTGCTCAGTTGCGGTCGATCTTGGAGAACCCTCGCTACACCGGGTGCGCCTTCTTCGGTCGCTGGACCAGGCAGGAGACCTTGCTCGACCCTGATGACGTCGCAGCCGGGCATGTGGTCCGGTTCCACCGGGCCGGTAAGGAATCAGTGGTGCGCTCGCGGAAGCCGGCGCACCCGGCGATCGTGTCGGTGGAGACGTTCGTCGAGGTGCAGTTGCGGCGTCGGGCTCGGACCGCGGGTGGACTGGCAGCGAGTCGGAAACTGGAGCGTGGGCCGAAGAAGACGACCAAGCGTGCCTACCCGCTCGTGACCAGCGGACCTACTACCGGTGTGCTGCGCGCACGCTGGTGCCGGGCTCGCCGGTGCTCGCCGACCACCCGAAGAACGTCTACCTGCCCGAGGCTCCGGTGCTGGAGCAGCTTCACGCCTGGCTCGGACACTTGTTCGATCCGGCTCGTCGTCGTGACACGGTCGCGGCTCTGCTCGACTCCCAGGGGCAGGACCGGGCGTCGACAGCGCGTGCGAGCGCTGAGCGCCGTCTCGCTGATGCCGAGCGCCGGCTGCGGCGGCTGCAGGAGGCGATCAAGGCAGGTGTCGACCTGCTGCGTTGGTCGAGTCGATCAACGAGGCGCAAGCCGAGCGGGAAGCGGCTCGGGCCGAGTTGGCCAACGCCCCGGCACGCACCCTGCTGACTGAGGACGACGTCAACGCGATGATCGATGCACTCGGCGATGTCGGGCGGGCCCTTGACCGAGCCGACCCGCACAAGCTGCAGGAGCTCTACGAGCGGATGGGCCTGGAAATGACCTACGACCCAGAACCACGGACTCTTGAAACCGCCGTGACCCTGGGCCGTAGGGATAGCGCGCGTGTCCGAGGGGGGACTTGAACCCCCACGCCCTTGATCGGGCACTAGCACCTCAAGCTAGCGCGTCTGCCATTCCGCCACTCGGACATCTCGGGTCGCCCCTGTCTCTCGGGGGTTCCCGCTGTGTTGTGCCGATAGATTAACCCATGGTCATCTCGCCGCCAACGGCACCCCCCTCTTCAGGACTCGGGTGATAGAAATGCCTGGTGAGCGAGCACAGCGGTATGTCCGGTACTGACCATGACGCGGGGTTGCGGCGGGCCGAGGAGGAGGTCGTTGGCCTCGCCAGTGATCTGATTCGCATCGACACCACCAACACCGGTGATCCGGAGACGCTCGTCGGGGAGCGGGCCGCGGCGGAGTACGTGGCCGGCAAGCTCAGCGAGGTCGGGTACGAGGTCGCCTACGTCGAGTCCGGTGACCACCCCGGGCGCGGCAACGTCATCGCGCGGCTGCCCGGTGCCGACCCCAGCCGGGGCGGGTTGCTGGTGCACGGGCACCTGGACGTGGTGCCCGCAGACCCGGCCGAGTGGTCCGTGCACCCCTTCTCCGGGGCCGTCCAGGACGGCTACGTGTGGGGGCGCGGCGCGGTCGACATGAAGGACATGGTCGCCATGAGCCTCGCGATCGCGCGGCGGTTCAAGCGGGACGGCATCGTGCCGCCGCGGGACGTGGTGTTCGCCTTCCTGGCCGACGAGGAGGCCGGGGGCTTCCACGGGGCGCAGTGGCTGGTCGACCACCGCCCCGAGCTGTTCGAGGGGTGCACCGAAGCGATCAGCGAGGTCGGTGGGTTCTCCGTCACGCTCAAGGACGGCGTGCGCGCCTACCTGGTGCAGACCGCGGAGAAGGGCATCCGCTGGCTGAAGCTGCGGGTCCGGGCGCGGGCCGGGCACGGGTCGATGGTGCACGACGACAACGCTGTGACGAAGCTCTCCGAAGCCGTCGCCAAGCTCGGCAACCACCGGTTCCCGCTGGTGCTGACCGACTCGGTGCAGGAGTTCCTCTCCGGTGTCACCGAGATCACCGGATGGGACTTCCCGGAGGACGACGTCGAGGGCGCGGTCGCCAAGCTCGGCAACCTGTCGCGGATGATCGGCGCCACACTGCGCGACACCGCCAACCCGACGATGCTCACCGCCGGCTACAAGCACAACGTCATCCCGTCCGTGGCCGAGGCCGCGGTGGACTGCCGGATCCTCCCCGGTCGGGAGGAGGCGTTCGACCGCGAGCTGGCCGAGCTGCTCGGCCCCGACGTGGAGCGCGAGTGGGTCGGGCTGCCGCCTGTCGAAACCAAGTTCGAAGGGCGGATCGTCGACGCCATGAGCGCCTCGCTGCTCGCCGAGGACCCGGGCGCCAAGGCGCTGCCGTACATGATGTCCGGCGGCACCGACGCCAAGTCGTTCAGCCGGCTCGGCATGAACTGCTACGGGTTCGCCCCGCTGAGGCTGCCCGCGGACCTCGACTTCAGCGCGCTGTTCCACGGCGTCGACGAGCGGGTCCCGGTCGACGCGCTGAAGTTCGGCGTGCGGGTGCTGGACCGCTTCCTCCGCTCCAGCTGAGTGTCGGAGGTGTCTGGTTCCATCGACACCCGAGTCGATCTTCGGGGAGGTGCGGTGTGGACCTGGCGCGCTTGATCGAGACCTACCTGGAGCACTTGCAGGCGCGCAAGCTCGCGGCCAACTCGCTGCGGGCCTACCGGCGCGATCTGGAGTCGGTGGCCGGTGAGCTGGCCGAGCTCACCGGCCTCGCCGCCGACCAGTTGCCGGTGGAGCGCGTCGACGCCTCGGTGCTGCGGTCGGCGTTCGCCCGGTTCGCGGCGTCCCGGTCGGCGTCGTCGGTGACCCGGGCGTGGTCGACCTGGAACGGGTTCTTCGGGTTCCTGGTGGTCGAAGGCGCGGTGCCGGGCAACCCGATGCAGGTGGTCCCCAAGCCGCGCCACGCCCCGTCGACGCCGAAGCCGTTGCAGGGGGAGGACACGCCGGAGCGGTTGCTGCAGATGGTCGCCGCGGGGGCCAGGCGGGCGCGCAATCCCTGGCCGGAGCGCGACCTTGCGGTGCTGGCCACGCTGCTGTGCACGGGGGTGCGCTCGGCCGAGCTGCTGGAGCTCACCGTGGCGTCGCTGGCCGGGCGCGTCGGCGACCGGCGGCTGCACGTGCACGGCAAGGGCGGCAAGAACCGCTCCATCCCGATCGAGGACGCCCTGGACGCGACGATCCAGGACTACCTGCGGACGCGGCGGGAGCGGTTCGGCGACCGCCTGCCCGGTGACGCACCGTTGTTCGTCGACCACCGCGGCGAGCGGCTCCAGCGCGGCGGGCTGCAGTACCTGGTGCGGCAGTCGCTGCGGGCCGCCGGGGTGTCCGACCGGGTCCAGCGGGGCGCGATGGTGCACGCCCTGCGCCACACCTTCGCCACCCGGCTCGCCGAGGACGGGGCCAACGCCGCCGAGATCGCCAAACTGCTCGGCCACTCGTCGATCAACTCCAGCCAGACCTACATCGACGTGACCGCCCGCGAGCAGCGGTTGTCGGTGCGGGCGAACCGGACGCTCAACGTCCTCGGAGAGCTCTCCAGCGGCTCGGTGCGGTAGCGCCTGTCAGGCGACGTCGGTGGGGCATCCGGTCGCGAGGGGCGCCGGAACCGTGCGGGCGCGACGAGATCCCTGCGAGGAACGCTCGCTGTGATCGAGGGATCGGTCGAGCGACAGCCGTGAAGCGCGAAGAGACCGAGTGTCCTCTATAGACATAAAAGATCCGTGGTCGCCTACCGGTGGAGGACTTCGGTGCCTCGGTGCCGCGTTCGGCGTTCGCGCGGTTCGACGGCCCGAGAACAGAACGGCATGGGCGCTGCCGAGGATCGGCCCGACCGTTCCCGTGCGTGCTGCGTGGGCGAACCGCCCGAAATTCGCCCGGTGGTAGTCGCGGATGGGTAGATTCACGGTGCGTGAGCTTTGCTGCCGGTAGAGGACCGGCAGGGTGAATTGGGAGCTGATCGGGATGGGTTCGATGGTTCGTCTCCCGCTGTGACGCTTTCTCGATGTCGTCGCCGTTCTGCCAGGCGAGCACGATGTAGCAGGTGAGCACGACGGTGAACAGCGCGCTGAGGACGCCGTTGACGAAGGACTGCGAGCCCGAGTCCGCTCCGCCGGAAGCGGCTGCCTTGCGGCGCGCGTTCAGCACGGTGACCCCAGCGACGGCGAGGGGCAGCATGCCGATCGCCGGCAGGCTGATGAAGGTCACGACGGCGAGTCCGAACGGATGCGTGAGGAAGTCGGGATGCCGGGCGCCCGGGATCCGGGTGCGGCCGAGGTGTGAACGTACTGGGACCGTTGTGCCAAACCCCAGTCGCGCACGCGAAGCCGCTCGGACGGCTCTTACCGGCTCGCGCCCTCACGACCGCGAATCGGTGGCGGGCACGGTGTTTCAGGCGTGGGTCGACCGTGGTACCCAGTGGCATGCTGCTGAGGCTTCCTGGGGTTTACCGCCCGCAGGGCGATTCGTTGCTGCTGGCGGAAGCCCTTCGCGAGGTCGGGCTCCAGCGCGGGTCGCGGGTGCTCGACATCGGGACGGGTACCGGTGTCCTCTCGATCGCCGCGGTGCGCGCGGGTGCGGCTGAGGTCTCGGCGGTCGATGTCTCGCGGTCGGCGGTGCTGTCCGCGCGGTTCAACGCGGGAGTGCGCGGGTGCCCGGTGCAGGTCCAGCGGATCTCCTCGCTGGAGGACCTCCTGGGCGCGCGGTACGACGTCGTCCTGTCCAACCCGCCTTACGTCCCGTCCCCGTGCGACGAGCTGCCCCGGCGCGGTGGTGCGCGGTGCTGGGACGCGGGCGTCGACGGGCGCGCGGTGCTGGACCAGATCTGCGAGATCGCGCCGGAACTGCTGAACCCGGGCGGTGTCCTGCTCCTCGTGCAGTCCTGCTTGTCCGGGGTGCAGCAGACGATGGAACGGCTCGAGGACGCGGGCCTGGGGACGTCGCTGGTCGCGCGACGGCGCCAGCCGTTCGGGCCCGTGCTGCGCAGCCGCGCCGCGTTGCTGGAAGAGCGCTCGCTGATCGGGCGCGGGGAGCGCATGGAAGAACTGGTGGTGGTTCGAGGTGACCGAACCGACGGCGCGGTACCGCGCGGACTGGCGTCGGGTGCGGATCGTGCCTGGCGGCCCGGTCCTGATCGACGGGCCGGTGGACATCGTCACGGGTGACGGCACGACGCACAGCTCCGACCGCGTCGTGGTCGCGCTCTGCGCCTGCCGGCGCAGCCACCGGTTCCCGTTCTGCGACACCAGCCACCGGCGCCGGGTCCGGCGGACGACCGAGCCCGACGCCGAGGGGTCAGCTCAGCGGCCGGAGCAGTGACGTGCCGCCCCGCTCCCGCCACGCGGTGAGCAGCGCCTCCGCGAACCTGGCTTCCAGGAACTCAGTGGCCTGGATGCCGAACACCACGTCGGCGGCCAGGTCCGGTTCCTGAGCGAGCAGGTCGTCGATGACGTCGTGCCGCATGATCTGCTCGTGCACGGCGTCGGCTTCGATGTGCTCGGTGAAGAACAACGTGCACTCCGGTGGTGCGCCGAGCCGTTCCAGGGCGCTCGCCATCCGCCGGGCGCTCGGCGCCGTGCTGATCTCGGCGGCGCTGAAGTGCCCGACGAGGGCCCCGCGCAGGCTGCGGTGCAGGCCGAACAGCGACATGAGGTTGACGATCGCGATCTGCGGCGCGGGCACGATGTCGAGGTAGTGCAGGTAGTCCGAGCTCAACCCGGCCGCGTCGAGCAGATCGGCGTACAGCTGGGCGTGGACGCGTTCGGCCTTGCCGCCGCCGAACTCGTCGAACTCCACCGCGACCAGGGCCGCCTTCGCGCGACCGCGCAGCCGCGGGATGACCCACGCGTGCGGGTCGGCTTCCTTGAGGTGGTAGATCGACCGGTGCGCGAAGAACTCGCGCACCTGCTCCCAGGTCCCGTGCTCCCGCAGGTGGTTCGGCACGCCGTCGTTCGGGATGAACTCGGTGAGCAGCTCCTCGACGACGCCGTCCACGTCGTCACCGCCCTCGACCTCCTCGCGCAACGCGGTGAGGAAGCGGCGCTCCAGCTCGGCCCGCAGCGCCAGCAGCGCGGGGTCCCACTCCCACTCCGCGGGCACGCTGCGGAAGCCCCGGTAGTGCAGCTCGTAGCAGGTGTGCAAGGCGATCGCGAGGTCGTCGCCGAAGGGGTCGGGGTCCAGCGCCCGGACCACCGAGGGCGCCGGCGTGGGCCGGGTCTCGCGCAGCACGTCGACGACCGCCTCGGACACCGGGCCGCGCGGTTCCGGGAGCGCGGGTGCCACCGCGACGTCGAGCCCGCTGGTGCTCATCGTGCCTCCTCTGGCGTCATCGTCTGGACGGGTCGCAACGGGTAGGTGTGGTCGGCGATCATGTCCACCACCGCGAGCGGGCCGCCCCGCGCGGCGCGGCGCTGCTGGTCGGCCCCGGTGCCGTGGGCGGACAGCGACCGGAGGCGTTCCCGCACGACCGCGAGGTCGCCCGTCTCCTCCAGGGCCGGGGAGACCCGGTCCAGCATGGTGCGCACCAGTTCCGGTGCGGGCACGCGTTCCTCGCGGAGGAGGTCGACCGCCGGACCCGTCGGCCCGTAGCGCGCCGCGGACCAGACCGCGGCCGCGGCGGCCTGCTCCCCGACGCGCGGGGCTTCGCGTCCCGCGGCGAGTTCGGCGAGGGCGTGCTGGACCAGGCCACGCGTCAGCGCCGCGATGAGGACGGTGTCCTCGACCGCGAGCAGCGCGTCCGTCGCGCGGACCTCGACCGTCGGCAGGTGGGGGGAGAGCCTGGCCAGCCAGAAGTTCATGCGCGGGTCGACGAGCGCCCCGCAGGCGACCAGGCGGTCCAGCTGCTCGTGGTAGGCGGCCGCGGAGGCGAAGCACGGCGGGACGCCGGATCCCGGGAAGCGGGACTGCAGCATGATCCGCCAGCTCATGTACCCGGTGTCCCGGCCGAGGTGGTACGGGGAGTTCGCCGACAGCGCCACCAGGACCGGCAACCACGGTCGCAGGTGGTTCAGCACCGCGACCCCGGTGTCCTGGTCCGGGACGCCGACGTGCACGTGGCACCCGCAGGACTGGTAGTCGGCGACGACAGCCTGGTACGCGTCGGCGATGCGCCGGAAGCGCTCGCCGTCGGAGACGGGCGGGGGCGGGCCGCTCACCACGGGCGTTCCGGCGGAGACCAGCAGGGCCTCCGCCCGACGCGCGGCGGTGGCGAGCTTCCGGCGTCCGCAGCGCAGGTGCTGTTCCAGCTCGGCCAGCTCGGTGCACCGGCCGGTGACGGCTTCGACCTGGCTGCTGAGCAGTTCGGCGTGCAGCTCGGTGCCCAGGCCGTCGTCCTCCTCGGCGGCGTCGGCCAGGACCGCGCCCGCCAGGGGGACTGCCTGTCTCGTGTGCGCGTCGACCAGCAAGAACTCCTCTTCAACTCCCATGGTCGTGCCACCGGCAGCACCCGGTCGCGCAACGCCGTGCATGCGGTACGCCCTTTCGCCACGATCGCCGACGGTTCGCTGAGTACCCGGGTCCGCCCGTTCGCACACCGCCCCGGACCGAGGTTTCGTGGGGACTCGCCGATCAGCGGCGTCGAGGAGTCCGGATGCGGGGTTGTCGCGAACAGGTAGCTTAGGCTAACCTAATATCACCGCTTCGTGGTGGGAGCGGCAGCAGTTCGGGAACGGATCGGCCCCAGGTCTTCGACGCAAGACCTGGGGCCGAACTCGTGCTGCCCTCAGACGAGGGAAGGCCCGCCGGGGTGTCCGGCGGGCCTTCCGTTCGGGGAGAGTGTCGGGGGAGGGGCGTCAGGCGGCGTAGCCCTTCGGCGCGATCAGGGACGCCATCTGGTCCAGGGACAGCCAGTAGTCCTGGATGCCGCCGAACCGGGCCGGGTCGGTGACGTGCACCGTCTTGTTCGCCTCGTCGTAGCCGGTGATCGCCACGTAGTGGTAGATCGTCTGGCTCGACGGGTAGCCGGGCGGCTGGTTGCCGGGGGCCGCCACGATGTTGGCCACCATGCCCTTGCCCTCGTTGATGTCGCGGACGACGTCGGACCACAGCTGGTCCTTGAGCTCCGGGGTCAGCTCCTTGTCGCTCCAGTCGCGGGCCTCGTAGTGGGCGGCACCGGCCAGCTGCTCGTTGAGCCCGTTGACGACCTGGTGGATCGTGTCCGTGCCGTTCGAGGTGGTGCCCAGCACCGAGGCCAGCGTGCTCTGCTCAGGCACGGCGTCGGTCTTGGCGGACAGCGCGATCCGTGTCGCGGCCGGACCGCACCAGTAGCTGGTCTTCTGCGCCTGGTAGTCGACGTCCAGGGACTTCGACACCGGCTTCGGGGGCGCCTCCGGGGCCGGGGCGGCCTGCGGGGCCAGCGGGGCCGGGGGCTGTGCGGGAGCCGGGACCTGGTGGTCGACGGTCTGGACCTGGGCGGTCGTCGGCTCGTGCTCGGCACCCGCGCCCGCCACCAGCGGCTGGCCGACCATCGCGATCGCGCCACCGGCGACGACCACCGGGAGGACCTTGGTGGACACCTGGCGGAGGCGGGAACCGCCTGCGTTCATGCCGAACTTGTCTGCGAGGTTGCGGACTGCCTTCGGGGTGCGGCCGCCCGCGTTGTCCTGGTTCTGCACGTCGCGCCTCTCCACGTCGGGGGAGATCCGGTTGCCACCGACGGGGGTGCGGTGGCCGATCTCGGGGTCGTAACCGGATCGTGATTGAACAGCCATCTGCAACGTAACGGTGCGTCACCTCGGCATCAACGTTCGACCTGATCGGGTTAGGGGAGTAGCCCGCGACGAACGCGGAGAGTGATGGACTGTGTCGATCACCACGACCCCGCCGGAGCAGGGCGGTGCGGAGGTCGCCGCGGGGGCCGCGTTCCGGGCATCAGTGCAGGTGAGCGGCGTGTGAGCGGGAGGCTCGCGGTGATCGGCGACGTCTGCGGCGTCGAGATCGGGTCGCGGTCGTCCGGGGCCGGTCGAAGCGGCGAGAAAACGGTTCGTGACCCTGGGCACACGTCGATCGCCACGCGGCGTTGCGGCTCACTCGGCCGGGTGGTGGCCGCATGCGAAGCACTACGACCGTGAGCGCCGGAGCGGCTCGGCGCGGGCGCGCGGCGCCCCGCGACGGGCGGTGAGCCGTTGGACCCGTGCTGTCTCGAGGCCCCGCCGGCGCCTCCGGACCGCGGTCACGTCGCTCGGCGTGCCGGTGCTGCTCGCGCCACCCGTGTGAGTGACTCGGCCTCCTACTGTCGCACGCAGGCGAGGCCCTGCGGCCGAGGGGGGCGGGCCGCGGTGTCGCGCGCTGCCGGGCGGTGATCGTCCGGGGAGCCGGGGCTCGGCCGTGGTCGCTGGTGTCGGGACTGGTCAGAGGGCTGGTGCGTCCGTTCGGTGGAGCTGGTGCATCCTGGTGCGCGGTCCCGCCTCGACGGCGCCCCGGCCCGGTCGGGCCCGTGCGGGTCGCCGGGCGGGCGACGGCCGACGTCGAGCGGGACGCCCGACGGCCTGTCGACAGCACGACGCACATCGCCGCCGGACCGCGCTCGCGAGCACGGTCCGGCGGCCTCGGGCTGAGCGGTGCGCCCGCTCGGTCGTGACACGGGGCACGACGTGGTCCCGCAGGGAGGAACCAGGTGGAGAAAGGCGCTGCGGCCCTGAGCCGAGGCCTCACAGCACGGCACATCCGCTTCATCGCACTCGGCTCGGCCATCGGGACCGGGCTGTTCTACGGGTCGTCGGAGGCGATCGGGCTGGCGGGCCCCTCGGTGCTGTTCGCCTACCTGATCAGCGGCGCCGTGGTGTTCGTGGTGCTCCGGGCGCTCGGCGAGATGGCCGTCGCCGACCCGGTGCCGGGCTCCTTCGGCGAGTACGCCAGCCGCCACCTCGGGCGCCTGCCCGGTTTCGTCACCGGCTGGACCTACGCGTTCGAGATGGTCATCGTCTGCATCGCCGACGTCACCGCGCTGGCGGTCTACATGGGGTTCTGGTTCCCCGGCGTGCCCCGCTGGACCTGGGTGCTGGCCACGCTGTTCGTCATCGCGGCGGTGAACCTGTTCAAGGTCAAGGTGTTCGGTGAGTTGGAGTTCTGGTTCTCGGTGATCAAGGTCGCCGCCATCGTCGCGATGATCGTCGGCGGCATCGCGGTGCTGGCCTTCGGCTTCACCTCCGGCGGCGGCCACGCCGACCCAGCGGTGAGCAACATCTGGTCCCAGGGCGGGATGTTCCCGCACGGCGTCGAGGGCTTCCTGCTGTCCTTCGCCGTGGTGATGTTCGCCTTCGGCGGCACCGAGATCATCGGCGTGACCGCAGGTGAGGCGGAGGACCCGCAGCAGACCATCCCGCGCGCGGTCAACACCGTGCCGGTGCGGATCCTGCTGTTCTACGTGCTGACGCTGGCCGTGATCATGGCGATCACCCCGTGGCACCAGATCACCGGCGAGGGCAGCCCCTTCGTGGAGATCTTCCAGGGCCTCGGCCTGGACTCCGCGGCGGCGGTGCTCAACGTCGTGGTCATCACCGCCGCGCTGTCGGCGATCAACAGCGACATCTTCGGCGCCGGCCGGATGCTGTTCGGCATGGCCGAGCGCGGCCAGGCCCCGGCGATCATGGGCCGGGTCGGGCGCAACGGCGTGCCGTGGATGACCGTCGTCATCATGACCGTCGCGCTGCTGGTCGGCGTGGTGCTCAACTACGCCGTGCCGGAGGACGTCTTCACGATCATCGCCTCCATCGCCACCTTCGCCACGGTGTGGGTGTGGCTGATGATCATGCTGTCGCACTACCGGGCGCGGCGGAAGATGAGTGCGGAGGAGGCCGCCGCGCTGGCGTTCCCGGTGCCGCTGTGGCCGGTGGCGCAGATCGTCGCGATCGCCTTCCTCGTCTTCGTCTTCGTCCTGCTGGCCTTCTCGGCCGACACCCGCGTGGCGCTCGTCGTGGGCGCGGTGTGGCTCGCGCTGCTGTCGCTCGGCTACTGGCTGGGCATCGGCCGGCGGTCCCGCACCGGCGACGAGCGCGCCGTCTCCGAGACCCGGACGAGCTGAGCCGGCCGCCGCTCGGCCGGGCGAACCGGACGAAGTTCGCCGCGCCGAACCGCGTCTGGGATACCAGACGGTGGCGCGGGCTCGGGCATTGCTCCGCCGGTCCTCGCGACTGACCGTGGAACGAACCTGGTTCGCGGCAGGGCGAGGAGTGGCACATGGCCGGTGGGTTGCGGGTCGAGCGGCGGTCGATCGACCCGGTGCCGGACAGCGAGCGGCACGGCAGTCCGCGCAGCCTGTTCACGCTGTGGTTCGCGAGCAACATGCAGATCACCGCGGCGGTGACCGGTGCGCTGCCGGTGCTCGTGGGGCTGCACCCGCTGTGGGCGCTGGTGGCCATCGCGGTGGGCAACGCGCTCGGCGGCGTGCCGATGGCGCTGCACGCGGCGCAAGGACCGAAGCTGGGCATCCCGCAGATGATCCAGAGCCGCGCGCAGTTCGGCGTGCACGGCGCGGTGCTGCCGCTGGTGCTCGTGGTGCTGATGTACCTCGGCTACTTCGCCAGCGGCAACGTGCTGGGCGGTCAGGCGCTCTCGGCGATCACCGGCCTGCCGGTGGACCTCAGCATCGTGGTCTACGCGGCGCTGTCCGCGCTCATCGCGATCGTCGGGTACCGGCTCATCCACCGCTTCGGCTGGCTGGCCTCGTTGGTGTCGGTCGTGGTGTTCGTGTACCTGACCGCCCGGCTGGTCACCACGCACGACCTCGGCGCGGTGCTGGCCGGTGCCGAGTTCGAGGTGCCCGAGTTCCTGCTGGCGCTGTCGCTCATCGCGTCCTGGCAGCTCACCTTCGGCCCCTACGTGGCGGACACCTCGCGCTACCTGCCGGCGAGCACCTCGGTCCGGGCGACGTTCTGGTGGACCTACGGCGGGACCGCGCTCGGCGCCACGTGGGCGATGTCGTTCGGCGCCATGGCCTACGCCGTGGCGGGTCAGCAGTTCAAGGGCCGCGAGGTCGCCTACGTGGTGGGCCTGGGCGGCGAGGCGCTGGTGCTGCCGCTGCTGCTGGCCATCGCCCTGGGCAAGCTCACCATCAACGTGCTCAACATCTACGGCGGCTACATGACCGTGGCCACGACGATGACCGCCTTCGCGCGCCGGGTGGTGCTGTCCCCGGCGACCCGGGTCGGCTACATCGCGCTCGTCGGCGTGCTCGGCGGGGTGCTGGCCGTGCTGGGCCGCGGGGACTTCCTGTCGAACTTCGTGCTGTTCCTGCACTTCCTGCTCTACTTCCTCACCCCGTGGAGCGCGGTCAACCTGGTCGACTTCTACTTCCTGCGCCGGGAGGACTACGACCTGGAGGCGATGTACGACCCGGACGGTGCCTACGGACGCTGGTGCGTCCCGGCGCTGGTGGCCTACTTCGCGGGCATCGCGGTGCAGATCCCGTTCTCCCACGTGGAGGGTGTGTTCACCGGGTTCGCGGTCCCGCTGCTCGGTGGTGCGGACATCGCGTGGCTGCTCGGGCTCGCCGTGCCCGGTGCGATCTACTGGGCGGCGATGCGCAACCGGACGGGTGCCGCCGAGCGCGTGGCCGGGTAGGCGCACTCGCTGAGGTGTTCACAGTGGACTGATCGTGCCGCGAGAACCGTTGTGGCCGATCGTGGTCCAGGCTGTCATCCCGCGCCACTGTCACGCAAGGGTGCGAGTCCAGTTCGCCCGGGAAGTCGTCCGTTGCCGCTTCCGGCCGGTCGCCGCCGTCGACCGCCTCGGCCGGGACCGGGTTGTGGCGAGAACTGGTCGCCGGGGTTCTCCGCGGCGGGGACGGTCGTCCAAGGTGGGTGGCCCAGCACTCGCAGCGGAGGGAGGTGCCGGTGGCCGCCCACGGAACCACCCCGGTCGCCGCTGGTGCGCAGCGGCGTGCGACCCGGTGCCTCGACCCCGCCGAGCTCGCCGACCTGGAACTGCTGCTGGACGGCGCTTTCCCGCCGCTGCGCGGGTTCCTCACCGCCGACGAGGCCGAGTCGGTGCGCACCCGGCAGCAGCTGCGGGAGGGCGTGCCCTGGCCGGACCCGATCACGCTGCGCGTGCCCGACGACATCGCCGCAGCCGAGGAGATCGAGCTGCGCGACGCCGAGGGCGCCCCGGTCGCGCTGGTGCGCAACGACGCTCCCTGGCGCGACGGCACCGGCGCGCACGCCGCGGGCCCGGTCCAGCCCCTGGGGGAACCCACCGGCGTGCTGCGCCGGATGCGCCCGCCCGCTGCGGAGGTCCGCGCGAGCATGCCCGACGGGCCGGTGCTCGGGCTGTTGCCGGAAGAACCGCTGCACCACCGCGAACTGGCGCAGGTCCGCGCCCTGGCCGCCGAGCTCGACGCGCACGTGCTGGTGCTGCCGCGGATGAGCGGCCCGCGACCGGAACTGCTCGTGCAGGCCGTGCTGGCCGCCGGACCGGAACTGCCGGAGGGCACCACGATCGTGCCGGTGCCGCTGGTGCGCCGCAGCGACCCGAAGCGCGACGCGGTGCTGGCCGCGCACGTGGCCGCCGCCTACGGCGCCACCCACCTGGTCTCGCGGTTCCCGGTGGAGCAGGCCCCGATCGCGGTGCTGGAGCCGCCGGAGGTGGTGCGCGACCGCGCCGACCGGTGGCTCCCCGCCGCGCAGGTCCCCGCCGCCGACCGCCGCCCCGGGCTCAGCGCCGAGCTGGTCCGCGAGCTGCTCGACCGCGGCGCGGACCTGCCCGACTGGTTCACCACACCGGCGATCGCCGAGGTGCAGCGCCGGATGCACCCGCCGCTGGCCCACCGCGGGTTCACCGTGCTGTTCACCGGCCTGTCCGGCGCGGGCAAGTCCACCGTCGCCCGGGCGCTGCGCGAGCAGCTCAACCGGCACGACCACCGCGCGGTGACGTTGCTCGACGGCGACGTGGTCCGGCGGACCCTGTGCGAGGGGTTGGGGTTCTCCGCTGCCGACCGCAGCCGGAACGTGCGGCGCATCGGCTACGTGGCCGCGGAGGTCACCCGGCACGGCGGTGCGGCGATCTGCGCGCCCATCGCTCCGTACCGCGCCGACCGCGACGCGGTGCGCCGGATGGTCACGGAGGTCGGCGGTTTCGTGCTGGTCCACGTCGCCACCCCGCTGGCGGAGTGCGAGCGGCGCGACCGCAAGGGCCTGTACCGGGAGGCGCGGGCCGGCGCGATCCCCGAGTTCACCGGGGTGTCCGCGCCCTACGAGGTCCCCGACGACGCCGACCTCGTCCTGGACACCTCGGTGCTGTCACCGGACGAGGCGGTGGCACGCGTCGTGGCCGTGCTGCGCGAGCGGGGCTGGGTGGGGTCGTGGACTGGGGAGTAGCGGCGACCGGGCTGCTCACCGGCCTGATGGTGGGCGTGACCGGCATGGGCGGTGGGGCGCTGACGATGCCGCTGCTGACCCTGGTGTTCGGCGTGCCGCCGCTGGCCGCGGTGTCGTCGGACCTGGTCGCCGCAGCGGTGGTGAAACCGGTCGGGGCGGCGGTGCACCTGCGCCGCGGCACGGTGCGGCCGCAGCTCGTCGGCTGGCTGTGCCTCGGGTCGTTGCCGTGCGCCGCGGTCGGGTCGCTGCTGGCCGGGTCGCTGGGCCGGACCGCGGAGTCGGTGCTCGAGGACGTCATCGGGGTCGCGGTGCTGCTGGCGGTCGGCACGTTGCTCGCGCGGATGTGGCTCGACCACCGGGCCGCGGACGGAGGAGCGCCGGTGCGGCCGGTGCCGACGGTGCTGCTGGGCGGGGTGGCCGGGATGGTGGTGGGACTGACCTCGGTCGGTTCCGGGTCGATCGTCATCGTGGTCCTGCTGCTGCTCCACCGCGGCCTGAGCTCGGCGCGGCTGGTCGGCACCGACCTCGTGCACGCGGTGCCGCTGGTGCTGGTGGCCGCGGCCGGACACCTGCTCGCCGGCGACGTCCGCCCCGGACTCGTCGGTGCGCTGCTGGTCGGGTCGCTGCCCGGGGTGCTGGTGGGTGCGCTGGTCTCGGCGCGGGTGCCGGACCGGCCGGTGCGCGTGCTCGTGGGCGGGATGCTGGTGACCAGCGGGTCGGTGGTGCTCGGGGCGGACGTCGTGCTCGGCGGGGCCGCGGGCCTGCTGGCGGTGCTGGTCGGCGCGGCGCTCCCGCTGCTGCGCGGCGCCGGAGTCGTCGGACGTGCCCGCGGTGCGCGGGCCGGGGAGGTGTCGGGTGAAGGTGGACGACCACGAGCTGGCCGCACGGCTGGCGGAACGGGCGGGGGAGCACCTGCTCACGGTGCGGACGACGGGATCGTCCACATCGGACCCGAAGGCGCTCGGCGCGGCGGGTGACGCGGCGGCCCACGCGCTGCTCTGCGAGGCGCTGGCGCAGGAACGCCCGCAGGACCCGGTGCTGTCGGAGCACGGCGTGTCCGGTCCGGCGCCCCGTCCCGGAGGCCGGGTCTGGATCGTCGACCCGCTGGACGGCACCCGGGAGTTCTCCGAACCCGGCCGCACCGACTGGGCGGTGCACGTCGCGCTGGTCGAGGAGCACGAGGTGCGCGCCGCCGCGGTGGCCCTGCCCGCGCGGGGCACCGTGCTCAGCACCCGAGGGCCGGCCGAGCAGGCCCCACGCAGCGCATCGCGGTCGCGGATCGCGGTCAGCCGCAGCCGTCCACCGGAGTTCGTGCACGACGTCGCCGCGGACGTCGGCGCCGAGCTCGTCCCGATGGGCTCGGCCGGCGCCAAGATCTCCGCGGTGGTCCTCGGTGAGGTCGACGCCTACCTGCACGGCGGCGGGCAGTACGAGTGGGACAGCGCCGCCCCGGTGGGGGTCGCCCGTGCCGCCGGGTTGCACACCAGCCGTCTGGACGGCTCCGCGCCGGTCTACGGCCGGACCGACCCGTGGCTGCCGGACCTGCTGGTCTGCCGGCGCGACCTGGCCGGCGCGCTGCTCGACGCCGTGTCCCGCACCCGAGCAGAGGGGAGTCGCTGATGCCGACCGAGCTGTCCCGCCTCGACCTGCTGGAGTCCGAGGCGGTGCACCTGATCCGCGAGGTGGTGGCCGAGTTCGACCGCCCGGCGCTGCTGTTCTCCGGCGGCAAGGACTCCGCGGTCCTGCTGCGGCTGGCGGAGAAGGCGATGGCCCCGGCACCGATCCCGTTCCCGGTGCTGCACGTCGACACCGGGCACAACTTCGAGGAGGTGCTGGAGTTCCGGGACCGCCGCGCCGCCGAGCTGGGCGTCCGGCTGGTGGTCGCCTCGGTGCAGGACTCGATCGACGTCGGCCGGGTCGCCGAGCAGCCCGGAGGCAGCCGCAATCGCGCGCAGACCGTCACCCTGCTGGACGCCATCGCCGAGCACCGCTTCGACGCGCTGTTCGGCGGTGCCCGCCGGGACGAGGAACGCGCCCGCGCCAAGGAACGGATGCTGTCCTTCCGCGACGCCTTCGGCCAGTGGGACCCGCGCAACCAGCGCCCGGAGCTGTGGAACCTCTACAACGGGCTGATCCACCCCGGCGAGCACGTGCGCGCGTTCCCGCTGTCGAACTGGACCGAGCGCGACGTGTGGGCCTACATCGAGTGCGAGGGCGTGGAACTGCCGTCGCTGTACTTCGCGCACAACCGCAAGGTCTTCGAGCGCGACGGGATGCTGCTGGCCGACAACCCCTTCCTGCCGCGGGACCCGAGCGAGGTGCTGGTCGAGAAGTCCGTGCGGTTCCGCACGGTCGGCGACATGACCTGCACCGGCGCGGTCCCGTCCACCGCCACCACCGTGTCTGAGGTGATCGCCGAGATCGCCGCGACCCGGGTGAGCGAGCGCGGCCAGACCCGGGCCGACGACCGCACCAGTGCCGCCGCCATGGAGGACCGCAAGCGGGAGGGGTACTTCTGATGAGCACCGCGACGGACCAGCGACCCGCCTTCGCCCCGGCGCGCAGCCTGCTGCGGTTCGCCACCGCGGGCGCGGTCGACGACGGCAAGAGCACGCTGATCGGCCGGCTGCTGCACGACTCCCGGTCGCTGCTGGCCGACCAGCTGGAACAGCTCGAACTCGCCAGCGCCGAGCGCGGCGACGACGGGCTGGACCTGGCGATGCTCACCGACGGACTGCGCGCCGAGCGCGAGCAGGGCATCACCATCGACGTGGCGCACCGCTACTTCGAGACCGCGCGGCGGGCGTTCATCATTGCCGACACCCCCGGCCACGCCCAGTACACCCGCAACATGGTCACCGGCGCGTCCACCGCCGACCTGGCGATCGTGCTGGTCGACGCCCGCAACGGGCTGACCGAGCAGAGCCGCAGGCACGCGGTGCTGGCCGCGCTGCTGCGGGTGCGGCAGCTGGTGCTGGCGGTCAACAAGATGGACCTGGTCGGCTTCGACGAGGCGGTGTTCGGCACCATCGCCGCCGAGTTCGCCGCCTTCACCGACCGGCTCGAGGTCCGGCAGGTCACCGCCATCCCGATCTCGGCGCTGCGCGGCGACAACGTCGTGCACCGCTCGGAGGCGATGCCCTGGTACGACGGGCCGTCGCTGCTGGAGCACCTGGAGGAGGTCGACGCCGGGGACGACCGGGCGGCCGGGCCGTTCCGGTTGCCGGTGCAGTGCGCCCTCCGCGCCCCGGAGCGCGACTACCGCGGCTACGCCGGGCAGATCGCCGGCGGCACGATCGCCCAGGACGAGGAGGTCCTGCACCTGCCGTCCGGGACGCGCACCACCGTGGTCGCGGTCGACACCGCCGACGGCGAGCTCGACCGGGCGCGGGCGCCGCAGTCGGTGACCGTGCGGCTGGCCGACGACCTCGACGTCGGCCGTGGCGACATGCTGTGCGCCGCCGAGAACGCCCCGGCCGCAACCGAGGAGCTCACCGCCGAGGTGTGCTGGATGTCGGCGACGTCCGCGCTCGAACCGGGTCGGCGGCTGCTGCTCAAGCACACCACCCGCACCGTCAAGGCGGTGGTCGCCGAGGTCCGGGACCGGCTGGACGTCACCACGCTGCACCGCAGTCCGGTCGTGCGGCTCGAGCTCAACGAGATCGGCGCGGTCGTCCTGCGGCTGGCGCAGCCGGTGTTCTGCGACCGCTACGCCGACAACCGGGCCACCGGCGGCGCGGTGCTCATCGACGAGGCCACCCACGCCACCGTCGGCGCGGTCCTCATCACCGGGACGCACTGAGACCCCGCGCGGCGCCGGCGCCGCGCACCGGTTCCGCCGGAGACGGCGGTACGACGACGAGGAGCAGGGAATGGTGCAGATCATCGGGGCCGGGTTCGGCCGCACCGGTACCGCGTCGCTGAAGGCGGCGCTGGAACGCCTCGGCTTCGGCCCGTGCTACCACATGTTCGAGGTCATCGCGAAGCCCGAGCGGGTGCGGGACTGGGAGCGGGCGCTGGACGGCGAGGTCTCCGACTGGGAGACCGTGCTCGGCGGTTTCCAGTCCACTGTGGATTGGCCTGGTTGTGCCTTCTGGCGCGAACTCGTCGACTCCTACCCGGACGCCAAGGTCGTGCTGACCGTGCGCGACCCGGAGAAGTGGTACGACAGCGTGCACAGCACGATCTACCAGTTCGTGCAGGAGGAACCGGGCGACGACGACTTCAGCGTGAAGCTGCGCCCGACCATCGAGCGGATGATCTGGAACGGCACCTTCGGCGGCCGCTTCGACGACCGCGCGCACGCCATCGAGGTCTTCCAGCGGCACAACGCCGCGGTCCAGGAGGCCGTGCCGGCCGACCGGCTGCTGGTCTACCAGGTCGGCGAGGGCTGGCAGCGGCTGTGCGACTTCCTCGGTGTCCCCGTCCCCGACGTGGACTTCCCGCACGTCAACGACGCGGCCTCGATCCGGGGCCTGGTCGAGCGGATCCGCCGCGACGGCGAGGTGCCCACGCTGGCCTGAGGGGCGGCGCCCGTGCTCGCGGCCGCGGTCAGGCGTTGGGCAGGACGTCGGTGCCCGCGCCGCGGCGCCGGATCGCCGTGCCGACCGGCCGTCCGTCCCGCTGCCCGAGGTCCTCCTCGGAGCCCTGGACGACGAAACCGCCGTCCCGGATCATCTCCAGGTCCGCCTCGGCCGCCTGGCCCTCCGAGGTGAGGTAGTCGCCGAGGAAGATCGAGTTGGCCACGTGCAGGGCGAGAGACTGCAACGAGCGCAGGTGCATCTCGCGGCCCCCGGCGATGCGGATCTCCTTGTCCGGGCAGACGAACCGTGCCATCGCCAGGATCTTGAGGCAGCGGGTCGGGGAGAGCTCCCAGGTGTCCGCCAGCGGCGTGCCGTCGAAGGGCATGAGGAAGTTCACCGGGATCGAGTCGGACCCCAGCTCGCGCAGCGCGAACAGCGCCTCGACGAGCTGCTCGTCGGTCTCGCCCAGGCCGGCGATCAGGCCGGAACAGGGGGAGATCCCGGCGTTCTTGGCCTTGGTCACGGTGTCGACCCGGTCGCCGTAGGTGTGCGTCTGGACGATGGCGTCGTGGTGGCTCTCCGCCGTGTTGATGTTGTGGTTGTAGGCGTCCACGCCGGCGTCCCGGAGCCGCTCGGCCTGGCCGTCCTGGAGCAGCCCGAGGCATGCGCAGACCTCGACGCCGGGGTGCCGTTCCTTCAGTGCCGCCACCACGTCGACGACCCTGTCGATGTCCCTTGTGGACGGTCCGCGACCAGAGGCCACCAGGCACACCCGGCTCGCGCCGCCCTCGAGCCCGGCATCGGCCTGGGCGAGAGCTTCGTCCGTGGACAGCCACGAGTACTTGAGGATGGGTGCGCTCGAACCCAGCGCCTGCGAGCAGTAGCTGCAGTTCTCCGGGCACAGCCCGGACTTCAGGTTCACCAGGTAGTTGACCTTCACCGCGTTGCCGAAGTGCGCGCGCCGCAGCCGGCCGGCCGCGTCGACGACGGACAGCAGCTCGGCGTCGTCGGCGCGCAGCACCGCGAGCGCGTCCTCGGGGGTGGCCGGCGTCCCGGCGAGGACCGCGTCGGCGAGCTGGTGGAAGTGGGTCATCGTGTCTCCCGGTGTCGGGACCTGAACAATGTTCAGCTGAACGGCGTTCAGGTTAGACTGGGGCGGTCCACCGATCAACGGGAGGTGCCCGCGTGCGCTACCACCGAGACGACGTCGTGGCCCGCGCCCTCGCGGTCCTCGACGACCACGGGCTGGAGTCGCTGACGATGCGGCGGCTGGCCGGCGAGCTCGGCGTGCAGCCGAGCGCGCTCTACCACCACGTGCCCAACAAGCAGGCACTGCTGGCCTTGGTCGCCGACGAGATCCTGGCCCGCGGCAAGCGGCCTCGCCGGGCCAAGCGGTGGGACCGCCGTGTGGTGGAGGTCTGCGCGGAGCTGCGCGACGCCATGCTCGCCTACCGCGACGGCGCCGAGGTGGTCGTCACCGCGCACACCTTCGGGCTCGGTGCCGCGGAGCCCGCCCAGCAGCTCCGGGAGGCGTTGCGCGACGGCGGGCTGCCCGACGACGTGGTCGACGTCGGCACCCGGGCCCTGCTGCACCTCGTGTTCGGCCACACCGCGGAGGAGCAGATGGCGCTGCAGGCGGCGAGCGCCGGAGCGATCGAGCGGGCTCCCGGCGGGCCGGCCGACTTCGAGCACGGGCTCGAACTGGTGCTGGACGGACTCCGGGCCCGTGTCAACGCCTGATACCCGAATCTTGATCACTCTGTCGGGTGGTCTTCGGGTGGGGGCGGCGGTATGTGCTGCCGGAGACCGGCGGTGTGATGCATGGTGGACCAGGGTTGACCTGGGCTGATCGTTCCGCGCGCGGTCGCGGACGAGGTCCCGGGGGCCCGCCAGACCTGCCCGACGAGACCGTGTGAGGACCCCGCACCGTGAACAGCGTCAACGAAGCGCTGCAGCTCTACCCGGAGCTCGCGCTCCTGGTCGGGCTCCACACGCTGTGGACCTTCTGGATCCTGACCGATCCGCTCGGGCGCCCGGAATGGCTGGTCGGGGTGATGAGCTGGCCCGAGCACAGCGACGCCCTCTGGATCGCCGACCGCCAGCACGCGCTGGCCGCGCGCCTGCTCGTGTCCACGCCGTCCGGCGGGATCGTCTGGCAGGCCTCGGGCGGGCTGGCCGCGACCATCGAAGCGCTGAGCAAGCTCCCCGCGCCCGACGCCCCCGACGCGCCGAAGAAGGTGCTCAAGCCCGGTCCGTTCTGGCCACCGGCCAGCCTCTGCTGACCGTCCTCATCCCCAGCTCCCGGCAGCGGCCAGCGCGAGCGTCGCACCGTTCGGGTCGGTGATCAGCAGGGCCTCGCCGAGCAGCGGGTGGTCGAGCCGCTCGAGGAGCTCGACACCCACCTCGCTGAGCAGTTTCTCGGCCCGCGACAGGTCTTCCACCGCGAAGAAGCACAACCAGCCCCAGCCCGCCGCGGACTCGCGGGCGGTGCGGGACGCCAGCGGGCGGTCGTCGACCAGGTACTCCGCGCCCCCGGCGGTGGGGCGCACCACCCAGTGCAAGGTGCCGGCCCAGAAGGCGTCGGCGCGCTCCGGGGCGCTGGTGGCCAGGTCGATCCACCGGGGCTCGCCGGGGCGCGGCGGCGGAGCCCAGGGCCCGTGCTGGGCCCGGCCCCGGGCGATGACCGCGAGCGCGTCGTCCGGTCCGGTCAGCGTGCAACTCGGGGAGTTCCCGGCGAGGACCGGGTGCCAGCCGGGACGTTCGCCCGCGCGGGGCTTGCGGATCTCACTGCACCGCCGATCGCCGACCCAGCAGTCGAACCCGCGCCCGGTCGGTTCCGGCGTCCAGCCGAGCAGGGCCCGGTAGCGGACCGCAGCAGCCACCGGGTCCGGGCTGATCAGGTCGACGCGACGCAGGCCGCGGACCACGGGTCGAGCGGGCACGAGCGACACCTCGTCACCACTGGGGACCAACCCATCCTGGAGTCCCCGGGCGCGCCGCACAATCCGCCGTTCGTCCGCCGCGCCACTGGTGCCGACGACCTCAGCGGGGCCGGGTCACCGCAGCCGCTCCAGCTCCACGGCCACGTCGACGACCTGCGCCGCGAGCTTGCGCAGCTCGGCGTGGTCGGCCCCGTCGTCGACCGCGGTCACCACGTCCTCGGCGGCACACCGCAGCTGGAACAACCGGTCCTGCAGGTCGGCGAGCTCGGCGGCGGAGAGCACCACCGCGTCCTCCGGCAGCCCGCCGCGCTGCACCGCGGTGCGGCGCTCGTAGGCGCGCTGGCGGCAGGACTGGGCGCAGTACAGGCGCGGACGTCCCTGGCGACCGGCCTCCGGGACGCGCCGTCCGCACCACGCGCAATGCCGGACTCGTCGCTGACGCGGGGGCTGGGCCGAGATGTCCACGATCGATCACGGTAGTCAATGGCCCCGCCTGCACGATGCAGGCACGCCGATCGGGCAGAGTTGTGCACTGTGACGCATCCTTTCCTGCTCGGCCCCCGGCCCCGCGCGTTCGCCCACCGCGGGTGGCACCTCGGGGAGCTGCACGACATGGAGAACTCGCTGAGCGCGTTCCGCCGCGCAGTCGACGAAGGCTTCCACTACATCGAGACCGACGTGCACGCCACGGCCGACGGTGTCGTGGTGGTCAACCACGACCCGACGCTGGAGCGCACCTCCGACGGGCGCGGCGCCATCCGGCGGCTGCCGTGGTCGGCCGTGCGCACCGCGCGGATCGGCGGCCGGGAGCCGGTGTGCTCGCTGGACCAGGCGCTCGAGGAGCTGCCGGAGACCTTCTTCAACATCGACGTCAAGGACGACTCGGCGGTCGAGCCGGTGCTGCGCACCCTGCGCGCGCACGACGCCTGGGACCGGGTGTGCGTGGCCTCGTTCGCCGAGCACCGGCTGACCCGGTTGCGGAGCGCGGCGGGGCCCCGGCTGCTCACCTCGACCGGCCGACGGTCGGCCGGGCTGCTGTGGCTGGGTTCGCGGTGGGGCGGCTGGCCGCTGCGGCCGTGGGTCGTCGGCAGGGCGGCCCAGGTGCCCCAGGGGTTCGGCCCGCTGCGGGTGATCGACTCCCGGTTCGTCCGCCTGGCGCACCGCTGGGGCATCGAGGTGCACGTCTGGACCGTCGACGACGCCACCGAGATGCGGCAGCTGTTGGACATCGGGGTGGACGGGCTGGTCACCGACCGGCCCGACGTGTTGCAGCGGGTGCTGCGGGAGCGTTTCGGCGAGCCGCGTTCGGAGGTCGGCGGATGAGTACAACTACGCAATGTCCCGGCTCGGGCCTCCACCGTGATCGATGGAGCCAGTAAGGTCCGGTTACCCCCACTCGAGTGACATGGCTTCCGGAGGGACCGAACGGATGAGCGTGATGGGCAGCGACGTGGCACCGGACGCCGCGCAGCGGCGTCGGGAGCAGCGTGGTTGGTGCTGGTACGACTGGGCCAACTCGGTGTTCCCGACCTCGGTGTCGACGGTCTTCCTCTCGCTCTACCTCACGGCCGTCGCCACCTCGGCGGCCCGGGCCGACACCGAGCGCAACGGCGTGGATCCGTGCCCCGGGGGCAACGCGCTGGTGGACTGCGACATCTCGTTCCTCGGGCTGAGCTTCCCCGCCGGGTCGCTGTGGGGGTACCTGCTGTCGGTGTCCACGGTCGTGCAGGTGGTGGTCCTGCCGATCACCGGCGCGATCGCGGACCGGTCCAACAGCAAGCGGCTGATGCTGGCCGTGCTGGCCTTCGGCGGCGCGGCGGCCACCGCGCTGCTGGCGCTGGTCGGCGGCCAGAACTGGCAGCTGGGCGTGGTGCTGTTCATCCTCGGCAACATCTGCTTCGGTGCCTCGGTGGTGGTCTACTACTCGTTCCTGCCGGAGATCGCCACGGCCGACGAGCGGGACATGGTCTCCACCAAGGGGTGGGCGTTCGGCTACCTCGGTGCCGGGGTCGCCCTGGCCCTGCACCTGGTGATCTACCTCTTCCACGACTCGATCGGGATGGACTCCGACGCCGCGGTGCGGCTCATCTTCCTGTCCTCGGGCCTGTGGTGGGCGGCGTTCACGCTGCTGCCGCTGGCGGCGCTGCGCCGGCACCGGGCACCGGAGGCCGCGGCGCGGCCGACCGCGACGCTCACCGACGGGTTCAAGCAGCTGGGGAGCACCCTGCGCGAGGCCAAGCACTTCCCGCTGACGCTGGCGTTCCTGGGGGCCTACTGGGTCTTCACCGACGGCATCTCCACCGTCGTCCAGGTCGCCCCGCAGTACGGCAACCTGGAGCTGAAGCTCCCGCAGGACGCGCTCATCGTCACCGTGCTCATCGTGCAGTTCATCGCCTTCGTCGGCGGCATGCTGCACGGGCTGCTGGCCAAGCGGATCGGCGCCAAGAAGACGATCCTGATCAGCCTGACGATCTGGTTGGGCGTGGTGGTCGCGGCGTACTTCGTGGAGGCCGGGCAGGAGGCGCAGTTCTACGGCCTGGCCGCGGGCATCGGGCTGGTGCTCGGCGGCACGAACGCGCTGTCCCGCTCGTTGTTCAGCCAGATGGTGCCGCCCGGCCGCGAGGCGGAGTACTTCTCGCTGTACGAGGTCGGGGAGCGGTCCACCTCGTGGCTGGGGCCGCTGGTGTTCGCCGGGGTCGGGCAGGCCACCGGGTCGTTCCGGCTCGCCATCGTCTCGCTGGTGCTGTTCTTCGCGGTCGGCCTGCTGCTGGTGGCGCTGGTGCCGGTGCGCCGGGCCATCGAGGCGGTCGGCAACCCGGCCCCCAAGGTCCTCTGACGGGGGGAACGCTCGTGCCTGCGGGTTGCGCCGGTCGGGTGACACTCCGCGTCGGTCCTGCCGGTCCGGGGCACGTTGCTCCAAGCTGGTGAAGGTGAGCGCGGGGGGTCCGGCAAGATCGGAATATGCCGGTACGCTGCGTCGCGAGGACCGGGGCAGAGCGTGACTACGCTCCGTTGCTCATCGACCCGGTTCGTGCTCCTTACGGGGCGTGATCTATGTCGCACTCCTGATGTTTTCCCAGGACCTCGTTTAGGCATAGTCACTCTCGATCTGGCACTATCACCCGTTCGAACGCACCTATAGATTGCCAGTGGGATAACGCGTCACGAACGCGGACCGACTGCATCTCTAGGGAGAGAGCCGTCATTGACGGGTGAACAACGTCACCGACGGCAATCAGAGGCACGACACCGGGAACAGATGGCGGGACCCCCGTCGTTGCACTCGGTGAGCACAACCGCCCGGGCCAGGTCCCGGGCCGAAGGGAAAGGAACCGTCATGGCCGACCGCGTTCTGCGTGGCAGCCGGCTCGGAGCAGTGAGCTACGAGACCGATCGCAACCACGACCTCGCACCGCGCCGGACGGTGCGCTACGCCTGCCCCAAGAGCCACGAGTTCGAGGTGCCGTTCTCCGACGACGCCGAAGTGCCCCCGACGTGGGAGTGCCGCCTGCACGGCACCGAGTCGAAGATCATCGACGGCAGTGAGCCGGAGCAGAAGAAGGCCAAGCCGCCGCGCACCCACTGGGACATGCTCCTGGAGCGTCGCACCATCCCGGAGCTCGAGGAGCTGCTCAACGAGCGTCTGGAGCTGCTGCGGGCGCGCCGCGGCGGTCAGTGATCCGGCCGGTCTCGCGCTGACGAGCGCCTGGGACGGGAGGCTCCCAGGCGCTCTGCCACGTCCGGGCCCCTTCAGCGCCGGAGCGCGCGCAGGGCGCCCGCCACCTGGTTGCCGCGGCGCCGCAGGCCCCACTTGGTGACCCGCACCAGCGCCTCGCGCACCACCTCGGCGTCCATCTTCGACGTGCCGATCTCCCGCTCCACGAAGGTGATCGGCGCTTCCACCACGACGAACCCCGCCTCCACCGCGCGCCACGCCAGGTCCACCTGGAAGCAGTAGCCCTGCGAGGCCACGTCGTGCAGCCGCACCGTCTCCAGCACCTCGCGCCGGTACACCCGGAAGCCCGAGGTGATGTCGTTGATCGCCACACCGAGCGCCAGCTTCGAGTAGATGTTCGCGCCGCGGGACAGCAGCGCCCGGTACCACGGCCAGTTCACCGTCTGGCCGCCGGTCACGTAGCGCGACCCCAGCACCACGTCGGCGCCGGTGCCGTCCGGGCCGACCAGGCCGATCAACCGCGGCAGGTCCTCCGGGGCGTGCGAGCCGTCGGCGTCCATCTCGATGATCGCGTCGTAGTGGCGGGACAGCGCCCAGTCGAACCCGGCCACGTAGGCCGCTCCCAGCCCGGCCTTCTCGGTGCGGTGCAGCACGTGCACCCGCTCGTCGTCCGCGGCCAGCTCGTCGGCGACCTCGCCGGTGCCGTCCGGGCTGCCGTCGTCGACGACCAGCACGTGCGCCGTGGGCAGCGCCGCGAACAGCCGTCGCACGATCGGTTCCAGGTTGTCCCGCTCGTTGTAGGTGGGGATCACCACCAGCGCCGCGTCGGCACCACCGCCGGGGGTTCGCCGGGTCGACATCGTTCCTCCTAGCCGGTCGCGCGGACCGGCCGTGCGTTCGTGCGGTTCGGTCGGTTCTCGGGGTGCGGCGTCAGCCGCGGGTGGTGTCGCGCCGGGGCCGCCGCCAGGTGGCCAGCAGCGCGCCGGCCCCCAGCACCACCAGCCCCCACGTCGGCGTGGCTCCCAGCACGGTGGCTGCGGTCTGCGTCGTGCGCAACGGCACCTCGGCGACCAGGGTCTCCGCGGTGAACTGCGCGGTCTGCTCGCTCACCGAGCCGTCGGGCTGCACGACGGCGCTCACGCCGCTGGTCGAGGCCACCAGGACGGCGCGGCCGTGCTCGACCGCGCGCAGCCGGGCCATCGCCAGCTGCTGGTAGCTCATCTCGGAGTGGCCGTACCAGGCGTTGTTCGTGGGCAGCGCGAGCACGGTCGCGCCCCGCTGGGCGGCGCCGGTGAACACGTCGTCGTAGGCGACGTCGTAGCAGATGCCCACGCCCACCCGGACACCGCCGGCGGTGAGCACGCCGGGCTCGTCGGCGGGCACCATGTCCTGCCGGAAGCGGTCCACGAACGGGGTGACCAGGCGCGCGAGCGGGCGCACCGGGATCGTCTCGGAGAACGGCACCAGGTGCTGCTTGACGTAGCGCTCGCCCGCGCCGGAGGCCGGGTCCCACTGCACGACCTGGTTGCGCAGCTCACCGGTGGCGTCCTCGCCGAGGCCGCCGACCAGCAGCGGGACGCCGAGCTGCGCGGCGATCGCGGAGAGCTCCGGGTCGGTCCGGCTGGGCCCCCAGCTGCCGACCTGCTCGGGCAGCACGACGAAGTCCGGCTGCGGCACCCGCCCCGCCTGCACGTCCGCGACCAGCTGCCGCGCGGCCTCGATGTGGTTGGCGCGCAGCGTGCCGTCCTCGTAGAGCAGCCCGAGTCCGATGTTGGGCGCGTTGCCCTGCACGAGCGCGACGCGCGCGGTGCCCGCCTCGGCCTCGGTGCCGAGCAGCGGCAGCATCGCCGCGCCGCCGACGACCGGGACCAGCACCGCGGCCAGCGGGGCCGCCCAGCCCTCCCGCGCGACCAGCCGGCGCACCAGCTCGGCCAGCCCACCGCCGACCAGCGCGACGGCGAAGGAGACCAGCGCGCTGCCGCCGAGCGCGGCCAGCGGCAGCAGCAGTCCGGTGTCCTGGGTGAAGGCCAACCGGCCCCACGGGAAGCCGCCGAAGGGCACGCTGGAGCGGGCCACCTCGAAGGCGACGAACACCGCCGCCATCCACACCGGCCCGCCCCGCAGCCGGCTGACCCGCGCCATCGCGGCGCCGGCGAGCCCGATGAACAGGGCCTCCACCCCAGCGACGCCCAACCACGGCCACGGACCGAAGTCGGCGCCGAGGAAGTCCTGCAACCAGCCCAGCAGCGGCAGCAGGAACGCGAACCCGAACACCACGCCGTAGCCGAACCCGGCGCGCGCCCGGCGGTGCCGGACCAGTGCGGCGAAGACGGCGAACGCGATCGGTGCCAGCCACCACAGCTCGCGTGGCGGTGACCCGGCGTACAGGGCGAACCCGGCCGCGACGGCCGCCAGCACCCGCCCCAGCCAGCGCAGCCCGGCTGCCCGACCTCTGGTTCTGCTGCGATCCGGCCGTGCTGTGCGCTGCGGACGAGTCGTGGGGGAAGCCAAGCTCTCAACTTTCTAGGTGCTGCGCTCCCGGCCGGGCCGGAACGCCGGAGGTCCTGCCAGTCATCGTGCGCCGAGGGTCGGTGCGCACTGAACAAATGTACGCCGAGCGTCCTCGCTCGGGCTGTCCTGGGCGAGAGGCCGGGTGGCCGAGAGGCGCCGGACGGACGGTCTCACCTCGTCGAGGCTCGGGAGTCCGGGAGGTGGGTGACGGACGCCACGTGCTCGTCGGACGTCGGACTGGGAGCCGGTCCGCGGCTCGGCGGACCGTCGTCCCGGCGGGCTCGCGCGGCGTCGGGGCGGGGGGAACGGTGCCGCCGGGGCGGTCGAGCGCGCTGCCCATCGGCACTGGTGCCCGCCGCGTCGTCGGAGCGCTCCGGTGCTCGTCCGGGCGCGGCGGCGGACCGTCGACCGCGACGTTGCTCGCTCAGCGCGCGTTCCACCTCGGCGGTCGGAGGGGTGGGCGAGGTGGCAAGACCGAGGACGAATCCTTGCTCCGTCCTCAGTGGACGGTGTCTGGCGGTGCGCCGCGCGGGAGTCGCTCGACGGTTCGCCGGAAGAAGGCGCGGGTTCGATCGAACCAGCCTCGTGCGAGCCGATCTCGACCTACTGTGCTCCTGTGCAGAACAAGATCACGCTCTTCCGGCGACTGGCCAACGCGGTGCTGGCCGCGGTCGTGATCGGGATCAGTGGCCCCACCGCCCACGCCGCGTTCTGCGACGGCAGTACGGCGCTGGGTGGGCGCGGGGAGCCCTACGTGGAGACCACCCTGCTGTTCGGTACCGCCCGCCCCGACGGCGGGCCGCCCGTCACCGACGAGCAGTTCCACGCGTTCCTCGACGAGGTCGTCACCCCGCGGTTCCCGGACGGCTTGACGGTGCAGACCGGATACGGCCAGTACCGGGACGCCGGCGGGGTGATCGAACGGGAACGCTCCTACGAACTGCTCCTGCTCTACCCGGTCGCCGAGTACCCGGCCCACGACGCGGACATCGAGCAGATCCGCAAGGAGTACCTCACGCGCTTCGCCCAGGAGTCGGTTGCCAGGGTCGACGACCAGACCACGGTCGACTTCTGACCTCCCTCGCCCCACCGGCTGCGAGGCCCACGGGACACCACGCGACGGTCAGGCCGAGACTGACACGCCCCCCTCGTGGAGAGGGTGCCAGTTCCGCCTGTAACTGGCGGCCTCGAGCGCTGCGGGGAGGGTGTCAGTTCCGCCTGTAACTGGCGGCCTCGAGCGCCGCGGGGGGAAGGGAACAGGTGCGCCTGGGCTGGCGGCGGTGTCACTGCGCGGGGTGTCTGGTGCGTGTTCTCCACCCTCACCGGCCGTGGTAGGTGAAGGCGGCCCAGTGGGCGGGGGTGGTGGGGTCGGTCTCGGCGAAGTACCGGACCAGTTCGGCCGGGGCGTCGGGGATCGTCGGTCGGTCCGGGTCGAGCATCCACAGCTGGGTGGCGCGCAGGGCCTCGGCGGGATCGGGGTGGTCGCCGTTGAGGTGGTGGTGGAAGACGATCATGAACATCGCGGTGACGAGGTCGTCGATCGCCCACTTGGTGCCGACCACCCCGCCGGCGCCGGCCGCCGGGAACGCGGTGGCCAGGGTGAGGACTTCGTCGTGCTGGCGTTCGGTCAGGTCGCTGGCGCAGGCAGCGAGCACGACGAGCGCCCCGCGCGGGCCGCTGCCGCGCCGCAGCACCTCCCGCACCGGCAGCGCCCGCCCGGCACCGAGGCGCAGCGCGGAATCCACCGGCAGCTCCGCGGGTTCGGCGTGGCAGCCCAGGTGCAGCAGCGTCGCGTCGGGGAGCGCGGCCAGCACGTCCTCCGGGGTCGGCACCGATCGGCGTCCCGGCCGGCCGAGGTACTGGCCGTGCGCGTAGTGCGCGGCGTGGAGGTGCCCGATCTCGTGCCGGGTCCAGTGCAGGTCGGGGGTGCGGACCAGCACGGGCCGCTCCGCGAAGGGGCGGACGGGACGCCGGGCGGCCTCGACGAACTGCCGCGCGGACGCCGCGTAGCTGAACACCGCGTCCTGGCAGGCGTGGTGGGACCGCCCGTCCTGCGCCGGTTCCCGCGCCGCGTGCCACGGGACGGTGGTCAACCGCCCGGTCGGCACCAGCACGACCCGCGGGCGCTCCTCGCCCAGCCAGTCCAGCAGCGGACCGATCGCGGCCGTCCACGCCCAGCCGCACAGGTCGTCCAGCGCCGCCCGCCACGGCTGTTCCGCGGCTCCTCCGATGCGGGCGCGTTCCTGCTGCACAAGGTCGAACCGCCGCACCGGGGTGCGGTCGCGCAGGCCCGGCAGCGGCAGGTGGTGCAGGTCGTCGTCCTCGGTGACCACCACGGCTTCCCCCGCGGTGAGGTACACCAGCGCCCGCGCGCCGCGGCTGCGCAGCGCGGCACCGACCGCGGGCACGCTCGGCGGGGAGAGCAGGTCGTGCTCCGCGGCGGTGCCCTCCAGCGCGCGCAGCGCGGCCAGGCGCAGGTCGCTGGGCACCCGCAGTTCCGTCCGGTCACCCCGGCTCGTGCCCGCGTCCCAGGGCTGCTGCTGGTCGACCTCGGCTTCCCACCGCTCCGCGAGATCGGGATGCCCGCCGTCGCGCAACCGGTCCGGCATCGTCGCCGCGGAGGTCGCCGCGTGCAGTACCATGCCGCGGCCGAGCTCCAGGGCCTGCACCGCGGAGGCCAGGTCGCCGGCGCGCAGGCAGCGCTGCGCGGCGGTGGCGGCGCTGCCCACCGCCACCCCGGCCACGCCCATGGCCCGCTGCGGGCTGGACTGCAGCAGCACGCCCCGTGCCCGCGTCCGCAGCGCCTCCAGGCTGGTCTGGACGGCGCGCTGCAGGTCACCGCGCTCCTCGTAGTTCGCGGCCAGCAGGTCGAGGTTGGCCGTCAGCGCTTCGCTGAGCCCCGCGGGGTGCTCCCGGACCATGCGTTCCAGCGCCTCGATCGCCGCGCTCAGGGCGTCGGCGGACGAGCGGCGCCACGCGCGCACCTGCCGCGCGATCCCGTGCAGGTGCACCGTGAAGTACTGCAGCTCCTTCGCCAGTCCGGGCTGCCGGCTCACCGCGTCGAGCGCCGCCAACCCCTCGTCGGCCACGGTCATGTCGTCCGCGGCCAGCCCGACCGCCGCGCAGAGCAGCGCCGCGCCGGAGACCTCGCCGGCCCGCTCCGCGCTGCTCTCCGGCACCCGCTGCGCGTCCGCGAGCGCCTGGCGGGCCGCGTCGACATCGGCCGCGCTGGGTGGGGCCGGCACGGACCCGAACGGGAGCTGGGCCAGCAGGTGCAGGGCGACGGCGCACCGGGCCGTCCACCGGACGCGGTGTTCCGGCGGTGGCTCGGCGACGGAAGCGCGCAGCTTCTCGATCCCCTTGTCCAGATCGGCGATCGGCTCCGACGCCACCTCGCGCACCCACCGCGCGAAACCCGACCAGCGCTCGTCGATGTCGGGGGTGTAGTACACGGCGGCGTCGGCGTCCTCGCGGTTGCCCGACAGCAGGTAGCGCATCATCAGCATCGTGCCCAGCGCCGTGTTCACGTCGGCCCGCGTCTCGTCGTCGGGCGGCAGCAGCTCGTCGGCCCGGCGCACGTGCTCGAGCGCGTCCTGGACGGTGTCGAGTGAGTGGCCCACCCCGTACTCGGCGCTGAGGGCGAGCAGGGCGTGGCTGACCCCCGACGCGGTCTCGACGCCCGGGTACCGCTGCGCCACGTGCTCGGCGATCTCCTTGGCCCGCGCCAGCGCTCCCGCCGCGCCGTCGCCACCGTGGTGGGCCTTGACCACCAGCATCGAGGCGAGCGCGACCAGTTCTTCGGCGCGTTCCGGGGAGCCCTCCGGCAGGGTCTCGAGCCGCTGCTCGCTGGCGTCGATCAGCCTCGCCAGGTCGTCACCGCCGAGGCTGTCCGGCGAGTCGGGGTCGATCCGGAACAGCAGGAACAGCTCGTGCAGCAGCGAACCGTCGGGCAGGTCGCGGGAGGCCGAGGCGAGCAGCCGGCGGACCTCCTCGTCGTCCCGGCACTCCGGCAGCGCCGCGCCGACCGACCGGATCGCGGCCAGCTCGGTGGCGCTCAGCTCGCCGCCCGCGGCGGTGGCCAGGTCCCGCAGGACCTCACCGAGGTCGTGCTCGCGCCAGTCACCGCCGACCGACCGGGCCAGCAGCCGGATCGCGGCGGCTTCCTCGTCCGCGGCGTCGGGGACCTCCGCCACGTGCCGCTGCGCCTCGGCCAACCGCTCGCGGTCGACGTAGCGGACGAGGTCGTCGGGGTCGATGCGTTCCGGGTCCCGCCGCGCGTCCGCGGGGACGTCGCGGAGCAGCAGCAGGGTCGCCAGCGCGGAGTGGCAGAGGTCCCGGGTCTCCGCATCCGCCCAGTCCAACGCCGCGGTGAAGGCCTCGGTGGCCTCGCGGTGGTCCTCCTCGGTCCCGCCCATCTCCAGGAACCGCAGCTGGTGCAGCGACGCCCGGGCGATCCACGCCCGCCGGCGGAGGCCACCGTCCGGGAGGTCGGCCAGCGCGGCGTCCAGCAGCTCGATCGCCTCGGCCACGTCCGCCGGGTCGCCGGAGGTCGCCGCGAGCTTCGCGTGCACCAGGCCGCCGTGCGCGCAGGTCTTGGCGCGCTCCGGGGAGCCCTCGGGGTGCTGTTCTCGCAGTCCCCGCAGCAGTTCCGCGGCCCGGCGCAGGTCCGGCAGCGAACCGCGGGAGAAGAGGGCGAGCGCGAGCTGGAGCACGGCGGCGGACTGCTCGGGCGGGTCGAGCAGCGCCACCAACGCCTCGGCGATCTCGATGGACTTCCCCGGGTCCTGGCCGGTCAGCTCGGCGCGCTGGTGCAGCAGGTTGCTGATCACCAGCAGGTCGGCGGCCAGGGGTTGCCCCTCGGCCGCGCGGACCACCTTCCGCCGCTGCGCGGCGATCGCCTCGTCCAGCTCGGCGAGCCCGTCGGGCGGCTCGGCCGGTCGCGGGTCCGACGACAGCGCGGCCCGGATGGCGACGAGCTGGTGGCGGCGGGGATCGTGCTCGTCCAGCCGGGCGGCGAGGACATCGGCGTCGCCGGCCAGCACGTCCCAATCCCGTTGCGTGGTCTCGGGTCCTTGCGCGGCGATGACGGTGAAGCGGATGGCGGCCAGCTCCGGGACCTCGGCGGCGGGTGCGGACACCGCGTCGAGGTGCGTGCGCAGCGCGGCCAGCGTGGTCGCCGGGGCCGCCCGGACGCACTCGACGACCTGCTGGTCGTCCCCCGAGTCGGGACGTCGTTCGGTGGGTGGCAGCTGCTCGGCCAGCAGCAGGTAGACGATCTCGGCGTGGCAGCGGTCCGCGAGAGCGGCGTCGGTCTCGGGCCACTCCAGGGCTTCGGTGAACGTGTCGACGGCGTAGCGCCGGTCGCTGTCCTCGCCGCCCATCGCGCGGAACCGCGTGGCGCACACCACGGCGCGGTGGAACCGCGCGGCGCGCTGCAGCGGGCCGTCCGCGAGCCGCTGCAGGGCCTGGTCGAGGTCCGCGAGCGCCTCCTCCGCGCAGTCCCGGTCGACCAGCCGCACCGCGATGTCGGAGGCGAGGACCCCGGCGCGGGCACGGATCTCCGGGTGCATCGGGTGGTCGTCGTCGAGCAGCGGGCGCAGTTCCCGCAGGAGTTCCCACGAAGTCCGCAGCGACTGCGCACCGCCCTGGGCCGCGCGGGCCCAGTGCCCCGCGGCGAGGTGCAGCAGCGGGAGGGCGCGGGCGGGCGAGTCCGCGAGGAGAGCACCGGCGAGCCGTCCCGCGACGGCGATCGCTTCGGCCGGGTCCTCGCCGGTCAGCTGGCACCGCTGCAGCAGCAGCTCGGTCAGCTCCACGGCGGCGCCGTAGGCCGTGACGTCGTCGGCCGTCTGCGCCAGAGCCTGGCGTCGTGCGGCGATGGCCTCGTCGAGTTCGGCCGGAACCCCGTTCATCATCGCCCCCTGCGCAGCGGCCCGGCCGTCAAGACTAGAGGAACGCCGCGACGTGGTGGTGCGGCTCAGCAGAACCTGCTAGCGTGCCGCTCGTGACTGCCGGGTCGGCGGAAAGCCGCGCACAGGAAGGGTTCCCGGCCGTGAGGTGATCACGGCGCGGGCCCGGGGTCCGCCCTCCGGACGCGTCCCGAACATCTCTGCGGGATCGCGGAAGGAGGTGAAGTCCATGTCCTCGCCAGAGGTTTCGCTCGCCGGGTGGCAGGCGTTCCAGGACGAGCACGGGGAGGGCACCGTCGTCGACGCGACCGTGGTGACGGTCGTCCCGTTCGGCGCGTTCGTCGAGGTCGCCCCCGGGATCCACGGGCTGATGCACAAGGACGAGTGGGACCGCACGCCGCAGGTCGGGGAGTCGCTGCGGGTGCGCATCGCGGCCTGGGGGCCGCCGCGGTTGAGCGTGGCTCCCGCCTGATGCCGGGTGTGGGTGCGCGGCCGAGCGCGGCCTGCGCACCCACACGCGGATCCCCGTGGCACGGCGCGGGGTTCAGCGCGGGGCGCGGCGGGAGATCGCGACGCCGAGGAGGCAGATCGCGCCACCGGCCAGTGCCTGCACCGTCGGTGCCTCCCCGAGCAGCAGCCAGGACAGCAGGACCGAGACCGCCGGTGCCGCGTAGGTCGTGGTGCTGAGCCTGCCCGCCTCGATGCGGCGCAGCGCGTAGGAGTAGGTCGTGAAGCCGATCGCAGTCGGGAACAGTCCCAAGTAGACGGTCCCCGCGATCGCGCTCAGCGGCGCAGCGGCGAGTTCGTCGAGCAGCTGCGGGGTCCAGGGCAGCAGCACCGCGGTGGCGACCAGGCAGCCCAGCCAGATCGCGATCAGACCGTCCACGCCGCGCAGCGCGGCCTTCTGGACCAGCACGCCCGCCGCGTAGAGCACGGCCGCGACCAGGCACAGCAGCACGCCGAGGCCGTCGCGGTGCCCGGGGGAGCCGAACGCGATGAGCGACAACCCGCCCAGCGCGACCAGCGAGCCGAGGACGAGCACCGCGGAGACGCCCTCGCCGAAGAACAGTCCGGCACCGAACGCGATGAGCAGTGGCGCGGTGTTCACCAGCAGTGCGGCGGTCCCGGCGTCGATGTGCAGTTCGGCGGCGTTGAGCACCACGGTGTACCCGGCGAGCCAGAGCACCGCGTACACCGCGATGAGCAGCAGCGTCCGGCCGGACCGCGGGACGCGCGGCGCGCCGCGGGTGGTGAGCCCCACCAGGACCGAGAGGGCGGCCGCGGCGACGGCGAGGCGCAGCAGCGCCATCGGCGCGGGGGAGAGGGAGTGCCCGACGGCGCGGATCGCCACGAAGGCCGACGCCCACAGCACGATGGTGACGAGGACGGCCGCGGTCGCCCGCCCGCGTTCGGCGGGGGAGGCGCTGGTGGGGGTGACGTCGTGGAGGTGGGTTTGTCCGGTCACGACGCCCATCGTCGCCAGCCCGAAAGGCAAGGACAAGCGATTTCTCCTACCGGACCGTTCAGCAGCGCTGTACAGTTGTGGGCGTGCTCGACCTTCCCCGGCTGCGCGTGCTCCGGACCGTGGTGGCGACCGGATCGATCCGCGCGAGCGCTGCCGCCCTCGGCTACACGCCCTCCGCGGTGAGCCAGCAGCTCGCCTCGCTGCAGCGCGAGACCGGACTGCAGCTGTTCGAGCGGGTCGGGCGCGGGATCGAACCCACCGCCGCCGGGCGGACCCTCGCGGCGGAGGCCGAACCGCTGTTCCAGGCGGTCAGCCGGCTCGAGGGCGTGGTCGGCGACCTGCGCGCCGGGCGCATCGGCAGCCTGTCGATCGGCTACTTCGGCAGCGCCGGGGCGTCGTGGCTGCCGTCGATCGTGGCCGCGCTGCGCGCCGAGTTCCCGGAACTGCGCCTGGAACTGCGGCTGACCGAGCTCGACCCGTCCGAACCGGACATCGACATCCTCGTCGAGCGGCCCGGTACGGAGTTCCCCCCGCAGGTGGCGGTGCACCGCCTCATCGACGACCCGTACCTGGTGGTGGTCCGCGACGACGACCCGCTGGCCGACCGCGCCGAGGTGCCGCTGGCCGAGCTGGCCGAACGGCACTGGGTGGACAACGACTTCGCCGCCGGGGCGTGCCGGCAGGTGCTCCTCGACGCCTGCGCCGAGGCGGGCGTCGCCCCGCGGTTCGTCGTCGAGACCCGCGACTACCAGACCGCGATCCCGTTCGTGGCCACCGGCATCGGCATCACGGTGATCCCGCGGCTGGGCATCGGGAACCTCCCCGCCGGGCTGACCGCGGTGCCGGTGGTGGACCCGGCGCCGGTGCGCCGGATCAGCGTGGTGGTGCGCAAGTCGATCGCCGACCACCCCGCCGCGCGACGCACCGTCGGGCTGCTGCGCGAGCTCACCGCCGCGGACTTTTGAACCCCGCCCGCCGCGGGCACTCCTGGTGCACGAGCGGATGGGGGGAGCCATGACGTCCGGACCGAGCGCAGGGCGGCGGGGGACCGAGCAGCGCGTCGAACCGGGGCGGAGCACCTGGGCGCTGGCCCGCTCCGAGCACGTCGGGCCACCGTCGGGGTGGCTCGCGTTCGCCGGTTCGATGCTCGGCCTGCTGGGCGTGTTCAACGTCATCACCGGGCTCACCGCGCTGCTGCGCCCCGGCTACTTCCTGGTGGACACCTCACGGCTGCTGGCGTTCGACTACACCGCCTGGGGCGTGATCTGGTTGGTCCTCGGTGTCCTGCAACTGGTCGCCGGGGCCGGTGCGGTGCTCGGGCGCGGGTGGGCCCGGTTCATCGGCATCGACCTCGCGGCGCTCTGCGCGATCGGGCACCTGGTGTTCCTCACCGCCTTCCCGCTGTGGTCGGTGCTGGTCATCGCGCTGTCCGTGCTGGTCATCTACGGGCTCGTCGTGCGGAGTCCGGAGCCGGTCGACCGCGAGAACGGCGCGGACCGCGTGCCGCGGCCCAGCACACCAGGCCGGTGAGGGCGAACGCGGCGGCAGCGGCGAGGTACAGCGCGGTCGCGTGCGCGAGGAAACCGGGCTCTCCCGGGCTCCCGGCGATGGCGGCGGCGATCGCGATGCCGAGCGCTCCGCCGGTCTGCCGGCTCGTGTTGCTCGCACCGGAGGCCACCCCGGGCGAGCCGGGTGCGGCCTGCAGCGCGGCGGAGACGATCGCCGGGGTCAGCACGCCCACACCCGCGCCCCACAGGGCCAGGGAGAGCAGGAGGGCGGCGTGGTCGGTGCCGGTGGTGCTCGTCGCCATGCCGACGAAGCCGGCGGCCGCGGTGAGCAGACCGAGCGCGCTGGTCGGCCACGCGCCGATGCGGGCGCTGAGCCGACCGGCCGGGCTGCCGAGCAGCGGCAGCGGCAGCATCGCCGGGAGGGTGGCGAGTCCGGCCAGCAGCGGGCTGAGCCCGTGCACGTCCTGCAGCAGCTGGGTCAGCAGGAACAGGCCGCCGAGCACGCACAGGTTCATCAGCCCGGCCACCAGGCACGCCGCGGACAGAGCCCCGCGCGCCTGCCCCGGGACCCGGATGAGCGGATGCCTCGCGCGGCGCTCGACGAGGACGAACGCGAGCGCGAGGCACACCGCCGCCAGGGTGAGGACGCCCGCCGACCGGAGGGCGTCCGCGCCCCGGACGATCGCGGTCACCGCGCAGGCCAGCGCCGCGCCCAGCAGGGCAGCGCTCGCCCACGCCACGGTGCCGTCCCGGCGCACGTCGCGGGACCGGAGCCGGACGACGGGCACGAGCGCGAGGGCGATCACGGGAACACCCAGCCAGAACACGGCCCGCCACCCCGCGACCTGGACCAGCACGCCACCGACCACGGGGCCGGCCGGGAGGGCCGCCCCGCCGATCGCCGCCCACGTGCCCACCAGCCGTGCCCGGGCGCCCTCGTCCGGCGCGTGCTCCACCAGGAGGGCGAGCGTGCCCGGGAGCACCAGCGCCGCCCCGACGCCCTGGACCGCACGGGCGGCGACCAGGACCCCGATGGTCGGCGCCACCGCGCACCACACCGACGCCGCACCGAACGCGGCGAAGCCGAGCAGGACGACCCGGCGGTGCCCGAGCCGGTCACCGATCGCGCCCGAGGCGAGCAGCAGCGCGGCCAGCGGCACCGCGTAGGCGTCCACCGCCCAGGCCAGTCCCGGACTGCCCGCGCCCAGGTCGGAGCGGACCTGCGGCAGCGCGACGTTCACGACCGTGACGTCCAACAGCACGAGGAAGTAGCCGCTGCACAGCGCGAGCGTCAGCGGCCACCCGGAACGAGGTCGGTCCATGCCCGGGATCGTGGGCCCGCAACGCTTCAGGCCCGGTCGAAGCGTTCGGCTCCTAGCATCGAGGCGTGACCACCTCGGAGCCCGTGCGCGGCGAGCCGGACATCGCCCGGGTCGCCTCCGCCTTCGCCGACCCGCGACGCGCGCGGGTGCTGATGGCGCTGGCCGACGGGCGCGCCCTCCCGGCCGGGCGGCTGGCCGCGGAGGCCGGGACCGCCGCCTCCACCATCAGCAACCACCTCGCCGTGCTGCTGGACCACGGTCTCGTCACCGTCGAGAAGCACGGCCGTCACCGGTACTACCGGCTGAGCAGCAGCGAGGTCGAGGGCGTCCTGGAAGCCCTCGCCGGACTCGCGCCCCGCACCCCGGTCACCTCCTTGCGCCAGCACACCCGCGCCGCCGCGCTGCGCGCCGCCCGCACCTGCTACCACCACCTCGCCGGGCGCGCCGGAGTCGCGCTGTTCCAGCAGTTCCTCGCCGCCGGGTGGATCACCGGCGGCGACGGCGAGCACCACCCCGGGGCCACCCGCGACCGGCTCTCCGCGCCGGGGCGGGGCACCCACTACCGGCTCACCCCGGACGGCGCCGCCGGGCTCGCGGCCTGGCACATCGCGCCGAGGCTGCTCTCCACCGAGCGTCCCCTGCGCTACTGCGTGGACTGGACCGAGGAAGCCCACCACCTCGCCGGCCCCCTCGGCGCCGCGATCACCACCCGGCTCTTCGAGCTCGGCTGGATCACCCGCGGCACCGTCCCGCGCAGCGTCCGCGTCACCGAGCGAGGACGGGACGGACTCGCCGCGCTGACCTCAGGCAGTCGGCTCAGCAGCACCGGCTAGCGGCACACGATCCGCACGGAGTGCCACCCGGTCGCCCCGTCCGGCACCACGCCTCGGGGCTGCGCGGTCTGGGTCTGCCCCGCGCGGTCGGTGGCCCGGCACTCGAGCACGTGCTCCCCGGGCGCCAGCTCCAGCACGGCCCGCCACATCCGCCAGGTGTCCCGGCTGACGTCCGCGGCCAGCTCCGCGGCCTGCCACGGCCCGCCGTCCGCGCGCACCTCGACCCGGTCGATCCCGGTGTGCTGCGCCCAGGCGATCCCGGCGACCGTGACCGCCCCGGCGGGCACCGGCGGACCCGGTTGCGGCCGGTCGATGCGGGACTGGGTCTTGATCGGCGCGGTCCGCGCCCACCCGCGCCGCTCCCAGTAGTGGGCCCGGTCGAAGGTGGTCACCTCGGCGTCCACCAGCCACTTCGTCGCCGAGACGTAGCCGTACAGGCCGGGAACGACCATCCGCACCGGGAACCCGTGCTCCGCCGGCAGCGGCTCGCCGTTCATCGCGACCGCCAGCAGCGCGCCCCGGTCGGGTTCGAGCAGCACGTCCAGCGGGGTGCCCGCGGTGTAGCCGTCGACGCTGGTGGTGAACAGCTGCTGCGCCCCGGGCCGCACCCCGGCCTCCAGCAGCAGGTCCCGCACCGGCACCCCGGTGAAGACGGCGGTGGAGATCAGCGGGCCACCGACCGGGTTGGAGACGCAGGTGAGGGTGATCGGCCGGGACTCCAGCCGACGCCGGAGCAGGTCGTCGTAGGTCAGCACGAGCTCCCGCTGCACCATCCCGTGCAGCCGCAGCTGCCAGTCCTCGGCGCTCAGCTGCGGGACCACCAGTGCGGTGTCGATCCGGTAGAAGTCCCGGTTGCTGGTGAGGAACGCGGGGGTGCCGGAGGCGGCGAAGTCGGCCCGCGGCGGGATCGGCGGGGCCGGGACGTCCGGGATCTTCGCGGCGACGGCCTGCCGGGAGCTCGACACGCCGGCGCCGCGCTGCACGAACCCGCCGGCCAGGCCGGCGACCCCGGCTCCGAGGAGCACGGCGCCGGAGGTGACCAGGAACCGCCGCCGGTCCGCGGCCGGTCCGGCCTCGGTCGTCGCGGCGGTGTGGTGCAGCCACCAGAACACCACCACACCGACCGCCAGCGACGTCAGTGCCGCGGCCAGCCCGCCCTCGTCCCGGACCACCGCGACGAGCACACCGACGAGGCCGAACACCGCGATCACCGCGGCCCCGGGCCACCAGTGCCGCCGGGACAGCAACCCGGCGGCCACGGCCAGCAGCGCGATCACGAACGCCATGCCGACCAGCAGCGCCAGCTTGTCGGCGGTGCCGAACGCGGCGATGGCGAACTGCTTGACCGGCTCGGGCGTCAGGTCGATGGCGGAGTTGCCGACGGCCACGAACGGCGAGGTGCGGGGATCGGTCAGGCCCGCGACCAGGTGGCCCGCGGCGAGCGCAGCGGCGGTGGCGGTCAGTCCGGCCGCGACCGCGCGCGTCCGGGAGAGCAGGACTGGGGTCATGGGGCCATTCGACGCTCACCCGCCGCGCACCGCCACGCATCCCGCGGATCCGTAAGGAATCGGCAAGGCTCCGTAAGGGATCGGCAGGGCTCCGCAAGGGATCGGCAGGGCTCCGTAATGGATCGGCAGGGCTCCGCAAGGAATCGGCAAGGCATTGTGGATCTCTTACGGTGCACCGCTGCGGACGCCGCGGAGCGCGCACCGCGCTTACGGTCGGGGCGTGCGAGTTCTCATCACCGGCGGTGCCGGGTTCATCGGATCGGCCGTCGCCGACGCGCTGGTCGAGCGCGGCCACGACGTGGTCCTGATGGACGCCTTCCTGCCACAGGCGCACGGGGAGGAGCGACCACCGCGCCACCCGCTGCTGCGCGGCGACGTGCGCGACCCCGAGGTGGTGCGGGAGGCGTTGCGGGGCGTGGACGTGGTGTGCCACCAGGCCGCGATGGTCGGGCACGGCCAGGACCCGTCCGACATGCCGGACTACGCCTCCCACAACGACGTCGGGACCGCGGTGCTGCTCGCGGGCATGCACGCGGCGGGCGTGCGCCGGCTGGTCCTGGCGTCGTCGATGGTCGTCTACGGCGAGGGCCGCTACCGCTGCCCGCAGCACGCTCTCGTGACACCGGGGCCGCGGCGGGAGGAGGACCTCGCCGCCGGGCGGTACGAGCCGCGGTGCCCGGTGTGCGGGGCCGACCTGGAGCCCGAACGGGTGCCGGAGGACGCCGTGCTGGACCCGCGGAGCACCTACGCGGCCACGAAGCTGGCCCAGGAGCACCTCGCCGCGGCGTGGGCGCGGCAGACCGGCGGCGGGGTGTGGGCGCTGCGGTACCACAACGTGTACGGGCCGTGGATGCCCAGCGGGACCCCGTACGCCGGGGTGGCGTCGCTGTTCCGGTCCGCCCTGCACCGCGGGGAGGCTCCGGTGGTGCTGGAGGACGGCCGGCAGCTGCGGGACTTCGTGCACGTCAGCGACGTCGCGGCGGCGAACGTCGCCGCTGTGGGGGCCGAGCCCCCACCGGGTGGCCTGGAGGCGGTGAACGTCTGCTCCGGCCAGCCGCACACCATCGGCGACCTCGCCCACGAACTGGCGAAGGCGTGCGGCGGTCCGGCGCCGCGCGTCGTGGGCGGTGCGCGGCCCGGCGACGTGCGGCACGTCGTCGCCGACCCGTCGAAGGCGCGACGCGTGCTGGGGTTCCGCGCAGCGGTCGGGTTCGCCGACGGGGTGGCGGCCTTCGCGCACGCGCCGCTACGGGAGCCCGCCGCGGTCGGCGGGAGCCAGCGGTAGCCGCACCTCGAAGCGGCACCCCGGGCCGTGGTTGTGGGCGGTGATCGTGCCGTGGTGGGCCTGCACGAGTCCCCGCGCGATCGCCAGCCCCAGCCCCGCGCCGGCCGAGTCGTCCCGGCGGGCCCGGTCGCCGCGGTAGGCCACGTCGAACACCCGCTCCAGCTCCTCCGGCGGGATGCCGCCGCAGCTGTCGTCGACGCGCACCCACGCCTGGCCGTCCTCGGCGCCTGCGGACAGCACGACCGAGCCCCGGGCCGGGGTGTGGCGGATCGCGTTGGACAGCAGGTTCCGCAGCACGCGGGCGAGTTCCGGGTCGCTGCCCAGCACCACCGGCCAGTCGCTGTCCGCGGTGCGCAGCTCGACGTCGCGGTGCCGCGCCAGCGGTGCCGCCACCGCGACCACCTCGTTGACCACGTCCAGCAGCGGCACCGCGGAGAACTCCAGCCGCACCGCGCCCGCGGTGATCCGGGACAGCTCGAACAGGTCGTCCACCATGGCGGAGAGCCGCTCGGTCTCGGCGCGGATGTGCGTGGCGTAGGCGCAGACCTCCTCGCGTTCCTCGACGACCCCGTCGGCCAGGGCCTCCGCCATGGCGCGGATCCCGGCGAGCGGGGTGCGCAGGTCGTGGCTGATCCACGCGACGAGCTCGCGGCGGGAGGCCTCGGCGGCCCGCTCCCGGGCGTGCGCCTCCCGCTCCCAGACGCTGCGGCGCGCGACGTTGCGGCCCAGCAGCACCGCGACCGGCACGGTCACCACGCCGACCGCGGTGCAGATCACCACCACCGTGGTCAGCAGCGGGCCGAACATGAACCCGGTGACGCCGAGGACCCCGGCCAGGGTGGCCAGCAGCGGGGTGAGCACCAGCACGGTCAGCGCGGTGGCCAGCGACCGCCACCGCAGGACGTAGAGCAGTCCAGCACCGAGGAGCGCGACGGGCAGCGAGAGGCCGATCGCGTACGGCGCGACGTGGGTGAGTTCGGTGATCACGTCCACGGCGCACCCGTCCCGTCCACCGGGTCGTAGCGGTAGCCCACGCCCCACACCGTGATGATCCGCTGCGGCCGCGCCGGATCCGGCTCGATCTTCTCCCGCAGCCGTCGCATGTGGACGGTCACGGTGGAGTGGTCGCCGAAGCTCCAGCCCCACACCGCTTCCAGCAGCTCGGCCCGGCTGAACGCCCGCCCCGGGTTGCGCAGCAGGTAGACCAGCAGGTCGAACTCGCGGCTGGTCAGCGACAGCTCGGTGCCGTCCAGCGTGCACCGCCGGGCACCCACGTCGACCCGCAGCGCACCGTCGCGCAGCGACTCGGACGCGGGTGGGGGAGCGGCCCGCGCCCGGCGCAGCACCGACCCCACGCGCAGCACCAGCTCGCGCGGGCTGAACGGCTTGACGACGTAGTCGTCGGCGCCGAGCTCCAGGCCGAGCACCCGGTCGGACTCCTCGCCGAGCGCGGTCAGCATGACCACCGGGACCGCGCCGTCCGCGCGGAACCGGCGGCACACCTCCAGCCCGCCGATCCCGGGCAGCATCAGGTCGAGCACCACCAGGTCGGGCGCGCTCGCGGCGAACGACCGCAGCGCGGTCTCGCCGTCGGCGGCGAGGTCGACCCGGTACCCGGAGCGCTCCAGGTACCGGCGGACCACGTCGCGCACCGCGGGGTCGTCGTCGACGACGAGGATCCGCCCCGCACCAGCCTGCTGTTCCATCCGCCTCACCAGTTCGTCGCGATCAGGTGGTTCACCGCCAGCGCGGTCACCGCCTGCCCGGCCAGCCACCAGCGCGGCTGCCTGCCCGGCAGCAACGCGGCACCGACAGCGAACCACACCGCGAACGGAAGCCAGATCCGCTCGACCTCGGCCTTGCTCAGCCCCGAGACGTCGGCGGCCAGCGCCGCCGCGGCCGCCGCCAGCACCAGCCAGCCGGCCGGGCCCCGCTGCACCGCGGCCCGGCGGAGGGCGACGGCGGCGAACGGGCCCGCCGACAGCAGCAGCAGCGCGCCGATGTCGCCGAACACCCAGTAACCGTACGGTCGTCGGGCGAACTCGCCCTGGTGGTAGCGCTGCACCACCAGGTGGTAGCCGTCCAGCCACCAGAAGCCGTGCAGCGCGAACGCGGCCACCACGACGACCACGCCGGCCGCCGCGAACAGCAGCGCACGCACGTTGCGGGTGCGCCAGAGCACCACGAGCACGAGGGGCAGCAGGAGCACCAGCCCGTAGCTCAGGAACAGCGCGAAGCCCAGCAGGAGACCGGCCGCCGTCGCCGCGCAGGCGGCCCACGGTCCGCGGCGCGCCGACGCCACGGCCAGCAGTGCGAGGCCAGTGGTGGTGACCCCGGTGAACATGCCGTCGGCGGACACCGCCATCCACACCGCGCCCGGGAACAGCACCAGGAACGGCACGGCGGCCCGCGCCGCGTCCGCACCGGCCAGGGTGCGCACGGTGACCGGCACGGCCACCGCGGCGAGCGCGCCGACCGCCATCGTCACGACGGCCGCCCACGCCCCGCCGCCGAGCCCGAGGCGGTCGAGCCACACGTAGCTCAGCAGCACCCCCGGCGGGTGCCCGGACACGTGCACCGTCCACGAGTCGGGCTGCCCGAGCAGGATGTGCTCGGTGAACCCCGCCAGCGTGGCGCCGATGTCGGTCACCCGGGGCACGTCGTGCAGGTACTCGCTCCAGTCGGTCAGGCGCCTGGCGATGCCGTCCTGCCAGCCGTCCACCAGCGCCAGCGACACCATCCACGCCAGCGCGGCGACGTACCCGGCGACGAGCAGGCGAACCCACGGCAGCCGGGCGGCCAGCGGCGGCCCCCACGCGATGACCGCACCGGCGACGAGGACCGCGAGCGGGGTCCCGGGACCGGTGCGGGGCAGCCAGAACCCGAACAGCGGTGCGGCGTCGGCGTACAGCGGCACACCGGCCTGGTTCAGCAGGAAGCCCGCGACGGCCGTGCCCGCGACCGCCGCGATCGCGGCCGCGAAGGCGAGGAGGTCGGCCCGCCGCGCACGGTCGGGGGCAGGGCTGAGGGATCGCATCAGCGCGACGCTAATGCCCGCGGCGGCCCGCACCAACGCGCTGCCGCCGCACGTCAGGACTTCGTAAGGATTCCGCCGCAGCCGTAAGGGATCCACAATGTCCGGAGGCGTTCCCGCCGACCCCGCGCTGCGCTTCACTGGCTGACGTGAACGATGTGGACGTGGTGCTGCCCTGCCTGGACGAGGCGCTCGCGCTGCCGGGCGTGCTCGCGGGGATGCCGCCGGGTTTCCGGCCGATCGTGGTGGACAACGGGTCCGTGGACGGCTCCGCGGAGGTCGCCGAGGAGCACGGCGCGGTGGTGGTCCGGGAGCCCCGGCGGGGCTACGGCGCCGCTGTGCACGCCGGTCTCGAGGCGGCGACCGCGGAGTTCGTCTGCGTCCTGGACTGCGACGGCTCCTTGGACCCGGCCGCGCTGCCGTCGTTGGTGTCCGTGGTGCGCGCGGGGCGCGCGGAGCTGGCGGTCGGCCGCCGGGTCCCGGTGACAGCGGCGGCGTGGCCCTGGCACGCCCGCGCGGGCAACGCGGTGATCGCCGGACTGCTGCGGCGGCGCGGACTCCCGGTGCACGACATCGGGCCGGTCCGCGCGGCACGGCGGCGCGACCTGCTGGGGCTGGGCGTCGAGGACCGCGGCTTCGGGTACCCGCTGGAGCTGCTGTGCAGGGCGGCGGACGCCCGCTGGCGCGTGTGCGAGCTCGACGTGACGTACCGGCCGCGCACGACCGGGACCAAGTCCAAGGTGTCCGGGTCGCTGCGCGGAACGGCCCGCGCGGTGCGCGACATGGCGGGTGTGCTGTGGTGACCCGGACCGCGCTGCTGGTGGTCGCGAAGTCCCCGGTGCCGGGCCGGGTCAAGACCCGGTTGTGCCCACCGGCCACCCACGCCGAGGCGGCGCGCATCGCGGCCGCGAGCCTGCTGGACACGATGGACGCGGTGCGGCGCACCGAGCGGAGCCGGCCGGTCGTCGCGCTCGCCGGGGACCTCGACGCCGGCGTCGACGCGGCGGCGCTGCGCACGGCGCTGCGCGGGTGGACCGTGCTCGGGCAGCGCGGTGACGGCTTCCCAGCCCGGTTGGCGGCGGCCCACGCCGACACCGCGGCCGCGCACCCCGGGCTGCCGGTCGTGCAGATCGGCATGGACACCCCGCAGGTGACGCCGGAGCTGCTCGCCGAGGCCTGCGCCGCGCTGGACGGTGCCGACGCGGCGCTCGGCCTCGCCGAGGACGGCGGCTGGTGGGTGATCGGGTTCCGCGACCCGGCCGCCGCACGGCTGCTGGCTTCGGTGCCCACCTCCCGGCCGGACACCGGGACGCGCACGCTGGCCGCGCTGCGCGCCGCGGGACTGCGGGTCGCACTGCTGCCGGAGCTGACCGATGTGGACACCATGGACGACGCGCTGCGCGTCGCCGACGAGGCGCCGTGGACCCGCTTCGCGTCGGTCCTCCCCGCCGCACACCGGTGACAGCGCCGCGGTGCGCGTCCCGGTGAAGCGCTCCGCTCCGACGCCGCCCGCTGCGGGGGCGCGTCCTCCGGTGAGGGGACGTGCGTCGCGATCGCGGTCGCCGTGCGCCTGTGGTGTCACGGGTGTTGTCGCCGCGAACGTGTGTTGTGGTGTTGACCTCCTGTTCTGGCTGGAGCGTTCCCTGCCGTGCTGAGATGGCACGGAGTCCGGTGCGGGCGGTGGTCTGCAGGGGGTGGGGATGAGCGAGCACGACGAGATCGACGTGGAGCGCCCGAACGCCGCGCGGATGTACGACTACTACCTGGGTGGGTCGACCAACTTCGAGGTGGACCGCGCTGCGGCGGAGGCGGGGCGGGGCGCCATGCCCGACGCGGAGACCTACGCCCGGGCCAACCGCGCCTTCCTCGGCCGCGCCGTGCGGTACCTGTGCTCGGTGGGGATCGACCAGTTCCTCGACCTCGGCTCCGGCAGCCCGACCAAGGGCAACGTGCACGAGATCGCGCGGCAGGCGAACCCGGAGGCCCGCGTCGCGTACGTCGACATCGAGTCCGTCGCGGTCGCCCACTCCCGCCGCATCCTCGCGGACGTCGACGGGGTGACCGTCACGCGAGCCGACATCCGCCGGCCGGACACGGTGCTGAACGCGCCGGGAGTCGCCGGGCTGCTCGACTTCAGCCGCCCGGTGGCCGTGCTCGCCGTGGCGATCATGCCGTTCGTGCCGGACGACGCGGAAGCCGCGGCGGTGATGGCCGCCTACCGCCAGGCGTGCACCTCCGGCAGCTACGTGGCGGTCTCGCACATCTCGCAGTTGGCGGCCACCGCGGAGCAGGTCGCCGCGGCCGAGGAGGTCATGGCTCGCACCCCGACGCCGGTGAGCTGGCGGACGGCCGACCGCATCGTCCCGCTGCTGGAGGGCTGCTCGCTCGTCCCGCCGGGGCTGGTGCCGGTGCCGCTGTGGCGGCCGGACGGCCCGGTCGAGCCTGAGCAGGTCGTCCGCGCCAACGCCTTCGGGGCGGTCGGCGTCCTGCCCTGACGCGTGGTCCCGCCGCGTGCGGTGCCCAGGGGCCTGCGCGTGCGCGGTCAGCGGTGTCGCCTGCCATCGGTTCCTCCTGGTCGTCCGTGGTGGACGGTGTCGGTGCGGACCTGCCTGCACCGATGGTGCCACCGACTCGCACGCGTGTTCGAGTGCATCCCGGTCGCTCGTTCGGATGATCCTGCTCGGCGCTGAGCCCGGGCGAGCCGTGGAACAGCGCCGCGCCCCGCGGCGTTGTCGGCTGCATGCGGGAACCGCCGTGCGACGCGGCCGCGGTGCGGCAACGGCTGGCCCGGGAGCGCGCGACCGCGCTGGCCCGGGCCGAGTCGTTGCGGCGCCGCCTCGACGAGATCGGCGACGCGTCGACCTGGACCGGCGCCGACGACGAGCACGACCCGGAGGGCGCGACGCTCGCCTACGAACGGGCCCAGGCGCAGGGCCTGCTGGTCGACGCACGCCACGAGCTGGAGGCGCTCGACCGCGCGCTCGCCCAGGTGGAGCAGGGCGCCTACGGCGTCTGCGAGCGCTGCGGGGAGCCCATCGCCGTGGAGCGGCTGGACGCGCTGCCCGCCACCACCACGTGCATCAGCTGCGCCTCATCGCGGCGTTGAGCCGGCGGTGCGGGCGAAGGTCCTGCGGTAGTCGCGCGGGGTCACGCCGACGAGGTTCCGGAAGTGGTGGCGCAGCAGGGCGGCCGAGCCGAACCCGCACTTGCGCGCGATCTGCTCGATGCCCAGCGCGGTGTCCTCCAGCAGCCGGCGGGCGTGCAGGACGCGCTGCGTGACCAGCCACTGGTTCGGCGTCGTGCCGGTCTCGGCGACGAACCGGCGCGCGAACGTGCGCGGCGACATCTGCGCGCGTGCGGCGAGGCTGGCGACGTCGTGGTCGGCGTCCAAGGTCTGCTGCACCCAGGCGAGCACCGGCTCGAGGCTCTCCCCGGTGCACTCGGGCACCGGGAGGTCGATGAACTGCCGCTGCCCGCCGTCGCGCTGCGGCGGCACCACCATGCGCCGGGCGATCCGCGTCGCCGCGGTGGAACCCAGCTCGCGACGCACCAGGTGCAGGCAGGCGTCGATCCCGGCGGCGGTCCCGGCGCTGGTCACCACGTCGCCTTCGTCGACGTAGAGCACGGCCGGGTCGAGCTGGGCGGCGGGGAAGCGGCGGCGGAACTCCGCGGCGTGGTACCAGTGCGTCGTGCAGCGGCGACCGTCCAGGAGCCCGGCCGCGCCGAGCGCGAACGCCCCGGTGCACACCGAGAGCAGGACCGCCCCGCGCGCGGCGGCGGCCCGCAGCCCGTCGAGCACCTCCGGTGGGTAGGTGTCCCGGACCCGCGCGGCCGGGACCGCCACGACGTCGACCCGGGTCAGCTCGTCGAGGCCGTGCTCGGGAACCACCTGCATGCCCACCGAGGTGCGCACCGGCTCGCCCGGTCGCTGCCCGCAGACGCGGAAGTCGATCGGCGGCACTCCGTCGGCGGTCCGGTCGAGGCCGAAGACCTCGCACAGCACGCCGAGCTCGAACGGCGCGACGTCGTCCAGCACGACGGCGGCCACACTCCGCAACACCCCTCCACCGTAGTTGGCAGGATCTTGCGGCACAACGGCATCACTGCCACTGGTCCGGAGGATCTCCGCGTCGCACCCTCGGAGGTGGCGAAACCCCCTAGCCACCAGGGATGCCGACCATGAACACGCCGTTGCTCACCGGCTTGACCGCGCTCCGCCGCTACTTCGCCGTCCAGACCTGGCTGTGGTCCCGCTACCTTGCCGCCCTGGAACCGTGGGAGGCGGAGGCCGAGATGCGCTGGGTCCGCAACCCGGTCACCCGGCGCTGGGAACTGCGCGGCGAGGTCCTGCCGCGCCCCCACCGAGTCCACTGAGGAGACCGCGCTCGTCCCGGCCGGGGTCCCGACGGCCGCCGCAGCTCGTAGCCCGTCGCTGCGGCGTACGTCGGGCGCGGTACTGCGAGTGCCGCTCGTGGGCCGACGACGCGGGGCCCCGCTGGGGCGACGCTGGGGCCGTCGTCGATCCACGGAGGTGTCGAGATGGTGACCGAGTTCGTGCTGCAGTGGGGTCCGGGCTGGGCCGGCCCGCACGGTGGTCCCGGATGGCCGTTCGGGCTTCTCTTCCTGCTGGTGCTGGCCGCGCTGGTGGTGACCGCGGTCTGGCTGGCGACGCGCGGTCGACCGCGCCGGAAGTCGCCCGTCGACCGGGCCAAGGAGGTCCTCGCCGAGCGCTTCGCCCGGGGCGAGATCGGTCTTGAGGAGTACCGCGAGCGGCTCAGCGGGCTGGACTGAGCCGGTTGGGAACGAACCAGTCTCGGAAATGTGACGGTTAATTTCCAACGTTGCCCGTTCGGGGGAGGGTGTTCTAGCGGGACGCGCGTTACCGTCGAGACAGGTGCGCACTCAGCCGTACGGCACATCCCGGACCCGTCCGGGGCACAACACTGGGGGGAGAGGTCGGGGGCCGGCGTTCTCGCTGGTCCCCGACCCCTCGATCGACCACGGGAGTGGTCTGCATGGACCTGATCACGAGGCGCAGCGACCTCGAGCGCGAGCAGTTGCTCGAGGAGATCCGGGTCGCCGCGCTGGCTCGCAAGCAAGCCCTGGACAGCGGTTCGAGGGCGGACGTGGAAGTGGCCGAGTCGGTGCTCAACTGGTTCTTGGACGAACTCGCCGACCGGTTGCGGCGCGGGACCGTGCCGGGCAGCGACACCCTCCGCGGTGGGCGGGAGGACGAGCCCCTGCCGCGGTGACCGGCGCCGTCAGCGCGGGTCGCGGGAAACCGGGCCCGAAAGCCCGGCCGCGGGCCGTGACCGGGGCGGTGCGGGCGTCGTCCCGGGCGTCCTGGGTGAGGTGCAAGGCCGGGGCGTCCCCGAGGGACCGCGAGCCGCGGCGGTGCCGCGCGCGTTCTCCCGGCTCCGCGGAGGGGCGGCCCGGCCCGTGCGGCGTCCACTGAGGACATCGCGCCTCCCGGGCCGCCTTCCCCGGTCGGGAGGCGCGTAGCCTGGAGGCGTTGATGTTGGACGCCGGACCCGGGAAGTAGGGGGAGAGCGATGTTGTGGACCATCCTCGGCTGGATCGTGTTCGGCTTGATCGCGGGGTTCATCGCCCGGGCGATCGTGCCGGGCAAGGACGACATCGGCGTGCTGCGGACGATCCTGCTCGGCATCGCCGGGTCCATCGTCGGCGGGTTGGTGTTCGGCCTGCTCACCGTCGGTCTGCGCGGGTTCCAGCCGGCGGGCTGGATCGGCTCGGTGATCGGCGCCGTGATCGTGCTGGTGATCTACAACCAGGTCACCGGGCGGAAGCGGCGGAGCCGCTCGTAGTCGACGGCGCCGGGAGGGGGCTCGGCACGGGCCCCCTCCCGGCGCCGTCGATCACGGTTTGCGGCCCACCCCGGCCAGACCGGTGAAGCGCTCCGGGTGCTCCTCGACGTCGCCCGGGGTCGCCGGTCGCCACTGCGGCAGGAAGACCACGCCCGGCTCGACCAGCTCGAACCCGTCGAAGAACCCGGTCACCTCCTCGGTCGACCGCATCGTCAGCGGTGTCGCGGTGCGCTCGCGGTAGAGGTCGGCGTGCGCTGGTCCCACATCGGGCCGGCCCTCGTGGGAGGCGTGCGAGATCACCAGGTAGCTCCCCGGTGCCAGCGCCTCGCGGTAGCGCGCGACGACCTTTCGCGGTGCGTCGGAGTCCGGCACGAAGTGCAGCACGGCGACCATCATCAGCGCGACCGGCTCGCTCAGGTCCAGCAGCTCGGTGACCTCGGGGCTGCCCAGCACCCGCTCCGGGTCGCGCAGGTCCGCGTCGACGATCGTGGCGTCCGGGTTGTCGCGCAGCAGCTTCCGGCTGTAGGCGACCGCGACCGGGTCGGTGTCGACGTACACCACCCGCGCACCGGGGGCCGCAGCCTGGGCGACCTCGTGCACGTTGCCGACGGTGGGGATGCCCGAGCCCAGGTCGAGGAACTGGCGGATGCCGCGCTCGGCGCAGACCTGCACGGCCCGGCGGAGGAAAGCGCGGTTGGCCTGCATCACCAGCGGCAGCTCCGGCCACATCGCGATCGCTTCCTCGGCCATCTGCCGGTCCACCGCGAAGTTGTGGTCGCCGCCCAGGTAGTAGTCGTAGACCCGTGCCGCGTTCGGCTTCTCCAGGTCGACGTGCTCCGGCGGCGCCTCGGACATCACGGTCCTCCTCACGACGGGGCTGTCCCCCCGCTGCGAGCGTAATCGGCGGAGCACCGCCAGATCCAGATCGCGGCACGACCACGACGCGCCGAACGGGGCGGCGCACCCCCGGAGCCCACCGCCGTGGTGTCGCCGCGGGAGGTGAGCCGGAAGCGTTGCGGTGTCGTGTGGGATCGGTCGTCGAGGGCTCCGCGGGGGCGCCGCCAGAGGGTAAGATTTCCGGGTTTGGCCAGGCCGGTGAAGTGGAGCGGTGGGATGCACGGATACACCCAGGACAAGGACAACTACCTCAAACGGCTGGCGCGCATCGAGGGGCAGGTCCGCGGCCTGGCCCGCATGATCGAAGAGGACAAGTACTGCATCGACATCCTGACGCAGGTCTCGGCCGTGACGAAGGGCCTGCAAGCGGTTTCCCTGCGCCTGCTCGACGAGCACCTCAAGCACTGCGTGGCCGAAGCACTGGCGGAGGGCGGCGAGAACGCCGACGAGAAGGTCCGCGAGGCCAGCGAGGCGATCGCCCGCCTGGTGAAGTCCTGAGCTGCCCCGGCACGCGTCCGGCCACTGGGCGACGCAGCTGAGCGGGGCCGGGGCGGTCGCGCGACCGCCCCGGCCCCGGGTGGTCAGCTCTGCGCGAGCAGGGTGCGCATGGTGTCGATCTCGGCCTGCTGGGTGTCGATGATCTGCTGCGCCATCTGCTTGGCCGCCGGGAACTGGCCGTCGGACAGCTCGGTCCGTGCCATCGTCACCGCGCCCTCGTGGTGCCTGATCATCATCTCCAGGAACGCGCGGTCGAACTCCGCGCCGCGGGCCCGCTCCAGCCGCGCCATCTCGTCGGCGGACATCATGCCGCCGTGACCGCCCGTGTCGCCGTGGCTGCCGTGCTCCGCGGGCGCGGCGCCCCAGTCGCGCAGCCACCCGGTGAGCGTCTCGATCTCCGGGCCCTGCGCGGCCTCGATCTGCCGGGCCAGGTCCTCGACCTGCTGGGACTGCGACCGGTCCGGCACCAGCCGGGCCATCTCGACGGCCTGCTGGTGGTGCGGGACCATGCCTCGAGCGAAGGCGACGTCCGCCGCGTTGTGGGCCGTCTGCTCCTGGCTCGCCGGGGCCTGCGGGGGCGGGGTGCTGGCGGTGCCGCAGCCGGCCAGTGCGAGCGCGGCGACTGCGCTGGCGCCGACGACGACCGCGCGGGTGTGCTTCCTCATCTCTGTCGTCCTCCTCGTGACTGATCCGGGCACGCGTGCCACGGCCGGGCCGTGGCCGGTGCCGATCAGTGACGGAGCACGCACAGGGCCGCGAGCCTCCGCGGCACGGGGATCGGCGGCGGGGCCAGCGCGGGCGGGGCCGCGACGAGGGCTCTCGGTGGTCCGGCCACGGCGCGGGCCGCGCGCCGGAGCCGGGGGAGCAGCAGGACCAGGAAGCCGACGACGATCGCCAGGCACAGGTGCAGCGCAGCGTGGCCCGGGGACGCCGGGTGGCCGTGGTGCTCGACCTGCGCGACCGGCGCGTGATCGGTGTGCGCGGTGACCGGTGAGTGCCCGACCGCGTGCGCGGCGGCCGGTGAGTGCCCGACCGCGTGCGCGGCGGCCGCCACCGGGGCGGGCTCGTGCGCCTGCGCCGGGACGTGGTGCATGAGCACCACGCCGAGCGCCAGGACCAGCAGCAGCACCCAGCGGAGCGGGTCCCGGTGTTCTCGCACGTCGGCTACCATACCGGGGTTGGGTCCAGCGGTCAGGACTTGACCAGCCGGGCGATCGCGTCGCTGGCCTCGCGGACCTTGTCCTCCGCCTGCTGGCCGCCCTCGGCCAGCGCCTCGGAGACGCAGTGCTTGAGGTGCTCGTCGAGCAGGCCCAGCGCCACGGCCTGCAGCGCCTTGGTGGTGGCCGAGACCTGGGTGAGCACGTCGATGCAGTACTCGTCGTCCTCGATCATCCGGGCCAGGCCGCGCACCTGTCCTTCGATCCGCCGCAGCCGCTTGGCGTAGCCGTCCTTGTCGTGCGCGTAACCGTGCATCGGCGCCTCCCCTGGTCCTGGCGCCTTTGTACCCCAGGGGGGTACCGATCAGCAAAGCCGATCAGAGGAAGCCCTCCGGCTTGACCGGCTCCTTCGCCGCCTCCGGGTCCGCCCGCTCCGCGCGCCGCAGCCACAGCACGCCGCCCAGCTGGACCAGTGCGGCGCCGCCGGTGAGGGCGACCGCGATGACGGCGTACACCACCCACCCCGAGACGAAGCCCAGCACCACCGCCACGGCGAAGAACAGCAGCGTGCGCACCAGCACGGCGGTGAGTTGGCTCTTGCTCATCGGTCCGGGGCCTTCCTGCTCGCGTCCACCGCCGAGTGTAGGTGGCCGGGGTTCCCGCCGGTCGCACGTGGGCCGCGGGGGACTCCGTTCCGGCGATTGACGCACGGGCGGAGCAGTCCGATCCTGTTTCTGCGAACAGGTGTCCTCAGATTCGGAGGGAGCACCGATGTCGAGGCCGACACCGCTCGGACCGGACTCGCTCACGTGGCGCTACTTCGGCGACTGGCGGGGTCTGCTGCTGGCGCTGTGGGCCGGGTCGATGCAGAACATGCACCCCCAGCTCGGCGCGGGGGTCGAGGAGCACTCGCGGTTCTTCGACGAGCGGTGGGAGCGCCTCTTCCGCAGCCTGTACCCGATCGGCGGGGTGGTCTACGACGGCCCGCGGGCGGAGCAGACCGCGCGGCAGGTGCGCGCCTACCACAACGGGATCAAGGGCGTCGACAAGCACGGGCGGCCCTACCACGCGCTCAACCCGGACACCTACTTCTGGGCGCACGCGACGTTCCTGGTCATGCCGATCATCATCAACGAGCACTTCGGCACGCCGCTCACCGAGCAGGAGAAGGCGCAGGTCTACGCCGAGGGCGTGCAGTGGTACCGGCTGTACGGGATGAGCATGCGCCCGGTGCCGCCGGACTGGCCGAGCTTCCAGCGCTACTGGGACCACATGTGCCGCGAGGTCCTGGAGGACAACTGGGCGACCCGCGCCGTGCTGGACATCTCGCGGATCGGCAAGCCACCCCTGCTGAGCCGGCTGCCCGACCCGCTGTGGCGGCTCGCCCGCGTCCCGATCAGCCGCGGGTTCCGCTGGCTCACCATCGGCCTCTACGACCCGGTCATCCGGGAGAAGCTCGGCTTCCGCTGGACCGCCCGCGACGAGCGGATCCACCGGTTGCTCGGCCGGGCGCTCGCCTTCGTCTGGCGGTTCGTGCCCTTCGAACTGCGGTACCACCCGCGGGCCCGGGCGGCGTGGCGGCGCGTGCGTGGCGAGGTCCCCGCCGACGCGCCGCTGGTCGAGACCCCGGCCCGCAACCTCCCGCCGCTGGACCGGCGCGGCGACCCGCAGCACTACTCGCCCGCCCGCGCCGGCTGAGGTCCGCTGCGCCGGCGGATCGGCGAGCGACGCCACGACCGGCGACGCCCGGGACCCGGACACCGCGCAGGACCCGGCCTCGCGCAACGGCAAGATCCTGCGGATGACGCCCGACGGCGAGCCCGCGCCGGGGCAACCCAGTTCGACGGTTCGGTGGTCCACTCGATGGGCCACCGCAACCCGCAGGGGCTCGGCTGGGACGACGCCGGGCGGCTGTACTCCTCGGAGCTCGGCGACAACACGTGGGACGAGGTCAACCTCATCGAGCCCGGCGAGAACCACGGCTGGCCGGTGTGCGAGGGCGAGTGCGGCAACGCCGAGTTCGTCGACCCGCTGGTGACCTGGCCGACCAGCGAGGCCTCGCCCAGCGGTCTGGCCGTCCACGACGGGCACCTGCACGTCGCGGCGCTGCGCGGCCAGCAGTTGTGGCAGGTCCCGCTCACCGGCGACGGGTCGGTCGGGGAACCGGCCGCGCTGTTCCAGGGCGAGCACGGCCGGCTCCGCACGCCGGTCTCGGCCCCGGACGGCACGCTCTGGGGCACCACGTCCAACCGGGACGGCAACGGCACCCCGGGACCCGACGACGACCAGGTCCTCCGCGTCACCCGGTGATCCCACCCGAGGGCACCTCCTGCCGGTGAGGTGCCCCGCGCACGGGGGCGACCGCGGTCGAGACCTGACCCGCGCGCGGGGAGGGCGCGTCCTGCCGCAGCCGGACGCGCCCTCGTGCGTCAGCTCTCCAAGAACCAGTCCCGCGGCGGGTTCGAGACCTCCGGGATGCTGCGGTCGACCTCGGGCCGGGCGGCCCAGCGGATCCCGTTGGCCAGCACGCGCTTGATCTCCGGCTGGTTGTACACCGGGTAGCGCTCGTCCCCGGGGCTGAAGTAGAAGATCCGCCCCTTGCCCCGGCGGAAGGTCACGCCGGAGCGGAAGACCTCGCCGCCGCTGAAGGAGCTGATGAAGACCAGCTCGTCCGGGGCCGGGATGTCGAAGAACTCGCCGTAGGTCTCCTGCTCCGGGATCACCAGCGGGTTCGGGATCCCCTCGGCGATCGGGTGCGTCGGGTCCACCGTCCACACCAGTTCGCGCTCCGCGGCGTTGCGCCAGCTCAGCGAGCAGGTGGTGCCCAGCAGGCGGGTGAAGACCTTGGAGAAGTGCCCGGAGTGCAGCACCAGCAGGCCCATGCCGCCGAGCACGTGCCGCTGCACCCGGTCCACGACCGCGTCGTCGACCTGGCCGTGCGCCTTGTGCCCCCACCACAGCAGCACGTCGGTGTCGGCCAGCACCTCCTCGGGCAGCCCGTGCTCGGGGTCGCTGAGCAGCGCGGTGCGCACGGTCGAGTCCGGCAGCTGCTCGCGGATCCCGGCCGCGAGCGCACCGTGGATGCCCTCGGGGTAGTACTCGGCCATCCCCGCGGGGTCCTTCGTGGACTCGTGGACGCCTTCGTTCCAGACGGTGATGCGCAGCTGGCTCATTCGACGGTGATCTCCCGGTTCTCGGCAGCGGACTGGTAGCAGGCGTCGATCACGCGGGCGCGCGTCAGGGCGAGGGACCCGTCGTTGGCGGACCACTCGGCCGGGTCGCGCAGGACGCGGACGAAGTTCTCCACCACGCCGGCGTGCGCGCGTCCAGGCTCGGCGGTCGGTTGGTAGTCGGCGATCTCGCCGTCCACGTCCCGGTACACGTGCAGGTCACCGACCAGCTTCTTCGTCGCGCCGACGGCCTTGAGCTCGGCGCCGCCCTCGGTGCCCAGGACGCTGAAGTCGATCAGGTCGTCCGGGCTGCGGAACGCCGCCCAGGAGGTCTCCAGCACCAGCGTGCCCCCGCCCTCCAAGCGCAGGAACGCCGCCGCGAAGTCCTCCACCTCGTAGGCCGAGGCGGTCTGCTCGGCCGTCTCCCACTTCATGCCGCCGATCCCGCGCGGGCCCAGCTCGGAGTAGGTGACCGCGTTGACCGACACCACGCGCGGCTCGCCCAGCAGGAACAGCGAGTAGTCAAGCACGTGGACGCCGATGTCGGCCAGCGGTCCACCGCCGGCCATCTCCCGGTTGGTGAACCAGCTGCCCAGCATCGGGATGCCCCGGCGGCGCATCCACGACGCCTTCGCGTAGTAGGGCCTCCCCAGCTCACCGCGCCGGATGATGTCGCTAAGGACCTGGATGTCCCCGCGCAACCGGTGGTTGAACACCACGTCCAGCACCCGGCCCGCCGAGCGCGCCGCGTCGACCATCTGCTGGCCCTCGACGGCGTTGCGGGCCAGCGGCTTCTCGCTGAGCACGTGCAGCCCGCGCTTGAGCGCGGCGATGGCGATCGGGGCGTGCAGGAAGGTGGGCACCGCGATGCTGACCGCGTCGAGGTCCGGCACCTCCAGCAGCTTCTCCCAGCTCTCGAACAGCAGCTTCGCGCCGTACTGCTCGCCGAGGGAGTGCAGCAGCTCCTGTTCCTTGCCCGCGATCGCGACGATCTCCACGTCGGGGATGTTCTGGTAGGCGGCCAGGTGTTGCTGGCCCGCCCAACCGATGCCGACCACGCCGACCCGGATCGGACTCATGGGTGTCTCCTTTCGAGGGTTCTCTCGTCCAGCGGCGCAGCCGCTCGGTCACGTGTGCGCGGCTCGTCCCACGGGACCGGCCGCGAGCGCGGGCTCAGCCCTTGATCGCACCGGAGGTCAGGCCGGCCACGATGCGCTTCTGGAACACCAGCACCAGGACCAGCAGCGGCAGGGTGACGATCACCGAGGCCGCGCTGATGCTGCCGATGGGTTGGTCGAACTCGTTGGTGCCGGCGAAGAACGCGATGGCCGCCGGGACGGTGCGCGCCGACGGCGTGGAGGTGAGCGTGACGGCCAGCAGGAACTCGTTCCACACAGAGATGAACACCAGGATCGCGGTGGTGGCCATGCCCGGCACCGCCAGCGGCAGGATCACCTTGTAGAAGGCCTGGAACGGGGAAGCGCCGTCGATGAGCGCCGACTCCTCCAGCTCGAACGGGATCTCGCGGAAGAACGAGGTGAGCACGAAGATCGCCATCGGCAGCGCGAAGGTGAGCTTCGGGATGATCAGCCCGAGCAGCGTGTCGTAGATGCCCAGGTCGCTCCAGATCTTGAACATCGGCGCCGCGATCGCGATGACGGGGAACGTGGTCACCGACAGGACCGCCGCGAGGATGAGGCCCTTGCGCGGCAGCGCGAGCCGCGCCAGCGCGTAGGCGGCGAACGACGCGAGCACCATCGCCAGCGTCGTGGTGACCACGCCGACGATGACCGAGTTCCGCAGCGCGACGAGGAACTCGCCGTCCTGCAGGACGTCGACGTAGTTCTGCAGCGAGGGCTGGGTGGGGAACAGGCTGCCCGAGGACAGCTCGGCGCCGGTCTTCAGCGAGGTGTTGACCAGCCAGTAGAACGGCACCAGCGACGCCAGCATCACCAGCACGGCGAACACCAGCGTCAGCGGTCGCGGCCGGTTCCGGTCGCGCGAGCGGCGGCCCGCCGGCGCCGGGCGCGGCGGAGCGGTGGTCTTGGTGGGGACGAGGACGGTCGCCATCAGTTCTCCTTCGCGACGTCGCGGATGTTGCCGCCGGCGAAGCGGATGTAGACCAGGGACACCACCATCACGGTGGCGAAGGTCAAGATGGACAGTGCCGAACCGGGGCCGATCAACCGCCCCTCGCGCAGCTCCTGGTAGGCCAGCATGGACATGGTCTCGGTGCCGTTGGCGCCCTTGGTCAGCACGTACGGCAGGTCGAAGATGCGCAGCGCGTCCAGCAGCCGGAAGATCGCTGCCAGCGCGATCGCCGGGCGCAGCAGCGGCAGCGTGACCCGCCAGAAGGTCTGCCAGCGGCTCGCACCGTCCAGGTCCGCCGCCTCGTAGACGTCCGGCGGGATGACCTGCAGCCCGGCCAGCACCAGCAGCGCCACGAACGGCGCGGTCTTCCACACGTCCGCGACGATGATCACGGCCATCGCGTAACCGGGTTCGGCGAGCCACACGTGCTCACCGCCGGGCAGGCCCAGGGCGCGGAGCAGCCCGGTCACCAGACCGAGGTTGGACTCGAACATCGCCTGCCAGGTGATCGCCGAGACCACGGTCAGCACCGCGTAGGGGACCAGCAGCGTCGAGCGCAGCAGACCCCGGCCGCGGAAGGCCATGTTCAGCAGCAGCGCCATCGCGACGCCCAGCACGACCTCCAGGAACACCGACACGATGGCGAAGAAGAACGTCTGCCGGAACGCCTCCCACCACTCCGGTGAGGTCAGCGCGTTCCAGTAGTTCGTCAGCCCCACGAACTGGGACAGACCGGCCTGGCGCACGCTGTAGACGTTGAGCGACAGCCAGATCGCGTAGCCGATCGGCACCACGGCCACCAGGAACATCACCACCAGCGCGGGGGAGACCATCCACACCGCGGTGCGCCGCTGCTGCTGGTCGACCCGGCTGCGCCGCCGGGTCCGGGTCGTCGTGGTCATCAGAACGTCTCCTGCGCGGTCCGGATGTCCTCAGCCATCTTCCGCACGCCCGAGTCCACATCGGTCTGCCCGGAGATCACCTGGTAGACGTTCTTGTAGATGGCCCGGGACAGCTGCGCGTACACCGGGGACTTCGGGCGCGGCTTGGCGCTGAGGACGGATTGCTTGAGCTGCGGGACGAACGGCAGCTCGGCGATCACCTCGGGGTCGTCGTAGGTCGCGGCGTGCACGGGAGCCTGGGAGTGCTCCATGATGATGGTCTTCTGGAACTCGGCGCTGGTGGCGTAGTCGACGACGGCCACCGCTCCGGCGGGGTTGTCCGCCTCGGTCGCGATGCCCAGGTTCCAGCCGCCGAGCACCGCCGCGGGTTCACTGTGCTCGTCGAAGGCGGGCAGCGGGGCCACCGCGGTGTGCGGCCCGGCGCCGGTCTGCACGATCTGCGCGTGCGCGCTCGGCCACTGCCGCAGGTACCCGGCGCGGCCGGACTCGTAGGCGCGCCGGCCACCGTCCTCGTCGTAGGTCAGGCTGGCCCGGTCGACGGCTCCGTTGTCGAGGGCCTCGGTCAGCTTCGTGAGCACGGCGCGGGTCTGCGGGGAGTCGATGGTGACGGTGCCCTGCTCGTCGATCACCGAACCGCCGGCGGAGTACAGCATCTCCAGGAAGTTGACCGTCAGGCCCTCGTAGCGCTTGGCCTGCATCTCCACCTTGTGCGACTCGTCGGTCGCGGCGTTGGCGTAGACCTGCTCCCACGTTGTCGGCGGCGGCACCCGGTCCTCGCGGTAGAACAGCAGGCCCGCGTTGGTGAAGAACGGGACCGCCCAGTACCGGTCGTCGTAGCGGACGGTCTCCAACGTGGACGGGATGAGGTCGGCGCGGTGCTCCTCGACCAGCCGGCTGTGGTCCTGCACCCAGCCCTGCGCGGCCCACTCGCTGGTCCAGGTCACGTCCATCACGTAGATGTCGCAACCGTGGGAGCCGCCTTCGAGCCGCTGGATGGCCTGCGTGCGCGTGGAGTCGGTGTCCTGCCCGATCTCCAGGTAGTGCGCGGTCACCCCGGTCCGCTTGGCGTTGAAGGACTCGGTGAGCTTGGTGTAGGTCCCGTTGTCCTTGTTCCCGCAGATCGTCACGTCACCGCTGGCGCCGTCGGCGATCGCGGGGTCCAGCACGGGGACCTCGGGCGCGTGCTCGCCGACCGGTCCGGTGGCCGGGGCGCTGACGCACCCGGTGAGGGTGATCGCTGCGGTGGTGGTGAGAACCGCCCAAGCGGGCGCGCGTCTCAGCTGCATGGTGTCTCCGCTTCGCGGGTCCGTCGGTGGTGGCGGGGCGGTGCCCGGGCACCGGTCGAACTGCGGCGTGAGACGACCACATGGATAGCCCGCCGCACACGGCGTGTCAAGGCCTCTCTCGCAGCAGGTCCTTGACTCCGTCGGCGGAGAGCACGTTCTCGATCGCCGCCACCACGGCACCGGCCAGCCCGGCGTAGCGGCCGAGCGTGCTGTTGGCCAGTGACAGGTGCCGGGTGGCCAGCGGCAGGGCGCGGCGGTAGACGACGCTGCGGATGCCGGCGAGCAGGTCGTCGCCGGCCGCGGTGATGAGTCCACCCAGGACGATCCGCTTCGGGTTGTAGAAGTGCACCAGCATGGCCACGACCTCGCCGATCGTCGCGGCCGCGGTGCGGACCTTCCGGACCGCGATGGCGTCGCCGTCGCGCAGCAGCTGGGCGAGGTCGCTTATGGTGCGCGGTCCTGCACCGTCGGTGCGCAGCGCGCGCAGCACCGCGTCGGCGGAGGCGACCGCCTCGACGCAGCCGACGTTGCCGCACTGGCAGACCACGTCGTCGGCGCCCGGCACCCGGATGTGCCCGATGTCGCCGGCCGCGCCGTCGGAACCGCGGTGCAGCTCCCCGCTGGCCAGCACGATGCCGCCGCCGATGCCGGTGCCCACCTTCAGGAACAGCAGCGGAGACTCCTCGGGCGGCAGGGCGCGGGCCTCGCCGAGCGCCATCAGGTTGACGTCGTTGTCCACCGCGGCGGTGCAACCGAACCGGGCGGCCATCGCCTCGCCGACCGGGAAGCCGTCCCAGCCCGGCATGATCGGTGGCCGCACCGGCATGCCCATCCGCGAGTCCACCGGGCCCGGCAATCCCATGACCAGCGCCTTCACCTTCGCCAGCGGCATCCCGGCCTCGGCCAGCAGCTTCCGCAGGTGGTCGGTGAGCACGTCCAGCGACTGCTCCGGGCCGACGGAGATGTCCAGCTCCACCTCGCCCTCGGCGAGCACGTCCTGACCGAGGTCGGCGACGGCGAGCCGGGTGCTGTGCACCCCGACGTCGGCGGCGAGCACGACCCCGGCGCGCGGTGCGATCGCCAGCCGGTGCGCCGGGCGCCCCCGGCCGCCGCTGCCGACCGGGCCCCGCTCGACGACGAGCCCGGCCGTGATCAGCGCGTCCAGGTGGCTGTGCACAGTGGACCGGGACAGCCCGGTGGCGCGCACCAGCTCGACCCTGCTCTCCGCCGCGCCCGAGGCGATCAGCCTGGTCAGGCTGCTGCGCACCAGGCTGTCGTCAGCTCGTCCGGACGTCCGCGGCACCGCCAAGCGGACCGGTTCCCACCCCATCGCGCAGCTCCTGCATGAAAAACCGTCGAATAATGTCTGAAAAGAAATTTAACAGGAGCTCTTGTCGGCCTAAAGGTCGAGATCTAGTTTTGACCGCGACGTAAATCGGGCGTGAGACACCCGCAGCAGTCAACCGATCCGACGAAGGAGGCTCCTCGTGAGCCCTGGACCTTCCGGGCGTGGCGTGGCCGTCCTGGGTGCCGGCATGATCGGCGAGGTGCACCGCCGCGCGGCGCTGCTCGCCGGAGCCGACGTGGTCGGCGTGCTGGCGTCCTCGCCGGCGCGGTCGAGCGAAGTGGCCGAGCGCTGGGGCGTGACGGCCTACCGGGACCTCGACGACGCGCTGGCCGACGACCGCGTCGACGTCGTGCACGTGTGCACCCCCAACGCCACCCACGCGCCGTTCGCCGAGGCCGCGCTGCGCGCGGGCAAGCACGTGGTCTGCGAGAAGCCGCTCGGCATCTCCCTCGCCGAGGCCGAGCGCATGGCCGCGGCGGCCCGGGAGAGCGACCGGGTGGCGACGGTCCCGTTCGTCTACCGCTACCACCCCGTGGTGCGGGAGGTCCGGGCGCGGCGGCTGGCCGGGGAGTTCGGCACCTGGCACCTGCTGCACGGCAGCTACCTGCAGGACTGGATGCTGTCGCCGGACGCCTCCAGCTGGCGGGTCGACCCGGAGCTGGGTGGCGAGTCGCGCGCCTTCGCCGACATCGGTTCGCACTGGTGCGACCTGGTCCAGTGGGTCTCCGGGGAGACCTTCACGGACCTGCTCGCCGAGCTGAGCATCGCCGTCCCGACCCGGCCGGCCGCCAGCGGGCCGACCTTCGCCGGTCCCAGCGAGGCCTCCGGTGAGCGGGTCGAGGTGCGCACCGAGGACTCCGCAGCACTGCTGCTGCGCACCGCCTCCGGCGTGCTGGCCTCGGCGACGATCTCGCAGGTCGCGGCCGGGCGGAAGAACCGGCTGTGGTTCGAGCTCGACGGTTCCCTCGGCAGCGCCGTGTTCGACCAGGAGGAGCCGGAGCGGATCTGGCTCGGCGGCGTCGACGGCAACCGCGTCCTGGTCCGCGACCCCGAGCACGGGTCCCCCGAGCAGCGGCGGCTGTCGACGCTGCCCGCCGGTCACGCACAGGGCTACGCCCAGTGCTTCGAAGCGTTCGTCGCGGACACCTACGCCGCGATCGACGGCGACAGCCCCGAGGGGCTGCCCACGTTCGAGGACGGCCTGCGCTCGGCGCGGCTGGTCGACGCCGTCCTCCGCTCCGCCCGCAACGGTTCCTGGACGAAGGTGTGACCATGCAACTCGGAATGCTCACCGCCTGCCTCCCGCAGTGGTCGTTGGACCGGATCGCCGCCTGGGCCAAGCAGGCCGGCTACGAGGCGCTGGAGGTGGCCGTCTGGCCCAGCACCGGCGGTCGTGACTTCGAAGCCGCGCACCTCCCGGTCGCCGACTTCGGCCCGCGCCAGGTCGACGAGACCAAGGCGCTGTTCGAGGAGCACGGCCTGGAGCTGTCGGCGTTCGCCTACTACGAGAACAACCTCCACCCCGACCCGGCACGGCGGGAGGAGATCCGCACCCACCTCAAGCACGCGATCGACGCCGCGCAGGCGCTCGGCGTGCCCCACGTCGGCACCTTCGTGGGCCGCGACTGGACGAAGTCGGTCTCCGAGAACCTCGCCGAGGCCGAGCGGATCTTCCCCGAGCTGGTGGAGTACGCCGGCGAGCGCGACGTGAAGATCATCGTCGAGAACTGCGTGATGGAGGGCTGGCACCCGGACGGCTACCCCGGCAACCTGGCCTACTCGCCGGAGCTGTGGGAGTGGATGTTCGGCCTCGGCCTGTACCTGAACTGGGACCCGTCGCACCTGACCTGGATCGGCATCGACCCGGTCGACACCATCGCGCCGTACGTCGACCGGATCGTGCACGCCCAGGCCAAGGACGTCGAGCTGGACCCGGCGGCCCGCCAGCGGTACGGCTTCTTCGGCAAGGTCGACAAGGGCGGCAACCCGTGGGACATGGGCTGGTGGCGCTACCGCGTGCCGGGGCTGGGCCAGGTCGACTGGGCGCGCGTGGTGGACCGGCTCTACGAGCACGGCTTCACCGGAACGCTGTCGGTGGAGCACGAGGACCCGGTGTGGGGCGGCGACGACGAGCGCATCACCCAGGGCCTGGAGATCGCGCACCGCACCCTCCGACCGCTGATCGTCGGCTGAGGGGGGAGGCACGGTGCTCTCCGTCCAGCTCTACAGCGTGCGCGAGCAGCTCGCCGCCGACCGGCCCGGCACCCTGGCGCGACTGGCCGAGATCGGCTTCCGCCACGTCGAGCCGTTCGGTCTCGGCTCCCCGGACCGGGCCCCCGCCGAGCGCCTGGCGGCGGCGCGGTCGCTGCGGGCCGACCTGGACGCGGCGGGCCTGGCGGTCTCCGCGGTGCACGCCGGGTTGCCCGCGGACATCGCCGAACTCGAGGAGGAGTGCGCGGTCCTGGGCGCGGACACGGTGTTCGTCCCGCACCCGCGCCAAGTCGCCGGCTTCGGCGAGGAGACCTTCGCCGACCCGGCGCGGCTCGACGCCTTCGCCGACGTCCTGGGCACGGCGGCGGAATCGACCGAGCTGCGCCTGGGCTACCACAACCACTGGTTCGAGTGGGCCGCGCTGCCGGACGGCACCGCCGGCTACGACCGGTTCTGGCAGAAGACGAGCGCGGCGCTGCTCGCGGAGCTGGACGTCTACTGGGCGGTCGCGGCCGGGGCGGACCCGGCGTCGGTGCTGGCCGGTCTCGGTGCTCGGGTGGTCGCGGTGCACCTCAAGGACGGCCCGGCGGAGCCGGACGCACCGCAGACGCCGATGGGCACCGGGCGCGTCGACGTGCCCGCGGTCCTCCGCGCCGCGGCGGGCGTCCCGTGGCACGTGCTGGAGATCGACACCACCGACATGGACCCGTTCGCGCTGCTCTCCGCCAACGCGACGACCCTGGCTTCCTCGGGGGAGGGGACGGGATGACGGCACGTCCCCGCCCGCCTGCGGGGACGTGCCTCCACTGTGGACGTCACCCGGTCGAACTCCGCGGACCGGCCCCGGTTCGGCCGCGGTGACCCACGTCGTCCGCTGTGGACGGTGTGCGGGAGGTGGGGTCGCGTGCTCGGCGACCCGCCGCCGGAGCGGACCGGTCCGGCGGCACGGCGCCGAGGCCACCGGGACCCGCTCAGCGCGGCGCGGGAGTGCAGCGGCTGCTCGCGCCGTCACTCGATCGGGGGGTGGGGCGGCTCGGGTGTGTCGGTCGCGGCGGCTCGGCGCTGATGATGGTCCGCATGGTGGACAACGGGACGAACGGAGCCGGCGGGAGCGGACCCGAGCGGGAGCGCGCCGAGCAGGTGGAGCGCACGCGGACCGGCGGGATCTGGGTGTCGGTGGTCATCGCCGCGGTGGTGCTCGTCTTCGTGCTCGTGTTCATCCTGCAGAACTCCGGCACCGTGACGGTGCGCTTCCTGTGGACGGACTGGAACCTGCCGCTCGGGGTGGCGATGCTGTTCTCCGTCCTCGCCGGCGCGCTCGTGGTCGCCCTCATCGGCACCGCCCGGATCCTCCAGCTGCGCCGCTCCGCCAAGCACCGCACCAAGGCCGGGTGACCCCGGCACCGGCGGTGGGCGTGGTCAGCGGATGCCGGCGCGGCGGAGGCGGTGGGCCAGGTCGGTCGTGGCCTCGGCCAGCGGTTCGCCGGTCTCGCGGGCCTGCGCGTCGGTGGTCTGGTCGACCGGCATCGAGCAGCTGATCGCGTCGGTGCCGGGGAGGCGGCAGGGCACCACGGCGGCCACGCAGCGGACGCCGGGCGCGCTCTCCTCGACCTCGGCGGCGCAGCCGCGTTCGCGGGTGGCCGCGCAGGCCTCGTGGAGCACCTCCAGCGACACCAGGGTGTTCCCGGTCAGCGCGGGCAGCGGGTCGGCGACCTCCTCGCGGGTCAGCTCGGCCCGCAGCACCTCCAGGGCCTCGGTGGCGAAGGGGATCGCCGGGTCGCGGTCCGGGTACGCGGTGCCGCGGACCAGGGCTCGCGCGCCGAGCCGGTAGCGGGTGCCCTGGGTGGTCGGCCTCCGGCCGGCCCGCGTCCCGCAGGCCGTGCAGGCTGGAGCGCGGGAAGCCGGTCAGAGCGTGCAGGTCCGACAGCGACAACCAGGAGGAGTGCGCGGCGAACGCCTCCAGCAGCTCGATCGCGCGCCGCGCCGACCCCACCCCGGCCGCGTCGGACGCGCTGCCGGCTGCCGACCGGGTCACTGTCCACCTCCTCCGCTGCGAGCCGGCACCGCGCACGATCCCCGGCGTCCGGGCACGACGTCCGCCCGCACGGGCAGTGCTCAAGATCACGTCGGGGGCGGCCGCGTCGGGGCGGGGTGCACGGTGGCGGCGTGCACCCCGCCACCGAGGTCAGGTCGTGACGCGGAAGTCGTGGAACCGGGCGTGCACGTCCCGGCTCGGCCCCCACGAGGTGTCGTGGCCGCCGAAGAAGGTGGGGAAGAAGACGCCGGCGAACGGGATGTCGGCGACGTCTTGATGCCCTGCTCCGGCAGCACCTGCCGGCCGTCGTACCAGACGGTGGTGGTGCCGGTGGTGCGGTCCACCGCCTGCTGCACGGTGTGCCACTGGTCGTCGGTCACCCGTCGAACACCGTGGCCTGCGGCTCGCGGTCGCGGACCCGCCACATGCACCGGGTCGACCACGCCTGACCGTGCTCGCCGCCGCTGGCCTGCCCGGGCGGGCCGCCGTACAGCCCCGGCAGCTTCCCGCCGCGCCCGAAGTCCCGGTCGGTGGGGACCGGACCTGGTGGCTCAGGTGCAGCACCGGCGCGTCGGCGAGGTCGTCGCGGCCGGTCGAGCGGAAGCCGGTGTAGAACTGGCCGCCGCCCTCGCTCGGGCAGTCCCCGCACGACGGCCCTGGCCGTAGCGGGCGTCGAGCGCCTCGCCCTGCGGCGTCATCCGGTCGAAGCCCCAGTCTCCCTCGGCGACGAGGCCCCGCTGCTGCTCCCGCGCACCGCTCCGGAAGTCGGCGAATCCCCCGCTCCAGTCCGCGGCGGGAGGAGGCCCCGCCCGGGACCGCGGACAGCGCCAGCAGCGCCGCCGACGCGATCCCGGCCAACCCGGTCAGTCGTCGTTCCCGCACGTCGAACACCTCGCACCCGGTGGTGCACCGATGTCGACCGGGCGGCGGGGCGGTCGGCGCCGGGACGGGCCCGGCGGCACCACAGCGCACACCCGGAGCAGCGCGTGGTCAACCCGCCGATCCGCGGACGTCGACCGGTGCCCGGACCCCGAGGCCGCCGGACCGCTGATCGGGTGATCACCGCTGGTCCGTTCGGTCGCCGGGGGGGTGGATCGTCGTGGTGACCGCGCGCGCTGCTCGGTGGCAACTGGATGCAAAGTCCCCTTCGCTCGCTATCGGATGATCTTAGTTCGATACAGTGCGTCGCATCGGGGACGAGCCAGCGCACCGACGCCAGCGGCGGGGTCGTCGGCGGAGAGGAGCCGGAGCAGCACGCTGATCGAGCATCGCCTGTCAGCAGCGCGCGGGTCGTCGCGACCGCGCTGCGCTTCGGCTGGACGGACGTTCCCCACACGGGCCAAGACCATTGAGAGTGCATGGACGTGACGACGCAGAACGAGGCTGTGGCACCTCCTGAAGAACCGAGAAGACGCCGGGACGGGCAGGGCTCGATCCGCTCGCGGCTGACCTGGTCGGTCGTGATCCCGTGGATCGTCGTCTTCATCCTCTGGGCGGTCGGCTGCGCCCTGTTCGCCTTCGAGGCCATCTACACGCAGCAGGTCGCGACCAGCGTCCGGCAGATGTCGCTGCCCGCGATGTCGGCGCTGGAGCAGGTGAAGAAGGAACGCCTGCTCACCTTGGAGGCCGTCGACCAGCCGGGCCGGGACCGGACGGAGCTGCTGGACCAGCAGCGCCGGACCGACCGGGCGATCGCCGAGATGAACGCGGCCGGGGAAGGCCTGCTCGACTCGGCGCCGGAGGAGATCCGGCGGGCCATGAACGACCTGACCGAGTACCTCGACCGGATGGGCGGCATCCGCACGCGGGTGGCCTCCGGGCAGATCTCCAACGCCGAGGTCGTCGACTTCTACGACAACCTCTCCGACTCCGCGACGCAGGTGGCGGACGTGCAGGCGAAGCTGACCCTCGACCCGGACACCCGTGAGGGCGCGCTCGCCGCGACCGACCTGCTCCGCGCCTCGGACGCGTTCTCCCGTGAGACCTCGCTGGTCGGCACCGTGATCGGCGCCGGGCAGATGAGCCCGGACCAGCACCGGCAGCTGTCCCGCTACATCGACGCCTACCACAGCACGCTGGAGCAGAACGTCTCGAGCATGCGCCCGCGCGTCCGCGACCGGTACGAGAAGCTGCTGGCCAGCCCGGCGTGGCAGCAGCTGGTCGCGGCCGAGGACCGGTTCATCGCCGGGGCCGGCGTGGACGGCGAGCCGCTGCCGATCGAGCTCGAGGACTGGCGCCGGGTCTCCGACGAGGTCGGCACCGAGCTCTCCGCGATGGTGACCGCGCAGGCCGACGAGGTGTCGACCATCGCGGTGGACAACGGCAACGGCACGTTGTGGACGGTCACCTGGGGCAGCCTGGCCGCGCTGGTCGTCGCGCTGGTGTCCTTCGTCTACGCCCGCCGCGTGTACCGCTCGGTGGTCGACGAGGCCCTGCTGACGCGTCTGCAGGGCCTGCGCACCGAGTCGCTGATGATGGCCAACAAGCTGCCCGACGTGGTGCGGCGGCTGCGCGAAGGCGAGACGGTCGACGTCAAGGCCGAGACGGCCGCGCTGGGCAACTACGGCAGCGACGAGGTCGGCCAGGTCGCGCAGGCGATCCAGGTGTTCCAGCGGCAGGCCATGGACGCCGCGGTCGGCGAGACCCGCGCCCGGCAGGGCGCGCGCGTGGTGTTCGTCGGCATGGCGCACCGCATCCAGCGGCTGCTGCGGCAGATGCACGGCACCATCGACGAGCTGGAGAAGAACGAGGAGAGCTCGACCCAGCTGGCCCGGCTGTTCAAACTGGACAACTCCACCACGCGGGCCCGGCGCACGGTGGAGAACCTGCTGGTGCTCGGTGACCAGCAGCCGGGTCGCCGGTGGAGCCGCCCGGTCGCGCTGATGGACGTGCTGCGCTCCGCGGTCTCGGAGATCGACCAGTACTCGCGGGTGGTCATCGGCCACGTGCCGAAGGTCATGGTCACCGGCGCGGCGGTCGGCGACACCATCCACCTGATCTCCGAGCTGATCGACAACGCCACCGCGTTCTCCCCGCCGAACACCCAGGTGCAGGTCGACGTCAAGCAGGTGGCGCGCGGTGTCGCCATCGACATCGCCGACCAGGGCCTGGGCATGAGCGAGGAGACCCGCAGCCGGGCCAACCAGATGATGTCCGAACCGCCCGAGTTCGACCGGCTGGTGCTGGAGAGCAACAAGGCCGAGCAGCTGGGCCTGTTCACCGCGGCGCGGCTGGCGCACCGCCGCGACATCTCCGTGGAGTTCGGCGTCTCGGCCTACGGCGGGACCCGCGCGACGGTGCTGCTGCCGGAACGCATCCTGGACGCCGACGACTCGCTGACCACGAGCAACGGCGGGGGCACGCCCGCCGTGCCGGGCGCGGCCGCGCCCGGGAGTGGCGGCGAACACGACCTCGCGGCGGTGCCGCAGCCGCGCGAGTTGAGCTGGAATGGGGACATGACCGACCAGCCCGCCCCGGCGACGCAGGGACCGACCGAGACCACCGTGGAGTGGCCGAAGACGGACCCGGCTGCCGAGCCCGCGCCGGAACCCGGTCCGGCGGCTCCGCAGCAGGGCGAGCAGCGCAAGCCGGCGGGCGAGCGTCCTCCGCTGCCCAAGCGCGTGCCGCAGGCGAACTTGGCGGAGGGCTTGCGTGACGACCCGGACCAGGACGAGAACGTCGTCGCCACTCCGAGCAAGCTGGCCGGGTTCCGCCGGGCGTTCCGTGGCGGGTTCGACGACGCGCCGAACGAGCGCTCCTGAGTTGTCCAGACAAGAGAACTGTGTGAGGTGGCAATGACCGAAACTGCGTCGAAACTGAGTTGGCTGCTGGACGACTTCGTGCAGGGCGTGCACGGTGCCGACCACGCAGTCGTGCTGTCCAACGACGGCCTGGTGATCGCCAAGTCGGCCGACATGGAGCGCGACTCCGCCGACAAGCTGGCGGCCGCCGCGTCGAGCCTGCGCAGCATCGGCAAGGGCGTCAGCAAGGACTTCGACCGCGGGCAGGTCGCGCAGACGCACGTCGAGATGGAGCGCGGCTTCCTGTTCGTCTCCGCGGCCGGCAGCGGGGCGTGCCTGGCGGTGCTGTGCGGCCCGGACGCCGACATCGAGCTGGTCGCCTACGAGATGGGGCGGCTCATCACCCGCGTCGGCAGCTTCCTGTCGGCCGCTCCCCGGGAGACGCACGGCGCGGTGGCGGAGAGGGCCTGACTGTGGACGAGGCGTGGTATGACGAAGAGGCGGGCCCCATAGTCCGCCCCTACACGATCACGCGCGGCCGCACCCCGACCGGGAAGACGCGGCTCGACACGGCGAGCCAGGTGCTGACGGTGGAGCCTCGACCGGAGACGCCGCGGCTCGAGCTCACCCCCGAGCACCGCTGGATCCTGGACGCCTGCACGCGCCCGGTGTCGCTGGCGGAGCTGGCCGTGCAGCTGGGACAGCCGCTGGGAGTGGTCCGGGTCCTGTGCGGTGACCTGCTCGAGCACGGGGCCGTTTTCGTGCGCTCGCCTCGTACAGAAGTCAGCCGAGAGATCTTGGAGCAGGTGTACCGTGGTCTTTGCAGACTCTAGCCTGGCGGGAGGACGTTCCGCCGCAGGCAGGTCCACTCTGGACGGAGGCGGGCAGAACGCCGCGCCGATCCCGGTGAAGCTGGTGGTCGCAGGTGGCTTCGGAGTGGGCAAGACGACGCTCGTCGGTGCGGTCAGCGAGATCCCGCCGCTGACCACCGAGGAGGAGATGACCGTCGCCAGCGAGGGCGTGGACGACCTCACCGGCGTCGAGCGCAAGACGACCACCACGGTCGCGCTGGACTTCGGGCGCATCACGATCTCCGAGCAGATCGTGCTCTACCTGTTCGGCGCGCCCGGCCAGGACCGCTTCTGGCCGCTGTGGAACGACTTGGCGCTGGGGGCCGCCGGTGCGGTGGTGCTGGTGGACACGCGCAAGCTGGACGACGGGTTCGCCTCCATCGACTTCTTCGAGCGCCGCGACATCCCGTTCGTGGTGGCGGTCAACGTCTTCGACGACGCCTACCACTACGAACCGGAGGAGCTGCGGGAGGCGTTGACCATCTCGCCGGACGTGCCGATCGTGATGTGCGACGCGCGCCAGCGCGAGTCGGCGAAGAACGCGCTGCTCACCCTGGTGCGGCGCGCGATCGAGAAGACGCCGTCCACGTAGGACGACGCCAGGACGTTCGACGAGCGCGCGGACGGTGCGGGGCACCGTCCGCGCGCTCGTGACCACTGGTCAGGGCATGATCGGCTCGGCCCGGCAGCGGAAGTGCCGCAGCACCGCGGGGTTGTGGGTGAGGCGGTAGCCCGGGACCCGTTCGGGGTTCTTCGCGATCTCCGCCAGGACGTCGGCGACGTACTCCATGTGGCTGTGGTCGTAGACGCGCCGGGGCAGCGCCAGCCGCACCAGCTCGAACGGCGGCGGGGTGACCATCTCGTTGTTCTCGTCGAAGGTGCTGAGGAACAGCCCACCGCCCGCGGCCCGGACGCCGCCTTCCCGGTACAGCGCGCAGGTGAGCGCGTGGTCGGGCAGGTGCTTGGGCTGCAGGTGCGGCAGCAGCGGGCTGGCGTTGACGTAGACCGCGTGCAGGCCGGTCGGGCGCAGCGTCTCGATGCCTGCCGCCTGCAGGCGCTCGGCCAGCGACGCGGCCTCGTGCTCGCGGTCGGCCAGGTAGTGCGGGTCGAGCACTTCCCGCAGCCCCTGCGCGAGCTGCTCCAGCGTGTGCCCGGTCAGACCGCCGTAGGTGCGGAAGCCCTCGGTGGCGATGACGTCGGCCTCGCAGCGGTCGGCCAGCTCGGGGTCGTGCACGGCGATGAAGGCGCCCTCGTGCGACAGGCCGTCCTTCTTGAGGCTGGCGACCACGGCGTCGGCGAACTCGAACGCCTTCCGCGCCACCGCGCGCGGGCTCCAGTCCTGGTAGCCGGGATCGCGCCGGGTCACCAGCCAGGCGTTCTCGGCGAACCGCGCGGCGTCGAGCACCAGCGGCACGCGGTGCTCGCGCGCCACCGCGCTGATCCGCTCCAGGTTGGCCATCGACACCGGCTGTCCGCCGCCGCCGTTGTTGGTGATGGTGACGACGATCTGCTTGACCCGCGGTCCTTCCGGCCCGTCGAGCACGGCCTGGACCGCCTCGACGTCGATGTCGCCCTTGAACGGTGCCGGGCTGCTCAGGTCGAACAGCTCCGGGCTGGGCAGGTCCCGGGCTTCGGCGCCGAGGCGTTCGACGTTGGCGCGGGTGGTGTCGAAGTGCATGTTGCTGAGGCTGATGTCGCCCGGGCCCAGCAGGCACCCGAAGAGGACCCGTTCCGCCGCCCGGCCCTGGTGCACGGGCAGGACGTGCTCGTGCGGGACCAGGTCGCGGACGGCGTCGCGGAAGCGGTACCACGAGTCGGCCCCGGCGTAGCGCTCGTCGGCCCGCTGCGCCCACGCCTGCTGGTCGGTGGAGACGGCGCCGGTGCCCGAGTCCGACAGCAGGTCGATGCTGACCTTCTCACCGCGGATGTTGAACGGGTTGTGACCGGCGCGGTCCAGCTCGGCGATGCGCTCGTCCCGCGTGGTGATCGGGATCGGGCGCACGACGGCGGAGACGAAGGGCCGGAGGTGCGGCATGCGGGGTGCTCCTCGTGCTCGACGGGTGGACCGGGCCCGGACCGGTGCCCGGTTGGGTGCGGGACTCCTCGCCCGGGACTACTCGCCCGGGACGCGGGTCCCGCCGTAGGCCTCGGACGACAGGTACAGCGACGTCCCTGTCTGGTTCGGACTCAGCCGCAGCGACACGTGCGCGATGAGACCGGGCTGGGACTCCAGCGGGCGGTCGGTGAGCGCGCGGAGGCACCCGTCGAGCGCCGCCGGGTCGAAACCGAGGTGCTGCAGGTGCCGGGCGACCCGCTCGCGGGCCACGCCGTCGTGCGGCACGTAGTCGCGGATCGGCAGGTACAGGCTGTAGTTGCTGGGCTTGTCGGCGTCGCCGACGAAGGAGTAGCTCGACATCAGCGGCCGGCCGCTGAAGACCTCGGTGCCGGGGGCCAGCACCGAGCAGAACTCGCGGATGGCGTCCTGGTCGATGCCGGGCACCGCGCACGCGACGGACTCGGCGTCGGTGACCCGGGCGTCGAGCTGCCGGACGTAGAGCTTGACCCGCGCGTGCTCGCTGCGGTCGAGGTCGATGGCGAAGAACGTCGGCAGGTCCAGCCCCGGCCGGCGCAGGGCGTTGTTGCGGACCACATCGGACGCTGTGGTCAGTCCCAACCGTTCGAAGGCCTCGGTGACCACGCGCTCGGCGGCGTCTTCGCCGTGCAGGTCGGTGTTGAAGTAGAGCTTGAACGACGGGCTGCCGTCCACGTTGAAGATCAGCGAGAACGCCCAGGAGAACCAGCTCTGCGGATCCTCGGAGGTGAAGACGTCCTCGACGGCGCGCAGCCGCTTCGCGGCGAGGTCGTAGCGGCCGAACAGCTCTTCCACGAGCCGCTTGGCGGCGCGCAGGTTCGCGACCGGGCTGGGGTCCTCCGCCAGCCGTTCCAAGTGGATCCGCAGGTGGCGCGAGCCGTTGTTCTCGAACTGGACCGAGAACTCCAGGGGCGTGGCGTCATCGGCCACGCCGGACGGCCACAGTGGTGGCTGGGACAGGGGTCGCGCGGTGACCGGGCCGAGCAGGTCCCCGAGGAGTCGCGTCGGTGTGGTTCCGTCGATGCCGATGACGTCGCAGAGGTTCTGCAGTTGCTTCTTCGTCAATTCGCCCAGCGTGGTATCGGCAGAACTCATGGCAACCCCGATCCAAGGCTCTGAAAACAGTGATGACCTACCGCTCGCGGTGCGGCGCGGTCACGCTAGTACGCCCCTTTCGGGGCATGCCAGCTCCACTGGAGTGATCTTGAGCAACTGCGGCATTCAGCGGTGCCGTGACCAGCATCGATACGCCCAGTAACCGCGAACCGTAAATCCGATGATATGGAGTCGTGATCCGCCGGTGATTCCGGATCGGAATTCGATCGGTTAATCGTCGGAGCACTGTTGGGGCTGCTCTGTTCGGGGTGCCGCGGAATGGCAGTCGGGGCAATGCTCTCGCCCGGTTGCGCGAGTTCGGTCGTGGCTGCGGTGACCGCCCGGCGCCGGGCTCGCGGGGCCCGGCCAGGCCCCGCGAGCGGTGCGGGTCAGCGGCCCAGGAACATGCCGCCGGAGACGTGCACGACCTGGCCGGTGATGTGCGAGGCCTGCGGGGAGGCCAGGAACTCGATGAGCGCGGCGACCTCCTCGACCCGGCCGAGCCGGCCGTTGGCGGACCGTTCCTCGACGAACGCGCGGCGCGCGGGCGGGAAGTCGCCGCCGTGGAAGAAGTCGGTGCCCTCGGTCGGTCCGGGCGAGACGACGTTGGCGGTGATCCCGCGTGGACCGAGCTGGAAGGCCAGTTCGGACGTCCACGGTTCCAGCGCCGCCTTGACCGCGCCGTAGCTGCCCTGTCCGGAGCGGGCGGTCACCGAGCCGAGGTTGACGATCCGCGCGTGGTCGGCGAGCCGGGGCAGCAGCGCGTGCGTCACCAGCACGGCACTGACCACGTTGGCCTCGAAGTTGGCCACCCAGGAGGCGCGCACCGCGTCGAGGTCGTCGGCGGCCGGCGCGCCGTGGGTCAGGTCGGTGTTGGCGCCCGCGGCGTTGACCAGCACGTCGATCCGCTCCGGCAGCTCGGCCGCGGCGTCCCGGACCGCGGCCGGGTCGGTGGCGTCGACCGGGACGGCGGTGGCTGCCGGGCCGAGCTCGTCGACGGCCTCGGCGAGCTTGTCCTTGCGGCGGCCCAGCAGTGCGACCCGGTCGCCGGCCGCCACCAGCCGCGCTGCCACGGCGCGACCGATCCCGGTGCCGCCACCGGTGACGACTGCGTTGCGAGCCATGTTCCCTCCTTGTTCTTTAGGTCTAAAGACGAGCGCGATGCTAGCCCGTCTTTAGACCTAAAGACAAGTGGGTAGACTCCGGCCATGGACGCGGACTCGGTGGACTGCATCGTCGAGCAGTGGGCGCGGGAACGGCCCGGCATGCCGGTGGACGGCATCGGCGTGGTCGCCCGGATCCTGCGCATCGCCAAGCTGATCACCGACGAGCGCCGCCGCGTGCTGGCCGAGCTGGACATCGACGGCGCGACCCTCGACCTGCTCGCCACGCTGCGCCGCGCCGGCGCGCCCTACCGGCTCGCCCCCGCCGAGATCGCCCAGCACTGCTTGGTCAGCGGGGGAGCGATCACCCAGCGCGTGGCCCGCGCCGAGGACGCCGGTCTGGTTCGGACCGCGAGATCGGCCTCCGGCAAGCGCACCGTGGCGGTGGAGCTCACCGAGCACGGCCACCGGGTCATCGAGCACGACATCGAAGTCCTGATCCGTCGCGAGCGCGAGCTGGTCGCCGGGCTGTCGGACGAGGAGCGCTGTCGGTTGGAGGAGTTGCTGCGGCGGCTCCTGGGGCAGTTGTGTCGCGATTGACCAGGCCGCAGGCCGAACAGCACGCTGCGGCGGCTCCGGTAGACTTCGGCGGCCGGGGAGCAGAGTTGAGAGTGGGAGTCTCGATGGCGCGTGACGCGGACCGCCGCGGTTCTGCGAGCAACTCCGGCATCTCGGGCCGGATCGACCCGTTCTGCTGGATCCCCGTGGTGCCGATGGTGTTGCTGGCGGTGGTCATCCTCATCGCGATGGGCATCTGGGAGCTCAGCCTGATCCTCGTGGTGGGAGCGCTGGTGATCCTGGGCTTCGACTACTGGGTGAACAGCCGCAAGCCGGTCGCGCCGCGCGCGGAGCGCCGACCGCGACGGGACGACTTCGACCTGGACGACCGCCCTCGCCGCGAGCCGGCCCGCCGCCCGCGGCAGGCCCCGCGGGACCGTCCCGCCGCCGGGCGCAGCGGCGCTCCCCGAGCCGGCGCGGCGCGCGGTGGTGCGTCGCGCGGTGGCGCCACCCGGGTCGGGAACCCGCCGCGCGGAGCACAGGGCGGCCGTCCGCAGCAGCGCCCGAGCGGGCGCCCCGGCGTCCGTCGCTGATCCGAGCACGCGGGCGTGCCAGGACCGCGCCGCCGCGGGTCCACGTTGGCGCGTCCTCGGTGATGACGCTGGACCTTCCGCGCCGCGGTCGGCTTCCTCGGGGCCGCAGCCGTCCACACCGGCCGCAGCCCTGAGCGATCACGCCCCAGCGCTGAGGTGGTGGTGCGCGGCGACCAGTTCGGACGCGCACTCCTCCGGGCGGCCCGCCCCGTGGTCGAGCGCGCGGCGCAGCGCGGCCAGGGCGGCGGGGGCGACGTCGGCGAGCAGCTCGGCGGCGCGGTCGGTGGCCCCGGCGAGGTCGACCAGCTTCGTCTGGGCGTCGGTGCTGTCCGGGCGGGCGAGGAGCGCGGTGACGGTCTCGCGGACGTGCTCGCGCAGCGCGGGCAGCACCGCACCGCTGTCGGGCTGGGCGGTCACGGGTCCCTCCTCGAGCGATCGGGTGCGGCAGCGTGACGCGCTCAGTCAGCGCCCTCCGGGCGGTAGGCGCGCAGCGCTTCGTCGCGGGCGGCGAAGGTGAAGCTGCGCCCCGGCGCGGTGACCTCGCCGTCGCAGGCGAGTGCGACGGGCTCGCCGAGCACCTCGACGTGCGTGGACGCCCGCTCCTGCTGGACGTAGGTCTTGCTGTTGAGCAGCGCGCCGGTCAGCGCCGCCACGGCGAAGCGGAGGCGGGACAGCGGGAGGTCGGCGCGGACGTAGCGGATGTCGAGCACCCCGTCGTCCAGGTGCGGGCGCCAGCTGGGGGCGAAGTCCTTCGGCTGGTAGGCGCAGTTCCCCACGAACATCAGCCAGATCCTGCGCTGCTGGCCGTCGATGCGGGCCTCGATCGGCTCGGCCTCGGCGAGCACGCGGACCAGCGCCGCCGCGGCCGCGGGCCACTTGCCCCAGCGCGGCTCCCACTTCTCCCGCAACCGGACCATGTCCGGGTAGCCGCCCAGGCTGGCGGTGTTGACGAACCACTGCTCCCGGTGGTTGTCGACCTGGACCGAGCCCAGGTCGACGTGCACCGCGGACCCGGCGGCCAGCGCGCGTGCGGTGTCCGCGGCGCTGGACACGCCCAGGTCGCGGGCGAAGTGGTTGAGCGTGCCCGCGGGGACCACGGCCAGCGGCAGCCCGCGGCTGGCGGCCGTGGCCGCGGCGGCGGCGACGGTGCCGTCCCCGCCCGCGACGGCCAGCGCGCGGATCGAGCTGCCTGCCGCGTCGAGCTCGCGGTGCAGCTGGTCGACGAGGTCTTCGTCGGGGTCCGTGTGCAGGACCTGGGCGTCCGGCCACAGCTCTCGCAGCTCGGTGGACGGGTCGTGGTCGGCGTCGCCTGACGAGGTGTTGACCAGCAGCGCCAGCCCGTCGCCGTCGGTCAGCGCGGCGACGTGCTCGCTCGGCCTGGCCAGCCCGGGTGCGGCCGGGGGCACCGGCCACCACCGGCGGGTCGCCAGCCCGATGCCGCAGCCGATCGCGGCGCCGACGCCGACGTCGGTGGGCCAGTGCACCCCGGTGTGCACGCGCGAGTACGCCACCGCCGCCGCGAGCGGAGCGATCGCGGCGCCGAGCAGCGGCGACTCCAAGCACACCGCGGTGGTGAAGGCCGCGGCCGAGGCGGCGTGCCCGGACGGGAACGACGACGAGGCCGGCGGGGTCGCCAGCCGCCGGCGGCTCGGCAACAGCTCGGTGGCCGGTCGCCGCCGCGGGAGCAGCTGCTTGGCCAGCAGGTTCGTCACGGCGCTGGACGCGCCGACGGCGGCCACGCCGCGCAGCGCCGCCCGTCGCGCGGGGCCCCTGCGCAGGACGAGCACCCCGGCCAGTGCGAACCAGACCTTGCTGTGGTTCGCCGACCAGCTGAGCCCGCGCATCGCGGGGTCGACGACGCTGCGGGGGAGCCCTGCGCACCGGTGCACCAGCTCGCGGTCCACGCCGGAGATGCGCCTGCGAGCCGCACCGAAGAACTTGAACATGCTCCACATGCTAGGGACAGATCGGCCGGTCCGTGCCAGCGCGTCGGCGGCGCGTCGAGTCCCGGACGGCCCCGGAGCAGTGCGAAGATCATCGTGCCGTGCTCGCGAGCCGCGCCACTCAACCCTCCACTGTGGTCACGCACGGCCCCGCTGCGCAGGTCACACCTCGTGAGTGCCCAAGCCGCCTGCGACCGGTCTTCGCGCTCACGAGCGCGTTGCGGCTGTTCAGGGGTCGTGAGTGCGTAGGCCGCCTGCGACCGGTCTTCGCGCTCACGAGCGCGTTGCGGCTGTTCAGGGGTCGTGAGTGCGTAGGCCGCCTGCGACCGGTCTTCGCGCTCACGAGCGCGTTGCGGCTGTTCAGGGGTCGTGAGTGCGTAGGCCGCCTGCGACCGGTCTTCGCGCTCACGAGCGCGTTGCGGCTGTTCAGGGGTCGTGAGTGCGTAGGCCGCCTGCGACCGGTCTTCGCGCTCACGAGCGCGTTGCGGCTGTTCAGGGGTCGTGAGTGCGTAGGCCGCCTGCGACCGGTCTTCGCGCTCACGAGGGTGGGGGTTGGTCGTGGGAGTGGCGGCCGTGGTGGGGTGGTGATCTCCGGTGGCCGAGGTCGGGGGCTGGGACGCCGACCGGGGCCTCGCCGCTGCGGGCGCGGGCGAACGCGCCCTCGACGACGGCCTCCGCCTCCGCGCGCGCCTGCCAGCCCACGATCTCACCGCTCTTGCGCGGCTCCAGGTCCTTGTAGGTGGCGAAGAAGTGGCCGATCTCCTCGCGGTCGTGCGCCGGGATGTCCGCGAGGTCCCGGATGTGGTCGGCGCGCGGGTCCTCGGCCTGCACGCACACGACCTTGGCGTCCGGGCCTTGCTCGTCGTGCATCCAGAACACCGCCACCGGCCGGACGCGGATCGCGCAGCCGGGGAACGTGGGGTGGGCCACCTGCACCAGCGCGTCGAGCGGGTCGCCGTCCTCGGCGAGGGTGCCCGGGAAGTACCCGTAGTCGGCCGGGTACTGGGTCGCCGTGAACAGGGTGCGGTCCAACCGGATGCGGCCCACCTGGTGGTCCATCTCGTACTTGTTGCGCGATCCGCGCGGGACCTCGACGACCATCTCCAGTTCCACGCTGCTCTCCCCTCGGGCGGAGCCGCCTGGCCGCCCCCAGTGTCGCGCACCCGGCGCGTGAGCACTGACCGACCGGTGCGGTCGGTGGACCGACCGGACCGGTCGGGTACAGTGCGCGGCATGGCACGAGCGCTGCGGCAGCACGTGGACGAGGAGATCCTCGACCGCGCGGCTGCGCTGTTCGCCCAGCACGGCTTCGAGCAGACCTCGCTGAAGGCGCTGGCGGACGCGGTGGGGCTGTCCAAGGCCGGATTGCTGCACCACTACCCGAGCAAGGAAGCGCTGTACGCGGCGGCGCAGCGGTTCTCCGCGGTGCGCTGCGGGCAGGTGGTCGAGCAGGTCGCCGACCTGCCGCCGGGCCCGGCCCGGGACCGGCGCGTGCTGGAGCTGCTGACCGACACCGCGCTGGACCGGCCCGGTCTGGTCGCACTGCTGTTCCGCCCGGTCACCACGCCGGAGGCGCACAACGCCGACCACGACGCGCTGCTCGCCCGCCTGTTCGCCATCGACCCCTCCGACGAGGAGCGGTTGGTCCGGGTGACGGGGGCGCTGGGCGCCCTGGCCGTGCTGAGCCTGGCCGCCCACTACCGGGGCGAGGTGACGGCGTGGCGGCCGCGCATCGTCGAGACGTGCCTCAACGCGCTCGGCCACCCGAGCGCCGGGTGAACCATCCACTGTGGACCTGGTCCGGCGGGGTCCGGACCGCGAGTGCCGTGACGGACGGAGGGGAGTGACCATGGCAGCAGGAACCGAGCCGTTGACCGCGGGCAGCACGGTCGCCGAGTGGCTCGCGCACCCCGAGGGGGCGGCGCTGCTGCGGGAGCTGCTGGCGCAGGCCGGTTTCGACGAGCAGGTGCTCGCGCCGGTGCGCCGGCTGCCGCTGCAGCAGCTGGTCGGCATGAGCCAGGGGGCGCTGTCGCAGGACGTGGTCGACGACCTGGTCCGCCGCGCCGGCGGCGGCGCGGTGCCGGAGCAGGCGGCGGAGGACGCCGGGTGGCGGGAGCGCATCACCCCCGGGCGGTTCGACGCCACGACCGTGATCGTGACCGGTGCCGGGTCCGGGATCGGCCGGGCCACCGCCTCCCGCATCGCCCGGGAAGGCGGCCGCGTGGTGGCGGTGGACATCGCCGGCGAGCGGCTGGAGTCCCTGACCGCCGACCTGCCGGAGGCAGACCTGGTCCCCGTCGAAGCCGACCTCACCGATCCCGGGCAGGTCGAGCGGATCACCGCGGCCGCCGGGCCGCGCATCGACGGGCTGGCCAACGTCGCCGGCATCACCGACGACTTCTCCCCGATCCACGAGGTCTCCGACGAGGTCTGGCAGCGGGTCTTCGCGGTCAACGTCGACGGCCTGTTCCGGCTGACCCGCGCGGTCGTCCCGGTGATGCTGGAGGCCGGGCGGGGCTCGATCGTCAACGTCGCCTCCGAGGCGGCGCTGCGCGGGTCCGCGGCGGGCGTCGCCTACACCGCCTCCAAGCACGCCGTCGTCGGCATCACGCGCAGCACCGCGTTCATGTACGGCCCGCACGGCATCCGGGTCAACGCGGTCGCGCCGGGCGGGGTGGCCACCGGGATCGCCGGCACCGGTACCGCGTCGGAGTTCGGCAGCGGTCGCCTGCGCGACTTCCTGGCCCTGATCCCGCCGATCGCCACCGCCGAGCAGCTGGCGGCCTCCATCACCTTCCTGCTCAGCGACGACGGCGTGAACGTCTCCGGCGCCGTCCTGCCCTCGGACGGTGCCTGGTCGGTGCAGTGACGCCGCGGGTGCGCGGCCGAGCGCGGCTGCGCACCCACCGGCTCACCAGGCGACCGGCAGTTCTTCGAGCCCGTAGATGGCCTGGTGGGTGGCGAAGGCGACCTCCTCGTCCGGGACGGCCAGGCGCAGACCGGGGAACCGGCGCAGCAGGGCGGGGAAGGCGATGCGCATCTCCATCCGCGCCAGCGGTGCGCCGAGGCAGTGGTGGACGCCGTGCCCGAAGCCCAGGTGCGGGGTGGTCGGGCGGGTGATGTCCAGGCGGTCCGGGTCGTCGGTCAGCTCCGGGTCCCGGTTGGCCGCCGGGAGGTTGAACACCACGAGGTCGCCGCGGCGGATGGTGGTGCCGGCGATCTCGACGTCGCGGGTCGCCATGCGCGGAGAGCCGCCGTTGACGACGCTGAGCCAGCGCAGCAGCTCCTCGACGGCCTTCGGCACGCTGTCCGGGTCGTCGCGGACGAGCGCCAGCTGGTCCGGGTGGCGCAGCAGCGCGAGGGTGCCCAGGCCGAGCATGTTCGAGGTCGTCTCGTGCCCGGCCACGAGCAGCAGGTTGCCGATGCCGACGAGCTCGGCGTTGCTGAGCTCGTCGTCGTGCTCGCGGATGAGCATGCCGAGCAGGTCCTCGCCGGGGTCGCGCCGGGCCCGCGCGACGAGGTCCTCCATGTAGGCCAGCATCTCCTCGGCCAGCCTGGCCTTCTCCTCCTCGGGCAGCGTGGTGTCCAGCTGCCGGTTGGTGCGCGCCTGGAACTCGGCCTGGTCGCTCGGGGGCACGCCGAGCAGCTCGCAGATGACCAGCGACGGGATCGGCAGCGCGAACTGGGAGACCAGGTCGGCGGGCGCGCCGCCGCGCTCCATCGCGTCCAGGTGCTCGTCGACGATCTCCACGATGCGCGGTTCGAGCCGGCGCATGCGCCGCACCGTGAACTCGGGCGTGAGCATCCGCCGCAGCCGGGTGTGGTCCGGCGGGTCGAGGGAGAGCAGGTTGCCGCTGCGGTCGCCGGAGAGCTGGCGCGGGTCCCGCCGCATCCCGTCGAGGTCCTCCGGGCCCCAGCCGTTGCGGAAGCTCTCCGCGTCACCGAGCATCCGCCGCACGTCGGCGTGCCGGGTGAGCATCCACGCGGACGGGCCGAACGGGGTCGGCACCCGGACGATCCCGGGCTGCTCGCGCAGGGCCACCGCGTCCGGGGCTGGGCCGAATCCGGTGCGGAGGTTGCCGGGCCGTTGTGCTGCGGTGTTCATGCGGTCTCCTGGTCGGTTCGGGTGGTGGGGTCTACCGGCGCGCGGAGCTCGGTAGGAAGGCGGCGATCAGCAGGGCGAACAGCGAGGTGACGGCGCCGATGGCCAGCACGACGCGGAACCCGGTGAGCGAGGGGACTGCCGCGCCGCCCAGATCGGTGGTGAGGTTGGCCAGCACGGCACCGGCGATCGAGCTGGACAGCGAGGTGCCGAGGGAGCGCATCAGCGTGTTGAGGCTGTTGGCCGCCGCGGTCTCCGACACCGGCACGGCGGCCATGACCAGCGCGGGCATCGCGCCGTAGGCGAGCCCGACGCCGGCGCCGATGATGCTGGAGGCGATCACCAGCTGCCAGACGGTCGACATCATCACCAGGCACAGGGCGTACCCGGCGGCGACCACGAACGCGCCGGTCATCAGCGTGATCTTGGGACCCTTGCGGCGCGAGATGCGCGCCGACACCGGTGACATCGCCATCATGACCAGCCCGTTCGGCGCCATCACCAGGCCCGCGGCGAGGATCGACTGCCCGAGTCCGTACCCGGTCGCCTCCGGCAGCTGCAGCAGTTGCGGGATGACCAGCGACGTCGCGAACATCGCGAACCCGAACACCACGGACGCGACGTTGGTGAGCAGCACCTGGCGGTGCGCGGTGGTGCGCAGGTCGACCAGCGGGTGCGGTGCGCGCAGCTCCCACCAGCCCCACACCGCCAGCACCGCGAGGCCGCCGACGAGCAGCCCGGGCGTCACGCCGCCGGTCCAGCCCCAGTCGGCGCCCTTGGAGATCACCAGCAGCAGGCACAGCAGCGCCACCGACAGGCCGACCGCGCCCGGCAGGTCGAACCGCCCGCCGGTGCGCACCCGCGACTCCGGCACGAGCGCGGTCACGAGCACGGCACAGACCGCGCCGAGGCCGGCGGCCGTCCAGAACAGGGTGTGCCAGTCGGCGTTCTCGGCGAGGAACGCGGCCGCGGGCAGGCCCAGCGCGCCACCGACGCCGAGGGAGGCGCTCATCAGCGCGGTCGCGCCACCGAGCCGTTCCGGCGGCAGCTCGTCGCGCATGATGCTGATGCCCAGCGGGATGACGCCGGAGGACAGGCCCTGGAGCACCCGCCCGACCACCATCGGGGCGAGGCCGTTGGACAGCGCGCAGGTGGTCGACCCCAGCACCAGCATCCCGAGGCTCACCAGCAGCATCCGCCGCTTGCCGTACATGTCGCCGAGCCGGCCGACGGTGGGCGTCGCCACGGCCGCGGCCAGCAGGGTGGCGGTGATCGCCCACGCCGCGTCGGCCGCGCCGGCGTGCAGCAGCGCGGGCAGCTTCGGCACCAGCGGGATCATCAGCGTCTGCGTGAGCGAGACGACGATGCCGCTGAACGCCAGGACACCGACGACGGTGCCCGACCGCACCACGGGGGTCTCGTCTGCCACGGGCGGCGTGCGGGAGGCACGGGTCATGGGCGGCGGGTCTCCCAACGTGTGCGCGGTCGGGCGGCTCGGAGTCCGCGGGTACCACGACAGATGCTGCGGGCCGCGCGGGCTGCCCGCCCGTCCAGCCGACGGCGGGGAGCGTGGACCGCCTCCGAGTTAAGTCAGTCGCTTGACTGAACGATAGCAGTCGTGGTTCAAAGGAAGCCACGTCCGACGCGAGGAGGCCCCGCAGTGACCCGGACCGGCGATGAAGTCCTGGAGTACCCGATCCCCGCGCCGGGCGCGCTGGACGCCCCCGCCGAGTGGGCCGAGCTGCAGCAGCGGTGCCCGGTGGCCCGGGCGAAGCTGCCGAGCGGCGACGAGGTCGCGCTGCTCACCCGCTACGCCGACGTCCGGGAGGTGCTCTCCGACGCGCGGTTCGGGCGGCAGCTCGACGCCCCGGACGCGGCACGGGTCAGCGACACCGAGTCCGGCGGGCTGTTCAACAGCGAGATGTCCTCCGCGCTGCCGCAGAGCGGGGAGGGGCACAAGCGGTGGCGACGCCTGCTCAACCGCTGGTTCACCGCCAAGCGGGTGGCCGCGCTGCGCCCGAAGGTCGAAGCGATGGCCGAGCAGCTGGTCGACGAGATGGTGGAGCGCGGCGCCCCCGCGGACCTCAAGGCCGGGTTCGGCTTCCCGCTGCCGGTGTGGGTCATCTGCGACGTGCTCGGCGTGCCCACCGCCGACCGGGACCGGTTCTCCCGCTGGTCGGACACCTTCCTCAACCTCACCCGGTTCACCGAGGAGGAGTTCACGACCGCGGAGCGCGAGTTCTTCGCCTACATGGACGAGCACGTCGCGGCCAAGCGCGCGCAGCCCGGCGAGGACCTGCTCAGCGAGCTGATCCCCGCCACCGACTCCGAGGGCGAGCGGATGCCGGACCGGATGCTCTCGGCCACCGGGCTGGCGCTGCTGATCGCCGGGCACGAGACCACCGCGAACACGATCGGCAAGATGGTGGCCGTGCTGCTGGCGGACCGCCGGCGCTGGGAGCGGCTGCTGGCCGACCGGTCGCTGGTGCGCACCGCGGTGGAGGAAGCGCTGCGCTTCGACGCCAACTCCGGTCTCGGGATGGTGCGCTACCTCCACGAGGACGTGGTGGTCGCCGGCACCGAACTCCCGCGCGGCACCACGGTGATGTGCAACATGGCCGCGGCCAACCGCGACCCCAGCGCGTTCGAGGCCGCCGACGAGATGGACCTCGGTCGCAGCCCCAACCCGCACCTGGCTTTCGGCGCCGGCGCGCACTCCTGCCTGGGGCAGGCGCTGGCCCGCACCGAACTGCAGGTCACACTGGAGGTGCTGCTGCGCAGGCTGCCGACCCTGGAACTGGCCGTCCCGGTCGCGGAGCTGCAGCGGCTGGAAGGGCTCGTCGTCGGCGGGCTGCGGGAAGTTCCAGTGCGGTGGTGATCATGTCATGATGGCGCGGACTGCGGGGTCGACGCGGGCCGAGGCGACCCGGGAGCTCATCCTGGCGACCGCGGAGCGGCTCTTCGCCGAACACGGGGTGGCAGCGGTGTCCAACCGCCAGGTCAGCGAGGCGGCCGGGCAGGGCAACAACACCGCGGTCGGCTACCACTTCGGCACCAAGGTCGACCTGGTCCGCGCGATCGTGCGCAAGCACAACCGGCGGATCGAGCAGCTGCGCGACGAGATGGTCGCCCGGCTCGACGGTTCGGCGGACGTGCGGGACTGGGTGGCCTGCGTGGTGCGACCGTCCACACGGTACTTGGCCGACCTCGGCGCCCCGACCTGGTTCGGCCGGTTCAGCGCCCAGGTGATGACCGACCCCGCCTACCGCGACATCATGGTGGCCGAGTCGCTCGAATCGCCGTCGCTGCAGCGGGCGACCGACGGGGTCGACACGTGCCTGCCCGAGATGCCCTTGGCGGTGCGGCTGGAGCGCCGGGACATGGTGCGCCAGCTGATGGTGCACATGGTCGCGGAGCGGGAACGGGCGTTGGCAGAGGGGGAACCGACGCCGCGGGCGTCGTGGGACGACGCGGCAGACGGCTTGATCGACGCGATCGTGGGGCTGTTGCTGGCGCCCGTCGGCGATCGCGGTGGGAAGCTCCGGGGGCGGGAGGGGACAGCGTGCAGGTGACCGTCGACGAGGAGAAGTGCTGCGGCGCGGGGACGTGCGCGCTGGTCGCGCCCGCCGTGTTCGACCAGCGCGACGAGGACGGGACCGTGGTCCTGCTCGACGCCGAACCGGCGGCCGAGCACCACGAGGCGGTGCGCGACGCGGCCAGCACGTGCCCCGCGGGCGCCGTCGAGCTGGGCGAGCAGTCGTGAGCGCTCCGCGGGACGTGCTCGTCGTCGGCGCTTCCGCCGCCGGTCTGTCCACGGTGGAAGCGTTGCGGCGCCAGGGCTTCGACGGGGCGGTGACCGTGCTCGGCGACGAGGAGCACCCGCCCTACGACCGGCCGCCGTTGTCGAAGGACGTGCTGTCCGGGCAGTGGGAGCCCGAGCGGGTCCGGCTGCGCCCGGACGCGGCGCTGTCCGCGCTGGAGGCCGAGTTCGTGCTCGCCGAGCCCGCGGTGGGCTTGGACGCGGCGACGCGGACGGTGCGGACCGCCTCCGGTGGGTCGTACCGGGCGGACGCGGTCGTCATCGCGACCGGGGTGCGCCCCCGGACGCTGCCCGGGCAGGAGGACCTGGACGGGGTGCACGTGCTGCGCACCCTCGAGGACTCCTCGGCGTTGCGCAAGAGCCTGCTCTCCTCGTCCCGGTTGGTCGTCGTCGGCGAAGGGGTGCTGGGGTCGGAGATCGCCGCCACCGCCCGCACGATGGGCCTGGCCGTCACCGTGGTCGGCCCGCAGCCGCTGCCGATGCTGGGGCAGCTCGGTCCGCTGGTGGCGCAGCGCCTGGCCGACCTGCACCAGGAGCACGGCGTCGAACTCCGCCTCGGGACCGGGGTCGACGGGTTCACCTCGGAGGGCGGCCGCGTCACCGGCGTGCACCTGGCTGGCGGTGACGTGCTGCCGGCCGACGTGGTCGTGGTGGCGATCGGGGCGCGCCCGCAGACCGACTGGCTGGCCGGGAGCGGTCTCGAGGTCGACGACGGCGTGGTGTGCGACGCGCACTGCCGCGCGGCGCCCGGGGTGTTCGCGGTGGGCGACGTCGCCCGCTTCTGGCACGAGGGGCTGGGTTCGTCGGTGCGCCTGGAGAACCGGACCAACGCCACGGAGCAGGCCGGTGCGGTCGCGGCGAACCTGCTCGGTGACGCGGTCCCGTACACCCCGGTGCCGTACTTCTGGACCGACCAGTACGACGTGAAGGTCCACGTGCACGGGACCGTCCCGCCCGACGCCGAGGCGGAGGTGGCGGAGGGCTCGCTCGACGACGGCCGCTTCGTGGTGCGCTACCGGCGGGCCGACCGGACCGTCGGCGTGCTCGGCTGGAAGATGGCCAAGCAGGCCCGCCTGCTCCGCCAGGAGATCGGCTGAGGATCAGCCGACGGCCCGGCGCACGTGGTCGGCGATGAGCTCGTGGACGGGCTCGGTCTGCTCGCGCGTGCCGAAGGCCGTGGTGTTGTACCCGTGGTCGGCGCCCGCCACGTCGTGGTGGGCGACCAGCGAGCCCGCCGCGGCGAGGGTGTCGGCGGCGGCGATGCCCTCGCCGCGGAGCCGGTCGTGCTCGCGCGTGATCGCCAGCGCCGGCGCGATCCCCTCGATGCCGTCGGCGTTGTCGCCCCAGGCGGGGAGACGAGGCGGTCGCGCCGGACGGCGGGGTCCGGGGCGTAGGCCGTGTCGAAGACCTCCGACACCCAGGGGCGCAGCACGGGCTGGTCCGCTTGTCCGCGGCCCGCGTGACCAGGTCCAGCGGCGGGTGGTGCAGGACCTGCAGCGCGATCGCGGGACCGCCGTTCTCCAGCGCCAGCCGGGCGGCGGCCGCGGCCAGCGAGCCGCCCGCGCTCTGCGCGCCGACGCACAGCCGCTGCCCGTCCCAGTCGCCGTCCTGCTGCGCGGCCCAGGTGACCACGTCGAAGACCTGCTCCACCGCGACGGGGAAGGGGCCGCGGGGCGAGCGCGCAGTCCACGTTGAGCACCACGACGCCGGTGCGGTGCGCCAGGTGGCGGCACCACGCGTCGTCCTGCTCGGGGTGGCCGATGACGAACCCCCCACCGTGGACGTTGACGTACGCGCCGGGCCGCTCGGCGCCGGGCGGCGGGGAGTACGCGGTGCACCGGACGTCCCCGTGCCGCGTCGGGACGGCGAGAGCCCTCGTGCGGCCGGGTATCTCGTCGAACCGGAGCTCGGGCCCCTCCCGCGGCCGTCCGAGCCGGTTCATCGCGCGAGCCACCACCCCGGCGACGAACGGGTGCGACAGCAGGCCCACCACCGACCACCTCCCGACCGGCACCGGGCGTGGTCTACCGCTCCAGCGCGGTCCGGAGATCACGTCGCGGTGCGGCCCCAGGCCTGCTTCACCGCGTCGACGATGTGGTGGTAACCCGTGCAGCGGCAGAGGTTCCCGGCGAGCAGCTGCCGGATCGACTCGTCGTCCGGGTGGTCGTCGGGGTCCGCCGCGGACAGGGTCGCGATGATCCCCGGGGTGCAGAACCCGCACTGGAGCGCGTGGCGGTCCTTGAACGCCTGCTGCAGCGGGCTCAGGCCGTCCGGTGGGGTGAGGCCCTCGATCGTCGTCACCTCGGTGCCGTCCGCCTGCACCGCCAGCGTGATGCAGGAGCGCGCCGGTTCGCCGTCGACGAGCACCGTGCAGGCACCGCAGACGCCGTGCTCGCAGCCAGCGTGGGTGCCGGTGTGACCGAGGTCGTCGCGCAGGAAGTCCACCAGCAGGCGGCGAACCGGGACCGTGCGCTGCACCGCGCGGCCGTTCACGGTCACCGCGATCTCCCGTGTCGTGGTCGGGTCCTCAGTCATGCGTCACCTGCTCCAGGGCCCGCTGCACGCTCGCGCGCAGCGCTGCGCGCCGGGTCGCCGGGTCGGCGTGGAGGTCGTCCGGCGGGGAGGTGGCGTCCGCGGCCGCGTCCGCCGCGGCCGCGACCGGGGTGCGGGACAACGGCGTCCCGCGCAGCGCCCCTTCCGCCTCGGGCAGCCGTCGCACCGTGCCGCCGATGCCGAAGCCGACCAGGCGCACGTCGGTCACCTCGCGCTCGTCCACCCGCACCACCGCGGCCGCGCCCGCGAGGGCGAAGTCGCCCGCGCGCGGGCTGACCTCGGCGAACCCGCACCGCGCGGGGCGAACCGGCACGCGCACCTCGGTGAGCACCTCGTCAGCGGACAGCGACGTCTGGTACGGCGCCACGAACAGCTCGGCGACCGGGACCGTGCGGCGACCGCTGGGCCCGGTCACCACCACCTCGGCGTCCAGCGCGGTGGCGGCCGCGCACAGCTCCGCCGCCGGGTCGGCGTGGGCGAGGGACCCGCCGACGGTGCCGCGGGTGCGGACCTGGTGGTGGCCGACGTGCCGCAGCGCCCGCCCGAGCAGCGGACAGCTCTCCCGCACCAGCGGCGCGGTCTCGGCGGTGCGCTGGCGCACCGCCGCGCCGATGACCAGGACGTCGTCCTCGCGGCGGAGCTCCGACAGCTCCGGGAGGCGGCCGACGTCGACCAGCAGGCTCGGCCGGGCCAGGCGGAAGTTCATCATCGGCAGCAGGCTCTGGCCGCCGGCCAGCACCTTCGCGTCCTCGTCCGCCGCCAGCAGCCGCACCGCGTCACCGAGGCTGTCCGGGCGGGCGTAGCGGAACGGTGGGGGTTTCACGACCGGGCCTCCTCGATCAGCCGCCGCACCACCGACGGGGTCAGTGGCGTGGTGTCGACGTCGGTCACGCCCAGCGGTTCGAGCGCGTGCTCGACGGCGCGCGCGATCGCGGCCGGTGGACCGATGATGCCCGCTTCACCGGCGCCCTTGATGCCGAACGGGATCCCGGGCGCCGGGCTGCAGAGCTCCTCGGTGGCGATGTCCGGGACCTCGCACGCCGTGGGGATCGCGTAGTCGGCGAACGTGGTGGCCAGCGGCTGCCCGTCGGCGTGGGGGAGCTGCTCGTGGAGCACCCCGCCGATGCCCTGCGCGACCCCGCCGTGGACCTGCCCGGCCACGGTGAGCGGGTTGATGACGCGCCCGCAGTCGTGCACCGCCACGTACCGCCGCACCCGCACCACACCGGTGTCCGGGTCCACCTCGACGACCGCGGCGTGCGTGGAGTTGGTGTAGGTGGCCGAGGCGTTCATCCTGCCGTCCGCGCGCGGCACGTGGTCCATGCCGGGCGGCTCGTAGCTGGCGCGCGCGTCGAGCCCCGGCTCGGTCCCCGGCGGCAGCTCGAACGTGCGGGTCAGCGCCACCTGGGCGATGCGCTCCCACGGCACCGAGCTGCCCGGGCTGCCGCGCACCCGGAAGCCGCCGTCGGCCAGCTCGACGTCCTGCGGCGCGGCTTCCAGCAGGTGCGCGGCGATCTCGGTCCCCTTGCGCCGCAACGCTTCCGCGGCCCGGTGGATCGCGCCGCCGGCCACGACCGCGCTGCGGCTGGCGAAGCTGCCCAGGCCGAACGGGGCGGTGTCGGTGTCGCCCATCACCACCCGCACCCGCTCGATCGGCAGCGCCAGCGCCTCGGCGACGAGGGTGGCCACCGCGGTGTGCGCGCCCTGGCCCATCGCCGAGATCCCCACCGCGACGGTGACCCCGCCGTCGGGGTCGAAGCGCAGGTCCGCCGCGTCCTGGCCGCTGCGGATGCCGGTGACGGAGAACGCGCTGGCGGCGACCCCTTCGACGTAGGTGGCGTACCCGACGCCCAGGTGCGCGCCGGGGCGGGCGTCGCGCTCCTCGGCGAGCACCCGCTCGCCCAGCTCCACGGCGCGCTCGAACGCCGCGCGGTGGCTGCCGGAGTCCAGCCGGGCGCCCGCGGCGGTCTCGTACGGCAGGTCCTCCGGGTCCAGGATCATCCGGCGGCGCAACTCCAGCGGGTCGATGCCCAGCTCGCGGCCGATCTTGTCCACCAGCCGCTCGATCGCGAACGTGCCCTCCGGCATGCCGTAGCCGCGGTAGCCGCCGAGCGGGGTCTTGGTGGTGACCACGCCCTCCACCGCCACGCACTGGTGCGGGATCCGGTACGGCCCGCACAGCGAACCGCACGCCACCACGCTGGGCCCGTACCCGCCCGGGAAGATCTCCCCGGAGCCGAGGTCGGTGCGGACCCGCCCGCGCAGCGCGGCGATCGTGCCGTCGTCGCGGACCGCGGCGGACAGCTCGATGCGCACGTCCCGGGCGTGGCAGGCGGTGAGCAGGTGCTCGTGGCGGTCCTCGATCCAGCGGACCGGGCGGCGCAGCCGCACCGCCAGCCACGGCACCAGGTACTCCTCGGGGTAGACCTGGTTCTTCTGCCCGAACCCGCCACCGACGTCCGGGGTGATCACGCGGATGTCGCGCTCGGCCAGGCCGAGCACCCGGGCCAGCATCGTGCGCACCAGGTGGGCGGCCTGGGTGGAGGTCCACACCGTCAGCCGGTCGCCGTCGTGCTCGGCCACGACACCGCGGCATTCCAGCGGAGCGGCCGCGTACCGGTGCGTGGTGAAGGTGCCGCTGACCGTGCGGTGGCGGGCGAACGCCTCGTCCACGGCCGGGTCCTCCGGCGCCATCGACACCAGCACGTTGTCGCCCCACTCCGGGTAGAGCAGCGGCGCGTCGGCGGCCAGCGCCGCGTCCACCGTGTCCACGGCGGGCAGCGGTTCGAGGTCGACGTCGACGAGCTCGGCGGCGTCCTCGGCCAGGTAGCGGTCGTCGGCGACCACCACCGCCAGCGGGCAGCCGACGTAGCGCACCCGGTCGCGCGCCAGCGGGGAGTGCCGCACCGGGCGGACCCACTCGACCAGGTCGGGGACCGGCCCGATCGGCACGTCGGCACCGCTGAAGGCCGCGTGCACGCCCGGCGCTTCCCGGGCCGCCGAGGTGTCGACCCCGCGCACCAGCGCGTGCGGCAGGTCGCTGCGGACGAACGAGGCCTCCACCATGCCGGGCCGCACCACGTCGGCGATGAAGCGGCCGCGGCCGGTGACCAGCCGGTCGTCCTCGATCCGGGGCACCCGCGCGCCGATCAGCGTCGGACGCGTGGTCTGCATCGGTCGCACCATCCGGCCTCCCGGATCAGCGGTGATCTCCCCAGGAAGCCTGCGGCACCACCTGCGCCCGCGCAATCCACCGGAAGGGCGCCGGGGGCGCGGGTCAGAGCCAGCCGCGGCGGCGGAAGACCGTGTAGAGGCCGAGGCACACCGCCAGCATCAGCACCACCGCGAACGGGTAGCCGAACGACCAGTGCAGCTCGGGCATGACGTCGAAGTTCATGCCGTAGACCGTGCCGATCAGGGTGGGGGCGAACAGGATCGCCGCCCACGCCGAGATCTTCTTCACCTCCTCGTTCTGGGCCAGGCTCGCCTCGGTCATCTTCCGCATCTCCTCGTTCTGCGCCTGGGTGACCAGCGTGGCGTTGACGGTGAGGATCTTGTCCAGCAGCTGCCGGAAGCCCTCCGCGCGCTCGCCGACGGTGGTGGCGTGGTCGGCCACGTCGCGCAGGTAGCGCTGCAGCTCGTCGTCGATGCCGTACTTGCTGAACCCCGCCTCCAGGCTGCGCAGGATGCCCATCAGCGGTTGCGTGGCCCGCTGGAACTCGATGACCTCGCGGGTCAGCTCGTAGATGCGCCGCGACACGTGCGGATCGGCCTCGAAGACCTCGACCTCGATCTCGTCGATGTCGTTCTGCAGCCCGGCGATCACCGGCGCGTAGCCGTCCACGACGTTGTCCAGCACCGCGTAGAGCACCGCCTCCGGGCCGCGCCGCAGCAGGTCGGGGTCGGCCTCCATGCGCCGCCGGACCGCCGACATGTCGGGGGACTGGCCGTGCCGGACGGTGAGCACGAAGTTGGGGCCGATGAACAGGTGCAGCTCGTCGAAGCTGACCTCCTCGCTCTCGTCCAGGTAGGTCGCGGCGCGCAGCACCACGAACAGGGTGTCGCCGTAGCGCTCGAGCTTCGGCCGCTGGTGCGCGACGATCGCGTCCTCGACCGCGAGCTTGTGCAGGCCGAACTCCTCCGCGGCGGCGAGCAGCTCCTCCTCCGCCGGCCGGTACAGCCCGATCCAGGCCATCGCGCCGCCGTCGCGGCGCAGCTGCTCGTAGGTCTCGGCGAGGCTCCCCGGGGTGGCGACCCGGACGCCGTCGCGGTAGATCGCGGTGTCGATCAGGGGACGGTCGGCCAGCGGGCGGTCGTCGTCCGAGCGCGGGTCCATCGAGTGCTCGGGCGCCTCGGGTTGGGTGCGCCGGGGCTTGCGCAGGGCCCGGGGCCGCCATTCGGGCACGAGTACCTCCACCGACGTCGGTGCTGGCCGTCGACCTCGCTGTCCACGATCGGGGCCGAGCCTACCCAGGGGTGGACGGGATCCGCTCCTCCGCGCACGGCCGTCGGGTCACCTCCGGAGCCCTCCCGCCGAGGTCCGCGCTGTCCACCAGGCGGCGCGCCACCGGCGTCCGGGGCTCGGCCAGGAGCGTCGCGGTGGGCGCGTGCTCGACGCAGCGGCCCGCGTCGAGCACGTGGACCTCGTCGGCGATCGCCGCGACCGCGTCCAGGTCGTGGCTGATGAGCACCAGTCCTGCGGAGGTGGTGCGCAGCGTCGTGGCGAGCAGGTCGAGCAGCTCGGCGCGGCGCACCGGGTCCTGGCCGGTGGTGATCTCGTCGCAGACGAGCACCGCGGGCCGGGCGAGCAGCGCGCGGGCCACCGCGGCGCGTTGCAGCTGGCCGCCGGAGAGGCGGGCCGGGCGGCGGGCCGCCAGCGCGCGGTCGAGGCCGACCGCCGCGAGGACCCGCTCGACCTCGGCCCGCGCCCGCTCCCCGCCGGCTCCCCGGGTGAGCCGCACCGTCCGGGTGAGCTGAGCGAGCACCGGGCGGAACTCGTCGAAGGACGCGCGGGCGTCCTGGTGCACGTACTGCACCCGCGTCCGCTGCCGCCGGTCGCGGCGCCGCAGGTCAGGGGCCAGCGGGACCCCGTCGAGCAGCACCTGGCCGGCGTCCGGCCGGGTCAGCCCGGCCAGGCAGCGGGCGAGCGTCGTCTTGCCCGACCCGGAGCGCCCCACCACCGCCACGCACCGCCCGGGCGGGACCGCGAGGTCGACCCCGTCCAGCAGGCGGTGACCGTTCCGCGCGACCTTGGTGAGCCCGCGCGCCCGCAGCCCGCCCTCCGCGGCGGGCTCCCCGGTCGTCGGGAGCACCTGCGGCGCGGCGGCGAGCAGGGTCCGGGTGCGTTCGTGGGCCGGGGCCGTCAGCACGTGCTCGCCGCGTTCCACGACGCGGCCCTCGTGCAGCACCACCACCGAGTCGGCGACGCGCCGGACCAGGCCGAGGTCGTGGGTGAGCAGCAGGACCGCCGTGCCGCGGCCGGCCACCTCGGTGAGCGCCTCGACGGCGTGGGAGGTGCTGATCGCGTCGAGCCCGGTGGCCGGCTCGTCCAGGACGAGCACGTCCGGGCGGTGCAGCACGGCCAGCGCCAGCACGGCCCGCTGCTGCTGCCCGCCGGAGAGCTGGTGCGGGTACCGGTCGAGGAGCGCGGGGTCCAGCCCGGCCCACCGCACCGCCTCCGGGACCGCCTCGGCGTCGCGCGCCAGCTCGGCCAGCACCCGGCCGACCTTGCGGAGCGGGTTGAGCGCGGCGGCGGGGTGCTGCGGCAGGTAGCCGATGGCGGTGGCCCGGGCCGCTCGGCGCTCGGCGGTGGGCAGGCCCACCAGGTCGGTGCCGCACAGCTCGACGGTCCCGGCCAGCCGCACCCCGCGCCGAGTCTCGCCCTGCAGCGCCAGGCCCAGCGTCGTCTTGCCGCTGCCGGACTCGCCGATGACCGCGGTGACCTCACCCGGCCGCAGCTCCAGGTCGACGCCGGTCAGCAGGTCACGCGTCCCGGCCCGGGCCCGCAGCCCGCGTGCGCGCAGCACCGGCTCGCTCATCGCTCCTCCCGGCGTGCCAGCACGTGGTTGACCAGCAGGTTGATGCCCGTGCACAGCGACACGAGCAGGCCCGCCGGGACCAGGACCGCCAGCGGCTGCAGGAACAGCGCGTCAGAGTTGCGCTCCACCAGCACCGCCCAGTCGCTGGCCGAGGGGGCCAGCCCGAGCCCGAGGAAGTTCGCCGAGGCCAGCAGGTACAGCACCAGGCTGAGCCGGGTCCCGGCGTCGACGAGGACCGGGCCCAGCACGCACCGCCCGACGTAGCCGAGGTGGATCCGCCACCACGGTTCGCCCTGCATCGCCATCGCCTCCACCGCCGCGCGGCAGCCGGGCGCCAGCGCGGCGCTGCGGACGAGGCGCACCACGGCCGGCAGCTGGAGCAGCGCGATGGCCAGCGCCAGCGGCGCCGCGCCCCGCCACCCGGCGGCGGCCAGCACCATGAGCACCAGCAGCCCGGGGAGCGCGAGCAGGAAGTCCAGCACCCGCAGCAGGGGCGTGTCGACGCCGCGGCTGGTGACCAGCAGCGCCAGCGGCACCCCGACCAGGTAGGACAGCAGCAGCGACGCCCCGGTCAGCGCGACCAGCGAGCTGCCGCCGCTGAGCGCGAGCGCAAGCACGTCGCGCCCCAGCACGTCGGTGCCGAGCGGGAACTGCGCGTCAGGTGGCCGCAGCGGCCCCGCCGCGGAGTCCACCGAGCCCGCCAGCAGCGGCCCGACCACCGCGGTCAGCCCGGGCACGCCGAGCAGCACCGCACCGACGACCGCCGTCACCGACCTCATGCGACCACCTCGCGCTGCGGGACGAGCCGGTGCGACACGACGTCGGCGACGAGGTTCACCGCGATCGTGGTGGCGGCGAACACGAGGGCGTAGCCCTGCACCGCGGGCAGGTCGCGGGCCATCACCGCGTCGACGAACCCGGAACCGGTGCCGGGCAGGGCGAACACCGCCTCCACGACCACGACCCCGCCGAGCAGCCCGTCCACCGCGCGGGCCAGCTGCTGCACCGCCGGGGCCAGCCCGTTGGGCAGCACGTGCCGGAACAGCACCGCGCGCTCGGGCAGGCCGTGCATCCGGACGTGCGTGGCGAAGTCGGCGCCGTCGGCCTCGGCCACGCCGACGCGGACCTGGCGTGCCAGCGCGCACAGCTGCCTGCACACCAGCACGCCGACCGGCAGCACGAGCACCGCGGGCTGCGCCAGCAGCTCCCAGCCGGAGGCGCCGGCCGCGGTGGCCGGCAGCCAGCCGAGCTGCAGCGAGAACAGCGCGACGAGCAGCAGGGCGAGGGCGAACTCGGGAACCGAGTCGAGCACCACGACCGCGCCGGTGAGCACCACGTCCAGCCGGGAACCGCGGCGCCGCCCCGTCACGACGCCGACCGCCACCGCGAGCGGGACCACCACCGCGAGCGCGAGCAGCGCCAGCACCGCCGTGGTGGCGAGCCCCCGGCCGATCTCCTCGGCCACCGGCACCCCGGTCAGCAGCGAGCGTCCCAGGTCGCCGTGCACCGCGCCGCCCAGCCATTCCAGGAACCGCTCCCACACCGGCCGGTCCAGCTGCAACTGCGCGCGCAGCACCGCCACCTGCTCCTCGGTCGCGTGCTCACCGAGCACGACCACCGCGGTGTCGCCCGGCAGCAGCGAGGTGAGCGCGAAGACGGCGACCGCCACCGCGACCAGTTGCAGCGCGGCGACCACCAGCCGCCGCAGCACCAGCACCGCCATCAGCCCAGCGCGGCCCGCTCGAACCGCGCCCAGTCCAGCGAGTTGGGTGGGGCCGCCCGCAGCCCGGACACCGAGCGCGACACCGCCACGTTCCAGTCGCTGAAGCCCCACACCAGCAGCCCGCTCTCGTCCCGCGCCAGGCGCTGGGCGTTCCCTAGCAGCCGGGCACGCTCGGCAGCGTCCACTGTGCTCAGCGCCCGGTGGAACAGCGCGTCGAACTCCGGCGACCGGTAGCCGGTGTAGTTGGCAGTGCCCGCACCGCTGCGCACCCGTTCCGCCAGGAACGTCGTGACGGGCAGCGACGCGGTCCGGGTGAGGGCGGCGACGCCGTGGGTGCGGATGTCGGAGAAGTACGTCTCCGCCGGGCCGATCCGCGGGGCGACCCGCAGCCCGATCTCGGACAGCTGCTGGGCGATGAGCGTCGCCGCCGATTCGAAGCAGGGGTCGACAGAGCTGGTGAGCAGGTCGACCGCGAGCCCTTCGGCCCCGGCCTCGCGCACCAGCGCCCGGGCGCGGTCGACGTCGCGCTCGCGCTGCGGGAGGTCCGGCGGGTAGTGCTCCAGGCCCTTGCCGAACAGGTCGTTGCCGACCTGCCCGTGCCCGTTCAGCGCGACCGCGACCAGCGCGTCGCGGTCCACACCGGACAGCGCGGCCCGCACCAGGCGCGGGTCGTGGAACGGGGGCCGGTCGACCTTGAGCGCCACGGCCTGCATGGTGCCGTGCGGCGCGGCGAGCAGCTCGGCCCGGCTGTCGCCCTGCACCAGCGCCGCGGAGTGCGCGCTGATGTCGTGCACGTAGTGCACCTGGCCGGACAGCAGCGCGGCGACGCGCGCGCTCTCGTCGTTGATCGGCACGAACTCCAGCTCGTCCAGCGTCGGCCTCCCGGCCCAGTGCCCGTCGAACCGGGTGAAGACGGCGGGCCGACCCGGCTGGAAGGAGACGAACCGGAACGGCCCGGAGCCGACCGGGGCGGTGAACTCGGTGGTGCCGGCCGGGACGATCTCGGTGGCCGGGGCGCCCCACGCCGAGGGGAACTCGAAGTTCGGGGCGCGCAGCACGAGTTCAAGCTCGGTGGCCGAGCGGGCCCGGCTGGCCGCGAAGTCCACGTCGAGGAACTGCTTGCGCGCCGGTGATGCCGTGGCGGGGTCGGCGATGCGGCGGTAGCTGTAGAGCACGTCCTCGGCGGTGACCGGGCGGCCGTCGTGGAAGCGGGCCTCGCGCAGGCGGATCGACCACCGCGTCCCGGTGGCGTCCGGCTCCCACCACTCGGCCAGCCGCGGCACGACGCTCATGTCGTCGGCGTAGCCGACCAGCGTGTCGAACAGCGCCTTCGCCCGGGCCTGGTCGACGAACAGCGAGCTGGTGTGCGGGTCGAGCGACTCCTCCCCGCCGCCGATCGGGAACGCCGCGCGCAACCGCCCGTCCGGTCCGCTCGCGGCACCACCGCAGGCGGTGAGCGAGGCGGCCGTGAGCGTGCCCAGGGCGCCCTTGAGCAGCGTGCGCCGGGTGACGGTGGTCATCGCTCCCCCTCCTCGGGCCGCACCTGGTCCGGGTCGGCGGCGCGGCGGTCGCGCGTGGTCAGGACACGGTGGACGGTCGTTCCCCGGCCGCGCCGCACGGCTGGGCGCAGCGGGGGCGGGGTGGGCTGGACGAGAGGCACAGGAGTTCTCCACGGATGGCGAGCGGGTCCGAGCGCACTGGGGCCTCGGCCGGGCACGGGCGCGGTCCGTCCGCAGTGGACGACCCACGGCGGGGAAGGCGTGCTGGTGCTACGTGGTGGGCAGCGTGGGGTGGTGCCAGCTGTGCCGGACGGCGAGATCGTGAGCAGCGCGCCGCTGCATGTTCCGCGTACCTCCTCCGGGGCTCCGCGACCCCGTGCGAATCGGCACGACGGCGTCAGTCTCCTGACTCGTGGATCGTCGCTGCGCGCCTGCCTTCCCACCGCGGCAGCGGCAGTGGCGCACGTGGCGGCAGCTCCCCACTCACAGTGGCGGGACCGTGCCGGATTCGCACCGGCTTCCTGCGCACCGTCGCATGAACTCCAGCGGCGACGGTGGCACCGGCGGGGACGGGTGTCAAGGGCGGTGGACGGAGATCACGCGCACCCCTGCCGGGCCAGTGCGCCGGGCGGCGGTGCCGACCTCTACCATCCGGAGGGTGGCCGCCTACGACTTCGACGCCTTCGAGCACCTGGACCCCTCGTCCCTGCCGCTGCGCCAGCAGCGGATCCTGGCCGCCATCCAGGACTTCGTGACCAGGCACGGGTACTCGCCGAGCACCCGGCAGATCGGCGACGCGGTGGGCCTGCGCTCGACCTCGTCGGTGTCGAAGCACCTGAACGCGTTGGAGGAGAAGGGGTTCCTGCGCCGCAGCCCGTCGGTGTCCCGCCCCATCGACGTGCGCGCGTTCCTCCAGCCGTCGGCGGTCCGCGAGGGCGACTCGGTGCCGGTGCCCGTGGTCGGCGACATCGCCGCCGGCACCCCGATCACCGCGGACGAGCACCTCGACGAGGTGATCGACCTGCCCCGCGAGCTCACCGGCCGGGGCACCGTGTTCGGGCTGCGGGTGCGCGGTGACTCGATGGTCGACGCGGCCATCTGCGACGGCGACATCGTGGTGGTGCGCCAGCAGCAGGAGGCCCACTCGGGGCAGATCGTCGCCGCGATGATCGACGACGAGGCGACGGTGAAGGTCTACCGCCGCCGCGGCGGTCACGTCCTGCTCGAACCCCGCAACCCGGCCTACGAGGTCATCGACGGTGACGACGCGGTCGTCCTCGGGGTGGTCGTCTCGGTCCTCCGCAGCGTCTGAGGTCCCGTCGGCGCGCTAGTCGCGGTCCAGCGCCGGGCGCTTGGGGTCGAAGGTCCAGCCCGGGACGAGGTGCTGCATCGCCGCCGCGTCGTCGCGGGACCCGAGGCCGTGCTCCAGGTGGAGCTGGTGGGCCGCTTCGACGCGGTCGAGGTCCAGCTCGACGCCCAGGCCGGGGCGGTCGGGCACCTCGATGCGCCCGTCGGTGATGCGCAGCGGCTCCCGGGCGATGCGCTGGCCGTCCTGCCAGATCCAGTGCGTGTCGATCGCGGTGATCTCGCCGGGCGCGGCCGCGGCGACGTGGGTGAACATCGCCAGCGACACGTCGAAGTGGTTGTTGGAGTGCGAACCCCAGGTCAGGCCCCAGTCGTGGCAGAGCTGCGCCACCCGCACCGACCCGCTCATCGTCCAGAAGTGCGGGTCGGCCAGCGGGATGTCCACCGCGTCGGCGCGCACCGCGTGGTGCAGCTGCCGCCAGTCCGTGGCGACCATGTTGGTGGCGGTGCGCAGCCCCGTCGCGCGGCGGAACTCCGCCATCGTCTCGCGACCCGAGCAGCCGGCCTCGGCGCCGCACGGGTCTTCGGCGTAGGCGAGGACGTCGCGCAGCGCGCGGCCGAGGTCGATCGCGGTGGCCAGCGGCCACGCGCCGTTGGGGTCGAGGGTGATCCGCGCGTCGGGGAACCGCCGCGCCAGCGCGGTGACCGCCTCGGCCTCGACCGGCCCCGGCAGCACCCCGCCCTTGAGCTTGAAGTCGCGGAACCCGTAGCGCCGCTGCGCCGCCTCCGCCTGGCGCACGATCGCCTCCGGTGTGAGGGCTTCCTCGTGGCGCAGCCGCAGCCAGTCGTCGTCGGGCTCGTCCGCCGGGCTCCGGTAGGGCAGGTCGGTGCGCTCCCGGTCACCGACGAAGAACAGGTACCCGAGCACCGGCACGTGGTCACGCTGCCGGCCGTCACCGAGCAGCTCGGCCACCGGCACCTCCAGGTGCTGGCCGAGCAGGTCGAGCATCGCCGATTCCAGCGCGGTGACCGCGTGGACCGTCACGCGCTGGTCGAAGGTCTGCACCCCGCGGCCGCCCGCGTCGCGGTCGGCGAACCGGGTGCGGACCGCGGTGAGGACCGCACGCACCCGGCCCACCGGCTGGCCGACGACCAGCTCCGCGGAGTCCTCGAGGGTGCGGCGGACCGTTTCCCCGCCGGGCACCTCGCCGACCCCGGTCCGGCCTTCGGAGTCGGTGAGCACCACCAGGTTCCGGGTGAAGTGCGGGGCGTGCGCCCCGCTGAGGTTGAGCAGCATGCTGTCGTGCCCGGCGATCGGCACCACCCGCATGCCGGTGACCACGGGCTGCGTGCGCGCCATCCGTCCCTCCGTCCTCGGTGTGCGTGGCGCCGGGAACCGCCGCGGCGCCGGGGGTTGCCGCCTCAGCGCAGGTCCGTCACGCGCTCGACCAGGTCGCGCAGCGCGCTGAGCTCGGCGTCGTCCAGGTCGACCAGCGGCGGCCGCACCGGGCCCGCCGGGCGGCCGACGACCCGCATGCCGGCCTTGACGATGCTCACCGCGTACCCGGCGCGCCGGTTGCGGATGTCGCAGTACGGCAGCACGAACTCCTCCAGGTACCGGTACACGGCCGCGCGGTCGCGGTCGCGCACCGCCTGGTAGAAGCGCAGCGCGAACTCGGGCACGAAGTTGAACATCGCCGAGGAGTAGGTGGTCACGCCCAGCTCCAGCAGCGGCAGCGCGAACGTCTCCGCCGTCGGCAGCCCGCCGACGTAGGTGAGCCGGTCACCGAGCCGCGCGTACAGGCGGGTCATCTTCTCCACGTTGCCCACGCCGTCCTTGAACCCCACCAGGTTCGGGCACTGCTCGGCCAGTTCGGCGACAGTGGTGTCCGCGAAGACCGCGTTGGCCCGGCTGTAGAGGACGACCCCGAGCCGGGTGGCCGCGCAGACCGCGCGGACGTGCGCGGCGAGCCCGGCCTGGTCGGCCTCGGTCAGGTAGGGCGGGAACAGCAGCACCCCGGCCGCCCCGGCGCGTTCGGCGGCGCGGGCCATCTCCACCGCCATCGCGGTGCCGTACCCGACCGGGGCGATCACCGGCACCCCGTCCGGGGCCTCCTCGACGGCGGCCCGCACCACCTGCTCCACCTCAGCGGGGGTCAGCGAGAAGAACTCCCCGGTGCCGCCCGCCGCGAACAGCCCGGCCGCGCCGAAACCGCCCAGCCGGCCGATGTTCTCGCGGTAGGCGGCCTCGTCGAAGCTGAGGTCGGGCCGGAAGTGGGTCACCGGGAACGACAGCAGTCCGCTGGCCAGCTGCCGGGCCATGTCGGTGGGCGAGTACGCGGACATCGGCGATCTCCTCCGTGGGCGTGCGACCTCGTCGCGGCGGGGCGGTGACGAGCCGGAGCGGGGCTCAGGCGTCGTCGCGGTCGACAGTAAGGTGACCCATCGATGCCCGTCCAACTCAAACAAAGCATCCACTGATACCGGGTCAGCATCGATGTTCACGCTCAACCAACTCACCGGTTTCGTCGCCGTGGCCGAGGAGCAGCACTTCGGCCGGGCCGCGCAGCGGCTGCGCATGACCCAGCCCCCGCTGACGCGGCAGATCCAGCAGCTGGAGAAGGAGCTGCAGGTCCAGCTGTTCGACCGCACCAGCCGCACCGTGCGGCTGACCCCGGCCGGGCGCGCGTTCCTGCAGGACGCGCGACGCCTGCTGCACGAGGCGGAGAACGCCGCGCTCTCGGTGCGACGCGTCACCCTGGGCCAGAGCGGCGTCATCCGCGTCGGGTTCACCGCGACCTCGGCCTACGGCGTGCTCGGCGGTCTGCTGGCGACGGTGCGCGAACACCTGCCGCACGTGGACGTGGTGCTGCACGAGCTGGTGACCCGGGACCAGGCGGAGCGGCTCTCGGGCGGTTCCCTCGACCTCGGGCTGGCCCGCCCGCCGGCCGCCCGGCCCGAGCTGGAGTCCCGGCTGCTGCGCGCGGAACCGCTGCTGGCGGCGCTGCCGGAGGGCCACCCGCTCGCTGCGGGGTCGGACCCGCTGGACCTCAGCGAGTTCCACGGTGCCGACGTGGTGATGTACTCGCCGACGGAGGCGCGGTACTTCCACGAGCTGCTCGTCGCGACCTTCGGCCGGGCCGGGGTGCAGCCCACCTACGTGCAGTACGTCAGCCAGATCCACACCGCTCTCGCGCTGGTGCAGGTCGGCCTCGGCAGCGCGCTGGTGCCCGCCACCGCGGCGCGGCTGCACCTCGACGGCGTGCACTTCCGCCCGCTGCAGCTGCCCGAACCCGACCCGGTGGAGCTGCACCTGGTCTGGCGCCGGGCCAACGACAACCCGGCCCTGCACGCGCTGCTCGACCTGCTCTGACGCTCCACCGTGGACTGCGTCGCGGGTCGTGCGCGACCGATGCGGTCAGGGTATTGATCGATGTCCATTCGGTGTTGGACCGGAATCGGTGCACCGCCTTACTGTCCTGGTCACTGCGGAGCGCTCCGCAGCGACCGGGAGGACACCGATGTCTGACACCGCAGCAGCTCCCGAGGTCGGGCGGGCCGGCACGACGACCGGCCGCCGCGTCCCGACCCGGTACTTGGTCCTGGCGCTGATCTTCATCATCACGGCGCTCAACTACGCCGACCGCAGCAGCCTGTCGATCACCGGCACCAGCCTGCGAGCCGACCTGGGCTTCAGCAGCGTGCAGCTCGGCTACATCTTCTCCGCGTTCAGCTGGGCCTACGTGATGGGCCAGCTGCCCGGCGGGATCCTGCTCGACCGCTTCGGCGCCCGCCGCGTCTACGCCCTGAGCCTCGCGCTGTGGACGGCGGTCACCGCCGCGATCAGCCTGGTCGGCCTCATCACCACGCCGGTGCTGGTGTCGGTGGCGGTCGTCTTCGGGCTCCGGCTCCTGCTGGGCGTCTTCGAATCGCCCGCGTTCCCGGCGAACGCGCGGGTGGCCACCGCCTGGTTCCCGACCGCCGAGCGCGGCCGGGCGACCGCGGTCTTCAACTCCGCGCAGTACTTCGCCACCGCCCTGTTCGCCCCGCTGATGGGCTGGATCACCCACCAGTTCGGCTGGCGCTGGGTGTTCGTCGTGCTCGGCGCGCTCGGCCTGGTGCTGGCGGTGGTGTGGCTGCGCTGGATGGACACCCCGCGGAACCACCGGCGGGTCACCCCGGACGAGCTCGAGACGATCCGCTCCGGCGGCGGGCTGGTCGACCTGGACGCGCCGAAGGGCTCCGTGCAGCGGGCCCGGCTGGACCGGCGCACCATGGCCCGGATCTTCTCCACGCGCCCGCTCTGGGGCGTCTACCTCTCCCAGTACGCGGTGAACGCGCTGACCTACTTCTTCATCACCTGGTTCCCGGTCTACCTGGTGGAGGGCCGTGGGCTGTCGCTGCTGGAGGTCGGGTTCGTCGCGGCGCTGCCCGCGCTGTGCGGCTTCGCCGGCGGACTGGCGGGCGGCTTCCTCTCCGACGCCCTGCTGCGCCGCGGGCACTCGCTCACCTTCGCGCGCAAGCTGCCGTCGGTCGTCGGCATGGTGCTGGCGACCAGCATCGCCCTCTGCAGCCTCACCGACAGCAGCGCGCTGATCGTAGCGATCATGACGCTGGCCTTCTTCGGCAAGGGGATCGGCTCGCTGGGCTGGGCCATCACCACCGACCTCGCGCCCCCGCAGGCCGCCAGCTTCGTCGGCTCGACGATGAACGCGTTCGGCAACGTGGCGGGCATCGTGACGCCCATCGTCATCGGTTACACCGTGCAGGCCACCCAGTCCTTCGACGTGGCGCTGTGGTTCGTCGCCGCGCACGGAGCGCTGGCCCTGGTGGGCCTGGCCGTGATGGGCACCATCAAGCGCATCCAGTTCGACGAGCCGGACTGAGACGGAAGGAAGTCCATGACCACGACCGGATCCGCCACCCTGGACCGGATCGAGCGCGTGCGGATCTCCTCGGTGACCGTGCCGCTGCCGACCGCGATCAGCGACGCCAAGGTGTTCACCGGGCGGCAGCAGCCGATGACCGAGGTGGCGGTGCTGTTCGCCGAGATCACCACGGCCGAGGGCCAGGAGGGCGTCGGCTTCAGCTACTCCAAGCGCGCGGGCGGCCCCGGCCAGTACGCGCACGCCTGCGAGATCGCCCCGGTGCTCCTCGGCGAAGACCCCAGCGACATCGGCAAGATCTGGGACGAGCTCGTCTGGGCCGGCGCCTCCGTGGGCCGCAGCGGGCTGTCGGTGCAGGCGATCGCGGCCTTCGACGTCGCGCTGTGGGACCTCAAGGCCAAGCGGGCCGGCCTGCCGTTGGCCAAGCTCCTCGGCGCGCACCGCGACTCGGTGCGCTGCTACAACACCTCCGGCGGTTTCCTGCACGCGCCGATCGAGGAGGTCGTCGACCGGGCGGCGGAGTCGGTGGCGCGCGGCATCGGCGGCATCAAGCTCAAGGTCGGCCACCCGGACAACGCCGTCGACCTGGCCCGGGTGACCGCGGTGCGGGAGGCGGTCGGCGACGGCGTGGCGCTCATGGTCGACGCCAACCAGCAGTGGGACCGCCCCACCGCGCGGCGCATGTGCCGCGCCCTGGAGCCGATGGACCTGGTGTGGATCGAAGAACCGCTGGACGCCCACGACTTCGAGGGCCACGCCGTGCTCGCGTCCACCTTCGACACCTCCATCGCCACGGGGGAGATGCTGACCAGCGTGGCCGAGCACCGCGAGCTGATCCGGGCGGGCGGGGCGGACGTCGTCCAGCCCGACGCCCCGCGCGTCGGCGGCATCACCCAGTTCCTGAAGGTGATGGCCCTGGCCGACGACCGGAACCTCCAGCTGGCCCCGCACTTCGCGATGGAGATCCACATCCACCTGGCGGCGGCCTACGCCAGGGAGCCCTGGGTGGAGCACTTCGAGTGGCTGGACCCCCTGTTCGACGAGCACCTGCGCATCGAGGGCGGCCGGATGCACCTCTCGCCGCGCCCGGGCCTCGGCGTGACGATCAGCGACCAGGCCCGGTCCTGGACGGTCGCCGACCACGAGGTCCACGCCTGATCCCGCTGCGCAGGTCGACGCCCGTGAGCACTTTCCGGGGCTGTGGCACCGGAAAGTGCTCACGGAAAAGCGACCTGTGCGCGCTGCGGAGGGGCTGCCGACTACGGTGGTCGGCATGGACAGCGTTGACGGGCTCCGGGACAGGTTGCGGGACTTCGCGGCGGCGCGGGACTGGGAGCAGTACCACACGCCGAAGAACCTGGCGATGGCGCTCAGCGGGGAGGCCGGGGAGCTGGTCGCGGAGCTGCAGTGGGTGGACGACGCCGGTGCCGTGGCGGGCCTGGCGGAAGGCGGGCTCAAGGACCGGCTGGCCGACGAGGCGGCCGACGTCCTGCTCTACCTCATCAGGCTGACCGACGTCTGCGGCATCGACCTCGTCGAAGCCGCCAACGCCAAGATCGACCGCAACGAGACGCGCTTCCCCCCGACCGCCTGAGCCGGGCGGTCGGGGCTCAGCTGCTCGCGCTCGTCGGGGTGAGCCCGTCCGCCGACGTCTGCTTCGGCACGTCGGAAGACCGGGGCGGTGCTTCAGGTTCCTGCGCCGTCGCTCGCTCTGCGGAGGTCCGGTCGGCGAGGACGCGGCGGGCGCGCTCGACGTCGAGTGCCCCGTCCCACTTGGCGATCGCCAGCGTCGCCACCGCGTTGCCGTAGAAGTTGACCAGCGCTCGGCACTCGGACATGAACTTGTCGATGCCGAAGATCAGCATGATGCCCGCCGCGGGGACGGTGCCGATGGTCGACAGGGTGGCGGTCAGCGCGATGAATCCGCCACCGGCCACCCCGGCCGCGCCCTTCGAGGTGAGGAGCATGACCGCGAGCAGGCCGATCTGCTGGCCGACGCTCAGCGGGGTGTTGGTGGCCTGGGCGATGTAGACGGCGGCCAGCGACAGGTAGATCGCCGCGCCGTCGAGGTTGAAGCTGTAGCCGGTGGGCACGACCAGGCCCACCGTGGTGCGGTCGGCGCCCATGAAGGTCATCTTCCGCATCAGGCCGGGCAGCGCCGGTTCGGCGGTGGAGGTGCCGAGGACGAGGAAGAACTCGTCCTTGAGGTAGCGGAACAGCTGGAAGATGTTGAGCCGGACGTAGAGCGCGAGGAAGCCGCCCAAGACGACCACCACGAACAGGACCGAGGTGGCGTAGAACAGCGCGATCAGCGAGCCGAGACTGGTCAACGTGGACAGTCCGAACGCCCCGACCGCGTAGGCCATGGCGCCGAAGGCGCCGAGCGGGGCGGCCTTCATCACGAAGCTCAGGACCTTGAACACGACCTCGGTCAGCCGCTTGACCCCGGCGGCGATCGGCTCGCCGATCGGGCCGACCGCCTTGATCGCGATGCCGAAGAGCACGGCCAGGAAGATGATCTGCAGGATGTCGCCCTCGGCGAACGCGCCGAAGAAGCTCTCCGGCACCAGGTGCGTGAAGAACTCCCACCACTGCTGGGTTTCGCCGGTCTCGACGTACTGCTGCGCGGTCCCGCTCACCTGGATCTTCGACGGGTCGGCGTTGACGCCTTCGCCGAGCCGGACGACGTTGATCGCGACGAGCCCGATCACCAGCGCGACGATGGTGCCGATCTGGAAGTAGGTCAGCGCTTTCAGCCCGGTGAGCCCGACCTTCTTCAGGTCGGCGACACCGGCGATCCCGCCGATGATGGTCAGGAAGACGATCGGCCCGATGAGCATCTTCATCGCGGCGATGAAGGTCGTCCCGATCGGCTGCATCGCCTCGCCGAGATCCGGCCACCGCCAGCCGAGCAGGATGCCGACGACGATCGCGACCAGGACCTGGAAGTAGAGCTGCCGGTACCAGGGCTTCGCCCCGGTTCTCCCGGGCGGCAGCGGTTTTTGTGCGGTCTGCGCCATTGCATTCTCCTGCACGTGGTCGAGCGGCGGTGGTCGGTCATCCGAAAGCTGGTTCGGGAGCGAGGAGTTCAGCGGCGATCCGTTCGCCGAGCTGTTCCAGCAGCGGTTCGGCCTCGCGCAAGCAGCGGTTGGCGTCCGCTTCGACGTCGGTGAGCGCGAAAGCCGCGGTGAAGCCCGCTGCGGTGAGCTCTCCACGGGTGAGCTGGTTGCGCCCGGCTGCTGCCACGACGGGGATTCCGGCCGCGCGAGCGGCCGAGGCGACCCCGGCGGGCGCCTTGCCGCGCAGGGTCTGGTGGTCCAGCGAGCCTTCCCCGGTGACCACCAGGTCCGCGCCCGGGAGCTGCTGGGCGAACCCGGTCAGCTCGAGGACGAGCTCGATCCCGGAGCGCAGCTGCCCGCCGAGGGCCAGCAGCGCGAATCCGGCGCCGCCCGCCGCTCCGGCACCCGGGTGGCCCGAAACCGCCGTGCCGGTGGCGTTCTCCAGCAGCTCCGCCCAGCGGCCGAGGGCGGGTTCGAGTTCCGCGATCGCGCCCGCGTCGGCGCCCTTCTGCGGTCCGTAAACCGCTGCGGCGCCGTTCGGTCCGAGCAGGGGGTTGTCGACGTCGCAGGCCACGACCAGCCGGGCTGCGTCCGGCCCGGTCAGGCGCGGGTGCAGACTGCTGAGATCGACGGCGCGGACGGCGCTCAGCAGCGAGGTCCGGTTTCCCGCCCGGTCGAACAGCCGACCGCCGAGCGCGGCCACGATGCCCGTTCCGCCATCGGTGGTCGCGCTGCCGCCCAGCCCGACGACGACGGTGCGGTGGCCCGCGTCGAGGGCGGCGGCGATCACCTGGCCGGTGCCGTGCGAGGAGGCCGCCATCGCGGTGGCAGGTGTGGTTCTCGGGATCCGGCCCAGGCCGGAGACGTCCGCGAGCTCCACGACCGCAACGCCGTCACGTTGGACGTAGCCGGTCTCGACGGGGCGACCGAGCGGGTCCGCGGCCGTGACCGGGACGCGGGTGAAGCCCGCCGCTTCGAACGCGTCCAGGGTGCCTTCACCGCCGTCGGCCACGGGCCGTTCGCGGACGGCGGGGAGGGAGTGGTGGCGCCGCAGTCCGCGGGAGAGCGCGGCGGTCGCGCGGGCCGCGTCGATGGAACCCTTGAACGAGTCGAGAGCCACGACCACCTCGTGCATGCATCCTCCTCGCCCTGCGAACGTGGGCACCACAGTGACCGCGGACGCGGTGCGCCGTCCAAGAGAAAGTCGCTACCCGACTGATAGGTTCTGCTGATCAGTGGGCTCTGACCTGCCCATACGTCGCGTGGAGGAGTGCGCCCATGGACGTGCGCCAGCTCGAGTACTTCCTGGCGATCGTCGACCACGGCGGTTTCGGCAAGGCGGCGCAAGCGCTGCACGTCGCCCAGCCCTCGCTGTCGCAGGCCATCTCCGGTCTGGAGCGCGAGCTCGGCGTGCAGCTGTTCCACCGCATCGGCAGGGGTGCCGTCCTCAGCAGCGCCGGAACCGAGCTGATCGGCCCGGCCCGGCAGGTCATCCGCGACCTGCGCACGGCCCGGTCGACGATGGACTGGGTCCGGGGAGCCCGTCGCGGCCGGGTCGAGCTCGTGACGATGCCGTCCCCCGGGATCGAGCCCCTCGGCACGCTGACCCGCCTGCTCGCCCAGCAGCACCCGGGAGTCACGGTCGGCGCCGACGCGGCCTTCACCCCCGACGAGGTGGTGCAGAAGATCAAGCAGGGGGCCTGCGAGCTCGGGCTGATCGGAACGCCCGGACCGCTGCAGGCCCCGGGCGTCGACGTGCTGCCCCTGGAAGCGCAGGACTTCGTCCTCGTCGGGGCACCGGACGCGGACTTCCCGAGCGGTGATCCGGTCCAGCGCTCGGCGCTGACCGGTGCGCGCCTGATCGTCTCGCCGCCGGGCAGCCACATGCGGCAGATCGTCGACGAAGTGCTGGCGGACGGCGCGGACCTGCAGATCGTCGCCGAGGTGGCCCACCGCACGTCGATCCTCCCGCTGGTGATGCACGGCACCGGTCTGGCCGTGCTGCCGTCCGCGTGGGCCCCGCTGGCCCGGCGCGCCGGTGCCCGCGTCGCCCGCATCGACCCACCGGCGCAGCTGCACGTCGCCCTGCTCAGCCGGTCGGCCCCGCTGACCCCCGCGGCGCGGGCCTTCCTCGCCGTGGCCCGCTCCTACCGGCCCGCGGACCACCTGGGTGCGTGACCAGCCGGGATAACCGGAACCTATGAATGGCATCGCGAAAGCGTGTTGGACGTCCGCAGCCCCGCCGGGCTTGACTCGGTGCACCAGCACCCGACACCAGGGGAGTCGCTCGATGTCAGCTCAGCCCACGACCCGCACCTTCAAGATCGCGGCGGTTCCCGCTGACGGGGTGGGGACCGAGGTCGTCGCCGCCGGGCGCGCGGTGCTCGACGCGCTGGCCGCGGGATCGGGCGGTGCGTTCGCCTTCGACTGGACCGAATTCCCGTGGGGCTGCGGGTACTACGAGCGCACCGGCCGGATGATGGACGAGGACGGTCTGGAGGCGCTGCGCGAGTTCGACGCCATCTACTTCGGTGCCGTCGGCTGGCCCTCGGTGCCCGACCACACCAGCCTCTGGGGATTGCGGCTGAAGATCTGCCAGAACTTCGACCAGTGGGCCAACATCCGGCCGGTGCACTTCCACCCCGGCATCACCTCGCCGCTGCGCAAGGCCGACCACACCCCGCTGGACTGGGTCGTCGTCCGGGAGAACAGCGAGGGGGAGTACGCGGGCCTCGGCGGCCGCAACCTCTCCGGCCGCGGTCCGGGCAACGAGGTCGCGCTGCAGACCGCGCTGTTCACCGAGCGCGGCTGCGAGCGGATCATCCGCTTCGCCTTCGACCTGGCGCGCACCCGGCCCCGGAAGAAGGTCTCCTCGGTCACCAAGAGCAACGCCCAGCAGTACGGGATGGTGCTGTGGGACGAGACCTTCGTCCGCGTCGCCGCCGACTACCCGGACGTCGAGACGGAGAGCGTGCTGGTCGACGCGATGTCGGCGAAGTTCGTGCTCAAACCGGAGGACCTCTCGGTCGTGGTGGCCTCCAACCTCAACGCCGACATCCTGTCCGACCTCGGCTCGGCGCTGGCCGGGAGCCTCGGCCTGGCCGCCAGCGCGAACCTGAACCCGGAGCGCCGGTTCCCGTCGATGTTCGAACCCGTCCACGGGTCCGCGCCGGACATCGCCGGTCGAGGTCTGGCCAACCCGATCGGTGCGATCGGCAGCGCGGCGCTCATGCTCGACCACTTCGGACTGCCCGACGAAGCGGTCCGCGTGAACAAGGCGATAGAGGCGACCACCGCGTCCGGCGTGCTGACCCCGGACGTCGGCGGGACCGCCAAGACCTCCGACGTCGTCGCCTCGGTCATCGACCACCTCTGACCGGCCGCGGGTGCGCGACGCCGTTGCGCACCCGCACATTCCCCGCGCTGAACCGACGGGGAGGACTAAGGATCAGGCGCGCCGCTGGTCGGCCCTGGCGCGCTTCGCCTCGGCCTTGTCCTTGATGCGCGCGGCTTCGCGCTTGACCTCCAGCTGGGTGGCGCGCTCCTGCTGGAGCCACTCGGGGTTCTCCTCGCGCAGGGCGTTGATCTCGTCGGTGGTCAGCGGGTCGGTGATGCCCGCGCGGGTCAAGCCGCCGATGGAGATGCGCAGCCGCGCGGCCACCACCTGGCGCGGGTGCGGGCCGTTGCGGCGCAGCTCGCGGAGCCACTCCGGCGGGTCGGCCTGCAGGGCGTTGAGCTCCTCGCGCGAGATGGCGCCCTCCTGGAACTCCGCGGGGGTGGCTCCGAGGTACACGTTGAGCTTCTTCGCCGCGGTCGCGGGCTTCATCGTCTGGGAGGTCTGGAGCGCCTTCATGCCCTCCAGGGTATCGACCGCACCCGCACCACCTGCGGTGACGCCCGGTAACCTGGCCCGCGTGACTGGTTCGGACGAGCAGCCCCCCTTCACGCTCGCCTACGTGCCGGGCGTGACGCCGGGCAAGTGGGCGCGCAAGTGGGCGGAGCGGGTGCCCGAGGTGCCGCTGGAGCTCGTCCAGGTGCCCGCCGCCGGTGCCGCCGACGTGGTGCGCCGCGGCGAGGCGGACATGGTGCTGCTCCGGTTCCCGACCGACCGCGCGGGCCTGCACGCGATCCCGCTCTACACCGAGACGACCGTGGTGGTGGTCCCGAAGGACCACGTGGTGGCCGCGGTCGACGAGGTCTCCGGCGACGACCTGGCCGACGAGGTGGTGCTGCACCCCCTCGACGACACCCTCGACTGGTCGGGCCCGCCCGGACGACCGGCGATCGAGCGCCCGGCCACCACCGGGGACGCCGTCGAGCTGGTGGCGGCCGGGGTGGGCCTGCTCGTGGTCCCGCAGTCGCTGGCCCGCCTGCACCACCGCAAGGACCTCACCTACCGGCCGGTGACCGACGCCCCGCAGTCCCGCGTCGCGCTGTCCTGGCCGGAGGAGGAGACCACGGACCTGCAGGAGCAGTTCATCGGGATCGTGCGCGGCCGCACGGTCAACAGCACCCGCGGTCGCCCGCCGACACCGCCGCAGGACAAGCGCAAGCGACCGGCCGAGGCCAAGAAGCCCGCTGCCAGGGGATCGTCCGGCCGGAACCGGTCGCGCGGCTCGGCCGGACCCCGGCGCGGGAAACCGCGCCGCCGTTCGTAGTCCTTGCCGGTCAGCGCCGGGGGGTTTCCTCGAAGCTGGCGAAGTAGGCGGCTGCCATGTCCTCCGCGGAGTGGCCCTGCTCGGCGGCGCGGTTGAAGCGCCGCGCTCCTGCTTCGGCGACGTCGAGGCGGACGCCGCACGCCTTCCCCTCCTGGACGATCAGCTCGGCGTCCTTGGCGGCGGTGGTCACGGCGAAGCTCGGCGGGGTCAGCCGGTCCTCGAGGATCGCCCTGGCCTTCGCGTGCAGGTAGCCCATGTCGAGCGGGCCGCCGCTGATGATGTCGAAGAACCGCTGCGGCTCCACGCCCAGGCCCTTGGCCAGTGCGAGGGCTTCACCGGCGGCGTTCGTGACGGCGAGCACCCAGCTGTTGGCCACGAGCTTGAGGCGCGTGGCGCTCGCCTCGGCACCGTCCTCGCCGGTCCACACCGTGCGGGAGCCGATGGCCTCGAACACCGGCGTCACCACGTCCCGGCTCCCGCTCGGCCCGGCGGCCAGGACGACGAGCTGCCCCTCCTCCGCGGGCTGGCGGGTACCGAGGACGGGGGCGTCGAAGAAGACGAGCTGCTGCTCGCGGGCCAGCGCGGCCAGCTCGCCGACGGCGTCGATGCCAGCCGTGGTCGACTGCACCCACGCCGTGCCGGGGCGAGCGCCCGCTCGCCGCATCACGTCGAGCGCCGCGGGGCCGTCGTGCACCATCGTGAGGACCACATCAGCGCCTCGGACGGCCTCGGCGGGCGTGTCGGCGACGTGCGCCCCGTCGGCGGCCAGCGGCTCGGCCTTCGCCCGCGTGCGGTTCCAGACGCGCACGGTGTGACCGGCGCGAGCGAGGTTGCGGGCGATCGCCGCGCCCATGATCCCGGTGCCAAGAACGCTGGTGGTCAGCGTGTCGGTCATGTCGATCTCCTCGGTCTGGCGGTGCGTGCACCGCCAGACAAGCAGCCGGTCGGTGACCGTGCCAGGCAGGGTCCGTCAGGGTTGGGCGTCGATGCGTCGGAGGCAGTCGAGGGTTGCGGCGACGATCTGGCGCTGGGCGTCCGCGCGGCTGGTGGCGGGTTGTCCGTCGCCGGACTGCGGGCCGTAGTCGCCGAAGTGCGTGTGGACGGCGCCCTGGACGGCGACGAACTCGGTGCCCGGCGGCAGCGGTGCCCGCCGGACGTCGGCGGGCGTGGAGAGCCCGTCGCGGGTGCCGTAGACCGAGGTGACGTCGAGGTCGCGAGCGCCGCGGAGGTCGATGTCCGGGTAGGAGGCCCACAGGAGCAGGCCGTGGACCTGATCCGGGTGGTGGGTGGCCAGCCGGGCCGCGGCCGGACCGCCGAGCGAGTGCCCGCCGACCACCCAGCGCTGGGCGCGGCCGAGCACCTGCTGCCCCTGCTCGGCGTGGAGGATCGCCATGCCGAACGGCGGTTTGAGCACGACCACCGGGTAGCCCGCCTCGGCCACGGGACGCAGCAGGGGCAGGTAGGCGCGGGAATCGACGCGAGCCCCCGGGTAGAACACCAGCCCGGTGTCGCGGTGCCGGGCCCGGGGGACGAGCTCGATCTCGGTGGCGCGGTCGACGACCGCGACCGCCGCGTCGGAGCGCATCGCGTCCTGCGCGGCAGGGGTGGCGGCCAGGGGACGTGCGTAGAGGAGGACCGCGCACGCGGCGGCCGCGGCCAGCACGGCCAGCGAACGCGTGATCCAGCGGCGGTGTTCTGCGAGGTGCATGGGGTGGGGTCTCGTGAGGTGTGCGTAGGGTCGACGGCGTGGTCGTTCAGTTGCGCCCGGGTCGGCGCTGGTTCAGGGTGGTGCTCTCGGCGATCGTCCTGGGAGTGGTGGTCGGCATCGGGCTCGGTGCGTGGGAACCGATCGCCGCGATGCACCCGGCCTACGCGACGACTCTCGTCGGGACCGGTGCGGTGGCAGCGGTCGGTGTGATCACCGGGTTGCGGCGGCGCGGTACCAGCAAGCGGTGATCCCATGCTACGCCGCTGATCAGCAGTCTCGAGCGCCGCTCCGGCGCCTGGAGAGTCCGATGAGGACAGCGCCCTGGGTCACCCCAGACCGGGCAGCACGAACACCACCCACAGCGCGGCCGGGACGGCGGCGACGATGATCGCGCCGTAGCGCAGCAGCTGCCGGAAGAACACGTCGCGGTCGACGCCCTTGGCGTTGGCGAGCACGATCGCGCCGTTGGTGGAGAACGGGCTCACGTCCACCACCGTGGAGGCGACCGCCAGCGCGGTGATCATGCCGACCGCCCCGATGCTGCCCTCCTGCAGGAACGGGACGGCGAGCGGGATGAGCGCGCCCATGAGCCCCACCGACGAGGCGAAGGCAGACACGATGGCGCCGATGTAGCAGAGCAGGAGCGCGGCGAGCAGCGGCACGCCGATGTTGGCCACGGAGTTGCCCACGTAGTCGATCGTGCCCATCGTCTCCAGCACGCCGACGTAGGTGAGCACCCCGCAGATCAGCAGCACGGTGGGCCACGCGACCTCGCCGGGAGCCTGCTTGCACATCTTGGGCGAGAGCACGCTCAGGACCACGGCGATGGTCATCGCCACGAGCCCCACGTCGAGGCCGAACCCGAGCGTGGTGACCACCAGGACCACCAGGCCGACCAGCGTGAGCACCCGGTCCCGGTTCAGCCCGATCTCCTCGACGGGCTCCTCACCCCCGGCGCCCGCGCCGACGGTGACCAGCTGCTTCACCTCGGCCGCGCGCCGCAGGCGCAGCCCGCCGAACACCACGAACACGACCGCGGCGATCACGGCGTTGACCACCAGGCTGCCCAGGAACAGCACCACCGGGTCGCCCGGCAGCCCGCTGCGGTCCAGCACGCCGTTGACGATCGTGCCGTAGATGCTGATCGGGGAGAAGCTCCCGGCCTGCGTCCCGTGCACCACCATCGCGCCCATGAGCAGCGGGTTGATCCGGTACTGCGCGGCGAGGTTCAGCGCGATCGGCGCGACGATGGCGGCCGCGGCCGGGCTGACGGCGCCGATGGCGGTCAGCACCGCGCCGATGCCGAACATCACCCACGGGATCAGCGCGATCCGCCCGCCGACCAGCCGCACGGCCTGCCGCACCAGCCAGTCGGTGGTGCCGTTGGCCCGCGCGATGGCGAACAGGAAGGTGACGCCGACCAGCACGACGAACAGGTCGCCGGGGAACCCGGCGAAGATGTCGTCCTCGGACATCCCGCCGACCAGCGTGCCGACCAGGAAGGCCGCGGCGAACGCCAGCACGCCCATGTTGATCGAGAGCGTGGTGGCGATGACGAACGCGGCGACCAGCACCAGGATCGAAATCAACTCGGGCGGCACCGTTGCCTCCTTGCCGGGCGAGCGACCGAGCACCGTGGTGTGGTGCGCGGCACAGTGGCTGACTGGCCAGGCCACTTTCAGCGATCCGCCCGCCGAAGTCAATACCGAATGGCCAACTGGCTCAGCCACTGCCGGGGTCGGTCGGGGAGGTCAGGGTCCTGCTGAGGATGGCCGCCAGGAGGTAGAGGGCCGCGAAGGTCCAGATGATCGCGGTCATGTTCGCCGTGCCGCCGAGGAGGCCGACGACGGCGGGACCGACGAAGGCCGACAGGCCCGCCGCCAGGCTGTAGACCGCCAGCGCGCTACCGGTGTCGCCCGGGCGCACCAGGCCGGGCATTAACGCGGTCAGCGGGACGAACCCGGCCAGGCCGATGCCGAAGACGGCCCAGCACAGCAGGGTCACCGCGAAGTTCGGCCCGACCAGTTGCGGCACGTAGTAGAGCAGCAGGATGCCCACCGCGCACATCGCGCAGCCGAACCAGGTCACCGTGCGCCGCCAGCCGAAGCGGTCGCCGACGACGCCGAAGAGCAGGTTGGCGAAGACGTTCGCGGTGTAGACGCAGGTGACCAGGAGCAGGTAGCTGCTCTGGGAGAAGCCGATGGTCTCGGTGAAGTGGATCGGCGCGACGACGAACAGCGCGAAGTTCGGCGCGGTGTTCACCAGGCGCACGAAAGCGCCTGCGCTGACCCGCGGTTCGCGCCAGAGGATGGTGACGCCCTTGACCAGTTCCCGCAGCGACGAGCCGTCCTCGTCCTTGGTGGGTCCCGCGTCGGCGAGGTCGCGCACGCCGAGCAGGGCGCACAGCGCCCCGAGGACGACGAGCCCGAGGCCGATCCAGAAGGTGCCCATCTCGCCGACGACGGGGATCGCTGCGCTGGCCACCAGCGAGCCGAGGGTGGGCAGCCCGGTGCCGAAGACGAACCAGAACCAGCCGACGGAGGTGCCGAGCTGGCGGGCGGGGGCGGCCTTGGTGAGCCAGACGAGGAAGGCGTAGGCGAAGAACGGGTAGCCGACGCCGCGGAGCCCGTACACGACGGTGACGAAGACCTCCGAACCGCTGGGGATGGCCAACGTCAGCAGGACTGCTTCGAAGGCGACCCACAGCACCGCGCCGACCAGCATGACGCGCCGTGGCCCGAGCATCGCCGAAAGCGTTCCGGCGAACCAGGATCCGAGGGCGACGAACACGCCGTACGCGCTGATGGTCACGGCCACGTGGCTCTCCCCGAAGCCCTCGCCGATCAGGAACGGGGAGAGGTAGTTGCTCTCGACGCCGTCGCCGATCATGAACAGCAGGACGCCGAGGAAGCCCCAGGCGAGGTGCGCGGGAAGACCCAGCCGGTCGAGCGGGGACTGACGTGCAGAGGACGGCATCGACCATCCTCCTTTCGTTGCGGGAAAAGGAGGTTCTGCTTCGGAGCGGTTCAGCGGGAGCTGGCGGTGTTCAGCGATGCGTGCTGCGCGAGCGCGGCCGCGGGGTCGACTTCCCAGCCGATCGCGGAGGCCGCGAGCAGTGCGGCGCCGACGGCGGTCACTTCGGGCTCGGCGATGGTTTCGACGGCGGTGCCGGTGACGGCCCGCTTGGCCTCGACCCACCCCCGGGAACGCGCCCAGCCGCCTGCGGCGTAGACCGGGGCGCCGGGGGAGTGCGCTGCGACGGCTCGGATGGCGCGCCCGCCGAGAGCGGCCAGCGCTCCGAGGACGGCCGACGCCCGGGAGATCGGTGCGGCCGGGGCGTCCGGCGCGTAGCTGGGTGCGCCGCCGCCGGGGCCGCCCGGGGTGAACGCGGTCGAGAACAGGTGGTCATCGGGTTGCAGATCACCGGCGATGATCCGCTGGAGCGCTTCGGAGACCGCGGGGTCCTGCGCGGCCCACTGCACGTTCCGGGCCAGTTCCTCGACCCGCAGCAGGGTCGTGCCGCGGTGGCGGATGCCGGGCGCGGTATCGATGCGCTCACCGGGATCGAGCGCGGGCTCGGGCGACTGCGCGACCACGACCTCGGCGGTACCCATGGAGTCGAGGACCGCCCCGGGGCGCAGCCGGTCGACGCCCCAGCCGCCGACCGGGTGGTCGTGCCCGCCCGCGACGACCACCGCACCCGGGGTCAGGACGTCGCGCAGGCGCTCCGAGCGCAATTCGCCGACCACCGCGCCCGTCGGCAGCACTTCGGGGAGCAGGTGCGGCGAGCCCAACGTCAGCCGGACCCGTTCGGCGACCCAGGACCGGGTCGTGGTCCGCCAGGCCGCGGTGCGCGCGGCCAGGGTGTCGCTGAGGAAGCGGGTGCCGGTCCACCGGGAGGAGGCGAAGTCGGTCAGCGCCACCCACGACGCAGCTCGTTCGGCGCCCGGCTGCCGCATCGCCCACGACCAGCCGACGAGGGTGCGGGCGGGATCGGTCGGCACGCCGATCCCGCCCGCCGACCCGAGCTCGGCCCGGAGTTCCCGGAACACCCCGGCGCGGCGCGGGTCGAACCACGCCAGCGCGGGCGTCAGCGCTCGTCCGGCCGGGTCGACGAGGACGCCGTCCTCCCCGACGCCGGCCGCGCTGATCGCGGCGACCGCGAAGCGCTGCCCGCAGGCCTCCAGGACCAGCTCCTCGACGAGGTCGAGCAGGGCGTCGGCGTCGATGGACGGGTCGTCGTCCGGGCGAGGGGTCGCTCGGCGCACCCGGGCCACCGCGCGGCCCGTCACGTCCAGCGCCACGACCTTGACGTTGGTGCTGCCGACGTCCAAGCCGACGACGACGCGAGCCCGTGCCGACGATGTGCCCACTTCCCGCCATCCCCTCCGATCGACCGGTGGCCGTCCCGCTCCGTCAGTCGGCGAACTCGACGCTGCGGGTCAGCGTTGCGATCTCGGACATGACCTTCTCCGCCGCGGTGCGCTCCCGCTGCCAGATGTTGCGCCCGACGATAACGCCGCGGGCACCGGCGCGGATGGTCTGCGCGACGGCGTCGACGGTCTCGGCGGGTTCGCCGGACAGCGGGCCGCCGGCGATGACCAGCGGGACCTGGAGCTCCTCGACGAGGCGGCGGGTGCGCTCCTCGCCCGGGAAGGCGATCTTGATGATGTGCGCGCCGAGGTCGTAGGCGATGCGGGCGACCTTCTCCTCCTCGACGACGACCTCCTCGGTGCGCGGGGCGCCGATGAGCACCGGCTCCAGGACGAGCGGGATGTCCCAGGCGTCGCAGGCGGTCACGACCTTGCCGACCCGGTTGCACAGCGCGGCCCGCTCGGCGCGCGAGATGTTCCAGGGGAACAGCATCTTGACCGAGTCGACGCCCATCCGGACCGCTTCCTCCACGGTCGTGATCAGGCTGTGCGAGCCCCCGCCGTCGAGCTGGGTGTGGTCGTAGTAGGTGTCGATGGTCAGCACGCGGGTCAGCTGCGGGTTGCGCGCGAAGAAGGCTTCGGTCTGCTTGACCTGGCCGGGGGTCATCATGAACCCGGTGATGTCGCTGCCCGCCCACGACTCGAACGGTGCCGACGGCGTTTCCAGGCCTTCGATCCGGTTGAAGATCAGGCCGTGGTCGACGGGCATGATGATCGCGGCGCGATCGCTGGGGAGCGTGCGGCGCATCCGGTATTCCATGGACATCCCAGGTCCTGCTTCCTCTTTCGGAGCTGCCACCTCGGGCCCGCGTCGGCCGGGGGTGGGAGATCTCGATGGATCTGACTTGTACGTACAGTCTGTACTGTACGAACAGTAAGCGCTAGCGTGGGGTCGGTCAAGACGCTGACCGAAGGAGGACCGCGCAGTGCGCCGTCAGATCCTGAACAACCCCGAAGACCTGGTGGACGAGGCGTTGGAGGGCCTCGCGCTGACGCACCCGTCGACGATCGCCTACGACCGCGAGGCCGGGATCGTCAAGCGGGCGCACCCGGCCCGCGACAAGGTCGGCCTCGTTTCCGGTGGCGGATCCGGGCACGAACCGCTGCACGCGGGCTTCGTCGGCGCGGGCATGCTCGACGTCGCGGTGCCCGGCGCGGTCTTCGCCAGCCCGACCGCGCTGCAGGTGCACGAGGGGACCATCGCCGCCGACTCGGGGCGCGGTGTCGTGCAGATCGTCAAGAACTACACCGGGGACGTGCTGAACTTCCGGATCGCCGGGGAGCTCGCCGACGACGACGCGGTCCGGACCGAGGTGGTCCTGGTCGACGATGACCTGGCCACCGACACCGCCGATGGCGGTCCCGGCCGCCGGGGCACCGCAGCGGTGCTCGCCGTCGAGAAGATCTGCGGCGCGAGCGCGGAAGCCGGTGCCGAGCTCGGCGAGGTGGCCGAGCTCGGGCGGCGGGTCGCGCGCAACGCCCGGACGTTGAGCCTCGCGCTCAGCGCGGGCACCCACCCCGGGGAGACCGAGCCCGCTTTCGAGCTGGGTGCCGACGAGGTGGAGCTGGGCGTCGGCATCCACGGCGAGCGGGGCACCGGCCGGGTCCCGTTCGCCGACGCGGACGCGCTGACGGAACTGCTGGTGGAACCGCTCGTCGCCGAGCTCGGACCGGCTCGCGGCTCGTCGGTCATCGCGATCGTCAACGGTCTCGGCGGGACCTGCCCGCTGGAGCTCAGCGTCGCCGCGCGCGCGGTGCACCGCTCCCTGGCCGGCCGCGGTATCGCCGTGGCCCGCTCGCTCGTGGGCAGCTACGTGACCTCGCTCGACATGCACGGCATGTCGGTGACGCTGCTGCCCGCCGACCTCGACCTGCTCCCGCTGTGGGACGCCCCGGTGCGCACCCCCGCTCTGACCTGGTGAAGGAACTGCTGTGAACAACGCGGACATCGCACTCGCCCCGGACTTCGGCCACCGCTGGGTGGACGCCCTGCTCGAGACCTTCCTCGGCCGCGCGGACGAGCTGGGGGACCTGGACCGCCGCTCCGGCGACGGCGACTTCGGCACCAACATCGCCTCGGCCCTGCGCCGCGCGCAGCGCAACATCGACGCCGACCGACCGCAGGACTACGCGGGCTGGCTGACCGCCGTCTCGCGCGGATTCCTCGGTACCGGCGGCACGAGCGGGCCGCTGTTCGGGATGTTCTTCCGCGAGCTGTCGCGGTGCGCGGCGGGAGCCGAACCGACCCTCGCGGAGTTCGCCCGCGGGCTGGCCGCCGGTCTGGCGACCGTGCAGCGCTACGGCGGCGCCGAAGTCGGCCACAAGACCATGGTCGATGCCATCGCCCCGGCGGCCGAGCTGCTCGAAAGCCAGCTCGGCTCGAACGACTCCCCGGACCTCCTCCTCGCGCGGGCCGCGCAGGCCGCAGTGGACGGTGCGCGCAGCACCGCCGACCTGCTCGCCAAGCGAGGTCGGGCCAGCTACGTCGGCGAGGTCGCGCGCGGCGTGATCGACCCGGGCGCGGCCGCGGCCGCGATCGTGCTCCAGGCCGCTGCGGCGGCGCAGGTCGGCGGCCGGGCGGACACCTCCTGGCTCAGCAGCTGAGCACCCGTACGGCCGGATGCGGACGTTGGCCGCATCCGGCCGGACAGGACGTCGAGTCGACCGCCTCGGTCCGGACTGTACGGACTAGGATGGTGCGCACCCCCGGGCGACCGGTCGGGGCAGCGGAGGGAGTGCGCGGATGACAGCCGAGGCGATCGACCGCCAGTCGACGACGCCGTACTACCAGCAGCTCGTCGCCGTGCTGGAGCAGCGGATCGCCAAGGGTTCGATCCCGCTCGGGGATCGGCTGCCGAGCGAGAACGAGCTGTGCGCGGAGTTCGGCCTGTCGCGGGCGACCGTGCGCCAGGCGCTCCAGCTGATGGAGTCGCGGGGGCTGGTCACCCGGGTGCCCAACCGCGGCGTGTACGCGAGCGAGCCGACCGGCGAAGGTGGCTGGGGCATCCAGGGACCGGAAGGGTTCCTGGAGAACGCGATCGGGCACCAGAACCGCTCGGTGCAGACCGAGGTGCTGCGCCACGGCCCGGTCATCCTGCCCGCCCACGTCTGCCGCGCGTTGCAGGTGCCGACCGACTCGGCCGGGTTCGAGCTGGTGCGGCTGCGCTCCCTCGACGGGGTTCCCGCGCTCTACAGCATCAACTACAGCCCGTCCGATCTCGTCCCCGTCATCGCCGGTGCCAAGGACGTCCTGGCCGGGCAGGCCTCGCTCAGCGAGCTGCTTTCGAGCGCCGGGTACGCCCTGGGCGGAGCGCACCGGGCGATCCGCGCCGTGTCGCCGTCGCCGGAGATCGCGGAGGCGCTCCAGGTGTCCGAGTCGGAGCCCATCCTGCACATCCGGTCGACCTCGTGGACGCCCGCCGGGAAGCGCTTCGACATCTACGACACCTGGGTGTGCAGCGACGTCATCCCGCTGGAGGTCAACGTCAGCGTCACCGGCGCGAAGTGATGCCCCGCCCCGCCGACGAGCAGGGCGGGGCGGGAGGTGGGTCAGCTGGTGGTCAGGGCCTGGCTCTCGGCGACCGCGCGCTGGGACTCCTCCGGGATCTGCAGCCACCGGACGGCGATGCCCGCCACGACGTAGAGCGCGGCGAAGATGATGGTCACCCCGCCCGCTCCGACGAGGTCGAGGAACACCGCGACGATGAGCGGTCCGACGAAGGTCGCGGCTCCGGCACCGAGGTTGAGCACGGCGATCGCGTTGCCCTTCTGACCGGGGGCCATCAGCGACATGAGCACCGAGATCGGCGTGAACCCGGCGAGGGTGACGCCGAAGAACGCGGCGCACGCGACCGAGACCCAGTAGTGCTGACCCGCGTACTGCGGGAGGAAGTAGAAGCACAGGGCGCTGATCGCCGATCCGATGCAGCCGAACCAGCGCAGCGTGCGGTGCCAGCCGAACTTGTCGCTGAGCAGGCCGAAGAACAGGTTCGCGAAGATGTTGGCCGCGCCGAGCACGAACACCAGCTGGAGCCAGCCGGACGCGCCGAAGCCCAGGTCGGTGGCGAAGACCGTCGGCAGGAACACCAGGAACCCGAACTGCGGCGCGGTGTTGACGATCCGGACCAGGCAGCCGACGGCGATGCGCGGGCTGGCGAAGGCGATCGCGACGCTGTTGAGCACGCTGCGGCCGGTGGAGACCTCGGGCGGGGCCAGCCGGTCGCCGCCCTTCGCGCGGCGGATGCCGACCAGCGACACCGCGCCGCCGAGCAGCACCAGCACCAGCGACAGCCAGAAGGTGGCGTACTCGCCGATCAGCGGCTGCGAACCGCTGGCCACCAGCGAACCCAGCGTCGGCAACCCGCCGGTGAAGGCGAAGTAGAACCAGCCGACCGCCGAACCCAGGCGGTGCGCGGGACTTCCGGCCAGCACCCACACCAGGAACCCGTAGGCGAAGAACGGGTACCCGAAACCGCGCAGGCCGTAGGTGATGACCATCAGCGCGTAGTTCTCGGTGGGCAGCGCCACGGCGAGGAAGACGACCTCCAGCACGCCCCAGAGCGCCAGGCCGAGCAGCATGACGCGGCGCGGCCCCCACACGTCGGAAAGCGCGCCCGACAACCAGGAACCGGCCGTCACGACGGCGCCGTAGACGGTGATGACGACCGCCGCGCGGGTGGGGGTGCCCGCGCCGTGCTCGACGAGGTAGGGCGAGATGTACCCGGATTCGACGCCGTCGCCGATCATGAACAGCAGGAGGCCGACGAAACCCCAGAACAGCGGTCTGGGCAGACCGACGCGGTCGATCACTCCGCCGCGGTCGACGCGCGCGGCAGTCGCGGAGGTGGACATCGTTGTCCCTTCAGGGGTTTCAGAGCTGCTGGGGCAGGACGTGGACCTTGCGGGCGCTGTCGGAGCCCGCGGCTTCGAGCGCTTCGGCGTACTCGCCGAGGCCGAAGGTGTGCGTGACCATCCGGGACGCCAGGTCGGGCAGGTCCGCGATCGCGCGGACCGCCTCCGGGTACGCGGTGGCCAGCGACTGGGAGCCCACGATGGTGAGCTCGCGGTCGAACAGGTCGTAGGGGAACAGGTCGATGCGCTCGGTCGGGCTGACCACCCCCATCTGCAGCAGCGTTCCGCGCTTGTCCAGGCGCAGCAACGCATCCGCGGCCGCTGAGGGGTGGCCGCTGGCTTCCACGACGAGGTCCACGTCGCGCTCGCCGGGCCGCTCGCCCGGTGCGTGGACCGCATCGGCGCCGAACTCGAGCGCGGCGGCGCGCCGCACGGGACTGGGCTCGACGACGTCGATCGAGTGCGCCCCGCGGGCCTTGGCGTAAGCGGCGGCCAGCAGGCCGATGGACCCGGCGCCGTAGACGAGCACGCGCTGCCCGTCGACGGGACCGATGCGCGAGGCCGCGTGCAGAACGCACGCCAGCGGCTCGATCAGCGCGCCGGTGCGCGCGTCCATCCCGTCGGGCAGCCGGAAGGCGACCTTCGCGGGGACGCGCACGAGTTCGGCGCACGCCCCGTCGGTGGCGACCCCGATGGGCACCAGGTTCGGGCAGAGGTTGGTCGCTCCGGCCCGGCACTGCCCGCATTCGCCGCAGGACACGTTCGGGTCCGCGCACACGCGGTCGCCGGGGGCGAAGTCCCGGACGGCGGAGCCGACCGCGACGACCTCGCCGGCGAACTCGTGCCCGGGCACGACGGGGAACGATCCGGTCGGGTAGTCGCCGACGGCCAGGTGCAGGTCCGTGCCGCAGATGCCCACCGCGGCCGGGGCGATGATCAGATCCCCGTCCCCCGGTTCGGGATCGGGCAGCTCCCGGACCTCGATCGATCCGCGTCCGTCGAGGACAACAGCACGCATCTTCGCGTCCTTTCGGGTCGGAGGCGGCGGGCGGGGGAGCCCGGCCGCCGGGCTCGCCGGTGCGCGGTGCGGGTGGCGAGTGCCCAACAAGGTACGCCCGATGGTCTGTACTGTCTAGACGTTACGGTCTGTACGTACAAGCGACGTCGAGCTGGTCCGGAACCGTTCGGCGCCGGGCGCGAAAGTGGACCCGTGGTGGGCAGAGCTGGCGTTCTGCCCACCGTCGGGAGCGCGCTCAGGTGTTCAGGAGGGCGCGGCGCTTCCGCGGGGGCGCGAGGCTGCTCCTGATCACGAGTTCGCTGTCCAGGCGGATCTCGCGGCGGCGCAGCGGCTCGTCGGAGTTCATGCGGCTGTGCAGCATCTCCACGGCGGTGCGGGCGAGATCGTCGAGCTGGTGGCGGACGACGGTTATCTGCGGCGTCATCAGCGTCGTCCACTCCGCGTCGTGGAACACCACCACCGAGAGGTCCTCGGGCAGGCGCACGCCGCATTCCTGGAGGTATCGCACGACGTGTGCGGATACCGCGGTGTTGCCGACGATGAGCGCGGTCGGGGGCTCGTCCAGCCCGGCCATCGCGCGCACCGCGTTCTCCACCCCGGCGCGCTGGAAGGCCAGTTCCGCCACCAGCGCCGGGTCTGCGGCGACGTCGTGCTCGTCCAGTGCCCGGCGGTACCCGTCGATGCGCTCATGCCCAGTCGAGGTGGTGCTCGGTCCGCTCACCAGCGCGATGCGGCGGTGGCCGCGCTCGAGCAGCGCTGTGGTCGCTGCGTGGGCGGCGCTCTCGTTGTCCATGCCGACGACGTCGATCCCCGGGATGCGGTCGATGACCCGGTCCACGAAGGTCAGGTCGATGCCGAGGTCGCGCATGTGCCGCCAGGCCGCCGCGTTGCCGGTGCCCGGCGCGGCGATCACGCCCCGCACCCGCTTCTGCATCAGCAGCTCGATGCTCCGCAGTTCCATCGCGGGATCTTCTTGCGTGGTGGTGAGCAGGACGCCCAGGCCGACCTCGGCGGCGTGCCGGACGACGTGCTCGGCGAGGTGGGCGAAGAACGGGTTCGCCACGTCCGCCAGGACCAGCCCGATGGTGTTCGTGGTGCGGGTGCGCAGTTCCCGGGCCGCGCTGTGCGGGCGGTAGTCGAGCGCCTTGATCGAGGCGAGCACCCGCTCGCGGGTCCGCTCCGAGACCGAGCCGTTGGCGTTGACGACTCGTGACACCACGCCCGGCGACACCCCGGCGTGCTCGGCCACGTCCTTGACCGTCGGTGCCCGGCCGCGTGCCATGGTCCTCCTCCGCATTCCGCCATCTTTCCGGAGCTTCGCCGCTCGGTCGATTTCACCTCGCGGGTTGACACCGATGTGGCCGGATGGCACAAAGTACAACGTTGCACATCTCGTATAACGTTATACATGACTGACGAGGGAGTCAGCATGACAGGCGTCCGAACTGCCCGAGCTCGCGTCCGCGGCGGGCGAAATCGGCCTCTCGAAGACCCCGCGCCCGCAACGGGGACCGGATCATGAGCGCTCGGGAGGTGCCCGCCGAGCGGGCGTGCTTGCCGGAGGTCCCCACGGAGCTCGCGCGGCGCCGGCTGAGCCTGGCCACGATCGTGAAGTTCTTCGGGCCGGGCGCGATCATCGCGTCGTTGACCGTGGGCAGCGGGGAAACCGTTCTCGCCTCCCGGATGGGCGCGGTCTTCGGCTTCGCAGTGCTGTGGGTGGTGGTGGTCGGCACGGTGGCGAAGGCCGCGGTGATCTACTCCTCCAACCGCTACATCGTGCTGACCGGGGAACACCCGATGAGCGGGCTGGCGCGGGTGATCCCGGGGCCGCGCGGTTGGTTCCCGCTGCTCATCGGCGCCTTGGCGGTGCTGTCCTTCCCGTTCGTGGCCAGCGCCCTGGCGTCCGGGATCGGCGGCTACCTGAACAAGGTCGTCGGCGGGGCCGCGGTCGCCTGGGGGTTGGTGCTGCTCGTCCTGGCCGCCGCGATCGCCTGGTTCGGCTGGTACGCGCTGCTGGAACGCGCCCAGATCGCGATCGTCGCGCTGAAGGTGGCGCTGGTCGTGGTCGCGGTGTTCGCCGCGAACCCGCAGTGGCTCGACGTGCTCGGCGGCTTCGTGCCGCAGGGCCTCGGCTACGAGCCGTTCGTCTTCGCCGAGTACCCGGAGATCGCCGAGCGGTCCGCGTGGGTGGAGGCTGTGGTCTTCATGGGCGGTCTCGGTGGCGGCATGTACGACTACATCGGCTACGCGGGCCTGATGCGGGAGAAGCGGTGGGGTGCGCTGGGGCTGCCCGGTCGCGACGGCGCGGCGTCGACCGCCGGGCCGCTGGAGCTGGCCGACACCCCGGAGGAGCGCCGCCGGGTGCGCGGCTGGGCCCGAGCGCCGCTGGGCGACGTCGTGCTGAGCTTCGCGACCATGGGGTTGACCGCGGTCGCCTTCATCATCACCGGCAAGGAGATCCTCGGGGCCGCGCACAACGTGCCCAGCGGGAACAACGTGCTGACCTACCAGGGCGACGTGCTGGGCATCATCCACCCGGTCCTGCGCTACTTCTACATCGTCGCGATCATCATGGTCTTCCTCGGCACCATGTACGCGATCTGGGAGGTCTACACCCGCACGACCCACGAATCGCTGTCCGCGGTCTCGAAGCGGGTGCGCGAGGGCGGCGTCGCGCGGACCCGCCGCTGGGTCTACGGCTACGTGCTGGTCGGCGGCCTCGCGCTGATTCTCACCGGGGCGGACCTGGTGTCGCTGATCAGCCCGGCGAACATCGTCGGCGGAACCGTCGCGGTGGGGATCTACGGGTTCGGCCTGCTGGTGCTGGAACGCCGGGTGCTGCCGAAGTCCTTCCGGGTCGGCCGCACCGGGCGGTTGCTCATCGCCGCGTCCTCGGCCGTGCTGCTGGTCGCCGGGCTCATCGCGCTGGCCCAATACTCAGGGTTCCTGCGATGAGCGCGGCGCGGCAGATCACCCCCGGACACCTGCTGGGCGCCGGATGTTTCCTGCTGCTGGCCGGTTTCCGGGCAGCCGAGGGATCGTGGCTCTGGGCCGCGATCTTCGCCCTGGCGGCCGCATCGCAGGTCTACCTCGGGTGGCGAGCCGCGCCCGCGCGGCCCGCAGAAGGGGCCCGGCAGCGCCGGGCCAGCGGCGAGGTCCAGCGGAACGTGCGGATCTGGCGGGCGATGACCGCGTCGTCCTGCCTGCTCACCGTGGCGCTGCTGGTCGTCCAACCGGCGTTGTCCGTGATCGCGGCCGCCATCGGGCTCTGCTGCTCGTGGATGGTCGTCCGGACGCGAGCCGAAGCCTGATGCGAGAACCGGTGTGCCACCGGGCCTTCGCGGCTCGGTGGCACACCGGTTCGTCAGATCTGGCCCTTGGCCGGGTCCCCGCCGGGCAGCGGCGTCATGAGCGTGACGGTCGGGGCTGATCGGAGGAGTCCGGCCAGGGAGTCGTTGAGCCGCGCCACCGGCGCTCCGGCGGAGTGGGCGTCGAGGAGCTCCTGGGACTCCCACTTCTCGATGAGGACCAGCGAGCCGTCCGCCGCGTCGTGCAGCGCGTAGTGGACGCAGCCCGCTTCCTCGTGGACGGCCGGGAGCGCGGCCTGGATGGCCTGCTTCGCCGCGGCTCGGGAGTCGGGCAGCGGTTCGAAGACGGCGGTGACGATCACTGGCATGTTCGCTCCGATCTGGTGCTGACAGGTCACACTCGTGCGGTGCTGGCCCGCTCCGAGAACTCAGCGGCGACGCGGACGTGGCGCGGCCGGGGGGCGAGCTTCTGCCGCATGCGCGCGTGGATGAGCTCCACGGCGTGCAGCGCGAGCAGCTCGATCGGCTGGCGGACCGCGGTCAGCGGGGGGTGGATCAGCTCGGTCCACGGGTTGTCGTCGAAGACCACCACGGACAGGTCGTCCGGAATGGACACCCGGGCCTGGAAGAGCATCCGTAGCACCACGCGCACCTGCGCGGTGTTGGCGACGATGAGGCCGGTCGGCGGTTCGTCCAGGGCCAGCATCTGCGCCACCACGTCGGCGCCCTGGTCGCCGCGGAACGGCACCGGGCGCACCAGGCGGTCGTCCACGGGCACCCCGTGCTCCTGCAGCGCCCGCTCGTACCCGCGCACCCTGTCGGACCCGGTCGTGGTGTCCAGCGGGCCGGAGACGAGGCCGATCCGCCGGTGCCCGCGGGTGAGCAGGTGCGCCGTCGCGGTCGCAGCGGAGTCGACGTTCTCGATGCTGACCACGTCGACCTGGTCGAGCCCGTCGATCGCCCGGTCCACGAATGCCACCGGGATGTCCAGCGCGGCGAGCTTCGCCCAGCGCTCGACGTTGGCGCTGGTCGGCGTGCCGATCAGGCCTCCGACGGAGCGGTCCAGCAGGGTGTCGAGCGCCTGCGCCTCCAGGTGCGGGTCCTCCTGCGTGGTCATGAGCACGATCTGCAGCTCGCGCGAGCGAGCTTCGGCGACCACGCGGTCGGCCAGCCGGGCGAAGAACGGGTTGGTCAGATCCGCCAGCAGCAGGCCGACGGTGCTGCTCTGGCCCTGGCTCAGCTGCCGCGCGGCGGCGCGCGGCCGGTAGGCGAGGGCGTCGATCGCCGCGAGCACCTTCGCCCGCTTCTCCGGCGCGACCGGGCCGGTGTCGTTGAGGACGCGTGACACCACCGAGACGGACACGCCCGCCCGCGCGGCGACGTCTCGAATGGTTGCCGCCTTCTTCATGGCACTCCTTCCCGAGCTCGGACCCTAAGCCACCGCTGCGGGTGGGCCGGGGCGGGAGGTGATCGGCGCGGTCGGGCGTTGACGGCCGGAAACCCGGGGTGGTACAAAACTGGAACCGTTACCACATGTTACCACCTCGGGAGTTTCCGGTGAACTTGCACGATTTGCTGCTGGCGCGCGAACAGGACGGCAAGCCGATCCGGGTCGGGGTCATCGGCGCTGGTCGCTTCGGCACGATGTTCCTCGCCCAGGTCCGGGCGACTCCGGGTGTGCACGTGGCCGCGGTGGCCGACATCGACCTCGACCGCGCGCACCGGGCCCTCAAGCTGGTCGACTGGCCGCAGGAAGCCGTCGTGACCGATCTGGCCGACGCGCTGTCCAGCGACCGGACCGCAGTCCTGCCCGAGGCGAGCCAGCTGTTCACCCCGGATATCGACGTGGTCGTGGAGGCCACCGGGAACCCCATCGCGGGGACCTCGCACGCGTTGAAGGCCATCGAGACCGGCCAGCACATCGTCATGGTGACCGTCGAGGCCGATGCGCTGCTGGGACCGGCGCTCGCCCGGCGGGCCGCCGACCGCGGGCTGGTCTACTCGCTGGCCTACGGCGACCAACCGGCGCTGATCATGGAACTCGTCGACTGGGCGCGGACTTCCGGGTTCCAGGTGGTGTGCGCGGGCAAGGGCGCCAAGTACCTCGAGCACTACCACGAGATGAACCCGGACAACGTGTGGGAGAACTGGGAGTTCTCCAAGGAGCTCACCGATTCCGGGCAGCTCAACCCCTACATGCACACCGCGTTCCGGGACGGCACGAAAGCGGCGATCGAGATGGCCGCCGTCGCCAACGCCGCGGGCCTGGTGCCCTCCGACGACGGGCTCACCTTCACCCCGGGCGACGTCGAGGAGATCGCCACCATCTGCCGACCGAGGGAATCCGGCGGTGTGCTGGCGCACGAGGGGTCGGTGGACGTGATGTCCAGCGTGACCCGCGACGGCGACTGGATCCCGCACAACACGCAGGAGGGCGTCTTCGTCGTCGTCAAGGCCACCAACGACTACGTCTCGGGCTGCTTCGCGGAGTACCCCTGGCACCCGGACCCGACGAAGCAGTACGCCGCGCTGTACCGGCCCTACCACTACGTCGGGCTGGAGCTCGGGATCACCATCGCCAACGCCGTCCTGCGCGGGGTGCCGACCGGTGCGCCGAAGGGCTTCTTCGGCGACGTGGTGGCGACGGCGAAGAAGGACCTGAAGGCGGGTGACGAGCTCGACGGCGAAGGCGGCTACACGGTGTGGGGCAAGTTGATCTCGGCCCGGGCCTCGGTGGAGCGGGGCGCGCTGCCGATCGCGCTGGCGCACCACGTGAAGCTGCGGCGCGACATCCCGAAGGGTGCCGTCCTCACCCGCGACGACGTCGAGCTCGACGACTCCTTCGCGCAGGTGCTCGAACTCCGGGCGGAAGCCGAACAGCTCCTGGCCCGGGACTGACCGGCCGCGCGAGGATTGCGAGCAACGATGACGACATCCGCCGCACGTTCGGTGTCCCTGCTCGGGCTGGGGCCGATGGGTGAGCCGATGGCGGCCAACCTGGTTCGCCGCCTCGGCTCGCTCACCGTGTGGAACCGCACGCCCGAACGCGCGTCGCGCGTGGTGGAGCTGGGGGCCCGGCAGGCCGCGTCACCGGCCGAAGCCGCCTGCGACGTGGTCCTCACCGCGCTGCCGGACCTCCCGCAGGTCGAGTCCCTGCTCACCGGCCCGGAAGGCCTGCTGGCGGGGTGGCGCGGCCGCGGCGCGGTGGACCCGATCCTGGTGGTGCACGGGACCGTTTCGCCCGTCGCGGTGCGGGAATTCGCCGAGCGCCTGCGGGCCGACCACGGGGTCCGGGTGGTGGACGCGCCGATGAGCGGCGGGGTGCCCGGTGCGGAACGCGGCTCGCTGAGCCTGATGGTGGGCGGCGATCCGGACGCGGTGGAGGCGCTGGAACCGGTGTTCGCCGCGGTCGCGGAAACGGTGGTGCGCATGGGGGAGTGCGGCTCCGGGCAGCTGGCCAAGGCGTGCAACCAGGTGGTGGTGGCGGGCACGATCGCGGCGTTGTGCGAGGCGCTCTGCTTGGCGCAGCGCGGCGGTCTGCCCCGCGCGGACCTGCTGCGGGCGCTCGGCGGCGGTCTCGCCGGATCCGAGGTGTTGAACCAGAAGTCGGCGCGCTGGCTGAGCGAGGACTTCACCGGTGGTGGCAGCGCCCGGAACCAGCTGAAGGACCTCGTGTTCGCCGTGGAAGCGGCGAACAGCGCCGGTGCGCCGTCGGAGGTGGCCGAGCTCCTGCGCGCCCAGTTCGGCAGGATGGTCGTCGCCGGCGACGGCGACCTGGACCACTCGGGCCTGCTCCGAACCGTCGCGAACAGCACCGCCCACCGCGAACCGGCGGGCGGTGCTGTTCGGGACGGATCCGGTCAGCTGATCTCGATGCCGAAGACCTCCAGGGCGGAGTAGACGCCGAGGGCGGCGATCGCCAGGCTGCTCAGGATCAGGGCTGCGGTGACCAGCGGGTGGGGGCGGAGGTGCTTGTCCGGTTCGTGCGCTCGGAGGTACCACACCGCGATCACCACCGCGACGAGGAAGACGCCGCCGCCGAAGCCGCCGATCTGGACCATCAGCACCGGGGACTGGACGAACAGGTAGGACGCCGCCCACAGCGGTGGCAGGCAGTACGTCAGGATGCGGATCGTCCGCTTGCGCACCTCGGGGTTCTTCCAGTCCAGGACGCCGAGGATGCCGAGCGTGTTGGTCCACAGCCGGGGGACGCTGGCCGTCGAGCCGATGATCGTGGAGAACAGGACCGCGATGGCGCCGAGCAGGAACAGCACCTCCGCCCACGGGCCGAGCGTGTCGGTGTACATCCGGGAGAGGGTGGTGATCATGTCGTTGCCCTCGGGCACCAGCTGCTGCGGGTGCAGCACCGAGGCGCCGATGACGTAGAACGACAGCGTGCAGAGGGTGCACACCAGCCACGACACCGCGACGTCCAGCCGCATCACCTTCAGCCAGCCCACCGCGCGGCGGTCCCGCTCGGGGGTGCCGTCGGCGGGGCCGGTCCAGCGGGCGTAGCCCTTCTCCATGCACCAGTAGGTATAAGTGGTCATCTCGTCGGCACCGACGCCGGTCAGGCCGAACATCGCCACCGCCATGCCCAGCGCTCCGACGGGCACCGCCAGCTCGAGGCCGCTCGCGAGATCGCCCGGCGTCCAGCCGAACTCGGTGAACGGCAGCGCCAGCGCCAGCGCGACGGTGATCAGGGTGAACACCGCGACCGCGATCACCGAAGCCGTTTCCACGACCGAGTAGCGGCTGCTCTGCAGCAGCGCGACCGTGACCGCGACGATGATCAGCGACCACACCGCGGTCGACGTCCAGCTCAGCGGGGCACCCGCGATCGGCCACAGCACCGAGCACGCCGCGGCCGTGCCGCCGATGATCCCGCCGCGCTGGAACATCTTGGCGAAGTCCATGCCGATCCACAGGAAGTTGATCCAGCCGCCCCGCCGGGTGCGCGGCTTGACGTCGCTGAACGCCTCCAGCGCTGGTCGTCCGTACAGGACGGTGAGGCGGCCGAGCTCCAGCTGCACCCAGACCTTCACCGTGGTGGCCACGATGATCAGCCACAGCAGGGCAAAACCGGCGCGGGCGCCGAGCGAGGTGGTCAGGATCAGCTCGCCCGAGCCCACCACCGCGGCCGAGAGGATCATGCCGGGGCCGAGGTGGCGCAGCCTGGCCCGGAACGTCGCCGGCGGCTCCTTGACGTCGTCCGCGCTCAGCGCGTACAGGTCCGTCGTCGTGGCGGTGGCGCTCATCGGGCTGACTCCGGGAAATCGTTGCGGTGCTTGGCGAAGTCGATCCCGATCAACCTCGTTCGGCGGGTTCTGGCGTGCTCGATCTCCATGGATTTCCTTGCTTCCTGCGCGGAGCTGAACGCCCGGCGCTCCAGTGCTGCGGATCGTCAGGGGAGCGGTTTCAGTTGAAACTGCGATCCCCGGCCACGGGTTTCCGCAGTTTCAACTGAAACCGCGGTTGACCGAGGGCGGATGTCTCAGATCGGTTCACGCGGCGGCGTGCGGTGGTTCGGTGCCGTTGAGCACTGCGAGCACGCCTTCGGCGACGGCGACGCCCATCGTCCGGTTGGCCTCCCGGCTGCACGCGCCGATGTGGGCGGTGAGGACCACGTTGGGCGCGGTGCGCAGCGGGCTGTCGGCGAGCGGTTCCACGGCGAAGGCGTCGAACCCGGCCCCGGCCAGGTGCCCGCTGCTCAGCAGTTCGGCGGCGGCCGACTCGTCGACCAGCCCGCCGCGCGCGGCGTTGAGCAGGATCGCGCCGGGGCGCATCGCGGCGAGGCGGTCGCGGTCCAGCAGCGGTTCCGCCCCGGGCGTCGCGGGCAGGTGCAGGCTCACCACGTCGCTGTCGAGCACGGTGTCCAGGTCGACCGCCGGGACGTCGCCGAAGGCCTCGGCGGGCAGGAACGGGTCGTGCGCGGCCACGGTCATGCCGAACGCGGTCGCGTACCCGGCCACGAGCCTGCCGATCCGGCCGAACCCGATGATGCCGAGGCTGCGCCCGGCCAGCTCGCCGCCGAAGGTCTTGGGCCAGCCCCCGGCGCGCACGCCCCGGTCGTTCGCGGTGATCCCGCGCGCGACGTCGAGCAGCAGCCCGAAGGTCAGCTCGGCGACCGCGCGCGAGTTGCTGCCGGGCGCGTAGACCACCCGGACTCCAGCCTCGCGCGCCGCGTCGAGGTCGATGTTGTCGTAGCCGACGCCGTGCTTGGCGACGACCTTGAGCCGGGGTGCCGCCTCGAACACCTCGCGGTCGATCCGGTCCATGCCGACGATCAGCGCTTCGGCCTCCGGAACCCGGTCGAGCATGTCGGCGCGGGGCAGCGCGCCGTCCTCGCAGGGCCGTTCGGCGCGCACGCCCGCGTCGCACAGCATGTCCCACGGTTCGGCGGAGAACCGGCCGAACGTCGGTGTGGTGATCAGGACCAGGGTCATGCGGTCTCCTGCCATCCGGGCCAGTCCGGGTCGAGCCGGACGTGGGAGATCGACGAGCGGTGGTGGGTGAACGCCACGTGCACGCGGCCGCGGTCGTCCTGGACGATCGACGGGTAGGACAGCTCCTTGTTGAGCCCGTCGCGGGAGTTGTTCGTCAGGCAGGTGCCCTCACCCCGGGCGAGGTCGGGGTGCCGGTGCCAGGTGCGTCCGCCGTCGGCCGAGGTCGCCAGCGCCAGCGGTGCTCGCGGCGCGCCCCAGAACGCCTCCCGGTCGTCCCAGCCGCCGTCGACGGCGACCGCTGCGCGCTCCTGCCCGGCGAGCGCGCCGTGCTCGTCCACCTCGTCGTAGAGGCCCGCCCGGCGGTGCGTGGCGTCGGCCGCGCTGCTGGCGTTGTAGACCAGCGCGATCCGGCCGTCGGCGAGCCCGGTCGCCTGGATCGACGAGTTGTTGTTGGGCAGCTGCGTCGGTTCCGGGACCGTCCACTTGAGACCGTCCGGGGAGGTGCTGGTGCGGATCACGTCGGCGAAGCGGCTCCGGTAGAACGCGACGTAGCCCGCGTCGGACGGCAGGACGTTCATGTGCACCGATCCGCGGCTGCTCGGCACGTCGTAGCGCGTCCAGGTCGCGCCCGCGTCGTCGCTGGCGTACACCGCGCTGGTGTCGTCACCGCCGGACCACGTGCCGGTGGCCGCGGTGATGCAGCGGAAGGCGGGCAGCAGCCAGGTGCCCGCCGCGGTGACCTGGACCGGTTGCCGGATGAACACCCCGCCCAGCTCGTCGGCGGGCAGCAGGACCCGCGGTTCGTCCCAGGTCCGGCCGCCGTCGGCGGAGCGGCGGGACCGCACCTCGGCGGTGTCCTGGCGGCCCGCGCGCTGCGCGGTCCACAGCAGCCACAGCACGCCGTCCGGTGCGGTGAACAGCACCGGGTTCTGCTCGGAGCGGTCCGGGTCGCCGGTGAGCGCGATGGGTTGCGACCAGGTGTCACCGTCGGGCGCGAGGCGGGAGAACCAGATCCGGATGTCGTGCACGCCCTCCTGGGTGCCGCCGAACCAGGCGCAGCCGATGTCACCACCCGGCAGCACGGCGAGGTTCGCCGCGTGGCACTGCGCGACCGGGGCGGTGAGCGTGGCGTCGGTGCGGCCGGGGCCGTTCTCGCGCAGCTTCACCGCTCGCCCCGCGCTGCCGACAGGTGCGCCTTCGCCGCCTGCTCCAGGTGCACGAGGTCGCAGGCCACCGTCGCGTAGGTGTAGCCCTGCGCGAGCCTGCGCTGGGCGACCTCCCCGCTGGGGGTGTGGATGCCCGCGGCGATCCCGGCCTCCGCGGCGGTCTCGGCGATCTTCTGCACCGCGGCCTCGAAGACGTCGTCCACCGCAGGGTCGGTCGAGGTCGCACCCCCGACCGCCAGGCGCAGGTCGGACGGGCCGACGTACACCCCGTCCAGGCCGGGGGTCGCGCAGATCTCGGCGACGTTCGCCAGCCCCTCCGGGGTTTCGATCATGGCCAGCACCAGCACCGATTCGTTCGCCTCGGAGGGGTTCGGGCCGACGCGCAGCTGCGAGCGCATCGGCCCGTAGGACCGGCGGCCCTCCGGCGGGTAGCGCGTGGCGCGGACCGCTGCCGCGGCGTCCTCGGCGGTGTCGACCAGCGGCACGATGACACCGGTCGCGCCCGCGTCGAGCACCCGGCCGATGGCGAACGGGTCGTTCTGCTCGACGCGCACCACGGCCGCGGACGTGGCACCGGCGTCGATGGCGAGCATCGCGTTGCGGATGCCGGTGTAGCCGAGCAGGCCGTGCTGGGCGTCGACGGCGACGTAGTCGTAGCCGAGCCGGGCGAGGCGTTCGGTGGCGATCGGGTCGTCCAGCACCACCCAGTAGCCGATGGCCTGCTGGCGGCTGCGGACGCGGCGGGCGAATTCGAGTGCGTTCACGGGATCTGCTCCTGTTCTCCGGGCTCGTCGTCCGGGGGACCGCGATTTCCCTTGAAATCGCACCTTCGATTTCAAGGGAAATCGCGTTCGGTCAGCGGTTGTAGGCGGGCATGGGGCCGCGCAGCGCGGCACCGACCTCGTCGCAGGCGGCGGCGACGTCGGCGGGCAGCGGGCCCCTGCGCAGCGCGGCGATGTTGGACGTGAGGTGGTCCAGTTTGGACGCTCCGAGCAGCACGGCGCCGACCACCGGCCGGGTCGGCAACCAGCGCAGCGCGAGCTCGGTCAGCGGCAGCCCGGCACCGTCGGCGATCCGCCCCAGCGCCGACACGGCTTCGAAGAGCCGCTCGTCCCAGTAGCGCTGGCGGTACATCCCGGCGAGCACGGAGTCGCCGAAGCGGCCGCTGCCCGGTTCGCTGCCGAAGCGGTGCTTGCCGGTGAGCAGTCCGCCGCCGAGCGGGTTGTAGACCACGGTGTCCAGCCCGGTGGCCGACGCCATCGCCGCGTACTCGTCGTCGATCCGGCGCGCCAGCAGGTTGTAGAGCTGCTGCGCCACCACCGGCCGGGGTGCCCCGACCCGGTCGGCGACGTGGTTGAGCTCGACGATCTGCCAGGCCGCGAAGTTCGAGACGCCCAGCTCGCGGATCTTGCCCTCCGCGACCAGGTCGGCGACGGTGCGCAGGGTGTCCTCGACGCTCGCCGCGTAGTCGGGCTGGTGCAGGTAGAACAGGTCGATGTGGTCCACCCCGAGTCGGCGCAGGCTGCCTTCGACGCTGGCGCGCAGGCCCTGCGGCGACAGCGGTGAGTGCTCCCCGGCGTCCGGGTGCGGCATCCCGGCCTTGGTCGCCAGCCTGATCCGGTCCCGGCGGGGTGCGATGAGCGGGGCCAGCAGCTCCTCGGTGGTGCCCTTGGCGTAGCCGTTGGCGGTGTCCACCTCGGTGATCCCGGCGTCGAGCGCGGCGTCGAGCATCGCTTCGGCCTCTGCGACCGGAGCGGTGTCGCCGAAGGTCATCGTGCCGAGGACCAGCCTGGGGTCGGTCATGGTTTCCCTCCCGTGTCGGGGTTCGCGCTGATCGCGGTCAGCAGGTGCCGCGGTTTGCGGCCGGACATCGCCGTCGGGTCCAGCGCGGCGTCGCGCAGCGCGCGGGTGTAGTCGGAGGCGGGGTGGGCCAGCACCTCGCGCACCGGGCCGCGCTCGACGACCTCGCCGCGCCGCAGCACGAGCACGTCGTCGCTGAGCTCGTGCACCACGCCGAGGTTGTGCGAGATCACCACGTACGCCACCCCGGTCTCGGCCTGGATGTCCTTGAGCAGGGCCAGGACCTGCGCCTGCACGGACACGTCCAGCGCGCTGGTGGCCTCGTCGCAGACGAGCACGTCGGGGCGGCAGGCCAGCGCCCGCGCGATGCCGATGCGCTGCCGCTGCCCGCCGGAGAACTCGGCGGGGCGCCGGTCCAGCGCGCTTTCCGGCAGCTCGACGCGGTCCAGCAGCTCCCGCGCCTGCCGCCTGCGGTCCCGCACCCCGCGCAGCTTGAGCGGCTCGCCGACGATCTCGGCGGCGGTGAGCCTCGGGTCCAGCGAGCCGTACGGGTCCTGGAAGATCATCTGGACCCGGGCGCGCAGCGGGCGCAGGCGCCGCTCGGACAGCTGCGAGATGTCGGTGCCGTCCAGCAGGATCCGCCCCGAGGTCGGGCGCTGCAGGCGCACGATGCTGCGCGCGATGGTGCTCTTGCCGCACCCGGATTCGCCGACGATGCCGACGGTGCGGCCCGCGTCGAGGCTGAACCCGACGCCGGAGACGGCGCGGAACTTCCCCCTGCCGGGAGCGGGGAACTCGACGACGAGGTCTTCGACCCGCAGGACCTCGCTCATGCCGTCGCCCCCTCGCCGGACAGCCGCGGCACGGCGGCCAGCAGCTGCTTCGGGTACGGGTGCGCCGGTGCGCCGATGACCTGCTCGACCTCGCCGCTCTCCACGAACCGCCCGGCGCGCATCACGTGCACCCGGTCGGACACCATCCGCGCCACGCCGAGGTCGTGGGTGATCATCAAGATCGCCACCCCGGTGCGCTCCTGCAGCTCCATGAGCAGGTCCAGCACCCCCGCCTGCACCGTGACGTCGAGCGCGCTGGTCGGCTCGTCGGCGACCAGCAGCTCCGGTTCGCCGACCAGCGCGCAGGCGATCAGGACCCGCTGCTGCAGGCCGCCGGAGAGCTGGTGCGGATGGCGATCGAGCACGCGTTCCGGGTCGGGCACCCGCACCCGTTCCAGCAGCTCCCGCGCCGCCACCCGGGCTTGGCGGCGGCTGGTGCCCCGGTGCCGCAGGCGGACCAGTTCGACCAGCCGCGAGCCGACGGTGTGCACCGGGCTCAGCGCGGTCATCGGGTCCTGCGGGACGAGTCCCACCACGCGCCCGCGCAGGCCTTCGATCGCGGCGGGATCGGCGATGACGTCGTGCCCGGCGACCGCGGCGCGACCCGACAGCACGGCCAGGCCCGGCGGCAGCAACCGCAGCAGGCCCATCGCCGTGGTCGACTTGCCGGAACCGGACTCGCCGATCAGCGTCACCGTCTCGCCGGGATCGACGTGCAGCGAGATCCCGTCCACGGCGCGGACCACGCCGCGCCCGGTGATGAGTTCGACCTGCAGGTCCTCGACGTCCAACAGCCGGTTCATGCCGTCACCGCTCCCTTCCTGCCGCGCGGGGCGTCCCGCAGTCCGTCGCCGAGCAGGTTCACGCCGACCACCAGCAGCACGATCACCAGGCCGGGCAGCGTGACCAGCCACCACGACGTGGTGACGTAGTCCTGGCCGTCGGAGATCAGCCGCCCCCAGGTGGGGAACGGCCGCTCCGGGCCCGCCCCGAGGTAGCTCAGCGCGCTCTCCAGCAGCACCGCCTGCGCCAGCAGCAGGAGCACCACCAGGCTGGTCTGCCGGACCACGTTGGGCACCAGGTGGCGCAGCAGCACGGCGCGGTGCGCGAGACCGAGCGTGCGGGCGGCGTCCACGTAGGGCTTCTCGCGCTCCACGAGCACCATCGACCGCGTCATGCGGGCCACGTCGGGCCACTGCGCGACCGCGATCACCGCCGTGATCACCGGCACCGACGGCCCGAACAGCGCCACCACGAGCAGCAGCATCATCAGCAGCGGCAACGACATCTGCGCTTCGAGCAGGCGGCAGACCACCGCGTCCACCCAGCCGCCGAAGTAGCCAGCCGCGGCGCCCGCGGCGAGCCCGATCAGGCCGGAGACGACCACGGCGAGCACCCCGATGAGGATCGACACCTGCCCGCCTTCGAGGACCCGGGCCAGCACGTCCCGGCCGAGCTGGTCGGTGCCGAACAGGTGGCCGTGGGTGAGCGGCGGCAGCCGCCGCGCCCCGAGGTCCTGCTCGGTGGCCCCGGGCAGCGGCAGCAGGTCGGCGAGCGCGACCGGCAGCACCACCAGCGCGGTGAGGACCGCCCCGGTCCAGATCTTCGCCCTGGCGGTGCGGGACCGGCGGGTGACACCGGCTCGCCGCAGCTGGGCGGGGGTGACGCGGCTGGGCCGCTCCTGGGTGGTCGTGGTGTTCATCGCGCCGTGGCCCTTCCGAGGCGCACCCGCGGGTCCAGCAGCGGGTACAGCAGGTCGACGAGGAGTTGAGCGAGGATCGCCAGCGCGGCGGTGACCAGCACCGTCGCCTGGATCAGCGGGTAGTCGCGGGTCTCCAGCGCGCGCACCACCAGCGAGCCGACGCCGGGCCAGTTGAACACGACCTCGACCACGACGACGCCGTTGAGCATCGCGGCGAACCGGGTGCCCAGCGCGGTGAGCACGGGAATGGCCGAGTTGCCCAGCGCGTAGCCCCACAGGATGCGGCGCTCCGGGATGCCGTGCGCGCGCGCCACGGTGACGTACGGCGAGGTCAGGTTGCCGACCATCTCGCGGCGCACCAGCCGGGAGATGAGCGCGACCTGCAGCAGCGCGACGGTGACCGCGGGCAGCACCAGGCCCGACCAGGTGGTGAAGCCGGAGGCGGGGAGCACCGGCAGCAGCACGGAGAAGGCGGTGAGCAGCATGATGCCGCTCCAGAACTCGGGCATCGACTGGGCGGCGACCACCGCGATGTTCGCGCCGGTCTCGCGCGCGGAGTCGGCGCGGCGGGCCATCCAGATCCCCAGCGGCAGCGCGACCAGCGCGGTGAGCGCGATCGCGGCCAGCGCCAGCGTGATCGTGTACGGGACCCGGTCGAGCACCACGTCGAGCGCGGGGGCCCGGAACGAGTAGGACGTGCCGAGGTCACCGGTGAACAGCTGCCCGAGGAACGTCAGGTACTGCGCGGGGATCGAGCCGTCCAGCCCGAGCTGGGTGCGGATCTCCGCCAGGTCCTCGGCGGTGGCGTTGGGCGCGGCGAAGGCGGTGGCCGGATCGCCCGGCGCCATGCGGATGAGCACGAACACGGTGGAGACGGTGAGCAGCACGACCAGCGCGCTCTGGCCGAGCCGGGCGGCGATGTAGCGGATCACCTCACACCCCCAGCCCGATGCTCGCGAGGTCGTAGGAGTTGGTGGCCTCCAGCGCGACGTCGGTGACGCGGGTGCGGTAGGCCAGCACCGAGTTCGGCACGAACGCCCACATCGACGGCCACGAGTCCCACACCACCTGCTGCAACCGGGCGGTGATCTCCTGCCGCCGCGCGGTGTCGACCTCGGCGTAGGCCGCGTCGAGCAGGGCGATCACCTCGTGGTTGACGTAGCCCTGGTAGGTGTCGCGGGTGAGCTCGCGCTCCGGCGTGCCGCCGTACATGCCCTGCAGGATCGGCAGCGCCGCGCCGACGGGGGAGGCGTAACCGTTGCCCAGCACGTCCCAGTCCCCGCCGCGGCCCTGGCGCCACTCGGAGATGTCGCCGCCGGGTTCGAACTGGCGCAGCGCCACCGGAACGCCGATGTCGCCGAGCATCTGCACGACGGCTTCCATCACGCTGGTGTCCCCGGCGAACTCCCCGGTCTCCCAGATCAGCGTGAGCCGCAGGTCGCCGTGGCCGATTCCCTCGGCCTCCAGCATCTGCTTGGCGCGCCGCGGGTCGAACTCGTAGCTGCCGCAGCGGACGGCGCCGTTGAGCGTTTCGGCGACCGGCCCGGTGGCCGAGCGCACCGAACCGGACAGCACCTCGTCGGCCAGCCGCCGCCCGTCCACCGCGAGCGAGAGGGCCTGCCGGACGGAGGCTTTGGCCAGCGGGTGGTCGGCGGGCTTGCGGAAGTTGTAGAAGAGCTGGTTGATCCGGGTGCCGCGGACCTGCTCGATCGCGACCTCGGGCAACCCGCGCAGCTGCACGGCGGAGTCCGGGGAGATGGTGTCGATGATGTCGAGCTCGCCGGAGCGCAGCCCGACCACGCGGTTGGACTCCTCGGGCACGAACCGCACCTGCACCTGGGCCACGCGCGGCGCCGCCGCCCAGTAGTTCTCGTTGCGGCGCAAGGTGTACTCGCCGGTGCCGCGGTTGGACGCGATGACCTCGTACGGGCCGGTGCCGACGCCGCTCTGCAGCTCCTCCGGCCGGTTCGCGGCGGCCGGGGTGATGAGGATGTTGGCCATCAGGTAGTCGAGGACCGGCAGCGGGTGGTCGGTCTCGAGCGTGAAGGTCCGGTCGTCGACGGGCACCACGGTCGGCCACTCCGGGAAGAACGCGGCCAGGTAGGAACCGCTGACCTGCCGGTACATCTCCAGCGCGGTGCTGACGTCGGCGATGCGGACGGGGCTGCCGTCGGAGTAGCGGATGCCCTCGCGCAGCCGCGCCGTCCACTGCGTCGGGGCGGTGCGCTCGAACCGGTCGGCGAGCACGGGAACGGGCGTGAGGTCGGGGCCAATGCGGGTCAGCCCCTGGCGCACCGCGCGCTGCACGGTCACCGCGGCGTCGAACTGGTTGAGCTTGTTGTCCAGCGAGACGAGCGTGCGGTTCAGCCCGAGGCTCACCGAACCGGGCGGAGGTCCGCCGGTGGGACCGGCGCAGGCCGGGAGCGCCGCCGCGCCGCCGACGACGCCCAGCGCCTTGAGCAGTGTTCTTCGGGATAACCGCGCCGATCGTGGCGTCGCCGTCCGCACCTGGAACCTCCCGTGAGCGCCGTTGCCGAGAGCAGCTGTTGGTGCGACACGCTGACATAGTTGCGCGATATGCGCAATATAGATAGCGTGATTCGCGCAAAAAGCGATGTGCGGGGGTGGGCGTGGATCAGCGAAGAACGCTGAACTTTCCGAGTTTCTCCGCCTCCCGGGGGTGCACCGTCGCCGGGGGACATGTGGTCAACATTGCGCGTTTCGCGCATACTTAGGACGTTCAGGTGCGCGTTGTCCGAGCGCGTGACCCGGCTCGGCGGCCTGTTCGCGATCACCCAGCAGCTCGATCTTCAGGAGGCCCAGTGAGTTCGTCGTCGCCCGTCATCGCCGTCACCATGGGGGACGGGGCCGGTATCGGTCCCGAGGTCGTGGTCGGCGCGCTCGCCGACGCGGCCGTGCACGAGCTGTGCCGCCCCCTGGTCATCGGGGACGCCCGCCGCTTGCGGGAAGCCGCCCGGCTGCGCGGCGCGGAGGTCGAGGTCGTCGAGGTCGGCTCGGTCGCCGAAGCGCGCTTCGCGCCCGGGCGCATCGACGTCGTCGACCTCGGTCTGCTGCCAGCGGATCTGCCGTGGGGGCAGCTGAGCGCGGCGGCGGGCGAAGCGGCCTACCAGTACGTGCGCGTCGCCGCGGAACTCGCGGTCGCGGGGGAGGTGCAGGCGATCTGCACGGCCCCGCTCAACAAGGAGGCGCTGCACGCCGCCGGGCACCTCTACCCCGGGCACACCGAGCTGCTCGCCGCGCTCACCGGCACCGAGGAGGTGTCGATGATGCTGTCCACGCCCAAGGTCAAGGTCATCCACGTGACCACGCACATCGGGCTGATCGACGCCATCGCCCGGATCGAGCCCGGCCTGGTGGCGCGCACGGTTCGCCGCGGCCACCAGGCGATCCGCGCCTCGGGCGTCGACTCGCCGGTCATCGGCGTCTGCGGGATCAACCCGCACGCCGGGGAGAACGGGCTGTTCGGCGCGGGCGAGGAGGAGGAGAAGATCGTCCCGGCGCTGGAGCAGCTGCGCGCCGAGGGCGTCGACGCGCGCGGCCCGCTGCCCGCGGACACCGCGTTCTTCCTCGCCAGCCGCGGGGACTACGACCTGATCGTGGCGATGTACCACGACCAGGGGCACGCGCCGGTCAAGGTGCTGGGCATCGAGGCGGGCGTCAACATCACCGTGGGGCTGCCGGTGATCCGCACGTCGGTGGACCACGGGACGGCCTTCGACATCGCCGGGACCGGCACGGCCGAGGTGGGTAGCATGGTCGAGGCGCTGCGCCAGGCCGCGGACCTGGCACCGGTTTCCGTCGGCTGAAGGGGACAGCGAGTGGCCCGCGATTCCAAGCTCCGCCGGGAGGCCATCGTCCAGCTGGCCACCACCACCGGTCTGACCGGCGTGAACGAGCTGTCCGCCCACTTCGGCGTCACCGCGTCGACCATCCGGCGCGACCTCGCCCAGCTGGAGCGGGCGGGCGCGCTGGCCCGCACCTACGGCGGGGCGATGGCGATCGTCGCCCGCCCGGAGGCGAGCCTGCGCCAGCGCGTCGGCGAGGAGTTCGAGGCCAAGCGCGCCATCGCCCGGTGGGCGGCCCGCCAGCTCGCGGCGGGTGAAACGGTGCTGCTCGACGCGGGTTCGACCACCGGCGCGCTCGCCCACGAGCTGCGCAACGGCCCGGCGCTGACCGTGGTGACGACCGGCATGACGGCCCTGCAGGAGCTGGCCTCGGCCGAGGCGGTGACCGTGGAGTGCCTCGGCGGGGTGCTCCGCCCGAAGAGCCAGGGCTTCATCGGCCCGCTGGCCGAAGCCGCGCTGGAACGGCGGACTTTCGACCGGGTCTTCCTGGGCGCGGACGGGGTCACCGCGGAGGACGGCATCTGCGAGGCCGACATCCGCCAGACCCGCCTCAAGGAGCTGATGGCGCGCCGCAGCGACCGCGTGTACGTGCTGGTCCACGCGGCCAAGATCGGCCGCCGCCCGTTCCACGCCTGGGCGCCGCTTCCTCCTAAGTGGACACTCGTGACGGACGTGTCGGCGGCGGAAGCCGACCTGGAGCCGTTCCGCGCCAGGGGCGTCGAGGTGGTCCTCGCCGACGAGAACGGCGACGACGTGTCGGGAAGTACCGCTTCCTCCCGTTAGCGCGTTCTCGTTGCGGGCAGCCGGGAATCGCGCGGAAAGCCGGTGCGCCATACTTGTTCCCGCGATGATCGCGCGTGGTTCGGGAGGCCAGTGATGACCAGCATGAGCCGGGTTTACCTGCGGGCGGCGCAGGCGGCGGTGGAGCTGCTCCGGAATCCGGCGGTGGCCGAGGCCTGGGACCGGCCCAGCTCGCTGCCGGAGTTCAGCGTCCGCGGCCTGGCCGGGCACCTGGGGTCCCAGGTCCTGTACGTCACCCGGCTGCTGGCGGCGGAGCCGGTGGCGGAGCGACCGCTGACCCTGGCCGGGTTCTACGCCGCGGCCCAGGCGTTCCACACCGACATCGATTCGGACGTCAACGTCCGCATCCGCAAGATGGGCGAGGACGCGGCGGACGGCGGCGTCGAGGCGCTGGCCGCTGAGGTCGCCGCCGCCGTCGAGGAGCAGCGCGCCGCGCTGGCCGCGGAATCCGACGACCGGGTCGTCTCCTTCGGGCAGCGGCCGGTGCTGCTGACGGACTTCCTGCTCACGCGCATGATGGAGATCGCGGTGCACTCCGACGACCTGGCCCACAGCGCGGGCATCGCAACGCCGGAACTCCCGGAGGAGGTCGTCGAACCGGTGCTCGGGCTGCTCGCCAAGCTCGCCGTCCTGCGCCACGGCCAGACCTCGGTGCTGCGCGCGCTGAGCCGCGCCGAACGAGCCCCGGAAACCATCGCCGCCATCTGAGCCGCTGGTGCGGCGAAGCGCCGGTGGCCGGATCGCGGCTTGGATATGATCCGCGCATGATGTCCGATCTGCCCGACCGCCGGGGCGAGATGCGCGCTTCCAACGCCGACCGCGATGCGGTCGTGCAGCGTTTGCAGGAGGCCGCGGGCGAGGGCCGCATCGACCTCGCCGAGCTGGCCGAGCGGGTGGACCGGGCGCTGGCCGCCAAGACCTACGCCGAGCTGGAACCGCTCACCGCCGACCTGCCGTCGGCGCACGTGATCGACCAGGGCGAGCCGCTGGTCCTCAAGGGCGGGCTGCACGGCGCTTCGCGGACCGGGCGTTGGCAGGTGCCCGCGCAGATCAGCGCGCACGGCGGGATGGGCGGCGTGAAGCTCGACTTCAGCCAGGTCGACTGCCGACTGCCGGTGATCGAGCTGGAGGCGCACGGCCAGCTGGCCGGGGTGACCATCGTGATCCCCGAGGGCTGGTCCGCCGAGACCGACGACGTGGACCCGGGGTTGGGCGGCCTGAAGGACAAGACCACCCCCGACCGCCACCCCGGCGCACCCGTGGTCCGCCTCACCGGGACCGGCGGGGCGGCCGGAGTGGTCATCCGCCACCCCAACGCCTGGGAACGCCGGAAGCTCCGCCGCAACCGCTGAGCGGAGCGCGGGCGACTAGTTCTTCCGCCCGACGCCGCCGGTCATGAAGCGGGCCGCGATGGAGGTCGCGTCGGTGACCGGCTCGTCCGGGCGCCACAGCGGCAGCGGCACGATCCCGGGGGTGAGGAGTTCCAGCCCGGTGAAGAACTCGGCCAGCTCCTGCGGGGTGCGGACGCGACCGGTGCCCAGCTGGGACAGCAGGACCTTCTCCAGCTCGGCCGATTCCGGTGCGTCGCCGAGCCTGGTGAAGTTGGTGATGAAGAAGAAGGAGCCGGGTGCCACGGCCTCGCGCAGGGCGTCGACGATGCCGCGCGGGTCCTCCTCGTCGAGGAGGTGGTGCAGGATGCCGCACAGGATCACGCACACCGGCTGGTCGAAGTCGATCAGCGCGCGGGTGTCCGGGTGCGCGAGCACCCGCTGCGGTTCGCGGATGTCGGCGGTGACGACCCGGGTGTTGTCGTCGTTGGCCAGGATCGCGCGGCCGTGCGCGAGCACGATGGGGTCGATGTCGACGTAGACGACCCGGGCTTCAGGGTTGGCCTCCTGGGCGACCTCGTGGGTGTTCCGGGCGGTCGGCAGCCCCGAACCCAGGTCGAGGAACTGGGTGATCCCCTCCTCCGCGGCGAGGTGGCGCACCACCCGGTGCAGGATCGCCCGGTTGTGGATCGCGATCTCCTTGAGCTCCGGCATCACCGCGAGGCTGGCCTCGGCCACCGCCCGGTCCACGGCGTAGTTGTCCTTGCCGTCGAGCATCACGTCGTAGACCCGAGCCGCGGTCGGCACCCCGGTGTCCAGGTCGGCCGAGGGCCCGGTGCGGCTCTCGCGGCCACGGGCCCAGCTCAGGTGATCAGACGACATGGAGAACTCCTTCGACGTTCCGGCGACGCGGGCATCGTAACCACCCGGCCACTCCTCGTCACCCGGGCGTGATCATGGAATGATGCCCCGCGTGACCGCGGAGGTGGATGTGCGCGAGCATCGCGCGTTGTACGGGTGCATGGGGCTCGGCGGGAGCTGGGACGGCGAACCGCTCAGCGCCGGGGACGTCGCGGCGGCCGAGGCTGCCGTGCAGGCGGCGCTGGACGTCGGGATCACCATGTTCGACCACGCCGACATCTACCGGAACGGCAAGGCCGAGGCCGCTTTCGGCGAGGTCCTGTCCCGCTCGGCCGGGTTGCGCGAGCGGATCGTGCTGCAGACCAAGTGCGGCATCCGGTTGGCCGACGGCGACCGGCCCGGGATCTACGACCTGCGCGGGCGCAGCATCGTCCAGCGCGTCGAGGAGAGCCTCACCCGGCTCCGGACCGACGTGATCGACGTGCTCCTGCTGCACCGGCCGGACCCGCTGGCCGATCCGGCGGACGTCGCCAAGGCGCTCATGTCGTTGCACGAGCAGGGGCTCGTCCGGCACTTCGGCGTGTCCAACATGAACGCAGCGCAGATCGACCACCTCCAAGCGCACCTCGGGGTGCCGCTGGTCGCCAACCAGCTGGAGATGAGCCTGCACCGGCGCGACTGGTGCGAGGCCGGGGTGCTGGTCAACACCCCGGAAGCCGCGGCCAACGGCTTCCCGGCCGGGACGGTCGAGCACTGCTGGCGCAACGAGATCGCCCTGCAGGCGTGGGGGCCGCTCGCGCAGGGCCGCTTCACCGGTCGCGAGGAGACCGCGACCGAGCGGGCGACCGCGCAGCTCGTCGCGGAACTGGCGGCCGAGAAGGGCACCTCGCCGGAGACGGTCGTGCTGTGGTGGCTGCAGCGCCACCCGGCCGGGATCGCGCCGGTGATCGGCAGCGCGAACCCGGACCGCATCCGGGCCTGCCGGGACGCGGTCCAGCGGGAACCGGAGCTCACCCACGAGGAGTGGTACCGGCTCTGGATCACCGCCCGCGGCGAAGCCCTGCCCTGACGGCGGGACCTATTCGGCCGGTTCGTCCTGCAGCACGCGGTGGACGAAGGCCAGGAACTGCTGGCGCTCCTCGGGGTTCAGCACCGCCAGCATCTGGTCGCTCACCGAGATGACCGACGGGCCCAGCCGCTGGGCCACCGCCCGGCCGTCGGCGGTGAGGCGCACCAGCTTGCGCCGCTTGTCGGCCTGGTCCTTGGTGAGCTCGACCAGGCCGCGCCGCCGCAGCCGGTCGAGCAGCGGCGCCGCGGTGGACTTGTCCAGGTGCGCCAGCGAGCCCAGCGTCCCCTGGTCCAGGTCGCCGTGGATCTCCAGCAGGCTGAGCACGGTGAACTGAGGTCCGGTGAGGTCGCGGTCCACCTGCTCGTACCACAGCCGGGTGTGCAGCTGGTTCAGCCGACGGGCCAGCGGCCCGAGCCCACCGATCGCGGCCGCCAACATCTCGCCGACATCCCGATCGGACGCCACTCCGGCCTCCCCACTCCCACGAAGACGTGCACGAACTATATCGCCGGCGGGGGAGCGGGACGAGTTAGGGCGTACACGGAACAAATTTCGGCGAGAGTCTTGCGGGTCACACCACACGTCGTATACAACAAGTACACCGATTGTTCAGCGAGCTCCGCAGCCGCGAAAAGCGGTGCGGGGCAAGGGGGCTCGGCGGTTGCGCCAACAACCACCGAGCCGGGCAGCACCATCCGCGCACTCGTCCCGATCGCCTACGGCCAGGTAGGCGGACGTTGCGCGGCTCGTCAGATCGCGACGGTTCGACCCAGGAGTCGACTATGGCAACTGCCAGCAGAAATCCTAGCAGTCGAAGAACCCACACCAGCCTCCCGGTGATCGCCGGGTCGAGCCTCGCCGGGACGGCGGTGGAGTGGTACGACTTCTTCCTCTACGGAACAGCCGCTGCGCTGGTCTTCAACGAGCTCTACTTCCCCGCGGAAGATCCGCTGGTCGGCACCTTGCTGGCGTTCGCGACCTACGCCGTCGGCTTCGTCGCCCGCCCGCTCGGGGCCGCGGTCCTCGGGCACTACGGCGACGTCAAGGGCCGACGCGCGACCCTGATCGCGAGCCTGCTGCTGATGGGGATCTCGACCTTCCTCATCGCGTTCCTGCCGCCGTACGAGTCGATCGGCGTTGCCGTGCCGATCATCCTGGTGGTGCTCCGGCTGGTGCAGGGCATCGCGCTCGGCGGTGAGTGGGGCGGTGCGGTGCTCCTCGTGTCCGAGCACGGGGATTCGAAGCGCCGGGCGTTCTGGGCGGCGTGGCCGAACCTGGGGCCACCGCTGGGGAATCTGCTCGCCGCCGGTGTCCTGTCCGTCCTCAGTGGAGTCATGCCGGAGGAGGCCTTCCTGGCCTGGGGCTGGCGCATCGCCTTCGGGCTGTCCGCGCTGCTCGTGGTGATCGGCCTGGTGCTGCGGCTCTACGTCGCGGAAACGCCGCTGTTCGAGCAGATGCGCTCGCAGAACCGGCCGCGGACCGCGCCGCTCGGGCTCGCGGTTCGCGGCCACTGGCGGCAGATCCTGCTCGCCGCCTTCTCCCGGTTCGGGGAGAACGCGGGCTTCTACCTGTTCTCGCTGTTCGTCATCACCTACGTCACGCAGATCCAGGGCCTGGGCCGCGCCACCGGGCTGAACGCGGTGATGATCGGCATGGTCGTCGCGCTGCCCGCGATCCCGGCGTTCGCGGTGCTCGCCGACCGGATCGGCCGCCGCCCCGTCTACATCGGAGCGTCGATCGCCACGGTGGGGTGGGCGTTCGCCTTCTTCGCCCTGCTGGACACCGGGAATCCGGTGGCGATCGCGGCTGCCGTGGTCGGCGGCATGCTGATCTTCAGCGCTTACAGCGCGGTCATCGGCGCGTTCTTCTCGGAGCTGTTCCCCACCGAGGTGCGCTACTCGGGCGTCTCGCTGGCCTACAACCTCGCCTCGGTCCTCGCGGGCTCGCTGGCGCCGATCATCGCCATCGCCCTCTACTCGGCGTTCGGCAGCGGGTACGCGATCAGCGCCTACCTGGCGGTGATGGGTGCGGTGTCGCTCGGCGCGGCGCTGCTCGCCACCGAGACCAGGTCCGTCGACCTGGCCGAGGTCGGCGCGGAGGGCTCCGCCGCGCCAGCGCGCGCTCGCTGATCTCTCCACATCGGACTCTTTTCGCGTCCGGCTGCCCCGCCGGACGACTCGACCCGCATCCACTGCACGACCGAAGGGATTCACCATGCGCACCGGAGCCGACTACCTGGCTTCGCTCGACGACGGACGCGTCGTGCTCGTCGACGGCGAGCAGGTCGACGTCACCACCCACCCGGCCTTCGCGCCGGTGGCCCGCACCATCGCGGAGCTCTACGACATCGCGGCCGAGCCGGGCAGCGGGATGCAGTGCACCGCACCGGAAACCGGTGCCACCGCCAACCGCGTCTTCGGCATCCCGCGCAGCCGGGAGGAGCTGAAGCTGCGCCGGGAGGCGATCGAGACCTGGGCCCGGCACACGCACGGCTGGGTGGGCCGCAGCCCGGACCACGTCGGGACCTTCCTGGCCGCGTTCGCCGCGCACCCGGAGGTCTTCGCCGACTTCTCCGCCAACGTCATGGCCTTCCACCGGCGGCTGCTGGCGGAGGACCTGTACGTCTCCTACGCCATCATCCCGCCGCAGGTCTCCCGCGCCACCAACGCATCCGGCTGGGAGGGCGAGTACCTCCAGGTCGGGGTGGTGCGGGAGACCGAGGAGGGCATCGTGGTCCGCGGTTCGCAGATGCTGGCGACCGGGGCGGCGATCGCCGACGAGATCTTCGTGTCCTGCATCAAGCCGCTGGGCCCGGACGACCAGGACTTCGCCCTCGGCTTCGTGGTGCCCGCCGCGGCGCCCGGCCTCAAGCTGCTCTGCCGCCGCCCGTACGCCCCGGCGGCGACCAGCGCGTTCGACTACCCGCTGACCAGCCGCTACGACGAGCCCGACGCGCTGGTGGTGTTCGACGACGTGCTGATCCCGTGGGACCGCGTCTTCGTCAACCGGGACACCGCCGGGGTGCGCCGCCAGTTCTTCGACACCGGCGCGCACGTCCTGGGCAACTGGCAGGCGCAGATCCGGTTCGCCACCAAGCTGAAGTTCATCGCCGGGGTCGCGCGCCGGGTCACCCAGGTCAACGGGGTGGACAAGATCCCCAGCGTGCAGGAGAAGCTGGGGGAGCTGGCGGCCCTCGTCTCCGGGGTTGAGTCCGCGGTGCTCGCCGCCGAGTACACCGCCACCGAGGACGACGCCGGGATGTGGCTGCCGGGCAAGCGCGCGCTGTACGGGTCGATGGGGTTGCAGTCGGAGACCTACCCGCGCGTGCTGGCGATCCTCCGCGACCTCGTCGGCGGCGGCGTGCTGCAGCTGCCCTCCAGCGCCCGCGACCTGACGAGCCCGCTCACCTCCGGCGACGTCGAGCGCTACGTGCAGTCCCCGGGGGTTTCCTCGGCGGAGCGGGTGAAGTTGTTCAAGCTCGCCTGGGACATCGTCGGTTCCGAGTTCGGCGGGCGGCACCAGCAGTACGAGCTGTTCTACGCCGGAGCGCCCTTCGTGGTCAAAGGCGCGTACTGCTACCGCAACTACGGCTACGAGGAGGTGCTGCACGACGTCGAGCAGTTCCTGAGCTCCTACCAGATCGAAGAGGATTGAGAGGTCAGCATGGCCAAGCCGGAGCACGAGTTCTTCCCCGTCAGCGACGTCGAGTTCACCGTCTGCCCGGGCGACGACCCGAAGATCACCGAGCGGATCCTGGCCGCGGACCCCGAAACCGGGGTGGCCACCCGCATCCTGCGCTACGAACCCGGTGCGGACTCGACCCCGATGGGCGTCCAGGAGCACGACTTCTGGGAGGAGGTGTACATCCTGGAGGGCTCGTTCACCGACCTCACCCTCGGCGAGACCTTCACCGCCGGGATGTACGCCTGCCGCCCGCCGGGGATGCCGCACGGCCCCTGGCGCACCGACGAGGGCGTGGTCACCTTCGAAGTCCGCTACCGCGGGAAGTAGGGCGTGCCATGGCACTTCCAGCCTTCCGAGCGCCGACGGCGGCGGACATGCGCCGCAGCATGGGGCGCTTCACCACCGGGGTGGCGATCGTGTCCAGCGGGGTCGGCGACAACGCCTGCGGCATGACGATCAGCTCGCTGACCTCGATCTGCCTGGACCCGGCGATCCTGCTGGTGTCCCTGACCGAGGGCTCCCGCACCACCGGCATGGTGGCCGCGACCGGCCGGTTCGCGGTCTCGGTCCTCAGCTCCCGGCAGGAGGCGGTCGCCCGCCGCTTCGCCACCCGCGGCGGCGCGCGGTTCGAGGGCCTGGACTGCGAGCACGGCGAGTTCGGGGTGCCGCTGATCGCCGACGCCCTGGTCCACGCCGAGTGCGACGTGCGCAGCGCGCACGACATCGGCGACCACACGGTGTTCTACGGCCAGGTCCGCAACCTGCGCTGCCGGGAGGGAACGGGATTGGTGTTCTACTCCGGCAGGTTCGGCGACTTCCACGACTTCGGCCACGACGAGGTCCCCTGGGTGTTCTGAACCACCGGTCGCGCGGGCACCCCGCCCGCGCGACCGGCCCGCTCGCCGAAGTCCGCCCGGCCGGTGCCCGTAGGCTGGTAAAGTGGTCAAACCTCTACGGCCCGGGCGAGGAGACACGGCATGAGCGTTGAGGACGATCCCTGGGTACCGCTGCGCCAGGGTTCCGTCTCGGACCTGATCGCGGAGCGGATCCTGCACGCGATCAAGTCCCAGGACCTCCAACCCGGGGACCGGCTTCCCCCGGAGCGCGAGCTGGCCGCGCGCCTGGGCACGAGCAGGCCCTCCCTGCGGGAGGCGCTGCGCTCGCTGCGGGCGAGCGGGCACGTCGAGATCAAGCACGGCAGCGGCGTGTTCGTCGCCGACCCCCGCGGGTCCCACGCGCTGCGGGACGCCATCGCCTCCGAGGAGCTCACGCTCACCGAGCTGTTCGACATGCGCGAAGTGCTGGAGGTCCCCGCCACGGCGTGGGCGGCGCGCAACCAGGACCGCGAGCTGCTGGCCAAGGTGACGGAGGCCTTCCACGCGCTGGACCGCTGCGCCCGTTCCGCCGAGATCGACTGGGCCGAGCTGCGCACGCTGGACTCCGCCTTCCACCTCCGGATCGTCGAGGCGGCGGGGAACCGGTTCCTGACGCGCACCGAGACGGTGCTGCAGGACATCCTCGCGCGAGGCATGCAGACCACCCTGCAGCTGCCCGGGCGGCTGGAACGGTCCCGCCGCGACCACGCGCGCATCCACGAAGCCGTCATCGCGGGCGATCCCGTCGCAGCGCGGCGAGCGGCCAAGGCGCACATCGACGGCGCTCGTCGTGCTGCGCTGAAGCACCTGCACGACGAGCGCTCGGCGAACGACGGATCAGGGCAGCCGGACTGACGGGGTGGCCGAGCCCGTGACGCCCGGGTCGAGCCGCAGCAACCGCCCGGCGAGCGGCTGCTCGGCGAGGTCGGCCTCCGACAGCGGGTCGCGGGCGGTCGTCACGAACAGCTCGGCCAGGTCGGCACCGCCGAAGGCCACGCTCGTCGGGTGCGAGACCGGCAGCGGCACGACGCGGTCGAGGCGCCCCTCCGGTGTGTACCGCAGCAGCTGGGAGCCGCCGATCATGGCCACCCACACGCAGCCGTCGGCGTCGACGGTCAGCCCGTCCGGTCGCCCGCCGAGGTCCGAGACGTCGGCGAACGTCCGGCGACCGCGCGGCATTCCCGCATCGGCGTCGTAGTCGAACACGTCGATGCGCAACGTCGGGCTGTCGGCGTAGTAGAGGAGTCCGCCGTCCGGGCTACAGCCGAGACCGTTCGACACCGTCGCCCCGGTGACGATCGGGACCAGCTCGTCGTCGAGTCGGTAGAGCGCGGCGGTGCCCGGATCCTTGTCGGCGTGCATCGTGCCGATCAGCAGCCTGCCCCGCGGGTCGGGGCCGCCGTCGTTGAACCGCATCCGGGGGTGCGGCGGCACGCTCGCGATCTCGCCGACGACGTCCGGGCCGGACACCTCCAGCAGCGCGCTGTCGCGGGCCACGACCGAGGTCCCGCGGGTGGTCGGGAACACCGCGGAGACCTCACCGCCCAGCGGGCACTGCTCGGTGACCCCGTCGGCGGGGTTGGTCCGGTGCACCGCCCCGCCCGTGATGTCCACCCACAGCAGGGTTTTCGCGTCGGCGTCCCAGCACGGCCCTTCACCGAAGCGGGCGCGGACCTCGCCCACCGGGTCGACGCTCATGACGCGGCTCCGACGGCGCGCAGGAACTCGCCCGTCCGCACCCGCAGCTCGGCGGGGTCGAAGGTGCCGTCCGGGGCGGCCCCGAGCAGGTGGTGCCCGACGGCGACGCACGCCGCGCCCGCCGCCACCACCTCGGCGGCCAGCGCGGGGGTCACGCCACCGCTGGCCATCACCACCAGATCCGGCATCGGGCCGCGCAGCTGGCGGAGGTAGTCGGCGCCGACCGCGTTGATCGGGAAGACCTTCACCACGTCGGCACCGGCCTTGCGCGCCGCCATGATCTCGGTCGGGGTGAACGCCCCCGGCACCGACAGCAGACCTTCCTCGCGGGTGCGCTCGACGACCTCGGCGTCGAAGTGCGGCGACACCGCGAAGCGCGCACCGGCGGCCGCCGACGCCGAGACCTGCTCGGGCGTGCTGACCGTGCCCGCACCGATCAGCGCGTCGCCGGGGAGCTCCCGGCTCAGCAGCTCGATCGTCTCCATCGGGCGCTCCCCGGTCATGGTGACCTCGAAGGAGCGCACCCCGGCCTGGTGCAGCGCTTCGCTCAGCCGGAGCACCTGCTGGGGAGCCATGCCCCGGTAGACGACGGTGAGCGGGGACAGGTCCGGATCGGTCATCGGTTCCTCCCGGTGGTGACGTCGCGGGTGCCGACCGGGTCGGGGCGGCGGCTGAGGTGGCGGCCGCCGTCGACCGGGACGATGGTGCCGGTGATGAACGAGGAGGCGTCGGAGGCGAGGAAGGCCACTGCGTCGGCCACCTCGTCCGAGGTCCCGGCGCGGCCGAGCAGCGTCGGTGGTGCGCCGTCGTCACCCCAGCTCCTGCCGTCGAGAGTGGCCAAAGTGGACGGTGTGTTGACCACGCCCGGTGCCACCGCGTTGACCCGCAGCCCCCACGGCGCGAGCTCCACGGCCAACGCCTTCGTGGCCGCCCGCACCCCGCCCTTGCTGGCGACGTAGGGCCCGTAGCCGGGCACCGGCATGGCCTCCTGGAGGCTGCAGAAGTTCACGATCGAACCGCTGGCCTTGCCCACCGCGTGCAGCCCGCGCGCGACGGCGGTGCTCAGCACGCCCGTGGCGACGACGTTCACCGCGAGCACGCGGGTCCAGTCCGCGATGGACGCCTCGAGGAAACCGCCCTGGGGCGGGTAGGCCGCCGCGCAGTTGACCAGCACGTCGAAGCCGGGTTCTGCGGCGGCGAGGTCGGCGAGCGCCTCGAGTTGCGCCGTGTCGGCGAGGTCGAAGACGGCGCCTTCCAGCCGCGCGGCAACGGAATCCTCGCAGCCCTCGGCGATTTCGGCGACGGTCTCGTCGCGGTCGACGCCGAGCACCTCGGCGCCGCGCCGGGCCAGGTCCTGCGCCACGACCCGGCCGATCCCGGTCGCCGCGCCGGTGACGAGCGCCCTGCGCCCGCTGAGCTCGTTCATGCCTTCGTCCTTCCCTTTCTCGCTGGTGTGCGGGGCGGTCACAGGTGCCGCCGGGGGATCGCGTGCCCGCGCCGTCCGCGCAGGAAGTCGAGGTCGGCGCCGGTGTCGGCCTGCCCGACGTGCTCCCGGTACAACCCGGTCCAACCACCCTGGGCGTCCGCCGGTCGCTCGGCGGCTTCGGACGCGCGCCGGGCCAGCTCCGCGTCGTCGACGAGCATGTTGAGCTGGCGGTTGGCCACGTCGAGGTGCACGCGGTCGCCGGTGCGCAGCAGCGCGAGCGGGCCGCCCGCGGCGGATTCGGGCGCGACGTGCAGGACGATCGTGCCGTAGGAGGTGCCGCTCATCCGGCCGTCGGTGATCCGGACCAGGTCGCGCACCCCCGCGTCGAGCAGCTTCTTCGGGATCGACAGGTTGCCGATCTCGGGCATCCCGGGGTAGCCGCGCGGCCCGGCGCCCCGCACGACGAGCACGGTGTCGGCGTCCACGGGCAGATCGGGATCGTCGCAGCGCGCGTAGTACTCCTCGACGGTGTCGAAGACCAGGGCGGTGCCGGTGTGGTCGATCAGCTCCGGCGAGGCCGCGGACAGCTTGATCACCGCGCCGTTCGGGGCGAGGTTGCCGTGCAGCACCGCGGTGGCCGATCCCGCGGGCTGCACCGGTTCCGCGCAGCTGTGGATGACCTCGCGGTTCCAGTTCTGCGCGCCCTCGCAGTTCTCGGCGAGGGTCCGGCCGGTGACCGTGCGCGCATCGCCGTGCAGGCGTTCGCCGAGCTCGGCCACCACCGCGGGCACCCCGCCCGCGTAGCTGAACTCCTCCATCAGGAACTGGCCGGAGGGCAGCAGGTTCACCAGCAGCGGGATGTCGCGCGCCTGCCGGTCGAACTCCTCGAGCGGGAAGTCGACCTCGGCGCGCCCGGCCAGGGCGCTCAGGTGCACGATGGCGTTGGTGGACCCGCCGATGGCGGCGTTGAGCCGCGCGGCGTTCTCGAACGACCTGCGGTCCAGAATGGACGAAGGTCGCACGTCGTCCTCCACCAGGGACACGATCCGCTTGCCCGACTGCTCGGCCAGCGCGTAGCGGCCCGCGTCCACGGCGGGCACGGCAGCGCTGCCCGGCAGCGAGAGCCCCATGACCTCCACCAGGCAGGCCATCGTGGATGCGGTGCCCATCGTGGTGCAGTGCCCGGCGCTGCGGGACAGGCACGCCTCGGCCCGGCCGAACTCGGCCCGGCTCATCCGCCCGGCCCGGACCTCTTCGGCGAACTGCCACACGTGCGTGCCGGACCCCGCGTCGCAGCCCCGGAACTTCCCGTTGAGCATGGGACCGCCGGTGAGCACGATCGCGGGCAGGTCGGCGCTCAGCGCGCCCATCAGCTGCGCGGGAACGGTCTTGTCGCACCCGCCGAGCAGGACCACGCCGTCGAGCGGGTACGAGCGGAGGTTCTCCTCGACCTCCATCGCCATCAGGTTCCGGTACAGCATCGCCGACGGGCGCATGAGCGTCTCGCCCAGCGACATCGTCGGGAACTCCAGGGGGAAACCGCCCGCCAGCAGCACGCCGCGCTTGACCGCCTCGGCGACGTCGCGCAGGTGCCGGTTGCAGGGCGTGAGCTCCGACCAGCTGTTGCAGATCCCGATGACCGGTCGGCCGTCGAACATCTCCGGCGAGCGGCCCGAGTTGTAGAGCTTCGAGCGGTGGACGAAGCCCATCTTGCCTTCGGCGCCGAACCAGGAGGTGCTGCGCCGGGTGGGTTCGGACGAGGTCATGACCGCGCCTCCTGCGGGGTGTGGCGGACGAGGCTCATCGGCGTCGACGAGCTGGTGGTGAGCTGATCGCCGTTCACCGAGACCGTGAACGGGCGGGAGTTGAAGTCGAGCAGCGTTGCGGTGGTGGGGACTTCTCCGTACGCGTGCAGGGTCCAAGGCGCGTCGAGGAGTTCGTCGGTGCGCCGCACGTGCTCGCCGAGCTCCACGCGGGGCAGCAGCGCTCCGTCCCGCACCAGGACCGGAATGCGTTCGAGCGGTACCGATTCCTCGTGCAGCCCGGGACCCTCGTAGCGCTTTCCGGTCACGAGGTCCGTCCAACCGCCTTCGGGCACGTAGAACCGGCGCCGCACCGGCTCACCGGCATCGTCGAAGACCGGGACGACGAGCAGGTCGGAGCCGAGCAGGAACGCGTCGTCCCTGGTCGTGGCGAGGTCGTCGGCGGGGAACTCCAGCGCCAGCGGGCGCAGCACCGGCCACCCGCGCTCCGCCGACTCGTGGGCGGTCTGCCACAGGTACGGCAGCAGCGAGTAGCGCAGCCGGATCCACTCGCGGGCGATCTCGAACGCGTCCTCGCCGAACGCCCAGGGCTCGCGCGGGCGGAGCCCGTGCGCGCGCATGAGCGGCGACAGCGCGCCGAACTGCGTCCATCGCACGTACAGCTCAGGCGTCAGCTCGGGGCCGAAGAAGCCGCCGATGTCGTGTCCCCACAACCCGGGCATGCTCATGGCGTGGGAGAGCCCACCGCGCAGCGTGGCGCGCATTCCGGACACTGTGGACTCCGCGTCGCCGCCCCACTGCGCGGGGTAGCGGTGCGAACCGGCCCAGCCGGAACGCCCCCACACCAGCGGTGCGCGCCCGGTCCGCTCGGCGATGGCCTCGCTGACGGCGCCGTTGTAGCGCAGCGGGTACAGGTTGTGGGCGTGCTCGGCACCGGTCCCGTCGGCCAGCCGGACGTCGTCGGGCAGGCCTTCGCCGAAGTCGGTCTTGAACACGGCGACGCCGTCGTCCAGGAACGGTGCGTGCATGTCCTGCCACCACCGGCGGGCCTCGGGTGAGGTGAAGTCGACCAGCGCGCGTGGACGGCCGTCCGGGACGGGCGTACCGGCGATCGTGGCGATCTCGCCGTCGGAGTCGGTGACGAGGTGTCCGCGCTCGGCGGCCTCGGCGTAGCGGGGTGAGGCCGGGTCGAGGTAGGGCAGCTCCCACACCGACAGCCGCAGCCCGAGCTGGTCGAGCGCGGCGACGAACTCCGCGCGGTCGCCGAAGCGGTCGGTGTTCCAGATGAAGTCGCAGTTGAGCCGGTCCACGACGAGCCAGTCGGGGTCCAGGTGCAGGACGTCGCAGGGCACGTCGCGCTCCCGCAGCGCGCGGCCGACCTCCGCCATCTCGGCGGCGGAGTGGTACCGGCAGCGGCCGAGCCAGTAGCCGAACGCCCACACCGGGGGGACGGGACCGCGCCCGGTGAGGCGGGTGTAGGTCGTCAGCGCCTGCTTCGGTTCGGGCCCGGCGACCACGTACAGGTCGAGTTCGCCGCACTCCGCCTCGATGCCGAGCACGCCGTTGCGGGAGTGGCCGACGTCGGCGTTGACGGTGGCCCCGGTGTTGACGAGTGCGAGGTAGCCCGCGGTGGAGTACCAGACCGGGGCGGGTTTGTAGGCCATGCCGGTGCCGGTGCCGAGGGCGTCCTCGACGCGCAGGCGCAGGCGCTGGCCGTTCTTGACCAGGCGGCCGAACTGCTCGCCGAAGCCGAGGACCTCCTCGTCGGGGCCGAGTTCGAGGTTGATGGCCGCGGATTCGCCGACGGTGGCGGCGGGGGAGATGGGCAACCCGGCGACCTGGCGCAACTTCCCGGCCGTGGTGAGCAGCGTCGCGCCGGTGGTGATGTCCTGGACGGTCAACGAGAACGGGCGCCGTCCGAGCACGACGCGCAGGCGGCCGCCGGTCAGCACCACGTTGTGCTCGTCCTGCTCGACCGTCGTGCGCGTCTCGACGTAGCGGGGCTCGACGACGATGCCGTGCTCGGTGCCCTCCGGCGCCAAACGCGGCACGTCGGCCGGGCCGATCGTGATGCGGACGGCCTCCGGCCCGGCCCAGCGGACCTGCACCGCGACGTCGCGGGTGCGCAGGGGCGGTGTCGCGAGGTCGGGGAGGTTCGGCATGGTCGTCTCGATGCCCTGCTCGGCGAGGGTTTCGCCGGTGAGGTAACCGAAACCGTCGTCTCCCGGTCTGCAGAGCACGGCGCGCACCCTGGCGGTCGCGCCCGCGGACTCCGGGTCCGTCGTCACCTCCTCGACCTCGCGCAACATGTACCGATCCGTCAACGCTGACATCTCTTCTCCCTGCGACCGCAAATCTTGACGCGATGTCCGCGCTAGCTTAGCTTCTGGCAAGAGGTCTTACCACTGTCACGCAAAGGAACGCTCCATGACAGGCAACGCCGCCGTCGTGCTCCGCAAGCCGGACGACGTCCTGCGCCTGATCGACTCGGGTCGGATCCGTCCGAAGAACCCCGTGCTGGTCAAGATCGTCGCGCTGGGCAGCATCTTCGTCGACGGATGGGATCTGAGCAGCTTCGGTCTCGGGACCGTGCAGATCACCTCCGAGTTCAACCTCACCAACTCGGGCATCAGCCTGCACTCGCTGCCGTTCATCTCCACCGTGATCCTCATCGGCGCCATGGTCGGCGGGCTGTTCGGCGGCTACCTCACCGACCGCGTCGGCCGCACGAAGATGCTGATGATCACGCTCTTCCTGCTCGTGGGCGCCACCGTGCTGTCCGCGACGGCGCCCAACCCGGAGCTGTTCTGCCTGTGGCGGTTCCTGATGGGCGTCGGGGTCGGGCTGGACGTACCGGTGGCGCTGGCCTTCGTCGCCGAGTACAGCGCGATCTCCAACAAGGGCCGCAACGTCACGATGGCCCAGGTGATGTCCACCAGCGCGGCGGCCGTCGCGTTCTTCGCGATCATCCCGTTCCACTTCATGGGAATCGGCGACCAGCTGTGGCGGTGGTCGATCGGGCTCGGCGCGGTGCCCGCGCTGATCGTGCTCGTCCTGCGGTTCATCTACACCGCCGAATCCCCGATGTGGGCGGCCAAGTACGAGGGCCTGGACAAGGCCGCGGAGATCCTGCGCAAGAACTACGGCCTCGAGGTCACTGTCGAGGAGGACGGCGGGCGCGCAGCGCAGCAGAAGGAGCGGTTCCGCCCCGGCAGCCTGCTCGCGCTGTTCCGCTCGCCGTACACCGCGCGGACGGTCCTGGTCAGCATCCTCGTCGTCTGCCAGGCGGCGCAGTACTACGCGATCTCCCTCTACACGCCGAAGATCTTCGACGAGCTGTTCCCCGGGGACATCATCGTCGTGCTGGTGCTCTCCGGCGCGGTCAACGTGATCGGCGCGATCGGCGCGCTCGGGTGCGTCGCGGGGACGCAGCGACTAGGCCTGCGGCGCCTCGGGCTCATCGGCTTCTCCATCACGGCGGGCTGCCTGGCGATCATCAGCGGGGCGTTCCACCTGCTCGCCGCGTCGATCTCGGTGATCCTCATCGCGCTGTTCTCCGCAGCGCACAACTTCGGCGCCGGCTACGTCGGCACCGCGATGGGCACGCTGTCCTACCCGACGGCCATCCGGGGCATCGGCGGCGGCTACACCCAGGCGATCACCCGGGTCGGCGGCATCATCGGCGCCTTCGCGTTCCCGGTGCTGCTGGACGCGCAGGGCATGCGCTTCACGATCGGGGCGATCGTGCTCGCGCCGCTCGTCGCGATCGCCGCGCTGCTGCTCATCCGGTGGGACCCCGTGGGCAAGGACGTCGAGGAGCACGGCGACGAGGACACCACCGCCCCGACCACCGTCGGCGCGGACCGCGCGCCGACCAACTCGAACTGACACACCGAGCACAGGAGAAGGAACCGATGCCGACCCAGCCCACAGTCCTGATCGACGGCCGCTGGACCTCCCGCGAGGCGGGTCTGGACGTCCACGACCCGGCCGACGGCAGCCTCGTCGGCCGACTGGACTGGACCGGTGCCGAGCAGGCGGCCGCCGATGCGGTCGCGGCGGCGGATGCGGCCGCGGCCGCGTTCGCGGGCTGGGCCGGTACCGGGGTCCGCGAGCGCGGCCGACTGCTGTCGGCGGCTGCCGACCTCATCGAAGAGCGCGCCGACGCGCTGGCCGAGCTGCTCGCCCGAGAGGCGGGCAAGCGGCTGCCCGAAGCGCGCGGTGAGATCGCGTTCTCCGCGGAGTACTTCCGCTGGTTCGCCGAGCAGGCGCGACGCCCCCAGGGGGCGGTGGTGCAGGAGGAGGTCGCGGTGCGGCGGCACCTCGTGCGCCGCAAACCGGCCGGGGTGGTCGCGAGCCTGACGCCGTGGAACTTCCCGTGCTCGATCCAGGCGCGCAAGCTCGCCCCAGCGCTCGCCGCGGGCTGCACGGTGGTGGCGAGGGTTTCGGAGAAGGCGCCGCTCGCGGCCACCGAGATGATCCGCTGCCTGACCGATGCCGGACTGCCGCCGGGTGTGGTCAACCTCGTGCACGGGCCCGCTCCCGAGGCCACCGAGGCGCTGCTCGCGCACCGTGCAGTGCGGGTCGTCTCCTTCACCGGTTCCACGCGGGTCGGTCGGCTGGTCATGGCGCAGGCGGCGCGCCGGATCGTGCGGCCGCTGCTGGAACTCGGTGGCAACGCGCCGTTCCTGGTCCTCGACGACGCCGATGTGGACGCCGCGGTCGAGGGCGCGGTGCTGGCCCGCTTCCGCAACACCGGGCAGTCGTGCATCGCGGCGAACCGGTTCTTCGTCCAGGACGGCGTGCACGACGAGTTCGTGGCCAAGCTCGCCGCCCGCATCGAGGCGATGACGGTGGGCAGCGGGCTCGCCGATCCGTGCCCCGACCTCGGCCCGGTGATCGACGACGAGCGCGCCGCCGCCGTTCGCGGCCTCGTGGACGAAGCGGTGGCAGCCGGTGCTCAGCTGCACGGCGGCAAGCAGGAGCTGCCCGGGACCGGGAGCTACGTCGCACCGTGCGTGCTCACCGGTGTTCCCACCGACGTCGGCCTCGCCCGGGAGGAGGTTTTCGGCCCGGCGGCGGGGGTTTTCCGGTTCTCGACCGTCGACGAGGCGCTCACCGCGGCCAACGCCACCGAGATGGGGCTCGCGGGTTACGTGTACGCGGGGGATCTCGGCGCGGGGTGGCGCATCGGCGAGCAGCTGGACGTGGGCATCCTCGGGGTCAACGAGGCCCTGCCCAGCGTCGCCTTCGCGCCGATGGGCGGCACCAAGCAGTCGGGCCTGGGCAGGGAGGGCGCCGACGTCGGGCTCGAGGAGTTCACCGAGGTCCAGTACGCCGCCCTGACCCTGTGACCGCGGCGACGTCGGTCCTGCTGGCGCTGCCCGTGCTGATCGGAGCGCTCACCCAGCGCACGACCGGCTTGGGCTTCGGCCTGGTGGGCGGCCCGCTGATGGTCGCCGCGGTGGGACCGCACATCGGTGTCAGCATGTCGAACGCGCTGTCCATGGTGCTGTGCGCGGTGGTGCTGGCGCGGACGTGGCGCGACACCGACTGGCGGTCCGTGCTGATGCTGGCGGTGCCCGCGATCGCGGTCATCCCGCTCGGGGCCCTGGTGGTCGGTGCCGCGCCGCCCGGGCCGCTGCTCGTCCTCGTCGGGTCGATGGTGGTCCTCGCCGTCGGCATCACCGCGCTGGCGGATCGGCACCGGTTGCTGCGGGGGGTGCCGGGTGCGCTCGTCGCCGGTGCGCTGTCCGGGTTCATGAGCGTGACCGCAGGTGTCGGCGGACCGATGGTGTCGGTCTACGCCCTGTCCGAGCGGTGGACGCGACGCGTGCTCATCCCGACGGCGCAGGCGTACCTGCTCGCGGTGAACGTCGTTTCCCTGCTTTCGAAGGGGATTCCGCCGGTGCCGTGGCTCGGCTGGGCGTGCGCCGGAGCGGCGCTCCTGGTCGGTGCGCTCGCGGGCGAGTGGCTGGACAAGCGGATCGCGGCGAGGACCGGGCGGCGGTTGATCATCGTCGTCGCGCTGCTCGGCGGAGCCGCCGCGGTCGTGCGCGGCCTGCTGATGCTGGGGTGACGGGCTCAGGTGTGCAGGTCGTGCGGTGGGCGGGAGGCGAGGGTGGCGAAGAGGAACTGGAGGAGGCTGAAGAACAGCAGGGCCGTCAGCGCCCAGTCGGCGGTCGCCGAGGCGTCGGTGAGGGCGCCGATCAGGGCCGGGCCGAGGGCGGCGAGCAGGTAGCCGTAGCCCTGCGTCATCGCCGACAGGCGGGTCGTCTCGCCGCTGTCGGTGGTGTGCGCGGGGATCGCGGCCATGGCGGGTGCCAGCGCGGACATGCCCACGCCCAGCAGCCCCGCCCACACGACCGGCGCGGCGCTCGGGGCGATGAGCAGCCCGAACAGGCCGATCCCACCACTGCTGGTGGTCAGCACCATCCAGGTGCCGATGAGCGCGGCGTTGCGGTAGCAGGAGGCGGTGATGACCGCCGAGGCGACGATGCTGACCACGAGGGTGCCCGCGCTGAGCGCGGCGGCGTGCACCGGGCCGACGCCCGTGGTCCGCAGCAGGACCGGCTGCCAGGACAGCAGGGACAGCGCCTGCAACGACTGCAGGCCCATGAACATCGTCAGGTACCAGGCCCGGGCGCTGCGGAGCAGGGAGCCGCGCCGGGGCAGCGCGAGCTGCGGGGCCGCGTTGCTCGTCGTGGTGCGGGAGAGCGGCAACCACAGCAGGAGGGCGAGCGCGACGGGCAGGAGCCAGGCGCCCAGCCCGGTGCGCCAGCCGCCGATCGAGATCAGCCACGGCGTGGTCGCGGTCGCGGTGGCCGACAGGGTGGTGAGCGCGGCGGCGTGCGAACCGCCGAACTGCTGGCAGACGGCGGGCAGCAGGACCTGCAGCCCACCGATCGCGCAGCAGGCCAGGACGGTCCCGGCGAGCAGCGACCACTGGCCGTGGGTGATGCGGACCGCCTGCCCGGCGAGCAGCACGCCGAGGAACAGCACGACGCTGGTCAGCGTTCCTTCGCGCTGGCGGAGGAGCGGGACGAGGAACGTCGTGGCTGCGATGCAGAGGGCGGGCAGCGCGGTGAGCACGGACACCGCTGCGGTGCCCAGCCCCAGCGCGGCGCGGATCTCGGGCAGCGCCGCACCGACCGCGGTCACCGCCGTCCGGGCGTTGAACGCGGCCACCACGATCGCGGCGATCGCCAGGATCCGCCATCGCAGCGGCGGTGCCTGGGGCGCCACGCGGCGGATCGGCAGGGTCTGCTCGGTGGCGAGCGCGACGGAGGTGGACATGCGCCTTTCCCGTGCCTGGCTGGTGGTTTCGGCGTCGGCGCGAGATGTTCGCTGCGCCGGGTGCGACGGCGGAGCGGATGAGCCCCGGTTCAAGATCATGATAGGGGTGCGCGCGGGAGCCGGACCTCCGGCCCGACGATCCACTGTGGAGGAGCTGTGCTACCGGAACCGGCGATCCCGCACGCGCATCCGTTCGGGTCCCGTGCTGGCCACCGGGCGGCCGGACAAGTTAGCCTTGCCTAACGAAGTGGGTTTCCCCGCGCCGGCTAGCCGAGGAGTCCGATTGACGACTTACCTGACCGTGACCAGCGCGGAGCTGGTGACGCCCTGCCTGCGGCGGGTGTGGTTCCGCAGCGACGACCTGTCGGCGTTCGCGGGCAGCGAGTGCACCGACAGGTACGTCAAGCTGATCTTCCCGAAGGCGGGCGTGACCTACCCCGACCCGATCGACGTCCGCGCGCTGCGCGGCGTGATGCCCGCCGAGGACCTGCCGACCGTGCGCACCTTCACGGCGCTGTTCCCGGACGTCGAGAGCGGCACGATGGCCATCGACTTCGTGCTGCACGGCGACGAGGGCGTGGCGGGGCGCTGGGCGGCGACGGCCGCGCCCGGGGACCAGCTGATGGTCAACGGCCCCGGCGGCGCCTACCGGCCCGACCCGACGGCCGACTGGCACCTGCTGGTGGGCGACGAGACGGCGATCCCGGCGATCAGCGCGGCGCTGGCCGACCTGCAGCCGGACGCCGTGGTCCGCGCGATCCTGCTGGTCGACTCCGAGGCCGACGAGCCGAAGCTCGACGTCCCGGCCCGCGGCGAGGTGACCTTCCTGCACCGCCGGGAGATCGGCGCGGACGGTGTGCTCGAAGCGGCGGTCCGAGAACTGGAGTGGCTGCCGGGGCGGGTGCACGCCTTCGTGCACGGTGAGGCGCACGAGGTGATGCGCCGCATCCGCCCGCACCTGTTCCGCGAGCGCGGCCTGACCCGCGACCAGGTGTCGATCTCGGGCTACTGGCGCCGAGGCCGCACCGAGGAGGGCTTCCGCGAGTGGAAGGCCGAACTCGCCCGAGCCGAAGGCCGCTGAGCAAGCCCCGGCTACTCCTCCGCCGACGCGGCGTGCCGGTGGCCGTCGATCACCGCGCGGGCTGCTGCGGTGGACTTCTGGACGACTTGGGCGGGGGAGTAGCCGTGCCTGGTGAAGACGCCGTCGAGCCAGAACATGCCGTAGCCGTGGGCTTGGGTGAACAGCTGCTCCATCAGTTCGAGCGCGTCCTGGGGTGCTGCTGAGACCGCGAGGCAGAGCATCAGGAACTGGTCGGACAGCCTGCGGGTCTGCTCGTGCAGCTCGGTGTGCTTGGGGCCCTGCAGGCCCTCCGCGTAGATGACGTTCATGCCCGCCCGGCGCTCGATCACGTAACCGGTGTAGGCCCCGGCGGCAGCGGCGAGCGCGTCCGCGGGGTCGTCGTGGGCCTCGACCGCGCTCTGCACGCGTTCGGCGAGCTGGCACGCGACCGTGGCCGCCGCTGCTGCCAGGAGGCTCTCCCGCTCCGGGAAGTGCCGGTAGGGAGCGCCCGGGCTCACCTTGGCGCGCCGCGCCACTTCGGCCACCGAGAAGCCGGTCAGCCCGCGTTCGGCGATCAGGTCGAGCGAGACGCGCACGAGCTCCGCGCGCAGGTCGCCGTGGTGGTACTTGCCGCCCATGTCCTGGATCACATCGCCCGGTCGGAATATGTAAGAGCCCTCCCACGTCGTGAATGTAAGAGGTCTCTCACATGATCGGGACCCGCTGCACGGCTTTTCCACGGAGGATTCATGACCACGACCACGCACGCTATCGCCGTTCCGGCTCCGGGGGCACCCCTCGCGCCGACGACGATCGAGCGACGTGATCTGCGGCCGGACGATGTGCTGATCGACATCGCCTACGCCGGCATCTGCCACAGCGACATCCACCAGGCCCACGGGGACTGGGGCGAGGGCATCTTCCCGATGGTCCCCGGGCACGAGATCGCGGGGACCGTCGCCGCGGTCGGCTCGAACGTGACGAAGTTCCAGGTCGGCGACCGGGTCGGGGTCGGCTGCATGGTCGACTCCTGCGGTGAGTGCGAGTACTGCCGGGCGGGCACCGAGCAGTTCTGCGTCAAGGGCAACGTCCCGACCTACAACGGCGTCGGCTACGACGGCGAGAACACCTACGGCGGCTACAGCCAGCAGGTCGTGGTGAAGGACGCCTTCGTGTGCCGCATCCCGGAGGGCATCGGCCTCGACGTCGCCGCGCCGCTGCTGTGCGCGGGCATCACCACCTACTCGCCGCTGCGGCAGTGGGGTGCGGGCCCGGGCAAGAAGGTCGCCGTCGTCGGCCTCGGCGGCCTGGGGCACATGGCGGTCAAGCTCGCCGCCGCGATGGGCGCCGAGGTGACGGTGCTCAGCCAGAGCCTGAAGAAGCGGGAGGACGGGCTCGGGCTGGGCGCGACCGACTACTACGCGACCAGCGACGAGTCGACCTTCGAGACGCTGGGGGGCCGCTTCGACCTGATCCTCAACACGGTCTCGGCGAAGCTGCCGATCGACGCCTACCTCGGCATGCTGCGCGTGGGCGGCGCGATGGTCAACGTCGGCGCCCCGGGCGAACCGCTCAGCTACAACGCGTTCTCGCTGCTGGGCGGCAACAAGGTGCTGGCCGGGTCCATGATCGGCGGCATCCCGGAGACCCAGGAGATGCTGGACTTCTGCGCCGAGCACGGCATCGGCGCGGAGATCGAGCTCATCTCCGCCGACAAGGTCAACGAGGCCTACGAGCGGGTGCAGAACAGCGACGTCCGCTACCGCTTCGTGATCGACACCGCCACCATCGGCAGCTGACCCCGGTTCCGGCGGCGGTGCACGCGTGCGCCGCCGCCGGGGGTGCGGCCGTACCATGCGTCGGCGAGGCAGTCGACGGCGTGCGCAGGTGGTGTGGATGAGCGGGTCCGGGCCACCGAACGGCGGCGTCTCGGTCGAGACCGTGCTGGCGTTGCTCGACCTCGCCTCCACGGGCATGCCCGACGAGCACGACGCCGTGGCGGAGCTGCTGTCGGCCGAGCAGCTCGATGCCGCCGCGGCGGCGCAGGTCGGCCAGCGGGTGCGGGAGCTGCAGGGCGCCGTGGCGCGGCTGCACCGGCGCGGGCAGGAGCTGTCCGCGCTGTTCTCCAGCGCGCGGGAGCTCGCCGCGCTGCACGACGTGGACGAACTCGTCTCCGGACTGGTCCGGCGCGCCCACGACCTCGCCGGGACCGACGTCACCTACCTGTCGGAGTTCGACGAGCGGACCCGGGAACTGCGGGTCCGCTCCACCGCCGGTGTCATCGCGCCGGCGTTCCGGCGGTTGCGGGTGCCGCCGCACACCGGGCTGGCCGGCAAGGTCGCCGAGACCCGCGCTCCACAGTGGACGTCGCACTACGCGCAGCTGCGGGACGTGCCGCACGCCGAGAGCATCGACAGCGCCGTCCAGGCCGAGGGCCTGGTCTCCATCCTCGGCGTCCCGATGGTCGCCGGCGGCCACGTGCTGGGCGTGCTGTTCGCCGCCAACCGCAGTGAGCACGCCTTCTCCCCGGAGGAGGTCGCGCTGCTGTCGGCGTTCGCCGACATCGTCGCCGTGGTGCTGCAGACCGCGCGGCTGCTGTCGCAGGCGCGCGACGCCGCGGACGAGACCCAGCACGCCTACGCCGAGCTGGCCCAGCACGTCGCGGCCATGGAGCGGGCCGGGCAGGTGCACGAGGAGCTGACCGCGGCCGTGCTGCGCGGCGGCGGCGCCACCGACGTCGCCCGCACGCTCGGCGACGCGCTGGAACGCCCGGTGCTCATCGTCGACGAGCACCACGCCCTGGTCGCCGCCTCGGACGGCTCTGCGGCGGTGGTCGACTCCGACCCGGTCCGCTCCGCGCTGGCCGAGAGCCGGCGGTCGGGCCGGTGCACGCTGCTCGACCCGCCGGTGGACGGCTGCAGCGCGGCCGTCGCTGTGCTCGCCGGGGACCTGGTGCTCGGCGGGTTGCTCATCGGCGACGGCGCGGTGGAGCTCGGCGCCGTCGAACTGCGGACCATCGAGCGCGCCGCGCAGATCACCGCGCTGCTGACCCTGAAGCAGGACGCCGTGCGCTACGCGGAGGACCGGGTGCGCGGGGAACTGCTCAACGACGTCCTCAGCCCCGACGTGCGGCGGCACTCCGACCTCGCCGCCCGGTTGCGCGCGCGGCGGGTGCGACCGGAGGACCTGCGCACCGTCGTGGTCGTCGCGGTCGCCCCGGAACACCGCCGGGCCGCGTTGCGCGCGGCCCACGCCCTGGCCTCGGCGTCCGGGCTGTCCGGTGAGGTGGAGGGCGTCGTCACGCTGGTCCTGCCGGGGGCCGACCCGCGGGAGGCGGCGGCCCTCGTGCGGGACCGGGTGCGTGCGGGCGCGGGCACCGACGAGGTCCTCGCCGTGGCCGCGCGCCCCGCCGACACCCTCGGCGAGCTCTCCGCCCGCTTCGCGGCGGTGCGGGACTGCAGCCGCGTCCTGGCCGCGCTCGGTGTGGGGTCCGCGGCCGCCGACGCCGACGAGTACGCGCCCTACACCTCGATGTTCGCCGGTGATCCGACCGCCGCGCTACCGTTCGTCGACCGCGTGCTCGGCCCCGTGCTGCGCTGGGACGCCGACCGCGGCACCGACCTGCTGACCACGCTGCGCCACTTCGTCGACTGCAACGCCAGCCCGGTGCGCGCGGCCCGGCGCATGGAGGTGCACACCAACACCGTGCTGCAGCGGATCGAGCGGATCACCAGCCTGCTCGGCGAGTCCTGGCGCGAGCCGGAACCGTTCTTCCGCGTGTCCGTCGCGGTGCGCCTGGAGGGGCTGCGCCGGCGGCTCCGCGCCGAGCCGTAGCGCTGTGTGCCCGGTTCGCGGCCCACGGTGATCGGCATGTGCGGTCGTCCCACCCACGAGCCGGGCGGGTGGGACGTCGATCCATGTCCCGCCGACGTCGCGCTGCCTACAGTTCCTCGGCGTACGAGAACGGCGACGCGGCCGTGGAGGGCGTGCACCGCGAGGTCGGCCGCCGTTCGCCGAGGCGCAGCACGGGAGGAACGGTGTCGACCAGTCGACTCGCAGGCTTCAAGGACCGCTCGATCAGCCAGCGGCGGTCGTTGGTGGCGGCGCACGCGGGGGTGGACGAGGACCAGCTGGCCGCCTTCGACCCCGGCTCCGGGCTCGGTCTGGAGCAGGCCGACCGGATGGTCGAGAACGTGGTGGGCGTGCTCGGCGTGCCGCTGGGCGTGGCGACCAACTTCACCGTCAACGGCCGCGACGTGCTGGTGCCCATGGCCACCGAGGAACCGTCGGTGGTCGCGGCGGCCAGCAACGCCGCCCGGATCGCCCGGGTGCGCGGCGGGTTCACCACCTCGTCCACCGACCCGCTCATGCAGGCCCAGGTGCAGGTCGTCGACACCGCCGACCCGGAGGCGGCGCGGCTGCGGCTGCTGGAGGCGCGCGACGAGCTGGTCGAGCTGGCCAACCGGCAGGACCCGCGGCTGGTCGAGCTCGGCGGTGGCGTCCGGGACCTGGTGGTGCGGCTGGTGGAGGCCCGCACGCAGCGCTACGTCGTCGCGCACCTCGTGGTCGACGTGCGGGACGCGATGGGTGCCAACGCGGTGAACACGATGGCCGAGGCGATCGCGGACCGCGTCGGGGAGATCGCCGGCGGCCGTCCGCTGCTGCGGATCCTCACCAACAAGGCCGACCTGCGGCTGGCCCGGGCGCGCGCCGTCTTCGACGCCGAGGCGGTGGGCGGGCCCGGCGTGGTCGCCGACATCGTCCACGCCGCCGCGCTGGCGGAGGCCGACCCGTACCGGGCGGCGACGCACAACAAGGGCATCATGAACGGCATCACCGCGGTGGTGCTCGCGACCGGCAACGACACGCGCGCCGTGGAAGCCGGGGCGCACTCGCACGCGGTCAGCGCGCAGGGGCGCTACACGTCGCTGTCCCGGTTCGAGCGGGACGCCGACGGGAACCTGGTCGGCACGCTCGAACTCCCGATGGCGGTGGGCCTGGTCGGGGGTGCCACGAAGGTCCACCCGGTGGCGCAGCGGGCGGTGCAGGTGCTCGGCGTGTCGACCGCCGCCGAGCTGGCGGAGACCATCACCGCGGTCGGCCTGGCGCAGAACTTCGCGGCGCTCCGGGCGCTGGCCACCGAGGGCATCCAGCGCGGGCACATGGCGCTGCACGCCCGCAACGTCGCGGTCGCCGCCGGTGCGACGGAGGAGGAGCTGTCCGCGGTCGTGGCGCGGTTGGTCGCCGACCGGGCGGTCCGCGTCGACCACGCCGAGAAGGTGCTCGGCGAACTGCGTGCGGAGGCCGGGCGGTGACCGGCGACCAGCAGGAGGAGCGGCCGTACGTGCAGGTGTGGGGCGACGCGGTCCACCCCCGGCACCTGTGGCCCGCGGTGCTCATCGGTGTCGTCCTGGGGTTGGGCGGACTGCTCGTGGGTGAGTGGGTGTTCGCCGGGGCGAGCCCGGAACTGCGCGAGGGCTACGCCCTGCTCACCGGGCTCGCCGGGTGCCTGGTGGCGGCCGTGGTCAGCGCGAAGCTGTTCCCGCCCAAGCGGGTCGTGCGCGAGCAGGCGCTGTCCCCCGAGGAGCACCGGGCCGCCATCGCCGAGATCACCGCGGCGGACGGCGTCGGTGGTGCGCTGTCGCCGCACGCGGCCCGGGAACTGCGCTCGGTCGGGCTGCACGACGCGTTCGAGCGGGCGCAGCAGGACCGGGAGGTCAGGCCGTGATCCTCGACGACGTGCTGATCGCCCTGTCGATGGGCCTGGTGGGGGCCGTGGTGTTCGCCGCGATCGGCCTCGTCTCCGGCACCGACGAGACGGCGACGCTGGCGCCGCTGACGCTGCTGGTGGTGGTGCTGGGCGTCCCGCCGGTCGGGGTGTTCACGTTCTTCATCGCCGGCGCGGTCTCCAAGCACATGACCCACGCGATCCCGACGACGCTGCTGGGCATCCCGGGGGACACGATGGCGGTGACGATGCTGCCGGAGGCGAACGCGCTGCGCCGGCTGGGAGTTCCGCACATCGCGCTGCGCAAGGCCATCTCCGGGGCGATCCTGTCCGCGTTCATCGCGGTCCCGGTGGCCGTCGGGCTCGCGGCCCTGCTCGCGCCGCTGGGCGACCACATCACCGCCGTCGCGCCGTACGTGTTCGTCGTGGCCGCGGTGCTGATCGGCTACTTCTCGCCGGGCCGCTGGACCAGCATCGCCTGCATCGTGCCGTTCGTGCTGCTGGTGACCGCGGTCAACGCGCTGGCGGAGGACGTGGTGGGGGAGACGCTGAGCATCAGCTTCTTCCTCGGCATCGCGGTCGGGCCGCTGGTCGCCGACCTGCTGCAGCTGGGTTCCCGCTCGGGGCGCGCGACGCTGCCGCGCAGCGGCCGCAAGGCGTTCTGGCTGGGCCCGGAGGTCAAGGACTGGAGCGGGTACCTGCCCAACCCGGCGAAGGTGCTCAGCCCGCGGCAGCTCGCGCTGACCTCGGCCGCGGCCGGGATCAGCTCGACCACCTTCGTGTTCAGCCCGGTGGCCACCACGGTGCTGGCCGGGGAGATCGTCGGCTCGCGCGCCAAGCACGTCTACGAGCGGTTGACCTCGGTGATCGCGGTCAAGAACGGCACCACGGAGTCGACCTACCTGGCCGAGACGCTCATCCCGCTGGTCGCGTTCGGCCTGCCGCTGAGCCCGGTCGCGGCGGGCCCGGCGGCACCGCTGTTCAACGCCCCACCGGTGTACGGGGTGGACGAGGCCACCGGCCAGGTGCACAACCTGCACACCCTGGTGCCGACCTGGCAGTTCCTGGTGTTCGGGTTGGTCGGCGTGGCGCTGGCCGCGGTCGTGGCCTACCCGCTGAGCATGAACTTCGCCCGGTCGGCGAGCCTGTGGGTCATGCGCAAGGTCAGCCACGAGGCGCTGATCGGGGCGTTCGCCGGGCTCGTCGTGGTGATCTCCTGGTACGAGGGCGGCGCGTTCGGCGTCGCCGCGACGCTGCTCATCGCCACCTTCGCGGGCGTGGCCAACCGCGTGTTCGGCATGCACGCCGGCGCCCAGTTCATGGCGTACTACGTCGCGGTCCTCTTCGTCCCCCAAGTCCTGCACCTGACCTGACCGTCCACTCACGACGGTGGAGCGACACGGTGCCCGCCGGCGGCACGACCGGCGGGCTCCGGCCTCGGTCGGGTGCGGTTCCCGTGGGAACCAGGTGTCCGACCTCCGTTGCGATCGCGTCACCCCGGGCGGAGGCTGGGCCGTGGTCAGATCCGTCGACGGGAAGGAGTGCGGTGGTGGCGCTGACCGATCGGAAGCCGCGTGGGCTGCTGCGCCTCCTGCTGCGTGCGCCGATCCACCTCTACCGCCTGGGGCTCGGCCGGCTGGCCGGGTACCGGTTCGTCTACCTCGCCCACCGCGGGCGGCGGACCGGTGCGCGGCGGGAGGTGGTCGTGGAGGTGGTGCGCTACGACCCGGCGGTGCCCGAGGTCGTCGTGGTCGCCGCCTGGGGGAAGAACCCCGACTGGTACCGCAACGTCCGGGCCGCGCCGGCGATCGAGCTGCGGGTGGCCGACCAGCGGTGGCCGGAACCCGAGCACCGCTTCCTCGACGGGTCCGAGGTGCAGCGGCTGCTGGCGGAGTACCAGCAGCGGCACCCGCGGGCGTGGCGTCGCCTGGCGCCGCTGCTGGGCTTCCCGGCGGACCCGTCCGATCCCCGCTGGCCGGACGTCGCCGCCCGCACGCGAGCGATCGCGTTCCGGCCACGCCGCTGAGCCGGCCGAGACGTCCGTCCGCACGATCGTCCCGTGTGGACAGGAGAGGTCGTGCACCCCCTGTCCAGAACGCGCGTTCGACGGGGGCCGGGCGGCCACGCTCCGGCTCTGCCTGTGGTGCGATCACCGGGCGGGTCTGCTAGCTTGCTGCCCCTCGTCCGGAGAGGAGCGGGCAGATGAGAGCCGCCACCGTGGTGCCAGGCAGACCGGAGCGGTCTGCGGTCAGCGAGCTGCCCGATCCCACCGCCCGGCCTGGCCAGCTGCTCGTGCGGGGGCTGCTGGCCGGGTACTGCCGCGTCGACCGCGACGTCACCGAACGAGGACTGGGGATGCTGCCGCCGGGACAGGACCGGATGGTGCTCTTCCACGAGTCCGTCGGCCAGGTGCTGCACGCGCCGGCGATCAGCGGTTTCCGGGACGGCGACCTCGTCGTCGGCGTCGTCCGGCGCCCGGACCCGGAACCGTGCGAGGCCTGCGCCGCGGGGCAGTGGGACTTCTGCCTCAACGGCCGGTACACCGAGCGCGGCATCCGCGGGCTGCACGGCTACGGCGCCCAGCAGTGGACCGTCGAGCCGCAGTTCGCGATCAAGGTGAGCTCCTCGCTCGGCGACCTGGGCGTGCTGACCGAGCCCGCGTCGGTGGTGGCCAAGGCCTGGGAGCAGGTCGACATGATCGGCCGCCGCGCCTACTTCGCCCCGCGCCGCGCGCTGGTCACCAGGGCGGGACCGATCGGCATGCTCGCCGCCCTGATGGGCGTCCAGCGCGGCCTGGAGGTGCACGTGCTCGACGAGGTCACGGCTGGGCCCCGGCCCGACCTGGTCCGGGCGCTCGGCGCCACCTACCACACCGCACTGGACGACCTGCGCTGCCGACCGGACATCGTGATCGAGACGACCGGGTCCGGCCGGCTCGTGCAGGAGGTCTTGCGGCACACCGCGCCCAACGCCATCACCGTGCTGACCGGCCTGGCCGGGCACCACCGGACCGTGCCGTTCCCCGCCAGGACGCTGGTCGACGACGAGGTCGTGCTGGACAACGACGTCATCGTCAGCAGCGTCAACGCCAACCTGCGCCACTACAAGCAGGCGGTGCAGGTGCTGGACGCCGCGGACCGGGACTGGCTGGCCAGGCTCATCACGCGTCGGGTCCCGCTGGACCGCTGGACCGAGGTGTTCGACACCGGCCCCGACGACGTGAAGGTCGTCGTGGACCTCCAGGCCTGACCAAGCCTCGGCGCCGTCACGGAGAGGTCGTCGCCCAGCTGGACGATCGAGCCGTTCACCACGGGGGACCGTCCTGTCTGGAGTGGACACATCAGCGACACCTCGTCGTCGGGTGCCCGGGCTCGGCCCACCTCACTGGCGCGCCACACGCGTCGCGCGAGTGACCGCGCTCGGTGGCAGGTGGGTTCCTCCCGCCTCAGCGACTTCCCGGGGTGTCGAGGGTCCGGCTGAGGGCGTGGGCTTCGTGCAGCAGGAGCGCGCCGAGTTCCGGCTGGCGCTCCGGGCGGAAGCGGGGCTCGATGCCGGTCAGGGTCAACGCCCACGCCGGGTGGCCGGAGCGGTCGAACACCGCCGCCGCCATGCCCCAGCTTCCCTCGACCACCAGGCCCGGGTTCACCGCGTAACCGTCCCGGCGGGTGCGGGCGATGCGGGCGCGCACCTCCTCGGCGGAGTGCGCAGGGCCCCAGCGGTCGGTGAGGTCGGTGCTCGCCAGGTAGGCGTCGATCTCCGCGTCGTCGAGGAAGGCGAGGATCACCAGGCCGGCGGAGACCACGCCGAGCGGGAACCGGGCGCCTTCGTGGAGCACGAACGAGCGGATCGGGAAGTCGCCGTCCTCGCGCAGCAGGCACACCGTCTCCGTCCCGCGCAGGGCCGAGAAGAAGGCGCTCTCGCCGGTCTTCGCGGCCAGCCGGTGCACGCTCGCGCGGGCGTGGTGGGTCACGTCGTAGCGGGTGCCCGCCGTCTGGCCCAGCAGGTACAGCTCGGGGCCGAGGAACCAGCGGCCGGTGCGGCGGTCGCGGTCGACGAACCCCTCCTCGGCCAGCGAGCTGAGCAGCCGGTGCACGGTCGGGCGCGGCAGGCCGGTGGCCCGGGCCAGGTCGCTGGTGGCCGCCCCGGTCTCGTTGCCGGCCGACAGCGCCCGCAGCACGGCGCCGACCCGGCCGACCAGGTGGGCGTTCGAGCGGGTGCTCATGCACCCACCCTAGGGTGTCCGCTCAGTGAACGCCTTCGGCCGGGGCCGCTCGCCGGCCGAACGGTTCTGCCGAGTTCCCCCGTCGTTCCTTGCCTTTTCGACATCACCGACCCTTCACTGGTGCTCGTCCAGCGGACCGAGGGAGAGGGGACGAGGTGTCCAAGCTGCGCTCGAGTGCGGCCGAAGCGCTGGCCGGGGTGCTCGAAGACGGGATGACGATCGCCGTCGGCGGCTTCGGCCTGTGCGGCAACCCGAACGACCTCATCGAGGTCGTCCGCGACAGCGGGGTCACCGGGCTGACGGTGGTGTCCAACAACATGGGCGTGGACGGCAAGGGGCTCGGCCTGCTGCTGGAGAACCACCAGGTCAGCAAGGTGATCGCCTCCTACGTGGGGGAGAACGGGCTGTTCGTCCAGCAGTACCTGGACGGGACGCTGACCGTGGAGTTCGCGCCGCAGGGGACGTTGTCGGAGCGGATGCGCGCCGGTGGCGCGGGGATCGCCGCGTTCTACACCCGCGCGGGCGTCGGCACCCCGATCGCGGAGGGCAAGCCGCTGGCGGAGTTCGACGGCCAGACCCACGTGCAGGAGCGGGCGATCGTGGCCGACCTGGCGCTGGTGCACGCCCACACCGCCGACCCGGCGGGCAACCTCGTCTACCGGGCGAGCGCGCGGAACTTCAACCCGGTCGTGGCGACCTGCGGGAAGGTCACCGTGGTCGAGGTCGAGCACCTCAGCGACGAGCACCTGGACCCGGAGCGGGTGGTGACCCCGGGCATCTACGTGGACCACCTGGTGCAGGCCCGGCCCCGCGTCAAGGACATCGAGAAGCGCACCGTGCGCCCCCGCGTCCCCGAACTCGCCTGAACAGGAGCAGCCCCATGACCTGGACCCGTGACGAGATGGCGGCCGTCGCCGCCGCCGAACTCCGCGACGGCGACTACGTCAACCTCGGCATCGGCATCCCGACGCTGGTCGCCAACCACGTCCCCGACGGTGTGCGGGTGACGCTGCAGAGCGAGAACGGCATCCTCGGCCTCGGGCCGTTCCCGTACGAGGGCGAGGAGGACGCCGACCTCATCAACGCCGGCAAGCAGACGGTCACGGTCACCCCCGGCGCGAGCTTCTTCGACTCGGCGCAGTCGTTCGCGATGATGCGCGGCGGGCACATCGACATCGCCTTCCTCGGTGCGCTGCAGGTCGGCGCGAACGGCGACCTGGCCAACTGGACGATCCCCGGCGCCCTGGTGAAGGGCATGGGCGGCGCCATGGACCTGGTCGTGGGCGCCCGCCGGATCGTGGTGCTCACCGACCACGTCGCCAAGGACGGCACGCCGAAGGTCGTCGAGCGGTGCACCCTGCCGCTGACCGGCGCGGGCGTGGTCGACCGGATCGTGACGGACCTGGCGGTCCTCGACGTGACCCCGGACGGGCTGTGCCTGGTCCGCTGCGCGCCCGGCGTCACCGAGGACGAGGTGCGGGAGAAGACCGGGGCGCCGCTCCGGCTGCCGGTCGCGGCGAGCTGACCGGGGCGGTGCGGTCCCCGAGGGCCGCGCTGCACACGCGCCGTGGTCTGGCAGGCTGGGCAGCGCGTGACGGGCGACGAGAGAGGGGCTGGCGTGCGGGCGTACGGGTTCACCGAGGTGGGCGGTCCGGAGCAGGAGGCGTTCCTGGACGTCGCAGTGCCCGAGCCCGGTCCGGGTGAGTTGCTGGTGCGGGTGCGCGCGGCGGGCGTGAACCCGGGGGACTGGCGGCTCCGCGAGGGCTCCTACGGCGTCGCCGGCCCCGCGGTGCTGGGACGTGAGGTGGCCGGGACGGTGGTGGCCGTCGGCCCCGAGGTGACCGGCTTCGCGGTCGGCGACGAGGTGTTCGGCGGCTGCCCGGGCATGGTCGGCGGGTGGGCGGAACAGGCGCTGGTCACCGCCTCGTTCGCCGCGCACCGCCCGGACGCGCTCGCGCCGGAGGCCGCCGCGGTGCTGCCGGTCGCGGCGGGCACCGCGCACGACGCGCTGAACGACCTCGGCCTGCCCGCGGGCGCGACCCTGGTGGTCAACGGTGCCGGCGGGGGTGTCGGCATCCCGGTCGTGCAGCTGGCGCGGGCCCGGGGGATCACCGTCGTGGGGGTGGCCGGCCCGGCCAAGCACGACCTCGTCGCCCGGTTCGGCGCGGTCCCGGTGGCCTACGGCGACGGGGTCCTCGACCGGGTGCGGGCCGCCGCGCCGGACGGGGTGGACGCCGTCTTCGACCTGGTGGGCGGCGCGGCGTTGCGCACGGTCGCGGAGCTGGTCGAGGACCGGTCGAGGCTGTTGTCGATCGCTGACAAGCCGCTGGTCGCCGAGCTCGGCGGCCGGACGGTCGAGCGGGACCGCAGCACCGCCGTGCTCGACCGGCTGGCGCAGCTGGTCGTCTCGGGGCAGCTGGACCCGCACGTCACGCAGGTCCGGCCGCTCGCCGAGGCCGGGGCGGCGCTGGCCGAGGTCGAGGGCGGGCACGCGGTCGGGAAGGTCGTGCTGGTCCCCTGACCACTTCTGGCGAAACCGGGGCGCACCCGCGCCGGATCTGGTTGGCTGTGACCATGGTCGAGGTGCCGTTCTTCCACGACGTCAAGCCCGTGCGGCGGGTCCGCGACGAGGTCATGGACGTCCACCACCCCGATGGTCCCGGGCCGCACCCGGCGGTGGTCTTCGTGCACGGCGGTCCCGTTCCGGAGGACGCGGTGCCCACACCGCGGGACTGGGAGGGGTTCCTCGGTCACGGCGCCCTGGTGGCGGCGTCCGGGCTGGTCGGGATCACCTTCAACCACCGCCTCCACACCGACCAGCACTACCCGGAGGCCGCCGACGACGTCGCCGCGGTGATCGAGCGGACCCGGGAGCTGGAGGAGGTCGACGCCGACCGCATCGCGCTGTGGTGCTTCTCCGGCGGCGCCCCCTCGCCGCGTCCTACCTGCGCGCCGCGCCGAGCTGGCTGCGCGCCGTCGGGTTCACCTACCCGGTGCTCGCCCCGCCGCCGGACTGGCCCGGGGACAAGCCGCGCTTCAACGCCGTCGAGGCGGTGCCCGAGCACCCCGAGCTGCCGAAGCTGATCGTGCGGGTCGGTGACGAGCACGAGTTCATCGCGTCCACCCAGGACGCGTTCGTGGCGAAGGCCCGCGAGGTCGGCGCCTCGCTCGAAGTCATCGAGATCCCGCACGCCGCGCACGGCTTCGAGGGGCACGGTGCCGATCCGGAGGCCCGGGCGGCGGTCGACCGCGCGGTGAGCTGGTTCGTGCGGGTCCTCGGCCGCTGAGGTTCACCGGTCCTCGCGGTGCTCCCGCGCGTCGACCGAGGGGTGCGCCCGCAGGGAACCGGCGTGCGCCGTGGCCGAGGGATCGCGCCGCGTCTTGACCAGGCTCGCCACGGTCACCACCACCAGCACCACGACGATCACGGCCAGGCTGACCGTGGTGGGGATCTCGGGGACGCGCTCGTCGACGTCGACGTGCAGCCAGTGCAGGATCAGCTTGGCGCCGATGAGCAGCAGGATCAGCGACAGGCCCGTCGAGAGGTAGACCAGGCGCTCCAGCAGGCCCTTGACCAGGAAGAACAGCGCGCGCAGCCCGAGCAGTGCGAAGGCGTTGGCGGTGAACACGACGTAGGGCTCGGCGGTGATGCCGAAGACCGCCGGGATGGAGTCCAGCGCGAACAGCAGGTCCACGCTGCCGATCGCGATGAGCACGATGAACATCGGCGTGACCACCCACCGCCCGTCCAGACGCGCGACGAGCTTGCCGCCGACGTACTCGGACGACACCGGCAGGACCTTGCGGGCCACCTTCACCACGGGGTTGTCGTCGACGTCCGGGTCCTCGTCGCGGTGCCGGAACAGCTGCACGGCGGTGTAGATGAGCAGCAACCCGAAGACCAGGAACATGACGGAGAACAGCGACAGCAGCGCGGCCCCGACCGCGATGAAGATCGCCCGCATGACGAGCGCGAGCACGATGCCGAAGGTCAGCACCTTGTGCTGGTGCTCCTCCGGGACCGCGAAGGTGGCCATGATGATGACGAAGACGAAGAGGTTGTCGACCGACAGGCTCTTCTCGACGATGTAGCCCGCGAAGAACTCGGTGCCGGCGTCGCCGCCGTGCTGGAGGGTGAACCACACGCCGAAGAGCACTGCCACCAGCACGTAACCCACCGACCACGCGCTCGCCTCGGCGAAGCCGACCCGGTGCGGCCGCGCCGCCGCGGCGACCAGGTCCACGGCCAGCAGCGCGATGATCAGGGCGATGGTGAGCACCCAGGTCAGCACGGTCAACTCGAGCACGGCCCCTCCGCTGGCATCCGGGTGCAGCCCGGGCGGTGATCCCGGCCGACCAGGGCAGGCCCGCCGCACCCACCCCCACCCGACGACTGCGCGTCCCCGCAGGGTACCGAGAGCCGGGTGGTTTGTCGGATCGTGCGGAGTGCCGCTGATGGGTGCTCCTGGAGGTGGATCGCACGACGACCGGACGCCCTGGGACCTCGGCTAGTGGGTCGCCGAGTCCCTTGCGTGGTCGAGGTGCGCCAAGTGGTGGGACGTCGCGATCTCGATCCACGTGGGCGGTTCGCCCACCGAGTGCGTGTTCCGGTACCGGCACTCGTGGAGGGCTCGATCGCCCCAGGAGAAGCGGGGGCCGGCGTACTCCTCGTGGTGAACGAGTTCGTCGGCCACTTCGAGGAAGTACCGCTCCGAAGATCCCGGGGGCGGGACGCTGTTCTTCCGGTTCGGGATCTTCCTGCCGATGAAGAGGGAGCGGTTCGGCACTGTGCAGTGGATGTAGGGGTTCGGCCATCCGAACCCGCCTTCGCCGGTGGGGAGGGGATGGACGACGCCGTAGTCCCCGTCGCGGATGGGATGTGAGCACCTCTCGCTCACCGCCCGCCACAGCGAGAGTTCTGCGCGATCGCGGAACCGTGTTTCGAGGTCCTTGCGTTGATTGGGGGCCGAGCCGGCCATCAAGACGATCGAGGCCAGTTCGAAGCGCTGGCTGACATCGTCGACCACGTCGACGAGTTCCCGGACTCGCCGCTCGTCCACGTGCTCGACGTACTGCTCGTCGAGGATCAGGTGCACCTCGTCGCTGCTGACCCCGAGTCCCCTCACGATGCGGGCGATCCGATCGGCGGTTCCGTTCCGTGAAGCGTGCTGGCCCCGTAGGACGACCTGTCGGGGCGCGTGCTCGCGGAGCATCCGCACCTGTCCCAACTGCTGGTCGTCAGCGTTGACCGAGATGACGGGCGTGAGCACTGGGACGTCGGTGTTCCACAGGTCCAGTCCGTCTTCGAGCTCTTCCTCGATCCTTGCGTCGAGGTACGCGAAGGCGCCGCCGGCGATGGAGTCGAAGGGGTTCGACGAAAGAGAGCCACGTCGTGTCCACCCACAGCGACCGTCCTGCCCACGCAGCCGCGACACCAGCGCGCACGATGTCCTTCGTGATGGTCCCGTCGATCTCGAGGCTGTTGAGGAGCTCCACCATCACGATCGTGGATCCGCCCCGGCTCGCGTCCTTCAGGAGTGCGCCGATCTCGCCCTCCTTGCTCTTCAGCGCCAGCACCGGATCGAGCGAAGGTCCTCCCACCTGTGCGCCTCCTCGTGTTCGCGCCTGCCCTCGAAGGGCGACTGGTCGCATGCGCACGCGTGACCGATCTTCATGGTCAAGGTTGCCGGAGCGAGGAACGTGATTCATGAGCCGAACGAGTGGATGAGCGCGCCGGGGCGAGGCGCGGTCGAATGCGAGAGCAGCACGCCGGGAACCGCGTCGGGAACTGGTCAGCAGATCGACCGCCTCCGCCATGGCCGAGGCTGTCGAGGAACCCCTCATCGCGCCCCAGCACGCTCCCGCACCTCGTGTTCGGCCAGGGTGCGGCTCGAGGTAGAGCGCTGATGCCGATCAGCCCGGTTTCCGGGCGGGTGGTGGTGTGGCGGTCAGGTCGTTGTCCTTGGTCTCTCGGGTGCGGAGGAGGACGACACCGCTGAGGAGGGCGAGCGCGATGATGAACCCGCTCACCGGGACGGTGGAGCTGCCCGAGGACGCGTACAGGGACGCCAGCACGACCGGGGTGAAGCCACCGCCGAGCACGGTGGCGAGCTGGTAGCCGAGGGACGCCCCCGTGTAGCGCGTGCGGGTGCCGAACTGCTCGGCGATGTAGGCCGCCATCGGCCCGTAGGTGGCGCCGTGGCACAGCGTGTACAGCGTGAACGCGGCGGTGACCACCGCGAAGCTGTCCGCGGCGAGCATGCTGAACATCGGGTGCACCAGCACGGCCGTCGCGGCGAGGCCGCACAGCATCACCGGGCGGCGGCCGACCCGGTCGGACAGCCGGGCGAAGCCGAGGATGAAGAAGATCGCGAAGAACTGGCCGAGCGCGAAGGCCAGCAGGGCGTCGGGCCGGGCCGTGCCGCGCTCGACGGCGTAGGTGATGCCGAAGGTGGTGAACGCGGTCTGCAGCGCGAAGCTCGCCAGGCAGGCGAGCGCGGCCAGCACCACGGTCCCGGGGCGCCGCAGCACGTCGACGATCGGCGGGGAGTCCTCCTGCTCGGCCCGCTCGGCGGCGGCCCGGAAGATCGGGCTCTCCGACACCCGCGCGCGGACGAACAGCCCGACGGCGAGCATGACCGCGGAGAGCAGGAACGGGACGCGCCAGCCCCACCGCAGGAACTCGTCCTCGGGCAGCAGGGTGAACAGCGTCATCACCAGCGTGCCCAGGACAGCACCGGTCGGCGCGCCGGCGTTCGTGAACGCGGCGAGGAAGCCCCGCCGCCGCGGTTCGGCGTGCTCGAGCGCCATCAGCGCGGCCCCGCCCCACTCGCCCCCGATCGCGATGCCCTGGAGGACGCGCAGCGTGACCAGGACGATCGCGCCCCACGGGCCGATGGCGGAGGCGGGTGGGACGAGACCGATGAGGATCGACGCCACGCCCATGACGGTCATGGCGAGGACGAGCATCGCCTTCCGCCCGGCCCGGTCGCCGAAGTGGCCGAAGACGACGCCGCCGAGCGGACGGGCCACGTACCCGGCCGCGAACGTGCCGAGCGACGCGATCGTGCTCGCAGCGGGGGAGAGCCCGGAGAAGAACACCGGGCCGAACACGAGCGAGGCGGCCGTGCCGTAGAGCAGGAAGTCGTAGTACTCGAGGGCGCTGCCGAGGTAGCTCGACAGCACCACGCGGCGCACTTCCCCTGGAGGCGCCGGGACGTTCTGCGTCGCACCGGTCATGGTGCTCCTCGGGAGCCGGGGCGGCGGGCCGTGCTCGCCGCCGGGGGAGTGGGTCAGGTGAAGCGGCGGCGGAGTTCGTCCTTGCGGATCTTGCCCGTGGCGTTGCGGGGGATCGCGTCCAGCACCACGAGGCTCTTGGGGATCTTGTACTTGGCCAGCCGCGGTTCGAGGAACGCGACGAGCTGGTCGTGGTCGAGGTCGTGGCCGTCCTCCAGCGCCACGGCGGCGCAGCCCACCTCGCCCCACTTCTCGTCCGGCACGCCGAAGACCGCGCACTCGGTGATGCCCGGCATCTCCAGCACCGCGGCCTCGACCTCGGCGGGGTAGACGTTCTCCCCGCCGGAGATGATGACGTCCTTGATCCGGTCGACGATGGTGACGAACCCGTCCTCGTCGGCGACCCCGACGTCACCGGACCGGAACCAGCGCCCGTCGGTGAACGCCTCGGCGGTGGCGTCCGGCCGGTTCCAGTACTCGCGCATGACGTTGGGGCCGCAGATCTGGATCTCGCCGCGCTCGCCCGGCCCCACCGGGCGCCCGTCGGGGTCGACGATCCGCACGTCGGTGAAGAAGTGCGGGACACCCGCCGTGCCGAGCTTGCGCTCGACGTCGTCCGGCGTGAGGATCAGCGCCCCCGGGCCGGTCTCCGTCAGCCCGTAGCCCTGGCAGATCTTGATGCCGCGCGCGGTGAAGGTGCGCAGTGTGCGCGGCGGGACGGGAGCCGCGGCGACGATCACCCGCTTGATCGCGGACAGGTCGGTGGTCTCCCACGCGGGGTGCGCGCTGAGCGCGTCGCACATGGTGGGCACGCCGAAGGTGTAGGTGACGCGCTCGCGTTCGAGCACCTGCAAGACGCGCCCCGCGTCGAAGCCCTCCTCGATGACCACGGTGCCGCCCTTGAGGATGGTGGGCAGCGCCACGACGTCGAGCGCGGCGGTGTGGAACAGCGGGGCGCACACCAGCGCCACCTCGTGACTGTCCAGGTCGAGGTCGATGACCGCGTTCATCACGGAGAACACGAGGTTGCCGTGGGTGAGCACCACGCCCTTGGGGCGTCCGGTGGTGCCGGAGGTGTACATGATGAAGCACGGGTCGTCGTGCGACACCGGATCGTCGATGCGGGAGGTGTCACCGGTGGCGATCAGCTCCTCGTAGCCGACCGTCCCCGGCTCCGCGCCGTCGAGCACCACGCGGGTCGCCGCACCGGCGGCGGACCGCGCGACGTCCCCGAGCGCAGCGGAGTGGATGAGCACCGCGGCACCGGAGTCCTGCACCGCGTACTCCACCTCCGGGGCGGTGAGCCGGGCGTTGAGCGGCACGAAGACCGCGCCGAGCAACCCCGCCGCGAACAGCGCCTCCAGGTAGGCCGGGTGGTTGGTGCTCAGCAACGCGACCCGGTCGCCGCGGCCGACGCCGAGCGAGCGCAACCCGTGCGCCAGTCGGGTCACCCGGTCGTCGAGCTCGCGGTAGGTGGTGGCGTGCCCGCGGAAGACGAGCGCGATCGTGTCGGACGAGAGACGAGCGCGGCGGTACGGCCAGCTGCCGGTGCCTTCGTTGCGCATGCGGTCCTCCTTCAGGATGTCCGGGATCGGTCGGGTGCTGGCGGGTCCGGTTCAGGAGGGTCGGTGGACCGGGACTGGGTCCCTGCGACGACCCCGGTGGCGCTGCGCGTGGGCGACCGGGATCCACAGTGGACCCCGGTCGCCGCGGGCTACTCGAAGAAGCGGTAGATCGCCTCCGCCACCACGGCCGGCCGGTCGGACCCCTCGAGCTCGATCTGGCCGTCGACGGTCAGCTGCACGCCGCCCTTCGGCAGGTCTTCGACCCGCTTCAGCGCGGCGTTCAACCGCACCCGGCTGCCTGCGGGCACGGGAGCGGTGAAGCGGACCTTGTTCAGCCCGTAGTTCACCGCCATGGTCACGCTGTCGACCACGAGCACCTCGGCCCACATCGGGATGATCAGCGACAGCGTCAGGTAGCCGTGCGCGATCGGCCCGCCGAAGGGGCTCTCGGCCCGGGCGCGCTCGGGGTCGACGTGGATCCACTGGTGGTCGCCGGTGGCGTCGGCGAAGGTGTTGATGCGCTCCTGGGGCAGCTCGAACCACGAGCTGGTGCCCAAGGGCTCGCCCTCCAGCTCCTTGAGCTCGGCGAGCGTCGCGACGCGCGTGGTGGTCATGGGTGCTCCTGTCCGTGTGCGGTCAGCGTTCGATGCCGAGGACGCGCAGCGCGTTGTCCTTGAAGACCAGCGGTGCCACCTCGGGCTTGATGTCCAGCGCGGCGAAGTCCCGGCGCCAGCGGTCCACCTGGATCACCGGGAAGTCGGAGCCGAACAGCGCCTTCTCGCGCAGCACGGTGTTCACCGCCCGGACCAGCTGGGGCGGGAAGTACTTCGGGGCCCAGCCGGAGAGGTCGAGGTAGACGTTGGCCTTGTGGGTGGCGATGGAGATCTGGGCGTCCACCCACGGCACCGCGGGGTGGGCCAGCACGATCGTCAGGTCCGGGAAGTCGGCGGCGACGTCGTCGAGCAGCATCGGGTCGGAGTAGCGGAGCTTGATGCCGTGCCCGCCCGGCAACCCGGCGCCGATGCCCGTCTGTCCGGTGTGGAACAGCGCGGGCACGCCGGCCTCCGCGATGGCCTCGTAGAGCGGGTAGAACCGCCGGTCGTTCGGCTCGAAGCCCTGCAGGCTCGGGTGGAACTTGAAGCCCCGCACGCCGAAGTCCGCCACCAGCGCGCGGGCGCGCCGCACCGCGGCCCGGCCGTGCCAGGGGTCGACCGAGCCGAACGGGATGAGCACGTCGTTGTGCGCGGCGGCCCGCTCCGCGATCTCCTCCACCGAGTTCGGCGGGTGCCCGGTGGTCGAGCTCGCGTCGACGGTGAACACGACGGCGGCCATGTTCCGCTCGCGGTAGTGCTCGGCGACGGAGTCGATGCTCGGCGTGCGCTCGGCGCCCGACTTGAAGTACTTCTCGGAGGCGGTCATCAGCTCGTCGTCGAGCGACCGGTGCCCGCTGCTGTCGATCTCCACGTGGGTGTGGATGTCGATGGCCTCGACGGCGCTGAAGTCGATGCCGTACTCGTAGCGACTCATCGCGGCAGGACCTCCTCCGGGAACTCCTCGCCCACCGACTCGACCGCGTCCCCGAAGGTCCGCTCCCAGGCGGCGGCGATGTCCTCGGCCGACCACCCGCCGTCCTGGAAGGCGGTGGTGGTCAGCTGCGGGTGGGACCACAGCGCCAGGCGGTCGCCGCCGATCGAGATGGCCTGTCCGGTGATCCCGGACGCCGCGTCGGAGGCGAGGAAGGAGACGACGCCCGCGGCGTCCTCGGGGGTGCCCATGCCGACCTCGCGGCGCAGGACCGGTGGCAGCGGCTCGCCGCGCCGCATCGCCTCGACGTGCGGCGCCAGGAACGGGATCGTCTCGGTCATCGCGGTCGCCGCGACCGGGCACACCGCGTTGACCGTGATGCCGGCGCGCTGCAGCTCCATGGCCCAGGTGCGGACCATGCCGACGATGCCCGCCTTGGCCGCCGAGTAGTTGGTCTGGCCGAAGTTGCCGCGCTGGCCGGCGGGGGAGCCGACGCAGATGATGCGGCCGCCCTCGCCCTGCTCGCGGAACCGCAGCACGGCTTCGCGCACGCAGGTGAAGGTGCCGCGCAGGTGCACGTCGATCACCGCGTCGAAGTCGGCGTCGGTCATCTTCCACAGCACCTTGTCGCGCAGGATGCCCGCGTTGGTGACCATCACGTCCAGCCGGCCGAAGGACTCGACCGCGGTGTCCACCAGGGCCTGCGCCGTCGCTGCCGGGCCGACCGGCGCGACGACGGCGGTGGCTCGGCCGCCGGCCGCGGTGATCTCGGCGACGGCCGCGTCGGCGCTGTCCCGGTCGACGTCGTTGACCACCACCGCCGCGCCGTGGCGGGCGAGCTCCTGGGCGTACGCGAGGCCGAGTCCGCGCCCGCTGCCGGTGACGATGGCGACCTTGTTGCTCAGATCCATCGGTGCCCTTCCTGTCGTCTGGATCACAGGCAAGCATCCATCGTTGAGAAAGTCAATGATTGCGGTTTGCTACGATTGCGGGGTAGTCGGAGGAGGGTGCATGGCACAGACCCAGCCGCAGCCGCTGGCAGACGACATCGGGTTCCTGCTCTCCCGCGCCGGTGGGATGGTCCTCGGTGCGGTGAACAAGGCGCTGGTCCCGCTCGGGCTGAAGGTGCGCGCCTACTCGGTGCTCGTGCTGGCGTGCGAGCACGCGGCGGGCGTCAACCAGCGCACCGTCGCGACCACGTTGGGACTCGACCCCAGCCAGATCGTGGGCCTGGTGGACGAGCTGGAGGAGCGGGGACTCGTCCGGCGCACCCCGGACCCGGCGGACCGGCGGAACAGGCTGATCGCCGCCACCGAGGAGGGGCGCCGGGTGCAGGAAGAGGCGCAGGGGCTGGTGGACCAGGCGCACCGCGGGTACTTCGAGGGGCTGTCGCCCGAGGCCGTCGACGAGCTGCGCACCGCGCTGAAGCGGATCGTCTTCCCGCGGTCATGAGCGCCTGAGGCGTCCGCGGAGCGAGGTCTGCGGCCCCTACGTCCGGTCGTGAGTGGTCGTGAGTGCGACAACCGGCTGCAACCGGCGTTCGCGCTCACGACACCTGGGCTACCTAGCACTTGCTTGGTAGCCTGGTGCCTGCTCGGGTTCTCGGCCACCGGAGGGGCGCATGGCGGTGCAGCTGGACATGGCGGGACGGGTCGTGCTGGTCACCGGGGGGACGAGGGGCATCGGCCGCGCCATCGCCGCCGCCTTCGTCAGCGCCGGTGCGCGGGTGGTCACCTGCGCGCGGTCCGACGTGGACGAACCCGCGCCGGGCACGACGCACGTGCGGTGCGACGTGCGGGACGCGGAGTCGGTCCGGGCGCTCGTGGACCGCGTGCTCGACCAGCACGGACGGCTCGACGTGGCGGTGAACAACGCCGGGGGCGCGCCGTACGCGAAGGCGGCGGAGGCCTCACCGCGCTTCCACGGCAAGGTCCTCGACCTCAACCTCACCGGGCCGCTGCTGGTCGCCCAAGCCGCCAACGCCGCGATGCAGCAGCAGGACACCGGCGGCGCGATCGTGAACATCTCCTCGATCAGCGCGCTGCGGCCCTCGCCCGGCACGGCGGTGTACGGCGCGGCGAAGGCCGGTGTGGACTCGCTGACCCGGTCGCTGGCCGTGGAGTGGGCTCCGAAGGTGCGGGTGAACTCCATCAACGTGGGCCTGTGCCGCACGGAGCTGACCGACGACCACTACGGCGGCGACGAGGGCGTGGCGGCGATCGAGCGCACCATCCCGATGGGGCGCATGGCGAACCCGGAGGAGATCGCGCACGTGGCGCTCTTCCTCGCCTCCGACCTGGCGTCCTACGTCAGCGGCGCGGCGATCGAGTGCCACGGCGGCGGCGAACCCCCGGCCTTCCTGTTCGCTCGCGAGCGCAGGTGACGTCCTGCGCGGCGCCGGAGGGCGGTAGGGTCCACGACCGTGGCCCCGCGCGGCGACTTCGAGCTGACGGTGGACGAGCTGCGGCTCGTGGCCCGCTACGTCGTGCAGCACGCGGAGGACGTCCTGCCCGTCTTCGAGCGGGCGGCTCCCGACGATCCGCGTCCCCGCTCGGCGATCGAGGCCGCGTGGGCGTTCGTCGACGGCGCCGCCCGCTCCCGGTGGCAGCGGACCGCGTCCCTCGACGCGCACCGGGCCGCCCGGTCCGCGCCCACGGAAGCCGCACGGCTGGCCGCCCGGTGCGCCGGGGACGCCGCCTCGGCCGCCTACCTGCACCCGATCGCCCGGGCCACCCAGGTCGGGCACATCCTGCGGGCGCCTGCGAGCGCGGCGCGCATCGCGGAGCTGGCCGCGGGCGACCCCGCGGCCGGGGATGCACTGCTGGAGGAGGCGCGGCGGCGCGCGACACCCGGGCTCGTCGACGTCCTCCGCCGCTACCCGCCCGCGCCGAGCGGCACCAGCCGCGTCGCTCGCCTCATGAGCGCGCTGGACCACTCCCTGCGCCACGGGCCACCGCGCACCGGGACGTCCGAGCGGTGATGCCGACGACGTCCGCCGCCCGGCGTGCGCGGGCCGGCCGCGCCCCGCACGCGGATCAGGACGTCGGCTCGTCCTCGCGGGATCCCGCGGCCTTCTTGGCCTTGCGCTGCTCGGCTTCCAGCCGCTCCGCCTCTTCACCGCCGATCGCCTCGCCCCGGGCGACCAGCCCCGCGACGTCGGACAGCGGGATCTGCTTGAGCACGAGGGCGAGCAGGAAGGCGATGCCGATGAACGGCAGCAGGTACCAGAAGACCGGCGCGAGCGCGTCGGCGTAGGCCGTCACCACCCCGTCGCGGATCGGTCCGGGCAGCTGGCTCAGCGTCTTCGGGTCGATCGTCGCGGTGGCCTTCGACGCGTCGGCCGCCGAGGCGCCCGCCGAGGTGAAGACGGCGGTGAGGTTGTCGGTGAGGCGGGTGGTGAAGATCGTGCCGAACACCGCCACGCCGAGCGAGGCGCCGACCTCGCGGAAGTAGTTGTTGGTGCTCGTCGCGGTGCCGATCATGGCGGGCGGGACCGCGTTCTGCACCACCAGCACGACCACCTGCATGATCAGGCCGAGGCCCGCGCCGAAGACGAACAGGAAGACGCAGATCAGCCAGATCGGCGTGTCCGCGGTCAGCGAGGTCATCATGACCATGGCCGCCCCGGTGACGACGGTGCCGAGGATCGGGTAGATCCGGTACCGCCCGGTCTTGGTGATCATCGCGCCGGACGTGATGGAGGTGAGGAGCAGACCGCCCATCATCGGCAGCAGCAACAGACCGGAGGCGGCCGCCGAGGTCCCGGAGGACATCTGCAGGAACGTCGGCAGGAAGCCGATCGCGGCGAACATGCCGAGCCCCAGCGTGAGCCCGATCGCGGTGGCGTTGATGAAGATCGCGTTGCGGAACAGGCTCAGCGGGATGATCGGGTCCGCGGCGCGGGACTCGGTGATGACGAACGCGACCGCCGCCGCCACCATGCCGGCGCCCCAGGCCCACGTCTCGACGGCGTCCCAGCCGTGCGCCTTGTCGCCGCCGAAGTCGGTGAAGAAGATCAGGCACGTGGTGGCCACCGAGAGGAACACGACGCCGAGCACGTCGACCGGCTGGGTGGCCTTCTTGTTCGGCAGGGTCAGCGCGAGCAGTGCGATGACGAACGCGGCGATGCCGATCGGGATGTTGATGTAGAACGCCCACTGCCAGGTGAGGTGGTCGACGAAGAAGCCGCCGAGCAGCGGGCCGCCGACGGCCGACAGGCCGAAGATGCCGCCGAGCGGGCCGAGGTACTTGCCGCGCTCGTTGGCCGGGACGATGTCGGCGATGATCGCTTGCGACAGGATCATCAGCCCGCCGCCACCGAGGCCCTGCATCGCGCGGAACACGACGAACGCCCAGAAGTCGGTGGCGAAGGCGCACCCGACCGAGGCGAGGGTGAACAGCGCGATCGCCACCAGGAACAGCCGCCGCCGGCCGAGGACGTCGCCGAACTTGCCGTAGATCGGCATCACGATCGTGGTCGCCAGCAGGTAGGCGGTGGTGATCCACACCTGGTGCTCGACGCCGCCGAGGTCGCCGACGATGGTCGGCAGCGCGGTCGAGACGATCGTCTGGTCGAGGCTGGCCAGCAGCATGCCCGCGATGAGGGCGCTGAAGATGATCCAGATCCGCCGTTGCGTGAGCAGCAGCGGCGCGGGAGCGGTGGTGGTCATGGCTTCCGTTCGGGGTCGTGGGTCGGTGCCAGGAGATCGCGGGCGGCGGCGAGCCGGCGCGCCAGGATCTCGGCGAAGGTGTCGGTGCAGTCCGAGGCGAGGAAGTCCCACGCGGTCGCCCGGACCAGGGCGTGGACGATCTGCACGGCGGCGGCCGCCCGCAGGTCCCCGGGGGCCAGGCCCTCCCGCCGCTCGACGAGCTCGACGTCGGAGCGCTCGTCCCGCAGCAGTCGCTCGAAACCCTTGGTGAGCAACCGGGGTTCGCGCTCGAACGCGGCTCGCGCGTCCTCGACGCTCTCCGCGGTCATGCCGGAGGCCTCGCAGCGCTGGACCGCCAGTGCAGCGAGGTCGTCGAGCAGGGTCGCGGAGACGCCGGGGCCGTCCGGGTCGCCGCGGGCGGTGAACCAGGCGGTGAGCTCGTCGTCGTCCCTGCGCGCGGGGACCCCCAGGACCGCGTCGTCCTTCGAGGCGAAGTAGTTGAAGAAGCTGCGCCGCGAGATCCCGACCCGCTCGCAGACCTCCTCGACGGTGAACCCGGTCAGTCCGCGTTCCGCGGTCAGCTTGCGGCAGATCGACGTCACCTGCGCCGCGGTGGCCGCCATCCGCCGCTTGCGCACGTCCTTTGCACTATCCATCGCAGAGTGCATTGTTGCACCCTCAACGGGTGGAGTGCATCGAGTTCCCCTGTGATCTCGGCCGCACCGGAGCGCTCCGGCGGTCCCGGCGGGGGAGTCGTGCCGAGCACGCGAAGCGTGGAATGGTGCCGGGAATGCGCCATAGAAGCTCTCTATGGATTTCATTCGAAATGCGTCTTCCCCTCCTCGACGTGCCCGGTGACCTGCCCGGACGTCGGCTTTCCCGTGCCGCGCGCAGTTGTTCCAGAGGGTGGACGGCTTGGTCACCGCAATTGGCGTTGGCTAGGGTTCCGGTGTCGCCGAGGACGAGTGGTGGCGATTCCCCCCACGTTTCCGCCGGACGCTGCGCTGCCCGGCGGGCTCCACGCTGCCAGGAGGTTTTGGATGAGCGATGCGGTCCGTTCTCGCGAGCGGCTCCCGATCCCGGACCCGGTCCTCCCGCCGGCCACCGCGGTGGACGTGCGCGACCAGCAGCCGCAGTACGAACCGGTGCAGCCGGTGCGGCCGCCGGAGTCGTCGCCGAACGTGGTGATCGTGCTCATCGACGACATGGGCTTCGGCGCGCCCAGCGCCTTCGGCGGCCCGTGCCAGATGCCGACCGCCGAGCGCCTCGCGGACAACGGGCTGCGCTACAGCCGGTTCCACGTCACCGCCATCTGCTCGCCCACCCGGCAGGCGCTGCTGACCGGCCGCAACCACCACTCCGTGGGCATGGGCGTGACGACCGAGATGGCCAGCGCCGTGCCCGGCTACAACGGCATCCGCCCGCGCAGCGCCGCCACGCTGGCGCAGGTGCTGCGCGGCAACGGCTACAACACCGCGGCGTTCGGCAAGTGGCACCAGACGCCCGCCCGTGACGTCAGCGCGGCCGGCCCGTTCGACCGGTGGCCCACCGGGGAGGGCTTCGAGAAGTTCTACGGGTTCCTGTGCGCCGAGATGAACCACTGGTACCCGCTGCTGTTCGACGGCACGACGCCGGTGGAGCCCTCGCGCCGCCCGGAGGACGGCTACCACCTGTCGGAGGACCTGGTCGACCACGCCATCGACTGGGTGCGCGACCAGCGGTCCCTCAAGCCCGACCACCCGTTCTTCATCTACCTGCCCTTCGGCGCCACCCACGCGCCCTACCACGTGCCCCGCGAGTACCGGGAGAAGTACCGCGGCAAGTTCGACCACGGCTGGGACCGCCAGCGCGAGATCACGTTGCAGCGCCAGAAGGAACTCGGCGTGGTGCCCCCGGACGCCGAGCTGGCGCCGTGGGCGGAGGGCGTCCCGCACTGGGACGAGCTGTCGCCCACCGAGCAGCGCGCGGCCGCGTCGCTGATGGAGCTCTACGCGGGCTTCGCCGAGCACACCGACGACCAGGTCGGCCGCCTCGTGGACACGCTGGAGGAGCTCGGCGAGCTGGACAACACGCTGTTCCTCTACATCCTCGGCGACAACGGGGCCTCCGCCGAGGGCGGTCTCGGCGGCACGCTCAACGAGCACCGCTTCGCCAGCGGCATCCCGGACAGCGCCGAGTTCATCCTGGAGAACGAGGACGCCCTCGGCGACGCCACCACGCACGCGCACTACCCGGTCGGCTGGGCGCTGGCGATGAACACGCCCTACCAGTGGACCAAGCAGGTCGCCTCGCACTTCGGCGGCACCCGCGACGGGATGGTGGTGCACTGGCCGCGCGGGATCGCCGAGCGCGGCGGCGTGCGGCACCAGTTCCACCACGTCATCGACGTGGTGCCCACCGTGCTGGAGGCCGCGGGCATCCCGCACCCGGTCGAGGTGGACGGCGTCGCGCAGAAGCCGATCGAGGGCACCAGCATGCTCTACAGCTTCAACGACGCCGATGCCCCCGACCGGCACACGCTGCAGTACTTCGAGATGGTCGGCAACCGCGGCATCTACCACGACGGCTGGATGGCGGTGACCCGCCACGGGACGCCGTGGGAGATGGTCCAGGGCGACCAGCGCCGCTACTTCGACGACGACGAGTGGGAGCTCTACGACACCAGGGTCGACTGGACGCAGGCGCACGACATCTCCGCCGAGCACCCGGGCAAGCTCAACGAGCTCAAGCAGCTGTTCCTCATCGAGGCCAGCCGCTACGGCGTGTTCCCGCTCGACGACCGGATGACCGAGCGGGAGAACCCCAAGGAGTCCGGTCGGCTCGACCTCATGGGCGACCGGCGGTCCATCACCTTCCACGCGGGTGCGAAGCGGCTGACCGAGGAGACCGCGCCGAACGTCAAGAACCGCTCGCACAGCGTCACCGCCGTGGTGGACAGCGACGGTGCGCCGGAAGGCGTCATCGTCGCCCAGGGCGGCCGGTTCGGCGGCTGGTCGGTGTACTTCCACGAGGGACGGCTCTGCTACGCCTACAACTACTTCGGCCTGGAGGTGCACACGGCGCGGGCGAGCGCTCCGCTGCCGCCCGGGCGCCACGAGGTCCGGGTGGACTTCGCCTACCACGGTGGCGGGGTCGGCAAGGGCGGTGACGTGACGCTGCACGTCGACGGCGAGAAGGTCGGCGAGGTCGAGGTGCCGAAGACCATCCCGTACTACTTCGCCTTCGACGAGACCTTCGACATCGGGGTCGACCGCGCCACGCCGGTCACCGACGACTACCCCGTGGTCGACAACGCCTTCACCGGAACGCTGGAGTGGGTCCGCGTCGACCTCGGTGACGACCTGCACCACGACGCCGCGGTGGACCGGGACCGCGCCCGCTTCAAGGCCGCCCATGACTGAGCGGGCCTGCTGCGCACCCTCGGCGGGACGGCCGCAGGCCGCCGCGCACGACGTCGAGCCCGCCGCCGCCCAGCGGACGGCGGGCATGGTGCGGCTCGACGGCGGTTCGTTCCTCATGGGCAGCGAGGACGCGCTGGCCTACCCGGAGGACGGCGAAGGACCGGTCCGCGAGGTGCGGGTCGAGCCGTTCTGGATCAGCCGCACCGCCGTCTCCAACGCGGAGTTCGCCGAGTTCGTCGAGGCGACCGGCTACCGCACCGAGGCCGAGCGGTGGGGCTGGTCCTTCGTGTTCGCCGGGCTGCTGCCCGACGACTTCCCGCCGACCCGCGGCGTGGCGGCGGCACCGTGGTGGCGCCAGGTGATGGGCGCCGACTGGCGCCACCCGGAAGGGCCCCAGTCCGATGTGGACGACCGGCCCGACCACCCCGTGGTGCACGTGTCGTGGACCGACGCGCAGGCGTACTGCACCTGGGCGGGGCTGCGGCTGCCGACCGAGGCGGAGTGGGAGTACGCCGCCCGCGGCGGGTTGTCCGGCTGCGCCTTCCCGTGGGGCGACGAGCTCGAACCCGGCGGCGAGCACCGGATGAACGTCTGGCAGGGCGTCTTCCCCCGGCACAACGAGCAGTCCGACGGCTGGTACGGGACCTGCCCGGTCACCGAGTTCGAGCCGAACGGCTACGGTCTGCACAACACCACCGGCAACGTCTGGGAGTGGAGTGCCGACCCGTTCGGGCCCGGCGACCCGCGCCGCAGCGTCCGCGGCGGCTCGTACCTGTGCCACGAGTCGTACTGCCGGCGCTACCGGGTGTCGGCCCGCCAGGGGTTGACCCCCGACACCTCCACCGGCAACACCGGGTTCCGCTGCGCTCGCGACGTGTGAGGAGGAGGGTGTGGAGCGCCGGGAGCTGGAGTACTTCCTCGCGATCGCCGAGTGCGGGAGCTTCACCGGCGCGGCCCAGGCGCTGCGCGTCGCGCAGCCGTCGCTGTCGCACGCGATCAGCTCGCTGGAGCAGGAGCTGGGCGGCAAGGTCTTCCACCGCCTCCCGCACGGGGTCGCGCTGACCCCGGCCGGGGAGGCGCTGGTCGAACCCGCCCGGCAGGTGATGCGCGACCTCAGCACCGCCGCGGACTCGGTGCGCCGGGTGCTCGGGCTGGCCGAGGGACGGTTGGACATCGTCGCCCAGACCACGCTCGCGGTGGACCCGCTCGCCGACCTGCTCGGCGCGTTCCTGCGCGAGCACCCGAACATCGTGGTCAACGTGTCCGACCACGAGCTGGGGTTGGGTGCCACCAGCGCGGTGCGCAGCGGGGAGGCCGAGCTCGGCATGGCCGACTCCGAAGCGGACGGGGTCGCGGAGCTGGAGCACGTCGTGCTCGAGGGGCGCGAGATCTTCGCGGTGCTGCCACCGGAGTCCGACAAGGCCGACCGCCTCGGCCGGGCCGAGCTGGCCGAGCTGAGCTGGGTGACGACCCCGCGCGGGACGGCGACGCGCGAGGTCATCGAGGACGTCGTCCGCGCGCAGGGGGCGAGGCCGCGGGTCGCGGTGGAGACGGCGCACCAGGCGATGGTCGTGCCGCTGGTGCTGGCCGGGGCCGGGGCGACGCTGCTGCCGAGGTCGCTGGCCCGTGAAGCGGGGGAGCGCGGTGCGGTCGTGCTGGCGCTGCGGCCGCGGGTGGTGCGCCGCGGCGCCCTGTTCTGGCGTCGCGGGCCGCTCTCCCCGGCGGCGGGGGAGTTCGTCCGCGCGGTCCGCGCCCGCGCCGTCGGCGCTCGACCCGCCGGCCGGCGGCGCCGCCGCTGAGCTCCTGGCACGGGTGTGGTCGGGGAGCGCTGCCTCGCGGGACGAGGTGCCCGCACGCCCGGTTGGCCGGCTACGGGTCGGGGACGGTCACTGCTCAGTGACGGCCGGTTCGTCCAGCCTGATGGTCGGGATCGGGCCGTTGCCCTCCGGCCCGACGCCCTCCAGCGCTGCGGCGATCGCCGCCCGGAGCCGCTTCGCGAGGTCCAAGGCCCCGTCGGGCTTGTGGAGGCGCTTGCTCCGCAACCTGGAGGTGTACCGGTCGTAGGCGGCCGTGACGTCGAGGACGTTCACCAGGAGGGGCCCGGACAGCTCGACCTGGACCAGGCGCCCCTCGAGGTGAGTGATCCGGTCCGCGGCCAGCTCGTCGAGCCTGAACGCAGGAACCTGGGTGAGCACGGACCAGGTGTCCTCGTGGCACACCAGGGAAGCCGACGTCACTTCGGTCGCCCGGTCGATCAGGCGGAAGTGCTTGTCGACCGCGTCGGTGTGACTGCCACGGATGCGACCCCACAGCCCCACGAACAACCCCTCCGTCGTCGGTGATCAACTGCCGCTCTCCGTGGTAGCACTCACGGCACCGCCGGTGGGGTGGCAAACGGGTGATCACCACGTCACCCGCTGTAGTCGCTCGGGTCTCGAGTCCCGAATGCCGCGCGTTCTCCGGGCGTCGCGGTGTCGCGGCGCGGGCTCGGTCGGCTGCGGTCGGTGGGGTGCGCTCGCGGGTTGTCTCGGTGCAGGAGTGACCCACCAGCCGGGTCACTCCTCACGCGATCCACGCCGCTGCGCAGCGGGTGTGGTGCAGGACGTGCGGGGCCGACCTCCTGGCCGATGCGGGGCACGCGGCGGCGGAGCCCTGCAGGCGCCGGCCGTCGCGGCCCGCGCCGAGCCGCTGCGCCAGCACGTCCACCGCGGCGGTCGGGTGCGCGTCGATGGTCTCCGGCTCGCGCTCGGGCGCACGGACGGTGCTCTGTTCGGCTCATGACAGGGCAGTCCGAGCCCGGGCAGCGTGGTCACCTCGTGCCGTGGGGGAGCCCTCCAGAAGCAGCGACCCCGGGGCCACTTCCTGTCGGTGGTCCGACAGGCCGAACCGGACACAGTTCGGGGCCCCGGGGTCGGGTAGCTGCCTGGTATTCGCCGACCGCTCACCCGCGCCGGGTCTCCCGAAGGGACCTCCGCGCGTCGGGTCGGCTCGTGAGCCGTGGGCGGTCCTAGCGGACAGCCACCTCACAAGTCCTCGCTGTCTTCACCGTTGGACCACCTCCTTTCCTGTGTGCTCACGAGGCTAGGCGCCGCTCTCCCGCAGGGGCAAAGCATTTTTTCGGCCATCCCGGTCATCGCCGGGCGGGAGGACGGTCGGCACCGGCGCGGCGCCTGCCGGGCCCGGACCGCTTCGCCGGCGCCAGCGGTGAACGCCGGGAGCGGCGCCCGGTGTGCTCGGGGCGTGCTCCCGGCCTCGGCGCCTCGGGCGGGACGGGTTCGGAGCGCAGGCGCGGCACCCCGCCCCGGCGCCCGGCGGGCGCGGTGGGCCTCGGGCGCCGACGGTGGCTGACCACGACGACCGCGCAGGCGACGGGGACGAGCGCGGCTGCCACGGCGGTGACCCAGGAGGTCGCGGTGGACAGCGGGCGTCCGAGCGTGACGAGCCCGACGGCGATGGCGGGGAGCCCGGCGCCCAGGTAGAAGGCGAGGTTCAGCGCTCCCGTGGTGGCACCGCGCTCGCCCGCCGGGGCGACCGCGTCCACGGCGGCGGCCGAACCCCCGTAGGCCAGCCCGTGCCCGGCGCCGGCCACGACGGCCGCGAGCAGCGTGACCGGGACCGAGCCACCGGCGGTCCAGGCCAGCAACAGGAGGCTGACCAGCAGAGCGCCGAGCCCGGTGAGCTGCGCGCGCCGGGTCCCGAGCCGGGGCACCAGCGGCTGGGTCAGCACCGAGCAGAGCAGCACCGCGCTGAGGATGCCGCCGATCACCGCCTGGTCGCGCTGGCCGCTGCGGGCGAGGAGCGCCGGGATGACCGCCAGGAACAGGCCCGCGACCGTCCAGGCGAGGGCGCCGGTCATCGCGGCGGCGGTGAAGGGCAGCCGGGTGCCGCGCGGGATCCGCGGTCGGGTCGGCCTCCACCGGCCGCGCGGTGCGAGGTCCGCCAGGTGGGTGACGCGCTGCCAGCAGATCCCGAGCAGCACCAGGTGCACGACGAACGGCAGGACCCGCGGGGCCGGCGCGTGCTCGGCGAGCACACCACCCGCGACCGGCCCGGCCGCGGTCCCGGCCACGAACGCCGTGCTGGCCAGCACCGCGCCGTCGAGCCGGGTGAGACCGCGAGCCCGTTCGCTGATCAGCGCCGTGGCCGCCCCGGTCGCCGCGCCCAGGGCCAGCCCCTGTGCCGCGCGACCCGCCAGCAGCCACGCCACACCAGGAGCGAGGGCGAAGCAGGCGGAGCCGAGCGCGGCCAGCCCGATGCTGGCGCGCAGCACCGACCGCGGCCCGAGCGCGTCGGACGCCGAGCCGAACAGCAGCAGTGCGGGCGCGCTGACCAGCGCGAACGTCGCGTAGACCAGCGTCATGGTGAGGTCGCTGATCGCGAAGGCGCTCTGGTAGGCGGGGTACAGCGGGCTGGGCAGGTAGGCGCCGCAGGTGAGCACGACCAGCACGGACAGACCGGTGCGCACCTCGCGCGCTCGTGCGCGGGGCGGGAGTCCGGGCACGACCGGGTCGGGGTCAGAGGAGTGGGAGACCGTCACGCCGTCCAGGTTGCCCACGCCGACTGGGAAGGGGAATCAAACGGTTCTCGACGTCATCGTGCAAGATGGTTGCATGATCGACCCGCGGCTCAAGGTGCTCCAGCTGGTGGCCCACCACGGCACGGTCACCGCCGCGGCCGCCGCGCTGCACTACACGCCGTCGGCGGTCTCGTACCAGCTCCGCCAGCTGGCCGAGGAGCTCGGCGTCGAGCTGGTGACCCAGCGGGGCCGCGGCATCCAGCTGACCGCCGCGGCCCGGACGCTGCTGCGCCACGTGGAGGTGCTGCAGGCCCAGGTCGAGCGCGCCCGCGCCGAGCTCGCGGCGATCTCCGAGGAACCCAGCGGCCCGTTCACCCTGTGCGGCTTCTCCACCGCGGCCACCCACCTGCTGCCGCCGGCCGCGGCGGCGCTGCGCGAGCGGTACGCCGACCTGCGGGTGCGGGTGATCGAGGCGGAACCGGCGCGCTGCTTCGACCTGCTGCTCGCTGGGGACGCCGACCTCGCCCTCGTGATCAACTCCGCGGACACACCGTCCACCGCGGACGAACGGTTCGACCAGCAACCGCTGCTCGACGACCCGCTGGACCTGGTGGTCCCCGCGGAGCACCGCCTGACGGAGCTGCGCCGCGTCACCCTCGCCGACGCCGCCGACGAGCCGTGGATCGTGGCGCTGCCCGGAGGCGCCTACCACGACCTGGTCCGAACGGCTTGTGCGGCAGCGGGTTTCAGTCCCCACATCGCCCACTACGCCAACGAGTGGGACACCGGCGCGGCGCTGGTGGCGCACGGCTTCGGCATCATCCTGGTGCCGCGCCTGGCCCGCCTGAACGAGGAGTGGCCCGTCGTCCGCCTCCCGTTGCACGGCGAACCGGCCCCAGCTCGCCGGATCATCGCCGCCACCCGCCAGGGCCGCCGCGACCACCCCGCGGTCGCGGCCTCCCTGGACGCGATCAGCACCACGGCCGCTACCCTCCTCCCACAACGCCGCTGAACCGCAGTCAGTCCTCTGTGGACACCTGTGGTCGCGGCGACCGGTTCCCGCGAGAGGCGACGCAGGTCCCGCGTCTTCGCTAACCTGGTCGGCAGACGACTGATCTTCGGTGGGGAGCGCGTGTGGGACTCTTCGGTGGGATGATGGGCAACGCTTCGCGGGTCGATCCTCGTGCGGCGGTCAAGGAGTACGGGCGGCTGCTCGCGCAGGGGGAGGAGCTGCAGGCCGCCTACCAGTTGATCCGGGACTCGTTCCTGTTCACCGACCGGCGCCTGATCCTCGTGGACAAGCAGGGCGTGACCGGGCGCAAGGTGGAGTACCACTCGATCCCGTACCGCAGCATCACCCACTTCTCGGTGGAGACCGCGGGCACCTTCGACCTCGACGCCGAGCTGAAGATCTGGCTGTCCGGCACGATCGAGCCGATCGTCAAGCAGTTCGGCAAGGGTGTCGACGTGTACGAGGTCCAGGCCCTGTTGAGCACCTACGTCGGCCGCTGACCCGCCTGGTCGCGCGATGGCGCGGGGAGCGCCGTGGCCACGGCGGCCACCACGACGAGCACCGCGGCGATCATCAGGAACGCGCGGCCGTGCTCGGCGGCGAGCGCCTGGGGGGTGGCGAGGTCGCCGGCGGAGGCGGTGACGAGGACGGCGAGGCCGAGCGCGGCACCGAACTGCTTGGTGGTGTTCATGAGCCCGGAGGCCGCGCCCGCGTCGGCGGCACCGACCCCGGCGGTGACGGTCGTGGTGATCGGCGTGTTGAGCAGCCCGCTGCCGAGGGAGAACACGACCGCCGGTCCCAGGACGCCCTCGAGGTAACCGCTGTCCGCGGTGATCCGGCTCTGCCACCAGAACCCGGCGGCGGCGACCAGGGCGCCCGCGACGACGAGCGTGCGGCTGCCCACCCGGCCCATCAGCCACGGGGTCACGAGCGCGGTGACCACGATCGTCACCACGGTGTGCGGGAGGAAGCCGAGTCCGGTCAGCAGCGGGCTGTAGTGCAGCGACTGCTGCATGACGAGCGTCAGGAAGTACCACATCGGGTTCAGGGCGGCCCCGGCCAGCAGCACCGCCGCGTTGCCCACCGAGACCGCGCGAACCCGGAACAACCGCAGCGGGACCAGCGGTTCCCGCGCGAAGCGCGCCTCGACCACGAGGAACGCCAGGAGGGCGGCGAGCCCGACGAGCAGGGCGGAGGTCGTGGTGGTCGCGCCCCAGCCGTGCGTGCGGGCGTGGTCGACGCCGAAGGTCAGCGAGGTGAGCGCGCCGGTCGCCAGGACCGCGCCGGGCACGTCCAGCGGGCGCACGGGCCCGTTCCCCGCGCCCCGGCCCGGGAAACGCTGCGCGAGCAGTGCGGCGACCACGCCGATCGGGACGTTGACCAGCAGGACCGCCCGCCACGACAGGTACTCGGTGAGCACGCCGCCGAGCAGGTTCCCGGCCGTGCCCCCGGCCATGCCGACCGCGGTCCAGGCGGCCAGCGCGCGCGTGCGCCGCGGCCCCTCCGGGAAGGTCGTGGTCAGGGCCGTCAGGCTGGCGGGTGCCAGCACCGCCGCTCCCAAGCCCTGCGCGGCCCGCGCGGCGACCAGCAGCTCGGCTGAGGTCGCCAGTCCGCCGACCAGGCTGGCGCCGGAGAAGAGCGCCAAGCCGAGCGGGACAACGCGCCGCAGCCCGACGAGGTCCGGCAGCCTCCCGCCGAGCAGCAGGAAACCGGCGAAGGGCAGGACGTAGGCGTTGACCACCCACTGCTGGCTGCCGTCGTCGAACCCCAGCGCCCGCTGGATCGAGGGCAGCGCCACGTTCACCACCGAGACGTCGAGGACGACCATGAACTGCACCGCGCACGCCAGCGCGAGCACCGCCGAACTCGCCCGCCCGCTCGCGGAGTCCACGCCGTGCCCCGGTGTCATCCCTCGACCCCCACGTCGTGATACAGACGTATCATATACAGCTGTACCACAACGGCGGGGAAGGAGTGAGCGGGTGCCGAGGACGGTCGACCACGCCGAACGACGCGCGCAGATCGCCGAGGCCCTGGTGCGGGTCGCGGGCCGCGAGGGGTTGCACGCCGTGACGATGCGCTCGGTCGCCGCCGAGGCCGGGGTGTCGCTGCGGCTGGTGCAGTACTACTTCGAGACCAAGGCGCAGCTGGTCGTCGCGGCGGTGCGCCACCTCGAGCAGCAGAGCCGACAGCGGTGGCGGGAGCGGCTGGCCGCGCTGCCCGACCCCGTGCCGCCGCGGGCGTTCGTCGAGGCGTTCTTCGCGGAGGCCCTGCCGACCGACCCGCAGAGCCGGCTGTTCCACCTGGTCGGCACCTCCTACGCGGTGCTGGCGATGACCGATCCCGAGCTCGCCCGGGAACCCTTCGTGGCCGGGGTGGACGACCTCGAACGCCGTCTCGCCGACGCGCTGGAGCGCGCCGAGCGCGCCGGGCAGCTCCGGGACGGCGTGGACGTGGCCACCGAGGTGGCGCACCTGCTGGCGCTCAACCACGGCCTCGGCACGAGCGTCCTGGTCGGCCAGCGCACCGTCGAGGAGGCGCGGGCGGTCGTGCGCGCCCACCTCGACCGCGTCTTCGTCGCGTAGCGGCTCTCCGCCCCGGCGTCGGGGTGCCGACGGGTGCCCGTGACCTGCGCGTCTGGCTGGACCAGCGGTTGCGGACCCCGGGGAGCGAGCCGACGATGGACCCGTCGCCCCGGGAGCGCCGCTCGGTGCCCGCGCGGACGACGAGCGACTTCGGCGAAGTCGGGCACGACGACGGGTCCAGCCGCACGACGCAACGGTGCGCGGCCCCCGTGGCGGCGGTCGCACAGCACGGACCACCACTGCGGTGGGCAGATCCGACGCACGAGGGTTGATCGAGCATGAGCGTGCCGCTGGACCGGGAGACGGCCGAGCGAGCCCGCACCCCGAGGGTGCGGGACGGTGAAGCGGTGCGCGGACCCCTCGACGACGCCAGGCGCGCGGTTCCCGCTGCTGGTCGAACCGGCCGCCCAGCTCCCCTGCCTCCCGCGCACCGCGCGGCGAGCACCAGGCGAACGCCCGACGGTCGGGCGGTCCGCACCGCCTGCACCGAGAGTCCACAGTGCACGGTCACGCCGACGTCACCACCGCGAGGAGGCCCACGATGACCACCACGACCACCGCTGTCCCCGGCCTGGACGAGGCCCCGACCCGTCACCAGGGCCTCCTGGCGTGGGTGCGCGACGTCGCCGAGCTGACCACCCCGGACCGAGTGGTGTGGTGCGACGGCTCGGACGCGGAGTGGCAGCGGCTGACCACCGAGCTCGTCGACGCGGGCACGCTCGTGCGGTTGACCGGCAAGCCGAACTCGTTCTGGGCCGCCTCCGACCCCGAGGACGTCGCGCGGGTGGAGGACCGCACCTTCATCTGCTCCCGCGACGAGGACGACGCGGGTCCGACCAACAACTGGATGGACCCGGTCGACATGAAGATCATCATGACCGAGCTCTACCGGGGTTGCATGGCGGGCCGGACCATGTACGTCCTCCCGTTCTGCATGGGCCCGCTGGGCGCTGCGGACCCCGACCTCGGTGTGGAGATCACCGACTCCGCCTACGTGGTGCTGTCGATGCGCGTGATGACCCGCATGGGCGCCCGCGCGCTGGACGAGTTCATCGCCCCCGACGGCACCGAGCGCGAGTTCGTCAAGGCGCTGCACTCGGTGGGGGCGCCGCTGCGTCCCGGGCAGCAGGACGTGCCGTGGCCCTGCAACCCGACCAAGTACATCACCCACTTCCCCGAGGAGCGCACGATCTGGAGCTACGGCTCCGGCTACGGCGGGAACTCGTTGCTGGGCAAGAAGTGCTACTCGCTGCGCATCGCCTCGGTGATGGCCCGCGACGAGGGCTGGCTGGCCGAGCACATGCTCATCCTCAAGCTCATCTCGCCGCACGGCACGGTGCACTACGTCGCGGCGGCGTTCCCCAGCGCCTGCGGCAAGACGAACCTGGCGATGCTGCAACCCACCGTGCCCGGCTGGAAGGCCGAGACCATCGGCGACGACATCGCCTGGATGCGCTTCGGTGAGGACGGCAGGTTGTACGCGGTCAACCCCGAGTTCGGCTTCTTCGGCGTCGCCCCCGGCACCGGCTACCGCACCAACCCGGTGGCGATGCGCACCATCGAGCAGGGCAACACGATCTTCACCAACGTTGCGCTCACCGACGACGGCGACGTCTGGTGGGAGGGCATGACCGCCGAGCCGCCGCAGCACCTCACCGACTGGAAGCGCGGTGACTGGACGCCGGAGTCGCCGGAACCGGCCGCCCACCCCAACTCCCGGTTCTGCACCCCCATCGGCCAGTGCCCGACCATCGCGCCGGAGTGGGACGACCCGCGCGGGGTGCCGATCTCGGCGATCCTCTTCGGCGGCCGGCGCGCCACCACCGTCCCGCTCGTCGCCGAGGCCCGCGACTGGCAGCACGGGGTGTTCATGGGAGCCACCCTGTCCTCGGAGACGACGGCCGCGGCCGCCGGTGCGGTGGGGGTCGTGCGTCGGGACCCGATGGCCATGCTGCCGTTCGCCGGCTACCACATGGGGGACTACTTCGCGCACTGGCTGCGCGTCGCCGAGCGCACCGACCCCGCCACGTTGCCGAAGATCTTCCAGGTCAACTGGTTCCGCCGCGGCGCGGACCGCCGGTTCCTGTGGCCCGGCTTCGGCGAGAACTCCCGTGTGCTCAAGTGGATCGTCGAGCGCGTCGAGGGCACCGCAGACGCCACCGAAACTCCGGTCGGGCTCGTGCCCACCGCGGCCGACCTCGACCTGACCGGGCTCGACGTGGACCCGGCGGAGGTCGACGCGGCGCTGGCCGTCGACCCCGCCGAGTGGCAGGACGAACTGCCGCGCATCGAGGAGTGGTTCGCGCGCATCGGCAGCAAGGTCCCCGCCGCTCTCCGGTCGGAGCTCGACGGCCTGCGCCAGCGCTTGGGAGCCGGCGGCGTCCCGCACCAGCGGACCTGACGACACCGCTGCGGCGCTCGACCGCCGGCGGGAACGTCGGTCGAGCGCCGCGACGTGTGACCGGCCACCGAGGCTGCGCCCTCGGTGGCCGGTGAATGCGAACGTCACTCGCACCACAACGCTAAGGGCGGGTTCGGCATATACCAAACAGATCCCGTGGTTCCCACCCGGTCGAGCGACATCCGGCGCAGCCTGGTGGCGCGGGATTCCGCAGACGAGCGGTCGTGCGTGCCCGCGCTGGAGTCCGCCGGGTACGTGCTGCGGGTCCGCGAACCGGGGACTGGTGCGAGCACCGGTTGCTGCGGGGCCGGACCCCGACGTCACCCCGCACGTGTCCGGCGCGGGCGGACCCGAGGTCGACCACCTGCGGACCGACGCCGCGGACCGCGAGCGGTACGCGCGCGCCGAGCGCGCACTGGCGCACCGGGAGTGGCACCACGTGCAGGACAGCGCCGACGCCAAGACCGCTGTCGTCGAGGAGATCGTGCGGCGAGCCCAGCGCAGGTGAGGGCGCGGGAGTCGGTCGTGGCGCTGATGACGGAGAGTGATACACGGACGTGCTGATCTCGCACTGACTGCGGGCACGATCACCGTGGTAGGCCACGTGCCATGGCTACGGAGACCGATCGCGGAACACTTCCGCTGACGGCGGCTCAGACCGGGGTGTGGTTCGCCCAGCGGTTCGACCCGACGAACCCGCTGTACCGGGCTGCGGAGGCGTTGGAGATCGACGGCCCGGTGGACGTCGCGCTGCTGGAAGCCGCGCTGCGGCAGACCGTCGACGAGGCGGAAGCGGTGCGGGCCCGGTTCCACGACGACGGCCGCGGGCGGGTCTGGCAGACCATCGAACCGCTGCCGGACTGGCCGCTGCCGGTGGTGGACCTCAGCGACGCCGCCGACCCGGAGGCGGCCGCCGAGGAGTGGATGTGGGCCGACCTCCGCCGCGCGGTGGACCTGCGCAGCGCACCGCTGTTCACCTTCGCGGTGCTGCGCACCAGCCCGGACCGGTGCACCGTCTACATGGCACTGCACCACATCGTCCTGGACGGCTACGGCATGTCGCTGTTCGTCCAGCGGCTCGCCGACCTCTACACCGCGGCCGAGCGAGGCGTGCCCGCGCCGCCGTGCCCGTTCGGCTCACTGGCGCAGATCCTGGCCGAGGAGGCCGAGTACGAGGCCTCCGAGCGCTACACCCGCGACCGGGAGCACTGGGCGCGGCAGCTGGCGGACTGGCCGACCGCGCACCGCACGCGCGAGCTGTCGTCGGCCGTGCCGCACACCTTCCTGCGGGAGACCGGCTTCGTCACGCCGGACGACGCCCGGGGGCTGCGGGCGCTGGCGCGGCAGGCGCGCACCAGCCTGCCCACGGTCGCGATGGCGGCGCTGGCGCTGTACGTGCACCGGCTCGCGGGCCGGGACGAGGTGACGCTGGACCTGACCGTGACCGGGAGGGCGGGCAGCGTCGCGCGCACCGTGCCGTCGATGGTGGCCAGCGTGCTCCCGCTGCGCACCCGGATGACACCGTCGACCACGGTGGCGGAACTGCTGCGCACCACCGCGGGCAGCGCCAAGGACCTGCTGCGCCACCAGCGGTACTCCTCGACGCACCTGGTGCGGGACCTGCGGATCGCGCACCACCGCGGCGGGTACCTCGACGACTGGGGCATCAACATCATGACCCACGACGGGCGGCTGCAGTTCGGTCGCCACCCGGCGGTGCTGCGCAACCTCTCCAACGGCCCGGTGACCGGCCTCGGCGTCAACGTCTACGACCGGCCGACCGACGGCTCGCTGCAGATCGACTTCAACGCGGACCCGGCGAAGTACGACGCCGCGACCACGGCGGCGCACCACCGCCGGTTCCTCGCCCTGCTGCACGAGCTGGCCGGCATCGACCCGGACCGGCCGATCGGCTCGATCGACCTGCTCTCCGCGGCGGAACGCGAGCTCGTGCTGCACACCTGGAACGACACCCGGCACGAGACGGGCACCGAGACGGTGCCGGACCTGTTCGAGGCGCACGTGCGCACCGATCCCGACGCCACCGCGTTGGTCTGCGGTCCGGTGCGGTTGTCCGCGGCCGAGCTCAACACCCGCGCCAACCGGCTGGCGCACGCGCTGCTCGCCCACGGCGCGGGCCCGGAGCGGCGGGTCGCGCTGGCGCTGCCGCGCACCGCGGACTACCTGGTGGCGGTCCTCGCGGTGCTCAAGTCCGGCGCGGCGTGCGTGCCGCTCGACCTGACCCACCCGCCGGCCCGCATCCGGACACTGCTGGAGCGGGCCCGGCCCTGGCGGGTGCTCACCACCGCGGAGACCGGCGCCACCCTCCCGGCCGAGCACCCGCTGCTGCTGGTGGAGGACGCCGAGCACCAGCTGGGCACCGACCCGGCCGTCACCCGGCGCCCGGAGCACGCGGCGTACGTCAGCTTCACCTCCGGCTCGACCGGCACCCCGAAGGGCGTGGTGGTGGAGCACCGCAACCTGGCCACGCTCTTCCACGACCACCAGCGCGAGCTGATCGCGGGACGTCGGCTGCGCGCCGCGCTGACCGCGTCGTTCTCCTTCGACACCGCGTGGGAAGCGCTGCTGTTCCTGGCCGCGGGGCAGGAGGTCCACCTGGTCGAGGACGCGGTGCGCCTCGACCCGCGCGCGCTGGTGCGCCACTTCGCCCAGCAGCGCATCGACTTCGCCGACCTCACCCCGTCGTTCCTGCGCCGCCTGCTGGCCGAGGGCCTGCTGTCGGGGGAGCAACCGAACCCGTGGCTGCTCATGGTCGGCGGCGAGGCGATCGACGCCGAGCTGTGGGCGCGGTTGCGCGACCACCCCGGGGTGGAGGCGTGGAACTTCTACGGGCCAACCGAGTCCACAGTGGACGCGGTGTACTGCCGTGTCGAGGGCGACCGCCCGGTCATCGGCCGCCCGGGCCACAACGTCCGCGCCTACGTCCTCGACGGCGCGCAGCAGCCGCAACCGCCCCTGGTGCCCGGTGAGCTGTACCTGGCGGGCGACCAGGTCGCCCGCGGGTACCTCGACGAGCCGGAGCTGACCGCGCGGTCGTTCCTGCCGGACCCCTTCGGACCGCCCGGCGCGCGCATGTACCGCACCGGCGACCGGGTGCGGTGGACCGAGGACGGCCGGCTGGAGTACCTCGGCCGCACCGACGACCAGGTCAAGGTCCGCGGCGTGCGCATCGAGCCGGGCGAGGTCGCGGCCGTGCTCACCGCCCACCCGCGCGTCGCCGAGGCGGTGGTGACGGCGACCGGGAGCACCGAGCCGCAGCTGGTCGCGCACGTGGTGCCGACCGGGCGCGCGGTCGACGCGGCCGAGCTCCGGTCCTGGGCGGCGCACCGGCTGCCCACGTCGATGGTGCCCTCGTCGTTCGTGCTGCTCGACGAACTGCCCTTGACGGTGCACGGCAAGCTCGACCGCGAGGCCCTGCCCGCCGCGGAGGTGCGCACCGGCCGACCGCCCCGCACCGCCCGGGAGCGGCAGCTGTGCGCCCTGTTCGCCGAGGTGCTCGGGGTCGCCGAGGTGACCGTCGACGACGACTTCTTCGAGCTGGGCGGGCAGTCGCTGCTCGCCGCCGAGCTGGTCACGCGCCTGCGCACGGACCTGGGTGTCGAGGTGCCCCTCGGCACGGTCTACGCGGCCCCGACCGTGGCCGACCTGGCACCGCTCCTGGAGCGCGAGACCTCGTCGACCGCGTTCGAGCCGCTGCTGCCGCTGCGCGCCGGCGGTGACCGGCCGCCGCTGTTCTGCGTGCACCCGGTGGGCGGCCTGAGCTGGTGCTACGCGGGTCTGCCGAGCCACTTGCCCGAGGACGTGCCGGTCTACGGCCTGCAGCCGGGCGGCCTGACCAGGCCCGAGGAGCTGCCGACGACGTTCGCGGAGATGGTCGACGGCTACGTGCGGCGCATCCGCACCACCCAGCCGACCGGCCCCTACCACCTGCTGGGGTGGTCGCTCGGCGGGGCGCTGGCGCACGCGATCGCGGCGCGCCTGCAGTCCGACGGCGACGACGTGGCGCTGCTGGCGCTCCTCGACGCCCACCCGATCGACCCGTCGGCGCACCACGAAGTGCCCGACCGAGCCCAGGTCCGCGCCCTGCTGTTCGAAGCAGCGGGCCTGTCCCCGGAGGCGGAGGAACACCCGGCGTTGAGCGAGGAGCGGCTGACCGCGCTCACGACCGTCCTGGCCCGCGCGGCCGAGCTGGTGCCCACCTACGCGGAGTCGTTCTTCCACGGCGACGTGCTGTGCTTCCGCGCGGCGCGGAGTGACCACCCGTCCGACCCCGAGGCCTGGCGGTCGCGGATCTCCGGGCAGGTGGTCGCGCACGACGTCGACTGCTGCCACCACACGATCACCCAGCCCGGACCGCTGGCCACCATCGGCGCGGTGCTCACGCGGCACCTCCAGCGCACCGCGGTCCCGGCCGCGGTCCGCTGACCGGAGGGGGCGCGTGCCGGAGGACGAGGCGCAGCGGCTGCGGGACAGCGCCAGCGAGCGGGAGCTCCCGACGAGCCGGTGGAGGGTGTCCGCGCCGCGTCAGTCCGGTCCGTGCCACCGTTCCGTGTGGGTGGCGTGGGTCGGCAGGTAGGCGCCCGGCTTGAAGAAGCGGTCGTCGAAGTCGAGGTCCAGGTGGTGCGCCTGCACGTAGTTCAGGATGAACACGGTGGGCACCGTGCCCGGGAACTTGCCGAAGGTGTCGTGGACGTACTGGGCCTGCAGCGAGACGCACGCCTTGACGGTGCTGTCGTGGACCTGCGCGCTGCCGCGGAAACCGGGGCTGTCGGTCCAGGCGCCGGGCGTGTCGCGGTGGTACGGGCCGCCGGGGCCGAACTTGCGCTCGGCGAGCGCTTCCACCGCCGCGGCCATGTCCGGGTGGTGCGGTGGGCAGAACGCCTCGAACACGCCTTCGCGGCCGGTCGGGTTCGGCGTCGACCAGCGTTCGTCCTCGTCGTAGCGGACCCGAGTCCCGGGACCTCGGGGTCGCCGGACGCCCCGAGCATGGTGGAGCGGTCGATGCCGTCGAACATCCAGCCGCCCAGCCCGAGCGCCTGGAGCATGAGCACGCCCGCGTGGCAGGCGGTGGCCAGCTCCGCCGTCGACTCGGTCAGCGCGTACTGCTCGGTGAAGGTCAGCGGGAGGGGCTCGTCCACGTCGACCAGCCCGCGGAACTCGTCCAGCCCCGGGATCGCGCGCCCGTGGACGTCGTCGTAGACGGAGAAGCCGTTCTGGGTGAAGAAGCACAGGATGGCGAGCAACTGCTGGGCGATGTCGGCGACCGGGATGACCAGCAACGACCCGGGGACGTGGACGCACCAGGTGTTGTGCCCCTCCATGGAGGGCTCTTCCGGCGGCAGGTGCAGCCGTGCGGGCGCGAGCCGGCGCAGCCGCTCCCGGTGCCGCTGGACCACCAGCTCGGGCGTGACCTCCTCGACGGCCGGGTCCACCAGTGCTCCGGCGTCACGGGTGGGGAAGGAGTACACGCCCGAGTCGTCGGTGCAGAACAGTTCGGCGGTGTGCACTCCCGCGGCGGAGGGGAAGGTGTGGCCGGCGGCCGCGCAGGAGCAGTTCGACACGTGGGGCGCGTAGCGCGCGTGCCGGGTGATCGAGTAGTGCCACCCCGTGGTCCCGCCGATGGCGCTCAGCACGAGCATCCGCTCCAGCTCGCTGAGCGGGTGCGGTTCGTGCGTCGAGCGGTGGGTCAGTGGCCCGTCCGGGATCTCGTCGCCCAGGGCGAAGCGGCGTGACCGGCGGCCGAACAGCGCGTCCACCAAGGGGAAGGTGCTCAGCTCCGCCAACGCCTCGGCCGTGGTGCTCGTCCGTCCGTCACGGCGGCCTCCTGCAGCGTGCGCGAGGCTGGCGTGCACCGTCCGCGACCGGGCCGGTGCGCGGTTTCGCCGTGACGGTCTCGGATGCCGCGGACCGATCAGCAGGGCACAACGACCCACGGTGGCTCCGGCGTGGGTCCGGTCCCGCGGATCACCACCGGTGGCAGCAGCGCTGCGCCCGTGCGTGCCGCAGAGCGCGGTCCAGCGCCGCGGCGAGCCCCGTGGTCCGGCGGCCCATCTGCTCGTAGGTCACCGCGGTCGCGACCCCGAAGGCGAGGTGCGGGACCACGTCCATCAACCAGGAGCTGGCCGGCCACTCGCGCGGGTCGGTGACGCCCAGCGCCACCATGGGCACCGTCCCGATGAGGTTGGCGGCCACTCCCGCGCCGATCGCCAACGCGGTGACGGGGGCGTCGTCCCAGCGCGCGCGCACGAGTCCGTAGAGGACTCCCGAGCCGAGCCCGGCCGCGATGCCGAGGAGGGCCCCGATCCCGCTGCGCCGGTTGGCGGCGATCGCCTCGTCCGACGACACGGTCGTCCCCAAGCGCTTCTCGAACTCCTGCACGGTCTGCTCGGGTGTCTGGCTGGCGGGGCGGCCCCGCACGGCCATGTCCAGGTAGGTGGTGGCGTTGAGCGCGGTGGTCCCCGCTGCACCGGCCAGCAGTCCGCGAAGTACGTGTCCACTCATGCCTGGCGGTTTCCCGCGCGGAGGGCGGGGAACACGCGAGGGGAGGCGGAACCGTCCGCGGTGTCGCGGTGGACGTCGCACGGAGTCCGCTCGCGGTGGTGTCCGGTTCGCGCGGTACCTCCGCAGTGCGGAGCGCGTGTCGACCGCGTTGGGGAAGTTCACTCGATCTGGGCAACGTCGGTCCGCGCGGGATCGTCGCGACGGCGTGACGCTCCAGCGTGGTCGAGTGAGGGATCCCCTTCGGCGCAGGGATTCTCGCGGGGCGTCGGGGAGTCCCGCGCCGCGCCGTCGGGGAGCCGCAGCGTACCTGTTCCTCCCGTGCGCGCAACCTGAACCGCCGCGATCGCCCTCCCGGGTGGACAGCGTGATGTTGAACGGTACGGTGGAGGCGCGCCCTTACCGAACGGCAGCGGAGGAGATCCGCCGGTTCCGTTTCGGGGTTGTTGTCCCGGCACGAGGTCCGGGACAGGGATGCCGCCACGGCGTCGGCGGTCGTTCACCGGCTGTCCTGTCTTGAGGAGGCAGTCCATGGACGCACATGCTCACCAGTCCCCCCGATCGTCCCGGCGGGCGGACCGCGAACCAGGGCGTCAGGCTGGACTGGACCTGCGGTGCTGGCGCCCGACGAGCACCTGCGTGGTGGTGCGCGTCGGCGGGGACCTGGACTGCCGCACCGCGCCGGACCTGCAGGAGCTGCTCACGACCCGGTTGTCCTCGATGGCGGACACCGTCGTGCTGGACCTCTCCGGCCTGCAGTTCATCGGCGTCGCGGGCCTGGAGGTGCTGGTGCGAGCGCGCCGGCAGGCCGGCAGCCGCGGCATCGGGCTGCGGCTGGTCGGCGGCGAGGCCCGGTGCCTGCGGCGAGCGCTGCTCGCCGCGGACCTGACCGACTCGTTCCCCTGCTGCGCCACGTTGCAGGAGGCCTTGGCCACCGTCTCCGGACGCACCCGCGAGCTCCGCGCCGTCGGCTGAGCGAGGCGCGAGCCCGTTTCTGCCTGAGGTGCTCCGGCGCAGGCGGTGACAGTGGTCGTGAGTGCGCAGACCGGCTGGAGCCGGTCCACGCACTCACGACCCCGCGGAGGCAGCACCCGCGCCGGTCCCCGTCAGAAGCCGACGTGGTCCTTGCCCTTGAGGTGGAGGATCTCGCGGGCTTCGTCGGGGGTGGCGATCTCCAGGTTGAGGGCTTCGAGCACGGTGCGGATGCGGCTGACCTGGTCGGCGTTGGTCTTGGCCAGCTCGCCCGGCCCGATCCACAGCGAGTCCTCCAGGCCGACGCGCACGTGCGAGCCCTGGGCCGCGCCGATGGTGGCCAGCGGGATCTGGTTGCGGCCCGCGCCCAGGATCGACCACTCGTAGGAGTCGCCGAGCAGGCGGTCGGCGGTGCGGCGCATGTGCATCAGGTCCTCGGGGTGCGCGCCGATGCCGCCGAGCAGGCCGAACACCGACTGCACGAACAGCGGTCCCTGGACCAGGCCGCGCGAGACGACGTGCGCCAGGTTGTTGAGGTGCGCGATGTCGTAGCACTCGAACTCGAATCGGGTGCCGTTCTCCGCGCCGATGGACAGGATCGTCTCGATGTCGGCGAAGGTGTTCTTGAACACCAGGTCCCGGCTCTTCTCCAGGGCCTCCCTCTCCCAGTCGTACCGGAACTCCTTGAAGCGCTCCAGCATCGGGTACAGGCCGAAGTTCATCGAGCCCATGTTCAGCGACGCCAGCTCGGGCTTGAACACCGCGGCGGGCCGCATCCGCTCCTCGACTGTCATGTGCGGCGAACCGCCGGTGGTGATGTTGACGACCGCGTCGGTGTGCGCCTTCAGCTGCTCCAGGATCGGCTCGAAGTGGGCGGGGTCCTGCGACGGCCTGCCGTCCTCGGGGTCGCGGGCGTGCAGGTGCACGATCGCCGCGCCCGCCTCGGCCGCGCCCAGCGCCGCTTCGGCGATCTCGCTCGGCGAGACGGGCAGGTGCTCCGACATCGACGGGGTGTGGATCGCGCCCGTCACCGCGCACGTGATGATGACCTTGCGAGTGGTGGCCATTCCGCTCATCCCTCCACAGTGGATCGTCAGTAGAGCTTCTCGGTGTTGCCGTCGACCGCCATCGCCTGGCCGTTGACGTTGCGGGCCATCGGACTGGCCAGGAACACCGCCATGCCCGCGATGTCGTCGGCGGTGACCAGCCGGCGCATCGACGACTGGTCCCGGTAGAGGGCGGCGATCTCGTCCACGGGCTTGCCCAGCATCTCGGCCTTCGCCTCGATGACCGCGCGGATGCGGGGACCGTCGACCGCGCCGGGGCAGATCGCGTTCGCCCGGATCCCCTCCGGGCCGAGCTCGATGGCCAGGGTCTTGGTGAACCCGATGACCGCCCACTTCGACGCCGAGTAGGCGCTGCGCCCGGCCATGCCGAGCCGCCCGGCGGCTGAGGACAGGTTCACGATCGAGGCGTCGTCGGACTCCCGCAGCAGCGGCAACCCGTGCTTGACGCAGTAGAACTGGCTGTGCACGTTGACCTCGAAGGTCCGCGCCCACTCGCCGCTGTCCAGGGTCTCCACCGGCCCGGTCGGGCCGGCGATGCCCGCGTTGTTGACCAGCACGTCAAGGCCACCGAGCTCGGCGCGCACCGCGCCCATCAGCTCCGCGACCTGCTCCTCGCTGGAGGCGTCCGAGAGCCGGGCCACCAGGCCCCGATCCTCGGCGGCCCGGACCGCGTCCGGGTTGATGTCGGTGACCACCACGCGCGCACCGAACTCGGTGAAGCGGTGGGCGATGGCCAGTCCGATGCCGCTCGCACCCGCGGTGACGAGCACCCGCTTGCCTGACAGATCCACTCCTCGCACCCTTCCTGTCACGGGCGCTCGTCGCCGTGCCGCAGGAACAGCGACAGCACGGTGCCGACGACGCACACGCCCACCACGAACCACAGACCGGACAGCTCGCTGCCGGTGAGGTCCTCCATCGCGCCCATCACGTACGGGCCGAGGAACCCGCCGAACAGGCCGATGGTGTTGACGAACGCGATGCCGCCGGCCAGCGTGGCCCCGCTCAGCCGGGACGCCGGGAAGGTGAAGATGATCGGCTGCATCGCGAAGAACGAGAACGCGCCGAGGCAGAACCCGATGAGGCCCACCACCGGCCCCGACACCGCGCCCAGGGCGAAGCCGACGCAGACCCCGACCATCGTGGTGGTGACCAGCCTGCGGGAACGGAGGCCGTCGGTGGCCAGCCGCGGCACCAGGAAGGCGCCCAGCCCGGCGAAGATCCACGGCACCGAGGTCAGCAGCCCGATCTGCACCGAGGACAGCTCGCCGTAGGTGCCGATGATCGACGGCAGGAAGTACGACAGCGCGTAGACCGCGATCTGCTGCGTCAGGTAGACGGCGACGACCAGCAGGATCTGCGGGTCCCGCCACACCTGGCGCATGCTGTGCGTGCCGGAGGCCTCCGCGCCCGCCTCGTCCTCGGCGGCGATGCGGCGCTGCAGGTCCTCGGCCTCCGCCGCGGTCAGGAACCTCGCCTGCTCCGGCCGGTCGGGCAGCTTCTTCCACACCACGAAGGCCAGCAGGCACGCCGGCAGCCCCTCCACGAGGAACATCCACTGCCAGCCGTGCATGCCGCCGAGGCCGCCGAGCCCGAGCAGCAGGCCGCCCAGCGGCGGACCGAGGATGTTGGCCGCGGACACCCCGAGCAGGAACAGGCCGTTGGCCTTGGCGCGGTCGGCGCGGGTGAACCACTGCGTCAGGTAGTACATGACGCCCGGGAACAGGCCCGCTTCGGCGGCGCCCAGCAGCATCCGCATGATGTAGAACGACCACTCGCCCTGCACGAAGGCCATCCCGGCGGACACCAGACCCCAAATGATCATGATCCGGGTGATCCAGAACCGCGCCCCGACCCGGTGCAGGACCAGGTTCGACGGGATCTCCGCCAGCGAGTAGGTGATGAAGAACAGCCCGGCGCCGATCCCGTAGGCGGTGGCGGAGATCCCCAGGTCGACCTGCAGCTGCTCCTTGGCGATGCCGATGTTGGTGCGGTCCAGGAAGCTGATGACGTAGGCACCGATCAGCAGGGGGAGCAGCTTGCGGAAGATGACCCCGTTCAGCTCGGCCGGTGGGCGCACCACCGGTTGTGCGGCGTTCTTCGGCATGGCGTGACCTTCTCGTTCCACTCCGGCTCGCCGGATCGTCGGGTGTTCGGTGCTCCGCCGCTCAGCGGCGGGGTGCGGTGGTCGGTGCGCATCCGCAGGTCCGGCCGATGTGCAGCCGGTGCGCGCACACCAGGGACCGGTAGCTGGCGGACGGTTCTTCCATGCGCGCGAGCAGCATCCCGAAGGCCTCGCGGCCCATCTGCTCGAGCGGCTGGATCACGGTGGTGAGCCCGATCAGGGCGGACGTGCTGTGCGGGATGCCGTCGTGCCCGGTCACCGCGACGTCCTCGGGCACCCGGATGCCGTGCTCGGCCGCGTGCTCGAGGATGCCGATCGCGAGCTCGTCGCTGCCGCACACGACGGCGCGCGGCGGGTCGTCGCGGCCGAACAGCCGCTCCGCCGCGCGGCGGCCGCCGTCGCTGCTGAGCTCGGTGCTGATCTTGCGGTCGCCACTGATGTCGACGCCGTGCGCGCGGGCGGTCGCCACGAAGGCCTGTTCCCGGGCCAGGGAGGCGGAGGAGAACCGCGGCCCGATCACGACGGCGATCTCGGTGTGGCCGTGCCCCAGCACGTGCTCCATCAGCGACGTGGCCGCGGCGGCGTCGTCGATGCCGACGAAGTCGCCCTCCAGGTACGGGGACCGCCGCGACAGGTAGACGTAGGGGATCCGGGCGGCGCGCAGCGTCCGCAGCGCGGTGGCGTCCTCCCGGAGCGCGGCGCTGAGCACGACGCCGTCGACGTTGCGCTGCACCAGGCTGCGGGCCACGTTCGCCAGCGTGCGGGGGTCGTCCTGGGTGGTCGCGACGAACACCTCGTACCCGGCCTCCGCGGCCGCGGACACGATGCTCTGCGCGAACCGCGGGTAGGTGGGGTTGATGATGTTGGGCTGCACCAGGCCGATGACGCGGGTGCGGTTCGGGTCGGCCGGCCCGCCCCGGTCCGGCGGGCGGAAGCCGAGCTCGTCGGCGACGGCGAGGATGTGCTCGCGCGTCGCCGCCGCCACCCCGCCCTTGCCGTTCATCACGTAGGACACGGCGGCGGGGGACACCCCGGCGGCGCGAGCCACGGCGGCCGCCGAGACCGTGCCCGGTCGGCGCGAGGAGCGGCGAGTCGCGGTACCCACAGCCGAGTCTCCCTTGACGTGATGCAGGTCTCCGGTGCAGGCAGAACCTAAGTCGCCCGCTGAACGTTAAGCAACATTAAGCTCGCACCCGCTCTGACCAGCGGAGATCGAGCGAGCGCGCCGGATCGTGTGCGGTACGTCACGTGCGCACGCTTCGTGGTTGCGGCGGGGTCGAGGAGGGTGCGCGGAGCGCGGTCGGTCGCCGCGGGCAGTGGGGGAGAGCGCGAGTCGGCGGCGCGACAGGCGCCGTCCCGCGAAACGATACCCGGCGCGACGGAAACCGTCCTCATCAGACGTCTTTTGTGGACAGTCGGGGAAACTTCGCTGCGCGACCGGGAATCCCGTGGAACCCGCCGGGCCGGCACCCGGAACGTGCGCGGCGTTCGGGTGCCGGCCCGGTCGTGGAGGCCCGGCGGGGCGAGCGGTTCAGTCCGTGATCGTGGACGGGTGCGTCGCCAGCGGCGTGACCTGGATCCGCATGTACGGGAACAGCGGCAGGCCGGAGAGCAGGGTGTGCAGCTCGTCGTGGTCGGCGACGTCGAAGATCGAGATGTTGGCGTACTCGCCGGCGATGCGCCACAGGTGCGGCCACCGCCCTTCGCGCTGCAGCCGTTGGCTGTACGCCTTCTCGCGGGTCAGGACGTCGTCGCGCTCCGCCGGGTCCATGTCCGGCGGCAGGTGGACGTCCATGCGGACGTGGTAGAGCATCGGCAACTCCTCGGTGGTGCTCGCCCGCCGCGGTCGGCGGCGGGCGGTTCGTCAGGCCCGTTCCGGGTCGAGGACGAAGTCGTACTCGACCACGTCCCCGTGGCCGTCGGGCGCGGGCTGCGGCGCCAGCACGAGCTCGGGCTTGACCGCCGAGGCGATGTCGTCGTCGTTGTGCTCGTCGCCGGGGAAGTACAGCTGCGCGGTGAGCAGCTCGTGCCCGGGCGCGGACACCTTGACGTGCAGGTGGGCCGGGCGCCAGGCGTGCCAGCCGGCGGCGGCGATCAGCTTGCCGCACGCGCCGTCGGTGGGGATCTGGTACGGCGCCGGGCGGATCGTGCGGATCTCGAACCGGCCCTCGGCGTCGGTGGTGAACGTCCCGCGCAGGTTCCACTCCGGCAGACCGGGCGCGAACTGGGAGTAGAAGCCCTCGGCGTCGGCGTGCCACAGCTCGACCGTGGCGCCCGCCAGCACGGAGCCGTCGGTGGACCGCACCTGCCCGGACCAGGTGAGCGGCGTGCCGGGCTCGTCCGCGCGCATCGGCACGGCCCCGTGGGAGCCCCGCTCCGGGGCGTTCGGGACGTAGTACGGGCCCTCGATGGTGCCCTTGTTGCCCTGCCGGTGCTCGGTGGCGACCTCCTCGACGACGTGCTCGACCCAGACGTCCAGGAACAGCGGCCACTCACCGTCCTCGCCGACCTGGATCAGCCACGCCTTCAGCGCGTTGTACTCGTCGTAGGTGACCTTGTGGCGGCGGATCGTGCTGTGCACGGCCTCGAGCACCTCGCGGGCCAGCAGGCTCACCCGCTCCGGGGGCGTGTCGGCGAGGGCGCCGAGCTTGTCGGTCTTGAACCGCTCGGTCGCGTTCGCGCCGGACGCGGCGGCGGTGGCCTGCTCCTGGGTGGCGGTCATGGGATCCTCCTCGATCCATCGGGGGTTTTCAGCGGTCCAGGCGGTAGCGCTGGAGCTTGTCCGGGTCGATCTCGGCACCGAGCCCGGCGCCGGGGCGGACGGTGAGCTCGCCGTCGGTGATGCGCAGCGGTTCGGCGAGCAGGTCGTCGCTCATGTCGAGGAAGTTCGACAGCTCGCCCGGCCGGCGCGAGGTCAGCTCGTGGGCCGCACCGAAGGCGACCGTGCACAGTGAACCGAGCTGGCCGTCGACCTGGTTGCCCATCACCACTTCCAGGCCGAGCCCCTCAGCGAGGTGGTGGGTGCGCTGTGACTGGGTGAAGCCGGTGCGCGCGGTCTTGATGCTCACCGCGGTGGCCGAGCCGCCGAGGACCTCGCGGGTGACGTCGGCGGGCGTGACGGCGGACTCGTCGGCGATGAAGGGCACGTCCAGCTGGGAGACGAGCCAGCGGCGGCCGAGCACGTCGTCGGCGGGGCAGAGCTCTTCGGCGAACAGCAGACCGAGGTCGGCCATCTCCTTCATGGCCTGAGCGGATTCGGCGGCGGTCCACCCGCGGTTGCCGTCCACGTACAGGTCGACATCCTCGCCCAGGCCCTCGCGCAACGCGCGCACGACCGCGGTGTCCAGCGACACCGGGCGGCGGCCCACCTTGACCTTGAACGTGGTGATGCCGTGGGTGTCGCGCATGCGCTCGGCCTCGGCGACCATCGCGGCCGGTTCGTCGAAACCGAGCATGTGCGACACGCGCATCCGGTCGGTGTACCCGCCGAGCAGGTCGGTGACCGACACGTCGAGGGTGCGTCCGAGCGCGTCCCAGACCGCCATGTCGATCGCGGACTTCGCGGTCGGGTTGCCGACCGTCCGGTTGAGCCGGGCGTGCACGGTCTCCCGGGCGAGCAGGCTCAGGCCGACGACCTGCTCGGCGAAGACGCCGTCGATGACGGCGACGATCCCGGCCTGCGTCTCGCCGTATGTGAACGGTCGCGGCGGGGCCTCGGCGACACCGACGATGCCGTCGTCGGTGTGCACCCGCACGAGGACGTGCTCGGCGGCGTGCACCTCGCCGGAGGCGAACCGCAGCGGCTTGCGGTAGGGGATGGCGAACGGGATCGCCTCGACCTGCGTGATCTTCATCGGTTGACCTCTGAGGTGGAGCCAGGGGACGGGAAGACGTCGTCGAGCGCGGCGAGGGCGCTGGCGACGAGCGGGGAGCGGGTCTCGCGGTGCCAGGCCAGGGCGAGCTCGACCGTGGCCGCGCCGGAGAGGTCGCGGAACACGACGCCGTCCAGCGGCAGCGACCGCGCCGACGCGGGCACCACGCCGACGCCCAGCCCGCCGGCGACCAACGCGAGCAGCGCCGCGGTGCCGGGAGCTTCGTGCTGCTGCTGCGGGGTGAACCCGGCCTCCCGGCAGCTGCGCGCGACCGCCTCGTGCACGACGGACCCGCGCGCGTGGTAGGTCACCAGCGGCTCGGCCCGCAGGTCCGCCATCGACACGACGGGCTCGACGGCCAGCCGGTGGTCGGCCGGGGCGGCCAGGATCAGCGGTTCGACCTCGATGACCCGGAAGTCGATGTCGTCTCCGGTCACCGGCGGCCGCAGCACCCCGAGCCCGAGGGTCCCGGTGCGCAGGTGCTCGCACTGGTCGGCGGTGAGCAGGTCGGCGCGGACCTCCAGCTCCACGTGCGGCACCCGCTGCGACAGCGCCCGGGCCAGCCGCGGCAGGTGGGAGAACGCGGCCGTCCCGGTGAACCCGACCCGGAGCAGGCCGAGCTTGCCCTCGCCGATGCGCTGGACGCCGCGCACCCCGTCCTGCAGGGTGGCCAGCACCCGTCGCGCCTCGGTCAGGAAGAACTCGCCGGCCGGGGTCAGCCGCACCTGCCGCGTCGTCCGGGCCAGCAGGGTGACGTCCAGTTCCTTCTCCAGCTGCCGGACCGCGTGCGACAGCGCCGGCTGGGCGACGTGCAGCTGCTCGGCCGCCCGAGCGAAGTGGCAGGTCTCGGCCACGGTGACGAAGTAGCGCAGGTGACGCAGTTCCACGGTGCCTCCTTCCGGGCCGCTGCCACCGGCCCCTCACGGTAGGGAGCGAACTCATCGAAGACAAAGACATCGTTCGGCGCGATTGATAAGCGACATCGATGAATCACACCCTGGGTCAGGTCTAGGCATCTGCCGGGTGTGACCGGCGACACGAGGTTTCATCGTTCTGGGCCGTGCCACGGCGGCTCGGACCGCCGGAGGCCGATCAACGCCGATCCGCGCCCCCTGGAGGACCGATGAGCGAGAGGCTGGAGCACGTGTCCGCGGTCGTCGCCGACGCCGTGGTCGAGGACCGCGAGGCTGGCGTGCACCGCGCCAACCGGCGGATCTTCACCGACGAGGAGATCTTCGAGCTCGAGATGAAGCACATCTTCGAGGGCAACTGGGTCTACCTCGCCCACGAGAGCCAGCTGCCGAACCCGGGGGACTACTTCACCACCCACATCGGACGCCAGCCGGTCGTGATCACCCGCGACAAGGACGGCGAGCTGCACTGCCTGATCAACGCCTGCGCGCACCGCGGCGCGATGGTCTGCCGCCGCAAGACCGACAACCGCATGACGCTGACCTGCCCGTTCCACGGGTGGACCTTCCGCAACGACGGCAAGCTGCTCAAGGTCAAGGACCCCGACGGGGCCGGCTACCCGGACTCCTTCGACACCGACGGGTCGCACGACATGACCGAGGTCGCGCGTTTCGACTCCTACCGCGGCTTCCTGTTCGGCAGCCTCAACCCCGACGTGCTGCCGCTGGCCGAACACCTCGGTGACACCACGAAGATCATCGACATGCTGGTCGACCAGTCCCCGGAGGGGCTGGAGGTGCTGCACGGCTCGTCGACCTACACCTACGACGGCAACTGGAAGGTGCAGGCGGAGAACGGCGCCGACGGCTACCACGTCACCGCCACGCACTGGAACTACGCGGCCACCACGGCACGGCGGAACACCGGGGAGTCCACGAACGACACCAAGACCCTCGACGCCGGCAGCTGGGGCAAGTCCGGCGGCGGGTACTGGTCGTTCCCGCACGGGCACCTGTGCCTGTGGACCTGGGCGGGCAACCCACAAGACCGTCCACTGTGGCCGAAGATGGAGGAGCTGAAGGAGGAGTACGGCGAGGCCAAGGGCGAGTTCATGGTCCGCGGCTCCCGCAACCTCTGCCTCTACCCGAACGTCTACCTGATGGACCAGTTCTCCACCCAGATCCGGCACTTCCGGCCGATCGCGCCGGACAAGACCGAGGTCACCATCTACTGCATCGCGCCCAAGGGGGAGAGCGCCGAAGCGCGGGCGTGGCGGATCCGCCAGTACGAGGACTTCTTCAACGCCACCGGCATGGCCACCCCGGACGACCTGGAGGAGTTCCGCTCCTGCCAGCTGACCTTCCGCGCGACGGCCGCGCCGTGGAACGACATGAGCCGCGGCGCGCAGCACTGGATCGACGGCCCGGACGAGGTCGCCGAGTCCCTCGGCCTGACGGGCGTCATCTCCGCCGGCCAGAAGAACGAGGACGAGGGCCTCTACCCCGTCCAGCACGGCTACTGGAAGCAGGCCATGGAAGCCGCCATCGCCGCTGAGCGCGCCCGGACCGAGCGTGCCACCGCCACCGCGTGAGGAGATCCCCGATGACCGTCACCACCGACACCTCCGCCACCGGGACCAAGACCATCACCCAGCAGGACATCGAGCAGTTCCTGTACCGGGAGGCGCGCTACCTCGACGACCGCGAGTTCGAGAAGTGGCTGGAGTGCTACGCCGACGACGTCGTCTTCTGGATGCCCTCCTGGGGCGATGACGACATGCTCTCCGCCGACCCGCAGACGTCGATCTCACTGATCTACTACCCGAACAAGGGCGGGCTGGAGGACCGCGTCTTCCGCATCCGCACCGAGCGCTCCAGTGCGACCTCGATCCCGGAACCGCGCACCAGCCACAACATCAGCAACGTCGAGCTGATCGAGCGCCGCGGCGACCTGGTGGACGTGCGGTTCAACTGGCACACCATGTACTTCCGGTACAAGACCGTGGACCCGTACTACGGGACGTCGTTCTACACCATCGACTTCTCCGGCCCGGCACCGCTGATCCGCCGCAAGACCGTGGTGCTGAAGAACGACTACATCCACCACGTCGTCGACGTCTACCACATCTGAGCGGAGGGCGGTCATGGCCTACCAGGTCGCGCTGTCCTTCGAGGACGGCGTCACGAAGTTCATCACCTGCACCGCGGACCAGACCGTCGCCGACGCGTCCTACCGGCAGCGGATCAACATCCCGCTGGACTGCCGCGACGGCGCCTGCGGCACCTGCAAGGCGTTCTGCGAGTCCGGCGACTACGACGGCGGCAGCTACATCGACGACGCGCTCACCGCGGACGAGGCCGCGCGCGGTTACGTGCTGCCCTGCAGCATGAAGCCGAAGTCCGACCTGGTGCTGCGGATCGCGAGCACGTCGGCGGTCGCGAAGACGCAGGCGGCGACCTACCCGGCCACGCTGACGGCGCTCGACCGGCTCTCGCCGACCACCGTGGCGCTGACCCTGGAGACGCCGAAGCGCGACGAGCTGGCGTTCCTGCCCGGCCAGTACGTCAACATCGCGGTCCCCGGCACCGGCGAGTCCCGGTCCTACTCGTTCAGCAGCAGCCCCGACGACGAGCAGCTGACCTTCCTGGTCAAGCTCACGCCCGGCGGCGTGATGTCGGAGTACCTGACCGAGCGGGCGAAGCCGGGCGACGAGCTGAGCTTCACCGGGCCGCACGGCAGCTTCTTCCTCCGCGACACCGACCGGCCCGTGCTGCTGCTGGCCGGCGGCACCGGCCTGGCGCCGATCCTGTCCATCCTGCGCACCATGCGCGACACGGGATCGACCCGCCCGGCGCACCTGGTCTACGGCGTCACCACCGACGACGACCTCGTGGAGACCGAGACCCTGCGCGAGCTCGCCGCGCAGCTGGAGGGCTTCACGTGGGACTACTGCGTCGCCGACCCGGGCAGCGAGGCACCCAACAAGGGTTACGTCACCACGCTCATCCGGGACGAGCACCTGCACGGCGGCGACGTCGCGGTCTACCTCTGCGGTCCGCCGGCGATGGTCGAAGCGGTGCGCGGGCACTTCGCCGCGGACGGCTTCGAGCCGACCGGCTTCTACTACGAGAAGTTCGCCCTCGCCGCCAGCGCCAGCGAGCAGCCGGCCGCCGCCGAACCCCCGGCCGAGCCGGAGGAGACCGAACCCGTGCCGGTCGCCGAGCCGGAGCCCGCGGTCGCCCTCGCCGCGGTCGGGTCGGACGGCCGCGGCATCGCCGGGCAGAGCGTCTTCCCGGCGGCCGAGGTCGCGCCGCTGCACGCGGGTTCCCCGCTGCCGGACGCGGAGGAGATCGCCACCGCGCGCGCGATCGCCGGGCAGCCGATCTGGCCCGCCACCGGCAGCGGCAGCCGCCGCCTCGACCCCGGCGCACCGCTGGTCGGCGACGCCGCGGCCCGGTCGATCGCGGGCCAGGAGGTGCTGCCCGCCCGCGACGACCTCGCGCCGCTGCACGAGCCCGCGCCCGCCCCGGGACGCTACGAGATCGGCGAAGAGCACCCGTCGGTGCACGAGTCGGACGCGCTCTTCGAGGCCCGCGAGGCCCTGGAGCTCGGCGCGCTCGAGATCACCCTGGGGCGGCTCAGCTCCCAGCAGCTCGCCGGCTACCGGCTGCTGGCGGAGGCCACCGTGCCCCACGTCGAGGGGGACCGGTTCCTCGACGCCGCCGCGTACACCGAGGCCAACGCCGCGTTCCACGAGTACCTGTTCACCCTCACCGGCAACGAGCACCTCCTGCAGGCCTACCGGGCGCTCGGCGTCCAGGGCCACGTGGAGACGACCCTGCGCGGCGCCACCTGGTGCCACCCGCGCTGCACCCAGGACCACCTCGACATCGTCGCCGCCTTCGAGGCCGGCGACCGCGCCGAGGCCCGGCGGCTGGTCGCCGAGCACGCCGAGCGGTCCAAGGCCACCACCCGGCGGGCGATGGCCGAAGCCGACGCCGCGAAGCGACCCCGCTTCGTCACGCCGGGCCGGTTCGACGGCAAGGTCGTCGTCGTCACCGGCGCCGCCCAGGGCATCGGCGAGCACACCGCGCGCAGGATCGCCGCCGAAGGCGGGTCGCTGGTGCTGGCCGACCGCTCGGAACTCGTCGAGGAGCTGGCCGGGGAACTGGCGGCCGAGGCGGTGCTGGCGGACCTGGAGACCTGGGAGGGCGCGCAGGCCGTCGTCGACGCGGCGCTCGCGCGGTTCGGGCGGATCGACGTGCTGGTCAACAACGTCGGCGGAGCCATCTGGTTCAAGCCGTTCACCGAGTTCTCCCCGGAGGAGATCGAGGCCGAGGTCCGGCGCTCGCTCATGACGACGCTGCTGTCGTGCCGGTCGGCGCTGCCGTCCATGCGGGAACGGGGCGGCGGCGTGATCGTCAACGTGTCCTCGGCGGCCACCCGCGGCATCCACCGCATCCCCTACTCGGCGGCCAAGGGCGGCATCAACGCCATCACCGCCTCGCTGGCGTTCGAGTGCGCCGACGCGGGGATCCGGGTGGTCGCGACCGCGCCCGGCGGCACCGACGCACCGCCGCGGCGGATCTCCCGCGGTGGCTCGGCGCTGGAGACCGAGCAGGAGCGGGAGTGGTTCCAGGCCCACATCGACCAGACGCTGAGCACGTCGTTGCTGCACCGCTACGGCACGCTCGACGAGCAGGTCGCGGCGATCACCTTCCTCGCCTCCGACGAAGCGTCCTACATCACCGGGACGGTCCTGCCGGTGGCGGGCGGCGACCTCGGGTGACGCCGGACCGCCGAGCGGGTGCGGGGTCGTCGCCGCTCGGGCGGTGCGGCACAGTGGACGGGCGGGCGGTGGTGACCGCGCAGCCCGGCGGCGCCGCGCACCGCCCCGCCCGCGCGGGGACCGACGACGAGGTGGACGTGACCAGAGCAGCAGTGCCGCTGATCGGCCGAGCCGAGCTCGTGGCGGACCTGGAGCAGCGCCTCCGGAGCGGCCGCAACCGGTTCGTGCTGCTCGCCGGTCCGCCCGGGATCGGCACGTCGGCGATCGCCGAGCACCTCCTGCGGCGCCACGAGGGACCGCGCCGGCGGGCCACCGCGGCGGCGTGGGAGTCCCGCTGCCCGTACGCCCTGCTGTCGCAGGCGTTCCCCGGCCTGACCCCGTCCACGCCGCTGGGCACCGCCGGCGAGCTCGCCCGGCTGGCCGCGGGCGCGCTGCTCGTCCTCGACGACGCGCACGTCGCCGACGTGGAGTCGTTGCGCACCCTGGCGTCGGCCCTGCGCCACCACCCCGAGGCCGGGCTGCGGGTGGTGGCCACCGCCACCACCGGTGACCGCCGCACCGACGCCGAGGTGCTCGACCTGCTGCCGCGGATCGCCACCGACGCGCCCCGGGTCCCGCCGCTGGACGCCCGCCAGATCAGCGAACTGGCCGCCGCCCACGGCGTCGCGCTGCACCCCTCGATGGCCGAGCGGCTGCTGCGCCACACCTCCGGCCGCCCCAAACCGGTCGTCGAACTGCTCGCGGAGCTGCCCCGGTCCACCTGGTCCCGGTTCGACCCGACGCTGCCCGCCCCAGCCACGGTCGACGCCCGCACCCGGCGCGCGCTGGCGGAGTGCTCGCCCCCGGTCCAGCGGTTCGTCGAGGCGACCGCGGTGCTGGGCGCCGACGCCCCGGTGCGCGACGTGATGGCCCTGGCCGAGCTCGACACCGACCCGCTGCCGCTGCTCGACGAGGCCGCCGAGGCCGGGCTCGTCGAGCTCGCCCCGCGCGGGCTGACCAGGGTGGGGCCGCCGGACCCCATGGTGCGGGCCGCGGTGCTGACCAGCCTCGGACCGGCGCGGCGCGCCGCCCTGCAGCGCCGCGCCGCGCAGCTGGTGGCCGACCCGGTCCGGTCGCTGCGGCTGCGGGTGGCCGCCAGCCCCGTGCCCGACGCCGAGGTCGCCGAGCGGTTGGACGAGCTGGCCCGCGAACACGCCGCGGAAGGCGCCTGGGGCACCGCCGCCACGCTGCTCAGCGACGCCAGCCGGCTCACCGACGACCCGCAGCGGCAGCAGTCCCGGCTCACCCGCGCCGTCGACGCGTTGATCGGCGCGGGCGACGTCTTCCGCGCGGCGGCGCTGGTCCCGGAGGTGGAGAGCCTGCGCGAGACCCCGCTGCGGGACGCCGTCCTCGGCTACCTCGCCGTGGTGCGCGGCCGGGCCGCGGAGGCCGGGACCCGCCTGCGCCGCGCCTGGGACATCGTCAGCACCGAGCGCGAACCGGAGACCGCGGCGCTGGTCTGCCAGCGCTACGTCCTCGACGCGCTCGCCCGCTACGACGGCAGCGACCTGGTGCGGTGGGCCGACCGCGCCATCGCGCTCGCCGGTGCCGACGCGCCGCCCGCGGTGGAAGCCGCGGCCATCCGCGGTCTCGGGCTCGCCGTGACCGGGCGCGCGGAGCGGGCCCGCCGCGACTACGAGCACCTGACCAGGCGGCTGCGGCACGGGGCCCAGGCGCAGCGCGCGGTGATGGCCCGGGGCTGGCTGAACCTGATCACCGACCGGATCGACGACGCCCGCATCGACTTCGAGAGCGCCGTCCCCACCACCTACCTCGGCGGTTCCGCGCGGATCTCGCTGTGGGCGCGCGCGTGGCTGGCGCGGACGCAGTTCCTCACCGGGGAGTGCGACGCGGCGCTGGCGACCGTCCGCGGGGCCCTGGAACTGCAGGAGAGCACCGGGCTGCTGCTGACCGGACCGCTGCTGCTGTGGACGGCGGCGGCGGTGCACGCGGTGCGCGGGGCCTGGGACGCCGCCGAGAGCGTGCTGCTGCAGTGCGCCACCGGCCCGAACGACTACCAGATCATGCGGATCCCGGGCCGGCTCGCGCGCGCCCACGTCGCCGAGGCCCGCGCCGACTCGGCCGGGGTGCTGCGGGCGCTGTACCCGCTCACCCGCCCGGCCGCGTCCTCGAACGCCGACGAACCCGGCCACTGGCCGTGGCACGACATGTACGCCCAGGCGCTGGTGCTGCTCGGCCGACTCGACGAGGCCGACGCCTTCCTCACCCCGCACGAGGAGCTGGCGGCCGAGCGCGACCACGCGTCGGCCCGCGCCCGGCTGGCGGCCGCCCGCGGTCGGCTCCACGGCGCGCGCGGCGACGTCGCCGCCGCCACCGCGTCGTTCGAGGAAGCGCTGGGGCTGATCGACGCGCTGCCGCTGCGCTACGACCAGGCCCGCATCAACTTCAGCTACGGCCAGGCGTTGCGCCGCCTCGGCCGCCGCGCCCGGGCCGACGTCGCGCTCACCGCGGCCCGCGACGGCTTCGCCGCGATGGGGGCGACGACCTACGTCGAACGCTGCGACCGAGAGCTCAAGGCCGGGGGCGTCCACCTCGCGCGCTCGCACTCGGTGCTGACCCCGCAGGAGGAGGCGGTGACGCGCCTGGTCGCGCGGGGGATGTCCAACAAGGAGGTCGCGGCGGAGCTGTTCCTGTCCAGCAAGACCGTGCAGTACCACCTGACCCGCATCTACGCGAAGTTCGGCATCCGCTCCCGCACGGAGCTCGCCGCTCGCTACCGCGCCACGTCGGAGGAGGCGGAGGACTGAACCGTCCGGTGTGGACGGTGCGGCCGGAGGTCGGCGGCGCCCCCGGGGGGAGCCGTCCTCCCGGTACTCTGCCACGTGCGCCGGCGGCATGCCGCAAGGCCTCGAACCGCGAACTCGACGACCGCACCACCGGGGGGTGCCCCCACCACCCGCACACCCGCGAAACGCGGGTTCCCGCGCCAGACAACCGGTTCTCGGTGGGACGTGGTGGCAACTCCGGGAAACTCGTTGCTGCGGGGGTCCCGCGATCCTTGGGTTCGGCCGGCACCGGCTGCCAGCCGCGGTCGACAGTAATCCCCTGTCATCGGCCGGTTTCCGGCCAAGAGGAGCGACGATGCTTCGACCCACCGTGAACGCCTGCCGGGACCGCGACCGCCTCGACGGGCTGTGGGGGTTCGCGCTCGACCCGGCCGGGGAAGGCCGTGACCAGCGGTGGTGGCGGGACAGGCTGCCCGGTCGCCTCGAAGTCCCGGTCCCCGCCAGCTACAACGACGTCTCCGCCGACGCGGAGGTCCGGGACCACGTCGGCGACGTCTGGTACCAGACCCACCGCTCAAGTGGGCCGCCGCCGCGATCGCGTTCATGGCCGCCTACCCGTTGACCGAAGCGCGGTTCCGCGCGGTCACCGCCGAGGTGGCGCAGCGCCGCGCCCGGCGCGGGGTGACGTGCTCTTGACCCGCGGTACCCCGGGCCCTGCGCCGGGCCCGGGGACCGGGTCGGTCACCAGTCGTGCACGGTGCCGTCGAGCAGCCGGTTCGTCGGCAGGTACGCGGGCTCGTAGGGGTGCTTCGCGGCCAGCTCCTCGTCGAAGTGGATGCCCAGCCCGGGTTCCTCGCTCGGGCGCAGACCACCGTCGGCGAACTCCAGCGTCGGACCGAACACCTCGTTGGTCTGCTCACTGTGGAGCATGTACTCCTGGATGCCGAAGTTGTGCAGCGCCAGTCCCAAGTGGACGGAGGCGGACATGCCGATCGGGGAGACGTCGGTGGGGCCGTGCATGCCGGACTTGACCTGGTACAGCGCGGCGAAGTCCATGATGCGCCGCACCCCGGTGATCCCGCCGGCGTGGGTGACGGGGGAGCGCACGTAGTCGATGAGCTGCTCCTGGATGAGCGACTGGTAGTCCCAGATCGTGTTGAACACCTCGCCGATCGCCAGCGGGGTGGTGGTGTGCTGGCGGACCAGGCGCAGCGCCTCCTGGTTCTCGGCGGGGGTGACGTCCTCCAGCCAGAACAGGTCGTAGGGTTCCAGCGACTTGCCGAGCTTGGCCGCCTGGATCGGGGTCAGCCGGTGGTGCGCGTCGTGCAGCAGCACCAGCTCGGGACCGAACTCGCTGCGCACCGCTTCGAAGACGGTCGGCACGTGGCGCAGGTAGGCGCGGGTGTCCCAGGTCTCCTCGGTCGGCCGCGCGGCCCGGCGTGCGGGTTCGTAGTCGTAGCGCCCGCCGCTGCCCACCGAGGCCGCCGAGCTGGAGGCCACGCCGTACACCGACGGCAGGCCGGGAACGCCGGTCTGGATCCGGATCGCGCGGAAACCGAGCTCCTGGTGGGCGCGGACCGACTCGAACAGCTCCGGCAGGTCCCGGCCGCTGGCGTGGCCGTAGACCAGGCAGCGCTCGCGGCTCTCCCCGCCGAGCAGCTGGTACAGCGGCAGTCCTGCGACCTTGGCCTTGATGTCCCACAGCGCCGTGTCCACCGCGGCGATGGCCGCCATCGTCACCGGGCCCCGGCGCCAGTACCCGCCGCGGTAGAGGTACTGCCAGGTGTCCTCGATGCGGTGCGCATCGCGCCCGACCAGCAGCGGGGCGACGTGGTCGCGCAGGTAGCTGGCCACCGACAGCTCGCGGCCGTTGAGCGTCGCGTCGCCGAAGCCGACGACGCCGTCCGCCGTCGTGATCTTCAGGGTCACGAAGTTGCGGCCCGGGCTGGTGACGATGACATCGGCGCGTTCGATGCGCACAGCGCTCACTCCTTCTGACGGTGCGGGGTCGGTCGAGCGGACCGGCGCGCGGAGCCGGGGGCCGCCGACGGGCTCGAACCTAGGAAGCTGTGACCCTGACGGCAACTGGTTGCCATTTGTTGTTCCCCCGGTGGCACCGTGGTACGAGGAGGACCCGTGGAACACGTCCGGCCGACGATCTACGACGTGGCGCGCCACTGCGGCGTGGCCGCGTCCACGGTGTCACGCGCCTTCAGCAACCCCGCCCGGGTCAGCGCCGCCACCCGGGAACGGGTCCAGGCGGCGGCCCGCGAGATCGGGTACGAGCCGCGGCCGTTGGCGCGGGCGGAAGCGCCGGGGCGGATCCGGACGCTGACCCTGGTGGTCTCCGACATCTCCAACCCGTACTACGTCACCGTGATCAAGGCGGCGCAGGCCCGGGCGATCGAGCGGAACTACACCCTGGCGCTGACCGACAGCGACGAGTCGGCGCAGGTGGAGGCCAGCAACCTGCGGCAACTGCTGGCCACCACCAGCGGCGGCATCCTGGCCACCTCCCGGCTCTCCGACGACGCCGTCCGGCAGCTCGCCGCGCACCGCCCGCTGGTGATGGTCAACCGCCAGATCGACGGCGTGCCGTGCCTGGTGGTCGACACCGCTGCCGGGATGCGCAAGGCCGTCCGGCACCTGGCGGTGCTCGGGCACCGCCGCATCGCGTACCTGTCCGGCCCGCGGAACTCCTGGATCAACGGCCAGCGCTGGCAGGCGGTGAGCGGTGAGGCCGCGACGCTGGGGCTGCACGTGTCGTTCCTCGGGCCGTTCGCGCCGAACCGGCAGAGCGGTCAGGAAGCGGCGGACGCGCTCATGCTCAACGACGTCACGGCCGCGATCGGCTACAACGACCTCATCACCATCGGCGCGCTGCAACGGCTGCAGACGATGGGGGTGCGCGTGCCCGACGACCTCAGCCTCGTCGGCTGCGACGACATCTTCGGTGCCGACCTCACCAGCCCCGGGCTCACCACGATCGCGGGCCCGGCGGACAAGCTCGGCGCCTACGCCGTCGACATCCTGCACGCGCGGCTCTCCGGCCAGGGCGACGGGCCGGGCTCGCGCGTGTTCGACTCGCACATGGTGGTCCGGGGATCGGTGGGGCCGGCGCCGGCCGCGTGACCGCGCGCCGCCGTTCGCCGGACCCGCGAAGGCAACTGATGGCAACTCGTTGCCAGCGGGCGTGGGCAACGATGATGCTGCCGCACATGGACGGTGGTACGACGTCAACCGCACCGGCGGACGCCCCGAACGCCAGCCCCGCGCCGCTGAGCCCGCACCCGGACCGCTTGCTGCCGAGCGACCCGGCGCAGCGGGCGATCGCGCGCCGGCTCTACGAGAGCGTGCGGGACCTCCCGCTGCTGAGCCCGCACGGCCACGTGGACCCGGCCACGCTCGCGGCGGACGACCCGTTCCCCGATCCCGCGGCGCTGCTGGTCACCCCGGACCACTACGTGACCCGGCTGCTGCACGCGCACGGCGTGCCGCTCCACGAACTCGGCCTGCCCGACCGCGACGGCGCCCCGGTCGCCCCGCCGCGCGAGGTGTGGCGCGCGTTCTGCTCGCACTGGCACCACTTCCTCGGCACCGCGTCGCGGCAGTGGATCGAGTCCGAGCTGCACGACGTGCTCGGGGTGCGCGTCCAACCGTCCGCGGCAACGGCCGACGCGCTCTACGACGAACTGGTCGCGAAGCTCGCCGAGCCGGGCATGCGCCCCCGCGCCCTGTACGAGTCGTTCAACCTCGAGGTGCTGGCCACCACCGACGACCCGGCCGACGACCTGCGCCACCACCGCGCGCTGGCCGCCGACCCGAGCTGGTCCGGGCGGGTCATCCCCACCTTCCGCCCGGACCGCTACCTGGACGCGACCAGCAGCGACTGGCCCGCGGCCCTGGACCGCCTCGCGGAGGCCAGCGGCATCGACACCGGCAGCTACCAGGGCCTGGTGCGGGCGCTGGAGGCCCGGCGCGACTTCTTCCGCGAGAACGGGGCCACGGCGACCGACCACAGCGCGCCGGACCCGGAGATGGCGTTCCTCCCGGAAGCCGACGCGGCGCGGCTGTTCGACGCGGTCCGCAAGGGCGAAGCCGCCCCCGAGGGGGCGCGGCTGCTGTCCCGGCAGCTGCTGGGCGAGAACGCCCGCATGGCCGCCGAGGACGGGTTGGTGATGGCGCTGCACACCGGCAGCTGCCGCAACCACCACACGCCCACCTTCGCCCGCTACGGACCCGACACCGGCCACGACATCCCGACGAGCACCGAGTTCACCCGCGCGCTGCGGCCGATGCTGGAGCGGTTCGGCACCCACCCGCGCTTCCAGGCCGTGGTGTTCACCCTCGACGAGACCACGTTCTCGCGAGAACTGGCGCCGCTGGCCGGTTTCTACCCCGCGATGTACCTGGGCGCCCCGTGGTGGTTCCTCGACGCACCGCGGGCGATGCGCCGGTTCCGGGACGCGGTCACCGAGACCGCCGGCTTCCACCGCACCTCCGGCTTCATCGACGACACGCGGGGGTTCTGCTCCATCCCGGCCCGCCACGACACCGCCCGGCGGGTCGACGCCGGCCACCTGGCCGGTCTGGTCGCCGAGCACGTGCTCAGCGAGGAGGACGCGGCGCAGGTGCTGCGCGACCTCAACGACAGCCTCCCGCGGAAGGCGTTCCGGCTGTGACGGGCAGGATCCACCGGACGGCGGCCGGTCTCGGCCCCGCAGCGCCGGTCCGCGCTGTCCACTTGGGACTGGGCGGCTTCCACCGCTCGCACCAGGCCTGGTACACCGCGGGCGACCCGGAGTGGGGGATCGCCGCCTACACCTTCCGCAACACCGAGCTGCCGCGCGCGCTCACCGAGCAGCAGGGCGTCTACACCCTGCTGGTGGCGGGGGAGGAGGCCGAGGTGGTCGGCTCGCTCAGCCGCGCCCACGCGGGCGCCGACCGGGAGAGCTGGCTGGCCGACCTGGCCTCGCCCGACGTCGCGGTGCTCACGCTGACCGTCACCGAGGCGGCCTACGCCGTGCCCGAGCCGGGCCAGGACTCGGCCGTGCAGCGCGTCGTGGCGGGGCTGCGGGCGCGCCACCGCAGCGGTGGCGCGCCGATCACCGTGGTGCCCTGCGACAACGTGCCGGACAACGGTGCGGTGCTGCGTTCGGTCCTGCGCAGCGCGACCCGGGACGACCGCCGGTTCGCCGCGTGGGTCGAGGAGCAGGTCAGCGTCGTCAGCACCGTTGTCGACCGGATCACCCCGGCCCCCACCGACGAGGACGTGGCGGCCGCGCTGCGCGCGACCGGGCTGCGCGACGAAGCCCCCGTGCGCACCGAGCCGTTCACCGAGTGGCTCCTCGCCGGCGACTTCCCGGCCGGGCGCCCGGCGTGGGAGCGGCGCGGAGCGCGGTTCGTGCCCGACGTCGGCGTCTACCAGCAGCGCAAGCTGTGGTTCCTCAACGGCGCGCACTCCCTGCTGGCCTACGCGGGACTGGCCCGGGGGCACACCACCATCCGCGAGGCCGTGGACGACGACGCCCTCGCCGGCACGGTGCAGCAGTGGTGGGACACCGCCGCGCGGCACATCGCGCTCGACCCGGCGGAGGTCGCCGAGTACTGCCGACGGCTCCGGGACCGCTTCGCCGCCCCGGGGATCCGGCACCAGCTGCGGCAGATCGCCACCGACGGCTCGCAGAAGATCCCCGCGCGGTGGCTGCCGGTCCTGCGCGCCGAGCGGGCCGCGGGACGGCTGCCCGGCGCGGTCGTCACCGGGCTCGCCGCCTGGCTGCTCCACCTGCGTGGGGGCGAGGTGCGGGATCCGCGCGCCGCGGAGCTGGTCGAGTCGGCCGGTTCGGTGCGGCGCGCGCTGCTCGCCCTCGACGAGGAGGTCGGGGCGGACGACGAGCTCGTCTCGGCGGTCGAGGCGGAGCTGCACCGCACCTGAGGCCCGCGACGTTCCACCCGAACGCCGCTCCCGCACAACGAAGTGAGCGCCGGCGGAGCCCCGTCCCCGCCGGCCCAGGGGAGGAAGATCCGGTATGCACCTGTTGGACTGGGTGGTCATAGCAGGCTACTTCGTCGTCATGGTCGTCATCGGCGTGTGGGCGCACCGCCAGGTCGCCGGCGCCGCCGACTACTTCACCGCGGGCGGCAAGATGCCGTGGTGGCTGGCGGGCGTCTCGCACCACATGTCCGGGTACAGCGCGGTGGTCTTCGTGGCCTACGCCGGGGTCGCCTACGACCAGGGGATCGTCTCCTACGTGGTGTTCATGTTCCCGCTGGCGGTCGCCACCGGCATCGGCGCGTTCCTGTTCGCGCCGAAGTGGAACCGGCTGCGCGCCCGCTACCACATCGCCTCCCCGCTGGAGTACCTGGCGGCCCGGTTCAACGTGCCCACGCAACAGGTGCTGGCGTGGAGCGGATCGCTGCTGAAGATCTTCGACGTGGCTGCGAAGTGGTCGGCGGTGGCGCTGCTGCTCGACGAGTTCGTCGGCATCCCGATGGTGTGGGGTGTGATCATCACCGCGGGCGTGACGCTGCTGTACTGCACCGCCGGCGGGCTGTGGGCGGACGCGCTCACCGAGCTCGGGCAGTTCGTCATCCAGGGGCTCGCCGCGATCGCCATGCTCGTCGCCGTCGGTGCCGCGCTGTCCGCGCAGGGCTTGGACTACGCGACCTTCTGGGGCGCGCTGCCCGCCGGGCACACCGACCCGACGACGAGCGACTACCCGGCGTACTTCGTCCTCGTCTACATCGTCGTCAAGACCTTCGAGTACAACGGCGGCATGTGGAACCTGGCGCAGCGCTACCTCGCCACGCCGAGCGCCGCGCAGGCGCGGCGCACCGCGCTGCTGTCCAGCGGTCTCTACCTGCTCTGGCCGATCGTGCTCATGCTGCCGATGTTCGCCGCACCGCTGCTGGTCGAGGTGACGGAGTCCGAGGACGTCTACGCGCAGATGGCGCTGCAGTTCCTGCCCGCCGGGCTGCTCGGCCTGGTGCTGGTCGGGGTGTTCTCGCACACGATGGCGATGGCCGCCTCGGACGCCAACGCCATCTCCGCGGTCATGACGCGCGACGTGCTGCCCAACGTCTGGCAGCGCGCCCGGAGCTTCACCGATGCGCAGGCGCTGCGCACCGGCCGGTACCTCACCGTGCTGTTCGTGCTGTTGAGCGTGCTCATCGCGATCAACGCGGAGAACCTCGGCGGGGTGCTGGCGATCATCGTGACCTGGGTCGGCGCGCTGATCGGCCCGATCTCCATCCCGATGATGCTCGGCATGCTGCGCCCGTTCCGCCACGTCGGCCCGACCGCGGCGCTGGTCTCGTGGGGCGGCGGCCTGGTCTCCTACGCCCTGGCGAAGTACGTGTGGCAGCTCGACGACGCGATCACCGTGGTCACCCCGGTCCTCGTCTCGCTGGTCCTGTTCGTGGCCGTCGGCGCAGTGCGCCGGGACGCCCCACCAGCCGCCGCGGAGATCACCGAGGAGCTGGCCCACGACGAGGGACCGGCGGAACCGGCACGAGCCTGACCGCCCCGGTCGTCCCGGACGTCCGGGTGCGGGTGGCCTGCACCACTGCGCGAGCCGTCGGGCGAACTACTCTCTAGGCTGAGGTGGGAGAGCTCGCGGCAGACCGGAGGGTGCAGGCCATGACCGCGGACAGCAGCAGGGCCCGGGTCCAGCGATCCGACGACCACGCGTGCCGGCTGAGCGAGGTCGTCGAGCGGGTGAGCGGCAAGTGGAGCATCGGGGTGCTGCTCGCCGCGTCGCACGGCCGCATCCGGTACACCGAGCTGGAGCGGGCGGTGCCCGGGATCAGCCGGCGGATGCTCACGCTGACGCTGCGCAACCTCGAGCGGGACGGGTTGCTCGCCCGGACCGTGCACCCGACCGTCCCGCCGAAGGTCGAGTACCGCCTCACCGACATCGGCGTGGAGCTGTGCGAGGCGCTGACCGCGCTCACCGACTGGGCGCAGCGGCACGAGGGGGCCATCGAGGCGGCACGCCGGGCCTACGACGGCACGAACGCCACCGCCGAGCCGAAGGCCGGCTAGCGCCCCGGTCACCCGTTGGCGCGGGAAGCCAGCTCGCTGCGGTGGCGGTGGTGCTCCACCAGAGCGGTCTCGACGCCCGCCGTCTCCAGCCAGGCAGCGCAGCGCTGGTGCTTGTCGGCGCGGTCGGAGCGGGGCAGCTGGGAGTATGCGACCTCGCGGACCAGGCTGTGGCGGAACTCGAACTTCACCTCGCGGTTGCGGGAACGCTGCCGGGTGCGCACCAGGAACCCGCGCCGCTCCAGGTAGTTCAGCTGGTCGGCGGTCTCACCGCGGCCGAGTCCGCTGATGGCGGCGATGGGTTCGGCCCACACGACCCGGTCGAACACCGCCGCGTCCTGCAGCACGCTCTTCTCCGCGCGCGACAGGGTGTCCAAGCGCGCGGCGATGATGTTGTACACCGCCTGCGGCAGCCGGACCTGGCAGTCCGCGGACGCGCTCGGGGACGGGGCGGCACCCGAGACCGTCAACGACGGGATCGCCAGTTCGCGGCCGGGGAGGAGCTCGTTGCGCAGCATCCGCACGTGCTCGACGGCGAACAGCGGGTTCCCGCCCACCCGGTCGATCAGCTCGTGCCGGAAGCGGCTCTCGTCGAGGTGCGGTACCCCGTCGGCGATCCGCTGGCACAGTCCGTGCCGGGCGAGCAAGGTCTCCAGCAACCGCCAGGTCTCGTCCCGCGACAGCGGCCCCACCGTGAGCGTCGTGACGTCCCGCTTCCCGCAGCCCCAGGACGGGCGCCGGTGCAGCAGCTCCGGACGGGCGGTCGCGACCACGAGCAGCGGCACCGGACCGAGCCGTTCGTCGAGGTCGGCGACGAAGTTCACCAACCTCTCGTCGGCCGACTGCAGGTCCTCCAGCACGATGACCAGCGGCTCGCGCGCGGCCAGCTCCTCGAGGAAGCGGCGCCACGCCTCGAAGGCCTCGCCGACCGCGTCCGGTCCCCGCGAATCGTCCTGCAGACCGGCGAGCGGACGCAGGTAGGTCAGCAACCACGCGGCGGTCTCCTCGTCGTCGACGAGGTCCTCCACGCACCGCGTCAGCTTCCGCATCGCGATCGCGGTGCTGTCGGTGGACGAGATGCCGCAGGAGGCCTTGACGACGTCCGCCAGCGCGGTCAGCGGCGCGTTCCAGCCGAACCGCGGCGTGCGACCGACGAGGCAGCGCGCTCGACCGGACGCCTCAGCGCTCGTGCGGAACTCGTTGAGCAACCGGGTCTTGCCGATGCCCGGCTCACCGAGCAGCGTGACCAGCTGCGGTGACCGGCGCTCCCGCACGTCGTGCAGCAGCCGGTCCAGCACGGCGAGCTCCCGTTCCCTGGCGACGAACGGCAAGCTGACCGTGGCCGCCTCGTGCTCCGGGCGCACCGCGATGACGTCGCCGGCGGACGGGCCCGACTCGTCGTAGGTGACCGCGCCGCGGCTGGCCAGCCGGGTGGTCTCGCAGACCCGCATCTCCCCGGGGCGCACCGTTGCCAGCAACCGCATGCAGGAGTCCAGCACGTCACCGGAGACTTCCGCCTGACCGCCCTCCGGCGGGTTGGTCACCAGCGCTTCCCCGGTCGCCACCGCCACCCGCGGGGCGACGCCCGGTTGCGCCTCCAGGCGGCGGCGGATCGCGAAACCGGCGCGGATGGCGCGCTCCGCGTCGTCCTCGTAGGTGCGGCGGGCCCCGAACGCGGCGAACCACACCGCCCCGAACGTGCTGTGCAGGGTGCCGCCGAACCGGCTCACCTCCTCGCGGAGGACGGTGGTGAGCTGCCGGAACAACTGGTCGACGTCTTCCGGGTCGGGCCCGCCGTCCGCGGTGCGGGCGGGCTCGGTCTGCACCAGCAGCGCGCTGACCCACTTGCGCTCGGTGACCGGTGGTGCGGCCGGACCGCGTTCGGTGCCGTGGCGGGCGGGGAGCGCGCTGACCTCCTCGCGCGGGCGGGGGACGTGCGGTGCACCGCGCACGGGGTCGGCCGCGCTCCGGTTGAGGCTCGGGTCCTGGTTGAGGATCGCGCGTTCCAGCTGTTGCAGGTGCTGTCCCGGGTCCAGGCCGAACTCGCTGATCAGCCTGGTGCGGGTCCGGCGGTAGACGCTCAACGCGTCGGCCTGGCGACCGCACCGGTACAGCGCGAGCATCAGTTGCCCGCACAACTTCTCGCGCGGGGGCTCGGTCTCGACCGCGGTCTCCAGCTCGCGCACCACCTCGTGGTGTCGCCCGGCAGCCAGCTCGGCCTCGACGTCGTCCTCCAGGGCGGCCAGCCGCGCGTTCTGCAGCGCGGTCAGCTCCGGCCAGTCGATCCCGGTCTCGACCAGGTCGGCCAGTGCTGGTCCCCGCCACAGCTCGAGGGCTCGGCGCAGCGTCCGCGCGGCCGAATCCCAGGAACCGGAGGAGAGTTCGGCCCGACCTTCCTCGACGATCGCGTGGAAGCGGGTGAGGTCGACCGAGTCTTCGCCCACCCGGAGCAGGTAGCCGGGGGCGTGGGTGAGGACTTCCGCATCACCGGTACCGTGCACGGCCAGCGTGGTCCGCAGGCCGGAAACCGCGTTCTGCAGCATCTTCCGGGCGGTCGGCGGGGTGCGGTCGCCCCACAGCGCGCGCAGCAACTGGCTCGTGGCCACCGCCTTGTTCGCGTTCAGCAACAGGTAGCCGAGCGTGGATCGTTGCCTGAGGCCGCCCAGCGGCACCGGTTCGCCCTCGACCAGCAGCTCCAGCGGGCCGAGCACGTTGAAACGCATGGAATCTCCCCAGGATGTCGACTGGATCAACCGATGGGCCGTCGTGGAGGCGTTCGTGGCGCACGGAGCTGGTCAGCGGAACCGGCTGTGACCGAGGTGTTGTGCGCCTCGTCCGCTGCGTGCTGGGGGACTCGTCCTCGTCGACATCGTGCCGCGCTTCCTCCCGCCGCTCGTCTCCGCGCTCACCTCGCTGGGCGGTGCTCACCCCAGTCGCACCCTCGCAAACTACTCGTCCGAGGTGTCCTGAGCGCGCACGTTCCGGTGCGTTCCATTCTCTGGGAAGTCGATCACGTCGGTTCAGCGTGAGTCGGAGCAATCAGCGGGAGTTCTTCCGGGGGCGTCGCGCCGCTGTTCGGCGGTACCCGCGTTGGTCTCCGATGAAGACAGTGCCGTCGTCGCTGTCGCAGAACGAGAAATTACCGTTCTGCGGCGCGGACTGGGGGGAGTAGGGGGAAGGACAAGGGGGTCGGGTGCGGGCCGATCGGGCCACACTGGAGCGGCCGTTCCGGGGCCGCCGTCCAGCGAGCACCACGCGCCGCCGGTGGCCGGGTTCGGCAGGACCCACCGAAGCGGAGGAAGAAGGCCGATGCACGACCGGCGTTCAGTGCTGCGCCTGGCGGCGCTCGGGATGTCCGCGGCGATGGTGTCGGCGTGTTCCAGGCCTGCTCCCCCCGCGGCGGGCGGACCACCGCGCGGCGGCGGCACGCTGACCTACGCCACCGGCGTCGAGAGCGAGGGGTGGGACCCGCACGTCGCCTCGACCGACGTGACCGGGCTGCTCCTGCGCGGTGTCTTCGACTCGCTCGTGGTGCAGCGGCAGGACGGCACCTTCGCGCCGTGGCTGGCCCGGTCCTGGCAGGTTTCGCCGGACGGGCTGCGGTACTCCTTCGAGCTGCGCGACGACGTCACGTTCAGCGACGGGACCCCGTTCGACGCCGAGGCGGTGCGGCTGAACTTCGACCGCATCGTCGCCCCGGAAACGGCGTCCCGCCGCGCTGCTGGGCTGCTCGGGCCCTACGCGGGCACCGAAGTGCTCGGACCGCACTCCCTGGTGGTGCACTTCGAGCGTCCCCACTCGTCGTTCCTGAGCGCCGCGAGCACCACGTTCCTCGGCTTCCACTCGCCGCGCACGGTGCACGAGCACCCCGACGACCTCGCCTCCGGCGGACCGTTCACGGTCAGCACCGGCCCGTTCGTCTTCAGTGCCGTCCAAGCGGGACGGCGTGCGACGTTCCGCCGGCGGGAGGACTACTGGTGGGGGCCGGAGACGGCCGCGCACCAAGGGCCGGCGTACCTGGACCAGCTGGTCGTCGAGATCGTCACCGAGGACTCCTCGCGCACCGGTGCGGTGCTGTCCGGACAGGTGGACGTGGCCGACCAGATCCCGGCGGAACGGCTGCCCGCGGTCCGCGCCCACCAGACCGTGGACCTGGTTCGCTCGGTGTCACCGGGTTCGCCCTACACCTTCTTCCCGAACACCGAGCACCCGCCGTTCGACGAGCTGGAGGTGCGTCGGGCGGTGCAGGCGGCGATCGACGTCGACGCGGTCACGCGCGGTGTGTTCCTGGGCGAGTACGAGCGCGCCTGGTCGCCGCTGACACCCGCGACTCCGGGGTACGACCCGAGCCTGGAGTCGAGCTGGCCGCACGACCCGGTGCTGGCGGGGAAGCTGCTGGACAGGGCCGGGTTCACCGGCCGGGACGCGCAGGGCTACCGGACCCGGGGCGGGAAGCGGCTGTCCGTGGAGATGCCCTACGTGCAGTCCTTCGTGTCGGCCAAGAACCAGACGGTGAACATCGGGGTGCAGGACGAGCTGCGCCGGGTCGGCGTGGAGCTGGTGCTCGTGCCGCTGGACTCCGCGGCGAGCATGCGGCGCACCCGCACCGGTGAGTACGGGATGTTCGCCTTCTCCTGGGGCGGCGGTGACTCCGGCGCGCTGCGCAACCTCTTCCACAGCGCGAAGCAGTTCGCCGACGGCGGGGCCAACGGCGGTCGGGTGCACGACCCGGTGCTGGACCGCTGGCTCGACGAGATCGACGCGACCACCGACCTGGGGCGCATCGCCGAGCTGCAGCGGCTGGTCCAGCGGCGGGTGGTCGAGCAGGCCTACGCCGTGCCGATCTACGTCTCGCCGCGCGACTCGGCGGTGAGCCGCCGGGTGGGCGGGCTGACCTTCGACGTGCACTCCTGGCCGAACTTCTACGACACGTGGGTGAGCGACGACTGATGGTCCTTCGTTTCGTGCTGCGACGGGTCCTCGCCGGGCTGGTCGTCATCTGGGCGGCGGCGACCCTGGCGTTCCTCGCGATCCGGCTGGTGCCGGGCAGCGCGGTGGACGCGGTGCTGGGACCGGGCACCGCAGCCACCCCGCAGCTGCGCCGGCAGATCCTCTCCGAGACGGGCCTGGACCAACCGGTCCACGTGCAGTACTTGCGCTACCTGGGTGACCTGCTGACCGGCGATCTCGGGCACTCCTACCAGCAGAGCCAGCCGGTGTCGCGGCTGCTGGCCGGACAGGTGTGGCCGACCCTCGAACTCGCCCTGTCGGCGCTGGGCACCGCGCTCGTGCTGGCGGTGCTGGCCGCGGTGCTGACCGCCGGGCGCGGCCGGTTCGGCCGGGCCGCGGCGTCCACCGCCGAGCTCGTCGCGGTCTCCACGCCGCCGTTCTGGCTGGGCATGGTGCTGGTCGCGGTGTTCTCCTTCGGCCTGGGGTGGTTCCCGGCGATCGGCGCGCAGGGCGTCGAGGGGCTGGTGCTGCCGACCCTGGCGCTGGCCGTGCCGCTCGCCGGCGTGCTGGCACAGGTCATCCGGCAGGAGCTGGAGGCCACCGAGGGCAAGCCGTTCGTGCTCACCGCGCGAGCCCGGGGGATCTCCGAGGCCGCCCTGCTGCTGCGGCACACGCTGCGGCACGCGTTGCTGCCGGTGACCACGCTGTCCGGCTACGTGCTGGGGAGCCTGTTCGGAGGCGCCGTGCTGGTGGAGAACATCTTCGCCCGTCCTGGGCTGGGGAGGGTGCTGGTGGACGCGGTGTCCTCCCGCGACATCCCGGTGGTGCTGTCCCTGGTGGTCCTCGCGGCGGCGGCGTTCGTCGTGATCAACATCGTGGTGGACCTGCTGCACCCGGTCATCGATCCACGGCTGCGAGGAGGTGCGCCGCGGTGATCCCGAGTCGACCGCGCGGCGGTTCCCGGACGACATCGGTGCTGGGCGTGCTGGCCGGGCTGGTGCTGGTGCTGGTGGTGCTCGTCGTGCTGTTCCCCGACTGGTTCACGCCTTACCCACCGGAACGCACCGACCTGCGCAACGTGCTGCAGGCGCCGAGCGCCGCGCACTGGCTCGGCACCGACCAGCTGGGCCGTGACGTGCTCTCCCGGCTGCTCGACGGCACGCGGTTGTCGGTGGCGATCGCGGTGCTCGCCACGGCCGTCGGCGTGCTGGGCGGGGCGCTGGTCGGACTGCTGTCGGCCATCGCCGGTGAGCGGGTGGACTCGGTGCTCATGCGCGGTGTCGACGTGCTGCTGGCCTTCCCCGAACTGCTGCTGGCGCTGTTGGTGGTGGCCGTGATCGGCGGCGGGGTGGTGAACACCGCGGTCGCCATCGGGATCGCCGCGATCCCGAACTACGCGCGACTGGTCCGCGGGCAAGCCCTGGTGGTGTTGCGCTCCGAGTACGTCGAGTCCGCGCGGATGCTCGGCGAACCGCCGCACCGCTACCTGGTGCGGCACGTGCTGCCGAACGTCAGCGGGCCGGTCGTCGTGCTGGCCTCGATCGGCGCCGGCACCGCGCTGGTCACCGCCTCGGGGTTGAGCCTGCTGGGCTTGGGGCCGCGGCCACCGGAGGCCGACTGGGGCGCGATGGTCGCCGACGGCAAGGACTTCCTGCACATGGCGTGGTGGATCTCCGCGGCCCCCGGCGCGGCGATCGTGCTGCTGGTCGTGGTGGTGACGTTGGTCGGCCGGGGACTCCAGGTGAGGGTGCTGCGATGAGCCTGCTGGACGTGGAAGACCTGACCGTGGGCTTCGGCGGCGGCGCGCCCGTGGTGTCCGGGGTGTCGCTGTCGGTGCGACCGGGGGAGTGCGTGGCCCTGGTCGGCGAGTCGGGGTCGGGCAAGAGCGTCACGGTGCGCTCGCTGCTCGGTCTGGCGGGCCGCGGGGCGCGGGTGACCGCGCGGCGGATGGAGGTGGTCGGGGAGGACGCGACCGCCTTCACCGAGCACCGGTGGCGCGCGGTGCGCGGCCGACAGGTCGCCCTGGTGTCGCAGGACGCTCTGGTGTCGCTGGATCCACTGCGGACAGTGGGCGCCGAGGTCGCCGAAGCGCTGCGCCGCAGCGGGGTGCGGGGCACCGAGGTGGACGAGCGCGTGGTCGATCTGCTCGGCCGGGTCGGTGTGCCCGAACCGGACGCGCACCGCCACCGCTACCCGCACCAGCTCTCCGGAGGCCTGCGGCAGCGCGCGCTCATCGCCTCCGCGTTGGCCGGGCGACCGCGGTTGCTCATCGCGGACGAGCCCACCACCGCCCTCGACGTGGTGGTGCAGGACCAGGTGCTGCGCCTGCTCGCCGACGTCACCCGCGAAGGGCGCGGACTGCTGCTGGTCAGCCACGACATGGGCGTGGTGGCCCGGCTCGCCGACCGGGTGCTGGTCATGAGTGGCGGACGGCTCGTCGACAGCGGGACGCCCGGCGAGCTGCTGCGCGCCCCGTCGCACCCCACGACCCGGAGCTTGGTGGATGCGGTGACCGGGATCCGCGACCGCCCGTCGAGGGAGGTCGCCGAGACCGCGCGGACCGTGCTGCGCGGCCGCGACCTCGTCAAGACCTACCGGGGCCGGCACGGCGAGGTCCGCGCGGTGGACGACGTCTCGTTCTCCGTGCGGGAAGGTGAAGTGCTCGGCGTGGTCGGCCAGTCCGGCTCGGGCAAGAGCACGCTGGCCCGCATCGCGATGGGCTTGGTCGAGCCGGACTCGGGCGCGGTGTCGTTGGACGGGCAGGCCTGGTCGGGGTTGTCCGAGCGCGCTCGTCGCCCGCGCCGCCGCGCGATCCAGCTGGTGCACCAGGACCCGCTCTCCGCCTTCGACCCCCGGTACACCGTCGCCCAGATCATCGGTGAACCGCTGCGGCGGCTGCAGCCGGCCTTCCGCGCCGAACGGGTCCGGCAGCTGCTCGACCAGGTGGGGCTCGAGCCCGGTCTCGCGCGAGCCAGGCCGCACACCCTGTCGGGCGGGCAGCGCCAGCGGGTGGCCATCGCGCGGGCGCTCGCCCCGGGCCCCAGGGTGCTGGTCTGCGACGAACCCGTTTCGGCGCTGGACGTCTCGGTGCAGCAGCAGGTGCTGGACCTGCTGGACCGGCTGCGCTCCGAGACGGCGGTGGCGATGGTGTTCATCACCCACGACCTCGCCGTGGTCCGGCGGATCAGCGATCGAGTCCTGGTGATGCGCGGTGGCCGGATCGTCGAGCAGGGCGCCACCGACGAGGTGCTCACCAGCCCGGCGCACGAGTACACACGCCGGTTGCTCGAGGCGACACCGTCCCTCGGCGCGCTCGACGGCGACGGGGCGAGGTGATCGGGTGTTTCACGAGACGAGGTTGGCATGATGGACATGACTGGGGTCGTCGGTGAGAGCGGCCCGTTCCCGCCGCGGCAGTGGCCGAGCCTGCCCGCTGACCGGGAAGGCGAGCACTGGCGGGCGCGGGCCGCGGAGGTGGCGGCGGTGCTCGCCGTCGGCGCCGCTGAGCGGGACCGTGCCGGAGAGCCCCCGCTCGCCGAGGTCGAGCTGCTCAAGGACGCCGGACTGGTGACCCTGCTCGGGCCGGCCGAACACGGCGGAGGCGGACAGCGCTGGTCGGTGGCGCACGCTGCGGTGCGCGTGATCTCGGCCGCGGACGGGTCGATCGGCCACCTGCTGGCGCACCACTACGTGTGGGTGTGGCTGGCCGAGTTCATCGGCACCGCGGAGAAGATCGAGCACATCGGTGAGGTCGCCGTGCGGGCGCGGTGGTTGTTCGGTGGCCCCTCCCGGGTGCGGGAAGCGACGCTGGACATCGGCGACGCCGGCACGGACATGGTGTTCAACGGCGAGATCCTCGACCCGGTCGGCTGCCGGGTCTGCGACATCGTGATGCTGGAGGGGCGCATCCCGGGCCGGGAGGTGCCGATCAGCGCGCTGGCGATGGCCACCGAACCGGGTTTCGCCTTCTCCGCGGAGCGGGACGGCTTCGGTCTGCGACGTTCGGTGTCCGCGCGGGTCGCGGTGGACGACGTGGCGATCCCGTGGACCGGTGCGCTGGGGCACGTCGACAAGACGTTCCAGCCCCGCTCCTACAACTCGTTCCTGCACCCGACGTTGGAGCTGGCGCTGACCAACGTCTTCCTGGGGCTGGCGCGGGGAGCACTGGACGCGGCCGCCACGCACCTCACGGAGGCCGACACCGGGTGGGCGCCCGGCGCGTTCGGTCCGCTGGTGTCCGAGCTGTGGCAAGCCGAGGCGTTCGCCGACGAGGTCGCGGCCGAGGGCGACGCGCTGCACGACCGCCGCGCGAGCGTGACCGAGCAGGACCTGCGCGTGCACCGGGCGCGGGTGGCCGCAGTGCTGGACCGCGCGTCCGCGGCCGCGTCCGGGATCACCGACCGGGTCTTCGACGCGACCCGCGGTGATGACGCCGCCATGACGGCCGTTTCCCGGTTCTGGCGCGACGTGCGCGCGCTGTCCGCGCGAGTCACGCCCGACACGGGCGCGATCGGGCGGTCCTTCTTGGACGGAACGTGTCGGACCAACGCAGAGGAGCCCGAAGATGACTGACCGCGTCGCGCTCTCCGTTCTCGAACTGGCCCCGGTGGAGCGCGGAGCCCCGGAAGCGGCGGCGGTCGCCGGCGCTCGTGAGGTGGCGAGGTGGGCGGACCGCGCAGGACTGCGCCGGTTCTGGGTGGCCGAGCACCACAACTCGGGCGGCATCGCGAGCTCCGCGCCCGCGGTGCTGCTCGCCGCGGTCGGTGCGGTGACCGAGCGGATCCGGATCGGGTCGGGCGGGGTGATGCTGCCCAACCACCCGCCGCTGGTGGTCGCCGAGTCCTTCCGCACCCTCGGCGCGCTGTACCCCGACCGCGTCGACCTGGGCATCGGTCGGGCGCCGGGGACCGACCCGGCCACCGCCGAAGCGCTGCGCCGCGTCCCGGTGGACCGGTTCGACTCCGAAGTGGACGACCTGCTCGGCTTCCTGCGCGGGACCTTCCCGTCCGAGCACCGCTACGAGCACATCCGGGCCGTGCCGGAGTCCCGGCCACCCCAGGTGTGGATGCTCGGCTCCAGCGTCCAGAGCGCGCAGCTGGCCGCGCTGCTGGGACTGCCCTACGCGTTCGCTCACCACTTCTTCGGCGCGCGCGGGGCTGCGGCCGCGCTCAAGACCTACCGCGAGAGCTTCCGCCCCGGTCCGGCGCTCAGCCGGCCGCACGCGATGGTCACGGCGCACGTGGTCTGCGGCGAGGACGACGAGCACGCCCGTTGGCTCGCGGCACCGGCGGTCATGTCGGCGCTGGGGGTGGGCGGTGCCGGACGCACCGACCCGTTCCCCACGCCGAAGGAGGCCGCTGCGCAGGAGTGGTCCGACGAGGAACGACGGAAGGCCGAGGCGCTCTTCGCCGAGCAGGCCGTCGGTGGGGCGGAGAGGGTCGCGCGGCGGCTCGACGAGCTGCTGGAGGAAACCGGCGCCGACGAGCTGATGCTGACCAACAACGTCACCGACGTCGACGAGCGGATCCGCTCCTACGAGCGCGTGGTCGAGCTGTTCGACCGCGGGTGAGCGCGGGAGGGGTGGTGCGGACCGCGTTCCGCACCACCCCGTGGAGCTCAGCTCTCCGCGGTGACCTTCGACGAAGGCTCGGGAGCCGGGGCCGGCTTGCGCAGCACCAGGGCGCCGAGCACCGCACCCAGCGCGGTGACCACGGCAGCGGTCCACCCGGCCAGCTGGAGGCCGCCGACGACCCCGGCCGTGCCCGCACTGGGTGCCGCACCGGCGGTGGCCACCGCGACGAGCGCCGCGAGACCCACCGCGGAACCGATGTACTGCGCGGTGGAGGCCAGGGCGGAGGCCACGCCCTGCTGCTCCGGGGCCACCCCGGTCGAGACGGCCACGAAGATCGGCGGGAACGACAGGCCCGCGAACGTGCCCCACAGCACCACGCCGGGCAGCACCGCCCAGTAGGTGCCGGTGGTCGCCATGCCCAGGGCCAGCGCGACCATCGAGGCGGCCACGCCGAGCATGCCGGTGACCAGCGTGGTGCGGATCCCGAACCGGTTGAGCATGAGCGGCACCAGCTTGGCCGACGCGGTCATGCTGAACAGGCTCAGCGGCAGGAACGCGAACCCCGCCTGCAGCGGGGTGTAGCCGAGGACGGTCTGCAGGTAGGTGGTGAACAGGTAGTACTGGGTGCCGACCGTGCCCATGAACACGAAGATCACGACGATCGCGGCGGTCACGTTGCGGTTGGCGAACAGGCGCAGCGGGACCAGCGGGTCCTGGACGCGGGACTCGATCAGCAGGAACAGGCCCAGCAGCACCGCGCCGACGAGCACCGCGCCGCCGCCCTGGACCGTGAGCCACCCGGTGTCGGGGCCGCTGACGAGGCCGAAGACCACGAGCGTCGCGCCCGCCGTGGCCACCAGCGCGCCCGGCAGGTCGAACCCGCGTGCTCCCGCGGTCTCGGCGTCGGCCGCCAGCAGCCACGGCGTGGCGACCAGCGCCAGCACGACGACCGGGACGTTGACGAAGAAGACCCACTCCCAGCCGAGCAGGTCGGTGAGCACGCCACCGCCGAGCGCACCCACCGCGGCGCCGGAGGCGCCGGCCGCGCCCCAGATCGCCATCGCGCGGTTGCGGCTCGGTCCTTCCGCGAAGCTGGTGGTGAGCAGCTTGAGCGTGGACGGGGTGAGGAGCGCGGCGCCGAACCCCTGCACGGCACGGGCGACGACGAGCACCGCGGGACCGGACGCCAACCCCGCGGCGAGCGAGGAAGCGCCGAACAGCGCCAGACCGAGCGCGAACACGCGCCGGGCACCCAGCCGGTCGGCAGCGCGACCACCGAGCAGCAGGAAACCGCCGAACACCACGGTGTAGGCGCTGACCACCGCTTGCAGGGACTGCTCGGAGAAGTCCAGTTGGCGGCCGATCTCCGGCAGCGCGACGAAGACGATGTCGAAGTCGATGGCGGTCATGAACTGGGCGAGCGCCAGCAGGGTGAGGATGAGGCCGGGCCGGGGAGCCGACCGGGCGGATGTCTCGTTCACGATGTCCTTTCCTCGGTGGGTCGGGTCTGAGTGGGAGCGGTGACGCTGGACGCCGGTCGACGGCCAGTGTGCGGCGCGGCGCGGACCCGCGGAAGGAGGCACTTGCCTGTGTCCCAGGAACATCGATGTGTCCGTCCGGGAAGCGGGCCCGGACGCCGCGCGGACAGCGACGGTGATCACACGTCGGGGCGGATCACGCGGTGCGGGCCACAGTGCCCCACAGGTCCACCGGCAGGTGCTCGCGCCGCTTGACGCCCAGCTTGCGGAACACCCGCGTGAGGTGCTGCTCCACCGTGCTGGCCGTGACGAACAGCTTCTCGGCGATCTCCCGGTTGGTGTAGCCCATCACCGCCAGCGAGGCGACCCGGCGCTCGGACTCGGTCAGCTGCGCCGCCCGGTCGTCGGCGCTGGCGGCCGCGGTCGACGTCGCCACCTGGCCACCGGCCGACAGCAGCTCGTCGCACAACGCCGCCGCGCCGCACGCGTTGGCCAGGTGCCAGGCGCGGCTGAACATGCGCCGGGCGCGCCGGTTGTCCTTCAGCTCGTGGTGCGCGCGGCCCAGTCCGGCGAGCACCCGCGCCTGCTCGTACCGGTCGCCGACCTGCTCGAGCAGGTCCAGCGCTTCACCGAGCAGTTGCGGGCGCCGGCGGGGCGGGTTGATCTCGGCGACGAGGCGCAGCGCCGTGCCCCGGCTGCGCGAGTTCTCGGTGCCCGCCTGGGCGAGTTCGTCGTAGAGCAGCCGCTTGGCCTCGTCGGTGTTGCCCAGCAGCAGCCACGCTTCCGCCGCGTCGATGCGCCAGGGGACCAGCCCGGACTGCGCCAGCCCCCAGTCACGCGTCAGGTCCCGGCAGGCCAGGAAGTCCGCGAGCGCGGCGTGCCCGTGCCGGGTGGCGAGGTAGTACTGGCCCCGCGCGTGCAAGTAGTGCAGCCCGTACCGGCTGCGGAAGACGGCGTCGGGCACCGGGCGGGCCAGGTGCCGGGCCGCTTCGTCGAACCGGCCGAGCCGGGTGTTGGCCAGCACCAGGGTGCTCACGGGCAACCCGACCGCCACGCCCCACGCCTGCGGCGACATGTGCCGGAGCGCGGTCTCGGCGTGCTCGACCGCCGCGGCGCAATCCCCGCTCCGGGCCGCGATCTCCGCGCGGACAGCGGAGATCATCGCCTTCCAGGGGGGCGTGCAGCGGTGTGCGTCGGACTCGAGCCGGCGGCACCACTCCGCAGCGGTGTCCGCGCGTTCGGCGTGCAGCAGTGCCATGAGGGCGAACGTGGTGGCTTCCTCCGACCAGACCGCGGTGCGGGTGAGGTGGACGTCGCGGAGCACCCGCTCGGCGTGGTCGACGGCTTCGCGGCTGCGCCCGCGCGCCAGCACGTCGGCCAGCACCGCGGTGGAGTGCAGCCACGGGTCGTCACCGGCGGAGTGCGGGACGTCCGGCCGCGTGCAGCGCGTCCGGTCCTGGCGCTGGTGCGCCAGCGCGGGGTGGGAGTAGGCCAGCCACGACTCGACGTCGTGCAGCTGGCCGCACGAGTGGTCGTCGTCGGTGCCACGCAGGTGGCGCAGCACCTGCTCGGCGTCGTCGTTCCTGCCGTGCCAGAGCAGTTGGCGCACGAGCACGACGTGGTCGCCCCGGTCCAGCCGGCCGGCCGCCGCGGCGGCGGTCAGCGGCGCCAGGTGCCGCAGCACCGACGACGGCGTGAGCCGCCACTCCGCCTCGGCCAGCCGCGCCCGGATCGCGGCCCGTTCCCGGGGGTTCCCGGTGGACTCGTGGGCCAGCTCCAGGTACCGCGCCGCGACGTCCGCCGAGCCCTCCAGCAACGCCAGTTCCGCGGCTTCCCGCAGAGCTCGCTGCGCCCACACCGCCTCGGCCGAGCCGGAATCGACCAGTTGCGCCGCGATGAGCGGCGCGTCCGCACCGCGCTCGTGGAGCAGCTCGGCCGTCCGCCAGCGCAACCGGCGCAGCTCGTCGGGACTGACCTCGTGCAGCACCGCGGCGACGGCCTGCGGGCTGCGCAGCCGCCCCTCGTCGAGCAAGCCCGAGGCGGACATGGCGTCGAGCGCTCCCCGCACGTCGGCGGTGTCAGCGTGGACGAGGCGGGCGAGGTCGGCGGGTGCCGGGTCGATGTCGAGCACGGCGAGGGCGCGCGCGACCTCGCGCACCAGGTCACCACCGCGGTGCAGGCAGCTCAGCAGTGCCAGGACGTGGTTGCGGTGCCCGGTCGACTGTTCGTGGTCGTCGATGACTGCGTTGAGCAGCAACGGGTTCCCGCCGGTGAGCGAGTGGAGTTCCGCGCCGAGCCGTTGGGCGCTCACGTCGTCGAGCCGGTGCCGCAGGACAGCTGCGACCCCGGCGGCGGACAGCGGCGCGAGCGAGGTCTGCCGGAAGTGGGCGTGGCGGCGCAGTTCGGTCCGCAATCGCTGGGGCGCGCGCCTGAGCTCGCCGGTGAGCACCACCACCACGCGCGTCGGCTCCGACCGGCGGACCAGCTGGAGCAGCCAGCTCGCGGACGCCTCGTCGAGGTGGTGCGCGTCGTCGACGGACAACAGCACGGGAGCGGTCACCGACAGGTCCAGCACGGTCGCGCACAACTGCTGGAAGAGCCGGGCGGACCCGGGCTCCGCGGTCTGCAGCTCGTCGACGACGCAGGGGTCCAGGTCGCCACTGGACTGGGCTCCGATCCCGCGCACCAGCTGTGCGACCGCACCGCAGGGCAGGTCTCGCTCGTCCTCGTCGCACACCGCCTGCAGCACGCGGAAGCCGGCAGCTTCCGCCCGTTGCGCGGCGATGCGCAGCAGTTCGGTCTTCCCACTGCCCAACGGCCCCTCGACGAGCACCACTGATCCCCGGTTCCGCACGCAGTCCTCCTGCGCCCGCCGCAGGAGGTCGAGTTGCGCGTCGCGTTCCGCGAGGAAGTGTTTCGAGTTCGATAACTCCCTTTCCACTCCGTGCAAGCTCATAGGTGCAGTACCCCGCCACTCAGTTGTCAACCGGAACGTCCGGGAACCGACGTTAGCAACGCGTCGCGCGGATTCTCGGGCTTCGCGCCCACTCGCGGAGAACTGCGCGCCCATCGCCGAATGTTCTCGCAGTGGTGTTACGCGTTCCCGAGTGACGGTCACTACACACTACCGATCGGTGGGCGCTGGATTACCGACCGGTGGGCGCTGGGTGGAAATGGCGGTGCGGTGCGCGCCGATGGTCTCGTTAATCTTCGTGGCGGACGAATCTCGCGAATTCAGGAGTTCTGCGATGCGCATTCTGGTCGGCGTCCTCTCCGTGGTGCTGTCCTTGGTCTTCCTGGGGATCGGGGGATGAAGATCTTCAACACGCAGGTGTTCGTCGCCCAGCTCGGGTTGCCGACCGTGCTGGTGGTGGCCATCGGCGTGCTGGAAGTGGCGGGAGCGCTGGGACTGCTGGTCGGCTTCCGGGTCCGGATCCTCGGTGCGCTGGCGGCGCTCGGCCTGACGCTGCTGCTGATCGGTGCGGTCGGGTTCCACGTCATCCACGGCGACCTGCTGGTGAACGGGCTGCTGCCGGTCGTGCTGCTGGTGCTCGCCGCGGTCACCACCGTGCTGCGCTTCCGCCAGGGCGTGCGCACCGCCCCGGCCGCGGACTGACGGGGAACGCATGAGCTCCTGGGGAATCGACATCGGCGGCACCAAGGTCGCCGTCCGGGTCGAGACCGACACGTCCGAGCCGTACGAGGACGCCATGACCTGGTCGGGGTCCGGCGACGTCCGGGAGGATCTCGCGGTGCTGCGGGCGGCCGTGGCCTCGGCCCGGGACGCGGCCGGCGCACCGCATCGGGTCGGGATCGCCTTCCCGGCCGCGCTGGACGCCGCCGGCCGGGTGACGAGCTGGCCGAACCGTCCCCACTGGACCGGTCTGGACTGGGGCGCCGTGCTCGACGAGCTGTTCCCGGGCGTGGCCGCGCGCACGGCCGACGACGGGGACCTGGCGGCGCTGGCGGAGGCCGAGCGGGCGGGCAGCCCCGACGTCCTCTACTTCGGCGTGGGCACCGGGGTCGGTGGTGGCGTCGTGCTCGGCGGACGGCCGGTCCCCGGCCCGGAGCGCGGCTCCTGCGAACTCGGCCACGCGATCGCGGACCCCGCGGGGCCGCGGTGCGTGTGCGGGCGCCGCGGCTGCTTGCAAGCGGTGGCGTCCGGGCCCGCCGTCCTGCGCGCCGCCGGCCGACTGCGCGGTGCGGACACCGACTTCGACGAGTTGCGCCGGGCCTGGCTGGACGGGCAGGAGTGGGCGGCCGTGGCGGTGGAGTCCGGGTGCGCTGCACTGGCGTCGGTCGCCGTCAGCACGGCCGAGCTGCTGCACCCCGAGCTCGTCCTGATCGGCGGAGGGTTCGCCGCGGGGCTTCCGGGGTTCGCCGACGTGGTGGCGCGGCACGTCACCGGGCTGGCCCGGCCGGGACATCGGGTCCCCCGGGTCCGCCAGGCCCGGCTGGGCGGCCTGTCCTCCTTGCACGGCGCGGTCCTGCTGGGGCGTCAGGACTGAGTCCGGCGGGTGGCGGGGCGCGCCCCACCACCCGCCGCGCACCCGTGGGAGGAGCAGCGCGGGACTGCTCACCCCTCGACCACGCCCAGCAGGGCCCGGGCAGCCAGCCGGTAGCCGGCCGCGCCGAGCCCCGCGATGAGCCCCGTGGCCAGCGGCGCGATGACCGACTCGTGCCGGAAGCTCTCCCGCGCCCACACGTTGGACAGGTGCACCTCGATCCACGGGTTCGGGTAGTTGGCCAGCGCGTCGCGCAAGCTCCACCCCGCGATCATCAGCGCCCCCGGGTTCACGATGGCCCCGACGGTCTCGTAGTTCTCGTGGATGGTGCGAACCAGGGCGCCTTCGCAGTCGTGTTGCACGGAACGGACCCGCCAACCCCGCGGGGCGACTTCTTCGGACACCGCGGCCTCGATGTCGGCCAGGGTTTCGGTGCCGTAGACGTCTGGTTCTCGCTTTCCCAGAATTCCCAAGTTCGGACCGTTCAGCAGGAGCAGTTCTCGCAACGTCCACCTCGGTGGTCAGAACGGATCAGCGCGCGAGTGAGGAGTGCGCGACGCACGGACTCCCTCGTTGTAGCACCGGCCGGAGAACGCGGGCGCGCCGCGCCGCGTTTTAAGGGGACTGTAGGGGGGTGCTAGGGGAGATGACGTGGTAGCGGAGCTGCGGTAGCGTGCTGGACGTTCGCGGGTGACTCAACGCCGACGCCTCACGAGGATCCTCCTCCGAGCGGTTCTGCTGCCGCGATCGGAATTCGTCGGTGAACCGCGATCAGCACTTCGCCTCCTTTTCATCCTTCGGGTCTTGCGCGATCGAATGGAGAACCATGAGCGGTGCACGACGGGCATCCGAACTTCCGGCGTGGCCCCAGTACGACGAAGCGGAACGCGCGGGTCTGGTCCGCGCGCTGGAACAAGGCCAGTGGTGGCGCATGGGCGGCGGCGAGGTCGACGCCTTCGAGCGCGAGTTCGCCGAGCACCACGGTTCCTCCCACGCCCTGGCGGTGACCAACGGGACCCACGCGCTCGAACTGGCGCTGCAGGTGCTCGGCGTCGGCCCGGGCAGCGAGGTGATCGTCCCCGCGTTCACCTTCATCTCCTCGTCCCAGGCAGCGCAACGGCTCGGCGCGGTCGCGGTGCCGGTGGACGTCGACCCCGAGACGTACTGCATCGACGTCGCGGCCACCGGGCGCGCGATCACCGACCGCACCAAGGCGATCATGCCGGTGCACATGGCCGGCCACGTCGCCGACATGACGGCCCTGCGGCAGCTCGCCGAGGACGCGGGAGTGGCGATCCTGCAGGACGCCGCGCACGCGCACGGCGCCCGGTGGGAGGGCCGGCGGATCGGTGAACTGGGTTCGGTCGCCGCGTTCAGCTTCCAGAACGGCAAGCTGATGACCGCCGGGGAAGGCGGCGCGGTGCTGTTCCCCGACGCCGACCTGCACGAGGAAGCGTTCTTGCGGCACAGCTGCGGGCGTCCGCCGACGGACCGCCACTACCTCCACAAGACCTCCGGCTCCAACTTCCGGCTCAACGAGTTCTCCGCGAGCGTGCTGCGCGCCCAGCTGGGGCGCCTGGAGGAGCAGATCGAGACGCGCGAGCAGCGCTGGCCCCTGCTGTCCGGGCTGCTGGCCGAGATCTCCGGCGTGGTGCCCCAGGGCCGGGACAAGCGCTGTGACCGGAACCCGCACTACATGGCGATGTTCCGCATCCCGGGCATCAGCGAGCAGCGGCGCAACGAGCTGGTCGACGCCCTGGTGGAACGCGGCGTGCCGGCGTTCGCGTCGTTCCGCGCCATCTACCGGTGCGACGGGTTCTGGGAGTCCGCCGCCCCGGGCGAGACGGTGGACGCCATCGCACGCCGCTGCCCGAACACCGAGGCCATCAGCCGGGACTGCATCTGGCTGCACCACCGCACGCTGCTGGGCACCGAGCAGCAGATGCACGAGGTCGCCGCCATCGTCGCCGAGGCCGTGGAGGCACCGTGAGCGGCGGAGACGCGCGCGCGGACACCGCCGCCCGCGACGGCCGGATCCGGACGGCGGTGGTCGGGATGGGCTGGGCCGGGCGCTCCATCTGGTTGCCGCGGTTGGCGCAGCACCCGGCGTTCGCGCTGACCGCGGCTGTCGACCCCGACGCCGTGGTGCGGGCCTCGGTGCGGCGCGACCACCCCGACCTGACCGTGCTGCCCACTGTGGACGCTCTGGGTGCGGAGCCGGTCGACCTGGCGGTGGTCGCGGTCCCCAACCACCTGCACGCTCCGGTCGCGTGCGAGCTGCTCGCCCGGGGAACGCCGGTCTTCCTGGAGAAGCCCGTGTGCCTGGACGCGGCGGAGGCGGACCAGCTCGCGGAGGCCGAGCGGTCGGGCGGGACGGTCCTGCTGGCGGGCAGCGCGGCACGCTACCGGGCCGACGTCCGACGACTGGCCGAGCTCGTGCCGAAGCTCGGTACCGTCCGGCACGTCGACCTGTCCTGGGTGCGGTCGCGCGGGGTGCCCAGCGCGGGCGGTTGGTTCACCGACCAGCGCACGGCCGGTGGTGGTGCCCTGGTGGACCTGGGCTGGCACCTGCTGGACGTGCTCACCGGTCTGCTCGGACCGCTCGGCGTGGCGCAGGCGGTCGGAGCGGTGAGCGACGACTTCCTGCACGACGGGGCCTGGCGCGCGGTGTGGCGCAAGGACGCCCCGGTCGCCGCCGGCGGCGACGTCGAGGACACCGCACGGGCGTTCCTGGTGACCGACCACGGGACCTCGGTGTCCCTGCGCGCCAGCTGGGCCTCGCACGAACCCCGGGACGTCACCACGATCCGCGTCGAGGGCAGCGCCGGTTCCGCCGAACTGCGCTGCACCTTCGGGTTCAGCCCGAACCGGGAGGGCGGCCCGGTGCTGACGCTGCTCCGCGACGGCGAACCGGAGCGGATCGAGGTGCCGCGCGAGGCCATCGGTGCCGAGTACCACCAGCAGCTCGACCAGCTGGTGTCGGCGCTCACCGACCCGGCCGCGCCCGGCCGTGCCATCACCGAGGCCAGGAGCACGATCGACGTGATCGACCGGGTGTACGCCTCGGCCGCTCGGAGCCGGGCGTGACCACGTCGGGGACCTGCCGGGAGGAGTCGCCAGTGGACCGGGACACGACACTGCAGCACGTGCGTCCGCGGCTCGGTGGGGAACGCGTCTTCGCCGTGGTGTTCGACCTGGACGGCGTGCTGGTGGACAGCTTCGCCGTCATGCAGGAGGCGTTCGCCGTCGCCTACGCCGAGGTCGTCGGCGACGGCGAGGCGCCGTTCGACGAGTACCGCAAGCACCTGGGCCGCTACTTCCCCGACATCATGCGGATCATGGGCTTGCCGTTGGAGATGGAGGAGCCGTTCGTCCGGGAGAGCTACCGCCGCGCTGGGCAGGTGCAGCTGTTCGACGGGGTCCGCGAGCTGTTGGCCGACCTGAGCGCGCTCGGTGTCCGGATGGCGGTGGCCACCGGCAAGAGCGGCCCGCGGGCCCGCTCGCTGCTGGACGGGCTCGGTGTCCTGCCGCACTTCGACCACGTCATCGGCTCCGACGAGGTCCCGCGGGCGAAACCGGCCCCGGACATCGTGCAGCGCGCGCTGGAGCTGCTGGGCACGCCGCCGCAGCGAGCCGTGATGGTCGGTGACGCGACCACCGACCTGATCGCGGCCCGTGGCGCGGGCGTCACCGCGGTCGCGGCCACCTGGGGAGAGTCCGATGTGGACGCCCTGCTGGCGGAGGACCCGGACGCGGTGGTGGAGTCGCCCGGAGAGGTGCTGGCGCTGGTGTCGAGGTGATGTGCCGGTCGGCCCCGGACCTCGCGCGGGTCCGGGGCCGACTCGCGTTCGGGCTCAGTCGCGCGGCATCGCGGCGAGGGTGTCGGCGACGAGCTGTTCCGGCACGTCGTGCACCAGGTCCGGTCCGTCCGGCCCGTCGAGCACGAACGTCAGGCCGGAGGTGGCCTTCTTGTCCAGACGCATCAGGTCGATCAACCGTTGCGGGGCGACGTCGGCGGGCAGCCGCCACGGCAGGCCGTAGTGCTGGACGACCTCGAGGTGCTCGGCCGCACGCCCCTCGGAGACCCTGCCGAGCGCCGCGGCCAGCCGGCCGGCGAACACCGTGCCGATGGCGACACCTTCGCCGTGGCGCAGCGCGTAGTCGGTCGCGCGTTCCAGCGCGTGCCCCAGCGTGTGGCCGTAGTTGAGCACGTGGCGGCGCCCGGTGTCGCGCTCGTCCGACACCACCACCGAGGCCTTCAACGCCACGCTGGCGGCGATCTGCTCGGGCAGCGCGAGGTGACGCAGGTCGCCCGCGCCGATGAAGTGGCAGCGCGCGATCTCGCCGTAGCCGTTGGTCCACTCGCGGGCGGGGAGCGTGGCGAGCAGGTCGGTGTCGCAGAGCACCGCCTTGGGCTGCCAGTACGCCCCGACGAGGTTCTTGCCCTCCGGGAGGTTGACCGCCGTCTTGCCACCGACGCTCGCGTCGACCTGCGCCAGCAGCGAGCTCGGCAGGTGCACGACCGGGACTCCCCGGTGGTACAGGGCCGCCGCCAGCCCGACCGAGTCGGTGACGGTCCCGCCACCGCAGGAGATCACCACGTCCGTGCGGGTGAGACCGAACTCGGCGAACCGGCGGCACATCGACTCGACCGTGGCGAGGTTCTTGTCGTGCTCGCCGTCCTGGGCGGGCAGCACCAGCGTGGGGACCCCGAGGTCGGGGAGCAGTTCCGGTGGCCGGGCGGTGACCACCGCGGCCCGCTTCGCTCCCAGCCCGGCGACCAGGTGGGGCAAGGTGCCGCGCACCCCGGGACCGATGTGGACGGTGTAGCTGCGCTCCTGCAGGTCCACCTCGATCCGGGTGCCTTCCAGGTCGGTGGGCGCGGTCATGGTCGGGCTCCTTCCAGTGCGAGTTCGACGCGTGCGTGGTCCGGGACCTCGATGCCGTGCTGGAGCGCGGTGCGCAGGGTCCGGGCGGCGAGTGCCTGGACCGGTTCGGGGATGCCGATCCGCAGGTGGGTGCGGCGGGCGTGGTCGAACAGCAGGTAGTTCACCGGAGGTGCCTCGGGAGCCGCTGCGGCCGTGATCGCGTGCACTGCCTCGAGGTAGTGCGGCCACGCGGCCCAGGAGTGCAGTGCGTCGTTGCTGCGTGCATCGGCGAGCACGTCGTCGAGGTGCCGGTCGGCCTGCCGCACCAGGTCGACCCGCTGTTCCGGTGTCAGCGCGGCCGACCAGGTCTGCCAGCACTGGAACAGGAATGCCGCGCGCTGTGGCGCTGCGACGGGGGCGATCAGCCGTCGCAGGTGGGCGGCGCAGAACCGGACCTGGTGCGTGCCGGGCACCCCGCCGTCCCGCAGGACGTGCAGCGCGAGCTCGCTGCCGGCTTCGGCGAGGTCGAGCGCGGCGCCGGACAACGCCGCGGGGTCGGCGTCGACGTCCCCTGGCCGGACGCGGATCCGGTGCTGCCGGGCCGTGGTCTCCCGGACCGCTCCGGTGCGCGCCGGTCCGGTGGTGCGGGTCCACAGGGCGACGACGGGGTCGAGTCGGTGGTGCCGTTCGAAGAACCACCGGCTGCGCGCATCGGCGGCGCGGATGCGCGCCACCAGTGCGTGCAGCGCCGTGACGAGTTCCGCTGCGGAACCCGGTCCAGGTTCGGGGGTTTCGTGCACGAGGAGTACTGACCAGTCGCGCGTCAACGCAAAGCACCTCGGTGATCGTGCGGTCGGGACGGTGGGGAGACGGCGGGGCGGCCGACCGGGAGGACCGGTGGGAGAGCTGGGCCCGCGCGCTCCCGAGCGTAGGTGCGCGTCGATCTCCACCGCCACGGCCAGGGCCGGAAACATCGGCACAGCAGCGATTTAGGGACGTGCTAGGGGGGTGAGCAGGGGGCTGCGGAGGGGCTGCGTGCGGTAGGAATTGGGGCGGTTGGGGTGTTCTCAGCGCAGCGCGGCGCGCGAACGCGCCCGTGTGTTGTGTCCGCGAACCGGCGGGTGGGCACGAGCATGAGCTGCTGCGCCCGTGTCCGGTGGTGACCGAGGATAGGGTGGAACATGCTGCGAACCGAGCTGGTTCGGCCGTTGCCTGAACTGATCCGGGACAACGCCGAGCGATTCGGGGACAAGATCGCCTTCCGCGACTCCCGGCGCGAAGTCAGCTACACCGAGCTGGAGCGCCGCACCGGCCGCCTCGCCGGGCACCTCGCGCGACTGCGCCTCCAGCCCGGTGACCGTGCCGCGATCTACCTGGGCAACCGGGTCGAGACGGTGGAGAGCTACCTGGCGATCGTCCGCGCGAACGCCATCGGCGTGCCGCTGAACCCGCGCTCCTCCGACGACGAGCTGTCGTTCTTCCTCGACGACAGCGGCGCTCGGGTCGTCATCACCGACGGCACCCGGGCCGAGCAGGTGCGGCGGGCGCTCGCCGACCGGGAGGGCGTGCGGCTCGTGGTCGCCGATCCGGACCGCCCGTTCGACGCGCCCGCGGGCGCGTCGGCCTTCGAGGTGCTGGCCACCACCGAACCCCCGGAACCCGCACGTGACGACCTCGGCCTCGACGACCTGGCGTGGATGCTCTACACCTCCGGCACCACCGGCCGGCCGAAGGGCGTGCTGTCCACGCAGCGGAACTGCCTGTGGTCGGTGGCGGCCTGCTACGTCCCGGTTCCCGAGCTGTCGGCGGACGACCGGGTGCTGTGGCCGCTGCCGCTGTTCCACAGCCTGTCGCACATCGCCTGCGTGCTCGCGGTGACGGCGGTCGGCGCGACCGCGCGGATCGTCGACGGCTTCGCCCCGGACGAGGTGCTGGCGGTGCTGCGCGAGGAGCGGTCGACGTTCCTGGCCGGGGTGCCGACGATGTACCACTACCTGGTGCAGGCCGCGCGCCGCGACGGTTTCCAGGCCCCTGAGCTGCGGATGTGCTTGGTCGGTGGGGCGGTGACCACGGCGGCGTTGCGCAACGACTTCGAGGAGGCCTTCGGCGCGCCGCTCGTCGACGCCTACGGCAGCACCGAGACGTGCGGGTCGATCACCATCAACTGGCCGCACGGCGCGCGGGTCGAGGGCTCGTGCGGGCTGCCGGTGCCCGGGGTCAACGTGCGGTTGGTCGACCCGGACACCGGCCAGGACGTGGGCACCGGCCAGGAAGGCGAGGTGTGGGTGAGCGGCCCGAGCGTGATGGTCGGCTACCACAACCAGCCCGACGTCACCGCCTCGGTGCTGCGCGACGGCTGGTACCGCACGGGCGACCTCGCGCGCCGCGACGAGGCGGGGTTCTTCACCATCACCGGGCGCATCAAGGAACTCATCATCCGCGGGGGCGAGAACATCCACCCCGGTGAGATCGAGGCGGTGCTGCGGGAGGTCCCCGGTGTCGCCGACGTCGCGGTCGCCGGCAAGCCGCACGACCTGCTCGGTGAGGTCCCGGTGGCGTTCGTGGTCCCGGCCCCGGGAGGGGTGGACCCGCAGCGGTTGGTCGCGGCCTGCCGCGAGCGGTTGGCCCACTTCAAGGTCCCGGAGGAGTTCTACGAGATCGACCGGGTCCCGCGCACCGCCTCGGGCAAGATCACCCGGCACCTGCTCCTGGAGCGGCCCGCGCGGTTGCGGGTGGCCGGGAGTTCGCACTACGGCAACCTGCTGCGCCTGGACTGGACCCCGCTGCCCTCGGTGTCGACGACGCCGTCGGCCGCGGTGCGGTGGGTCGTCGTCGGCGACGAGCGGCTGTTCGGTGCGGACACCCCGCACCACCCCGATCTGGCCGCGGTGACGGCGTCCGGGGAGCTGGCCGAGGACGACGTGGTCGTGCTCGCGGCACCGCGCACGGCGGACGAGTCCGATGTGGACGCCCTGCTCGTAGAACTGGGTCACTGGTGTGCGGCCACGCGGACGTCCGGCACGCGGATCGCGCTGGTGACCCGTGGCTGTGCGCCCACCACGGGGGCGCGTCGCGACGCACCCCAGTGGTGGGCGTCGGCGGCGCAGGTGCAGCAGGAGCACCCGGGGCGGATCGTGCTGGTCGACCTCGACGGGGACGGCGCGGTCGACCAGCGCGTCTTGACCTCCGTGGTGACCTCCGGCGAGGGGTGCGTCGCGGTCCGGTCCGGGGTCCCGCTGGTGCCGAGGTTGTCCCGCGTGGCGGTGCCGGAGCGGAGCGTCGCCGATCCGTTCGACCCGCGCCGCAGGGTGCTGATCACCGGTGCGGACGGTGCGGAGGCGGCTGCCATCGCGCACCACCTGGTGTCCGGGCACGGGGTCCGGGACCTGCTGCTGGTCAGCCGGCACGGTGAGGACGACGGTGCTGCGCGGGAGCTGGCGGCGGAACTGGCCGACGGCGGTGTCGACGTCACGGTGCTGGCCTGCGACCTCACGGACCGCGACGCTGCCGCCCACGCGCTGCTGGGTGCGTTGCCCGCCTTGGGGGCCGTCGTGCACACGGCGGGACGTCGGGAGCGGGCTGCCTCCGTGGCGGGCGCGCGCACGCTCGCCACGCTGACCGGTGACCTCGACCTGAGCGCTTTCGTCCTGGTCGGCCCGATCACCGCACCGGGGCTGCCCGCGGACCGCGCCGCGGCCGCTGCGGCCGGCGGACTGGAGGAGGTCGCGCGCGGCCGCCGCGAGTCCGGGCGGCCCGCGCTGGTGTTCGCCTGGGACCTGTCCGACGGGGCCGAGATGCCGGGGTTGGCTCGGCTCTCCGCCCAGGACGGTCTCGCCATGTTCGACGCGGCCCTCCAGCAGCCGGAGCTGGTGGTCACCGCGGCCAAGCCCGCCGCCGACTCCGTGGGTGCGCCGGTGCCGTCGGTGCTCAACGGGCTGTTCGATGTCGCGAGCGCCGAGCGGGAAGACGCGGACGAGGAGAAGGCCGAGCGGCTGCGCGACCGCCTCCGTTCGCGTTCGGGCGCCGCCCAGCGTCGGGTGCTCCTCGACCTGGTCAGGTCCGAGGTGGCGCACGTGCTCGGTCTGGAGGTCTCGGCGGTGCGGGCCGACCGCGCGTTCCGGGAACTGGGGTTCACCTCGCTGATGGCGGTCAAGCTCCGCAACGGGCTCGGTGCCGCGACCGGACTGCGCTTGCCGGCGGCCATCGCGTTCGACCACCCGAACCCGGCCGCGCTCGCCGAGCACCTGCGGTCCCACCTGCTCGGGGCGGCGGAACAGCCGTCCGTCCACCGGGCGGCCGTTCGGGACGCCGACGAGCCGGTCGCGATCGTGGGGATGGCGTGTCGGTTGCCGGGTGGGGTGTCGTCGCCGGGGGAGTTGTGGGAGTTGGTGTCTTCCGGTGGGGATGCGATTTCGGAGTTCCCGGCTGATCGTGGCTGGGACGTGGAGGGTCTGTTCGACCCGGATCCGGAGGCGGTGGGGAAGTCCTACGTGCGCACGGGTGGTTTCCTGACCGGTGCGGGGGAGTTCGACCCCGCGTTGTTCGGGATCAGCCCGCGTGAGGCGTTGGCGATGGATCCGCAGCAGCGGTTGCTGCTGGAGACCTCCTGGGAGGCGCTGGAGAACGCGGGCCTGGACCCGTTGTCGCTGCGGGGACGGGACATCGGTGTCTACTCCGGTGTCATGCGCCACGACTACGCGTCCGGTCTGGCCGAAGTCCCCGCGGAAGTCCAGGGCTACCGCAGCACCGGTGCTGCCGGCAGTGTGGCGTCGGGGCGGGTGTCGTACACCTTGGGGCTGGAAGGGCCCGCGCTGACGGTGGACACGGCGTGCTCGTCGTCGCTGGTCGCGTTGCACCTGGCTGCGCAAGCGCTTCGGGCCGGGGAGTGCTCCATGGCGCTCGCCGGTGGCGTCGCCGTCATGGCCACCCCGAGCGACTTCATCGAGTTCTCCCGCCAGCGCGGGCTCGCTCCCGACGGCCGCTGCAAGGCCTTCTCCGACGACGCCGACGGCACCAGCTGGTCCGAAGGTGTTGGGGTTGTGGTGTTGGAGCGGCTGTCGGATGCGCGGCGGGCGGGTCGTCGGGTGTTGGGTGTGGTGGTGGGTTCGGCGGTGAACCAGGACGGTGCGTCGAACGGGCTCACCGCACCGAACGGGCCGTCACAGGAAAGAGTCATCCGCGCTGCCTTGGCGAACGCGGGGCTCTCCGTGTCCGATGTGGATGCCGTGGAAGCCCACGGGACGGGGACGTCGCTTGGTGATCCGATCGAGGCTGGGGCGTTGTTGGCGACCTATGGGCAGCGCAGTGGTGTGCCGCCGCTGTTGGTGGGGTCGTTGAAGTCGAACATCGGTCATGCGCAGGCAGCTGCGGGTGTGGCTGGTGTGATCAAGATGGTGCTGGCGATGCGGCACGGTGTGCTGCCGGCATCGCTGCACGTCGGTACTCCGTCGTCGAAGGTCGACTGGGCTTCAGGTGCGGTGGAGGTGTTGACCGAGCAACGTCCGTGGCCGGAAACCGGTCGGGTGCGCCGGGCCGGGGTGTCGTCGTTCGGCGTCAGCGGCACCAACGCTCACGTCATCCTCGAACAAGCACCGGAAGACCACCCTGCGGTCGAGCGGGACACCACCGGTGTCGTCGTGCCGTGGGTCGTCTCCGGCCACACCCCCGAAGCACTCCACGACCAAGCGCAGCGAATCGGCACCGCGGCGGGTGCAGGCCTCGGCCATGTGGACGTGGGCTGGTCGCTGCTGTCCCGGGCGAAGCTCGAACACCGCGCCGTCGTCATCGCGGGCGACCGCCACGAGGCTGTTGCGGGACTCGGTTCCGTCACGTCAGGATCACCCGCGACCAGCACCGTCACCGGATCCGCCACAGTGGACGGTGAGATCGCGTTCGTGTTCCCGGGTCAGGGTGCGCAGTGGGTCGGCATGGGCGCGGAGCTCCTCGACTCCTCGCGGGTGTTCGCCGAGGCGTTGGCTGAGTGTGACGAGGTCTTGTCGGAGTTCGTCGATTGGTCTTTGTTGGACGTGATCCGGGATCGGTCGTCTCTGGATCGTGTTGATGTGGTGCAGCCTGCGTCGTTCGCGGTGATGGTGGCGCTGGCGAGGTTGTGGCAGGCGCACGGTGTCGTTCCCGATGCGGTGGTGGGGCATTCCCAAGGTGAGATCGCGGCTGCTCATGTTGCGGGTGCGTTGAGCTTGCGTGATGCGGCGCGGGTGGTGGCGTTGCGGAGCAAGCTGATCGCCGCGGAGTTGGCCGGTCGCGGCGGGATGGTGTCGCTGTCGCTGCCCGAAGCGGAGGTGGCGGATCTGATCCGCCGGTGGCCCGGTCTGGAGATCGCGGTGGTCAACGGGCCGAGTTCCGTCGTCGTGGCGGGTGATCCGGGCGCGTGCGACGAGCTGGTCGCCGAGGCCGAGGCCCGTGAGGTTCGGGCGCGCAGGGTGCCGGTGGACTACGCCTCGCACTCCAGCCACGTCGAGCAGATCGAGGAGCAGCTGCTGGACGCGCTGGCCGACATCACACCGAGCGCTCCGGAAGTACCGTTCTTCTCCACTGTGGACCTCAAGTGGATCGAAAGCGGTCATCTGGCTGCCGAGTACTGGTTCCGGAACTTGCGGCAGCGGGTGCGGTTCGCCGAGGCCACGGGTGAGCTGGTCGAGGCCGGGTACCGGGTGTTCGTGGAGGTCAGCGCACATCCGGTGCTGACGATGGCGGTCCAGGAAACCCTCGACCAGCACCCCGGTGTCGACGCGGTGGTGACCGGCACGCTGCGCCGCGAGGAAGGTGGTCTGGCCCGGTTCGCCACGTCGCTGGCGGAGCTGTTCGTCCGCGGCGTCGAGGTCGACTGGGCCCCGTTCTTCGACGGCCTCGACCCCCGCCGGGTCGACCTGCCCACCTACGCCTTCCAACACGAGCACTACTGGCTGGAGTCCGACACGATGGAGACGAGCGTGCGCGAAGAGCCCCAGATCGCCGAACAGGACGAGACCCCGATCGCCGAACAGCTCAGCGGACTGTCCGCCGATGACCGGAGGAACGCGATCGCCGAGATCATCCGGAAGGAGGCCGCCGCGGTGCTCGGCCACGCCTCCGCGGACACGATCGAGGACGACGGGGCGTTCTTCGAGATCGGGTTCAACTCCCTGACCGCCGTGGAGCTGCGAAACCGGCTCGGTGCCGCGTTCGACCTGACGCTGCCCGCGATGCTGCTCTTCGACCACCCCACCCCGGCACTGCTGGCCGACCACGTCCACCAGCTCCTGGAGAACCCCGCGGAGGGATCCGATGTTCGACGTTGACCAGTACCTGAAGGCGATCGGGTTCTCCGGGCATCCCCAGCCGGACGTCGCCACCCTCCGCCGGCTCCACAAGGCGCACCTCATGGCGATCCCCTACGACAGCTCCTGGAACGCCGAGCGGGGCATCTCGATCTGGCGAGACGTGGACATCGACGTCGACACCGTCTTCGACGAGATCGTGGTCGGCGGACGGGGCGGGAACTGCTACGAGCTCAACGGCCTGTTCCGCCGGTTGCTCGACGAGATCGGCTACGACACCGCGGTGCTGTCGGCGGGCATCCGCCAGGTGGACGGCACGTTCGGCCCGGACCTGGAGCACGTGTTCAACCGCGTCGAGCTCGACGGCACGACCTGGCTGGTCGACGTCGGCTTCGTCGGCCCCTCGTACCTGGAGCCGCTGGTGCTCTCGGACGACGAGCAGCCGCAGTTCGGCTCCACGTTCCGGATCACCCGCCAGGACGGCTACCGCGTGTTGGAGCGCAAGGGGCAGGCCGGTGACTGGCAGTCGGTGTACCGGTTCCGCCCGCAGGCGAGGGACTTCCAGGAGTGGAGCGGCGACCAGCGCGAGCTCATCGAGTTCGCCCAGCAGCTCGTCGGCGCCGGGACGGTCATCCGCGGCCGCGCGTTCGACACCGGCCAGATGATCCTGATCGGCCGGCGCTACCTGGAGGTCGACAACGGCCACGACCGGATGAGGGTGCTGGTGGACCAGGACGAACTGGACCGGGTCGTGCGCACGATCCTCCGCACCGACCGGTGACCGAGTCCCCGCACCTGGCGAAGGAGGGAACATGACGGACAGCGACACCTCGTCGGTCGGCCACTCGGACGTGCTGGTCGTCGGGTACGGGCCGGTGGGGCAGGTGCTGGCGGTCCTGCTGGCGCAGCGCGGCTGGCGCGTCACCGTGCTCGAGCGGTGGCCGCAACCCTTCCCGATGCCGCGGGCGGTCTCCTTCGACGGCGAGTCGGCGCGGATCCTCGCCGCCGCTGGGGTCGCGGCGGCCATCCGCGAGCACGGGGAGTCGTCGCGGGAGTACACCTGGACCAACGCCGCGGGCGACGTCCTGCTGCACGTCGACGTCCCCGACCGGGGCTACTTCGGGTGGCCGGACTCCACGTCGATGTACCAACCGGGGATCGAGGCGGCGCTCGCAGCCCGGGGAGCGACCATCCCGAACCTGCGCGTGCTCCGGGGCCACGTGGCCACGCGGCTGGTCAACGGCCCGGAGGGGGTCGAGCTGGTGGTGGAGGGTGCCGACGAGCAGCGGGTGCTCACCGCGGACTGGGTCGTCGGGTGCGACGGGGCGAACAGCTTCGTCCGCACGGAGATCGGTGCGACCAGCACCGACCTCGACTTCTCCAACGACTGGCTGACCTGTGACGTCGTCCTCCACGACGGGCGCGAGTTCCGCCCGAACAACCAGCAGGTGTGCGATCCGCAGCGGCCGACCACGGTGGTCTCCGCCGGCCCGGGCCACCGGCGGTGGGAGTTCATGCGCCTGCCTGGGGAGCCGGTCGACGTGTTGCGCGACACGGCGACGGTGTGGCGCCTGCTGGAGCGGTACTCGGTCACGCCGGACAACGCGACGCTGCTGCGCCACGCCGTCTACACCTTCGAAGCCCGCTGTGCCGACGAGTGGCGCCGCGGCCGGGCGCTGCTGGCCGGGGACGCGGCGCACCTGATGCCACCGTTCGCGGGGCAGGGGATGTGCTCGGGCTTCCGGGACGCCGCCAACCTGGCGTGGAAGCTGGACCTGGTCCTGCGCGGCCTCGCCGCTGACGCGCTGGTGGACAGCTACCAGGACGAACGACGTGCGCACGTCCAGCACGCGCTGCGGATGTCGGTGGACCTGGGCAAGGTCATCTGCCAGACCGACCCCGGCGCGGCCCGGGACCGCGACGAGGTCATGATCGCGGCGCGCGAGCGGGGGACCAGCGGCGTGCGGCCGCGCTCGTCGATGCAGCGGCTGACCACGGGGCTGCTGGCCAGGTCCGGTGGGCCGGCTGGTGGGCTCGTGCCGCAGGGGACCGTCGCACGGGCCGGTGCATCGGGGTGGTTCGACGACCTGGTCGGGTACGGGTTCGTGCTGCTCGTCGACGGAGGCGCGAGCGATGTCCTGGCCGACGGCCTACCGGCTCCGCTCCGCGACCTGGACGTGCGGGTGGTCCGCGTGCTGCCCGCCGGGACGCCGGTGGCGGACGTCGGTGACGACGCTGTGGTCGACGTCGACGACGTGTACCTGCCGTACCTGTCGCAGGCGGGTTCGCGAGCCGTCCTGGTCCGCCCCGACTTCTACGCGTTCGGCGGGGTCGACGACGCCGCGGGGCTCGCGGCCGTGGCGGACGAGCTGCACACCGGTCTGGCGGCCGCCGCGGTGACCGGCTGAACCGGGTGACCACTGGCCTCGACCTGGAAGGCACAGCATGATCCGACACACGTGGCCGGACACGGCACTCCCGCCGCCGGCTCCCGTGCCGCTGAGCACCTCCGACGAGCGGATCCCGCTGCAGCTGCGCCGCGAGCTCGACGCCGCGTGCGCGCGACCGGCCGCACAACAGCCCGCGTGGCCGGACGCCACCGCGGTGCACGCGGCGCGGGCACTGCTGGGCGCGGCGCCTCCCATCACCTCGCCCAGCGAGGTCCGGCTGCTGCGCCGCAGACTCGCCGCGGTCGCGCACGGACGGGCGTTCGTGCTGCAAGGCGGGGACTGCGCGGAGACGTTCGAGGAGAACACCGAAGAGCACATCTCCGGGACCGTGCGGCTCCTCGGTGACATGGCCGAGGAGCTGTCCAGCACCGGTCTTCCGGTGGTCACGATCGGCCGCGTGGCCGGCCAGTACGCGAAACCGCGCTCGAAGCCGGTCGACGTGCTCGGGTTGCCCGTCTACCGGGGCGACATCGTCAACGGGCAGGACCCCGTCCCGTCGGCGCGCCGGCCCGATCCGGACCGGCTCGTGCGCGCGCACTCGCACGCCAGCCGAGCCATGAACTACCTCCGGGCCCTGCGGCCGGTCACCGGGGACGTCTTCGTCAGCCACGAAGCCCTGCTCCTCGACTACGAACTGCCGCAACTGCGCGCCGATCACCCCAGCGAGGGCGGACCCGCCGAGGTCTTCGCCACCTCCGGCCACTTCCTGTGGATCGGGGAGCGGACCCGGCAGCTGGACGGGGCCCACGTCGCGGTGGCGGCGCTGCTCGCCAACCCGGTGGGCGTGAAGATCGGCCCCGGCACGACCGCCGAGGAGGTCGAGCAGTACGCGGACCGGCTCAACCCGCGGCGCGTGCCCGGCAAGCTGACCTTCATCAGCCGGATGGGGCGCGAGAACGTCGGTGAGGTCCTGCCGGGCCTCGTCGAGCGGATCAGGGAGTCCGGCCATCCGGTGGTGTGGGTGTGCGACCCGATGCACGGCAACACCCACGAGTCCGAGTCGGGGTACAAGACCCGGGACTACGACGACATCCGGGCGGAGGTGGAGGTGTTCTTCGAGGTCCACCGGCAGCTGGGCACCCACCCCGGGGGCGTGCACCTCGAACTCACCGCCTCCGACGTGACGGAGTGCCTCGGGGCCTCGTCAGGAGTGGCTGACGCGGATCTCGCGGCCCGCTACGAGACCGCCTGCGACCCGAGGTTGAACCACCGCCAGTCGCTGGACCTCGTCCGCGTCGTGGCCGCCCTGTTGGGAGGTGCTCGTCCCGGTCCACGCACCGTCCGGGAGGCTGCCCGACGTCGTGCGCGGTCTGCAGCTGATCGGCAACCTGGACGGCCTGCTCGTCACCGTGCCGCACAAGATCGCGGTGTGCGCGTTGGTCGACCACGTCAGCCCGGCGGTGGCGGTCTCGGGCAGTGCCAACGCGTTGCGGCGTGAGCCCGACGGGAGCTGGTCCGCGGCGAACTTCGACGGCACGGGCTTCGTCGCCGGCCTCGTCCACCGAGGACACGATCCCGCCGGGCGGACGGTGGCGGTGGTCGGAGCGGGTGGTGCGGGCAGCGCCATCGCGGTGGCACTGCTCGAGGCGGGCGTGGGCGGGCTCCGCGTCTGCGACCGTGACCCCGCTCGCCTCGCCGCTCTCCGCGACCGCGTGGCAGAGCGGTGGCCGCGACCCGTGGTGTTCAGCGACGAGCCCGACCTGCGGGGTGCCGACCTGGTCGTGAACGCCACCCCGCTCGGCCTGCGCGAGACCGACGAGCTGCCGTTCTCCCTCGACGACCTGGCACCGCACGCGGTCGTGGCCGACATCATCATGACCCCGCGGGACACCGAGCTCCTCGCCCTCGCGGCGGCCCGCGGGCACCGGGTGCACCACGGAATCCACATGCTCCGCCACCAGATCCCCGCCTACCTGCAGTTCTTCGGGTTCGGCGACGCTCTGAGCGCCCGGTCCTGACCTGGCGCGGTCGAAGGCGGCCGCAGCGGAGGTGGGAGCGGGCGCCGGTGGCGCACCGCGCCGGGGGCGGAGCCGGCCCGACACGCGACGGCCCCGGCCAGGGGGCCTGGCCGAGGCCGTCGCTTCCGGCGCAGCGGGGTCAGGTGCTGGAGGTCTCGGTGGAGCCTTCGATCACCTTGCGCTCGCCACCGTGGCCGACCTGGATCCGCCGCGGCTTGGCGTGTTCGGCGACCGGGATCGTCACGGTCAGCACGCCGTCCTTGTAGTCGGCGGCGATGCCGTTGAGGTCCACGCCCTCGCCCAGCATCAGCTGGCGGCTGAACGTGCCGCGCGGCCGTTCGGCGGCCAGGTAGCTCGGCTCGGTCTTCTCGCCGCCGCCGTGCGCGGTCGTCCGCTCGGCCCGCACCGTGAGCGTGTTGTTCTCCGTGGTCAGGTCCAGCGAATCCGGGTCCACGCCGGGCAGGTCGAACTCGATCACGTAGTGGTCACCGAGCCGGTAGACGTCCATCGGCATCGCCTGGGGTGCTCGTGTCGCGGCGAGCATCTCGTTGGCCAGGCGGTTGAAGTCCCGGAACGGGTCGAACTGCAGCAACACACTCCCCCCTTCCTGAAGGCAGACTGCGTCAGGCCCGCGATGCAGGGATCGTCGGAAGAGGTGTTCTCGAGCTCTGCGATCTCACCCCCCTCTCCAGAGGCGCTCGATCCAGGCACCACCATTCTGGCACCGGCTCAGACCCCGCTTCAACCATCTAAATCACCTGGTCGGGTGACATTTCGGGATGGCATCGGACGTGACAGGACGAAAGTTCTTGTCGCGGTACCAACAGTTTTCGTGAGTCGACACTCAAAAGCGAAACGGTTGCACGGGATCGCGAGCGAGTGAGATGAGAGTGGTCGTGTGGTGGTCGTTCTCGCGTTCCGGATTCGAAGATGGCCGGGTCGACCGCGTCGCGGTCGAGGTCCACTGCGGACCGGGCGGCGCCGGCGCTGCTCCGCTGGCGCCGCCGTCCGGAGGTCAGCTCGCCGCGGCGATGAGCTCGCGGACCTTGGCCAGCTGGTACCGGGACGTCTCGTCGGCGGACTCGTCCTCGGCGAAGACGTTCGAGCAGATGATCGCGCCCTCCCGCGCCAGGAACCCGGACGCCGCGAGCGCGGTGAACAGCTCGGTCCAGTCCACGTCGCCGTCGCCGATCTTGAGGTGCTGGTGCACGCGGGCCGGGTTGCCGGGCGGGTTGGTGATGTAGCGCAACCCGTGGGAACGCCGGTGGTCCATGGTGTCCGCGGTGTAGACGGCGCCCAGCCGGTCGCCCAGCTCGGGCAGCAGCGTGCTGGCGCGGTCGCCGTAGTGGAAGGTGTGGCTGGCCACGTACACGAAGCCGATCGCGGGGTTGTCCAGGCCGCGGATGATGCGCCAGGCCTCCAGCGCGTCCTCGACGAAGTCGTCCGGGTGCGGGTCGATGTTCACCTGCACACCCGCCCTTTCGATGACCGGCAGCAGCTCCTCCATCGAGCGGTAGAAGCCCGCCTCGGACTCCTCGGCCCGTTCCGGGCGGCCGGAGAACTCGGTGTTGATCACCGGGACATCCAGTTCCCCGGCGATCTCGATGATGCGCTTCCAGTTGCGCACCGCGGCTTCGCGGGGCAGCTCGTCCGGCCACGACCAGCGCTGCACCGGGAGCAGCGAGCAGATCCCGACGCCGGCGTCCGCGGCCCGCTTCTTGACCTTGGCCAGGTAGGCGGCGTCGACGCGTGGGTGGGAGAAGAACGGGATGAAGTCCGGGTGCGGGGTCAGCTGGATCCACTCGTAGCCGGCGGCCGCAGCGACGTCGAAGAAGTCGAGGAAGTCGTGGCTGGCGTGGTACGGCGTGGGGTCGAGGGCGATCTTCACCATCGCACACCTCCTGGGTCCGGTGATGTCGTTGCGGGAGCGCCGGGTCCGGTCGTCGGCCCGAGTGGTCGGTCGTCAGCGCGGCGGGACCTCGCGCGAGGTGGCGCCGACGTCACCCGTCGGCGCCCGCTGTTTGTCAGTTTGTATGGACAAAATCGCCGAGTCAAGTGCGGCGTCGCACCGGCGTGTCACTGGAAGCGGTCAGCCGGGCGGCGGGCGCGGTCCGAGGCGCGCACCATCCGCTGGCGTGCGGGGGCCGCCTCCCGGGTGTGGTCAGGCGTCGCCGCGGAGGGAGAGGTCGAAGGTGTAGCGGGAGGCGCGGTAGACGTGGGTGCCGTACTCGACGACCCGGCCGGACTGGTCGTAGGTGGTGCGCTGCATGGTCAGCAGCGGTGCGCCCACCGGTTCGTCGAGCAGTTCGGCGTCGGCTTCCTCGGCGACCCGCGCGCCGATCGACTGCTGCGCCGCGTGCAGCTGCACCCCGGCGGAGCGCAGGAGCTGGTAGAGCCCGTGCTCCTCGAGCTGGTCGTCGGTCGGTTCGACCAGTCCGGCGGGCAGGTAGTTGCGCATCCGGGCGATCGGTTCGCCGCGGGCGGAGCGGACCCGTTCCAGGTGCAGCACCTGGTCCTCCTCACCGATCCCGAGCAGGTGCGCGACCTCGGGGGAGGGGGTGATCACCTCGTTGACCAGGACCTTCGTGGTGGGTTGCTGGTCGACCCGGCTGAGGTCGTCGAAGAGGCTGCTCAGTTCCAGCGAGCGCTTGACCCGGTTGAACACCACCTGGGTGCCTGCGCCGCGCTTGCGGACCACCAGACCCTTGTCCACCAGGGAGCCGATCGCCTGCCGGATGGTCGGCCGGGACAGGCCGAGCCGGGCGGCCAGGTCGATCTCGTTGCCCAGGCGCGCGCCGACCGGGAGAGCGCCGGAGTCGATCGCCTCCTCGATCTGGCTGGCGACCTGGTAGTAGAGCGGGACCGGGCTGCGGTGGTCCACGGTGATCTGGGTGGCCGGGTCCCAGGTGGGTTCTGGGCCTCGGCGGCGCTGGCTCGCGGTCACCTCTGCACGATATCAGGACCATTCGACGTCTATAGGTAAGTATGTACTGACAAAGTCTTGACATGGGTTCGGCGCACCGAGTAGACAGGGAGCAGTCAGGTGCTCCGGCCGCACCCGCGGCCCGCGTCTTCCCCGGAGGTCTCCGCTATGGGCAGCCCGTTCGACGTCATCACGATGGGGCGGATCGGGGTGGACATCTACCCGTTGCAGACCGGCGTACCCCTGCCGCAGGTCGAGACCTTCGGCAAGTACCTCGGCGGCACCGCCACCAACGTCGCGGTCGCGGCCGCCCGGCTCGGCCACCGCAGCGCGGTGATCAGCCGCACCGGCGCCGACCCCTTCGGCGAGTACGTCCACCAAGCGCTGCGGGACTTCGACGTCGACGACCGCTGGGTCACCGCCGTCGAGCAGTACCCGACGCCGGTGACCTTCTGCGAGGTGTTCCCGCCCGACGACTTCCCGCTGTACTTCTACCGCCAGCCCAAGGCCCCGGACCTGGAGATCCACACCGACGAGCTGGACCTGGACGCGATCGCCGAGGCGCGCGTGTTCTGGATGACCGGCACCGGTCTGGCCGAAGAACCCAGCCGGTCGGCGACGCTGGCCGCGCTGCGGCACCGGGCCAAGCGTGGCATGACGGTGTTCGACCTGGACTGGCGGCCCATGTTCTGGCCGGACCACGACGAGGCCCGCAGCTGGTACCAGCAGGCCCTGCCGCACGTCACGGTGGCGGTGGGCAACCTCGACGAGGTCGAGCGCGCGGTCGGCGTCCGCGAACCCCGCGAAGCCGCCGCACGGCTGCTCGACGCCGGGGTGGAGCTCGCCGTCGTCAAGCAGGGGCCCGACGGCGTCCTCGCCCGCACCCGCGACACCGAGGTGGTCGCGCCCCCGGTGCCGGTCGAGGTGGTCAACGGGCTCGGCGCGGGCGACGCCTTCGGCGGTGCGCTCTGCCACGGCCTGCTGGAGGGCTGGGAGCTGGAGCGGACCATGCGCTTCGCCAACGCCGCCGGGGCGCTCGTGGCGTCGCGCCTGGCCTGCTCGTCGGCGATGCCCCACGAGCACGAGGTGGAGGCCCTGCTGTCCCCGAACCCCGACCGCTCGGCGCGCAGCGCCTGAGCGGCAGAGAGCGAGAACCGTTGTCTCCATTGACCATCACCGACCTCACCCGGGTGCGCGCCACCCACCCGGAGGCGATCGCGGAAGCCGCGGCCGCCCGGACCCGGCGGCCCCTGCTGGGCGAGCGCGGCCGCCTGATGATCGTGGCCGCGGACCACCCGGCGCGCGGAGCGCTCGCGGCCGGTGGCGACCCGCTGGCGATGGCCAACCGGGCCGACCTGCTGGAGCGGCTGTGCGTCGCGCTGCAGCGGCCCGGCGTGGACGGCGTGCTGGGCACCGCGGACATCCTGGAAGACCTGCTGCTGCTGGGCGCGCTGGAGAACAAGGTCGTCATCGGTTCGATGAACCGCGGCGGCCTGGCCGGGGCGGACTTCGAGCTCGACGACCGGTTCACCGGGCACCGCGCGGTCGACATCGAGCGGCTCCGGTTCGACGGCGGGAAGCTGTTGCTGCGCATCGACATGAGCGACCCCGGCTCGCTGAACACCCTGTGCGGGGCGGCGAACGCCGTCAACGAGCTCGCCGACCGCGGGCTGATGGCGATGGTCGAGCCGTTCCTGTCCCGCCGGGTCGACGGCAAGGTGCGCAACGACCTGTCGGTGGAGGCGGTCGCGCGCTCCATCGCGATCGCCTCGGGCCTCGGCGGGACGTCGGCCCGCACGTGGCTGAAGGTGCCGGTGGTCGACGACATCGACCAGATCGGCCGCGCCCTGGAGACGTCCACCCTGCCGACCGTGCTCCTGGGCGGCGAGGTCTCCACCGACCCGGCGGCCACCCACGAGCGCTGGCACAAGGCACTGCAACTGCCGAACGTGCGCGGGCTCGTCGTCGGCCGGACCCTGCTGTACCCGCACGACGACGACGTCGCCGGCGCCGTCGACGCCGCTGTCGACCTGCTGTGAGCTCGGGAGGAAGTGCTGTGACCAACGACCGCTTCTACTGCCCCGCCGGAACGACGGCGCGAGGCGAGTACACCACCTACGTGGACCCGGAGACGGCCGGCTGGGACTACTCGTCGCTGCGGGTGCTCGAGCTCGACGCCGGTGACGAGCACGAGCTGGCCACCGGCGACAGCGAGTGGATCGTGCTGCCGCTGTCCGGCGGCTGCACGGTCACCTGCGACGGCGAGACGTTCGAGCTGGCCGGGCGCACCAGCGTGTTCCACGGCGTCACCGACTTCGCCTACGTGCCGCGCGACGCGCAGGTGCGGATCACCAGCGCCGCGGGCGGCCGGTTCGCACTCACCGGAGCCCGCTGCGAGAACCGGTTGCCGGTCCGCTACGGCCCGGCCTCCGGGGTGCCGGTCGAGCTGCGCGGCGCCGGGCAGGCCAGCCGCCAGGTCAACAACTTCGGCGCGGCGCACGTGTTCGAGGCCGACCGGCTGATCGCCGTCGAGGTGCTCACCCCGTCCGGGAACTGGTCGTCGTTCCCGCCGCACAAGCACGACGTCGAGCGCGAGGGCGAGTCGCAGCTGGAGGAGATCTACTACTTCGAGATCGCCGACTCGCACGGCACGCCCGGCGTCGGCTACCAGCGCGTCTACCCGTCCGGCCCGGACCGCACCACCGACGTCCTGGCCGAGGTCCGCAGCGGTGACGTGGTGCTGATCCCGAACGGGTGGCACGGGCCGTCGATGGCGGTGCCCGGCTACGACATGTACTACCTCAACGTGATGGCCGGCCCGTCCCCGGAGCGTGCCTGGCTGATCTGCGACGACCCGGCGCACGCGTGGGTGCGCGACACCTGGGCCGAGCAACCCGTGGACCCGCGGCTGCCGCTGTACACGGCACCCGAGCAGACCGCAGTGGAGGGACGATGAGCACCCGGCGGTTGACCGTCGCACAGGCGTTGGTGCAGTTCCTGGCCAACCAGTACACCGAGCGCGACGGAGAGCGGCAGCGGCTGATCGCCGGCTGCTGGGGCATCTTCGGGCACGGCAACGTCGCCGGCATCGGCCAGGCGCTGCTGGAGTCCGAGGGCGCGATGCCGTACCTGCAGGGCCGCAACGAGCAGGCGATGGTGCACGCGGCCGTCGGCTACGCCCGGCAGAGCGGCCGGATGTCGACCTACGCGTGCACGACCTCGATCGGGCCGGGCGCGACCAACCTGGTCACCGGGGCGGCGCTGGCCACCATCAACCACCTGCCCGTGCTGCTGCTGCCCGGGGACGTCTTCGCGACCCGCCCGGCGGACCCGGTGCTCCAGCAGCTCGAAGTGCCGCACGCGCGCGACGTCTCGGTCAACGACTGCCTGCGCCCGGTGTCCCGCTACTTCGACCGGATCTGGCGCCCGGAGGCGCTGGTCCCGTCCGCGCTGGACGCGATGCGGGTGCTCACCGACCCGGTGGAGACCGGCGCGGTGACCCTGGCGTTGCCGCAGGACGTGCAGGCCGAGGCCCACGACTGGCCGGAGGAGTTCTTCGCCGAGCGGGTGTGGCGGGTGCACCGCCCGCAGCCGGACCCGCAGTCCGTCGCCGAGGCCGCCGAGCGGATCCGCGCCGCCGAGCGCCCGCTCATCATCGCCGGGGGCGGCGTGCACCACAGCGGTGCGGAGGACGCGCTGCGGGAGCTCGCCGAGAGCACCGGCATCCCGGTGTCGGAGACGCAGGCGGGGCGCGGGTCGCTGCGCTACGACCACCCGTGCGAGCTGGGCTCCATCGGGCACACCGGCACCGCGGTCGCCGACGACATCGCCCGCACCGCGGACCTGGTCATCGGCGTCGGCACCCGCTACTCGGACTTCACCACCGCGTCACGGACGCTGTTCGCCCACCCGGACGTCCGGTTCGTCAACGTCAACATCGCCTCGGTGGACGCGCACAAGCAGGCGGCCACCCCGGTGATCGGCGATGCGCGTGCCGCGCTGGAGCAGCTGACCGCCGCGCTCAGCGGGCACCGGGTGTCCGAGGACTACGTCCGGGAGTACCGCGCGGGTGCGCAGCGGTGGGCCGAGGTCGTCGAGCGGACGACCCGCGGCGCCGCCGGGGACGAGCGGCCGGGCCAGGCCGAGGTGCTCGGCGTGCTCGACGAGGTCCTCGACGACCGGGACGTGGTGATCAACGCGGCCGGGTCGATGCCCGGCGACCTGCACAAGCTGTGGCGGGCCAAGGACCCGCAGCAGTACCACGTCGAGTACGGCTACTCGTGCATGGGCTACGAGATCCCGGCCGCGATCGGGGCCCGGCTGGCCGACCCGTCGCGCGAGGTGTTCGCGCTGGTCGGCGACGGCACCTACCTGATGATGCCGACCGAGCTGGTCACCGCGGTGCAGGAAGGCATCAAGATCACCGTGGTGCTGGTGCAGAACCACGGCTACGCCTCGATCGGCGGGCTCTCGGAGCAGGTGGGCGGAGAGCGCTTCGGCACCGCCTACCGCTACCGCGCCGACGACGGCACCTTCACCGGCGAGCCGCTGCCGGTGGACCTGGCGGCCAACGCCGAGAGCCTCGGCGTGGACGTGCTGCGGGCCTCCACTGTGGACGAATTGCGGGACGCGCTGCGCGCTGCGCGGGCGTCCGAGCGCCCGACCGCCGTGCACGTCGAGACCGACCCGGCCAAGGCGTCGCCGCCGGCCGAGGCGTGGTGGGACGTGCCGGTGGCCGAGGTGTCCCGCCGCGAAAGCACCCAGCTGGCGCGCAAGCGCTACGAGGACCAGGCGCGAGCGCAGCGCCACCACCTGTGACCAGAGATCGTGAGGACATCCTTGTGAAGACCATCCAGCACTTCATCGACGGCGGGATCGCCGAGGGGACGTCGGGCCGCTACGGCGTCGTGACGAACCCGGCGACGGGGGAGCAGACGGGCCAGGTCGCGCTCGCGGACACCGCCGAGGTGGACCGCGCGGTCGCGTCGGCGGCGAAGGCGTTCGCCTCGTGGAGCAGCTCCTCGCTGGCGAAGCGGACGCAGGTGCTGTTCGACTACCGCGAACTGCTCAACGCGCACCGCGACGAGATCGCCTCGCTGATCACCGCCGAACACGGCAAGGTGCACTCCGACGCGCTGGGCGAGGTGGCGCGCGGACTGGAGATCGTGGAACTGGCGTGCGGGATCCCGCAGCTGCTCAAGGGCGAGACCTCCACGCAGGTCTCCACCCGGGTGGACGTGGAGACGATCCGGCAGCCGCTGGGTGTGGTCGCCGGGATCACGCCCTTCAACTTCCCGGCGATGGTGCCGCTGTGGATGTTCCCGCTGGCCATCGCCTGCGGCAACACCTTCGTCCTCAAGCCCAGCGAGAAGGACCCCTCGGCCACCCTGCGGCTGGTCGAGCTGGCCAGCGAGGCGGGCCTGCCGGACGGTGTGCTCAACCTGGTGCACGGGGACAAGCCGGCGGTGGACCGGCTGCTGGAGCACCCCGACGTCGCGGCGGTGAGCTTCGTCGGCTCGACCCCGATCGCCGAGCACGTGCACCGGACCGCCAGCGCCCAGGGCAAGCGGGTGCAGGCGCTGGGCGGGGCGAAGAACCACATGCTGGTGCTGCCCGACGCCGACCTCGACCAGGCCGCCGACGCCGCCGTGTCGGCCGCCTACGGCTCCGCCGGCGAGCGCTGCATGGCCGTCTCGGTGGTCGTCGCGGTCGACCCGATCGGCGACGAGCTGGTCGCCAAGATCGCCGAACGGGCCCGCAACCTGACCGTCGGCCCGGGCACCGACCCGGCCTCGGAGATGGGCCCGCTGGTCACCCGCGAGCACCGCGACAAGGTCGCCTCCTACGTCCCGAAGGCCCGCGAGCAGGGCGCCGAGGTGGTCGTGGACGGCACCGAGCTGGAGGTCGAGGGCCACGAGAACGGGTTCTTCGTCGGGGTGAGCCTGCTGGACAAGGTCACGCCCGAGATGGACGCCTACCAAGACGAGATCTTCGGTCCGGTGCTCTCGGTCGTCCGGGTCTCCAGCTACGAGGAGGGCCTGGCGCTGATCAACTCCTCGCGCTGGGGCAACGGCACGGCGATCTTCACCCGCGACGGCGGTGCCGCCCGCCGCTTCAAGCTCGAGGTCCAGGCGGGCATGGTCGGCGTCAACGTGCCGATCCCGGTGCCGGTGGGCTACCACTCCTTCGGCGGCTGGAAGGACTCGCTGTTCGGCGACCACCACATCTACGGCACCGACGGCATCCACTTCTACACCCGGGGCAAGGTCACCACGACCCGCTGGCCCGACCCCAGCGACGGCGGCGTCGACCTCGGCTTCCCCAGCAACAGCTGAGCCACGGGCGGACCTGCGCCGCGCCCGGCCCCACGGTCGGGCGCGGCGCCGCTGCGTCCGTTCAGCGGGCTGGGGGTGCGGTGGTTCCGCGGACGACCAGCTCGGGCCCGAGGACGACTTCCCGGGGTTGCCGCGCGGGGTCCTCGAGCCGCTCGACGGTCAGCCGCACCGCGTGCTCGGCCATCCGGTGGACGTCTTGCCGGATCGTGGTCAGGTCGACGTGGGCGAGGTGCGAGATGTGGCTGTCGTCGTAGCCGACGACCGAGATGTCGTCCGGAACCGTGACCCCGGCCTGCGCGAACGTGCGCATGAGCCCCAGCGCGCAGCGGTCGTTGCCGGCCAGGACCGCGGTGGGCAGCTGGTCGTCGCCGAGCAGCTGGTGCGCTGCCTCGATCCCGGCGTCCTCGGTGTGCGCTCCGGGGACCACGCGCGCCCCGTCGGCCAGTCCGTGCTCCCGCATGGCCGCCAGGTAGGCGCTGCGGCGTGCGGCTGCGCCCGGCCCGTCGCCGCCGTCGACGTGGACGATGCTGCGGTGCCCGAGCTCGACGAGGTGGTCGACGGCCCGCCGGACGCCCTCCTCGTCCGAGGTGCGGATGCTGTCCACGTGAGCGCCGCCGGCCGGGCGGCTGATGACGGCGACGACCGCGCGGCGCCCGAGCACGTCCAGCTGCTGGTCGTCGGCGCGCGGGCCGAGCAGGATCAGCGCTTCGCAGCGGTGGCTGAGCAGCGCCTCGACCGCCTTGCGCTCGTCGCGGGACGGCGCGGTCGCCGACAGCAGGACCTCGTAGCCGAGTCGTTCGGCCTCCGGGTAGACGGCCTCCACGAAGTCGGCCTGGAAGGGCTGGTGCACGGTGAGCATCACGCCGAGCGTGCGGCTGCGCCTGCGCGCGAGCATCTGGGCCGCGGTGTCCGGGCGGTACCCGAGCTGGTCGGCGGCGAGCAGCACGCGCTGGCGGGTGCTCTCGCTGGCGCCCGGCTGGTTGCGGAACACCAGCGACACCAGGGCGCGCGACACCCCGGCCCGCCGGGCCACGTCCGACATCGTCGGTCGGCGGCCTGGTGTGCCGTCGCGCTGGGTGGGCTCGTCGGTCATCCCCATGATCTTGCCGCATCGGGTCGGCCGCGGTTTTTGCCAGAACGTCTTGACATTTTCCTGTGATGGCCACCATAGTGGCCGGTACTAGAGCGCGCTAGTAGAGCGCGCTAGACCATCTCACCAGGGCGAACGAGCTCAAGACTGACCAGGTGGTGGGCCGGGGCGCGGGGAGCGCCGGGCAGCCCACGCCGATCGAGGAGGGCCCGATGACAACGACGTCCCGACCTGACGTCCGCACCGTGGCGGGCAACCTGTGCCTCGGCTCCGCGCCGGATTCGTGGGGCGTGTGGTTCCCCGAGGACGAGCACCAGGTGCCCTACACGCGCTTCCTCGACGAACTCGTCGAGGCCGGCTACCGGTGGCTGGAGCTCGGCCCGCCCGGTTACCTGCCGCTCGACCCGGAGCGGCTGGCCGACGAGGTCGGCTCCCGCGGGCTGCAGGTCTCCGGCGGCACCACGTTCGGCGCGCTGCACCGCCCGCAGGAGTGGGAACTGGTGCTGGCCGACGTCCGCAGGGTCGCCGCGCTCACCGCGGCCGTCGGCGCGCACCACCTGGTGTTCATCCCGCCGATGTACCGGGACGAGAAGACCGGCGCCTTCACCGAGGCGCCGGAGCTGTCGGCGGAGCAGTGGGACGTGCTGGGGAAGGCGGCGGACGAGCTCGGCAAGATCCTGTTGGAGGACTACGACGTGCGGTTGTGCGTGCACCCGCACGCTGACAGCCACATCCAGACCCAGGCGGAGATCGAGCGGTTCCTCAACGCGACGGACTCCCGGTACGCGAACCTGTGCTTGGACACCGGGCACGTGGCCTACGGCGGCGGCGACAACGTCGATCTCATCCGCCGGTACGCCGAGCGGATCGGGTACGTGCACATCAAGCAGATGGACCCGGACGTGCTCGCCCAGGTGGCCGCCGAGGGGCTGTCGTTCGGGGAGGCGGTCAAGCGGGGCGTGTGCGTCGAGCCACCCGCCGGCGTGCCGAACCCGGCGGAGGTCGTGCGGGAGCTGTCCGAACTGGACGCGGAGCTGTTCGTGATCGTCGAGCAGGACCTCTACCCGTGTGCCCCGGACGTGCCGCTGCCCATCGCGGTCCGCACCCGCGAGTACCTCAACGGCTGCGGGCTGACCGGCAGCGAACGGCCCCGGACCCGGTGACCCGCTCGGATCCCGGAGCCGCGCGCCGCGGCCCGGTTCCGCCCACGAAGGAGAACGACCCGATGCCCGAAGCGCACACCGACGTGCCGACACCGCCCTCGACCGCGCAGGACACGCGCCACTCGCGCCGGCTGAAGGTCATCACCGTGGTGGCGACCTTCGGCGGCCTGCTGTTCGGCTACGACACCGGGGTCATCAACGGTGCGCTGCCGTTCATGCAGTCCGACCTCGGCCTGACTCCGCTGACCGAGGGCCTCGTCACCAGCTCGCTGCTGCTGGGTGCCGCGATCGGCGCCGTCATCGCCGGCAGGCTGTCCGACGCCCGGGGACGCCGGCGCACCATCCTGGCGCTCGCGGTGGTGTTCCTGCTCGGCACCCTGGCCTGCACCCTCGCGCCCAGCGCGCCGGTGATGGTGGCGGCCCGGTTCGTGCTGGGCCTGGCGGTCGGTGGTGCCTCGGTCACCGTGCCGACCTACCTCGCCGAGGTCTCGCCGGCCGAGCGCCGCGGGCGGCTGGTGACCCAGAACGAGCTGATGATCGTCACCGGTCAGCTGCTGGCGTTCACCTTCAACGCCGGCATCGCCAGCGCCCTCGGCGACTCCGCGCACGTCTGGCGCTACATGCTGGTGATCGCCTCGTTGCCCGCGGTGGTCCTGTGGTTCGGCATGCTGGTCATGCCGGAGAGCCCGCGCTGGCTGGCCTCCCACGGCCGCATCGGCGACGCGCTCGACGTGCTCCGCCAAGTCCGCTCCGCGCAGCGCGCCGAGGCCGAGCTGGCCGAGGTGCAGCGGCTGGCGCAGGAGGACGAGCGGGCGCAGACCGGTGGCTGGGCGGACCTGGCCGTGCCGTGGATCCGGCGGCTGGTGCTGGTCGGGATCGGGATCGCCGTCGTGCAGCAGGTCAGCGGCGTCAACACGATCATGTACTACGGCACCCAGATCCTGCAGACCTCGGGGTTCACCACCAACGGCGCCATCGTCGCCAACATCGCCAACGGCGTGATCTCGGTGCTGGCCACCTTCGTCGGCATCTACCTGCTGGGCCGGGTCGACCGGCGGCCGATGCTGCTGGCCGGTCAGCTGGGCACGGTCACGGCGCTGCTGCTGCTGGCGATCGTGTCCTCGACCGTGCCGGAGGGGCTCACCCGGGGGCTGGTCGTGCTCGGCCTGACCGTCTTGTTCCTGGCGTTCCAGCAGGGCGCCCTCTCCCCGGTCACCTGGTTGATGCTGTCGGAGATCTTCCCGCTGAAGATGCGCGGGTTCGCCTTCGGCATCGCCAGCCTCACCCTGTGGCTCGCCAACTTCGCCGTCGGCCTCACCTTCCCGGTCCTGGTCGACGCGCTGGGCATCGCGCCCACCTTCCTGGTCTTCGTCGGGATCGGCGTCGTGGCGATCGGGTTCGTCGCGAAGTTCGTGCCCGAGACCCGCGGCCGGTCCCTGGAGGACCTGGAGACCGAACTGCGCGCCCGGTACTCGTGACCGCTGGCGGCAGCAGAGCAGTGCAGTGACGATCGCTGGTGCAGCGATCCCGACACCACGGATGCGAGGAACTCATGTCCGAGCACGACCTCCGCGTCGGCCTGGTCGGCGCCGGGAGGATGGGCGCCGACCACGCGGTGCGCGTCCACGAGCGGACCAGCGGTGCCCGGCTGGTCGCGGTCGCCGACCCCGACCTGGAGCGGGCGCAGCAGGTGGCCGAGGGCCTCGGCGCACGCGCCACGCAGGACCCGTACGACGTCATCACGGCGTCCGATGTGGACGCTTTGGTGATCGCATCGCCGGGCGCGGTCCACGAACCGCTGCTGCTGGCCGCGATCGAGCGCGGTCTGCCGGTGCTGTGCGAGAAACCGCTGACCCCGGACGCGGAGTCGTCGCTGCGCGTCCTCGAGGCGGAGGAGAAGCGCGGCCGGCACCTGGTGCAGGTCGGGTTCATGCGCCGCTTCGACGCGGAGTACGTCGAGCTGAAGCGGCTGCTGGGGTCCGGTGAGCTGGGGCGCGCGCTGCTGCTGCACTGCGCGCACCGCAACCCGTCCTCACCGCCCGGGTTCACCAGCCAGATGATGGTCTACGACTCGGTGGTGCACGAGTTCGACACCACCCGGTGGCTGCTCGACGACGAGATCGCCGCGGTGTCGGTGCGCGCCCCGCGGTCCACGGCGCAGGCGCCGGAGGGCCTGCTCGACCCGCAGCTGGTGACGATCGAGACGGCCGGCGGTGTGCTGGTGGACGTGGAGATCTTCGTCAACTGCGGCTTCGGGTACCAGGTGCGCTGCGAGGCGGTGGGGGAGCGGGGGACCGCGCTCGTCGGCGCGGACAGGGGTCCGTTGGTCCACCGGAACGGGCAGTGGGGCGGCGCGGTCACCGCGGACTTCCGCGATCGCTTCGGCGCGGCGTTCGACCGCGAGTTCCAGCGCTGGGCCGACGCCGCCCGCCGCGGTGAGGTGGACAACGCGGGCGCGAACGCGTGGGACGGCTACGCCGCAGCAGCAGCGTGCGAAGCCGGCGTGCGAGCGCAGACCGCCGGCCAGCGCACCGAGGTGGACCTCGTCGAACGCCCGGACTTCTACGCCAGGTCCTGACCACGGTTCCCGCGCCACCACACGAGGGCGTGCCAGTTCCCGGGCGGAACCGGCACGCCCTCAGCGTGCTTCCGGAGCGTCCACATCGGACGCGGAGCGTTCCGGGCGCTACTCCTGGAGGAAGCGGGCGTAGCGCCGTCGGTGCTTGGGCTGGACCAGACCGTGCAGCGCGAGCGAGAGCTGGGCGCGGACGTAGTCGTCGAAGCTGTAGGTGCGCTCGAAGTACCAGTGCTTCAGCGCCCAGGCGTGGGCGACCAGCAGCAGGTTGTAGGCGACCGTCTCCGGTTCCACCGGCCGGAAGACACCGGCCTCGATGCCGTCGCGCAGCAGCCTGCTCAGCGGCCGGCTGGTCTCCACCTCGAGCTCCTTGATCCGCTCGCGACCGGCCTCGTCGAGCGACTTGCTCTCCCGGTAGGTGAGCACCGTGGCGTGCCGGTGGCGGTCGATGACCTCGCAGTAGCCGCGGAACGCGGCGGCCAGCCGCTCGACCGGGTCGTCCCCAGCGGCGTCGATCGCGGCCGGCACCGCGACGGCGAAGTCCTCCAGGACGTTGACGATGACCGCCAGCAGCAGCTCGTCCTTGCTCCCGAAGTAGCGGTAGATGAGCCCGACGCTCACGCCGGCTTCCGCGGCGACGGCCTGCATCGACACGGCCTGCGACCCCTCGCGCTCCATCACCCTCGCGGCCGCGTCGAGCAGCTGCCGGCGGCGCTGCTCCTTGCGCGCGTTGCGGGCGGCGAGGTCGGGGTCGAGCAGCGTCGCGTCGTCAGCTGCGGCTGAGCTCATGTCCGGCACCTCCTCCAGCAGTCCCACGTCCATCCAATCACACGAATCGCGCTGTGACGGTTGACACCGCCGACCGTGATGAACCAAAGTTCACCACGAATGAACCGATGTTCACAACCGAGGAGCGAGCGGCATGGCTGTGGCGGAGCAGGAGTTCGACGACGTCGTCTACGAGGTCCAGGACGCGGCCGCGATCGTGACGATCAACCGCCCCGAGCGGTACAACGCGTTCCGCGCGCAGACGGTGGACGAGCTGATCACCGCGTTCAACCTGGCGTGGTCCGACCGCCGCGTGCGCGCCGTGGTGCTCACCGGTGCGGGCGAGAAGGCGTTCTGCACCGGTGGGGACGTCAAGCAGCGCGCCGAGACCGGCGACTACGGGCCGAGCGAGCTCAACCGGTTCCGCATCGGTGAGCTGCACAAGATCGTCCGCGACATCCCCAAGCCGGTCATCGCCGCCGTCAACGGGGTCGCGGTCGGCGGCGGCCACGTGCTCCAGGTGCTCTGCGACGTCTCCATCGCCGCCGAGCACGCCCGGTTCGGCCAGGCCGGACCGAAGGTCGGGTCGTTCGACGCCGGGTTCGGCTCGGCCTACCTCGCCCGCGTCGTCGGCGAGAAGAAGGCGCGCGAGATCTGGTTCTGGTGCCGGATCTACTCCGCGGCCGAGGCGCTGGAGATGAAGCTGGTCAACAAGGTCGTCCCCGGCGACGAGCTGATGGCCGAGGCCAAGCGGTGGGTGTCGGAGGTCGCGGCGCTCAGCCCCACCGCCCTCCGCTTCCTGAAGCAGTCCTTCAACGCCGACACCGACCACCAGGCCGGCTTCAGCAACATGGCGATGACCGCGCTGGACATGTTCTCCACCTCGCCGGAGGGCATGGAGGGCGCCAACGCCTTCGCGGAGAAGCGGGCCGCCGACTTCGCGCCGCACGTCCACTGGCACTGACGGCGCCGCGCACCGACGAGAGGCGAACATGGACTTCGGGTTCGACGACGAGCAGGAAGCCTTCCGCGCGGAACTGCGCAGGTGGGCGGAGAAGGTGCTCGCCCCGCACTACCAGTCTGACGACGCGGCGGCCGTGTTCCGCCCGCAGCTCGCCGCCGACATGGCGAGCATGGGCCTGACGGGGCTGCGCATCCCCGAGGAGCACGGCGGCCAGGGCGCGAGCGCGGTGGTCGCCGGGATCGCGGCGGAGGAGGTCGGCCGCGCCGACTTCAACGCGGGCTACCTCATCATCAACACCGCACTCATCAGCGACATCATCGTCCGCCACGCGACCGCGGAGCAGCAGGCCGACTGGCTGCCGCGCATCGCCTCCGGCGAGACCGTGCCGTGCATCTGCATCACCGAGCCCGACCACGGCACCGACGCGGCCGCGCTCGAGCTCAAGGCGGTGCCCGACGGTGACGGGTGGCGGCTGCACGGCGAGAAGACGTCGATCACGCTCGGCATGGCGGCCGACCGTGCCGTCGTGCTCGCGCGCACCGGCGGGCCGGGCGCCCGGGGCGTCAGCGCGTTCTGGGTCGACCTCACCGACCCGGCCGTCTCGCGGACGAAGTTCGACGACCTCGGCAGCCGGGCGATCGGGCGCGCATCGGTCCGCTTCGACGGCGTCCCGGTGACCCGCGCCGAGCTGATCGGCGCGGAGGGCGGCGGGTTCGTCTCCGTCATGCAGGGGTTCGACTACTCCCGCGCCATCATCGGCCTGCTCTGCCTGGGCGCGGCGCAGGCCTCGCTGGCCGAGGCGCTGCAGTGGGCGCGGGACCGGGAGGCGTTCGGCCAGCCGATCGGGAAGTTCCAGGGCGTCAGCTTCCCGCTCGCGGAGTCGGCGACCTACCTCCGCGGCGCGCGGCACGTCTGCTACGAGGCGCTGTGGCTGAAGGACCACGACCGCGAGCACAGCACCGAGGCGGCGATGGCGAAGTTCTGGGCGCCGAAGCTCGCGACCGAGGTGATCCACCAGTGCCTGCTCACGCTCGGGCACGTCGGCTACTCCGCCGAGCACGCGGTGGGGCAGCGGCTGCGCGACGTCATCGGCCTCGAGATCGGTGACGGCACCGCGCAGGTCTCCAAGCTCGTCATCGCGCGCGGGCTGCTGGGCCGCGCCCACGCGCCGTGACCGCCGGCCACGTTCGACGACCACACCAGGAGGGACAGCATGGGAAAGCTCGAGGACAAGATCGCGATCGTGACCGGCGCGGGCCAGGGCATCGGCGAGGCGATCGCGACCAAGCTCGCCGCTGAGGGCGCGACGGTGGCCGTCACCGACGTCGACGAGGCCGCGGCGACGGCGGTCGCCGAGTCGGTCGGGGGCGTCGGCATCCGTGCCGACGTCACCGACCGCGAGTCGGTGGACGCGATGGTCGCGCAGGTGGTGGAGCGGTTCGGCCGGATCGACGTCCTGGTGAACAACGCCGGCTGGGACAAGGGCGAGGCGTTCCTGGACTCCGAACCCGAGACCTGGGACCGCGTCGTCCAGATCAACCTCTACGGCGTGTTCAACACCTCGAAGGCGGTGCTGCCCATCATGGCCGAGCAGCGGTCCGGCCGGGTGGTCAACCTCGGCTCGGACGCCGGTCGCGTCGGTTCTTCCGGTGAGGCCGTCTACTCCGCGGCCAAGGGCGGCGTGATCGCGTTCAGCAAGGCGATGGCCCGCGAGATGGCGCGCTCGCAGGTCGCGGTCAACTGCGTGTGCCCCGGCCCGACCGACACCGCGCTGTTCGCCTCGATGGGCGGCGAGAAGCTGCGCGAGGCGCTGAAGAAGGCCATCCCGTTCCGGCGGCTCGGCCAGCCCGCCGACGTCGCCGCCGCCGTGGCCTTCCTCGCCTCCGACGAGGCGGCTTTCGTGACCGGCCAGACCGTCAGCGTCAGCGGCGGCCTCACCATGGCGTGACCGGGAGGTCCTCGTGTTCACAACCCTGCTCACCCCCGACCGGATCGCCCGCGAGACGGCGGCCGGCCACTGGCGCGACCGCACGATCACCGACTTCCTCGACGAGAACGCCTCCACCGCACCGGACAAGACCGCCTTCGTCGACAGCCGGGGGCGCATCAGCTACGCCGAGCTCAAGCAGCTCGTCGACCGCGTCGCGCTGGGCTTCCTCGAACTCGGCGTCGGTCCGGGGGACGTGGTCTCGTTCCAGATCCCCAACTGGATCGAGTGGGTCGTCGTGCACTACGCCGCCAGCCGGATCGGCGCGATCAGCAACCCGCTGATCCCGAACTACCGCGAGCGCGAGGTCGGGTTCATGGTCTCCCTGGCGCGCTCCAAGCTGGTGGTCGTGCCGCGGGCGTTCCGCCGGGTTCGACCACGCCGCGATGGTCGAACGCCTCCGCGGCGACTGGCCCGCGCTGGAGCACGTGCTGGTGATCGGCGAGCCCTCGTGGGACGAGTTCATCACGACACCGTGGGAGGACGTCCGCGACCCGGCGGTCCTCCCCGCCCTGCGGCCCGACCCCAACGACGTGACGCTGCTGATCTTCACCTCGGGCACCACCGGTGAGCCCAAGGGCGTCATGCACACGCACAACACGATGGTCGCGGCCAACGACCCGCTTCCCGAGCGGCTCGGCACCACACCGGACTCGGTGTTCCACATGGCCTCGACGCTGGCGCACCTGACCGGGTTCCTCTACGGCGCCCGGCTCAACGTGCAGAACGGCGCCACCTGCGTGCTGCAGGACGTGTGGGACCCGGTGGAGTTCGTCGACCTGGTCGAGCGGCACGGCATCACCTGCACCTCGGCGGCCACCCCGTTCCTGCACGACATCCTGCGCGTCCCCGACCTCGCCGAGCGGGACCTGTCGTCGCTGACCCGGTTCTGCTGCATGGGAGCGCCCATCCCGTCGGCGGTGGTCCGCCAGGCCCGCGAGCGGCTGCCCGGGCTCGCCGTGCTCGGCGGCTGGGGGCAGACCGAGGAAGGCCTGGTCACCCTCGGGATCCCCGGTGACCCCGAGGACAAGATCGTCGAGACCGACGGCCACCCCTGGCCGAACATGGAGGTCCGCGTCGTCGACCGCGAGGGCGAGGTGGTGCCGCCGCGGACGGAAGGCGCCCTGCAGGTGCGCGGACCGTTCTTGTTCGTCGGCTACGCCGAGCGGTTGGAGCTGACGCGGGAGCTGATGGTCCCGGCCGACGACGGCCGCGGCGACTGGTTCGACACCGGTGACCTCGCCCACCTCGACGAGGACGGCTACCTCCGGATCACCGGGCGCACCAAGGACGTCATCATCCGCGGCGGCGAGAACGTCCCCGTCGCCTACGTCGAGAACGTCCTCTACGAGCACCCGGCGGTCGAGGCGGTCGCCGTGGTGGCCGTGCCCGACCCGCGGTTGCAGGAACGCGCCTGCGCCTGCGTCGTGCTCAAGCCCGGAGCGTCCGGCTTCGAGTTCGCCGAGATGCAGGCCCACCTCGCTGAGAAGGGCGTCGCCAAGCAGTACTGGCCGGAGCGGTTGGAGGTGCTCGACGAGCTCCCGCGGACACCCAGCGGCAAGATCCAGAAGTTCCAGCTCCGCGCGCAGGTGGTCGACGGGCCGGCGGGGTGATCGCCGCGACGGCCCGCGCCTGACCGGAGCACGGGTTCCCGGGTCGGAGCCCGACGCCACGGACCGTCCGCATCGGACGATTCCCGGGCTCCGCCGGGGCACCGCGGGGACGGGTCTGCCACGGGCGACGCCGTCCCCGCACGGGGGGTGGGCGCGCGAGGAGGGAGTGGCTGGACACACCCTCCTCGCGCGCTGGTGACCGGGAGCTCAGGCCTCTCGCGCCCCCTCCTGGGCTCGGGCGAGGACGCGCTCGACCTGGTCGGCGGGGCAGCCCAGCGATTCCAGGACCTCCCTGGTGTGCTGGCCGAGGGTGGGCGGGGCCGTGCGCGGGCGGGGGCGCCGCCCGTCGAAGGTGAGCGGCAGCGCGATCTGCTCCAGCTCGCCGACGACCGGGTGGTCGACGCGGTCGACCATCCCCAGCGCCGCCGTCTGCGGGCACTGGTACACCTCGGCGAGGGTGCGCACCGGTGCCACCGGGACGCCGTGCTCCTTGCACACGGCGAGCCAGTGCGCGGTGCCGGCGGTCCGCAACCGCTCGCAGATCGCGTCGTTGACCTCGTCCCGGTGCTCGACCCGGTCCGCGTTGGTGGCGCAGTCCGGGTGCGTGGCGAGCTCGGGGCGCTCCAGGGCGGTGCACAGCGCCCGCCACTGCGCGTTGTTGCCCACCGCGATCACCAGGTGCCCGTCCGCGGTCGGGTAGGCCTGGTAGGGCACCAGGCTGGGGTGCCCGGAGCCGAGCCGCGGCGGGTTCTGGCCGGTGGCGAAGTACGCGGTCGCGAAACTGCCGTGGAAGGCCAGCTGCGACTCGTACAGCGAGGTCGAGACGTACTTCCCCCGCCCGGTGCGGGCGCGTTCGACGAGCGCGGCGAGCACCCCGGTCAGGCCCCACATCGCGGCACCGAGGTCGCCGAAGGCGAACCCGGCCTTGACCGGCGGGCCGTCGGGCTCCCCGGTCAGCGACATCAGGCCGGCGGCGGCCTGCACCACCATGTCGTACCCGGGTTCGTCGCGCAGCGGACCGGTCTCGCCGTAGGCCGAGAGGTGCAGGGCGACCAGCCGGGGGTACCGCTCGACCAGCTGCGGCCCGTGGAAGGCGCGCGCCAGCGAGCTGCCGGGCCGGAAGTTGTCGATGACGACGTCGCTGCGCTCGAGCAGCCGGTGGGCGATCGCCTGGCCGTCCTCGGTGGTGAGGTCGAGCGCGACGGAGCGCTTGTTCCGGTTGATGGCGAGGTTGTAGGTGGCGTCCGGGCCCCGGAACGGCGGCCCCCACGACCGGGTGGGGTCCCCGCCGTCGGGGTGCTCGACCTTGACCACCTCGGCACCCATGTCGGACAGCGCCTGGCTGACGTAGGGGCCGGCGAGGATCTTCGACAGGTCCAGCACGCGGATCCCGGCCAGCGGGGCGGTGCTGTCCTGCTCCGCGGTCACCGGGCCACCTCCGGGTCGACGCCGTCGACGATGGCGGGCAGCGCGTCGAGCGCGGCGGTCGGGATCTCCTCGGGCGTGAACAGCCGCTGCAAGAACGCCTCGGCGACCAGGGTCTTGCGCTTCCCCGACCCCGCCTTGGCCTCCCAGCCCGCCTGCTCCACGAGGAGCGTGGCCATCACGGCCTGGCACAGCGCCTCGGTGTAGTCGCCCACGGCCATCTCCTGCTCGTCGCGACCGCGCCCGAGCAGCCGCTCACCCCGCTCCCGCAGCGCGCGCCAGTGCTCGGCGAGACGGGCGACCAGCGGGACCTCGGCGAGACCGGCGCCGGTCAGGCGGTCCAGGTAGGTGTCGGCGAGGACGCGGTGGGCGGAGTGCAACCGCATGCAGCGCAGCACGTCGAGGGCGACGACGTTGGACGCGCCCTCCCAGATGGAGCCGAGCTGGGCGTCGCGGACCAACCGGGGGTTGACCCAGTCCTCGATGTAGCCGTTGCCGCCCCGGACCTCCATGGCTTCGGACGTCACCCAGCGACCCCGCTTGCACACCGAGTACTTCGCCGCGGGGGTGAGCACGCGGGCGAGGACGCGGGCCGTCTCGTCGCCCGCGTCGCCCTTCTCCAGCTGGTCCCCGATCTCCAGCACCACGCCGAGCGAGGCCTCCACGTCGAGCTGCAGGCCCAGCAGGGTGCGCCGCATCAGCGGCTGGTCGAACAGCGGCTTGCCGAACACGACGCGCTGCCGCGCGTGGCTGATCGCCTCGTGGACGGCGCGGCGCATCAGCGCGGTGGACCGCATGACGTTGGAGACCCGCGAGTGGTTGACCATCTCCAGCATCTGCTTCACGCCGCGGGTGAGGTCGCCGACCGGCTGCGCGTAGGCGTCGTCCAGAGTGACTTCACCGCTGGCCATGGAGCGGGTGCCGAGCTTGTCCTTGAGCCGGTCGATCCGGTAGCTGTTGCGGGTGCCGTCGGGGCGCACGCGCGGCAGCAGGAACATGCCGAGGCCTCGGGTGCCCTCGCCCTGCCCGGGAACGCGGGCGAGGGTGAGGATGACGTCCGCGGTGACGTTGGAGCAGAACCACTTGCGGCCGCGCAGGGTCCAGTGGGTGCCGTGGTCGGTGGCCACCGTCGCGGTCTGCCCGAGGTCGGTGCCCCCGTCGACCTCGGTCATGAACATCGCGCCGGTGGCGTGGTGCTCGGGGTCGGTGGAGGTGAGCGCCTCGATCTCGGCGCGGAAGGTGTCCGGGTCGAACATGCTCAGCACCCGGGCGGCCGAGTCGGTCATGTTGATGGGGCAGCCCAGCCCGTACTCGGCCTGGGAGAACAGGTAGGACAGCGCGTACTTGACGACGTGCGGGGCCGGCCCCGGCCAGCCGAGCACGCCGCGGTGCGGCAGCGCGGCGAGACCGAAGCGGCAGAACCCGATCTCCACCATCCGCTCGTAGGCGGGGTGGAAGACGACCTCGTCCACGCGGTCGCCGCTCGGCGAGAACGGCCGCAGCACCGGGGGGTTGACCTCCGCGGTCGCCGCGAGCCGGTCCAGCTCCCCGGCGGCGAGCTCACCGAGCTCGGCGAGCACCGGTTCGACGCGGGCCCGGTCGTCGGGTGCCAGGTAGCGGTCCAGCAGCGGGCGCAGCGCGGGGTCTGAGTCGGCGAAGTTCATCCAGTTCCCTCCACGGTTCGTGTCACTGCGCGGGAGCGCGCGCAGCGCTGGGGTGCGGGGTGGTGGTCCGGCGCAGCAGCGGCACCACAGCGGACAGGGTGATCGCCACGTAGAGCAGGCCGAGCCCGACGACGGACCAGATCGTGCCGGTGGTGGTGAGCAGCAGCTGGCAGAAGAACGGCGCCGTGCCGGAGAACAGCGTCGCGCAGAGCTGGTAGCACAGCGAGATCCCGGTGTAGCGGACCTCGGTGGGGAAGGCGGCGGAGAGCACGCCCGCCATGACCGCGTAGTACATCGCGTGCGGGACGGTGGCCAGCGCCATGCCGACGGTGGCCCACCAGAACGACCCGGTGTGGACCAGCACGAACAGCAGCGGCAGGAAGACGACCTCCGGCAGCAGCATCCAGAACACGGCCCGCCGCAGGTTGACCCGGCTGCCCAGCACGGCGCCGAACGGCTGCCCGACGACCTGCACGGCCAGCGCGATCGCGACGACCACCAGGAACGTGGAGCGGTCGAACAGCGGGGCGTCACCGCCGGTGGCCCAGGACAGCGCGAAGGTGCTCTTGACGTAGGTGAGCGCGACCCCGGCGATGCAGGCGCACGTCCCGAGGGCCAGCAGGCCCGGGTACCGCGTCAGGACCACCTTCGCGGGCAGACCCGTCGCCTTCCTCTGCTCCAGCAACCGGGCCATCTCCGGGGTCTCGCCGAGGCGGAGCCGGACGAACAGCCCGACGACCACGAGCACGGCCGAGGCCAGGAACGGGACGCGCCAGCCCCACGCGAGGAAGTCCTCGTCGGGCAGCTGGGCGACGGCGAGGAACGCCAGCGTCGCCAGCAGGTTCCCGACGGGCGAGCCCTGCTGGGCGAAAGCGCCGTAGAGCAGCCGCTTCCCGGGCGGAGCGTGCTCGGTGGCGATGAGCACCGCGCCGCCCCACTCACCGCCGACCGCGACGCCCTGCACCATCCGCAGGACCACGAGCAGGACCGGTGCGGCGGCGCCGATCTGGGCGTAACCGGGCAGCAGGCCGATGGCCACGGTGGCCGCACCCATCATCGCCAGGGTCACGATGAGCGCGGACTTGCGGCCGTGCCGGTCCCCGAGGTGCCCGAAGACGAGCCCGCCGAGCGGGCGGGCCAGGAAACCGACCCAGAACGTGCCGAACGAGGCGAGGACACCGACGGCCGCGGGCGCCCCGGCGAAGAAGACCTCCCCGAAGACCAGGGCCGCCGCGGACCCGTAGATGTAGAAGTCGAACCACTCGAGGGTCGTGCCGGCGAAGGCGCTGAGCCCGGCGCGGCGGGCGTCCCGGCTCATCCGGGACGCTGCTGGGTGCTCGACCATGGCGGCTCCTCTCTGAGCGCTGCCTCCTGGAGCACCGCCCGCCCGCGACCGGCGGGGGGCAGTGACCGGGAACACCATGGCACCCCGGATCAGGTTCGGTCCAAGTCCGATCGACAGCTCCAGTGAGTCGCGCTGCGACTCAATCCGCGGGGGTCGGCAGCACCTGCTCGGCGAGGTCGAGCACCGCGCGCAGCACGGCGGAGTCGTCGCCCTGCCGCCAGACGAGGGAGACCGGGAGGACCGGTGCCGGCTCGGCGAGCGGCACGAAGGTGACGTGGTCGAGCCGGATGCTCTGCGCCGCTTCGACGACGAGCGCGATGCCGACGCCGGCGCCGACCATGGCCAGCAGGCTGAAGGAGTCAGGGGCCTCCTGCACCACGGTGGGCATGAAACCCGCGTCGAGGCAGGAGCTGACGAACAGCTCGCGCACCTCGGAGCCGCGCCCGGCGGGGAAGGCGACGAACCGCTCCCCGGCGAGCTCGGCCAGCTCGATCTCGGACCGGCCGGCCAGCGGGTGCACGTCGGCGAGGGCGACCATCAAGCGGTCCCGCCGCACCAAGCGCGAGGCGAGTCCGCGGGTGCCCGACACGGTGGCGAAGCCCAGGTCGAGGGTGCCCTCGGCGATGCGCCCCGTGGGCTCGCCGGAGTACCAGGGGCCGCGCAACGTCATCTCCACGCCCGGCAGCTCGGCAGCGACGGCGCGGGTCAGCACCGGCAGGGTGACGGCGCTGCTCGCGCCGGCGAACCCGAGGGAGACCGCGCCGACCTCGCCGCGCCCGGCGGCCCGGGCGGCCCGCCGGGCGACCGCGGCGGCGGCCAGCGCGTCGCGGGCCGGTCCGAGGAACGTCCGGCCCGCCGCGGTCAGCTGCACGGACCGCGTGTTGCGCTCGAACAGCGCCACGCCGAGGTCCTTCTCCAGCTGCCGGATCTGCTGGCTCAGCGGTGGTTGCGTCATGTGCAGGCGGGCGGCGGCGCGACCGAAGTGGAGCTCCTCGGCGACGGCGACGAACGCGGAGAGGTGCCTCAGTTCCATCGCGACCCCCTGGCAGGTGCCGTAGTCACCTCGCTTCCATACCACTGACCACGTCCTCGTTCCAGGGGCCCTCGGCGCGGGGCGCGTCGTTCCGGTGCGGTTCCGACCGTGGCCCTTCCGGCGTCGGCGATCTAGGGTCGTCCCCGTGCGTGCCCGGCGATGGCCGAGCGCGCGGACGACGGACACGACCCTGGCGAGGAGCAGCTGTGGCGAACACCCGTACTCCCGAGCACGCGACGACCACTGTGGACGGCGACGGGATCGCCACGGTCACGATCATCGGCGCCAAGTCGCTGAACATCCTCAGCAGCGCGGTCATCGCCGACGCCACGGCCGCGGTGGAGGAGCTGGCGGGCTCCGACGGCGTCCGGGTGCTGGTGCTGCGCGGCACCGGCGACCGCGCGTTCGTCGGCGGCGCCGACATCGCCGAGATGGCCGCGCTGGACCGCGACAGCGCCGCGGAGTTCATCACCGGCCTGAGCGGGCTGTGCGAGGCGGTGCGGCGCTTCCCCGCGCCGGTGGTCGCCCGCATCGCCGGGTACGCCCTGGGCGCGGGCCTGGAACTGGCGGCCGCGTGCGACCTGCGGATCAGCAGCAGCGACGCGCGCTTCGGCATGCCCGAGGTCGCCGTCGGCATCCCGTCGGTCATCCACGCCGCACTGCTGCCCAGGCTGGTGGGCAGCGGCCGCGCCGCGTGGCTGACGCTGACCGGTGAGCAGATCGACGCCGCCACCGCGCTGTCGTGGGGGCTCGTGCACGAGGTGTGCGAACCGTCCGATCTGGACGCGGCGGTCGGCCGCCGCGCCGAACGGCTCGCGGGCTTCGGCCCGTCCGCGCTGCGCCAGCAGAAGCGGTTGCTGCGCGCGTGGGAAGACCTCCCGGTCGACGAGGCGATCGCGGCCAGCGTCCCGGAGTTCGCCGCCGCCTTCGACACCGGAGAACCGCAGCGGTACATGACCGACTTCCTCACCCGCAAGCGGTGACGACCGTCCGCCCGCGACGCGGTGGGCGCGCCGCGGGCGGACGTGCGCCGCGTCCGCTCAGCCGTCCCCGGCTCCGCCCGTTCGAAGGTGGTGCCCCACGCTCCCGGTGACACGGTGGCCGCGTCCCGGGTCGGTGACACCGGTGACCGGGAGACGTCGTGGCCGCGGCCCGGCTGCCCGACGCGCTCTGGCCGCCGGGTGGACGCGGACGCCCGGCCAGCCGTGCGGTGAGCCCCGGCCGTCGATATGGCGGGGATAACGCGGGCTGCCAGGCTGCACGCGCCGTGTGGCAACGCGGTCGTACGTCGTCGTTCGTGGGAGGTGCCATGGCAGCGCCCAGTTCGGTTCCCGTCGCCCAGCGCGGTGATCTCATCTCGCTGGCGGACCTGGACCTGGGGCAGATCAGGGAGATCGTGCGCAACGGGGTGGCGTTCGCGCGTGGTGAGCGAACGGGTGAGCCGCTGGCCGGTGCCGTCATCGGCATCTACTTCCGCAAGACCTCCACCCGGACCCGGACCGCGTTCTCCGCGGCGGCGCTGCGGCTCGGCGCGCGCACCGTCTCCTACGGGCCGGACGACCTGCAGACCAACACCGGGGAGACCATCGAGGACACCGCGCAGGTGCTGTCCCGGATGCTCGACGGGCTCGTCTGCCGCACCGCCGGCAGCACCGAGGAGCTCCGGGCCCTCGCCGCGCAGCCGAGGATGCCGGTCATCAACGCGATGAGCGCGCACGAGCACCCGACGCAGGCGCTGAGCGACCTCGTCACGATCGAGCGGCAGTTCGGCGGCGTGGACGGGGCCCGGGTGCTCTACGTCGGGGAGGGCAACAGCACCGCGGCGGCGCTCGCGTTGTCGCTGCCGCGGTTCGAGGGCACGGAACTGCACCTGCTGACCCCGCCCGGCTACGGGCTGCAACCGCACGTCCGGGCGCAGGCCGAGTCGTTCGCGGCGGGGTCCGGGTCCGTGCTGCGGGAGAGCCACGACGTGGCGGACCTGCCCGCCGGCGCCGACGTCGTCTACACGACGCGGTGGCAGACCACCGGCACGACCAAGGCGGACCCGGACTGGCGCGCGGTGTTCGAGCCGTTCCGGGTCGACGAAGCGCTGCTCGACCGGTACCCGGAGGCGCGGTTCATGCACGACCTGCCCGCGCACCGCGGCGAGGAGACGACCGCAGCCGTGCTCGACGGGCCGCGGTCGATCGCCTTCGACCAAGCTGAGAACAAGATGTACGGCGCCATGGCGGTGCTGGAGTGGGCGCTCAGGTCGCGAACCTGAGCTCCGCCTTGGCGGACCTGCCGACCAGGCGCGGTGGCCGGGCGGCTTCGGCCGCCCGCACCTCGTTGTGGTTCAGCTCCGCCGCGAACGTGCGCAGCAGCGGCGGGAACCGGTAGCGGAGGTCCTCGGTGTCGGGTCCGGGGACGCCGTCCAGCAGGTGCACGTCCACCAGGCTTTCGATGAGGCGTTCCGCCTCGTTCGGGTCCAGTCGCAGGAGGGCGCACACGTCGTGCAGACCGAACTCGCTGGTGTCCAGCCGGCCCAGCAGCCGGAACATGCGCGCCACGTCGGGGCTCAACCGCTGGTAGCTGGCGTGCATCCGGCTGCGCAGGCGCTCCCCGCCGTGCTCCAGGTGGTCCAGCCGGGTCCGCGGTTCGGCGAGCCGGTTCACCAGCCGCTGAACGGTCCAGTGCGGCTTGGCGATGAGCTTGTTGGCCGCGATGCGCAACGCCGCGGGGAGGCGGCCGCACAGCTCGGCGAGTTCGGCGGTGGCACGCGGTTCAGCCCGGGCCCGGTCGCCGAGCAGCTCGGTGAGCAGCTCCACCGCCTCCTGGTCGCGGACCGGCCGCAACCGCAACCACAGCGCGGTGCCGACCAGCTCGGTGATCTGGTTCTGGCTGGTGACCACCGCGGTGCTCCGCGGTCCCGGAGGCAGGACGCGGTGGATCTGCTGGTAGGTCGCGACGTTGTCCAGCAGCACCAGGGCCCGCCGCTCGCGCATGAGGTCCTGGTACAGCGCCGTGGCCGTGTCCAGGTCGTCGGGGAGGTCGGACGCGGTGGTCCCGAGCTGCCGGAGGAACTGCTGCACCGTCTCCAGGGCGTCGGACTCCTGCGGCTCGCGGCAGCACGCGTGCAGGTTCGCGTACAGCACGCCGCCGGTGAACTCCTCGGCCTTGCGGTGCGCCCAGTGCACGGTCAGCGCGCTCTTGCCGATGCCGGTGCAGCCGGTGATCAGCGCGACGGTCGGCCCCGGCGCGTCGGCGAGCTCGTCCAGCGCGGCGATCTCGGCCGCCCGGCCGTGGAACGAGACGACGTCGGCGGGGAAGGTGTTCGGCCGGGTCACCGGGCGGGTGGGTGGCCGCGGCCGGGTCGGTGCCTGGATCGCCGGGTCGTCGTTGAGGATCGCCTCGTGCAGTTCCTGCAGGATCGGGCCGGGTTCGAGGCCGATCTCCTCGATGAAGTGCTGGCGGCCCTGGCGGAACGTCTCCATCGCCTCCGCGCGTCGCCCCGCGCGGTACTGCGCGAGCATGAGTTGGGCGCGGGTCTGCTCCCGGAGCGGTTTCTCCGCGACCAGCGCGGTGAGCTCGCTGATCAGCTCTCGGTGCCTGCCGAGCTGGAGGTGCAGCGCGGTGCGCTCCTCCTGGACGGCGAGCTTCTGCTCCTCCAGCCGCTCGGCCTCCAGCTCGACGACCGCGGAGCTGATGTCGCACAGCGCCCGCCCACGCCACAGCGCCAGGGCTTCGTCGTAGCGCTCGGTGGCCCGCACGATCTCGCCGCGGTGGGTGAGTTCTCGCGCTTCCGCGACCTTCGCCCGGAACGACAGCAGGTCGACCTCGTGCTCGGCCCGGCGCAGCAGGTACCCCGGAGAGGAGGTCAGCAGCACGTCGTCACGGAAACCGGCGGCGCGGAAGGCCTTCCGCAGTTCCGCGACGCAGATCGCCACCTGGGTCCTGGCCGTCGCCGGAGGGTGCCCGTTCCAGACCGCTTCGGAGATCCGGTCGATGGAGACGACCCGGTCGGCGTTCAACAGCAGCATGGCGAGCACGATTCGTTGGCGAGGCCCGCCGATGGAAATCCTCCGTTCCGCGAACTCGAGGTGCAAGGGCCCGAGCAGCCCGAATTTGAGACGATCGGTCATGAAGACTTCTTCCTGTTGTCCGTGCGCCACGAACAACTTGCCGTACCAACGCATTCCCCCCCCCCTGGAGTGCCCTGGAAGGCACGTGTTGATCCTATCGGGTGGAAGTGCGCATCCATTGCGATTTCACGACGTTTGTGCCGCCGCAGTTCCTGCCGAACGGTTGCCGACGTTCCGGACGGATCGGTCATGTCGGTGCGTGGGGGCGGTTCGACCTGGGGGGATGCCGACCGGGCCGGTGTGGCGCCCGGGTGCCGGGACCGGCCCGGCGATAAGGCATCGATAACGAGACGAAAGAGGGAGTGGCGAAAAGTTGACAACCAGTGGCGAGATCGTCGACGATGTGGCACTCGCCGTAGCGTCGATCGACCAGATGCAGTCCTGGCAGTCGGCTGGTCGGTTCAGCGCGGTCGACCTCGTCCGGTTCCACCTGGACCGCATCGACCGGCTCAACCTGCGCGGGCCCGGGCTGCGGGCGGTGCTGGAGACCGACCCGCAGGCGGTGGCGATCGCCGAGGAGCGTGACGCCGAGCGGCGGCGCGGCGAGCTCCGCGGACCGCTGCACGGCATCCCCGTCCTGGTCAAGGACAACCTCGAGACCGTGGGCGAGCTGCACACCAGCAACGGCAGCACGGCGCTGCTGGGCCTGCGCCCGGCGCAGGACGCGACGGTGGTCGCGAAGCTGCGCGCAGCGGGCGCGATCGTGCTGGGCAAGACGAACAAGAGCGGGTGGACCAGCGGCTCGGCGGGGTGGAGCCCCCGCGGGGGCCAGGGTCGCAACCCCCACCGGCTGGACCGGTCCCCGCACGGCTCGAGCTCGGGGTCGGCCGCGGCGGTGGTCGCCGGGCTGTGCGGGTTCGCGCTGGGCACCGAGACGATCGGCTCGATCCTCAGCCCGGCCGGGGTCAACGGCGTCGTCGGTCTCAAGCCGACCGTGGGGCTGACCAGCAGGGCGGGGATGATCCCCGGCGTGCCGAGCCTGGACACCGTCGGGCCGCTGTGCCGCACCGTCGCGGACGCGGCCACCGTGCTGGACGTGCTGGCCGGGGCGGACCCGCGTGACCCGGCGACGGCAGCGGCCGCGGGCCGGCCCCGCGGCGGCTACCGGGCCTGCTTGGACGCGGACGCGCTGGTCGGCACCAGGATCGGCGTGGCCCGCGAGGCGTTCTTCGGGTACGACGACCACGCCGACGCCGTCGCCGAGGACGCGGTCCGGGCGCTGGCGGCCGCGGGCGCGACCGTCGTCGACCCCGTCGAGGTGCCGAGCCTGTCCCGGGCCACGTCCGACGAGCGCCTCGTGCTGGCCCAGTTGCAGGAGGTCAAGCACCACCTCGACGCCTACCTCGCCGGCGCACCGGGCGAGCACCCGCGCAGCATCCGGGAGCTGATCGAGTACAACCGCGCGCACGCCGACGTCGAGATGCCCCACTCCGGTCAGGAGACGCTGGAGATGGTCGACGAGCTCAGCGGGGACCTCACCGACCCGGCATACTCGACCGCCCTGGCCGCCATGCGCCGGTTGTCGCGGGACGAGGGCATCGACGCGGTCCTGCGCGAGCACCGGCTGGACGCCCTGGTTGCGCCGACCGGCGGGCCGGCGTGGAAGATCGACCTGGTCAACGGCGATCCGCCCGCACGGGGCAGTGCGCTGCTCCCCGGGCTCGCCGGGTACCCGGCGATCAGCGTACCGGCGGGCGCGGTGCGCGGGCTGCCGGTCGGGGTGACCTTCCTGGCCGGGGCGTGGTCGGAGCGGACCCTGCTGCGCATCGCGCACGCGTTCGAGCAGGTCCAGCCCGCGTTCTTCCCGCCCGCCTTCACCCCGCCGTCGGTCGGCTGAGGGGGAGGGTGGCTGGTCAGGCGGCGTCGGTGAGCAACCGTCGCAATTCGGAGATCTCCGTGGTGAGCGCGTTCAATTCGTCCCGGATCCGCTGCGTTTCAGCGGCCAGCTGACGGGTCCTCTCGTTCTCCGCGTGGATTTCTCGGGCGAGCCGATTTCGTTGAATGCTGGAATACCCGAACAGGGCGACCAGCAGGGTGGCGGACACGATCAGCAAAGAGAGGACACCGGTGTCCAGAGCGCCCATCCTCAATTCCTTTCCACGGTGGGTTCCGCGCCCGCCGCAGCGCCGTTGCGCGAGCAGCCGCATGCTACGCCCCGGCCGAGAGGGCCTCCGCGGGCGTGGTGCGCTGCAGAAATGCGCACGATAACGACCCGAAAAACGTGCTGCCTAGCCTCGCCGGGAAAGCGAGGACTGCGTGGTGCGAGGAGTTGTGGGTCGGCATGGATGATCTGGTGGACCGCGACCGGGACGGGCGTGCCACCCTGGCCGAGCTGGTCGAGCGCAGCGCGCGCCGCGTCCCGGACGCGGTCGCCGTGCGGTTCGGTGCGGAGGAGCTGACCTACCGCGCGCTCAACGAGCGCGCGAACCGGTTGGCGCACCGGCTGATCGCCTCGGGGGTGCGGCCGGGTGACGTGGTGGCGCTGGCGCTGCCGCGCACGCCGGAGTTGGTCGTGAGCCTGCTCGCCGTGGTCAAGTCGGGCGCCGCCTACCTGCCGGTCGACCCGGACTACCCGGCGGAGCGGATCGCCTTCATGCTGGCTGATTCCGCGCCCGCCCTGCTGCTCACCACCGACGAGACCGAGCCCCGGGTGCCGGGCTCGGCCGCGCGGGTGCTGCTCGTCGACGAGTCGGCCGACGCCGGGTTCCCGGACTCGGACCCGGAGCCGCTCGCCACGCCGCAGCACCCCGCGTACGTCATCTACACCTCCGGTTCCACCGGGCGCCCGAAGGGCGTCGTCGTGCCGCACGCCGGCGTGGTCAACCACATGCGCTGGCAGGCCGCGGAGTGGGGGCTGCGCGAGGACGACCGGGTGCTGGCGCGCACCGCGATCAGCTTCGACGCGGCCGGGACGGAGGTGTGGCTGCCGCTGTCCGTGGGTGCGTCGCTGTGCCTGGCGCCCGCCGACGTCGTCCGCGACCCGGAGCGGCTGCTGGACCTGGTCGTGGAGCACGAGGTGACCGTCGCGCAGTTCGTGCCGTCGCTGCTGGCCGTGGCCGCGGGCGTCGACCTCGGCGGTCGTCGGCTGCCACTGCGCCTGCTGTTCGTGGCCGGTGAGGTGCTGCCACCCGCGCTGGCGGCTCGGGTGGTGGAGACCTGGGGCGTGCGGCTGGCGCACCTCTACGGGCCGACCGAGGCGTCCATCGACGTCACCTCCTGGGACTACGACCCCGCCGTCGGCGACCGCCCGCTGCCCATCGGGCGTCCACTGTGGAACACCCGGGTGCACGTGCTGGACGAGGCGCTCCGGCCGGTCCCGCCCGGTGAACCGGGCGAGCTCTACGTCGCGGGCGTCCAGCTCGCGCACGGTTACCTGCACCGGCCCGGCCTGACCGCGGAGCGGTTCCCGGCCGACCCGTTCGGGGCGCCCGGGGAGCGGATGTACCGCACCGGCGACCTCGCCCGCTGGAACGGCGACGAGCTGGAGTTCCTCGGCCGGGCCGACGACCAGGTCAAGATCCGCGGTTTCCGCGTCGAGCTCGGTGAGATCGAGTCGCTGCTGACCGGCTTCCCCGAGGTGGCCCAGGCCGCCGTGGCGGTGCGGGACACCCCGGCGGGTGAGCGCGCGATCGTCGCGTACGTCGTGCCGCGCGCGCCGGTCGCGGTGGACGCCCTGCGCCGCCGGGTGGCTGCGGTGCTGCCCGAGCACATGGTGCCGGCGTCGTTCACGGTGCTGGACGCGATGCCGTTGGCGCCCAACGGGAAGGTCGACCGGCACGCGCTGCCGGACCCGTGGGCGCAGGCCGGTGACGCGGGGGAGGCGCCGCGCGACGCGCGCGAAGCGGCGCTGTGCGAGCTGTTCGCGGCGACCCTCGGCGTCGAGCGCGTCGGCGTGCACGACAGCTTCTTCGAGCTCGGCGGGCACTCGCTGCTGGCCACCCGGCTGGCCGGGGCCATCCGCACCGGGCTGCGGGTCGAGGTCGCGGTCCGCGACGTCTTCGAAGCACCGACCGTGGCCGCGCTGGCCGAGCGCCTCGCCGGCGCGGCGCGCACCGCGGCACCGGTCGTGCCGGTCGAGACCGGACCGGCGCTCTCCGCCGCGCAGCAGGGACTGTGGTCCCTGCACCGGCTGGAGGGGCCGAGCCCGACCTACAACATCCCGCTCATCGTGCGGCTGGAGGGACCGCTGGAGCGGTCCGCGCTGCGCCAAGCCGTGCAGGACGTGGCCGACCGGCACGAGACGCTGCGGACGGTGTTCCCGGAGGACGACGGGCGGCCCCGCCCGGAGCTCGCCGACGTCGCGGTGGACGTCGAGTTCCTCGACGTCGACGAGGACCGGCTGGAGCAGGAGCTCGTGCGGCAGGCCCGCCACGCGTTCGACCTCCGGACCGAGGTCCCGTTCCGGGTGCGGGTGCTCTCCCCGGGGCCAGGGCGGCACGTCGTGCTGCTGCTGGTGCACCACATCGCCGCGGACGGCTGGTCCGAGCGCCCGCTGGTGCGCGACCTCGCCGACGCCTACCGGGCCCGGCTGGTCGGTGAGGCCCCGCAGTGGGCCGCGCTGCCCACCGACTACGTCGCCGCGATGCGCGGCCGAGAAGCGGCGCTGGGATCGGCGGACGAGGCCGACAGCGCGCTGTCGCGGCAGCTCGCGTTCTGGGTGGACCAGCTCGCGGGCCTGCCGGAACTGGTCGAGCTGCCCACCGACCGGCCGCGCCCGGCGGTGGCCACGCACCGCGGTGACGTGCTCCGGGTGCGGCTGGACGCCGAGCTGCACCAGCGGCTCGCGGAGCTGGCGAAGGCCACCGGCACCAGCACGTTCATGGTCGTGCAGGCCGGCCTGGCCGCGTTGATGACCCGGCTCGGTTCGGGCGAGGACGTCCCGCTGGGCACGCCGGTGGCCGGCCGTGACTCGTCCGATGTGGACGACGTCGTCGGTTACTTCGTCAACACGCTGGTGCTGCGCACCCGCACGCACGGCGACCCGTCGTTCCGCGAGCTGCTGGAGCGGGTGCGGGACACCGACCTGGCGGCGTTCGCCCACCAGGACGTGCCCTTCGACCGCGTCGTGGAGGCGGTCAACCCCGCCCGGTCGCTGTCGCACCACCCGCTGTTCCAGGTGATGCTCACCTTCGAGACCCTCGCCGAGGCGCGCCCGCGGTTCCCGGAAGCGCAGGCCGAGGTGGACGAGGTGCCGATCGGCGTCGCCAAGTTCGACCTGGACCTCCGGGTGCGCGAGCACCGCGACGCGGCGGGCGCGCCGGCGGGCGCGGACGGGATCATCGAGTACAGCACGGACCTGTTCGACCGCGACGGCGTGGCGCTGCTGTGGCAGCGGCTGACCCGCGTGCTGCGCTCCGCCGTCCAGGACCCGGACGCCCGGCTCACCGAACTCGAGCTCCTCGCGCCGCAGGAGCGCACGCACTTCGTCGGACCGGAACGGATCACGGTCCGCGGTACCCGCGTCGACCCGCACCGCGTGCGGGACGAGCTGCTGGGCCACCCCGCGGTGCGGGACGCCGCGGTCGTCGGGCTGGACGACCGGCTCGTCGGCTACGTCGTCTCGGACGGCGTGCGGCTGGAGGACCTCCGCGGCTACCTCGAGCGGCGTGTCCCGTCGTACCTGGTGCCGGCCGACTTCGTCGCGCTCGACGAACTGCCGCGCGACAGCCGGGGTGCGGTGGACGTGGCCCGGCTGCCGGAACCGGTCCGCGAGGCGGCGGTCCGCCGACCGCGCACGCCGCGCGAGGCGCGGCTGGCGGAGCTGTTCGCCGAGGTGCTCGGCGTGCCGGAGGTCGGCGTCGACGACGGCTTCTTCGACCTGGGCGGCGACAGCATCGTCGCCATCCGGTTGGTCAGCCGCGCGCGCAAGGCGGGGCTGGTGCTCACCCCGCGCGACGTCTTCGAGCACCGCACCGTCGCCCGGCTGGCCGCGGCCGCCCGCGAGGACACCGGCCGACCGGTCACCGCTCCGGCGCCGGACGCGCACGGGGACGTGCCGCTGACGCCGATCATGCGGTCCCTGCTGGAACGCGGCGGGGACATCGACGGTTACCACCAGTCCGCGGTCTACCGCGCACCCGCGGAGATGACCGAGGAGCACCTCGTCACCGCGGTGGACGCCCTCGTCGCGCACCACGACGTGCTGCGCATGCGGTTGGCCGGGGACCGGTTGGTCGTCTCCCGCGACGTCGGACCCGGCCTGGTGCGCCGCGTCGACGCCCGGGGGCAGGACCTCGACGAGGTGGTGGCGCGCGAGACCCGGCGCGCGCAGGCGGACCTGGACCCGCGCGCGGGGCGGATGCTCCAGGTCGTGTGGCTGGACGCGGGCGACGAGCCCGGGCGGCTGCTCGTCCTGGTGCACCACCTCGCCGTGGACGGGGTGTCCTGGCACGTCCTCGGCCCCGACCTGCGTGCGGCGTGGGAGGCGGTGCGGTCCGGGCGGCCGGTGCGGCTGGACCCGGTCGGCACCTCGTTCCGGCACTGGGCGCAGGCCCTGCGCGAGGCGGCCGAGTCCCGCCGGCACGAGGTCCCGATGTGGACCGAGGTGGTCGCCGAGCGGTCCGAGCCGTTCGGCGAGCTGGCGCTGGACCACACCCGCGACGTCCGGGGCACGGCGCGGACGCTGACCCGCGAGCTGCCGGTCGACCTGACCCGGGCGCTGCTCACCGACGTCACCGCCGCGGTCCGCGGCCGCGCGAACGAGGTCCTGCTCGCGGGGCTGGCCGCCGGGCTCGGCGCGGTGCAGCACCGCTGGGGCACCGGCGAGGGCCGGGTGGTGGTCGAGCTGGAGGGCCACGGCCGCGAGGAGATCGCCGACGGGCTGGACCTGTCCCGCACCGTCGGGTGGTTCACCAGCGCCTACCCGGTGCGGCTGGACGCCGGGGTGCGCCGGCTCGAGGAACTGGCCGACGCCCGGACCCGCGGCCGGGTGCTCAAGCGGGTCAAGGAACAGCTGCGCGCGGTGCCGGACAACGGCATCGGCTACGGCGTGCTCCGCGACGAGCTCCCCAGCTGCACGCCGCAGATCGGCTTCAACTACCTCGGCCGGTTCAGCACGGGCGAGGCCGACGCGGACTGGGCGACCGTGGGGGAGGCGCTGGGCGGCGGTGCCGACGCGGGGCTGCCGCTGTCCTACCCGCTGGAGATCGACGCCGTCACCGAGGACCGCCCGTCCGGCCCGCGGCTGAAGGTCACCTGCACCTGGGCGGGAGAGCTGCTCGACGAGGCGCGCGTGGCGGAGCTGCTGGACGCGTTCGTCGAGGCCCTGCAGCTGCTCGGCGAGCAGCGCACGAGCGCCGGCCTCACCCCCTCCGACCTCCCGTTGGTGTCGTTGTCACAGAGCCAGGTCGAGCAGCTGGAGCAGTCCGGCCCGGTGCGCGACGTGCTCCCGCTCGCGCCGCTGCAGGAGGGGCTGCTGTTCCACGCCCTCTACGACGACCAGGCACCGGACGTCTACGCGGTGCAGGAGGTCTTCCGCGTCGACGGCCCGCTGGACGCGGCCGCCCTGCGCGAGGCGGTGGCGGGACTGCTGCGCCGGCACGACAACCTGCGCGCCGCGTTCCGCTACGAGGGGCTGCCGCAGGCGGTGCAGGTCGTGCCGGACGAGGTGGAGCTGCCCTGGCAGGAGGTCGACCTGTCCGATGTGGACGACCAGCTCGCCGAGGTCGAGCGGCTGACCGCGGCCGACCGGGCCCGGCGCTTCGACCTGACCCGGCCGCCGCTGCTGCGCTTCACCCTGCTGCGGCTCAGCGCCGACGAGCACCGGCTCGTGGTCACCAACCACCACATCCTGTTCGACGGCTGGTCCATGCAGACGCTGCTGGACGAGCTGTTCGCCATCTACCGCAGCGCGGGCGCCGAGCTGGGGCGGGTCACGCCCTACCGCGACTACCTGGCCTGGCTGTCCAGGCAGGACCGGACCGCGAGCACCGCGGCGTGGCGCGAGGCGCTGGCGGGCGCCGAACCGACCCTGCTCGGCGCCGGGGGCAGCGCCGTGGTCACCCCGGAGCAGGTCCTGCTGGACCTGCCCGCCGACTTCGCCGAGCGGCTCCAGCAGTGGGTCCGCGGTCGCGGCCTGACGCTCAACACCGTGGTGCAGGGCGCGTTCGGCCTGCTGCTGGCCCGCAACCTCGACCGGGAGGACGTGGTCTTCGGCAGCACCGTGGCGGGCCGCCCGTCGGACCTGCCCGGTGTGGAGTCGATGATCGGCATGTTCATCAACACCGTGCCGGTGCGGGTCCGGCTGCGCGCCGGGGAAGCGCTGGGCGAGCTGCTGACCCGCATCCAGGCTGAGCAGTCCCGGCTGCTCGACCACCACCACCTGGGGCTCAACGAGGTCCAGCAGCTGGTGGGCGCCGGGGAGCTGTTCGACACGCTGACCGTGATCGAGAACTACCCGCACGAGCCCGGCCAGACCTGGAGCCCGGCACCGGGCATCGAGCTCACCGGCCTGGAGGACCACGACGCCACGCACTACCCGCTGACCCTGTCGGTCATCCCGGGGCAGACCCTGCGGCTGCGCTTCGAGTACCGGCCGGACCTGTTCGAGCGGGCCGGCGTCGAGCGGCTCTCCGACCAGATGTTCGCGCTGCTGCGGGACTTCGTCGAGCGGCCGGACCAGCTGGTCGGCGACACCGGGGTGCTCCCCGAGGCGGAGCGGCTGCAGGTCGCCGGCGCGGCGGACGAGGCGGTCGAGCCGCAGCAGGCGGCCCGGGCGCCGCGCACCCCGCAGGAGGAGATCCTGTGCGGGTTGTTCTCGGACGTGCTCGGCGTGCCCGAGGTCAGCATCGACGACAGCTTCTTCGAGCTCGGCGGGCACTCGCTGTCGGCCATCCGGCTGCTGAGCAGGGTGCGGTCGATGTTCGGCGTCGAGCTGTCCCTGCGGCACCTGTTCGAGAAGCCGACGGTCGCGGCGCTGGTCGAGGAGTTCGGCACCGCCGACGACACCCGGGTGGCGCTCGAACCCCGCCCGCGGCCGGAGCCGATGCCGCTGTCGTTCGCGCAGTGGCGGCTGTGGTTCCTGCACCAGCTGGAGGAGAACAGCGCCACCTACACCGAACCGCTGCTGCTGCGGTTGTCCGGGCCGCTGGACCGCGACGCGCTGCAGCTCGCCCTCGCCGACGTGGTCGGCAGGCACGAGACCCTGCGCACCGTCTACCCGGTGACCGACGGCGTCCCGCACCAGGTGGTGCTGAGCCCCGAACGGTCCGCACCGGACGTCGAGTTCGTGCGCACCGACGAGGCCGGGCTCGCCGAGCACCTGCGCGACCTCGGCCGCTACAGCTTCGACCTGTCCCGCGAACTCCCGCTGCGCGTCTGCCTGTTCGAGCTCGGCGAGCAGGAGCACGCGCTGCTGTTGCTGCTGCACCACATCGCCAGCGACGGCTGGTCGGACGCGCCGCTGAGCCGCGACCTGTCGACCGCCTACGCGGCGCGGTTGCGGGGTTCGGCACCGGACTGGGCACCGCTGCCGGTGCAGTACGCGGACTACGCGCTGTGGCAGCGGGACCTGCTCGGCGACGAGGACGACCCGCAGAGCCTGGTGTCGCAGCAGCTGGCGTTCTGGTCGGAGAACCTGGCCGGGCTGCCGGAGCGGCTGGAGCTGCCCACCGACCGGCCGCGCCCGCCCGTGGCGTCCTACCGGGGCGACGAGGTCGAGTTCGAGATCAGCGCCGAGCTGCACCGCGGCCTGCTGGAGCTGGCGCGGCAGACCGGGACCACGTTGTTCATGGTCGTGCAGGCCGGGCTCTCGGCGCTGCTGACGCGGCTCGGCGCGGGCACCGACATCCCGCTGGGCAGCGTGATCGCCGGCCGTTCCGACGAGGCGCTGGAGGAGCTCGTCGGGTTCTTCGTCAACACCCTGGTGCTGCGCACCGACACGTCGGGGCGGCCCACGTTCCGGGAACTGCTCGGCCGGGTGCGCACCAACGACCTGGCCGCCTACGCGCACCAGGACGTCCCGTTCGAGCGGCTGGTGGAGGTGCTCAACCCGCCGCGCTCGATGGCGCACCACCCGCTGTTCCAGGTCATGGTGCTGTTCCAGAACAACGCCGAGGCGGAGCTGGACCTGCCCGGGTTGCGCGCCAGCTTCCACGACATCGGCTCCGGTTCGTCCAAGTTCGACCTGGACTTCGACTTCCGCGAGGACTACGGCCCGGACGGCACCCCGCTGGGCATGGCCGGGCTCATCGAGTACGCCACCGACCTGTTCGACCGCGACACGGTGCGGGCGATGGGCGAGCGGCTGGTCCGGCTGCTGTCGGCCGTCGTGGCGGACCCGGACCGCCGCGTCGACGACATCGACCTGCTCTCCGCCGCCGAGCGCCGGGCGCTGCTGCCGGCCGTGCCGGACAGCGAGCAGCCGGCGGCCACGATCCCCGAGCTGTTCCAGGCGCAGGCGCACCGCGTCCCGGACGCCACCGCGCTGGTCTTCGAGGACGCCCGGCTGACCTACGGCGAGCTCAACGCGCGGGCCAACCGGCTCGCGCGGGTGCTCGTGGAGCACGGCGTCGGCCCGGAGCACGTCGTGGCGCTGGCGCTGCCGCGCTCGGCCGACCTCGTGGTGGGCCTGCTCGCCGTGCTCAAGGCCGGTGGTGCGTACCTGCCGGTGGACCCCGGCTACCCGGCGGACCGGATCGCGTTCATGCTCGCCGACGCCTCGCCGACGCTGCTGCTCACCGACGTGGCGACCGCGCTGGACACCGACGTCCCGCGGCTCGTGCTGGACGAGCTCGACCTCACCGGGGGCGACGCGAGCGACCTCGAACCGGTCGCCGGTCCGGACAACGCGGCCTACATCATCTACACCTCGGGCTCCACGGGCCGCCCGAAGGGCGTGGTCGTGCCGCACCGCAACGTGCACCGCCTGCTCACCGCCACGGACCACTGGTTCGGCTTCGGCGAGCAGGACGTGTGGACGCTGTTCCACAGCTACGCGTTCGACTTCTCGGTGTGGGAGCTGTGGGGTCCGCTGCTGAACGGTGGTCGCCTCGTGGTGGTGCCGCACCTGGTCAGCCGCTCGCCGGGGGAGTTCCTGGAACTGCTGGTGCGCGAGGGGGTCACGGTGCTCAACCAGACCCCGTCGGCCTTCTACCAGCTCGCGCAGGCCGACCAGGAGGACCCGGAGCTCGGGGACCGGCTGGCCCTGCGGTACGTCGTCTTCGGCGGCGAGGCGCTGGAGCCGGCCAAGCTCGCGGGGTGGTACCAGCGCCACGGCGAGGACGCCCCGCGCCTGGTGAACATGTACGGCATCACCGAGACCACCGTGCACGTCACGTACTTCCCGCTGGCGGCGGCGCACACCACCGAGTCGCGCAGCCCGATCGGCGAGGGCATCCCGGACCTCGGGCTGTACGTGCTCGACGGGGCGCTGCAGCCGGTGCCGCCCGGTGTCACCGGTGAGCTCTACGTCTCCGGCGCCGGGTTGGCGCGCGGCTACCTCGGCCGCGCCGGGTTGTCGGCGGAGCGGTTCGTCGCCGACCCGTTCGGCGGGGCGGGGTCGCGGATGTACCGCACCGGGGACCTGGTGCGGTGGAACGCGGCCGGTGTGCTGGAGTACCTCGGCCGCGCCGACGACCAGGTCAAGGTCCGCGGGTTCCGCATCGAGCTGGGCGAGATCGAGGCGCGGGTGCTGACGCACCCCGCGGTGGCGCAGGCCGCGGTGGTCGTCCGGGAGGACAAGCCGGGGGACAAGCGCCTGGTCGGCTACGTGGTGTCCGCAGAGCAGGTCGACCCGGCCGACGTGCGGCGGCACGTGGCCGCGGCGCTGCCGGAGTACATGGTGCCCACCGCGGTGGTGCAGCTGGACGCGCTGCCGCTCACCGCCAACGGCAAGCTGGACCGCAAGGCACTGCCGGCACCGGACCTGTCGGTGCTGGCCGGTGGCCGCGCACCGCGCGACCAGCGCGAGGAGGTCCTCTGCGGACTCTTCGAGGACGTGCTGGAGGTCTCCGGGGTCGGCATCGACGACAGCTTCTTCGACCTGGGCGGCCACTCGCTGCTGGTGACCCGGCTGGTCAGCCGGATCCGCTCGGCCTTCGGCGTGGAGGTGCCGCTGCGCGCCCTGTTCGAGACGCCCACGGTGGCCGGGCTCGCCGACCGCCTGGACGCGGCCGACCGCGCCCGGGCGGCGCTGCGGCCGATGCCGCGGCCCGAGCGGATGCCGCTGTCCTACGTGCAGGAGGGGCTGTGGTTCCTGTCGCGGCTGGAGGGCCCGAGCGCGACCTACAACGTGCCGCTGGTGCTGCGGCTGACCGGTGAGCTCGACATCGCCGCCTTGCGCACCGCGTTCGCCGACGTCGTCGCGCGCCACGAGTCGTTGCGCACCGTCTTCCCCGAGCACGACGGTGCCCCGCACCAGGTCGTGCTGCCGCCGGAGCAGGCGCAGCCGGTGCTCGAGGTCGTCGAGGTCGACGAGGCCGAGCTGGACGAGGCGCTGCGCGAGGCGTCGCGGTACCACTTCGACATCACCGCCGAACTGCCCATCCGCGCCTGGTTGTTCCGCCTCGGTGAGGACCGGTACGCGCTGCTGCCGCTGATGCACCACATCATCAGCGACGGCTGGTCGGAGTCGCTGCTGGGCAACGACCTCGCCACCGCCTACGCCGCGCGCCTCCGCGGTGCCGCGCCGGAGTTCCCGCCGCTGCCGGTGCAGTACGCGGACTACACGCTGTGGCAGCGCGAGCTCCTCGGCGACGTGACCGACCCGGGCAGCGCGATCAGCCGGCAGATGGCGTTCTGGGCGGAGGAGCTGCGCGGGCTGCCGGAGAAGGTCGAGCTGCCCACCGACCACCCGAGCCCCCCGGTGGCCAGCTACCTCGGCGACGAGGCACCGCTGCGCATCGACGCCGAGCTGCACCGGGCCATCGACGAGGTGGCGCGCCGCACGGGGACGACGCAGTTCATGGTGATCCAGGCCGGCGTGGCCGCGCTGCTGACCCGGCTGGGAGCGGGCACCGACATCCCCATCGGCACCCCGGTCGCGGGCCGCACCGACGAGGCGCTGGAGGAGCTGTTCGGGTTCTTCGTCAACACGCTGGTGCTGCGCACCCGCACCGACGGCGACCCGACGTTCCGCGAGCTGCTGGAGCGGGTGCGGGAGACCGACCTGGCCGCCTTCGCGCACCAGGACGTGCCGTTCGAGCGGATCGTGGAGGCGGTCAACCCGACCCGGTCGCTGGCCCACCACCCGCTGTTCCAGGTGATGCTCACCTTCGAGAACTTCGACGAGGTCGAGGTGGAGCTGCCCGGGCTCGAGGTGGAGCTGGAGGACGTCGTCGCGGGCGTGGCGAAGTTCGCGATGGACATCCGGTTGCAGGAGCGCTACGCGCCGGACGGCGCGCACGCCGGGATCGTCGGCGAGATCGAGTACTCCACCGACCTGTTCGACCGCGCCACGGTCGACGCCTTCGGCGAGCGCCTGCTGCGGCTGCTGCGCAGCGCCACCGCCGACCCCGGACGACGGCTCGGGGACCTGGACGTGCTGGCGCCCGAGGAGGTCCCGGCACCGGACGCCCAGCAGCTCGTGCTCGACGAGGCCGGCCGCCCGCTGCCGCCCGGCGTGGTCGGCGAGCTGCACGTGGTCGGCCCCGACGGAGCGGTGCCGACCGGCGCCCGCGCGCGGCGCCGCGGTGCGGAGGTCGAGGTCGTCGCCCGCCCCGGCCGGTGGGTGCGGGTGCGCGGGATCGGGGTGTCCCTGGACGAGGTCGAGCGGGCGCTCTCCGAGGCGGCCCCGGTCGCGGTCATCACCGACGCCGACGGGCAGCTCGTCGCCTGCACCACCGACCCGGCTGCGGTCAGCGCGCACGCCGGAGCGGTGCTGCCGGAGTACGCGGTGCCGTCGCGGTACGTCGCGCTGGACGCGATCCCGGTCGACGCGGCCGGTGAGACCGACCACGCGGCGCTGCCCGCGCTGTCGCGCCGCGCCGCGCGCACGGCGCCGAAGTCGCCGCGCGAGGAGATCCTGTGCGGCCTGTTCGGTGAGGTGCTCGGGCTGGGTCGGCCGGTGGCGGTCGACGAGAGCTTCTTCGAGCTCGGTGGGCAGTCGCTGTCGGCGATCCGGCTGCTGAGCCGGATCCGCGCCACCTTCGGCGTGCAGCTGTCGGTGCGCGACCTGTTCACCGAGCCCACCGTGGCCGGTGTCGTCGGCCGCCTGGACGCCGCGGCGGACGCGCCCCGCGTCCCGCTGACCGCCAGACCGCGGCCGGAGCGCGTCCCGCTGTCGTTCGCGCAGCAGCGGCTGTGGTTCCTGTCCCGGCTGGAGGGCCCGAGCGCGACCTACAACGTGCCGCTGGTGCTGCGGCTGACCGGTGACCTCGAGGTCACCGCCCTCGAAGCCGCGGTGCGCGACGTGTTCGAGCGGCACGAGAGCCTGCGCACGGTCTTCCCGGAGGCGGACGGCGAACCGCACCAGGTCGTGGTGGACGCCTTCCCGGGGCTGCGGACCGTCCGGGTCTCCCCGGAGGAGCTGACCGAGGTGGTGACCGCGGAAGCGCAGCACGCCTTCGACTTCACCGCCGAGTGCCCGCTGCGCGCGACGCTGTTCGAGGTCGGCGAGCGGGAGCACGTGCTGCTGCTGTTGCTGCACCACATCGCCACCGACGGCGGGTCGGAGGAGCCGTTCGCCCGCGACCTGTCCGCGGCGTACGCCGCGCGGCTGCGGGGCGAGGCGCCGGGGTGGTCGCCGCTGCCGGTGCAGTACGCCGACTACACGCTGTGGCAGCACGAGCTGTTCGGTGCCGAGGACGACCCGGAGAGCCTGCTGTCGCAGCAGCTCGCGCACTGGCGGGAAGCGCTGGCGGGCTTGCCGGAGGTCCTGGACCTGCCGACCGACCGGCCGCGGCCGGCGGTGGCCTCCCACCAGGGCGAGGAACTGAGCTTCGTGCTGCCCGCCGAGCTGCACGCGGACCTGCTGGAGCTGGCGCGCAAGACCGACACGACGCTGTTCATGCTGGTCCAGGCCGCGCTGGCCGCGCTGCTGACCCGGCACGGGGCGGGCACCGACATCCCCATCGGCACGCCGGTGGCGGGCCGGGACGACGAGGCGCTGGAGGACCTGGTCGGGTTCTTCGTCAACACGCTGGTGCTGCGCACCCGCACCGACGGCGACCCGACGTTCCGGGACCTGCTGGGCCGGGTGCGCACGGCCGACCTGGCGGCGTTCTCGCACCAGGACGTGCCGTTCGACCGGCTCGTGGAGGAGCTGAACCCGGTGCGCACGCTCAGCCACCACCCGCTGTTCCAGGTGATGGTGGTGGTCGAGAACGACGCGGAGAACAGCTTCGCGCTGCCCGGCCTGCGCACCGAACCGGTCGACGTCGAGATGTCCGCGGCCCGCTTCGACCTCGTCTTCCACCTGCTGGAGCGCCGCGGTGGCGGGATCAGCTGCGACCTGGAGTACGCGGTCGACCTGTTCGACCGGTCCACCGCGGCCGCGCTGGCGCGGCGGTTGCGGACGCTGCTCGAAGCGATGGTCGCCGACCCGGACGCGCGGCTGAGCGAGGTGCCGCTGCTCGACGCAGACGACCTGGCGGTCGTGCTGCCCCCGGTGGCCTCCGCGCCCGCGGCGCGGGAGATCGCCGTCGCCGGCCTCGACCCGTCCATCGTGGACGGTGGTGTCCCGGCACCGGCGGAGGTCGCCGGCAGCGCCTCGGACCTGCTCGGCTGGCTGGACTGGGACGAGGTCGAGGAGGTCGTGCTGTCCCACGACCTGCTGGCGCAGGTGTGCCGAGTGGCGCTGGAGCAGGACTTCCTGCCGGCGACGCTGCGGCGGCTGGTCGGCGTCGGCTCGACCGGGGAGCCGGCCGACCTGGCGGCGTTCCGGGACCGCTTCCCGGGCGTCACCGTCGAGTCCTGGCGCGCGTGGCCGGAGACCGGGGTGGTCACCACCGGCGAGCACGGGGCCGAGCGCCCCGCCCCCGGTGTCGCGGTGTACGTGCTCGACGAGCAGCTCCGCCTGGTCCCGCCCGGGGTGTTCGGTGACGTCCACGTGAGCACCGCCGGGCTGCGCGACGGGGTGGAGAACCCCTTCGGCACGGGCGGTCCGCGGATGCTGCCGACCGGGGAACGCGCCCGCTGGCGCGCGGACGGGACGCTGGAGTTCCACGTCGAGCGGACCGTGGTCGAGGCGACGCACGAGGAGCGCGAGCCCACGCCGGAGGAGCAGGTCCTGCTCGGGCTGTTCGCCGAGGTGCTCGGCGTCGAGGAGATCGGCCTGCACGACAACTTCTTCGCCGCCGGCGGTCACTCGCTGCGCGCCACGCAGCTGACGGGCCGGGTCCGCGCCGCCTTCGGCGTGGAACTCCCGGTGCGCGCGGTCTTCGAGTCGCCGACCGTCGCCGGGCTGGCCGCTCGGCTGCCCAGCGCCGGCGGAGCCCGCCCGGCGCTGGAGCGCAAGCCGCTGCCGGAGCGCGTCCCGCTGTCGTTCGCGCAGCGGCGGCTGTGGTTCCTGCACCAGCTCGAGGGTCCGAGCCCGACGTACAACATCCCGCTGGTGCTCAAGCTCTCCGGGGAGCTGGACGTGGCACAGCTGCAGCGCGCGTTCGCCGACGTGGTGGCCCGGCACGCCAGCCTGCGCACCCTGTTCGCGGAGACCGACGGCGTGCCGCACCAGGTGGTGGTGGACCGCGAGCCGGTGTTCGAGGTGGTGCCCACCACGGCGCTGCAGGCGGACCTGGTCGAGGCCGCCCAGCACGCCTTCGACCTCGGGTCCGAGCTCCCGGTCCGCGCGACGCTGTTCCGCGAGGACGACACCTCGCACGCGCTGCTGGTGCTGCTGCACCACATCGCCGCGGACGGTGGTTCCACCGGACCGCTGCTGCGCGACCTGGCGACCGCGTACTCCGCCCGCGTCAACGGTCGGCAGCCGGACTGGGCGCCGCTGCCGGTGCAGTACGCGGACTACACCGTGTGGCAACGGGAACTGCTCGGCGACGAGGAGGCGCCGACCGCGCTCGCCGAGTCCCAGCTGGCCTACTGGCGTGAGCAGCTGGCGGGTGTCCCGGACCGGCTGGAGATCGCCGCCGACCGGCCGCGCCCGGCCACCGCGAGCCACCGCGGTGGAGCCGTGGACGTCCACCTCGACGCGGAGTTGCACCGGTCGGTGGTGGAGTTGGCGGTGTCGTCGGGTGTGACGGTGTTCATGGTGTTGCAGGCGGGTCTGGCTGCGGTGTTGTCGCGGTTGGGTGCGGGTGTGGACGTGCCGATCGGGACGCCGGTGGCGGGTCGGTCGGATGCGGTGTTGGAGGAGTTGGTCGGGTTCTTCGTCAACGACGTGGTGTTGCGGACCGATGTGTCGGGTGATCCGTCGTTCGCGGAGTTGTTGGCGCGGGTGCGGGAGACGGACCTGGCGGCGTTCGCGCACCAGGAGGTGCCGTTCGAGCGGTTGGTGGAGGTGCTCAACCCGGTGCGGTCGTTGTCGCACCACCCGCTGTTCCAGGTCATGATGACCGTCCACGACGCGGGCGCCGACGACCTCGACCTGCCCGGGCTGCGCGCGGAGGTCGAGGGCCTGGACACCGGCGCGGTCACCATGGACCTGTCGCTGGAGCTGCGGGAGACCTTCGACGCGGCGGGGGAGCCGGCCGGCATCGAGGGCGACCTGGAGTTCGCCGCGGACCTGTTCGACCCGAGCACGGCGCAGCGCATCGTCGAGCGCTTCCAGCGACTGCTGCGAGACGCCGTGGCCGACCCCCGGCGCCGGACCTCCGAGCTGGAGGTGCTGTCCAGCAGCGAGCACGCGCAGCTGCGCGCCTGGAACGACACCCGCCGCGCCGTGCCGGACCAGACGTTCGTCGAGCTGTTCCAGGCCCGCGCCCAGGAGACCCCGGAGGCGTGCGCGCTCCTCACGGCGACGCAGCGGCTCAGCTACCGCGAGCTCGACCAGCGCGCGAACCGGCTGGCCCACCACCTCGCCGGCGCCGGCGCGCAGCCCGAGACCGTGGTGGCGGTGGCCCTGCCCCGCACCCCGGACCTGCTGGTGACGCTGCTGGCGGTGGCCAAGACCGGGGCGGCCTACCTCCCGGTCGACCCAGGCCACCCGGCGGAACGGCTCGCGCACGTCCTGCACGACGCCCGGCCCGCGGTCCTGGTCACCGGCGGCGCCGTCCAGGTCCCGGCACCGGCGGGGACCCGGCGGGTGCTCCTCGACGCGGTCGACCTCACCGCGGAGAGCCCGGAACCGCTCGCTGTGGCGCGGGATCCGCAGCACCTCGCCTACGTGATCTACACCTCCGGCTCGACCGGACGTCCCAAAGGCGTGCAGGTGACCCGGGGGAACCTGGACAACTTCCTGGCCTCGATGCGCGAGGACGTCGGGCTCACCGCCGACGACCGGATGCTCGCGGTCACCACGGTGTCGTTCGACATCGCCGGGCTGGAGCTGTACCTGCCGCTGGCGGTCGGCGCCGCCGTCGTGCTCGCCGACGAGGACACCGTGCGCGACCCGCAGGCGCTCGGCACGCTGGTCGAGCGGACCGGCGTCACCCACGCGCAGGCCACGCCGTCGCTGTGGCAGGCGCTGGTCGCGGGCGCGCCGGAGGCGGTGCGCGGTCTGCGGGTCCTGGTCGGCGGCGAGGCGCTCCCGGCGCCGCTGGCCGAGCAGCTGGTCGAGCTCGGCGTCCGGGTCACCAACCTCTACGGCCCGACGGAGACCACCATCTGGTCGACGTCGGCGACCGTGGACCACGTCGACGGCGCACCGCCCATCGGGCGGCCGATCGCGAACACCACCGTGCGCGTGCTCGACGCCCACCTGCGGCCGGTGCCGGTCGGGGTGCCCGGTGAGCTCTACATCGGCGGCGCGGGCGTCGCGCGGGGCTACGCCCACCGCGCCGGGCTCACCGCGGAGCGGTTCGTCGCTGACCCGGCCGGTGCCCCGGGGGAGCGCATGTACCGCACCGGCGACCTGGTCCGGTGGCGCGCGGACGGCCGGCTCGAGTACCTGGCCCGCGTGGACGACCAGGTCAAGGTGCGCGGGTTCCGCATCGAGCTGGGCGAGGTCGAGGCGTGCCTGGCCGACCACCCCGACGTCGCGCGGGTCGCGGTGGCGGTGCGCGGTGCGGGCGCCGACCAGCGGATCGTCGCCTACCCGGTGCCCGAGCCGGGGGCGGTCCCGGACGTCGACGAGCTCCGCGACCTGGCACGGCGCCGGCTGCCCGAGTACATGGTGCCCGCGGCGTTCGTGGTGCTCGACGAGCTGCCGTTGACGCCCAACGGGAAGCTGGACCGCGCGGCGCTGCCGGAACCGGAGTTCACCGGCACCGGACGCGCGCCGCGCACCCGGCGCGAGGAGGTCCTCTGCGGACTGTTCGCCGAGGTGCTCGGCGTCGACGAGGTCGGTGTCGACGACAGCTTCTTCGACCTGGGCGGTCACTCGCTGCTGGCCACCCGGCTGATCAGCCGGGTCCGTGCGGAGTTCGACGCCGAACTGCCCATCCGGGAGCTGTTCGTGCACCCCACCGTCGCCGGACTGGCGGGCGCGCTGGACGCGGCGGGCGGTGCGCGTCCGCGGCCGGTCGCCGGGCCCCGCCCGGCGCGCGTGCCGCTGTCGTTCGCGCAGCACCGGCTGTGGTTCCTGCACCGGCTGGAGGGGCCGAGCGCGACCTACAACATGCCGTTCGTGCTGCGGTTGTCCGGTCCGCTGGACCTCCCGGCGCTGCGCGCGGCCTTCCACGACGTCGTCGCCCGGCACGAGAGCCTGCGCACCGTGTTCCCGGACGCCGACGGCACGCCGCACCAGCTCGTGCTGTCCGAGGCGGAGGCGGTGTTCGAGGTCCGGGAGGCCGGCCCGGAGCAGGCCGAGCGCGAGCTCGCCGACACCGCGCGGCGCCCCTTCGAGATCAGCACCGAGCTGCCGGTCCGCGCCACGGTGTGGCGGACCGGGGAGGACGAGCACGTGCTGCTGCTGTTGCTGCACCACATCGCCGCGGACGGCTGGTCGCAGGGACCGCTGCTGCGCGACCTGTCCGCGGCGTACGCGGCGCGCCGCCGTGGTGCCGCGCCGGAGTTCCCGCCGCTGCCGGTGCAGTACGCCGACTACGCGCTGTGGCAGCGCGAGCTGCTGGGCTCCGAGGACGACCCGGACAGCCTGCTGTCCGACGAGGTCGAGTTCTGGCGCGGCGCCCTGGCGGACCTGCCGGAGCGCGTCGAGCTGCCCACCGACCACCCGCGCCCGGCGGTCGCCTCGCACCGCGGTGACCTGCTCGAGTTCCACCTCGACGCGGAGTTGCACCGGTCGGTGGTGGAGTTGGCGGTGTCGTCGGGTGTGACGGTGTTCATGGTGTTGCAGGCGGGTCTGGCTGCGGTGTTGTCGCGGTTGGGTGCGGGTGTGGACGTGCCGATCGGGACGCCGGTGGCGGGTCGGTCGGATGCGGTGTTGGAGGAGTTGGTCGGGTTCTTCGTCAACGACGTGGTGTTGCGGACCGATGTGTCGGGTGATCCGTCGTTCGCGGAGTTGTTGGCGCGGGTGCGGGAGACGGACCTGGCGGCGTTCGCGCACCAGGAGGTGCCGTTCGAGCGGTTGGTGGAGGTGCTCAACCCGGTGCGGTCGTTGTCGCACCACCCGCTGTTCCAGGTCATGCTGGACCTGCAGGACGGCGGCGGTGAGGTGACCGTGCCGGGCCTGCGGGCCGAGCTCGAAGGCGCCGCGACCGGGGTCGCCAAGTTCGACCTCGCGTTCAGCCTCGAGGAGGGACCGCACGGACTGGACGGCGTCGTCGAGTACGCCACCGACCTGTTCACCGCCGACACGGTCCGGTCGATCGTCGAGCGCTTCGAGCGGCTGCTCACCGCGGTCGTGGCCGACCCGAGCCGCCGGATCGGCGAGGTCGACCTGCTCGGCGACGACGAACGCGAGCGCATCCTGACCGAGTGGAGCGGCACCGGGCGCCCGGCGGAACCGCGCACCTTCCCGGAGCTGTTCGCCGAGCAGGTGCGCAGGCAGCCCGACGCTCCCGCGGTGGCGTTCGAGGGCACCACCCTCGACTACACCGAGCTCGACCGGCGCGCCAACCGGCTGGCGCACTGGCTGGTCACCCGGGGAGCCGGGCCGGAACGGCTGGTCGGTGTCGCGCTGCCACGGTCGGCGGACCTGGTGGTCGCGCTGCTGGCGGTGCTCAAGACGGGGGCGGCCTACCTGCCGATCGACCTGTCGTACCCGCGGGAGCGCGTCGAGCACATGCTCGCCGACGGTGCACCGGAGTTCGTCCTCACCGACACGGCCGGCGCCGACGCCCTCGCCGGGAGCGGCATCCAGCTGGTCGTGCTCGACGGCGAGGACACCGCGGCGGCGCTGCCCGGCATGCCGAGCACCGAGGTCACCGCCGCCGACCGGGGCGACCTGCCGCCGTCGGCCGCGGCGTACGTGATCTACACCTCCGGCTCCACCGGCCGGCCGAAGGGCGTGGTCGTGACCCACGGCGGCATCGCGAGCCTGCTCGCCGCCCAGCGCGAGGCGCTCGGCGTGGGCAGCTCCAGCCGCGTGCTCCAGTTCGCGTCGCTGAGCTTCGACGCGGCGGCGTGGGAGATGTGCATGGGTCTGCTGTCCGGTGCCTGCCTCGTGCTGGCCCCGGCGCACCGCCTGCTCCCCGGCGAGGCGCTCGCCGAGCTCGTCGCCGAGCAGCGGGTCACGCACCTCACGCTGCCGCCGACCGCGCTGGGCGTGCTGCCCGACGACGCGCTGCCGCCGGGGACGACGCTGGTCGTCGCCGGTGAGGCGTGCCCGCCGTCGCTGGTGGCGAAGTGGTCGCCGCAGCGGCGGATGGTCAACGCCTACGGCCCGACCGAGACCACCGTGTGCGCCACGATGAGCGCGCCGCTGTCCGGGGAGGTCGCGCCGCCGATCGGACGGCCGATCACGGGCTCCCGGGTGCACGTGCTCGACGCGGGGCTGCGCCCGGTGCCGCCCGGCACGGTCGGGGAGCTCTACGTCTCCGGCGCCGGGCTGGCCCGCGGCTACGCGGGCCGTGCCGGGCTGACCGCGGAGCGGTTCGTCGCGAACCCCTTCGGGGCGCCGGGCGAACGCATGTACCGGACCGGTGACCTGGTCAAGTGGACCGCAGCAGGCGAGCTGGAGCACGTCGGTCGCGCCGACCAGCAGGTGAAGGTGCGCGGGTTCCGCATCGAGCTGGGCGAGGTCGAGGCCGTGCTGGACCGGCACCCCGGTGTCGCCCGCAGCACCGCGGTGGTGCGCGAGGACAGCCCGGGGGACAAGCGGCTGGTCGCCTACGTCGTGCCGGACGGTGCGCGGCCCGAACCCGCCGAGCTGCGGTCCTTCACCGCCACCCGGTTGCCGGACTACATGGTGCCGTCGGCGTTCGTGCTGATCGACGAGCTCCCACTGCTGCCGAACGGCAAGGTCGCGCGCGGGCAGCTGCCCGCCCCGGACTTCACGGCCGGCTCCGGCACCGCACCCCGCACACGGCGCGAAGAGGTCCTGTGCGGGCTCGTCGCGGAGGTGCTCCGGGTGCCGTCGGTGGGCATCGACGACGGGTTCTTCGAACTCGGCGGGGACAGCATCCTGTCGCTGCAGCTGGTGGCACGGGCCCGGCGCGAGGGCCTGACCATCAGCCCGCAGGACGTGTTCCGCTGCCGGACGGTCCGCAGGCTCGCCGAGGTCGCGGGTCCGGACCAGCACGCCGAGGAAGAGGCCGGCGCCGGGGTCGGGGAGTTCCCCGCCACGCCGATCATGCACTGGCTGCGCGAGCACACCGAGGACTTCGCGGGCTTCAACCAGTCCATGCTGGTCAGGGTGCCGGCCGACCTCGGTGCCGACCGGTTGGCCGCGGCGGTGCAGGCGCTGCTGGACACCCACGACGCCCTGCGGCTCCGGCTCGGCCCGGAGTGGCGGCCGGAGGTGCTGCCGGTCGGCGCGGTCCGCGCGGGCGACCTGATCGAGCGGGTCGACGTCGCGGGCCTCGACGCCACCGCTCGTGCCGAGGTCGCCCGGGAACGCGGCGACGCCGCCCGCGACCGGCTGTCCCCGGCCGACGCGGTGGTGGCGCAGTTCGTGTGGTTCGACACCGGACCGGAGGAGCCCGGGCGGCTGCTGGTGGTCGTGCACCACCTGGCGGTCGACGGGGTCTCCTGGCGGGTGCTTCTGCCGGACCTCGCGGCGGCCTGGTACGGCGGCGAGGGCGCGCTGGAACCGGTGCGGACCTCGCTGCGCACCTGGGCGCACCGGCTCGCCGAGGAGGCCGTCAAGCCCGAGCGGGTGCGCGAGCTGGAGCTGTGGAAGGACGTGCTCGGTGCGCCGGGCACCCGCCCGCGGCCGGGCACCGAGTCCGACGAGCTGGAACGTGCGCTGTCCACCGCGGACACCGAGGCGCTGCTCACCGCGGTGCCCGCCGGGTTCCACGCCGGGATCGACGACGTGCTGCTCATCGCGCTGGCCATCGCGGTGCTGCACGTGCGCCGCGCCTGCGGTGAGGCGGACACCGGCGTCGTCGTCGACGTCGAATCGCACGGCCGGGAACCCGTGGTGGGCGGCGACCTGTCCCGCACGGTGGGGTGGTTCACCACCCTGCACCCGGTGCGCCTCGACCCGGGACCGGTGCGCACCGACGAACTGCTCACCGGCTCGGCCGCCCTCGGCCAGGTCGTCAAGCAGCTCAAGGAACAGCTGCGGGAGGTCCCGGACCACGGCATCGGCTACGGACTGCTGCGCCACCTCAACCCGCGGACCGCGGGCGAGCTGGCCGGGCGGCCCACGCCGGAGATCGGGTTCAACTACCTCGGCCGCTTCCAGGGCGGGGACGACCCGCACGACTTCGCGATCGTCGACGACCTGCCGACACCGGCCGGGCGGGACCCGCGGATGCCGCTGCCGCACGCGCTGGAGGTCAACGCGGTCACCGAGGACACCCCGGACGGGCCGCGGCTGACCGCCACCTGGACGTGGGCCACCTCGCTGGTCGACCGCTCCCGCGTCGCGGACCTGGCGGACGCCTGGGCGGCGGCGCTGCGCGCCCTGGTCGAGCACGTCGCCGACCCCGGCGCGGGCGGCCACACCCCGTCGGACCTGTCGCTGGCCACCCTGAGCCAGGACGAGATCGACGAGCTGGAAGCAGAGCTGGGTCTGGAATGACCCCGCAGAGTCCCCCGCTGCCGGGGTGCCCGGCAGCGGGAACACTCCCCGCGGCTGCGGCCGGGGGCACGGGATTGGAGCATCGATGAGCCGGTCGCGGCTGGAGGACGTGCTGCCGCTGTCGCCGTTGCAGGAAGGGCTGTGGTTCCACGCCCTCCGCGACGCCGACGCCGACGAGGTGTACAACACCCAGCTCGTGCTGGAGCTGGCCGGGGAGGTCGACCCGGAACGCCTGCGCGCGGCGCTGCGGGGGGTGCTGGCGCGGCACGCCAACCTCCGGGTCGGGTTCCGGCAGCGCAAGGACGGTCAGCCGATCCAGTACGTGGTGCGCGACGTCGAGCCGGCCTGGGAGGTCGTCGACCTGACCGCGGCCGAGCTGCCGCGGTTCCTGGCGGCCGACCGGGTGCGCCGCTTCGACGTGCGCACCCCGCCGTTGCTGCGGTGCACCCTGGTGCGGTCGCCGGACCGGACGAGCCGGCTGGTGATCACCAACCACCACCTGCTGCTGGACGGCTGGTCGGCGCCGCTGCTCATCGACGAGCTGTTCGCGCTCTACCGCGGGGAGGACCTGCCGCCGGTCACGCCGTACCGGGAGTACCTGCGCTGGGTGTCCGAACAGGACCCGGCGGAGTCCGAGCGGGTCTGGCGGCGGGCGCTGGACGGGCTCACCGAGCCGACCTTGGTCGCCGCGCCCGGCCGGCGGCCGCGGCTGCCGGAACGGGCGTGGCTGGAGCTGCCCGCCGCGGACGTGGAGGCGCTGTGCCGGCGGCACGGCCTGACGGTCAACACCCTGGTGCAGGGCGCGTGGGCGGTCGTGCTGGGGCAGCTGACCGGGCGGCAGGACGTGGTGTTCGGCGCGACGGTGTCCGGGCGCCCGCCGGAGCTCCCCGGCGTGGAGACGATGATCGGCCTGTTCATCAACACGCTGCCGGTGCGGGTCCGGCTGGACCCGGCGGCCTCGGTGCTGGACACCCTCGTGCGCCTCCAGGACGAGCAGTCCGCCCTGCTGTCCCACCAGCACGTGAGCCTCGCCGAGGTGCAGCGGATCGCCGGGGGCGGCCCGTTGTTCGACACGCTGCTGGTGTTCGAGAACTACCCGCTGGACTCGCTGGCCGACGCGGACCGGTCCGAACCGCGCATCACCGGCGTGGACGGCGGGGGAGCGACGCACTACCCGCTCGGGTTGGTCGTGGCGAAGTCGGACGAGACGCTGCGGTTCCGGCTCGACCACCGGCCGGAGGAGTTCGACGCCGACGAGCTGCTGCAGCGCCTGCGCCGGTTCCTGGACGCCGTCGAGCGGGACCCGCACCAGCCGTTGGGACGGATCGAGCTGCTGTCGGCCGACACCCGGCACCGGCTTTTGCACGAGTTCAACGACCACGAAGCCGCCCCCGACGGTCCGGACCTCGTCGAGCGGTTCGAGCAACGGGTCCGGCAGGCCCCGGACCACCCGGCGGTCGTGCACGCCGGCGGCGAGACCAGCTACCGCGCCCTGTCGGAGCGGGTCGACCGACTCGTGCGGCACCTCGTCGCCGCGGGCGTCGGGCGGGGCAGCCTGGTCGCCGTGGCGGTGCCCCGCTCGCTCGACCTGGTCACCGCGCTGCTCGCGGTGGTCAAGTCCGGCGCCGCCTACGTCCCCGTCGAGCCGGACCACCCGGCCGAGCGCATCGCGCACGTCCTCCGCGACGCCGCCCCCGACCTGGTGCTCACCACCGGCGACGTCGACCTCCCGGTCCCCGGTGCGCTGCGCGTCGACCGGCTGCCCCCGGTGCCGGAGGGGGCCGGGAACGCGACGCCGGGGGGAACGGGGGACCCGATCCCCGCGGGAGACGCGGACCGGGCCACGGGCGCGGATCCGATGTACGTGCTCTACACCTCCGGGTCGACCGGGCGCCCGAAGGGCGTCGTGGTGCCCCGGAGCGCGGTGCTGCACCGGTTGGCCGGCATGCAGCGCGCGTACCGGCTCGACCCCACCGACCGGGTCCTGCAGAAGACCCCGGCCGGGTTCGACGTGTCGGTGTGGGAGTTCTTCTGGCCGCTGGTCGAGGGCGCCACGATCGTGCTCGCCGCCGACGGCGGGCACCGCGACGTCGACCACCTGGTGTCGGTGATCCGCGAGCGGCGGGTGACGACCGTCCACTTCGTCCCCCCGGTGCTGCGGATGTTCGTGGAGACCCCGGGAGCGGCCGAGTGCACGTCGCTGCGGCGGGTCTTCACCGGCGGCGAGTCGCTGCCCGCCGACCTCCAGCACCAGGTCCGGCAGACCCTGCCGGCCCGGTTGCACCACCTGTACGGCCCGACCGAAGCGACCATCGACGTCACCGAGTTCGACTGCGACGACGAGCCGCAGGACCCCGCGCCGATCGGCCGCCCGGTCCCGGGCGCCCAGCTGTACGTGCTGGACGCGGCGCTGCGGCCGGTCCCCGTCGGCGCGGTCGGTGAGCTGTACCTGGCCGGCACGCAGCTCGCCGACGCCTACCACCGGCGCGCCGCGCTGACCGCGGAGCGCTTCGTGGCCAACCCGTTCGGCCCGCCCGGCAGCCGGATGTACCGCTCCGGCGACCTCGCCCGCCGGCGCGACGACGGGGTGCTGGAGTTCGCCGGCCGGGTCGACGACCAGGTCAAGGTGCGCGGGGTGCGGATCGAGCCGGGCGAGGTCGAGGCGGTGGCCCGGGAGCACCCGGACTGCCGCCAGGTCGCCGTCGTGGTGCGCGGCGAGCGCGGCCGGGAACGGCTGACCGCCTACGTCGTCGGCCCGGCCGGCGCGGTGCGCGAGCACCTGCGGCGCCGCCTGCCCGACCACATGGTGCCGACCTCGTTCGTCGAGCTGGACGCGCTGCCGCTGACCACCAGCGGCAAGGTCGACCGCAAGGCGCTGCCCGCGCCGGACGAGGACCCGCGCGGCCGGGCGCCGCGGACGCCGCGCGAGGAGGTCCTCTGCGGGCTGTTCGCCGACGTGCTCGGCGTGCCGCGGGTGGCCGCCGACGACAGCTTCTTCGAGCTCGGTGGGCACTCGCTCCTGGCCACCCGGCTGGTGAGCCGGATCCGGACGGCCTTCGAGGTGGAGCTGTCGGTGCGCGCGGTCTTCGAAGCACCGACCCCCGCCGGCCTGGCGGCCCGGCTGGACGGCGCGGCCGACGCGCGCCCACCGGTGCGGCCGGTGCCGCGCGACGGTGGCGTCCCGCTGTCCTTCGCCCAGCAGCGGCTGTGGTTCCTCCAGCAGCTCGAAGGGCCGAGCGCCACCTACAACGTGCCGATGACGTTCCGGCTGTCCGGTCCGCTGGACCGGGCTGCCCTGGAGGCCGCGGTCGGTGACGTGGTGGACCGGCACGAGAGCCTGCGCACCGTCTTCCCCGAGGTCGGCGGGACACCGCGCCAGCAGGTGGTGGACCACCGCCCGGTGCTGCGCGTGCACGGGGCCGGCGACCTCGACGCCCAGCTGGCCGAGGCGGTGCGGGAACCGTTCGACCTGGCCACCGAACCGCCCCTGCGGGTGAGCCTGTTCGTGCTGGGCCCGGACGAGCACGTGCTGCTGGTGCTGCTGCACCACATCGCCAGCGACGGCCGGTCCGGCGGACTGCTGGCGCGCGACCTCGCCACCGCCTACGCCGCCCGGTGCGAAGGGCGCCGCCCGAGCTGGTCGGCGCTGCCGGTGCAGTACGCCGACTACGCGCTGTGGCAGCGCGACCTGCTCGGGCGCGAGGACGACCCGCAGAGCCTGGTGGCGCAGCAGCTCGCGTTCTGGCGGGACCAGCTCGACGGCGTCCCGGCCGAGCTGGAGCTGCCGACCGACCGGCCCCGCCCGGCGGTCGCCAGCAACCGCGGCGACGGCGTGGAGTTCGAGCTCGACGCCGCCGCGCACCGCGCACTGTCCCGGATCGCCCGGGAGCACCACGCCAGCGTGTTCATGGTCGTCCAGGGGGCGATCGCGGCGCTGCTGACCCGGCTGGGCGCCGGGACGGACATCCCGCTGGGCACCTCGGTGAGCGGTCGCGCGGACGAGGCCCTCGACGAGCTGGTCGGGTTCTTCGTCAACACCCTGGTGCTGCGCACCGACACCTCGGGCGACCCGAGCTTCGTGGAGCTGCTGGACCGCGTCCGGCGGACCGACCTCGCGGCGTACGCGCACCAGGACGTGCCGTTCGAGCGGCTGGTGGAGGTGGTCAACCCGGAGCGGTCGATGTCCCGGCACCCGCTGTTCCAGGTCATGCTCGACTTCCACCGCGACGACGGCGCGGAGTTCGCGCTGGCCGGGCTCACCGCGCAGCGCGAGCGCAGCAGCACCGACGTGGCGAAGGTCGACCTGACCTTCCACGTCGAGGAGTCCTGTGGCCCCGACGGTGAGCCGGCCGGGCTGCAGGGCGTGCTCGAGTACGCCACCGACCTGTTCGACCGGCGCACCGCCGAGGCGATCGCGGCCCGGTTGCTCCGCGTCCTGGACGCGGTGGCGCACGACCCGAGCACCCGGATCGGCGACCTCGACGTGCTGCCCGCCGACGAGCGGCACGCCCTGGTGCACGGCTGGAACCAGACGCGGCGCGAGGTGCCTGCGGCGACCCTGCCGGAGCTGGTCGAGCAGCAGGTCCGCCGCACCCCGCACGCGCCCGCCGTCGCGTTCGGCGACACCGTCCTGGACTACGCCGAGCTCAACCGCCGGGCCAACCGGCTGGCCCACCTGCTCCGCGCGCAGGGCGTGGGCCCGGAGCGGTTCGTCGGCATCGCGCTGCCCCGCTCGGTCGACCTGGTGGTCGCCCTGCTCGCGGTGCTCAAGACCGGCGGCGCGTACCTGCCGCTCGACCCGTCGCACCCGGCGGAGCGCCTCGAGTTCGTGCTCGACGACGTCCGCCCGGTGCTGACGCTGACCGACCGCAGCTGCGCCGAGAGGCTGCCGACCAGCGCTCAGTGCCTGCTGCTCGACGTGCTCGACCTGTCCTCGGTGGACGACTCGGACCCGGTGCGGGAACTGGACCCCCGCAGCGCCGCGTTCGTCATCTACACCTCGGGTTCCACCGGCCGTCCCAAGGGCGTCGTGGTCCAGCACGACTCGCTCAACCTCTACCTGGCGTGGGCCCGCTCGGCGTACCCGGCCGTCGCGGGCCGTGCGCTGGTGCACTCGCCGGTGTCGTTCGACCTCACCGTCACCGGCCTGTTCGCGCCGCTGACCACCGGCGGCTGCGCGCAGCTGGTGGAGCTGGACGAGTCCGCGCGGATCACCGAGCAGCCCACCTTCGTCAAGGCCACGCCCAGCCACCTGCCGGTGCTGTTGACGCTGCCCCCGGAGTGCTCGCCGACCCAGCAGCTGGTGCTCGGCGGCGAGTCGCTGATGGGGGAGGTGCTGGAGCAGTGGCGGGCCCGCCACCCGGGGGCGACCGTGGTCAACGAGTACGGGCCGACCGAGACCACCGTGGGCTGCACCGAGTACCGCATCGAGCCCGGGGACCCGGTGCCCAGCGGGGTGGTCACCATCGGGCGGCCGGTCTGGAACACCCAGATGTACGTGCTGGACGCCGCGCTGCGCCCGGCCCCGATCGGGGTGGCGGGGGAGCTCTACATCGCCGGTGACCTGGTGACCCGCGGCTACCTGAACCGGCCGGGGCTGACGTCGACGAAGTTCGTGGCCAACCCCTACGGCCCGCCCGGGTCCCGCTTCTACCGCTCCGGCGACATCGCCCGCTGGAACGCCGACGGGCTGCTGGAGTTCGTCGCGCGGGTCGACGACCAGGTCAAGGTCCGCGGGTTCCGGATCGAGCTCGGTGAGATCGAGAGCGTGCTCAACCAGCACGAGCACGTGCGGCAGGCCGCGGTGGTCGTGCGCGAGGACACCCCCGGCGACAAGCGCCTCGTCGCCTACGTCGTGCCGGACGGTGACTGCGACCCGGCAGCGCTGCGCGAGCACGCCGCCGACCGGCTGCCGGAGTACATGGTGCCGGTCGCGGTCGTGCTGCTGCCCGAGCTGCCGCTCACCGCCAACCGCAAGCTGGACCGCGCGGCGCTGCCCGCGCCGGAGTTCTCCGGTGACGCCGGCGGGCGCCGCCCGCGCGACGTGCGCGAGGAGCGGCTGTGCGCGCTGTTCGCCGAGGTGCTCGGGGTGGAGCAGGTGGGCATCGACGACGGGTTCTTCGAGCTCGGCGGGCACTCCCTGCTGGCCACCCGGCTGATCAGCCGGGTCCGCGCGGAACTCGGCGTGGAGGTGGGGATCCGCCAGTTGTTCGAGTCGCCCACGGTGGCGGGCTTGGCCGACGCGCTCGGCGCCGCCGAGCCGGAGCGCGCGCGGCTCGCACCGGTGCCGCGGCCGGACCGCGTCCCGCTGTCGTTCGCCCAGCGCAGGCTGTGGTTCCTGCACCAGCTGGAGGGGCCGAGCCCGACCTACAACGTCCCGCTGCTGCTGCGGATGTCCGGTGACCTGGACCGCGAGGCGCTCGCCGCGGCGGTCACCGACGTCGTCGCCCGGCACGAGAGCCTGCGCACCACGTTCCCGACCGTCGACGGCACGCCGCAGCAGCGGGTCCACGACCCGGCTCCGGTGGTCGTCCACGAGGTCGACGACCTGGAGGCGGCGGCGCGCCACTGCTTCGACCTGGCGCACGAGCCCCCGATTCGGGTGTCGGTCGCCACCGGCGGACCGGGCGAGCACGTGGTGCTGGTGCTGCTGCACCACATCGTCGCGGACGGCGGGTCGCAGGGCCCGCTCGTGCGCGACCTCGCCACCGCCTACGCCGCGCGGCTGGCCGGGCACGCTCCACAGTGGTCCCCGCTGCCCGTGCAGTACGCCGACTTCGCCCTGTGGCAGCAGCGGGTCCTCGGCGACGACGAGGACCCGCAGTCGGCGGCCGGGCGGCAGCTGGCGTTCTGGCGCGAGGCGCTGGCCGACGTCCCGGAGCGGATCGAGCTGCCCACCGACCGGCCCCGCCCGGCCGTCGCGAGCTACCGCGGGGACGCTGTGGAGTTCACCGTCGACGCGGCGACCCACGACGCGGTCACCCGGCTCGCCGCGGCGCACGACGCCACGCCGTTCATGGTCCTGCACGCGGCGCTGGCGGCGCTGCTGACCAAGCTCGGCGCGGGGGAGGACGTCCCGATCGGCACCGCGGTGAGCGGTCGCGGTGAACCGGAGCTCGAGGAGCTGGTCGGGTTCTTCGTCAACACCCTGGTGCTGCGGACCGACACCGCGGGCGACCCGGGCTTCACCGAGCTCCTCGCCCGGGTCAAGCAGGCGGACCTGGCCGCCTACGCCCACCAGGACGTGCCGTTCGAGCGCGTGGTGGAGGCGGTCAACCCGCCCCGGTCGCTGGCGCACCAGCCGCTGTTCCAGGTCGCGTTCGCGCTGCAGGGCGACGAGGCGGGCGAGGGGCTGGAGTGGCCCGGCCTGCGCGTCGAGGTCGAGGGCGCCGGGGCGGGCGCGGCGAAGGTCGACCTCGCGCTGAGCCTGCGGGAGGCCCGCGCTGCCGACGGCGCGCCCGCCGGCATCGACGGCGTGGTCTCCTACCGCACGGACCTGTTCGACGAGGCCACCGCGCGGTCGATCGCGGACCGGTTCACCGCGCTGCTGCGCCAGGTCGTCGCGGACCCGGGCCGTCGACTGTCCACGGTGGACTTGCTGACCGACGAGGAGCGGTCGAGGGACGCGGTGCTGCCCGCGCAGCCGTGGGACCAGCCGACCTTCCCCGAGCTGTTCGAGCGGCAGGTGGCCCGGACACCGGACCGCACCGCCGTGGAGTTCGACGGCGGCGCGTGGACCTACGTCGAGCTCAACGAGCGCGCCAACCGGTTCGCCCACCACCTCATCTCGCTGGGCGTCGGACCCGGTGACGTGGTCGCGCTGGCGTTGCCGAAGTCCGGTGAGCTGGTGCTGGCGATCGTCGCCGTCCTCAAGACCGGCGCGGCCTACCAGCCGGTGGACGTCGACCACCTCGGCGAGCGGACCGACCGGCTGCTGGCCGAGGCCACCCTCGTGGTGTCCACCTCGCAGGTGCGGGTGCCCGGGACACCGCTGCTGCTGGACCGCTACCTCGCCGGTCCGGGCTTCGCGGACCAGCCGGTCGAGGACCCGACCGACGCCGACCGCAGCGCCCCGCTGCTGCCCACCTCCCCGGCGTACGTCATCCACACCTCGGGCTCGACCGGACGGCCCAAGGGCGTGGTGGTCTCCCACGCCGGGTTCGCCACCCTGGCGGACAACCAGGTCCGCGGCTACGGGGTGCGCGAGGACAGCCGGGTGTACCAGTTCGTGTCGCCGGCCTTCGACGTGTCGGTGGCCGAGCTGTGCATGGCGCTGCTCTCCGGCGCCTGCCTGGTGGTCCCGCCGCGCACCACGACCGGCGCGGAACTGGCCGCCGAGCTGGACCGTGCGCGGATCACCCACCTGCTCATCCCGCCGTCGGTGCTCGCCACGGTGCCGCGGGTGCCGCTGCCGCACCTGCGCTGCCTCATCACCGGCGCCGAACCCTGCCCGGTGGAGCTGCTCGAGGCCTTCGGCCGCGACCGGACCATGATCAACGCCTACGGGCCGACCGAGGCGACCGTCGACGTCACCTGGGCGCACGCCACGGCCGAGGACCACCCGGTGCCCATCGGCCGCCCGCTGCGGGGAGTCGCGGTCCGCGTCCTCGACGCGCACCTGCGACCGGTGCCCACCGGGGTCACCGGTGAGCTGTACGTCGCCGGCCCCGGCGTCGCGCTGGGGTACCGCGGCCGGCCGGGGCTCACCGCGGAGCGCTTCGTCGCCGACCCGTTCGGCCCGCCCGGCGGCCGGCTGTACCGGACCGGTGACCTGGCCCGGTGGCGCGCGGACGGGCAGCTGGAGTACCTGGGTCGGGCCGACGACCAGGTCAAGGTGCGGGGCTTCCGGATCGAACCGGGCGAGGTCGAGGCGGTGCTGGCCGCGCACCCGGACGTCGAGCAGGCCCGGGTGGTGGTGCGCGAGGACCGGCCCGGCGACCGGCGCCTCGTCGGCTACGTCGTCTCCTCCGCCGCGCCGTCGGACCTGCGGCTGCACGTCCGCCAGGCGCTGCCCGAGTACATGGTGCCGTCGGCCGTCGTGGTGGTGGACGAGATCCCGTTGACCCGCAACGGCAAGCTCGACCACGCCCGGCTGCCCCGCCCGTCCGTCGCGGTCGACGGCGGCCGGACGCCGCGGTCGCCGCGGGAGGAGGTGCTCTGCGAGCTGTTCGGCGAGGTGCTCGGGGTCGAGCAGGTGGGCATCGACGACGGCTTCTTCGACCTGGGCGGGCATTCGCTGCTGGCCACCCGGCTGGTGGGCCGGATCCGCGAGGTGCTCGGCGCGGACCTGGGCGTGCAGTCGGTGTTCCGCTCGCCCACGGTGGCCGAGCTCGCCGAGCACCTCGACGGCGACGGCGACGGCTTCGACGTGCTGCTCGAACTGCGTGGGGGCGAGGGCGCCCCGCTGTTCTGCGTCCACCCCGCCACGGGCCTGTCCTGGTGCTACTCGGGGCTGCTGCGGCACACCGGGATGCCGCTCTACGGCCTGCAGCTGCGCGGCGCGGACGGCAGCGCACTGCCGCGCACCCTCGGCGAGCTCGCCTCGGACTACGCCGACCAGGTGCAGAAGGCGCGCCCGCAGGGCCCGTACCACCTGCTCGGCTACTCGCTGGGCGGCAACATCGCGCACGCGGTGGCCGTCGAGCTCCAGTCGCGCGGTGAGCGGGTGGGCCTGGTGGCGCTGCTGGACTCCTCGACGGCGGACGTCGGCCTGGACGAGCGGGAGGTGCTGGCGCGGCTCTTCGACGACGTCGTCGGGGACGCCGACCGCGGAACCGCCGACGACCAGCGCGCCCGGATCGCCGCGGCGCTGCGCGACGGGGCGCTCAGCGCGCTCCCCGCCGAGCGCGTTCCGTCCACAGTGGATGCGATCGTCAACGCCATCCGCCTCGCGGCCGGACACCGCCCGGCGTTGTTCGACGGTGACGTCCTGCTGGTGACCTCCCGGTCGAACCCGGACCTCAGCGCCGAGTGGGCGCCCCACGTCACCGGCCGGGTGCGGACCGAACGCCTGGACTGCACCCACGACGAGATGCTGGACCCGGGTCCGCTGGCGACGCTCGCCCAGCTGCTCGCCCGGCACCTGGACGCCGAGTAGCGGCGGTGCGGCAGGGCCCCGGCTCCGCGGGACCGGGGCCCTGCCGCACGCGTGCGGGCGGAAGGCGCTCGATATCGCGGCGATAAGGCCGGCGCCTAGTTTTCGGGGCATGCTCGACTCCTTCACCGTCGAGTCGCCGTTCGTGCGGCGCGCACGGCGCTCCGACCACCGGGTCCGGTTGTTCTGCTTCCCCCACGCCGGTGCCGGCGCGGCCGCGTTCGCCGACTGGCCGGACCTGCTCCCTCCCGAGGTCGAGCTGATCGCGCTCCAGCTCCCCGGCCGCGAGGACCGCATCGGCGAACCGCCGCTGACCGACTTCGCGAAGGCCGTGCGGACCCTGGGGCTCACCGTGCGCCCGTACCTCCGGGGACCGTTCGCCTTCTTCGGGCACAGCGGAGGCGCCCTGCTCGCCTTCGAACTGGCCCGGGCGCTGCACCGCCGTGGCGGTCCGCAGCCGCTGCACCTGCTGCTCAGCGGGCAGGCCGCGCCGGACGAACCACCGGTGGCCGAGCCGATCCACGAGCTCCCCGACGCGGAGTTCCTCGCCGCGCTCGGTGCGCTGGGCGGCACCCCGCGCTCGGTCGCCGACGACCCCGAGCTGATGCGGGTGCTGCTGCCCGCGCTGCGCGCGGACTTCACCCTCGGCGAACGCTACCGGTACGAGCCCGGACCACCGCTGGAGGCCGCGATGACGGTCTTCGGCGGCCACGACGACGACCGAGCCCCGGAGCACGCGTTGCGGCCGTGGCAGAAGCAGACGAGCGGCGCGTTCCGGGTCCGGACGTTCCCGGGCGGCCACTTCTACCTCAACGAGCAGGCCGCCGGGCTCACCGCGGAGATCGGGCGGGTCCTGCTCAGCGACGAGCAGTGAGGAGGTCCAGCTCGATGTCCGACGAGTTGATCGCGGAGCTCACCGAGGTGGTCCGGGCGCAGCCCGGCGTCACCGAGGTCGCCGGCGCGGTCCGCAGGGAAGCGCGGACCGCGGTCACCGAGCGTCCCGAGCGCACCGAGGCCCGGCCCGGGGCGGCCGCCGAGACCCGCGGCGACGACCTGCCGGTCGCCGAGGTGCACGGGGGCGAGCTGCCGGACGACCCGGACGCGCCGACGACGCTGGTGGAGGCCCTGCTGCTGGCCGCCGAACGCGCGCCCGGCCGGGGCGTGCACCACCTCGCCGCGGACGGCACCGAGAGCTTCCAGAGCTACGCGGACCTGTTCACCGGGTCCTGCGAACTGCTCGCCGGCTTGCGGGAGGAGGGCCTGCGGCCGGGTGACTCGGTGCTGTTCCAGTTCACCGACAGCCGCGCCTTCTTCACCGCGTTCTGGGCGTGCGTGCTGGGCGGCTTCGTGCCGACCCCGTGCGGCGTGCCGCTCGGCTTCGACCGGGAGAACGCGGGCCTGCGCAAGCTGCGCAACGCCTGGGAGCTGCTGGAGCACCCGGTGGTCCTCACCGACGCCGGGCTGCTCGACGCGCTCACCGGGCTCGACTGGGGGCTCACCGCGCGCAGCGTCGACGAGCTCCGCCGGCCCGGAGCGCGGCCCGAGCCCTTCGCCGCCGGACCCGACGACCCCGTCGTGCAGCTGCTCACCTCGGGCAGCACGGGCGTGCCGAAGTGCGTCCGGCACGCCAACGCCAGCATCATCGCGCGCACGCTGGCCAGCGCCGCGGCCAACGGCTTCGACGAGCACGACGTGTCGCTGAACTGGATCCCGCTGGACCACGTCGGCGCCGTCATCATGCACAACGTGTCCAACGTGGTGCTGCGCAACGAACACGTCAACGTCGAGACCGACGCGTTCCTGGCGGACCCGCTGGCCTGGATGGACTGGGTGCACCGGTTCCGTGTCAGCGTCACGTGGGCGCCGAACTTCGCGTTCTCGCTGTTCAACGACAACGCCGAGCGGATCGGCGACCGCGACTGGGACCTGTCCTGCCTGCGGCACGTCTGCAACGGCGGCGAGGCCGTGGTGACGCGCACCGCCCAGCGGTTCCTGGAGCTCCTGCGCCCCTTCGGGCTCCCCGCCGACGCGCTGCTGCCCACCTTCGGGATGTCCGAGATCGCCTCGGGCACCATCTACTCGACGCTGTCCGGGGACGACCCGGCGCAGGGCACCATCAGCGTGGAGAAGGCCTCGCTGGGCGGCAGGTTGCGGGTGGTCGAGCCGAAGGACTCCCCGGACGTGATCACCTTCACCGAGGTCGGCCGCCCGCTGCCGGGGCTGCGGCTGCGGATCGTCGACGACCAGGACCGGCCGCTGCCCGAGGACCACGTGGGACGCCTGCAGTTCTCCGGCAGCACCATGATGACCGGCTACCACCGCAACCCGGAGGCGAACCGGAAGGCCTACACCGCCGACGGCTGGTTCAACAGCGGTGACCTGGGCTTCGTCCACGAAGGACGGTTGACGCTGACCGGCCGGGACAGCGACCTCATCGTGGTGCAGGGCGTGAACTACCTCAACTTCGACATCGAGTCGGTCGTCGAGCAGGTCCCGGGCACCGAGGTGACCTTCGTGGCCGCCTGCGGTGACTCGGCGGGCGGCGCCGAGACCGACAAGCTCGTGGTGTTCTTCGTGCCCACCACCCCCGACGTGGCGGCCACGGTGGCGCGGATCAAGGCCCGGCTGGCCGAGGAGATCGGGCTGCAACCGCACCTGGTGGTGCCGGTCGAGCGCGACCGGTTCCCGAAGACCAACAGCGGCAAGATCCAGCGCTCCCAGCTGCTCAGCGACCTGCACGCGGGGGCGTTCGACGACGCGCTGCGCGACCTGGCCGACTCGCCCGACGAACCGGTGTCGCCCTCGGAGTGGTTCTTCGAGCGCGTCTGGACCGAGCAGCCCGCCGTCGAGTCCGGGCGCGGTGACGGCGTCCGCGTCGTCTTCGCCGACGCCGCGCACGAGGAGCGGTTCGGCCAGCACACCGCGGTGGTGGTGCCGGGCACGCGGTTCGCCCGGGACGGCGCGCGGTTCTCCATCAACCCGGAGAACTCCGACCACTACCGCGCGCTGTTCGAGGTGCTGGCCCGCGACTTCGGTCCGGTCGACACCGTCGTGCACGCCTGGGCCGCGGCACCGAGCGGGTCGCTGGACGCCGGGCTCCGCGTCGGTGTGCAGTCGGTCCGCCGGCTGATCGCCACGCTCGCCACCGTGCCGCACCGGCCGGACGTGCTGGTGCTCACCGCCGGCGGACTGTGGGTCCGCGACGGGGACGCGGTGGACGTGCCCAAGGCGGCGCTGCCGGGACTGGTGCGCACCGCCGTCGCCGAGGGAGCGGTGCGGTCGCTGCGGCAGGTGGACCTGCCCGCCGGAGCTCCCGAGGAGTGGGGCGAGATCGTGCGGGCCGAGCTGTCCGCGGCCCCGGACGCCGACGTGGTGGCGCACCGCGCGGGCACCCGGCTGGTGCCGAAGCTGAGCCCGGTCCGGTTGGACCTCGACACCGCGCCCGAGCTGGTCCAGGGCGGCGTGTACGTCATCACCGGAGGCCTCGGCGGCATCGGCCACCAGATCGCCGAGTACCTGTTGGCCACCTACCAGGCGCGGCTGCTGCTGGTCGGCCGCAGCGCGCTCGCCGAGGGCTCGGTGAAGGCCGAACGGCTCGCCGACCTGCGCACCCTCGGCGAGGTCGAGTACCGCTCGCTCGACGTGGGTGACGCGGTCGCGCTGCACAGCGCCGTCGCGCAGGCCGAGCGGCGGTGGGGCCGTCCGCTCTCCGGCGTCCTGCACCTGGCCAGCAACGACGTCTCGCACCAGTGGGAGCGTCTGGAGGAGCACACCGTCGCCCGCGCCTCGCGCCGGGAGTTCGCCGAGGCCTACCGGGCGAAGGTCCACGGGACGATGGCCATCGCCGAGGTGCTGCAGGACCGGCCGGACGCGCTGCTGGTGCTGTTCTCCTCGGTCAACGGTGAGTTCGGCGGCAGCTCCTTCGGCGCGTACTCCTCGGCGAACAGCTTCCTCAACGGCTTCGCCGACCACTGGGGGCGGGAGCGAGGGCGTCCGGTCCGCTGCCTGTCGTGGAGCATGTGGACCGACAGCGGGATGAACCGCGGCAGCCCGTCGGCGGCCGCGGCCTCCCGCGGGTTCCTGCCGATCGACGACGCCGGCGGGCTGGCCTCGCTGCTGGCCGCCCTGGGCCAGGACCGGGTGAACCTGCTGATCGGGCTGGACCGCCGCAACGAGCACATCGTCTCCGAACTCGCCCCGGAGCACCTGCGCAGCGCGGAGGTCGTGGTCGCCCACGCGGGCGAGCCGCAGGACGAGCAGGCACTGCGCGCAGCGGCGGCACCGGTGCTGGCGCGCTGCCCCGTCCCGGTGCGGTTCCTGCACGTCCCGGAGGTCCCGCGAGACCCCGCCGGCGAGGTGGACGAACCCGCGCTGCTGGCGATGGCGCGGGCCGCGGCCGAGCGGGGGCGCCGCCGGTACGTCGAGCCGGAGACCGACCTGGAGCGCCGACTGGCCGAGATCTGGGGCGAGGTGCTCGGCCGGGACCGGGTCGGCCGGGACGACGCGTTCTTCGAACTCGGTGGCAACTCCCTGCGCGCGGCGCAGCTGGTCGCCCGGATCAACGGAGCGCTGCCCATCCGGGTCGCGGTCCACCAGCTCTACGACCACCCCACGGTCGGCGGCCTGGCCCGGGTCCTGGAGAGCACGCACTGACCGAACACGTTTCGCAGAGAGGGAAGCAAGACATGACGAACCCGTTCGAAGACCCCGACGGCCGCTACCTGGTCCTGGTGAACGACGAGGGCCAGCACTCGCTGTGGCCGACGTTCGTCGAGGTGCCCGCGGGCTGGACGAAGGTCTACGGCGAGGACACCCGGGACGCGTGCCTGCAGTACGTCGAGGAGAACTGGACGGACTTGCGGCCGAAGAGCCTCATCGAGGCGATGGGCGGCTGACCGGGGCCAGCCGCGGCGATGCGCCGGGGCCCGGGGCGTTGGACCCCGGACCCCGGCGTCCTGCTGTCCACCGGATGCGAGGGCCTCGGGTCCGCGATCCCCGTTGGGGTCGCACGTCCGGTCCCGGTGGGAAGCGCGCGACGGGGCTCGGGGACCGGCGCGCGGGGTCCGGGCCCGTCGCGGACGGGCGCGGGCGCGCGGTTGCCCGGAGGGGATGCCCGCTCGCGCGGTGTCAGCGTTGGGTCGCGAGCTCGTCGGTGGGGTCGACGTGGTAGACCTGCTGGACCCAGCTGGGTTGGTAGAGCGAGTCGAGGTAGCGCTCGCCGAGGTCCGGGGCGATGGTCACCGCGGTGACGTCCGGGCCCACGTCGTTGGCCGTCAGCCACTGGGTCGCGCCGCTGATCACGGTGCCGGTGGAACCGCCGAACAGGAAGCCCCGGCGGGCCAGCCGGTGGCAGGTGCGCACCGTGTCGATCTCCTCCACCAGCACCACGTCGTCCACGAAGGACTCGTCGAGCAGCGCCGGCCGCACCCCGGTCCCCAAGCCCGGGATCATCCGCGGCGCGGCCGGGCCGCCGAAGGTGACCGAACCGACCGCGTCGACCGCCACGATGCGCACGCCCGGGCGGAACCGCTTGAAGTAGCGGGCGCAGCCCATCAGGGTGCCGGTGGTGCCCGCGCCCACGAACAGCACGTCGAGGGTGGGGAAGGCCCGGTCGATCGAGGGCGCGGTGGTGCGGTAGTGGGCCGTCCAGTTGTCCTGGTTGGCGTACTGGTTCAGCCACACGTACCGGTCGTCGTCCGCGCAGAGCTCGCGCACGTGGGCGATGCGGGCCGCGAGGTAGCCGCCTTCGGCGGCGGGCTCGGTGATGGTGTGCACCTGGGCGCCGAGGGTCTCCATCAGCTGCTTGGTCGCGAGGTTGCACCGAGCGTCGGTCACGCACACGAACTGGTAGCCCTTGCTGGCCGCGAGCACGCTCAGCGCCACGCCGAGGTTGCCGGACGAGGACTCGACCAGGATGGAGCCCGGGCGCAGCGCCCCGGAGCGCTCCGCGGCGGCGACCATCGACTCGGCCGCTTTGAGCTTGATCGAGCCGGCGAAGTTGAACCCCTCGCACTTCAGGTACAGCGGGACGCCGACGGAGGGCCGGAGGTCGACGTAGAGGTCGTCCTCGTTGAATTCGTGCGGCTGCGAGATGATGGGCACCGAGCTGTCTCCGTCTTGTCCGAACGAACCTGTGTTGCGGGTGCGTGGAGCGGCGCGGGCGGTGCGAGCCGCACGCCGCGCCCAGCGGGCGCGTGGAGGCCCGGCGGTGCGGGGCCGCTGGGGCCGCACCGCCGGGCACCCGGTGCCGTCATCCGTAGCGGCGGAGCTCCGAGAAGAAGTCGGGCACCACGGTGGGCTCTCCGTGCGCCATGACCTGGTCGTAGACGAACTTCCCCACCGCCAGGTCGAGCACGCCGAGGCCGAACGGGGAGAACACCACCGGCCGGTCGGCGGGGACCTTGAGCTCCCCGGCGAGCACGTCGTTGATCGTGCCGTCCACGAAGTCCCGGTTGCCGGTCCGCTGCTCGGCCAGGTGCGGCGAGGTGTCGGCCTTGAGGCAGTGGTCGACGTCGTCGACGACGTTCACCGACGACAGGACGACCTCCGGGGACAGGTCGCGCAGGGACACGTGCAGCACCAGCGGGGCGTGCTCGAACCACGCCGGATCGTGCACGTGCGGCGTGCCCGCCACCGTCGCGAACACCACGAGGTCGGCGGACCGGATGAGCGACTCAGCGCTGTCGTGCACCACGACCCGCGGACCGTCCTCGACCCGCTCCAGGTAGGAGGTGAAGCCCGCGGTGTGCTCGGCGGAGAGGTCGTGGACCCCGATCTCGTCGAAGGTCCAGCCGGTGCCCTGCAGGTACTCGTGGATGTAGCGGGCGATGAGGCCGACGCCGATGAACCCGATTCGGCGCGGGCGCCCCCGGTCCCGGCTCAGGTGGTCGGCGGCCAGCGCGGCCGAGGCCGCGGTGCGGGTCGCGCTGATCACCGAGCTCTCCAGGCAAGCGAACGGGTAGCCGGTGTCGTGGTCGTTGAGCACCAGCACCGCCGAGGCGCGCGGGATGCCGGCCGCGACGTTGTCCGGGAAGCTGGAGATCCACTTGATCCCGTCCACCGCGGTGTCACCGCCGAGCGAGGCGGGCAGCGCGATGATCCGGGAACTGGGCCGGTCGGGGAAGCGCAGGAAGTACGACGGCGGGTTGACCGTCCGGCCCGCGCCGTGCAACCGGTAGGCCTGCTCGACGATGTCCACGACCTGCTCGTGCCGCCCGGCGAGGGCGCTCTGCACCTGGGCCCCGGAGATGACGGTGAAGGCCGGTACGTTGGCTGATGTCGACATGGTGCTCCGCTCGGGTTCTCGTGGTGGTTCAGGACGGCGACACCGTCGGCGAGCAGCTCGCGAGGCTGACCGGTTCGCCCATGGCGACCAGCACCTCGCGCGCCCCCTCGTACGGTTCGCGGCTGTGCGCCTGCGCGATGTTGTCGACCAGCATCAGGTCGCCGGTCTGCCACGGCTCCCGCCGCGTGTGCTCCTCGTAGACCTTGTTGAGCAGCGCGACCACGTCGTCCTCGATGGGCGCGCCGCTGCCGTAGCGGCTGTTGAACGGCAGGCCGTCCGGGCCGAACTCCATGAGCAGGTAGTCGCGCACCTCGGGGTCGATCGTCCACTCGTTGAGGAACGCGACCTGGTTGAACCACACCCGCGCGCCGGTCTTCGGGTGGGTGATGACGGCCGAGCGGCGCTGCTTGGTGCGCAGGCCGTCCATGGCGTCCCACTCGAACTCGATGGCGTTGTCCCGGCAGTAGCGCTCCACCTCGCCGCGGTCGTCGGTGCCGAAGGCCTCCTGCCACGGCACGCCGACCATCTCGTTGTAGTTGCGCACCAGCTGCCAGCCCTCCCGCTCGAAGCGCTCGACCAGGTCGGCGGGCAGCGCCTCCAGCACCGCGGCCGCGTCCGCGACCCCGGTCACCCCGCCCGAGGCCGGCGCGCCGAGGCAGCCGAACACCATCAGGCCCGGGAAGGTCAGCGTGTAGCTGAGCTCGTGGTGCATGCACATCGGCTGGTTCGGCGGCCACTTCGAGGACGAGTAGACGCCGTCCTCGTAGCTCCAGCGGCGGGCGAACGCCTCGCGCTCGGGCAGCAGCGGGCCGGCCACGTCCCGCGCCACCCGGCCGAAGGCGGCCGCGTCGGCCAGGTGCAGGCCGCGCACCAGCAGTGCGCCGTGCTGGTCGACGAGCGACCGGATCCGGTCGCGGTGCTGGGCCACCCACGTCGTGGCCTCGGGGGTGCCGTCGACGTGCACGACGGCCGGCCTTCCGTCGGCGAGGTGGACGTCGAGTTCTGCGGCGGACATCGCTGGTTGCCTCCCAGGGTGGTCAACGGACGGGGTGGACGGCGGTCACCGCCTCGGCGGCGTGCGTGGCGAGGAAGTAGTGGCCACCGCCGGAGATCTCGTGCCGGTCGACGTGCTCGGCGACCACGTGCCAGCGCCGGTGGTCGACACGTCCGGCGTCGTCGCGCGCGGTGACGACGGTGAGCGGCGCGGACAGGCGTCGCGCCGGGGGAGCGGTCTGCAGGTCGGCCAGGTATTGCGCGGCGACGCGCACGTCGTGCCGGTAGGCCTCGGCGACGTGGGCGGCGTGCTCCGGGCGCAGCTGGTCGAGCTCGTGGAACGCGGGCTGGGCGCTGAGCCGCCGCTTGAGCTCCTCGGTGGACAGCTCGCTGATCTCGGCGACGTCCGCCTGCAGCACCTCGACCGGGTCGAGGTCGCGGGCTCCGACGAGCACCTGGTGCACGCGGGTGCCCTGCTCCTCGAGCTGCAGCGCGGCGTGCACCGCGAACGCGGCGCCCGCGGAGTGGCCCCACAGCGTGACCGTCTCCAGGCCGAGCTCGCCGATCTCGGCGACGACCTCCTTGACGGTCTGCTCCAGCCCGGCGAAGGACCCCGCGTCCGCGCCGACGTCGTGCCCGGGCAGCTGCACCGCGTGCGTGCTGATCCCCGCGGCCCGCAGCGCCTGGGCGAACGCGTGGAAGTTGACCGGGCCGCCCCCGGCGTAGGGGAAGAGCACCAGCCCGTGCCGCGAACCGTCCGCGGTCGCCAGCCGCTGCAGCACCCCGGAGCGCTCCTCGCGGCGCCCGTCGATGAGCGCGGCCAGGTCGGCGAGCACCGGGGACCCGGTGACGTCCCGGAGCGTGATCGTGCGGCCCAGCTTGAGGATCAGCTTGACCGCCGACAGCGAGGTGCCGCCGCGCTCGAAGAAGTCGGCGTCCCGCCCGATCTCGTCGACCGGCAGGCCGAGCACCTCCGCCCACTGCTGCGCCAGGTGCCGTTCGGTCGGCGTCCGCGGCGGGACGTGCCGGGTCACCGGGGTGCGTTCGGCGGCGAGCGCGGTCAGCGCCTTCTTGTCGGTCTTGCCGTTGCCGGTCAGCGGCAGCGCCTCGCAGTGGTGGAAGTGCTCGGGGACCATGTAGTGCGGCAGGCTGCGGCGCAGGAACTCCTTGAACTCCTCCGCGGAGAGCCGGTCGGCGCCGGTGTGGAAGGCGACCAGGTGCTTGCCGGCGGCGTCCTCGGTCACCACCACCGCGCCGTCGCGCACCCCCGGCGCGCGCAGCAGCTGGTTCTCGATCTCGCCGATCTCGATGCGGAACCCGCGGATCTTGACCTGCGCGTCACGCCGGCCCAGGAACTCGACCTTGCCCTCCGGCAGCCACCGGCCGAAGTCACCGGACCGGTACAGCCGCCGGCCGGGCCGGTGCGGGTCGGTGCCGAACGCGGCGGCGGTGCGCTCCGGGTCGTTGATGTAGCCGCGGCCGACGCACACCCCGGACAGCACGATCTCGCCCGGTGCCCCGAGCGGCACCGGCTGCAGGTGCTGGTCCACGACGTAGACGTGGGTGTTCTGCACCGGCGGGCCCAGCGGCACCCGGTCGCGGACCGGGACCGCGGTCATCACCTCGTGGTTGGTGTCGTCGGAGGTCTCGGTGAGGCCGTAGACGTTGGCGAGCGCCACCCCCGGGTAGGCGGCGAACCAGCGCTCGGTCAGCTCCTTCTTCAACGCCTCCCCGGTCACCGACACGCACCGCAGGTCCGGCAGCTCCCGCGGCGAGTCCTCCAGGTAGGACAGCACGGTCTCCAGGTAGGACGGCACGAGCTGGGCGATCTGCACGCGGTGCTCGACGAGCGTGTCCACGAACCGCTGCACGTCCAGGATGACGTCCTGCTCGACCAGCACGGTGCGTCCGCCGACCAGCAACGCGCTGACCAGCTGCCACAGCGAGATGTCGAAGCACTGCGGGGCGGTCTCGCTGACCACGGCTCCCTCGCCGATCCCCAGGTCGTGGACCTTGGCGAAGAGGTGGTTGAGCATGCCGGCGTGCTCGCACATCGCGCCCTTGGGCTCGCCGGTGGAACCCGAGGTGAAGTAGACGTACGCGAGCTGGTCGGCGTCGACCGGCACCCGCGGGTCGGTGGTGTCGCCGTCGACGTCGCTCAGCAGCAGCACCTCGGCGGTGACCTCGGCGCGGTCGAGGTGGGCGGTGCGGCCGGCCTCGGCCAGCACCCACCGGCACTCGCTGCGGCGCAGCGTCCGGGCGATCCGCTCGGCGGGGAAGTCCGGCTCCACGGGGAGGTAGCAGCCCCCGGCCTTGAACACGCCCAGCACGGACGCCATCCAGTCCAGGTTGCGGTCGGTCACCACCGCGACGACGTCCTCGCGGCCCAGGCCGCGGTCGAGCAGCGCGTGCGCGATCTGGTTGGCGCGCTCGTTGAGCTGCCGGTAGGTCCACGCACGGTCCCGGTGGACCGCGGCGATCGCGTCGGGGTGGCGGCGGACGCGCTCCTCGACGAGCTCGTGCACCCGCGCGTCGGGCAGCTCGCGTTCGGGGCCGGCCAGCTCGACGAGCTGGAACCGGCGTTCCTCGGCGGACAGCAGCGTTCCTCCGGCGTGCGCGGCGTCGAGGTCGGTGGCCATCAGCTCCAGCGCCGCCCGGTAGTAGCCGCTCATGCGGTGCACCTGGTCCGCGCTGAGGCGGTCGGTGCGGTACCGCAGCGACAGCACGGCCGATCCGGCGTCGAACCCGACCCGCAGCGCGAACTCCCCGACCTCGCCGGAGGTCCCGGTGAGGTCGAGGACGGTGTCGAACAGCTCGGCGGGGTCCTGTGCCAGCTCGGCGGGCAGGTGCGCGCGGAGGTCGTTCTCCGCGCGCCGCGCGCGGTGCACCAGGTCTCGCCACGAGCCGGTGGGCAGGTCCAGCGAGCACGGCACGGGCGAGTCGGCGAGGTACCCGGTGACCACGTGCTCCTCACCGGTGACGGCGGCCAGCACCTTCACGTGCGCGGCCAGCACCACGGTCCCGACCGGCACGCCCAGGGCCTCGGCGGTCTTCCGGAGCGCCGCTCCGGGCAGCTCGCGCTCGTGCACCTCGACGCCGGGCTGCGGGTCGGCGTCGGGGAGGAACCAGGGTGGGATCGGCGTGCAGGCCCCGCTCTCCAGCGTCCGGGACCAGAATGCGCGCCGTTGCGCGGACGACCGGTTCAACCGAGGTTCTCCCTCCACTCAGGACTGGCCAGTCGACGCTCGCCGCGTGGCCTGTTCGCCGCTCCGCCGGGGCTGCCGGCGGGTCAGTCGAGGACGTAGCCGTCGTCCGCGCGGTGCCGCCGCGAGGCGCGGAAGTCGGCCAGCGAGAAGCTGCGCTGCAACCACCGGTCGCGGCCGTCGTAGCGCGGCCGGAACGCGGTCCGGCCGTGCACCGTGACCCGGTTGTCCACGATGGCCATCGAGCCGGGGGTCAGGTAGTGGGTGTGCGCGTGCTCGCCGAAGAGCTCCTGCAGCTCGTCCATGGCCGCGCGGGCCCGGTCGGTCAGCGGTTCCGTCGCGGCGAAGTCGATCTGCAGGTCGGGGTCTTCGGGCGCGCCGGTCAGCGCGGCGTGCGGCGTGGTGTCGCCGCTGGTGGACCCGAACGACGGCGGCGGCGCGGTGACGAACTCCGCGCTGGACAGCGCTTCCCGCGCCGAGGGGGTGAGCAGGTCGAGCACCTGCCGGATGCACGCGGTGCGCAGCCCGGCGACGCCCTCGTGGTCGGAGCGCAGGCAGGACAGCATCACGAAGTCCGGCCGGTGCGGGTGGAAGGCGTTCTCGGTGTGGAACGACAGCAGCGCCGAACCGGCGTTGCCCTGGAACTCCTCCTTGCCCGGCACCGGGACCACGTCCTGCACGAGCGCCCCGGACTTCTCCGGGCGGAACGAGGCCGGGTCGCCCAGGCCGGCGGCGAACATGATGAGCACCGCGGCGGGCACGGTGGCGGTGCGCTGCACCGAGCCGTCCCGGGTCGGGGTGTCGGGCACCCCGTCGGGGCCCAGCGGCAACCCGCTGACCACGAGCGCGCCGGTGGTGCCGGTGTCGCGGCGGAACCGCCGGAGGGTGGTGCGCACCGAGACGGGCAGGTGCTCCCACGCGTCGCGGGCCGCCGCGATCCACGCGGCGTCGTCGACCTTGCCGTCGGCGACGGGGAGCAGGTCGAGGGCGACCCGTTCGATCTCGCGCGCGTCGTGCGGTTCGATCACCGCGGTCTGCGGCGGGACCTCCGCGCGGACTGCCATCGACATGATCCACCTCCGGTTCGGCAACGATCGCCGGTCCGCACTTCGCGGCGACGCGCCAGCGAACCTAGGCAGGCCGCGTTTTGGCTCGATATCGAATCCTTTTCCGATATCGAGCCGATAAGCCGGGTCGCTACGCTCCAGCGGCGGAAACCGCAGTGTCCTGGGGGTGTCGTTGCTGGACGTGAACCGAGACGGGCTGCCGAGGCCCGGCCGTCGACCGGCGGAGCCGGCGTCATGACGGCGGCGGTCGAGGTCGAGGGGCTGGTCAAGGAGTTCGGCGACCGGCGGGTGGTCGACGGCGTCGACCTGACCATCCCGGAGGGCACCGTGCTGGGTCTGCTGGGCCCCAACGGCGCGGGCAAGACCACCACCGTCCGGATGCTGTCCACGCTGATCCGGCCGGACGGCGGCCGGGTCCGCATCGGCGGCTACGACCTGGTCAAGCAGGCCAACCAGGTGCGCAGGCTGATCGGCCTGACGGGGCAGTACGCCTCGGTGGACGAAGGCATCTCGGGGCGGGAGAACCTGTACATGATCGCCCGGCTGCTGGACTTCCCGCGGCGGCGCGCCCGCGAGCGGGTCGACGAGCTGCTGGAGCGGTTCGACCTGGTCGAGGCCGCGGAACGGCCCGCGGGCAAGTACTCCGGCGGGATGCGCCGGCGGCTGGACCTGGCCGCGAGCATGGTCGGCGACCCGGCGCTGCTGTACCTGGACGAACCGACGACCGGGCTGGACCCGCGCAGCCGCAACAACCTGTGGGACGCCGTCCGCGACCTGGTGCAGACCGGGACGACGGTGCTGCTCACCACCCAGTACATGGAGGAAGCCGAGGCGTTGGCGGACTCGATCATCGTGATGGACAGGGGAAGGGTGATCGCCTCCGGCACCAGCGGTGAGCTCCGCGCCCGGGTGGGCGGGCAGGTGCTGCGCGTCCGCACCGCCCGGCGGGAGCACCTGGACGAGCTCGTCCGCAGGCTGTCCGCGATGCGTGTCCGCAACTTCCGGGTGGACCAGGAGAACCGGCTGGTGTCGGTGCCGATCGTCAACGAGGCCGAGCTGACCGGGGTGGTCCGGCTGCTGGCCGCGTCACGGCTGCCGATCGCCGGGCTCGACACGCACCTGCCGAGCCTCGACGAGGTGTTCCTGACGCTGACCGACCAGCCACGCGAACCCGACCCGGACGCGACGGTCGTGCTGCGGAGGGTGTTCTGATGGCCACGCCCGTCGGCGGCCCGCCGCCCCGCCGTCCCCCGGTGCCGCCCGGCCGGCCGGGGCCGCCGCGTCCCGGCCCGCCGCCACCCAGGCCCGGGCCGCCCCCGGCACACGCCCAGCCCGCCCACCGGCAGCCGGGACCGCGCCCGCCGCGCGGCGCGGCACCGCCGCCCCCGCCGGAGAGGCCGTCGCGGATGCGGGAGGTCTCCGGTCGGGTCGGTCCGCGCGCGGCGCTCCGGCACACCGGCGCCATCGCCCGGCGGAACCTGCTGCAGGTCGTGCACGACCGGGGCGCGATCCTGGACGCGACCCTGATGCCGATGATCTTCACGCTGATCTTCGTGTACGTCTTCGGCGGCGCCATCGCCGACGACCACGGGGACTACAAGCAGTACCTGCTGCCGGGGATCATGGTGCAGACGGTGTCGTTCGCCTCCCGGCTCACCGGGGTGACGCTCAACGTGGACGCCAGCCGCGGGGTGATGGACCGCCTGCGCGCGCTGCCGATCGCGCGGTCCGCGGTGCTGTCCGCGCGCATCTCCGCGGACATGTGCCGGATGCTGCTCGGCCAGGTCGTCATGTTCGTGTTCGGGCTGGTCATCGGCTTCCGGGTGCAGACCGACGTGCTGTCCGCGCTCGGCGCGATCGGAGTGCTGCTGGCCTACGGGTTCGCGCTGTGCTGGATCTCGGCGTTCATCGGGCTGACCATCAAGAGCCCGGAGACGGTGCAGTCGGTGGGCTTCATCTGGACGATCCCGCTGCAGTTCGGCAGCTCGATGTTCGTGCCGCTGGACACGATGCCCGGGTGGCTGCGCGCCTTCGCGCAGGTGAACCCGACGACGCTGGTCACCGACACCTGCCGCGGCCTGTTCCTGGGCGGCCCGGTGGCGCCGTCGGCGCTCGGCGCCTCCCTGTGGATCGCCGGCATCCTGCTGGTCTTCGTCCCGCTGTCGGTGTGGAAGTACCGGCGCTACACCTGACCGACGGGCGCGACCGCCCTGTCAGCACTGAGAAGAGGAGGACGACGTGGCGCCAGCCATCCGACTGTTCTGCTTCCCGCACGCCGGCGGCGGGACGGCGGCGTACCGACCGTGGGTGGGTGCGCTGGGGCCGGAGATCGAGGTGGTGCCGGTGGCGCTGCCCGGCCGCGAGGCGCGCATCGCCGAGCCGGCGCACCGGAGCATGGACACCCTGGCGGAGCTGGTCACGCGGGAGCTCGCGAGCTCCCTCGACCGCCCGTACGCCTTCTTCGGGCACAGCATGGGCGCCGGGCTGGCCTGGGAGGTCGCCCGCCGGACCGGGCCGTTGGGGGTGATCGCCTCGGCTCGGCGCGCGCCGCAGCTGCCGACCCGCCGCCGCCTGGTGTCCGACCTGCCCGACGAGCAGTTCGTCGCGGCCCTGCGCGGCCTCGAGGGGACGCCGCAGGCGGTGCTGGACGACCCCGAGCTGGTGGAGCTGCTGCTGCCGACGCTCCGGGCGGACTTCGCGGTCAGCGAGTCGTTCCAGGCCCCGGAGGGCCGGAAGCTGCACTGCCCGGTGGTGGCGATGGCCGGTGAGGACGACTCCGAACTGGACCGCGACGAGCTGGAGGCCTGGCGGGACGCCACGACCGGACCGTTCCGGTCGCGCTGGTTCCCCGGCGGCCACTTCTACCTGGCCAACGGCGCCCCGGACGTCCTCGCCGAGGTGCGGGCGGCCGTCCTGGAGTTCGCCGGACGCGCGCAGGCAGTCCGCCACGGCTGAGGCTCGGGCGTCCCCGCCACGGTCAGTCCGGGCGGTGGCCGAGGGCTGCGGAGATGCGCTGGGCGGCCCTGCTGACCACCTTGACCAGGCCGCGCATGCGGGCCGCGGGCATGTACGGGCGGGTGGCCGAGACGCTGATCGCGCCCACCAGGGCTCCGGTGGCGTCGCGGACCGGGGCGGCCACGCAGCGGATGCCCGGCTCGTTGTCCTCCACGTCCATCGTCACCTGCGACTCCGCGTACTCGCGCATGCGGGCGACGAAGGCCTCGACGTCGCCGGTGGCCAGCGCGGGCTCCACCGGGGTCTCGGCCTGGTAGAGCTGCTCCCACTCGTGCGGTGAGTCCAGCAGCAGGGCCATGCCGACCCCGGTGCGGGTGAGCGGCATCCGGTGCCCGATCCGGGACCGCATCTCCGCGCCGCGGGAACCGGGCAGCTTGTCGAGGTAGAGCACCGAGGAGCCGTCGCGGACCGCGAGGTGGACGGTGTCGCGCAGCTGCTCGGAGAGCTCTTCGAGCACCGGCCGGGCCACCACCGGCAGCGGGTTGCCGTGCAGCGCCTGGAACCCGAGCTCGATGAGCGTCGGCCCGAGCGCGTAGCCGTCCCGCCCGGACCGCAGGTACCCCTCGCGGACCAGCAGCTGCACCAGCCGGTGCGCGGTGCTGCGGCCCAGGCCGGTCCGTTCGACGAGGCCGCGCAGGTCGGTGGCGCCGTCGGCCACCGCGCGCACGACCGCCAGCCCCCTGGCCAGCGTCTGGGTGCCCGGAGGCGGGGGAGGGTCCTCGGTGGTCATGGCCGCGATCCTACATATCGGGACCGTGTTCGCATAATCGGGAACTGTTCCGCACAGTGGTCGGCCATGACCGACACCCGCCGCACCCCGAGCCTGATCGCGCTCGACTGGGGGACGTCCGCACAGCGTGCCTGGCTGCTCGACCGCGCCGGCGGGATCCTCGACGTCCGCCGGCCGGACCAGGGCCTGCTGGCCACCACGGCGGGCATCGACGTGCGCGACGCCCGCGCCCGCGAGCGCGCCTACGAGGCGGCGTTCTGGTCGGCCTGCGGCGACTGGGTCACCGCGCACCCGGACCTGCCGGTGCTGGCCTGCGGCATGGTCGGCAGCGCGCAGGGCTGGGCCGACGCCGGCTACCGCACCGTGCCCGCCGACCTGCGCTTCGGTGCCGACGCGCTCGTGCGGGTGCGGCACCGAAGCGGCGTCGCCCACCTCGTGCCCGGCCTGCGGGTGCCGTCCGCGCACGGCGCGCCCGGCGACGTGATCCGCGGCGAGGAGGCGCAGGTCATCGGCGCCCTCGACGCGCTGGGCGAGCCCACCGCGGCGCTCACCCTGGTGCTGCCCGGCACGCACGGCAAGTGGGTTCGGGTCGAGGAGGGCAAGGTCCTCTCGTTCAGCACGGCGATGACCGGCGAGCTGTTCGGCCTGCTCACCGAGCACGGCATCCTGGCGCGCACCGCAGCGGAACCGCGCCGCGACGACGCGGCGTTCGCCCGGGGGCTGCGCGCCGGGCGCTCCCGCGGCCTGGCGACCGAGCTCTTCGGCGCCCGCCCGCTCGCGCTCGACGGACTGCTGGACCCGGCGTCGGTGCCCGACTACGTCTCGGGCGTGCTCATCGCCGACGAGGTCGCCCACCACCTGCCGGCCACCGACCGGGACCGGGTGCTGCTGTGCGGCGCCGAGGACCTGTGCCGACGCTACGAGCAGGCGCTGGCCGCGCACGGCGTCACCCCGACCGTGCTGACCGAAGACGTCGCGGCGCGCGGGCTGTGGCAGATCGCGCGCTGGACCGGACTCCACCACGACGCACAGGAGCAGCAATGGCAGTGAACGGCAGCGGTCTGATCGCGATCCTGCGCGGGGTCACCCCGGACGAGGTGCTCGCCGTCGGCGAGGCGCTGGTCGAGGCGGGCATCGACGCGATCGAGGTGCCGCTGAACTCGCCGGACCCGTTCGCCTCGGTCGAGCGGCTGGCCGGCTCGCTGGGCGAGCGCTGCGCGGTGGGCGTCGGCACGGTGGTCGACGTCGCCGACGTGCCGCGGGCCCGCGACGCGGGGGCGCGGATCGCCGTCGCCCCCAACGCCGACCCCGAGGTCATCACCGCGGCGCTGGAGGCGGGCCTGCGGCCCTACCCCGGGGTGGCGACACCGACCGAGGCGTTCGCCGCGGTGAAGGCCGGGGCCCGGCACCTGAAGTTGTTCCCCGCCGACGCGGTGGGGGTCGCCGGGATGAAGGCGTGGCGGGCGGTCCTGCCCCCCGATGTCGAGATGCTGCCGGTCGGCGGGGTCGACGAGACCAACCTCGCCGAGTGGGCGGCGGCCGGGGCGGGCGGCGCCGGGCTCGGTTCCTCGCTCTACCGGCCCGGGGACACCCCCGAGCAGGTCGGCGCCCGCGCGGCCGCGATGCGACGCGCGTGGGACAGCGCCACCGCCTGAACCCCAGAAGGCGTGCTGAGAGAAGGAAAACGCACCAGATGAAGATCACGTCAATGACGACACACCAGGTGCCGCCGCGCTGGCTGTTCCTGAAGATCGAGACCGACGAGGGCGTCGTCGGGTGGGGCGAGCCGGTCCTGGAGGGCCGCGCCGACGCGGTCGCCGCCACCGTCGCCGAGCTCTCCGACTACCTCATCGGCCAGGACCCGACCCGCATCGAGGACATCTGGACGGTGCTCTACCGCGGCGGGTTCTACCGGGGCGGCGGCATCCACATGAGCGCGCTCGCCGGGATCGACCAGGCGCTGTGGGACATCCGCGGCAAGTCGCTCGGGCTGCCGGTGCACGAGCTGCTCGGCGGCCGGGTGCGGGACCGGATCAAGGTCTACTCCTGGATCGGCGGCGACCGCCCGGCCGAGACCGCGCGGGCCGCGCGCGAGGTGGTCGACCGCGGCTTCACCGCGGTCAAGATGAACGGCACCGAGGAGCTGCAGTACCTCGACAGCTGGGCCAAGGTCGACCAGTGCGTGGCCAACGTCGCCGCGGTGCGCGAGGAGGTCGGGCCCGACATCGGCATCGGCGTCGACTTCCACGGGCGCGTGCACCGGCCGATGGCCAAGGTGCTGCTGCGCGAGCTGGAGCCCTACCGGCTCATGTTCGTCGAGGAACCGGTGCTCTCCGAGCACCTGGACGGGGTCGCCGACGTGCTGCGGAACTCGCCGATCCCGATCGCGCTGGGCGAGCGGCTGTACTCGCGGTGGGACTTCAAGTCGGTGCTGGCCTCCGGCGCGGTGGACGTCGTGCAGCCCGACGCCTCGCACTGCGGTGGCATCACCGAGGCCCGCAAGATCGCGCACATGGCCGAGGCCCACGACGTGGCGCTGGCGCTGCACTGCCCGCTGGGCCCGATCGCGCTCGCGTCCTGCCTGCAGATCGACGCCGGCTGCTACAATGCGGTGATCCAGGAGCAGAGTCTGGGCATCCACTACAACACCTCCAACGACCTGCTCGACTACCTGGTCGACCCGTCGGTGTTCCGCTACGACGACGGGCAGGTCGCCATCCCGACCGGCCCGGGCCTGGGCATCGAGATCAACGAGGAGTACGTGGTCGAGCGGGCCGCCGAGGGCCACCGCTGGCGCAACCCGGTGTGGCGCCACGCCGACGGCTCCGTGGCGGAGTGGTGAGCGCGATGACCGAGACCACGACGACCCCGACGGCGCGGGCCGCCACCGCCACCCGCGCCCGGGTGTTCATCGCGGTGCTGCTGTTCGGCACCGTGGTGATCAACTACCTGGACCGCTCGAACCTGTCGATCGCCATGCCGGCCATCGCCAAGGAGCTGGAGCTGTCCACGGCCCAGCAGGGCCTGCTGCTGTCGGCCTTCGGCTGGACCTACGCGGCGATGCAGCTGCCCGGCGGCTGGCTGGTGGACCGGGTCCGGCCACGCCTGCTCTACCCGCTGTGCCTGGTGCTGTGGTCGCTGGCCACGTTGTTCATGGGCGTGGTCGGCGGGTTCGTCGCGCTCATCGTGCTGCGGCTGCTGGTCGGCGGCTTCGAGGCGCCCGCGTACCCGATCAACAGCCGGGTCGCCACGGTGTGGTTCCCGGAGCGGGAGCGCGCCACCGCCATCGGCTTCTACACCTCCGGCCAGTTCATCGGCCTGGCGCTGCTGACCCCGGTGCTGTCCTGGTTGCAGGCGGAGGTGTCGTGGCACTGGGTCTTCATCCTGACCGGCCTGGTCGGCATCGCGTGGGGCGCGTTCTGGTACGCCAGCTACCGGGAACCGCGCGAGTCGCGGGCCAACGCCGCGGAGGTGGAGCTGATCCGCTCCGGCGGCGGCCTGGTGGACCTGGTCGACGAGCAGCCGCGGCGGGCCCGGATCACCCGCGGCGACCTCGCCACGGTGCTCGGCAGGCGGAAGCTGTGGGGCATCTACCTCGGCCAGTTCTGCCTGACCTCGACGCTGTGGTTCTTCCTCACCTGGTTCCCGACCTACCTGGTGGACTACCGCGGGATGGACTACATCGAGACCGGGTTCCTGGCCTCGCTGCCGTTCGTGGCCGCGCTGGTGGGCGTGCTCGCCTCGGGCGTGCTCTCGGACGTCCTGCTGCGGCGCGGCGCCTCGCTGGGCCTGGCGCGCAAGGCGCCGATCATCGTCGGGCTGCTGCTGAGCACGCTGATGGTGGGCGCGAACTACACCGACTCGACGGCGCTGGTGATCGTGTTCCTGTCGGTGGCGTTCTTCGGCAACGGGCTCGCCTCGATCACCTGGTCGCTGGTCTCGGCGCTGGCGCCGGAGCGCCTGCTCGGGCTCACCGGCGGGATGTTCAACTTCATCGGCAACCTGTCGTCGATCGCGACGCCGATCGTGATCGGCTTCCTGGTCACCGAGGACAGCTTCACCCCGGCCTTCGGCTACATGACCGCGGTGACCGTCGCGGGCATCCTGTCCTACGTCCTGCTCGTCGGCCGGGTCGAGCGCGTTTCCGAGCGCTGACCGGCAGTTCCGGGGCCCGCCCGCGCGGGCCCCGGAACCCGAGGGCCCGCGACAGGACGATCTGCGCGGCGGAGCTCGCGAGCTCCGCTCCCGGTCGCCGCAGTTCCCGGACAGCGGCCACAGTGGACGAACCCGGGCGAATTCTTCGCGGTATCAAGGAAAGACCCGCTGCGCGAGCTGGCGCGGCGAGGCGTTCATGTGCTCCCTCCTGTTGACGCCCTGAGGCTGTCCGGAAGGGTCAACGTTCCTTCTGGGGCTGATCGGCGCCCAGAAGTCCTTTTGTTCAAGCGGTCTGCGCCGCTTCACGGCTACCCGCCGTCATCCAACCCGTGCAGCTGCCGGCTGATCGCGCTGCCGGGTCAGGTCTGCGCGACATCCCCGCCGGATCGAACCGCCTTCCTCCTGTCGAGCGCCTCCCGCCGGAAATGATCTGTTGACCATCCTCTCACCTTGTGGCAATACTATCCGCACATTGAGAGTAGTTACCACGGTATGAAAAGGATGCTGCATGCGCGCGTCAGTGCTGGGGCTCGGCGAGGCCGGGAGTTTGTACGCGATGGGCCTGGTCAAGCAGGGGTGGGCCGTCTCGGGCTACGATCCGGCCGACCACGCCACGCCGCCCGGGGTGGTCAGGGCGAGCACCCCGGAGGAAGCGGTCGACGGCGCCGAGGTGGTGCTGAGCCTGGTGGGCGGATCGGCAGCGCTCCCGGCGGCGGAGTCGGTCGCGGCGTTCCTCCGGCCGGACGCGGTCTACGCGGACATGAACGCGGGCGACCCCGCGGTGAAGAGGCAGGTCGCGGCCGAGGTCGGGGAGGGCCGGTTCGCCGACGTCGCGGTGATCGGTTCGGTGCCGACCCGCGGCGCGGCCACGAACGTGGTCATCAGCGGAGCGGGTTCGCGGGCGGCCGCCCGCGCGTTCGCCGCTCTCGGCGCCGAGGTCGAGGACATCGGAGGCGGGCCCGGCGAGGCCACTGCGCGCAAGCTGCTGCGCAGCACGTTCATGAAAGGTCTTGGCGCGTTGATCGTGGAATCCGTGGCCGCGGGCCGCGCGGCCGGGGCGGAGGAATGGGTGCGCGAGCAGATCGCCGCCGAGCTCAGCGGCGGAGCTGGTGCGCTCGACCGGCTGCACGGAGGCACGTGCAAGCACGCCGCGCGGCGCACCGTCGAAGCCGATGCCGCGGCGTCGCTGCTCGACTCGCTCGGCGTGCGGCCGGTCCTCACGCGCGCCACCGCTGAGCTGCACCGGGGGCTGGCCGATGCGGCGCTCGCCCCGGTCGAGGACGTCCTGGCCGAGTACGCCGGGCTCGCGGTGGCCAACATCGGCGACGCGCGGGACCGGATGGGCGTGCTGGACGGTGCGATCCGCTCGCTGTGGAAGGGCGCGCGGCTGGTCGGGCGGGCTCGCACGGTCTGGGTGCGCAGCGGCGACAACTTGGCCGTGCACCGGGCAGTTGCGGCCGCCGAGCCCGGCGATGTGCTGGTCGTCAACGGGCAGGGCGACACGAGCCGGGCGCTGATCGGCGAGCTGATCGCCGAGCGCGCCAAGGCCCGCGGGGTGGTCGGCATGATCATCGACGGCGCGGCGCGCGACGTCGTCGAGCTGGAGCGCATCGGCTTCGGCGTGTGGGCGCGCGGTGTCTCCGCGGCCGGGCCGTACAAGCACGGTCCGGGGCAGATCGACGTGCCCGTCGCGGTCGGGGGTGTGGTGGCCCGCCCCGGTGACGTGGTCGTGGCCGACGACGACGGGGTCGTCGTCGTCCCGGCCGCCGAAGCCGTGGCGGGTCTGCTCGGGGGCCGCGCGGTGGAGGCCGACGAGGCGCAGCGCCGCGCCGCGATCCTCGCCGGGACCGCGTGATGACCGGGGTGTGGGCGCTGGTCGCGTTCGTCGGCGTGATCATCGTCTGGAACGCGGTGTTCAAGCGGAACATCGGCGAGGCGATGATCCTCGGGTTCCTCGCCGTCTGCGCGTTCGCCCTGATCGGCGGGGTGGAGGACGGCGGCTCCCCGCTGGGGGCCATCGGTGCCGCGGTGCTCGAGGCGATGCAGGAGGAGGTCACCTTCGCCGGGCTGGCGTTCGTGTCCATGAGCTACCTGCTCACCAGGACGCCGGTGCTGGACAAGCTGATCGACCTGCTGAACTCGGTGCTGGGGCGGCTGCGCGGCGGGCCGGTCTACACCGCCACCGTCGCGGGCGGCATCTTCGGCGCGATCGCCCACGTCGGTGCCGCGGTGACCGCCGCGGTCGGATCCGTGACCGTGCCGTGGATGAAGCGCTCCGGCGTCAAGCCGGAACTCGCCGCCACGGTCGTGGCGGGCGGTGCGGGCATGGGTGTGACCTTCCCGTTCTCCTCGACGATGTTCATCCTCGTCGGCGGTCTCGCCGCCCAGGGCATCATGCAACCCGACGAGATCGTCAAACCGCTGGCGCTGGCCGGGCTGTGGTGCCTGGGCTACCGCCTGGTGCTGGTGTTCTTCCTGGTGCGCCGCCACGGCATCGAACCGATCGCGGCCGCGGACCGGATGCCGTTCGGGCGCAGCCTGCGCAGCGGGTGGACGTCGCTGCTGCTGTTCGTGCCGATCCTGATCCCGCTGCTGCTGACCCGCGGCCCGATCGCCGAGCTGCTGGGCGCCCACTCCGGCGTGGGTGACGAGCTCAAGAAGCCGGTCGAGCTCGCCGACGGCACCACGCTGCCCGCGCAGCCCTACGAGATGCCGGACGTGATCAGCCTGATCACCTGGATCCCGGTGCTGATGATCGCCCTGGTGCTGGTCCTGGGCCGCAAACACCTGCCGCGCAGCGCATCCGCGTGGTGGTCCACAGTGGCCAGAGCCGCCCCCTCGTTCGGCGTCATCGGCATCACCATCGTCGCGGCGTTCTCCGCCTCCAACCTGCTCGCCGACCTCGGCCTGGCCGACCAGCTCAAGGCCGTGCTGTCCGGCCTGCAGGCACCGGCCTGGATCATGGCCATCGCGATCGGCCTGATCATCGTGGCCATCGCCATCCCGCTCACCGCCAGCGCGACCATGGCAGCGGTGGGCCCGGTGGCGGTCGCCGCGCTGGTCGGGGCCGGGATCCCGGCACCCATCGCGGCCGCCGCGGTGCTGATCTTCGCCTCCACGGAGGGCGCGTCGCCGCCCTCCGGCGCCCCGATCTACGTCGCGTCCGGCATCGCCCGCGTCGACCCGGTCAAGACCTTCCTGCCGCTGCTCAGCTACTACTGCCTGCCGATCCTCGGCATGGGTGTGCTGATCGCCATCGGCGCACTGCCCGTCTGACCCCGATCCTGTGGAGCCCTCATGAGTTCGACGACGAACGCGCAGGCACCGGCACCACCGGCGTCCCGCCCGACGCGCATCGCGACCGCCCTGTTCGTGGTCTCCGCGGTGTTCTTCCTGCTCGCCGGTGCGGCCATCGTGATCGGGCAGATCGCGACCCTCGCCGTCGGCGACGCCGCGGCGGCCCGCCACTGGGCCTCGGCGCTCGGCCCGTACGCGTTCGGCGGTGCGTCCGTGGCCGGCCTGCTCTCCTTCGCCCTGTCCTACCGGAGCGCGGTCGACGGCGGGAGCGAGGCCGACGATGCCTGAGGTGAATCCGGGTGCGCCCGCGTACGCGCAGCTGCGCGGGAACACCCCGCCCGGGTCCAGCTGGGGCGTCTTCCGCGACGACCCCGAGCGCGGGATGGCCAACTTCGCCGGTCCCGCGCAGGTGCTGGACGCGGTCGCCGCGGTCGATCGCGGGGCGGTGTTCTCCCTCGACCACGCCCTCGACGCGTTCGACCCGCCCATGGCCCGGGCCCGCAAGGCCCCGCACCACGAGCTGCTGTCCAGCCACCCGGAAGCCCGCGACGACGTGCTCCGCGAGTTCTACCCGCAGGCCAGCTCGCAGGTGGACGGCCTGCGCCACCGGCGGGCGTCGGGCCACGGCTTCTACGGCGGCGTGGCCGACGAGGACATCCGGCCCGGCAGCCCGGCGCTGGGCGTGCAGCGCTGGGCGGAGAAGCCGATCGTCGGGCGCGGCGTGGTCATCGACGTCGAGGGCCTGCTCGCCGCTGAAGGTCGGCCCCTCGACCACCGGGCCGGGCCCGCTCTGGACGTCGAGCTGCTGGATCGAGCGCTGCACGCCCAGGGCGAGCGGGTGCGGCCGGGCGATCTCGTCCTGGTGCACACCGGATGGGCGCGCTGGTTCCTCGATGCCGACCGCGACGTGCGCGGCGAAGTGCGCGCTGCCCGGCGGGCGACCGGGTTCCGGCAGAGCGCGGACCTGCCCGCCTGGCTGTGGGACCACCAAGTCGCCCTGTTCGCCACCGACACCTTCGCGGTGGAGGTCCTGCCGGTCGTCCCGGACAGCCCGTACCGGGACTCCGCTCCCGAGGACGCCGGGATGATGCACCAGGAGCTCATCGCCAAGCTCGGTGCGCCGCTCGGGGAGCTCTGGAACCTCACCGACCTGGTCGCCGACAGCCGCCGCACCGGCCGGTGGGACGCGTTGCTGGTGGTGAAGCCGCTGCACCTCGTCGGCGGCGTCGGCTCGCCGCCCAACGCGACCGCCCTGCGGTGATCCGGCGTTCGCGGGCATGTTCACCACTGTGTGGAAAGATGGGGAGGAGGTTCCGACCGAGGGGAGCGCCCACCCGCCCATGGAAACGGCGAAATCACCGGCGACCAGCATGCGATCGCTCGAGCGGGCCATCGACGTCCTGGAGGTGCTCGACACCAGTCGGCACGCCTTGCGGCTCAGCGACATCGCCCGCCGCGCCGACCTGCCCGTCGCGACCACCCAGCGCATCCTCAACGTGCTCGAAGCGCGCGGCCGGGTCGAGCGGGACGCCACCGGTTACCGCCCCGGGGTCGGGTTGATCTTCGGGGCGCACGCCTACCTCACCAGCAGCCCGCTGATCACGGCCGCCCGGCCGGTCCTGCAGGACCTCGCCGCGGAGACCGGCCTGACCGCCTCGCTGTTCAAGCGCATCGGCTGGTCCCGCGTCGTCCTCGCCCGCGTCGACGGGGCGCGCCCGCTGCGCTACGAACTCCCCATCGGAGAACGGCTCCCCCTGCACCTCGGCGCGGGCAAGGCCCTCGTGGCCAACATGGACCCGGACGAGCTCGACCAGTTCCTCGCCCAGCTCGGCGACCGCACCCGAGCCGACGGGACCGCGATCGAGCAGGACGAGTTCCTCGACGACCTCAAGCAGATCCGCGACCGCGGCTACTCGCACGCCCGCAACGAACGCGAACCCGGGATGGCCTCCGTCGCGGCACCGGTCGCCGAACCCGACGGCAGCACGACCGCCGCGGTCCAGGTCTCCGGCCCGCAGGACGCCATCCCGTCGGATCGCCTCCCCGGCCTCGGCATCGAGGTGCAGCGCGCCGCCTACGCCATCGCACGCCGCGCCTTCTGACCGGCCGTTCCGGGGCCCCGCCCGCGCAGGGCCCCGGGGCGATCACGCGAAGCCCGCCGTGTTGTGCGGGGCGTAGGCCTCCTCCAGGTGCTTGGCCTCGTCGTCGTCGAGGGTCACGTCGACGGCGGCGATCGCGTCCTGCAGGTGCGCCAGCTTGGTCGCGCCCACGATCGGCGCGGAGACCACCGGGTTGCGCAGGACCCACGCCAGCGCGATCTGCGCGGCGGAGATCCCGCGCCGGCCCGCCAGCTCCTGCACCCGCTCCACGATCGTCCGGTCGCTGTCCAGGTAGAGGGTCTTGCCGAACTCGTCGGTCTCGGACCGCGCCGTCGAGGCGTCCCACGGGCGGGTCAGCCGCCCCCGGGCCAGCGGGCTCCACGGGATGGAACCCACGCCCTGGTCCGCGCAGAACGGCAGCATCTCCCGTTCTTCCTCGCGGTAGAGCAGGTTGTAGTGGTTCTGCATGGTGACGAACCGCGTCCAGCCGTTGCGCTCGGCGGTGAACTGGGCCTTGGCGAACTGCCAGGTGTGCATCGAGGAGGCCCCGATGTAGCGGGCCTTGCCCGCCTTCACCACGTCGTGCAGCGCCTCCATGGTCTCCTCGATGCGCGTCTCGTGGTCCCACCGGTGGATCTGGTAGAGGTCGACGTGGTCGGTGCCGAGCCGGCGCAGGCTGTTGTCGATCTCGGCCATGATCGCCCGGCGCGACAGCCCGGCGCCGTTCGGCCCGGGGCGCATCCGGCTGCGCACCTTGGTGGCGATCACGACGTCCTCGCGCGAGGCGAAGTCCTTCAGCGCCCGGCCGACGATCTCCTCGCTGGAGCCGTTCGAGTAGACGTTGGCGGTGTCGAAGAAGTTGATCCCGGCCTCGAGCGCGGCGCGGATGATCTCGCGGCTGGGCTCCTCCGGGAGGGTCCAGGTGTGGGTGCCGCGGTCCGGCTCCCCGAAGCTCATGCAGCCCACGCAGATCGACGAGACCTCCAGGCCGGTCGTTCCGAGTCGGGTGTAGCGCATGGTCGTCCTCCTGCTGTCGAGAAGTTCTGCTCCAGTACCTACCGCTGCGCGGGCCCCCGTTCAACTCGCTTCCGGCCCCTGCGGGGGAGGGGTTGACTTCGGCCGCGAGCCCTGCACCGTTTCCGGTGCGCACGAGGTCGGTGCACTCGTTGGGCATACCGCGCGATTCGGGCGGCTCGGCGCGCAGGTGCGTCCGAAATGGACCGATCGGGCGGAAGGCGTCGAACGACGTCGTGTTCATCCGATGTGGACCAACCGCGGACGTCGGGGCGGAATCGTCGACCTATGAGTAATGCCACTCTCCGCCGGGCGTTCGTGGACGTGCGTTGCCGGCGCAGGCAGGGTGGCGGACGGGAAGAGCACCACGTTCGATGCGCTGGCGCCGGTGAAGGCGTCGCGGGAGGTACGCAGCATGGCCGAACCGGGTCGGGACGAGTCGGCGGGCGAAGACCCGGTGCGCGGGGAGAACCCCGAGCAGGAGGGCGCGGCGCAGGCCGAAGACCAGGTCGAGGCGGGCCAGGCCGAATCGACTGAGGCGGGCCAGGCCGAATCGACTGAGGCGGGCCAGGCCGAATCGACTGAGGCGGGCCAGGCCGAATCGACCGAGGCGGCCCAGCCCGGGACGGCCGAGGAGGCGCCAGCCGCCCCGAGCCGCGGCGGCAAGAAGGGACTGCTCGTCGGGCTCGGCAGCGGTCTGGTCGTGGGGGCCGTCGCCGGGCTGGCGGTCGCCGGGCTCGCCAAGCCGGACTTCCTCGTCGGACCGGGCGCACCGGACGACACGGCGTCCGCGGTCACCGCGGCACTGGCCAGCAAGAACGCCAGCGGCCTGGCGGAGAACTCGTGCCGCAGCACCGACGGCAAGCTGGCCCCGCAACTCCCGCCGCAGGCGTTGCAGCTGATCCAGTCCGCCGAGCAGTCGGGCCCGCCGCGCCGCTCGCTGGACAGCGAGGCGCTGACCCCCGTGGACCTCACGCTCACCGCGCAGGGCCAGACCCAGACCGTCCCGATCGACGTCGTCCTCGGCGTGACCGACGGCGAGTGGTGCATGAAGGGCATCGCCGACCGCCAGCAGTAGCTGCTGGTGCGTCCGCCGCCCGCACACCTAACGTGTGCGCGTGGAACGACGTCAGCTCGAGTACTTCCTCGCCGTGGTCGACCACGGCGGCTTCACCGCGGCGGCCGCCGCGCTGCACGTGGCGCAGCCGTCGCTCTCGCACTCGATCAAGGTGCTGGAGCGGGAGCTGGGCGCGGAGCTGTTCCACCGGCTGCCGCGCAGCGTGCGGCTCACCTCCGCCGGTTCCGCGCTGATCGACTTCGCCCGTCGGGCGCTGCGCGAGATGGAGACCGGGCGGGCCGCGGTGCGCGAGGTGACCGGGCTGATGGCGGGCCGGCTGGACCTGGTCACGCTGCCCACGCTCGCGCTGGACCCGCTGGCCCGGGTGATCGGCCGGTTCCGCGCCCGCCACCCGCAGGTCCGGGTGCGGCTGAACCAGCCGGAGTCCGAGGACGACGTGCGCGCCGCCGTGCGCACCGGGGAGGCCGAGCTCGGCCTGGCCGACGCGGTGCCGCGCCCGGTCGACGACCTGGAGAGCGTCCCGGTCGGCGAGCAGGAACTCGTCATCACGATGCCGCCGGGCAGCACCCCGCCGCCGGACGGGCGGATGACCGTCGAGGAGCTGCTCACCAAGGAGGTGGTGACCGGGTTCGAGGGCACCCTGGTGCGCGATCTCCTGCGCGCGGAAGCCGCGCGCCGGGGCACCGAACCCAACGTCGTGGTGGAGGTGGGTCACCGCGAATCGGCGCTGCACCTGGTGGTGGCCGGTGCCGGGTGCGCCGTGCTGCCGCGCCCGCTCGCGCGGCTCGCCGAGCTCGAAGGGGCGGTGCTGTGCTCGATGGACCCGGTGCTGAACCGCCGCATCGACCTGTTCCACCGCCCGGGGAAGCTGTCGCCCGCCGCGCAGGCGTTCCTGGAGATGCTGGCATAGCCGGTTTCTATCGCCAGGCGTGAAATTCGGTATTGGTGTCGATGGGTGGTGTGGTTTCCAATCGTCGGCATGACCCACACCACAAGCTTCCCCGCCGATCCGCGCCCGAGGGTCGTCACCCTCGGCACCGCAGGAGGGCCCCGCTGGTGGTCCGGCGAGGACGCGGGCAAGCGCGCGGGCATCGCCACGGCCGTCCTCGTCGGCGACCGCGCCTACCTCGTCGACGCCGGGCACGGTGTCGGACGGCAGCTGAACCTCGCGGGCATCCCGATCAGCTCGCTGCGCGCGGTGTTCCTGACCCACCTGCACTCCGACCACACCGTCGACCTGGCGAGCCTGGCGATCTTCGGCATGTTCGCGCTGGCCGAGGACCAGCCCGCGATCCGGATCATCGGACCGGGCGACCGGGGAGCGCTGCCGCCCGTCGCGCCCCGCGCGGTGGTGCCGCCGTCCCCGGTGTTCCCCGAGCAGCCGACCCCGGGCACGGCGGCGATGTTCCACCACCTGATGGCCGCGCACGCCACCGACCTGAACGACCGGGTGCTCGATGCGCTGCGGCCCAGCCCGCTCGACCGCTTCCGCGCCGAGGACATCCGCATCCCCGAGGGCATCGGCTACCACCCGAACGACAACCCGACGCCGGAGGGCGTGCAGCCGTTCGAGGTCTACGCCGACGAGCTGGTGACCGTCACGGCCACCCTCGTGCGGCACCCGCCGATCGCCCCGGCGTTCGCCTTCCGCTTCGACACCGCGCACGGTTCCGCCACGATCTCCGGTGACACCGCGCCGTGCGAGAACCTGGTCCGCCTCGCCCGCGACACCGATCTGCTGCTGCACGAGGCGATCGACTTCGACTGGGTGCACCGCACCTACGCGGGCGGCGGTCCGACCGCGCAGGCCTCGATCGACCACCACACCAAGTCGCACACCAGCCCGGAGCAGGCGGTGGGCATCGCCAACGCCGCTGGTGCGCGAGCGCTCGCCCTGCACCACCTGGTGCCCGGGACCGCGCCCCGATCGGTGTGGGAGGCCGCGGCCGCCCGGTGCCGCGGCGCCTTCTTCGTCCCCGACGACCTCGACGTGCTGCCCTTCGGCGCTATCTCGCGCGAAGGGGTGGTCGCATCGTGAACCCGCAGACCGCCGAGCCGACCCGCGAGTCCACATCGGACAGCCTGAACACCCGGGAGATGCGGCGCATCCTGGCGTCGAGCTTCATCGGCAGCGCCATCGAGTTCTACGACTTCATCCTCTACGCGACCGCCGCCAGCCTCGTGTTCGGCAAGCTGTTCTTCGCCGGGATGCCGCCTGCGGTGGGCCTGTTCGCCTCGTTCAGCACGCTGGCCGTCGGCTACGTCGCCCGCCCGCTCGGCGGCGCGATCTTCGGCCACTTCGGCGACCGCCTCGGCCGCAAGGGCGTGCTGATCCTGTCGATGGTGCTGATGGGCGCGGCGACCACCGCCATCGGCCTGCTGCCGACCAGCGCCCAGATCGGCGTCGTGGCGCCGACCCTGCTGGTCGTGCTGCGGCTGGTGCAGGGTCTGGCCGTCGGCGGCGAGTGGGGCGGCGCGATGCTCGTGGCGCTCGAGCACGCCCCGGCGAAGCGGCGCGGGTTCGCGGCGAGCTTCGCCAACATGGGCGGGCCCGCCGGTGCCGTGCTCGCCACGCTGGTGGTGGCCGCGTTCTCGGCGCTGCCGGACGCGCAGTTCCTCGGCTGGGGCTGGCGGGTGCCGTTCCTGCTCAGCGCGGTGCTGATCGGGATCGGCCTGCTGATCCGGGTGAAGGTGGCCGAGACGCCGCTGTTCCTGGACCTGGAGGACAGGGCCGAGCGGCGGAAGATCCCGCTGCTGGAGGTCGTCACGCAGTACCCGCGCAACCTGGTGCTGGGCATCGTCGCCGGGATGAGCTCCTACACTGTGCAGGGCTTGATGACGGTGTGGGCGGTGGCGCACGTGATCGAGCTCGGCGTGGACCGGACCGGCGTGCTCAACGTCAAGGCGGTCGGGGCGGCGCTGACGGTCGTCGGGATCTGGTTCGCCGCCCGCCTGTCCGACCGGTTCGGCCGCAAGCCGGTGATGCTCGCCGGGATGGTCGCCGGGGCGGTGCTGGCGTACCCGATCGTCCTGCTGCTGCAGACGGGCGAGCTGTGGGGGTTTGCCATCGGCCTCTTCCTGGCCAACGGCATCGTCCAGGGCGTCATCTTCGGGCCGTTCGGCGCGTTCGTCGCCGAGCTCTTCCCGACCCGGATGCGCTACACCGGCGCGTCGCTGGCCTACCAGACCGCCTCCACCCTCGGCGCCGGGTTCACCCCGGTGATCGCCTCCGGGCTGGTGCTCGCGGCGGGCGGCGACCTGTGGCTGGTCGCGCTGGTGTGGGCGCTGTCCTTCCTGGTCTCGGCGGCCTGCGTGCTGGCCGTCCGGGAAGGCCGCGACGTCGACCTGGCGGGCGAGACCAAGTAGCGGAGCCGCCCCGGGCGACCAGCTCGGGGCGGCCGCCTACGCCTGGTCGCGGTGGTCGTGGTCGCGCTGGAACTGGCGGAGGGCGTCGAGGGTGGCCGTGCGGTGGCGGCGGGCCGCGAGCTCGATGTCGAGGGGGTCGGCGCCGTTCTCGATCAGGGTGATCAGGCGGTCGTGCTCGGCCACCGATTCGACCGCGCGGCCCGGGACGAAGCTGAAGGTCGAGTTGCGCAGCAGGCGCAGGCGGCTCCAGCCGCGGCGCACCAGGTCGGTGATGTGCTCGTTCGGGCAGCGGGCGAACAGGACCGCGTGGAACTCCTCGTTGAGCTCGGTGAAGCGGCGCGGGTCGAAGTGCTCGAGGCACTCCCGCATCCGCTGGTTCACCGCCCGGGCTTCGGCGAGGTCGGCGGCGGTCAGCAGCGGGGCGGAGAAGCCGGTGGCGGCGCCTTCGACGACCGCCAGCGTCTGCATCGTGGTCACGTACTCGCCCTCGTCCACCAGGGCGACCTGGGCGCCGATGTTCTTCTCGAAGGTGACCAGGCCTTCGGCCTCCAGTCGGCGGATGGCCTCGCGGACCGGGACGACGCTGACGCCGAGCTCGCCGGCGATCTGGCTCAGCACCAGCCGGTAGCCGGGCGTGAAGCGGTGCGTGACGATCCGCTCGTGGAGCCACTCGTACGCCTGCTGGGACTTGCTGGTGACGCGGCCGGTGGTCATGGTTCCTCGCTTCGCTGATGTCCGCTCCATCTTGCCCGAGGCGCCTCGTGCGTCCCGCTCCCTCCGCGCGCTTCGGCGTTGATGTCAGATACGTCATCATATACGATCCTCGGCATGACGCACGACGATGTCCGTTCTGCCAGCGATGGACTCGCCCGGCACCCGCTGGTCGGGCGGCCCGGCAAGGTGATCGCGCTGCACCTGAACTACCCGTCGCGGATCGCCCAGCGCGGCCGGGCGCCGGCCAAGCCGTCGTACTTCCTCAAGCCGGTGACCTCGCTGGCCGCCTCCGACCAGACCGTGCAGCGCCCGCCGGGGGCGGAGCTGCTGGCCTTCGAGGGCGAGATCGCGCTCGTGATCGGCACGACCGCCCGCCGGGTTCGGCCCGAGGAGGGGTGGAAGCACGTCTCCGCGGTGACCGCCGCCAACGACCTCGGCGTCTACGACCTGCGGACCGCGGACAAGGGCTCGAACCTGCGCTCCAAGGGCGGCGACGGCTACACGCCGCTGGGGCCCGCCCTGCTGCCCGCCGCCGAGATCGACCCGGCCCGGTTGCGGGTGCGGACCTGGGTCAACGGCGAGCTCGTCCAGGACGACTCCGCGGGCACCGTGGTCTTCCCGTTCGGCGAGCTGGTCGCCGACCTGTCGCAGCTGATCACCCTGGAACCGGGCGACGTGGTGCTCACCGGTACCCCCGCCGGGTCGTCGGTCGTGGGCCCGGGCGACGTCGTCGAGGTGGAGGTGGACGTCCCGGGCACCGAGCACCGCACCGGCCGGCTCCGCACCACCGTGGTCGAGGGCCGCACCCCGCTGCCGGACTTCAGCGCCCAACCCGCCGTCGACGACCACCAGCGGGCCGAGGCGTGGGGCAGCCGCGAGGCCGCCGGGCTCCCGGCGGAGTTCGAGCTCACCGACGACCTGGTGGCCAAGCTCCAGCAGGTCTCGGTGGCCACGCTGTCGTCCCAGCTGCGCAAGCGCGGCTACGACCAGCTCTCCATCGACGGCGTGCGCACCAACACCCCCGGCCGCAAGATGGTCGGGCGCGCCCGCACGCTGCGCTTCGTGCCCGCCCGCGAGGACCTGTTCCGCAGCCACGGCGGCGGCTACAACGCGCAGAAGCGGGCCTTCGACGCGCTCAACCCCGGTGACGTGCTCGTGGTGGAGGCCCGCGGCGAACGCGGCAGCGGCACGGTCGGCGACATCCTCGCGCTGCGGGCCCAGGTCCGGGGCGCCGCCGGGATCGTCACCGACGGCGGCGTGCGCGACTGGGCCGCCGTCGCCGAGCTGGACATCCCCACCTTCTCCGGCGGCCCGCACCCGGCCGTCCTCGGGCGCCGCCACGTGCCGTGGGACAGCGACATCACCATCGCCTGCGGCGGCGCGACCGTGCAGCCCGGCGACGTGGTCGTCGGCGACGACGACGGGGTCCTGGTCATCCCGCCGCCGCTGCTGGCCGAGGTGCTCGACGCCGCGATCGAGCAGGAGGCCGAGGAGGCGTGGATCGCCGCCCGGGTCGCCGAGGGCGCCGCGGTCGACGGCCTCTACCCGCTGACCGGCGAGTGGCGGGAGCGCTACGAGGCCGAGCGCCGCACCGACCGACCGAACACCGACGCCTAGTCCGCAGGAGGACCGACATGACCCACGCTCCGGGTGCCTGGCGCACCCGCCCGGAGGAACTGACCGGATCGATCGCGCCGGTGGTCACCCCCTTCACCGCCGAGGGGGAGGTGGACCACGCCTCGCTGGCGAACCTCGTCGAGTGGCAGCTCAAGCAGGGCTCCGACGGGATCTCCATCGGCGGCTCGACCGGGGAGCCCAGCGCGCAGACCATCGCCGAGCGCGCGGAGGCGATCCGCACGGTGGTCGCGACCGTCGACGGCCGAGCTCCCGTCGTCCCGGGCACCGGCTCGGCCAAGCTCGACGAGACCATCGAGCTCACCGGCGCCGCCCACGACGCGGGCGTCGACGCCGCGCTGGTCATCACGCCCTACTACGCGCGCCCCACCCAGGAGGCGCTCTACGTCTGGTACAAGACGGTCGCCGGCGAGTACCCGGACCTGCCGATCATCGCCTACAACGTGCCGAGCCGGACCGCGGTGGAGATCGCCCCGGAGACGGTCGCGCGGCTGCACCGCGACGTGCCGAACTTCGTCGGCATCAAGGAGACCACCAAGGACTTCGAGCACTTCTCGCGCGTGATCAAGGCCGCCGGCCGCGACCTGCTGGTGTGGTCCGGCATCGAGCTGCTGTGCCTGCCGCTGCTGGCCCTCGGCGGCACCGGGTTCATCAGCGCCACCGCCAACATCGCCCCGGCCGCCACCAAGAAGATGCACGACGCCTACCGGGCCGGCCGGGTGGAGGAGGCGCTGGACATCCACTACGGCCTGCACCCGCTGGTCGACCTGATCTTCGTGGAGACCAACCCGGCGCCGGTGAAGTGGGTGCTGCAGCAGCGCGGCTTGATCAGCTCCGGGCACGTCCGCCCGCCGCTGGTCACCCCCACCGAACCGGGCCAGGACACGATCCGCGCGCTGCTCGCCGAAGGCGCGGAGCACCTGTCGCCGGTGGACGAGGACGACACCATCGCGGCCCGCGCCGCCCGCACTCCCGCAGGAGCCTGACCATGACCCACCAGCACGTGCCGCAGAACCTGCCGAAGCGCATCCAGCACTTCATCGACGGCGAGTTCGTCGACAGCGTGGACGGCGCCACCTTCGACGTCCTGGAGCCGGTGTCCAACCAGAACTACCTGGAAGCCGCGGCCGGCAAGCAGGCCGACGTGGACCGCGCCGTCGCCGCCGCGCGCAGGGCCTTCGACGAGGGGCCGTGGCCGCGGATGCTGCCGCGGGAGCGCGCCCGCGTGCTCAACCGGATCGCCGACATCGTCGAGACCCGCAACGAGCGGCTGGCCGAGTGGGAGACCTTCGACTCCGGGCTGCCCATCACCCAGGCCCTCGGGCAGGCGAAGCGGGCCGCGGAGAACTTCCGGTTCTTCGCCGACCTCATCGTGGCGCAGTCCGACGACGTCTACCAGGTGCCGGGCAAGCAGGTGAACTACGTGCACCGCAAGCCCAAGGGCGTGGCCGGGTTGATCACCCCGTGGAACACGCCGTTCATGCTGGAGAGCTGGAAGCTCGCCCCGGCGCTGGCCTCGGGCTGCACCGTGGTGCTCAAGCCCGCCGAGTTCACCCCGCTGTCGGCCAGCCTGTGGCCGGAGATCTTCCGCGAGGCCGGCGTGCCGGACGGGGTGTTCAACCTGGTGCACGGCATCGGCGAGGAGGCCGGTGACGCGCTGGTCAAGCACGAGGACGTCCAGCTGATCTCGTTCACCGGCGAATCGGCGACCGGCAAGCTCATCTTCGCCAACGCCGCGCCGACGCTGAAGGCGCTGTCGATGGAGCTCGGCGGCAAGAGTCCCGCCGTGGTCTTCGCCGACGCCGACCTCGACGCCGCGATCGACTCGACGGTGTTCGGCGTCTTCTCGCTCAACGGCGAGCGCTGCACGGCAGGCAGCCGGATTCTCGTGGAGCGGCCGATCTACGACGAGTTCGTCCGCCGCTACGTCGAGCGCGCCAAGAACGTCAAGGTCGGCGACCCGCGCGACCCGGCCACCGAGGTCGGCGCGCTGGTGCACCCCGAGCACCACGAGAAGGTGGTCAGCTACATCGAGATCGGCAAGACCGAGGCCACGCTCGCCGCCGGTGGCGGCCGTCCGAAGGGCCTGGAGACCGGCAACTACGTCGAGCCGACGGTGTTCATCGACGTGCCGCCGACCGCGCGGATCTTCCAGGAGGAGATCTTCGGCCCGGTCGTGGCGATCACCCCGTTCGACACCGAGGAGGAGGCGCTCCGGCTGGCCAACGACGTCAAGTACGGCCTGGCGGCGTACGTGTGGACCTCCAACCTGGAGCGCGCGCACACCTTCGGGCAGCGCATCGAAGCCGGCATGGTCTGGCTGAACTCGCACAACGTCCGGGACCTGCGCACGCCGTTCGGCGGCGTGAAGGCCTCCGGGCTCGGCCACGAGGGCGGCTACCGGTCGCTGGACTTCTACTCCGACCAGCAGGCCATGCACATCACGCTGGCGCCGGTCCACACCCCCAAGTTCGGCGCCTGACGGCGTCACGCACGTGAAGGAACGGTCAACGATGAACAACTCGGAGCTCACCCCGCCCGACATCGTCCGCTGCGCCTACCTCGACCTGGTGGTCACCGACCTGGCCGCCTCCCGGGAGTTCTACGTCGACACCCTCGGCCTCGTGGTCACCGAGGAGGACGACGAGACGATCCACCTCCGCACGTTCGAGGAGTTCATCCACCACAACCTGGTGCTGCGCAAGGGACCGGTGGCCGCCGCGGCCGCGTTCGCCTACCGGGTGCGCACCCCCGAGGACGTGGACCGGGCCGAGCAGTGGTTCGCCGCGCGCGGCTGCCGCACCGAACGCCGCGCCAACGGGTTCACCAAGGGCGTCGGCGACTCGGTCCGGGTCACCGACCCGCTGGGGTTCCCGTACGAGTTCTTCTACGAGGTCGAGCACGTCGAGCGGCTGGCCTGGCGCTACGACCTCTACAACCCGGGCGCGCTGGTGCGCCTGGACCACTTCAACCAGGTGACCCCGGACGTGCCTGCGGGCCGGGCGTACCTGGAGGACCTCGGGTTCCGGGTGACCGAGGACATCAAGGACGCCGAGGGCACCACCTACGCGGCGTGGTTGCGGCGCAAGGCGACCGTGCACGACACCGCGCTCACCGGGGGCGACGGGCCGCGGCTGCACCACGTCGCCTTCGCCACCCACGAGAAGCACAACATCCTGGCCATCTGCGACAAGCTCGGCGCGCTGCGCAAGTCCGACGTCATCGAGCGCGGACCCGGCCGGCACGGCGTGTCCAACGCCTTCTACCTCTACATCCGCGACCCCGACGGGCACCGGGTGGAGATCTACACCCAGGACTACTACACCGGCGACCCGGACAACCCGGTCGTCACCTGGGACGTGCACGACAACCAGCGCCGCGACTGGTGGGGCAACCCGGTCGTCCCGTCCTGGTACACCGAGGCCTCCCCGGTGCTGGACCTCGACGGCAACCCGCAGCCGCTGCGCAAGCGCACGGAGGCCAGCGAGATGGCCGTGACGATCGGCGCCGACGGGTTCTCCTACACCCGCAAGGACGACACCGATGCGGGTTTCAAGATCGGCAACTCGCTCTGAACGCCCCCGCGCCGCCAGGCTGAACCCCGCCGGGACCCGCGGACCGGCAGGGCCCACCCCGCTGGGCCCTGCCGAGACCTGCCGCGTCCCGGCCTCCCGCCCTACCATCCTTCCCCTGCGTGCGAGCCGCGCTCGCACACCGCATGCGCGCTGGTCACGCGCAGCACCCCACAACGATGTGAGGAGGAACCGTGCAGTTTCACCACCACGGTTACGTGTCCGGGGACCCGCGCGTCCAGCCGGCCGCGGGCACCGGAGTGGACCGTCCCGAGGACCTGCCGGACGAGGTCGACGTCCTCATCGTGGGCAGCGGCCCCGCCGGGATGATCGCGGCCGCGCAACTGGCCCAGTTCCCCAACATCGTCACGCGCATCGTCGAACGCCGTCCGGGCCGGCTCGAGATCGGGCAGGCTGACGGCATCCAGGCCCGCAGCGTCGAGACGTTCCAGGCGTTCGGCTTCGCCAACCGCATCACCGAGGAGGCCTACCGGATCACCGAGATGGCCTTCTGGAAGCCGGACCCGGAGAACCCGAAGAACATCGTCCGCGCCGCGCGCACCCCCGACGACCCGACCGGCATCAGCGAGTTCCCGCACCTCATCGTCAACCAGGCGCGCGTGCTCGACTACTTCGCCGAGGCGGCGCGCAACGCCCCGGCCCGCGTGGTGCCGGACTACGGCTGGGAGTTCCTCACCCTGGAGATCACCGACGAGGGGGAGTACCCCGTCGTGGTCCGCCTGCGCCGCAGCGCGGGCGAGGACGAGGGCGCGCAGCGCACGGTCCGCGCCAAGTACGTCATCGGGTGCGACGGCGCGCGCAGCAAGGTGCGCGAGTCCATCGGCCGCGAGCTCAAGGGGGACTCGGCCAACCACGCGTGGGGTGTGATGGACGTGCTGGCCGACACCGACTTCCCCGACATCCGCACCAAGTGCGCGATCCAGTCGCACGACGGCGGCAGCATCCTGCACATCCCGCGGGAGGGCAACTACCTGTTCCGGATGTACGTCGACCTGGGGGAGGTGCCCGAGGACGACAACGGCGCGGTGCGCAACACCCCGCAGGAGGAGGTCGAGGCCCGCGCCAACAAGATCCTGCACCCGTACACGCTGACGGTGAAGAAGGTCTGCTGGCGCAGCGTCTACGAGGTGGGGCACCGCCTGACCGACAAGTTCGACGACGTGCCCGAGGAGCTCACCGGCACCCGCAGCCCACGGGTGTTCATCACCGGCGACGCCTGCCACACGCACAGCGCGAAGGCGGGGCAGGGGATGAACGTGTCGATCCAGGACGGTTGGAACATCGCCTGGAAGGTCGCGCACGTGCTCGACGGGCGCGCCCACGAGTCGCTGCTGGACACCTACTCGGCCGAGCGCCAGGTGATCGCGCAGAACCTCATCGACTTCGACCGCAAGTGGTCGAGCCTCATGGCGGCCAAGCCCGAGGAGATGGAGGACCCCAGCGAGCTGGAGGACTTCTACGTCAAGACCGCGGAGTTCCCCGCCGGGCTGATGACCCAGTACCAGCAGTCGATGATCGTCGGTCCGGCGACGCACCAGGAGCTGGCGACCGGGTTCCCGATCGGCAAGCGGTTCAAGTCCAACCACGTCACGCGGGTCTGCGACGCCAACCCGGTGCACCTGGGCCACCACCACCGCGCGGACGGGCGCTGGCGGATCTACGTGTTCGCCGACCGGCCGGCCGCCGGGCAGCCGTCGAAGGTGACCGACTTCGCCGAGTGGGTCACCGGCTCGCCGGACTCGCCGGTGCTCGCCTACACGCCGGCGGACGCCGACGTCGACGCGTGGTTCGACGTCAAGGTCATCTACCAGCAGGACCACACCGGCGTCGACCTCTCGGTGGTGCCCCGGGCGTTCCTGCCGAAGGTCGGCCCGTACTCGCTCGTCGACTACGAGAAGGTCTACGCCGCCGACCCGAACGACGACATCTTCGAGGCCCGCGGCATCGACCGCGACGGCGCGCTCGTCGTCGTGCGCCCGGACCACTACGTGTCGCACGTGCTCCCGCTGACCGCGACCGACGAGCTGGCGGAGTTCTTCGCCGGGATCTTCGTCGCCAAGCGGCCTGTCGGGGTCTGAGAGGTCACGCGCGAGCCGACGTCGTCCCCGGCGACGTCGGCTCGCGCGTGCTCTGGGGGAGGCCCCGGCACACCGACGCCGCAGCCGACCGCTCGCCCGGGCGAGTCATCCCGTGCGACCTCAGTGGAAGTCGCACGTCTGGTTTCCCTTCAAGGGGCGGAAGACCGGGGCGACCGCCGTCGCGACGTGGGATCGGCGACGGCGGCGAGAGGGCGTGCGCCCACGGCGCACTTGGGCGAGGGGTGGCGTCGGCTCGTGCGTTCCCGGGCCGGGGGCGGACGATCACCGGGTTCTGGCGTCGGTCGCGGTGTGCCCGTGCGCGCGGGGGCCTCGTGCCGGACGAGGCCGTGGGCGAGATCCAGCACGCGGTGTGTCCGTGGGCGTCCCCCAGGACGCGGTCCTGGGGCACGCGCGGTTCAGGCTGAGGCGCTGTCCGGGCGGGAGGTGACGTACTCGGTCATCGTGCGGAGCTTGTGCTCGCGGGAGATGCGCTCGATCTCCTCCTGCGAGGCGCCCGCCCGGATGAGCGCGACGATCCGGTCGTGCTCGTCCACCGAGGACGCGGTGCGGCTGGGCACGAAGGTGAAGCTGGAGCGCCGGATGCCCGACATCCGCTGCCACTCGCGGTGCACCAGGTCGAGCAGGTGCTTGTTGGGGCAGCTCTCGCACAGCACCCAGTGGAAGCGGTGGTTGAGCTCGGTGAACCGCACCGGGTCCAGGGTCGTCTCGCACATCCGCCGCATCTCGTCGTTGAGCGACGCGGCCTCGGCGAGCTGGTCCGCGGTGACGTGCGCGGCGGCCAGGCTGGTGGCCGCGCCCTCGAGGTAGGCGAGCGTCTGCATCGCGTCGGCGTAGTCGGAGGTGTTGATGCCGGCGACCTCGGCGCCGACGTTGCGGGTGAAGGTCACCAGGCCCTCGGCCTCGAGCCGCCGCACCGCCTCCCGGACGGGCACGGGGCTGGTGCCGAACTCACGGGCGATCTGGTCGAGGACCAGCCGGTACCCGCTGGCGTAGCGTCCCGACAGGATGCGGGCGTGGAGCTCCCGGTAGACCTTCTCCGACTTCGACAGCGCCTGCGCCCCGGCTGTGCTCGGCATCTCCCCCTCCTCGGGCCATGACACCTGCGATCGTATACGGTGCGGTGGGGCGGTCGTCCGGACCACCCCACCGCTGAGGCGTCACCGGCGGGCCGCCGCGGAGAGCTCGGCCGCCCCGGGGATGTCGAGGGCGTCCGCACCGAGGGGGCCGCCGGTGCGGTCCTTGATGGTGAACGTGGCGACCAGGCCGATCGCCGCGAGCGCGAACAGGTAGCCGGACACGGCCATCGAGCTGCCGAACGCGGCCTGCAGCCAGGTCGCGATCATCGGGGCGAAGGCGCCGCCCAGCACCGCGCCGAAGGCGTAGGACAGCCCGGCCCCGGAGTAGCGGACCTGCGCGGGGAACATCTCGGCGAGCATCGCCGCCTGCGGCCCGTAGGTGAACCCGATGCCGACGCTGAACACCAGCAGCGCCACGGCGAGCAGCACGGGGTCCTCGGTGTCGACCAGCCAGAACATCGGGAAGACCCAGACCAGCAGGGTGAGGAACCCGATCTTGTACACCGCGGTCCGCCCGATCCGGTCCGACAGCACCGCCGCCGACATCGTGGTGACCACCCAGGCGGCGCTGGTGAGCGTGACCAGGTTGAGGATCGTCGAGCGCTCCATGCCCAGCACCGAGGTGGTGTAGGAGAGCACGTAGCCGCCGGTGACCATGTACCCGGCCGCGTTGTTCGCGGCGAACGTGAGGGTGCCCTGCACCACCTGCTTGCCGTTGAAGCGGAACATCTGCACCAGCGGGAGCCGGACGCGCTCCCGTTCGCCCTCGCCGGAGAACACCGGCGACTCGGCGATGCCGAGCCGGATCACCATGCCCACCACGATGAGCACGACGGACAGCAGGAACGGCACCCGCCAGCCCCAGTCGAGGAACTGCTGCTCGGTGGTCGTGGCGGTGACGACGCTGAGCACCGCGGTGGCGATGAGCATGCCGACCGGGACCCCGATCTGCGGGAAGCCGCCGTACCGCCCGCGCCGGTTCGCCGGCGCGTGCTCGACGGCCATGAGCGCCGCCCCGCCCCACTCGCCGCCGGCGGAGAAGCCCTGCAGGACGCGCAGCAGGATGAGCAGCACCGGCGCCCAGACCCCGATGGCGGCGTAGCCGGGCACCAGGCCGATGAGCGTCGTGGACGCGCCCATGAGCAGCAGCGTCAGCACCAGCATGGCCTTGCGCCCCAGCTTGTCGCCGAAGTGGCCGGCGACCACCGCGCCGAGCGGGCGGAAGATGAAGCTGACGCCCACGGTGGCGAAGGAGACCAGCCGCCCGGCGAGCTCCCCGTACGAGGCCACGAACGGCTCGAAGAACATCGGGGTCAGGACCAGCGCGGCGGCGTTGGCGTAGATGAAGAAGTCGTACCACTCGATGGTGGTGCCCACCAGCGTGCCCAGCGCGACCCGGCGGTGCTCTCGCCGGGCCCGCTCCTGGGTGGGGCCTTGTCCAGGCATGACAGCTCCTTTGCTGTGTCGGTCGGCTCGACCTCCTGCGGCCTGCCCGTCGAGGGCTCACCCCCGCTCGCCGGAGCGGGGAGAGGGGCAACGGTGTCTCCCGAGATCAACTACGAAATCGAATACGATCAGGAATACTGCGGTGCCCGAGCACCGTTGTCAACGGTTCCCCGGCCGTCCGCCCGACGCAGTGCGTCCGCGCGCGTGAGACGGCCTCTGTGGGGATCGCGCGTCGCGCCGGGGCGCGCTGGCGGTCGTATACGTTCTCCGCTTCCCTCGCTGCCTGCCCGCTGGTCGCCGCCGACCGCGTCGAACGCGTGAGCCCCGCCGTCCGACTGGTCAGGTTGACCAGTGGATGCCGTGTTCGGTCGATCAGATCGAGCAGAGTGAACAGTGCCGAGGGTGAGTGTTGCACAGCGGGGTGGTGGCTGTTCACGCTTCGGGCATGGACACTGCTGATCTCCGCGCGTTGCACCGGCTGATGGTGGTGGCGCGGCGCCTCGACGAGGAGGCCATCGCGATGCAGCGGCAGGGCGCCCTGCCCGGCTACGCGCCGGCGAAGGGCCAGGAGGCCGCTCAGGTGGGCAGTGCCGCCGCCCTGGACCTGAGCCGGGACTTCGCCTTCCCCGGCTACCGCGACCTGGGGGCGGCGGTCGCGATGGGCGTCGACCTCGTCGGCTACATGGCCTCGCACCACAACGTCTGGCACGGCGGGCTCTACGACGCGAAGGCCTCGCGGCTGGCCCCGTTCAACGCCGTCGTCGCCGGCCCGGTGACGCACGCCGTCGGCTGGGCGCTGGGCGCGAAGCTGGACGACACCGGCGGTGCCGCCATCACGTACTTCGGTGACGGCGCCAGTTCGGAGGGCGACGTGCACGAGGCGATGAACTTCGCCGGGGTGTACCGGCTGCCGGTGGTGTTCTTCTGCCAGAACAACGGCTGGGCGATCTCGGTGCCCACCCGCGAGCAGGTGGCCGGTGGGTCGGTCGCCGCCCGCGCCGCGGGCTACGGCATCGAGGGGCACCGGGTCGACGGCAACGACGTGCTCGCCGTGTTCGAGGCGACCCGGGCCGCGCTGGACCGGGCGCGCGACGGCGGTGGGCCGACGGTGATCGAGGCGATGACCTACCGGATGGGCCCGCACTCCACGTCGGACGATCCCGGGCGCTACCGGACGCTGGCGGAGGAGCAGGAGTGGAGCGAGCGCGACCCGCTCGCGGTGGCCGCGCGGCAGCTCTCCGCCGAGGACGTCGCGGCGGCCGAGGAGCACGCCGCCGCCGTGGTGCGCGAGGTCCGGGAGGGCCTGCTCGCGCTCGAGGCGCGGCCGGTCGAGGAGCTGTTCTCGTTCACCTACCGCGAGCCCACGAAGGCACTGCTGGAGCAGCAGCGGGTCTGGGAGGAGTCGCTCGATGCCTGAGCTGTCGTTGCAGCAGGCCCTCAACCTGGCGTTGCAGCACGCGTGCGAGGACGACGACCGCGTGCTGGTGTTCGGCCAGGACGTCGGCACGCTCGGCGGGGTGTTCCGGGTGACCGACGGCCTGCGGGAGAAGTTCGGCGAGCGCCGCGTGTTCGACACGCCGCTGGCCGAGTCGGCGATCATGGGCACCGCGGTCGGCCTGGCCATGCACGGCTGGCGACCGGTGCCGGAGATCCAGTTCGACGGGTTCAGCTACCCGGCGGTCGACCAGATCGTCAACCAGGTGGCGCGCATGCACTTCCGCAGCCGGGGCGCGCTGCCCATGCCGATCACCCTGCGGCTGCCCAGCTTCGGCGGCATCCGCGCGCCGGAGCACCACGGGGAGAGCCTGGAGGCGCTGTTCGCGCACGTGCCGGGCCTGAAGGTGGTGTCGCCGTCCACGCCGTCGGAGGGCTACCACCTGCTGCGGCAGGCGATCGCCGACCCCGACCCGGTGATCTTCATGGAACCCAAGTCCCGGTACTGGCACCGGGAGTCCTTCGACCCCACCGAGCCGGTCCCGGCCGTGCCGCCGGGCACCAGCCGGGTCGCGCGCGAGGGCGAGCACGCCACGCTCATCGCGTGGGGTGCGATGGTGTCCCGCTGCCTCCAGGTCGCCGAGCTCGCCGCCGAGGACGGGGTGGAGCTGGAGGTCGTCGACCTGCGGTGGCTCAAGCCGATCGACGTCGACGGCCTGGCCGCCTCGGTGGCGAAGACCCGCCGCGCGGTGGTGGTCCACGAGGCCCCGCTGACCGCCGGGCTCGGCGCCGAGGTGTCCGCCCTGGTCACCGAGCGCTGCTTCGCCGACCTGCGCGCGCCGGTGCAGCGGGTCACCGGCTTCGACGTGCCGTACCCGTCGGGGGCGCTGGAGGACGAGTACCTGCCCAGCGTCGACCGCATCCTGCTCGCCATCCAGACCACTTTGGAGTACCGCCGTGGCTGACGTGACGTTCCCGCTGCCCGATCTCGGTGAGGGCTTGATCAGTGCCCGCGTGCTGGAGTGGCTGGTCGCCGAGGGCGACTGGGTGGAGCGCGGCGCGCCGCTGGTCGAGCTGGAGACGACGAAGTCCGCTGTGGAGGTCCCCTCGCCGCAGTCCGGCCGGGTCGCGCGCCTGCACGTGGGCGAGGACGAGGAGCTGAAGGTGGGGGAGCCGCTGGTGACCTTCACCGTCGCCGACGACCAGGCCGGCATCGTCGGTGCGGTTCCCCAGGAGCGCAAGCCGCAGCGGCGCGTCCGCCTGTCCCTGCCGGAGGACTGACCGTGTTCGCCACCGCCGAGGACGGCACGAAGATCTGGTACGACACCGCGCCGGGACCCGCTCCGGTGCTGCTGCTCCACGGCTTCGCCTCGGACAGCGAGAGCACCTGGGTGCGCACCGGCTGGGTGCGCGCGCTCGCCGACCGCGGGCACGTCCTGGTCGACCTGCGCGGGCACGGGCAGAGCGACCGTCCCGCGTCCGGCTACGCGCCCGAGTCGCTGGCGCGCGACGTCCTGGCCGTGCTGGACGCGGCCGGGGTGTCCACTGTGGATGCTGTGACCTACTCGATGGGCGGGCTGGTCGGCTGGGAGCTGGCGCGGCTGGCTCCCGGCCGCGTCCGGCGGCTCGCCCTCGGCGGCATCGGCGGCCGCGCCGTGGAGCGCGACGGGATGCGCCGGGTGGCCGAGGCGCTGTCCGCACCCGGGCTGGAGGCGTGCGTCGAGGAGGTGGCGGGCCACCGGCTCGACGGGCCGGCGCCCGTCCCGGTGCTCTTCGCCGCCGGGGAGCAGGACGAGGTCGCCGCGGACGCGCCGGAGTTCGCCGCCGGGCTCGACGCCCCGTTCGTCTCGCTCGGGCGGCGCACCCACGTCAACGCCGTGTCGAGCCGTCGGTTCAAGGAGGCCGCGCTCGGGTTCTTCGGCAGCTGACGTGCGTCGAGCTTGACGGTGGCGGTGTGTGGGGGCCGCCACCGTCTCCCATGTCCGCCGGGGGCGATGGTGCCGGGCACACCGGGAGGACGCGCGCCGCGCCGACTGGTTATCGTGGGTGTCGGTGGTGGGGCTCACCGGTCCGCTCAGCGGCGAACCGCGGCACGGTGCCGCCAACAGTCCCTGCTCGACCTGACCGATGTCGGGCTGCAGTGGGGAGACCTGTGTGAACACCGAGCCTGCCAAGATCGACCAGCGTGTCGCTCCGCAGCGGAGCGAGCGGGTCCGCAGTCAAGCGCCTGTCCTCGCCGCCATCTCGATCGGCGGCGGGCTCGGCGCGCTGGCCCGCTACGGGATCGCCCAGCTCGCCCCGAGCGTGCCCGGCCACTTCCCGTGGGGCACCTTCTGGACCAACGTCCTCGGCTGCTTCCTCATCGGGATCCTCATGGTGCTCATCACCGAGGTCTGGTCGGCCCACCGCCTGCTGCGCCCCTTCCTCGGCGTCGGCTTCCTCGGCGGCTTCACCACGTTCTCCACCTACGCCGTGGAGACCCACGCCTTGCTGCGACCCGGCTCGGTCGGCACTGCCTTCGGCTACCTCGCCGGGACGATGGTGGGCGCCCTCGTCGCCGTGGTCCTCGGCGTCTGGCTCACCCGCTGGGTCACGAGGCGCAGGGGAGGTGCGCGGTGAAGCAGGAGGGTCCGGCGCTGCGCCTCTCGGTGTTCCTCGGCGAGGGCGACACCTGGCACCACGAGCCGCTGTACCACGAGATCGTCCGGCGGGCGCGTCGCGCGGGCCTCGCCGGGGCCACCGTGCTCCGCGGCTGCGAGGGCTACGGCTCCCACTCCACGGTGCACACCACGCGACTGCTCGGCCTCGCCGAGGACCTGCCGGTGGTCGTGGTCATCATCGACGCCGAGGACCGCGTCCGCGCCTTCCTGCCCGAGCTCGACGAGCTCGTCACCGAGGGCACCGTGGTGCTCGAGGAGGTCCACGCCATCCGCTACACCAGGAGCCGCCAGCCGTGACCGCCGTGCTCGTCGTCCTCGGCGCCATGATCGGTGCGCCGCTGCGCTACCTCACCGACCGCGCTGTCCAGCGCCGCCACGACAGCGCGTTCCCCTGGGGCACCCTCACCGTCAACGTCGCCGGCTCCTTCGTGCTCGGCGCCCTCACCGGCGCCGCCCTCCCCGACCCGGTCGCGGCCCTGGGAGGCGTCGGCCTCTGCGGCGCGCTGACCACCTACAGCACCTTCAGCTACGAAACCCTCCGCCTCGTCGAAGAACGCGCCTACGCCTACGCCGCCCTCAACGTCACGACCAGCGTCCTCGCCACCCTCGGCGCAGCCCTCCTCGGCCACACCACCACCAGCGCCCTGGTCGGGTGACGCCCTCGGGGGCGAGGACCGGCGCTGGTGGGTGGTGACAGGCGCTGATCGACGAGCTCCAATACGACCCGGAGCTCTGGGCCTCAATGGGGACCGGCACTGATGGCCGGTGACGGTGCACAAGATTTCCAGGTGTGCTGGCCTGCGGTTCCAAAGATCGTCGCGAGCGGATCCGGTTGGTGAACGCCCGCGCGGCTCGTTCTGATCTCACATCCACGTGATAGGCCGGTGACCTGCGGTTTCGGGGTGCGAGCGGGGTGTGCCCGAGGGGTGTCGTATCGGGGTGCTCGCGTCGCTCTTCCGCGGCTGCGGCTGCGGTGCCCGGGTTCCAGACTGGGAGCATGCCGTTCGGTGGTCGTAGGGACGCGGGGCAGCGGCTGGCTGAGCAGCTGCTGCACCTGCGCGACGAAGCTCCGGTGGTGCTGGGCTTGCCGCGGGGTGGTGTTCCGGTCGCCTTCGAGGTGGCTCGGGCGCTGGACGCTCCGCTCGACGTCATCGTCGTCCGCAAGCTCAGCGTCCCGGCTCATCCGGAGCTGGGCATGGGCGCGATCGGCGAGGGTGATGTCCGGATCATCAACGACGAGGTGATGTGGCGGACCGGTGTGCCACCCGCAGAACTGGAGCAGGCCGAAGCGCGCGCCCGTGCCGACCTGGACAGGCTGGCGCACCTGTTCCGCGGCGACCGCCCCCGGGCGAACCTCCGGGGACGTACCGCGCTCATCGTCGACGACGCCTGCGCGACCGGCTCGACCGCAGCGGCCGCCTGCCGCGTCGCCCACGTCCAGGGCGCCACACACGTGGTCCTGGCCGTCCCCGTAGCCACACCCGGCGCGCTGCAGAGACTCCAGGAGTCAGTCGACGAACTGGTCACCCTCGAGACCGACGAAGACCTCCGAACTGCCGCCGAGTGCTACGCGGAACCCGCCCCGGTCCCGGACACCGAAGTGATCGACCTCCTCAACTAGGCCACACCACGCTCGTGAGTGCCAAGACCGGCTCCAGCCGGTTCACGCACTCACGACCCCCAGCCACAGGCGGAGCCGGGCAACAGCCGCTTCACCAGCTGCGCGCCCCACCAGCGCGTGGGGCGCTGGTGGGGCGGTGGTGGCGTCAGTGCTGGGTGCGGTTCAGGCGCAGGGCGGAGATGAGGAAGAACGTGCCGCCGAGGAGGGCGTAGGTGGCGAGGTTGCGGAGCGAGGCGTCCGGGGCGGTGGCCTGCAAGAAGAACGAGACACCGGCGACGGTGGAGATGGTGCCGCTGGCGATCATCGCCCACTGGCCGCCGAGGGTGCGTCGCCGGAGGAGGGCGACGACGAGCTGGACGAGGCCCGCCACGACGGCCCAGGTCCCCCAGACCCGCAGGACCGACGGGATGCCCGAGGTGATCGCGAAGGCCAGGCCCGCGGCGGCGAACGTGCTGATCGCGATGGTGGCGTAGAGGCCCGGAGCCGACCGGCCGGCCCCGGAGGAGCGGATGTCGACGACGGCGGCGGCCACGTCGAACAGCGGGTAGAGCACGAGCAGCGTGGCGCTCACCGGCCCGATGCGCGACGCCGTCAGGAACAGCCCGACGGCCCAGAGCAGCGCGAACCCGAAGCGCAGGAAGTAGAGCCGGCGCAGTGCTGGGGCGACGGTGGTGGCAGCAGGAGCAGTGGTCGTGGTCATGGGATGTCCGTCTCAAGAGGTGTCGGACGCGGCGCGAGCGGTCCGCCGCGGCGATGGGGAGAAAGACCGTTCTCTCTTGCTCCTCCAGAGTGGCACGCCCCGGCTGAGCACGCAAGACCGATCGTTCTTTCTGCTATCGTCGGACCATGACCACCACGACGCGTCCCGCCCGTGACGACTCGAACGGACGGTCGGCGCAGCCGGTCACGTCCGCGGCGCGGGAGCGGTTGCTGGCCACGGCCAGCGGACTGTTCTACCGCGAAGGCATCCGGGCGGTCGGTGTGGAGCGGATCCTCGCCGAGGCCCCGGCGACGCGGGCGACGTTCTACCGGCACTTCCCGTCGAAGGACGACCTCGTGGTCGCCTACCTGCGCGGTGTCGACGCCGGCATCCGCGCGCAGGTGCAGGCCGCCGTCGAGGCCGCGCCGTCCCCGGCCGACGCGATCCGCGCGATCGGGGACGCGGTCGCTGACGACCTGGCCTCGCCGGAGTTCCGCGGCTGCGCGTTCCTCAAGGCCGCCGCCGAGTACCCCGACCCGCAGGACCCGGTGCGCCAGGTGATCCTCGAACACCGGGCCTGGTACACGGACACCCTCACCGAGCTCTTCGCGGAGGTCTTCGGGGACTCACCGCGTCGCGGCAAGCCGGAGCACGCCGCGCGGCACTTCATGATGATGCGCGACGGTGCCATGAGCGGCGCCCACCTCGACGGCGTCGAGGACGTGGGCGAGGCGTTCCGCCGGGGCGTCGAGGGCCTGCTCACCATGCTGCACTGAGATGCCTCGATCTGGCCGAGTGGGAACCGCCCGTGACCGGCGCTGGCGTCCGGACGACCAGGTGCCGCGGGCCCGCTCGACCGTCCAGACAGGACGCTGAGGCGGCCGGTCACCGGGTGAGGGCGACGGCTGCTTGAGCGGTGGCGTCGAGGACTTCGTCCGCCGGGTCGCCTTCCAACGGTTCGGCTTCGGCGACGATGACGGTGCGACCCGTCGAGCGGGAGTCGTAGTGGTGACCGGTGAAGGGCACCACGGGCACCAGCGGGTGGATGTCGCCGGTGCCGTGCTCGTCCATGACGCGGCGGAACTTCCAGGCGTCCGACGACCGCCGCATGGTCACCGTGGACACCGCGACCACCATCGTGCCGCCCGCCTCGTCGAAGACCGGGTACTGCTCGCGGTCGAGGCGCTGGCACGGTGTCCGGAGGAAGAACTCCTGCACCTGCCCGTAGGAGAAGGCAGCGCACTCGAGGTCTTCCTTCCGGTTCGGCCTGCCCTTGCGCAGCCGCAACTGCCGCCACGCGCGGCGGTCCTCTCCCTTCCGCGCGGTCCGCTTCGCCTTGCCCAGGTTGGACTTGATGTTGCGGACGACGGCGGACTCGGCGGCGGAGAGGGCGGACGAGCCGCCCGTCGCTCCGCTGAGCGCAGCCGTTCCGGCCGTCCCGCCCGACGCGCCGAGCGCGATCGCGGTGCCCACCGCGACCGCGACCGTTCCACTCCGTCCCGTGGGGTTTCGCAACGGGATGCGGCGCCCGTCCGGCAACGTGCGCCATTCGTGTTCCGCCATCGTCCTCCCCTCGATCGCGAGGACGCATTCTCGATCGGTCGAGCGGGGAGCATCCGGACAACCGATCATCATCGACCGATCGGAGTACCCCAGCCGATCGCGTCGCGCCGGTCGAGGGCGGTGCGACGGCTCGGCGGGTGACGACGCGGCCGCTCCTCCGTTCGGTTGCGAATTCCCGTTTTCGTCGGGTCAGCCGCTGTACGTGGTCGGCGATCCCGTGCATGGTCGGGGCTGCCCGCGCAGGCTGCTCGACGAGGAGGACGGGTGAGCGATCACAGCACGCTTCCGGAGTCCCTTCCGCCGCTGGCGGCGCCACCACCGCCCGTGCAGTGGTCCGCGCAGTGGATCGGCAAGCGCACCGACCCCGCTCACCGCAACGCGCTGTCGGCGGACTCGGACCACGTGGCCTGGGCCGAGCCGGGGCACTGGGTGGGCCAGACGTTCACCGCGCCGGGACCGTTCGTCGCCGTGGGGCTCGACCTCGTCAGCGACGACGACGCGGTGCGCGGGGTGCTGGAGCTGTGCGACGCCGACGGGACGGTGCTGGCCGAGCAGGTCATCGAGCGGGGCATCGTGCGGTGGGACCGGTTCGCCCACTTCCTCGAACTGCCCGACGCCCTCGGTGCCGGGGAGTACCTGCTGCGGCTCCGAGTGGTGCAGGGCCGCATCGGGTGGCCCACCCTGTCCACGCCGCCGCCCGACCAGCCCGACGACGGCGTGTCACCGCTGCCGGTCACGGGACGGGCCGTGCGGGACGGCGGCCCGGAACCCGGAGTGCGGGTGATCGGCGTCGAGACGGTGCCCGCGCCGAACCCCGTGTTCCGCACCTCCTTCGTGGTGCCGGAGGGCGTGCGGGAGGCCGAGTTGAGCGCGGTCGGACTCGGGTACGGGGAGTTCCGGGTCAACGGGCAGCCGGTCACCGAGGACGTGCTCGAACCGGCGCAGACGACCTACGACCGCACCGTCCTGTACCGCACCTACGACGTGACCGCGCTGCTGCGGGCCGGCGAGAACACGCTCACCGCGGAGCTCGGCCGCGGCTTCTACGCCGCGCGCGGAGCGAACACCTGGGGCTGGAACTTCGCCCGCTGGCACCGCGAACCCGTGCTGCTCGCGCAGCTGGAGTACCGCGACGCGGCGGGGGAGCGGCACGTCGTCGCCTCGGGCGGCGACTGGGAAGCCGCCGAGGGAGCGGTGACCTCCGACCTGCTCTACACCGGCGAGACCACCGACCTCGCCCACGCCCGCCGCGCCGCGTGGGAACCCGCGCTGGTCGCGGCGCCACCGGGCGGTGCGCTGCGGCCGGCGACCGCCCCGCCCGTCCGGCGCAGCGAACCGCTCGCGCCCGTGGCGAGCACACCACGGGACGGCGTGGTCGTGCACGACTTCGGGGAAGTGCTCGCCGGTCGCGTCCGGCTCACCGCGGTGGGCGAGGCGGGCGCCGAGGTCGTGGTCCGCTACGCCGAACAGCTCGACGCCGACGGCGTTCCCCACTGCCACAACGCGCTGGCCGCCGGGGAGTCCCAAGTGGACCGTCTCGTGCTCGGCGACAGCGGTGCCGAGGTCACCTGGGAACCGCGGTTCAGCTACAAGGGCTTCCGGTACGTCGGCGTGGAGGTCCACGGGGGCGCGACGGTCACCGACGTGCGGGCCGTGCGGCTGCAGACGCAGGTGGCGCGGGTCGGTGAGTTCGCGTGCTCCGACGAGCTGCTGACCTGGATCGTCGACGCCACCGGGCGCACCTTCCGCAACAACCTGCACGGTGTCCCGACCGACACCCCGGTGTACGAGAAGAACGGGTGGACCGCGGACGCCCACCTGGCGACCGAAGCCGTGCTGCACCACTGGGACCTGCGCGCACCGCTGCGCAAGTGGCTGGACGACCACGTGGACGCGCGCGACGAGCACGGGGTCGTGCCGCAGATCGTGCCCTCCCCGGACTGGGGCCGGGCGGCCGACCCCGCGTGGAGCGGCTCGATGGTGCTCATCCCGTGGTACCTCTACCGCGAGTACGGCGACCGCGACGTCCTCGAGCGCTGCGCCGAGCCGATCCGCACCTACGCCGACCGGCTGCTCGCGCTCACCGCGGACGGGCTGTGGCCGCACCACAGCTGGGGTGACTGGCTGTCCCCGGGCCACCACTTCGCGCCGGAAGGGCCGATGCCGACCGCGACGATGGTGCTGCTGCACCTCGTGCAGCGGGTCGCCGACATCGGCGACGTGCTGGGGGACACCGGCGCCGAGCGCTACCGGGCCGCCGCAGCGCAGCTCGCGACCGCCTACCACCAGCGGTTCTTCGACACCGCCACCGGCACCTACCGGGCCCCGGGCGTCGGGTACCGGCAAGCCATGAACGTGCTGCCGCTGGCGTTCGGCGCCGTCCCGGCCGAGCACGTCACGAGCGTCGCCGAGGGGCTGTTCGCCGACATCGAGCACCGCACCGGCGGACACCTCGACTGTGGTGCCGTGGCGGCGAAGCACCTGCTCCCCGTGCTGGCCGCGCACGGGCGGCCCGACCTGGCGATCACCGTGGCCACCCAGCGGACCCGCCCCGGGTGGGGTCCGTGGTTCGAGGCCGGGGCCGCGACCCTGATGGAGTCCTGGGACGAGACCGCGCGCTCGCACAACCACTACTTCCTCGGTGCCGCGTCCGCCTGGATCCAGCAGGCGGTCGGCGGCCTGCGCCCCACCAGCCCGGGCTGGGCCACCTTCGACGTCGCGCCCCTCGCCGACGACCGCCTCACCTGGGCCCGCACCGCGCACACCACCGTGCGCGGACGCGCCGCCGTCGCGTGGCGGCGCACCGGCGACGCGTGGGAGCTGGACGTCGAGGTGCCGGAGACCGCGGTCGCCACGGTGCGGGTGCCCGGCCACCCGGAGACCTCCCTCGCCGGTGGGCGGCACGCGCTGCGGCTGCCGGCCACCGACGAAGCGCGCTCCGCTGCGCGGTGACCCGTCGCACTGGAAGGAGAACCGATGTCCGCGCTCGCGCCACCACCGGGCCGCACCTGGAAGGTCGCCGTGCTCGCCGGCATGGCCTCCTACCTCGACGCCGGCGCGCTGGTCACCTCCGGCATCGTGCTCGGCGGCTCCTACGCCGAGGTCCTCTCCCTCGACGCGGGGACGGTGGGCGTCCTGCTCGGAGTGCAGACGCTCGTGTTCGCCCTCGGCGCGCTGTGCGGGGGCCGGCTCGGTGACCTGTTCGGCCGGCGGCGGGTGTTCACGCTGTCGCTGCTGCTCTACGCCGCGGGCACCGTGCTGCTGCTCCTCGCCTCCCCGGTGTGGCTGCTGCACGTCGGTGTCGTCGCCGTCGGGTTGGCCATCGGCGCCGACCTGGCCGCCTCGCTGGCGCTGGTCAACGAGGAGTCTCCCGACGGGCACAAGGGGAAGATGGTCATCCTCTCCAACGTCTTGTGGATCGGCGGCATCGTCGCCGCGCAGGGCCTCAGCGCCGTGGTCGGGTCGTGGGGCCTCGTCGGCGGGCGCATCATGTTCGCGCACCTGCTGGTGGTGGCGGTGGTCGTGCTCGTCCTGCGGTTCACGCTGCGCGAGTCCGCCGAGTGGGTCGCGGCGCGGCGCGCCGTGGAGGCGCCCGGCGACGCGGAGGCCGTCCACTTCAGCCGCGTCGGCCAGCTGTTCCGCGCGCCGGTCGTCTTCCCCGTCGTCGCGCTCGGGGCGTACTACGCCACCTGGAACCTCGGTGCGTCCACGTTGGGCAGTTTCGGCACCTTCCTGTGGACCGACCTCACCGGCGGTGGGGTCGCGGAGTACTCCCGGCTGAGCCTGCTGGGGCTGCCGATCGGGTTCCTGGCCGGCCTGGTGTTCATGCGCGTGGTCGACCGGCCGACGCGGCGCGCGTGGTTCGCGGGCGGCTCGACGCTCATCCTCGTCGCCTGGGCGTTGCCCGCGCTGTTCGGGGCCGACCGGTTCACCCTGATCGCCGTGCTGCTGCTGTCCGGACTCGGCAACGCCTTCTGCGGCGAGGGCATGTACAAGGTGTGGTCGCAGGAGCTCGTCCCGACCCTGCTGCGCACCACGGCCAGCGGGCTCACCACGGCCTTCGCCCGGGTCGTCGCGGCGCTCGCCGCCTTCGGCACCCCGACGCTCGCGCAGGCGAACCCCGCCCTGCTGTTCTGGCTGCTGCTCACCTCCACCGCGGTCGCCTGCGCGATCGGCCTGTTCTGGGTGCCGCGGCTGCCGAAGGCGCGCGAGCTGGAGCCCGTGCCCGACGACGGCACCGCCGAGAGGAGCTCCCCGGCCTGATCCGCTCCACTGTGGACACCGGTCAGCGGGCCGGCACGGTGCTGCCTCCGGTGACCGGTCCGCCGTAGCGCTCCCGCTCGATCTGCTCCAGGCTCTTGCCGCGGGTGCGCGGCGTCCAGATCGTCCCGATCAACAGCGCCGCGACCAGCAGCCCGAGGATGAGCAGACCGAGACCGCGCAAGCCGATCTGGGTCAGCAGCACCGGGAACCACACGCTCAGCAGGCCGACGAGCACCCGCGCGGCCAGGAACAGCACGCCCTGCGCGCTGGCGCGGTAGCGGGTCGCGAACAGCTCGCTGGTCCACAGCCCGTAGAACGCCTGGGCACCGACACCGGCCGAGACGCCCCAGCCGATGGCGAAGAACAGCAGGGTCGCCGTGCTCGGCGGGGCGTAGATCAGCGCGGCCCACGCCGCGACGCCCAGCGCCGCGCCCGAGAAGTACAGCCAGCGGCGGCTCACCCGGTCCGCCAGCAGCATGAAGCCGAAGTAGGTGGCCGCGCTGGTGCAGCCCCACACCAGGACCTGCAGCAGGTACTGCTCGGTCTCCGAGGTCACGCCCGCCGCGTCGTAGACCCGCGGCTGGAAGATGCCGGCCTGCCCGGCGACGGCGTTCCACAGCGCGTACACGCCGAACAGCAGCAGCATCGCGGTGAGGTTGGCCTTCACGCCGAACAGCGCGCGCAGGTTGCCGCCGGTGGACAGCGTGCCGCCCTGGTCCGCCTTGCGGTCGCTCCAGATCCGCGACTCCGGCAGCCCGCGGCGCACCCACCAGGCGACCGCCGCGACGACGAACAGGTGCGCGAAGACCAGCCTGCTGCCGAGCAACCCCAGCGGTGCCACCACGACCGCCAGCAGGTAGCCGACCATCGGGCCGATCGACCACGCCAGCTGCGCCGTCCCCACGTGCGCGGCCCGCTTGTCCGGCGGGGCCTCCTCGGCGATGTAGGTCCACGACGCGGTCACCCCGGCGCCGACCGCGATCCCGGTGAGCACGAAGCCCGTCAGCAGCACCCAGTAGGACGTGGCGAAGACCGCCAGCAGCACGCCGAGCATGTAAAGCAGCAGGTCGTAGGTGTAGATGAACTTCCTGCCGTAGCGGTCGCACAGCGGGCCGCCGATCGCGGCGCCCAGGGCGGCGCCGAAGGCGTTGGCGCTCAACGACGCCAGCAGCCCCACCGCGAGGTCGTCGAGCCCGAAGCGCTCCTGCCACGCGCTGAGGCTGGTGGCGATCGCGATGATCGACCCCGCCTCGATGTAGTTCGACATGGCCACGGCGATCGTCGCCCGCCAGCCCGTCGTGCTCCTGCTGCCCAGTCGAATCCCCATGGGCCCTCCCGTGCATCGGCGTTGATGTGCGGCGAGCGGCAGCCCGCTGCCTGGGGGTGTGCCGGTTCCCGGGAACCGGCACGCAGCCTGCGGCGTGTTGAATCGTTTAAAAGGTGCGGTACACGGTAGGCGGTCCGTCACGGGCCCACAAGACCCACTCGGTCGAGTCGGGCCCCGAGGTCGTGGAGGCGCTCGGTCTGGGTGCCGAGTCTCGGACGGCGAGGTTCCCTGCCCTGCAACGGCGCGGCAGGCGCGTGGGCGGGAGTTCGGGCGCCGAGGGGAGCACGGCTCGACGGGCTGGTGTGGTGACGGACCGGTTGAAAGGTTTCGCCACGCGGATCCCGGTTTCGCCGAGGCGGATGAGGTCGCCGCGGCCGATCGGGTGCGTTCCTGCTGGCGCCCTGGACCGCTGGACCGTCGACCTGGTAGCGCGAACGGCGTGAAGCGCCGTGCGCCAGCCGGGTCGGCGAGAGGCGCCCTCCGCGCTTCCACCGGTCCGGTGGAGGTGGGGGCTTGTCCCTCCGGCCATCAGCCCCTACTCTGCATGAAACGTTTCAAAGGAGTGTCGATGGCGACGACTTCGGAGATCAAGCAGCAGCTCCGCGCGCAGCGGATCGAGACGCCGTCGTGGGCGTACGGGAACTCCGGAACCCGGTTCAAGGTCTTCGCCCAACCCGGCGTACCGCGCACCGTGCGGGAGAAGATCGACGACGCCGCGCAGGTGCACGCCTTCACGGGCGTGGCGCCCAGCGTCGCCCTGCACATCCCGTGGGACCGGGTGGACGACTACGCCGCGCTGGCCGAGTACGCCGAGGACGCCGGGGTGCGGCTCGGCGCGATCAACGCCAACGTCTTCCAGGACGACGACTACAAGCTCGGCAGCGTCACCAACCCGGACCCGCGCGTCCGCCGCAAGGCGCTGGACCACCTGCTGGAGTGCGTGGACATCATGGACGCCACCGGCTCCCGCGACCTCAAGCTGTGGTTCGCCGACGGCACGAACTACCCGGGGCAGGACGACATCCGGGACCGCCAGGACCGGCTGGCCGAAGCGCTGGCGGCGGTGTACGAGCGGCTGGGCGAGGGGCAGCGGATGCTGCTGGAGTACAAGCTCTTCGAGCCCGCCTTCTACACCACCGACGTCCCGGACTGGGGCACCGCCTACGCGCACTGCCTGCAGCTCGGCGAGCGCGCGCAGGTGTGCGTCGACACCGGGCACCACGCGCCCGGCACCAACATCGAGTTCATCGTCGCGGTCCTGCTGCGCGCTGGCAAGCTCGGCGCGTTCGACTTCAACTCCCGCTTCTACGCCGACGACGACCTCATGGTGGGAGCGGCGGACCCGTTCCAGCTGTTCCGCATCATGGTCGAGGTCGTGCGCGGCGGCGGGCTCGACCCGGCGGCGGGCGTGGCGTTCATGCTCGACCAGTGCCACAACGTGGAACCGAAGATCCCCGGCCAGATCCGGTCGGTGTGCAACGTCCAGGAGGCCACCGCCAAGGCGCTGCTGGTGGACCGCGACGCGCTGACCGCGGCGCAGCGCAGCGGTGACGTCATCGGCGCCAACGACGTGCTGATGGACGCCTACAAGACCGACGTGCGCCCGCTGCTGGGCGAACTGCGCGCGGAGATGGGACTCGACCCGGACCCGATGGCCGCCTACCTGCGGTCGGGGTACCAGGAACGGATCGCCGCCGACCGGGTGGGCGGCGCACAAGCGGGGTGGGGAGCCTGATGAGCACAGTCGACGAGCTGATCGCGCGGTCGAACCGGCTGGGCGCCGACCCGGCCAACACCAACTACGCCGGGGGCAACACCTCGGCCAAGGGCCGCGACACCGACCCGGCCACCGGGCAGCCGGTGGACCTGATGTGGGTCAAGGGCTCCGGCGGAGACCTCGGCACGCTGACGCCGGACGGCCTGGCGGTGCTGCGCCTGGACCGGCTGCGCGCGCTGCAGGACGTCTACCCGGGCGTGGAGCGCGAGGACGAGATGGTCGCCGCGCTGGACTACTGCCTGCACGGCAAGGGCGGCGCCGCGCCGTCCATCGACACCGCCATGCACGGGCTGGTGGACGCCGCGCACGTCGACCACCTGCACCCGGACGCGGGCATCGCGCTGGCGACCGCCGCGGACGGCGACGAGCTCACCCAGCGCTGCTTCGGCGACCGCGTGGTGTGGGTCCCCTGGCGGCGCCCCGGTTTCCAGCTGGGGCTGGACATCGCGGCGATCAAGGCCGCCCACCCGCGCGCCATCGGCTGCATCCTCGGCGGTCACGGCATCACGGCGTGGGGCGACACCTCGGAGGAGTGCGAGGCGCACTCGCTGGAGATCATCCGCACCGCCGCGGAGTTCCTCGCCGCCCACGGCAAGCCGGACCCGTTCGGCCCGGCCGTGCCGGAGTACGCGCCGCTGCCGGAGGCGCAGCGGCGGGAACGCGCCGCGGCGCTGGCGCCGGTGCTCCGCGGGCTGGTGTCCACCGACCGCAGGCAGGTCGGGCACTTCACCGACTCCGAGGTGGTGCTGGACTTCCTGGCCCACCGCGAGCACCCCAGGCTGGCGGCACTGGGGACCTCGTGCCCGGACCACTTCCTGCGCACCAAGGTGCGGCCCATGGTGCTGGACCTGCCGCCGACCGCGCCGCTGGACGAGGTGGTCGAGCGGCTGCGAGAGCTGCACGCCGAGTACCGCGAGGACTACCGCGCCTACTACGAGCGCTACGCTACCCCCGACTCGCCGCCGATGCGCGGCGCGGACCCGGCGATCGTGCTGGTCCCGGGCGTGGGCATGTTCTCCTTCGGCGCCGACGCCCAGACCGCCCGCGTGGCCGGGGAGTTCTACGTCAACGCGATCAACGTGATGCGCGGCGCCGAGTCGGTGTCCCGCTACGAGCCGATCGACGAGCGCGAGAAGTTCCGCATCGAGTACTGGGAACTGGAAGAGGCCAAGCTGCGCCGGCGGCCGGAGCCCAAGCCGCTCGCGACGCGGGTCGCGCTGGTCACCGGCGCGGCGTCGGGCATCGGCAAGGCCACGGCGCGCCGGCTCGCGGCGGAGGGGGCGTGCGTGGTCATCGCCGACCGCGACGCCGACGCGGCCGAGGAGGTGGCCCGCGAGCTGGGCGGACCGGACACCGCCGTCGCGGTCGACGTCGACGTCACCGACGAGGACCAGGTCGTGCGCGCCTTCCGGGCCGCCGCGCTGGCCTTCGGCGGCGTGGACCTGGTGGTGAACAACGCGGGCCTGTCCATCTCCAAGCCGCTGCTGGAGACCACTGTGGACGACTGGGACCTGCAGCACGACGTGATGGCCCGCGGCTCGTTCCTGGTGTCCCGGGAGGCCGCGCGGATGCTCGTCGCGCAGGGCCAGGGCGGTGACATCGTCTACATCACCAGCAAGAACAGCGTGGTCGCCGGGCCGAACAACATCGCCTACAGCGCCACGAAGGCCGACCAGGCCCACCAGGTGCGCCTGCTGGCCGCCGAGCTGGGCGAGCACGGCATCCGCGTCAACGGGGTCAACCCGGACGGCGTGGTGCGCGGCTCGGGGATCTTCGCCGGGGGCTGGGGCGCGCAGCGCGCCGCGGTGTACGGGATCGAGGAGTCCGAGCTCGGGGCCTTCTACGCGCAGCGCACGCTGCTCAAGCGCGAGGTGCTGCCGGAGCACGTCGCGAACGCGGTGTTCGTGCTGACCAGCGGCGAGCTCTCCCACACCACCGGGCTGCACGTGCCGGTGGACGCCGGGGTGGCCGCCGCGTTCCTGCGATGACCGCCTTCGCCGCGGTCGACCTGGGCGCCTCCAGCGGGCGCGTCATGGTCGGCCGCCCGGCCGACGGCGGGATCGAGCTGACCGAGGTGCACCGGTTCCCGAACCAGCCGGTGCGCACCGACGGACGGCTGCGCTGGGACATCGCCGCGCTGTACCGGGGAGTCCTCGACGGGCTGCGGGCGGCGGGCCCGGTCAGCTCGATCGGCATCGACTCCTGGGCGGTGGACTACGGCCTGCTCGACGCCGGCGGTGCGCTGGTCGCGAACCCGGTGCACTACCGCGACGCGCGCACGGACGCGGCGATCGAGCGGGTGCTGGCCGCGATCCCGCTCCCGGAGCTCTACGCGAACACCGGCATCCAGTTCCTGCCGTTCAACACGCTGTTCCAGCTGGCGGCGGACCCACCGCCGCCCACGGCCGCGCGGGCGCTGCTGGTGCCCGACCTCATCGCGCACTGGCTGACCGGGGTGCCGGGCACGGAGGAGACCAACGCCTCCACCACCGCGATGCTCGACCCGCGCACCCGGCAGTGGTCGCGGGAGGTCGCCGACCGGGCCGGTGTCGACGTGGGCCTGTTCCCGCCGCTGCGCCGGCCCGGCGACCCGGCCGGGGTGCTGCGGCCCGAGATCGGGCTCGGCGCCGTCCCGGTGCGCGCGGTGGGCTCGCACGACACCGCGTCCGCGGTCGTCGGCGTCCCGGCGGAGGGCGAGGACTTCGCCTACATCTCCTCGGGGACCTGGTCGCTGGTCGGCGTGGAGCTCGACGCGCCGCTGCTGTCGGAGGACGCCCGGCAAGCCGGTTTCACCAACGAAGCCGGGGTGGACGGCACCACGCGGTTCCTGCGCAACGTCACCGGCCTGTGGATCCTCCAGGAGTGCCAGCGGGTGTGGGGGTGCCGCGACACCGCGCGGCTGGTCCGGGAGGCCGCCGAGCTGCCGAGGGGGCCGGTCGTCGACGTCGACGACGCCCGATTCCTGCCGCCCGGCGACATGCCGTCCCGGATCGCCGGCGCCTGCCGGGAGACCGGCCAGCCGGTGCCGGGAACGCCCGCGGAAGTCACCCGGTGCGTGCTGGACAGCCTCGCGGAGGCCTACCGGCGGGCGATCGACGACGCCGTGCGGATCACCGGGCGCCGGGTCGAGGTGGTGCACGTCGTCGGCGGGGGAGCGCAGAACGAGCTGCTCTGCCAGCTCACCGCCGACGCCTGCCGGCGGCCCGTCGTGGCCGGTCCGGTGGAGGCCACCGCGCTGGGCAACGTGCTGGTGCAGGCGCGGGCGCACGGGGTGGTCAGCGGCGGGCTCGCGGACCTGCGGGCGGTGCTCCGGCGCGGGCGGCAGCTGCGCACCCACCTGCCGCGCTAGCCGCGGTCGGCCAGCGTGGACCGGCGGACGACGAGCTCCGGCTGGAAGACCACGCGCTCGTGGGTGTGGCCGGGTTCGCCGCTGGTCTCGGCCAGCAGCAGCTCGGCAGCCTTGCGGCCCAGCTGCCGCGCCGGCTGGCGGACCGAGGTCAGCGGCACGGCCGCGGCCGCGGCGAACTCGATGTCGTCGTAGCCGACGATCGCGACGTCCTCCGGCACGCGCACCCCGGCGGCGAACATCGCCTGCAGCACGCCGAGGGCGAGCAGGTCGTTGGCGCAGAACACCGCGGCCGGCCGTTCGGGCAGGCCCAGCAGCCGGGAACCCGCGTCCCGGCCCGCGGCGACGTCGAGCGTCGTGGTCTCCACGACCGCGAGCGCCTCCTCGGGCAACCCGGCCTCGTCGATCGCGTCGCGGGCGCCCGCCAGCCGGTCGCGGCACTGCGCGAGGCTCATCGGGCCGGTGACGTGGGCGATGCGCTCGTGGCCGCGCTCGACGAGGTGCCGCACGGCCAGCTGCCCGCCCACCACGTCGTCCACCGAGACCGAGCAGGAGTCCTCGTCGTCCGCGGCGACCCGGTCCACGTAGACGTGCGGGATGCCGTTGCGCCGCAGCGCGTCCAGCTGCTCGCTGGAGGTGCCGGTCGGGGTGATCAGCACGCCGCGGACCCGGTGCTCGGCGAACAGCGACAGGTACATCGCCTCGGCCGCCGGGTCCTGCCCGCTGTTGCAGAGCATCACCCCGACGTCGGCGGCGTGGGCGGCCTCCTCGGCCCCGCGCGCGACCTCGACGAAGAACGGGTTGCCCATGTCCAGCACGAGCAGGCCGAGGACACGGCTGCGCCCGGCGCGCAGCTGGCGGGCCGACTCGCTGCGCACGTAGCCGAGCTGGTCGATCACCGACAGCACCCGGCTGCGCGTGGTGGGGGAGAGCAGTTCGGGCCGGTTCAGCGCGTTCGACACGGTCGCGATCGAGACCCCGGCGTGCCGGGCCACGTCCTTGATGCTCACCGCACCGGGCCCACCGCGGCCCCTCCCCGCCATGCACGCCTCCGCAGACCTCGCCGGACCTCCTGCCGGCCGAGTCTACTGCCGCGGCGCCCCGCGACCCGGCCCCGGCGCTCGGCGCCCGGGTTGCTCCGGTGGGTGGAGCCGCGGCCCGCGGGTCCCGCTGAGCGGAATCGGCGTTCGGGGTGGGGTGGTGGTCTCCGCTAGGCATGGGGCGCGGTGGCCGTTCGGTCCCGGCCGGAGCGCCGCGGACCGGGGTGAGAGGGGTGCGGATGACGCGTTGCGTGGTCGTGACCGGGTCGGCGTCGGGGATCGGCGAGGCGCTCGTGCGACTGCTGCGGGAGCAGGGTGACGAGGTGATCGGGGTCGACCGGGACGTCGCCGACGTCCAGGCGGACCTGTCCACCGGCGACGGGCGCGACCGGGCGGTGTCGGGCGTGGCCGAGCGCAGCGCGGGCCGCGTGGACGCCGTGGTCGCCTGCGCCGGTGTCTCGCACCCCGAGCCGGTCACGGTGAGCACCAACTACTTCGGCGTGGTGCGGCTGCTCGAGGGGCTGCGGCCGCTGCTCGCCGCCGCGCCCCGCCCGCGCGCGGCGGTCGTCGGGTCCATCTCGGGCACCCAGCCGGTCGACCCCGGCGTGGTCGAGGCCTGCCTGCAGGACGACGAGCCGGCGGCGCTGGAGCGCGCCCGCGCGGTGGCCGAGCGCGGTGCCGGCCACGAGCTCTACTCCTCGTCGAAGTCCGCCCTGGCCCAGTGGGTGCGGCGGGCGGCGGTGTCGCCGGAGTGGGCCGGTGCCGGGGTGCCGCTCAACGCGGTGGCCCCGGGCGTGGTGCTCAGCCCGATGACCGCACCGCTGCTCGCGGACGAGGAGTGGCGGCAGGTCGTGGAGGAGGCGGTGCCGATGCCGTTGCACGGCTTCGCCGAGCCCGTGGTCATCGCCCGGGCGCTCCGGTGGCTGGTCAGCGAGGACAACACGCACATGGCCGGGCAAGTGATCTATGTGGACGGTGGCGCGGAGGCGACCCTGCGCGGGCCGCAGACCTTCTGAACCGGCGGCGCTCCCGCTGAGCGGGACAGCGGGCGCCGCGGTCGCGAGATCGCACCACTGTGGTGGGAGGAGCACCGAGCGGAGGCGACGGCATGGACGAGTTGCGGGGCACGGTCGCGCTGGTCACCGGCGCGGGGCAAGGCGTCGGTCAGGGCATCGCGCTCGCGCTGGCCGGTGCGGGGGCGTCCGTCGCGGTGGTCGGTCGCACCGCGGCGAAGCTGGACGCCACCTGCGCGCTGGTCCGCGAGCGCGGCGGCCGCGCCGAGCCGTTCCCCTTCGACGTCACCGACACCGCCGCCGTGCCCGGGCTGGTGGAGCGGGTCGTCGAGGCGATGGGCCGGCTCGACGTCCTGGTCAACAACGCCTACACCGGTCGCTTCGGCCCGCTGCTGTCGATGAGCGACGAGGACTTCCAGCGGGGCTTCCAGTCGGGGCCGTTCGCCGCGTTCGCGTTCATGAAAGCCTGCCACCCGCACCTGAAGGCCAGCGGGAACGCCTCGATCGTCAACCTCGTGACCTCGGCGATGGTGCGGTGGGACACCTCGACCTACGGCGCCTACGCCGCGGCGAAGCAGGCCCTGCGCTCGCTGACCAGGACGGCGGCCTCGGAGTGGGGGCGCGACGGGATCCGGGTGAACGCGATCGCGCCGCACGCGCTGTCGCCGAGCCTGGCGGCCTGGACCGAGCGCAATCCGGAGGAGGCCGCGGAGTTCGTCCGGTCCATCCCGTTGGGCCGCATCGGGGACTGCGAGGCCGACATCGGCCGCGCGGTCGTGGCCCTGGTCGGTCCGGACATGCGCTACCTGACCGGGGCCACGCTCGCCCTGGACGGAGGACAGGCCCTCATCAGCTGACCCGCAGCGACCCAGCGGAACAGGAGTGCTCGTGACCACCACGTCCCCACCAGTCCCGGACGTCTTCAGCCCCGGGAAGATCGGTCCCCTGACCCTGCGCAACCGCACGATCAAGGCGGCCACCTACGAAGGGCTCAGCCACCGCGGGAAGGTCACCCGGGACCTGGTCGACTTCCACGTCCGGTACGCGGCGGGCGGGGTCGGCATGACCACGGTGGCCTACTGCGCGGTCTCCCCCGAGGGGCGCACCGACAAGCACCAGGTCCTGTGGCGGCCCGAGGCGCTGCCCGGCCTGCGGGTGCTCACCGACGCCGTCCACGCCGAGGGGGCCGCCGTCTCCGCGCAGATCGGGCACGCCGGTCCCGTCGCCAACCCGACGGGGCGCGGGGTGGTGCTGGCACCGAGCCGGCACTTCCGCGGGCTCGGCTTCACCACGCCGGCGAGCCTCGGCGACCTGCACCGCATCGTGCGCGACCACGCCGCCGCGGCGCGCATGGCGATCGAGGCGGGGTTCGACGCGGTCGAGGTGCACCTCGGGCACAACTACCTGGCCAGCTCCTTCCTGAGCCCGAAGCTCAACCGCCGCACCGACTCCTACGGCGGCGACCTGGAGAACCGGGCGCGGCTGGCGCGGGAGATCATGACCGCGGTGCGCGAGGCGGTCGGCGACCGGATCGCCATCATCGCCAAGATGAACATGGACGACGGCGTGCCGGGCGGGTTCTGGCTCGACGAGGCCATCGTGGTGGCGCAGTGGCTGGAGGCCGACGGGTCGGTCGACGCGCTGGAGATGACGGCAGGCAGCTCGCTGCGCAACCCGATGTACCTGTTCAAGGGCGACGTGCCGCTCGACGCCTTCGCCGAGGTCATGCCGAAGCCGATCCGGCTCGGGGTGAAGCTGTTCGGCCGCGCCTTGCTGCGCGAGTACCCGTACCGGGACGGCTACCTGCTCGACGACGCCCGGCAGATCAGGGCCGCGGTGAAGCTGCCGATGGTCCTGCTCGGCGGCATCACGAACAAGGAGGTCATGGACCGCGGCATGGCCGAGGGCTTCCAGTTCGTCGCCATGGCGCGCGCCCTGCTGCGGGAACCGGACCTGGTCAACCGGATCCAGGCCGACCACCGCGTCCGGTCGCTGTGCAACCACAACAACCGCTGCATGCCGACGAACTTCACCGGCGCGCGGTGCGTGCTGGTCGACCGCGCCACCACGCGGTCGCAGACCTGGGGCACCGAGGCCGGTTACGTCGGTGCGTCCACTGAGGACCGATGAGCCGGCGGGAGACGGTCGCCGACCTGCTGCTGGACCGGCTGGGCGACCACCGGCCCGGTCTGCGGTCCCGGGAGCGGACCTGGACCTGGGACGAGGTGGTGCGCCAGAGCGCGGCGCGCGCGGCCGGTCTCCGGGAGCTGCGTGAGACGGACCGCCCGTTCCACGTGGGCGTCCTGCTCGACAACGTCCCCGAGTACGTCCTCTGGCTCGGCGCGGCGGCGCTGGCCGGTGCGACGGTGGTCGGCATCAACCCCACCCGGCGCGGCGCCGACCTCGCCGCGGAGGTGCGGCACACCGACCTGCAGCTGGTGGTGACCGACGCCGCGGGGCTGGAGCTGCTCGGCGAGCTGGACATCGGCGTCCCGCGGGACCGCTTCCTGCTGGTGGACTCCCCGGAGTACGCCGCGCAGCTGGCGACCTGGCCCGCCGAGCCGGTCCGGGACCCGGCGGTCACGGCGCGGACCCGGGTGCTGCTGCTGTTCACCTCCGGCACCACCGGGACGTCGAAAGCCGCCATCTGCTCCCAAGGACGCCTCGTCGGGCTGGCCCACCAGAACAGCGCGAAGTACCACATCGGCCGCGACGACGTCTGCTACTGCTGCATGCCGCTGTTCCACGGCAACGCGCTCATGGCGTTGTGGGCCCCAGCGCTGCTCGCGGGCGCGTGCGTGGCGCTGGCCCCGAGGTTCACCGCGTCGGGCTTCCTGCCGGACGTGCGCCGCTACGGCGCGACGTACTTCACCTACGTCGGCAAGGCGATCAGCTACGTGCTGGCCCAGCCGGAGCGCCCGGACGACGCCGACAACACGCTGACGCACGGGTTCGGCACCGAGGCCTCGCCCGAGGACCGGGCCGAGTTCCGGCGCCGCTTCGGGGCGACCCTGTACGAGGGCTACGGGTCGAGCGAGAGCGCCGGGATGGTCGAACGCGCACCCGGGGCACCACCCACGGCGCTCGGGGTCCCGGCGCACGCGGGCGTGCGCGTGGTCGACCCCGACACGCTCGAGACCTGCCCGCCCGCGGAGCTGGACGAGCACGGCCGGGTGCGCAACGCCGAGGAGGCCATCGGCGAGATCGTCAACACCGAGGGCGCCGCGACGTTCGAGGGCTACTACAACAACCCGGCCGCCAACGCCGAGCGCGTCCGCCACGGCTGGTACTGGACCGGGGACCTCGGCTACCTCGACCGCGACGGCCACCTCTACTTCGCCGGCCGCTCCGGCGACTGGATCCGGGTGGACGGGGAGAACCTTTCCGCGCTGCTGGTGGAACGGGTCCTGCGGCGGCACCCCGACATCGTCGCCGCCGCGGTGTTCGCGGTGCCCGACCCGCGTTCCGGCGACCAGGTCATGGCGGCCGTCGAGACCCCGGTGCGGTTCGCCGACCTGCACCTCGCCGAGTTCCTCGCCGCGCAGGAAGACCTGGGTCCGAAGGCGTTCCCGCGCTACGTGCGGGTGTCCGCGCAGCTGCCCACCACCGGCTCGGGCAAGCTCCGCAAGAAGGAGATGCAGGCGACCGGCTGGCGCACCACCGACGAGGTGCACTGGTGGGTCGGCCGCGGCGCACCGTCGTACGTGCTCATGACCGAGCAGGACGAGCAGGACCTCCGCGCGCAGTTCGCCGCGCACGGCCGGGAGCGCTTCCTGCCGTGAACCGGGCCGGTCAGTCGCGGAACGGGTCGTCGACGTGCTCGGCGATCTCGGCGACCGAGCCGATGACCTTGGTCGGCTGGTAGGGGTACCGCGCCGCGGTGCCGGCGTCGGAGAGCCCGGAGAGCACGAGGATGGTCTGCGTCCCGGACTCGATGCCGGAGCGCACGTCGGTGTCCATGCGGTCGCCGAGCACGATGGTGTGCTCGGAGTGCGCGCCCAGCGCCCGCAGCGCGTAGCGCATCATGAGCGGGTTCGGCTTGCCGATGAAGTACGGCGTCCGCCCGGTCACGCGTTCGATGAGCGCGGCGACGGCGCCGGTCGCGGGCAGGGACCCCTCCCAGCCGGGCCCTTTCTCGTCGGGGTTGGTGGCCAGGAACCGCGCGCCGGACTCCACCAGCCGGATGGCCCGGGTGATCGCCGCGAAGCTGTACGTGCGGGTCTCGCCGAGCACGACGTAGTCGGGGTCGTCGTCGGTGAGCACGTAGCCGACGTCGGTCAGCGCCGTGGTCAGCCCGGCCTCGCCCACGACGTAGGCGGACCCGCCGGGCCGCTGTTGGTCGAGGAACTGGGCGGTGGCCAGCGCGGAGCTCCAGATGGCCTCCTCGGGCACGTCCAGCCCGCAGGCCAGCAGCCGCGCCCGCTGGTCGTGCGGTGTCTCGACCGAGTCGTTGGTGAACACCAGGTGCGGGATCCCGTGGGCGCGCAGGGCGGCCAGGAACGCGGCCGCGCCGTCGGCGACGTGCTGCTCGTCGCGCATGAGCACGCCGTTGAGGTCCATCAGGTAGGTCCAGGCAGCTGCGTCGGTCATGGACCCGATGGTCCGCCACGCGCGCCGGAACGGCGCCCTGGCTCACGCCCGGTGCGCGACGGCACGGAGCTGGTGCAGCACGGTCCAGCCGACCACGACCGCCACCAGGGTCGTCGTGGCCAGGCCGAGCCCCGCGACGCCGACCGCGGTCAGCACCGGCCCGGCCAGCGCGCCCCGGCGGCACCCAGCAGGTTCACGGCCAGGTCGGAGGTGCCCCGCAGCGCGGGGCGGTCGCGTTCGGCCGCAGGACACGGACCCCGCAGCGGGCCCGCCGGGTGCCTGCGCCGTCGCCGCTCGGGGCGGGCGGGGTGAGCGACCGCAGCCCGACGAGGTGGACGACCGCCGCCGCGGTCTGCGCGACCACGGTGAACGCGAAGGCACCGGTCAGCGTGGGCATGCCCAGCCACCGCCCGACGGCCGCGCCCGGTTCGAGGAGGTGGGACCGGCCACCGCCCCGATCGTCGTCGCCCACACCACGAGGGACAGGTCGCGAGCGCGGGTGCCGGGAGTGGGCAGGTCGGTGGCCGCGAAGCGCGCCTGCAGGCCCACGGCGGTCCCCGAGCCGACGAGCGCGAGTCCGACGAGCAGGAGCGGGACGGTGGCGAGGGCGGCGGAGGCGATCGTGACGCAGGCACGGGCGCCGGACAGCGCCCCGCCGAGGGCCAGCGCGGTGCCGCGGCCGCGGGTGATGGCCACCCGCGCGAGCGGAACGGCGAACGCGGCGGCGCCGAGGGTGTTCATGGTGGCGGCCACCAGGAGCTCCGCCACGGCGGCGGGGGTCCGCGACGACCGACGCGCGGGGTCAGGGCAGGGTGCGGGCGATGAGGGCGGCGCGCAGGTGGGTCGCGTCGGTGGCGTCCGCCGGGTTGAGCCCGGTCAGCTCGCAGATCTTGCGCATGCGGTAGTCGACGGTGTTCGGGTGCACGTGCAGGCGGCTGGCGGTGCGGCGGCGGTTGAGGCCGGTGCCGAGGTGGGTGCGCAGCGTCTCCAGCAGGTCGGGTTCGCCCTCGAGGGGCCGCAGGCGCGCGGCCAGCACGTCGCGTGCCGGACCGGGGCGGGTCAGCTGGTAGTCCAGCGCGAGGTCGGCGAGCGTGTAGACCCCGGGCGGACGTCCCGCCACCGCCAGCCGGCGCAGCTCGTGCGCGGTGCGCGCGGCCTCGGGGATGCCGGGGACCGGGGCCGACACCGCCCCGACGGTCACGGCGGCGCCCGCCGCCTCGCCCGCGGCCAGCACGAAGTCGTGCACGCGCCGGTCCGGGTCGGCCGTGTCGTCGCGGGCGATGAGCACGACGCCGCCGTGCGCGGTGAGCCGGGACAGCAGCGGTTGCGGCGACCGCAGCTCCAGTTCGGCGCGGAACCGGCGGAGCTTGCGCCACCGCGCGACGTCGGCGTTGGTGCCGGGGGCGGACTCGTCCGGGTGCGCCGCGAGCTCCACGTCGAGCACCGCGTAGCTGCCGGCCAGGCTCACCCCCAACCGGGCCGCCGCGTCGGCCGCGTCACCCCCGGTCAGCAGCGCCGACAGCAGGTCCTGCTTCGCGGCGTGCGCGTCGGCCAGGAAGGTGTCCCGCTCCTGGAAGTACACCGAAGCGGCCACCGTGGTGATCTCGCGCAGGTAGCGCAGCAGCACCTGCACCACCTCGACGAGGGTGCCCACGTCCTCGGGCCCGGCCTGCTCGCTGAAGTGCTCCCACGCCACCCGGACGCCCACGTTGTGCGCGTTGAGCACCGCCTCGATCGGCACGCCCTCCTCGGCCCGGTGCAGGATGTCCTCGCGCAGCTCCGCCAGCGCGTGGGGGTCGGGGGCGCCGCCGCCGCGCAGCATCCGGCCGACCATCGCCAGGCCCCGCTCGATGATCCGGGTGATGTCCCCGCGCAGTTCCTCCTCCGGGAGTTCGGCGTAGGCGGGCAGTTCCGCGACCAGCTGTGCGAGCACCGCGGGCACCAGCTCGGGCGCGGTGTCGGCGATGACCTGGTGCAGCGGTCGGCCGCGCCAGTCGAGCCCAGCGTTGGAGTTGATCACAACGACGACCTCCCAAGACTGGAGAACTCACCATCCCCTTCCCGCGCGGGCGGGGTGCAGGATGGTAACCGGACTTCCTACTCGTAGGTAACTTGCTGCACGTCGTCGATCCCGGGGTTGCCATGGACTCTCCAGAGAAGGGCCGGATCAGCCGACGCTCCGTGCTCATCACCGGCGGTGCGGCCGCGGTGAGCGCCGCTGCGTGGCCGGGGACCGCCGCCGCCGCACCGGTGGGCGGTTCCGGCGCCGACGCCGACGCGATCGTGGTGGGCGCCGGACTTGCCGGGTTGGTGGCCACCTCGGAACTGGTGGCCGCCGGCCGCAAGGTCCTGCTGCTGGACCAGGAACCGGAGGCGAGCCTCGGCGGGCAGGCCTTCTGGTCGCTCGGCGGGCTGTTCTTCATCGACTCCGAGGAGCAGCGGTTGGCGGGGATCAGCGACTCGCTGGAGCTGGCCCGCGCGGACTGGTTCGGCAACGCCGGTTTCGACCGCGACCCCGACGACCCGCTGGGCGAGGACCACTGGGCCGCGCGGTGGGCCGACGCCTACCTGGAGTTCGCCGCGACCGAGAAGCGCGCTTGGCTGCACGGGATGGGCGTGCGCTGGGTGCCGTACGTCGGCTGGGCCGAGCGGGGTGGGCAGCTCGCGGACGGGCCGGGCAACTCGGTCCCGCGCTTCCACCTCACGCTCGGCACCGGGCCCGGGGTGGTGGAGCCGTTCGAGAAGAAGGTACGCGAAGCCGCTGAGCGCGGCCTGGTCTCGTTCCGCTTCCGCCACCAGGTGGACGAGCTGACGGTCACCGGCGGCCGCGTCGACGGTGTGCGGGGCGGTGTCCTGGAACCCAGCGACGCACCGCGCGGGACTCCCAGTTCTCGCACCAGGGTCGGGGACTTCGAGCTGCACGCCCCGGTCGTGGTCGTCACCTCCGGCGGCATCGGCGGCAACCACGACCTGGTCCGGCAGAACTGGCCCGAGTGGCTGGGAGAACCGCCGAAGCGCATGGTGACCGGCGTCCCGGCCCACGTGGACGGCCGCATGCTGGCGATCAGCGAGCGGGCCGGGGCCCGGCTGGTCAACCGGGACCGGATGTGGCACTACACGGAAGGCTTGATCAACCACAGCCCGATCTGGCCCGGTCACGGCATCCGGGTGCTGGCCGCGCCCTCGTCGCTGTGGTTCGACGCCCGCGGCCGCCGGTTCCCGAACCCCGGCATCCCCAGCTACGACACGCTCGGCACGCTCAAGCTCATCCAGGACACCGGCTACGACCACTCCTGGTTCGTGCTCAACAAGCGGATCATCGACAAGGAGTTCGTGCTCTCCGGGTCCGAGCAGAACCCCGAGCTGACCCGCAAGGACCTCGCGGGCTACCTGGCGAGCCGGCTGCTCAACGACACGCCGCCACCGGTGAAGGCGTTCCTGGACCGCGGCGAGGACTTCGTCACCGCCTCGACGGTGCCCGAGCTGGTGGCCGGGATGAACCGGTTGGTCGGGGCGGACCTCATCGACGCCGGCGAGCTGGAGCACCAGATCGTGTTGCGGGACCGCCAGGTGGACAACAACTTCACCAAGGACGACCAGATCATGGGCATCCGCAACTCGCTGGCCTACCTCGGCGACAGCGTCGTGCGCACCACGCCCCTGCACAAGGTCCTGGACCCGGCGGCGGGCCCGCTCATCGCGATCCGGATGAACATCCTGACCCGCAAGACGCTCGGCGGTCTGCAGACCGACCTGTCCGGCCGCGTCCTGGACGCGCAGGCCCAGCCGATCCCCGGCCTGTACGCCGCGGGTGAGGTGGCGGGCTTCGGCGGCGGTGGGGTGCACGGCTACCGCGCGCTGGAAGGCACCTTCCTCGGCGGCTGCCTGTTCTCCGGTCGCCAGGCGGGCCGGGCCGCGGCCGAGGCGACGGCCTGAGCGGGAGTCCACTGAGGACGGACCGGGGCGCCGCGGCGGTGCCTCGGGCGCGGTGCCTAGCGGGCCACCAGCGGACCGATGAGCAGCCGGGCCGCCCGCCGGATGTCGGCCTCGGCCTGCTCGACCGGGGTCTTGCCGCTGAGGCTGGAGACGAGCACCCCCCACCAGCTGTAGACGAGCAGGCGGACGGTGCTGCGCACGTCCTCGTCGGGCGCGACGCGGCTCAGGGTACGCAGGATCGCCCGGTACAGCGCCGAATCCCCTTCCGGGGCGCCGAAGGGCTCCAGCGCGTAGCGGGCGGCGGTGCTCTGCACCATCGCCGCGCAGAGCCGGGGCCGGCGCAGCAGCTCGTGGCACGACGACACCAGCACCTCCCCGATGTCGGCCACCAGGTCCTCGCCGCCGGCCGGGCTCAGCCGGTCCACGAACGCGCTGAGCTGCTCCTCGAAGACCGCGGCGAACAGGTGCGTCTTGGACGGGAAGTAGCGGTAGAGCGTGCCGATGGCCACCCCGGCGTCCTTGGCCACCTCGTTCATCTGCACGCGGTCGAAGTCCGCCGTGGCGCCGAGTTCCGCGGCGGCGTGGAGGATGCGGTCGCGGCGCGCGACCTGCCCCTCGGACACCGGCGATGCGGGAGGGCGTGGTCCGGCGATCCTCGCCACTCTTCCCCCCCCTGTTCCGGTCACGCGTGGTCTGCTCCCAGGGTAGGGCAGGCGCTGCTGCTGACCGCCCGGGAGGAGGGCTCCGCGCACCGGCTCGCCCGCACCGCGCCGCCGCACGGTGCTGGGGGGATCCGCCGGTCGTCCCGATCTGGCGGGGTCGCAACGCTGTTCCCGGGAAGGACCGTAGGAGCGGGCGAGTGCGTCCGGGCCGGTCCGTCCCGCCCAGCGGGACCCGGGGTGCACCGCTACGACTGGTCGTCGCTGACCGCGGCCAGGCGGCGCGCGGGCCCGCGCGGGAGGGTGACGTCCTCGCGCGGCGGGGCCGAGGACCCGAACAGCTCGGCCGACACGGCGTGGGCGGCCTGCACGACGAGGGGAGCGACGCGCTCCAGCGGCGCTCGCGCGTCACCGACGAGCGAGATCGCCGCGACCGGGCCGTCCTCGCCGCGCAGCGCCATGCCCACGCAGCCGACCTTCGAGAAGCACTCGCCGCGCTCGAACGCCAGCCCGCGGCGCCGCCGGATCCGGTCCAGCTCCTGGTGCAGGACGGCGAGATCGGTGATGCTGCGCGGGGTGCGGCGCACCGCGCCGGCGTACTCGGCGTCGACGCGTTCCGGTGGCAGCCACGCGAGCATCGCCTTGCCGAGCGCGGTGCAGTGCGCGGGAGCCCGGCCGCCGACGCGGGAGGGCACCTCCACCGCGGACCGGCCCCCGACCTTGTCGAGGTAGTACACGTCGGTGCCGGTGAGGACCGCGAGGTGCACGACCAGGTCGGTGCGGATCGCCAGGTCGTGGAGCACCGGTGCGGCCGCGCTGCGCAGGGCGTTCTGCGCGGGCTCGCGGCCGCCGAGGCCGAGCGCGCGCCCGCCCAGCCGGTACCCGGCGTTCGTGTGCTCGAGCCACCGCAAGCGGACGAGCTGGTCCAGGATCCGGTGCGCCGTGGAACGGGGGAGCCGGGTCCGCCGGGTGACGTCCTCCAGCGTCCGGTGGGTGTGCGGGTGCTCGAACAGGTCCAGGATCAGCGTCATCCGCTCCACCATGGACGGCGGGACCGGCCGCTCGACTGCCGACTCGGCACTCGTCCTCATCGTCGAGGCCATGCCACACCTCTCGATCGGCAGGATTGAAATCAATTCTAGTGCACGCTAGCAGCGACGGACGCGGGCCGGAAGCATCCGAACGGCGAAAACCCCTGTGCCGGACCGGGAGTCCGGTGACAGACGGTGGACAGGGTCCTGCTCCGTTCCGCTCAGCAGGACTGCGCGTTGCGCAGGCGGAGCCGTTGCCCTACCGTCGCGCGCGCCGGGGTGGTGACCGGGGTCCGGACCTGCGACGCGTCCACAGTGGACCACATGTTGTCCCGGGGTGGCTGGAACGGTTCCGCTGGAGGGAGTCCCATGCCCAGTGCGCAGGAGGTGTTCGGCGGTGGTCTCGCCGTGGTGACCGGTGCCGGGGAGGGCATCGGTGCCGGGGCGGTGCGCCACCTGGTCGGCGACCTCGGCATGACCGTCGTCGCCGCCGACTCCGACGAGACCGCGGTGCACCGGCTCGCCGCCGCGCTGGGCGAGCGTGTGGTGCCGCGCGTCGTCGACGTCCGCGACGCCGACGCGGTGGACCGGCTGGCCTGCCAGGTGGAGGAGGAGCTCGGGCCCGTCCGGCTGCTGCTCACCGGCGCCCAGGTCGAGCAGTCCAGCTACCTGTGGGACGTGCCGACGCTGGACTGGCAGCGGGTCGTGGACGTCGGCATCAGCGCCGCCTTCCACGGCATCCGGGCGTTCCTGCCGAGCATGATCTCCTCCGGGCAGCACGCCCACGTGCTCGCGCTCGCCCCGACCGGAGCCGTCACCGCGGTGCCCCGGCGCGGCCCGTGCACCCTGAGCACGCACGCGGTGCTGGCCATGGTCGAGTGCCTGCACCAGGAGATCGCCGAGGTCGGCGCGGACGTGGCGGTCTCCGCGGTGCTGCCGGGGCCGGTGGCGTCCGGTGACCCCCGTGAGGCCGCGGACCCGTCGGCGATGAGCGCCGACGACGCCGCGCGGACCGTCGTCGCGCAGGCCGCGCGCGGCGAGTTCTACATCGCCACCCACCCCGAGGTGCACGAGGCGCTGGCCGCGCGCGCCGGGCAGCTGGCCAACCGGCGCGCCCCGATCACCGCGCAGCACGCCGGGCTGCCCGGGTGACGGCAGCCGATCCGAGGAGGGACCTGTGCCGGAGCCGTCCGTGATCCGCGACGTCGTCGCGCGCTACGTCGAGGGACTGGCGTCGGGGAACGCGGCGGACGTCGCGGCGCTCTACGCGCCCGAGGCCACGCTCGAGGACCCGGTGGGCAGCGGGGTCCACCGCGGCCGGGACGCGATCACCGCGTTCTACGCCGACGTCGAGCGGGTGCGGATGCGCACCGACCTGCTCGCGGTGCGGGTGGCCGGGGACAGCGCCGCCTTCCACTTCCGGGTGCGCACCGAACTCCCGGACGGCGCGGTGGAGGTCGAACCGATCGACGTCATGACCTTCGACGAAGACGGGCGGATCACCAGCATGCGGGCGTTCTGGTCGCCCGAGGACGTGCACCCCGCCGCGTGACCGGGCGGGCGCCCGGCCTCGATCGGGAGTTCGGATGACCATCGCCCCTGGCGCGGGGCGGGCGAGCGCTCGAACAGTGGGGCACGACGGCGGACGCGTCCGGTGGGGGGATCGCATGCACTACTGGGACGGCTGGGGGATCTTCAGCCTGGTGGTGATGGGAGTGGGCACCGTGCTCTTCTGGGCGCTGGTGGTCCTGGCGATCGTCGCCCTCGTGCGCTACCTGCAGCACACCGGCTCCCGGGCCTCCGGGCCCAGCCCCGCCGAGGAGGTGCTGGCCGAGCGCTTCGCCCGTGGGGAGATCGACGAGGAGGAGTACCGGCGGCGGTTGCAGACGCTCACCGAGCACCGACGACGCTGACCAGGGGGAGGACCTGTGCGGTGGGCCGACGTGGTGGGCGTGGACGGTTCGGACGCGGCGCTGGCCGCGGTGCGGTGGGCGGCGGCTGACGCCGCGTTGCACCGGGTCCCGCTGCGGTTGCTCCACGTCGGACCGGACGCCGCCGCGGGGGAGCGGTACGTGTCCGCCGCCTGGAGCACCGCGCTCGAGGTGGCCGACGTCGAGGCGGTGCCGGACGTGCGCCCCGGCGATCCGCGCGAGGTGCTCGTCGAGGAGTCCGCGCAGGCCCGCCGGGTGGTCGTAGGCATCAGCGGGCTCGCCGAGCGCACCGGGTTGCCGGTCGGTTCCACCGCCGAGGTGGTCGCCATGCACGGGCGGTGCCCGGTCGTCGTGGTGCGCGGGCAGGAACCCGACCGGGGCAGCCCCGTGCTGGTCGGGGTCGACGGGTCGCCGGTGGGGGAGACGGCCGTGGCCGTCGCCTTCGCCGAGGCCGCCGCGCGCCGCGTCCCGCTGGTCGCCGTGCACGTGTGGGTCGAGGTCGAGCCCGACCCGTGGGTGCCGGTCGACGGCCGGGACTGGGCCGAGATCGCCGAGTCCGAGCGGGAAGTGCTCGCCGAGCGGCTCGCCGGGTGGCAGGCCGAGCACCCGGACGTCGAGGTGCGGCGGGTGGTCGAGCGGGACCGGCCGGTGCGCTACCTCGTCCAGCACGCCCGGGCCGCGCAGCTGGTCGTGGTGGGCAGCCGCGGTCGGGGCGGGATGACCGGGATGCTGCTGGGGTCGACCAGCCGCGCCCTGCTGCACATGGCACCGTGCCCGGTGCTCATCGCCCGCAACCGCGAGGAGCCGAGCGCGGGGTGAGGCACCTGGCCGCGCGACGGTGACCAACTCCCCTGGTCGCTGCCACCGCGGTGCGGGAACGTCGGTGTCGGTCGGTGCTGCGCCAGGTGAGCCGCTGACGGAGGAGGGGGAAGCAGATGAGTACTGCCACGGGAGGTGCCGCTCGCGGAACGGGTGAGTGGTCGGCCGCGGAGTCGGTGGTGCTCAGCCGAGCGGTCCACCACGCGCCGTCCGTGCACAACATCCGACCGTGGTCGCTGACGCTGCACGACCGGGCCGCCGAGCTGCGGGAACGACCGACCGTCCTCGTGCAGCACGACCCGGACGGCCGCGACCGGCGCATCTCCTGCGGCACGGCGGTGGCGAACCTGGTGCTGGCGATCCGCGGCCTGGGACGCACCGCCGAGGTGGTGCTGTCGTCGTCGGCAGGTCTGGTGGTCGCCACGGCCACCTCGACGGGGCGGGCCGAACCGACCGAGGCGGAGCGCCGTCGCGGTGCCGCGGTGCTCGAGCGCGAGAGCTACCGGAAGCCCTTCGCCGACGCGGAGGTGCCGGAGCAGGTCCGGGACGCGCTGCTGGAGGCCGTGGTGGACGGGGGTGCCACCGGCCGGTGGATCACCGGTGCCGACGAGTCGCTGGGCGTCGCGCAGCTGCTCTGCTACGCGGCGCGGGTCTTCCACGACAACCCCGACTACCAGCGCGAGCTGCACTCGTGGACGACCGCGGCCGGCGGCTCCCTGCGGTGGGACGCGCTGGGCGAACGGGGCCTGGCGGCGGTCGGGCTGACCACCTCCCGCACCCGGCTGCCCGACGAGGCGGTGCTGGCCTCCCGCATCGCACAGGAGGCGGTGCTCGTGGTGGGCACGCGCGCCGACCAGCCGTTGGACCAGGTCCGGGCGGGGACGGCGGTGCAGCAGGCGTGGCTGGAGGCGACCTCCCGCGGTCTGGTCGCCTCGGTCTCGACCCAGCCGCTGCACCTGGTGGAGGTGCGCAACGGCCTGGCGCACGGCCTCGGGTTCGCCGCGGCGCCGCAGATCCTGGTGCGCTTCGGCTACCCGGCCGAGCGCCGGTGACGGCTAGCTGCTGAGCTCGGTGGCGTCGAGCAGCAGCTCGGCCGGTTCCCGGCGCGGCGCGGGAGTGGTGGCGGTGCCGTGCCCGATCCGCAGCAGCGCCTGCGGGGTGGAGTGCCCGCCCAGCAGCTCCCGCACCTCGTGCCGGGTCTCCGGGACCTCGAGGACCTGGGAGATCATCGAGGCCGCCAGGCCCTGCGCGGTCGCGGTCAACCACACGCGCTGCAGCGCCTGCCCGGACTGCAGGTCGTCGGCCGGGTCGCCGCCGCGGGTGCACAGCAGCACCAGCAGCGGGTGCGACTCGAACTGCGTCCCGGGCGCCCGCTCGGCCAGCCCGGCGGTGAAGTCCCGGTGCACCCACTGGTCCTGGGGTTCGGGCTTGGGCCCCGCCGCCGACAGCGGCACACCGTCCGAGCTGTCGGCGTCCCGGCCCACCCACTCCGCCAGCTCGGCCCGGAACCGGCCGTCGGCCATCTGCGCGCGGTTGGCCCGGTGCACCAGGCCCTCGAGCGTGCCCCGCTCACCCGGCTCCACCACGTGCAACCAGCAGCCCTCCTGCTGCGCCGCGCGGATGAGCAGGTGCCGGTCCTCGGTCGAGACCGGGGTGCTCCCGAACGGCTGGCGGTGGCTGTGCCGCTTGCAGATCGCTTCGCAGAGCCGGACCTCCTCGGGGCGCGGGGACTCGTGCCCGCCGCAGCGGACCTCGGCCAGCGTGGTGGCTTCGGCCAGGTGCGGCAGCAGGGTCACCACCGGGCGGACCCCGGCGTGCGCCAGCGCGAGGCGGGTGTTGTACAGCGCTGCTCCGCAGGCCACCCGCAACTCCCGGTTGTCCGGGTCGGCGACGCGCAGGCGCCGCTTCGGGTCGGCGTGCAGCTCGATCAGGTGCGGCATGATCCGGAAGCGCCACGGCTGGCTGTTGTGCAGCGACGGCGCCATCTCGGCGAGCCGCACCACCTGCTCGACCTGGCCGGGCGTCAGCCCCAGAGCTGCGGGGAAAGTCCGCATCGTCCCTCCTGTCGGCGATCCTGACGCCACCATGCCCGCGGCGGGCGAGCAGGGACGAGGGTCCAACGGCCCGCCTTGCCCCGAGTGACCATCTCCTCTGACCGGGGGCACGCCGGCTGTCGCACCCTGGACGGCGTCCGGGGGAGAGGGGGACGGGATGGCCGAGGGTGTCCGCGCACCGGTGGTGGCCGGCTACGACTTGTCCGCACCGTCCCGCCGCGCGGTGTGGTGGGCGGCGCGCGAGGCTTCCGGCCGGCGGTTGCCGCTGTGGCTGGTGCACGTGCTCGCCTGGCCGTACGAGCGGTACGTGCCGCTCGCCGCGCCGGGCGGGGGTGACGTGCTCCGACCGCTGCAGGACGTGGTGCGGCGGGAGCTGGGCTCCGTGGCCGCGAGCTGCCGGGAGATCGACCCGGAGCTGGAGGTGCGCGACGAGCTGCGGTTCGGCGACCCGGCCGAGGTGCTGGAGGACCTGGCCGGGAAGGCGGCGCTGCTGGTGCTCGGCGGACCGCGCGTCGAGGAGGAGCTCGGCCCGCTGGGCGCGACGTCGGCGGAGTTGCTGACCCGCCGCACCGAGACCCCGGTCGTCGTGGTCCGCGGGGAGCACGACGAGCCGGACGGCCGACCGGTCGTGGTCGGTGTGGACGGGTCAGAGCACAGCCGGCAGGCCATCGGGTTCGCTTGCGACTTCGCCTCGCGCCACCACTGCCCGCTGGTCGCGGTGCACGCGTGGAGCGACCTGCCGCTGGACGCCTTCACCTGGGTGGAGCACTGGGACGTGCCGTGGCAGCAGGTGCGGGAGGAGGGCATGGAAGTGCTCGCCTCCTGCCTGGCCGGGTGGGGCGAGCACTACCCGGACGTCGAGGTGCGGCGCGCGGTGACCCCGGAGAAGCCCGCCGACGCCCTGCTGCGGGAGGCCGAGGGAGCGGCGCTGCTGGTCGTGGGCAGCCACGGCCGGGGGTTCATCCGCCGCAGCCTGCTCGGCTCGGTCAGCCACGCGGTGGTCCACCGGGCGCCGTGCCCGGTCGCCGTGCTGCACGTGGGCTGAGCCGTCACGACTCCCGCACCACGGCCACCGGGCAGGACGCGCGGTGCAGCACGCCCATCGCCACCGAACCGAGCACGAGCCCGGCGACCGCGCCGTGCCCGCGGTGCCCGACGACCAGCAGCCGCGCCTCCTCCGACGCCACGGCCAGTTCGGTGACCGGGCGCCCGCGCTGGGCGATCTGGCGCACCGGCACCTGCGGGTAGGACTCGCCCCAGCCCGCCAGCTGCTCGGACAGGCTCCGCCGCGCCTCGTCCTGCCACGCGGCCAGCTCGTGCTCCAGCGGCGGCACGACGGGGGTCGGCTCGGGGTCCTGCCACACCTGCTCGGCCACCAGCTCGCACCCGTAGCGGGCGGCGGCGTCGAACGCGAAGCGCAGCGCCCCGCGGCTGTGCGGGGAGCCGTCCAGCCCGACCACCACCGGTCCGCTGCTGCGGTGGGTCCGGACGACCACCACCGGGCACCGCGCGTGCCGGGCGACCTCGGCGCTGACCGACCCCAGCAGCGTCGCGGCCAGCTGGCCCCGCCCGCGCGAGCCGATCGCGACCAGCTCCGCGTCCTGGGAGAGCCGGACCAGCACCTCCGCGGGGTCGCCGCGCGCGACCTCCGCCGTCGCCCCCAGCCGCTCGGCGAGCGGGCCGACGGTGTCCCGCGCCTCGTCCTCCGCGAGCCGGCTCCCGGCGACCACCACGAACAGCGCCGGCCCGGCGTGCCGGACCCCGGCCTCCGCGGCGCCCCACTCGGCGGCCGCCAGCGACTCCGCCGACCCGTCCACGCCCACGACCACGCGTCCCATCGGACCTCCTCCGCTGCCGACTCCCCCTCGGGTACCCGCCTCGGCGCGGCCGCGGTCACGCCTCCTCCCACGGCCGCTGCTCGTGGGAGAACCACGCGGTCTCCCCGGGACCCAACCGGACGGTCCGGGACCCGCAGGTGCAGGTGATGGGCGTGCGGGTGGGGCCGGGCGCGGTCCGCACCGTCGCGCTGCGGCCGGTGACGGTGATGGTGAGCGGCTGGCCCCGGTACTGGATGCTCAGCTCCATCTCGCCGAGCTCGGTCGGCCACAGCGGGTCGAGCCGCAGCACGCCGCCGGTGACCTCGATGCCGGCGAAGCAGCGCTGCAGCAGGTCCACGCTGCCGGCCATGGCCCCGAGGTGGACGCCCTCGCGGGTGGTGCCGCGCTGGGTGTCGTGCAGGTCCGCGGCCAGCGCGTGGTCGAAGAACTCCAGCGCCCGCTGCCGCCGGCTGCGCGCGAGGACCCAGGCGTGCACCACCGCGCTGAGCGTCGACCCGTGGCAGGTGCGCTGCAGGTAGTGCTCGATGTTCTTCGGGATGGTGTCGGGCCGCATCGGGTAGCCGAGCCCGCCGAGCACGTCCGCCAGCTCCTCCGCCGACAGCAGGTAGAACAGCATCAGCACGTCGGCCTGCTTGGAGGCCTGGTAGCGGTTGGGGTCGTCGCCCTCGGCCTCCAGGATGCGGTCCAGCCGCTGGATGTCGCCGTAGCGCCGACGGTAGCCCTCCCAGTCCAGCTCGGCCAGCCGCTCGTAGCCCTCGAACTGGCTGATGATCCCGTCGCCGTGGAACGGCACGAACATCCGCTGCGCGATCCGCTTCCACCGGTCGACCTCGCCGTGACGCAGGTCGAGCTGCTCGACGAGCTCGTGGCGCCGGTCGGCGGGCAGCTCGCGCAGCACCTGCGCGGCGGTGCGGCACAACCAGGCGGTCATGACGTTGGTGTAGGCGTTGTTGTCGATCCCCTGCGCCGCCCGGCCCGGGTAGCCGGTGTGGTACTCGTCCGGACCGACGACGCCGCGGATGACGTAGCGGTCCCGGCTCCGGTCGTAGCGGGCCAGCGACGCGAAGAACCGGGTGATCTCCAGCAGCACCTCGGCGCCGTGCTCGCTGAGGAACTCCTCGTCGCCCGTGGCCCGGTAGTAGTGGTGCACGTTGTGCGCGATGGCGATGCCGACGTGGCGCTGCAGGTGCGTGTGGTCGGGCAGCCAGCGCCCCGAACGCGGGTTCAGGTGCACGGTCTGGCTCTCCTCCCGGCCGTTGCTGCCGCTCTGCCACGGGAACATCGCCCCGCGCAGCCCGGCTTCCGCGGCGGCGCGCCGCGCCCGGTCGAGCCGGCGGTAGCGGTACATCAGCAGCGACCGCGCCAGCTGGGGGCGGCGCAGCGTGAGGGTGGGCAGCACGAACAGCTCGTCCCAGAACACGTGCCCGCGGTAGGCCTCGCCGTGCAGCCCGCGCGCGGGCACCCCGACGTCGAGGTCGGCGGTGTGCGGCGAGATCGTCTGCAGCAGGTGGAACAGGTGCAGTTGCACGGCCCGCTGCGCGCCCTCGCTGGTCGACAGTCCGCAGTGGAACTCGCGGTGCAGCCGTGCCCAGGCCAGGGCGTGCGACCGGCGCAGCTCGTCGAACCCGGGGGCGCAGCGCACCCGGTCCACGACCTCGCTGACCGGTTCGGTGGTGGCCGCGTCGCGCGAGGTGTGCAGCGCGGCGACCTTCTCCACCTGCGCCTCGGACCGCCGGGTGAGGTCGAGGTCGATGTCGTGCGCGATGAGCTCGTCCTGCTGGAGCAGGGTGCGCGCGGCGTCGAGCGGCGCCCCGTCGGCGAACACCCGGGTGCGCGTGGCCTCGGCGATGTGGATGCCGGACTGCGAGGTGCGCGCGTGCAGCACCACGGTGTCCGGTGTGGACTCGAACGCCCGGTGGCCGGTGAGGTGCTTGCCGTTGAGCGCGCGGTAGCGCTCGACCCCGCTGTTGGTCACCCGCCCGTCGATGCCGGAGCGGACCGTGACCCGCCCGGACCAGTCCTCGGCCACCAGCGCGGTGTCCAGCCCGGCCAGGTGCGGATCACCGAGGTGCACGAACCGGCGCTGCACGACACCGGTGGTGCGGCCCCGCTCGTCGCGGAACCGCACGCGCCGCACCAGGATCCCGCGCTCGAGGTCGAGCTCCTGCTCGTGGTCGAGCACCTCGGTGCGCCGCAGGTCGAACCACGGCCCGCCGTCGATGCGGAAGGTCAGCAGCAGCCAGTTCGGCGCGTTGACCAGCGACTCGTCTTCGACCTCCCGGCCCGCGACCTCGCTGCGGAGCCGGTTGTAGCAGCCGGCGACGTAGGTGCCCGGGTAGTGCACGTCGTCGGCGGTGGACTCCGGGGCCGCGCCGCGGGTGGCGAAGAAGCCGTTGCCCAGCGCGCACAGCGCTTCCCGGCGACCCTCGTCGGCCGGGTCGAAGCCGGAGAACACGACCTGCCACACGCTCACCGCGGGCTCCCGGACGACCGGCGGGTCACCGCGGCCTCCCCGCGAGCCGGGACAGCAGCTCGATCAACGGGCCGGTGCCCGCGACGCTGACGTGCGCCCAGGTCAGGCGGTCACCGTGCTCGGGGCTGAGCACGACGACGCCCAGCCCCTCGTCGTGGACCTCCTGCAGCGCGTCCTCGTCGGTGTAGTCGTCACCCGCGTAGACCGGCACGAGCCCCGGGTCGGTGAGCCCGGCCTGCTCCAGCAACCAGCGCAGCGCGCGGCCCTTGTTCCAGTCGATGTCGGGCAGCAGCTCGACCACCTTGCGGCCGTGCGCCACCCGCAGTCCCGGCAGCTGCGCACCGACCTGCTGCGCGGTGGTGATGACGTGGTCGACCTCCTCCGGCCGCACGTTGCGGTAGTGCACGGCCAGCGAGAAGCGCTTGCGGTCGACCAGCGCGCCCGCCACGCCCGCGACCTGGGCGGACAGGCACTGCTCCGCGGCGTCGAGGTCGGGCAGCGCGGCTTCGCCGGCCCGCTGCGCGATCGGCTCGCCGCCGGGCCCGGCCAGCTCGAACCCGTGGCTGCCCGCGCACCACACCCCTTCGAGCCGCACCTTGCTGCGCACGTCCCGCAGGTCGCGGCCGCTGATCACGCCCACCGGGCAGTGCCGGGCCAGGTCCTGCAGCGCGGTGCGGGTCGACACCGACAGCGAGACCTTCGCCGGGTCCTCCTGGATCGGGGCGAGGGTGCCGTCGAAGTCCAGCAGCAGCACGGGGCGCCGGCCGCGCACGCGCGCGGCGACGGTGTCCCAGTGCTCCAGCCCGTCGGGGACCTCCGAGAGCCGCCGCTGCCCGGACGCGGCGACGACCACCTCGGCCAGGCTGGGCACCACCACGTCCGCCCCGGCTTCGACCAGCGCGCTCGGCGCACCGGTCCGGGCCACGCCGAGGACCAGCGCGAAGCCCCCGGCGCGGGCGGCCGCGATCCCGGCCTCGGCGTCCTCGACGACCACCGAGCGCGACGGCTCCGCGCCGAGCCGGCGGGCCGCCTCCAGCAGCAGCGCGGGATCGGGCTTGCCGGGCAGCCCCAGCTCCGCCGCCACGACGCCGTCGACGCGGACGTCGAACGCGTCGGCGAGGCCGGCCCGGGCGAGCACGCGGGCGCAGTTCCGGCTCGCGGAGACCACCGCCGTCGCGATGCCGCCGCGGTGCAGCGACTCCACGAGCCGCACGGCGTCCGGGAACGCCTCGACGCCCTCCTCGTCGACGGCGGCCGCGAACTGCTCGTCCTTGAGCGCGCCCAGCCCGTGGGCGGTCTCCGCCCCGGGGGCGTCGGTGGCGTCCCCGCGGGGCAACCAGATCCCGCGGGCGCGCAAGAAGTCCAGCACGCCGTCCACCCGCGACTTGCCGTCGACGTGGTGCCGGTAGTCGGCGTCGGTGAACGGGCCGTGGTCCTCCGCCGGGTTCGACGGGCGCTCGGCCAGGTACCGGTCGAACACGCGCTTCCAGGCCGTCGCGTGCAGGCGCGCGGTGTCGGTCAACACCCCGTCCAGGTCGAACAGCACTGCGCGGTGGCGGTTCGGGTCGATGAAGGTCGCGACCATGGCGGCTCCACGAGCGAGGTGCTCGCGGAGTACCCAGATCGTCGACCGTTCCCACCCACGTCCGGTCAGCGGTGCTGCCCGGGGTACCACCAGCCCGGGGGCGGCGGACGGTGGTCCGGCTCCCAGCTGAGGTCGGCGCTGGCGGGCAGCGACGCGGTGAGGCTGTGGTCGGCCAGCACGCGGGCGATGTCGGAGGGCGCGACGATGCCGTGGAGCCGACCGCCCGCGCAGACGAGGACGCGGCCCCGCGCGGCCCCGGACAGCCGCGGCAGGACCAGCGCCAGGGACTCACCGGGTTCGGCCGTGGTGACCTCCTCCAGCGGTTCGGCCACCTGGATGACCGCGGTCGTCGCGCGCTCGTGCTCCGGCACGGCGCGCAGGCGGTCCAGGGTCACCGCGCCGCGCACCTGGCCGCGCGAGTCGACCACCGGCAGCACCGGGTGCCGGTGCGACGCGGCGGGGTCGCGCGAGGACTGCGCCACCGACTGCTCCGCGGCCGCGGTCTCGACCGGGCTGGACATCACGTCGGCCACCGCGACCCCGGCCAGGGCGAGGCCGGTGCGGGCCTGCCGCTCCTCGGCGGCCGCCGTGTTCACCACGAACAGGCCGAGCAGCACCCACCACACCCCGGCGGCGCTGCGCATCAGCACCTCGACGACCCCGGCGGTGATCAGCAGGAACCCGAAGCCGCGGCCCGCCCACGCCGACCACACCGCGGCGCGGAACCGGTCGCCGCGCCACGCCCACAGCACGGCCCGCAGCACCCGCCCGCCGTCGAGCGGCGCCGCCGGGACCAGGTTGAACACCGCCAGCACGGCGTTGAGCACCGCCAGGTAGCTCAGCACCGCCACGACCAGCTCGTCGGCGCCGAACCGGATCGCCGCCACGACGCCCGCGCCGAGCACCAGCGCGAGCGCCGCGCTGGAGGCCGGGCCGACCGCCGCGATCCGGAAGTCCGCGCCCGCGCTGCGCGCCTCCCCGCGCAACCGGGCCACCCCGCCGAGCAGCCACAGGGTGATGCCGGCGACCGCGACGCCGTTGCGCCGGGCGACGACCGCGTGCGCCAGCTCGTGCACCAGCACCGAGCAGACCAGCAGCACGGCGGCGGCGGTCCCGCAGACCGCGTAGGCGATCGGCGAGCGACCGGGCATCTCGGTGGGCAGCACGAACCCGCCGAGGCCGACCGCCACCAGCGCGACGATGCCGAGCACGCTCCAGTGCAGGCCGATCCGCACCCCGGCGAACCGCCCGACCGGAACCGTCTCCTTCACCAGGCCCTCCCACCGTGCGCCCGTACCGCTCACCTCCACCATCCGGCCGAGACCGGCGACGACCAAGGGCCATCGGGACCTTCCCGGGCAGCGAGCGGGACGAAGGGCCCTTGGGCGCCCCTCGCGGACCGCACAGCCTGGAACCAACCCCGATGCAGGAGCACCCATGGGCATCCGCTGGTTCGCGCGAGCGGTGGGACTGACGTCGAACCCGCTGCGGCGCCGCCGGGACACGGTGGTGGCGGCGCTGGTGCTGGGTGTGCTGCTGATCGCGCTCGTCGGCGTCCCGGTCGTCGCCGTCGTGACCGGTCGGGCGTCCTACGAGGGCAGTGCGCGCGCTGCCGAGGCCACGGCCGCCACCCGGCACCAGGTGGTGGCGACCGTGCTCACCCGGCCGATGGCCCAAGCGGTGGTGGCGAACCCCGAGGTCACCGCGCAGCGCTCCACGGCCGAGGTGCGGTGGGTCGCGGCCGACGGCGCACCGCGCACCGGGCGGGCGCCGGTCGAGCCGGGCACCGCGGTGGGCGCCGAGGTCCCGCTCTGGGTGGACGCCGCGGACCGGATCACGGCGGCGCCGCCCACCGACGACCAGCTCCGCGCCGCGGCGGTCGGGCTGGCCCTCGGCGTCGTGGTGACGGGGGAGGGGCTGTGCATGGTGCTCCTCGTCGCCGTGCGCGCCGCGGCGGACGCGCTCGCGTGCCGCGCCTGGGCGCGGGAGTGGGAGGTCGTCGGACCGCGGTGGGCGCGCCAGCCCTGACTCAGCTGCCCGTCCAGCGCGGGGAGCGCTTCGCCAGGAAGGCCGCGACCCCCTCCGCGGCGTCGGCGGAGGCCCGGGCACGCTCCTTGGCGGCGGTGGTGGCAGCCCACCTGGCCTCGTCGTCGGCGGAGCAGGCGTCCTCGACGGCCCGCAACGTCTCGCGGACCGCGACCGGGGCCTGCGCGGCGATCCGCTCGGCCACGGCGATGGCCTCGTCGAGGGCCCCGCCCGGCTCGGTCAACCGGTTGACCAGGCCGAGGTCGTACGCGCGCTGCGCCGGGAGCCGTTCCCCGGTGAGCAGCAGTTCCCGCGCGATGTTCAGCGGCAGCGCGCGCGGGGCGCGGAACAGGCCACCGCACTCGGCCACCAGGCCGAGGCCGACCTCGGGGAAGGAGAAGTGCGCGGTGCGCGAGGCGACGATCATCGTGGTGGCCAGCGCGATCTCGAACCCGCCGCCGGCCGCGGCGCCTTCCACCGCGGCGATCAGCGGCTTGCGCAACCGCCGCCCGGCGATCCCGTACGGGCCGCCGCGCGCGGTCGGCTCACCCGCCCAGACGCGGATGTCGGTGCCCGCGGAGAAGGAGTCCGGGCCGCCGGTGAGGACCCCGGCGAGCACCGAGTCGTCGTCCTCGAAGTCGTTCAGCGCGGCGTCGAGAGCCCGGGTCATCGCGCCGTCGAAGGCGTTGCGGCGCTCCGGCCGGTCCATCGTGATGACCTGGACCGGGCCCTTCCGCTCCACACGCACGGTCACGGTGTCGCTCCTGTCGCTCGGCGCCGTCGATCACCGGATCCTAGGCGAGGCCGACCGCGTCGTCGCCCTCCGGCGCCAGGCAGAACCGGTCGTCGGTCTGCTCGCCCAGGCGGGTGCCGACGTGGCCGGGGGAGTCCTCGAGCGCGTCGAGCCGGCGGCGGATCTCGGCCTGGACGATGAGCATCTCCTGGCGGTACCGCTGCAGTGGGGCCCAGCACCGCTGTTCGAGCGCGAGGTTCATGCACGTCTCGGCGAGCTTGGCGCGGCGGTCGAGCTCGTCCAGGGAGCAGGTGGTCAGCGGCGCGGTCTGGGGCTGGAGGAAGGTCATGGTCACACCCCGTTCCTTCGGTGGTTGTCGGGTCTGTCGACCCCGGTGGAGGTGCTCCCACTGTGACGTCTGCCACCGGAGGAGAGGGCGAGGTGAACTACTCAATCATGGCTGCGCGATGGACCTGAGTAGCGCTCCGGGCGCTCCCCGTCCGGCACGCCCCGTAGGCTCCAGGAGGGCCGGACAGGAACGGGACGACAGGCTGCGAGGTGGGGTTGGAAGCACCGCAGATCACGATCGGTGAGCCCGGTTCGTTCGCGTGGAAGGTGTTCCACGAGCGCCACCCCGCGATGGTCGACCAGGTCTGCGCCGCGACGCCCTACGGGCCCGAGGTGCGCAGCCGGTTGGCGGGGCTGCTGCGCGAGTCGACGGCCGGGGTCGTCGCACCGCTCGACGACGAGGCGCCCGACCGGGAGCGCTGGGCGGCCTGGGCCGACGGCCAGGTCGGCAGGCCGTGGCGGGAGTGCGCGTTCCTGTGGGCGGAGAGCTACTTCTTCCGCAGGCTGCTGGCCGCCGTCGGCTACTTCACGCCCGGGGCGTGGTGGGGCGTCGACCCCTTCGCGCCGATGAAGACCGCGGAGCTGCACAGCGCCGCGACCACCGCGACGCTCCAGGCGTTCGACGCCCTGCCCGAGCTCTCGGCGGACGAGCGCGACGCCGCGGTGGTGCGGGCCGCGGTGTGGGGCAACCAGGCCGACCTCGCCTTCCAGCTGTCCACCGGGGTCTCCGGGACGGCGGGGCTGGTCGCCGGCAGCAGCCGGGAGTTCTGGTCGCTGTTCACCGGCGGCGGCCCGGTCCACCTGGTCGCCGACAACGCCGCGGGTGAGCTCGCCGCCGACCTGGCGCTGGTCGACCACCTGCTGACGACCCGCCGCGCGGACCGCGTCGTCCTGCACGTCAAGCCGACCCCGTACTACGTCTCCGACGCCACGCCCGCCGACGTGCTCGCCGTGCTGCGCCACCTGCTCGACCTGCCCGGCGAGGCGGGCGCGATCGGGCAGCGGATCTGGGCCGGTCTGCGCGACGGGCGCGTCGAGGTGCGCGCGCACCCGTTCTTCTGCGCGCCGCTGGACTACCGGGCCATGCCGGACGACCTGCGCCAGGAGTTCGCCTCCGCGGCGGTCACCGTGCTGAAGGGCGACCTGAACTACCGGCGCCTGGTCGGTGACCGGTACTGGCCGGCCACCACGCCGTTCGGGGGCGCGGTGTCGCACTTCCCGGGGCCGGTGGCCGCGCTGCGGGTGCTCAAGTCCGAGGTCGTGGTGGGCCTCGACGAGGAGACGGTGGCCGGGCTGGGCGACGGGGCGTGGCGGACCAGCGGGTCCCACGCGCTCATCCAGACCAACCCGCCCGCCTGAGCGTCAGCGGGCCCCGCGGAGCTTGTCGAGCATCCGGCGGTCCTTCTTCGTCGGGCGCCCGGCGCCGCGCTCGCGACGCGCCACCGGTGCCGCGGCCTTCGGCGGCGGGGTGGGCGTCCGGTCGAGGTAGCAGGTGACGGCCTCGGGGGCGCCGACGCGCCGCTGGATCACCTTGACCACCTCGACCGTGCGCGTCCGGCCACCGACACGCGCCCGCACCTCGTCGCCGGGGGACACGGTGGTCGCGGGCTTCGCGGGCCTGCCGTTGACGCGCACGTGCCCGCCGCGGCAGGCGGCGGCAGCGTCGGGCCGGGTCTTGGTCAGTCGCACGGCCCACAACCAGCGGTCGACACGCGTGGATTCCACAGCACCCCATGATGGCACGCCGCCCCGGGCCGGTCGGCCGACCGGCTCACGACCCGAGCCGCTGCCGTCGCCGGTAGACCTCCCGCATGCGCCTGCTGGACATGACGTACCAGGTCGCCAGGGTGGAGACCACGAAGTGGGCCGTGGCCACCCACACCGCGACCGTCTCGGCCACCCCGCCCTGCAGGTACGCGAAGACGCACCCGGCCAGCACCGCGGAGTGCCAGGACCACACCTCCCACTGGACGTAGCGGCCGGTGGCGCCCACCGCGAGCTGGTGGACGGCCAGGAACACCGTCCCCAGCAGCCACCGCGGGTCCTCGGTGACGGCCAGCCGCACGGACAGCACGAACGAGCCGAGGAACATGGCGACGAAGCAGAACACGCGCACGGCGAGGTCGAGGCGCACCCGCCCCGCGACGAACGCCGCCGACCTCGGCCGCTCGCCCCACATCCAGAAGACCAGGCCCGGGCCCTCCCGGTCGGGCCAGATGCCCGACGCCACCTCCGTGTCCTCGTCGGTCTCCTCGTCGTAGCGGAGGGCCTGCAGCCCCACACCGGGGCGCCAGCGGAAGGTGGTCGTCGGCGGGACCGAGACCAGCACGCGCAGGACCCGGAGGAGGTCGACCAGGGCGCGGGGGTTGCCCCACGTGATGGAGCGGAGCAGGAGGTTGCCGAGCGCGACGAGCAGCGGGCCGGCCGCGGCGGAGACGAGGAGCAGCGCGAGCCACGGGAAGGCGGGTCAGTCGAACAACCCGTCCAGGAAGTCGGACAGCACCTCGGTCGCGTCGATCGCGGACGAGCCGTCCGGCAGGTCGGTCACCGCCTCCTCGAACATCTGCTGGACGTGCGACTCCCGGTCCAGCACCGCGGCGAGCGCGGCGGCACCGCCCGCGACGCCGACGACCCACGAGAGCACCGTCCGGGCGTGTCCGGTCGAGGGCTTCGGCAGGCCGCCCACCAGTGCCATCGAGGTCAGCAGCGCACCACCGCGGCGGGGGTCGGCCAGGTCGTCGAACAGCGCGGACATCGCCGGGTACAGCGACCGGCGGGCCACCGCGCGGGCGAACTCCTCAGCCGCCCCGCCGGAGCGCCGGGTGCGCTCCACCAGCGCGGCGAGCCGCGGGGAGGTGATCTCGGCGAGCTGTCCCTGCCAGTCGCGGGGCAGCTTCCGCGCGGTGACCACCGGCCACAGCGCGAAGACGACGACGTCGAGCAGGACCTGCTCCGGCAACCTCGGTGGGGGTTCGTCCCCGGCGTGCGCGAGGTACCCGCAGACACCGGCCACGAGCAGGCGCCGGACGACGTCGCGCTGCTCCTCCGCGGCCTCGTCGTCGAGGGCGGCGCGCACGGAGCTCACCCGTTCGGCGTGGCCACGGTCCGCCTCGGCCCGCTCCCGGTGGTCCGCGGCGATCCGGTCGATCCACCGGCGCAGGGTCAGCAGGTCCAGCGGCGCGGTGCGCCCCCGGTAGTGGAAGTGGACCTGCCCGGTGAACGTCCCCGCCTGCACCACGCCGCCCGACACCACCGCACCCTCGGCGATCCGGTTGTGCGTCGTCCGCTCGGCGGGACCGTCCATCCGCACACCCCCTCGCTGTGGTTGCGAGCAGGCTAGCCGCCGAACGGGCGCCGCGAGCCGGGAACGACCCGATCCCCCACGAACGGACGCAGCGGGGGCGGGCCGAACAGCTGGCCGGGAGGACAGCAGCTCGTGGTGACGGCGGTCCCGCCAACATCGATCTGGTCGATCCCCCGCGCAGACGAGCGGCCACGGCCCCCTCGGCGTGAAAGCAAGCTGTCGGGTCTCCACCGTGCCGGCTGCGGATGTGCTTACGGTTCCCAGCCGTGTGATCACGTCCGGTTCACGCCCGGGATCCCGACCACACGGCTCCGACGCGACGGGACCCCGTCGCGGGGTCCGCACCGTTCCCAGTTCCGGCGCCCCTGCCCCGGTGGCACGTCCGACAGGAGTTCTCATGGCACACGACGAAGTTCGGCGCTCCACTGGCGGTGCGCTGACCAGCGGGTTGAAGAGCCGTCAGATCACGATGATCTCGATCGGCGGCGTGATCGGAGCGGGTCTGTTCGTCGGGTCGTCGGCGGCGATCGCCGAAGCCGGTCCCGCGGTGCTGGTGTCGTTCGTGCTCGCAGCGGCGCTCGTGGTGCTGGTGATGAAGATGCTCGGGGAGATGGCCGTTGCCAACCCCGACACCGGCTCGTTCTCCAGCTACGCCGACCGGGCGCTCGGCCGGTGGGCTGGGTTCTCGATCGGGTGGCTCTACTGGTGGTTCTACGTCTTGGTGGTTCCGATCGAGGCGATCGTCGCGGGGGAGATCATCGGTTCGGCTCTGCCGGTCCCCGCGTGGGGGCCGGCGTTCGCGGTGATCGTGCTGCTCGCCGGCTCCAACCTCATGGCCGTGCGCAACTACGGTGAGTTCGAGTACTGGTTCGCCTTGCTGAAGGTCGTCGCGATCGTCGGGTTCCTCGTGCTCGGCGTCCTCGCCATCTTCGGGTTGCTGCCCGGCTCGGGCACGAGCGGTGTGTCGCACCTGTGGGCCGAGGGTGGGTTCCTGCCCAACGGGGGGATCTCGATCCTGGCCGGACTGCTGACAGCGATGTTCGCCTTCCAGGGCAGCGAGATCGTGACCATCGCCGCCGCCGAGTCCGAGGCCCCGAAGCGCAACATCCGCAAGGCCATCAGCGCAGTGGTGTGGCGCCTGGCGCTGTTCTACATCGGCTCGGTGTTCGTCGTGGTCGCACTGGTTCCCTGGAACGCCCCGGACCTCGTCGCGCACGGCTCGTACCAGGCGGCGCTGGAGCGCATGAACGTCCCGGGCGCTGCCGTGGTCATGGACGTCGTCGTGCTCACTGCGGTGTGCAGTTGCCTCAACTCCGCGATCTACACGGCATCACGCATGGTCTTCTCGCTGGCGAAGCGGGGAGACGCTCCGCGGCTGCTGGGCACCACCGGGGGCAACGGGACCCCGCGGGCGGCCGTGCTCGCGTCGACCGTGATCGGTGCGGTCGCGGTGGTCCTGAACTACGTCGTCCCGGAATTCTTCGGTTACCTGTTGGCCTCCAGCGGGGCGATAGCCTTGATCATGTACTTGGTCATCGCCAGCACGCAGTTGGCCACTCGCCGTGCGGTGCGTGCCCGGGGCGCCGAGTCGGCTCTCGAATCGCCCATGTGGGCCTTTCCCCACTTGACAGTGGTCACCATCGTCAGCATCACCGGCATCCTGCTCACGATGGCGATCTTGCCCGGTCATCGTCTCGAGCTCTGGCTCTCGCTCAGCCTCGCCGCCGTCCTGGTGGTGGTCGGCGTCGTCCTCCAGCGACGTGACGGCCGGGCTGTGAGCGAACCAGGTCGCCCCTTGCAGGTGCGGTCGGGGGACGAGCGCACGAACACGCCTTGACCCGGCGCTCGGCCGGCCCGCTGGGCGACCAGAACGCAGCGCTGCCGGTGTCCGAGCCAGGAAGGTCCCATGGCTCTCGCCGGGTGCGTGGCCGCTCCGTCGAACGGCAGACGAGGTGTCTGCGAAGAATCCTTCCCCCTTTTCCGTTCTTCCGGTCCGCGTGTGCGAAATGCACGGGAACACGTGCAGAAAGGACGTGTCAAGACGTGGCACTCGGCTGGTAGTTTCAGGAGCGCTCCACGGCACGGGCCCGCCTGGTCATCCGCGAATGGGAGCTGATCGCCACAGGCGTCGGACCGTGCCGGAAAGCGGTGCGGTGATCGCGGACATCGACTCCGGTCGCACTCGTCCTGTCGGGAGAAAGCTCGTGTCGCCAAGACCGTGAGTGACGTTCTTGCGTCGAGTTGCGGGGCAGGGATCGCACGGTGCGCTGCGTCCCCCGCGGTGCCGCACCTGGGAGCGCCCGGCGACCGCTGTCGCTGGGCCGCTCGCACGTCCGCCGGGTGCCGCAATCATCGGGAAAGAGAGAAGGATGGGAACCAATGCCAGGTTATGACAACTTGTCCCGGCTGGATCTGTCGTACCGCGAAGACGCGCCGCGCATCCGTACCCGCGAGGGCGTGGAGCTCTACTACGAGACTCGTGGTGAGGGCATTGCGATCGTGCTGCTCAACCCGCTGTTCCTGCCTGCGCCGTCATGGCGGGTGTTCACCGAGGAGCTCGAGCAGCAGTACCGGCTCATCGGGTTCGACCTGTGCAACCACGGGGCTTCTTCGCACCACGACGAGGAACCGACCTGGGAGGAGCACGCGGCGGACGTCGTCGGGCTGCTCGACGCGCTGGGGGTCGAGTCCGCCTACATGATCGGTGCGTCGACGTCCACCGTCTTGGCCCGGGACCTCGCTCGCTGGTACCCGGACCGCGTCCGGGGTGTGGTGCTGGCGGGTCCGGTCTTCGGTCCGCATGGCATGCGGCGCCAGCGGCAGGTCCAGAAGGCGTGGCTGCGGACGTTGGAGAACCACGGCATCACGGCCCTGTACGAGCACATGTACCCCGAGGTGTTCAGCTCGGCGATGAACGAGGCGCTCGGCGCTCCGGGCTTCCTGGGCTTCCGCGAGGCGTTCTCCGCACTGTCCACGGTCGAGGACCTCAAGAACGGCATGAAGCGCGCCATGCAAGACGACCACAGTCCCGAGCTGCTGGCCCAGGTCGCGGTGCCGGCGTTGGTCGTCATCGGCGACGACGACTTCCTGATGGGGCCGACGGAGGCGAGGGAGCTGGCCGAGCAGTTCCCCAACGGCCGCTGCGAGGTCATGCCCAAGGCCGGCCACGTGCCCTACGTCGACGACGCCGAGACCTTCCAAGCGCTGGTCCGCAAGTTCATCGACGAAGTGGAATCGCATGCCTGATCAGGCGCTCGAGGTGCGGCGGCGCATCCGTGCGCTGCTGGTGGAGCTCTACGGCGGTGACGAGTTCGTCAGCACCGTGTCGGACTCCGCTTCGTTGCGGCAGTCCGGGGTCTCCTCCAACGCACTGGTCAGCCTGCTGGTGTCGATGGAGGACGCCTTCGGGTTCGAGTGGGACGACGACGTCGAGCCGGAAGCGCTGCGTTCGATCGAATCGCTGGCCGACCACGTGTTGTCGATCCGCGGTTGACGGGCCCGGTGGTCGTCGACCACCGGGCCGGGCGTGCGCGAAAGCCTCGCGCCGGTGCGATCCACGATCGCACCGGCGCGTTCTTGTCGGGAGGAGCGCACGCTTCCCCGTGCAGGGCGGTCACCGGGCAGTCGAGCAATGCTCGTCCGGCCGTGGAAATGTCCTCGGTGGAACCCGTGCGAATCATGTAGGAGCGTGTATTCTTCACGTTTACCGAGAACGTCCTCCTTGATAGCATCGATTTCACCGACGGGAAGCGCTCGACTTCCTTTTTTCGTTCCCGACTGGCCCTGCGCGGGAATTGCGGTGGTGCAGTTCCGCCAGTGCGTTGGAACGTTCGCGGACCGAATTCTCTGGCACGAGAGGTGTCCCATGGTCATGCACGTGGAGCGGCTGGCGGCAGGAGGTGGCCGAGGCGCCGCCGCGAACACGAACACCGCTTTCCGCTCCCCGCGCTCCGTCCTGGTGCGGACATCCGGTGATGCCTTCGGCGCGCACCTGTGCGCCGCGCTGTGCTCGGCCACCTCGGCTCTCGTGTACCGCCTCGAGGCCGGTGACAGCGTCGGAGACGCCCCAGGTGGGCACGACGTCCGCGACGAACGGCTGATCACCCTCTTCCGTGACGATCCCCGCACCGGGCTGGGACTCCCGGCGTCGGAGCGCGACGCGCTCGCCGAATCCGTCGAGGTGATCATCGACACCGAACCGGCGGAACACTTCGACCACCTGGTCTCCCTCGCCGAGAGGCGCGTCGAGCTCACCGGACGCCGTCCACTGATCTGCGCGGTGTTCCGCCCGGACTCCCCGCGTCGGGGTGCGGCGGCCGACGACCGAGCGGCCTGGGAGGGGCTTCAGGACGCGGTGGCGAAGGGGTTTGCAGCGGTCCGCATCCGGACTGGGCTCACCATCGACGGTTCGGTCGACTGGCGGTCCACCACGGCGCACCCGCTCGCCGCCCTGCTGGGGGTCGCTGCCGCCACCGGCACCCGGCCCCGAGACGTGGGCACGGTGGACGTCGAGGTGGCGGACGTCGCTGCCCGGGCGGTCGTCGCGCTGGCGCTCCGCGCAGACGCGGAAGGACAGGACTTCACCCTCGTACGCCGACAGCCGGTGCGGCTGGAGGACGTCTTCGACGCGCTGGAGCGCAGTGGCACGCCGCTGAGACCGGTACCGCTCGACACCTGGCTCCAGCAACTGGATGGCGGCATCGACGCCCAGCAGGCACGACTGCTGCTGAGCCGTGCTGCTGCGAACGACCCCGTCGAGGAGGGCGGAGTCCGGCTCTCGCCGTCCGATGTGGGGGTGCCCGAACGTCCGCTGGGGGCCAGTCTCTTCGACGGGCTGGTCACCAGCCAGGAACCCGGCGCTCTCCCGCGCATCCGCACGCGCGAGCGAGTTCCCCTGCCCGCGCGGGAAGGTCCGGCCGTGCACTTCGACGGTCACAACGCCCCCCTCGCCCTGGAGCACCGCGAGATCGACCCCGGCGGAGCAGCAGCGGCGAGTGAAGCCGTCGGCTACGGCACGTTCTGGGTGCCGGAGCAGCGGTCCGACCCCTTGCTGGCGCTGACGGTGGCGGCTGGGACCACCAAGGACATCGGCCTCGGCACGGCGGTGACGGTCGCGCTCGCTCGCACTCCCATGACCGTCGCCTGCGCGGCCAACGATCTGCACCGGCTCTCCGGCGGCCGTCTGGTGCTCGGTCTCGGCTCGCAGCTCCCGGTGCACTTGGCGAACCGGATGGCGATGCCCGGAAACCGCCCTGTCGACCGGATGCGCGATTTCGTCGCGGCGCTGCGGGCGATCTGGGGCAGCTGGAACGACGAGCGGCCGCTGTCCTACCACGGCCCGTTCTACCGCTTCACCTTGAGCTCCGAGTTCTTCACCCCACCACCCAACCCGCACGGCGCCCCGGCGATCTTCCTCGGAGCGGCGGGGCCACGGATGGCCGAGCTGGCGGGTGAGATCGGGGACGGGCTCATCGCACCGCCGTTCGCCAGCCGGCGCCACCTGACCGAGCTGCTCCTGCCGGCGGTGGAACGCGGTCTGGCGAAGGCCGGCCGGTCCCGCGAGTCCTTCACCGTGGTGGTCATGCCGCTGATCGCCACGGGGCGGACCCCGGACGAGCGGGAGTCCGTCGAGAGCCGGCTGCGGCGACTGGTCGCTTTCTACTGCAGCCCCAAGGACTACGGCCGCGTCCTCGACCTGCACGGGCTCGGCGAGTTCGGCGACACGATGCGGGAGCTGAGCTTGTCCGGTGACCCCGAGCGTTGGCGGCGCATGGGGGAGATGGTCAGCGACGAAGTCCTGGAGACCTTCGCCGTCCGGGCCGCCCCGGGGGACGTGGGTGCTGCGGTGCTGGCTCGCTTCGGTGGCCTGGCCGACCGGATCGTGCTGCCCGCTCCGCACGGCACCGAAGCGGGACTCTGGCACCCCGAGACCGTGCGGCTGGACACGCGCACCGGACAGGTGAGGACGATGTGACGGCCGCGGAAGGCGTGCACCGAGCCGCAGCGGAGGACCACCGGTCCTGGTCCGTCCGCTGCACGAGCAGGAGACGACCCAGGCGCCCACGGACCGCGCCACCGCGTGGACGCCGACCACGAGCAGTTCGGGCACGGCGGAACGGACGAACGCCACGGCACGGGCCGTCCGCACCGCTGTCGCACGTGGACCTACGGACCCGCACCGCTGAACGAGGACACGCGAGGACCGCATGAACTCCCAGAGATTCCAGCTCGACCAGGACAACGCGATCGCCATCATCGGAATGAGTGGACGGTTCCCGGGCGCACCGGACGTCGACGAGTTCTGGGAACTCCTGCGGCAGGGCCGCGAAGGTGTCGCGGACGCTCCGACCGACCGGTCGTGGATGTACGAGCTGCACGGAGAACCACGGACTCCCGGCAAGGTGCCCACGACCCGCGGTGGCTTCTTGCCCGGCGTCGGCGACTTCGACGCCGGCTTCTTCGGCATGTCCCGGCGGGAAGCGATCCGCGCGGACCCGCAGCTGCGGCTGCTCTTGGAGGTCGCCCACGAGACCGCTGAGGACGCCGGGGTCACTCGGCGCCAGCTGACGAGCTCGACGACAGGCGTCTACGTCGGCAACACCTACGGCGACTACTGGCTCCGGCAGGTCGGCGATCCCGAGGGCCTGGACCACCACGCCGAGTTCGGTGTCGCGCGCAGCTCGCTGTCCGGGCACTTGGCGTACGGGCTCGACCTGCACGGTCCGGCGATGTCGGTCGACGCCGCCTGCGCGTCCTCGCTCGTGGCCGTGCACCTGGCGTGCCAGGCGCTGCGAGCGGGCGAGTGCGAGCAGGCCTTCGTCGGGGGGACCAACCTCATCCTCGCCCCGTCGAACTACCTCACCTTCAACAGCGCAGGCGCCCTCTCGCCGGACGGGCGGTGCAAGTTCGGAGATGTCTCCGCCAACGGTTACGTCCGTGCCGAAGCGGTCGGCGCGGTGCTGCTCAAACCGCTGCGCCGGGCGCTGGCCGACGGCGACCGGATCCGCGCGGTGATCCTCGGCAGCGCCGTCAACAGCGTGGGGTTCACCGGTCGGGGTATCGCCGCGCCCTCTGTGGAGGGCCAGGCCGCGGTGCTCCGCGCCGCTTACGCCCAAGCCGGGGTCGATCCGCGCGAGGTCTGCTACGTGGAGGCGCACGGCAGCGGCACCCCGGTCGGCGACCCGATCGAGCTGACCGCCCTCTCCGAAGTCCTCGGGCCGCGACGTCCAGGTGATCCCACGTGCCTGGTCGGGTCCGCGAAGTGCAACGTGGGGCACACCGAAGGCGCCGCTGGGATCGTCGGGCTCATCAAGACCGTCCTCACCCTCGAGAACGGCATCGTGCCGGGCAACCCCCACCTGCGTGAGCTGACGAAGGCCGTGCCCGAGGTTGTTGACCAGCACGTCGACGTCGCCGGCCCGCTCCACGACCCGGTTCGCGCCGTCCTCGGTGGTCACGTCGGCCACGGCGGTGCGGACGCTCGCCTTCGGGAACTCCCGGCGGATCCGGTCCGCGGCCTCGTCGACGGTCCGCTCCGAGCGACCGTTGACCACGACGTCGGCGCCGGCGGCGGCCAGGCCGCGCGCGATGGCGAAGCCGATCCCCGCCGACGAACCGGTGACGAGCGCGGTCTTCCCGCTGAGGTCGATGTGCATTCCGTCGCTTCTCCTCTCGAGTCGCCGTCCGGAGCGATTCTGCTCCGCGGACCGACCCGTGGCGAACGCTCTCGGCGAGGTGGGCCGCAGCTGCCCGCGCTCCTCGCGAGAGCGCGGGTTCGGTCAGGCGAGCAGGTCCTGCGCGTCCGCCCACATCCGCTGCACGACCTCACCCGCCGGGGCAGCCTGGGCGAGGCCTGCGCTCTGCCCCGCCATGCAGTTGACCCGGTCGATCCCGGGCGCCTCGCCCCGGCGGTACTGCCCCACCAGGCGCCGCTGGACGGGGTAGGGGGCGGGCTCGGGCGCGTCGTCGCGCGTCCAGGCCGTCACGAACGGCGTGGGCACGGTACGGGCGAGCCGGCCGGAGTACGCGCGGGTGGTGACCGGAGCCTCCGGAGGCAGGCCTTCCAGTGCCGCCGACCAGTCCGGGTCGATGCCCGCCTCGGGTGTGCGCAGCAGGGCGGTCCCCACCTGGACCGCGCTCGCGCCGAGGGTCAGCGCCGCCGCCACGCCGCGGCCGTCGGCGATCCCGCCGGCGGCGATGACCGGGATCCGCAGCTGGTCGGCCAGGGCCGGCAGCAGGGCGAACAGGCCGACTCCGCGCCGCTCGTCGGCCTGCGGGTCGAAGCTGCCCCGGTGGCCCCCGGCCTCGATCCCCTGCGCGACGACGGCGTCCGCACCGGCCTCCTGGGCGGCCAACGCGTCGGCGAGGGTGGTCACGCAGGCGAACCACGCGATGCCCGCGCGGTGCAACCGCTCGACGTAGTCGGGAGGGAAGAGGCCCATGATCGAGGAGACGACCTCCGGGCGTGCCTGCAGCATCGCCTCGCACTGCTCGGCGAAGACCGGTGCCGGGGGCCCGGGCTCGCCGGGCTCACCGAAGCCGGCGAGGAACTGCTCGGCCGCGCGCTGCCGCTCGGGGTCCTCGACCGGTTCGTCCGGGACCCACACGTTGAGCTGGCAGGGGCCGGAGGTCCCGGCGCGGAAGCGCTCCACCCAGCTGCGGATGCGGTCGGGCTGGTCGAGCACCACGCCGCTGGCGCCCATCCCACCGGCCTCGGCCACCGCGATCGCCAGCTCGGGCGGGCAGGCACCGGCCATCGGGGCCTCCACGACCGGCACGCGCATCCCGAAGCGCTCGCAGAAGTCCCGGACCCGCTGCTGCGTCCGCTGTCCCGCCACGGCTGCTCCCCGTCGTCGATCCGATGCTGTGTCTGCAGAGCACGCTAAGCTCGACGTGGCATCGTGTCCAACGATCAGTGACGAACGCAGCCATCGTCACCGGCGAAACCTCGGGAGCGACCGCGTGGAGCTGGCAGACCTGCGGACCTTCGTCGCGGTGGCGCGCGCGGGCGGCATCACGCGCGCGGCCGCGCAGCTGCACACCGTGCAGTCCAGCGTCAGCGCACGAGTGGCGGGGCTGGAGCGGGAGCTCGGCGCGACGCTGCTCCGCAGGCACGCGCGCGGCGTCACCCTGACCGCGGCCGGCGAGCAGTTCCTCGGCTACGCCCGGCAGATCACCTCGCTCGCCGAGGAGGCCGCACGCGTCGTCCGGGGCGAGACGCCCGGCGGGCCGCTGCGGATCGGGGCGATGGAGACCACCGCCGGGTTCCGGCTGCCGCCCGTCCTCGAGGCCTACACCGCCGCCTGGCCGGACGTCGAGCTGTCCGTGCTGACCGGCCCCACCGACGAGCTGGTGGCGCGGGTGAAGGACCACTCCCTGGACGCGGCGCTGGTCGCCGGCCCCGTCGGTGACCGCGAGCTCCACGAGGAGGAGGTCTTCACCGAGGAACTCGCGCTCGTCACCGCAGCGCGCCACCGCCACCTGGACGACGCGCTCCGCGGACCCGGCGGCCCCCGGCTGCTCGTGTTCCGCGCGGGATGTTCCTACCGGCGCAGGCTCGAAGCCGTGGTCCGGGAGCGCGGGGTGGAGCCGAAGGTCCTCGACTTCGGTTCCGTCGAAGGCATCCTCGGCTGCGTGGCCGCCGGTCTCGGCATCACGATGCTGCCCCGGGCGTTGGTCGAGGGCTCCGCGCTGCGGCACCGGCTCCGCCTGCACCGCACGCCCTCCGGGGGCACAGCGGCGACGGTGTTCGTGCGTCGCCGGGACGCACCCGTCACCGCGGCCCTGGCGGAGTTCTACCGTCAGCTCCGCGACGCCCGCAGCACCCCGGGACGCGACGCCTCGTGTCCTCAGAGGACTGATCACGCTGTTGTGCTCGGTCCTGGCGGCGGTCACTGAGGGCCGGTCCGTGCTGACGTCGCGGGAGCGTGCCGCTGGGGGCCGAGGCGACGGTCCCGCCCTCGTCGTCGTGCCGGCGCGGCCGGGGCCGGGCGCCGGGTGGCACCATGTCGTGGCATGACGCGGTCGTTCACCCTGGTGCAGCTCCGGTACTTCTGCGCGGTGGCCGAGCTGGAGAACATGACCGCCGCGGCGGCCGCGCTCAACGTCACGCAGTCGACGCTGTCCTCCGCGGTCGCCCAGCTCGAGCAGGTCATGGGCACCCAGCTGTTCACCCGGCTCCCGCGCCGCGGGCTGCGGCTGACGTCCGCCGGCCGGCGCCTGCACGACAACGCCCTGCGGCTGCTGGAGGAGGCCGACCAGCTGCCGGGCGTGGTCCGCGAGGAGGGGCCGACGCTGGTCGGGGACCTCACCGTCGGGGTGTTCGGGCCGCTCGCGCCGTTCCGGGCCGCGGTCATCCTCGAGGAGTTCGAGCGCGAGCACCCCGGCGTCACGCTCTCCTTCCTGGAGGGCGACCAGGAGTTCCTGCGGCGGGCGCTGCGCGACGGGCGCTGCGAGGTCGCGCTGATGTACGACCTCGGCCTCGGGGGCGAGCTGCCGCGCCGGGTGCTCCGGCGCATCCCGCCGCACGTCATCGTGTCACCGGACCACCCGCTGGCGGCCACCCCGGACCAGCCGGTGAGCCTGCGCGAGCTGGCCGGCGAGCCGTTCATCCTGCTGGACCTGCCGCACAGCCGGGAGTACTACCTCAGCCTGTTCAAGCTCCTCGGCGTGGCCCCGCGCATCCGCCACCGCGCCAGCGGCTACGAGACCGTGCGGGCGTTCGTGGCGCGCGGGCACGGCTACTCGGTGCTCAACCAGCGGTTGCCGCACGACCTCACCTACGCCGGCAGCCCGGTCGTGCCGCTCCCGCTGGCCGAGGAGCTACCGCCGATCGAGGTACTGCTGGTGCGCCCGATCGGCTCCCGGCCGACGCTCAAGGCGCAGGCGTTCGAGGACGTCTGCCTGCGCGTCTACGGCGTGGCTCCGGAGTTTCCCATCGACTGAGTCGATCACACAGGTCCGCTCGATTCTGTTGGACAGCTCACGCCCGGCTGACCAGCATGGTCACACCCGCGGCGGCAATGTCGGCGTCGCCCCGCGACAGCTGGGAGCAGCCCATGACGACGAGTGCCCACCACGGTTCCGACACCCGCGGCAGGTCCCCGGCCACCACCGGGATCCAGAAGCGCGTCCTCGCGGGCGGCAGCGTCGGCCAGTTCATCGAGTTCTACGACTTCACCCTCTACGGGCTGTCCGCGGTGACCCTCGCCGGGCTGTTCTTCCCGGGGGAGAGCCAGCTGGCCAGCATGCTGTCGACCTTCGCCACCTTCGGCGTCGCCTTCTTCGTCCGGCCGCTCGGCGGTCTGTTCTTCGGCGCCCTCGGTGACCGGATCGGGCGGCGCAAGGTCCTCGCCACCACGCTGCTCACCATCGGCACCGCGACCGCGCTGATCGGGGTGCTGCCCACGTACGCGACGATCGGCGCCGCCGCGCCGGCCCTGCTGGTGCTGTGCCGGCTGGCGCAGGGCTTCTCCGCGGGCGGGGAGTCCGTCGGCGCACCGGCGTTCGTGTTCGAGCACGCCCCGCTGGACCGGCGGGGGTTCTGGCTGTGCCTCACCATCTCGGCGACGGCGCTGCCCTCGGTGGTCGGCGGGACCCTGCTGTTCGTGCTGTCGCAGCTGCTCAGCCCCGAGGCGTTCACGTCCTACGGGTGGCGCATCCCGTTCCTGCTGGCGTTGCCGCTGGCCTTCATCGGGCTGTGGATCCGCAGCCGCACCGAGGAGAGCCCGGCGTTCCAGCAGGTGCTCCGCAACGCCGAGCGCCGCGAGCACTCCCCGGTCCGCGAGGCGTTCCGGGAGAACAAGGTCCGGATGCTGCAGGTCGTCTTCGTGATGGGGCTGACCGCGCTGGGCTTCTACTTCCTCAGCGGCTACTTCGTGTCCTACCTGCAGGACTCCGGCCTCAGCCGGGAGTCGTCGCTGCTGGCCAACGCGGTGGCCATGCTGCTCTACGCGGTGCTGCTGCCGGTCGGGGGCCTGGTCGGCGACCGCGTCGGGCGCAAGCCCATGCTGGTGGCCGGCTCCCTCGCCCTGGTGGTGCTGGCCGTGCCGTCGTTCAGCCTGGTCACCAGTGGTTCCCTCGGGCTGGCGCTGCTCGGGCAGGCGCTGTTCGTGCTGGGCCTGACCACCTACGGCGGTGGGTGCTACGCGTTCTTCGTCGAGGTCTTCACGACCCGCACGCGGTTCACCTCCGCGGCGGTGAGCTACAACGTCGCCTACGCGGCCTTCGGCGGCACGGCACCGTTCGTCGGCACCTACCTGGTCGGCACCACCGGGCTGGCGGCGGCGCCGGGCTGGTACATGGGCGCCGCCGCGACGGTCGTGCTGGTCCTGCTGGTCACCACCCGGGTGCCGGAGACCCGGCAGCGAGTCGATGTGGAGGTTGTCCGATGAGCTCCGAAGCGTTCCTGACCGATTTCCACGAGGTGGCCCGGATCGGCGCCACGCCCGCGGGTGGCGTCGAGCGGCAGGCGGCCACTCCGGAGGACAGGGAGGTGCGCGACTGGTTCGCCGCGTTCGCCGCCCGGCGGGGCTGGCCGGTCCGGGTCGACTCCATCGGCAACATGTTCGCGCTCGTGGAGTGGCGGCCGGGCGCCGACTTCGTGCTGGTCGGCTCGCACATGGACAGCCAGCCGCTCGGCGGGCGCTTCGACGGCGCCTACGGCGTGATCGCGGCCCTGCACGCGGCGGACCGCATCGCCACCCGGGTGGCGCAGGGCGCCCCGCCGCCGGAGCACAACCTCGCGGTCGTCAACTGGTTCAACGAGGAGGGCAGCCGGTTCGCGCCCTCGATCATGGGCAGCTCGGTGTTCGCCGGGTTGATGGACGAGCAGGAGATGCTGCAGGTCACCGACCGCGACGGGGTCACCGTGGCCGAGGCGCTGGACGCCATCGGCTACCGCGGCACCGACGAGCGGCCCACCCCGGTCGCCTACGCGGAGATCCACATCGAGCAGGGCCCCGTCCTAGAGCGCGAGGGCATCCCGCTCGGCGCGGTGGACTGCAGCTGGTACACGCAGAAGCTCGACGTGGAGGTGCTGGGGGAGCAGTCGCACACCGGCGCGACCGCGATGGCCGACCGCCGCGACGCCCTGGTCGCCGCGTCCGAGGTGGTGCTGCTCGTCCACGACGTCACCGAGGAGTTCGAGCCGGAGTCGATGGTGTCCTCGGTGGGCTACCTGACCCTGGAGCCGAACTCGCCGATCGTGGTGCCGCGCCGGGTCCACCTGGTCGCCGACCTCCGCGCCAACCGGCCGGAGATCGTGCAGCAGGCCCGCGACCTGCTGCTGGAGCGGATCGCGGAGGTCGCGCGCAAGCGGGACCTGACCATCGACGTGCGGGACTTCGACGTCCGGCCGGTCCAGCGCTTCCCCGAGGAGGGGCTGGAGCTCAGCGAGAAGGTGGCCGCCGAGCTCGGCGCGGGCATCCGGCGGATCAACACCATGGCCGGGCACGACTCGGTGGCGATGAACCGCATCGTCCCGTCGGTGATGCTGTTCGTGCCGTCCGTCGACGGGGTCAGCCACTGCGAGCGCGAGTTCACCACCGACGAGCAGATGGTCGTGGGCGTCGACGCGCTCACCGAAGCCACCTGGAAGCTGCTGCACGGCGAGCTCGACGGGGTGCGGGAGGAGCAGCGGTGACCGACGCCGACCTCGCCCACCTCGACGCGGTCTCCGCGCTGCGGGCCTTCCGCGCCCTGGAGCTGTCGCCGGTGGAACTGCTGGAGGCCCTCACGGCCCAGGTCGAGCGGGTCAACGGCGACCGGGAGACCGGCGTCAACGCCTTCACCGAGACCCTGTTCGACGAGGCGCGGGCCGAGGCCGAGCGCGCCGCGGACGCCTACGTCCGCGCCGCCCGCGCGGGGGAACCGACCCCGCCGCTGCTCGGGATCCCGGTGGCCACCAAGGAGAAGCACCCCCTCGCCGGGCGGCGGATCGAGCAGGGGCTGGCCGCGCACGCCGGACGCGTGGCGGACGCCGACCACCCCGTGGTGGAGCGCGTCCGGCAGGCGGGCGGGATCGTCCACGCCCGCACGACCTCGCCGGAGTTCAGCTGCGCCACGGTGACGCACAGCCCGATGTGGGGCATCACCCGCAACCCGTGGAACCTCGCTGCGACACCGGGAGGGTCGTCCGGCGGGTCGGCCGCGGCCCTCGCCGCGGGCATGACCACGCTGGCGACCGCCTCCGACATCGCCGGGTCGACCCGCGTGCCCGCGGCGTTCACCGGGACCGTCGGGTACAAGGCGCCCTACGGCCGGATCCCGGGCCTGCCGCCGCTCAGCGCCGACTGGTACCGGGGCGACGGGCCGATGGCGCGCACCGTGGCCGACACCGCGCTGCTCGCCTCGGTCATGGCGGGACGGCACCCGGTGGACCACACCTCGTGGGGGCCGCACGGTGAACCGGTCCCGCTGCCCGAGGACCCGGTGGCCGCGCTGCGCGGGGTGCGGATCGGGCTCTCGGTGCGGTTGGGGGGCTTCGCGGTCGACCCCGAGGTCGAATCGTCCACACTGGACGTGGCGAAGCGGCTCGAGGACGCCGGGGCCGTGGTGGTGCCGGTGGAGCTGCCGTGGACCAGCGGCCAGGTGATGCGCACCATCTTCGCCCACTTCGGACAGGTCCTCGGTCCCGCCGTGGAGCGGGAGTCCGGGGGACTGCACCGGTTGGCGCCGTACACCCGGCGCTTCGTCGAGGACGCCCGCCGGGCGGCCGAGCGCGACGGCCTCCTCGACTCCCTCGCGCTCGACACCGCGATGCAGCGCGAGCTGGCGATCGCGATGTCCGGGGTGGACGCGCTGCTGTGCCCGACCAACGCGGTGACGTCGCTGGCGGCCGACAGCGACTACCTGGACGGCATCGAGATCGCCGGCAGCCACCGGGACCACTACTGGGAGGCGCACCTGACCAGCCCGTTCAACGTGGCCAACCGGTGCCCGGTGCTGTCGGTGCCCAGCGGCACGGCGAGCAACGGGGTGCCCATCGGGGTCCAGGTGGTGGCCCACCCGCACGACGAGCGGACGGTGTTCGCCGTCGGCGCCGCCGTCGAGGCTCTCGTCCCCCGGAAGCCGTGGCCGACGCTCGGGGCCGAGCAGGGCACCGGCTCCCCGACCTGACCCCGCGGCCCGCGCAGCGGGAAGACGCTGCGAGGGCTGCGGTCAGCGCATCCGGCCGACGGCTCCGTAGCCGTTGGTCGGTGGTTCGTCGGTGGCCTCGGGCCAGTGGTTGATCGGGGTGAGGCCGGGTTCGACGAGCTCGCAGCCCTCGAACAGCGCGGCGATCTCCTCGCGGGTGCGCAGCACCAGCGGTGTCGTCGTGCCGCGGTAGACCTCCTGGCCGCCCCGGGCCTCGTGCTCGCTCATGGTGATCCGCGCCGCGTGCGACAGCGCCAGGTAGCTGCCCGGCGGGCAGGCCTCGCGGTAGGCGCGCAGGACGCCGAGCGGGTCATCGGAGTCGGGCACGAAGTGCAGGATGGCCACGGCCAGCACGGCGACCGGGCGGGAGAAGTCGAGCAGCCCGGACACCCCTGGTGCGGACAGGACCGCTCGCGGCTCGCGGATGTCGGCTTGGGTGACGCTGACGTGCGGCTCGTCGGCGAGGAGCGCGCGGGCGTGCGCGACGGCGACGGGCTCGACGTCGACGTAGGCGACGCGGGCCTCGGGATCGTGCTGGTGGGCGATCTCGTGCACGTTGCCGACGGTGGGCACCCCGGAGCCGAGGTCGAGGAACTGGTCGATGCCCTGGTCGCACAGGTACCGCACCACGCGCCCGAGGAACCACCGGTTCATCCGGGCGAACCGGCCGATCTCCGGGGTGACCGCCAGCGCCTTCTCGGCGGCCTCGCGGTCGACGGCGAAGTTGGCCGCTCCGCCGAGGTAGTAGTCGTACATCCGCGCCACGTTCGGCGAGGACGTGTCCACCTGCGGACCGGTCGGCTGCGCGTCGTCGCGGTCAGGACGCTCCATCGTCACTCCTCCCCGTCGTCGGCGACACCCTAGCTCTTGCGGGGCCGAGGTGGTCCCCGGACGGAGCGGTCAGCGGCGGTGGGGCGGTGGCGGGTTCTCCAGCGGGATCCCGTCCGGGGACAGCGGCGGCGCGGGCAGGTCGGCGCTCGAGGTGAGCGGGGCGGCGCCCTGCAGGGCCCGCCCGGCCGGTTCCCGGACCAGCAGCGTGCTCACCACGCCGATCACCCCGGCGGCGACGAGGTAGTAGCCCGGCCAGTCCAGGTCGCCGGTCGTGGTCACCGCGACCCCGATGATCGTGGGTGCGGTGCCGGCGAAGGCCGACACGAACACGTTGAAGACGATGGACAGGCTGCCGTACCGGACGAAGGTGGGGAACAGCGCGGGCAGCGTCGACGGGGTCACCGCCGCGAAGCAGAGCAGCGCGAACCCCATGACCGCCAGGCCGAGCAGCTGTCCCTCCGGCCCGGCCCGCAGCAGCCACACCGAGGGCAGCCCGAGCAGCACCAGCACCGCGCTGCCGGTGAGCAGCACCGGTTTCCGGCCGATCCGGTCGCTGAGCAGGCCGGTGGGGACGATGGCGCAGAGCATCGCGAGCATGACGACCACCTGCAGCGCGGTCGCCAGCGCTCCGCTGGTCCCGCTCTGGCCGTGACCGGGCAGGGTGCGCGTCAGGTAGGTCGGCACGTAGTTGGTCAGCACGTAGTTGGTGGTGTTCCAGGCGACGACGAGCCCACCCGCCACCAGTGCCGCGGAACGGCACCGGGTGAGCAGGATCTGGAACACCCGCCGCAGCGCCATCGTGGCCATCGCCGGGGAGCGCTCCATCAGCTGCCGGAACGCGGGCGTCTCCGCCAGGCGCAGCCGGAGGTAGAGCCCGATGACCCCCAGCGGCAGGGCGAGCAGGAAGGGCAGCCGCCACCCCCAGGACAGCAGGTCGTCTCCCGGCAGCACGGCGACCAGGAGGGCGGAGACGCCGGCGCCGACCGCGTACCCGGTGATCGTGCCGAACTCCAGCCAGCTGCCGAGGAACCCGCGCCTGCGGTCCGGCGCGTACTCGGCGACCAGGGTCACCGCGCCGGTGTACTCGCCGCCCGCCGCGAAGCCCTGCACCAGGCGGATGAGCAGCACGATCGCCGGGGCCGCGGGGCCGAGGGCGTCGTAGCCGGGCACCACGCCGAGCAGCGCGGTCGCGACGGTCATCAGCAGGATGGTCGTGGACAGCACCCGGGTCCGGCCGATCCGGTCGCCCATCGGTCCGAAGAGGACACCGCCGAGCGGGCGCACCACGAACGCGGCGGCGAACGTGGCCAGGGTCACCACCGCCGCCCATTCGCCGGCGTCGGGGAAGAAGACCCGGTCCAGGGCGACGGCGGCGAGGTAGGAGTAGATGCCGAAGTCGTACCAGGAGGCGAAGTTGCCCAGCGTCGCCGCCGTCGTGGCGCGGCGGATGGTGCGAGCGTCCTCGATGGCCGGCTCGCCGCCCACCGGCACGGGCGGCCCGGTCACCCGGCGGCTCCGGCCCGACCGGTCCACGACGACCAGCAGAGCTGACGCATGACCACTCCTGATCGGTGAACTGATATATCTGAGCACGGTAACGGGGACGCCACGGGTGGTCAAGGGTCGGCTACGGGCCCGCGAGCTGCCGCAACCGCTCGTGGACCTCGTCGGCCGCTTCGGCGAGAACCCGTGCCACGTCGGGGAAATCGGCGGGGCGGAGGTGCTCGGGGCCGGCCGACACGCTCAGCGCGCCGGCCAGGCGGCCGCCCGGGGCGCGGACCGGCACCGCGACCGAGTGCAGGTCGGGTTCGAACTCGCCGCTGGAAGCGGCCCACCCCCGGGCGCGCACCCGGAGCAGGTCGGCCACCAGGGCCCCGCGCGAGGTGATGGTGTTCGCGGTGAACCGCTGGAGCGGGCCGCGCAGGACCTCGTCGAGGTCCTCGTGGGCGTAGTTGGCGAGCAACGCCTTCCCGCTCGCGGTGGCGTGCAGCGGCACGCGGAGCCCGATCCAGTTCCGCTCGGTGCTGGGCTCCTGCACGACCGCGGTCGCGCCGCCGCTCTCGCGGACGCTCAGGCTCACCGTCCCGTGCAGCTCGGCGGCGAGCCGGACGCAGACCGGGTGGCTCTCCCGGGCGATGTCCAGCTGCGCGGTGGTCGCCCCGGCCAGCCGGACGATGCCGAACCCGAGCTGGAACTTCCCGCGGGAACCGGACTGCTCGACGAACCGGTACTTCTCCAGCGCGGTCATCAGCCGGGACGCGGTGGACTTGTGCACGCCCAGTTCGCGCGCCAGCTCGGTGACGCCGGACGGGCCGCGGCGGGCCAGGAGGACGAGCATCGACAGGGCCCGGTCCACGGCTTGCGTGGGCGTCCGAGGCTCGGCTGCGGCATCGCCGTTGTTGTTCATCGTGCAACTCCGAACTGGTGGCGGGCTGATCTCGGTCCGGACGATTGACGGGCCGGGGCCGGTGCCTGATGCTCTGTTGCGAATCACACGTCGTGTTCCTCAATCAGCAACAGGAGCAGCGATGATCCCAGTTGGTCCGGTCTCCGCCATCCCGGTCGGAGAGTCTGTACGTGTGCAGGGCAGCGTGGCAATCGCGGTGTTCAACGTGGAGGGCGAGTTCTACGCGATCGACGACACGTGCACCCACCAAGACGCTTCGCTGTCGGACGGGTGGCTCGAGGGCTGCGCCGTCGAATGTCCGCTGCACGCCGCGTGCTTCGACCTGCGCACGGGCCGGCCCAGCGGGCCGCCCGCGCGGAAGCCGGTGCGCACGCACCAGGTCGTCGTCGACGACGGGCAGGTCTACGTGCTCGAGTCGGCGGGGGTCGAGGCCGGTGCCGCCGGAGCGGTCGCGGAAGAGGTCCGGTGATGCGGACGATCGCCGTCGTCGGGGCCTCCCTCGCCGGGCTGACCACCACCCGGGCCCTGCGCGACCAGGGGTTCGAGGGGCGGATCGTGGTGATCGGCGACGAGACCCACGCGCCGTACGACCGCCCGCCGCTGTCGAAGGAGTTCCTGGCCGGCACGGTCTCGGCGGACGACCTGGCGCTGTCGACCCCCGAGGACGACGCGCTGGCCGCCGAGTGGCGGCTGGGCCGCACCGCGGTCGCGCTGGACACCGCCGACCGGGCGGTGGTCCTCGACGACGGCGAGCGGGTCGTGGCCGACGCCGTGGTGCTGGCGACCGGTGCCCGGGCGCGCCGGTTGCCGGGGGAGCTGCCCCGGGGCGTGCACACGCTCCGCACCTACGACGACGCGGTCGCGCTGCGCGCGGACCTGGTCGCCGGAGCCCGGCTGGTGGTGGTCGGGGCGGGGTTCATCGGCTCCGAGATCGCCTCCACCGCACGGGGTCTGGGCGTCGAGGTCGACGTCGTCGAGACCGCGCGGGTGCCGCTGCAGAAGCCGCTCGGCGCCGAGATGGGCGCGGTGTGCGCCGGGCTGCACGCCACCCGGGGCGTGCGGTTGCACACCGGCGTCGGTCTCGCCGAGGTCCTCGGGGCCGAGCGGGTGACGGGCGTCCGCCTGACCGACGGCCGGGAGCTGCCCGCCGACGTGGTCGTGGTCGGCATCGGGGCCGAACCGTGCGTGGAGTGGTTGCACGGCTCGGGCGTCGACCTCGACGACGGGGTGGTCACCGATGCCCAGGGCGCCACCAGCGTGCCGGGCGTCTTCGCGGTCGGCGACTGCGCCCACTCCCACCGGCCCTTCCTCGGCGCGCCCCGGCGCCTGGAGCACTGGACCAACGCCGTGCAGCAGCCGGTCGCGGCGGTCTCGGCGCTGCTCGGCCGGGACCACTCACCGCCGCCGCACCACGAGGTGCCGTACTTCTGGTCGGACCAGTACGGCCACACGATCCAGTTCGCCGGCCACCGGACCGCCGGGTCCCGGATCGAGGTGCTCGAGGGCAGCCTGGAGTCCCTCGACTTCCTCGCGCTCTACCGGGACTCCGAGGGCACCCCGGAGGCCGTGCTCGCCATCGACCGCGCCCGCTCGTTCGGGCGGTGGCGCCGCCAGCTCGCCGGAGCCGTGCTGGCGACGCGCTGATCTCGACCGCAGCGGTGGCCCACCGGGCCCCGCGCCGACCCACCACCCGCAGAAGGGGAGGACCGTTCGTTGAGTTCCGTCGAAGTCCACAGCCAGCAGCCGGAACCCACTGGCAGCCTGATCCCGACCCTGCCGGGGTCGCACTACACCGACCCGGCGGTGTTCGAGCTCGAGAAGTCCCGCATCTTCCAGCGGCACTGGTTCGCCGCGGCCCGCAGCAGCGACGTGCCCACCCCGGGCAGCTTCCGCAACGTCGACGTCGGCGGCGAGAGCGTGCTGGTCGTGCGCGGCCGCGACGGTGCGCTGCGCGCCTTCCTCAACGTCTGCCGGCACCGCGGCGCACGCCTGTGCGTCGAGGAGTCGGGTTCGGTCCGGCGCTCCCTGCAGTGCCCCTACCACGCGTGGACCTACGGCCTCGACGGCAAGCTCGTCGCGGCGCCGAACCTGGGCTCGATGCAGGACGTCGACCGCGACGAGTACGGCCTCATCGGCGTCCACCTCCGCGAGTGGCTCGGCGCGGTGTGGGTGTGCCTGGCCGACGAGCCGCCGTCGTTCGAGGAGACCGTGCAGGGCGCGGTGACCGTCCGGCTGGGCGACGACACCACCATCGACCGGTGGGGCATCGAGGACCTGGTCGTCGGTCGCCGGATCACCTACGACGTGAAGGCGAACTGGAAGCTCATCGTCGAGAACTTCATGGAGTGCTACCACTGCGCGACCATCCACCCGGAGCTGACCGAGGTGCTGCCCGAGTTCGCCGACGGCTACGCGGCGCAGTACTACGTGGGCCACGGGGCGGAGTTCGCCGAGGAGGTCACCGGGTTCACCGTGGACGGTCAGGGTGGCTTCGGCGCCCTCGCGGGCGTGGACGCCGAGCACGACCGGCGCTACTACGCGATCACGATCAACCCGCAGGTCTTCCTCAACCTCGTCCCGGACCACGTGATCTTCCACCGCATGTACCCGGTGGCGGTGGACCGCACGATCGTCGAGTGCGACTGGCTGTACGCGCAGGAGGTCGTCGACAGCGGGGCTGACCTGTCCGCGTCCGTGGAGCTGTTCCACCGGGTCAACCAGCAGGACTTCGACGCCTGCGAGCGCTGCCAGCCGGCGATGTCCTCCCGGGCGTACGCGAACGGTGGCGTGCTCGTCCCGAGCGAGCACCACATCGGGCAGTTCCGCGACTGGGTCACGGCCGCTCTCGCCGACTGACCCCCCGCGAGCCCGGACCCGGGGCGCACTGCGCTCTGGACTGATATACCAGTGATGTGTCACCCTGCTGGCACACGGTTCCAGAGCCAGTGCTCCCGGTCCGGGCTCGCGCCCCGCCGCCCCACTCCCTCCGCATCCCCCCGAGCAGAACGACGAAGGAGAACCACCGCATGTCGCAGGAAGTCCGCGGAGTCGTCTCGACCGCCAAGGGCAAGCCCGTCTCCGTGGAGACGGTCGTGGTCCCCGACCCGGGGCCCGGTGAGGCCGTGGTGCGGGTGCAGGCCTGCGGGGTCTGCCACACGGACCTGCACTACCGCGAAGGCGGGATCAACGACGAGTACCCCTTCCTGTTGGGCCACGAGGCCGCCGGGGTCGTGGAGTCGGTCGGCGACGGCGTCGCCGGCCTCGCGCCGGGCGACTACGTGGTGCTCAACTGGCGCGCGGTCTGCGGGCAGTGCCGGGCCTGCCGCAAGGGCAAGCCGCAGTACTGCTTCGCCACGCACAACGCGACGCAGAAGATGACGCTGGCGGCGACGGGGGAGGAGCTGACCCCGGCGCTGGGCATCGGCGCCTTCGCGGAGAAGACCCTGGTGGCCGCCGGCCAGTGCACCAAGGTCGACCCGCGGGTCGCGCCGCAGGTGGCGGGTCTGCTCGGCTGCGGCGTGATGGCCGGGATCGGCGCCGCGATCAACACCGGCGGCGTCGGCCGGGGCGACTCGGTCGCGGTGATCGGCTGCGGCGGTGTCGGTGCCGCCGCCGTCGCCGGGTCCCGGCTCGCCGGCGCGACAACGATCGTGGCGGTGGACCGGGACCCGCGGAAGCTGGAGACGGCCCGGGAGTTCGGCGCCACGCACGTCGTCGATGCCCGGGACGCCGACGTGGTCGAGCAGGTCCGGGCCTGCACCGGTGGTTTCGGCGCCGACGTGGTGATCGACGCCGTCGGTCGCCCGGAGACCTGGAAGCAGGCCTTCGAAGCCCGCGACCTGGCCGGGACGCTCGTGCTGGTCGGGGTGCCGACCCCGGACACGGTGGCGCCGGAGCTGCCGCTGATCGAGTACTTCAGCCGCGGTGGTGCGCTGAAGTCGTCGTGGTACGGCGACTGCCTGCCCTCCCGCGACTTCCCGGTGCTGGTCGACCTGCACCTGCAGGGCCGGCTGCCGCTGGAGAAGTTCGTGAGCGCGGAGATCTCCCTCGACGACGTGGAGGGCGCCTTCGACGCGATGCACCGCGGTGACGTCCTGCGCTCGGTGGTGGTCCTGTGATCGAGCACCTGGTGACCTCGGGGACGTTCTCCCTGGACGGGGGCACCTGGGAGGTCGACAACAACGTCTGGATCGTCGGGGACGACCGCGAGGTCGTGCTCATCGACCCGGCGCACGACGCGGACGCGGTGGCCGCCCAGGTGGCGGACCGGCGGGTGACCGCGATCGTGTGCACCCACGCCCACGACGACCACGTCAACCAGGCGCCGGAGCTGTCCCAGCGGTTCGGGGCGCCCGTCCTGCTCAACCCGGACGAGGCGCCGCTGTGGGAGCTGACCCACCCGGACCGCCTCCCGGACGAGGAGCTGCGGGACGGGCAGGTCCTCTCGGTCGCGGGAACCGAGTTGCGGGTCCTGGTCACGCCGGGGCACTCGCCGGGCTCGACCTGCCTGCACGCCCCCGAGCTCGGGGTCGTGTTCACCGGGGACACCCTGTTCCGCGGCGGGCCCGGGGCCACCGGCCGGTCCTGGTCCAGCTTCGACGACATCATCGCCTCGATCCGGGGCACGTTGCTCGCCCTCCCGGCGGAGACGACCGTCCACACCGGACACGGGGAGTCGACGACGATCGGTGCGGAGGCCCCGCACCTGGAGGAGTGGATCGCGCGGGGGTGCTGACCTCGGCGCGGAGGACGGGATCCCCCTGAGCTGTCGACCGCGGTGGCGGCAGCTCCCTTCTTGGCCCATGACTGATGTACCAATCCGCGACCACAGGAGGTCGGCCGCATGCCCACAACGGTTGATCGGGGAGTGCCGAGCGCGCTCGGGTTGTCGCTGGCGGAAGCGGACCCGGAGGTCCACGCGGCCGTCAGCCGGGAGATGGCCCGGCAGCGCGGCACGCTGGAGATGATCGCCAGCGAGAACGTCGCGCCGCTGAGCGTGCTGCAGGCGCAGGGCTCGGTGCTGACCAACAAGTACGCCGAGGGCTACCCGGGACGTCGCTACTACGGCGGCTGCGAGCACGTCGACGAGGTCGAGCAGCTGGCGATCGACCGGGCCAGGGCGCTGTTCGGCGCCGACCACGCGAACGTGCAGCCGCACTCCGGCGCCCAGGCCAACGCGGCGGTCCTGGCCGCCCTGCTGGAGCCCGGCGACACCTTCCTCGGGCTGGACCTCGCGCACGGCGGGCACCTCACGCACGGCATGCGGCTGACCTTCTCCGGGAAGCACTTCGACGCCGTCCCCTACCACGTGCGCGAGGACGACCACCTCGTCGACATGGACGAGGTCGAGCGGCTGGCGAAGGAGCGGCGCCCGAAGCTGATCATCGCGGGCTGGTCGGCCTACCCGCGGCACCTGGACTTCGCGGAGTTCCGGCGGATCGCCGACGAGGCCGGGGCCTACCTGGTGGTGGACATGGCGCACTTCGCCGGTCTGGTCGCGGCCGGGCTGCACCCGTCGCCGGTCCCGCACGCGCACGTGGTCACCTCCACCACGCACAAGACCCTCGGCGGCCCGCGCGGCGGCCTCGTCCTCGCGCAGGGCGACCTCGCGGGACGACTCGACCGCAGCGTCTTCCCCGGGACGCAGGGCGGTCCGCTGGAGCACGTGATCGCGGCCAAGGCGGTGGCGTTCAAGCTCGCCGGGGAGGAGGCCTTCCGCGACCAGCAGGAACGGACCCTCGCCGGCGCGCGGATCCTCGCCGAGCGGCTGCTGGTCGAGCCGGGCGTGGGCGTGGTCTCCGGCGGCACCGACGTGCACCTGGTGCTGGTCGACCTGCGCGAGTCCGAGCTGGACGGCAAGCAGGCCGAGGACCGGTTGCGCCGGGTCGGCATCACGGTCAACCGCAACGCCGTCCCGTTCGACCCGCGCCCGCCCGCGGTGTCCTCCGGCGTGCGCCTCGGCACCCCCGCGCTGGCCGCCCGCGGCTTCGACGAGGAGGACTTCCTCGAAGTCGCCGACATCGTCGCGCTGGCGCTGCGCCCCGACACGCCGGAGGCCGGCCTCGACGCCCTCGCCGCGCGCGTCGCCGACCTCGCCGAAAGCCGTCCCCTCTACCCGGAGCTGCACGCATGAGCACCACGACCACACCCCCGGGCGCGGACCTGCCCGACCACCCCGACTTCCTGTGGCGCAACCCGGAGCCGAAGAGCTCCTACGACGTGGTCATCGTCGGCGGGGGCGGGCACGGCCTGGCCACCGCGCACTACCTGGCCAAGAACCACGGCATCACCGACGTCGCGGTGCTGGAGAAGGGGTGGCTCGCGGGCGGCAACATGGCCCGCAACACCACGCTGATCCGGTCCAACTACCTGTGGGACGAGTCCGCGACCATCTACGAGCACGCCCTGAAGCTGTGGGAGGGCCTCGAGGACGACCTCGGGTACCCGATCCTGTTCTCCCAGCGCGGCGTGCTCAACCTCGCCCACACCGAGCAGGACGTCCGCGACTCGATCCGCCGCGTCGAGGCGAACAGGCTCAACGGCATCGACGCGGAGTGGCTCACCCCGGACGAGGTCGAGCAGGTCTGCCCGATCGTCAACACCTCCGCGGACATCCGCTACCCGGTGCAGGGCGCCACCTACCAGCCCCGGGCCGGCATCGCCAAGCACGACTACGTCGCGTGGGGCTTCGCGCGGCGCGCCGACGAGGCCGGCATCGACCTGGTCCAGGACTGCGAGGTCACCGGTTTCGACGTCGACGGCGACCGGGTGACCCGGGTGCGCACCACCCGCGGCGACATCGCCTGCGGCACCGTCGCGCTGTGCGCGGCCGGGCACACCTCGGTGCTGCTGGACCAGCTCGGCGTCCGCACCCCGCTGCAGTCGCACCCGCTGCAGGCGCTGGTGTCGGAGCTGCTGGAACCGGTGCACCCGACGATCGTGATGTCCAACGCCGTGCACGTGTACGTCTCCCAGGCGCACAAGGGCGAACTGGTGATGGGCGCGGGCGTGGACTCCTACAACGGCTACGGCCAGCGCGGCGCGTTCCACGTCATCGAGCGGCAGATGGCGGCCGCGGTCGAGCTGTTCCCGGTCTTCGCCCGCGCGCACCTGCTGCGCACCTGGGCCGGGATCGTCGACGTCACCCCGGACGCCAGCCCCATCGTCGGGCGCACCCCGTACGACAACGTCTACCTCAACTGCGGGTGGGGGACCGGCGGGTTCAAGTCCACGCCCGGGCTCGGCTGGTGCTTCGCGCACACCATCGCCCACGGCGAGCCGCACCCGTACCTCGCCCCGTTCTCCCTGGACCGCTTCACCACCGGCGCGCTCGTGGACGAACACGGTGCCGCCGCGGTCGCCCACTGAACCCGAGGACTGCCATGCAACTCATCCACTGCCCCTGGTGCGGCCTCCGCGAGGAGGTCGAGTTCCACTACGGCGGCCAAGCCGACGTGCCCTACCCGGAGGACCCCGCGGAGCTCACCGACCAGGAATGGGCCGAGTACGTGTTCTACCGCGACAACCCGAAGGGACCGTTCGCGGAGCGCTGGTGCCACAGCACCGGCTGCCGCCGCTGGTTCAACGCGGTCCGCGACACCCGCACCTACCAGTTCCTCGCCACCTACCAGGTCGGCCACCCCGTTCCCGAGGCAGCGCTGGAGGTGGGGCGGTCATGAGGATCGAGGGGTACGGGCGCATCGACCGCAGCCGGACGCTCACCTTCACCTTCGACGGTCGCACCTGGACCGGGCACCCAGGCGACACGCTGGCCTCGGCCCTGCTGGCCCACGGCGTCCACCTCGTCGGCACCAGCGTGAAGCTGGGGCGGCCGCGCGGCATCGGCGCCGCGTGGACCGAGGACCCGACGGGACTGGTGCAGGTCGAGCGGCCGTTCCCGGAGCCGATGCTGCAGGCCGCCGCGGTCGAGCTGACCGACGGGCTGGTCGCCCGCGGGGTCAACGGGCAGGGCCGCCTCGCCGAGGAGCCCGACCCGGCCCGCTACGACCGCAAGCACACCCACGTCGACACCCTGGTGATCGGCGCCGGCCCGGCCGGGCTGCTGGCCGCGCGCCGTGCCGCACGGGCGGGCGAGAGCGTCGCCCTGGTCGACGACCGGGCCACCCCGGGCGGCAGCCTGACCGGGACCGAGTGCCTCGACGGCCTGCCCGCGCTGGAGTTCGTGGCGGACGTGGTCGCCGAGCTGGCGGCCAACCCGGACGTGCTGCACCTGCAGCGCACCACCGCGTTCGGCCACTACGACGACGGGTTCGTGCTCGCGCTGGAGCGTCGCGCCGACCACCCCGGGGCCGACCCGGCCGCGCACCGCAGCCGGCAGCGCGTGCACCGGATCCGCGCGGCGCGGGTCGTGCTGGCCACCGGTGCCCACGAGCGGCCGATCGTGTTCGCCGACAACGACCGCCCGGGCATCATGCTGGCCTCCTCGGCGCGGGACTTCCTGCACCGCTACGGCGTGCGCGCTGGCCGCGAGGTGGTGGTCTTCACCAGTGACGACTCCGCGTACGCCGCGGCCGTGGACCTCGCCGACGCGGGCGCGTCGGTGACCGTCCTCGACGCCCGAGAAGACCCGCCCGCGGAGTGGGCGAGGCGGGCAGCGGACCGGGGTATCCCGGTGCGTCCGTCCACTGTGGTCGTCGGGACCGAGGGGGTGGAACGCGTCCGCGCGGTGACCGCGCGCGGCGCCGGTGGCGACGAGCGGATCCCGGCGGACCTGCTGCTGGTCTGCGGCGGCTGGAACCCCGCCGTGCACCTGTTCAGCCACGTCCGGGGCGCGCTGACCTACGACGCCGCGCTCGGCGCCTTCCGCCCGGCCGGGAACCTGCCCGGCGTGACCGTGATCGGCGCGGCCGGCGGCACCTTCGACCTGGCCGACGTGGTGCGCGAGGCCGCCGGGGACGACGCGCCCGTGGTCGAGGCGGAGCCGAAGCGCACCCCGCCGGCGGTGCTCTGGCGCACCGACGGCGACCCGGGCCGGCAGTTCGTCGACATCCAGCGCGACGCCACGGTGGCCGACATCGGGCGCGCGGTCGGCGCCGGCCTGCGCTCGGTGGAGCACGTCAAGCGCTACACCACCATCGGCACCGCGCACGACCAGGGCAAGACCTCCGGGGTGATCGCCTCGGGGATCACCGCGGAACTGCTCGGCCGCCCGGTCGAGGAAGTGGGCACCACCACGTTCCGCCCGCCCTGCACGCCGGTGGCGTTCGCCGCGCTGGCCGCGCGGGAACGCGGCACCCTGTTCGACCCCGAGCGGACCACCGCCGTGCACCCCTGGCACGTGGAAGCCGGTGCGGTGTTCGAGGACGTGGGGCAGTGGAAGCGCCCCCGCTACTACCCGCGACCCGGCGAGGACGTGGAGACCGCGGTGCTGCGCGAGTGCGCCGCGGCGCGCAGCTCGGTGGGCATCATCGACGGCTCCACGCTCGGCAAGATCGACGTCCAGGGCCCGGACGCCGGGGTGTTCCTCGACCGGCTCTACACGAACGTGATGAGCACGCTCAAGGTCGGCCGGGTGCGCTACGGCGTGCTGTGCGGCAACGACGGCATGGTCTTCGACGACGGCACGGTGCTGCGGATCGACGAGGACCGCTTCCTGGTCACCACCACGACCGGGGGTGCGGCCGCGGTCCTGGACTGGATGGAGGAGTGGCTCCAGACGGAGTGGCCCGAGCTGCGCGTGCACCTGACGTCGGTCACCGAGCACTGGGCGGTCTTCCCGGTCGTCGGCCCGCGCTCGCGGGAGGTGCTCGCCCGGGTCTTCCCGGACGTGGACCTGTCCAAGGAGGGCTTCCCGTTCATGTCCTTCCGGGACACCACCCTCGACGGCGTCCCGGTGCGCATCGCCCGGATCTCCTTCTCCGGGGAGCTGGCCTTCGAGGTCAACGTCGACGCCCACCACGGCCTCGCGCTGTGGAAGCGCCTGCTGGCAGCGGGGGAACCCTTCGGCATCACGCCGTACGGCACCGAGACGATGCACGTCCTGCGCGCCGAGAAGGGCTACCCGATCATCGGGCAGGACACCGACGGCACCGTCACGCCCCACGACCTGGGCATGGACTGGGTGGTGTCGAAGAAGAAGGCCGACTTCATCGGCAAGCGGTCGTTCTCCCGGGCGGAGAACCGCAACCCGCTGCGCAAGCAGTTCGTCTCGCTGCTGCCGACCGACGGGACCACCAAGCTGCGGGAGGGCTCGCAGGTCGTGGAGCACTGCGGGAACGGCACCCTGCCGGAGCCCCCGGTCCCGATGCTCGGCCACGTCACCTCCAGCTACCGCAGCGCCGAGCTCGGCCGGCCGTTCGCCCTGGCGCTGGTGAAGGGCGGCCGCGCCCGCATCGGCGACCTCGTGCACGTGCCCATGGACGGCGCCCTCGTCGAAGCCCGGATCGGCGACACCGTCCTGGTGGACCCGGAAGGAGCGCGCCGCGATGGCTGAACCCCTGCACGCGACCCACCCGCTGGAGCCCTGGCGGGCCGCGCTGGCGGAGCTGACCTGGGCCGTCGACGGGCTCGTGGTCAAGCCGGAGGACCCGGTGGCCGCCACGGACCTGCGCACCGCCCCCACCGGGCCCGGGGCGGAGGCCGTCGAGCACGCGCTCGGCTCGCCGCTGCCCGTGCAGCCCGGCACCTGGACCGCCACCGCCGACGGTCAGGTCATCTGGCTCGGCCCGGACGAGTGGCTGGTGACCAGCGGGACCTCCCGCCCGCACGAGCTGGAGGAGGCGCTCCGCAAGGTCGTCGCCGAGCACGGCGGTGCGGCGGTGGACGTCACCGCGCAGCGCACCACCATCCGGTTGAGCGGCCGGCTCGCCCGCGAGCTGCTCTCCTTCGGTTGCTCGATCGACCTGCGCCCCGCGTCGTTCCCCCGCGGGTCGTGCGCGCAGACCACCGTCGGCCGGGCGGGCGTGCTGGTCGTCGCGCTCGGCGACGGCGACGACTTCCGGCTGTTCGTCCGGTCGTCGTTCGCCGGCTACCTCGCGGACTGGCTGCTCGACGCGGCCCAGGAGTTCCGCTGACCCCCGAACCGACTCCCGCAGGCCACGGTCACCGCGGACCGTCCAGTTAGGAGAGACGTCATGAGCACCACCCCACGCGTCGTCATCATCGGAGCCGGGATCGTCGGTACCAACCTGGCCGACGAGCTCACCCAGCGCGGGTGGACCGACATCACCGTGCTCGACCAGGGGCCGCTGCCCCTCGCCGGTGGCTCGACCTCGCACGCACCCGGGCTCGTCTACCAGACCAACGCGTCGAAGACGATGACCCAGTTCGCCACCTACACCGTGCAGAAGTTCTCCTCGCTCGACGTGGACGGCGCCTGGTGCTTCAACCAGGTCGGCGGCCTCGAGGTCGCCACCACGCCGGAACGGCTCGCCGACCTGCACCGCAAGCAGGGCTGGGCCACCGCGTGGGGAGTCCCGGGGGAGGTCGTCGGCCCGGAGCGCTGCGCCGAGCTGCACCCGCTGGTCGACCCCGAGCGCGTGCTCGGCGGCTTCCACACGCCCACCGACGGGCTGGCCAAGGCCTCCCGCGTGGTCACCGCGCTGATCCGCCGCACGGAGTCCCGCGGCGTGGTGTTCCGCGGCTCCACCCGGGTCGTCGACGTCCTCCGGCGGGGCGGCCGCGTCACCGGGGTGCGCCTGGACAGCGGTGAGGAGGTCCCGGCCGATGTCGTGGTCTGCTGCGCCGGGTTCTGGGGCCGCGCGCTCGGCGAGCTGGTCGGCATGAAGGTGCCGCTGGTGCCGCTGGCCCACCAGTACGTGCGCACCGGGCAGGTCGCGGAACTGGTCGGCCGCAACGACGAGGTCATCGAGGCGCGGTTGCCCATCCTGCGGCACCAGGACCGCGACCTGTACTTCCGCGAGCACAACGACTGCCTCGGCATCGGCAGCTACGCCCACCGCCCGATGCCCGTGCAGCTGTCCGAGCTGCCCGAGGCCAGCGGGGACGGTGCCGCGATGCCGTCGATGCTGCCGTTCACCGAGGAGGACTTCGCCCTCTCCTGGGAGCACAGCAAGGAACTGCTCCCGGCACTGCGGGACGCCAAGATCGACACCGGGTTCAACGGCATCATGTCGTTCACCCCCGACGGCGGCCCGCTGGTCGGCGAATCCCCGGACCTGGCCGGCTTCTGGGTCGCCGAAGCGGTGTGGGTGACGCACTCGGCGGGCGTGGCCCGCGCCGTCGCGCAACTGCTCACCGAGGGCCGCAGCGAGCTCGAGCTGCACGGCTGCGACGTCAACCGGTTCGACGAGGTCGAGACCACCGACGCCCACGTCGAGGAGACCGCGCAGCGCGGCTTCGTCGAGGTCTACGACGTGGTGCACCCGCTGCAGCCCAAGCTCTCGCCGCGCGAGCTGCGGGTCAGCCCGTTCCACGCGCGGCAGGAGGAGCTCGGCGCGTTCTTCCTCGAAGCCCACGGCTGGGAGCGGCCGCACTGGTACGGGGCCAACGGCCGGCTGGTGAAGGAGCTGCCGCCCGAGTGGCAGCCGCCGTCGCGCGACGCGTGGTCGGCGATGTACCACTCGCCGATCGTCGCCGCCGAGGCCTGGAAGACCCGCACCGCGGTCGCCCTGTACGACATGACCTCGCTCAAGCGGATCGAGGTCAGCGGGCCAGGTGCCGTCGACTTCCTGCAGCGGATGACCACCGGCAAGGCGGACAAGTCCGTCGGCTCGGTGACCTACGCGCTCATGCTGGACAGCGCCGGGGGCATCCGCTCGGACGTCACCGTCGCCCGGCTCGGCGAGGACCTGTTCCAGCTCGGCGTCAACGGCAACCTCGACCTGGTCCACCTCCGGCGCGAGGCACCGGACGACGTGCAGGTCCGCGACATCACCGGTGGCACGTGCTGCATCGGCGTGTGGGGACCGCTGGCCCGCGACCTGGTGCAGCCGCTGACCCGCACCGACTTCTCCCACGAGGCGCTGAAGTACTTCCGCCTCACCCGCGCCGAGATCGCCGGCATCCCGGTCACCGCCATGCGGCTGTCCTACGTCGGCGAGCTCGGGTGGGAGGTCTACACCAGCGCCGAGCACGGCCGGCGGCTGTGGGACGCGCTGTGGGAGGCCGGGCAGCCGCTGGGCGTCATCGCCGCCGGCCGGGCCGCGTTCAACAGCCTCCGGCTGGAGAAGGGCTACCGGTCGTGGGGCGCGGACATGACGACCGAGCACGACCCGTTCGAAGCCGGTCTCGGGTTCGCCGTGAACAGCGAGAAGACCGGCTACGTCGGGTGCGAGGCGGTCGCCGAGCTGAGCCGGCGGCCGGTCACCCGGCGGCTGACCTGCCTGACCGTCGACGACGGCCGCAGCGTGGTGATGGGCCGCGAACCGGTGTTCCTCGACGGCGAGCCCGCGGGGTACGTCACCTCGGCGGCGTTCGGCCACACCATCGGCAGGCCGATCGCCTACGCCTGGCTGCCCGCGTCGGCGGTCGAGGGCACCTCGGTGGAGATCCAGTACTTCGACCGGAAGGTGCGTGCCACCGTCACCGCCGAACCGCTCGTCGACCCGGAGATGGCCCGCATCCGCCGGTGACCCGGACCGGGGTGCGCGGTCCTGCGGCCGGTGTCCGCGCACCCCTCCCACCCCTGCGGGCCCAGCCCGCCGAGCAGGAAGACCGATGCCATGCGCAAGGACAGCCTCGAGACGTTCCTGGGCTCCCTCGCAGCCCGGCTCCCCGCCCCGGGCGGCGGGGCGAGCGCCGCGCTGCACGCCGCCCAGGCCGCCGCGCTGACCGGGATGGTCGCCCGGTACAGCGAGCAGGACGCCGAGCACGCCGCGACCGTCACCGCGGTGCGGGACACCGCGGACGAGCTCCGCGAGCGCGCGCTCGCGCTGGCGGAGGACGACGCCGCCGCGTTCGGCGCCGTCAGCGACGCCTACCGCCTGCCCCGGTCCACCGACGAGGAGAAGGCGGCGCGGTCGCGGGCCATCGCCGCCGCGCTGGTCGGGGCGGGCCGGGTGCCCGCGGAGGTGGTGGCCGTCGCCGGAGAGGTCGTCGCCCTGGCCGAGCAGCTGCTCCCGGTCGGCAACCGCACCGTGCTCAGCGACGTCGCCGCCGCAGCGGACGCCGCACGTGCCGCGGCCACCACGGCGCGGGTCAACGTCGAGGTGAACCTGACCGGGATCACCGACGACGCCGAGCGCGCGGAGCTGACCGCGGCCATCGCCGGCGTCGACGACCTCGCCGCCCGCGCCGACGAGGTCACCGCGGCGGTGCGGGAGGTGATCGCGCGATGACCCTCGTCTCCGACGCGGCGACCACGGCGGTGCTCAGCGGTGTCGAGCTCGCCCAGGAGATCCGGGCCCAGGTCACCGCGACCGCGGCGGAGCTCACCGACGCCGGTGTCCCGCCCCGCCTCGCGGTCGTGGTCGCCACCGACGACGAGTCCACCGCCTGGTACGTGCGCTCGATCGCCCGCGCCGCGTCGCGGACGGGGATCCGGTGCGACGTGGTGGACCTGGGCGCGCACGCGGCGCCCGACCGGATCCGCGACGAGCTGGCGGCCCTGAGCGAGGACCCGTCGGTCCACGGGATCGTGCTGCAGACCCCGCTGCCCGGTGCCGCCCGCGCCGAGGAGCTGGCCGCCGCCCTCTCCCCGGAGAAGGACGTGGACGGTGCCAACCCGGTGTCGCTGGGGCGGCTCAGCGCCGGACTGCCCGCGTTCGCGCCGGCGACCGCCGCCGCCGTGCTGGAACTGCTGGACCACCACCAGGTCCCGCTGTCCGGGCGCCGTGCCGTGGTGGTGGGCCGGTCCAACGTCGTCGGCAGGCCGGTGGCCCAGCTGCTGCTGCGCCGCGACGCGACGGTGACGGTGTGCCACCGCTGGACCCGCGACCTGGCCGCGCACACGCGGCAGGCGGAGGTGCTCGTGGTGGCCGTGGGCGAGGCCGGGCTCGTCGGCGCCGAGCACGTGGGCCCCGGCGCGGTCGTGGTCGACGTCGGCACCAACCCCACCGACGACGGCGGGCTGGTCGGTGACGTGGACGCCGGCGCGGTGACCGGTCGGGCGGCGGGGCTGACCCCGGTGCCCGGTGGTGTCGGGCCGGTGACGACGGCCCTGCTGCTCCGGCACACCGTCGACTCGGCGCGGCGGTGCACGACATGACCGGGCCGCACGCCACCGCGGAGCCGGCGACCGGGCGCCTGGTGCGGATGCTGCGCGGTCCGCGGCCGCTCGTGTGCGGGGTCCTCAACGTCACGCCGGACTCGTTCTCCGACGGCGGTGCGCACGCGGACCGCGACGCGGCCGTCCGGCACGGGCTCCGCCTGGTCGAGGAGGGGGCCGACGTCGTCGACGTCGGCGGGGAGTCCACGCGTCCCGGCGCGCGGCCACCGAGCCTCGCCGAGGAGCTCGACCGGGTCGTGCCGGTCGTCGTGGAACTGGCGCGGCGCACCGACGTCCCGCTGTCCGTGGACACCTCCCGCCCGGAGGTGATGACCGCGGCCGTGGCGGCGGGCGCGGCGATGGTCAACGACGTGCGCGCGCTGCGCTACCCGGGTGCGGTCGAGACGGTCGCCGAGCTCGGCGTCCCGGTCTGCCTGGCGCACATGCTCCGGCCACCGCACGTGATGCAGGACGACCCCCGCTACGTCGACGTGCTCGCCGAGGTGCTCGCGTTCCTGCGGGAGCGGGTGGAGCGCTGCGCGTGCGCGGGCATCCCGCGCGACCACGTGCTGGTCGACCCGGGCTTCGGCTTCGGCAAGACCCTGGAGCACAACCTCACCCTGCTGCGGTCGCTGCGGGTGTTCACCGAGCTCGGCGTGCCGGTGATGGCGGGGTTGTCGCGCAAGGCGATGCTGGGGCAGATCACCGGGCGGCCGGTGGCGCAGCGCACCGCGGCGTCGGTCACCGCGGCCGTCCTGGCGGCGCAGCGCGGCGCGAAGGTGCTCCGGGTGCACGACGTCGCGGCCACCGTCGACGCGGTGAAGGTGCTCGATGCCACCGAGGGCTGAGCGGGCCGGGCGGTCAGATGATCGCCCGGATCGCCTTCTCGAACCCGGTCACGTGGTCGCGGGCGATCTTCTCGGCCTTGCGGGCCTCGCCCGCGGCGACCGCCCGGAGCAGCCCGAGGTGCTCCTCGACGTGCCGGTCGAAGTGCGTGATCCGGTCCAGGAAGACGCAGAAGATGCGGGTGGCCAGGTTGTCGTAGCGCACCAGCGTGTCTTCCAGGTGGGGGTTCCCCGCCGCGCGGTAGATCGAGCGGTGCACCCGCAGGTCCCACCGCATCAGCTCGTGGCGCGACAGGGCCAGCACGTCGGCGTCCTGGAGCGCGTCGGCCAGCTCGGCGAGCTGGGTGCGCATCACCTTCGGCGCGTGCTCGGCGGCGCGGCGGGCGGCCAGCGGCTCGAGCTGCGTCCGGATCTCGGAGATGTAGGCGAGGTCGGTGATGTCCACACCGGTCGCGAACGTGCCGCGGCGCGGGTAGGAGATGACCAGCCGGTCGACCTCGAGGCGCTTGAGGGCTTCGCGGACCGGGGTGCGGCCGATGCCCAGGGACTCGCTCAGCGCCACGTCGTCGATCGGTGCCATCGGCGGGATGTCCAGCATGATCAGCTGGTCCTGGATCGCGGCGTAGGCGCGCTCGGCCAGCGACGCGGGCGGCGGATCGAGCTGCTGTGGAGCTGTGGACACGCTGCCCATCTTAGGGGGCTGGGATCCGGCGCGGAGCACACCGGCACTCCTCGGCCACACCTGTTGCACGCAACTGACACACCAACCCGAGGTCAGGGGAGCCGCAGATGACCATCTCGGTGTTCGACCTGTTCAAGGTCGGGATCGGCCCGTCGAGCTCGCACACGGTCGGTCCCATGCGGGCTGCGCACCTGTTCGTCACCCGGCTCCACGGGTCCGGGACCCTCGAGGCCACCGCGCGCGTGCGGTGCGAGCTGTTCGGATCGCTCGGTGCCACCGGGCACGGGCACGGCACCGTCAAGGCGGTGGTGCTCGGCCTGGCCGGCGAGCAGCCGCACCTGGTCGACCCTGCGGCCGCCGACGCGGTCGTGGCGGCGGTGCGCGACGGAGGGCGGATCAGCCTGGGCGGCGAGCACGAGATCGCGTTCGCCGTCGACGACGACGTGGTCCTGCACCGCCGCAGACGGCTGGACTTCCACAGCAACGGCATGGTGTTCGAGGCCCGTGACGGCACCGGCGCCGTGCTCGACCGCCGCGCGTACTACTCGGTGGGCGGCGGGTTCGTGCTCGACGAGGACGAGGCGGGCCGACCGGTCCCCGTCGACGACGACACCCCGGTCCGCTACCCGTTCCGGACCGGGGCCGAACTGCTGGCCCACACCCGCAGGACCGGGCTGCGGATCAGCGACGTCGTGCTCGCCAACGAGCTCTCCCGGCGCGGGGAGGAGGAGGTCCGCGCCGGGCTGCTGCACATCTGGTCGGTGATGCGCGAGTGCGTGGAGCGGGGCACGCGCACCGAGGGCACGCTGCCCGGCGGGCTCGGGGTCCGCCGTCGCGCGGCCGCGCTCCGCGCGCGGCTGGAGGCCGACACCGGCGGGCCCGACGCGCTGCACGCGGTGGAGTGGGTGACGCTGTTCGCCCTCGCGGTCAACGAGGAGAACGCCGCGGGAGGCCGGGTGGTCACCGCCCCGACCAACGGTGCCGCCGGGATCGTGCCTGCGGTCCTGCACTACGCCCAGGAGTTCCTGCCCGGCTTCACCGACGACGACGCGGTGCGGTTCCTGCTCACCGCAGGGGCCATCGGCTCGCTGTTCAAGGAGAACGCGTCCATCTCCGGTGCCGAGGTCGGGTGCCAGGGCGAGGTCGGGTCGGCCTGCTCGATGGCCGCGGGGGCGCTGACCGAGCTCCTGGGCGGCACCCCGGAACAGGTGGAGAACGCCGCGGAGATCGGCATCGAGCACAACCTGGGCCTGGCCTGCGACCCGGTCGGCGGGCCGGTGCAGATCCCCTGCATCGAGCGCAACGCCGTCGCGTCCGTCAAGGCCATCACCGCGGCGCGGATGGCCGTGTGCGGTGACGGGGCGCACCGCGTGTCGCTGGACGAAGCGATCAAGACCATGCGCGACACCGGCGCGGACATGCAGGACAAGTACAAGGAGACCGCCCGCGGTGGGCTGGCTCTCACCATCGTCGAGTGCTGAGGAGACCGGCGTGAGCGACACCTTCACCCTGACCCTGAGCTGCCCGAACCGGACCGGGATCGTGCGGGCGGTGAGCGGCTTCCTGTACGACCGCGGCTGTGACATCGGCGAGCACCAGCAGTTCGACGACAAGGTGCGCGGGCGGCTGTTCATGCGCACCCAGGTCACCGCGCCCGAGGGCACCGACGTGGCGCAGCTGTCGCGCGAGTTCGAACCGGTGGCCACCGAGTTCCAGATGACCTACGAGTTCAGCCCGGGCACCGGCGCCCGCATCCTGGTCATGGTCTCCAAGCTCGGCCACTGCCTCAACGACCTCATCTACCGGTGGCAGGCCGGCAGCCTCGGCGGCGACCTGGTCGCGGTGGTGTCCAACCACGAGGACCTGCGCCCGATGGCCGAGACGGCCGGGCTGCCGTTCATGCACGTCCCGGTCACGCCGGACACCAAGGAGGCGGCGGAGGCGCGGCTGCTGCAGCTGGTCGACGAGTACGACGTGGACCTCGTGGTGCTCGCGCGGTACATGCAGATCCTCTCCGACGAGACCAGCAAGGCGCTCCACGGCCGCGCGATCAACATCCACCACTCGTTCCTGCCGGGCTTCAAGGGCGCCAGGCCCTACCACCAGGCCTACGAGCGCGGGGTGAAGCTGGTGGGTGCGACCGCGCACTACGTCACCTCGGACCTCGACGAGGGGCCGATCATCGAGCAGGAGGTGATCCGCATCGACCACACCCACGACCCCCGCGCGCTGCAGACCGTGGGGCGCGACGTCGAGGCGCTGGCGCTGTCCCGCGCGGTGCGCTGGCACTGCGAGCACCGCGTGCTGCTCAACGGCAACAGCACGGTCGTCTTCCCGTGACGGTCGGGAGAACCCGTCCCGGCCGGGAAGTCGAGCGCTCGCGACTGTCCGAAGAGGACTCGCGCCGCGACGGGTCAGCCGGCGCCGCCGAGCCCGACGCGGGTCGCGAGGCGCGCGATGTAGGCGGTGACCTCGTCGGCGGGGGCGTCGGGGAGTCCGAACAGGACTTCGGTCACCCCGCTGTCCGCCCAGGCCTCCAGCGTGCCCGGGTCCGGCTTCCCCGCCAGCGCCACCACCTCGGGGTCACCCTCGCGCCCGGCTCCCCGCCAGAGCTCGCGCAGGCGCCGCACGCGGTCGTCGACGCCGCGTTCGCCGGGCGTGGTGATCCAGCCGTCGGCGTGCTGCACGACCCACGCGAGGTTGCGCTCCGTGCCGCCGGCGCCGAGCAGCACCGGGACGTGCCCGTCGCGCACCGGTTTCGGCCACGCCCAGCTGGGGCCGAAGCGGACGAGTTCGCCCTCGTAGCTCGCCTCCTCCTGCGTCCACAGCGCCCGCGCGGCCTCGAGGTGCTCGCGCAGCGCGGTCCTGCGCCGCCCGCCCGGGATGCCGTGGTCGGCCAGCTCGTCGGTGTTCCACCCGAAGCCCACGCCCACCCTGACGCGGCCGCCCGACAGGTGGTCGAGCGTGGCGATTGTCTTCGCCAGCGTGATCGGGTCGTGCTCGGTGGGCAGGGCGACGGCGGTGGACAGCGTGATCCGCTGCGTCACCGAGGCCGCGGTCGCCAGCGCGACCCACGGGTCGAGCGTGCGCCGGTACCTGTCGTCGGGCAGTTCCGCGGTGCCCGTGCCGGGGTGGGCGGCTTCGCGCCGCACCGGGATGTGGGTGTGCTCGGGGACGGCGAACGAGTCGAACCCCGCCGCTTCCGCGGCCTGCGCGGCCTGGGCGGGTGAGATGCCGCGGTCACTGGTGAACAGCACGACGCCGTGACGCACCGACCTGCCTCCGATCTTGCGACTGCACCGCCCTGATTAGAACATGTTCCACCTCTCGCGCGGAACGGCCGGACGGCGACCCGCGACCGCGCGCCCCTCGTCGGGGCGCTCGGCGGGTGTTCGAACGGACTCCTCCTCCGGGGAGGACGGCGGGTGCCCGACGTTCCAGGACCTGGTACCCCTCGCTCGGGTAGGCCGGCCAGCCGATCCTGCCGAGAACCGGCGTTCGACCGTGTCGGGCGCTCTCGTGTCCCCGGGGGAGGGGGTGGTGGCGGAGCGTGTGGGTGTGGCCTGGCGATTCATCCGATTCGTCGATGGGCGATCACTCGGACCCGCGTTCTCGCTGGTGGGAATTCGCCCACGGAGCGTGACCCCGGTCAGCTCGGCGGGTGCTCTTCGGCCGCTGTGACGGGACTGTGACGGCGTGGTGACGGCGGTGTGCCGTACTCGCCACCAGCGGCCAGAGCCGCTGTTGGTACGGAAGCGAACTAGGGGGAAGCATGTTCGAACACGAGTCGGCTGAACTGCTGCCGGAGCGCACGGCCCTCGGCGGTGGCTGGTGGGACGGCTTCGGCGGCGGCTGGTGGGGCGGCTTCGGCGGCTTCGACCAGAACCTGGACGTCTGGCAGGACGTCGACGTCGACGTCTGGAACGGCTCGTTCGCCGGTGACGTGAACGTGACCGCGTTCAACAACGCCAGCATCGACCAGCACTCCGGCTGGTAAGGCGTGTGAAGCGCTCCTGGCCGTCCACCGCGGCTGCGCGCGGTGGACGGCCAGGGCGTGCGTCCACTGTGGTCGCCGTTCGTGTCGTGGCCGACGGTGACCGTGCGCGAGCTTGATCAGCGGCGGGGTCCTGCCGCCGTGTGGACCGGGGACGGTCGTGTGTTGGTAGCGTGACCGCCGTGTTGATCAACGAGACCCGCAGCCGGATGCGGAGCCGCTCGCGCGCGCGGGAGCCGGAGGTGGCCGCATGAACCCGTGCCCGACGCTGGACAACCTCGACGGCAGCTCCACCGCGTTCGTCTTCGAGACCGTCGACCTCGGCGTGGAGCACGCCGAGCTGGAGAGCGGTTTCGTCCCGTTCGCCACCCTCCTCGGTCCGGACGGCGGGAGGCAGGTCTGGAAGCTCGTCGGTGACGAGGACGGGGAGTGGACGCAGGAGCAGTGCGTGGCCCTCGGCCGCGAACGGCTCCGCGACCTCGACGAGGACGCCCACTGCGTGACGCTGGTCTACGACGGCTGGTTCACCGGCGACGGCGGGCGGACCGAAGCGGTGTTCGTCGAGGCCTACGAGCTCGGCCGCCCGGCAGGGGTGCACCTGTGCCAGCGCTACGAGCGGCGCGACGGCCGCGTGGACCCCATCGGCGACCCGATGCTGGTCGACGACGAGGTGCCACCGCTGGTGTCGCCGGACCGGCAGCCGCGCGAGTACCCCCACCTCGGCCCGGACGCCACGGCGTTCGCCCTGGACGCGATCGGGTTCGGGTTGTCCGAGCTGGAACCGGGGGCGGCGGTCCTCAGCCCGGTCGCCGCGGTGCTGCGCGAGGACGGTGCCGCCGACCTGTGGCGGGTCCTGGACGAGGAGGACGAGCGCACGATCGGCGAGGGGCTGGAGCTCGGACGCCGGCAGCTCGCCTCGGTTGCCCCGACGTGCCGCTGCGTCGCGTTGGTCTGGGGCGGCGACCGCCTCGACGACGAGGACCGGGAGGGCGCGGTGTTCGTGGAGGCCCACGAACCGGGACGCCCCGCGAGCGTGCGGCTGGTGCAGCCGTACCAGCGGATCGACCACGACCGCCTCGCGCTCCTGGGCAGCGCGCAGGTGCTGGAGGAGGCCGAGCCGCTGGTGCCGCCCGCCGAGCCGGCCAGGTCCGAGGCCTTCACCAGGCTCCGGCAACTCGCCGAGCAGAAGCGGAGCTGAGCAGGGTGCGAGGGCGCCTTCCGGGCGCCCCGCGTTCTCCGCCCCACAATCCTTGCTTGGAAGAGGTCTTCGGGATAATCTCTTTTGTGTAAGAGATATGGGCGCACCGCGCCCGTCCCCGTGACACAGGAGCAGTCGCCGTGGGCAGCGTCAAGGTCAGCATCATCTACTACTCGTCGACCGGCACCGTCGCCGAGATCGCCAGTACCCTCGCCGCGGAGGCCGAGGCGGCGGGCGCCGAGGTCCGGCTGCGGCGCGTCGCCGAGCTGGCACCGGAGTCGGCGATCGACAGCAACCCGGCGTGGCGGGCCAACGCCGACGCCACCCGCTCGATCCCGGAGGCCACCGCCGACGACGTGCTCTGGGCGGACGCGGTGCTGTTCGGCTCGCCCACCCGGTTCGGCAACATCGCCTCCCAGCTCAAGCAGTTCCTCGACACGCTGGGCGGGGAGTGGGCGCAGGGACTGCTGGCGGACAAGGTCTACAGCGGCTTCACCTCGACCTCGACCGCGCACGGCGGCCAGGAGTCGACGCTGCTGGCGCTGTACAACACCTTCCACCACTTCGGCGGCATCGTGGTGGCGCCGGGCTACACCGACGGCGCGAAGTTCGCCGACGGCAACCCGTACGGCACCAGCCACGTCGACGCCCAGGGCGCGAACAAGGTCGACGACACCACCCGCGCGGCGGCGGCCGTCCAGGCCCGCCGGGTGGTGACCGTGGCGCAGGCGCTGACCAACGGCCGCGCCTGACCGACCACGCCCGGAGCGCACGCAGCGGACGCGGCCTTCCCCGTCCGGCCCCTCGTCGGACGGGGAAGGCCGCGCCGGAGGTTCACATCTTCTCGGCGCCCGCCTTGATCGCCTGGCGGATGCGGTAGTAGGTGCCGCACCGGCACACGTTGCGGATCTCGTCCAGCAGGGCGTCGTCGATCTCGCGGCCCTCGCGGCGGGCCTGGTTCACCTTGGCCACCGCCGCCATGATCTGCCCCGGCTGGCAGTAGCCGCACTGCGCGACGTCGTGCTCGAGCCAGGCCTCCTGCATCGGGTGCAGGTCCTTGCCGACCGTCTTGGGCAGGCCTTCGATCGTGGTCACCTCGTCGTCGGGGGAGAGGGCCCCGACGGGGACTGCGCAGGGGTTGAACGCCCGGCCGTTGATGTGCGACGTGCACGCCTTGCAGACGTTGATGCCGCAGCCGTACTTCGGGCCGCGGATGCCGAGCAGGTCGCGCAGCACCCAGAGCAGGCGCTCGTTGTCGTCGGCTTCGACCGTCACCGTCTCGCCGTTGACCTTGAAGGTGTGGGTGGGCATCAGCTGGGACCTCCAGGATTCGGGAACCGTTCGCCGGGATCGCGTCGTGCGGCGGCGCCGGTGCCGTGGGGCGACCGCGCGCCGGGGCGCGACCCGCTCAGTACGTGTGCTCCAGCCTGTCGGTCGGCGATGCCGGCACCGGGGGGATGAACGACTTCGGCTCGAAGTGCAGCGGGTCGTGGTGGTTGATCGGGAAGTACTGCGGCACCCTCCCGACCGCCCGGGCGTAGGCGCAGGCCGTCGCGGCGAACGCGGACGCGACACCGGCCTCGCCCGCACCACCGGGCGGGTTGTCGCTGGGCAGCACGAAGACCTGCATCTCGCGCGGGGTGTTCCACTGCCGCGTGTAGGCCGAGTTGTCCCAGCTGGCCTCGAGGAAGTGGCCGTCGACGAGGTGGCTGGAGTTGGTCAGCGCCAGCGCGATGCCGTCGCAGATGCCGCCCTGCATCTGCGCCTCCACGCCCGTGGGGTTGATGGCCAGCCCGACGTCGACCGCGAAGGTGACCTTGGTGACCAGCGGACCGGTCACCGCGTCGCGGACCTTGCGGTTCACCGTCTCCGGGCGGCAGTCGATCTCCACCAGGCAGGCCGAGGCGCCCTTGTACTCCTCGTGGATCGCGATGCCCTGGGCCATGCCGGCGGGCATCCGCTTGCCCCACTCGCCGGCCTCGGCGACCTTCTGCAGGACCCGCTTGACGCGCTCCTTGCACAGGTACGCCATCCGGAACTCGTAGGGGTCCTTGCCGAGCTTCTTCGCGAGCTGGTCGACCACCAGCTCGTTGGCGGTGCGGACGTCGGGGGAGTAGACGTTGCGCACCGCGCTGGTCGGGAACCGGTCGTGCTCGCCGGTCTCCATGAGCAGCTGGGTGATGACGCCGAAGTCGTACGGCATGAACTGGGTGGTCTCGAAGATGGTCTCCGCCAGGCTGAGGTTGCCTGCGATGGGCAGCTTGCCGGCGGCGGCGGTGATGGCTTCGCCGAGGCCGTGGGTGAAGTCGACGGCCACCCCGGTGTGCCGGTGCTCGAAGCTGAGCACCTGGTCGCCGAGGTGCGCGACGCGGACCCGGGCGGTGACCATCGGGTGCGACCGCCCGTGCCGCGGTTCGTCCGCGCGGTGCCACATCAACCGGACCGGCGCCCCGCACGCCTTCGACACCAGCGCCGCCTCCAGCGCGCCGTCGAAGAACAGCTTGCGGCCGAAGGAACCGCCGCCCTCGACGACGTTGAACGTGACCTTGCCGCTCGGCAGGCCCAGCACCCTGGCGATCTCCTGCTTGGCCGCGATCGGGGACTTCGCCGACGCCCAGATCGTGGCGCTGTCCTCGCGCACGTCGGCCACGGCGCAGTTCGGCTCCAGCGGTGAACCGCTGCGGAAGTAGAAGGTGAAGTCGAAGTCCATCGTCTCGGCCAGCGGCGGCACGTGGGGCACCGCCATCGGCAGTTCGGCGGACTTGATCTCCGCGCGGATGGAGTCGTCGGAGGCGCCCTCGGCGGTGCCGGGCTTCCACTTCACCCGCAGCGCGCGGATGGCGTCGATGCACTGGCCGAAGGTGTGCGCCCGGACGGCGACCCCGCTCGGCACCACCTCCACGTGCGTGACGCCGTTCATCGCCTTGACCTCGGCGGCGTTGAGCACGGCCTCCGGGCTGCCGCCGATCGTCGGCGGGCGGCAGATCATGGCCGGCAGCGCGCCCTCGACGTGCAGGTCCATCGCGAACTGCTTCTGCCCGGTGACCGCGGCCAGGGCGTCCTTGCGGTTCTGCGGGGTGCCGACCACGCGGAACTCCGAGGCCGGCTTGAGCTCCACCTCGCGCGGGGTGGTCTTCGGCACCGCGGCCCTCGGCACGAGCTCCCCGTAGGAGACCCGCCCGGTGCTGCCGATGATCTCACCGGCCTTGGTCGTCAGGTTGGCCACGGTGTCGCCGAGCAGCACGGCGGCGGCCTCCAGCAGCGCCTGCTTGGCCAGCGCGGCGGCCACCCGGACCGGGGTGTACATCGCGAAGATGGTGTTCGAACCACCGGTGAGCTGGTTGAACAGCAGCTCCGGCCGGGCGGGCGCGAGCGTGACGCGCACCTTCTCCAGCGGCAGGTCGAGCTCTTCGGCGATGATCATCGCGATGGAGGTGGTGATGCCCTGGCCCACCTCGGCGCGGGGCAGCTCGAACGACGCCGTGCCGTCCTCGTGCACCTCGACCTTGATCAGCTGGGACGTGGGTTGCGCGGCCGTGGTCAGCACGTCGTTGAGGTCGAGGAGGTCCGCCGGTACCGGTGCGGTGACGGCGGAGGCCTGCGTCGGTGAACCGAGCAGGCCCGCGTTGGCGGCGGCGACCAGCCCGGTACCGCCGATCAGGTAGCCGAGGAACTTCCGCCGGCCCATGCCTCCCGCTGACCCGCGGTGGTGTTCGGCCGTTGGCTGTGACATGGCGTCTCCCGTCGCGTCACCCGATGGATCTCACGCGAGCCGAGCCTGGCCGAACATCTCGCCGCTAACTGTTCAGATCTTGTACACCGGCGCTCCGCGCCCCGGCGCGAAGAAGGGGCCGCCCACCGCGCGCAGCAGCGGTGGGCGGCCCGGTCGTCGAGCGGGTCAGCGCGCGCTCTGGTCGATGTTGGCGTTGTTGAACGCGGTCACGTCGACGTCACCGAAGCAGGAGCTGTTGTCGACGTCCACGTCGACGTCCTGGTCGAGGTCGAGGCTCTGGTCGACGTCACCGAAGCCGTTCCACCAACCGCCGCCGAGGGCCTTGCGCTCCGGCAGCAGCTCAGCCGACTCGTGTTCGTACATGGTTCCCCCTAAGTTCGCGTTCTTTCCGTCAGCGGCTCGCGCCACTGCCGTGAGTACGCCAAACGGCCGTCACCGCCCCGTCACGACGTCATCACAGCGGCCCCGGAGGACTCCCGATCACCCGCTGTGAACGGCCCGTGACCAGGCAGGACGTGGGGTCACGACACCAGCTGTCAGCAGATCGGATGAATCTGGTGAAGAACACACGGCAGCGGTCGTCCGATCAGAGCCAGCCGGGCAGGACGAAGATCGCGCAGGTGAGCACCGGGGCCACCACGATCATGCTCATGCCCCACGCCATGAGGCCCTTGAACGTGGCGTCGCGCTCGGCCTCGGGGGTGTTCGCGACGACCAGCGCGCCGCTGGTGGAGAACGGTGAGGAGTCCACCACCGACGAGGAGATCGCCAGGGCGATGATCAGGCCCACCGCGCCGACCTGCCCGGTCTGCAGGAACGGCACCGCGAGCGGGATCAGCGCGCCCAGGATGCCGGTGGTCGAGGCGAACGCCGACACCCCACCGCCGATGAGGCAGATGACGAACGCGGCCAGCAGCGGGACGCCGATGCCGACGACGCTGTTGCCGAGGAAGTCGATGGTGCCCACGGCCTCCATCAGGCTCACGTAGGTGACCACGCCGCAGACCAGCAGCACCGTCGGCCAGGCGACCTCGGCCACGCACCGCTTGGTGATCCCGGGCCACAGCAGGATGATCACGGTGGCGATGCTCAACGACAGCAGCCCCACGTCGAACTCCAGCGCCAGCGCGCCGACCGCCAGCACCAGCAGCCCGACCAGCGTGGTGACCCGCTGCGCGTCCAGCGTGGTCGCGGTGGTCCGGGTCGCCGCCGCCGTGCCCGCCGTGCCCGTCGCGCCCGACGGCTCGTCCGGCTCCTCGCCCCCGGTGCTGACCCGGCGGCCCAGCAGTCGCTTGCCGCCGAACAGGAAGAACACCCCGACGCTGAGCAGCGCGTTGAACAGCAGCGAGCTGATCCACAGCAGCACCGGGTCGCCCGGCAGCCCGCTGCGCGCCACGACGCCGTTGGTGATGCTGCCGAAGATGCTGATCGGGGAGAAGCCGCCCGCGCTCGCGCCGTTGATGATGAGCAGTCCCATGAGCAGCGGGCTGATCCGGTAGCGGGCGGCGAAGTTCAGCCCGACCGGGGCCATCATGGCCACCGCGCCGGGGACCACCGCGCCGACCATCGTCAGCAGGCCGGTGATCACGAACATCACCCACGGGATGAGGGCGATCCGCCCGCCCACGGCCCGCACACCGCTGTGGATGAGCCAGTCGACCGTGCCGTTGGCCTTGGCGATGGCGAACAGCAGGGTCACGCCGACCAGCGTGACGAACAGGTCGCCGGGGAACCCGGCGAACAGGTCGTCCTCGGACTGGCCGAACACGAACGTGCCGAGCAGGAAGGCGCCCAGGAACGCGACCGCTCCCATGTTCACCGAGCGCAGGGTGGCCAGGGCGAAGATCAGCACCAAGCCGATGATCGAGACTACCTGTGTGGACATCGACACTCCTCGAGGCTGACAGTGGCTCGCAGGGGGTGGTGGATGTGTGAGTTCTCGCCGGTGCGGCACGGGTTCCCGCGCCGCACCGCCCGCCGCGCACGTCGACCGCTTCGCTCGCGGGTGGCCTGGCCCGCTCGAGGTGTCGTCGGACCTGCGGGGCACCACCTCCTCGGTGTGTCCGGTGTCCGGGTCAGCGCTCGGCCAGCGCCTCGCGCACCAGCTCCAGCGGGTGCCAGGCGGTGCGGCCCGCGCCGTGGAAGATCTGCTGCCGGCACGACACCCCGGTCGCGGCCACGACCGCGTCGGGGTCGGCCGCCAGCGCCGGGAACAACCGGTCCCCGCCGACGGTCATGGACGTCTCGTAGTGCTCGGACTCGAAACCGAAGGAACCCGCCATCCCGCAGCAGCCCGCGTCGATCTCCGTGACCTCCGCGCCCGGGACCCGGCGCAGCAGGGCCATCGTGGCGGCGGTGCCGACCTCGGCCTTCTGGTGGCAGTGCCCGTGGAAGACGATGCGCCGGCCCGCCAGCCAGGAATCCGCCCGCAGCACCAGCCGGCCGCTGTCGATCGCCTCGACGAGCAGCTCCTCGACCTGCCTGACGCGCTCGGCCACCGACGGCAGGTCGGGCAGCAGCGCGGCGTGCTCGTCGCGGAGCATCAGCACGCACGACGGTTCGCAGCCCACGATGGGCGAACCCGGTGCGGTGTCCCGGTGCAGCGAGGTGACCAGTGCCGCGGCCTTGTGCTTGGCGTCGTCGAGCATCCCCTTGGACATGCTCGACCGGCCGCAGCACCCACCGCCCGCGAGGTCGACCCGCCACCCGGCCCGTTCCAGCAGCTCGATGCCCGCGCGGCCGATGTGCGGTTCGGTGAACGTGGTGAAGGAATCGGCGAGCCAGGTGACCGCGCCGAGCTCCCCGCTCGCCGCGGGCGTCCGGCGCCGGAACCAGCGGAGCAGGTTGAGCCGCTGGAACTGCGGCAGCGGCCGGGCCGCGGTGATGCCGAGGGTGCGTTCGGCGAGCCGGCGCAGGGGGCCGATCCGGCCCGGCAGGTTCGACAGCGGCGCGGTGGCCGAGCCGAGCCGGTTGAGCGCGCGGATCGCGGAGAACACCCGGGAGCGCAACGGGGTTCCGTGGACGGCGTGGTGGTGCGCGAGCGCCTCGGCCTTGAGCGACGCCATGTCCACGCTCATCGGGCACTCGCTCTTGCACGCCTTGCACATCAGGCAGAGGTCGAGGACCTCGTGCAGGCGCTCGTCACCGAGCGCGGTGTGCGGGTCCGGTTCGGACAGTGCCTTGACCAGTGCGTTGGCCCGCCCCCGGGTGGAGTCCTCCTCGTTCTTCGTCGCGATGTAGGACGGGCACATCACGCCGGGGCCCGCCTTGCGGCAGGCGCCGATGTTCATGCAGCGGTCCGCGGCGCCGCGCATGCCGCCCACCACCTCGAAGTCCAGGGACGTCCGCAGCGGCGGCGCGGGCGGGAGCGCGTCGCGGTCGCGCAGGTTCTCGGTCATCGACGGCGCGTCGACGATCTTGCCGGGGTTCATCACGCCCGCCGGGTCGAAGATCCGCTTGACCTCGCGCATGGCCTCGTAGAGCTGGTCGCCGAAGACCTCCCGGTTGAACTCGCTGCGGGCGAGGCCGTCGCCGTGCTCGCTGGAGTTCACCCCGCCGTACTCGGCGACGAGGTCCTTGACCGCCTCCGCGACGGACCGCATCCGGGCGACCTCGGCGGGGTCGGTGAGGTCGACGAACGGCCGGATGTGCAGGCAGCCCACCGAGCAGTGCCCGTAGAACCCGGCCTCCATCCCGTGCTCGTCCAGGATCTGCTTGAACCGCGTGGTGTACTCGGCCAGGTGGACCGGGTCCACGGCGGTGTCCTCGACGAAGGCCAGCGGGCGGCGAGTCCCGCTGCCGGCGGCCATGAGCAGGCCCAGGCTGGACTTGCGCACCTTCAGCAGCGCGCCCTGCTCGGCCGGGGTGACCGCGCGGAGCGTGTGGTAGCCGTGGCCGTTGCGCTTCCAGGCCTCGTCGAGCTGGTCCAGCTTGGCGATGAGCTCCGCTTCGTCGTCCCCGGCGAAGGAGACGAACAGCAGCGCGCCGGGGTCGCCGACGAGCACGGTGCCGAGGTCGGCGAACTCGTGCTTCTGCCGGGACAGCTCCAGGATCGTGCGGTCCATCAGCTCGACCTGGTGCGGGTCGCACGCCAGCGCGTCCGTGGTGGCCGCGATGGCGCTCGGGGTGTCGGTGAAGTGGCCGACCGCGTAGACCGTGCGGGCGGGCTTGGGCACCAGGTCCACCAGCGCGCGGGTGGCGATGACCAGCGTGCCTTCCGCGCCTACCACGAACTTCGCCAGGTCGAACGGCTCCCCGTCGCGCGAGCGCGCCAGCCGGTCCAGCCGGTACCCGCAGGCACGGCGCCAGAACGCCGGCATCTTCGCCGCGATGACCCCGGCGTTGGCCTCCACCAGCTCCGGCAGCGCGCGGTAGATCCGGCCCTCGAGCGTGTCGGCTTCGGCCCGCCGGCGGCGTTCCGGCTCGTCCACCGGCTCGAACCGGGTGCGCGAGCCGTCGGCGAGCACCACGTCCAGCGCGCGCACGTGGTCGATCGTCATGCCGTAGGTCAACGATCCGCTGCCCGCGGAGTTGTTGCCGACCATCCCGCCGATGGTGGCCCGGTTGCTGGTGGAGGTGTCCGGACCGAACATCAGGCCGTGCTCGGCGGCGGCCCGGTTGAGCTGGTCCTGCACCACACCGACCTCGACCAGCGCGGTCCGCGCGACCGGGTCGATCTCCAGGACCCGGTTCATGTGCCGGGACATGTCGAGCACCAGACCGGGGCCGACCGTCTGGCCGACCAGGCTCGTCCCCGCGCCGCGGGGCACGATGGGCACGCCGAGCCCGGCGGCGACCTCCACCGCGGCGGCGACGTCGTCCTCGTGGCGGGGGAACGCGACGCCGAGCGGGGTGATCGAGTACATGCTGGCGTCGCGGGAGAAGAGGTGGCGGGTGTAGTCGTCGAAGGCGACCTCACCGTCCAGCCTGCTGCGTAGCGCGTGCTCCAGGCGGGAACCGAGGGTCTGGGACGAGGCGTTCGTCGTGGCGGTCATCTCTGCTCCTTCCCAGCGGTTCCGGGTCAGCCGCGCAGCACCTCGAGCGCGGCGGGGAGCCCGGCGGGGTCCACCGGCACCCCGGCCAGCTCGAGTCCCATGTGGACACCGGCCAGGGTGCCCGCCAGGGTGAGGTCGTTGAGGTCGCCGAGGTGCCCGATGCGGAACACCCGGCCGGCGAGCTTGCCCAGTCCGGCGCCCAGCGACATGTCGAAGCGGTCCAGGATCGTCTTGCGGACCGCGTCCGCGTCGTGCCCCTCGGGCAGCAGCACGGCGGTCAGCGAGCTGGAGTGCTCCCGCTCGTCGGCGCACACCACCTCCAGCCCCCAGCCCCGCACCGCGGCCCGGGTCGCCGCCGCGTGCCGGTCGTGCCGGGCGAAGACCTGCGGCAAGCCCTCGGTTTCGAGCAGCGCCAGTGCTTCCCGCAGCCCGAAGAGCAGGTTGGTGGGCGGGGTGTACGGGAAGGAGCCGCTCTCGTTCGCCTCGAGGTGGGGCGCCCAGTTCCAGTACGACCGCGGCAGCCGCGCCCGCTCGGCGGCGGCGAGCGCCTTGGCGCTGATCGCGTTGAAACCCAGCCCGGGCGGCAGCATCAGCCCCTTCTGCGAACAGCTGACCGTGACGTCCACGCCCCACTCGTCGTGCCGGTAGTCGATGGACCCCAGCGAGGAGATCGTGTCGACCAGCAGCAGCGCGGGGTGTCCCGCGTCGTCGATGGCGGCGCGGATCTCCGGCACGCGGCTGGTGACCCCGGTGGAGGTCTCGTTGTGCACGACCATCACGGCGGCGATGCCGTGCTGCTCGTCGGCGGCCAGCCGTTCGGCCACGACCGCCGGGTCGACGCCGTGCCGCCAGTCGCCCGGCACGAAGTCGACGACGAGCCCGAGCGATTCGGCCATGTCGCGCCACAGGGTGGCGAAGTGCCCGGTCTCGAAGGCGAGCACGCGGTCGCCGGGGGAGAGCGTGTTGACCAGCGCGGCTTCCCAGGCCCCGGTGCCCGACGACGGGTAGATGACGACGGGGCCGCTGGTGCCGAACACCGGCTTGATCCGGCGGAGCACGTCGAGCGCGAGGTCGGCGAACTCCGGTCCGCGGTGGTCGATGGTGGGTTGCGCGAGGGCGCGCAGGACCCGGTCGGGGACGTTGGTGGGTCCGGGGATCTGCAGGAAGTGCCGTCCGCTGCTGGCGGTCATCGCACACCGAGCCCTTCTGCGTCGCGAGAGCTGTGCCGTGAGGTGGTACGCTGTGCCGATTCGAAGCGCGGAGAGGTTAGGCAGCCGGAAGGGGGGAGTCAAGACCGTGCGCAACGTCCTGAACGCGCTGCGCGTCCTCGAAGAGGTCGCCGCGCGGCAGCCCATCGGGGTCGGGGAACTGGCCCGCGTGCTGGGCATGCCGAAGAGCACGGTGCAGCGCACGCTGCGCACGCTCGACGAGGCCGGCTGGATCCGCCCCGCCGCGGGCGAGGTCAAGCGGTGGGCGCTGACCACCAAGGCGCTGGCCATCGGCGGCCGCGCCAGCGGCGACCTCGGGCTGCGCGACGCGGCGCGGCCGATCATGGAGGACCTGCGGCGCCGCACGGAGGAGACGATCCACCTCACCGTGCCGGAGGAGGACCGGGTCGTGCTGATCGAACGGCTGGAGACCGCCAAGCCGGTGCGCATCAGCATGTCGCTGGGGCACGCGCTGCCCCTGCACGCCTCGGCCAACGGCAAGGCGGTCCTCGCGCACAGCGGCGCCGAGGTGGTCAAGCGCCTCCTGGCGGACGAGCTCCCGCGCTACACCGACAGCACGATCACCGACCCGGACCAGCTGCTCGCCGAGCTGGACCGGGTCCGGGAGCGCGGGTACGCCGTCAACCACGGCGAGTGGCGCGCCGACGTCGGCTCGGTCGCGGCGGCGGTGGTGGTCGGTCCTGACCGGCCGGTGGCCAGCCTCAGCGTCAACATCCCGATGAGCCGGCTGACCGAGGAGGCCGAAGCGGTGTTCGGCCACGCGGTCGGGGAAGCGGCGGAGCTCCTCGCGTCCCGCCTCGGTGAGGGCGCGGTCACCATGTGATGGGCAGCTCGTGGACGCCGTGGACCGGGCCGTCGTGCTCGAACTCGCGCCGGTCCAGGTCGGTGGCCAGCGCGAGGGCGGGAACACGCCGGTCGAGGGTGCGGTGGACGACCTCGAGCTCGACGGGTACCCGGCACGGGTGTGGTCGGCGACCACGTGGTCGTCAACGTGGCGTGCTCCGTTCGCGCGGCGCCCCTCCGAGGCACGCTGAGGCCACAGTGGACATCGATCGTCCACTGTGGCCTCGACTGGTGCCTCGCCCGTTCAGGGGCGGGTGAAGCCGCCCGGGCGGACGGGCCAGGGTGGCACCGGCACGGTGTCACGACCGGAGCCGGCGTCGGGCGAACCCGGCGACCCACCGGAGCCGATGACCTGGCTGATCCAGTCGGCGTGCGCGGAGACGCTGGTGTAGACGCCCGGCTTCTCCGTGCAGCTCTCCGCCAGTCCGCGGCTGGTCGCGCCGACCAGTGCGTAACCGCTGCCTTCCCGGACCACGGCCGGACCGCCGGAGTCGCCGTAGCAGGCGCTGGCCCTGCCCTGCTGGTTGTCGATGCACAGCTCCCGCGAGGCGTCGAAGGGTTCCCCTGAGCCGGTGCAGTTCGCCGGTTCGGTGGTCGTGGTCTCCAGCTCCTTCAGCTGCACGGGCGGCTCGCCGCACTTCGGGGTCGGGCAGGTCTGCCCCCAGCCGAGCAGCTGCAGGGTGGTGCCGGGCTGCGGTGCGGAGTCCGCGATCGCGATCGGCTCGGCCTGGACGGGGCGGGAAAGATGCACCAGGGCGAGGTCGTACCCGGCCTGCTGCTGCTTGGCCTGCGGGTGGACCACGAACTCGTCCGGTTCGACCAGTTCGCCCCCGCTGGTGCGGTCGGAGCTGCCGATCCGGTACTGGACGTTGCTGGGCTGCTGCCCGTCCACGCAGTGCGCGGCGGTGACCAGCCACTCCTGGTCGATGAGCGAGGCGCCGCAGTGGTGCTGGCCGTCGGTGGACTGCATGGACGCGATGAAGCTGTGGTCCTGGGGCGCCGGGCCGCCTCCGATGATGAGCGGGGTGGCCTTCGCGCCGGCGACCGGGGCGGCCAGCGCCAGCCCGGCCAGCACCGACGCGACGAGTGCGGGGATCCTTCGGGTCAGAGAACCTCGGGGCACGTTCTCTCCTTCCCGCTCGGCGCCGGAGAGGCGCCGTGAGCTGGGCGTTCGTGAGTTGTGGCGAAGATGTTGCCTGCTGGCAGGAGCAGACGCATTGCTCCGAACGGAGCAATCACGCGAGGTGCCTGATCCTGTGCGGAGAGTTCCGTGCGAGCGGTGAATTCCCTTGTGGCACGGGAGATCTTGGCGGAACGCGCGGCTGCCTTCTCGCGGTCCGGCGTGTGGATCGTCCACGGTGGTCAGCGTCGCCTCGGCTTCAGTGTCCACAAAGGACGATGATCGACCCGAGTGGGCCGTGAGCGGCCGGTGCGGGAGGCAGTGCCGCCACCTCGCTGCTCCCCGGGCAGTGCGGCCGCGCTCCCGAGCGGAACCGGTGGCAACCGGATCGGCGTCGCTGGCGTCTCCCAGGCGGAAGGGTCCACCGACTGAGAGGCAGTGATGGCGAGAACGAGCGCAGCGGCGTTGGTCGCGGGAGTGGTCGCGGTCGTCAGCGTGGCGGGCACGGCGCTGGCTGAGGGGACCTGGGGCAGCGAGGAGTTCCCGGCCAAGCCGGACCTGGTCTCCCTCGTGACCACCGTGTCCAGCGGGGGCGGGGAGACCTGGGCGTTCGGCACCCACAACCGGCCGAACGCCCCGGGGTCGCTCACCACGCAGGCGTTCCACCGCGAGGAGGGCGGGCGCTGGGTGGAGGTTCCGGTGCCGAACATCGGCCAGGTGATGTCGTCCGCGGTGACCGGCCCGGACGACGCCTGGGTGGTCAGCGAGTTCTCCAAGGTCCACTCCGGTGCCACGATGCACTGGGACGGGACGGCGTGGACCGAGGCCCCGCTGGAGGTGCCGGACGCGCCGCGGGTGTCCCCGAGCGACGTCCTCGCCGTCGGGTCCGACGTCTGGGCCATCGGCAGCGCCTACCGCGACGGCGAGGACCCGCTCTCCCGGAGCTTCGCCGCGCGCTGGGTCGACGGCGCCTGGCAGGGCGTGGCACTGCCGCAGGAGGCCGACCAGCAGCGCTTCACCAGCATCGGCGGTGCCGCTCCGGACGACCTGTGGATGGCCGGGACGACTGGCGAGCGGCCGCAGCAGGTCGTCACGATGCACTGGGACGGCGCGCAGTGGAGCCAGGTCCCGGTCCCGGCGCTGGACACCGGGGAGTCCGACTACCTCACCGTGCACGGGGTCGCGGCCTTCCGGCCGGACGACGTCTGGCTGTCGGCGACCCAGTCGCCCTACGACCCCCAGGGGAAGAGCCGACCGGTGCTGCTGCACTGGGACGGCGCGGCGTGGACCGAGCAGCAGCTCCCGGTGCCGGTGCAGCGCCTCGGTGAGCTGGTCCAGGCCGGTGGCGCGCTGTGGAACCTCGGCCCGGACGCGCTCCTGCGCTACGACGGCAGCACCTGGCAGCAGGTCGACGGGCCGCAGGAGGGGGCGATCACCCACGGTGCCGAGCTCCCCGACGGCCGACTGGTCGGCATCGGCAGCGGCGGCGAGGACCCGTTGCGGCCGCAACCCTTCGCCGTCGTGCAGAACCCCTGACGCACGGACCGACGCCGGGGACCGCCCCGGCGTCGGTCGGCTGCGGGGATCGGAGCCCGCCCGGGACTCGCACCCGGGCGGGCCGTGCGGTCAGCGGTTGTAGACCGCCACGTAGTCGACCAGCATCGGGTGACCCGGCTCGGTGGCCTCGGTCGGGGTCGCGAAACCGGCGTCCTTGTCCGGGAACGCGCCGCCCATCGCCACGTTGAGCAGCACGAAGAAGCCCTCGTGCGAGGTCATGGTCGCCCACGCCTCCGGGCTGACCTGGGACTCGCTCACCGAGTGGAACTGCTGGCCGTCGACGTACCAGCGCAGCTCCTCGACGTCCCCGGTGCGGTCCCACTCGAAGCGGTAGGTGTGGAACCCGGCCTGGCAGGTCTCACCGGGGCACGGGCTGCTGCCGCCCAGGCCCTCGGTCTCGTTGCACGAGCCGCCGGGGCTGACGTCGCAGTGCAGCACCCCGTGCGTCTCGTTCTTGCCGTTGACGTTCTCCATCACGTCGAACTCGCCGATGCCGGGCCAGTTCCAGTAGTCCCCGCGGTACGGCGCGCCCAGGGCCCAGAACGCCGGCCAGTACCCGAGCGCGGCGTCACCGGTGACGTTGGGGACCTGCAGGCGCGCCTCGATGCGCACTGCACCGCCCTCCTCGGCCTTGAAGTCGGCGCGCTGCGTCTCGATCCGCCCCGACGTCCAGCCACCCGCGTCGTCGCGCAGCGGCGTGATCTGCAGGTTGCCGTTGCCGTCGAGGGAGAGGTTGGCCGGGTCGTCGGTGTAGGTCTGGATCTCCCCGGTGCCCCAGTTCGCCGGCCCGCCCGGGTAGGAGGTGCCGGTGTCGATGATCCAGTCCGATGACGGGAGGCTGCCCGCCTCGCCGGTGAAGTCGTCACCGAAGGTCAGCGTCCAGCCCTCCTCCGGCGGCGGGATGTCGGCCGCGGCGGGCGGCGCGGTGATGCCGGCGATGCCCAGGCCGAGCGCGAGCGTGGTGGTCGCGACGCGGTGCCGCGTTCGTGGTCGTGTCATGGCGTCCTCCGCGATGACTCGTCGGTGGGTTGTCGCGCACGAGGCGCTGTGGGGACCACGGCGGCCGGCTCCTGCATCGTTCACGAGAACCCCGCCGTGCGGCGCAGTTCCGGTCGATCGGGCCAGCGGCACTGGGCTGGACGGGGCAACGCGGGACCCGCCGGAGCCCCTGCGGGAGACCGGCGCTGGCGAGTTCTCGCGCACGGCGGGTGGAGATCGTCGTACCGTGCGAACCTGGGACCGGGCCCACCGCGGCACGGGTGAACGGGGAGGCGGTATGCGCAGGACGATGGTGCTGGCGAGTGTGGTGAGCGCGGTGCTGCTGGGCACGCCCGCCGCGGAGGCCGCCCCGCCGCAGGCCGAGGTCGCCTTCCACGAGTGGAGCTCCGCCGCGGACTTCCGGTCCGGTTCCGCCGAGGGGACCGAGGTCGACGGGGAGGGCGTCCGGCTCGGCAGTTCGCTCGGCACCGTCCCGCACCCGGCGCCCGACGGCAGCACCCGGGAGTACGACCACGCCCGCTGGACCTCACCGCCGGCCCCGACCGGCTTCCCCGCCACCGAACTGGTGGCCTCGTGGAACGCCACGACGCCACCGGGCACCTGGGTGCAGGTGGAGATGCGCGGGCAGACCGTCAGCGGTGCCGAGACCGGGTGGTACGTGTTGGGGCAGTGGGCGTCCGGGGACGCCGACATCCTCCGCACCAGCGTCGACGGCCAGTCCGACGAGCACGGGAGCGTGTCGGTGGACACCTTCGTCGCCGCACCCGGTGCGGAGCTGACCGGCTACCAGCTGCGCGTCACCCTCTACCGCGCCACCGGCACGTCCGCGTCGCCCTCGGTGTCGATGGTGGGGGCGATGGCCTCGGCGGTCCCGGACCGGTTCGAGGTGCCCACCTCGGGACCCGGCGGCGCGTGGGGGATCGAGCTCCCGGTGCCGCGCTACTCGCAGAACGTCCACGCTGGACACTACCCGCAGTACGGCGGGGGCGGTGAGGCGTGGTGCAGCCCGACCTCCACGCAGATGGTCGTGGAGCACTGGGGGAAGCGCCCGTCCGACGAGGACCTGTCCTGGATCGACCCGGACCACCCGGACCGGGTCGTGGACCACGCCGCGCGGCACACCTTCGACCACGCCTACGACGGCACCGGGAACTGGCCGTTCAACGCCGCCTACGCCGCCACCTACGGCCTGGAGGCGCGCATCACCCGCCTGCGCTCGTTGACCGAGGCCGAGCAGTACATCCGGGCCGGCATTCCGCTGGTGACCTCGCAGTCGTTCCGCGAGGACGAGCTCGACGGCGCTGGGTACAGCACCGACGGCCACCTCATGGTCGTCGTCGGGTTCACCGAGAACGGTGATGTCATCGCCAACGACCCGGCGTCGCCCGACGACGCATCCGTCCGCCACGTCTACCGGCGCGACCAGTTCGAGACCGTCTGGTTGCGCACCCAGCGCTACGACGCCGACGGCGAGGTGGCCGGCGGTCCCGGCGGCATCGTCTACGTCATCACCCCGCCCGGGACACCGCTGCCCACGCTCTGACGCGGTCCGCCGCGCGCTCCGCTGTGGACGGACCGCGCGGCGGACGGAGCTGGCGGAGGTGGACGGGAATCGAACCCGCCTGACCGAGGTACTCGGCCACGTCGGTTTTGAAGACCGCGGGGACCACCAGGTGCCCTGACACCTCCAGCGCCGAGGATAGGTCCGGTGCGGCGATCCGGCGAGGTTGTGACAGAACCATGACACAGCGGGCACCGGGCGCGGACATCCCCGGCGGACGCTGGCCTCGTGATGCTGGAAACCTCTCGCCCGTCCCGAGGAGTGCGCGGTGACGCGGTGCTGGTGCCGGTCCTGCTGCTCGCCCTCGTCGCGACCTGCGCGCTGTTCGTGTGGACACCGTTCGGCCAACAGCTCGACCAGCACCTCTTCGACCGCGCGGACCGGGGCAGCGCCGCGCTGTCCTGGGCCACGTCGCTGCTGGCCGTGGTCGGCGACCCGCTGGTGCTGGTCGGCCTGCTCGCGGCGGTCGTCGCGGTCGGCGCGCTCGGCGGCCGGCTGCGCCCGGCGCTCGCCGGGGCGGCCGCGTTCGCCGCCACGGTGGCCGGCGCCCGGCTGCTCAAGGTGCTGCTGCCCCGACCCGACCTCGACGTCGCCGGTTCGACGACGCACAACAGCTTCCCCAGTGGGCACGTCGCCGCCGCGGCCGGACTGCTGGTCGCGGTGCTGCTCACGCTGCCGCCCCGCGCGCGGTGGTGGTGCGCCGTGCCGGGCGCGGTGGGCGTGGCCGCCGTCGGAGCGGCCACGGTGGTCGCGGGCTGGCACCGGCTCAGCGACGTCGTGGGTGCGGTGCTGTGGGCGGCCGCCTGCGGCTGCGCGGCGTCGTGGTGGTCGGGGCAGCCCGGGAGGCGGGTGTGATACTGACCGGCGTGCCGAGGGTGCTGCTGATCGAAGACGACCCAGCGGTGCGGCGAGGTCTCGAACTCGCGCTGACCAGGCAGGGGCACCGGGTGGACGCGGTGGGGACGGGCGAGCTCGGCCTCGAGCGCGTCCGCACCGACCGGCCCGACGTCGTGGTGCTGGACCTGATGCTGCCCGGCATCGACGGGTTCGAGGTGTGCCGCCGGGTCCAGGCCGAGAGCACCGTGCCGATCATCATGCTGACCGCGCGCGGGGACGACGTCGACGTGGTGGCCGGGCTGGAAGCCGGCGCCGACGACTACGTGGTCAAACCGGTGCAGGCCCGGGTGCTGGAGGCGCGGATCCGCGCGGTGCTGCGCCGCGCCGGGCGGAACGGGAGCGAGTCGGAGCAGCACGGTGACCTGGTGATCGACCGGGCGGGTCTGGTGGTCACCAAGCGCGGCCAGCGGGTCGCGCTGACGCCCACCGAGCTGCGGCTGTTGCTGGAGCTGTCGGCCACCCCGGGACGGGTGCACAGCCGCCAGCAGCTGCTGGAATCGGTGTGGGACCACGGCTACCTCGGCGACTCGCGCCTGGTGGACGCCTGCGTGCAGCGCCTGCGCGCCAAGATCGAGGACGACTCGTCGGCACCGGTGTACGTGCAGACGGTGCGCGGGTTCGGGTACCGGTTCGGGCCGCTGTGATCCGCTGGTGGGGGCTGCGCACCCGGTTGCTGGTCGCCTTCGCGATGCTGAGCGTGGTCACCGCGGCGGCCGTGGCCGGGGCGGACTACGTGCAGGCCCGCAACCTCGTCCTGCAGCAGTCCCAGGACGCCTCGGTGCGGGCGATGACGACCCGGCTGGAAACCCTGTTCCCACTGCGGGACCCGGCGCCCGGACCGGTCGAGCTGGACGAGATCGCCGACGTGGTGCGCGACCGCGACACCGCGGCGGTCGCCTTCTTCGGCGCGGCGCGCTCGACCGCCCACTTCCCGGTGGAGGTCGTCACGCCGGAGCTGCGGCAGGAGGTCGGCCGCGGCCACCTCGTCTGGCAGCGGGTGCGGCCGCACGGGGTGCCGCTGCTGGTCATCGGCGCACCGCTGGTCACCGTGCAGCCGGACGGCTCCACGCGGCCGTCCGGGATCGAGGTCTACACCGTGCGCGACCTGCTCGCCGAGCAGGAGAGCATCACCGAGCTCGCCACGCGGTCCTGGCTCATCGGCGGCGCAGCGCTGGTGCTGGCGGTCGTGCTGGCGCTGGTGGCCGCGCGCGGCGTCCTGCGCCCGGTGCACGAGCTCAGCGCGGCGGCGCGGCGGATGGGCCGTGGTGACCTGGGAGTCCGGATGTCGGTGCGCGGCAACGACGAGCTGGCCGAGGTGGCGCGGACCTTCAACGACACGGCGGCGGAGCTGGAACGGCACGTGGCGCAGCTGCGCGCGATGAAGGCCGACGCCCAGCGGTTCGTGGCCGACGTGTCGCACGAGCTGCGCACCCCGCTGGCCGCGGTGACGCCGGTGACCGACATGCTCGACGAGGACGCCGACCGGCTCCCCGACGACCTCGGCGCCGCGGCCCGCCTGGTCAGCCAGGAGATCCACAACCTGGGGCGGCTGGTCAACGACCTCATCGAGATCAGCCGCTTCGACTCCGGGACCGCGGCGCTCAGCGTGGACGAGGTGGACCTGGCCGACGTGGTCCGCGCGACGTTGCGGACGCGCGGGTGGGTCGACGTCGTGGAGGCCGACCTCGAGGCGGTCACCGCCGTGGTGGACCCGCGGCGGGTCGACGTCGTGGTGGCGAACCTGGTGGGCAACGCGCTGCGGCACGGCGCCGCGCCGGTTTCGGTGCGGCTGCACGGCGACCAGGACTGGGCCACCGTCGAGGTCCGCGACCACGGCCCCGGCCTGGACCCCGACGTGCTGCCGCACGTGTTCTCCCGCTTCTACAAGGCCGACACCGCCAGGACGCGGTCGGAGGGCAGCGGCCTCGGGCTGGCCATCGCGCGGGAGAACGCGGCGCTGCACCGCGACGGCGACCGCCGAGGGGACCTGACCGCGGACAACCACCCGGAGGGCGGTGCGGTGTTCACGCTGCGGCTGCCGCGTCGGGCGCGCGGCGGCGGAGGGGAGGACGCGTGACGGTCTCGCGGGGACGGCGGGTGCTGCTCGTCGCGGTCGCCTCGACCGCCCTCGCCGGCTGCGGGGTGCAGCCGAGCGGCATCATCCACGGCTCCTCGCCACCGAGCGGGGCGGTGGCCCCGGCGGCCAGCACGACGCTGTACTTCGTCTCCGGCGGCTGGCTGGAACCCGTTGCCCGCGGCCCGATGTCGCCCGCGGAGGCGCTGGGGGCGCTGGCCGGAGGGCCGACGGCGGAGGAGCGGGCTCGCGGGCTGACCAGCGAGGTGCCGCCCGCGGCCGCGCCCTTCACGGTGACCACCGACGTCTCCGGGCGCACCGTGGTCACCACCTCCGTCCCCGGCGGCGAGCTGTCGGCGCTGGCGGTGGAGCAGATCGTGTGCACGGCAGCCGCCGACGGCGGGCCGGTGGTGCTCGTCGGCGCGCGCGACGACTCTCCGGTGGGGTGCCCGCCCTGGTACTGACCCCGTCGCTCCACGTCGGACGACGCGCGCCGGCGTGGGTGGTGTCACTCGATCACCGGGCCTTGGGTTAGGTTAGGCTAACCCAAGTGGTCGGACGATCTCGCGGTGCCGACCGACTCGCGACGGAGGAGGAGCTCACCGGCATGGCTGGACCCGCGGTACCCCTCGACCTGCCCGCTGTCGCCGACGGACCCGGGTGGCCGGACGGCGTGGCGCGGGTGCTCGGGCCGCTGCCCACCCCCGCCGGACTCGCCGACCGGTTCCCGTGCGACGAGCGGCTGCGCCGCCAGGTGGCCGCGCACCGGCGGGCTGTGCGGGACGTCGTCGAGGGTGCCGACGACCGCCTGCTGGTCGTGGTCGGGCCGTGCTCGGTGCACGACCCGGACGCCGCGCTGCACTACGCGCGCGAGCTCGCCGCGGCGGCCGCCGAGCACGAGCGGGACCTGCTGGTGGTGCTGCGCGCGTACCTGGAGAAGCCGCGCACCTCGGTCGGCTGGAAGGGACTGCTGCACGACCCGCACCTGGACGGTCGCGGGGACCTGGTCGCCGGGTTGGCGATCGGTCGCGAGTTCCTGGTCCGCGCGGCGACCACCGGCCTGCCGCTGGCGTACGAGTTCGTCGACCCGTTCCTCGCGCCGTACGTGCTCGACCTGGTCTCGTGGGGCGCGCTCGGCGCGCGCACGGTGGCGTCCCAGCCGCACCGCCAGCTCGCCTCGGCGCTGCCGATGCCGGTGGGCATGAAGAACGCGGTGACCGGGGACGTCGACGTCGCGATCGCCGCGGTGCGTGCCGCGCGGGTGCCGCACACCTTCCCCGGGGTGGCGCCGAGCGGGGCTCCCTCCGCGGTCGTCGGCGCCGGCAACCCCGCCTGCCACGTGGTGCTCCGCGGCGGCCACCGGCCCAACTACGACGCAGGGTCCGTCGGGGCGACGCTCGACGCGCTCACCGCCGCGGGCGTGCGGACCGGCGTGGTCGTCGACGCCTCCCACGGCAACAGCGGGAAGGACCACCGGCGGCAGCCGGGCGTGGTCGAGGACCTGGCGAGGCAGGTCGCGGCCGGGAACCGCGGCCTGCGCGGGGTGATGGTCGAGTCCTTCCTGGGGGCGGGCAAGCAGGACATCGCGGCGGTGCCGCTGCGCTACGGCGTCAGCGTCACCGACGGGTGCCTGGACTGGCCCACGACCGCCGACTGCCTGCGCGTCCTCGCCGAGGCCGCGCGCCGCCGGAGGGGCCTGAGCGCGCGCGGAACCGGTGTGGGGGAGCCACCTTCGGCGTGACGGGATCACCCGGTCCGGGCCTTGCCCCGCGCGAGGCACCTCCGCGGAGTCGCACCGGGCGGACGCTCCTCCGGTGGGGCGCGACCAGGCCGGACGGGGTGATCTCTGCGATCCTGGGCGCGTAGAGCGGTGCTTTCGTCCGGTCAGTCGTACTCTGCTGCGACCTGGCACGAGGGGGTCGCGTGCGCACGGTGGAGCCCATCATCGCCGGTGTCGACGGGTCCGAGCACTCGGCCGTCGCGCTGGCCTGGGCGCTCGGCGAGGCCGAGCTCCGCCGGGCCGAGGTCCGCGTCCTCGTCGTCAACGACAACCCGACCCGGGACCGCGTGGTCGAGGAGGCGGTGGCGGACGTCGTCAACCGCTTCCGAGCGAGGAGACCGACGGCCGGGATCACCGCGACGATCGCGCGCGGTCGCCCGGCGGCCGAGCTGATCCGGAGCTCCGCTCGAGCGCAGCTCGTGGTGCTCGGAGCGCGCGGGCGGGGCGCGGCCGCGGGGATGCTGCTGGGCTCGGTCAGCACCAAGGTCGCCACCCACGCCCACTGCCCGGTCGTGGTCGTGCGGGAGCACCGGGAGCGAGGGCCGGTGCTGGTGGGCGTGGACGACACCCCGCACGGCCAGCAGGTCCTGCGGTTCGCCTTCGAGGAGGCGGTCGCGCGGCAGGCGGAACTCGTGGTGGCGCGGGTCTGGGAGGCGCCCGGCGCGGAGTACTCGGTCGTGCTGGCCCCGCCGGAGGAGCTGGCCGAGGCGCGCAGCCAGGCCGAGTTCAGCCTCGGCATGCAGCTCGCCGGGTGGCACGAGAGGTACCCGGACCTCCAGGTCCGCAGGCACACCCCGCGCGGCCACCCGGTCGAGACGTTGAGCGCGCGGGCGCGCCACGCGCAGCTGCTGGTCGTGGGGCACCGGACGCGACGCGGCTGGTTCGGCAAGCTGCTGCTGGGCTCGGTCGCCTCCGGGCTGCTGCACCGCGCCCACTGCCCGATCGCGGTGATCCGCAGCGGCGTCCACGTGACCTGAGCGACCCCGCGCTCAGCGGGGCAGGCCGAAGGCGCGCATCCGGTTGTACAGGGTGGTGCGGCTGATGCCCAGGTGCTGCGCGGCGTGCACCTTGTTGCCGCCCGTGATCCGCAGTGCTTCGACGATGGCGTCGCGCTCGGCGCGCTCCCGCCCGGTCAGCCGGGCGGCCCGCCCGGGGCTGCGGTACGCGGCAGGGAGGTCCTGGACGGTGATGTCCCCGGTGGTGCGGCGCTCGGCGATCGTGCGGAGCACCTCCCGCAGCTCCCGCACGTTGCCCGGCCACGGTTGCGCGATGAGCGCTTCGAGCGCGCTGGGCGCGATCCGCAGGTCGGCCCCGGGGCGGAGGTCGGTGAGCACCGCCCGCGCGATCCCGGCGAACTCGTCGTGGCGGTTGCGCAGCGCGGGCAGGTCGACGCGGGCCGGGCAGATCGCGGCGGCGCTGCGCACCACGTCGGGCAGGTCCGCTTCCGGGGCCGAGGTGAGCACCACGCGGGGACCTTCCGCGAGCCGTCGGACCAGCCGCGCGCACAACGTGCCGGGCAGCAGCTCGATCCGCTCGACGACCAGCGCGCCCGCCGTCACCGAGTCGAGCCGTTCGGCCCATGCCCGCTTCCCCAGCACGACCACGTCGGCGGCGTCGAGGACCTCCGCGCGGGGGCCGGCGACGAGCATCGCCGCCCGGGTGCGCCCGGAACCGGGTTCGCCGGTGATGAGCACCGGCTCGCGGCTGGTGCGCAGTCCCGCGAGTCGATCGTCCGGAGTGGACGATCGTGACCTCGCGGCCGCTCGGCCGCGCGGGATCCGCGTGCGGGAGCGGGGTGTCAGTTCGACGAGCACGCCGTCCGAGGTGCCGCCGACCTTCAGCGCGCGCAGGCTGACCGGCGCGCCGGAGTCGAGCACCAGGTCCCGTGCGAGTTCCCCGGACGAGGGGGCGGTGGAGGCGATGTCGCGCAGCACGGCGTGGTCGGTGGGGTCCAGCAGGTCGAGGGCGGCGCGGTTGCTGAGCACCAGCTCGTCGCCGAAGGCGACCACCGCCCGGCAGCGGTGCCGCGCGGTCTGCTGGAACGCTTGCAGCAGCCGCTTCTCGGACTGCCGGGCGCCTTCCCACAGGCGCTGCTCGATGTCCTCCACGGCGCGTTGCAGCAGCGGCGCGAACAGCGGGTTGGCCTCCGGGGCCACCCCGGTGATGTCCAGGACGCCCTCGATGCGCCGGGTCACCGGGTTGCGGATGGGGTGGCCGTAGCAGCTGAACTTCTTCAGCGCGTCGACGTAGTGCTCCCGCCCGTGCACGGTGACACCGCGCAGCACCTCCAGCGGGGTGCCCAGCGCGTTGGTGCCGACGTTCTCCTCGGTGAACTGCGCGCCGGGGACCGCGCTGATCCGGTCCAGCGCCCGCTCGGTGCGCAGGTCGGTGAACCTGCGGTCCACGATCCGGCAGGCGCTGTCGGCGAGCGCGACGCAGAGGGTGGTGCCGATCAGGCGCTCGGCGAGCGCGTCCAGCACCGGGGTGGCCGCCACCCGCAGTCGGCTGTCGGGGTCGAACTCGACGATGCTCAGCCGGTCCAGCCCCGAATCCGGTCGCAACCCGCTCATGCCGGCGCGCCGCCAGGACGAGGCGATCTCGGCCCGCATCGCACCGCTGACCTGGGCAGCGCCTGCGTTCACCGCGTCCTCCCAGCGATGCGCCGCGGGGGCCGACCGCTGCTCGGCCCACCTGTGTTAACGGAAGTTAACGACGGATTATGTGCAACCCCACCACGTGGATCAAGACCCTGCGTCCGTTCGCACGCCGGAACGCCAGGTCCGGTCGGCGAGGTGCGGCCCCTGGGCGGGCTCGGCGGCGGGGCGGGATCGCAGCCGGGTGCGTCCCCTCGGTGTCTCGCTGCGCCGAACGGGTGGTGGCGTCGCCGACCGGCTGCGCGTCCGCGTGCGCCCGGGAGGCTGGCCGGGGTCGCGCCAGGAGCGCGGAACCCGGTGCTGTGACGGGAGGTCCGCGGTGCAGCGGGGTTGACCGGGGGCGGCCCGCTGCGTAGCTTTCGAGCAAGCGCTTGGTCAGCACTCCGGGGGAGCGGTGGTGTCGATGGCGGTGCAGGAGCCGGTCGCTCCCGGGGCCGCGGGGCGTGGCGAGCGCGCGCGGCAGGTGCGCAGGGTGGCGTTCTCCGGGCTGCTCGGGACCGTCATCGAGTACTACGACTTCCTGCTCTACAGCACCATGGCCGCGCTGGTGCTCGGCACGCTGTACTTCCCCGGGGCGGACCCGGCGACCTCGACGATCGCCTCCTTCGGCACGCTCGCGGCCGGGTACGTCGCACGCCCGCTCGGCGGGGTGCTGTTCGGGCACTTCGGCGACCGGCTGGGCCGCAAGTCGGCGCTGGTGACGAGCATGCTGCTGATGGGGGTGGCGAGCGTCCTCATCGGAGTGCTGCCCACCTACGCCACGCTCGGGCTCGGCGCCCCGCTGCTGCTGGTGCTGCTGCGGGTGGTGCAGGGCATCGCGGTCGGGGGTGAGTACGGCGGCGCCGCGCTCATGGTCATCGAGCACGCCGACCCGCGGCGGCGCGGTGCGTGGGCGGGGATCATGCAGATGGGGTCCCCGCTCGGGGCGTTGATGTCCAACGGGGCGGTGGCGCTGGTGACCCTCCTGCCGCGGGAGGAGTTCCTGGCCTGGGGCTGGCGGATCCCGTTCCTGGCCAGCGCGGTGCTGCTGGTGCTCGGGCTCTACGTCCGCCTCAGCGTCGCGGAGAGCCCGCTGTTCCGCGAGGCCGTCGAGGCGGGGAAGCTCCGGGGGAGGACGCTCCCGCTGGTGCAGGTGCTCAGGGAGCCGCGCACCGTGGTGCTCGCCTGCGCGGCGGGCATCGGACCGTTCGCGCTGACCGCCCTGATCGGCTCGCACAGCGTCGCCCACGCCGCGAGTCTCGGCTACGAGCTGCCGGACATCATGCGGGCCCACCTGCTCATCAGCGTGACCGGACTCGTCGGCATCCCGCTGTTCTCGGCGCTGTCCGACCGGATCGGACGGCGGCCGGTGCTGTTCGCCGGCGCGCTGGGCGCGGTGGTCTTCGCCTTCCCGATGTACGCGCTCATCGGCACCGGGTCGGTGGCGGCGATGACCGTGGCGCTGGTGACCGCCCAGGTCGTGCAGAACCTGATGTACGCGCCGCTGGCCCCGATGCTGTCGGAGATGTTCGGCACCCGCGTCCGCTACACCGGCGTCTCCCTCGGGTACCAGGTGGCGAGCCTGCTGGGCGCCGGTTTCACCCCGATGGCCGCGACCGCGCTGCTCGCGGTCACCGGCGGATCGAGCCTGCCGCTGAGCTGGCTCATCGTGGTCGCGGTCGGCACCAGCACCGCCGCGGTGGTGCTGGTCTCCGAGACGCGCGGGCGCGACCTGCGCTCCAGCACCGGCGCAGCGAGGAGAGGAGAACCGTGGGACGGAACCAGCGCGCCGAGGTCGAGATGACACCGGAGGAAGTCGCGGCCTTCGTGGCCTCCCGGCGCACGGCCACGTTGGTCACGCTCGGACCGAGCGGCCACCCGCACGCGGTGGCGATGTGGTTCGCCGTCCTCGACGGCGAGCTGTGGTTCGAGACCAAGGCCAAGGCGCAGAAGGCGGTCAACATCCGGCGGGACCCGCGGGTCACCGTCCTCATCGAGGACGGCCTGACCTACGACGCGCTGCGCGGGGTGTCGATGGAGGGACGCGCGGAGCTCGTCGACGACCCCGACGTGCTGTGGCGGGTCGGGGTGGGCATGTGGGAGCGCTACCACGGCCCGTACAGCGAGGAGGTCGAGCCGCTGGTGGCGGCGATGCTGCACAAGCGCGTCGCGGTGCGCGTGCACGTCGAGCGCACGAGGTCGTGGGACCACCGCAAGCTCGGGCTGCCGCCGATGCCCCTCGGCGGCACGACGGCCGCCTCGTACCCGCAGGCCGGGTGATCGTCCACTGTGGTTTGTCCCGGCCCTCGGGGCGAGGGCTGCCGGGAGTGTGCCTGGTCCTCAGTGGACTTGCGTGGCGATCGCGGGTAGCCTGCTGGCCCAGCTCGTGAGCGGGCACCGCAGCCGTCGGGATCCTGGCCGAAAGTACGAGACGGCAGGTCACGACCTCGGCCGATCGGTTGATCACCGCTGACACTTCGGCCGATACGCCGGTCGCCCCGCGTGCCTAGCGTTGACCAGGTCAGGAGGACCGACCGGATCGAGGCTGATCACGATGACGTTTCCGGCCACTGCGGGCGCAGACCACGACCTGGGGCACAGCGCGGTGCAGCGCGCTCGCGAGCTCGTCGAACCGGTGCTGCGGGACCGGGTCGACCGCCTGGGACCGTCGCTGGGCGGCATCGGGCGCTACCACTTCGGGTGGAGGTCCGACGGGACCGGGGCGACGGGCAAGGGCATCCGGCCGGCGCTGGCCGTCCTCGCGGCAGAAGCGGTCGGCGGCACGGCTCGGGACGCGGTGCCCGCTGCGGTGGCCGTGGAGCTCGTGCACAACTTCAGCTTGATCCACGACGACATCATCGACAACGACGACCTGCGCCGCGGGCGACCAGCCGTGTGGAAGGAGCACGGCGTCCCGGCGGCGATCCTGGTCGGCGACGCACTGCACACCGAGGCGTTCGGGGCCCTGCTGGGCAGCGGGCACCCGAACGCGTCCGCGGCGGCGCTGCGCCTGGCCACCGCGATGCGGGAGGTGGTGGTGGGCCAGGTCGACGACATCGGCTTCACCACGCGGCCGTGGACGGGGGAGCAGGCGGTGCGGATCGCCGAGTACCAGTCGATGGCCGAGGCCAAGACCGGTGCGCTGCTGGCCTTCGCCGCGGCGGGCGGAGCGTTGCTGGGCGGTGCCGACGCCGCGGTCGCGGACTGCTTCGACCGCCTCGGCCGCCACCTGGGCCTGGCGTTCCAGTGCACCGACGACGTGCTCGGCATCTGGGGCGACCCGGCGCGCACCGGGAAGCCCGTGTTCGGGGACCTGCGCGAGGGCAAGCGGACCCTGCCGGTCATCGCGGCGCTGACCGCCGGGGTGCCCGCGAGCGAGCGGTTGGGCGCGCTGTTCGAGCGCGGCGTCCGCAGCGACTTCGAGCTGCGGCTGGCGGCGGACCTGGTGGAGGAGGCCGGCGGCCGGGAGTTCGCCGAGGGCGAGGCGGCCCGGCACCTCGCCGAGGTCGACAGCTGCCTGGCGTCGCTGGCGATGCCCGCGGAGACGCGTGCTGCCTTCGACTCCCTCGCCCAGTCCTTGATCGGCAGGTCCCGATGACCGGGGCGGAGCCCGAGACGAAGGCCCCACGAGGCGTCGGTCATTGTGCCGACACCCGTCACCAGGGCTGAGGGGGCGACACCGGAGACGGTCGTGGCCCTGGACGGGCTCGGGTGTGTCGCGGTCAGTCGTGGGCGTCGCGGAACTCCAGGCTGCCCCGGTCCCACCCGCCGGTGTTGGCGGCGGCCTCGTAGGTCGACTGCAGGAACTCCAGCAAGGTCCCCTCCGGGTCGCGGGACGTGCGCACGGTCTCGTACGGCAGGACGAACTCGCCGAGGGCATCGTCGTAGCGGGCGGACCGCGGCCGCACGGGGCGCGTGGCGTAGTCGACCGGTTCGGGATAGGCGTAGGAGTAGAAGGTGCCCTCGCTGCTGCCGCCGGGCCAGAAGCCGCAGCTGGACACCTCGTGCGAGTAGGCCTCCACCATGACCCAGTCAGCGCAGTTCGGCACACCTCCGGGGTGCGGCGGGGCGGTGCGCCCGGAGAACCGGGTGCAAGCCATGTCCATCGCGCCCCAGAAGAAGTGCACCGGGCTGGCCTTGCCGATGAACCGGGACCGGAACCGGCTCAGCACCCGGTGCGCGGCCACCAGCTGCCCCCAGAACCGCCGGGCGTGCTCCGGGTCGTAGGAGGCGTGCTCGGTGTCGTCGGTGAACGGGACGGCGCGCTCGACTTCGACCGGCCGCGCCAGGATCGGCACCGCGAGGTCGAGCGCGGCGAGCGCGGCCATGACCTCCTCGTAGAACGCCCGCACCGGTTTCGGCTCCAGAGCCACCTGGCGCCGGCCACCGTCGCTGGAGCGCACCTGCACCTGGTGGTCGAGGAAGTCGAACTCGATGTCGAACAGGCGGCCGTCGAGCGGGACCGCCGAGGTGGACAGGCCCCGCGAGGTCACGTACAGCGCCACCTGCCACCAGTGCGCGACCATCGGGGCGCAGGCCAGCCGGACCTTGCCGACGACCTGGGTCCACATGTGGAGGGTGTCCCGGGTGTCGACCCACTCGTCCACCGGGAGACTGGGCCAGGCCTCGGCGAGGCCGGGCTCGGTTCGACGGGTGCTGGTCATCGGCACGCCCCCCGACGTCGTGGCCCACGGGACAGCGCGGCTGCGGCCGCGCTCCGGCCTGGGCTACCCGGGTGAGGGCGCTCGCCATGCACGACCGAGCCGGCGAGCTGCCGCTCACCCGGCGAAGCGCCGCGCGACCTCCCGCGCCAGGTCGAGCAGGCCGGGACCGCGACGGGGCTCGCCCGGCTCACCGGTGCCCGGCGGTGGACAGCCGGGTCGAGGTGCGCTGCCGGCGAACTGCATGGCGCGGTACGGCCAGTTGCGCTGCGTGTTCCACTGGCTGACCACCAGGTGCAGGTCGTCCAGCGTCGACCCGGGCACGATGTAGCCGCCGTAGAGCTGGGCGATCCGGCCACCACCGTGGTCCTCACGGTCCCACGACGTGCCGTGCAGCACGGTGCCGCGGGTGGCCTCGTACAGGTTCGACGTGGGGTGGTCGAGGTTGAGCACGTCGATCCGGTAGTTGCCCGCGTCGAAGCAGCACAGCAGCCACCTGCCGTCGACGCGGCGCAGGCAGAGCTCGCCGAACGCCCCGGTGAGCGCGATCGTCGGCGGGTTGCCCCACGCCCAGGCACCGTCGCGGAAGCCCCAGCCCTCCCACGCGCCGGGATCCTCGACGCGGTCCGCCGGGACGCGCTGCAGGACAAGGCCCTTGTCGCGCTGGAACCCGGTGGAGAAGGCGTAGACGTAGCCGTCCTCGCCCAGTTCCCAGGTCAGCACCTGGAACAGGCCGCCGTGCTGGTCACCGGGCCACGTCGCGCCGGTGGGGTGCCAGGTCTCGCCGTTGTCGGTGGACCGGTGCACCTCCGTCCAGTGCACGTTGCCGATCCCCTCGCACACCATCACGTGCAGGTACATCGTGTCGCCGATGGTGATGACGTCGGTGGGGATCGTGGTGCTCACCCGCCGCCCGCGCACCACCGAGTCGTGCTCGTAGTCCAGCGCCTGCTCGGCGTAGTGCGACCGCGCACCGGCGGAACCGGTCCACCGGATCCCGCTCCGGACGGTCGTCGGGTCGCCGAACAGCACGACGGGCGATCGCCATCCCGGACCACCCACGCCGGCCCGCTCGAAGGTGTCGCCGAACACCGACACGAGTCGTCCGTCCGGCGCGAGCGCGGTCACCCCCAGATCGGTACCGCCCACCCCGAAGCGGTCCGTGATCCCCGGCCCGGTCAGGTCCTTCACCTTGCGCAACGGCAGCCACACCTTTCCCGCGCACCGCAAGCACTTCCCAGCGGCGCGTCGACTACGGCCGTCCACCTCGATCCTAACGACCGCACGACACGGCCCGAGCGCGTCGGCGGAACGCCAGCGCACCAGCCGGATGCGCCGGCGCACCTCCCCACGCCGCTGCCAGGACGGTGATCGCGGTCACCACCCAGGTCATCGACGCACGGGACACCGACCCGACACGAGCCTCGACAGTGCGTCGGGATCCTCGCGAGTGCACTGGGGTCCAGGCACACGACTCCCACCGGGATCGCCCGCTCCCGTCCCCGGCCGCCGCCAGTGGGGTCGGCATCGGAGGGCTCGCGCCCGCTCCGCTCCTCGGAGCCCCGGTCGCGGCGATGGTGGCACCTCGCCAGCGGTCGAGAACCTCGCGTCTCCCCGCGGAGCCGGCTGCCGCGCGCTCGCCGCGCGCACCGACGGCCGGACGCCTACCCGACCGGCGCGGTGAGGTCGGTGCGGACCCGGTCCGCTCCGGTGTAGACGTTCATGGACGTGCCGCGGAGGAAGCCGACCAGCGTCAGTCCGGAGTCCGCGGCGAGGTCGACGGCCAGCGAGGACGGGGCGGACACGGCCGCTAGCACGGGGATCCCGGCCATGACGGCCTTCTGCACCAGTTCGAACGACGCCCGGCCGCTGACCATCAGCACGGAGTCGCGCAGCGGGAGCCGGTGCGCGCGCAGCGCCTCGCCGATGACCTTGTCGACCGCGTTGTGCCGACCGACGTCCTCGCGCAGGCAGGTGAGCCGGCCGTCGGCGGTGAACAACCCGGCGGCGTGCAGGCCGCCGGTGGAGTCGAACACCCGCTGCGCCTCCCGCAGCCGGTCGGGCAGCACGGTCAGCGTCTCCACGTCGACGCGCGGCTCGCCCGCGTCGAGCGGCCAGGTGGTCTTCGTGCGCACCGCGTCCAAGCTGGCCTTGCCGCACAGCCCGCACGAGGAGGTGGTGTAGAAGTTGCGCTCCAGCGACGCGTCGGGCAGCGCCACACCCGGGGCCAGCGCGACGTCGACCACGTTGTAGGTGTTGCTGCCGTCGGCGGTGGCGCCCGCGCAGTAGCGGATGCCGACGACGTCCTCGGCCGAGCGGACGACACCCTCGCTGACCAGGAACCCGGCCGCGAGGTCGAAGTCGTGCCCCGGGGTGCGCATGGTGACGGTCAGCGGCCGGCCGCCGACCCGGATCTCCATCGGTTCTTCCGCGGCGAGGGTGTCCGGGCGGTGCGTCGGCACCCCGTCGCGGATGCGCAGCACACGCCGTCGTGCGGTGACTCGTCCCATGGGTGCGTCCTTCCCCGCTGTGGTCAGGCCCCGGTCGGCTCCAGTCTGACGACGATGCCCTTGGAGGTCGGGGTGTTGCTGATGTCGGCCACGCTGTCCAGCGGCACCAGCACGTTGGTCTCCGGGTAGTACGCGGCCGCCGCACCGCGCACCGTCGGGTAGCCGACCACGCGGAAGTCCCGCGCCCGGCGCTCCACTCCGTCGTGCCACACGCTGACCAGGTCGACCCGGGCGCGGTCGGCGATGCCGAGCTCCTCCAGGTCGGCCGGGTTGACCAGCACGACCCGGCGCGCGTTGTGGATCCCGCGGTACCGGTCGTTGGGCGCGTAGGGAACGGTGTTCCACTGGTCGTGCGAGCGCAGCGACTGCAGCACCAGGTGCCCGGGCGGCGCGGTCAGCATCTCCAGCTCGTTGGCGGTGAACCTCGCCTTGCCGGTCGCGGTGCGGAAGACCCCGCTGTTGACCGGGTTCGGCAGCACGAACCCGCCCGGCTCGGCCACCCGCGCGTTGAAGTCCTCGAAGCCCGGCACCACGCGCGAGATCCGGTCCCGGATCGTGCTGTAGTCGGCTTCGAACTCCTCCCACGGGATGTCGGGGTCCGCGCCCAGGGTCCGGCGCGCCAGCCGGCTGATGATGGCGACCTCGCTGAGCAGCGACTCCGAGGCGGGTTCCAGGCGGCCGCGGGAGGCGTGCACGGCGCTCATCGAGTCCTCGACGGTGACGAACTGCTCGCCGCCCGCCTGGACGTCGCGGTCGCTGCGCCCGAGCGTCGGCAGGATCAGCGCCGTGTCGCCGCACACCGTGTGCGAGCGGTTCAGCTTGGTCGAGATGTGCGCGGTCAGCCGGCACCGGCGCATCGCGCGCTCGGTGGCCTCGCTGTCCGGCGCGGCCCGCACGAAGTTCCCGGCGACGCCGAGGAAGAACGTCGCGCGGCCCTCGAGCATGGCCCGGATGGAGTCCACCGAGTCCCAGCCGTGCTCGGTGGGCGGGGTGAACCCGAACTCGCGCTCCAGCGCGTCCAGGAAGGACTGCGGCATCCGCTCCCAGATCCCCATGGTGCGGTCGCCCTGCACGTTGCTGTGCCCGCGGACCGGGCAGGCGCCGGCGCCCGGCTTGCCGAAGTTCCCGCGCAGCAGCAGGAAGTTGACGATCTCGCGGATGGTGGGCACGCCGTGCTTCTGCTGCGTCAGCCCCATCGCCCAGCACACGATGACGCTGCGGCTGGCCAGCACCCGGTCGCGGACCTGCTCGATCTCGTCGCGGGTCAACCCGGTCGCGGTGCGCACCTCGTCCCAGTCCAGGTCGCGGGACTGCGCGGCGAACTCCGCGAAACCGCTGGTGTTGGCCTCGATGTAGGCGTGGTCGAGCACGGTGCCCGGTGCGGCGTCCTCGGCTTCGAGCAGCAGCAGGTTCAGCGCCTTGAACAGCGCGAGGTCACCGCCGGGCCGGATGTGCAGGAACTGGTCGGCGATGGCGGTGCCGCGCCCGAGCACCCCGCGCACCTTCTGCGGGTTCTTGAACCGGAGCAGACCGGCCTCCGGCAGCGGGTTCACGGCCACGACCTGACCGCCGTTGCGCTTGGTCTCCTCCAGCGCGGACAGCATCCGCGGGTGGTTGGTGCCGGGGTTCTGGCCGACGACGAAGACCAGGTCGGCGTTGTGGATGTCGTCGAGGCTCACGGTGCCCTTGCCGACGCCCAGCGTCTCCTGCAGCGCCGAACCGCTGGACTCGTGGCACATGTTGCTGCAGTCGGGCAGGTTGTTGGTGCCGTAGGCCCGCGCGAACAGCTGGAGCAGGAACGCGGCCTCGTTGCTGAGCCGGCCCGAGGTGTAGAACAGCGCCTCGTTCGGGGAGTCCAGCGCGCGCAGTTCCGCGGCGAGCAGGTCGAACGCGGCGTCCCAGCTGATCGGCTCGTAGTGGTCCGAGCCGGGGCGCTTCACCACGGGTTCGGTGAGCCGCCCCTGCTGGTTGAGCCACTGGTCGGACTTCTGCGCCAGTTCGGAGACCGGGTGCTCGCGGAAGAAGTCGGCGGTGACCCGCCGCGTGGTCGCCTCGTCGTTGATGTGCTTGGCGCCGTTCTCGCAGTACTCGTTGAGGTGACGCTGCTTCGGGTCGCCTTCGGGCCAGGCGCACCCGGGGCAGTCGATCCCCCTGCCCTGGTTGACGTTGAGCAGTGTCAGCGCCGTCCGGCGCGGCGAGGTCTGGCTCAGCGAGTACTCCACGGCGTGGGCCACCGCAGGTACCCCGGCGGCCCAGGTCTTGGGTGGCGTGACCGAGAGCGCTTCCGCGTCCCCACCGTCCTTGACGCCCATGTCGTGCTTCACCCCTCGTCCTCCGCGCCGGCCTCCGCAGTTGCCGGACCACCGCCCGCCCACTCAAGCGCGCGGGCGCGGGCGCGTCAAAGAAGCGATGTCGATCACTCGATAGGCGCCGGTTATCGCCGCACGGCGGGACGTTCTTGGCGGCACGACGGCATGTCCAGCGTCACACGACGAGCCGTGCCCCTGGTCGGACGTGCTCGATCGGCGGCGTGGATCGACCGTTCGGTGCTGCCGTTTGAAACGGCAGCGCGGGTGGGGGAGGCTGGCGACGAGATCCCGAGGCGCCCGCGAAGTCCTCTGTGGACTCCCGTCGAGCGCCGCGACCGATGACCGGAGAACCCGATGGACCTGGCGAGGCTGAGCGGCGACCCGTCGAGCCCGGTGGAGACGCCGCCGGTGCGGACGTGGGAGCGGGCGAGGGAGATCGCCCGCACCACGCCCGGGCACGCCCTGCCCGCGGTCGAGCGGGACCTCCCCGATGCCCTCGGCCACGCGTTGGCTGGGGACCTGACCGCCCGCGCGGACCTGCCTGCGTTCGACACCGCCGCGATGGACGGCTGGGCGGTGGCAGGAGCGGGGCCGTGGCGGGTGCGGGACGGGCGCGTGCTGGCCGGGGACCGCGCCGGACCGCTCGCGGAGGGCACCGCGCTGGGCATCGCCACCGGGGCCGAGCTGCCGCCCGGTGCGACGGCGGTGCTGCGCCACGAGCACGGTCTCGTCGACGAGTCCACCGGGATCCTCTCCGAGCGCGCGCCGACCCCGCTGACCGCGGGCCGCGACGTCCGGCCCCGGGGACAGGAGTGCCGGACCGGGCAGCTCCTGGTCCCGGCCGGGACCACGGTCACGCCCGCGGTGCTGGGCCTGGCCGCGGCGGCCGGCTGGGACCGGGTCGCGGTGCACCGCCGTCCCGCGGTGGAGCTGCTGGTGCTGGGCGACGAGCTGCTCGACACCGGTCCGCCGCGCGGCGGTCGGGTCCGCGACGCGCTGACCCCGATGCTGGGCCCCTGGCTGCGCTGCGGGAGTGAGCCGCTCGGCAGCCACCGCGTCCCCGACGACGCCGCGCGGCTCCGCGACGCGATCAGCGGCTCGTCGGCCGACGTGGTGATCACCACCGGGGGCACGGCCGCGGGGCCGACCGACTTCCTGCACCGGGTGCTGGCCGAGCTCGGCGCCCGGCTCCTGGTCGACTCGGTGGCCGTGCGCCCGGGCCACCCGATGCTGCTCGCCGCGCTCCCGCCGACCGCGGACGGGCGGAGCCGGTGGCTCGCCGGGCTGCCGGGCAACCCGCTGGCCGCCGTCGCCGGGCTCGTGACGCTGGTCCACCCGCTGCTGAGCCGCCTCGGCGGCCGCGCGGACGAGGGAGCGCAGCGGCTCACCGCCGCCGCGGACCTGCCGGGGCACCCGCGCAGCACCCGGTTGCTGCCCGTGGCGGTGCGCGCGGGCGCGGCGACCGCGCTGTCCCACGACGGGCCCGCGATGCTGCGCGGGCTGGCGCGCTCCGACGGTCTCGCCGTGGTCCCGCCCGGCGGACTCCCCGCCGGGGCCACCGTCGAGGTCTTCGCGGTTCCGCACCCGTGGTGACCCGCGTCTGGCGCGGTCGCGCCGGGATCCCCGACCGTGGTGTCCCCAGTGGTCTCACCCGCGGACAGTGCCAGCATGGACAGCGCGGCCGCGTCGCCGGTCGCGTCCTCCGCGTGCGCGCGGGGGAGCGCCGAACAGGACCGCTCGGGTGGAGTCCGCTGTGGAGGGATCGAGGACGCGGGTGCTGACCTTCGGGCACGGCATCGCCGACGCGACGACGATCGCCGAGCTGCTGCACGGCGCCGGGGTCCGCGAGCTGGTCGACGTGCGCACCGCGCCCGGCAGCAAGCGCAACCCCGACGCCACCCGGTCGGCGATGCAGCAGTGGCTGCCCGAGGCGGGCATCGGCTACCGCTGGGAACGGCGGCTCGGCGGGTGGCGCACGGCGCACGCGGACAACCCCGACACCGCGCTGCGCAACCGCTCGTTCAGCGGCTACGCCGAGCACATGCGCTCCGCGGAGTTCCGGGCCGCGGTGGACGACCTGCTCGCCGGGGCGGCCACCGCGCTGACCGCGGTGATGTGCGCCGAGTCGGTCTGGTGGCGCTGCCACCGCAAGATGATCGCCGACCACCTGACCCTGGTCCGCGGGGTCGACGTCGGCCACCTGATGCACGACGGCGCCGTGCGCCCGCACCGGCCCAGCCCGGAAGCGCGGCTGGACCCGGACCGCGGGGTGCTCGTCTACGACGCCGGTCAGCCCCCGCTCGGCGCCGGGTGACGACCGCCCCGACCACCACACCTGGTCTGGTACCACGCCCGTGGTGCCGGGTTGGCCCGCCCGCCGCGGCGGAGCGGCCGCGGCCGTGCGGCGTGGTCGAATGAGGCATGCTCTTCCGCCAGCTCGAGTACTTCGTGGCGCTCGCGCGCGAGCGCCACTTCGCCCGCGCCGCTGCCGCCTGCTACGTCTCCCAGCCGGCGCTGTCCGAGGCCGTCCGCAAGCTCGAGCAGGAGCTGGGGGTGCCGCTGGTGCGGCGCGGGCGCAGCTTCGAGGGGCTCACCCCGGAAGGCGAGCGGCTCGTGCTGTGGGCGCGGCGCATCATGGCCGACCACGACGCGCTCAAGCAGGAGGTCGCGGCCCTGCAGACCGGCCTGACCGGCGAGCTCCGGATGGGGGTGATCCCGGCGGCCGCGAGCACCGTCGCGCTGCTCACCGACCCGTTCTGCGCCGAGCACCCGCTGGTGCGGGTGCAGCTGGCGACGAGCCTGCGCTCCGCGGAGATCATCGACCGCATCCGCCGCTTCGAGCTGGACGCCGGGGTGATCTACCCGCACGGGCTGGACACCACCGACCTCGTGGTCACCCCGCTCTACGAGGAGCAGCACGTGCTCCTCGCCAGCAGCGAGCTGCTCGCCGGGCAGGCCGACTCGCTCAGCTGGGCCGACGCCGTGGAACTGCCGATGTGCCTGCTCGTCGAGGGGATGCGCGGCCGCCAGCTGATCGACGACGCGCTCGCCGCCCACGGCCTGGCGGTGGCGCCGCGGCTCGAGGCCGACTCCGTGGTGTCGCTGCTGGCGCACGTCGGCACCGGCCGGTGGGCCAGCATCGTGCCGCACACCTGGGTCCGCACCCTGCGCCCGCCGGTCGGCGCGCGGGTGGTGGAGCTGCGCGACCCGACGGTGTTCGCCGAGATCGCGCTGGTCACCAGCGCGGTGGAGCCCGGGTCGGTGCTCACCCGGGCGCTGGTCCAGGCGGCGCGGACGCTCCGCGCCGCCGGCGGGTTCGACCTCGAGGCGCAGGCCGGGACCAGCTGACCGCGGTGCCGAGGAGCAGCGCGCAGCTCCGCGCCACCGCGCGCTGCTCGCCGGTCAGTGCAGCTTCTCGGCGGCGGCCTTGCTGAACGGGACGAGCTCGTCCAGGCGGTCGTTGAGGACCTTCTCCGCCCACTCCGGGTCGGCGAGCAGGGCGCGGCCGACCGCGACGAGGTCGAACTCGTCCTGCTCCAGCCGGTCGAGCAGCTCGTCGATGCTGGTCACGCTCGCGCTGGAGGCGTTGAGCGAGCCCGGCTCGAACACCTTGTTCAGGCCGACCGACCCGACGGTGATGACCGGCTTGCCGGTGACCTTCTTCGCCCAGCCGGCGATGTTGAGCGACGGGTCGGCCTCGGGGAACTCCGGCTCCCAGTAGCGGCGGCCGGAGGCGTGGAAGGCGTCCACCCCGGCCTCGGCCAGCGGGGTGAGCACCTCCTCCAGCTCGCCGGGGTTGTCGGCGAGCCGGGCGTCGTAGTTGTCGGCCTTCCACTGCGAGAAGCGCAGCACGACGGGGAAGTCGCGGGAGACCTTCTCCCGGACGGCGGCGACGACGTCCGCGGCGAACTTCGTGCGGGAGACCCGGTCGCCGCCGTAGGCGTCGGTGCGCCGGTTGGTGCGCTCCCACAGGAACTGGTCGATGAGGTAGCCGTGGGCGCCGTGCAGCTCCACGCCGTCGAAGCCGATCCGCTCCGCCGCCTCGGCGGCCTCGGCGAAGGCGCGGATGACGTCGTCGATGTCGGCGAGGCTCATCGTCTCGCCCGCGCCGGCCGTGCCGTCCAGCGCGATCCCGGACGGGCCGGTCGAGGGCGCCTCGGGGACCGGCGGCGCACCGGCGGGCCGCTGGATGCCCACGTGCCACAGCTGCGGCATGATCGTGCCGCCTTGGGCGTGCACGGCCTCCACCACCCGGGCCCAGCCGGCGAGCTGCTCCTCACCGTGGAACCGCGGGACGTCGTCGCTGAAGCCCGCGGACGGGTGGTCGACGGTGGTGCCTTCGGTGATGATCAGGCCGGTGCCGGCCGCGGCGCGCCGCGCGTAGTACACGGCCACGTCGTCCCCGGGTATGCCGCCCGGGGAGAACATGCGCGTCATGGGAGCCATGACGATCCGGTTCGGCAGCGTGGTCGAACCCAGTTCGAACGGTCGGGACAGCAGTTGAGCTGCGCGGGTGCTCACCGTGGGACTCTCCTGTCACGTGGTGCGACATAAACTGTGCGAGTCAACATTACAGTTTGTCAGCTCAAGTGCAACTGTGACCGTTGCTATTGTGGGGTCGGCTCCGATGTCGATCCGCGGGCGGGGGGTGGCAGCCGTGCTGGACGTCCGGTTCTCCCGTGCGTTGAAGTTGATGCTGTCCCTGGCGCTGGCCGAGGGCGGCACCGTCACCGCGGTCAGCTCGACCGAGCTCGCGCGCAGCCTGGACGCCAACCCGAGCCTGGTCCGCAAGCTGCTGGTGCCGCTGACCGAAGCCGGCCTGGTCGTGTGCGCGAAGGGCCGCGCCGGCGGGGCGCGGCTGGGGCGCCCGGCCGAGGAGATCACGCTGGCGGAGATCTACCGGTGCGCGGTCGGGGACAAGCCGCTGTGGGCTTGCTCCCCGGAGAGCGAGAAGGTGTGCCTGGTCAGCGCGCACGCCAGTGAGTACTTCGCCGAGCTCACCGCGGAAGCGGAGCGGGCGGTGCTCGCCTCGCTCGGTGACCGCACGCTCGCCGACAGCGTCCGCGAGCTCCGCCGCCGGGAGCAGGAGCAGGCCGAGGCGTGACGCCCCGGCGAGCGGTGTCCTCGACGGACGTCCACAGTGGCCCGCGTGCGCGCCGTCCCGGGCCACCCGCGACCGGTGCTCACCGACCGCACCCGCCGTCGCCCGCGGGGCCGGACACTTCCCTTGCGCCAGGAATGGGACGCTCCCGCAGGAAGCCGACCATCCGGACGCGCTCCGGGTGTGGGTGATCGGGGTGCGCGAGCCGGGTCCGGTGGGGGAGCGGCCGAGCTCGGTCGAGGCCTTTTTGGTGACACCCTACAAATCTTGGTCGTGAATGCTGGCGCGCTGCTCCTGACGTCGCGCGCCGGTATCAGGCAGGGTTGAGGTCAAGTTCGGCGACGCTCCGAGACTGGGGGGCCGTCGCCTTTCTCGTGCAATCGTCAGATGTGAGGCTCGGTGTTCAGTCGTATCGCCATCGTGAACAGGGGAGAAGCCGCCATGCGGCTGATCCACGCCGTCCGCGAGATCAACGCCGAGGGGGCGGCGCGGATCGAGACGGTCGCCCTCTACACGGACGTGGACGCGACCTCCACCTTCGTCCGCGAGGCGGACCTCAGCCACTGCCTCGGCCCGGCGTCCGCGCGGCCCTACCTCGACCTCGAGGTGCTGGAGCGGGCGCTGCGCGAGACGCGCGCCGACGCGGTGTGGGTCGGATGGGGCTTCGTCGCCGAGGACCCGGCGTTCGCTGAGCTCTGCGAGAGGCTGGGCGTGACGTTCATCGGCCCCAGCCCGGAGGCCATGCGGCGGCTCGGTGACAAGATCGGGGCGAAGCTGCTCGCGGAGGAAGCCGGGGTCCCGGTGGCGCCCTGGAGCCGCGGCCCGGTGGCGGACCTCGACGGCGCGCTGCGGGCCGCCGAGCAGATCGGCTACCCCCTGATGCTCAAGGCGACCGCCGGTGGTGGCGGCCGCGGCATCCGCATCATCCACTCCGACGTGGAGCTGAAGGAGGTCTACGACCGCACCAGCCTCGAAGCGGAGCGCGCCTTCGGCAGCGGGGTGCTGTTCCTCGAGCGGCTGGTCACCGGCGCCCGCCACGTCGAGGTGCAGGTGATCGCCGACGGGCAGGGCACCGCGTGGGCGCTCGGGGTGCGCGACTGCTCGGTGCAGCGCCGCAACCAGAAGATCATCGAGGAGTCGGCGTCGCCGGTGCTCGGCCCCGAGCAGGTGCGCGAGCTCAAGGCCGCGGCGGAGCGGCTGGCGCTGGCCGCCGACTACCGCGGCGCGGGCACCGTCGAGTTCCTGTACCAGCCCGAGGAGCAGCTGTTCGCCTTCCTCGAGGTCAACACCCGGCTGCAGGTGGAGCACCCGATCACCGAGGCCACCACCGGCATGGACCTGGTCAAGGCCCAGCTGCACGTCGCGGCGGGCGGCACGCTCGACGGCGAGGCGCCGGCCGAGGTCGGGCACGCGGTGGAGGCGCGGCTCAACGCCGAGGACCCGGACCGCGACTTCGCGCCCGCCCCCGGCCGGATCGCGCTGCTGGACCTGCCCGCCGGCCCCGGCATCCGCGTGGACACCGGGGTGAGCGAGGGCGACACCATCCCGGCCGACTTCGACTCGATGATCGCCAAGATCATCGCCTACGGCCGCACCCGGGACGAGGCGCTCGGCCGCCTGCGGCGCGCGCTGTCCCAGACCACGGTGATCATCGAGGGCGGCACCACCAACAAGAGCTTCCTGCTCGACCTGCTCGACGAGCCCGAGGTCGTCGACGGCAGCGCCGACACCGGCTGGATCGACCGGGTCCGCGACCAGGGCCGCCTGGTCTGCGACAGCGGCTCCGGCGTCGCGCTGGCCGCGGCCGCGATCGAGGCCTACGAGGACGAGACGCAGGTCGAGCTGCAGCGGCTGCTGTCCACCGCGCACGGCGGGCGCCCGCAGGTCCAGCACGAGGGCGGCCGGGCGATCGACCTCAAGCTGCGCGGCGCCGGCTACCGCGTGCTGGTCGCGCAGGTGGGCCCGCAGCGCTACCGGGTCGGCTTCGCCGTCGGCGACGACGTGCGCATGGTCGACGCGGAGCTGGAGCGGTTCGACGACGCCACCGGTCAGCTCGTCGTCAACGGGCAGCGCTTCCGCCTGGTCACCGGCACGCACGGCCCGATCCACCTGGTCGAGGTGGACGGCGTGACGCACCGGATCAGCCGCGACGAGGGCGGTGTGCTCCGCTCCCAGTCGCCGGCGCTGGTGGTGGCCACCCCGCTGGAGGTCGGCGCGGAGGTCGAGGCCGGGGCACCGGTGCTCGTCCTGGAGAGCATGAAGATGGAGACGGTGCTGCGCGCGCCGTTCCGCGCCAGGCTGCGCGAGTGCCTGGTCTCGGTGGGCAGCCAGGTGGAGACCGGAGCCCCGCTGCTGCGCCTGGAACCGATCGGCGAGGACGGCGACGACGCCGCGGGCGCGGACAGCGGCGCGGAGGTGGCGCTGCCCGCCGAGCCCACCGGGGTGTCGGCGCAGGACCGCGTGCAGCGCGGGCTGCAGGAGCTGCGCAGCCGCCTGCTCGGCTTCGACCTCGACCCGCACGACCAGCAGCGCGCCCTGGACGACTACCTCGCCGCCCGTGCCGAGGTGTCCGACGCGGGCGAGCGGCCGCTGCGCGGCGAGGTCGACCTGCTGTGGGTCTTCGCCGACCTGTCCGAGCTGAGCCGCAACAAGCCGGCCGCGCAGGACGCCGCCGACGTCCAGGTGCACAGCCCGCGCGAGTTCTTCCACACCTACCTGCAGAGCCTCGACGTCGAGCGCGCCGGGCTCCCGCAGGTCTTCCAGGACCGGCTCACCCGCGTCCTCGGGCACTACGGGGTCGACGGCCTGGACCGCACGCCCGAGCTGGAGGAGGCGGTCTTCCGCATCTTCCTGGCCCAGCAGCGCGCCGCCTCGGACGTGGTCGTGGTGACCACGCTGCTGAAGCGGTGGCTCACCGAACCGGTGCCGCCGGCCTCGGTGCGCGACGCCGTCGGCCACGCCCTGGAGCACCTCATCGTGGCGACCCAGGTGCGCTTCCCGGTCGTCGGCGACCTCGCGCGCAGCGTGGTGTTCCGCTGGTTCGCGCAGCCGATGCTGCGCCGCACCCGCGCCGAGGTCTACGCCGACGTGCGCCGGCACCTGCGCCACCTCGACGAGCACCCCGACGCGCCGGACCGGGCGGAGCGGATCGCCGCCATGGTGGCCAGCCCGGAGCCGCTGGTGCGCCTGCTCGGCCAGCGCATCGGGCGCAACGGCTCGGACCACGGGCCGCTGCTGGAGGTGCTCAGCCGGCGCTACTACCGGGACCGCGCGCTGGAGGACGTCCAGTGCCGCCGCAGCGGCGGCCGCTCCCTGGTCACCGCCGAGTACGACCTGGACGGCCGGCGCCTGCAGCTGGTCGCCACCGCCGCTGAGTTCACCGAGCTCGCCGACGCGGTCCGGGCGGTCGCCGAGGTGGCCAGCACCTCCGCCGAGCTCGTCGCGGACGTCTACCTGAGCTGGCCCGACCAGCCCACCGACCCGGACGAGGTGGCCGCCGCGCTGCGCACCGCGCTGGCGGAGCAGCCGCTGCCGGAGCGGCTGCGGCGCGTGACCACCACCGTGGCGGGCCGCCGCGGCACGGCGATGCACCACCACTTCACCTTCCGCTCGACCGGGGACGGGCTGGCCGAGGAGCGCATCATCCGCGGCCTGCACCCGCTCGTCGCCCAGCGGCTGCAACTGCACCGGTTGGAGAACTTCGACATCACCCGGCTCCCGTCGGCCGACGAGGACGTCCACCTGCTGCGGTGCGTCGCGCCGGAGAACCCGGCCGACGAGCGCCTCGTCGCGATGGCGCAGATCCGCGACCTGACGCCGCTGCGCGACTCCGACGGTCGCGTGCTGGCGCTGCCCGCGGCCGAGGCGGCGCTGGACGCCTGCCTGGACGCGATCCGCCGGGTCCAGGCCCAGCGCCCGGCCCGCAAGCGGCTCGACTCCAACCGGATCGTGCTGTACGTGTGGCCGTCGACCGACCTCTCCGAGCAGGCGCTCAACGAGGTCGCGGCCCGGGTGGCGCCGCGCGCGGCGGGGGCCGGGCTGGAGGAGGTCCTCTACCTCGGCCGGCGCCGGGACGCGGAGACCGGCGAGCACACCGACGTCGCGCTGCGGCTGACCTACGGGGCCGGGACCGGCCTGACCGTGGAGCTGACCGAGCCGCCGACCGAGCCGATCCAGCCGCTGGACGACTACGGCCAGAAGGTCCGGCGCGCCCGGCGGCGCGGCAACGTCTACCCCTACGAGCTGGTCGACGTGGTGGCCGGTGCCGGCGGCACCTTCGTCGAGCACGACCTCGACGACACCGGCGCGCTGGTGCCGGTGGACCGGCCGAAGGGCCTGAACGAGGCGGGGATCGTGGTGGGCGTGGCCAGCACGCCGACCGAGCGCTACCCGGAGGGCGTCACGCGCGTGGTGCTGCTCGGCGACCCGACCAAGGCGCTCGGCGCGCTCTCCGAACCGGAGTGCGCGCGGGTGATCGCCGCCCTCGACCTCGCCGAGCGGGAAGGCGTCCCGGTGGAGTGGTACGCGCTGTCCGCGGGTGCCCGCATCGCGATGGACTCCGGCACCGAGAACATGGACTGGGTGGCCGCCGCGCTGCGGCGGATCGTGCACTTCACCCAGGACGGCGGCGAGATCAACGTCGTGGTGGCCGGCATCAACGTGGGCGCCCAGCCGTACTGGAACGCCGAGGCCACGATGCTCATGCACACCAAGGGCGTGCTGGTGATGACGCCGGACTCGGCCATGGTGCTCACCGGCAAGCAGTCGCTGGACTTCTCCGGTGGTGTCTCGGCCGAGGACAACTTCGGCATCGGCGGCTACGACCGGGTGATGGGCCCGAACGGGCAGGCCCAGTACTGGGCGCCCGACCTCGCGGGGGCCTGGCGCGTGCTCATGGGGCACTACGACCACACCTACGTCGTGCCGGGTGAGTTGGCGCCGCGCCGGGCCCGGACGTCGGACCCGGTGGAGCGGGACATCTCCGACTTCCCGCACGCGGTGGTCGGCAGCGACTTCAGCACGGTCGGCGAGATCTTCTCCGCGGCGACCAACCCGGACCGCAAGAAGCCCTTCGACATCCGCACGGTCATGCGGGCCATCGCCGACCAGGACCACCCGGTGCTGGAGCGCTGGGCGGGGATGGCGGACGCGGAGACCGCGGTGGTGCAGGACGCGCACCTCGGCGGGTGGCCGGTCTGCCTGGTCGGCATCGAGTCGCGGTCGGTGCCGCGCCGCGGTTTCCCGCCGACCGACGGTCCGGACACCTACACCTCCGGCACCCTGTTCCCGCGGTCGTCGAAGAAGGTGGCCCGGGCGATCAACGCGGCCAGCGGCAACCGGCCGCTGGTGGTGCTGGCGAACCTGTCCGGCTTCGACGGCTCCCCGGAGTCGATGCGCAAGCTGCAGCTGGAGTACGGCGCCGAGATCGGCCGCGCGGTGGTGAACTTCGAGGGCCCGATCGTGTTCTGCGTGATCTCGCGCTACCACGGCGGGGCGTTCGTGGTGTTCTCCAAGGCGCTCAACCCGAACATGACCGTGCTGGCCGTGGACGGGTCGTTCGCCTCGGTCATCGGCGGGGCTCCCGCGGCGGCGGTGGTCTTCGCCGGTGAGGTCGACGCGCGCACGGCGAAGGACCCGCGGGTGCAGGAGCTGGAGGCCCGCGTGGCGGCCGCTTCCGACGTCGAGCGCGCCACGCTGGCCACCGAGCTGGCGGAGCTGCGGTCCTCGGTGCGGGCGGAGCACCTGGGCGCGGTGGCCGCGGAGTTCGACGCGGTGCACAGCATCCAGCGCGCGGTGGAGGTCGGGTCGGTGGACGCGATCGTCCAGCCGGAGCGGTTGCGCCCGGAGATCATCGCCGCCGTCGAGCGCGGGCTCGGCCGGCAGGGCTGACACGTGCCGGGGGCGGTGCGTCCGCACCGCCCCCGGTTCTGGTCCACTGTGGACTTGATGGCGTCGTCCGCGCGTCAGCCTGCGGGCTCCGGGTCCAGGAACCCGACCGCACCCAGGACGTTGCCGCGGCGCGCTGCCGCGTCGTCGACCGGGTGGTCCGGACGCCAGTACGCCGCGGGCACCACGCCCGGCTCGACGATCGTGTAGCCGGGGAAGAGCGCGGCGACCTCCTCGGCGTCGCGGATGTGCATCTGCGGCGTGGAGGTCTGGGACAGCAGCTCGCGCAGCGCGGCGATGTCCTCGTCGGTGCGGCTCAGCTGGGCGTTGTTGGACACCGCCAGGGCGCTGCCCGGCACGCAGGCGTCCCGGTACCGGGCGACCAGTGACGCGCCGTCCGGGCTCGGGATGATGTCGAGGATGCCGAACGCCAGCACCGCGATCGGCCGGGAGAAGTCCAGCAGCCCGGCCACTCCCGGGGCGTTGAGCACCGTGTCCGGGTCGCACACGTCGGCCTCGGTGACCGTCACCTTGTCGTTGTCGCCGAGCAGGTGCCGGGCGTGGTGGCAGGCGACGGCTTCCCAGTCCACGTAGGCCACCCGGGCTTCCGGGTTGTGCGCCTGGGCGATCTCGTGGACGTTGCCGACCGTCGGCACGCCGGACCCGAGGTCGAGGAACTGGTCGATCCCGGCCTCGGTGGTCAGGTAGCGCACGGCGCGGCCGAGGAAGGCGCGGTTGACGTAGCAGTAGTCGCGCTCCGTCGGGATGATCTCCAGCGCCTTCTCCGCCGTGATCCGGTCGATCGCGAAGTTCGCCGATCCGCCGAGCATGTAGTCGTACATGCGCGCGATGTTCGGGTTGTCGAGGTCCGCGTGCGAGACCCTGGCCGCCAGTTCCGCGTCTCGCGAGTTCTCGTGCATGTCGCCCACGGTAACCCGTCGATCACCGCTGTGGAGCGCCCTCGACGGATCTGCGCGCGGCCGAGACCCTTTCGCCCCGTCCGGTTCGCGCCGAGCCCGGCCGGGTGGTGACCTCTCCGGTGCGGACCGTCCTCCCCCCGGCTCGGTGGCGCGCTCCGCGGGACCACGGGGGAGGAGGTCCGGGGAGCGTGAGAACGCCTGCCGCGCACGGGGTTCCGCGCTGCGTCGCGTGACGGCTGCGTTGTTCACAGTGATCGATGGCTTCAGTGTGGACTGAAGATAACCGATCTGTGAACACACTTGATTCATTCCAGAAAGCCCGTCACACTTCCGCGCGTGCCGACGACAGCGGACTTCGAGCGCATGTTGCGCGAGGCTGCACTGCGAGTCACCCGACCCCGGGTCGCAGTGCTGTCCGCCGTGCACGAGCACCCGCACGCGGACACGGAGTCGATCATCGGTGCGGTGCGCGAGACGCTCCCGAAGGTGTCCCACCAAGCCGTCTACGACGTGCTCAAGGCGTTGACCGCCGCCGGCCTGCTGCGCCGCATCCAGCCGATGGGCTCCCTGGCCCGCTACGAAGCGAGGGTGGGGGACAACCACCACCACCTCGCCTGCCGGTCCTGCGGGGCGGTCGCCGACGTCGACTGCGCCGTGGGGTCCGCCCCGTGTCTGACCGCCTCCGATGCCAGGGGCTTCACCATCGACGAAGCCGAGGTCATCTACTGGGGTCTGTGCCCGGGGTGTTCGCCGGGCGAACCAGAAGCACCTGACGAAGCGAAAGGAAACCAGTGACTGACAGCACCGACGTCGGCCAGGCCGAGGCGCAGAGCGCAGGCGGGTGCCCGGTCGCGCACGGACGTGCGCCGCACCCGACGCAGGGTGGCGGGAACCGCCAGTGGTGGCCGAACAAGCTCAACCTGAAGATCCTCGCGAAGAACCCGCCGGCGGCCAACCCGATGGACGAGGACTTCGACTACGCCGAGGCGTTCCAGAGCCTCGACCTGGCCGCGGTCAAGCGGGACATCGAAGAGGTGCTGACCACCTCGCAGGACTGGTGGCCGGCCGACTTCGGCCACTACGGGCCGTTCATCATCCGGATGGCCTGGCACAGCGCTGGCACCTACCGGATCACCGACGGCCGTGGTGGCGCGGGCGCCGGGCAGCAGCGGTTCGCGCCGCTGAACAGCTGGCCGGACAACGTCAACCTGGACAAGGCCCGCCGTCTGCTGTGGCCGGTCAAGAAGAAGTACGGCCGGAAGCTCTCCTGGGCCGACCTGATGATCCTGGCCGGCAACGTCGCGCTGGAGTCGATGGGTCTGAAGACCTTCGGCTTCTCCGGCGGCCGCGAAGACGTCTGGGAGTCCGAGGAGGACGTCTACTGGGGGCCCGAGACCACCTGGCTCGGCGACGAGCGCTACAGCGGTGACCGCGAGCTGGAGGAGCCCCTCGCCGCGGTCCAGATGGGTCTGATCTACGTCAACCCGGAGGGCCCGAACGGCAACCCGGACCCGGTCGCCGCGGCCCGCGACATCCGCGAGACGTTCCGCCGGATGGCGATGAACGACGAGGAGACGGTCGCGCTCATCGCCGGCGGTCACACCTTCGGCAAGACCCACGGTGCCGCCCCCGACAGCCACCTCGGCCCCAACCCCGAGGCCGCTCCGCTGGAGGAGCAGGGTCTGGGGTGGAGGAACTCCTACGGAACCGGCAAGGGCGCGGACACCATCACCAGCGGCCTGGAGGTCACCTGGACCTCGACGCCGACCAAGTGGACCACCAACTTCCTGTGGAACCTGTTCAGCTTCGAGTGGGAGCTGACCGAGAGCCCGGCCGGCGCCAAGCAGTGGCGGCCGAAGGGTGGCGCGGGGGAGGGCACCGTCCCGCACGCGCACGACCCGGAGAAGCGCATCGCGCCGAACATGCTCACCACCGACCTGGCGCTGCGCTACGACCCGATCTACGAGCCGATCGCCCGCCGGTTCATGGAGAACCCGGACGAGTTCGCCGACGCCTTCGCCCGCGCGTGGTACAAGCTGACCCACCGCGACCTCGGGCCGAAGTCGCGCTACCTCGGCCCGGAGGTGCCGGAGGAGACCCTGCTGTGGCAGGACCCGCTGCCGGAGGTCGACCACGAGCTCATCGACGCGGACGACATCGCCGCGCTGAAGGGCAAGATCCTCGAGTCCGGTCTGGACACCGCGGAGCTGGTCTCCGCCGCGTGGGCGTCGGCCTCGACGTTCCGCGGCAGCGACAAGCGCGGTGGCGCCAACGGCGCGCGGATCCGCCTGGAGCCGCAGCGGAGCTGGGAGGTCAACAACCCCGACCAGCTGGCGCGGGTGCTGAACACCCTGGAGGGCGTCCAGGAGGCGTTCAACTCCGCCCAGACCGGCGGCAAGAAGGTGTCGCTGGCCGACCTGATCGTGCTCGGTGGCTGCGCGGCCGTCGAGCAGGCCGCCAAGGCCGCGGGCCACGACATCGAGGTGCCGTTCACGCCGGGCCGGGTCGACGCCTCGGCGGAGCAGACCGACGCGGAGTCCTTCGCCGCGCTGGAGCCCTCCGCGGACGGGTTCCGCAACTACCTGGGCAAGGGCAACCGCCTGCCGGCCGAGTACCTGCTGCTGGACCGCGCGAACCTGCTCACGCTGAGCGCGCCGGAGATGACCGTCCTCGTCGGCGGCCTCCGCGTGCTGGGCGCGAACTACGACGGTTCCCAGCTCGGTGTGTTCACCGACCAGCCGGGCAAGCTGACCAACGACTTCTTCGTCAACCTGCTCGAGCTGGGCATCACCTGGACGCCGACGTCGGAGGAGGCGCAGACCTTCGAAGCGCGCGACGCCTCGGGTGAGGTGAAGTGGACCGGCAGCCGGGTGGACCTGGTGTTCGGCTCGAACTCCGAGCTGCGTGCCCTCGCGGAGGTCTACGCCTGCGACGACGCGAAGGAGAAGTTCGTCCGCGACTTCGTGAAGGCCTGGGACAAGGTCATGAACCTCGACCGGTTCGACCTCGCCTGATCCCGCTGGACCGCTGACCGGGACCCCGTCCGCGCAGGGCGGGGTCCCGGTGCTCTTCCGAGGCATCCCGCCGGAGCCCGCGGCTCCGTCCACATGCGACCCTGCCTCCGGGCCGTCCGCAGGAGTCCGGCGGCCGCGGTGCGGGTCGTCCCCGTGCCCCGCCGCGGGCGTCGATAGTCTGGCCGATCGTGGACCGACCGACGTTGCCCGAGCACCTGCACCTGCTGCTGTCCGACGAACCCGTGCTGGACGTGTACGCGCACGGTCCGTGGCGGGTCCCCGACGGGTTGTACCAGGAGGTCTGGGAGCGCGCCGAGGAGCTCAACCGGGACCCGGCGGCGGAAGCGCTGGCGGTGGAGCTGCCGGAGTTCTACGCCGAGGGCACCACGGTGGTCGGTGCCGAGCTGTGGTGCCTGCTGGAGTTCCTGCTCGGCACGGCGGCGGTCCGCGGCGGCACCGCCCCCGACGTGCAGTGCGAGGCGCTGAGCGGGTTCGTCGCGCAGCCCTGGCAGCCCCACCGCGGCTGGGGGTGGGCCGCGACCGCCTCGCCGTTCCGCCCGCCCGCGGAGTGGTTGCTGACCGGGGCCGGTGACGACCCGGAACTGCGGGAGGCCGCGTTCGACCTGGCCCGCCGTTGCCTGGACGTCTTCGCCGGGATCGAACCGCTCGAGACCCGCAGGCAGGCACTGATCGCCCTGCACGACCTGCGCGCGGCCGACCCGGCGCTGGCCAAGCAGGACCTCGTCGCCCCGCTCGGGACGCTCCGCGACGTGTGGGCCGAGCGCGCGGACGAGTCGGTGCTGGCCGCGCTGCCCGAACTCGCCGGCCCGGCCGGGTACCTGGACTGGGCGTGCTCGGGGTTCCTCGCCGCGCACCAGCGGTTGCTGGAGCGGGTGCCGGGAGCGGCGGGCACCGGACCGGTGCCCGAGATCAGCCCCGCGGTGGAGCACGAAGCCGCGCTCGCCCACCTCATGCTGCACGCCGACCTGGTGGAGGTGCCCGCGGAGCTGGCGCTCACCACGGGCCGCCCGATGTTCGAGACCGTGCAGAGCATGTTCGCCAGCCTCCGCGAGAGCTTCCACGCCGAGCGGTGGCACAACCTGGTGCTCGCCTGGCTGGGGCGCGGGCTCCTGGCCGGTGAGGTGGACGTCTGCCGCGCCTGGCTGGACATGGCGATGCGGATCACCGGCGTGGTGCAGGGCCTGCCGCACGGCGTGGTGCCGCCGAGCTGCGGGGCGCTGGTGCAGGGCTTCCAGCAGCAGCTGCGGGCGCTGGCCCGGCCGCGCCGGGTGCTCAACCCGCTGGTGGCGAAGCTGTCCACCGGTGAACAGCTGCACGACGCGCCCGAGGACCCGGCCGCGGACCTGGTGGGCCAGCCGGACCTGGCGGAGGCGGTCCGCACCGAGCTGGCGGAGTTCCGGCAGGGCCGTTCCGGGGCGGTGCGGATGGTGCTGGCCGGGCCGGAGAGCACCGGCCGGGGCACGGCGGTCGGGCTGCTGCGCGGCGCCCTGCTCGCTCCCGGCAGGCAGGAGGTGTGGCTGTCCGAGTCGGAGTTCGTCAGCCTGGACGTCAGCAACGCCGTCGTGCACTTCCAGCAGCGGACCTACGGGCTCGGCGCCCGGGACCTGCTGGTGCTGCACGGGCTCGACCAGGTGGCGGGCCTGGAGTGGTCCGGGCCCGCGCTGCTGGAGGAGCTGCGGCGGCTGCTGCACCGGCTGCCGGACCTGCACGTCCTCGCGGTGTGCCGGGCCGGGGGAGCCGACCGGGTGGGCGAGGTGAACCCGGCGCTGCTCCACCGGTTCCGGGTCGTCGGCACGCGCCCGTTCACGCTCGACGAGCGAACGGAACTGTTCCGGCGGGCGGTGGTCCGGCGCGGTGCGGTCGTCGCGGACGAGGTCGCCCGGGAGGGCGCTCGGCTGGCGGGGGCCGGGCGGCAGAACCTGCGCGGCGCTCGCCTGGTCGAGCACCTCGCGGCGCGCGGCGTCGACGTGGCCCGGGCCCGCGGCGGCGACGGCCCGGTGGAGGTGCTGCGCCGCGACCTGCCGGCGGCACCGGGCCGCGGCGCGGACTTCGCCGACTGCGTCGGCCTGGAGTCGGTCCGCCGCGAGCTGGACCTGGTGCTGGCCGAGGCGCGCGCCGCCGAGCTGCGCCGGCGAGCCGGGATGCCGGGGGAGGTGCGGCCCCGGCACCTGGTGTTCACCGGATCACCGGGCACGGGCAAGACGACCGCCGCCGGGGTGCTCGGCCGGATGTGCGCCGACCTGGGGTTGCTGTCCTCCGGGCACCTGGTGGTGGTCGACTGCGCGGACCTGGCCGGGCGGCACCTGGCGGAGGCCGCGGTCGGCGTGCAGCGCGCGATCGACCAGGCCGCCGGCGGCGTGCTCTGCATCGAGGACGCGGGCACCCTCGCCCGGCCCGGCATCGACCTCGACCAGGCCCGCAACCGCAGCGTCATCGACGCGCTGCTGGCCGGCCTGCAGGCGCGGCGGCACGACCTGCTGGTGGTGCTGTGCGGCCCGGACGCGGCGGTCAACGGGCTGCTCAAGGCCAACCCGGAGCTGGCGGTGGCCTTCCCGAAGGTGGTGCGCTTCCCGGACCTCACCGACGAGCAGGTCGTGGAGCTGTTCGAGCGCAAGGCCGCGGACGCGGGCTTCACGCTGGGCACCGGGGTGCGGCAGGAGGTCGCGCGGCTGGTCCGGTCCGCCCGCCGCGACGCGGCGATGAGCAACGGGCGCCTGGCCACCCACCTGCTGGAGCGCACGGTCTCCCTGCAGTCCCGGCGGATCCTGGCCGCGGAGGAGCCGGGCGAGCTGGACCGGATCGAGGTCGACGACGTCCCGGACACCCCGGTGGACCAGGTGCGCGCGGAGCTGCCGGCGGACCCGATGGCGGCGATCGACGACCTGGTCGGCCTGGAGTCGGTCAAGCGCGAGGTCCGGCTGCTGGTGGCGGAGGCCGAGGCGGACCAGCTGCGCCGCGACGCGGGGCTGTCCCCGGGCTCGCGCATGCGGCACCTGGTGTTCACCGGTAACCCGGGCACGGCCAAGACCACGGTGGCCCGGCTGCTCGCGGCGGTGTACGCCAAGCTCGGCCTGCTGTCCTCCGGTCACCTGGTGGAGGTGTCGCACGCGGACCTCATCGCCCAGTACATCGGGCAGACCGCGCCGAAGGTGCGCGCCGCGGTGGAACGCGCGCTGGGCGGTGTGCTGTTCATCGACGAGGCGTACGCGCTGACCCCGCCGGACGGCAGGCAGTCCTACGGGCCGGAGGCGATCGCCGAGCTGCTGCGGCTGATGGAGGAGCACCGCGACGACCTCGTGGTGATCGCCGCCGGGTACGAGAGCCGCATGGTGGAGTTCCTGCGCACCAACCCGGGGCTGGCGTCCCGGTTCCCCTCGGTGGTGCACTTCCCGGACTACGACGAGGCGGAGCTGGTCGCGATCTTCGAGCGGATGGCGGCCGCTGCCGGGTTCACCCTTGACGAGGGGGTCGAGGCGGAGGTGCGCCGGATCCTGCGGGCGGCCAAGCGCGACGAGTCCTTCGGCAACGGCCGGGTGGTGCGCAACCTGCTGGACCGGGCCGTCGCGTTGCAGGGCGAGCGGATCACGGCGGGCGACGGGGACGCCGCAGAGGTCCGGCTGCTGCGCCCGGCCGACCTGGCCGGGGTGCGGGTCAGCCAGCTCGCCACCGGGGACGACCCGGTCGGCCAGTACCTCTGACGCCCGTCAGTGGCCGGGGACCTCGCTCTCGGTGCGGTCGCCGGACCACTGGGTGTGGAAGGTCCCCGGCCGGTCCACGCGCTGGTAGGTGTGGGCGCCGAAGTAGTCGCGCTGCGCCTGCACCAGCGCGGCGGGCAGGCGCTCGACCGCCAGCGAGTCGTAGTAGCTCAGCGCGGCGCCGAAGCCCGGCACCGGCACGCCGGACTGGGCCGCGGTGGCCACCACCCGGCGCCAGGCCCGCTCGCCGTCGGCGACCGCCTGCGCGAAGTACGGCGCCTCCAGCAGGGTCGCGACGTCCGGGTCCTCGTCGTAGGCCTCGGCGATGCGGTTGAGGAACTGGGCCCGGATGATGCAGCCCCCGCGCCAGATCTTGGCGATCCGGTCCTTGCGGATGTCCCAGCCGTACTTCCGGGCGCCCGCGGTGATCATGTCGAAGCCCTGCGCGTAGGCGACGACCTTGGAGGCGTAGAGCGCCTTGGCCACCTCGTCGGCGAAGGACGCGTCGACCCGCTGGGGCTGCGGGCGCGAGGCCACCACCCGCCGCACCGCCTCGCGCTGCGCCTGCTTGCCGGACACCGCCCGGGCGAACACGGCCTCGGCGATGCCACCGACCGGCACGCCGAGGTCGAGCGCGTTCTGCACGGTCCACACCCCGGTTCCCTTCGAACCGGCTTGGTCCAGCACCACGTCGACGAACGGCTTGCCGGTGGCGGCGTCGACGTGGCGCAGCACCTCCGCGGTGATCTCGATGAGGTAGGACTCCAGCGGCCCCCGGTTCCACTCCGCGAAGACGTCGGCGATGGCGGCCGGCTCGAGACCGCCCACGGTCCGCAGCAGGTCGAAGGCCTCGGCGATGAGCTGCATGTCCGCGTACTCGATGCCGTTGTGGATCATCTTGACGAAGTGCCCGGCGCCGTCGGTGCCGACGTGGGTGACGCAGGGCTCGCCCTCGGCGACGGCGGCGATGGAGGCCAGGATCGGGCCCAGCGTCTCGTAGGACTCCGCCGAACCGCCCGGCATGATCGACGGCCCGTGCAGCGCACCCTCCTCGCCGCCGGAGATCCCGGCCCCGACGAAGTGGATGCCGGTGGGCGCGATCCGCTGCTCCCGGGCGATGGTGTCCTGGAAGTTGGCGTTGCCGCCGTCGACGATGATGTCGCCGGGCTCGAAGCGCTCGGCGAGCTGGTCGATCACCGCGTCGGTGCCCTTCCCGGCCTGCACCATGATGATCGCGGTGCGCGGCTTGGCCAGCGAGGCGACGAAGTCGTCGATCGACTCGCTCGGCACGAAGCCCGCCTCGGGGTGCTCGGTGACGAGCTGTTCGGTGCGCGCGTAGGTCCGGTTGTGGACCGCGACGGTGTTGCCCTCGCGCGAGGCCAGGTTGCGGGCCAGGTTCGAGCCCATCACCGCCAGTCCGACGACCCCGATGTTGGCTCGTGCTGTGCTGCTGCCCATGCGGACCTCCGAACAGTGCGCGTGCGGTGACGACCGGGCGCCGGCGGTGGTCTCGACGTCGGCGTGCCGGACGCCGGCGCTTCCCCGATCATCGCCTCCCGGTCGCCGCGTCGCAGCGCGGCAGCGGTTCAGCGCTGCTCGTGGAGGGCGCTGCCGCGGACGTACTCCTCCCACGGGATCGTCCAGTCCGGGATGTCCCCGTCCGCGGTCGTCAGCGGCTTGTCCGAGCCGACGATCTCCACCGGGTCGCCGATCTGCACGAAGTCGAAGAACCACTTGCCGTCCTCGGGCGAGAGGTTGATGCACCCGTGCGAGACGTTGGAGACGCCCTGCGCCCACACGGTGGCGGGGTTGACGTGGACGAACTCGCCGTTGTTGGAGATGCGCACCGCGTAGGGCAGGACCTCGTCGTAGTAGCCGGGCTCGCCCTTCTGCGGCCCGCCCCAGGTGTCTGAGCGCATCCGGGTCGAGGTGTGCTTCTCGAAGGCCACGTGCACGCCGGACTGGGTCGGGTAGACGCTGCGGCCGTAGGAGGCAGGCAGCCGCCGGACCTCCTGGCCGTCCTGGTACACGACGAACTCGTGGGTGTTGACGTCACCGACGGCGCGCTGGTCCCGCCCGATGCGGAAGTTCGTCTCGTGGTCGGCGGTGCCCATGACGCCGCCCCCGGTGTCCACCCCGTACAACCGCGCGCGCACCCGGACGGTGGTGCCGGGCTTCCAGTACTCCTTGGGGCGCCAGTTCACCTGCTCGTCGCTCATCCAGTGGAACGAGCCCTCGGTGGGCACCGACGTCTCGACCGACAGGCGGCGTTCCACGGCGGCGCGGTCGGTCACCGGCCTGCTGAAGTAGATCGACACCGGCATGGCGATCCCGACCTCGTCACCGTCGCTGGGCCGGGTCCGCTCCACCACGACCTCGTCCACGGGCGTGGCGGTGGTGAACGTCGTGTGCGTCGGCGGGGCGGGGATGCGCTCGGCGTCCTGCGCGTGCGCCTGCACCCGGTAGGTCGTGCTGAACTCCAGCGGCGTGGTGGTGCTCCAGCGCCGCCCGCCGTCGATCATCTCGCCCGGCACCACGGCCCCGTCGTCGGTGGTCACGGTGACCGAGGTGAGCACGCCGCGGTGCGCGGTGACGACCAGCGGGTCGCTCGGCGGGACCTGCTGCGCCCGGTCCGGCACCGACGTCGTCACCGTCGCCTCGGAGACCTCCGGCTCCGGTTCCGAGCACGACGTCAAGGCGCAGGCCAGCACGGTCGCGATGATGAGTGGCCACCTCTTGACGCCCTGCATGCCGACCCCCCGAACCTCGACGCTGCGGCTCCCCGTCCTCACACTGTCGGTGCAGAACCGCCACTTCTCAACACGATCATGTTGAGGAGCAACCGCTTCCGCGTGCCCGGCGATCGGCTCCGCGGGTGACGGGTCCGTTGCGACGAACCGGGGATCGGTCCGTCGTCGTGATCGACACGCCCGTCCGGTCGAGGGCCGCCGGGCTGGGCTCGCGCGCACGGGGAGGCACGGCTGCGAGGTGGTGGACGGTGGCCGCGGCACGCAGGACGACCGCGCGCTGGGGCTCGCGCCGGCCGCAGACCAGACCGACCCCCATCGCTGGCCGCGACTCCGGTGCGCCCGGACCCGCCGCACCTGCAGCAAGTCCCGGCCCGCAGCGGTCGTCCCGTCGACGCCCGGCCCGGTTCCCGCCGCACCGCGGGGCGACGAGCCCCCGCCGCGGCCCCCACGGGTCGAGGAGACCCCCCCACGTCGCCGACGTGCGGGTGGAGGTCTCCCTACCGGTGCTCGGCGTGGCGGTCGAGCTCGACGTGGACCGGGACCAGGTCGGCCGGGACGCCGAGGTGGAGGCGGGGCCGCCGCGCTGGACGGCGGGCACACCTCATCCGTCGAGCAGCTGCTCCAGCCACGTCGTGTGCACGGGTCCGTGGCGCAGCTCCGGCTCGTCGAGCAGCCGCCGGTGCAGCTCGGCCGTCGTGGCGATGCCGTCGGCGTGGAACTCCCGCAGCGCCTGGCGCGCCCGCGCGAGCGCCTGCTCACGGTCGGCTCCCCAGCACACCAGCTTGCCGAGCAGCGAGTCGTAGAACGGGCTGACCCGGTCGCCGACGTCGATCCAGGTGTCGAACCGCACCCCCGGCCCGCCGGGCAGCTGGAACGCGGTGACCTCGCCGGGGGTCGGGGCGAAGCCGCGCTGCGGGTCCTCGGCGTTGATCCGCAGCTCCACCGCGGCACCGCGCACCGCGACGGAGTCCTGGTCGAACGACACCGGCGCACCGCCGCTGATCCGCAGCTGCTCGGCGACCAGGTCGACGCCCGTGACCTCCTCGGTGATCGGGTGCTCGACCTGGATCCGCGTGTTCATCTCGATGAAGTAGAAGCCCTCCTCCTCGTCGACGAGGAACTCGACCGTCCCGGCGTTGCGGTAGCCGACGTGCTCGGCCAGGCGCACCGCCGCGTCGGCCAGGCCGCGGCGCACGTCCTCGGACAGCTGCGGCGCCGGTGCCTCCTCGATCAGCTTCTGCCTGCGCCGCTGCACCGAGCAGTCCCGCTCGAACAGGTGCCGGACGCCGCCGTGCTCGTCGGCGAGCACCTGCACCTCGACGTGCCGGGCGCGGGGGAGGGCGCGTTCCAGGTAGACGGTCGGGTCCCCGAACGCGGACTGCGCCTCCGCCTGCGCGCTCGGCAGCACGTCGGCCAGCTCCTGCGCGTCGCGCACCGGACGGATGCCCCGGCCGCCGCCCCCGGCCGCGGCCTTGATGAGCAACGGGTAGCCCAGCTCCGCGGCGGCCCGCTCCGCCTCGGACTGGTCCGAGCACGGACCGCTGCCCGGCACCACCGGCACACCGGCCGCCTCCGCCGTGCGGCGCGCGGTCGCCTTGTCCCCCATCAGGTCGATGGCCTCCGGCGGCGGGCCGATGAACACCAGCCCCGCGTCGCGCACCGCCCGCGCGAAACCGGAGTTCTCCGCCAGGAACCCGTAACCGGGGTGCACGGCGTCCACCTCGGCCGCCTTGGCGGCCTTGAGCAGCCCCTCGACGTCGAGGTAGGACTTCTGCGCGGAGGAGCGGCCGATGTGCAGGGCCTCGTCGGCCATCCGGACCCACCGGGCGTGCTCGTCGGCGTCGGAGTAGACCGCGACCGCCTCCACCCCCGCGGTGTGGCAGGCGCGGACGATCCGCACCGCGATCTCGCCGCGGTTGGCCACCAACACGCGGCGCAGCCCGGTCATGACTCGTCCAGTTCGAACAAGGGCTGCCCGACCTCGACCTCGTCGCCGTCGTCCAGCAGCACCTTGGTGATCACCCCGGCGGTCTCCGCCTTGATCTCGTTGTAGGTCTTCATCACCTCGATGAGACCCAGCGTCTGCCCCGGTTCGACCTTGTCCCCGGGCTTGATGTACGGGTCGGCGTCGGGGGACGGACGGCGGTAGAACACGCCCGGCAGCTGGGCGTCCACTTCGGACATGGTTCCTCCCGGTTCAGCTGGGGTCCGCGTCGAGGGCGACGCGGGCCTTGGCCAGTCGCGCACGTCGTTCCTGCCGGGCCACCAGCGCGGCGTCGAGGTCGACGGCGGTGAAGCGCACCTTGCTGCCGGTCCGCGCCTGCGCGACGCGGTCGCGGTCCGCCGAGATCACCGTGCCGATCGTGGCGTAGCCGCCGCCGGTCACGGCGTCGTTGAGCAGGACGATCGGCTCGTCACCACCGGGGACCTGCACCGACCCCACCGGGTAGCCGAGGTCCACCACGTTGGCCGGGTCACTGCCCGCGCCGAAGGGCTGCTCCCGCTCGACGAAGTCCAGCGATCCGCCGCGCAACCGGTAGCCCACCCGGTCGGCGTCCTTGGTGACCCGCCACTCGGTGTCCAAGAAGGACCGCAGCGCGCCCTCGGTCAGCCGGTAGGAGCACAGCCCCACGACCACCCGCAGCTCGACGACGTCGGGGAAGTCCACGCGCAGTTCCGCCGGCAGCTCCGCGCCGGCCGGTGCCGACGGCGCGGCGCCCAGCGGCAACCGGTCGCCGGAGGCCAGCGCGCGGCCCTGGAAGCCGCCGATGCCGGTGAGCATGTAGGTGGACCGCGATCCCAGGTAGGGCGGCACGTCGATGCCGCCGCCGATCGCGATGTAGGGCCGGGCACCGCGGTGGACCCGCGTCGCCGCCAGCACGTCACCGGGCCCCACCCGCAGCGGCTGCCAGGTCGGGGCGGGCTGGCCGTTGATCGTGACCTCGCAGTCGGCGCCGGTGACCGCGACGTGGCGGGAGTCGGTGAACTCCAGCTCCGGGCCCAGGTAGGTCGCCTCCAGCACGGCGGCACCGCGCGGGTTGCCGACCAGGAGGTTGGCGATCTCGTAGGAGTACTGGTCCATGGCTCCGGACGGCGGCATGCCGATGGCGTACTGCCCGTCCCGCCCGGCGTCCTGCACGGTCGTGGACAGGCCGCCCGAGCGCACGATCACCTCGGTCATCGGTACAGCACCTCCATCAGCCTGTCGTTGACGCCGTCGGGGTCGGCGAGGAACTCCGCGGGCCGGAACGACACCTCCCGGGTGCGGTAGCGGAACGTGCCCGCCTCCACCTCGGCGCGGACGGCCTCGTACTCCTCGAGGTCGATCGACCGGTAGCGCAGCACGTCACTGGCCTGGGGGAACGCGATGCGGTCGGCGAAGTCCGGCAACCGCTGGGAGAGGTCGAACACCGGCGCGGGGGCGATGCCGAACAGCTGGTACCCGCCGGCCCCGCGCACCGGGTAGACGACGGCGAACGCGCCGCCGAAGCCGAACGCCCGCTCCGGGGTGTCCGTGCGCGGCCGCACGTACTTGGGCACCTCGATCTGCCGGTCCCGCGGCACCATCTGGTAGCAGAACGGCAGGCCGGGCACGAACCCGAGCATGGTGACGATGAACGGCGCCGAGGTGATCGCGTCGATGAGCGAACCGACGTCGGGGTGGCCGTTGATCCGCGCCGCGTACTCGAGGTCGGTGGCCTCCGGGTCCTGGTGGCGGTCCCGGAACCGCATCAGCGTCTCGCGGGTCCACGGGTCGTCGAAGAGCACCGGGACGTCGACCACGCGGGTGTGCACGGTGTAGTCCTCGGGGAGCTCGCCCGCGGAGTGCTCCAGCTCCTCCAGCCGCTCCACCAGCGCCGCGGGGTGCAGCCGGTCCGGGTCGACCCGGACCAGGTAGGAGGCGTTGGACGGGCAGATGTCGATGACGCCGTCCAGGTCGAGCTCCCGCAGCGCCCCGGTGATCGCCATCGCCTTGAAGTTCGCCTCGAGGCTCATCTCGCGGTCGAGCTCGACGAAAACGAACTCGTCGCCACCGAACTCGTACCGGGCGGGTGGTAGGTCAACCTTCGTCGCGGTCACGGTGCCCCTCCTCACTCACCGGCGGCAAGGAAAGGGTGCCCCTCCTCACCTCCTGGCGGCAAGGAGTAAGGATGCGCCGCGGACTCCCGGCGCGCATCGCCGTCGTGACCGCACGCCCCACGTTCGAGTGGGTTCGGCAGTGTGCTTCGGGGGCTGCACCGGGGATGGCCCGGGCTTATGATCGGTTCTTCAAGCCCTTCTTCCGGGAGGTGCAGGGACGTGCGCACGCTCATCGATCTCAACGCCGACGCGGGGGAGAGCTTCGGCCGGTGGCGGCTGGGGGACGACGCCGGGCTCATCCCGCTGGTGTCGTCGGTCAACGTGGCCTGCGGGTGGCACGGGGGAGACCCGGCGACCATGCGCCGCTCGGTGCAGCTGGCGCGCGACGGAGGGACGTCGGTGGGGGCCCACCCCGGGTTCCCCGACCTGGCCGGGTTCGGGCGGCGCGCGATGGCGATGAGCCCGCAGGACGCCGCCGACGCCTGCCTGTACCAGTTCGGCGCCCTGCGGGCGATCGCCGACCTGCACGGGGTCGAGGTGGCGCACGTGAAACCGCACGGGGCGCTGTACGGGCTCGCCGCCCGGGACGCCGCCGTCGCCGAGGCGATCGTCGAGGCGTTCGCGACCGCGGCACCGGGCGTGCTGGTGGTGCTGCTCGCCGGACCGGTCGCCGAGGGGCTCGCCGAGCGCGGGTTCCCGGTGGTGCGGGAGGCGTTCGCCGACCTCGACTACGACGACGACGGCCACATCATCATCGAGCCGGACCCGCAGGCCAAGCCCCCGCAGCAGTGCGCCGAACAGGCCGTCGCCGTGCTCCGCGGGGCGGTCACGTCGACCTCGGGCCGTCAGGTCGAGGTCGACGCGGACACCATCTGCGTGCACGGCGACCGCCCGAACGCGGTGGCGGTCGCGCAGGCGATCCGCGACCGGTTCGCCACCGAGGGCGTGACCCTCGCCCCGATGGCGGAGGTGGCGAGCAGCCGCCGGTGAGTCAGCCCGCGGGCAGCAACCGGTCGCCGACGGGCAGCCGCGAGTTGGTCAGGTGGTTGCCCTCCGGGCTGAACGGCGGTACCGCGTCCGGCACGCAGTCGGCCACCAGGAGCGCGTCCGCGGTCTGCTCGGCGGGACCGGCGCACACCACGGGCTGCCCGTCCGGGCCCCAGACCCCGGAGTTGCCCCGGTACTCCCACTGCCCGCGCTCCGAGACCTCCCAGCCCCGCCGGTTGGCGTAGGCGACGAACACCCGCCACACCGCGGCCATCGCCGGGATGATGTGCTCGGTGGCGTCCGGGTACGGCACCTGCGTCGGCGAGCCGTCGTGCAGCACGAAGTGCCGGTCGGCGGCGGTGGGACCGACGACGAGCCGCGCGCCGTGCCGCGCCAGGTGCTGGTACAGCGGCGGGAACTCGCACTCGTAGCAGTTGAGCACACCCACCCGGAACCCGTTGATCTCCACCACCGGCGGCAGCTCGTCGCCCGGGGTGAAGTTGGCGCGCTCGGCCGCGCCGTACAGGTGGGTCTTGCGGTAGTTGGCCAGCAACTGTCCATCGTGGACGACCGCCACGGAGTCGTGCAGCGCGCCGTCGGCGGCCTGCTCCACGTAGGGGAGCACGATGCCGATGTCGTGCTGCTGCGAGAGCTTCCGCGCCGCGCGCACCGACTGGCCGTCGCTGGGTTCGGCGAGCCGGGCGCACTCCTCCGGGCCGAGCGAGTACCCGGTGTTGTAGCACTCCGGGAACGCGCACAGGTGGCAGCGGTAGCGCGCGGCCAGCGCCACGGCCTGCTCCATCCTCGCCAGGTTGTCCACGACCGCCTGCGGTGTGCCCACGGGGTTCTCCGCCTGGAAGATCGCCAGCCGCAACCCGGTGCCGGGGCGGGGCGGTTCGCTGTGCACGAGCTTGCCGAGAACGCGGATGGGACGCATGGATTCTCCTCACTCGGGGGTTTCGGGACGGGGATGGTCGGAGCGGGGGGGCGGTGCGGGAGGTTCCGCGCACCGCTCACCCGCACCGGGGTCACACTGCGTGGGGACGGGTGAACTCGTCGACGGCGGCCGCGAACGCGACCACGTCCGACGGGCGCAGGTCGCTGCGCACCACGACGCGCATCGCGGTCAGCTCCTCGAGGTCCGGCGGCAGCTGGTACACCGGGACCGCCCAGCCGCACTCGCCGAGCCGCCGGGCCAGTTGGGAGAGCTTGAGGTCGGGCTCGGCGGTCACCGCCACCACGGGGAGGTCGCTGCCGTCCCCGAGGAACTGGAACCGTCCCGTGGCACGCAGCCGCGCGGCCAGGTCCTGCGCCAGGCGCCGGGAACGCGCGTGGAGGCTGCGGTAGCCGGCGAACCCGTAGCGGAGGAAGTTGTAGTACTGCAGCACCACCGGCGCGGCCGAGCGCGAGAAGGTGAACTCGTGGTAGGTGTGGTTGCTGCCCAGGTAGTTGACCGGGAAGCCGAGCCGCCCGCTGCGGTGGTCGCGGTCGCGCCACAGCACCCACCCCAGTCCGGGCGGCACCTGGCCGTACTTGTGGCCCGACGCGTTGATCGACACCACCCGGGGCAGGTCGAAGCCCCACTGCAGGTCGGGGTCGAGGAAGGGGGCGATGAAGCCGCCCCCGGCCGCGTCGACGTGCACCGGCACGTCGATCCCGGACCGGTCGGCCAGCTGGTCCAGCTCGGCGGCGATGTCCCGCACCGGTTCGTAGCGCCCGTCGAGGGTGCCGCCCAGGACGGCCACCACGCCGATGGTCGACTCGTCGCACAGCTCGGCCGCGACGGCTCCGTCGAGCCCGACGCACCCGGGCCGGGCGGGCGCGACCCGCGGTTCGACTCCCCAGTGCCGGCAGAAGTTCCGCCAGCAGGCGTGCACGCCCGCGCCCATCACCAGGTTGGGGCGCCGCGCGCCGGACCCGGTGCGTTCTTCCCAGCGGTGCAGCAGGGAGAGCCCAGCCAGCAGCGCGGCTTCGCTCGACCCGGTGGTCGCCGACCCCACCACCCGACAGCCGTCACCGCCCCAGAGCTCGCCGAGGATGCGCACGCACTCCTGCACCAGTTCGTCCGTGGCCGGGTACTGCTCGCGGTCGGCGAGGTTCCGGTTCAGGTAGGCGCTGTGCAGCTGCACGGCTTCCGGCTCGAACGACGTGGTCAAGAACGTCGCGAGGTTGCGCACCGGTTCGGCGTCGTCGCGCAACCGGTGCCGCACGGCCGCGGCCGCGGCGGCGGGGTCCATGCTGCAGCGGGGGATTCCGCCCGTACGGCCGGACCGATTGGGCCGTGCGGGATCCTCTTTCGCGCCTGGCGGGACTAGCATTCGTGGCTCCCCCTGTTCGTTGTGGGCCGACGAACGCGAACCTACGGTCGCGCGGAGATCGAAACCATGAACAATTCGGCCCAGGTCTTCTGGCAGGGGTACCGGATCGGGTGTGCGCTGGGCTGTTCGCGTCAATCTCCTCGGCATTCGAGGGAACAGCCGCTCGACCCAGCAACGATGCGCGCTGCGCGAACGAAACTGTGGGCGTCAGAACGGATTCGACCGCTGCGTGCTCGCGCACCAGCGATCACTCGCACAGGTGGAGTACCTCGATGGCCCTCTCGTACGATCAGGCGTTGGACCGGGCGATCACCGCACTGCTGCTGGAGGCCGTCGAGCACTCCCGCGCGCTGCGGCACGTCCTGGAACAGGTGGGACATCTGGTGATGCTGCGCGTCCAGCTCCACCACGCCGGCGCCGCGGCCGGATCGACCGAGGAGCCCGACGGTGAGGGCTTCCCCGAGCTGACGAACCGCGAGCACGAGGTGCTCGGCTACCTCGTGCGTGGCGGTACGAACCGGGAGATCGCGAAAGCTCTCGGGATCTCCGAGCGGACCGTGAAGAACCACATGCGCAACATCTTCACGAAGCTCGGCGTCGCCGACCGGACTTCGGCCGCGGTGAAGGCTCTGGAGAGTCGCCGATGATCAGGAGGTGAACGGTCACTGTGGACAGTGTCGCTCCGCGGCCGCCCGTCCGCACCCGCTAGGGCCGGCGGACCTCAGCGGCGGACGCCGCAGTGGCCCCGTCCGGCCCGGCGAACCCGGCCAGGACCCTCGCCGGGGTGCCCTCCGGCACCGCGATCGGCACGCTCCGCTCGCCGCGCTCGGCGACGTCGACCTGCCGGTCCGCGAGGACCGCGCCGTCCGCGTCCAGCACGAACAGGTGGACCCGGCCCGGGCCGTGCACGTCCACCCGGGCGTGCACCTCGCCCTGGTGCGCCTGCGCCCCGACCACCCGGGCCGCCGCGTCACCGGCCGGGGCCGCGCCGCCGAGCGCGGTGCCCGACCGGACCGCCTGCGCGAGGCTCGCCGGGGAGTCCACCGAGGACAGCGCGTCCAGCGGGAGCACCGGAGCAGGAGCCGGGGTGGGCTGCTCCGCGGGCCGGTCCTGGAGGACCGCCCGGCCCCAGCGGTACGGGTCGCCCTGCACGCCGGCCCAGGTGGACCAGCCGATCCGCGACTGGCCGGTCAGGTCCGGGGTGTCGGAGTCGTAGACCAGCACGTCGACCCCCAGCCGCTGGGGATCGACGGACCCGGGCAGCACCTGCAGCGGGATCGCCAGCTCGACGGTGTAGCCGCCGTCGCGCAGCGTGGACGCCACCTCGACGCCGGGCGCGGTCTCCTCACCCGGGCCCTGGTGGTTGTCGGCGTCCCTGGCGAAGCACGGCGTCCCGGCGCCCGCGGTGACCGGCAGCACCGCGAGCTTGAACGTGCTCGAGGTGTTCTCCGAGTCCGCCCGCGGGTCGAGGGCGATCTCGACGGCGTCCGTGCGCCAGTGCCGCTTGCAGTCGTCGGGGGACAGCACCGCGCCCTGCTGGTCGTCCACCACGTCGACCAGGGCGTGCAGCGTGTCGCCGTGCCACGACAACCACGCGGTGGCGGCGCAGTCCGGGGCGGTGCACTCCTCGCCCTCCCACAGCGACGACACGTCGAGCGGGGCGCCCGGGTACTCCTGCGGCCCGGCTTCGCCGTCCACCACCGGCGGCACCTCAGCCCGCGGGACGGTCGTGGCCGGGACCAGTTCCAGGGCGGCGCTGCTCGTCGCGGTCGTGCCGTCGTCGGCACGGGTGGTCAGCGTGTAGCGGTGATCGCCGCCCCGTGAGCCGGTGGGCATCGTGGGATCCGTGCTGCGGACCGGGAAGGTGAGCACCGCCTCCTGACCGGGAGCGAGGCCGGTGAAGCGCTGCGTGGCCTCCAGCACCTCGAAACCGCGCGGTGGGGCGAACTCCACCTCGCCGGACCGCCTCTGGTCGCTGTGGTTGCGCACGACCACCCGGACGTCCTGCGTCCCGAGGGCGGGGACGGTCTGGACGGGCGGGACCTCGTCCTGCAGCAGCGGGAAGCCGGAACGGGCCGCCCACCGCTGGAACTCCGCCACACCCGGCAGCGGTGCCTGGTCGGCGACCACCGGGGGCACGACGTCGACGCGCAGCTCGCTCTCGCCGCGCCCCTGCGGGGTCTCCACCCGGACCGGGACCGGGACCCGTCCGGCCCGCTCCCGGTCGGGGACCACCACGGACAGGTCCACGCGGGCCGCCGTCCCCGGCGCCAGTGGCCCGAACACGCCGTCGCCCTCGACGTCCCAGCCCGGCGGCACGTCCAGCGTGACGCGGCCCCCGTGCAACGCCCCGTCCGGCGGTGCGGTCACCTCGACGTGGACCTCGGTGCGCTGCCCGGGGGTGAGGCGCTGGCTGGCGGCGGTGGCGGCCAGCCCGGTGCCGACCGGCAACCCGCCGGGCACGGGCAGCAGCGCGCCGAGCAGGGGTGCGTCCGCGCCCTGCGCCCCCGGGACGTGCGGTGCGCGGTCGGCGAGCACGGTCAGGTGGTCGCAGCCCACCTGCGCGGGATCGTCCGGGACGTCCGGTCGGGACGCCCAGCCCTGGCTGCGGTACTCGCGCTCGGCCAGGCGCTCCCGCTGCTCCCAGTTGGTGTTCCCGTCGAGACCGTGCACGTGGTGCTCCGGACCGACGGATGTGGGCGGGGTGGTGCGCTGTTCGCAGTCCGGACCGGTGACCTCCTCCTCCGCTCCGGCCGCGTTGGACAGCACCCGCCGCACCGACCAGGGCGCCAGCCCTTCCTGCTGGAGCTGCTCGGGGAACGCCGCCGGGTCGGCGGCCCGGTGGTAGGCCTCGAGCGCCAACCGGGCGGCGTACTGGTGGTTCCCGTGGTTGCCCGGAGTGGGGGCCGGGTCCATCGTGACCACGACCTCGGGTCGGGTCTGCCGCACGACGCGGACCAGCTTGGCCAGCACGTCGTCGTGGTCCCAGGCTTGCTCGGTCAGCGGTGCGCTCACCGTGTAGTAGAGGTCGGGCTCGTCGAGGTTGTGGACGTCGGTGATGCCGAGGGCGCCCACGGCGCGCCGCTCCTCGTCCTCGCGCAGCAGGCCGAGCGCCGGCCCTTCCTCCGGGCCGACGGCGTTGCCGCCGCCTTCTCCGCGGGTGATGGTCACGACGCCGGTGCTGATCTGGTGGTCGTGCCGCCAGCGACCGAACGTCGACAGCAGGGAGGCCTCGTCGTCGGGGTGCGCGCCGACGAAGAGGGCGTCGAGGTCGGGCGCGGGGACCGGGTGCGCGACGCCGGTCGGCGCCAGGACTCCGGCACCGAGCGCCGCCGCGACCGCGATGACCGAACCGGGACGAACTGCGGGCACCGATCCACTCCTCGGGTAGGACGATCATGCGCACCTGAGCCTGGCACGGCTCCCGATCACCGCGCAGCCGAGCACACCCGGAAGCAGGGGGACTCCCACCGTCCGGGACGACGAGCCAGCACAGTTCAACTGCCTCGATCGCTTCAGATTGGAGTGAAATCAATCCCGACCGGAGGTGCCGCAGAAGTCGGTGTGTCACCCGAAGACCGGCTCCGGAGCCGCCGTTCGGCGGACCGCCACCCGGCTGCGCGCAGGCGGCTCCCCGGCGGTTGCCGGACGTCGTGAAGATCGGCAAGCTGATCACTCCGAGGCCACGACGCGACCCCGGGGGTGGGCATGGGCGGCACCCACGCCCGCGCCGACGACCGTCGGCATCCGTTCCACGGCACGTTCTGGGCGATGCTGCAGCCACCGGAGCGGGACCTGGTGCGGGGAGCGGGTGCGGTCCGGCGGTTCGCGCCCGGCGAATCCCTCTGCAGGCAAGGCGATTCCTCCCAGCACGTCTACGTCCTGCTCGCGGGCAGCCTCGAGATCGTCACGGACGTCCGCACCGGTTACGAGAGCGTGCTCGCCGTTCGCGGACCCGGTGACATCGTCGGAGAACTCGCCGCGGTGGACGGCAGACCGCGGTCGGCGACGATGCGGGCGCTCGAACACGTGGAGGCCCTCGTCGTCCCCGCCGAGCGGTTCGCCGCGCTGTGCCAGTCGAGGCCGGGGCCCGCGTGGGCGCTGCTGCTCGTCGTCACCGGCCGGTTGCGGGAGCTCAGCCAGCAGCACGCGGACCACGGCGGCCGCCCCGTCCTGCAGCGGCTGGTCGCGCTGCTGCTCGACCTCGCCGGTCGCTACGGCGTGGCCGCGGGGAGCGCTGTCACCATCGCGATACCGATCACGCAGAAGAGCATGGCCGGACTCATCTCGGCCTCCCGGGAATCGGTGGTGCGGGTGCTGGCCGACCTGCGCCGGCGGCGCCTGGTCACGACGGCTCGCCGGCGGTTGACGATCCTCCGCCCGGACGCCCTCGAACAGCTCCTGTCGTGAACTCGCCGCGGTGCGGCGGATCCCCAACTCCGTGCAATTGCAGCTGAATGAGTCACCTGACGCACTGCGCGGCGGAGAACTGCCGTACACGTGAGGTCATCGCCCTCGTGCGGAGGAGGTTGACGACCATGACGAAGACTCGTTCACCGCAGCGGAACCTGGCCGGCGTCCCGCGGACCACGACGGTGCCGACCGCAGTCGCGCCGGAACGCCCGAGCCGGTGGTGGGACCGGCCGTCGCTGGTGCTCAGCGTCGTGTTCAGCGTCGTCCAGGTGTGGGCGCTGGTCGTCGTGCTGGTGTCGGTGCAGCCCGAAGGCGCGGTCCGCGTGGCCCTGGCCTGCGTGATGGCCGCCGCCGTCCTGGCGGTCATGTCGGCGTGGGGGAGGGCGCGCACCTAGCGGGAGCTCCTGGGGGTCACCGGCGACACCGCCGGGCGGGCGGGAAGCGGCGCCTCTCCGCGCCGCTTCCCGCCCGTGTGCGTGGTGACCGCCCCCAGCCGGGCCACCAGGACGAAGATCAGAAAAGATCACTCGCGGGAGGGCGTTCGCGTACAGTACCTCCGAGATACCGGGTGACAGCGGTGCGATGTCCCGGGGCAGGCCACCAGCGACGACGGTGGCCTTCGGCGGGGCGGCGTGCGGGTATCGCGGTGCTGGGAGGGGGTCTCATGCCGCTGTACTCAGAAGCGCTCTACCGGAGCATCGTGCTGGTGGACGTCGCTCGTTTCACCGACCCGCGGCGGTCGTTCCAAGACCAGGTCGCCGTGCACCGGAGCCTCGCGGAGTTGCTGGAGCGAGCGTTCGACGACGCCGGCGTGGAGTGGTGCTCCTGCTACGTGGAAGACCGTGGTGACGGGAAGATGATCCTGGTACCGCCCGAGGTGCCCCAGTCCCGGTTGGTGGACAACCTGGGCAGCCGCCTGCTCGCGGAACTCCGCAGGCACAACGCGGTGCACTCCGACGCGGCGGCGATGCAGCTGCGGGTCGCGCTGCACGCCGGGAACGTCGCGCGGAGCTCCAACGGCACGGTCAGCCCGGCGATCAACTTCGCGTCCCGGCTCCTCGACGCGCCCGACGCGAAGGCCCGGTTGGCGCGAACGGGGAGCACACTGGCGCTGATCGCCTCGGAGGAGTTCTACCGCGACGTCATCAAGCACGACCACGCCGCCGAACCCGACGAGTTCCGGCAGATCCCGGTGGAGGTCAAGGAGACCAGCGCGGTCGCGTGGTTGCGGCTCTTCGGGGCCACGACCGCCGAAGCCGTGCCCGCGCCGTCTCGCGAGGTGCTCGACCTGCTGCCGTCCGGTGACCTGGAGGAGCTGCGGGACCCGCTGGAGCACCTCCACGTCCCACAACTGCCGACGCTGGTGCACCGCGCGGCCGGGCCGGGTGTTCTGCCCCAGCCTCCGGACGCGAACCCGTGGCAGGTGCTCAAGTACCTGGCGGACGTCAACGCCGGTGCGGACGGGTTCCCGCCGGCGCTGGCGTTCGTCGAGCTCCTGGCTCGGCAGGTCGCCGACAGTGCGGTGCGCACCAAGCTCGCGGAGTGGAGCGACCGGCAGGCGCGGCGGCTGCAGCTGGAAGCCCGGCTGGAGGAGTTCCGGGCGACGCACGCCCGGCCCGTTCCCGCCGACGCGCGGCTGCACCTGATGATCGTGATCCAGCACGACGGCCTCGACCCGGAGCTCTTCACGGTCTCGCACTGGCGGCAGGACGACCCCGCGGAGTGGCCACCAGCGCGCGGGCACGACCGCAGTGCCCGCATCGACGAGATCGAGCGGCACGTCGACGAGCTGGTGGTCGAAGCCGAGCGGGCCTGGTGCGGGCACACGGGCTCGGTGGCGCTGGAGGTCGTGCTGCCGAGGGCGCTGCTGAACCTGCCGGTCCACCTGTGGCACAAGGAGCACGACACCGGGATGCCGCGCCCGCTGTGCCTGGACTACCCGATCACCGTGCGGTCGCTGGAGCGGATGAGGTCCCCGCACTGGCACCGGATGTGGAACCGGAGGTGGCGGACGCTGTGGGAAGATCCGCGGAGCGCGGTGGTGCACTACGCCCGCCCCGCTCGCCCGGACAACCCGCACGCCCTCGACGCCGCGCTGGAGCGCGACCAGCGGTGCGCGGCGATCCTGCTCACCGCCGCGCCGTCGCGGGAACCGCGGCGTGGCGACCAGTTGATCTCCGCGTTGCGCGCGGGGCTGCCGGCGGTGTTCTGGCACCGCACCGACGCGGAGCCGGAGCGCGTGCGGGAAGTCGTGGAGTGGTTGGCCGAGGAGGGCGGCTTGACGGAACTGCCGGACCGGACGCACGCCGTCCGGCGGGACGCGCACCTCGACGCGCCGACCCGGTTCGACAGCAAGGTGGTACAAGAACTGGTGGTCCTGTGGGATGATCCGGACCGTTTGGTCGATCCCGAGGAGCTCGCTGGCTAGGCCGGGAGGGACACCGCGGAGATGAGCATCGACGAGCAACCCGACAACGACTCGTCGCGTGAGCGGTCGGCGGGCTTCGGAACGCCCGACTGGTGGATCTACCGGGGAACCGGCCGTCCGTTGCCGGACGTCCGGTTGACCGATCTCCTCCCCGCTCCACCGCCGTGGCGGGACTTCCGCGGCGGCCCGCTGCCCGAGCGCGACGCCCCGCCGCCCGACGACGGCGAGGCGCGGCGTCGGCTGGGTGCGGAATCGCACCTCTCCGAACGGGACGTCGACCCGCACGAGGTCGACATGGTGAACGCCGCGCTGTACCTGCGCCGTCCGCTGCTGGTGACCGGTCGGCCCGGCACCGGCAAGTCCAGCCTGGCCTTCCGGATCGCCCGCGAGCTCAACCTCGGTCGCGTGCTCCGGTGGCCGATCACCAGTCGCACCACGCTGAAGTCGGGCTTGTACGCCTACGACGCCATCGGTCGCGCGCAGGCCGCCGCGACCCGGCAAGCGCTGGCGCGGTGGGGCCCGGACCCCGATCGCCCGCTGCCGGACGCGGAACCGCCGGTGGGTGACTTCGTGCGCCTGGGGCCGCTGGGCACGGCGTTCCTGCCGACCGAGCTGCCGCGCGTGCTGCTCATCGACGAGCTCGACAAGAGCGACGTGGACCTGCCGAACGACCTGCTCAGCATCTTCGAGGACGGCCAGTTCACCATCCCGGAGCTGGAGCGGGTGCGGGACCGGTCGCCTGAGGTGTCGGTGCTGACCGACGATCCCGGTGCCACGGCCACCGTGGTCGACGGCCGCGTGAGCTGCCGGGCGTTCCCGGTCGTGGTGATCACCAGCAACGGGGAGCGGGAGTTCCCGGAGGCGTTCCTGCGCCGCTGTCTCCGGCTGACGATCAAGGAACCGGACGCCGAGCAGCTCGCCGCGATGGTCGCCGCTCATCTGTCCGGCACCGACGACGAGCAGCGACGGCGGATGATCCAGGAGTTCCTCGACCGCGGGGCCGAGGGTGGCGGCCTGCCGGCCGACAAGCTCTTGGACGCGTTGTACTTGGCGACGTCGGGCACCTACCGCGGCGACGACGAGTCGTGGGCGCGGTTGCGCGACGCGCTGTGGCGGCAACTCACCCCGGCCACGTGACGTGCGGGGCGGGGATGGCGGTGGAGCGGTCGGGCCGGTCGGCCCGGCCGCTCCGAACGGTTCCGCACCGGCGTTGGGGACGAGCGACCTCAGCTGGATGGAGGTCGCCGACGCGCTCTGGCTGACGGCTGCCACCCAGTTCGCCTGGGGCAGGTACCGCACCGGTGACGTGGAGCAGCGGCCCGACGAGCAGGACCCGGAACCGGCGCTGGCAGCCGTGGGATCCCCGCACGAGCCGGACCGCCCGGAGCCGCCGCTCGAACCGCCGCCGAGCGCGAGCGAGGACGACACCGACGCCTCGGCGCGGACCGTCGCTGAGCCGGACGCGGACGTGCCGGCGTCCGACGGACGCAGCGCGCGACCGTGCCCGGCTGAGGTGGTCAGCGTGCCGGCGGAGCCCCGCCGGCCGGCGCCGGGACCGAACGTCGTCCGGGCGCTCCGCCCGTTCAAGCAGGAAGTCCGTTCCCCGCACGACGAAGACGCACTCCTCGACGAGGACCTGACCGCGGAGCGCGCGGCTGAAGACGGGTTGTGGTTGCCGATGACCCGACCGGGCACGACGCGGTGGCTCGACCTGACACTGGTCGTGGACACCCATCCGTCGATGGCGCTGTGGCGCTCGACGATCACCGAGTTCACCCGGGCGCTGGAACGGCTCGGCGCCTTCCGATCGATTCAGCGGCGATCGCTGGACACCACCGGCGACACGCCGGTGCTGCGCGGCGGTTCCGCACGGACCCCGGTGCGCGACCCGGCAGAGCTGATCGACCCGTCGGGACGGCGGGTCGTCCTCGTCCTCACCGACGGGGTCGGTGCCTGCTGGCGACGTGGTTCGGTCGAGCCACTGCTGGCGCGGTGGGGCGCCTCGATGTCCGTGGCGGTGGCGCACCTGCTGCCGCAGCGGCTCTGGCGGCGCGGCGGGATGCGACCGCACCGCGCCAAGGTGACCACGCCGCGGCCGGTGGCCCCGAACCGGCAGTGGTGGGTGGAACTGCCCGACGCGTGGCTGGAACCTGACCCGTCGCCACCGCCCGGCTCGGTGGCGGTCCCGGTCCTGGAGCTGGAGACGCGGTGGCTCTCCCGGTGGGCGCAGCTGGTCACCGGCCATCGCGGGCGGTCCGCGGACGCCGTGGTGCTGCTGGCGAGTGGCGAGCGGGCGGAGACTCCGGCACCGACCGAGGGCAGGGCGGGGTCGCCGCGGCAGCGGGTGATGCGCTTCCTCAGCACGGCGTCGCCGCCCGCCTTCCGGCTCGCCACGCTGCTCGCCGCGGTCCCGGTGAGCGTTCCCGTCGCGCGGGCGATCCAGCACGAGCTGGTGCCGGGATCAGGACCCGACGACCTCGCCGAGGTGCTCACCAGCGACCTGCTGCGCCCGGTCGACGGGTCGGCGGCGGGAGGCTGGGAGGACGCCACGTTCGCCTTCGACCAGCCGGTCCGAGAGCTGTTGCTCAGCGGCGCGCGGCGCTCGGAGACCGCGCGGGCACTCCACATCGTCGCCGAGGAGTTCGGTGACCGCGTCACCGGCGTGCGGCACCTCACCGAGGTGCTGTCCGATCCCGACCACGCCCCGGAGTCGGGGGTGGAAGCCGATCCCGCGATCGAGCGCACCGTGCTGCGCGCCCTCTCCGGGCCGTACCTGGCCCGCGCGCGCCGATCGGTGCCGGGCGGCGACACCGGGCCACCTACACCTTCGGTGGAAGGACGCTTCAGCCCTCCGAGTCCGCAGGCCGATGGAACCGTGGGTACACATGAGACAACGGCGAGTGGGGACATGTCAGTTCAGAGCACTGGATCACCGAACGGCACGGGTTCAGCGGACGCACCGCAGTCGTCGCCTCGCCCCGCCGACACCGTGCGGGCGGTCCCGACTCCGTCCGCTGAGGACACAACCGCCCCCGCGGACCCGTTCACCCCACCGTCCACAGTGACCGCCCGCATCCTCCGCGAGCGGCAGATGGACGACGTGCCACCGATCTGGGGTGACGTGCCACCGCGCAACCCGATCTTCACCGGTCGCGAGGAGCCGCTGGCTGAGCTGGAGGCGCGGCTGAAGGACGCCGGCACCACCGCCATCCTGCCCTCGACGCTGCACGGCATGAGCGGCATCGGCAAGACCCAGATCGCCGTCGAGTACATCTACCGGCACCTCGCGGACTACGACCTGGTGTGGTGGGTCCAAGCAGGACAGCGGTCGCAGATCCGCGCCGGCCTGACCGAACTGGCGCAGGCGCTGCAGCTGCCGGGCAGCTCCGAAGCCCACACGGCCGTGCCCGCGGTGCGCGAAGCGCTGCGCTGCGGGCACCCGATCCGCCGGTGGCTGCTGGTGTTCGACGCCGCGGAGAGCCCGGAGGACGTGCGCCCGTTCTTCCCCGCCAACGGGCCGGGCGAGATCATCATCACCTCGCGGAACCCGGACTGGGCCGAGGTGGCCCGCCCGTTGGAGGTCAACCTCTTCGAGCGGTCCGAGAGCAAGGCGTTGCTGCGCAGCCGCGGCCCGGAGATCACCGAGGAGGAGGCCGACGCGCTGGCCGAGAAGCTCGGTGACCTGCCGCTGGCGATCGCCCAGGCGGCCGCCTGGCGGGCGGAGACCGGGATGACGGTCAGCGAGTACCTCCGGGTGTTCGACGAGAAGGTCGCCGAGATCCTCGACGTGTCGGCGCCCAACGACTACGAGGTCTCGCTGGCCGCGGCCTGGAACGTCTCGCTGGACCAGCTGGAGTCCCGGAACCCCGCCGCCTACCAGCTGCTGCAGGTGTGCGCGTTCTTCGACCCGGAACCAATCCCGCGCAGCCTGTTCTCCGGCGGGCGGGGTACCGCGGTCGCGCCCGAGCTGGACGCCGCCCTGCGCGACCCGATCCGGCTCGGGCGCGCCATCCGCGACATCAACCGGTTCGGGCTGGCCAAGATCGACCACCGCAGCGACACGCTGCAGCTGCACCGGCTGGTCCAGCTCGTCCTCCGCGACCGGATGTCACCGCAGCGCCAGACCGAGATGCGTCACGGTGCGCACCTGCTGCTGGCCAACTCGAACCCGGGCAGCCCCAGCGATCCCGTCCAGTGGCCCCGCTTCAAGGCGATCCTGCCGCACGCCTACGCGTCGAACGTGCTGGAGTGCGACGACCCGTGGGTGCGCCAGATGGTCGTCGACCTGATGGTGTACCTGTTCTTCTGGGGTGACCACCAGGAGAGCGTCGCGCTGGGCGAGAGGGCGATGAAGGCGTGGTCGGCGAAGCTGGAGGAGACCGACCCGCAGCTGCTCCAGGTCGCCGGACTGCTCGGCCCGTACCTGTGCACCTTGGGCCGCTACGCGGAGGCAGCGGAGCTCAACCAGCGGACCCTGGCGCTGCGTCGGCAGGTCTCGGGGGACAACAGCGAGGAGACGTTGAGCGCGCAGCTCAGCGTCGCCTACGACCTCAAGGCCAAGGGCGACTACCTGCGCGCCCGGGAGCTGAACGAGGAGGTCTACCACAAGGCCAAGACGCTCTACGGCGAGGACGACCCGGTCACGCTGAGCGCTGCGCACGACCTGGCCGTCACGCTGCGGTTGCTCGGGGAGTACCGGCGGGCGCGGGACCTGGGGGAGGTGACCCACCACCGGCAGGGCGTGGTCCGCGGGTTCGACAGCCCGAACGCGGTGAACTCGCTCGGCGGGTACATCCTGGACCGCCTGGAGCTGGGCGACTACGCCTGGGCGCACGCCGAGCTGGAGCGGTTGCTGGAGCGGTGCCAGAAGCTGTTCGGCAAGGACAAGGCGATCACCCTGTACCGCCAACACCGGTTGGCCATCGCCACCCGGAAGAACGGCGACCACCAGGGCGCGTTGAAGCTCTCGAGGCAGGCGCTGGAGCTGTACCGGTACCGCTACGGCGTCGACCACCCGAGCACCCTCGGCTGTGCCATCTCGCACTCCATCGATCTGCGGCAGACCGGTGACCTCAAGGCGGCGCGCGAGCTCGGCGAGGACACCTTCAACCGGTACCGGCGCAGCCTCGGGGAGAACCACCCGCACACGCTGGCGGCCGCGATCGACCTGGCGGTCACCTTGCGGCTGCTCGGGGAGGTGGGCAGCGCGCGGCAGCTCGACGAGCGTGCCGTCGAGCAGCTCCGCGCGCAGTTCGGCCCGGACCAGGCACACGCGGTGATCGCGACGATCAACCTGGCCAGTGACGTGGCCGCGCTGGGCGACATCGAGACAGCCCTGCAGCTGGGCAGGGAGGCGGCGCAGCGGGCGGAGCGGGTCTTCGGTGCCGACCACCCCACCACGATCGCGGCCGACCACAACGTCGTCCTGGACTTGCGTGCTGCGGGCGAGGGGGAGCAGGCCGAGGCCGAGCGCAGCGAGGTCCTCGCCCGCTTCCGCCGGGCGCTGGGCGAGAGCCACCCGGCGGTGGTGGCCGCGACCCGGGGCGTGCGGGCCAACTGCGACATCGACCCCGCGCCGCTGTGATCCCGGTGGCGGGCGTGGATCAGGTCAGGAAGCGCCCGATCCAGTCGGCCAGCTCGTCCGGGGCGACCTCGCTGGTCGCCTCGGACCGGACCCGCCGGTGCACTGCCCGGACCAGTTCCGGGCAGCTCAGCAGTGCCCGCGCGGCCGCGTGCGCACCGAGCCCGGACAGGGCCAGGCCGAGCCCGATCCAGGAGGCCGGGCGGTCGGGGTCGGCGGCCAGTTCGGCGCGGTAACCGTCTGCGGCCTCGTCGAGCCGACCAGTGGCGTAGGCCAGGTCCGCCGGAGTGGCGTCGGGCACGTTCTGCCACGTCTCCTGCACGATTCCCGGCGCGTCCTCGAAGAACCTGAGCCGCACGAGGTCGAGCCGCGCCTGCGACCAGGGACCGTCGGAGACCGGGGTGGGTGCCCGGTCGTCGGTCACGCGGACACCGGTCAGGCGCCGGTGACCGGCCAGCCACGCGTCCGACACGGCCCGCACGGTTTCCGGGTCCGGGCGGACGTGCCGGATCCGCCAGCCGGCGTGGTGGTCGGTGACGAGCGCCCGGGCCTGCTCGGCGAGGTCGGCGGACACCGGTTCGTCCTGCCAGGGGCCGAGTTCGGCGGCGACGCCGTCGACGAACCGGCGCCCGGCATCGGTGAGCGCCGAGTCCTGCCGCAGGGCCTGCAGGGTCTCCCAGGTGCCGAGCCGCCAGTAGGCGAACTCGAACTCGGCGCGCCGGTTCTCCGGCGCCGGGCTCGCCTGCGCCAGCGCGCGCCAGAACATCGTGACGCCGAAGAACGCGTAAACGCCTTGCAGCACACCGGCCACCGGCCGCGGGTCGTCGCGCCACGGGGTGTGGAAGCGCAACCGCGGGTCGTCCTCGCGCAGCCGGATGAAGTGCAGCAGTCCGCCCAGGCGGATGTGCTGGAACTCGTGGACGAGCATGGCGGCCAACTCGTACCCGTCGACCGGTCGGCTGACGATGGCGCTGCCGAAGGCCTCGCCGGTGGAGGAGCTGGGCATGCGGAACGGCACGGCCGGGCGCGGCACCAGCGACTGCAGGCCGGCCCGCAGCGCCGGGGCCATCGCGGGGAGGTGCGTGCTGATCAGGCGCCAGGCATCGGCGAGCAACTCCCGCCAGGCGCGCACCTCCGCGTCGCTGAGCCGCTGCGGCAGGACCGGTTCGCGCAGGCCCCGATAGGGGTCGACGTCGTCCAGGTGCACCGAGAACGCCTGACCGCCGGACCGGACCGACACCTGCCGCAGCGGCCACCACCCCGGCGCCTCTGCGAACCGGTCTTCGGGCAGACGCACGCACGTGGCACCGCTGCGCACGTCGACGTTCGTGCCGTCGCTGCGCACCTCGGCGACCGAGAACGGTGCGTCCGCGGGCAGTCGGACCAGGCCGAGCGTCGGAAGGGCAGCACCGCCGTTCCACACCGGCACCGACGTCTCGAAAGGCAGGTTCGCGTGGATCGCCGCGGCCGCGGCGAGCGCGTGCACGTGGCCGACGTGCACCCACAACGGGCAGACCCCGGTCGTCTTGTGGTGGAGCAGGCGGGTGGTGTAGCCGGCCCAGCTACCGGTGTAGGGGTGCGCGAGCATGCGGTCGAGCACTCGCGGCGCACGCGCCTGGACCCGGGCCAAGATCTCCCAGGCGTGTTCGGGGGACGGCAGCGGCCCGCACTGTTCCGGGGTCTTGGCGACCTCGTCGACCAGGCCGCGGAGCAGCAGCAGCCGACGGCTGCGCTCGGCGCGACGCAGCTGGCGCACCGTGCGCGCACCGCCCGTGCTGCGGGCGATCTCGTCGAAGTCGGACCAGGAGAGGCGGTGTGGTGCGAAGCCTCCCGAGGCGTTCTCACTGCCGACGGGCACGGGTCCTCCTCCGGCGTACGGCGTTTCGCGAACCGGCAGGCACGCACAGCGCGCGGTGGTGCGTCAGTCCACTCGCTCGCCGCCTTCGCTGCTGCCGGACGGCGAAGTCATGCCGACGTCGGCGGTCTGCTGGACCACGTGCTGCAGTGAGCGGTGCAGTGCCCCGTCCTCGAGACTGCGCAGCTCCGGTAACGAGATCGCGCCGAGGTCGATGAGCTGTGATGCGACGCCGGGTTCGGCGTCGAGTGGAGAGAAAGTCATGATGACGACGGCTCCCTCGTGGTCGGCACGCGTTGGGTGAGCGCGTGTTCACATGATGTCTCCTCGCGCGAAGGATGTGAAGATCTCTGCCTTCCCGTGCCCCGTCGTGGTCACGCCACCGCACCAGCGGCAGCACGCTCGTTGCGCCGATGAGAGCCGTTCTCCTGGTCTGAACGGACGTCGCCACGCCGCGCCGGAACACCGGCTCGCGGTCGTCACGAGCCGAACTCCCGACCTCTGCGAGGACTTGGCGGGTTCAGCGCGAGTCCTCGCCGGAAGCCTGCGCCTTCCACGCGGCGAGGAGGAGTTCGTAGGCGTCGACCACGACGTCGTCGGCGATCTCCTCCGGGGACAGCAGCTTCTGGACCATCAGGCCGTCCTCGAGGGCGTGCACGATGAGGCCGAGGAACGCCGGGTCGGCCGGTGGGTGCGGCAGCTGGGCGCTGATGCCCGACGCGATGGCGTTGCGGGCGAGCCGCTCGCGCTCGGCGAGACGCGGGCGGAGCTCGGGGTTGCGCAGCACGTGCAGGACGAGTTCCAGGCGCAGCGCCAGCCACTGGTCGAGGTGTTCGGCGCGGTCGCGGTTGAACTGGCGCAGCGGCCCGAGCGTGCTGTGGTCGAGCGCGCGGACCTCGTCGAGCTCGCGCTGGGTCCGGCGCAGCAGCAGTTCGACGGCGATCTCGTGCTTGTCGGCGAAGTTGCCGTAGAACGCACCCCTGCTGTAGCCGGCGCGTTCGGCGATCTGCTCCACGGACGTCCCGCCGACGCCGCGTTCGGCGAACAGCTCCGCGGCCGCGTCGAGCAGTCGCTCGCGGGTCCGCTGCCGGCTCTGCTCCCGGGTGAGGCGCTCACTCATATTCAGTAGTGTATCCGGATACAGGTCTGTATCTTCGCTCGGATGTGGCACGAGGAGAGCGCGGCGGACCTGGCGAGGCTGGTGGCCTCGGGAGAGGTCAGCGCCGTCGAGGTGGTCGAGGCGCACCTGGCGCGGATCGAGGCGGTCAACCCCGCGGTGAACGCGGTGACCGCACTGCTCGCCGACGACGCGGTGGCCGCCGCCGAGGACGTCGACCGGCGGCGGGCCGCGGGGGAGCCGTTGGGGCCGCTGGCCGGGGTGCCGTTCACCGTGAAGGAGAACATCCACGTCGCCGGGTCGGCCACGACGATGGGCGTGCCCGCGCTGCGCGAGTTCGTGCCGTCGACGGACGCGCCACCGGTGCGCAGGTTGCGGGAGGCGGGCGCGATCCCGCTCGCCCGCACCAACCTCCCGGACCTGACGATCGCCGGCATGCACACCACGAGCACGCTGCACGGCGAGACCCGCAACCCCTGGGCACCGCACCGCCGCAGCCCGGGCGGCACCAGCGGTGGGGACGCGGTCGCCACGGCGACCGGGATGGTCCCGCTGGGGCTGGGCAACGACTCCGGTGGTTCGCTGCGCATCCCGGCGGCCTTCAACGGGGTCGCGTCGCTGAAGCCGAGCACCGGCCGCTACGCCGCGGACCACCGGTTGGGCGGGCAGGAACCGACGTTGGCCTCGCAGCTGTTCCCGGTGGACGGGCCGATCGCGCGGTCGGTCGCGGACCTGCGGCTGGTGCACCGGGTGCTCGCCGGTCACGACCCGGGAGACCCGCGGGCGGTGCCGGTGCCGCCCGAGCCGGCGCAGCCCGACCGGCTGGTGCGGGTCGGGCTCGCGGTCGACCCGTTCGGTCAGGGCGTGCACCCGTCGGTGCGGTCCGGGATCGAGGCGGCGGCGGACGCGCTGGTGGAGGCGGGCTACGTCGTCGAGGAGGTCGAGGTGCCCGCGCTGGAGGAGGCGCTGGAGGTCTACACAGGACTGATCAGCACCGAGTTCTCGTTGTCCTGGCCTGCGATCCGCACCCTGCTCAGCGAGACCAGTCGCCGGCACGTGGAACTCACCATCGAGCGGCAGCCCCCGCTGGACCTGGCCGGGTACATCGAGGCGACCGCGCGCCGGCTCGGCGCGCAGCGCGCGTGGGCGAAGTTCTCCGCGCGGTACCCGCTGCTGCTCGGTCCCGTCTCGACGGAGCTGCCACCGCCGCCGGAGGTGCCGACCGACCCCGACGAGCACGAGCGCGCGACCGCACCGGTGCGGTTGTGCACGGCCAGCACGCTGGTCGGGGTGCCCGCGGTCGCCGTCCCGGTGGGGGTGGACCACGGGCTCCCGCAGGGGGCCCAGATCATCGGCGCCACCTACCGGGAAGACCTCTGCCTCGCCGCGGCCGACGCCGTCGAGCAGCGCCTCGGCGTGCTGACCCCGATCGACCCGGTCCAGGCTTGACCCCGGACGCCGGTCGGATCAGGCCTCGGGGAAGACGGGGCGCAGGACGTCGTCCGGCAGGCCGCGGCGCTTCCACTCCCTCGGGTAGCCGATCGAGACCTCCTCGAAGCGGACCCCGTCGTGGACGGTGGTGCGCGGGATGTGCAGGTGCCCGTAGACCACCGCCGCCGCGCGGTGCCGCAGGTGCCAGTCGGCGGTGCGCACCGTCCCGCACCACTGCGCGAACTCCGGGTACCACAGCACGTCGGTGGGCTCGCGCACCAGCGGCCAGTGGTTGACCAGCACCGTCGGCAGCTCCGGGTCGCACTCGGCCAGGCGGCGTTCGGTGAGCTCCACCCGCGCCCGGCACCACGCGTCGCGCGTCGGGTAGGGGTCGGGGTGCAGCAGGTACTCGTCCGTGCACACCACCCTCGCCCGGCGCGCGATCTCCAGCCCCTCCTCCTTCGTCGACGCGCCTTCCGGGAGGAACGTGTAGTCGTAGAGCACGAACAGCGGCGCGACGGTGACCGGACCGCCCCGGCCGGTCCACACCGGGAACTCGTCCTCCGGCGTGACGACGCCGAGTTCGCGGCAGCGCCGCACCAGTTCGAGGTAGCGGGCTTCGCCGCGCAGCTGGAGGGGATCCTTCGGGGTGGTCCACAGGTCGTGGTTGCCCGGTACCCACACGACCTTCGCGAACCGCTCGGCGAGCAGGCCGAGCGCCCACTCGATGTCGTCGGAGCGTTCGGCGACGTCCCCGACGACCAGCAGCCAGTCCTGGTCGGTGCGGGGACGCAGGTCACGGACGATGTCGGCGTTCTCGGGCGTCGCGACGTGCAGGTCGCTGACGGCGAGCAGTTCACCGGTCGAGGGGCGCATGGGTCCGGACCGTATCCGATCTCGGCACCGCGCGGGAGCTGATCGCTCGTGCCCCCAGCTCAGGAGGCGACCGGGGAGGTGCGGTCCACCGGGGCCTGCGCGGCGACCCGTGTCCCGTCGGTCCGCACCGGCAGCGCGGCGGCCCGGTGCGCGACCGCGGGACCGAGCGCGCGGCGGTGAGGGAGACTCGGTGGTCACCTCGCCCGGCGGGTGCGCCGCCCCGGTGCCGAGCTGCTCCACCCGGTCCGCCCAGCAGTGCTGGTCGTAGACCTGGGGAGCACCTGCGCGGGGAGGCCGCCGTGGTGCACCACGGCGGCGGCCCGCGGGAACAGCGCGTGGTTCCTCGAGCGGGTGCACGAGAACACCGCCGCCGAACTCACGCGCCTGCGCACCGGCTCGCTCGGCGAGGACCGAGCGTGCGGGCACCGGAGCAGTCGGTGAACGGGTCGGAGGAAGCGGGCACCGTCGCCGTGCAAGGTGAAGAACCCAGCAGGTCCACCGGTGGGACGGGGGCTGCGCCCGCCAGGGCTGGTCAGGGCGCCCCTGGGGACGGGACCGGGTCAGCGCGGGGCGGTCGCCTCGCTCGTCAGGGCCCCGCGCAGCAGCGCCGACCGGTAGGCGGCCAGTGACCTGTCGAGGCGGTCGCGGGCGGCCCGGGCCTCCCGCTCGTCGGAACCGATGCCGATGTGCGCGCACACGGCCTTCGTCGCGCTCGTCCGGAGGTGCTGCTGGTCGACCTGGTCCATGCCTCGCATGGTCGCAGAAGCCCCGCGAGCGCCGACGACCGGCTGCCCCGAACGGCGCACGGCCGGGTGGCGCGAGGCACACCACCCGGCCGCCACCGCTAGCCGAGCACCGACTCGATCGCCTCGCGGGTCGCCGTCGGGGCCTCCATGTGCACCATGTGGCCCGCGCCCTCGACGACGCGCACCCGCACCCCGTCGCCGAACACCTCCGGGGCGGCCACCGGGACGACCTGGTCCTGGTCTCCCCACACCACCGCGGTGGGCACCGACACCCCGGCCAGCAGCGACGCGGTGTCGATGGCCTGCTTGTCGCCGTCCAGCAGCGTGCCGAGCAGCGTCCGCAGGCAGTCCTGGACGCCGTCGATGCGCTTGAACTTCAGCAGGTCGTCCACGAGCTGGCGGGTGACCTGCGACTCGTCGGCGAACAGCGCGCGCAGGTGCGGCTTGAGCTCCCGGCGGGTGCTCGCCGCGACGAACCCGCGCAGGTACTCGGCGTTGATCTCGGCACCGCAGCCCGCCGGGGCCACCAGGGTCAGGGACCGGACCCGGTCGGGCTGCCGGGCCGCCGCGGCGGACACCACCGCACCGCCCAGCGAGTGGCCGACCAGGTGCGCCCGCTCGACGCCCAGCGCGTCCAGGAAACCGGTCACCGCGTCGGCCAGCACCTCGAGGCCGCCGTCACCGACGTCCTTGGTCGAGGCGCCGTGCCCCGGCAGGTCCAGGGCGTGCACGGTGCGGCCCGCGGCCAGCGGCTCCTGCACGAACAGCCAGGAGTCCTTGTCCCCGCCGAAGCCGTGGACCAGCACCACCACCTCCGGGCCGTCGCCCACCGTGGCGTAGGACAGGGTGCGACCGCCCACCTCGACCGTGCCGGTCGCGGGCCCGGTGGCCTCCACCACCTCGCCGCTGGCCAGCTGCTCCTCGGCCTCGGCGACCGCGGCCTGGACCTCGGCGTCGGGCACCTCGGCCGGGGCCACGATCGCGATCGTGCCGCCCACCGGGGCCGACCGCCCGGCGGGGACCACGATCCCGCGCAGCACCCCTTGCTCTGAGGACTCCAGAGTGCCGGCGATCTTGTCGGTGTCGATCTCGGCCAGCTCGGTGCCCTCGGTGACCTCCTCGCCCTCGCTGACCAGCCAGTCGGTGATGGTGCCGCTGGTCATGGACAGGCCCCACTTGGGCATCGTGATCCGGCGGATCCGCTCGTCGGTCATGCTCAGCGCTCCCAGCTCGTGACCTTCTTGACCGCGTTGACCACCTGCTGCGCGTCCGGGATGTAGAGGGACTCGAGCGCCTCGCTGAAGGGCACCGGGGTGTGCGGCGCGGTGACCATCTCGATCGGTGCGCGCAGGCTGCCGAACGCCTCCTTCGCCACCAGGGCGGCGACGTCGGTGGCGAGGTTGCAGCGCGGGGTCGCCTCGTCGACCACCACCAGGCGCCCGGTGCCCTCGACGCTCTCCAGGATGCTGTCGGTGTCCAGCGGGCTGGTGGTGCGCGGGTCGATGACCTCGCACTCCACCCCGGACTCGGCCAGCTGGTCGGCGGCTTCGGCGGCCACCGACACCATGCGCCCGAAGGCGACGATGGTGACGTCCCCGCCCTCGCGGACGAAACCGGCCTCGCCGAACGGGATCGCGTAGGGCTCCTCGGGCACCTCGCCGACGACGTCGTACATCGCCTTGTGCTCGCAGAAGATCACCGGGTCGTCGTCGCGGATCGCCTGGATCAGCAGGCCCTTCGCCTCGTACGGCGAGGACGGCAGGACGACCTTCAGGCCCGGGATGTGGGTGAAGATCGGGTACAGCGCCTGCGAGTGCTGGGCCGCGGCGTTGAGCCCCGCGCCGTACATGGTGCGGACGACGACCGGCGTGACCGCCTTGCCGCCGAACATGTACCGGAACTTGGCCGCCTGGTTGAAGATCTGGTCGAAGCACACCCCCATGAAGTCGATGAACATCAGCTCCGCGACCGGCCGCAGGCCGCGCGTGGCCGCGCCGATCGCGGCGCCGATGAACGCCGATTCGCTGATCGGGGTGTCCAGGACCCGCCCGGGGAAGCGGTCGTAGAGGCCCTTGGTCACACCGAGCACACCGCCCCAGGCGTCCTGCTCACCGGGGGCACCCGCGCCACCGGCGTTGTCCTCGCCGAGGACGACGACGCTGCTGTCGCGTTCCATCTCCTGCACGAGCGCCTCGTTGAGCGCTTCCCGGTAGCTGATGCTGCGTGCCATGTGAACCTTCCCGTGTCAGTAGGAGATGTAGACGTCGGTTTCCAGGTCCTCGCGCGTGGGCAGGGGAGCCGCCAGCGCCGCTTCGACGGACTCGTCGATCAGGGCCGCCACCTCCCGGTCGATCTCGTCGAGCTGGTCCCCGGTGAGCGCGCCCGAGGAGGTGACGCGGTCGCGGAACGCCTTCAGGCAGTCCTGCTGCTCGAGGGCGCGGGCCACCTCGTCGCCGCGGTAGGCCTGCTGGTCGCCCTCGAAGTGCCCGTAGTAGCGGGTGAACTTGACCTCGATGAGGGTCGGGCCGCCGCCGTTGCGGGCCCGCTCGATCGCCTCCCCGGCGACCTCGTGCACGGCGAAGAAGTCGAAGCCGTCGACGATGACGCCGGGCATGCCGAAGCCCGCGGCGCGGTCGGCGATGTTGTCCGCCGCCACCGACCAGGTGGCCGCGGTGGCCTCGGCGTAGCCGTTGTTCTCCGCGACGAAGATCGCCGGCAGGTTCCACACCGAGGCGAGGTTGAGCGCCTCCAGCGTGGTGCCCTGGTTGCTGGCGCCGTCGCCGAAGAACGCCACGCCGACCCCGCCGGTGCCCTGCTGCTTGGCGGCCAGCGCGGTGCCGCAGATCAGCGGCGGGCCACCGCCGACGATGCCGTTGGCGCCGAGCATCCCCTTGCTGAGGTCGGCGATGTGCATCGAGCCGCCCTTGCCGCGGCACGACCCGGTCCGGCGGCCGTAGATCTCGGCCATCATCTCGCGGACGTCGACGCCCTTGGCGATGCAGTGCCCGTGACCGCGGTGGGTGCTGGCGATCGAGTCGCGGTCGTCGAGGTGCTGGCACACCCCGGTCGCCGAGGCCTCCTCCCCGGCGTAGAGGTGGACGAACCCGGGGATGTCGCCCTTGGCGAACTCCTGGTGGACCCGGTCCTCGAACGCGCGGATGGTGCGCATCGTGCGGTAGGCAGCGAGCAGGCCGGCCTCGTCCAAGTCCCCGGCCGGTTTCGCTGACACGGTCTCGGTCATCAGTGGCTTCCTCCGTCGGTCGGTGGAACGCGCCACGCATCAACCCCGGTGGCGCCCTCGGGGACAGCGGTGGGCCCCGTGCGGAGCAGGCCGCGCGCGGCGGCGGCGTCGAGCACGGCCCGCACGTCGAGCACGCGCGGGCCTCGGTCGGTCAGCCGCACCGACACCGGATCACCCGGGCCGAACTCGCACTCGCGCTCGCCGTCCAGCGCGACCGTGCCCGCGGTGACGGCGCTGGTCGTCGGCGTGCCCAGGGGGAGGCGCTGCACGGCGGCGACGTCGAGGGCGGTGAGCTTGCCGGGCGTGATGGGGGCCAGCACGCGGTGCTGCGGGGTGCCGGAGCCCGCGAAGCGCACGGCCACCCCGTGCGGCTCGTCGCGCGTGGTCGGCAGCAGCTGCCCGGCGACGCTGGACAACCCGATCGCGTGGGGCTCGGCGAAGGCGCAGTACAGCTCGCGCAGCGTCTCGGGCTTCCACAGAGCCCGCGCGCCCACCCGCGTGCTCGCCGACACGCACACGTCGACCAGCGCCAGCTCGGCCACCGACCCGCACTGCACCTCGAGCGCCTTCGCCCGCCGCGTCGCGCTGCGCACGTCGACGTCGCCGCGCGCCACCAGCGCCGCCGCGACACCGGCCACCGTGGCCTCCCACACCTGCGGGAAGGCGTTGTTCGTCCCGGTGCTCAGCGGCAGCAGCGGGGTCTCGCCGACCTCGCTCGCGGCGGCCCGGACCGTGCCGTCGCCGCCCAGCACCACGACCACACCCGCGCCCGCCTCGCGCATCCGCCGCACGAACTGCCGGGTGTCCTGGGCGGTCCCGGTGAGCCGGTCGAGCTCGCAGAAGGTCAGCTCCGGCCACTGCTCGTCGGCGGCGTGCTGCCGGGCCCCGCGCAGGACGCCGGCGGCGACGCCGAAGTCGTCGGTGGACACCAGCACCCGCCCGAGGCCCAGCGCACCGGCGGCGGCGACCATGCGCAGCACCATGTTCGCCTTCTCGGCGTTCGGGAACACCGACGCCTGCGCCACCACGCGCCGGATGTCCCGGCCGGAGAGCGGGTTGACGACCACCCCGATCGCCGGGTCCCGGCGCTGGACCGTGATCGGTCGCCGGGGGTGGTGACCGTTGCCCGAGTCGCCCAGCTGCACGATCGCCTCCCTGCTGGTGGCCACGATGTGTAACCGGCGTCACATCGTGGGTCCCTTCAGCAGAACCCGTGCGGTGTCGCGAGGCAAGGGTTGCAGGGGGTTGCAGCCCGATCGAACGGGCGAGGAGTCCCGGCTCAGCCTCCTCGGGACCGCGTGCGGCACCTCATCGGGTGAGCGGGGCGGGGCCGAGCAGGTCCCAGCGGTTGCCCGCCACGTCCCGGAAGACGGCGACCCGCCCGTACGGCTCAGTCCTCGGCCGGGTCACGAACTCCACGCCCGCCGCCACCATCCGGTCGAAGGCCTCGTCGAAGTCCTCCACCCGCAGGAAGAAGCCCGCCCGGCCGGCGACCTGGTCGCCGACCGCGGCCGCCTGCCGGTCACCGTCGGCGCGGGCGAGCAGCACTCCGGTGCCGCCGCCGGGCGGCCGGACCACGACCCACCGCTTCGGGCGGCCGTCCCCGGTCAGCGACGGGGAGTCCTCGACGAGCTCGAAGCCCAGCGCGCGCACGAAGAAGTCGATGGCCTCGTCGTAGTCGTCGACGACGATCGCGACCAGGTCGATGCGCACCGCTCCACGGTACCGGTCGCGCGCACGGTGTCCGCCGCGAGTCGCCGCCGGGGGAGCTCCAGCGCTACCGTCGGCCCGGTGAGCACGGCGGTGGTGGTGGGCAGTGGCCCGAACGGGCTCGCCGCGGGCGTCGTCCTGGCCCGCGCCGGGGTCGAGGTCACCGTGCTGGAGGCCGCCGACGAGATCGGCGGCGGTGCCCGCACTGTCGAGGCGATCGTGCCGGGGCTGCGGCACGACCGGTGCTCGGCGATCCACCCGATGGCCGCCGCCTCACCCTTCCTGCGCGCGCTCGACCTGGGCCGGTACGGGCTGGAGTGGCGGCTGCCCGAGGTCGACTGCGCGCACCCGCTGGACGACGGCACCGCCGGGGTGCTGCACCGTTCGGTCGCGGAGACCGCCGCAGGCCTCGGTGCCGACGGGCCCCGCTGGTCGCGGCTGTTCGCCGGTCCCGCGGCGGGTTTCGACCGCCTCGCGGTGGACGTCCTCGGGCCGCTGCTGCGGGTCCCGCACCACCCGGTCCGGCTCGCCCGCTTCGGGGTGCCGGCGCTGCTCCCGGCCGCGGTGGTCGCGAAGGCCTTCACGGAGCAGCGGACGAAGGCGCTGTTCGCCGGGGTGGCCGCGCACGGCTTCCGCCCGCTGGGCCGCCCGCTGAGCGCCAGCATCGGACTGGGCATCCTGACCGCGGGGCACCGGTACGGCTGGGCCGTGCCCGCCGGTGGTTCCGGGGCGATCACCGGAGCGTTGGCCGCGCTGCTGCGCGACCTCGGCGGCCGCGTCGAGACCGGGGTGCGGGTGCGCAGGGCGGCGGACCTGCCGCGCGCGGACGTGACCGTGTTCGACCTCGCCCCGGCCGCTGTGGCCGACGTCCTGGGGGACCGGTTGCCCGCCCGGATCGCCCGCGCCTACCGGGGGTTCCGCCACGGTCCGGGTGCTTTCAAGGTGGACTTCGCGGTGGAGGGCGGCGTGCCGTGGACGGCCGGTGCGGCGCGCCGGGCGGGCACCGTCCACCTCGGCGGGACCTTCGCCGAGGTCGCCGCGGCCGAGCGCGCGGTCCACAGGGGACGGATGCCGGACCGGCCGTTCGTGCTCGTCGGCCAGCAGTACCTGGCCGACCCGCAGCGCTCGGTCGGCGACGTCCATCCACTGTGGAGCTACGCGCACGTGCCGCACGGGTGGGCCGGGGGCGCCACCGAAGCCGTCATCGCGCAGGTCGAACGCTTCGCGCCCGGTTTCCGGGACCGGGTCGTGGGCATCGCGGTGCGTTCCCCCGCGCAGATCGCCGAGGACGACCCGAACTTCGTCGGTGGCGACATCATGACCGGCGCGAAGGACGTCCGGCAGCTGCTGTTCGGCCCGCGCGCCACGCTCACCCCCTACGACGTCGGGATCCCCGGCCACTACCTCTGCTCGGCGGCCACCCCGCCCGGTCCCGGCGCGCACGGCATGTGCGGCGTGCACGCCGCGACCCGCGCCCTGGCGCACCTCCGCGAGCGCGGACGGTGAGCCCCGGCGCCGAGCGTGAGACGTCCACTGTGGATCTGTTGCCGCGTGCCCGGGCTAGCCTCCCTGGGTCCGGCGGGCGGCCGCGTGCAGCCGGGCCTTGGCCGGGTCGGTGTGGCGCCCCCGCGCCCGGGCCTGCCGCGCACTGCCGGGCGCGTGGCGGACGAACAGGGTGACGGTCACGCTGTCGTGGAAGCCGCAGCGCTGCATCAGCTGGGCGGACGCGGTGTTGGCCTGCTCGACGTCGGTGATGACCCGCGTGGCGCCCGCGGCGAACAGCGCCGCGCACGACTCCTCCAGCAGCGTCCGCGCCAGCCCCCTGCCCCGGTGCTCGGGGGCGACCGCGAGCCACTCGAGGTAGCCCCAGTCCGTCTGGTCGTCGTAGGAGAGCGACCCGAGCGCGAAACCGGCCACCTGCCCGTCCGCCTCGGCGACCCAGCAGGCGTCCGGCTGGGCGTCCAGGTGCACCGCCACGCTGGACAGCGACCACGAGGTGTAGGGCATCGCGGAGACGTCGAAGACCCGGTGCCCGAGCTCCAGCACCCCGGCGAGGTGCGCCAACCCCATCGGGACCAGCTGGACGTCCGGCTCACTCATGACTCGCCCATCCTGGTGCAGTGCCGGAGCCGACGCCACCGCACCCGTGATCGGGATCGCACGTGCCACCCCGGCTGCGAGCGGGGTGATCGGCATCGGGGTAGAACGGGTCCGACACCGCAGCGTCAGGAGGAGGAAGCCGATGATCTTCATCACCGCGAAGTTCCGGGTCAAGCCCGAGCACGCGGACCGGTGGCCCGAGATCGCTCGCTCGTTCACCGAGGCCACCCGCAACGAACCCGGGTGCCTGTGGTTCGACTGGTCCCGCAGCCTCGAGGACCCGAACGAGTACGTCCTGGTGGAGGCCTTCCGCGACGGGGACGCCGGTGCCGCGCACGTCGGCTCCGACCACTTCAAGGCCGCGCAGCAGGAGCTGCCGCAGTACCTCGTGGAGACCCCGCGGGTGATCAACACGACGGTCCCGCAGGACGACTGGTCGCCGCTGGGCGAGATGGCGGTCCCGGAGAGCGACTGAGCGCGCGCGGGCCCCGGCGCACCGCCGCCGGGGCCCGGACCCGGGAGCGCACGGCGTCCGTTGTGCGCCGGCACCGGCGCGACCTAGGTTGTGCCGGTGATCCTCCCCGCCCTCGTGCTGGTCGGGTTCGGCTGCCTGACCGGCGTGACCACGGTCCTGTTCGGGTTCGGCGGCGGCTTCGTCATCGTGCCGGTCGTGGACGTGGTCGTCTCCGCCGCGACGGGCGCCGACGCGATGCACACCGCGGTGGCCACCTCGACCGCGGTGATGGTCGTCAACGCCGCCACCGCCACGGTCGCGCAGGCCCGGTCCGGGCGCCTGCGCGCCGACCACCTCCGCCCGCTGCTCGTTCCCATCGCGGTCGGGGCCGTGCTCGGTGCCTTCGCCGCGACCTGGGCACCGGACACCGCGCTGCGCTGGCTGTTCATCGCCTACCTCGCGATCACGGTCCTCGACAGCGCGCTGCGCAGCGGGTTCCTCGACAACGCCCGGCGCCGCGCGGCAGGCGCCCGCCCGCTGGGCCCGGTCGCCTCGACGGCCGGCGGGGTCGGCATCGGGGCGATCGCCAGCTTCCTCGGCGTCGGCGGGAGCGTCCTCACCGTCCCGCTGCTGCGGCGCCGAGGCCTGCCCATGGCCGACGCCGCGGCGATGGCCAACCCGCTCAGCATCCCGGTCGCGGTCGCCGGAACGGCGGTGTACGCCCTGGCCGCGCCGACCACCGCCCACCCGGGCCAGCTCGGCCACGTCAACGTCCTCGTCACGGCGGCGCTGCTGTGCGGCTCGCTGCCCACGATCGCGGTGGTCAAGCGCCTCGTCGGCCGCATCCCCGACCGCCTGCACGCGCTCGCCTACCTCGCCCTCCTGCTGCTCGTCCTGGTCACCATGCTCGTGACCGCCCTCAGCTGACGCCCGGCCCGCGGCTCACCCCGGGCCGCGGGCTGCGTGGGCGAGCCGGGTGGCCAGGTCGCGGCAGCGGGCGCGGAAGTGCTCGGGCTTCTCGACGGTGAAGTCCGCGTCGAGGAAGGCGAGGTTGAGCACCAACCACTCGAAGGAGTCGACCCAGGTGGTGATCCGGCAGCGGTCGGTGCCCAGCGGCTCGATCGCGAGGTCGGCGAACTTGAGCGCGTCGGCGACCCGGTCCGCGGGGGCGTCGACGAGGACGACGGTGCGGTGCCGGGGTTCGGCGAGCTTGTCGCGCAGGTACTCCGCGGCGGACTCGGCGGGCAGCGGGCGCGGGTCGAACCGGGTGCCGGGGACGGTGATGTCGCTGATCCGGTCGAGCCGGAAGGTGCGCCAGTCCGCCCGGTCCCGGTCCCACGCCAGCAGGTACCAGCGCAGGTGCAGGTGCACCTGGCGGTAGGGCTCGACCCGCCGCTGGGACGTGCTGCCGTCGCGGCTGGTGTAGCGGAAGGTGGCGTGCTCGTGCCGCGCCGCGGCGGCGGCCAGCGTGGCCAGCGCGTCGGCGCCGACCGGTGGGACGGCCTGCGCGGCGGCTTCGACCGTGGCGCGCACAGCGGTGGCGCGGGCCCGCAGCCGCTTCGGCAGCACCTGGTCGACCTTGCCGAAGGCGCGGTCGGCGGCCGACCCGATGCCGCCCGCGTCGGGCGCGCTGGCGGCCAGCACGCCGAGGCCGACCACGGTCGCCACCGCCTCCTCGTCGTCGAACACCATGGGCGGCAGGGCCTGGCCGGCGGCGAGCTGGTAGTAGCCGCCCGGGCCCGGCTGGGTCGTGACCGGGTAGCCGTAGTCGCGCAGTCGTTCCACGTCGCGCCGCAGCGTGCGCGGGCTGGTCTCCAGCCGTGCCGCCAGCTCCCGGCCGCTGAAGCGGCGGCCGGTCTGCAGGTGGGCCAGCAGCTCGAGCAGTCGCCGCGTCACATCGCTCATGCCTCCCATCATCGCCGGATCGCGGTCAGGACCTGGCCGCATCCGTTCGTACCGTCGCGGCATGAGTCGAACGATCCGCATCCGGGGCGCCCGCACCCACAACCTGAAGGCGCTCGACCTGGACCTGCCGCGCGGCGAGCTGGTCGTGTTCGCCGGGGTCTCCGGTTCGGGCAAGTCCTCCCTGGTCTTCGACACGATCGCGACCGAAGCCGGGTACCAGGTCAACGAGAACTACCCGCCGTTCGTGCGCAACCGGCTGCCGCGGTGGAGCCGCCCGGACGCCGACGCGGTGGAAGGGCTGTCCCCGGTCGTGCTGGTCGACCAGAAGCGGCTCGGCGGGAACGCGCGGTCCACGGTCGGCACCGCCACCGACGCCTACACCTACCTGCGGCTGCTGTTCTCCCGGGTGAGCGAACCGCACGTCGGCGAGAGCAACCACTTCTCCTTCAACGACCCGGCCGGGATGTGCCCGACCTGCGCGGGACTGGGGGAGACGCTGACCACCGCCGTCGAACGCCTGCTGGACCTGGACAAGTCGCTGGAGCAGGGCGCGGTCCTGCTGCCCGGGTTCGGCAAGGGCCAGTACTGGTACCGGCAGCACGCCGACACCGGCGCCTTCGACGTGACCACCCCGCTGCGCGAGTGGCCCGCGGCCGACCGCGCGGCGCTGTTGCACCGCGAGGCGGCGATGCGGTGGTCCCGGCGGCTGCCGAAGGACTACGAGGGCGTGGTCGACCGGTTCGAGCGCGTCTACCTGCACACCGCCGACGAGCAGTCCGAGCGCAAGCGCGCCGTGGTGCGCCGGTTCACCCGCTCGGCCCGCTGCCCTGACTGCGACGGTGAGCGGCTGCGCGAAGCGGCCCGCACCGCCCGCGTGCTCGGGCGCACCATCGGCGAGCTCCAGCCGCATGGAGATCGACGAGCTGGCCGCGGTCGTCGAGCAGGTGCGGGACCCGCGCGTCGCGCCGGTGGTGGCGGCGCTGTCGGACAAGCTCCGCGCGCTCATCGACGTCGGACTGGGGTACCTCTCGCTGGCGCGGCCCACGACGACCCTCTCGGGCGGCGAGTCGCAGCGCATCAAGACGGTCCGGCACCTGGGCAGCAGCCTGGTCGAGGTGGTGTACGTGTTCGACGAGCCGACCGCGGGCCTGCACCAGCACGACGTGCGGTCGCTGATCGGGCTGCTGGAGTCGTTGCGGGACAAGGGGAACACGCTGCTCGTCGTGGAGCACGACCCGCAGGTGGTGCGCGCGGCGGACCGGATCGTCGAGCTCGGCCCCGGTGCGGGCAGCGCGGGCGGGCGGATCGTGTTCGAGGGCGGCTACGACGAGCTCGCGGTCGCCGACACGCCGACCGGGCGCGGCCTGCGGTCCCGGGCCCGGCAGCGCGAACCGCGGGTGCCGACGGGGAAGCTGCGCGTCGAGGGCGCCGACCGCAACAACCTCCGCGACCTGACCGTGGACGTGCCGACCGGCGTGCTCACCGTGCTCACCGGTGTCGCCGGGTCCGGCAAGTCCAGCCTCGCCGCGGAGTTCGTCGCCCAGCACCAGGCCACCGTCGTCGACCAGCGCCCGGTGAGCACCAACCGCCGCTCCTCACCGCTGACCTACTGCGGCATCGCGCCGGCGGTCCGCGCGCTGTTCGCGCGGCGCACCGGGACGAGCCCGGCGCTGTTCAGCGCGAACTCCGCGGGCGCCTGCCCGGTGTGCCAGGGCGCCGGGGTGGTCCACACCGGCCTGGCGTTCCTGGACGGGCAGGAGACGGTCTGCGAGGCCTGCGGCGGCCGCCGCTTCCGCGCCGAGGCCCTGGCGCACACCGTCGACGGGCTGTCCATCGCCGACGTCGACGACCTGACCGTGGCGGAGGCCGTGGACCGGCTGCCCGCCCCGGCGATCGGCCGCGCGCTCGGCCACCTGGTCGACGTGGGGCTGGGGTACCTGCGCCTCGGGCAGCCGCTGACCGACCTGTCTGGTGGGGAGTGCCAACGCCTGAAGATCGCCAAGGAGCTCTCCGCCGGGCAGCGGTCCACCTGCCACGTGCTCGACGAGCCGACCACCGGCCTGCACCGGTCCGACGTCGAGGTGCTGCTGCGGGTCCTGGACCGGCTGGTCGAGCGCGGCAGCACGGTGCTGGTCATCGAGCACGACCTGGAGGTGGTGCGCAGCGCGGACTGGGTGATCGACCTCGGTCCGGGGCCGGGTCGCCACGGCGGCCGCGTCGTGTTCTCGAGAAGCCCGCAGCAGCTGCTGGCCTGCGAGGAGTCGGCGACCGCGCGGGCGCTGCGGGCGTCGGTCAGCGCGTGAGCGCCTCGCCGGCCTTCGCCCAGTGGGCGCGCAACCTGTCCAGGTAGGACCGCGCCTGCGGGCCGGGGGTGGCGCCCCGCGCGACAGCGCGCATGGCGCCGGGGCCGGCGTTGTAGCCCAGCGCGAGCAGCTCGGCGGTGGTGTGGGCGCCGGAGCGCTCGTCCGGCAGGGACGCGGCGAGGTCGTGCAGGTACCAGGCCGCGGCCCGGATCGCCAGGTCGGGGTCGTCCGGGAGCTCCAGCCAGTCGCGGTCGGCGAAGCCGTGGGCGGACTTGACCTCGTCGAAGGCGGGCCGGTGCATGTTGGCCACACCCAGCGCGGCGTCCGGGTCGAGCCGCAGCCACGCGCGTTCGGCGTCCGGGTCGTGCGGCTTGTACGACTCGTTGTACAGGATCGCCATGAGCAGCTGCGGGTCGACGTCGGCTTCCCGCGCGCGGGCGAGGACCTGCGCGGCGAACCGGGCCGGGGCGTGGTCGGCCGCCTCCGCGGGGGTCGACGGCGGCTCGCTCGGCGCGGCCGGACCACCGCCGGCGTCGCGCACCGCGCCGCACCCCGTCGCCGCGGCCACGAGCGCGCACGCGACGACCCACCGCCACCCGGTCCTGCTCGTCATCCCGCCTCCTCACCGCGTGCGCACATCCCACCAGATCGCGGCGCCCGACGTGACGGGATCCCGCGACGGGCCCGGTCAGGACGCCACCAACGCCTCGACCACGTACGGCACCGCGGCGAGCAGCGCACCGACTCCGAGCACGGCGGTGTCCACCCGGGTCCACGGCGCCGGTTCGGCCCAGGTGCGCCGGTGGGCGCGGGCGAAGCCGCGGGCGTCCATCGCGATCGAGGCGCTGGTGGCCTCGCGCATGGTGGTGACCAGCAGCGCGAAGGTGACCGAGGCGGCGTGGCGGGCGCGGGAGACCGGCCCGCGCCCGGGGCCGAAGCCGCGTGACCGCCGGGCCCGCGAGAGGTGCTGCCAGGTCTGGCCGAGCTGCTCGAACCGCTGGAGCGCCGCGGCGAACGAGACCACGAAGCGGTGGGGCAGGCGCAGGCGCTGCCCGAGCTGGTCGGCCAGCGCCATCGGTTCGATGAGCGGAGCCACCGCCACCCCGGGCAGCGCCAGCACCACGATGCGCAGGCCCGCGGTGGCGGCGACGTCGAGCTGCCCGCCGCCGAGCAACCACGTCGAGTAGGCCACCGACAGCCCGCCCAGCACCACGGTGGCGAACCGCAGCGGGGGCCCGGAGCGCGCCGGGAGCACGACCAGCACGGCGAGCAGGTAGGCGCAGGCGGCGACCACCGCGGTGGTCAGCGACCGCACCCCCAGCGACGCGACCAGCGCCAGCAGCCCCAGCGCCACCAGCACCAGGGGGTTCGCCTTGGCGAGCACACCGGTCATCGCGCCAGCACCCGCCCGCCGGCCAGCCGCGTCTCGCGGTCGGCGAGGTCGATCAGCACCGGGTCGTGGGTGGCGGCGGCCGCGGTGGCGCCGCCACGCGCGGCGGCGCGCAGCCACCCGGCGATGGTGGCCCAGGTGTGCCGGTCCTGCCCGACGGTCGGCTCGTCGAGCATCACCGCGCTGGGCCGGTGCGCGAGCGCCGCGGCGAGCGCGACCCGACGCTGCTCGCCACCGGAGAGCCGGTAGGGGTTGGCGTCGGCCAGCGCGCCCAGCCCGAGCACCTCCAGGACCGCCTCGACCTGCACGGCGGTGCCCAGCCGCTCGGCGGTGCGGGCGACCTCTCGCCGCACCGTGGTGGTGAGGAACCCGTGCTCCGGGTTCTGCGGCACCCACCCGACCGTCCGCGCCAGCTCGACGGACCGCATCCGGTGCAGGGGCACCGGGGTGCCGCTGACGCTGCCGCGGTCGGGGCGGACCAGGCCCGCCAGCGCCGCGAGGAGGGTGGACTTGCCCGCCCCGGACGGACCGGTGAGCGCCGAGACCTGCCCCGGCGGCACGGCGGCCGAGACGCCGTCGAGCGCCACCACCGAGGACGTGCCGCGCAGCCTGCGGGTGGTGAGGTCCACGCGCAGGTCGCGAGCCTCGAGGAGCGGGCCGGGGGAGTCCGGGGCCACCAGCTCCGCAGGCACGTCCACCGGTTCGGGCGCGGGCAGGCCCGGCATCCACACCCCGGCGCGGCCGAGCTCCTCGGCGAGCTCGGCGCGGCAGGTCGCGGGGTTCACGTCGTGGGTGACCCGGCCACCGGCGTCGAGCACGACCACGCGGTGGACGAGGTCGAGCCACGGGCCGATCCGGTGGTCGACGACGACCAGCGAGGCACCGGTGCCGGCCAGGACGTCGGCCACGGCCGCGCGCACCCGGTCGGCGCTGTCCGGGTCGAGCATGGAGGTCGGTTCGTCCAGCAGCAGCAACGAGGGCCGCAGCGCCAGGACGCCGGCGAGGGCGAGGCGTTGCAGCTCGCCGCCGGACAGCGCCGAGGTCGGCCGGTCGACCGGGTAGTCCAGCCCGACCAGGTCGAGGGCCTCCGCCACCCGGCGCCAGATCTCCTCGCGCGGCAGCCCGCTGTTCTCCGGGCCGAACGCGACGTCGCGGCCGATCCGGTCGGCGACCACCGCCGACCCGGGGTTCTGCAGCAGCAGGCCGATCTGGCCGTCGACCCGGACCTCGCCGCTGCGCTCGCCCGGCAGCGCGCCACCGAGCACCCCGGCCAGCGCGTGGACGACCGTCGACTTGCCCGCTCCGCTGGGACCGGCCAGCAGGATCCGCTCGCCCGGGCGGACGCGCAGGTCGAGGTCCTGGACGGCGGGCACGCGGCGCCCCAGCGGCCGCCAGCCGAAACCCCGCAGCTCCGCGCGCAGCTCCGAGGCGGTCACACCGCCGTCCGCTCGTGGTGCTCCTGGCCCGGCCCGAACGCGTCCAGCGCCCCGGTCCCGGCCAGGCCGCGCACCAGCGCCCAGCCGCCGAGCCCGGCGATGACCACGCCGGAGACGACGAAGAACCCGAGGTGGGCGAGCTGGTAGGGCAGCGCCCAGTCCGGGTAGTAGACCTGCCACTCGTAGACCGACTCGAACGCGGCGGCGACGGCGGCGCCCAGCGCGGCCACCACCAGGCCGAACCGCTTCCACAGGAACACGGCCAGCACCAGCTCGACGCCGAGGCCCTGCAAGCCCCCGGAGACCACGGTCGACAGCCCCCAGCTGTTGCCCAGCAGCGCCTCCACCGACGCGGCGACCAGCTCGGTCACCAGCGCCGCCCCGGGCTTGCGGACGACCAGCCCGCCGACCACGCCACCGAGCAGCCAGGCGCCCCCGAACAGGCCCGAGGTCGGCGGGAACGCGAACGCGGAGAGGGCGCTCAGCACCTGGTACAGCTGGGACCAGCCCCAGAACGCCACGCCGATCGCGACCCCGAGCATGGCCACGGTCACGACATCGATCGTCCGGTAGCGGAAAGCAGCATCGCGCGCCACTGGAACTCCCTTCGCCGGTGCTAACCGGAGCAGGTTCGGAGGGTCTGCGGCTCACCCGCACTCTCAGCGCCCGTCACGGCGCTCCCCTGTCGTCGGCCACACAGCCTACCCTCCCGCCCGGCGGCGCTGCGCGCACCGGTCGCCTCTGCGCAGGGACGATGGGACCGCGAGACCACCCGCACCGGCCCCTCCGCGGTCAGCCGGGGAGGGGCTCGACGGGGGTTCGCGGCCTCCGGGACGACGGTCGCGGAGGAGCCGACGTCCGCAGTGGACGGTGGCGCTCAGCTCCTCGGCGACCGGAAGGTCAGGAGTCGGTGCGCGCCAGGTGCAGGTCGGCCGGGCGCACCGCCAGCGTCGCGCCCGCGCCGACGAGACCGGCGACCGCGAGGTACGTGCAGGCCCACCACGGCGAACCGCCGAGCGCCAGCAGCGCGGTGATCACCATGGGGGTCAGGCCCGAGGCGTAGATGCCGGAGAACTGGTAGACGAAGGACATCCCGGTGTAGCGCAGCTGCACGGGCGCCAGCTGCGCGTACAGGGTGCCCTGCGGCGCGTAGAGCACCGCGTGCACCACACCCAGCACCAGCACGACCACCAGCCCGGCCAGCAGCGGGTCGCGGGTCTGGAAGGCCAGGAACGCGGGGAAGACCGACGCCGCGAACAGCGTCGCGCCGACGGCGTAGGTGCGCCGCGGGGTCCAGCGGTCGGCGTACCGGCCGAACACCGGCAGCAGCAGGGCCAGCACGATCGCCGCGGCCATCACGGCCACCAGCACGTCGGTGCGCGGCAGGCCGAGCGTCGTCGTCGCGTAGGACAGGAAGAACACCGCCCAGGTGTTGAAGGCCGCGCCCTCCGCCCAGCGGGACAGCACGCCGAGCAGGGTGTTGCGCCGGACCACGCGGTCGCGGAACAGGTCCAGGAACGGGGCGCGGGACGGTTCCCGCGCCGCACGCATCCGCTCGAAGGCCGGGGTCTCGGCCACCCGCAGCCGGATCACCAGGCCGATGAACACCAGCACGATGCTGAGCCCGAACGCGATCCGCCAGCCGTAGCCGAGGAACTGCACGTCGTCGAGCACGTGGCCGAGCAGCGCGAACACCCCGGTTCCCAGGCCCAGACCGAGCGCCAGGCCGACCTGCGGCCAGGCGCCGTAGCGGGCCTGCTTGCCGGGCGGTGCGTACTCCACCGCCATGAGCACCGCGCCGGCCCACTCGCCGCCGATCGCCAGGCCCTGCACCACGCGCAGCAGCACCAGCAGCAGCGGTGCCAGCACGCCGATGTCGTCGTAGGTGGGCAGGGCGCCCATCAGCGCCGTGGCGCCGCCCATGAGCAGCATCGTGGTGACCAGCGTGCGCTTGCGGCCGATGCGGTCGCCGATGTGTCCGAAGAGGACACCACCGAGCGGTCGCGCGACGAACCCGACGAAGAAGGTCGCGAACGCCAGCACGGTGGACACCGTCGGGTTGTCGGCGGGGAAGAACAGCTCGTCGAAGACCAGCCCGGCTGCGGTGCTGTAGAGGAAGAAGTCGTACCACTCGACGGTGGTGCCCATCAGGCTGGACACGATCACCGTGCGGACGTCCCGCGTCCGCGGGGTCCCGGGTGCCTCGACGTGCGTGCTCGCGGTCATCTGCTGCCTCCTGCGGCGACGGCCGTGCCGGGCCACCGCGGCCGTGCGCCGGGGCGCGCTGCGGTGCCCGAGGTGTCCGGTTGCTGGGTCAGGAGCGCGAACAGGCCGCGGACGCCACGCGCAGCAGGTCCACGTGGGAGCGGCTGGTCAGCAACACCGGTCGGAGCACGCGGCGACGCTATGGAGGTGATCGACGCGGTGTCAAGCAGCAGGACGCCGGTTCCAGGGGGTGGGACGCGGTCGTTGACCGCGGCGTGCCGCGCCATGATGCTCGGCGAGGCGCAGGAGGTGCGCTATCGGTCCTCTGTGGACGCACGGTCCACTGGGAGGCAGCGCGACAGGAGAAGGACGTGAGCGAAGAACGGGACAGCGCAGCACTGCTCGACGGACCGCGGGGCGGTGCGGCCGTCCGCGCGGCGCAGGAGGTCGCGGCCGGCCGGGCCGTGGTGGTGCACGGCTGCGCCGACGGCGGCGGCGTCGTGTTCGCCGCGGCGCGAGCGGACGTCGAGCTGACGGCCTTCGCGGTGCGCTGCTCGTCGGGCTTCCTCTGCGTGGCGCTCTCCGGCGAGCGCTGCGACGAGCTCGTGCTCCCGCCCATGTCACCGAGGACCGGGCACCGCGGGCCGACCGCGTGCGTCACGGTGGACGCCAGCGCCGGGGTGAGCACCGGCATCTCCGCGGCGGACCGGGCCCGGACGGCGCGCCTGCTCGCCGCTCCGCACACCGCCCCCGAGGACTTCACCCGGCCAGGCCACGTCGTGCCGGTCGCGGTCGGCGATGCGGTGGGCGACCCGGCGCTGCTCGCCGAGGCGGCGTTCGCCCTGGTGGGGCTGTCCGGGCTCGCCCCGGCCGCGGTCTACGCCCACCTGGTCAGCCCGGTGGACCCGACCCGGATGGCCACCGACGACGAGCTGGAAGCCTTCGCGGTGAGCGAGGGGCTCGCCAGCGCCCCGGCGGACGGGATCGCCGCACTGCGGTCCGCAACGTGGGACGCCGCGACCGCTGGTTGACACCCGCGGTGCTGTTTGCTGCGATTGGTCCGTGCGAGCAGCGGCACTGTTCACCAAGCGCCGGCACGTGGACTTCCACCGCGTGTCGGCGCAGGCGTGTCGCTCCTGAACCAGATCTCACCCGCCGGACCGCGCGGCGGGTTCCCCTCTCTCGTCCACATCGGACATGACGGGTGCACGACCGCTCGCCGCGGGTCGGCGCCGCTTCCCCTGGAGTGACTGATGTCCTTGACGTTCCACTGGTTCCTGCCCACCTACGGCGACAGCCGCTACCTCGTCGGCGGTGGGCACGGCGTGGCCACCACCAACACCGCCTCGGGTTCCCGCCCGGCCACGCTGGCCTACCTCGGCCAGATCGCGCGCAGCGCCGAGCAGCTCGGGTTCGAAGGCGCGTTGACCCCCACCGGCGCGTGGTGCGAGGACGCCTGGCTGTCCACGGCGATGCTGACGGAGGTCACCGAGCGGCTCAAGTTCCTCATCGCGTTCCGGCCCGGGCTGCTGTCGCCGACGCTGGCCGCGCAGATGGCGGCGACATTCCAGCGCCACTCCGGCAAGCGCCTGCTGCTCAACGTGGTCACCGGCGGGGAGAGCGCCGAGCAGCGCGCCTACGGCGACTTCCTGGACAAGGACGCCCGCTACGCGCGCTGCGACGAGTTCCTGCACGTGGTGCGATCGCTGTGGCGCGGGGAGCGGGTCGACTTCAGCGGCACGCACGTCCACGTCGAGGGTGCCGAGCTCACCCGCACCCCGGACCCGGTGCCGACGGTGTACTTCGGCGGTTCCTCGCCCGCGGCCGGCACGGTGGCGGCCAAGCACGCCGACGTGTACCTGACCTGGGGCGAGCCGCCGCAGAAGGTCGCGGAGAAGGTTGAGTGGATCCGCGGGCTCGCCGCCGAGCAGGGCCGCACCCCGCGCTTCGGCATCCGGCTGCACGTGATCAGCCGCGACACCAGCGAGCAGGCCTGGGCCGAGGCGCAGCGGCTGCTGGACGCGCTGGACCCGGCGACCATCGCGCGGGTGCAGGAGGGCCTGAGCCGCAGCGAGTCCGAGGGCCAGCGGCGGATGCGGGAGCTGCACGGCGGCTCGACGGCCGACCTGGAGATCTACCCGAACCTGTGGGCGGGCGTCGGACTGGTCCGCGGCGGTGCCGGGACCGCGCTGGTCGGCAGCCACGCCGAGGTGGCCGAGCGGATCGAGGAGTACCACGCGCTGGGCATCGACGAGTTCGTGCTCTCCGGGCACCCGCACCTGGAGGAGGCGTACTGGTTCGGCGAGGGCGTGCTGCCGATCCTGGAGCGCAAGGGCCTGTGGCGGCACCCGGCGGGCGCGGTGGAGGCCGCCCCGGCCGGCATCCCGTTCGCCGACGGGGCGCGGGAGCCCGCCGCGGCGTCCTGACCGTTCTCCGGCGACCGCGGGCTCCCCGCTCGCGGTCGCTTCCGTCCGAAGTGGACGGTTCGGCCCCGGCGGCACCGGACCACCGGGAGAAGGGGGAAGGGGTTGTGGGCGCGCTGCCGGGCCCCACACCGGTCGCGCGCCCACGACCCGCGAGCGGGCTAGCCGCGGAAGGTGATCTGCGCGGTGGCCATGACGGTGTCCGGCGCGGTGCGCACCGCCATGGCCCCGTCGGGGCCGCCGGTCACCAGCACCGGGTCGCCGACGAAGACCGGACGGCGCAACCGGTAGTCGAGCCCGGCGATCGTGAGCTCGGGCGCCCGGTGACGAGCGAGCTCGGTCATCAGCAGCACCAGCAGCGGCCCGTGCACCACCAGTCCGGGGTAGCGCTCCACCTCGCGCGCGTAGGGCGCGTCGTAGTGGATGCGGTGCGCGTTCGCGGTCAGCGCGCTGAACCGGAACAGCCGGACCGGGTCGCCGGTGAAGGCCCGCTGCCACGGCGCGTCGGAGGACGGGGTCTCGGTGGGGCGCGCGGCGTCCGGGTCCTTGGCCGAGCTCTCCCCGCTGCGGTAGACGTAGTCCTGCTCCTCGACCACCCGCAGCTCGCCGTCCTGCCGGTACTCCTGGCGGACCGTCACGAACGCCATCTCGCCGGAACGGCCCTGCTTGACCACGACGCCCCCCAGCGACGAGGTGCGCTCGGCGGGCACGCCCAGCCGCAGGGGAGCGGTGACGGTGAGCCGTCCACCGGCGAACATCCGCCGCCGGTCGGGGATCGGCGGCAGGAACCGGCCGTCGGTCGGGTGCCCGTCCGCGCCGAGCTCGCTGTGCCCCGGCCACTGCAGGAAGTGCACCCAGTGCCACAGCGGGGGCAGCACGTCGCCGGGTGCGTCCGCCTCCAGCACCGCGGCCAGCGCGCGCGACGGCTCCGCGGTCAGCGCGTCGGTCTCGACCAGCGGCTCCGGCCGCCACTCCCGCAGGTGGGTCTGCAGTCCCTGCTCCGCCATGCCCGGCTGCTCCGTTCCGCTGATTGGGCCGTACAAACTCGTGCCAGTCTCGACGCGGAACCCGGTGCCGTCAATGCGCTCGGTGCGAGGATCCCGCGCACGCGGCGGTTCTGGTCCGGACGGGCGGTCTTGACCGCGCAGCGCATTTGGCCGTACAAACGGTGCGGACAGCTCAGCGGCGCCCCGCGCTGGCGGAAAGGTTCCCATGGCATCCATCGCCGAAGCCCTCGCGAACTGGGCGGCGGATCTCGAACCCGGCCCCGACGACCTGGCGCTGGCCCAGCGCTCGCTGCTCGACACCGCCGCGGTCGCGCTGGCCGCGCGCGGTGACCCGCTGGCCGGGATCGCCGCCGGACTGCCCGACGCGGCCCGCTGGGCGGCCGTCGGGCACGTGCTCGACTTCGACGACTTGCACGTCGACTCCACCACCCACATCAGCGTGGTCACCGTGCCCGCGGTGCTGGCCGTCGGCGGTGACGCCCGGGCCTACCTGGCGGGAGCCGGCGTGATGGCCCGCCTCGGCACCGCCCTCGGCTGGTCGCACTACTCGGCCGGCTGGCACGCGACCTGCACGGCCGGAGCGCCCGCCGCGGCGGTGGCGGCCGGGACCGCGTGGGGACTGCCCGCCGAACGGCTGGCGACCGCGATGGCGCTCGCGGTCCCGGCGGCCGGTGGCGTGCAGAACGCGTTCGGCACGCACGGCAAGTCCCTCCAGGTCGGCTTCGCCGCGCAGGCCGGGGTGCGGGCCGCGCAGCTGGCGCGTGCCGGGGCCACCGCCGACCCCGCGGCGCTGGACGCCTGGCTGGAGCTGGTCGGCGGCAGCGGCGAGCTGGACCTGTCCGGCCCCGCTGTGCCCGGAGGCCTGGCGATCAAGGTCTACCCCTGCTGCTACGCGATGCAGCGGCCGATCGCCGCGCTGCGCGAGGTCCGCCACCAGGTCCGCGGCCCGGTGCGGGCCGTGCGGGTGCGCACCCCGGAGGCGACGGTGAAACCGCTGATCCACGACCGGCCCACCACCGGCCTGGAGGGCAAGTTCAGCCTCCCGTACGCGGTCGCGACCGCGCTGCTGGACGACTACCCGGACTTCGCCGCCTTCACCGACGAGGCCGTGCGCCGGACCGAGGCGCAGGCGCTGCTCCGCCAGGTGCGGCTGGAGCACACGCCCGGCGCGGACGGCCTGCTGACCGGCGAGGTCGACATCGAGGTGGAGCACGACGGCCCGACGCTGCACGTGCGGCTGGCCCAGCCGCCGGGCGCGCCGTCCCGCCCACCGACCGACGCCGAGCTGGGCGAGAAGTTCGCCGCCTGCGGCGCGGACGTGCCCGACCTGCTGGCCGACGCCGACTGGGCGTCGGTCCGCGACCTGCTGCGCAGGACCTTCCCCCGCGCCACCTGACCACCGGCGCCCGCAGGTTCCGCGGTGGCGAGGGGGATCGGACCACCCACCGGAGCCGCGGACCGGGGCCCGACAGAACGGGAGCACAACGCAGTGAGCACACTGGACATCCTCAGCGCCGACGAGAAGCTCGCCGTGGAGACGGTGCGCGACTTCGTCGACAAGTCCGTCAAACCGGTGGTGCAGGAGCTCGAGCACACCAACACCTACCCGGAGTCCCTCATCGAGCAGATGAAGGAGCTGGGCGTCTTCGGCCTGGCCATCCCCGAGGAGTACGGCGGCACCCCGGTCTCCACGCCCTGCTACGTGCTCATCGTCGAGGAGCTGGCCCGTGGCTGGATGAGCCTGGCCGGGGCGATGGGCGGCCACACCGTGGTGTCCAAGCTGCTGCTGGGCTTCGGCACCGAGGAGCAGAAGCGCCGCTACCTGCCGAAGATGGCCACCGGCGAGATCCGCGCGACGATGGCGCTGACCGAACCCGGCGGCGGGTCGGACCTGCAGGCCATGACCACGACGGCCCGCCGCGACGGCGACGAGTACGTCGTCAACGGCGCCAAGACCTGGATCACCAACGCCCGCCGGTCCCAGGTCATCGCCCTGCTGTGCAAGACCGACCCGGACGCCGAGCCCGCGCACAAGGGCATCTCGATCCTGCTGGTCGAGCACGGCCCCGGCCTGACGGTCTCCCGCGACCTGCCCAAGCTCGGCTACAAGGGCGTGGAGAGCTGCGAGCTGCACTTCGCCGACCACCGGGTGCCCGCCGGCTCCCTGCTCGGCGGGGTGGAGGGCAAGGGCTTCGCGCAGATGATGAAGGGCCTGGAGACCGGCCGCATCCAGGTCGCCTCCCGCGCGCTGGGCGTGGGCATGGCCGCGCTGCAGGACGCGCTGCGCTACGCCCAGGAGCGGGAGAGCTTCGGCAAGCCCATCTGGAAGCACCAGTCGGTGGGCAACTACCTGGCGGACATGGCCACCAAGCTCACCGCCGCCCGGCAGCTGACCCTGCACGCGGCACGGGAGTTCGACGCCGGGCGCCGGGTGGACATGGAAGCGGGCATGGCCAAGCTGTTCGCCTCGGAGGTCGCCATGGAGATCGCGCTCAACGCGGTGCGCATCCACGGCGGGTACGGCTACTCCACGGAGTTCGACGTGGAGCGCTACTTCCGCGACGCCCCGCTGATGATCGTCGGCGAGGGCACCAACGAGATCCAGCGCAACGTCATCGCCGCCCAGCTCGTCAAGCGCGGCGGCCTCGACGCCTGACGCGCACCACCTCCTGCGGGGCAGGGGGCCTCTCGGCGTCGGGGCCGGTCGTGGTTCCGCTACGGTCGGGGTCGAGCAGCTGGGAGGTGGTGACGTGGCGCCGCGGGCGGACGGCAGGGAGAGCGCGTACCTGCGGCTGGCGCGCGAGTTGCGGTCGGCGATCCTGCAGCACGACTACCCGGAGGGCAAGCGCCTGCCCACCGAGGCCGAGCTCGCCCGCACCCACCGCGTCAGCCGGCAGACGGTGCGCCGCGCCTTCCAGGACCTCGTCGCCGACGGCATGGTCTACCGCATCCCGGGCCGTGGCACCTTCGCGGCGCCGCGCGAGGAGCAGTACCTGCGGCAGTTCGGCTCCATCGATGACCTGATGGGGCTGTCCATCGACACCACGATGCAGCTGCTCACCCCGCTGCACCGCAAGGTCGACGTCGACGCCGCCGGGCGGCTCCGGCTGGCCGCCGACCGGGTGCACGTGCTGGAGTTCCTGCGCCTGCACGACGACGTGCCGTTCTGCCTGACCACGGTGTTCCTGCCGCCCGAGGTGGGCAAGCTGCTCGAGTCGGTGCCCGAGCTGACCGAGGCCGGCGCGCGCAGCCGGGCCACCATCATCGGGCTGCTCGACGACCGGCTCACCGACCCGATCGCCGAGGCCGAGCAGAGCATCACGGTCGGCACCGCCACCCCCGAGGTCGCCGAGCGGCTCGGCTGCGAACCGCACCGCGCGCTGCTGCGCATCGACCGCATGTACCAGTCCACCACCGGGCAGCCCGTGGAGCTGGCCGTCAGCCACTTCCTGCCGGAGCACTACTCCTACCGGGTCCGCCTGCGCCGCAACGTCCGCTGACCGCTCAGCTCGCGTCGCCGGCGGCCACCTCGCCCGGGTCGGCCGGACGGTCCGGCGAGCGCACCGGGATCATCGTCACCAGCCCGACCACCAGGATCAGCACGATGCCGCCCATCCCGGCGCGCTGGCTGCCGAAGAGGGTGATGAAACCGCTGAAGGCCAGCGGTCCCAGGAAGCTCACCGCGCGCCCGGTGGTGGCGTAGAGCCCGAACACCTCGCCCTCCTTGCCGGGCGTGGCGATGCGCGCCAGGAACGTCCGGCTGGCCGACTGGGTCGGGCCGAGGAAGATCGCCAGCGTCAGCCCGCACACCCAGAACGCGGCCTTGCCCGACGGCAGCACCAGCAGCAGGCAGCCCACCACCACCAGGCCGAACAACGCGGCGACGATGACCGCCTTCGGCCCGAACCGGTCGTCGGCCCGACCGCCGAGGAAGGCGCCGAGCCCGGCCACCAGGTTGGCCGAGATGGCGAAGACGACCACCTCGCTGGGGCCGAAGCCGAAGGTGCCCGCCGCGATCACCCCGCCGAAGGTGAAGATGGCCGCGAGCCCGTCGCGGTAGATCGCGCTGGCCACCAGGAACCCGAGCGTGCGCCGCTCCTCGCGCCACATCCACGCCAGCCGCTTGCCGAGCACGACGTAGCTGCTGATCAGGGCGGCCCGCACCGGTTCGCCCGAGGACGGCGCCTCGGGCACGAAGAAGAACAGCGGCAGCGCGAACACCGCGAACCACGCCGCGGCGAACAGCGCGACGGCGCGGATGTTCAGCCCCTCGTCCGCGGTCACCCCGAACAGGCCGACGTCGGGCTGCACGAACCCGATCAGCACGACCACCAGCGCGATGAGCCCGCCGAAGTAGCCCATGCCCCAACCGAACCCGGAGATGCGCCCGATCGTCGCCGGGGTGGAGACCTGCAGCAGCATCGCGTTGTAGTTCACCGTGGCGAACTCGGCGAACACGCTGGCGATGGCCAGCAGCACCAAGCCCAGCACCAGGTACGACGCGTCGTCCTGCACGAAGAACAACCCCGCGGTGCAGGTGATGACCAGGGCGGTGTGCACGGCCAGCCACATCTTCCGCCGCCCGCCCGCGTCGCTGCGCTGACCGGTCACCGGAGCCACCAGCGCGATGCACACCCCGGCGACGGTGAGCGCCACGCCGAGCGCCTGCGAACCGCTCTCCGGGTCGGGCGCGACGCTCTCGGTCAGGTACACGGTGAACACGAAGGTCAAGATCACGGTGTTGAACGCCGAGGAACCCCAGTCCCACAGCGCCCAGCTGATCACCGCCCGCGCGCCACGATGGACCGCCGGCGGAGCACCAGGAGCACCCGTAGACACAGCCACGCCAGGATCACACCAGGCCGCCTGCGGTCCAGCCAGTCGAAACCGCCCCGTCCGAGCGGCGCCACCCCCACCGGGCGACCCGGGCGCGCTGCTGCTGGTGTCAGGGGTGGGTGGCCGCGGCCTGCTTCCAGGACTCACCGCGTCGCCGGGCCCGCCACCACCGCAGCCCGGTCGCGGACAGCCGCAGCGCCTCGCGCGCCGCGCGGTTCTGCGCCAGCCGGTGCGCCTGGTACCGCCAGGGCGGTTGCAGCCCGCTGCGCGAGGACATCGCGTAGCAGAAGTCCACCGCGTTCCGGTCGGTGTAGCGGTCGACGTTCTCGAACCAGGCCATGCTGGTGCGCGCGGCGGCCTGCACCACGCGCATCGCGGCGTGCCCCTCGCCGTCGTACTCCTTGAGCGCGTGGTCCAGCTGCTCGTGCTCCTGCAGCTTCTCGGCGAGCACCACGGCGTCGATCATCGCCAGCCGGGTCCCCGAACCGATGGTGAAGTGCGTGGTGTGCGCGGCGTCGCCGACCAGCACCGCGTTGTCGTGCCGCCAGGTCTGGTTGTAGACCTGCGTGAAGCGCTGCCAGGACGCGGGCTTGCCGCGGGCCGAGCTGATCAACGCGTGCCCGGCCAGGTGCTCGTCGAAGACCTCTTCGAGCAGCCGGGTGGTCGCCGCGTCGTCGAATTCGTCGAAGCCCAGCGCGCGCCAGGTCCGCTCCTGGCACTCGACGATGAAGGTGCTGACCCCGGCGGCCGACGGGTAGGCGTGGAACCAGACCCACCCCTGCGGGGTCTGCTCGAAGCCGAAGGTGAACTTGTCGAACATCCGGGTGGTGCCCAGCCAGAGGTAGGGGTTGTCGCCCTGGTCCAGCTGGGTGCCGAACTCGTCGGCCATGCGCTGCCGGGTCCGGCTGTTCGCGCCGTCGGCGACGACCACCAGGTCGGCGTCGTCGAACTCGGCGAGGTCCTCGGCCGTCCGCTCGTACTGCACGTCCACGCCGAGGTCGGTGGCGCGCTGGGCGAGGACGTCCAGCAGCGTGGCGCGGTTGACGCTGTAGCCGTACCCGTTGAGGTAGGCGCGCTGGCCGTGGATCGCCACGACCTGCTCCTGCCAGACCGTCGAGGCGGCGCGGACGCGCTGCGCGCTCTCCCGGTCGTTGATGTAGAGCGCGTCCAGCAGGTCGTCCCAGTACACGACGCCCCAGCCGTAGGTGGCGCCGGGCGGGTCGCGCTCGACGACGGTGATCTCGTGCCCAGCGTCCCGCAGCTTCGCGGAGATGGCGAAGTAGAGACCGGCGGGTCCGGCCCCGATGCACACGATCTTCATGCGGACTCCACGACGGACGGCGGACGACTCCTCGTGTCATACCCCGCCGGATGGCCCGTCGAACCTGACCGACTGCTCTTGCGCGCCGGGCCGGTCCGCACTCAGCCCGCGCTGCGGGCGCGCACGGTCCCGAGTTGGGTGAGGTGCAGGCTGGTGCCGGTGAACTTCTGCGACACCGCGTGCAGGACCTCGACCATCGCCGCGGCGGCCGGGGTGGGGGTGCGGCCGGCCGGGCGCGCCAGCAGGATCCGCCGAGTCGGCGCGGGCACGTCGGTGGCGAAGGAGACCAGTCGCACGTCGTGGCGCCGGTTGGTCAGGGCCAGCCGCGGGGCGATGGCGATGCCCAGCCCGGCGGCGACCATCGCCTGCGCCTCCTGGTAGTCGTGCGACTCGTAGGAGATGCGCGGCTCGAAACCGGCGAGGCGGCAGCTGCGGCGGAGGACCTCGGCGACGGGGTGGTTGTCCGCGCGGATGATCCACTGGTGCTCGGCCAGGTCGGCCAGCTCGATCGTCTTCTCCTCCAGCAGTTCGGAGTTGGCCGGCACGACGAGCACCGTCGGGTCGTCGAGCAGGTGGTCGACGACCAGCGAGGTGTCGTCGACCCGGTTCCACTCGTAGTCCCACAGCATCGCCAGCTCCACCTCCCCGGTGTGCAGCATGTCGACGAGTTCGGCGAACAGCGCCGAGCGCACCGTGGTGCGGATGCCGGGGTGCTTGCGGGAGAAGCGGGTCAGCGCCAGCGGCAGCAGCGAGGCGCTGGCGGTGGGGAACGAACCGAGCCGCAGCGTGCCACGGTCCACTGTGGCCAGCGACTTCAGGTCCGCTTGTGCGGCACGCAGTTCGCGCCGGATGGCGCGTCCGCGTTCGACCAGCGCTCGCCCGGCGTCGGTGAGCTGCACCCCGCGCGGCAGCCGGTGCAGCAACGGCTGGCCGACCTCGGACTCCAACCTGGACACCTGCTGGGAAGCCGCGGACGGCGTGATCATCAGTGCCTCGGCGGCGGCGGTCAGCGAGCCGCGCTCGGCGGCCTCCACCAGCACCAGCATCCGTCTCACGTCGAGCACCCGAACGCCTCCTGGACACGAGCTGTTAGCAGTGCTTAAGTCACGGTAAGAACTTGGACATTGTACTGAATCCTCCGCGCCGCCAGGGTGAACGCCGAGCAGATCCAGGGAGGAGGAACGGGTGCACGTACCCGCAACACTGGTGCGCGGTGGCACCAGCAAGTGCTGGCTGTTCGACCACGCGGCACTGCCCGCCACGGTGGACACCGCGCGGGAGCTGGAGGACCTGCTGGTCAACGCTTACGGGGCCGCCGATCCGGTCCAGCTCGACGGGGTCGGCGGCGCGACCCCGACCACGTCCAAGGCGGCGGTGGTCCGCGCTTCGGACACCCCGGGCATCGACGTCGACTACCTGTTCGGACAGGTCGGCATCGGCGTCCGGCGCGTGGAGTGGGGCAGCAACTGCGGCAACTGCGCCACCGCCATCGCACTGTGGGCGGTGGCCCGCGGTTTCGTCCCGGTGACCGGTGACCGCACCCGCGTGGTGCTGCGCAACACCAACACGGGCGCGGTGCTGGAGGCCGAGGTCGACACGACCGGCGGTCGGGTGCACGAGTTCGGCACCCGGACCGTGCCCGGCACCCGGGCCGGGGGAGTGGCCGTGGGGCTGACCTTCCTGGACCCGGCCGGACGCACCACCGGCTCGGTCACCCCGACCGGTCGGGTCGTCGACGACCTCATCGTCGCCGGGCGGCCCGCGGCGGCCACCATGGTCGACGCGGGCGCGCCGATGGTGCTGCTGGACGCGGCCGGGCTCGGCCGCACCGCCGCCGAGCCGCTCGCGGAGGTGCGCGGTCTCGTGGCACCGCTGCGCGCGGCCCGGCACGCGGCATCGCGGCGGATGGGGCTCTCCCGCCCCGGTGACGCCCCCGATGACGCGGTGCCCAAGGTCGGCATCGTCGGTCCGCCGGTCGCCTACCGGACCTCGCTGGGCGACGAGGTCGCCGCCGGCGACTACGACGTCTCGGTGCGGATGCTGTCGATGAACGCCCCGCACCCGGCCATCGGCCTGACCTCCGCAGTCGGGATCGCGGTCGCGGCGATGCTGGACGGGTCGGTGGTGCGCGCGGTCTCGACCGCGACCGGGCCGGCGGTGCGGATCGGGACCCCGGCCGGGGTCGTCGCGGTCTCGTGCAGCGAGCTCGCCGGGTCGCTGCCCCGCCGGGTCACGGTGGAACGCGCCGCCCGCATCCTCTGCGAGGCCGAACTCCTGGTGCCCGACCCGCTCCCCGCCTAGCCTTCCCCGAACACACACCACAGAGGACAACGATGTCTGCTGACATGATCTCCATCGGCGCCCTGGGCGTCATGTTCGTGGTCGCCACCGTGCTGCCGATCAACATCGGCATCCTCGCGTTCATCGGCGCCTTCGTCGTCGGGACCGCCTCGCTCGGGCTCTCCGAGGAGGAGATCTTCGAGGGGTTCCCCGTCTCGCTGTTCGTGACGATCGTCGGTGTCACGTACCTGTTCTCGGTCGCCCAGCGCAACGGCACCATCGACCTGCTGGTCCGGGCGGGGGTCACGCTGGTGCGGGGCAGGGCCGCACTGGTCCCGTGGGTGCTGTTCGCGATCGCCGCCGTGCTGACCGCGTTCGGCACCTTCACCCCGGCGGCGGTCGCGCTGCTGGCCCCGGTCGGCATGAACTTCGCGCACCGCTTCGGCATCAGCCAGCTCATGGTCGGCATGATGGTGATCAGCGGCGCGCACGCCGGGGCGTTCTCCCCGATCGCGGTCTCCGGCGCCCTGGTGCTGGGCATGGTCGACCAGACCCCGCTCGAGGTGGCACCGGCCGCGCTGTTCCTGGCCAGCTTCGGGTTCAACGTCCTGGTGTCGCTGCTGACCTTCGTCCTGCTGGGCGGGCCCCGCCGGGGTGGCACCACTGCCGGGGGAGAGGCCGAGCCGGGCGGTGCGTCGCGGCTGACCTGGCGGCAGGCGCTCACGGTGGTGGCGCTGGCCGGGCTGGTCGTGGGCGCCCTGGTGTTCCACCTGGAGATCGGGTTCCTCGCGCTGCTGGCGGCCACCGCGCTGACCCTGGTCGACGTGAAGAACCAGGCCAAGGCGGTCGACGGCATCAGCTGGTCGACGATCCTGCTGGTGGCCGGCATGGTGACCTACGTCGGGATCCTGGAGAAGGCGGGCACGGTCGACGCCGTCTCGCAGGGCGCCGCGGGCATGGGCGCACCGCTGTTCGTGGCGCTGCTGCTGTGCTTCGTGGTGGCCATCGTCTCGGCGTTCGCCTCCTCGACGGCGATCCTGACCGCGATCATCCCGATCGCCGTCCCGCTGCTGCTGGCCAGCCACCTCAGCGCGGCGGGACTGGTCGCCGCGCTGGCGATCTCCACGACCATCGTGGACACCTCGCCGTTCTCCACCAACGGAGCGCTGGTCCTCAGCAACGCCAGGGACGTGGACCGTGACCGCTTCTACCGGCAGATCGTGGGCTACACCGCCGGGCTCGTCGGCGCCGGACCGGTGCTGGCGTGGGGCTTCCTGGTGCTGCCCGGCGCGGTGTGAGGCCGGCGCGTCAGCGGAGGTAGACCCGGTCCGGGTCGACGTCCTCGCGCAGCAGCCGGAGCTCGGCCTCGGTGGGCGGTTCGACGGTGGTCAGCTCGTCGGCCACCGCCAGGTCCCACCCGGTGGCGGCGCGGACCTGCTCCACCGTCACGCCGGGGTGGGTGGCGACCAGGCGCAGCTCCTCGCCGGCGCCGTCGCGGGCCAGGATGCCGAGGTCGGTGATCACCCGGGTGACTCCCGCCCCGCGCGGCCGGATCCCGTCGCGCAGCGCGCGGTCCGGGCCGGGCGAGGTGCAGAAGTCGAGCTCGGCGACGAGCGAGCGCGGGTCGTGCCGGCGCATCACCACGAACACCTCGCGGGAGTTGGCCATCACCTCCATCGCGCCGCCCGAGCCGGGCAGCCGCACCTTCGGCGCGTGCCAGTCACCGATCACCGAGGAGTTCAGGTTGCCCCAGCGGTCGATCTGCGCGGCCCCGAGGAAGCCGACGTCGATGCGACCGCCCTGCAGCACGTACCCGAACAGCGCCGGCATCGACAGCACCGCCTCGGACCCGGTGATGAGCACCGAGTCGGCGATGGTCTCCGGCAGGTGCGTGGGGTGCGCGCCGCACACGCCCGACTCGTAGACGATCTCGATGTCCGGTGCGACGGTCCGCTGCGCCAGCGACACCGCCAAGGTGGGCAGCCCGATCCCGGCGAACACGGTGTTCTTGCCGACCAGTTCGCGGGAGGCCACCGCGGCGAGCAGTTCGGACGACGTGATCGCTCCGGCGTTCATCTGCACTCCTCCTGCCGGCGTCACAGCCGACGCCCGTAGTTGACCGGCTCGCTCCACGCCTCGCCGACCGCCAGCCGCTGCCGGGTCTCGGCGCCGAGCTTGGCCAGGTACTCGGCGTGGTCGGCGGTGCCCCGGACCCACTCGTCGAGCCACCGCTGGAGCCGGTCCGGATCCTTGCTGATGTGCGACCAGGCGCGGTAGAACTCACCGTCCCGGTCGTAGTAGCCCTGCACGAACGCCGGGTGCGCGCCGCCCGGGCACTCCACCACCGCGTCGACCGCGTGCGCGGGGATGACCGTGCGGTTCGGGTCGGAGCGGACCACCTCGTCGGCCACCACCTCCTCGACCACGACGATTGCGGTCCGCGCCGCGTAGACCGCCTCCGCCTGGATGCCGGTCAGGCCCCAGACCTGGGTGTTGCCGGCCCGGTCCGCGCGCTGCGCGTGCACGATCGTGACGTCCGGGTTCAGCGGCGGCACCACGTAGACCTGCTCCGGCTCGCCGTCCGGACCGGGGTAGGGCGAGGTGACCTTGCGGATGTCGGGGTTGACCGCCGGCACGTCGCTGCCCGCGTAGGAGCGCAGCGGGTAGAACGGCAGCCGCTGTGCCCCGGCCAGGTAGCGGCAGATCATCCCGTAGTGGCTGTACTCCTCGTACTCCAGCGGCTCGGGCTGCCCGGTCTCGATGCGGCGGCGCAGCTCGCCGAGCGAGCCCGCGGTGGAGTTGCCGACGAACGACGACACCAGCTTGCGCACGCAGCCGCCGGCGATCAGCTGGTCGGTGACGATGTCGGCGGTCATCCGGGCGATCGTGAGGTCCTTGCGGCCCTGCCGGATGATCTCGTGCCCGGCGGCCGTGGGGATCAGGTGCGTGAAGCCCTCCAGCGCGACCGTCGCTCCGTCGGTGACGTGGGTGGCGATCGCCTCCCGCATCGTCGTGGTCTTGTCCGCCCTGCGGGGGTCCGCCTCGGCGACCGGGTCGTGCATCGTCGGGCTCCTCGGTGTTCGATTCGGAGATCGGCTTCACATTGCCAGTCCGAATTGATAGCTGTCCAATACTGGATCGGTGTCGGATCAAGACCGATGCTTGATGGATCGACTGGGAACTCGAGGTCCGCCGTGGAGCTTCGCCACCTGACCGCCTTCATCGCGGTCGCCGAGGAACTGCACTTCGGCCGCGCCGCCAAGCGGCTGCAGATGGCTCAGCCGCCGCTGAGCCAGCAGATCCGCCAGCTCGAACGCGAGCTCGGCGTGCAGCTCTTCGAACGCAACACCAGGTCGGTGCGGCTGACCAACGCGGGGGAGTCGTTGTTGGAACCGGCCCGCACGGTGCTCGAGGACGTCGACACCGCGGTGCGGGCGGCCAAGGCGGCCGGCCGCGGCGAGTACGGGCGGGTCACCGTCGGTTTCGCCGGGGCCTCCAGCCACGAGTCGCTGCCGCTGCTGACCCGCGCGGTCCGCGCCGCGCACCCGGGGCTGGAGCTGGTGATGCGCGGGCAGACCTACGCCAACGTCGCGCTGGCCAAGGTCGCCGACGGCTCGCTCGACCTCGGCTTCGTCCGGTTGCCGGTCAACCAGCCCGGTGTGCGGACGCGGGTGATCGAGGTGGAGGAGCTGATCTGCGCGCTGCCCACCGACCACCCGCTGGCCCGGCAGGAGCGCATCCGGATCGAGCAGCTGGCCGACGAGCCGTTCGTCAGCTTCCCGGCCAACGCCGGCTCCACCCTGCGCGACGCGCTGGTCAAGGCGTGCGTGTCGGCCGGGTTCAACCCGCGCGTCGTCCAGGAGGCGCCGGACTCCTACACGATCCTCGCGCTCGTGGCCGCGGGCGTCGGCGTCACCCTCACCCTGACCTCCTGCCAGCACATCCAGCAGACCGGCCTGGTCTACCGCCCGCTCGCGGGCGACCCGATCCGGATGCACGCCGCGCTGGCCTGGCGCGCGGACAACACCTCCGCGGCGTTGCGCACCGTGCTGGAGATCGCCGAGGAGGCCCTGCCCACCCCGACGGGGCTGAAGAACGCCGATTGAGTCCTCCAGCGTCTTGCTGTCGCACCGATCCAGTATTGGACAGTCTTGGTGCGGAGTGACACCGTTGCACCCCATCACACCTCGGGTGGTGAGCGCGTCGGCTCACCGGCACCGGAGCTTCAAGGGAGAACGCATGGGTGCGATCAGTGCGCGCGAGCGGAGCCGCACGGCCAACCGCGCCGGGATCGGGGCCTTCATCGGCTCGACGATCGAGTGGTTCGACTTCTACATCTACGGCACGGCGTCGGCCTTGGTGTTCGACAAGGTCTTCTTCCCCGAGCTCGACGGTGCCGTCGGGACGCTCGTGGCGTTCGCGACGTTCTGGATCGGCTTCCTCGCCCGCCCGCTGGGCGGCGTCGTCTTCGGCCACATCGGCGACCGGCTGGGGCGGAAGAAGACGCTGGTCATCACGCTGCTGATGATGGGCGTCTCCACCACCCTGATCGGCGTGCTGCCCGGCTACGCCCAGATCGGGGCGTGGGCGCCGGTCCTGCTGGTGCTCATCCGCATGGTGCAGGGCATCGGCCTGGGCGGGGAGTGGGGCGGTTCGGTGCTCATCGCCTCCGAGCACGCGCCCAAGGGCAAGTCCATCCTCTACGGGGCCTTCGCCCAGCAGGGCTCGCCGGTCGGCAACACGCTGAGCACGGTGAGCTTCCTGGCCATCAGCCAGCTGCCGGACGAGGCGTTCCTGGGCTGGGGCTGGCGCATCCCGTTCCTGGCCTCCGCGCTGCTGGTGGTGGTCGGCCTGTTCATCCGGCTGCGGGTCACCGAGTCGCCTGCGATGGCCCACCTGATCGAGCGCAAGGCGGTCGCCAAGCTGCCGATCTGGGAGATCGTGCGCTCGCACCCGACGCTGCTGGTGCTCGGCATCGGCGCCTGCACGATCGGCCTGTCGGCCACCTACTTCAAGACGACCTTCGCGCTGTCCTGGGCCACCAGCGAACTGGACTTCGACAAGAGCTCGTTCCTGACCATCATCCTGGTCGCCAACATCGTGCAGATCCTCGTGCAGCCCTTCGGCGCGGTCATCGCCACCGCGATGCGCAGCTGGTCCCGCGCGGTGACGATCATGCTGCTGCCCGAGGTGGTCCTGCTGCCGCTGATGTTCGTGCTCATCAGCACCAACGACTACGTCCTGGCGATGGTCGGCGTGGCCATCGCGACGGTCCCGCACTGCCTGTACTACGCGGCGCTGGCGGGGATGCTGGCCAGCCGGTTCCCGGCGCAGGTCCGCTACACCGGCATCTCGCTGTGCTACCAGCTGTGCGGCACGATCCTCGGCGGGACCACGCCGATCGTGGGGCAGTTCCTGCTGAACCAGACCGGCTCGATCGCGGCGGTGATCGGGTACGCGATCTTCCAGGTGCTGCTGACCCTGGGCTGCATGCTGGTGCTGCTGCGCCGCCCGAACCACGACGACCGCGCGCAGGCCGAGGGCCCGCGCGCCGAAGCCGTCCCGGCCTGACCCGAGCGGGTGCGGCTCCTCGGCCGCGGGGAGCCGCACCCCGATCGCGTCAGGCGCCTTCGGCATCGGGCCGGGCGCGGATCGCGAGGAAGCCCGTCGGGGCGATGTGCTCGTACTGGGCTCCCCGGCCCACCGCGTCCCGCGTGGTGCTGGTCGTGGCGGAACGGGCAGCTCGAGGCCGGGCTCCCGCCTCGCCGTCTCCGGTCTGATGTGGACGGAGCGTCGCGCGGTCAGCGCACCGCTTGCTCTGTCCGCTCGTCGTGCCGGCCGGTCCAGCTGCCCAGCGTCCGGCGGGACTCGAAGCGCCGTCGCCGGCCGGTGATCGGGTCGGTGAACTCCAGGACCGTGGCCAGCAGCTGCAGCGGGGAGCTGAAGTCGTCGGCGGCCCGGGCGCGGACCACGGGGTACAGGTCGTCGCCGAGGATCGGCACGCCCAGCCGGTTCATGTGCACCCGCAGCTGGTGGGTGCGGCCGGTCCGCGGTAGCAGCCGGTAGCGGCCGAGCCCGCCGCGGTGTTCCACCAGCTCGACGCGGGTCTCGCTGTTGGGCTCGCCCGGCACTTCCTCGGCGCGCAGCACGCCGCGCTGCTTGCGGATCCGGCTGCGCACCGTGCGGGGGAGCTCGAGGTCGGGGTCGACACGGGCGACGGCCTCGTACTCCTTGTGCACCGACCGGTCGTGGAACAGGGACTGGTAGGCGCCCCGGTGCTCCGGGGTGATCACGAACATGACCAGCCCCGCGGTCAGCCGGTCCAGCCGGTGCGCGGGGCTGAGCTGCGGGAGGTCGAGCTCGCGCCGCAACCGGACCAGCGCGGTCTCCACGACGTGCCCGCCGCGCGGGGTGGTGGCCAGGAAGTGCGGCTTGTCCACCACCAGCAGGTGCTCGTCGCGGTGCAGCACGTCGACCGCGAACGGCACCGGCGTCTCCACCGGCAGGTCGCGGTGGAACCAGACGAACGCGCCCGGGACGAACGGCGAGTCGAGGGTCAGCGGGCCGTCGGTGGAGACGATCCGCCCGCTGGACAGCATCGCGTCGATGCGGTCGGGGGAGAGCTTGGGGATCCGGTCGACGAGGTGGTCGCGGACGGTGCGCCAGCGCCCGTCGAGGGGCAACCGCATCCGGACCGGGTCCACGCCGTGCCGCTGCGGCAGCGGCGAGCTGGGCTTGCGTCGCATCGCGCCACCAGCCTAGCCGGTGGTCACAGGGCGAGCTTGAAGCCCTCGTGGGAGGCGGTGAAACCGAGCCGCTCGTAGAACCGGTGCGCCTCCGGACGCTGCTTGTCGCTGGTCAGCTGCACCAGGGCGCACCCGCGACGGCGCGCTTCGCTGAGGCACCAGCGGACCATCGCACCGCCGAGGCCGTGGCCGCGGTGCTGCTCGTGCACCCGCACCGCCTCGATCTGGGCCCGCAGCGCGCCACGGCGGGACAGGCCCGGCAGGAACGTCAGCTGCACCGTCCCCACGACGTGGTCACCGCAGGTGGCGGCCACCAGCAGGTGCGCCGGGTCGGCGTCGATGGCCGCGAACGCCGCCCGGTACGGTGCCAGGTCCGCGGCCGACTCCCGTGTTGCCCCGAGCGGGTCGTCGGCCAGCAGGTCCACGATCCCGGGCAGGTCCGCGCTGGTCGCCCGGCGCAGCTGGTAGGTGGCCGGTCCGAGGGACACCGTCGCGAGCACGTTCACCACGACCTCCACTGTGGAACGTCGAGACCGGCCCGGCGGGGCGGGGGTCGGTGGCGGGTCCCGGCGCGGACGTTGGCATGATCACGGCGATCCTAGCCGGGAGGAGGCGGTCATGGCGGAGGTGGCCACGCGCAAGCCGGTCGCCGCGCGGCTGGCGGTGGCCGCGCTGTTCCTGGTCAACGGGGCGAGCTTCGCCAGCGTGGTGCCCCGCTACCCGGAACTGCAGGACTCGCTGGGTCTGTCGAACGCCCCGCTGGGGGCCGCGATCGCGGCGTTCCCGTGCGGCGCCCTGGCGGCCGGTCTGCTGGCCGGTCCGCTGCTGGCCCGGTGGCGCTCGGCGGACGTCGCGGTGTGGTGCTCGGTGCTGCTCGCCGCGGACCTCGTCGCGATCGGCCTCGCCGCGCACTGGTGGCAGCTGGCCGGGGCGCTGTTCGTGGCCGGCGCGATGGACGCGGTGGTCGACGTGGCGATGAACGCCCACGGACTGCGGGTCCAGCGGGCCTACGGCCGGTCCATCGTGAACTCCTTCCACGGCCTGTGGAGCGTCGGTGCGATCGTCGGCGGCCTGGGCGGTTCGCTGGCCGCGGGTGTGGCCGCGCCGCTGCCGCTGCACTTCGGGGTGGCCGCCGCGGTGCTCGGCGCCGTGGCCGTCGCCAGCCGGTTCTTCCTGCTGCCCGGCCCGGACGACAACGCGCACCGGGGGACCGCCCGCGTCCGCCCGGGAGCGCGCGCGTTGCTCGCGCTGCTGGCGCTCGGCGCCCTGTGCGGGGCGAGCGCGCTGGTCGAGGACACCGCTGCGTCGTGGGGCGCGATCTACCTGCGGGACTCGCTCGGCGCCGCGGCCGCGCTGTCCGGTGCGGTGTTCGTCGCGCTGCAGGCGGCCCAGACCGTCGGACGGCTCACCGGCGACCGGCTGGTGGACCGCTTCGGCGCCCGCGCCGTCGCGCGAGCCGGGGGCGCGCTGGTGGTCGTCGCCGTGGGCGGCGCGCTGCTGTGGCCGTCGATCCCGACCGCGGTCATCGGCTTCGCCCTGGCCGGGTGGGGGATCGCCACCGTCATCCCGGCCGGGTTCACCGCGGCGGACGCGGTGCCGGGCCTCCCGCCGGGTGCGGGACTGGCCGTGGTCGGCTGGCTCTACCGGCTCTTCGTGCTCGTCGGTCCACCGCTCGTCGGGCTGCTCGCGGACGCGGTGAGCCTGCGGCTCGGCCTGGTCGTGGTGCCGGTCGCGGGAGCGGTCGTCGTGGTGCTGGCCGGGCGGCTGCGGCGCTGACCGCGGCGTCAGCCGAGGAGCTTGGCGAAGAACCAGCCGATCCGGCTGACCTTGCGCACCCGCGGGTTGCCGGCCACCCCGTGGATCTCCCACTGCTGCCCGCAGACATCGCAGCGCCACAGTCCGATCCGGCTGGTGTCAGGTTCGCACGGGTGCCCTCGACGCCCTCTCCGCATGTCTCGATCCCACCACAACTGCACGCCACCGTGGTGCGGCCCACAGCGGGCGAATCGGGTGAAACCATGACTTTTGGCCTTACACAGCGTGCACGACTGCGCCGTACCGTCATCGTCGGTGACTCGGAGAGGGGATGTTGAGTGACTGCGCGAGAACTGGTCGACGAGATGGAACGCCGCTGGGAAGAGCTGATCGCCCTGCGAGCGAGTCCGGACATGTACGGCAGCGAGAGCCTCGACGGCCAGCTGGCCGAACTCGAACTGTGGTTGCTCCGCGCGCAGCGCATGGTGACGGGAGGGGTCCGAGCCGCATGAGTGGCGTCCGAATCAGCTGAATCGTCCCGCGCAGCGGGGGAGTGCGGAGGAGCGGTCCGATGCCGTTCATCGACATCAAGGTCATCGCCGGGGCGTTCAGCGACGAGGAGAAGCAGCGCTTGGTCGAGAGCGTCTCCGAAGCGGTCATCGCGATCGAGGGGGAAGGGTTGCGACCGGTCACGCACGTCGTGGTCACCGAGACGCCCAGCGGGGCGTGGGCGATCGGCGGCAACGCGGTCACCGCGGAGGACGTGCGGGCGAAGCGGGCCGCGGGCTGACCGGTGCCTCACCGGTCCGGATGGCCGGTGCAGGGGTCCTGGCAGGCGTGGTTGAGGCCGGGCAGGCAGTAGGTGTCCACGCGTTCCGCGCGGCCCACGGTGAGCCAGGCCAGGACCCCGCCCGCCGCGCACAGGCCCGCCGAGATGAGCAGCGCCGTGCCGAACCCGGGCCCCAGCGGCGCGCCGGCGCCGGTGCGGGACAGCCCGGAGACCACCGGCAGCACCGCCACCGCGAGCAGCCCGGCCAGGCGGGACACCGCGTTGTTCACCCCGGAGGCGACCCCGGCGTTGTCCTCGGTCACCGAGGCCAGCACCGCCGAGGTCAACGGGGCCACGGTCAGCGACAGGCCGAGGCCGAACACCAGCACCCCGGGCAGCACGCCGGAGGCGTAGCCGGCGCCGGGGACCGCGCGGGTCAGCAGCACCAGGCCCGCCGCGCACACTACCGGGCCGACGGTCATCGGCAGCCGCGGACCGGTGCGCTGCGCGACCGCGCCCACCCGGCCGGACAGCAGCAGCATGATGACGGTGATCGGCAGCGTCGCGATGCCCGCCGCGAGCGCGCTGTAGCCCATGGACTGCTGCAGCTGCAGCGACAGCAGGAACAGCGCCCCGCTCAGCGCGGCGTACACCGTCAGCGTGGTCAGGTTGGCGCCGGTGAACTGCGCCGAGCGGAACAGCGACAGCGGCAGCAGCGGGCTCGGGTGGCGCCGCTCGATCAGCGGGAAGGCGACCAGCCCCGCCACGCCGATGACGGCGGCGGCGGCCGCCAGCGGGGTCCAGCCCGCCGCCGGGGCCTCGATGAGCGCGAACACCGCCCCGGCCAGCCCGGCGGTCACCGCCAGCGCGCCCAGCACGTCCGGCCGGCCCACCGCCTGCGGGTTGCGGGACTCCGGGACGTGCCGCAGCGCCAGCAGCGCCGCCACCGCGATGGGCACGTTGATGACGAACACCGAGCGCCAGGACACCGCGTCCACCAACCACCCGCCGACGAACGGGCCGAGCGCCGAGGACACCCCGGTCAGCCCGGCCCACCGGCCCACGGCCTCACCGCGGTCGTCGTGCCGGATCGAGGAGTTGATCAGCGCCAGGCTCCCCGGCACCAGCAGCGCCCCGCCCACGCCCTGCAGCAGCCGCGCCACCACGAGCGCCTCACCGGTCGGCGCGAGACCGCACCCCAGTGAGGCGGCGGTGAACAGCACCAGCCCGATGACGTACACCCGGCGGCGGCCGTAGCGGTCGCCGAGCGCCCCGCCGAGCAGCAGCAGCGCGCTGAGGGTGAGCAGGTAGGCGTCCAGCACCCACTGCAGCACGCTGAGCCCGCCCCCGACCTCGCGGCCGATCGCGGGCAGCGCGACGTTGACGACCGACCCGTCCAGGAACGCCACCCCGGAACCGAGGATGGTGGCGACGAGGATCCAACGCCCCGACCGCGAGCGCAGCGGCGCAGCAGTGCTCATCCGCCGACGATAGGCCGAGCCGGGCGCCGGCTCAGTGCGGACCGGCGCCCCGGCGCGTCACGAGCCGACCCGCTCCTGCGCGGCGACCTGCGGCACGGCGAGGCCGTCGGCGGGCAGCTGCGAGGCCTTCGCCTCCGGCGCGTAGCGGTGCAGCAGGTCCAGCCCGATCCGCGCGCGGCGGACCCGTTCCCGGCCCAGCGCCACGGCGGTGGGCGTCAGGTGGGTGCCGCTGGGGTAGATGTTCGGGGCGTTGCGCAGGCCGAACTTGACGTACACCGGGGCCGCCACCCGCACGATCTCGGCGATCTCGAAGTGCCGGACGAAACCGCCCATGTCGTCCGGCGCCTCCACGTAGACGTCCAGCGGCAGGTCGGTCGCGGCGCGGATCGCGGCCAGCTGCCCGATGCTCAGGTCGGTGGGCACGTTGTAGGTGTCGGCGCCGAGGTCCTCGGCGAGGCGCACCGCGGCCGGGTTCGCCAGTCCCATCTGGACGCTGATCTTGAACTGCAGGTCCGGCGGCAGGTCGCCTGCTTCGCGCATCGCCGAGGCGACCTTGAGCACCCCGAGGTCGGTGATCAGCACGCTGCGGACGCCCGCTTCCGCGGTCCGCCTGATGTCCTCCAGCACGTGCACCAGCTGCTCGGTGCCGCGCGCCTGCGCGGCCACCGGCCCACCGCCCGCGGCCACGGCCATCGGGCTGGTGTCCCACCCGGCGACCGGGCGGGCGAACAGGCTCAGCTCCACCGAGCGGGCCGCGGCGGTGCCGGCCATGGTCCGCAGTTCCGCGTCGGTGAGCAGCATGCCACCGCTGCCCTGCGAGATGCGGTGCACGACGACCTGGCGGGCTTCGGCCTCGGCGAGCACGGCGTCGAGCACCTCAGGTCCTTCGGTGCTCGGGATCTCCACCCGGTACTGCGCACCGTCCGGGAACCGCTTCGTGCTGGTGGTCGGGGCATCGGTGTCCGGCAGGCCTTGGGACCGCAGGAACTCGCGTGTCTGGCGCACTCTTCCGCTCCGTTCGAGATGCCAAACAATGTTCGGGAGATCGTATGTTCGGTGTCGGCGGCCGGTCAAGCGGAGGCGAGCACCGTGGTCGGTATCGGGTACGATGTTCGAAATACCGGTCATCGGAACGGGCGGTAGGGGAGGAGCACCAGCGGTGGCACGAGCGGTACCTGCGGTGGAACGGGCATTCGACGTCCTGGAGCTGTTCCTGGACGCCCCCGAGCTCAGCGCGCCGGAGATCACCGCGCAGCTCGGCCTCCCGCGCACCACGGTGCACGAACTGGTCGGCACCCTCAGCGAACGCGGCTACCTGATGCCCGCGGGGCGCGGCAGCAACAAGTTCCGGCTCGGGGTGCGCGGGTTCCAGCTCGGCTCGGCCTACGCCGAACGCCTCGACCTGGCGCGGGAAGGCCAGCTGGTCGCGGAGGAGATCGCCGAGCGCTGCCAGGAGACGGTGCACGTCGGCGTCCGCGAAGGCACCGAGGTGCTGTACGTGGCCAAGGTGGACAGCAGCCACCCGGTCCGCATGGTCTCCGCGGTGGGCCGGCGCCTGCCCGCGCACTGCACCGCGGTCGGCAAGGCGCTGCTGTCCGCGCTGTCCCGCGAGGAGGTCGACGAGCTCTACGGCAACCGCCGGCTCAAGGCGATGACCGAGCACAGCATCACCACCCGCAAGGCGTTGCGCGCCGAGCTCGACCAGATCGCCGAGGACGGGGTGGCCCGGGAGTACTGCGAGTCCAACGAAGCGGTGGCGTGCGTGGCCTCCCCGGTGCGCGACCACACGGGCGCGGTCGTGGCCGCGATCAGCATCGCGGTGCCCATCCTGCGGTGGAACGAGGAGACCGAAGCGGCCCTGCGGGACCTGGTCCGCGAGGGCGCGAGCGACCTCTCCGAGCGCCTGGGCCACACCGGGAACAGCTGAGGCGCGCGCCGGCGGTCAGTGCCGGACGATGACGACCGGGCACTTGGCGTGCACGGCGCAGCGCTGGCTGACCGACCCCAGCAGCGCTCCGTAGAAGCTGCCGTGCCCGCGGCTGCCGACCACCAGCAGCTCGGCCTGCTCCGAGGCGTCCAGCAGCGCTTGGGCGGCGTGCCCGTGGACGAGCAGGCGCTCGATCGGCACCGGCGGGAGGTCGGCCTCGCCCTGGATCTGCTCGACGGTGTCGTCCAGCGCCTTGCGCGCGGCGTCCTCGAAGTCGTCGGGCGGCATCGGCCCGCCCTCCCAGCTGTAGAACGCCGGGAACTCCCAGGCCCCGACCGCGCGCACGGTGGACCCGGTGAGCGCGGCTTGCTTCACCGCCCACCGCAGCGCGCACGCGGCCGGTTCCGACCCGTCCACGCCGACGACGATCGTGCGTTCGCTCATGGCACCAGCCCTCCAGTCAGCTCCGGGCCTGCTCGACGAGCTCGTCGCTCAGCGCGCGCAACCGGGCCCGGGCCTGCTCGTCGTAGGCCTGGTCCAGCGCCCGGCACGCGCGTGTCCCATGGAAGTACTCGCCGGTGGTCGCGTCCAGACCGGGACCGGTGATCAGGTGCATCACCGCCTCGGCGCCCTCGCTCACCGTGCTCACCGGGCTGACTCCGGCCTCGCGGACCATCGCGGTGTTCATGTAGGTCGCCGGGTGCACGGCGTTGACCGTCACGCCGCTGCCGTCGAGCTCCGCGGCCAGGTCGACGGTGGACATGATCTGCGCCAGCTTGCTCTGCGCGTAGGCCCGCGTGCCCAGGTAGTCGTGGGCGAGCATCGGGTCGTCGAAGTCGATCGAGTGCTGGCCGGCCGAGGCGACGTTGACCACGCGGGACGGGGCGGAGGCCCGCAGCAGCGGGAGCAGCAGCCGGGTCAGGTGGTACCCGGCGAGGTAGTTGACGGCGAAGCGCAGCTCCACGCCGTCCGCGCTGAGCTCGCGCTGGGCGCCCGGCGGCCCGGAGCCGATGCCGGCGTTGTTGACGAGCACGTCCAGCCGGTCCGTGCACCGCCGGACCTCGTCGGCCAGCTGCGCGACCTGGCGCAGCTCGGAGAGGTCGGCGACGAGCGCGGTGTGCTCCTCGGAACCGGTCGCGGCCACCAGCTCGGCCCGGACCGCCTCCGCGCGTTCCGCGCTGCGGCCGTGCACGAGCACCCGGTGCCCGCATGCCGCGACCCGGTCCGCGAGCTCCCTGCCCAGACCGCTGGTCGCGCCGGTGATCAAGACGGTTCGCTGCACGTGGACCCCTCCGCTCGATGATTACCCCCAGTGTCGGACCGGGGGCCGCGGTTGTCATGCCCCGCCTGCGCGTGGTGCCCGGACTACCCCCGTCAGGTGTGACACGAAAGGGTTGTGTTCTGCGAAAACCAGTGTGACTCGTGGGTGGCAGGAGACGGAGAGGTGCGGTCCCTACCCGGCTGGGTGCTTGTGACTCAGCGTAATGCGCGATACACCTGGGACAACTGTGGCGAGGACCACCCGACCGACCGCCGAGGTGAGCGATCATGACCCCAGCCGGGGAGAACACCACCGGACGCTATCTGGTGCTGCTGGAAGACAACGCGACGATCATCGGAACCCGCGAGCTGTCCCGGCTCACCGGCATCCGGTGCGCCAACACGGCCGATGCGGCGGGGGCCGCGCCCGGTGAGCTGTTCCGCAGCGCCGGCGGCATCGTGCTGCACGACCTCGGCGTGGCGCTGGTCAGCGCGGACGAGGACCAGTTCGCCTCGTTGCAGCGCGCGGCGGGCACCGGGCCGATCGCGCGCGTGGAAGCGGAGCGGAGGGTGTTCGCCATCGGCGAGCCGTCGAGCTCCGCCGAGGACGGCGAAGCCACCTGGGGCCTGCAGGCGGTGCGCGCCAACCGCAGCGCGCCCACCGGCAAGGACGTGCGGGTCGCGGTGCTCGACACCGGCGTGGACCTGGAGCACCCGGACCTCGCCGGCCGCGACATCGTGACCGGCTCCTTCGTGGAGGGGCAGGAGGTCCAGGACGGGCACGGGCACGGCACGCACGTGATCGGCACCGCCTGCGGCCCCCGCACCTCCACGGAGGGCCCGGGCTACGGCATCGCCTCGGAGGCCAGCATCTACGCGGGCAAGGTCCTCGGCGACGACGGCACGGGCACCGACGGCGGCATCCTGTCCGGCATCCAGTGGGCCATCTCCAACAGCTGCGCGGTGGTGTCCATGTCGCTGGGCGCGCCCACCGAACCGGGCACGCCGTACTCCGACGCGTTCGAGAAGGTCGCGCAACGGGCGATGGAGCGCGGCACGTTGATCATCGCCGCCGCGGGCAACGAGAGCCAGCGGTCGGCCGGCACCATCGCGCCGGTCGGGCACCCGGCGAACTGCCCGTCGATCATGGCCATCGGTGCGGTGGACTCGCAGCTGCAGATCGCCGACTTCTCCTCCGGCACGGTCGACGAGATCGGGCAGGTGGACCTGGTCGGGCCCGGCGTCGACGTCTACTCCAGCTGGCCGGGTGCCGAGCGCTACCGCAAGCTCAGCGGCACCAGCATGGCCACCCCGCACGTCTCCGGGGTGGCGGCGCTGTACGCCCAGCAGTACGCGGAGCGGGCGTGGGGCCTGTGGGCCCGGCTGTCGCAGGCGGCGCGCCGCCTGCCGCTGCCCGCCACCGACATCGGCGCCGGGCTGGTCCAGGCGCCGTGACCAGCGCCCGCCCGGCCCGTTCCTCCCGCGGGCCGGGCGGGGCTCACTCCCGGTCGTGGATGGCCTGGGCGGCGACGCGCGTGCAGTTGCCCAGGTCCTCGGCGGCCGCGGCCGCCTGGTCGAGCGCGACGTGCGCCGCGGAGGGCTCGGTGGTGTTCGGCTGCTTGCAGGCCGAGGCCAGGCCGTCCAGCTGGCGGGCCAGCCGCGCGCTGGCCGCCGTGATGGCCAGCAGCGCCTCGCGCGCTTCCTCGATCGCCTCCGGCGAGGTCGTCAGGACCCGGGCACTGCGCTCCAACGCACGGCCCGGTTCGTCGAACAGCTCCGACGTGGTCCTGACGTCACGCCCGCGCGGAGTTCCGCTGCTCATCTGGTCGCTCCCCACAGCGTCCGGGAACCGGCCCGGTGCTCGACCGGACCGGAGCTCACCCGTCCCGGCTTCCCCGATCCGGAGATCCTCATGCCTCAGTGGGGAGTGCGGAAGCTCACCGCGACCACCGCGCCGACCGCTGCCGCCGCGACGCCGAACCGGCGGGGGCCGGACACCGCCACGCGGCGGCGGAACACGTCGTAGCCCGACTCCACGACGCGGTCCAGGATCTCGCCGTAGAGCGTGAACGCGGTCCGCACGCACGGGCGGGACCGGGGTGCGAGCAGCGCGATGCCGGGCTCCGCGCTCCGGTAGAGCGCCCGGGTGCGCGCGACCTGGTCGGCCAGCGCCTGGCGCACCCGGCGGTCGGGGCGACCGGTGCGACGGCACCACGCCAGCCGCTCGCGGTCCACGCCGAACGCGGCCAGCTCGTCCAGCGGCAGGTAGACCCGCCCGCGGTCGAGGTCCTCGGCGACGTCGCGCAAGAAGTTCGTCAGCTGGAACGCCTTGCCCAGCTCGGCGGCGTAGGGGGCGGCGTCGGCGGCGGGGCACACCGTGCCGAACACCGGCAGCAGCTGCAGCCCGATGACCGCGGCCGACCCGTGCACGTAGGCGTCCAGCGCGGCGCGGGTGGGGTAGTCGCGGACGGTCAGGTCCATCCGCATCGACGCCATGAAGTCGGTGAACAGCGCGGGGTCGATGCCGTGCCGCGTGGTGGTGTCGACGAGCGCGGCGAGGACCGGGTGCTCGCTGCGCCCGGAGCGCAGGCCGGCCCGCAGCTCGCCGTCGAGCTCGTCGACCGCCCGCCGGCGCTCGGCCACGCTGCGCGGACCGGTGTCGTCGACGATGTCGTCGACCCACCGGGCGAACCCGTACAGCGCGTGCACGGAGGGGCGCTGGGCCGGGGTCAGCAGGCGGGTGGCGAGGAAGTAGGTGCGGCCGTGCTGCGCGTTGAGCGCCCGGCACCGCCGGTAGGCGGCCCGCAGGTGCGTCGGGATGCGGGCGGCGTCGAGCTCGCGGCGCACTGCCGCCGACGCCCTGCTGCCCGTGTCCACGCCGGTCATCACAGCACACGGCGTGCGCGGGCGTGCGCACGGTGGCCGCCCGCGGTGAACCCCGTCACTCAGGACGTCCGATGAGGACGGTCGTCCGCCGTGCCCCCGGGACCTCACCGGTCGAGCCCGCTCTCGGCGATGGCCTCGTCCAGCCCGTCGAGCAGCACGACCCCGAGCGTGTTCGCGACCGATCCGGTCGCCAGCTCGGTGCGCAACCGCCGCGCCAGGGACCGGACGCGGTCGGTGTCCGGGGTCTGCTGCTGGGCGGCGTCGCGGAGCTCGCGGGCGGTCGCCTCGATCTCCACGGTGTCGCCGTAGCGGGCGTGCACCGTGGGCAGGGTCAGCAGCACCACCCTCGCCACCCGGGTCAGCCCGGAGCAGTCGACGCGTCGCGGCGCGGTCTCCACCGACGACCGGGCGCGCGGCACGGCGTTCTCGGGCGGGTCGTCGAGCACCGCCACCGAGTTCGACCGCGCCCACGACGAGATGTCCCCACCGTGCCGGCCGGCGCAGATCAACCCGGAGCCGGTGAGCCCGGCCCGCGCCGGGGCGCCCCGGTGCCCGACCCCGCTGGTGGCGACCAGGTCGCGCTCCCGCAGCTCCTCCACCACGTCGGCCAGCTCGCTCCACGACGGCTGGACCGCGGCGGCCTTCGCCGCCGGGCTGTCGAAGAAGTCCGCGACCTCCGGCCGGAACCGGTGGTCCTCGTAGAGGTACCGCAGGAAGGCGCGAGCGATCGAGTCGAGCCGGGACACAGTCGCCTCCAAGTGGGTGCTCGTTCGCGGAACCCGGGCGAGGGGGAGGGAAGTGCCGCGGCACGGTCGGACCGGCGGTCGGCGCGTCACGTCACCCCGCGAGTGCCTGCGCTGTCCCCAGTCCAGCGGATCCACCGCGGCGACCGCGGGCCTGGAATCGGCCACGACCCCACGAAGGGTAAGCGGGGGGCGGGCGAGATCGCAGGGGACTTTCGTCACCCACAGGCTGGTTCCCGCACCACGCGGGGATTTCCGCGCACCGCCGGCCGCGCGCGGGCGGGGACCGCCGGCCGCGACCACCCCGGCCACGGCCGGCGGCCGACGCGGGGGGATCCCCTCTGCGTCCCGCCCGCGTGTGGGTGCTCCAGAACACCCACGTGGTCGAGACCCACCGGGTCGGCGGGCGTGACGCGAGTCGGTGGGAGCTCTTTCAGGACGGGTCCGGCGACCCGGTGCGGAGGCCGTCGAAGGCGATCTTGGTCACCGCGTCGGCGACCTGCTCGGCGCGCAACCCGCGGCTCGGCTTGTACCACTCGATGATCGAGTTCACCATGCCGAACAGCAGACGCGTGGTCAGCGACGGGTCGACGTCGGGCCGGATGCTGCCCTCGGCCTCGGCCTGCTTGACCAGGTCGCTGACCATGAGGTCGAACTCGCGGCGGCGGGCCAGCGCCTGGCGCTCGACGCGGGTGTTGCCGCGCACCCGCAGCAGCAGCGTGACGAACGGCAGCTCGGCCACCAGCACCTCGATGCTGCGGCGCACGACGTGCTCGAGCCGGTCGATGGCCCGGCCGGTGGTGGAGGCCTCCTCCTCGAGGACGGCGAACAGCGCGTCCAGCGCCCGGTTGACGCTCAGCCGCAGCAGCTCGTCCTTGCCGGAGACGTGGTAGTAGATCGCCGACTTGGTGATGCCGAGGCGCTGCGCGAGGACCTCCATGCTGGTGCCCTCGTACCCGCGTTCGTTGAACACGCGCACCGAGACGTCCAGCAGCCTGCCGAGGTCGTAGCCCGGTCGACCTCGGCGGTTCCCCCGCGCAGCGCTTCCAGCCATGATCCGAGTATCGCAGTCGGCTCGACCGGACGTTCGGTCAGGACCGCCGCCGGTCGACGACGCGCCGCAGCTTGCCCACCGAGCGCTCCAGCGTGTCCGGGTCCTCCACGGCGACCTCGGTGCTGATCCCGACGCCGTCCTTGATCGCTCGCGCCAGCTCGGCGGCGGCCGCCTCCCGGCGGGGCGCGGGGCAGTCGGCCCGAGCCTCCACCCGCACCGTCATCCGGTCCATCCGCCCCTCCTTGGTGAGCACCAGCTGGAAGTGCGGGGAGAGCCCCTCGGTGCGCAGCACGAGCTCCTCGATCTGGGTGGGGTAGACGTTCACGCCGCGCAGGATGATCATGTCGTCGCTGCGGCCGGTGATCTTGGCGATCCGCCGCATCGGCCGCGCGGTGCCCGGCAGCAGCCGGGTCAGGTCGCGGGTGCGGTAGCGGATGATCGGCATGGCCTCCTTGGTCAGCGAGGTGAACACCAGCTCGCCCTCGCTGCCGTCGGGCAGCACCTCCTCGGTGAACGGGTCGATCACCTCGGGGTAGAAGTGGTCCTCCCAGATGTGCGGGCCGTCCTTGGTCTCCACGCACTCGTTGGCGACCCCCGGGCCCATCACCTCGGACAGCCCGTAGATGTCGACCGCGTCCAGGTCCAGCCGCTCCTCGATCTCCTGGCGCATCTGCTCGGTCCAGGGCTCGGCGCCGAGCACGGCGGTGCGCAGCGAGGTGCTGCGCGGGTCCACACCCTGCCGCTCGAACTCGTCGATGAGGGTGAGCAGGTAGGACGGCGTGACCATGATGATCTCGGGCTGGAAGTCCTGGATGATCTGCACCTGGCGGGCGGTCATGCCGCCGGAGGCGGGGATGACCGTGCAGCCCAGCCGCTCGGCGCCGTAGTGCGCGCCGAGCCCGCCGGTGAACAGCCCGTAGCCGTAGGCGACGTGCACCCGGTGCCCGGGCCGGGCGCCCGCCGCGCGCAGCGAGCGCGCCACCAGGTCCGCCCAGGTCCGCAGGTCCCCGTCGGTGTAGCCGACCACCGTCGGCGTGCCGGTGGTGCCGCTGGAGGCGTGCAGCCGGCGGACCTGGTCCAGCGGGACCGCGAACATCCCGTACGGGTAGTTCTCCCGCAGGTCCTGCTTGGTGGTGTGCGGGAACTTCGCCAGGTCGGCGAGGCTGCGGCAGTCCTCCGGCCGGACCCCGGCGCGGTCGAACTTCTCCCGGTACAGCGGCACGTTCTCGTAGGCGTGCCGCAGCGTCCACTGCAGCCGTTCCAGCTGCACCGCGGCCAGCTCGTCGGCCGAGTACCGCTCCGCCGGGTCGAGCTCGGCCGGGGACGGCGCGGTGCCGAGCCGGCGTGGTGCGGAGTGCGCCTCGGTGGTCGCGGTCATCGCAGTCCTCCCTCGGACTCGCTGGTCGGTGCTGCGCCGATCGATCGGCTGTGCCCGCGGAACTCGGCGATCAGCTCCTCGCCGCGGTGCACGGAGACGTCGTAGATGCCGCTGCGCCCGTAGCGGGTGCGCTCCACCGCGCGGGCAACGAGCTCGTCGCCGAGCCGCGCCGGGCGGACGAAGGTGATGTCCGCGCGAGCCGCGACGGTGGTCGGGCCGTGGCTGTTGCAGGCACAGGCGAAGGTCGTGTCGGCCAGCAGGAAGATGTAGCCGCCGTGGGCGATCCCGTGGCCGTTGACCATCGTCTCGGTGATCGTCATCCGGGCGCGGGCGGTGCCGCTGCCGACGTCGAGCAGTTCGATGCCCAGCGCCTGTGACGCGCGGTCGTCGTCGAACATCGCCTGGGCCGGGTCGCGCCTCGTCGCGCTGGGTTCCTGCACTCTGCACCGCCTCGGGACTGAACGAACAGTCAGTCATTAATCCCGCCCGGCACGGGCCTGTCAAGAGCGACCGCCCGATGCGGCGTTCCTGGTTCGGTCAAGGCCGATTCCGCTGCTGCGGGGCTTCTGCGCGACGGGCGACCGTGCTACTTTCCCGAATGAACGGTCGGTAAAACAATCGCGGCACCGGCGGTGTCCGGGCTGGAGGAGGTCGGGGTGCATGGCTGCCCTGCGGAGCTACGTCAACGGTGACTGGCACACACCGACAGAGGACGGCGTACCGCTGCACGACGCGGTGACCGGCGAGGAGGTCGCCCGGGTCTCTTCCGCGGGCGTCGACATGGCCGCGGCGCTGGAGCACGGCCGCACCCGCGGCGGTCCGGCGCTGGCGGAGCTGACCTTCCACCAGCGCGCCGCGCTGCTGAAGAGCCTCGCCTCCTACCTGCGCGAGCACCGGGACGAGCTCTACGCCCTGTCGGCGCGCACCGGCGCGACGCTCGGCGACTCCAAGTTCGACGTCGACGGCGGGATCGGCGTGCTGTTCGGCTACTCCAGCAAGGGGCGCCGCGAGCTGCCCAACAGCACCGTCTACGTCGACGGTGCGGTGGAGCCGCTGGGCAAGGGCGGCACCTTCGTCGGCCAGCACGTCTGCACCCCGCTGCGCGGCGTCGCGGTGCAGATCAACGCCTTCAACTTCCCGGTGTGGGGTCCGCTGGAGAAGTTCGCCCCCGCGTTCCTGGCCGGCGTGCCCAGCCTGGTCAAGCCGGCCAGCCAGACCGCCTACCTCACCCACCGGCTGGTGGAGCTGATGATCGGCTCCGGGCTGCTGCCCGAGGGATCGCTGCAGCTGGTCTGCGGCAGCGTGGGCGACCTGTTCGAGCACCTCACCGACCAGGACCTGGTGTCGTTCACCGGCTCGGCGGCCACCGGGCAGCGGCTGCGCACGCACCCGGTGGTGGCGGCGAACTCGGTGCGGTTCAACGTCGAGGCGGACTCGCTGAACTGCTCGGTCCTCGGCCCCGACGCCGAACCCGGCAGCGCCGAGTTCGACCTGTTCGTCAAGCAGCTGGTCACCGAGATGACGGTCAAGGCGGGGCAGAAGTGCACCGCCATCCGCCGGGCCCTGGTCCCGGCCGCCCGCGTGGACGACGTGATCGCCGCGGCCAAGGCACGGTTGGAGGAGGTCGTGGTGGGCAACCCGGCCAACCCCGAGGTGCGGATGGGCGCGCTGGCCAGCCTGGAGCAGCGCGAAGAGGTCCGGCGTTCGCTCAAGGCGCTGCTGGAGGCCGGGACCCTCGTGCACGGCGACCCCGACCACGTCGACGTCGTCGACGCGGACCCGGAGCGCGGCGCGTTCCTGTCCCCGCTGCTGGTCCGCTGCGACGACCCCGACCAGCCGCAGCCGCACGAGGTGGAGGCGTTCGGCCCGGTCAGCACGGTGATGCCCTACGACAGCACCGAGCACGCCGTCGAGCTGGCGCGGCGCGGCAAGGGCAGCCTCGCCGGGTCCGTGGTCACCGCAGACCGGGAGTTCGCCCGCGAGGTGGTGCTGGGCGCGGCGTCCCGGCACGGCCGGATGCTCGTGCTCAACAGCGACGACGCCGCGGAGAGCACCGGGCACGGCTCGCCGCTGCCCGCGCTGGTGCACGGCGGCCCCGGCCGGGCTGGCGGCGGCGAGGAGATGGGCGGCGTGCGCGGCGTGCTGCACCACATGCAGCGGACCGCGGTGCAGGCCGACCCGGCGACGCTGACCGCGATCACCGGCCAGTGGGTGCCCGGCAGCCCGCGCACCACCACCGACGTGCACCCGTTCCGCAAGCACCTGGAGGACCTGCGCATCGGCGACACGGTCGTCGCCGGGCCGCGCCGGGTGACCGAGGAGGACGTGGCGCACTTCGCCGAGTTCACCGGGGACACCTTCTACGCCCACACCGACGAGGAAGCCGCCCGGGCCAACCCGTTCTTCGACGGCAAGGTCGCGCACGGCTACCTGGTGGTGTCCTTCGCCGCGGGCCTGTTCGTCGACCCGGACCCGGGCCCGGTGCTGGCCAACTACGGGCTGGAGAACCTGCGGTTCCTCACGCCCACCTACCCCGGCGACGAGCTCACCGTGACCATGACCGCCAAGCAGATCACGCCCCGGGTCGGCGCCGAGCACGGCGAGGTCCGCTGGGACGTGGACGTCACCAACCAGGACGGTGCCTCGGTGGCCAAGTACGACGTGCTCACCCTGGTCGCGAAGCGACCGGAGAACCAGGAGTGACCATGACGACCACGGTGCAGTCCGAGCAGCTCGGCGAGGACGAGCTGCAGCGGCACTTCGACGAGCGGATCGCCCAGGACCAGCGCATCGAACCGCGCGACTGGATGCCGGAGGGCTACCGCAAGACCCTGGTGCGCCAGATCGCGCAGCACGCGCACTCCGAGATCATCGGCATGCAGCCGGAGGGCAACTGGCTGACCAGGGCGCCGAGCCTGCGGCGCAAGGCGATCCTACTGGCCAAGGTGCAGGACGAGGCCGGGCACGGCCTCTACCTGTACTCCGCCGCCGAGACGCTCGGCGTGGACCGGGCTGAGCTGACCGAGAAGCTGCTGGAGCGGCGGCAGAAGTACTCGTCGATCTTCAACTACCCGACGCTGACCTTCGCCGACATCGGGGTGATCGGCTGGCTGGTCGACGGCGCGGCGATCTGCAACCAGGTCCCGCTGTGCCGCAGCTCCTTCGGGCCGTACGCGCGGGCGATGGTGCGCATCTGCAAGGAGGAGTCGTTCCACCAGCGGCAGGGCTACGAGCTGCTGATGACGATGATGCGCGGCACCGAGGAGCAGCGGCGGATGGTGCAGGACGCCACCGACCGGTGGTGGTGGCCGTCGCTGATGATGTTCGGTCCGCCCGACGAGGACTCGCCCAACACCCAGCAGTCCATGGCGTGGCGCATCAAGCGGCACACCAACGACGAGCTGCGGCAGAAGTTCGTGGACATGACGGTCCCGCAGGCCGAGGCGCTCGGCGTCACGCTGCCCGACCCCGAGCTGCGCTGGAACCCCGAGCGCGGCCACTACGACTTCGGTGAGCCCGACTGGTCGGAGCTCAAGCGGGTGATCAGCGGTGGCGGGCCGTGCAACGAGCAGCGGCTGGCCCGGCGGCGGGCCGCGCACGAGGAAGGGCGGTGGGTGCGCGAAGCGGCGGCCGCCCACGCCGCCAAGCACGCCGCACGCGAGGAGGTCGCGCGATGAGTCCGGACGCCGAGGGGGGCGCGCCGCGCCCCTCGTGGCCGCTGTTCGAGGTCTTCGTCCGCGGCAAGCGGGGGCTCAACCACGTGCACGTGGGGTCGCTGCACGCCCCGGACGAGCAGATGGCGCTGCACAACGCGCGGAACCTGTACACCCGCCGCAACGAGGGCGTGAGCATCTGGGTGGTGCGGGCGGACGCGATCACCGCCTCCAGCCCCGACGAGAAGGACCCGTTCTTCGCACCCAGCGGGGACAAGGTGTACCGGCACCCGACGTTCTACCGGATCCCCGACGACGTCCCGCACATGTGAGGTCGACCCGATGTCGTTCGACAACGCCTACGAGGCGCTGACCACCGCCGAGGGCGAGTCCCGCTGGGCCTTCGGCACCGGCTTCGACGATCCGCTGTCCGGTGTGGACACCACGCTGCCGGACGGCGTGGACGGCGCGGAGTTCGGCCGCTACCTGATGATGCTCGGCGACGACGCGCTCATCGCCGCGCAGCGGCTGATCGAGTGGGTCACCCGCGCACCGGAGCTGGAGGACGAGCTGGCGCTGGCCAACATCGCGCTGGACCTGCTCGGGCAGGCCCGGCTGCTGCTGTCCCGCGCCGGCCAGGCCGACGGCACCGGGCGCGGGGAGGACGAGCTGGCCTACTTCCGCGACGAGCGGGAGTTCCGCAACGTGCGGCTGGTCGAGACGCCCAACGGCGACTTCGGGCACACCACCGCCCGGCTGCTGGTGTTCTCCACCTGGCGGCTGGCGCTGTTCACCCGGCTCGCCGACTCCCGCGACCCGGTGCTGGCCGCGATCGCGGCCAAGGGCGTCAAGGAGCTGGCCTACCACCGCGACTACGCGGCGCAGTGGACGGTGCGGCTCGGCGACGGCACCGAGGAGTCGCACGCCCGCGTGCAGCGGGGGCTGGACGAGGTGTGGCCGCTGGTCGGCGAGCTGTTCGTCCCGCACCAGACCGAGCTGCGGATGGCCGAGGCCGGTGTCGGCGTCGACCCGGCGCAGGTGCGCGCCGAGTTCGACGAGGTGGTCGACCAGGTCTGCGCGGCCGCGACGCTGCAGCGCCCGGACACCCCGCCGCTGGCCGGGGTCGGCGGGCGCGGCGGCCGCGACGGCATCCACACCGAGCACCTCGGCTACCTGCTGGCGGAGATGCAGAGCCTCGCCCGAGCGCACCCGGAGGCGACGTGGTGACGAGCACGCGATGCGACCTCGAGCGCGCCCGCGCGGTCGCCGAGTCGGTCACCGACCCGGAACTGCCGGTGCTGACGCTGGCCGACCTCGGGGTGCTGCGCGACGTCGAGCTGACCGCGGACGGCGGGGTGGTCGTGTCGATCACCCCGACCTACTCGGGCTGCCCGGCGATGCGCGAGATGCGCAGCGACCTGACGGACCGGCTGCACGAGGCCGGGTTCGCCGAGGTCGAGGTGCGGACGGTGCTGGACCCGCCGTGGACCACGGACTGGATCAGCGAGGCCGGGCGGCGCAAGCTCGCCGACTACGGCATCTCCCCGCCCGGGGCCGCCCCGCGCCGGCCCGCCGGTCCGGTGCCGCTGACGCTGGCCCCGCCGCGCCCGCAGGCCCGCTGCCCCCGGTGCGGGTCTCCGGACACCGAGCGGGTGGCGCAGTTCAGCTCGACCGCGTGCAAGGCGTTGCACCGGTGCCGCGCGTGCCACGAACCCTTCGAGCACATCAAGGAGATCTGAGTGGTCACTCCCGCCCCCGTCGACGCCCCGGTCGAGGGCCGCCGCCGTCGCACCGAGTTCCACCCGCTGCGGGTCAGCGCGGTGGAGCGGCTGTGCGAGGACGCGGTCGCGGTGAGCTTCGACGTCCCCCCGGACCTGGCCGAGGAGTTCGCCTTCCGGCCCGGGCAGTCCCTGACGCTGCGGCGGTTCGTCGACGGCCGCGAGGAGCGCCGGTCGTACTCGATCTGCGCGCCCCGCGGAGCGGCGCCGCGCATCGGGGTGCGCCTGGTGCCCGGTGGGCTGTTCTCCAGCTGGCTGGTGCGGGAGGTCCGGCCCGGCGACGAGGTCGAGGTGCTGCCGCCCACCGGCGGTTTCACCGCGGACCTGAGCGCGGACGAGCGGCACGTGTGCCTCGCGGCCGGCTCGGGGATCACCCCGGTGCTGTCCATCGCGGCCAGCGTGCTGCGCGACACCGAGGGCACGGTCACGCTGCTCTACGGCAACCGCCGCAGCGACACCGTGATGTTCGCCGACGAGCTGGCCGACCTGAAGGACCGCTACCCGGCCAGGCTGGAGCTGGTGCACGTGCTCTCCCGGGAGCCGCGGGAGTCCGAGCTGTTCACCGGCCGGCTGGACGCGGAGAAGGTCCGGGCGCTGCTGTCCACGGTGGTCGACCCCGGCGCGGTGGACCAGTGGTGGTTGTGCGGGCCGTTCGGGATGGTCACCAGCGCGCGGGAGGTGCTGCGGGACAGCGGGGTGGCCGCCGAGCGCATCCACCAGGAGCTGTTCTACGTCGAGGACACCCCACCGGAGCCGGCCCGCCACGAGGAACCGACGCTCGAGGGCCCGACCAGCGACGTCACGGTGGTGCTCGACGGGCGGTCCACCCCGATGACCCTGCCGCGCGACGTGCCGGTCCTGGACGCCGCCCAGCGCGTCCGCCCGGACCTGCCGTTCGCGTGCAAGGGCGGCGTGTGCGGCACCTGCCGCGCCAAGGTCACCTGCGGGTCGGTCCGGATGCGCCGCAACTTCGCCCTGGAGGAGTCCGAGGTGGAGCAGGGCTTCGTGCTCACCTGCCAGTCCCTGCCCACCAGCGACGAGGTCACGGTCGACTTCGACGCCTGACCGGCGGCGCCGCGCCCGGCGCGGCGGCGCCGGTCAGGCGCGGGCGCGGCGCTCAGGAGGCCTTCTCGCGGCGGCGACCGCCGGTGGGCTTCTCGGTGGTCGCGTCGGCGATGGCGCGTTCCAGGTCGGCGCGCTTCATCTTGGACCGGCCCTTGATGCCGAGCTCCTTGGCGCGGTCGTCGAGCTCGTGCTTGCTCAGGTCGGACAGGTCCGCGCCGCCGCTCGCCTTCCGCGGGCCGCGGCCCCTGCGGGCCTCGTCGACGCTGCGCCGCAGCGCCTCGGTGAGGTCGATGACGTCGGTCGGCTGCGGCGGGGCCTCCGCGGCCGCCACCTCGCCGCCGCGGGCCTTCTCCGCGAGCAGCTCCTCCACCCGGGCGGTGTAGGTGTCCTCGTACTCCTCGGGGTCCCACGGGCCGCTCATCGACTCGATGATCGTGGTGGCCATCTGCAGCTCCTTCTCCGACGGAGCCGCCTGCTCGGGCTGGTCGCCGATGATGTCGGCGGGGTCGCGGATCTCGTCGGCGAAGTACAGCGTGTTCAGTGCCAGCACGTCGGTGTCGGCGCGCACCGCGGTCAGGTACTGCTTGCCCCGCAGCACGAAGGTCGCGATGCCGGCCCGCCCGGTGTCCTGCATGGCCCGGCGCAGCAGGTTGTACGGCCGGAAGTGCTCTCTGCTGTTGGGCGCCAGCCAGTAGGTCTTCTGGAAGTGCACCGGGTCGATCTCGGCGAGGTCGACGAAGGTGGTGATGTCGATGGTGCGCGAGCGGCCCGGCGCGATCTCGTCCAGTTCGGACTGCTCGACGGTGATGACGCCGCCGTCGTGCTCGCGGCCCTTGACGATGTCGTCGTAGCCGACTTCCTCGCCGGTGCGCTCGTTGACCCGCTTGTACCGGATCCGGTCGGTGGTGCCGCGCTGGTACTGGTGGAACTGCACGGTGTGGTCCTCGGTCGCGGCGTAGAGGCCGACCGGGATGGTCACCAGGCCGAAGTTGATCGAACCGGTCCAGATCTTGCGCGGCATGGCAGCCTCCCATCGCCCTGCCTCCACGATGCGGTCGCGGCGGCAAGATCGCAGCACTCACCTGGTCGCCCCGGTGGGCCCCGGTCAGCGCGGGACGACCCGGTGGGTGCCGTCCGCGAGCCGCTCGGTCCGGCCCTCGCGGGCGAGCAGTTCGAGCAGCGGGACCGCCACGCGCCGCGAGGTGCCCAGCGCGCGCCGGGCCTGGCTGAGCGTGAACGGCTCGGGCAGCGTGGCGAGCCGGTCGAGCGCCGCCTGCTCGGCGCCGGGCAGCAGCACCAGGCCGGGGGCCACCCGCAGCAGGTGGCCGGTGCGCGCGGCGGCGGCCAGCTCGCGGTCCCCGAGGCCCAGGTCGCGCAGCTCCTCGGCGGTGGGCGCCTGGAAGGGACGGTCGCGCAGCGCGTCGCGGACGGCGGACACCGCGCGGTGGACGTGCTCGGGCAGGTCCGGGCGGTGCAGGCGCAGCCGACCGCCCCGCACCGCGATCCCGGCGGTGTCGGCGACCTCCGCCACCAGTGCGGCATCCGGCAGGTCCAGGGCGCGGCGGGCGGCCTCCACCGGCATCCCGTCGGCGAGCGGGTCGGTGCGGCGGTGCTCCTCGAGCAGCTCGGCGAGCCGGGTGGCGAGCTCGGCGCGGTGGTCGTCGGAGACCAGCCACGGGCCCGGACCGGGCGGGGTCGCGCCCATCGCCCGCAGCTCGTCGGCCCGGACCACGCGGCGCCGGCGCACCTCGGCGGCGCCGTCGGCGACCGCGTCCATGCCGGACAGCTCGGCGGCGCGGGCCCGCGCGGCGCCGCGCCGGGTCAGCGGCGGCGGTCGCACGTCGAGCACGTCCAGGCCGCTGTGGATCCGGTGACCGCCGGGGTCGCGCAGCAGCGCGCGGTCGCCGATGCGCACCGGCAGCGGCAGGCGCGAGGTGATCCGCGCGTGCTCGGCCCCGAGCGGGCGGACGCGCACCGGGGTGGACGCCGCGCCGAGGTGCAGCACGAGCTGCTCGGGCCAGCTCGTCGGCGGCCGGCGGAGGCGGACGTCGACGACCTCCGTGGTCAGCCAGCGGCCCGGGGTGAGCAGCGCGTCGCCGCGCCGGGCCCGCGCGGACTCCACGCCGCGGAGGTTCACCGCCACCCGGGCCACCGCGCCGACCTGTGTCCGGGGCGTGCCGAGCGCCTGCAGGCCGCGGACGGTGCAGGTGGTCCCCGCGGGGTGCAGCAGCAGCTGGTCGCCGACGTGCAGCGTCCCGGCGGTGAGGGTGCCGGTCACGACGGTGCCCGCCCCGCGGACGGTGAACGACCGGTCGATCCACAGCCGCACGTCGGCGTCGAGGTCGGGCGCCGGCAGCCGGTGCACCAGCGAGTCGAGCGCGCGCACCAGGTCCTCGACCCCCGCGCCGGTCGCCCCGCTGACCTGCACGGCGGGGATGCCGGCGAGCGAGGTGCCGGCCAGCCGCTCCACGGCCTGCGCGGTGGCGGGACCGGGGTCGGCCAGGTCGCTGCGGGTCACCGCGAGCACCCCGTGCCGCACGCCGAGCGCGTCGAGGGCGTCGAGGTGCTCGTCGGACTGCGGCATCCAGCCCTCGTCGGCGGCGAGGACGAACAGCACTGCGGGCACCGGTCCGATCCCGGCCAGCATGTTCGGCACGAACCGCTCGTGCCCGGGGACGTCGACGAACGCGACGGTGCAGCCGTCGGGCAGGTCGGTCCAGGCGAAACCCAGGTCGATGGTGAGCCCGCGGCGGCGTTCCTCCTCCCACCGGTCGGGGTCGGTCCCGGTGAGCCGGCGGACGAGCGTGGACTTGCCGTGGTCGACGTGCCCGGCGGTGGCGATGACGTGCAACGGGCTCCCACTCCTGTGCAGGCGGTGTTCATGACCACTACGCCACGGCGACCCCGTCCCCGCAACGGACCGGTCCCTCACGCGGCGGCCAGTACCGCGCGGCGCAGCACCTCGTCGTCCTCGGGCGCCACCGCGGCGAGGTCGAGCAGGCAGCGGTCGCGCGCCACGCAGGCGAGCACCGGCGGGTCCCCGCTCCGCAGCAGCGCCGCGAAGCGTTCGGGCAGCACGACGGCCGCGCTGGGCAGCGTCACCCCGGGCGCACCGCCACCGCCGACGGTCGCCTCGCTGGGTTGGGCGGACGCGGGGACGCCCGCGGCGCTGAGCTCCTCGGCCAGCCGCGTGGCGCGGCGCAGCAGGGTCGGCCGGTCCCGGCGCAGGGCTTCCTCGGTCGGCGTGCGGGGGCCGCGCAGCGTCGCTTCCAGCGCGGCGAGGGTGAGCTTGTCGACGCGCAGAGCGCGGGCGAGCGGGTGGCGGCGCAACCGCCGCACGATGTCCGCCCGCCCCAGCAGCAGCCCGGCCTGCGGCCCGCCGAGCAGCTTGTCCCCGCTGGCCAGGACCAGGTCGGCGCCGTCGGTGAGCGTGCTCGTGGCGTCGGGTTCCTGCGGCAGCACCGGGTGCGGGTGCAGCAGACCGGAGCCGATGTCGACCACCACCGGCACGCCGATGCCGCGCAGGGCGGCCACCGGCACCGAGGAGGTGAAACCGGTGATCACGAAGTTGGAGGGGTGGACCTTGAGCACGAACCCGGTGTCCGGCCCGATGGCCTCCCGGTAGTCGTCGAGCCGGACCCGGTTGGTGGTGCCGACCTCCCGCAGCCGCGCGCCGGTCGCGGTGAGCAGGTCCGGCAGGCGGAAGCCGTCGCCGATCTCGACCATCTCGCCGCGCGCGAGCACGATCTCGCGACCCTGCGCCAGCGCCGTGGCGGCCAGCGCGAGCGCGGCGGCACCGTTGTTGACCACGTGGGCGGCCTCGGCGCGCGGCACGGCGGCGAGCAGCGCGGCCAGCGCCGCGGCACCGCGGCGCCCGCGCTTGCCGGTGCTCAGGTCGAGTTCGACGTCGGTGGTCCCGGCGGCCCGTTCCAGCGCCTCGACGGCGGCGCGCGACAGCGGGGCCCGGCCGAGGTTGGTGTGCAGCAGGACGCCGGTCGCGTTGAGCACGGGCCTGGTGCTGGAGGCCGAGTCGGGCAGCGAGGCGAGGGTCTCCGCCGTGACCTCGCCGGCCGCGATCTCCCCGGCGCGGGCGCGCTGCTGGGCGGCGTGCACCGCCTCCTTGACCAGCTGGTGCCCGAGGCGGTGCGCTGCGGCGGAGACCTCCGGGTGGGCCAGCACCCGGTCGGTGCCGGGCACGTGCTGCCGCGGGTTGGTCATGGTCAGCACTGTAGGAGCCCCGCGGTGCCTCCGCCGGGTTGGACGACCCGGGCGGGTCGCCCGACGAGTATGACAACGTCCGATGTGACAATGGGCGTTGACGACGTGGGTACGCTCTGGGGCATGGCTCGCCACGCGGACACCGGCGGAGAGCTCCGCACCAGCGACGGACTGCGGCTGGCCGTGCGCGAGCACGGCGACCCGGCGGCGCCGACCGTGCTGGCGGTGCACGGCTACCCCGACGACCACACGGTCTGGGACGGCGTGGTCGACGCCCTCGCCGACCGCTGCCACGTGGTCACCTACGACGTGCGCGGCGCGGGAGGTTCCGACGCGCCCCGCCGCACCGAGGCCTACCTGCTGGACCAGCTCGCCGACGACCTCGTCCGGGTCGCCGACCTGGTCAGCCCGGACCGGCCGGTGCACCTGCTGGCGCACGACTGGGGCGCGCTCCAGGCCTGGCACGCGGTGACCGAACCGCGGCTGGCGCCCCGCTTCGCCTCGCTGACCTCGATCTCCGGGCCCTGCCTGGACCACGCCGGGCACTGGATGCGCGCGCAGCTGCGACCCCCGACCCCGCGCTCGCTGCGCAAGCTGGTCCAGCAGCTGGTGTTCTCCGGCTACATCTTCTTCTTCCGGCTGCCGGTGGTGCCGGAGCTGGCGTGGCGGACCGGGCTGGTGAAGCGGCTGATCGCCGTGCTGGAACGCCTGGACCCGCGCGCCGCCCGGAACCCGACCCGGCCCGCGGTCTCCGACGGCGTGCACGGGCTGCAGCTGTACCGGGCCAACGTCCACCAGCGGCTGAGCCGCCCGGGGCAGCGGCGCGCGACCCTCCCGGTCCAGGTGCTCGCGCCCACCGGGGACCCGTTCGTCTCCACACCGATGCAGACCGAGATCACCCCGTGGGTGGCCGACCTGCGGGTGCGCCGGGTGCCCGGCGGGCACTGGCTGCCGCGCAGCCGCCCGGAGCTCGTCGCGCGGTGCGCCGCGGAACTCGTCGAGCACGTCGAGGGCGGCGCCGAGCCCCGCGCGCTGCGGCGCGCCCGCGTCCGCCCGGGACGCCGCGAGTTCCAGGACCACCTCGTCGTCGTCACCGGGGCCGGCAGCGGGATCGGCCGGGAGACCGCGGTGGCGTTCGCGGCCGCCGGGGCGCACGTCGTCGTCGCGGACGCGGACCTGTCCGCCGCCGAGGACACCGCCGCGCTGATCACCCGCACCGGGGCGGGCGCGTCGCCGTACCAGGTGGACCTCACCGCCGGGGCGGAGGACTTCGCCGCACGGGTGCACGCCGACCTGGGCACCCCGGACGTGGTGGTCCTCGACTCCGGCACCGGAGCCGCGAGCCGTTTCCTCGACACCCCGGCCGCCGAGTGGGACCGGGTCGTCGACGACACCGTGCGGAGCGTGGCCCACGGCTGCCGGGAGTTCGCGCGGCAGATGGCCGACCGGGGCGAGGGCGGCCAGATCATCACCCTCGCGTCGTCGGCGGCGTACTCGCCGTCCCCGCGGCGCTCGGCCCCCAGCACCGCGGGCGCCGCCGTGCTGGCCCTCAGCCAGTCGCTGCGGGTCGAGCTGGCGGCCGACGGCATCGGTGTCACCGCGGTCTGCCCCGGCCCGGGCGCGACGCGGCGGCCGCGACGCGTCGCGGCCCAGGTGCTGCGCGCCGCCCGCCGCGGCCCCGCGCTCGCACCGGCCACCGCCGGCGCCGCGGTCGGACTGGTGCTCTCCCGCCTCAGCCCGGGCCTGCTGCGCGCGGCCGCCCGGGTCCAGTCGGCACCGTGGTGGAGGAGGTCGAGCCGTGTCCCACACCGATCCCGGCGAGCCGGACCGCGTCGCGCTCCAGGCCCGTGACGTGGCGTTCGACTGGTCGACGCTGCCGGTCCACTGGATCCCCGGCGAACCCTTCGCCACCCACGTGATCAACTTCCTGCACCTGGTGCTGCCGGAGGGCGAGCGCTGGTTCGTCCACGTGTTCAAGCAGGCCCTGCCGATGGTCGCCGACGACCGACTGCTCGAGGACGTGCGCGGGTTCATCGGCCAGGAAGCCGTGCACGCCGAGTCGCACCAGGGCGTGCTGGACCACTTCGACGCGCACGGCATGGACACCCGGCCCTACGTCGAGCAGGTCCGGTGGATGTTCCGCACGGTCCTCGGCGACCGCGCCCACGGCGGCCGGCGCGCCGAGAACTGGCTGGTGCAGCGGCTGGCGATGATCGCGGCCATCGAGCACGTCACCGCCTTCCTCGGCCAGTGGGTGCTCGACGCGCGCGAGCTGGACGCGGCCGGCGCCGACCCGACCATGCTCGACCTGCTGCGCTGGCACGGCGCCGAGGAGGTCGAGCACCGCTCGGTCGCTTTTGACCTGTACATGCACGTCGACGGCAGCTACCTGCGGCGCAGCCTGGCGATGGTGGTCGCGGTGGCGGTCCTGGCCGTGCTGTGGGTCCGCGGCGTGCGGTACCTGATGGCCGTCGACCCTGTGCTGCGCGGCCGCCGCAGGCCGCGCTGGCGGGACCTGCTGCGCAGCGGACGGCTCGGGCTGACCCCGAGCCTCGGGCAGGTGCTGCGCGCCGTGCCGTCCTACTTCCGCCGCGACCACCACCCCTCGCAGCACGGCTCGACCAGCCAGGCGATCGCCTACCTGGCGAAGTCCCCGGCCGCGCAGGCGGCGGAGCACTGATGACCGACGACCGCGCGGTCCCGCGGGCGCTCGACGGTCGCGGGCCGGACCGCTTCCTGTGGGCGCTGGACAAGGTGGCCACCGCCCTGGAGTGGGTGCAGCGCGGCAGCCGCCGCCGGGTCGTGCCGGTCGACCGAAACGTCCCGCTGGAGGTCGCCGAGGTCCGGACCGAGGCCGAGGACGTGGTCAGCCTGCGGCTGGTCGGGGAGGGGCTGCTGCCCGCGTGGCAGCCGGGCGCGCACCTCGACCTCGTGCTGCCCTCCGGGCGCACCCGGCAGTACTCGCTGTGCGGGGAACCGGGCGAGCGGCGGCACTACCGGATCGCGGTGCGGCGGCTGGCCGGCGGCGCCGGCGGCTCCCGCGAGGTCCACGACGAACTGCGCCCCGGCAGTCGCCTCACCGCCCGCGGGCCGCGCAACGCCTTCCCGTTCATCACCGCGGAGCGGTACCTGTTCATCGCGGGCGGCATCGGGATCACCCCGATCCTGCCGATGGTGCGCACCGCCGCGGCGCGCGGCGCGGACTGGCGGCTCGTCTACACCGGACGGTCGCGGGCGTCGATGCCGTTCCTCGACGAGCTGACCACCCTGGACCCGGCGCGGGTGTGGGTCCGCCCGGACAGCGAGTTCGGCGTCCCGGCCTCCGGGGCGGAGCTGCTCGAACACGCCCCGCCCGGTGCTGCCGTGTACTGCTGCGGCCCCGTGCCGATGATCACCGGCGTCCGGGTGGACCTGCCCGGCAGCGCGGCGGACTCGCTGCACTGGGAGCGGTTCTCCGCACCGCCGGTCGTCGGCGGCGCACCGTTCACCGTCGAGCTCGCCCGCACCGGGCGCACCGTGCGGGTGCCGGCGGACCGCTCGGCCCTGGAGGCCATCGCCGAGGTCCTGCCGCAGGTGCCCCACTCCTGCCGGCAGGGCTTCTGCGGCACCTGCCACGCCCGCGTCCTCGCCGGCAGCGTCGACCACCGGGCGCGGGACGCGGAGGGCCACATGGCGATCTGCGTGTCCCGGTCCACCGGCCACGTGGTCCTCGACCTGTGAAGCGCTCGGGAAAACCCGGTGACGACGCGCCCCGACACGCGTACCGTCGAGGTGCTGTCGATCTTCGGGAGGCGCCGTGGAACTCGCTGGGCTGGTCGAGGTCACGTCGGAGGCGGAGCTGCGCGAGGTGGTCGGTGAACCGCTGCCGCACGTGCGGGACAAGGTGCGCCGCGCGCTGCACGAGCTGGACCGGCAGTGGTTGGCGGCCTCGCCGTTCTGCCTCGTCGCGACGTCCGCCGCGGACGGCACCTGCGACGTCTCGCCCAAGGGCGACCCGGCCGGGTTCACCCTGGTGCTCGACGAGCGCACGATCGCGATCCCGGAACGCAAGGGCAACCGGCGCGCCGACGGCTTCCGGAACGTCCTGACCAACCCGCACGTCGGGCTGGTCTACTTCCTCCCCGGGCGCGGCGACACGTTGCGCGTCAACGGCCGGGCCCGGCTGGTGCGCGACGCACCGTTCTTCGACGACATGGTGGTCAAGGGCCACCGGCCGGTGCTGGCCCTCGTGGTCGAGGTGGAGGAGGTCTTCCACCACTGCGCCAAGGCCTTCCTGCGCTCCGGGCTGTGGCAGCCCGAGACCTGGCAGCCGGACGCGGTGCCCTCCCGGCCGCAGCTGGCCAAGCTCCTGGACCGCCCGAACGACTCGCTGGAGGAGCTGGAGCGCTACTACACCGAGCAGTACGCCCACCACCTCTACTGATCGGCCAGGACGGCGGGGAGACCAGCGTCGCGGGTTGCAGTCGGCGGCGATCGGGTTTCTCCTGGAACCACGCGTGCGAGGAGGGACTCGATGGCCGACTGGCTCGGCTGGCCGGTGCTCCGGCAGCTGACCGGAGCGGACCCGCTGGGCAGGGGCCCGGCGGCCCGGTCCAAGCACACCGACGCGCGGCGGGCGCGCACCGAGGACGCCGACGCGGTGGTCCGCTCGATCTGCCCGTACTGCGCGGTCGGCTGCGGCCAGCGGGTCTACGTCCGCGACGGCGCGGTCAGCCAGATCGAAGGTGACCCGGACTCGCCGATCAGCCGCGGCCGGTTGTGCCCGAAGGGCTCGGCCAGCCGGGAGCTGGTGACCTCGCCGCTGCGGCAGACCAAGGTCCGCTACCGCCGCCCGCACGGCACCGAGTGGGAGGACCTCGACCTCGACACCGCGCTGGACATGATCGCCGACCGGGTGCTGGCCACCCGGGCCGCCACCTGGCAGGACGCCACCGAGGACGGGCGTCCGCTGCGCCGCACCATGGGCATCGCGAGCCTCGGAGGAGCGACCCTCGACAACGAGGAGAACTACCTCATGAAGAAGCTCTACACCGCCCTGGGCGCGATCCAGGTGGAGAACCAGGCGCGCATTTGACACTCCTCCACGGTGCCCGGTCTGGGTACCTCCTTCGGGCGCGGCGGCGCCACGACCTTCCAGCAGGACCTCGCCAACGCTGACTGCATCCTCATCCAGGGGTCCAACATGGCCGAGGCGCACCCCGTCGGCTTCCAGTGGGTGATGGAGGCCAAGCGTCGCGGTGCCACGATCATCCACGTCGACCCGCGGTTCACCCGCACCTCGGCGATGTCCGACCGGCACGTGCCGCTGCGGGCGGGCAGCGACATCGCCTTCCTCGGCGGCCTGATCAACCACGTGCTGACCCACGACGCGCACTTCCACGACTACGTCGTCCACTACACCAACGCCGCGATGGTCGTCGGCGAGGAGTTCCAGGACACCGAGGACCTGGGTGGCGTCTTCTCCGGGTTCGACCCCGAGGCCGGCAGCTACGACACGAGCACCTGGCAGTACGAGGGCAGCGAGGCGGCCCCGTCGGCCGGCGACCACGGCCCGGACGGCCCGAGCACACCGCACGGCCGGGAGCGCGAGGCCAGCCGCCCCGAGCGCAGCGGGTCCGGCGGGCCCGTCTACCACGGCAAGGCCGGTCACGACCCGACGCTGCAGCACCCGCGCTGCGTGTTCCAGCTGCTCAAGCCGCACTACGCCCGGTACACGCCGGAGCTGGTGGAGGAGGTGTGCGGCATCCCGCGGGAGAAGTTCCAGTGGGTCGCCGAGCAGCTCGTGGCCAACTCCGGGCGGGAGCGCACCACGGCTGTGGTGTACTCGGTCGGCTGGACCCACCACACCGTGGGGGTGCAGTACATCCGCGCCGCCTCGATCCTGCAGCTGTTGCTGGGCAACATCGGCCGCCCCGGCGGCGGCATCCTGGCGCTGCGCGGGCACGCCAGCATCCAGGGCTCCACCGACATCCCGACGCTGTACAACCTGCTGCCCGGCTACCTGCCGATGCCGCACGCCGACACCGACGTGGACCTGGACTCCTACGTCGCGGCCGACGAGCAGGCCCGCGGCTACTGGGCCCACATGCGCTCCTACCTGGTCAGCCTGCTCAAGGCCTGGTGGGGCGAGCACGCCACGGCCGACAACGACTTCTGCTACGACCACCTGCCGCGGCTGACCGGCGACCACGGCACCTTCCAGACCGTCATCGACCAGATCGAGGGCCGCTGCCGCGGCTACTTCGTGGTCGGCGAGAACCCGGCCGTGGGCACCGCCAACGCCCGCCAGCAGCGGCTGGGACTGGCCAACCTGGACTGGCTGGTGGTGCGCGACTTCAACATGATCGAGACGGCCACCTTCTGGAAGGACGGCCCGGAGATCGAGACCGGTGAGCTGCGCACCGAGGACATCGGCACCGAGGTGTTCTTCCTGCCCGCGGCCGCGCACACCGAGAAGGACGGCACCTTCACCAACACCCTCGGGTTCTAGCGGTGGTTGCAACGCCTGATTTGTTCAGGGGTTGCGGTGTTCGAGATCCGTCAGGACAGGTCGCCTCAGGGGTGTAAGAAGTTGCTTGCTGAGCGCGAGGTCTATTTTGATCTTGTGGCGCGGGGTGTGGGCACGGTTGAGGCATGCCGGATCGTGGGGGTCAGCCGCACGACCGGGTATCGGTGGCGATTCGGCCGACGGGCGGGGCGTGGGACCACGTGTTCTTGCGCCCCGCCGTCACCTCCGGCTCGTGCCCGGCCCGAGGTGTCGTCCCGGTTTTTGTCTCAGGACGAGCGGCTGGTGATCGCTGACCTGCGTCGGGCCGGCCTGGGTGTGCGGGCCATCGCAGGCGAGCTGGGGCGTGATCCTGGCACGATCAGCCGGGAGCTGCGGCGCAACAGTCATCCCGGTAGCGGTGACTACCGGCCCTATGCCGCTCAGGCTCGCGCCGAGGCGCGCCGCGCCCGGCCGAAGACCGGCAAGATCGCCGCCCATCCCGAATTGCGTGAACGGGTGCAGGGCATGCTCGACGACCGGTACAGCCCGGAGCAGATCAGCCATCGGCTGCGCCGGGACCATCCCGACCGCCCGGAGCTGCACGTGACCCACGAGACGATCTACCAGGCCCTTTATGTCCAAGGTCGCGGCGGACTGCGTCGTGAACTGGCCCGGGCGCTGCGCACCGGCCGTACGGTGCGCCGACCCCGCCGGACCACCGAGCAACGCCAGTCCCGCTTCACCGCACCGATGCTGATGATCAGCGACCGCCCGGCCGAGGTCGCGGACCGGGCCGTGCCCGGCCACTGGGAAGGTGACCTGATCCTCGGTGCCGGCGGGGCATCCGCGATCGGCACACTGGTCGAGCGCACCACCCGCTACGTGCTGCTGGTCCACCTGCCAGAACGACACGACGCCGAAACCGTCCGCGACGGCCTCATCACCACCATCCAGACACTGCCCACCCACCTGAAACGGTCCCTGACCTGGGACCAAGGCGCTGAGATGAGCCGCCACCACGAGTTCACCCTCGCCACCAACATCCCGGTCTACTTCTGCGACCCTCACTCGCCCTGGCAACGCGGCAGCAACGAAAACACCAACGGCCTGCTCCGCCAGTACTTCCCCAAAGGCAGCGACCTCTCTGTCCACACCCCCGACGACCTCGCCGCCGTCGCCGCCCAACTCAACCGCCGACCACGCAAAACGCTCGGCTGGGACACCCCAGCCGAGCGCCTGACTAAACTCCTGACCCAAACCAATTGATCAACCGCGTTGCAACGACCCCCCGAAACCGCCACCCAGCGGCTGGTGCAGTGGCACCACAAGGCCGTCGAACCCACTGGCGACCAGCGCAGCGACCTGTGGTTCTTCTACCACCTGGGCCGGCGGCTGCGGGAGAAGGCGCAGGACTGCGAGCGCGACCGCCCGCTGCGGGAGCTGACCTGGGACTACCCGACCGAGGGCGAGATCGAGGAGCCGAGCGCGGCGGCGGTGCTGCAGGAGATCGGCGGCTTCGGGCCGGACGGGCGACCGCTGTCGTCCTACACCCAGCTGCGCGCGGACGGGTCCACCACCTGCGGGTGCTGGATCTACTGCGGCATCTACGCCGACGGCGTCAACCAGGCGGCCCGCCGCCGGCCGGGCCGCGAGCAGTCGTGGGTCGCCCCCGACTGGGGCTGGGCCTGGCCGGCCAACCGCCGCCAGCTGTACAACCGCGCGTCGGCCGACCCGGACGGCAAGCCGTGGAGCGAGCGCAAGGCCTACGTGTGGTGGGACGCCGAGCGGGGTGAGTGGACCGGGCACGACGTGCCCGACTTCGACCGGACCAAGCGCCCGGACTTCGTGCCCGCACCGGACGCGACCGGCCCGGAGGGCATCGCCGGCACCGAGCCGTTCATCATGCAGAGCGATGGTCGCGGCTGGCTCTACGTCCCGGCCGGACTGGTCGACGGCCCGCTGCCCGCGCACTACGAACCGCAGGAGTCGCCGGTCCCCAACCGGGTCCACCCGCAGCAGCAGCGCAACCCGGCGCGGCAGACCTTCTCCCGCCCGGAGAACCGCTACCAGCCCAGTGGCGCCGAGCCGGGCAGCGAGGTGTTCCCGTACGTGTTCACCACGTTCCGCCTCACCGAGCACCACACCGCGGGCGGCATGAGCCGCTGGGTGGCGCACCTGTCGGAACTGGCGCCCGCGATGTTCCTGGAGATCTCCCCGGAACTGGCGGCCGAACGCGGGCTGCAGCACATGGGGTGGGCGACGGTGGTGACCGCGCGCAGCGCCATCGAGGGCCGCGTGCTGGTCACCCCGCGGATGCGGCCGCTGCGGCTGGGCGACCGCACCGTGCACCAGGTGGGCATCCCGTGGCACTGGGGACCGAACGGGATCACCACGGGCGACGCCGCGAACGAGCTGGTCAACGTGGCGCTGGACCCCAACGTGCACATCATGGAGACCAAGGCCGGTGCCTGCGACGTCCGCCCGGGCCGGCGACCGCGGGGCGCGGCGCTGGTGCGCTACGTCGAGGACTACCGCAGGAGAGCGGGGATCACCGAGCAGACCGGCGTCGAGCACGCCGACGACCCGGAAGCAGAAGGGGAGTGAACCGCGTGGCCCGGAACCGGTTGAGCGGACCGCTGGCCGACCCGGCGGGGGAGGTCGGCTACCCGGCCGACCACCCCGAGCGCGTCGGGTTCTTCACCGACACCAGCATCTGCATCGGGTGCAAGGCGTGCGAGGTCGCCTGCAAGGAGTGGAACCTCCTGCCCGAGGACGGGCTCGACTTCACCGGGATGTCCTACGACAACACCGAGGACCTCAGCGGCACGACCTGGCGGCACGTGGCCTTCGTGGAGCAGGAGAGGCCCACGGTGGACCTGGGGATGCCGGCGATGGGCCGCGACAGCGACCAGGTGCGCTGGCTGATGTCCTCCGACGTCTGCAAGCACTGCACGCACGCGGCGTGCCTGGACGTCTGCCCGACCGGGGCGCTGATCCGCACCGAGTACGGCACGGTGCTGGTCCAGGACGAGGTGTGCAACGGCTGCGGCTACTGCGTGCCCGCCTGCCCGTACGGGGTCATCGACATCCGGCCGGACACCGGGGGCGCGGCGAAGTGCACGCTGTGCCAGGAGCGGTTGGGCGCTGGGTCGATGCCCGCGTGCGCGACGGCGTGCCCCACCGAGTCCATCCAGTACGGTCCGCTCGACGAGCTGCGCGCACGCGCCGAGCGGCGGGTGTCCGAATTGCACGAGCAGGGCGTCACCAGCGCCCGGCTCTACGGTCATGACCCGGACGACGGGGTCGGTGGGGCCGGCGCCTTCTTCTTGCTGCTGGACGAGCCCGAGGTCTACGGGCTGCCGCCGGACCCCGTGGTGACCACGCGCGACCTGCCGTCGATGTGGTGGCACGCGGCGGGCGCCGCGTTGACCGCGGCGGCGATGATCGCCGGCAGCTTCCTGGGGAGGAAGCGGTGACGGGTGGAGCCGACGCCTACTACGGCCGCCCGGTGATCAAGCCACCGGTGTGGAAGGTGCCGGACGTCCCGCTCTACCTCTACCTCGGCGGGGTGGCCGGGGCGTCGTCGACGATGGCGCTGCTGGCCGACCTCACCGGCCGGGACCGTCTCGCCTGTGCCGGGCGGCTGGCCGCCGCGGTGGGCGCGACCGCCAGTGTCGGTGCGCTGGTCCACGACCTGCACCGGCCGCTGCGGTTCCTCAACATGCTGCGGGTGATCAAGCCGACCTCGCCGCTGAGCGTCGGGTCGTGGATCCTGGCGCCGTTCTCGGGGCTGGCCGGCGCGGCCGCGGCCAGCCAGCTGACCGGCCTGCTGCCCTGGGCGGGACGGGCGTCGGCCACCGCCGCCGGGGTGATCGCGCCCGCGATGACCACCTACACCGCGGTGCTGCTGGCCGACACGGCCGTGCCGGGCTGGCACGAGGTCTACCGGGAGCTGCCGTTCGTCTTCGCCGGGAGCGCGGTGTCCAGCGCCGGTGCGGTCGGCATGCTCGCCGCGCCGCAGGAGTCCGCTCCGGCCCGGCGGATGGCGGTCGGGGGAGCGGTGCTGGAGCTGCTGGCGGCCCGCCGGATGGACCGCAACGCCGGGATGGTCGGCGAGGTCTACCGGCAGGGGAGGGCCGGTGCGGTGCTGCGCGCCGCCCGGGTGCTGACCGGTGTCGGACTGGGCGCCGCGCTGCTGGCCGGCCGGAGCCGGGTGGCGCGGGTCGCCGCGGGGGTCTGCCTCAACGCCGCGGCGGCGGCGACCCGTTACGGGATCTTCGAGGGCGGCCGGGAATCGGCCCGCGACCCGCGGTACACCGTGGTCCCGCAGCGCCCCGCCTGACCGGCGGGGCGGACGCGTTCACGATCACCGAGGACCCGCCCGGGAGCGCGGAACGGTGATCGACTCGTTCGTTTCGTCGCGTCTGTCGTTTCAGTGCCGAGTAAGTATCAATTTAGGCAACGACCGTCGAACCGGGCGCCTGGGGTGCCGCCACCAAGGGCAGGGAGGTGGCGGAGGCGCCGCGATCCCGCTACCGATCGAGTCTGCTTGATCGCGCCCAGTGTTCACTCACTTCGGTGAGTCGTGGCTCAGGTCTCACCGAGAGTGATCAGCTTCGATCGGCCATGGTGCAGAACCGCGACACCGTGAGCTGCGACAACGGCGACATCGCGCCGATCTTGGCAGCGTTTCTGTGGCCATGGTCACACTCGAACGGTTTGATCCGGCGATTTGCCGCTACGTAGCGTGTCGGCCAGTCGGCAGCCCCGAGCCGACTCAGGAACACCCCGGAAGCCCGCAGCGCCGAACCCTGTCCCGGCGGGCCTTCCGACCCCCGACACGCAGGGAGGGACAGGGACTCGACCGCGGCGGCAGTCCGCCCCGAGCCGGACCCCCGACTCGGCTCCGGTGCGCCGTCCCCGCGGCTCGGTGCAGGCGCTCTGGGAGACGAACCATGGCCAAGCATCGGAATTCCAGCCGCACCATCGCGCGGGCGGCCCTGGCCGGCGCGGTGGTCGCCGCCCCGTTCGCGGTCGCCGTCCCGGCCAACGCCGCGTCGGAGTCCACCTGGGACGCCGTCGCGCAGTGCGAGAGCGGCGGCAACTGGTCGATCAACACCGGCAACGGCTACTACGGCGGCCTGCAGTTCAGCGCCTCCACCTGGAAGGCCTTCGGTGGCACCAGCTACGCCTCGAACGCCGCGCAGGCCAGCAAGGCCGAGCAGATCGCGGTCGCCGAGCGCGTGCTCCAGGCGCAGGGCCCGGGTGCCTGGCCGGTGTGCTCGAAGAAGGCCGGCCTGACCAAGGGCAGCGGCGCCGAGCACCAGGACGTGACCGGCGAGAAGACCACCGCGAAGGAGACGAAGACCGAGGAGGCCCAGACCAAGCAGGTCGAGGTCGACGAGGCCGTGTCGGTCGAGGGCACCTACACCGTGCGGCCCGGCGACACGCTGAGCACCATCGCCGCCGAGTTCGGCGTCGAGTGGCAGCGGATCTTCGACGCCAACCGCGGTGAGATCAGCGACGCGAACCTGATCTTCCCCGGCCAGCAGCTGGCCGTGAAGTGACCCACCTGGTCCGCGCGACCAGGTGAAGCAAGGAACCCCGCCTGCCTCTCTCCGGCGGGGTTCCTTGTGCTTCCCGGGGCCGTCACAGCCTGCGCCGGCGCAGGTCGGAGCAGATGTCCCAGGCGGTCCAGCCGATCCCCCCGAGAGCGATGCCGCCCAGCACGAGCAGCAGCAGGACCTGGGTCACCTCGCCTCACCCCCTTCCCGCCACGCGGACGAGCGGGCGCAGTCGAAGCGTCACCGACGACCCCGGAGATCGCCGGTCGACGACGACGGCCTCCACGGCGTGTCGCGGGGGCGAACTGGCCCCGATGGGGCGACGCCCCGGCATGTTGGCACCCGGGTGGACCCAGCCCCGGACGGATCATGTGCGGCGACGCACCCGCACCCGACACGTGCGCACAGGAGGAGGGACACCACGATGACCACCGGTCACCACGCCGCGCTGGCGGAGCTGACCAGCACGGCGCACGGGTGGGTGGGACCAGCGGCGATCGCCGCCGGTGTCCTGCTGCTGATCGTCGCGCTGTTTCGCCGATCCCGCGCCACACTGGCGAAGAAGCGACGGACGGCGCGACCGAGTGCGGCCGAGTGGTGGTGACGCGCCCGTCCCGAGCCGACGCGGACGACCCGCCCGCAGCGGGTGCCGAGGGGGGAGGGATGCATGGTCGAGACCACGCGGGACACCGGGAAGGCCGAGCCGACATCCGCACCGGTGGAGCAGCAGCGCTGGCAGGTCGTGCCGGCGCCCGTGCAACCACCGCCCCGCAGGGCGCACCGGCACGACCTGCGCACCACGATCGCGATCGACCTGGGCCGCCTGGCCGCCACGATGTCCCGGCGGTTCGGCCTGGGCAGCGGCGCGATGATCGGTGGCCGGATCGCGCTCACCCTGCAACCGCGGGCGCTGCGCACGCTCGCGCTCGGCCGGCAGGTCGTGATGGTGACCGGCACCAACGGCAAGACCACGACCACCCGGATGGTCGCCGAAGCGCTGCGCTCCCGTGCCCCGGCCGTCAGCAACGCCACCGGGGCCAACATGCCCGACGGGCACGTCGCCGCGCTGATGACCGACCCCAGCGCGCCGTTCGCCGCGCTGGAGGTCGACGAACTGCACCTGGCGCAGGTGACCGCGCAGTTCGAACCGGCGGTGGTCCTGCTGCTCAACCTGAGCCGGGACCAGCTCGACCGGGTCGGTGAGATCCGCACGGTCGCCGAGAGCCTGCGCCACGCCCTCGCCCAGGCGCCCGGCGCGCACGTGGTCGCCAACCGGGATGACCCCAACATCGTGTACGCGGCCGCCGACCACCCCCGCGTCACGTGGGTCTCCGGCGGCTCGCGGTGGAAGGACGACGGTCTGAACTGCCCGCGCTGCGGGGCCTTCCTCGGCGACGCGGACCGCGCGTGGCGCTGCGAGTGCGGCCTGTCCCGCCCCGAGGCCGACTGGACCGTCACCGCCGACGCCGCGGTGGCCGCCGACGGCACCCGCCACGAGCTCGACCTGGCACTGCCCGGCCAGGTCAACCGGGTCAACGCGACCTTCGCGATGGCCGCCGCGCAGCACCTCGGCTGCGACCAGGCCGCCGCGGTGCACCGCATCCAGCGGATCACCCAGGCCGCGGGGCGCTACGGCACCGTCCGGCTGGCCGGGCGTCCGGTGCGGCTGCTGCTGGCCAAGAACCCGGCGAGCTGGCTGGAGATGCTCGACCTGGTCTCCACCGAGCAGCACCCGCTGGTGCTGGTGCTCAACAGCCGGGAAGCCGACGGCCACGACGTGTCCTGGCTCTGGGACGTCGACTTCGAGCTGCTGGCCGGGCGTCCGGTGCGGGTGGCCGGCGACCGGGCGCTCGACCTCGCGGTCCGCCTGCACTACGCGGGCGTCCCCGCCACCGTCGCCGACACCGTCGACGAGGCCCTGGCCGCCGCCGGCGACGGGGTGCCGGACGTGATCGCCAACTACACGGCGTTCCGCGACCTCCTCGCCCGGAGCCGGTCGTGATGCGCGACCCGGTCCGCCTCGCCCTGGTGCTGCCGGACCTGCTGGGCACCTACGGCGACCGCGGCAACGCCATCGTGCTGGCGCAGCGGCTGAAGTGGCGGAACATCGACAGCGAGGTCGTCACGGTGCCGTCCTCGTCCGAGGCGGTGCCGGAGTCCTGCGACCTGTACCTGGTCGGTGGGGGAGAGGACGTCGCGCAGGTCGCCGCGGTCCGGTTCCTGCGCCGCGGCCGGGGGCTGCGCAGCGCGGTGGACCGGGGCGTGCCGGTGCTCGGCATCTGCGGCGGGCTGCAGGTGCTCGGCACCAGCTTCGTCACCGGCGACGGCGTGCGGCACGAGGGCCTCGGCCTGGTCGACGCCGACACCGAACCCGGTGACCGCCGGGCCATCGGCGAGGTCACGACCCAGTCCACGCTGCTGGGCGTCGGGATGCTCACCGGCTTCGAGAACCACCTCGGCCGCACCCGGGTGGGCGGGGACTCCCGCCCGCTGGGGCGCGTGGTGCGGGGCATCGGCAACGGGCACGACTCCGCCGAAGGCGCGGTCCGCGGGCACGTGGTGTGCACCTACCTGCACGGCCCCGTGCTGGCACGCAACCCGCGGCTGGCGGACCTGCTGCTGGAGTGGGCGATCGGCGAACCGCTGGAGCCGCTGCCGGACCCGCCCGAGCTGCGCGCGCTGCGCGCCGAGCGCAGCAGGCCGCGGGTGCGCAACCGCAAGTGAGGGTCAGCGCCGCACCAGGCGGGCCAGCCGCTCCACCGCGGGAGCGAGCTCCGGTGCCCGCAGCAGCGCCAGCGTGGCGACGCTGACCCCGAGCACCACGACCGTGTGCACGACCAGCGCCAGCCACGCGTCCGCGGTGGTGCCGAGCGGGCCGGAGGCGCTGCGCGCGGCCGCGACCACCGCGGTGGAGCAGGCGCACCCGAACGCGGTGGCCAGCACGCTGCGACCGATCCCGGCGAGCGTGCTGCGGGTCCGCAGCCGGCCGAGCCGGCGGCGCAGCCAGACGTGCCCGAGGACCGCGCCGACGACGAAGCTCGCCGACATCGCCGCGGTCACCCCGACCACCAGGTCACGGGGGTCCGCGGTGGCCAGCACCAGGTAGCACAGCCCGCTGCGCACCGCGACCATGACCACGTTGATCCAGGTCGGGGTGCGCGCGTCGTGCATCGCGTAGAAGGCGCGCAGCTGCAGCATCGTGATGGCGAACGGCACCACCCCGGCCGCCGCCGCGGCGAGGGCGACCCCGAGCCGGTCGGCGGCGGCCACATCGCTGGCGCCCAGCGAGAAGAAGGCCACGGCGAGCGGGCCGCCCGCGACGACCAGCAGGGCGCTGACCGGCATCAGCAGCACCGAGCTCATCCGCGTGCCCAGCTCCAGGTCGGCGACGAAGGCGGGGGTGTCCTCGGCGGCGGCCGCCTTGCTGATCCGGGGCATCAGGGCGGTCAGCAGCGAGACGCCGAGCACCCCGTAGGGCACCTGCGACAGCAGCCAGGCGTAGTTGAACGTCGCGACGCTGCCGGGGGTGCCTTGGCTGGTCACGCGGGTGATCACCACCATGCCGGCCTGGCTGACCAGTGTGTAGAGCACGACCCACCCGGCCAGCCCGCCGAACTCCGACAGCCGCCGGTCCCACCCCCAGCGCCACCGGTAGCGGAAGCCGCTGCGCCGCAGCGACACCACCATGATCACCGCCTGCGCGGTGATGCCCAGTGCGGTGCCGATGCCCAGCACCAGCAGCTTCGGTTCGCCCATCCGCACCGGGTGGGTGGAGATCGCACCGGGCACCAGCGCGTACACCACGACGGTGGTGATCACGACGAGGTTGTTGACCACCGGCGCCCAGGCGGGCGTGCCGAACACCCCGCGCACGTTGAGGATCGCCTGCAGCAGCGCGGACAGCCCGTAGCAGACGATGCCCGGCAGCAGCAGGTAGGCGAACGCGGTGGTCAGCGCCGCGTTGGCCCGGGTGTCCGGGCCGAGGTAGAGCTCGGTGAGCAGGGGCGCGGCGGCCACCGCGGCCGTGGTGGCCGCGACCAGCAGCACCCCGCCCATGGTGATCAGCCAGCGGGCGTACTCGGTGCCCTGCTCCGGGCCGCGCTGCTGCGCGCGCACCAGCAGCGGCACGGCCACGCTGGTGAGCACACCGCCGAGCAGCAGCTCGTTGACCACGGTGGGCAGCGTGTTGGCCACCGTGTAGGAGTCGTTCACCACACCGAGGCCGAGCACCGCGACCAGCAGGACCTTCGCCAACAGCCCGCTGACCCGACTGGTGGCGGTGGCCACGGCCATCGTCGCGCTCGCGCGGACCAGCGAGGGTGACCTGGATTCGGCCTGGTCGACCACGTTCCTCCCCAGTGTCGGCGGCTCCCCGTGGGAGCCGGCCAGCTCTGCTGACGGTGCCACGGATCACCCGGATCCGCCGGACGAGCGCGGTCCGTGGCAACCTGATCGCACGGGCGTGGGAACGGGGGAACGACGATGGTCGTGGTCGGTGGCCTGCTGCTGGTGGCCGGAGCGGTGGTGGCGATCGTGCTCGGCGGCGACGCGCCGGGCGGCTGGTTGCTGCCGGTGGGGCTGCTCGCCGCCGGGCTGGGCGTGCTCGTCGCCGGGGCGGTGGCCGCGGTGCGGCGTCGGGTGCCGCTGCTGGCGGCGGTCCGCGCGCACCGGGCGACGCCGGTGGGCGGGCCGCTGCGCAGGGCGCGGGCGGTCCCCGGGATGCTGGTGGCGACGGCGCGCGGGCGCAACCCGGTGCTGCCGCGCTACCAGTTGCTGCTGTGGCTGGTGGCGCTGGCCTACCTGGTGTCGCCGATCGACTTCATCCCCGACTTCCTGCCCCTGCTGGGCATCGGCGACGACATCGGCGTGGGGGCCTGGCTGCTGACCGGCCTGTACGCCGAGTCGGGCAACTACCTGGCCGCGCTGGAGCAGCGTCGCGAGGCGGACTCGGAGTAGCGTCAGCTCTCGCTCGGCACCCGCTCGGTCCTGCGGGTGCGCAGGCGGCCGAAGAGCGCGTGGTCGAGGGACCACCGGCCCCCGTTGAACCCCAGCGCCAGGGCGGCGACCCCGATGGCCATCGGCAGCTCGAAACCCTCGGGGGAGAACAGGCCGTGGGGCAGGTGCACGAAGAACACCGCGCCCGCCATGATGAAGGCGATGAGGAGTCCGGCCAGCGGCAGCAGCAGTCCGAGGACGAGGAACGCCCCGCCGACCAGCTCCACCAGCGCGGTGAACCAGGCGGCCAGCTGCGGCAGCGGGATGCCGGTGGAGGCGAAGCCGCGTCCGACCGCCTCGATGCCGTAGTCGGCCAGCTTCTGCCACCCGTGCGCGACGAGGATGATGCCGATGCCGAGGCGGCCGATGAAGGCGAAGAAGTCGCTCACCGCGTGCATGGTTGCCTCCTGCTCTGCGGTGGACCCGTCAGGTCCGGGCACCCACCAGTCTGGGCGCTGGGCAGGAGGCGGACATCTCGGCGCGGGGGCCGGGCCGGTACGCGCGCCCGGCCCCCGCCGCGGGGTCAGCCCTTGAGCAGGGAGCGGGCCATCACCATGCGCTGGACCTGGTTGGTGCCCTCGTAGATCTGGGTGATCTTGGCGTCGCGCATCATCCGCTCGACCGGGAAGTCGCGGGTGTACCCGGCGCCGCCGAACAGCTGCACCGCGTCGGTGGTGACCTCCATGGCCACGTCGGAGGCGAAGCACTTCGCCGCGGCGGAGATGAAGCCGAGGTTCGGTTCACCGCGTTCGGCGCGCGCGGCCGCGAGGTAGACCAGGTTGCGGGCGGCCTCGATCTTCATCGCCATGTCGGCGAGCATGAACTGCACGCCCTGGAAGTCGGCGATCGCCTTGCCGAACTGCTTGCGCTCCTTGACGTAGTCCACCGCCGCGTCCAGCGCGCCCTGGGCGATGCCCACGGCCTGCGCGCCGATGGTGGGGCGGGTGTGGTCGAGGGTGCGCAGTGCCGTCTTGAAGCCGGTGCCGGGCTCGCCGATGATCCGGTCGGCCGGGATCGTGCAGTCCTCGAAGTACAGCTCCGCGGTCGGCGAGCCCTTGATGCCGAGCTTCTTCTCCTTGGGCCCCACCACGAAGCCGGGGTCGTCGGCGTGCACGACGAACGCGCTGATGCCGTTGGCGCGCTTGTCCGGGTCGGTCACCGCCATCACGGTGTACCAGGTGGACTCGCCGCCGTTGGTGATCCAGCACTTGCTGCCGTTGAGCACCCAGTGGTCGCCGTCCAGCCGGGCCCGGGTCTTCATCGAGGCGGCGTCGGAACCGGCCTCGCGCTCGGACAGCGCGTAGGAGGCCATCGCCTCACCGGAGGCGATCGAGGGCAGCACCTTCTTCTTCAGCTCCTCGGAGCCGGACAGCAGGATCGGCATGGTGCCGAGCTTGTTCACCGCCGGGATCAGCGAGGACGAGGCGCAGACGCGCGCCACCTCCTCGATGACGATGCAGGTGGCGACCGAGTCGGCGCCCTGCCCCTCGTAGGCCTCCGGGACGTGCACCGCGGCGAACCCGGCCTTGACCAGTGCCTCGCGCGCCTCCCGCGGGAAGCGCTCCTGCTCGTCCACCTCAGCCGCGTGCGGTGCGATCTCCTTCTCGGCCAGGTCGCGGATCGCCTCGCGGAGTGCTTCGTGCTCCTCGGCCAGCTGGTAGGTGCCGAAGTCGGGGTTCACCGGGTACCTCCTCGCTCCCGCCGCCGTGCCGGGTGGGAGTAGTCCGTCGCGGGTCCGCGCAGCTCGCGGACGCTCATTGCGAGCGCCATCGTAACGGCACTGAGTGCCACTAGCAACGCGCCCCGGTGTAGCATCCGGCCATGCCCGAGGTTGCGACACCTGCGCCCAGACCCCGCTCCGGCCGCACCGCGCACGGCCGCCGACGGGTGCGCAGTGCCCTGGCGCTGGCCGCGCTCGAGCTGTTCGCGGCGCAGGGCTTCGAGGCGACCACGGTGGACCAGATCGCGGACGCGGCCGGGGTCGGCCGCCGCACGTTCTTCCGCTACTTCCGGTCCAAGGAGGACGTCGTCTTCCCCGGGCACGACGAGCGCCTGGCCGAGGTGGTCGAGCTGCTCGACGGCGCCGACCCGCACGCCGACCCGTTGGCGGTGCTCGGGCGCACGGCCGAGCACGTGCTGGAGATGTACCTGGCCGAACCGGAGGTCTCGCTCAAGCGCTTCGAGCTCACCCGCGCGGTGCCGTCGTTGCGGGACAAGGAGATCGCGAGCATAGACCGCTACCAGCGGGTGTTCGCGCGCTACCTGCGCGCCCGCTTCGCGGGGGAGCCCGGTGGGGACCTGCGCGCCGCGGTGCTGGCGGCGGCGGTCGTGGCCGCGCACAACCACGTGCTCCGGCAGTGGCTGAAGAGCGGGGGAGAGCTGGACGCCCGGCGGCGGCTGCACGAGGCGGTCCAGCAGCTGACCACGACGCTGCCCGGGCGGCCGGCAGCGGAGCAGCCGGCGGCGGCGGGGGAGGAGACCGTGGTCGTCGGCGTGGTCCGCACCTCGGCCCCGGCGGACGCGGTGCGCAAGAAGATCGAGGAAACCCTCCGCGAACTCCGGTGACCGAGCGGCACTCAGTGCCGCTCGCGAGGACTGCGGCAGTTCGGGTCAACGATGTCCATCGCTTCAGTGTCGACCAAAATCTCACCACACGACGAGCTCGGCGCCCGGGTCTGCGCCTGACCTCCGCCTGGACGCACGAGCGCGGGGTCGCCGTAGTACTCGCCGAAAATCGGGCGGATATGCCTCGCTAGGCTGCTGAGCTGGTGATCGTCGGGTTCTGGCGGGAGGTACTGGTTGGCCACGCAGGTGTTCACCGACGCGGAGCTGGAGGGGCTGCGGAGGTTCCCGGAGATCGGCCGGGAGGAGCTGTTCCGGTTCTTCACGTTGACCCCGGCGGACGTGGCGTTCGTCGATCCCGGCCGTGGTCGGGGGCCGGCGGATCGATTGGGGCTTGCCGTGGCCCTGTGCTCGTTGCCCTGGCTCGGGTTCGTGCCGGATGACGTGGCCCTCGGCGCCTCGGGCGGCGGTGGCACGGCTGGCGGAGCAACTGGGCGTGGATGCGGATGCGATCGGCTCGTATGGGCGGCGTGCGAAGACGCGGACAGATCATCTGCGGCAGGTCGCGCAGTATCTGGGGTGGCGCCCGGCGGGCGCGCTGGAGCTCAAGGAGCTGGATGAGTTCCTGCTGGCGCGGGCCATGGAGCACGATTCGCCGACGTTGCTGTTCCGGCTGGCCTGCGAGTACCTGATCTCGGCACGGGTGATCCGCCCGGGCCCGGTGACGGTGGTCGAGCGAGTCGCGCACGCCCGCGAGGTTGCGCGGCAGGAGACGTTCGACCGGCTGGCCCGCGAGTTCACCGACGAGCGCCGTGCCGCGCTGGACGGTCTGCTGGTGGTGGACTCGACGATCGGGATGACGCGGCTGCGGTGGCTGTGCACCGGGCCGGTGGAGGCCTCGCCCGCGGCGGTGAAGACCGAGATCTCCAAACTGGAGTTCCTACGCGCCATGGGCGCGGAAACCCTGGATCTGTCGGTGCTGCCGGCGGAACGGCGGCGGTTCCTGGCCACGATGGGCCGTCGACTGACTGCCCAGGCATTACAACGTCGCGAGCCGGAGCGTCGGTATCCGGTCCTGGCCACGGTGTTGGCGCAGTCGGCCACGGAGGTGCTCGACGAGGTGGTGCAACTGTTCGACCAGGCGCTGTCGGCGCGGGAGAGCAAGGCCGGACACACCATGCGGGACGCGCTGGCCGAGCGCGCCCGCTCCGGGGAAGACCGCCAAGAGCTGTTGGACGACCTACTCGAGGTCATCTTCGATGTGGGGATCAGTGATGACCAGGTCGGCGGGTTGATCCGAGGCGAACGGATCGGGTGGCAACGGCTACGCGACGCCCAGTCGACTGCGTTGCCTCCGCTGCCGCGGGATCACGGGCATCTGGCCGCGCTGGACGGCTCGTACAGCTATCTGCGGCAGTTCACCCCGCAGGTGCTGGAGGCCGTCGGGTTTTCCGGCGGCACCGCCGCGGCCGAGCTACTGCGGGCGGTGGAGATCCTGGCCGAGCTCAATGCGACCGGCGCCCGCAAGGTCCCGGCGCACGCGCCGACGGGGTTCGTCCCGACCCGCTGGCGTGGTTACCTCGACGAGGCCGCCAAGACGGGCAGCAGCACCGCCTACCGGCACTATTGGGAGCTTGCCACGTTGCTGGCCCTGCGGGACGGGCTGCGCACCGGGGATGTATTCGTGCCCGGCTCGCGTCGCTACTCCGATCCGGCCGCCTACCTGCTCACGCCGGACACGTGGGCGGCGCAGCGGGGCCAGTTCTGCTCTCTGGTCGGCAAACCCGCGGATGCCTCCAAGGCGCTGGCCGAGGTCGAAGATGAGCTGCACACGGCGCTGGGCGACCTGGAAACCACGCTCGCCGACGGCGACGGCCCGGCGCGCCTGGACGACGACGGCGAGCTGGTGATCTCTCCGCTGTCGGCCGAAGACATCCCGGCCGAGGCTACGGCGTTGAAGGCCGAGCTGACCGAGATGCTGCCGTTCGCGCCGATCGTGTCCCTGCTCATCGAGATGGACCAGCGCACCGGGTTCCTGGACTGCTTCACCCACGCCGGCGGCAAGCAGACCCGCAGCCCGGAGCTCAAGCGCAACCTCATCGCGGTGCTGCTCGCCCACTCGACCAACCTCGGACTTACACGCATGGCCGATGCCTGCGGCATCTCCTACGACATCCTGGCCTTCACCGCCGAGTGGTACGTACGGGAAGAGACACTGCGCGCGGCGAACCTGGCGCTGATCGGCTACCACCAGCAGCTGCCGCTGACGGCGATCTTCGGCTCCGGCACCCTGTCCTCCAGTGACGGGCAGCGGTTCCCCACCCGCGGCAAATCGGTCACCGCCCGAGCCATGAGCAGGTACTTCGCGAACGAGGGCCTGTCGACCTACACGCACGTGACCGACCAGCACACCACCTACGGCACGAAGGTCATCGTGGCGACCAAGCGCGAAGCCCACTACGTGCTCGACGACATCCTCGGCAACGCCACCGACATCCCCATCACCGAGCACGCCACCGACACCCACGGGGTCACCCTGGTCAACTTCGGACTGTTCGACCTACTGGGATTGCAGCTGTCCCCGCGCATCCGCGACCTCGGCAAGATCACACTGCACCGGACCGAGGCGAAATCGCAGGTGACCTCAGCGTTCCCGCACGCGGGGCCGCTGTTGACCCGGCGGGCCAACCTCGATCTCATCGCCGCCCACTGGGACGATCTACTGCGGCTGGCCGGGTCGCTGAAGTTCGGGCACGCCACCGCCTCGCTGCTGGTCGGCAAGCTCTCCGCCTCCAGCCGGCAAAACTCCCTGGCCGCAGCGCTCAAGGAGTACGGAGCACTGCGCAGAACGATCTACACCGCCCGCTACCTGTCGGACCCGGCGTACCGGCGCAAGATCTCCCGCCAGCTCAACAAGGGCGAGTCGCTGCACGCCTTGAAGCGCGACCTGCTCTACGCCCACGAGGGCACCATCCGCGCCCGGCACCTGGAAGCCCAGACCGAGCAGGCGTGGTGTCTGACGTTGGTGACCAACGCGGTGGTGACCTGGACGACCGAGTACTACAGCCTGGCCGTGGAATCGATGCGCCGCTCCGGACGCCGCATCGACGACGAGGTCCTGGCCCACATCTCCCCAGCGCACAGCGAGAACATCAACTTCTTCGGCTCCATCGACGTCGACATCGACGGCGAACTCGCCCAACTCGGCCCCACCGGCTACCGGCCACTGCGCATCGGCGACACCCTCTTCTAAGCGCCAGACCGCCAAGACACCCGTACGCAAGCGGATCGCCTTGCGAACCAGTAAGGCATGAATTCCCCGGCAGGCATATCCGCCCGGGTTTCGGCGAGCACTACGGCCTCCAGGGAGCGGACGCTTGCTGCTGGAGGGAACCATCGGTGGAGTAACCGGTTATGTTTCTGCGGAACCGCCACGGCCTTCTTGCTGTTCACGTCGGGTCTGTGTGTCGTGCAGGACCTGGCGGCGTTCGCGTTCGCGGTAGCTGAAGGCGGCTTCGCGGATCGAGTTTTCACTTTCGAAGCCGGAACCGACGGCGCCGGCAACAGTGGCCGCCGCGGTGACCAGCAGCATGACGACGGCATAGTCACCGAATCCGAGTCCGGGCCCGATGTACTGGCCGAACACCTCAGGGGTGAGGACAACACTGGCCGCGATCAGGTTGACGACGTAGAGCGCCCCGTACATGCACCCCACTCCGATGATCAGGGTCAGCACCGTGGAAGCGTTGAACAACACCGCCTGCTCGCGTTCGTGCACGGGCCGGCCCATGGTCTGCTCCCACAGCCGGTGATAGGCGATGAGCCAAGCGACCATGACAGCCACCGACCCGAGCACCGCGGCCAGCAGGCGCAGTGGCCCCATCGTGCTGGCCAGTCGCCAGACCGACGTACTGATCAAGTAGAACGCGCTGAACGCGAACGCCCCCACCAGCGGCCCGGTCAATCCGAACACCAGCCGCCACGGACGGTTGTCCCGAACCATGCCGATCAACAGCCGCACCATGCCTCGCGAGGCCAGCACGCGCACGTCGACGTCGCGTTGCTCCGGGGTGACCCGCTGGAAGCGGTTGGCCAGCCAGGGCAGTCGGCGACGCCGGTGCTCCTCGGTCCCCTCCGAGGGAGTACCCCGGCTGCGCATGTCGACGACGAGCTGGGTCACCACACCTCGCACCCGGCGGCGCAACGCCATGCCTCCGAATGCCGGTAGCGACACCACCAGGACCCTGCGCTCGTTGCTCATATCGGCCACGATGGGCTGCCGGCCACTACGCAGCGGAAGATCCGTGATGCACGCAGCAAGATCCCACCCGTGCTGCCGCATCCGCTCGCTGGCGACGTCCATCATCTCGGTATGGCGGTCGTCACTGGGCGGTAACCGCTCGCGGTGCACATCCACGCGCCACACGCAGTTGTCCTCCAGCTGCTCGGACAACAGTCTCGGCAAATCATGGGCGAGCTGCTCAGCAATCTGCGCAGGCGCGGCCACCGGATCAGCCACCACCCCCACAGTCACCGTCTCGATCGAACCGTTCCTCGCATCTTCCGGCATCGTCATCGCAGCACTCCCCACCGTCGGTGACGCCCCACGACTACCCACCACAGCCCTATCCAACGACCCACGTAGCTCGAGCCCGCACCATCTCCGCAAACCATCGGTATGCGTACGCGGTGCCTCCGGCGGCGAGGAGGATTGGCCTCGATCAGCCGGGCGCGCCAGACCGGCGGGAAGAACCGGGCCAGGGCCGCGGCCAAGGTCTCGTCCAGCAGGTGGATCAGGCTGGGCCAGTCGGCCTGGTGGTAGTCACACGCCGCGCGGATCTGCCCACCGGCGCGGGGCAGGGAGGCGGCGGCGTGGGCTCCGTGCACTGTGCGGTCAGGGCAGTGCGGAGAGGGGCATCGACCGAACCCGTGTACGGATTCCAGCACCATGCGGCAGCACACCAACACCAAGCTCGCCGAGGTCGCCGCCGCGTTCGTGGCCCGGGTCCGTGACCGCGGTCCCGCCGGCCCGCGCAGACTGCCGGGTGGTCTCGGCGCTGCCGGGCAGGGGGTGAGCACCGTGGCCCGGTGCGGCCACCGCTGGCACCGCCCGCCGATCCGCGCTGACCGCCCACTCGCCGGCTGGTTTGACCCGGCCTGACCCGGGCAACCCTATGGTTCTCGCCACACTATGAGGAGGCGCGATTCCCATGGCAGATGAGCTGCGCGGCCGGCGGGTCGCGATCCTGGCCACCGACGGTGTCGAGCAGGTCGAACTCACCCAGCCCCGCCAGGCGGTGGAGCAGGCCGGGGCGCAGGTGACGCTGCTGTCGATCCACACCGGACAGATTCAGTCGATGAACGCCGACATCGACAAAGGCGACACCTTCACCGTCGACCAGGTGGTCTCCGACGTTTCCGGCGACGACTTCGACGCTCTGATCCTGCCCGGCGGGACGGTCAACCCCGACGGGCTGCGGGTCAACTCCGACGCGGTGGGTTTCGTGCGGGAGTTCGTGGGCTCCGGTAAGCCGGTCGGCTCGCTGTGTCACGGGCCGTGGACGTTGGTCGAGGCCGACGTGGTCCGGGGCCGCACGTTGACCTCGTTCCCCAGCATCCGCACCGACATCCGCAACGCCGGCGGCAACGTCGTCGACCAGGAAGTCGTCACCGACCAGGGCCTGGTCACCAGCCGCGACCCCGACGACCTGCCCGCGTTCTGCTCCAAGATCGTCGAGGAGTTCGCCGAAGGCCGCCACCGGGCCCCCACCCAGGCCTGAATCGAACCCATCCGCCAGAGGAGAAGAACATGAAGGCACTGGTCTACAACGGCCCCCACGACGTCAGCGTCTCCGACGTTCCCGACGCGCGTATCGAGCGGCCCAACGACGTCCTGGTGCGGATCACCGCGACCAACATCTGCGGGTCGGACCTGCACATGTACGAAGGGCGCACCGACTTCGAGCAGGGCCGCATCTTCGGCCACGAAAACGTCGGCGAGGTCATCGAGGTCGGCGACGGAGTCGACAAGGTCGCGGTGGGGGACATGGTCTCGGCGCCGTTCAACGTCTCCTGCGGACACTGCCAGAACTGCGAGCACGGACTGACCAACTACTGCCTGAGCGCCAACGTGGAGGGTATGGCCGGCGGCGCGTACGGGTTCGCCGACATGGGCGGCTGGGCCGGCGGCCAGGCCGAGTACCTGCGCATCCCCTGGGGTGACTTCCAGTGCCTGCGCCTGCCCGAGGACGCGGCCGACAAGCAGAACGACTACGCGATGCTCTCCGACATCTTCCCCACCGGCTGGCACGCCGTGGAGATGTCGGGCCTGAAGCCCGGCGAGACCATCGTCATCTACGGCGGCGGCCCGGTCGGGTTGATGGCCGCCCTCTCCGCGAGCGTCAAGGGCGCCGCGAAGGTGATGGTCGTCGACCGCCACCCCGACCGGCTGCGCCTGGCCGAGCAGATCGGCGCGATCGCGATCGACGACTCCAAGGTCGACCCGGTCGAGCAGGTCACCGAGCACACCAAGGGGGTCGGCGCCGACCGCGGCGCGGAGTGCGTCGGCTACCAGGCCCACGACCCGCAAGGCAACGAGGACAACGCCGACACCCTGAACAAGCTGGTCGCCTCCGTGCGGTTCACCGGCGGGATCGGCACCGTCGGGGTGTTCATCCCGCAGGACCCCGGTGGCCCGGATGAGCTGTCCCAGCAGGGCAAGGCCCGCTTCGACTTCGGCAACTTCTGGTTCAAGGGCCAGCAGATGGGCTGCGGCCAGGTCCCGGTCAAGCGCTACAACCGCCACCTGCGCAACCTCATCGCCGAAGACAAGGTCACCCCCTCCTGGATCGTGTCCCACAACCTGCCCCTCAAGCAGGCCCCGGACGCCTACAAGCATTTCGACGCCCGCGAAGACGGCTGGACCAAGGTCGTGCTCAACCCCGGTCAGGTCGGCTGACTTGTCCCTCGCGCGGCTCTGATCTGAACAGCACCCGTTTGAGTAGGAGGCCAGAGCATGGCAGAACCAGTGACCGTCGGGCTCCTCGTCCGGATCGAGGCGCTACCCGGACGAGAAGGCGACGTCGAGAACTTCCTGCAGCAGGGGCTCGGCATCGTGGAGCAGGAGCCGGGCACGGTGCGGTGGTTCGCCCTCCGCTTCGGGCCCTCGTCCTTCGGGATCTACGACGCCTTTCCCGACGACTCCGGTCGCCAGGCCCACCTCTCGGGCCAGGTCGCCTCGCGGAGAACACCGGGGTCTTGTTCGCCCAGTCGACCATCAAACCCGTGGACGTGATCGCCGAGAAACCCCGATCTGATCACCGATCGGCGGCCCGGGATGACAGGTGTCCGATGACCGAACCCCCACTGAGACAACACCGCCCGGCCGACACCGACGCGAGACGAAGCCGCGAGCTGGCGTTCCGCTGACCAGGGTTGTCTCAGATACCTGGTACGGTGAAACTCTCACTGAGGGGTGGCTAACCGTTACACTGCCGATCATGTCCGGCACCCTGGTTGGCTACGCCCGCTGCTCCACCGACGAGCAAGACCTCACCGCCCAACGCCAGCGCCTGGCCGAACTCGGCATCGCAGACGACCAGATCTATCTCGACCACGGACTCACCGGCACCAAGAGAACGCGGCCCGGCCTCGATCAGGCGCTGGCCGCCGTCCGAACTGGCGACACCCTCGTGGTGCCCAAGCTCGATCGACTGGCCCGGTCGGTGCCGGACGCCCGCGCCATCGGCGACGACCTCGCCGAGCGCGGCGTCGCGCTCTCGCTCGGCGGACAGGTCTACGACCCGACCGACCCCATGGGCAAAATGTTCTTCAACATCCTGGCCACCTTCGCCGAATTCGAAGTCGACCTCCTACGCATGCGCACCCGCGAAGGCATGGCCGTGGCGAAGGCGAAGGGAAAGCTTCGCGGCAAGCAACCCAAGCTCTCGCCGAAGCAGCAGACCGAACTGAGGCGCATGCACGACAGTGGCGACTACACGATCACCGACCTCACCGAGCTGTTCTCCGTCTCCCGGCCGACCGTCTACCGCACACTCCAGCGCGGCCAGCCGTCCCAGGCGGAGTGAAGCCATGCCCGATCAGCAGCCCAGACCTCATATCCGCCCGATTTTCGGCGAGTACTACGGCTACCCCAGCGCGGCGGCCGCTCGGGCGTCCAGGCGGGAGCGGTGGTCACAGTGGACGGCGGAGGTCCGGAGAGAGTTCGGGGGAGCGCGTCGGTGACGCCGCCGCCGGGACCTCGGCGCGCTACGAACCGCTCGTCGCGCGGACGCGCTCGATGACCGGGGCGAAGGCGTCCATGAAGGGCCCGTGCACCGCGTAGTAGGTGAAGCCGTAGCGCTCGTGGTCGCGCAGGACCTGCTCGGCCATCTCCTCGACCGTGCCGAGGAGGACGAACGGCGTCTCCAGCAGTTCGTCGACGGTCATGGTCGATCCGGCCCCGGCGAGGTACTTCTCGGCCGCGGCGCGGCGGTCGTCGGTGACCACCACGGCTTGGACCAGGGCCTGGAACTCCACGCGGTCGGCGCGGTCCCCGGCCTGCTCGCGGGCGAACCGGACCCGCTCGTCGGCTTCCTCGGCGGTGCCGAGTCGCAGCGTGCCGGGTGGTTGGCCCGGGACCTGGAAGCCCCCCGCGATGCCGATGACGTCCGCGGTGCGTGCGGCGATCCGCAGCACCCGCTCACCGGTGCCGCCGACGATCAGCGGCGGCCCGTACCCGCCGAAGCCGGTGCGCTGCACCGGGCGCAGCACGGGGATGCCGAACCGTTCGCGCAGGGTGGCCTGCTGGTCGTAGCCGCCGGCGGCGAACTGCTCGGCCAGCTGGTCGACCAGCCGCTCGAGCTGGTCGGCGCGCTCGCCGAAGGGACGCCACTCGATGCCGGCCTCGTCGAACTCCCACTTCATGTGCCCGGAGCCGAGACCGACCTCCAGCCGGCCGCCGGTGAGCACGTCGGTGGTGGCGATCTCGCGGGCCAGCAGCGCGGGGTTCCAGAAGGGCGCGTTGAGCACCAGCGTGCCCACCCGGAGCCGTTCCGTCGCCTGCGCCGCGGCGACGAGGGTGGGGAAGGGGGACGGCATCCCGAGGTGGTCGCCGGCGAAGACGGTGTCGTAGCCGTGCTGCTCCGCGCGGCGGCAGGTCGCGGCGAAGTCCTCGGGGGAGTGCACGCCGAAGACGTTGAAGGCGAAGCGGAATTCGGGCATGGCATGAACCTGCCGCACGCGCTCGGCCCGGACAACCGGGTTCGACCAGGAAGTCGGTGCGACGACCGGTTCTTCGCGAGCAGCGGAACGTCTCGGCGGTGAGGCCGTGACGCACTTCGGCTCGCAGCCCATTGGTTTCGATTGCGCTTTTCGCTTCAGTGCAGATCAAAATCAACACCGACGGCGACCACACCACCGACCGCGAGGGCGAGGAGGGCGGAGCCTCAGCCGTCGGCGCGCATGCCGCGCCACAGCAGGTCGACGAGCTGCTCGGTGGGGCCGCGCCAGTCACCGTTCGAGTCGAGGAAGACCAGGCCCTTCAGGCCGCGCACGACGGTCTCCGGGTCGAGGTCGGCGCGGACGTTCCCGGCTTCGGCGTTGGCGGCCAGGAGGTCGGCGACCGCGCCGACCATGGCGTCGTGAGCCTTCATCAGCAGGTCGCTGTGCGCGGAGGTGGCGGCGCCGAGCGCCTTGGCCAGCCCGCGCTTGGTCATCATGTAGCGGACCAGGTGGTCGGTGATCCAGAGCCGGAACGCCTGCTCCGGCGGGTGCTGGTCGAGCAGTTCCGGCACGACGTCGACGAGGTGCTCCAGTTCGCGCCGGTAGACGGCGATGATGAGCTCTTCGGGGTTGGGGAAGTGCCGGTACACCGTGCCGACCCCGACGCAGGCCTGCTTGGCGATGGCGTTGAACGAGACCTCGCCCGTGCTGGCCAGTGCGTCGGCCGCGGCGGTGAGGATGCGCTCGTGGTTGCGCCGGGTGTCCGCGCGCCGAGGGCTGACCGAGCCCGTCGTCATCATCCCTCCCCGGTTCGCCACGCCTTCCCCCAGGAATGTAGTGCACGGGACACGGGGACCACGGTGGTGGCGGGGGCCGCGTTTGCGAAGCGGATAGTTATCCGCTAACGTCTTCGGTGTGACCCGGACCGCATCGGGTCCGGAGTCCTCCCCGTTCTACCCATCCCACGTCAACCCCACTCCGCCGCGGGCCATTCCGCGGGAAAGGGATCCAGTGGACATCGAGATCGACATCAACGGCACGACCGAGCGGCTCAGCGTCGATCCCGGCGTGACGCTCCTGGACGCGCTCCGGGAGCGGCTCGGCCTGACCGGCCCGAAGAAGGGCTGCGACCGCGGGCAGTGCGGTGCCTGCACCGTGCACGTCGGCGGTCGGCCCGTGCTCTCGTGCCTGACCTTGGCTGCGACCGTGAAGCAGCCGGTGACGACCGTGGAGGGCCTGTCCTCCGAGGACGGGCAGCTGCACCCCGTCCAGCAGGCCTTCGTCGACCAGGACGCCCTGCAGTGCGGGTTCTGCACTTCCGGGCAGATCATGTCGGCCGTCGCGGCGGTCGAGCAGGACGTCGAGGACGTCCGCGAGTTCATGTCCGGCAACCTCTGCCGCTGCGCGGCCTACCCGAACATCGTCGCGGCAGTCGACCAAGCGAGGCGGATGCATGCGGCCCTTTGACCTGACGGCACCGGCGACGGTGGAGGAGGCCCTCGCCGAGCCGGGCACGCCCTTGGCCGGCGGGACCACGCTCGTCGACCTGATGAAGCTCAACGTCCTCACGCCGAGCCAGGTGGTGGACATCAACGCGCTGCCGCTGCGGGGCATCGACACCAGCGACGGGCTGCGGATCGGTGCGCTGGAGCGGATGAGCGACGTGGCCGCGCACCCCGGGGTGTACCCGGTGGTCTCGCGGGCGCTGCTGCAGAGCGCGTCGCAGCAGCTGCGGAACATGGCCAGCATCGGCGGGAACCTCATGCAGCGGACCCGCTGCACCTACTTCCGCGACGTCGCCACGCCGTGCAACCGCCGGGAGCCCGGCAGCGGCTGCCCGGCCATCACGGGGTCGAACCGGATGCACGCGGTGCTGGGCACCAGCGACGCGTGCGTGGCCACGCACCCCAGCGACCTGGCGGTCGCGCTGGTCGCGCTCGACGCGGAGGTGCGGCTGGTCAGCAGCGGCGGTAGCCGCGCGGTCCGGCTTGCCGACTTCTACCGGCTGCCGGGGGACACGCCGGAGGTGGAGACGGACCTGCGGCCCGGTGAGCTGATCAGCGAGGTCGTGGTGCCGCGGCTGGACTGGGCATCGCGCTCGACCTACGTCAAGGTCCGCGACCGGCAGTCCTACGAGTTCGCCCTGGCCTCGGCCGCGGTCGCGCTGGAGGTGCAGGACTCCCGCGTGGTCGACGCGCGGGTGGCGGTCGGCGGGGTGGCGACGGTGCCGTGGCGGCTGCCCGTCGTCGAGGACGCGCTGCGCGGCGCACCGGCGACGCGGGAGTCCTTCGAGAGGGCGGCGTCGCTGGCGGCCGAGGGGGCGCGTCCGTTGTCCCACAACGGCTTCAAGGTGCCGCTGCTGGAGCGGACGATCGTCCGCGCGCTGCTGGAACTGACCGGAGGGAGCGACCTGTGACCAGTCGGCTGGACGGCCCGCTGAAGGTCACCGGACGGGCCGAGTACGGGGCCGACCACGCCTTCCCGGGCCTGGTGCACGGGTACGTCGTGGTCAGCACCATCGCGCACGGTGAGATCGAGGCGGTGGACGTCACGGCGGCCAAGAGCGCACCCGGTGTGCTCGCGGTGTACACGCCGTTCGACCCCCTGGAGCTGAACACCCCGTCCCTGCCGGCGTTCGGTGAGACCTGGGTGCCGCTGCAGGACCGGGAGGTCACCCACTACGGCCAGCCGATCGGGTTCGTGGTCGCCGAGACCTTCGAGCAGGCGCGGGACGCGGCGATGCTGGTCGAGGTGGACTACCGCGAGCGGCCGGCGGCGACGTCGCTGGAGGAGGGCTTGGCGTCGGCCGAGGCCGCGCCGGGCACCGAGGACGTCGAGATCCTGGCCGAGGGTGTGGAGTCCATCGCAGACGCGCTGGCCGCCAGCAGCGTGGTGGTGGAGGCGACCTACCGCACCGCGCCGCAGCACCACGCCGCGATGGAGCCGCACTCCGCGGTCGCGGTGTGGGAGGGCGGTGCGCTGACCGTCTACAGCGGCAACCAGGGCTCCGACCTGCAGGCCACCGAGCTGGCCCAGGCGCTGGGCGTGGACGTTGCGTCGGTGCGGGCGGTGAACCCGTTCGTCGGTGGGGCCTTCGGCGGCAAGGGGCGCACGTCGGCGCCGGCGTTCCTGGCCGCGGCCGCGGCTCGCGCGCTGGGACGGCCGGTGAAGGCGGCGCTGACCCGCGAGCAGGTGTTCACCGCGACGGCGGGGCGCGCGGCGACGGTGCAGGAGATCGCCCTCGGGGCGGCGGAGGACGGCACGCTGGTCGCCGTGCGGCACGACTCCTGGTGCAGCACCGATGCGAACCGGTCCTTCGTGGAGCCGACCACGCGCGGGACGTCGCAGGAGTGGTACGCCACGCCGAACCTGAAGGCCACGCAGCGGATCGTGCCGCTGAACCTCCCGCCGACGACGTTCATGCGGGCGCCGGGGGAGGCGCCGGGCTCCTTCGCGCTGGAGAGTGCGATGGACGAGCTGGCGGTGGCGCTGGGCATGGATCCGATCGAGCTGCGGGTGCGCAACAGCTCGATCGCGCCACCTGGCAAGGACCTGCAGTGGTCCAGCAAGCACCTCGACGAGTGCTTCCAGGTCGGTGCGCAGCGGTTCGGCTGGGCGCAGCGGTCGCCGCGCGGCCGGGTGGACGGGGACTGGCTGGTGGGCATGGGCGTGGCCACGGCGATGTTCCCCGCGCTGCGGTTCCCGGCCACCGTCGAGGTCACGCTGCGCGAGGACGACACCGCGGTGGTGTCGACCAGCGGCGCGGACCCGGGCACCGGTCTGCTCACCGTGCTGGCGCTGGTGGGTGCGGAGTCGCTGGCCGTCCCGGTGGAGCGGGTCACGCCGCGGCTGGGCGATTCGGCGTTCCCGCCGGGCGGGATGTCCGGTGGGTCGACGGCCACCGCGAGCGCGGGCTCGGCGCTCATGGTCGCCGCGTCCGAGGTGATCGATGCGCTGCTGGCCCTGGCCTCGTCGCCGGGCGCGCCGTTCGAGGGTGCGGAGGTGTCCTACGAGGACGGGCGGGTGCTGGCCGAGGACGGGCGTTCGATGTCCTTCGGCGAGGTGCTGCGGGCGGCGGGCCGGGAGTCGCTGTCGGCGACCGGGTCGTCGGGTCCGGGCGAGGAGCTGACCAAGCACTCCTTCAGCTCGTTCGGCGCGCAGTTCTGCGAGGTGCGGGTGCACCGCTGGACGCGTGAGGTGCGGGTGTCGCGGATGCTCGGGGTGTTCGACTGCGGTCGGATCATCAACGAGAAGGCGGCGCGCAGCCAGGCGATGGGCGGGATGGTCTGGGGTCTGTCGGCGGCGCTGCACGAGGTCCTGGAGGTCGACGACAGCGGGCGGTGGGCCAACGGCGACTTCGCCGGCTACCTGGTCCCGGTCAACGCCGACGTCGGTGAGATCGACGCCGAGTTCGTCCGGTACCCGGACACGCTGCACAACGCGGTCGGGGCGAAGGGGCTGGGTGAGATCGGCGTGGTCGGCGTGGCGGCTGCGGTGGCCAACGCGGTCTACAACGCCACTGGGATCCGGGTCCGCCACATCCCGATCACGATCGAGGACCTGCTGGTGGAGTGATGGTCGGGGCCCACCGCCGGTGGTCGGCGGTGGGCCCCGTGTCACGGCTCGGACCGGTCGGCCGGGCGGTGGCGCCGGGCCGCGCGGGCGTGGGCCGCGGTGAGCAGCTGCAGGGCCTGCTCAGCGGTGCGCGGGCCCGGGTTGAGGATCGAGATCCACCCCTGGGGCGCGTAGACGGGGTGGGGCAGGACCTCGTCCACGGCGCTGTAGTCGTGCTCGTCGTGGTGGGCCGGGTGCTCGGCGGGGGTGTGGCCGAGGAGGCGCTGGAACTCGGCCCGGCCGACGTTGACGTTGAGGCGGTAGATGCCCGGACGGTCCAGCTTGGACTCGGTGTCGAAGCCGGGGTAGTCCTTGGTGACGATCGTGGCGAACGGGAGGTCCCGGTCGGCCGGGTCGCGGCCTTCCGGGGCGTGGTGGAAGAAGGTGTCGCCCCAGGCGATCTCCGGGGCGCCGCTGGCGGCGTCGGCGGTGATGGCCACGACGCCGGGCAGGGCCTGGGTGTGCTCGATGATCGCGGTCTCGGTCAGTTCCTGGCCGGTCCGCTCGGTGTTCTCGCCGGTGTCCACGGCGCCGACTCTAGCGTGGGCGCGGGTGGCGAGGTCCTCGCCGTTGGGCGGCGGGGTCAGTCGTAGCCGCGGACCAGGTGGCTCTCGTCGAACTCGTCGGGGTCGGGCTCGGTGCGGTCCTGGGTGGGGATGAGCAGTTCGTCGTGGTCCGGGTCGACGGGGTCCCAGCGCTGCTGGGCGGGGAGGGGGTCGGAGATCGTCATGTCCGGCTCCTTTCGACGCGGAAACGATTGTCTGATGGTGCTTCTCGCTGGTGGAGATCGCATCGCGACCCGCTGGGGAGCTGATCGGAATCGCCCGTCCGAGCAGGCGGATCATCCACAGTGGTCTCGATCGTTTCAGTGGCAGCCAAAAGCACTGCTCGACCGAGGAATTCCACACCCGAGCACCCACGAGATCGCCTGGAGGGCGGTCAGCTCCGCGGCGTGAGGCGGGTTCCGCTGCGGGAGCCCACGTACCGGCCGTCGTCGACGACGGTGCGGCCGCCCAGGCAGACCCAGGTGATCCCCTCGGGCTGCTGCATCGGGTCCTGGTAGTCGCCGCGGTCGCGGACGGTCGCCGGGTCGAAGGCGACGAGGTCGGCGACCTTGCCCGGGGCGATCAGACCGCGGTCGGGGACGTCGAAGACCTGGGCGGGCAGCCCGGTCATCCGGTGCACGGCCTCCGGCAGGGTGAGCACGCCGCGGTCGCGGGTCCAGCGGCCGAGGACGCGGGGGAAGGTCCCGGTCAGCCGCGGGTGCGGGGTCCCGCCGGTGCCGGGCGGCAGGCCGTCGGAGCCGATCGTGGTGTGCGGGTCGGCCAGGGCGAGCGCGAGGTCGTCCTCGTGCATGCTGAAGTGGATCATCGTGGCGCGCAGCCGTTCGCTGACCAGGACGTCGATGAGCGCGTCGACGGGGTCGCTGCCGGTGTCGTCGGCGATCTCGGCGAGGGTGCGGCCCTCGTGGCGGTGGCTGGCGGTGCCGGCGAGGAGGATGCGGTCCCAGCGCGTGGTGTCGGCGATCGCGGCGGCGATCTCGTCGCGGACGGCCGGGTCGGTCAGCCGGGTGAGGACCTCGTCGGTGCTGCCGGTGAGGTGGTGCGCGGGCAGCACCGCGGTGAGCGTGGTGGACGAGGCGGTGTAGGGGTAGACGTCCTGGTGGACCTGCTGGCCGCGCTGGCGGGCGCGGTCGAGCTCGTCGAGCGCGGCGCGCAGGCTGCCCCAGTTGCGGGTGCCGGTGACCTTGAGGTGCGAGACGTGGGTCTGCCCGGCCACCGCGCCGATGCGCAGGGCTTCGCCGATCGAGTCCAGCAGCCGGTCGCCCTCGTCGCGCACGTGCGTGACGTAGCGGCCGTGGCCGCCGAGGACGGTGGCCAGGTCGATCAGCTCGTCGGTGGTGGCGAAGGTGGCGGGTGGGTAGATCAGGCCACTGGACAGGCCGAAGGCACCGGCGGTCATGCCTTCTTCCAGCGCGGCGCGCATGGCGCGGCGGGCGTCGTCGTCGGGGGCCGCGTCGGTCATGCCCGTGGCGGCGATGCGCAGGGTGCCGTGGCCGACCAGTGGGCAGTGGTTGGTGACGTAGCCGGCGGCGTCGGTGGCGGCGAACAGCTCGTGGAACCCGGTCCAGGTGATCTCCAGGGAGGGGAAGAGCCGCTGCAGGTGACCGGCGAGGGTGTCGTGGTGCTGGTGGCTGCGCGGGGCGAGGCTGAAGCCGCAGTTGCCGACGACCTCGGTGGTGACGCCCTGGTGGATCTTGGTGGTGTCGTCGTACGGGAGCAGCGGTGCGTTGTCGGCGTGGGAGTGGACGTCGATGAACCCGGGGGCCAGCACGAGGCCGGTCAGGTCTCGGCGCGGCAGGTCGGCGGGGAAGGTGCCGGGTGGTTCGACGGCGGCGATGCGGTCGTCGCGGACCAGGACGTCGGCGGGGCGCAGCGGGGAGCCGGTGCCGTCGGCGAGCCGGGCTCCGGTGAGCAGCAGTTCGGTGCGGGTCACGGTGGTGGCCTCCGGGGTGCGGGAGTGGACGGGGCTTGTGCGATGTTGTCGGTGTCGGACGTCGATCCTCAGGGGTGTGCGGTGCACGGTGAGTACAAGGTCCCGGGCGGGAAGCTGGTCGTGGTCGACCTGGACGTGGTGGACGGCCGGTTGTCCGGGGTGCGGGTCAGCGGTGACTTCTTCCTGGAGCCGGACGAGGCGCTGGAGGCGATCAACGGCGCGCTGACGGGTGCGCCGGTGGACGCCGCGGCGGAGGACCTGGTCGCCCGGGTCCACCGGGGACTGCCGGAGGGCGCGCGGCTGGTGGGGTTCGACGCGGACGCGGTCGCGGTGGCGGTGCGGCGGGCGGTGGCCCGGGCGTCGGACTGGACCGACCACGAGTGGGCGCTGGTGCACGACGGGCCGCAGACGCCGTTGATGCACATGGCCCTGGACCAGGTGCTGGCCGAGGAAGTCGGGGCGGGACGCCGCTCGCCCACGCTGCGGTTCTGGGAGTGGGCCGCGCCGTCGGTGATCATCGGCAGCTTCCAGTCGGTGCGCAACGAGGTGGACCTGGAGGCTGCGCGGCGGCACGGCATCGAGGTGGTGCGGCGGATCACCGGTGGCGGGGCGATGTTCGTGGAGCCGGGCAACACGGTGACCTACTCGCTGTACGCGCCGGCGTCGCTGGTGGCGGGGATGAGCTTCGCCGAGTCCTACGCGTTCTTGGACGACTGGGTGCTGGGTGTGCTGCGCGATCTGGGGTTGAACGTGTGGTACCAGCCGTTGAACGACATCGCTTCGGACGCGGGCAAGATCGGGGGCGCGGCGCAGAAGCGGTTGGGCTCGGGTGCGGTGCTGCACCACGTGACCATGTCCTACAGCATCGACGCGGACAAGATGAGCGAGGTGCTGCGGGTCGGCAAGGAGAAGCTGTCGGACAAGGGCGTGGCGAGCGCGAAGAAGCGGGTCGATCCGCTGCGCCGGCAGACGGGGTTGGCGCGCGAGGTGGTGATCGAGCGGTTGATCGCGGGCTTCCGGGACCGGTTCGGTCTGGTGGACGGGCCGGTGACCGACGCCGAGCGGGCGCGGGCGCAGGAGTTGATCGAGTCGAAGTTCGCCACGCGCGAGTGGTTGATGCGGGTGCCGTGAGGGCACCGGCAGGAGGGGGTGCCGCGCGGGCGGGGCGGTCCCGCCCGGCGCACCGTCGTGGCTGTCTCAGGTGAGCAGCTCGGGGACCCCGGGGGTGTTGCGCTTGCGGCGGAGCCAGACCTTGCGGGTGCCGTCGGAGTAGAGCAGGACGCGGGAGAGCTCCCAGCCGGAGAACTCGGCGTGGATGCTGAGTTGCACCGCTGCGCTCAGGCGGGTGACGCCTGGGGGGAGGCGCAGCGGCCGGTACTCCCAATCGGTGTCGGTGCTGGTTCCTTCCGAGGTTGTGGTCATGGTGTCACCACCTGGTATCCGGAGCCGTTGGCGGAGGCGATGTAGAGCGTTCCGGTCTGGGGGTCGACTGCGATGCTGTTGGGTTGGCTGATGGTGGGCAGCCGGTGGCGTTCGCGTGGTTCGCCGCCGGCGACGTCGTAACCGACGACCTCGTTGGTCGCGGTCAGTGTGACCCAGGCTATGTCGCGAGTGGGGTCGTAGGCGAGGCCGTAGGGGCTGCCGGGCACGGGGTAGCGCTGCTTCATCACCAGGGGGTCGGTGCTGAAGGCGAGCAGTTCCTGGCCGCGGGTGTCGATGGCGAGGATGCGTCCGTAGCGGTCGGTGACGGCGTTGGTGGCGCCGCTGCCGGCGCGCAGACCTGCGCCTTTGCTGCCGTTGGCGGGGTCGACGGGGGTGACGGAGGTGGTGAGGCGGTCGAGGACGTAGACGTCGTGGGGGGTGGGCAGCAGCTGGGCGGGGTCCTGGAAGCCGTCGGCGGTGGCGGTGCGGGTGCCGTCGCGCAGGACGGTGACGGTGGCGGGGGTGCGCAGGGCGACGGCGGTGCGCTCGGCGTCGAGGTCGACGGCGTGCAGCGGCCCGCCCGGCACGGGTGTGGTGCGGACCTCGGCGGTGGCCAGGTCGACGCGGGCGATCTGGTCGCTGTCGGGCAGGGCGGCGAGGAGCGTGCCGGGGTCGTGGTGCAGCCCGGCGGGGGCGCTGGGCAGGGTGGCGGTCCGCTGGGCGCCGGTGGTGGTGTCGGTGAGGGTGAGCGTGGGGCCGCTGGCCAGCACGAGGGTGTGGGTGGTCGGGTCGTAGACGGTGTGCTGGACCGGCGGTGCGGGGTGGACGGTGCCTGCGGGCGCGGTGGCCGCCGGGGGTGAGGCGGCGGGCGTGGCGGCGACGAGGGTGTCGGTGACTTGGAGGGGGTCGCTGGCTTGGTCGGTCGCGCAGCCGGTGAGCAGGGTGGCGATCAGGCACGGGATGACCAGACGGCGCAACGAGGCCCTCCTTGGGTGGTGCTGGCCCGCGGGTGGCGGGTGGTTCGCCTTCCAGCATCCCTGATCGGTGTGCGCGGGGTGCGGTGTGGTCAGGGTTGGGGCGGGGTGTCGGTGGGTGCGCTGATGTCGTCGAGGGCGGCGCGGATGGCGGGTGGGAGGGTGAGGTCTTCGGCGGCGAGGGCGGTCTTGAGCTGGCTGGTGGTGCGGGCGCCGAGGACGGGTGCGGTGACGCCGGGCCGGTCGCGGACCCAGGCGAGCGCGACGTGGGCGGGTGAGGTGCCGAGTCCTTCGGCGGCGGTGAGCACGGCGTGCACGATGCGGGCGGCGCGTTCGGTGCGGTGGTGCTCGACGTAGCTGGCCAGGGGGCCGGCGCCGCGGGAGTCGGCGGGGGTGGCGTTGCGGTACTTGCCGGTGAGCACGCCGCGGCCCAGTGGTGCCCAGGCGAGCAGGCCGATGCCGTGGTGCTGGGCGGCGGGGATGACTTCGCGTTCGGGGCCGCGTTCGAGCAGGGAGTACTCGTGCTGGGTGGAGACCAGCGGGGTGCGGGTGGGGTGGGCGCGCTGGTGGGTGGCGGCGGTGGCCAGTTGCCAGCCCGCGTAGTTGGCGGTGCCGGCGTAGCGGACGCGGCCGGTGGTGGTGGCGGTGTCCAGTGCGGCGAGGGTCTCGTCGAGGGGGACGGCGGGGTCCCAGGCGTGGACCTGCCAGAGGTCGATGTGGTCGGTGCCGAGGCGGCGCAGGGACTCGTCGAGGGCGGCGAGCAGGGAGCCGCGGGAGGCGCCGCCGCCGAAGGGGCCGGGCTTGCGGCGGGCGGCGGCGGTGGTGGCCAGGACGATCTCGTCGCGGGGGACGTGGTGGGTGAGCAGGTCACCGAGGATCTGCTCGGCCTGGCCGTCCTGGTAGACGTCGGCGGTGTCGACGAGGGTGCCGCCGGCGTCGTGGAAGAGCGACAGTTGTTCGGCGGCCTGGTCGGCGTCGGTGTCGAGTCCCCAGGTCATGGTGCCGAGGGCGAGGCGGGAGACGCGGAGGCCGCTGCGGCCGAGTTGTCGGTGTTCCACGGTGGGGAGGGTATTCGCTGCCGGGGTGCGGGTCGGTGAGGCTGGGGCGGCGGGTCTGGCCGGTGTGCCGGATCACAGGGGGTTGTGCGGGCGGTGCGGGTGGAGTGCGGTTGACCTGGGGCGGGGTGCCGGTCGGGTGGTGTCGGGGTGGCTGCCAAGATGCGGGGCGACTCCTCGGCCTCCCCCTGGTCGACGGGGGTGTGCCGGTGTCGTCGCCGACTGTGGCTGGAGTGGGTTGCGTTGACGTGGTTGCAGGCCGTGGTGTTGGCCGTGGTCCAGGGGCTGACCGAGTTCCTGCCGATCTCCTCGTCCGGTCACCTGCGGATCGTGTCGGAGCTGTTCTTCGGTGACGACGCGGGTGCGTCGTTCACGGCGGTGACGCAGATCGGCACCGAGCTGGCGGTGGTCGTCTACTTCGCCCGGGACATCGCGCGGCTGGTGGCGGTGTGGTTCCGCGGGCTGGTCGACGCCGAGGTGCGGCGGTCGCAGGACTACCGGCTGGCCTGGTACGTGATCGTGGGCAGCGTCCCGATCGGGGTGCTGGGGTTGCTGTTCCAGGACCAGATCCGCTCGACGCTGCGGAGCTTGTGGGTCACCGGCGCGATGCTGGTCGTCTTCGGCGTGCTGCTGGGGTTGGCCGAGCGGTTCGGGCGGCAGGTGCGCGACCAGCAGCGGTTGACGCTGCGCGATGGTGCGCTGATGGGCCTGGCGCAGTCGCTGGCGCTCGTCCCGGGGGTGTCGCGCTCCGGGGGGACGATCACGGCGGGCCTGGCGCTGGGCCTGGACCGGCCGACGGCGGTGCGGTTCTCGTTCCTGCTGGCGATCCCGGCGGTGTTCGCGGCGGGGTTGTCGGAGGTCCCGCACGTGTTCGAGCCGTCCCCGTACGGTCTGCAGCCGTCGGTGGCGCAGATGGTGGTGGCCACGGTGGTGGCCGGTGCGGTGGGCTACGCGGTGATCGCGTGGCTGCTGCGGTTCGTGCAGCGGCACAGCGTGTACCTGTTCGTGTGGTACCGGATCGCGCTGGGGCTGCTGGTGTTCGCGCTGCTGGGCACCGGTGTCATGCAGCCGTGAGGCGGAGTCGTCGGTCCGCGCGGGTGGGCGGAGGCCGCGTCGCGGTGGGGTGGCCTACCCTCGGCGGACGTGGCGACTCTTCTCTTGGTGCGGCATGCGCGTTCGTCGGCGAACGGTTCGGGGATCCTGGCCGGCCGGTCGGCCGGTGTGGGGTTGGACGAGACCGGCGCGGGGCAAGCGGCCGGGTTGGTGGACCGGTTGGCGGGCGTGCCGCTGCGGCAGGTGGTGGTCTCGCCGCTGCAGCGCTGCCGGGAGACGGTCGCGGGGCTGGCGCGGGCGCGGGAGCTGGCGCCGGTGGAGGAGCCGGACCTGACTGAGGTCGACTACGGCGAGTGGACCGGCCGCAAGATCAGCGAGTTGACCCAGGAGCCGCTGTGGCGGGTGGTGCAGCAGCACCCGTCGGCGGCGGTGTTCCCGGCCGGTGAGGGCCTGGCGCAGGTGCAGGCGCGGGCGGTGGCCGCGGTGCGGGCGTGGGACCGCCGGCTGGCCGACGACGAGGTGTGGCTGGCGTGCACGCACGGCGACGTCATCAAGGCGGTGCTGGCCGACGCGCTGGGCATGCACCTGGACGCCTTCCAGCGGATCGTGGTCGACCCGTGTTCGGTGAGCGTGGTGCGCTACACCGAGACGCGCCCGTTCGTGCTGAAGGTCAACGACACCGGTGGTGACGTCTCGGGGCTGCTGCCGCCGAAGGACTCCAGCGGGTCGGACGCGGTGGTCGGCGGCACGGCCGGGACGGCGCAGAGCGCCTAGGCGCGCAGCCGCACCAGGTGGCAGGTGGCGTCGGCGCGCCGGGTCTGCCGGGTGCCGCCGGTGAAGTGCACGACGACGTGGTCGTCGGTGCTGGGGGTGACCTGCTCGACGATGCCGACGGGGCCGATGGGCCCGTGCAGGCGGATGGCGTCGCCGGGCAGCAGTTCGTCGGCGCGGAGGCGTTCGCGGTTGACCGCGGGCGAGGCCGGTCGCAGCCAGCGGGTGGTGGCGTACCAGGCGGTGCAGGTCAGCGCGGGCAGCGCGATCGGTAGCCACGCGGCGTGGTCGATCAGCGCCAGCCCGGGGGCGGCGCCGGCCAGCGCGGCCCACCACGCGGAGCTGATGGGGGTGCGGCCGAGTTGCAGCCAGCCGGTGGTGCGGATGGTGCCGTCGGGTCGCTGGCCGCGCGGCTGTGGGGCGGGCTCGTCGGGGAAGTCGAAGTCGTCGGTGTCGTCGAGGCGGGTGGTCTCCGCGGCGGTCTTGCCGAGGGGTTCGCGGGCGGCGTCGAGCTTGATCGCGGCGATCTCGGTGGTGGCCTCGGTGTCGTGCGCGGGCGGTGCCGCAGGTTCGCGGCGCGGCGGGGCGGGATCGGTGCGCAGGGGTGTGTCGAAGCGGGCCGCGCCGGGGTTGAGCAGGTTGGTGAGCATGGAGACCTCGGTGTCGCGGCGGTGCCCGCAGGTGGGGCAGCTCAGCGCGACGCCGGTGGGGGCGTGCTCGTCGGGGGTGGTGGTCAGCGGCCCGTGCCCGTGCGGGCACTGCGGCGCGTGGGGCCCGTTCTCGAGGACGCGCAGGGCGCTGGTGCGGGTGTGGTCGGTGTCGGGGTTCACCATCGTGTGGTCCACCTCAGCTCGCCGTCGGGGGCGGTTCGACATGTGGCGGCCGCTCCGCTGGGGGTGCGGGCGACGGCGCCTTCTTCGGAGCAGCGCTGGTTCTCCCTGACCACGGGGATCCCGTCCTCCTCCTCGTCGTCGTCGTCGTCGGAGGTGCTGGTCGGGGCCGTGGTGGGGCGCGGCTGGTCGTGGTCGGGTCGGGGGCGCGGCGGCGGGGGTGGGGCCTCCGGCGGCCGCGGGGTCGTCGAGGCCGTGGTCGGGGGTGCGGTCGGGACCGGGGTGCGGCTGGTGGTGCTCGGGGTGGACGTGGCCGGTCGCGGGCTGGTGGTCGGGCTGGTGGGCGCCGTCGTGGTGGGCGGAGCCACCGTCGTGGTGGGGGCGGCCGCCGCGGGTGCGGGCGCGGCGGGCGGGGTCGCCGGCTGGGCGAGCTTGTCCGGGCCCGAGGGCAGCGCGTGGAGGCCCGCGGCGGCGGTCGCGGCCACCAGCGCGGTGGCGGGCAGCAGCCTGACGGCCACCGGGCTGCGCCACCACCAGCGGCGCAGCAGGGCGGGGTGCTCGGCTGGCAACGATGACTCCTTCGTGGCGTTGGTGCCGTGCTGTCCCCGACTTGCGGGCGAGATCGTAGCGAATTCGTCATCCTCCTGTGTCCCCCGCGCGCCCCGGGTGTGCGCTTCGCGTGGCGTTTCCGGTGCGTACGACCACGGGAGCGGGCGAGTGTGATCTCCGTCGCGGGACCCGGCCGCGAGCGGGCGGTCACGGGTCGTGACCGACGATCGTGCTGTGTGGACGGTCAGCGTCCGGTGTCCGGGCGTGTGGTGTCCCGGCTGATCCAGTCCTGCAGGGCGTGGTGGCGGAACTGGATGGCGATCCCCGACAGCCGCAGCAGCCCGGCTTCGTAGGCCCAGTCCAGGAACGGCCCCAGCCGGCGGGGCGGGAACTGGTGGCGGGCGATCAGCACGACCACCGCGGCCGCGTACAGCGTCCAGGCCGAGTCGCAGGTCCGGCCGATGCCGATGGCCAGCCCCACGCACAGCCCGAACACCGCACCGTCGGAGAACGCCGTCCAGGACAGCCACGGGTAGGCCGCCAGGTTCGCCGCACCGAACGCGCCGCTGACCGCCAGCCCGTAGCAGGCCAGCAGCACCACCTGGAAGGCGAGCGCCCGCCGCAGCAACTGGCTCGGCCGGCTGACGGCCGCCGGCCGGTGGGCCACGGCGAACTCGCCTGCGATGATCAGCGCGACGGAGACGAACGCCAGCCCGTAGGCGTTGCCGATGCGCGGCCCGTACCCCTGGCTGAACCACAGGCCGTATGCGGAGCTGATCGCCAGCCCGACGACGAGACAGCCCACCGCGACCAGGAACCGCGTCCTCCCGGAGGAGCCGCGGAGCAGGGAGGTCGCCAGCCCGCGCAGGCGGCCCGCGGTCCTGCCCGACCGCACCACCACCCAGCCGATCACGCCCACCCCGGCCACCAGGAGCGCCCGGCCGGCCGGGTACGGCGGGACCCAGTACCCGGTGTTGCCGTGGTACTGGACCCACGCCAGCAGCACCAGCAGCGTGGTCAGCACGCCCTGCACCACCACCGACAGCACGTGGGGCAGGCGGCTGCCCGTCACCCGCCACAGCTGGTGGGCGTAGAAGTCCGTGCCCGAGCGGCCCCGCTGCCGGTCCCGGGCGAGGTGGCGGGCGAGGGTGCCCAGCCACTGCCGCACGTCGGTCTCCGAGTAGGTGGCGCCCGGACGCTGGTACTGCGCGGTGGTTTCGCGCAGCAGCCGGGCGAGCGGACTGCCCGGGTGCTCCGCCACGTGCGCGGTGACGGGGCGCCACCGGTCCTCGACCTCGGCGCCCGGACGGCGCGCGGGGAACCGGTAGGCCAGGTGCTGGCGCACGCGGTCGGGGTCGAGCGGCTGCACGGTGATCGCCGTGGCGTCCTGCAGCACCGGCACTTCCCCGCGGCGCGTGAGGGCGCCGACGGACCGCTCCAGGCGGCGGTAGAGGTCGGTGCGGCAGGTGACGACCACGGGTTGCTGGGCGTGGTGGCCGGGGGTGTTGAGCGCCCGGACCACCGCTAGCGCGCGGGTGGGGTCCTGGCCCTCGGGGTCCATCTCGTCCAGGCCGTCGAGGATCGGCAGCACCCACCCCGCCTGCACCAGCTGCCGGGCCTGCCGGCGGTTGAGCGGGTGCGCCTCGCCGGAGATCTGGCGGACGATCCACTCGTCCAGCAGCTCGGCCACCGTGGTGGCGGGCACCTCCGGTGAGGCGAGGCGGGGATCTTCGAAGGAGGGCAGGCTGAGCCGCACCGGGACGCCGCACCCGCGCTCGTCGGGAACCTGTTCCTGCGCGTCGAGCAGGTCGAGCAGCAGTTGCATCACGAGCACGGTCTTGCCCGCTCCCGCGTCCCCGAGCACGACGAGCCTGCCCCGGTGCAGGCTCCGGTAGAAGTCGGTGATGGTCGTCAGCGACCCGCTGCCGGGGCCTCCGTCGTCGCGCCAGCGCACCAGCTCGAGATCGGCCCGCTGGAACTGCAGGTCGGCCGCCTTCGGCGCGGCGTCGTCGGCGAGCAAGCGGACGCGGACGTCGGCTTCCTGGCGCCGCACCGAGTCGGCGAGCGCCCGCGCCCACCCCAGCATCGCCTGGTGCTGGGGTGCTGGGGCGGTGGCGAGGACGACGTCGCCCCGGACCTCGACGTTGTCGCTCTGGACCTGGAAGACGTCGCCCCAGACCGTTGATCGGTCGATGGACTGGGGCGCGTGGGTGCGTCGGCGTCGCGGACGGGAGCTGGGCGACATGAGCTAGTCGAGGTCGACGTCCTTCGCGCCGTCGATCTGGTGGATCGGGCCGGAGAACGAGCCCGTCACCGACTGGCTCCCCTCAGGAGGCGGTGCCGACGGTGGCGGGGGAGCCGCAGCGGGCGGGGCCGGTGCGGTGCTGCTGGTGATCCGCACCGTGCCGTCCGCGTTGCGCACCTGGTACACCGATCCCGCGGTGGCGGAGACGTGCTGGCCTCCCGTGCCGGCCCGGCGCTGCCGGACGATCCCCCAGACGGTGGCCACGAGACCGGCGATCGCGACGAACAGGCCGATGACCCCGGCCCGCTGGTTCGCGGCTTCCCACCCGCCCACGGTGGTGAAGTAGAGGACCAGGCCGCCGGAAGCGGCGACCGTGACCAGACCGCCTGTCCACGCCAGCACCGTGCCGTTCATGACCCCAGGGTCACGGCTGTGCCGGCCTCGCAGGGCGGAACGGCGCCACGCCACCCGATCTCCGCACGCGATCACACCCGTTCTGCGCAACAGCCCCACGCCCCGGTGGTGCGTTCCGGCGACGACGTCGCGCGAGGACGCTGCGGGCGTCCGGTGGCGGGGCTGGTGCGCCGGGCTAGGCGGGGATGCGGTGCTGTGGTGACTGCTGGCCGGTGGCGACCGTGCGGCGCAGCTCGTCGAGGGACAGGCCCACCGCGTCGGCCAGGGCGGCGACGGTGAAGAACGCCGGGGTGGGGATGCGGCCCTTCTCGATCTTGCGCAGCGTCTCGGTGGAGATCCCGGCTGCGGTGGCGACCTCGACCATGCTGCGCTGGCCGCGCGCGTCCCGCAGGGCCTGGCCCAGCAGCTCGCCCCGGCGCAGCTCGTGCTCGGTGAGCGGTTCACGCACCATGACCGTGATACTAATATCGGTATAGTTATCGGGCCAGTTCCCGCCGGAGCCCCCACGCCGTGATCGAGCTGAAGACCGCCTCCGAGATCGACGACCTGCGCGCCACCGGTCACCTCGTCGCCCGCACCCTGGACACCGTGCGCGCCCACGCCCAGGTGGGCACCGCGCTGCGCGACCTCGACGCCCTCGCCCGCGACGTCCTCACCGACGCCGGCGCGCACCCGGTCCACCACAGCCGGGCACGCGAGCCGTTCCCCGGTGCGATCAGCACCTCGGTCAACGACGCGATCGTCCGCGGCGTCCCCGACCACACCCGCCTGACCGACGGGGACCTGCTCAGCGTCAGCTGCGCCGCTCGCCTGCACGGCTGGGTCGCGGCCGCCGCGATCACCGTCATCGTCGGCACCGCCCAGCCCGGTGACACCGCGCTGGTGCGCACCGCCGACGACGCCCTGGCCGACGGCATCTCCGCCGCCCGCCCCGGTGCCCGGACCGGCGACCTCTCCCACGCCATCGGTGTGGTCGGGCGCAGCGCCGGCTACGGCGTCCCCGCCGGGCTCGGCGGCCACGGCGTGGGCCGCGACCTGCGCGAGCACCCGCCGGTGCCCAACGACGGCCACCCCGGCACCGGTGTGCCGCTGCGCCCCGGCGTGGTGCTGACCGTCGAACCGGTGCTGCTGGCCGGCGGCAGCGACACCACCGACCTCGATGACAACGGCTGGACCATGCGCAGCGGCGACGGCAGCCGCGCCGCCCACGTCGGGCACACCGTCGCCATCACCGCCGACGGCCCGCTGGTGCTCACCACCCCGTGAGCGGTGCGCGTTCCGGACCGCTGAGGACGAACCGGTCGTGCCGGCTGTGGCGAAGATCGTCCTGGCGTGCGGCGGAGGTCTGGCGTCCGGATACTGGGGAAGCGCCAGCCACCCCGTACCGTGCCGAGGTCCCATGAACGCCCACGTCGCCTTCGTCAACCTGCCCGCCGCCGGGCACGTCAACCCGACCCTGCCGCTGGTGGCCGAACTGCTGCGCCGCGGCCACCGGGTCAGCTACGCGGTGGGCCGCGCCCTGGCGCCGGAGGTGGCCGGGACCGGGGCGCAGGTGGTGGAACTGCCCACGGAGATGGTCAAGCCGGGCCGGGACACCGCGCTGGACGGCAAGCACATCAGGATGGTGCTGGACTTCTTCTGCGAGGACGTGCGCACCAGCTACCCGTTGCTGCGCAAGCACTTCCGGGACGACCCGCCGGACGTGGTGTGCGCGGACATGATGGCCCCGCACGGGCGCATGCTCGCCGAGGAGCTCGACGTGCCCGCGGTCGTGCTGCAGCCCAGCCTGGCCTCCAACGAGCACTTCTCGCTGCGCGAGGCCGTCCCGGGCGCAGGGCAGCGGTTCCCCCGCGAGGTCGTCGAGGAGATGTCCCAGCGCATCGACGAGGTCGCCGCCGAGCTCGGTGTGCGCCCGGTGCTGCCGCTCCAGGCCCCGCCCGGTGAGGCGAACCTGGTGTTCGTGCCGCGGGAGTTCCAGCCCGCCGGGGACACCTTCGACGGGCGCTACCACTTCCTCGGCCCGATGCTCGGCGACCGCGACCAGCAGCCCTGGCAGCCCCGCCGGGCCGACGCGCCGCTGCTCTACATCGCGCTGGGCACCGCCTTCAACGACCGCCCCGACTTCTACCGGACGTGCCTGAGCGCCTTCGCCGACAGCCCGTGGCAGGTGGCGATGTCCATCGGCGAGCAGGTCCAGGCTTCCGAGCTCGGGGCGATCCCGGACAACGTCGAGGTGCGCGCGAGCTTCCCGCAGCCGGCGGTGCTGCGCCACGCCAGCGTGTTCGTCTCGCACACCGGCATGAACTCCACGATGGAGGCCCTGCACGCCGGGGTGCCGCTGGTGGCCGTCCCGCAGATGCCCGAGCAGGCCGTCAACGCCGCCCGCGTCGACGAGCTCGGTCTCGGCCGCCGCCTGGACCCGGCCACCGTCACCGCCGAGCAGCTGCGCACCGCGGTGGACGAGGTCGCCGCCGACACCGGTATCCGCGCCAACCTCGAGCGGATGCGCCAGACCCTCCGCTCCTGCGGTGGTGCGGCCGCCGGTGCCGACGTGGTGGAGGCCCAGCTGGGGTGATCACCGCGCCGCCGCGGGAGTGCGGCGGTCCAGCCACCACTGGCACGCCAGCAGCGGCAGCACCCACCCCGTCCACGTGGTCAGCCCGGCCACGGTGGCGCCGAAGAAGGCCTCGTCGCCGCCGAAGGTCGTCGGCAGCTGCGGCGCCAGCACCACCGTCCACACCGGACCCCACAGGCGGTTGGTCACGATGGACATCGTCAGCACGAACGAGCGGACCATCCACCGCCGGTGCTGGCGGAACCGGCGCTGCCGCGCCGCGCGCCACCCCGCCACCGTGCAGCCGAACCACAGCAGGCCCAGCAGCACGTTGCTGACCGCCGCCACCGGACCGAACGGCGCGAACAACGCCACCGGCACCGCCAGCACCGACGCGGGCAGCACCCCGGCGACCACGTAGACCCGCCCGATGAGGCGGTGGGCCCGCGGAGAGCGGGCGCGGAAGGCCGGCCACACCTGAAAGCAGCAGGTCAGCATCGCCACCGCCCCGAACAGCACGTGCCCCACCAGCAGCGGGTAGTGCACCACGCCCCCGGACGGGACCTGCACCCGCGACAGCGCCGGGTCCCCGGTCAGGTAGGGCGGCAGCGAGTACACCAGGAACAGCACCGCCACCAGCGCCAGCGGCCCCACCCACGGCCGCCGCCACCACCGCACCGGCGACCGCTGCACCGCCGGTCGCACCACCGTGCTCACCACGAACCTCCTCGCGCACGCCGTACCAGGAACGCGTACACCGTACGGCCCGAGGTGGGGAAGACGGTCGTGATGAGGCAGGATCAGCGGGGACGACTTCGCAGTGCACTAGTGCGAGCGGGTGTTCGGCGTGGTGCACCACGCTCCCCGCCGCACGCGCACTAGTGCGACGACGACCGAGAGGAGAGCGTTGCCCGCCGCACCACCGCCCTACCTGCGCATCGCCGCCGACATCCGCGCCCGCATCGACTCCGGCCGGCTGCGCCCCGGCGACCGCGTCCCCTCCACCCGCCAGATCACCGACGAGTGGGGCGTGGCCATGGCCACCGCCACCAAAGCCCTCGCCGCCCTGCGCCGCGAAGGCCTCGTCCAGCCCGTCCCCGGCACAGGCACCGTCGTGGCCGAACCCACCACACCCCGGCGCCGCACCACCCGCGCCACCGACACCCCCATCGACCAGCGGCGCATCGTGCGCGCGGCCATCACCCTCGCCGACGCCGAAGGCCGCGCCGCGGTGTCCATGCGCCGCGTGGCCGCCGAACTCGGCGTCGGCACCATGTCGCTGTACCGGCACGTCCCCGACAAGGACGAACTGCTGCGGCTGATGGCCGACGCCGCCTTCGCCGAAACCCCCCTGCCCGAACCCAGCCGCCGCAGCTGGCGCCGCAGCCTCGAGACGCTCGCCCGCCGGCACTGGGCCACCTACCAGCGGCACCCCTGGCTGGCCCCGATCGCCCTGACCTCCCTGGCCGACCCGCCCGTGCTGCCCACCGGCATGGCCCACGTCGAGTGGCAGCTGGCCGTCCTCGACCGCCTCGGCCTGCCCCGGCGCACCGCCCTGCACATCGCCGTCAGCCTCAACGGCTACGTCGGCGGCATGGCCCTGAGCCGCTCCCTGGAGCACGAGTACACCCGCGAGACCGGCCTGACCACCCGCCAGCGCCAGGACACCGACCGCGCCGAGATCGACGCCCTGATGGCCACCGGCCGCTTCCCGCACCTGGCCGCCACCGTCGCCAGCGACATCACCCTCGACCTCGACCAGCTCTTCGAGTTCGGGCTGCAACGCCACCTCGACGGCATCGCCCACCACCTCACCCGACGACCCGCCCGCACCACCTAGCGCGCACACGGCAGCGCCGGGCGCGGACGCAGTCCGCACCCGGCGCCCGGAACACAGGTCAGCGCGAGGCCACCAGCTCGTCGAAGGACGGGAACCGCTCCGCGGTGTCGGTGCCGCAGAAGTCACCCACCCAGCCGTCCTCGTCGTGGAAGAACCGGATCGCCACGAAGTCCGGGCGGGTGCCCATGTCGAACCAGTGCGTGGTGTTGGCCGGCACGCTCAGCAGGTCCCCCGCCTCGCACAGCACCGCGTACACCTTGTCGTCCAGGTGCAGGTAGAACACCCCCGCACCGCGGGCGAAGAACCGGTCCTCGTCGTCGTCGTGGGTGTGCTCGGACAGGAACTTCTCCCGCGCCACCCGCGCCTGCTCGGCCCACTGCGGGTCGTCGCGCGGCACCATCACCGCGGCGTCGACCTTGATGTAGCCCTCGGAGTCGATGACCCGGTCGACCTCCGCGCGGTAGGCCTCCAGCACCTGCTCCGAGGTGACCTCCGCGGGCAGCTCCTTGAGCTCCCAGCGCTCGAACCGCACCCCGAAGGGCTTCAGCGCGGCGGCGATCTCCTCGGGGTCCTCGGTGCGCACCTCCACCGTGCCGGGATCGGTGTCCGGCCACACGGTCAGCAACGTCATGCCACAGCCTCCTGGAATCCGTTCGCGGCCAAGGTGAACTGGAACAACCAGTCCAAGCACTCCGTGCGGTGCCGGGCCTGCACCAGGTCCCGGCCCCACACGTACAACCCGTGACGGGCCACGACCACCGCCGGTGTCGCGGCGTCGAACGACGCCTCGAACGCATCACCCAGCACCCGCATGTCCTGGCTGTTGGGGATCACCGGGACCGTGACCACGTCGTCGTCGCGGCGCCCCAGGCCCTTGAGCATCTCCAGGTCCCGCAGCACCACGCCCTCCGGCCAGCGGTGCCCGGCCAGCACCGCCGACAGCATGTGCACGTGCACCACCGCGCCGGCACCGGCCACCGCCGCGATCCGCGCGTGCAGCCCGGCCTCCGCCGACGGCCGCTGGTCCGGGCGGGGCTGGTCGGGCACCGCCGCACCCGCCTCGTCGACCACCACCACGTCCGAGGCGGTCAGCTCACCCTTGTCCAGCCCGCTGGCGGTCACCGCCAGCCGCAGCGGGTCCCGCTGCAACGTCATCGACAGGTTGCCCGACGTGCCGCGCATCCAGCCCAGCCCCGCCATCCGCGCCGACTCGGCCGCCAGCGCCGCACCGGCCTGCTCCACCGCCGTGCTCATGCGATCACCTCGAGCTCCACCTCGTCGAACCTCGACACCACCGGGTGCGCGCCGAAGTCGGCCTCGGCGTGCGGTTCCCCGGGCCGCGCCAGGCCCACGGTGCGCCAGCCCGCTGCGGCCGCCGCGTCCAGCTCCGCGGGCACGTCGGAGAGGAACACCACCGCACCCGGCTCGGCCTCCAGGTGCTCGGTGATCGCCTCGTAGGAGGGGCGCTCCTTCTTCGGCCCGGCGTTGACCGTGTCGAAGTGACCGGAGAACAGCTCCCGCAGGTCACCCTCGGTGGTGTGGGAGAACGACGCCACCTGCGCGGCCACCGACCCCGAGGAGAACACCGCCAGCTGCGCCCCGCGCTCCCGCCACCGCCGCAGCGCCGGGACCACGTCGGGGAAGCACTCGGTGGTCAGCTCACCGCGCGCGTAGCCCTCGGACCAGATCAGGCCCTGCAACGTCTTCAGCGGGGTGGCCTTGCGGTCGGCGTCCATCCACGAGTGCAGCACCGACACCACCTCCGCGGTGCCCGCCGCCGCGTCCAGGCCCGCCTCGGCCTTGACCTGCGCGACGGCCTCGCGCACCACCGGGTCGTCGGGGTGCTCGTCGATCCACGGGCCCAGCCGGGGCCGCGCGTAGTCGTAGAGCACCACGTGCACCTGGCTGGTGGCCGTCATCGTCCCCTCGATGTCCAGCACGACCCACCGGGCCGTGACGGGCACGCTCACCTCGACTCCTCTCCGAAGTACTCCGACAACCGGTCCGGCGGGAACGCCCCGCGATCGGTCACCACCGTGGTCACGAACCGCGGCTCGGTGACGTCGAACGCCGGGTACAGGCCCCGCACCAGGTCGGTCGCGGTGCGCTGTCCCAGCGTGTGCAGCACCTCCTGGCCGTCGCGGTACTCGATCGGCACGTCCGCCCCGGTCGCCGACCGCGGGTCCGGGGCGTGGCACAACGCGTGGAACGGCACCCCGAAGGTCTGCGCGGCCACCGCGTGCTGCAGCGTGCCCACCTTGTTGATCACGTGGCCGTCCATGGTGACGCGGTCGCTGGCGGTCACCAGCGCGTCGACCTCCCCGGCGCGCAGCAGCGAGGCGGGCATCGCGTCGGTGACGACCGTGACCTCCACGCCCATCTCGGCCAGCGAGTGCGCGGTCAGCCGCGCGCCCTGCAAGTACGGGCGGGTCTCGGTGCAGATGAACGACGGCTGCTTGCCCGCCTCCAGCAGCGCCTCGACCAGGCCCAGCAGGTACAGGTCGCCCCAGCAGTGGGTGAGCACCCGGGCGCGGTGCGGCAGCAGCTGCGCCCCGGCGCGGCCCATCTCCCGGCTGCGGCGCCGGTAGTCGGCGTCCCCGGCCTGCGCGCCGGCCAGCGCCGCCGCGGGCACGTCGTCGGCCTCGGCCACCGCCGCCATCACCCAGTCCACGGCCTTGCGCGGCTGGTCGTTGGTGGGGCGGGTGGCGATCAACCGCTCCCCGGCGGCCGCCAGTCGCTTGCGCGCGGTGTCCGGGTCGTCCCCCACGGTCTCGCGGGCGGCCAGCACCATGCCCCACAGCACCGCGAAGTAGGGCCCGGACGACTGGGTCACCATGTCCTCGATCGCCACGGCGACCTCGTCGACGGTGCGGGCGTGCACCCAGCGGTGCTCGAACGGGAACACCCGGCGGTCCAGGATGTGCACCCCGTCCTCGGCCAGGCGCACGCTGTCGGCCAGCGTCGGCGCGCCGGGGTGCGCGGAAGGTGGTGGCATGAAGACCTCGAAGAACACGCTGTGCTGATCTCTGCCAGGCCAGCGTAGTCAGACCCGCCCGCACCTCGGCAAACCAACCCACATCGCGGGAGCCGCGACCAGCCGTTGCTAGGGTGCTGCCACCGCCTCATCCCACCCGCGCGCCGCGCTGGCCCGGTGACCCCGCACCACGCCGCCCGCGCCTCCCCGCAGGCACCGGAAAGGCACCCCGTTGATCGACTCCCGGCCCACCGACACCGGCCCCGTGCTGCAGGTCGACGACGTCGACGTCGTCCGCGACGGGAACCGCTTGCTGCAGTCGATCTCCCTGCAGGTCCACCCCGGCCAGCACTGGGCCCTGCTCGGCGCCAACGGCGCGGGCAAGTCCACGCTGCTGAGCCTGCTCGGCGCGGTCAACCACCCCACCCGCGGCACCGTGCGCGTCCTCGGCCACCAGCTCGGCCGGGTCGACATGCGGCGGCTGCGCTCCTCCGTCGGCCACGTCAACCCCCGCCACCCGCTGCGCAGCCCGCTGCGCGTGCGCGAGGTGGTGCTCACCGGCGCCACCGGCACCACCGAGGTCATGCCGCGCTGGGAACCCACCCCGCAGCAGGCCGCGCACGCCGACCGGCTGATCAGCACGCTCGGCATGAGCGAGAAGGCCCAGGCGCGCTGGGACACCCTGTCGCAGGGGGAGCGGGGCCGCGTCCTCATCGCCCGCGCCCTGATGCCCGAGCCCCGGCTGCTGCTGCTGGACGAACCGGCCACCGGGCTCGACCTGGCGGCCCGCGAACAACTGCTGACCAGCCTCGACACCCTGCGCGCCGAGCACCCGGAGCTGGCCACCGTGCTGGTGACCCACCACCTGGAGGAGCTGCCCGCCAGCACCACGCACGCCATGCTGCTGCGCGACGGCCTCTGCCTGGCCGCCGGCGAGGTCGACGAGGTGATCACCAGCGACCACATCAGCAAGTGCTTCGACCACCCGGTGCGCATCACCCGCATCGACGGCCGCTGGCACGCCCGCGCCGACCGCTGAGACAGGGGTGGCCGCGGCACCGGAGCACGGCCGCGGCCACCGGTCCTCACCGGTCGAACCAGCCGGCCCGGAACACCGGTGCCTGCCCGGCCACCGCCCGCAGGCACCAGTCGACGATCGCGGCCCCCACCTGCTCGGGGCTGAGCCGCGAGGTGTCCAGCACCGTCATCGCCCACTCCGGCCCGGGCTCGCGGCCCACCCAGCGCTCCCACCGCATCTGCGACCAGCCGTCGGTGGTCACCACCTCCGGCATGTGCCCGGGGTCGGTGGCGTGCGCCCGCATCCACTCGGCGAACCCCCGGTGGAACGGGACGAGCTCCTCCGGTTCGCCGCGCTGCGCCAGCCGCGCCAGGTGCGTCTGCTCGTCGACGTCGAGCAGGCAGGCGGCGACCTCGACCCGGTCGGCGCTGGGCGCGGCCAGCACCTCACCGAGCGGCACCGGGTCACCGGCGAACAGCAGGTGCCGTCCTTCGGCGTCCAGGGCGATCGCGCGGCGCACCGCCACCTCGGCCTGCTCCTGGCGCCAGGCGACGGTGGGGACGTCGGGGACCGGGCCGAGGGTGAACAGCTCCGCGGTCTCGAAGGTCCCGTCGAGCCCGCGGCGTTCGAACAGGTGGCGGACGTGCAGCCGCGCGGTGGTCTTGCCGACGCCGGAGGCGCCGGAGACGAGCAGCAGCATGGTCTTCCTCCCAGGCATGACTCGGATCGGTGCCGCACCCACCGCGCGGCACCAGGGGTTGCTGACGGCCGGGTCAGCCGAGTGGGAAGAAGAACTGCTGCATCACGCCCAGACGGTAGGGGCTGATCGATCAGCCGTCCACCGAATATCCGGTCCACCGGTGTGCTGCTCCCCGCAGCGCCGCACGCGACGGGCAGGCCCGGTGCGGTGCTGCCGAGCAGCACAGCGGACTCCTCCAGCGGAGGTGACCGTGCCCCGGCCGTGCCGGGGACCGGCCTGGCCCTCGAGCTCGCGAAGCGCTGGCCCAGCGGGGACCTCAGCGTCCACAGGCGACGGTGCGTGGCCCGGGCAACGGATCACAACGCGTGGCCGCCGGCGACTTGCAGGACCTGGCCGGTGATCCAGCGCGCCTGGTGGGAAGCCAGGAACACCACCGCATCGGCGATGTCCTCGGGCTCACCGACCCGTCCCATCGGCACGATCCCGGTCACCTGCGGCAGGACGCCCTCGTCGATCCACCCGGTCTGCACCGGCCCCGGAGCGACGGCGTTGACCCGGATCCCCCGGGGCGCCAGGTCCAGCGCGGTGGAGCGCGTCAGCGCCTCCAGCGCGGCCTTGGACGTGCCGTAACCGGTCTGGCCGGGGAACGCCCGGGCCGCGTCGGTGGTGATGTTGACGACCGACAGCGGGTCCTGATCGCGTCGCGCCCGCGCCACCTCGGCGATCAGCACCGCCGGAGCGACGGCGTTGACCCGGTAGTGCCGCTCCAACGACTCCGCGGTCAACGACTCCACCGAGTCCGGTGACTCGCAGTGCGCGGCGTTGTTGACCAGCACGTTGATCGCACCGGCCCGCTCGAGGACCGCGTGCACCAGCCGCTGCGCGCCACCCGGCTCGGACAGGTCGGCGCTGACGGCGAACGAGCCGTTGCCCAGCTCGGCGGCCAGCTCCTCGGCCGCCGAGCTGGGCGGAGTGACGTGCTCCCAGGTGACGTGCTCGGGCGCAGGGGGGTCCTGCGCGAGGTAGTGCACCGCCACCCGCGCCCCCTGGGCGGCGAACGCGCGGCTGATCGCCGCCCCGACGTTCGCGGCACCGCCGGTGACCAGGACGGTCTGGCCGGCGAGGCGGGGATCGATCATCGCTTGCCTCCTCGGTCACGTGTCTGCTCGGCACGGGGGGACGCCGCCCCCGGGCGGTCCACGCCCGCGCCGGCACAGACCCGCTGCACCGGCGCAGGACCCGCACGTGCCGGGTGCACGCCACGGCGAAGAGGAGAAGAGCACGAACACGATCCCGACCTGCCACGACTCGGCACCCCGCCGGGCACGCAGCCGCGGACGCGGGGGAGGACGAGATCAGCAACGCATGTCCCCACGCTACACGAGCCCGCCACGGGCCGGGACAGCGAGAGAGGGACGGCGTCGGTGAGCAGGTCGAGGAGCGCCTGTGACGCTCTCCGGTGCCGGCGCTCCCGCCGGAGGGGCGGCACCCGTGCCCCGCGCACCGGCGCCGCACCCTGCCGGGCGGCGGTGTTTGCCGCCGCACGACGCGGAACCCGGTGCGTGAGCGTCGTCAGCGCGAAGGACCCGGCCACAGCTGGCCGAGGCTCGACACACCAGCGGGGGTCAGGTGCGGAGACGACGGTGGCCTTGGCACTGGCGCAGGATGCAGGTCTGCGCCAGTGCCAAGGCCACCGCGGTGAGGGTCAGCGACGCTGCGGCTTCGGCGGGTCCTTGCGCAACAGGTCCGGACCGATGATCCGCCGCACCACGCGCCGCACCAGGCTGCGCTTCTTCACCGGCGCCGCCGGCGCTGCGGGTTCCGGTGCTGCGGGGGCCGCCGGTGCCTTCGCGACCGGCTGCTCGGGGGTGGGGTCAGGTGTGGCGACCGCCGGCTGCGGCCCGGTCAGCGCCGGAGACGGCGGCACGGGTTCGGGGTTGAGCCGCTTGGCGAACTCGGGCTCTTCGTCGCGGATCGCGGGGATGTAGGGCTGGGTGACTTCCACCCGATCCGGCGCGTCCGCCACCGGGGGTTGCGACACCGGACGAGCAGGAACGCTCACCTCGTCCAACGGCAGCTGACCGACGATGCGAGTGGTCGGCGGACCGGGGTTCGGGCGCGGTGCCTGCTGTGCCTCCGATGGGACCACCGGCTGGAACCACGGTCGAGCAATGTCGTCTTGAATAGTCATCCGTATCGACTCTGCGGGAGCAACGGCCAGTGTCACCGGAACGGGGTCTTCCCGAACCAGCGCAAGAGACCCTACCGGTCACGGACCGATAAAGCACACCCCCGTGTTCCCCACGTCTCCCTTGCGATCACAGTGAGTGTCGAAACCGCCGTTCGGAGCATGCATTTCATCCGTTCAGAGCATTGAGAAGAGCGAATTCGTCGCTCTCGCAGCACGTGTGGACACCGTCAGTGCACGACGACGCCACCACCGGGCTACTCGACCGCGGCCGTGCACGGTGCCGGTGCGCTCCGGGCGAGGAGGCCGCCGACCAGGGCGGCCGCGGTATCGGGCGGCAGACCGGCTTCCAGGCGAGCGGTGAACCGCTGCGCCCATGCGGTGGTGGGCAGCAGGCCCACCAGCAGCGCCGGCAGCAGGAGGCGACGCCCCAGCAGCTCCTGCGCCGAGGTCATGTGCGGGCGGCGCACCACCGAGACGGTGACCCGCGTCGCGTGCTCGTTGCCGCGCGGCACCCGGCCGGTCGGTCTCGGTCGCCGCGTAGCGGAACCCGTGCGCGAGGTCGCACGACGGGCAGCCCACCGGGCCCCGGCTGAGCCGGTCACCGCAGTCCGGGCAGGTGATCCGGTCCCGGGCTGCGTCCACGACCCGCCAGTCGTGCTGGTCCGGCTCGGCCACCACCAGACGAGCCGGCTCCTCCTCGGGCTCGTCGGCCCAGCCTCCGTCGAGGCGGAAGCGCTGCCACTGCTGCTCGACGAGGGCGTCCACCAGCCGGCGGCACCGCCCGCACTCGTGGCCTCCGCACCCACCGCGGCGCACCGACCTCCGGTCGCACCTTGACCGTCCGGGGCCCACCGGCGCGGCCCACCCGGTTCGGCGCGCTAGCCGACCGTGCCGTGGTCGCAGTGCTCCGGCATCGCCGCCTGCCGCAGCTGGCGGAACTCCGCAGCCAGCGTGCCCGCCGTCCAGTGCGCGTTGAGGCCGCTGGGGTTGGGCAGCACCCACACCTGCGCGCCTTCGAGCACCCGGTCCTGCCGGCCCACGGTGGCCCGTCGCTCACCGAAGGCCACGCGGTAGGCGGTGATGCCCACGACCGGCAGCCACTCCGGCCGGTACCGGCGCACCTTCGCGGCCAGCGCCGCACCGCCGGCCCGCAGCTCGTCGTCGGACAACTCCGCCGCCCGCGCGCTGGCCCGGTCGACGAGGTTGGTGATGCCGATGCCGTGCTGCAGCAGTTCGTCCTGCTCGTGCGGGTGCAGCAGGCGAGGGGTGAACCCGGCGGCGTGCAGCGCGGGCCAGAAGCGGTTGCCCGGGCGCGCGAAGTGGTAGCCGGTCGCGCCCGACCACAGGCCGGGGTTGATGCCGCAGAACAGCACCCGCAGGCCGGGAGCGAGGACGTCCGGGATCCTCGCGCCTTCGGCGGCGGCCAGCTCCTGCGCACTCGGACGGTTCCCCGACAACTCCCACCTCCGGTCCAGCGCCGAATCCACCCGGACCCTAACCGGGCCCCGCCGGCGCCCGCGGAACCGCCACCGGATCCCGGCCCCTCACTCCGCAGCACGGGTTTCGTGACCATGATCAAGTAACGTTACAACGCAAACGAAACAGGACGGCCACCCGGAGAAACGGACACAAAGGCACCGCGCATAATCGCGCTTATGTGCGGTACAGTGGCTGCATGGAGATCATGTCCGGCCCCGGGGCCGCGGTGCGGGCGAGCGGGGCGCAAACGGAATTGCTGGCGACCACCACCCGGACCGGCCACACCGTGAGCGCGCTGGTCTCGGCCTGGCTGGGTTCGTTCACCGACTCCGCCGACACCCGCGCCGCCTACGCCCGCGACCTGCGCGAGTACCTCACCTGGTGCACCCGGCGCGAGCTCGACCCCCTCGAGGTGCGGCTGCCCGAGGTGCAGATGTACGCCACCGAACTCGCCGCCGCGACCAACCCCCGCACCGGGCGCCCGTTCGCGGCGTCGACCCGCGCGCGCAAGCTGGCCGCGATCTCCAGCTGGTACACCTTCCTGGTGCGGGCCGGGGCGATCGACGCCAACCCGGCGCGTGACGCCGCCCGTCCCCGCTACGACCGCCGGCACTCCACGACGGCCAGCGTCTCCGAGCAGCAGGCCGCGCAGATGCTGGACCGCAGCCGCGACTACGCCCACCGCACCCTCGGCCCGCAGGCGGCGGCGCTGGCGATGATGCTGCTGATCGACCTGGGCATCCGCGTCTCGGAGCTGTGCAACGCCGACCTGGCCGACCTCGGGCAGCGCGACGGCATGCGGGTGCTGACGGTGCGGATGAAGGGCGGCAAGGTCCGCACCCGGCCCATCCCGGCGCCGCTGGAGCCGATCCTCGACGACTACCTGCGCACCCGGCCGTCCGATGCGGACACCACCGCACTGCTGGTCACCCGCACCGGCCGCCGCGTCAACCGGCACCAGATCTACCGGCTGGTGCAGACCCTGGCCGCGCGCGCCGGGGTGCCGGCACCGCAGCGGATCACCCCGCACTCGATGCGGCACGCCTTCAACACCATCGCCCGGGAGAGGGGAGCGGCGCTGGAGGACCGCCGCGACGCCCTCGGCCACTCCTCCGCGGCGATCACCCAGCTCTACGACCACGTCGCGCTGTCGGTGACCCGCGACCCGGCCCACCTCGTCGCCGGAGCGACCCACCGAGAACCCCCGGCACCACCGGGATCGCCGGAGTGATCACCAAGATCGCTTCCGTCACGGTGACGAAAACCCGTGCGGGTCGCCGTGATCCGTTCCCGCTGGTCACCGCTGCGCCGGCGACCCCTCGGGGGTGGATCGGCGTGGTGCTGCGGTGAGGTGGGCCAGCAGGTCGAGGCTGTCGGCGGAGGCCGAGCCCGGCTCGGTGGTGACCACGACGAGGTTCTGCTCCGGGGAGTGGGCGAGCCGCAGGCTCTGCTGGGTGACGGTGAGCTCACCGACCAGCGGGTGGCGCAGCCGGAACGTGTCGCCCACGCACGGCTTGACCCGGTGGTCGCCCCACAGCGCCACGAACTCCGGGCACTTCACCGACAACTCGCCGACCAGCGACGCCAGCAACGCGTCCTCGGGGTGCCGGCCCGCGACACCGCGGAGACTGGCCACCAGCCCGCGCACCTTGCGGTCCCAGTCCACGTAGAGCTCGCGGCAGTGCGGGTCCAGGAACAGCATCCGCACCAGGTTCGGGCGCTGGCCGGGCTGCTCCGGTGCGGCCGGGTCGAGGTGGCCGGCCAGCAGGGCGTGGCCCATCGGCGTCCACGCCAGCACGTCGGTCCGCCGGCCGACCACCAGCGCGGGCACGTCACCGAGCGCGTGCAGCAGCTGGCGGGTGGCGTCGGTGACCCGCTCCACCGGCGGCCGCTTGCGCGGGCGGGGCCGCTGGGTGGCCAGTTCGTGCAGGTGAGCGCGCTCGTAGTCGTCCAGGCGCAGTGCGGTGGCCAGCGCGTCGAGCACCCCCTCGGAGGCGTTGGTCGACTGGTTCTGCTCCAGACGCGTGTAGTAGGAGACGCTCACGCCCGCCAGCTGCGCGAGTTCTTCCCGCCGCAGACCGGGAACCCGGCGCCGGCCGGGCGGGGTGACCAGGCCGACGTCCTCGGGCCGCAGACGCGCGCGGCGGGCGCGCAGGAACTCGCCGAGATGACCGGAGCTGCTCATGGTTTCCACTATGCCGCTGCGCGCGGCGGCCAGCCTGACCCTGCCGGTGGTAGGAACAACCGTGGCTGGTAGCCGAGGCACGGTGGGCGCACGCTGGTCGCGAACGAGCCGACCGTGAACCTCGGAGAGAGCATGCAGGACATCACGTTGGGCGAGGTGGAGATCTCGCGGGTCGAGGAGTACTACGGGCCGATCGGGCTGTCGCCCGCCGCGTTCGTGCCGGACGCGCCGGAGCAGCTGTGGCGGGACAACGCCTCGTGGCTGGAACCGGACTTCCTCGACCTGGCCGCGGACCAGTGCGTGTGCGCGGTGCAGACCTGGGTGCTGCGCAGCCAGGGCCGCACGATCCTGGTCGACACCGGGGTGGGCAACCACAAGGAGCGACCGGGCAACCCGCTGTGGCACCACCTCGAGACCGACTTCCTCGGCAACCTGGCCGGTGCCGGGGTGCGACCGGAGGACGTCGACCTGGTGGTCAACACGCACGTGCACGCCGACCACGTCGGGTGGAACACGCGGCTGGAGAACGGGTCGTGGGTGCCGACCTTCCCGAACGCGACCTACCTGGTCTCCCGCGCCGACTTCGAGTACTGGAACCCCGCCAACGGCCACCCCTCGGCGCAGCGCCCCCACTCCCGCAACCTCTTCCACGACAGCGTCGAACCCGTGCACCAGGCGGGACAGCTGGTGCTGTGGGAGGACGAGCACGTCATCGACGACCACCTGCGGCTCAGGCTCGCCCCGGGGCACACGCCGGGATCGTCGGTGCTGCACCTGGACTCCGGTGGCGAGCGGGCGCTGTTCGTCGGGGACCTGCTGCACACCCCGGTGCAGGTGCTGGACCCCGAGGCCAACAGCTGCTTCTGCGAGGACCCGGTCCAGGCGCGGGCCACCCGGCGCTCGCTGCTGGGCCAGGCCGCCGACACCCGCAGCCTGGTGGTGCCCGCGCACTTCGGCGGGCACGGCGCGGCGGAGGTGGTGCGCGACGGCGAGAAGTTCGCCGTGAAGTCCTGGGCACCGTTCGCCCGGCTGTGACGGGAGCGCAACCAGTGTCCGATGTTGTCGTGACCACCGGTGGGACCGTGCGCGGGACGAGCAGCGGTGGTGTGCGGCGGTTCCTGGGCATCCCCTACGCCGCCGTGCCCCGGGACCGGTTCGCGCCTCCGGTGGCGCACCCGCCGTGGTCGGGGGTCCGCGACGCCACCCGGCCGGGGCCGACCGCACCGCAGCCGGCGCGAGGCGGGTTCGCCGCGCTGGACATGTCGCCGTTCTTCGGTCCCGGCTGGGTGCGCGGCCAGAACTTCCTCACCGTGAACGTGTGGGCGCCGCGGTCGGCTTCCGGCTGTCCGGTGGTGGTGTTCGTGCACGGCGGCGGGTTCGTCTCCGGCTCGGCCCGGGCGCCGCTGTACGACGGCACCGCGTTCGCCCGCGACGGCGTGGTGCTGGTGACGCTGAACTACCGGCTGGGTGTCGCGGGTTTCCTCGACGTGCCGGGGACGGTGCGCAACCGGGGTCTGCTCGACGTGGTCGCCGCCCTGCGGTGGGTGCGGGACAACGCCGAGGCCTTCGGGGGTGACCCGGGCACGGTCACGCTGGCCGGGCAGTCCGCGGGTGCCACGCTCGTCGCTGCGCTGCTGGGCTGCGAGCAGGCTGCGGGGCTGTTCCAGCGCGCGATCGTGCAGAGCGGCAACGGGCTCGGTGCCTTCACGCCCGAGCAGGCCGCGGTGGTGACCCGGGCTGCGGCGTCCGCGCTCGGTGTCGAGCCGACCGCCGCGGGGTTGCGCGCGGTGCCCGAGGAACGGCTGGTCGAGGTCGTCCCCGCGCTGACCGGCCTGGACCTGCGGACCGAGGGGGCGTTCGACCCGCTCGTGGGCTTGTCGCCGTTCAGCGTGGTGGGCGAGCGCCAGCCCGCCGACGGCCGGGTGGCCGGGGTCGACCTGCTGGTGGGGTCCACGGCCGAGGAGGGCAACCTCTACCTGGCGCCGCAGGGGCACCTGGACACCTCGACCGCCAAGGACGTGCGGGCGCTGGCCGCCCGGGTGCACCGGGACCCGGAGGCGCTCGTCGCGGCCTACCGGGCGCAGTGGCCGCACGCCAGCGACGGGGAGCTGCGGTCGGCGATCCTCGGGGACGCCCTGTTCACCGTCGGCGGGCGCCGGCTGGCCGAGGCCCACGGCGGGGCGTACGTCTACGAGTTCGCGTGGCGTTCGTCGGCTGTGGACGGTCGGCTCGGTGCGGCGCACGGGGTGGAGCTGCCGTTCGTCTTCGACGTGCTGGACCTGCCGGTGCTGCGTGGGGCGAACGCGCTGCTCGGCCCGGGGCGTCCGCCGGCGGCGCTGGCGGAGGAGGTGCACGGGGCGTGGGTGTCCTTCGCTGCCACCGGTGATCCTGGCTGGCCGCGGTTCGGAGCGCAGGGCCTGGTCCGGCGCTTCGATGCGGTGCCGGAGACGGTCCCGGCCCGGGACCTGTCGATGTGGTGACCGCGACCCCATGATCGTTTCGTCACCGTGACGAAACGATCATGGGGTTCGCAGCGGCCGTTCTCCGCCTCATCGGGGCAGGTCGTCGCCCCGGTAGGTGGCGGCCTTGAAGGCGACCTTCAGCGGCGACCAGCCGTTCTCCGTGGTGTGGGGCCCGCCGTCGGGGCCGTGGTGCCAGTAGCGCAGGCAGAAGCCGCCGGCGCCGGTGAGCTCACGCAGCCCGCCGTGGGTGACCTCACGGTCGGAGCAGCCGTCGGTGACGTCCTCGTCGAACCCGTACTTCTGGTGGGCGAAGTAGCCCTTGTCGATGGCGGAGGCGTAGGAGACCTTCTCGTCCTCGGCGGAGCCGACGAGGCTCCAGTCGATCCCGGCCGCCCACGGGTCGTCGAGCCCGCGGTCACCGCGGCCCGGGGCGGACTCGTGCAGCTTGTCGATGAACCCCGACCCGCCCTGGCCGGCCGGGGTCATCTGGTACCACTGCCAGGTGCACCCGTCGTCGGGGTCCTTCTCCGGGTCGCTGCACCCGTTGGCCACGCCCTGGTGCGAGGTGCCGAGCGTGACGATGTCCTCCACGGCCACCTCGGGCGGGAACCCGCTCCAGCCCTCACGGGTGCCGAGCACGGCGACGCGGGTGATCAGCCCGCCCATCGAGTGCGCGACGATGTCGACCGTCTGCCCCTTGAGCGTGTAGTTCTCGTAGATGTGCAGGGCGAAGTCCCTCGCGATGTCCTGGATGGGCCGGTCGGGGTCGGCCGCGCCGTCACCGATCACCTCGTCGCAGTGGTCGGCGTCCCCGGCGTAGTAGCCGATCGTGCGCATCGAGGAGCGGTCCCGGCCCCCGGCGTCCTGGTAGTACTCCAGGGCCTCGTCCCAGGTCTCGGTGTTGCACGGGGTCGGGGGGCCGCCGTTGTAGCCGTGCACCAGCAGCATCGGCTTCTCCGCCGCCGGGGCGGCGTGGGCGGTCGTCGGTGTCAGGGCGATTCCCGCGGTGGCGATCGCGGCAGCCACGGCGCGCCATCGTCGATCCCTCATCGAGCACACTCCCGTCGGTCGTGTCCGGCGCTTGCGAACCGCCGACCCTAGGCGCGCGCCGACGCCGTTCGTGCCCGCAACACCGGTCGTCCCGCTCGCATGGAGCAGCCTGTTTCCCTCGACCGGACCACGCCGAGCGCGCGGGAACGCAGCGGCCCGTGGTTCGGGCCTGGTGGCGACGCAGGCCCGGACCACGGGCTCACCTGGCATGCTCGCCCCGCGTGTCTCACGCCGGGTCGGCGGTGATGACGAGGTCGGCGCGGGCGCGGGTGGGGGCGATGAGCGCGGCGTTGCGGGAGTCGGTGCGCCGCACCCACTCCCGTGCCTGCTCCGGGGTCTTGCCGTACTCGATGTGGCGGCGGACCAGGCGCGCTTCGCGCTCGTCGTCGGGCGGGGCGAGGAACCACGCCTCGTCGAGCAGCCCGCGCACGTGCGCCCACGGGCCCTCGTCGAGCAGCAGGTAGTTGCCCTCGGTGATCACCAGCGGGACCTCCGGCGGGACCGCGATCGCCCCGGCGTAGGACTCCTCGACCTCGCGGTGGAACTGCGGGGCGTAGACCGTGTTCCCGTCTGGTTCGCGGATCCGGCGCAGCAGCGCCACGTAGCCGGCGGCGTCGAAGGTGTCCGGGGCGCCCTTGCGGTCCTGCCTGCCCAGCCGGCGCAGTTCGGCCCCGGCGAGGTGGAAGCCGTCCATGGGCACCACGACCGCCGCCGGCCCCAGCTCGCGGAGCAGCTTCTCCGCCACGGTCCCCTTGCCGGAGCCGGGGGCCCCGGCGATGCCGAGGACCCGGCGTCGCCCCGCGGCGGCCAGGGACCTGGCCCGCTCGACCAGGTCCGCCAGGTCGCCGGGGTGCTGCACCGGGGTGGTCACGAGGTGGTCTCCCCGCGCAGGGAGGACTCGATGTCCTCCAGGGTGCGGTTCTTGGTCTCCGGCAGCTTGCGGTACAGGTAGACCAGACCGGCCACGCCGAGCAGGCCGTAGAGCCAGAACAGCCCGGTGGGGGTCAGGGCGTTGATCAGCGTCAGCACCGAGATCGACACCAGGAAGTCCAGGCCCCAGTGGGTGACGGTGCCGACGCTGGAGGCCTTGCCGCGCACCGCGGTCGGGAACACCTCGCTGTTGATCAGCCAGATGGCCAGGCCGAGGCTGGCGGCGAACGCGGCCTCGTAGACCATCAGGCCGACGGTCAGCAGCAGCCCGAGCCCTTCGACGCTGGGCAGCAGGTAGAGCGCGCCGAGGCCGAACAGCACCACGATGACCACGCTCGTGCCGCCCAGCAGCAGCGGCCGGCGGCCGACCTTGTCGATGAACAGCAGCGCGATCACGGTGAAGATCATGTTGGCCGCGCCGATGCCGACCGAGGACAGGATCGCCCCGGTGGAGCCCATGCCCGCCTGCTTGAGGATGGTGGGCGCGTAGTAGATGACGGCGTTGACGCCGACGAGCTGGTTGGTGGCGGCCACGGCGAAGCCGAGCATGACCGCGGGACGCAGCTTCGGGCTGAGCAGGTCCCGGTAGCGGAACCGGCTCTCCTCCCGCATGGCCGTCGAGATCTCCTCCAGCGCCGCCTCGGCGTCCTCCGGCGAGTGCGTGCGCAGCAGCGCGGTGCGCGCGTCCTCGACCCGGCCGCGTGCCAGCAGCCACCGCGGGCTCTCCCCGAGCACGAACAGCCCGGCGAGCATCACCACGGAGGGCAGCACGGCCAGGCCGACCATCCACCGCCAGCCGCCGCTGTCGGCGTAGGCGTAGCCGACGAGGTAGGAGGCGAAGATGCCGATGGTGATCATCAGCTGGTTCATCGACACCAGCCGGCCGCGCAGCGTGGGGGGGGGGCGATCTCGGCGATGTAGGTGGGCACGACCAGCGAGGCGCCGCCGATGGCCAGGCCGAGCAGGACCCGTGCGCTGAGGAGGACCTCGGTGCCGGGGGCGAAGGCCGACAGCAGCGCCCCGAGGGTGAACACCGCCGACAGCACGATGAGGGTGACCTTGCGGCCGATGCGGTCGACCACCGGCCCGGCGCCGATCGACCCGACGATCGCGCCCAGCAGCAGCGAGGAGACCACGACCTCCTGCATGCCTTCGGACAACCCGAACTCCGGGGCGATGTAGAGCAGGGCCGCGGAGATGACGCCGGTGTCGTAGCCGAAGAGGAGACCGCCGAGCGCGGCGATGGCCGAAGCGCCGAAGATCGCCCCGCTGCGGCCGCGGACCTTGCCGGTCGCCTCCTCCTGGGCCAGGCCCGAGTGCGATGTGCTCATGAGTGCGTGTGCCTTTCCCGACCCGTCGCGCGGGTCGGTGCCGTGCGCCCGCAGGGCGCGGACTCGTCCTTGAGTGGTCGGCACCGTAAACCGGAGTTAAGCGCTTGCGCAAGCGTTTGCCTGATATCGTTCCGGCAACCGACCAAGACACAGAGGGGTGTGGGCGGCGATGGCGACGCTGGCCGATGTGGCGCGGCTGGCCGGGGTGTCCACGGCGACGGTCTCGCACGTCGTCAACGGCACCCGCACGGTGCGCGAGGAGACCCGCAGAGCGGTCGAGGCCGCCATCAAGGCCACCAACTACAGCCCGAACACCCTCGCCCGGTCCCTGGCCACCGCCAGCACCCGCTCGATCGCGGTGGTCATGTCGGCCATCTCCAACCCCTACTTCGGCCAGGTGCTGCAGGGCATCGAGTCCGAGGCGGTGCGCGCCGGCTACACGCTGCTGCTGGCCGACTCCCGCGACGACGCCGAGCACGAGCTCACCGTGGTGCGCAACATGCACGAACGCCGGGTGGACGGCATGATCCTGGCGCCCTCGGCCGACGCCGGCGAGGCGCTGGAGTACCTCAAGGCCCGGTCGGTGCCCGTGGTGCTCGCCGACCGCCTCATCGACGAGACCTACGACCAGGTCGGTCCGGAGAACGCCGAGCCCACCGCCCGCCTGGTCGACCACCTCGCCGAGCTCGGGCACACGCGCATCGCGCTGGTCTCCGGGCGCAGCGGCCTGGCCACCACCGACGAACGCGTCCGGGGCTACCGGGACGCCCTGCAGCGCAACGGGTTGGCCTTCGACCCCGAGCTGCTGGTCGAGGGACGCTCCGAGACCGGTTCGGCCGCGCGCGCCACGGCACGCCTGCTCGAGCACCCGGAGCGCCCGACGGCGATCATCGCGGCGAACAACAGCATGACGATCGGCGTGATGCAGGCGCTGCACACCGCCGGGCTGCGGGTGCCCGACGACATCGCGCTGGTCGGCTTCGACGACTTCCCGTGGGCGGACTGCTTCTCCCCGCGGCTGACCGTCATCGCCCAGCCCTGCGAGCAGATCGGCAGCACCGCCGCGCGGCTGCTGCTGCGCCGCCTGGCCGATCGCGACGCCGAACCCGAGACCCACCGCCTGCCCTCCCGGCTGGTGCACCGCGACTCCTGCGGCTGCACCTGAGCACCACCCCGCTGCGCGGGACGCCGTTCCCGGGCCGTGCGTGGAAGCCGTGGCTCGCACGCCGGCGAGTCTGCGTCCGCGCCCGCCGCGTCCTGGCCGGGGCCGCGGGCCTGGTGCTGGCGCGGACACCGGGTGAGCGTGGGCGCGTGTTCCACAGTGGAGCCCCCCGTGTCGGGGCTGCTGCGGTGCCCGCGTGGACAATGGCCGCGGCGAACCCGGCACGAGAGGCCCAGCACGATGATCGACCGCGACACCAGCCCGCTGGACGACCCGGTGGGCGCGTCCCTGCGCGGTCACCACGCGCACCTGGGCCGCGGGCTGGGCCGGGTCGCCACCTACCAGCCGCAGGTGGCGACGTTCGCCACGGTCACCCTCGACCCGGGTCCGCAGGAGTGGGCCGACCTCGCCCGGCTGCTGGGGCGTGGCGGGCTCGCGGACCTGTTCAGCAGCCCGGTGAGCCCGCCCCCGGACTGGGAACCGGTCTTCGACCTGGACGGCCGCCAGATGGTGTGGTGCGGCGACCGGCCCGCCGACGACCCGGACGACGGCGTGGTCGAGCTCGGGGCGGACAGCACCGCGGAGATGCTCGAGCTCACCGAGCGGACCCGGCCGGGCCCGTTCTGGGAGCGCACCCGCGAGCTCGGCACCTACCTCGGTGTCCGGGACCACGGTGCGCTGGTGGCGATGGCGGGCGAGCGGCTGCGGCCGCCGGGGTGGACTGAGATCAGCGCGGTGTGCACCGCGCCCGAGGCGCGCGGGCGGGGCCACGCCGCCCGGCTGATCACCGCGCTCGTCCGCCGCATCCTCGACCGCGGCGAACGCCCCTTCCTGCACGTGGTCGAGTCCAACACCGCCGCCCTCGCGCTCTACGAGAAGCTGGGCTTCCGCACCCGCACGGCGGTGACCTTCCGGGGTTTCCGCATCCCGTAGCCGATCAGCTCGGGGTGTCGGCGGGCAGGTGGTCGGCCAGCAGGTCGTCCACCGAGTACAGCAGGTCGCGGCGGCCACCGAAGAGGGCGTGCACGCGGGTGGCGTGCTCGCGCAGCGCGGTGTCGAAGTCGAGCCCGTCCAGCACGCGGGCGGCGCCGTCGAGCAGTTCGGGCAGGTCGGCGTCGATGCGGGCGGCCGACATGCTCGGGGAGCGGGGCCCGTCGTCGTCGACGGGGTCCGGGGTGTTGCCCAGCATGACGTAGCAGGGGAAGCGGTCCAGGTCGGGCAGCACGGAGTAGAACGGCACGCCGGGGTTGAAGTAGTACTCGGCCCAGTCGTTGCCCGCCAGCGCCAGCCACGGTGTGCCCGCGGCCATCGCGGCGAAGGCGAACCCGGTGTGCGGTGACAGCAGCAGGTCGCAGCGCTGCAGGACGGCCAGCTGCCGGTCCAGCGGCAGGTCGACCGCCCACGTCACCTGCGGGACGACCGAGGCGAGGGCGTCGAACTCGGCGCGGGAGAAGCCGGTGCTGGTGCGGCCGTCGTCGGCGTGCTTGCCGGTCAGCACGAACCGGGCCTGCGGCCAGCGCTCGACGAAAGCTTCGAGGACGCGCTGCCACGACGCCAGCGAGGGGTAGCGCCAGTGTTCGGAGCTGCCGGCGGGCAGCACCGCGATGGTGGGGCCGTCGTGGTCGGGCAGCAGGCCGCCCGCCCAGTCGCGGGCCTCGGCGGGCAACGCCAGCCGCAGCGGGTTGCGCCGCCGGTAGGACGGGCGGGGTGCGCCGACCTGCGTGTGCCCGCGCGTGGTGCGGAAGTGCTGGGCGGACAGCTCGTAGTAGCGCTGCAGGCCGGGGAAGATGTCGTGCTGCCAGCTCTGGTGGCCGCGCGGGTCGTCGACGACCCAGTCCCACTCGGGTGGGACGTGCGCCAGCATCCCGGGATCGCCGGGCTGGAACACGTCGAGGTCCACCGTGTGCACCTCGTCGATCGCCTCGCACCAGTCGGCCAGCTGCACCGCGGTCGCGGAGTTGAGCACCACCCCGATGCGCCGGTCGGGGTCGGCCGCGCGGTAGCCGAGGGCGTACTGCAGCGCCTCCACGGCGTGCCCGACCGGGTGGCAGTAGACGAAGTTGATCAGCAGCGACTCACCCACACCCGGCAGCCTAGAGGCGGCAGCAACGGGTTTTCCCGCGTCACAGGCCGCCGGCCACCCGCAGCACCGCCCCGGTGGTGTAGGTGGCCTCCGGGCCCAGCAGCCACCCGATGGCGGGCGCGATCTCCTCGGGCTCCCCGGCGCGCCCGACCGGCACCCGCGGCGCGGTGGTGTCGACGCGGTCGGGGGCACCGGCGTCGGCGTGGATGCCGGTGCGCACCAGGCCGGGCGCGACCGCGTTGACCCGCACCCCCTCCTGGGCGAGTTCCTTGGCCAGGCCGGCGGTGAAGGCTTCCACCGCAGCCTTGGCGCCCGCGTAGTGCACGTACTCGTGCGGAGCGCCCAGGGTGGCGGCGCTGGAGGAGACGTTGACGATCGCCCCACCGGCACCACCGCGCCGGGTCGACATCACCTGCGCGGCGCGGCGCGCGCACAGCACGGTGCCGAGGAAGTTGACGTCGATGACCTGCCGGATCGCCGACACCGGGGTGTCGGCCAAGTCCGCCAGGTGCGCGGTCAGCCCGGCGTTGTTGACCAGCCCGGTCACCACCCCGACCTCGGCGGCCGCAGCGAACAACCGGTCCACGTCGGACTCCTGGCTGACGTCGGCGCGCACCGGCACGCAGCGGACGCCGTGCGCAGCGGCCTCGGCGGCGACCTGCTCGGCACTGCCGCGGTCGCCGCGGTAGCACAGCACGAGGTCGTGGCCGGCGCGCGCCAGCCACAGCGCGGTGGCCGCACCGATCCCGCGGCCACCACCGGTGATGATCGTGAGAGGACGCACCACCGGATGATGCCACGCCCGGTGGACCGGGCCAGGTGAGCCGTCGGGTGATCTCGGTACGGTGCGGGGGTGATCAACTCAGCTTCGTGGGCGGACGGTCCACTGCTGGCCTTCGACCTGGAGACCACCGGCACCGACACCGTCCATGACCGGATCGTCACCGCCGCCGTGGTCGCCATCGTCCCCGGCCAGGCCCCGCGGGTGCGCACGTGGCTGGCCGATCCGGGGGTGGAGATCCCCGACGGCGCGGCGCGGGTGCACGGCATCACCACCGACCACGCCCGCCGGCACGGCCGCGACGCCGCCGAGGTGGTCGCCGACGTGGCCGAGGCGCTGGGCGAGTCGTGGTGCGCGAGCACGCCGTTGTGCGTGTTCAACGCCCCGTTCGACCTGTCGCTGCTGCAGGCCGAGCTGCGCCGCCACCACGACCGCGACCTGGACCTGGCCGGTCCGGTGGTCGACCCGCGCTGCCTGGACAAGCACCTGGACCGCTACCGGCGGGGCAAGCGCACCCTCGCAGACCTGTGCGCGCACTACCGGGTGCGGCACGACGCGGCCCACGAGGCCGCCGGTGACGCCCTGGCGTGTGCCCGCCTGGCGTGGCGGCTGGCCAAGGCCCACCCGGCCGCGATCGGCACCCGCCCGCTGGCCGAGCTGCACCGGGACCAGGTCGCCTGGCACCGGGACCAGCAGCTGGCCTTCGCCGACCACCTCGAGCGCCTCGCCGGGCGCGCCACCGACGCGGCCGAGGCCGACCAGTTGCGCCACCGGGCCGCCGGGGTGCGGGCCGACGCCGACGGCTGGCCGGTGAAGACCGCGGCCCGACCCGTCCCCGGCGGTGCGTGGCCGCGGCTGGAGGAACGCCTCAGCCGGGACCTGCAGGCGTGGATCGCCAGCGCCCCCACCACGGTCTGCCGCGCGATGCCTGCCGGCGCCGACACCCGGGCGCAGGTGACCGCCTTCTACGCGCTCGACCACCGCACCCGGTGCCCGGAGACCTCCCAGTGCCGCGTCCTGCTGGACCTGCTCGACCGGGGCCACGTCGCCGAAGCCCGGGCTCTCGTCGCCGACCTCGCCGCCGGGGCCTGAGCGTCACAGCAGCGACAGCTGCGCCGGCCGCGGGCGGCGGGCGGGAGTATCGGTCTCGGTCACCGCGTCCCCGAGGCCGGTCAGGAACGGCGAGCGGGTGCGGTCCTGGGTGCTGCCGCGGACGGTGCGGCGCGCCGCGTGGGTGAGGTAGAGGTGGTCCTGGGCGCGGGTCATGCCCACGAAGAACAGGCGCCGTTCCTCCGCGGTGTCGGCCTCGGTGGTCTCGGTGCCGGGCCAGCGCAGCGGCAGCAGCCCGTCCTCGCAGCCCACCACGAACACGACCGGGAACTCCAGGCCCTTGGCGGCGTGCAGGGTCAGCAGGGAGATCGCCTCGGCCCGCGGGTCGAGGGTGTCGACCTCGGCACCGAGCAGCACCTCCCGGCAGAACCGCGGCACGTCCTGGCCGCAGCGCTGCGCCAGCGGCCCGAGCACCTCCACGGCGGTGTGGATGTCGTCGCGCTGCTCGTCGGGCACGGTGTCGGCGACGAGCTTGGCGGCCGCGCGCAGCTGCTCGGTGACCGGGCCGGTGCGGTCGGCGACGTGCAGCAGCTCGGCCACCAGCAGCTCCACGCCCGGGCGGGACGAGAGCCGGTCGTGGGAGCGCTTCTGCACCGGCAGCCCGCAGCGGGTGAGCTCGTCGAGGACGGCGTGGGACTGGGCGTCGGTGCGGTAGAGCACGGCGATGTCGTTGAACCCGATCCCGCCGGGCCCGTCCCCGGTGACGCGGCCGCTGTCGAGGGAGTGGAACGACGACCCGCCGAGGAGCTGGTCGATGGTGCGGGCCACGAACGCCGCTTCGGCGCGTTCGTCGGCGGCCCGGTGCACCACGACGCGGTGGGCCTGGCGGGGCGCGGCGGCGTGCAGCGCCCGGTCCCGGACCAGTGTGGACGGTGCGATGGCGCGCAGCGCGCCGGTGAGGATGTGCGCACCGCTGCGGTAGTTGCGGGTCAGGGCCAGCACCGGGGCGCCGGCGTAGTCCTGCTCGAAGCGCAGGAAGAACCCGACGTCGGCGCCGCGGAAGGAGTAGATGGCCTGGTCGGGGTCGCCGATGGCGGTCAGGTTGGCCCCGGCGGGGGCGATCAGCCGCAGCAGCCGGTACTGCAGTTCGTCGACGTCCTGGTACTCGTCGACCACGATCCACCGGTAGCGCTGCTGGTAGTGCTCGGCGAGGTCGGGGCGGTCGGTGAGCAGCTGGACGGGCAGCGCGACCAGGTCGTCGAAGTCGACCAGGTCGGCCTGCCGCAGCGCGGTGAGGTAGTCGGCCAGCAGCGGGTGGTCGCTGCCGGTGCGGCGCGCCAGCGACAGCTGCGGGGCGGTCTGGCGGGCGCTGCGCTCGTCGCCGGTGAGACCGGTGAGGACCTGGTGCCGGCGGGCGGCGTCGGCCAGCCCGAAGTCGGCGCTGAGGCCGAGGTGCTCGTGCTGCTCCCGCAGCAGCTGCAGGCCGAAGGAGTGGAAGGTGGCCACGGTGATGCGCTCGGCGCCCTCGCCGATGAGGCCCGCCAGTCGCTCGGTCATCTCCTCGGCGGCGCGGCGGGTGAAGGTGATGGCCAGGCACTGGGCGGGGTCGACGTCGCGTTCCAGCACCAGGTGCGCCAGCCGGTGGGTGATGGTGCGGGTCTTGCCGGTGCCGGGCCCGGCCACGATCAGCAGCGGTCCGCCGGCGACCGCCGCGGCGGCACGCTGGTCGGGGTCCAGACCCGCCAGCACCCCTTCTCCGGAGGGCGCGCTGACCGGCTCGGGCTCGGCAGCCGCGGGCGCAGCAGCGGCCGGGGCTGGTGCCGGCGCGGCCGCGGGCTCGGGCTGCGGGGCGAACAGGGCGTCGTCGAACAACGCCGGCGCACCGCCGGTGCGCAGCCGGGTGAGCTCGGCGGGCTGGAACAGCCGGATCGTGCCGTACTCGCCGTCGTAGCCGGCCTCGCGCAGCACCTGCCCGCTGCGCAGCCGCTCGATGGCCTCGGCCACCGCAGGGTCGGTGCGGCGCAGGTCCTCCAGTGCGACGTCTTCGAGGATGGCCAGCTCCGGGCCGTGCGCGGCGACCAGGTCGCTGACGCGGCCGAACACCGTCTTGCTCTTCGGGCCCACGCCGAGGATCTCGCCGACGATCTCCGGCAGCGGGATGAGGTTGCGGAACCCCGCCGCGCCGTCGGGGCGGACGCCTTCCGGGCGGTCGGCCAACGCGTCGACGCGGTGCAGCACCCCGACGGTCAGCGGCTTGCCGCAGTCCGGGCAGCGGCCGCCGTGCGCGCGGGTGTCGCCGGGTTCCATGCGCACCTGGCACTTGCGGTGCCCGTCGAGGTGGTACTTGCCTTCCTCGGGGAAGAACTCCACGGTGCCGGCGAAGCCCTCGCCGGTCTCCAGTGCGCGCTTGACGGCGAAGTAGTCCAGGTCGGTGTCGAAGACGGTGGCCTCGCGGCCCAGCATCGGCGGCGAGTGCGCGTCGGAGTGGCTGACCAGCGTGTACTTGTCCAGCGCCGAGACCCGCCAGTTCATCTCCGGGTCCGACGACAACCCGGTCTCCAGGGCGAAGACGTGCCCGGCCAGGTCGCGGTAGCAGTCCTCGACGGCGTCGAAACCCGCCTTGGACCCCAGCACCGCGAACCACGGGGTCCAGATGTGGGCGGGCACCAGGTAGGCGCCGTCGCCGGACTCCAGGGTGATCTCCAGCAGGTCCCGGGAGTCCAGGCCGAGGATGGGGCGGCCGTCGGAGCCGAGGTTGCCGATCCGGCCCAGCCGCCGGGTGAACTCCTCCGCGGCGGCGAAGTCCGGCAGGTAGCACAGGTGGTGGACCTTGCGGGTGCGCTCGCCGTACTTGTAGATCGTCGAGATCTCACCCGACAGCATGAACCGCACCGGGCCCCGGCACTGCGCGGGCTGACTGCGCGCCATCTCCCGGTCCAGGTCCTGGCGCAACCGGAACACGCCGGGCTCGGCGGGTTCGAGGACCTCGCGCAGGTGCGCCGACCACGCGGGGTGGGTGATGTCGCCGGTGCCGACCAGGGTGATGCCCTTGCGACGCGCCCACCACGTCAGGTGCTCGACGTCGCAGTCCTTGCTGCACGCGCGCGAGTACTTCGAGTGGATGTGCAGATCGGCGTAGAAGCGCACGCGGCGATCTTGCCAGCACCACACCCCGCACCGGCCTCAGGGGTGGGCGCCGGTGGTCACCAGTGCGCGGGCCGCTGCAACCGAGCGGGGACCGCGGTGGCGGCATCGCCCCGGGCGGCGTTGACCTGCGCCTGGGTCAGGAACAACGCGTCCCGCAGATCGGCCCCGCGCACATCGGTGTCCCGCAAGTCCGCCCCGATGACATCAGCCGACCGCAGGTCCGCCCCGCGCAGATCAGCGGCGATGAGCAACGCCCCACGCAAGTTCGCGCCCCGCCACCGCGCACCGCGCTGGCACGCCCCCACCAAGTCCGCGCCACGGTGGTTCACCCGCCCACCGGCCTGCGCGCGCACCAGTGCACTGGTGCGCACCAACAGGGTGTCGACGTCCCGCCGCACCGCGGCCACGTCCAACCCCACCAGCTCCGCGGCCTCGCCCCGAGTCAGCGCCTCGACCTGGCGCACCGCCCGCCGCAGGTCGGCGTGCACCGCGGCGGCCTCCGGGCGGCTGAGCGCATCCACCAGGTACCACAGCAGTTCGTGCAACTGCCGCACCACGGCGAACGCGGCGAACATCGGCCCCCGCGCACCGCTGCGCCAGTCCCGGCCACCGAAGGTCACCTGCGAGACCTTCTGGCCCGCCCCGAAGCAGTCGAACACCGCGCACCCGGCGAACCCGCGCCGACGCAGCTGCGCGTGGATGCCGCAGGAGAAGTCGTTCGCCAGGTGCGTGCACGGTGTGCCGGCGTCCTTGTCCACGGCGAAGTCGGCCGAGGCGGCGAAGGGCAGCGCCACGCAGCACAGCCCGAAGCAGCGGCGGCAGTCGGCGTGCAACCCGAGATCAGCGGCGGTGGGGGTGCGGTCGGACAACGCGCATGCGCTCCCAGTCGGTGGGCGGGACCCGCCCCATTGTCCCCGAGCGCACCGCCACCGGCGCCTCCGGTACGGTCCCAGGCATGGGCGAGGCGGCAGCCGAACAGAGCGGGGTGTGCCGGTACCCCGGGTGCACACGCCAGGTCGTGCGCACCTCCGGCCCCGGCCGGCCGGCCGAGTACTGCGACCTGCCCGAGCACACCCGCTGGCGCGCCTGGAAAGAACGGCAGCGCCGGCAGGCCGCCCAACAGCAGCAGGCCACCGCCCCCGTCTCGACGGCCGAGTACGACGGAGCACGGCTGCGCGCCGAGGAACTGCTGCGCCAGTACCGGCTGCTGTCCGAGCAGCTGACCCGCAACCTGCGCGCCGGGCTGGACGAACTGGCCAAGATCACCGACCCCAGCGCGGCCGAGGCCCAGATCCAGGCGGCGCACGCCGAAGCCGCCCACCGCGTCGCCCAAGCCGAGCAAGCCCTGGCCACCGCGCAGCAGCAGCGCCGCGAGGCCGAACGAGCCCGCACCGCCGCCGAGGAAGCCGCCGAAGACGCCGCGGCCGCCGCCGAGCAGGCCGGCCACGAGGCCGAACTCGCCCGCAAGGAACGCGACGACGCCGTGGAAGCCGCCGAGGCTGCTCGCGAACAGGCGCGGCAGGACGTCGAAGCGGCCCGCAACGAAGCCGAGGTCGCCATCGCCGCGGCCCGCCGCGAAGCCGACCAGCAGGTCGCCGAAGCACGCGAGGCCGCCGAGCGAGCCAAGGCCGACGCCGCCGCGCAGGTCCAGGCCGCCCAGGAGGAAGCACGGCAGGAGATCGCCGAGGCCGCGCAGGCCAAGGCCGACGCCATCGAACGCGCGGCCCGGGCCGAGCAGGCCGCCGAAACCGCGCAAGCCCAGCTGGCCGAGCTCAAGCGCGCCGCCGAGGACGCCCGCGCCGAAGTGCGCCGCCAGCACGACGAACTCGCCGCCCTGCGGCAGCAGCAGGCCGAGGAACTGCGCCGACTGCGCGCCGAGGCCGCCGAGCGCCTGCAGGCCGAGCGCGACGCCGCCGCCCAGCAGCTGGCCGCGCTGCGCGAGGCGCAGTCGCACGCCCAGACGCGCGCCGACCGCGCCGAACGCCAGCTCGACCAGGTCACCGAGGAACTGCGCCGGTTGCGCGCGACCGGGCAGCAGACCACCGGGCAGAACTGACCCGCGCCACACCACCGCGGCCCGGCGCCCGGTCGTGGTGACCACGTCGGACCGTCCCGCGGCCACATCGGACACCGCACAGCGACCGGGTGCTGTCAGCGGGTCAGACGCCACACGAGGTCGATGCCGGCCTGGCCGGGCAGCGCTGGTTCCCGGGGCGGGCTGCGGCGCTCGACGCAGGTGAAGCCGAGACGCTCCGGAACACCCCGGCTGGCGGTGTTGCCCTCGTCGTGCCAGATCTCGACGTGGTCGATGCCGGGCAGCGCCAGCGCTTGCTCGACCAACGCGGCCGTACCGGTGGTGGCCAGGCCGCGGCCGGTGTGCGCCGGGTGCAGCCAGTAGCCGATCTCCAGCCCGGTGGGACCGATCCTGCGGTGCAGGCCGATGCACCCGGCGAGGACACCGCCGACGGTGATGGCGTAGACGTAGGCGTCCCCGCTGCGCCAGTCGCGCTGGCACTGCTGCAGGAACCGCGCCGCAGCGTCCAGGGGGTAGTCACCGGCCGCCCACGGCAGCCACGGCCGCAGGTGCGGCAGGGCGTCGCTGACCGTGCGGTGCAGCGCGGCCAGGTCGGTGCCGCGCCAGCGGCGCAGGACAGCTGAAGCCAGTGCGATCTGTTCAGCGGGACGCTCCACGCACCGATGCTGCAGGCCCCGCAGGCGCGGTGGCAACCGGGTTGATCCCACCCGGCGCCGCAGCAGCACGTCGGGGCCGCACCCCGGTGTGGGTGCGGCCCCGAACGGTGGGCTGGGTGCCCGTGGTCGACGCGCGACTCAGATCAAGCCGAGCTTGCGCACCGCGTCGCGCTCCTCGACCAGCTCGTTGACCGAAGCGTCGATGCGCGAGCGGGAGAACTCGTCGATCTCCAGGCCCTGCACGATCTCGAACTTGCCGTCGCGGGCGACGACCGGGAAGGACGAGATCAAGCCCTCCGGCACACCGTAGGAGCCGTCGGAGACCACCGCAGCGGAGGTCCAGTCACCCTCGGGGGTGCCGTTGACCCAGGTGTGGATGTGGTCGATCGCGGCGTTGGCGGCCGAGGCCGCCGAGGAGGCACCGCGGGCCTCGATGATGGCCGCGCCACGCTTGGCCACGGTGGGGATGAACTCGTCGGTCAGCCAGGACTGCTCGACCTGCTCAGCGGCGATCTTGCCGCCGACCTCGGCGTGGAACAGGTCCGGGTACTGGGTCGCCGAGTGGTTGCCCCAGATGGTCATCTTCTTGATGTCGGTGACCGGCACGTTGAGCTTCTGCGCCAGCTGCGTCAGCGCCCGGTTGTGGTCCAGCCGGGTCATCGCGGTGAACCGCTCCGCCGGCACGTCCGGGGCGTGGGCCTGGGCGATGAGCGCGTTGGTGTTGGCCGGGTTGCCGACCACCAGCACGCGCACGTCGTCGGCGGCGCCGGCGTTGATGGCCTCGCCCTGAGGCTTGAAGATGCCGCCGTTGGCCTCCAGCAGGTCACCGCGCTCCATGCCCTTGGTGCGCGGGCGGGCGCCGACCAGCAGCGCGACGTTGGTGCCGTCGAAGGCGGTGCGCGCGTCATCGGTGATGTCGATGCTCTGCAGCAGCGGGAACGCGCAGTCGTCCAGCTCCATCGCGGTGCCCTCGGCCGCCTTGACCGCCTGCGGGATCTCCAGCAAGCGGAGCTTGATCGGGGTGTCGGGCCCGATGAGCTGACCGGAGGCGATCCGGAACAGCAACGCGTAGCCGATCTGACCGGCCGCACCGGTGACGGTCACGGTGACGGGAGCTTTGGTCATGAGGTTTCGTTCTCCTGCTCGCCGGGTGATTGCCTAGCCCGGATGCTATCCCCACCGCCACTGCGCTGCGGCGGGCCCGCCACGGATCACAGTGGACCCCACGCAGGACCGATTCAGCCGCCCGAGTGACCACCACAGGAGAGGTGGTGCCACGACCGTGGTGCCCGCGACCTGCCGAACCCCGGTGCACGAGATCACAACGGTCACGGGCGGCCGGTGCGCTCGCGGTGCGTGCAGCCCGGCCAGCAGCACGGGCGACGCTTGCCCTCCAGCAGCTCCTCCCGCGTCCGCCGGATGCGACGCTGCCGAGTGGCCTCCTGCTTGGCGTCCTCGACCCAGCAGATGAACTCGTTGCGAGCCAGGGGAGTGATGTCGTGCCACGCCTCGAGCGCGGCACCCTCGGCGGTCAACGCCTCGCGCAGGTCAGCGGGCAGCTCGTGCACCACGCCACCCGGTACGTGCTGGTCGGTCACACCCGCCACGGTAACGACACCACCCCCGGAGCGCCGCACCCGCGCCGCTCAGAGCATCCGCTTGCCACCCCCGGCGAAGATCGTCTGACCAGTGACCCAACGAGCCTGGTGCGAAGCCAGGAACACCACCAGGTCGGCGATGTCCTCGGGGTGCCCCACCCGCCCCAGCGGGCTCAGCTCAGCGGCACGCGCCCGCGCCTCCGGCGACAGCCACCCGGTCTGCACCGGACCGGGCGCGACGATGTTGACCGTGATGCCCGCGGGCCCCAACTCCACCGCCGCCGACCGCGCCAGCGACTCCAGCGCGCTCAACGCGGCCGCGTGCGAGACCTCCCCGGCCGCCCCGCCGGCGGTGTCAGCGGAGACGGTGACGACCCGCCCCCAATCGGCCCCGCGACGCAGGTGACGCCGGTGGAACTCCGCCACCAGCAACGCCGGGGCACGGGCGTTGCGCGCGAAGTGGGCGTCGAGCCCCGCGGCGTCGAAGGGCACCTGCCCGCGTCCCGGGTCGGGCCGGAACGTGTCGGGCACGCGGTGCCCGACCGTGGTCACCAAGACCTCCACCGGCCCGGCCACCTCCTCGGCGTGGTCGAAGACCCGCGACGCCGCGGCAGGACCGGCCAGCTCGACGCTCAGCGACTCGGCCACAGCACCAGCGGTGCGCAGCGCATCCCGCACGTGGTCGGCCCCGCTCACCCCGTCCCCGGGCTCGCTGACCAGCACGACACGGCAGCCCTGGCGAGCCAGGGCGCGGGCGGTGGCCGCACCGACGCCCAGCGGCGCGTCGACACCGGTGACCACCGCCACCCGGTCACGCAAACGAGGGTCGATCACCAGGCGCTCCGGCCCGGACCAGGGCGTTCAGCCATCGAGCGGACCTCCACCACGGGCGAGCCCGGCCTGCCGCGACCAGGCGGGGGAATGCACACCGATGGGGTCGGGCCCTCTCCGCAGGCGGCCCGACCACCGACACTGCTGTTGATCTTATGCGCCGCCGCCTCGACCGCCCACCTCACACCGGCCTGAGCCCACCGGCGAGACCGAGTACAGTGGCAAACCGTGATCCGCAGTTCGTGCCAGGCGTGGTGGCGCTCCGCGTAGGAGCGGCCGCCAGCACGTGCACGACACCGTCCCGGGCCGTTCGGATGAACGGCCCGTTCCCACGCCTCCCCACGGCGCCGCCGTCACCCGAACCGGCCCGCCGAGCAGTTCGGGAGAGCCATGACCAGCGTGATCGAGACCGCCCCGGCCCACCGCCGCAGCGCCGAGCTCGACGACCTCATCCAGCAGCACCCCCACCGGTTCCGCGTGCTCACCGGTGACCGCCCCACCGGCCGGCTGCACCTGGGCCACTACTTCGGCACCCTGCACAACCGGGTCCGCCTGCAACAGCACGGCGTGGAACTGGTGGTGGTCATCGCCGACTACCAGGTGCTCACCGACCGAGACGTCGCCGAGCACCTGCCCCAGCACGTCGAGGACCTCGTGCTGGACTACCTGGCCGCCGGCATCGACCCGCAGCACGCCACGATCTTCACCCACAGCGCGGTCCCCGCGCTCAACCAGCTGCTGCTGCCGTTCCTGAGCCTGGTCTCGGTCGCCGAGCTCAACCGCAACCCCACGGTCAAGGACGAGATCACCCACTCCCGGCAAGCCGCGGTCAGCGGCCTCATGTTCACCTACCCCGCACACCAAGCGGCCGACATCCTGTTCTGCAAGGCCAACCTGGTGCCCGTCGGCCAAGACCAGCTGCCGCACCTGGAACTGACCCGCACCATCGCGCGCCGCTTCAACGACCGCTACCAGCCACTGTTCCCCCAACCCGACGCACTGCTGTCACCCGCACCGCTGCTGCTGGGCACCGACGGCACGAAGATGAGCAAGAGCCGCGGCAACGCGATCCTACTGTCGGCCACCGCCGACGAGACCGCCCGCCAGATCCGCGGCGCCAAGACCGACTCCCAACGCCACATCACCTACGACCCGCACAACCGCCCGGAAGTCGCCAGCCTGCTCCTGCTCGCCGGGCTGTGCACCGGGCGAGACCCGCAGGACCTGGCCGACGAGATCGGCCCGAACGGCGCGGCCGCGCTCAAGACGCTCGTCACCGAAGCGGTCAACGAACACCTCGCGCCACTGCGCGCCCGGCGCGCCGACCTTGCCACCGACCGCGCACACCTGCGGGAAGTCCTGCGCCGCGGCAACGCCACCGCCAACGAGATGGCCGAGACCACCCTCACCGAAGTCCGCGAAGCGATGGCCACCCACTACTGAAGGTCGAGCGCACCGCCGAGCGGTGCGGGGGAGAGCCGGGGTAGCGCTGCACCCGCACCGCTCGACGGACCTCAGCCCGAGACCTCCAGGAAGGCGCGCCCGCGCGCCGACAACCCGAACCCCGCACCGTGCGGCTCCACCAGCCCCAGCTCCCGCAACCGCCACAGGTCCGACTTGCAACGCGAGACCGGCCGGTTCTGCTCCGCGGCCAACTCCGCCGCACGAACCCCCGGACGCGCCGCCAACTCCGCCAGCACCTGCCGCGTCCACGGACCCCGCGGAGCCGACACGTCCAACCGCGCCAACTCGCGGTCGATCCGCTCCCGCTCCCGCGCACCCAGCACCACCGGCTCCGGCACCGGACCCTCCGCGGGCCCCTCGAAGTGCAACACCACCCGGTACACCTCGCCGCGCCCGTGCTTGTCCAGCGACGACCGCAACCCCGCCGCCGAACCGAACCCAGCGCGCCGCGCATCGGCGTCGGTGAGCTCACCAGGATCGACCCGGGTCACCGCACCGATGCCGATCGTCCCCACCGCTGTGCTCAACCGGCTGCCCGGCTCAGCCAACCGGCTGGGCCAGCGCAGATAGGCCTCGGTGATCTCACCGGCGGCCACACCCCGCAGGATCCGCTTGCTCAACACCCCACCCACGCTAGCGGCCCCCGACCGCCCGACCTGCGACGGGACGCCGCTGCGGGATGATCACGAAACGACGTCGTCAACTTCCGCTGACGAGCCCGACCAGGGGAGAATCACACCATGCTGCAGGTCTGCCTCAACGGCTCCCGGTCTCCGCGCGAGCACTTCCACCTGCCCGTGCGCCCGGAAGAACTGGCCAAAGCCGCCGCGGACGCCGTCGCCGCCGGCGCCACCGACATCCACCTGCACCCCAAGGCACCCGACGGCACCGACAGCCTCGACCCGCACCTGGTCGCCGCCACGCTGCGCGCGGTGCGCGCCGCCGCCCCCGGCATCCCGGTCGGTGTCACCACCACAGCCTGGACCGCCCCCGACGCGGCCACCCGCGTCCAGGCCATCCGCTCCTGGACCGTGCTGCCCGACCACGCCTCGGTGAACTGGCACGAACCCGGCGCCGACGACGTCGCCGCCGCCCTGCTCGAACGCGGCATCGGCGTGGAAGCCGGCATCCACTCCGGCACCGACGCCGACCAGCAGTTCCACCGCTCGCCGCACCGCACCCGCGTGCTGCGCATCCTCGCCGAGGTCACCGACCTCACCGCCCGCGGAGCGGCCACCACCGCCGAAGCGCTGCTGGACCGCCTGCACCCCGCACCCGCCCCGATCCTGCTGCACGGCGAAGCCGCCGGAGCCTGGCCGGTGCTGGCCGTGGCCGCCCGCCGAGGCCTGGCCACCCGCATCGGCCTGGAAGACACGCTGACGCTGCCGGACGGCCAGATCGCCGCCGACAACGCCGAACTCGTCACCGCCGCCGTCGCCGCGCTCTCCGGAGGCGCCCGGTGACCACCACTCCCCAGCAGCTGGTCTCCCTGATGCCCTTCGCCGAAGCCCTGGGCGTGCGCGTCACCGACGCCACCGCGCAGGAGGTCCGCGCCCACCTCGACTGGGCACCCGAGCGCTGCACCGCAGGCGGAGTGCTGCACGGGGAAGCGCTGATGGCCCTGGCCGACTCCGCCGGCGCGATCTGCGCCTTCCTCAACCTGCCGGCGGGCGCCGGCACCGCCACCACCTCCTCGACGACGAACTTCTTCCGCGCCCTGCGCGACGGGACGTTGCACGCGGTCAGCCGGCCGCTGCACGTGGGCCGCACCAGCATCACGGTGCAGACCGAACTGCTCGACGACTCCGGCCGCCGCATCGGCCACACCACCCAGACCCAGGCCGTGCTCACCGGGTGAGGCTCAGCCGAGGCCGTCGAGGAACGACACGATCGCTCCGCCGACAGCCTCGGGCTCATCCAGCGGCGCCAGGTGACCGGCGTCGTCGACCTCCACCCACCTCGCCCCCGGCGCCGACTCCGCCGCCCGCCGCACCACCGCCTGGCTGACCAAGGTGTCCTTCCGCCCGTGCACCCACAACGACGGCACCTGCAGCCGCCGCAGGCCGGGGGTGTGGTTGAGCACCATGCGCCGCGGCCCGTAGGCGGCGACCTGCCAGTCGTCCAGCGCCGGGTCACCGTGCTCGGCCCGCCGCCGCGCCTCGGCTTCGACCATCCGCATCAGCACCGCGAAGTCACGGGTGTGCTCGCCGTGGACGAAAGTGCGGGCCATCGAGCGCCGCAACAACCACGGCGAAACCATCCACCGCGACGCCCAGCGCAGCAGCGTGCTGCTCCGCAACGCCAGCCAGGTCAGCAGCTGCAGCGGGCGCTCGTCGTCCAACCCGCCCGGGTTGATCGCCACCAGCCCGGCGACCCGCTCCGGGCGCGACAACGCGTACCCGGTGGCGATCCCGCCACCCATCGACAACCCGACCAGCACGGCGCGGGAGATCCCGAGGTGGTCGAGCACCTCGTCGAGCACGGCCTCCATCCGCGCCTGGTCGAGCAGCCCCGTCCACGGGCGCGACCCGCCGTGCCGCGGCATGTCGACGGCGACCACGTCCCGGTCACGGGCCAGCACCGGCGCCAGGTGGTGCCAGGTGAACGCCGCGGTGTCCAGCATCGCCCCGTGCAGCAGCACCACGCTCAGCGCCTCGCGCGGGCCGGCTCGGTAGATCCGCAACGGTCCTTGCGGCAGCCGAACGTCCTGGTAGGAGGAGAAGACATCGGTGTTCATGACACTCCCTCGTCGGCTCCAGCGTGGCGGTCGAGTCCCGCGATGCCGGTGACCCTGCTCGAGCGCGGTCCCAGCACCACAGCCGCGCGGTTTCACTCCCGCAGGAACGGTTGCACGCGGGCGAGGACCTCAGCCGACCGGCCCCACCCGCCGAGGTGATCAGCACCGCGCAGGCTGAAGAACCCGGCACCGGACCGCTCAGCGAACACCCGCACCGGCTCGTGCCACGGATCACCGTCCCCGGCGTACAGCAGCATCTCGACACCGCAGCCCGCCAGCTCCGCGTGCACACCCGGCGCACGCGAGAACGCCTCGAAGTTCGCCCGCAACGCGGCAGGGTCCGCCGCCCCGATCACCGCAGCCAGCTCAGGGTCGGCCATCGCCCCCTGGACCATCAGCGGGAACGGATCGGCGTCAGCGGCGAGCCCGGACGCGCGCAGCATCGGGCCGATCACCGAACCGAACCCGTCGAGGGGATCGAAACCGCCCGCGACCAGCCGGGTCAGCCGCTCCGGCGCGTGCACGGCGACGGCGTACCCGGTCAGCGCACCCAACGAGTACCCCCAGTACGCGGCCCTGTCCGCGCCCACCGCATCGAGCACGGCGACGACGTACTCCGCGCGCCGGGCGAGCTGGTAGTCCGCGGGGTCCTGCGGCGCACCACTGGCCCCGAGCCCCAGTGGATCGACGGTGATCACCGTGTGGAACTCGGCCAGGGGAGCGGTGTACCCGGCCCGAGCCCAGTGCTCACCGACCTGGAACATCCCCGGGTGCAGCACCAGCGGCGGCCCGTCCCCGCACACCTCGAACCCGACCCGGAACCCGTTGCTGCGCGCGAAGAACACCCGTTCCTCCTCGACGAGACCCCGGCCCGCTGCGGCACCGGGGGAGAGGCGTACCAGCCGCGAGTCAACCATGCCGCAGATCGTGCCGGGCGCGGGTCTCGGCGAGTCCGCCTGCCGGTCGCGGTGAGGCCAGAGGAGCACGACGCCGAGCCGCCGGACCGATCGGTGTGACGGGGCGCTGGCGACGGGACCCGGTGCGTGCGAACGCGACGATGCGGCGTTCCCGAGACGGCACGGCCGACGTGGACCGGCTGCGGGTGCGGCTCGTTCGTGCGTCGCGGCGATGCCGCTGGTCGGCGACACGCTGCGGGTGCCGATGTCAGCGCGACACCCGGCTCGGAGGAGGGGCTCGCGCACCGCCCAGCCGCGTTGCTTGACATAATGTACATTATCGGCGTTGCGGCGACCTGCGGGAACGCTCGCGGGAGGGGCTTCGCGCGGACTCCCGTGGTGGCCACGTGCACCGGCACGTCGGTGGCGCCGCGACCGGCCACGGATGCGCGGCCCGCCGATCGGCTCGCCGGCGTGCCGAGCGGACGGCGCTCATCGAGGACGTGCGGGCGGTGATGGTGCCGAGCTCGGGTCGACGCGGCGCCGCGGTGCGCGTCGCGCCGGTGCCGACCGGCGTGGTGGCGACTCAGTCGTCTCACGCCCCCGGCCGGTCGAAACACGCGGTCGGCGCGGCCTGGTCCCCGGCGCTCATTACCGTCACTGTGACGAAAGTTGGGTGATGGAACCGGGCCGCCGATGTGCCGCTGCGGAGGACGCCGATCGGGCTCGGCGAGCTCCGCCTCGGATCAGGTGATCATGAACCGCTGGGCCCTCGGCTGCAGCCTGCGCCGACTCCGCCGCCCGCACGCACAGACGCTGGTGCGACGCCGACCGCCGAGCGACGAGGGCCCACGGACCGGCCGACCGACACGGTCGGGGTGTGCCTCGATCCCCCGGGAGCGGGCTCCGCTCACCACCGAACCACTTCTCCATTTGATGGATAATGTTGATTATCCATCAAATAGAGAAACTGACTGGTCACCCCAAGCGCTGGTCAGGTGACGGACTCGGCTCGTCCGCGACGAGTGCGAGCCCGCCGATCCCCTGCCCGGACTTTCCCCTGTGGAGCCTCAGTCCCTTCCCCTCCTGGGTGCGGGGCACCGAGCCCCTGCCCCGCCATGCGCTGATCCGCGAGGTCCGTTGTCACGGTCCTGTGTGCAGCCCCCTGCTCCCCTGCCCCGGTCAGCCACCGGCTGTGCTGGCCGGTTCGCCGATCCGCCAGCACCACGCGCGGCTGCACGCGACGCTGCGGGAGGCGGCGCAGACGCACACGCGCCCCCGGAGGGTGTTGACGGTCGTGCTGGTGGGGGGCGTCATCGGCGTGCACGCGCAGTGGCGGGTCGCGCCGGAGGCGGTGGACCGGGAGTCGGTCCGGGCGAACACGGGTGCGCTGCTGGCGGCGCACGCGGTGTGACTGCCCTGCCCCACGGGAGCAGCGGTCCCTGCGCCAGCCGGTCGCCTCGGCGGCTCCGCCGGGGAGCCGCAACGGCTCCTCCCCCTGGTGGTTCAGGGGCGCCAGCGGGAGGCGTAGCCGGGGCGGTCGGCGTAGGGCAGGCCGAGGAGCGCCCGGGTGGGGCAACCGCGTTCGTCTTCCGGTGGGTAGCTCTCCCCCAGTTCGTCGCAGGGGCCGTGGCCGGTGCCGCAGTGGCGGTGGGCGGCGAGCAGGCGGCTCTTGAGCTCGCACTCGCGGAAGCCGCGGATGGGGGTGATCAGGCAGTGGCGGTGGGTCCCGGTTTCGGCGTCCTGCCGGGCTTGGCGCAGCAGTTCCAGGTCGATGTCGAGCTGACGGCGCAGGAACTCGGCGAACCGGTCCATCTGTCGCACTCCCGTTGTCCGCTGTCGTGGTCGGTCCACAGGCAGGGACTCTGCGGCGGCCCGATGATGACGTCGGTGTGTCGGTGATCTTGCGGGTTCGTGGCTTGTTGTCGGATTGGTGGCGGTTTGTCGCCAAGAATTCCCGCGCGCCGAGGTCGCTTCCTAGGGTCGGCGCTGATCTGTCGTCGGATTGCGGGAGTTCGGCATGGTGTTGCGTGACGTTCAGGTGGCTCGTCGGGCGCTGCTGGCTGGAGGGCTGGCGGTCACGGCCGTGGGAGTGACGGGAGTTCCGGGGTGGGCGGCGTCGTCGCGGCGCGCGGCGGCACCGGACATCCTGTCGACCTCGGACTGGGGCGCGCGGGAGCCGAGCTCTCCGGTGGAGGTGCTGGACTCCAAGCCGGTGAAGATCGTGGTGCACCACACCGCGACGCCCAACAGCGACGACACCTCGCAGACGCACGCCGAGGAGCTGGCGCGCCAGATCCAGGACTACCACATGGACACCAACGGCTGGATCGACACCGGGCAGAACTTCACCAACACCCGGGGCGGCTACCTGCTGGAGGGCCGGCACAAGAGCCTGTCGGTGCTGAAGGCCGGTGATCAGCACGTCAAGGGCGCGCACGCGGGTGACCAGAACTCGGTGTCGCTGGGCATCGAGAACGAGGGCACCTACACCTCGGCGTCGGTGCCGAGCGCGTTGTGGAGCTCGCTGGTGGAGCTGTGCTCCTACATGGTGTCGCAGTACGGGATCGAGCCGGGCGAGATCTACGGGCACCGGGACTTCATGGCCACCGAGTGCCCGGGTGATGTGCTCTACGGGCGGTTACCGGAGCTGCGGGAGGCGGTGGGCGCCAAGACCGGCAAGCAGGTGCGGCAGCCGGTGGTGTGGCCGTTGCTGCGCGCGGGTGCGGAGGGCCCGCGGGTGACGGCGCTGCAGCTGCTGCTGCGGTCGCGGGGCGAGTCGGTGCCGGTGGACGGGGTGTTCGCCGGTCGCACCCGGGAGGTGGCCGGCCGGGTGGCCGGTGAGCTGGGTGCGGTGGGCAAGACGTGCTCGGCGACGCGGGTGGCGGAGCCGGGTCTGTTCGGTGGTCGCGGCTGGGACGGTCTGGTGCCGGTCGTGGGCCCGGGTGCCTCGGGGGATGCGGTGCGCGCGGCGCAGACGCTGCTGGTCTCGCGGGGTCGGTACGTGCCGGCGGATGCGCGGTTCGCCGACCGGACCGAGTCGGTGGTGCGGGAGTTCCAGGCGGCCAGCGGGCTGGCGGTCACGGGTGTGGTGGACCGGGCGACCTGGCAGCGGCTGCTGGCCTGATCCCGCCCGGGGCCCCCGGGTCCCGGGGGCCTGGGGAACCGGTGGGTGTCCTCGCGCGGCTGTGGGTGCGGGCCGCGCGAGGACACCTCGGGCGGAGGAGCCGGCGTCCCTCTCCCCTGGCCGTCGCGAAGAGGCGGCACCCGGCCGGTGGTTCAGTCTCCGAGGCGGCCTGCGTCGCCGGACGCTGCCGGCGTGAGCACGACCGGGTGGGGTTCGGCCGTCGCGGGGCGGCCGGACCCCACGCGCAGGGTCGGGGTCAGCGGGTGAAGCGCAGGGTGCGGATCTCGAAGGGCCGCAGCCGCAGGTCGAGGGCGTCGGTGGTGGCGTCGGGTTCGGCCAGGGGCCGCTCCAGCAGGTCGGTGCGGGTGACGGCGGTGGCTGCGAAGGAGGTGGTCAGGCGTGCGCGGGCGCGGCCGCCGCGGGACTCGTACAGCCGCACCACGAGGTCGCCGCTGCGGTCGTCGGCGAGCTTGACGGACTCGATGACGACGGCGTCGTTGTCGACGGTGACCAGCGGTGCCACGGTGCGCGAGCCGGGGACGGTGCGTTCGGGCAGGTTGAGCTGGTAGCCCTCGCGGACCGCGTCGCCGATGTCGGCGCCGACCAGCAGTGCGTAGCGCAGCCGGTGGTGGCCGTGGTCGGTGTGCGGGTCGGGGAACCGCGGGGCGCGCAGCAGCGACAGTCGCACCGTGGTGGTGGTGCCGCCGTCGTCCCGGGTGTCGCGGGTGACGTCGTGGCCGTAGGTGGAGTCGTTGATCAGGGCGTGGCCGTAGCCGGGTTCGCCGACGTGCAGGTAGCGGTGGGCGCAGATCTCGAACTTGGCGGCGTCCCACGAGGTGTTGGTGTGGGTGGGGCGCATGACGTGGCCGAACTGGGTCTCGGCGGCGGAGCGGTCGGCGTGCACGTCCAGCGGGAAGGCGGCCTTGAGGATCTTCTCGGTCTCGTGCCAGTCGATGTCGGTGGTGATCTCCACGCGGCGGGACTGCGCGGGCAGGGTGATGTGCTGGGTGATCGTGGAGCGGCCGACGGTGCGGCGGACGTGGACGGTGTGCTCGTCGGTGGTGATCTCGTCGACGTCGGTGAGGTCGTGGACCTGGTGGCGGTAGAAGCTGTCGAGGTCCCAGGCGTCCCAGGCGTTGGGGTGGTCGGGGTGCAGCTGCAGCAGGTTGCCGGGCGCGGCGAGCGCTTCGCGTTCGGCGGCGTGGTCGTAGACCGAGGTCAGCAGGCCGCGGTGGTCGATGGTGACGTGCAGCAGCCCGTTGTCCAGTGTGGTGGTGCCGTCGGGGTGGCGGGTCGGGCTGGGTGGTGTGGTGTGCTCGCCGGTGGCCGCGCCGAGGGCGGGGACGCTGTTGCGGCCGTGGGGTGCGGCGTTGAAGGTGATCGGGTGCGTCGGTGGGCCGGCGAGGGCCTGCTGGGCCTGGGTGATGATGGCGTCGAGTTCTCCGGCGACGCGGCGGTAGGTCTCCTGGGCTTCGCGGTGCACCCAGGCGATGGAGGAACCGGGCAGGATGTCGTGGAACTGGTGCAGCAGCACCTGCTTCCACAGCCGGTCGAGGTCGTCGTAGGGGTAGTCGCGGCCGGTGGTGATGGTGGCGGTGGCGCACCAGAGTTCGGCTTCGCGCAGGAGGTGTTCGCTGCGGCGGTTGCCCTGCTTGGTCTTGGCCTGCGAGGTGTAGGTGCCGCGGTGGAACTCCAGGTAGAGCTCGCCGGACCACACGGCGGGCCCGGTGTGGTCGGCTTCGGCGGCGGTGAAGAACTCCTCGGGGGTGTCCAGGCGGACCTTGGGTGAGCCTTCCAGGTCGGCGGTGCGGGCGGCGCGGGCGAGCATCTCGCGGGTGGGTCCTCCCCCGCCGTCGCCGTGGCCGAAGGGCAGCAGGGAGCGGGTGGCGCGGCCGTGTTCGGCGAAGTTGCGCTGGGCGTGGGCGAGTTCGGCGCCGGTGATCTCGGCGTTGTAGGTGTCGACGGGTGGGAAGTGGGTGAAGACGCGGGTGCCGTCGATGCCTTCCCACCAGAAGGTGTGGTGCGGGAAGTGGTTGGTCTGGTTCCAGGAGATCTTCTGGGTGAGGAACCAGCGGGAGCCGGAGGCGGCGATGAGCTGCGGCAGTGCGGCGGAGTAGCCGAAGGAGTCCGGCAGCCACACCTCGCGGGTCTCGATGCCGTACTCCTCTAGGTAGAAGCGCTTGCCGTGGATGAGCTGGCGGGCCAGGGCCTCGCCGCCGGGCATGTTGGTGTCGGACTCGACCCACATGCCGCCGACGGGCACGAACTGCCCGGTGCGGATGAAGGTGCGGACGCGGTCGTGCAGCTGCGGGTAGCGTTCCTTGATCCAGGCCAGCTGCTGGGCCTGCGACATCGCGAAGTGGAAGTCGGGGTGGGTGGCCATGAGCGTGGTGACGTTGGCCAGGGTGCGGGCGACCTTGCGGACGGTTTCGCGCAGCGGCCACAGCCAGGCGGAGTCGATGTGGGCGTGTCCGACGGCGGAGAGGGTGTGGGCGCTGGCGTGGGCGGGTTTGGCGAGGACGTCGGTGAGTTCGGCGCGGGCCTGGGGTGCGGTGCCGGCGATGTCGTGCAGGTCGAGGCGGTCGAGCATGTGTTCCAGGGCGCGCAGGATCTCGTGCCGGCGGGGTGAGTCGGTGGGCAGCTGCCGCATCAGCTGGTCGAGGACTTCGGTGTCCTGCACGAGGTGGAAGACCTCCTCGTCGAGGATGGCGAGGTCGGCGCTGCGCAGCACGTACAGCGGTGGCCCGTCGGGGGTGGGGCGGTCGCCGAGGTCGGTGGGCTGGAAGCCGTTCGGGCCGAGGATGATCGGGTTGGCGGCGGCTTCGACGTAGAAGGTGCGGGTCTTGCCGCCGCTGTTGCGGCCCAGCGGCAGGTGGGTGTTGCGGGGGTGCAGGCCCTTGACGATGGTGCCGTCGGGGGTGTGGGCGAGGCCTTCGCACTGGAACCCGGGGCGGTCGGCGTCGAAGCCGAGGTCGATGAGCATCTCGACGGTCTGGCCGTCCCAGTGTTCGGGGACGGTGGCGGTGACGCGGAACCAGCTGGTGCCCCACGCGGGGCCCCAGGGCTGGCCGGGGGCGGTGGGTGTGTAGTCGGCGCGCAGGGCTTCGGTGACGTCGACGGGTTCGCCGGGGGCGTGCCAGACGGCGATGTCGCAGGGGATGTGGTCGCGGTGCTGGGCGGGGCGCAGTCGTTCGGCCAGGACGCGGTCGAGGCGCTGTTCGACGATGTGGCGGTCGTCGTGCATGGTGCTCCCGGGTCGTTTCGCGAGTGTGATGCTGATCATGGTGACACATCGGTGGGGTGGGTGGCACCGGTCGAGCGCGGCGCGGTTGCCGGTTGGTCGGGGGGCTCGCATGCTGCGGGTGTCTGCCCGTTCGAGCGCGAGATGAGGCGAGCCATGGCGACCTGCGAAGTCTGCGGCAACGACTACTGGATGACCTTCGAGGTGCACACCACCGGCGGCGGGGTGCACACCTTCGACAGCTTCGAGTGCGCGGCGCAGCGGTTGGCGCCGGTGTGCGAGCACTGCGGGTGCCGGATCCTCGGGCACGGTGTGGAGGCCAGTGGCCAGTTCTTCTGCTGCGCGCACTGCGCGCGCAGGTCCAACGTGGCGGTGGCCGCGGAGCTGCGGGACACCGTGGGTGCGCACCCCGAAGCATGACGCGAGGTCTGTTGGAACCACCACAACTCCGCCGTTCGGGTGATTCACGGATGCTTGTGGTCGTCGTTGTGAATACGTTGTGAAGTGGGTGAAACACCCGGACCACCTGCGGCGACATGGCGGGTGAGACGAGCTTCCGAGGTCCGGTTCGCGCTGGTTGTCGGGAACCGGATTTGACAACCGAGGAGAGTCGTCGATTAACCCTCTCGGAGTAGTGGAGGATGCCCCGATGGCAAGTCTGGTTCGCTGGTTGGGCGAGATGGCCCGCGAGATGCAGCGGGCCCGCACGGTGATGCGGCACCCGCAGTCGAGCGTGCACCAGCGCAACGTGCGGGTCTGACCACCCGCGCACCGCTCCGGTGAGACCGGGCGGTGCAGGAACGGCAACAGGCTGGCGGCGTCCAGCCGCGACTGCAGCACCGGGGCACCGTGAACGACAACCGGGGCCTGTTGCCGGGACTCGCAGTACTGGGTCGTGACCACCCCGGTCACGACCCAGCGTCGTGTTCGCCGCACCCGCGCGGTGCGGCTCGATGAGGACCCGCGGGTTGCTAGGGTGCGGCTGGGGCATCTGACCAGCCGCACCGTCGAGAGGCGCTCGCGATTCGTCCGTCTTCTGCAGTGGTCGCCGCGTTGCGCGCGGCCGGGTGCGTCTTCGCCGAGGACGAGGCCGCGCTGCTGCAGGAGGCCGCGGATGGTCCTGTGCGGCTGCGCGAGCTGGTGCGCCGCCGCGTCAGCGGGGAGCCGCTGGAGCAGGTGCTGGGCTGGGCGCGGTTCTGCGGCCTGCGGATCGCCGTGGCCCCCGGGGTGTTCGTGCCGCGGCGACGCACCGAGTTCCTCGCCGAGCAGGCGATCGCCGTGACCGCAGCGGGCGCGGTGGTGGTGGAGCTGTGCTGCGGGACCGGTGCGGTGAGTGCCGCGGTGCTGGAGCGCTGCCCCACCGCCGAGCTCTACGCCACCGACATCGACCCCGCCGCCGTGGCCTGTGCCGCGCAGAACCTGCCCGGTGCCGCCGCGGTGGTGCGCGGTGACCTGTACCAGGCGCTGCCTGCTGGGTTGCGGGGCCGGGTGCGGGTGCTGGTGGCCAACGCCCCCTACGTGCCCACCGGCGAGGTCGGCCTGATGCCGCCGGAGGCCCGCGTGCACGAACCCGCGGTGGCGCTGGACGGCGGTGCCGACGGCCTGGCCCTGCAGCGGCGCGTGGCCGCCGGCGCACCGCAGTGGCTGGCACCGGGCGGGACCGTGCTGATCGAGACCAGCCGCCACCAGGCACCGCACACCGCCACCCTGCTCACCTCCGCGGGACTGACCTCCCGCGTGCTGCGCTGCGAGGACCGTGACGCCACCGTCGTCGCCGGGACCGCACCCTCCTGAGTGGACCCGCACCGCCCAGGCGCGCCGTGGACGTGATCCCCACGGGGATCGCGGGAGCCGGCAGTGCCGCGGTGAGGTCGATCTCGATCAGTTGGCCGCGGAAGCCCAGCCGGGCGCCGGCCTCCACGACGGTGACCTGGTGGCGTGTGCGGCTGCGGTGATGTTCCTGGTCGCCCGGCCGAGCATGCCCCGGCGACGCCACACGCACCCGGTTCCTCGATGCGCGGTGCCCCGTCCGGGCAGCCTCAGGTCGCCGGCCAGCCGGTGCGGGCGAGGACCTCGTCGACGACCTGGTCGACCGTGCGGGCGCTGGTGTCCACGCGCACGTCCCCGAGCTCGGCGCGCTCCAGCGCCTGGGCCTGCGCGGCGGCGTCCTCGGCGACGCGGTGCAGCTGCGCGGCCGCGAGACCGGGGAGCGGGTCGCCGGGTTGGGGCCAGCCCTCGCCCCGGCCGCGCAGCGTGATCCGGTGCGCCAGGTGCTCGGCGGTGGCGTGCAGGCGGCACACCGCGAACCGCGCCGCAGGGAGGGCCTGGGTGCAGGTGGTGATGGCGGTGGTGTTCTCGGCGGGGCCGGTGATGACCAGGTGACGGGCTCCCGCGCCGTGGTAGGTGTCCCACAGCGCGGCGAGGTTGGCGGCCGTGAGCCGGTGACCGCCGCGGGGGTGGAAGGCGAGTTGGTCGAGGTCGACGTAGGCCGCGGTGCGCCCGGCCCGCAGGGTGCGCAGGTAGACCGCGAACCCGGTGGCCGACTTGCCGACCCCGGTCGGTCCGCACAGCCACAGCACCTCTCCCCCGGCACGGCTGGCGCGCTGCGGCGCCGCACCGCTGCCCGCAGGCACTTCTGCCTCTGCGGGCCAGTTCCCGCAGCGCTGCCGGACCAGGGCGGCGGTCTCCTCGACGGTGCGGCCGGTGGTGTCCACGCACACCCCGATGCCGCCGGCGTCGAGGGCGTCGGCTTCCCGCAGCACCTCGCGCACCTCGGCGCCCGCGCCCTGGCGGTGCCGGAACCGGCGGGTGAGCTCGGCGTGGTCGGCCCGCAACCGGCACAGCAGCAGCCTCGCCCGCGGGAGGTCCTCGGCCGCCACGCCGCGCGCGGTGTCGACGACGCCGGAGACGAGCACGCACTGCGCCCCGGCCGCCCGGAAGTGGGCCACCACCGCACGCAGGTTCGCGGTCTTCACCCGGTGCCGTCCCGCATCGCCGGCGGGTTCGGGGTAGCAGATGCCGAGCTGGTCGAGGTCGACGTAGGCGCTGCCGATCCCGGCCTGGGTGAGCTGGGTGTGCAGCTGCCAGGCGACGGCGGTCTTGCCGACGCCGGGTGGGCCGCACACCCACAGCACCGGGATCGCTCGCTCGTCGGTCTCCGGGGTGGTGGGCACGAGCGAGATCATGACCCGCACCCCGCGCCAGGGCGAACGCATTTCCCGGCGGAGCCGGGGGTGCCCGGCACCCGCCGGACACCCCCGGCGACCGGGCTCAGCCGAGTGCGGTGCGGTGCTTGTCCGCCAGCTGGGTGTAGTGCTCGGCGGACAGCTGCAGCGCCTTCTGCTCGTCGGCGGTCAGCTCACGCCGCACCTTGGCGGGGGTGCCTGCGACCATCGACCCGGGCGGCACCTCGGTGCCCTCCAGCACCACCGCGCCCGCGGCCACCAGCGACCCGGCGCCGATGCGCGCACCGTTGAGCACCACCGCCCCCATGCCGATCAAGCAGCCCTCCTCCACGGTGCAGCCGTGCAGGACCGCCTTGTGGCCGACGGTGACCCCGGCGGCGATGTGCGCGGGGAAACCGGGGTCGGCGTGCACGACGCAGCCGTCCTGGATGTTGCTGGCCTCCCCGACGCTGATGTCCTCCTGGTCGCCGCGCAGCACCGCGTTGTACCAGACGCTGGCGCGGGCGCCCAGGCGCACGCGCCCGATCAGCGCCGCGCCCGGGGCCACGAACGCCTCCGGCGGGATCTGCGGGCTGATGCCGTCGACGGTCAGGGTGGTGGGGCCTGCGCTCACTGGTCCTCCTGTGCTTGACGTTGCTGCCGCAGCCACTGCAGCGCTTCCTCGGTGTGTCCGTCCACCTTGGTCTCGATGCCGTCGAGGAAGGTGCGGTCCCCGTGCACGGCGAGCTCGGCCAGCACCGCCTCGGGGTCACCGGCCTCGATGGTCTCCAACAGCCGCCGGTGCCGCGCGACGTCCTCGATCAGGCTCTCCCCGTCCTGGCGGGCCTTGCGGTTGAGCGCCATGGACAGCATCAGCTGCAGCTGCAGCGACCGGTAGGCCTCCTCCAGCCGCTGGTGCCCGGACAGGCCGACCACCGCGAGGTGGAAGGCGAACGAGCACTCCAGGAACTCGGGCTGGTCCCCGGCGTCGGCGGCCTCGCTCATCCGCTGCAGGGCCTGCCGGCACCGCCGCAGCCGTGACTGCTCCCGCACCGGCACACCCAGCCGCACGGCCAGCCGTTCGAACTCCGCGCGCAGCGTGCAGATCTCGTAGATGTCGTGCAGCGTCAGCGGGGTGACGATCACGCCCTTGCGGGGCACCTGCCGCACCAGGCCCTCGCGTTCGAGCACCCGCAGCGCCTCGCGCAACGGCGGGCGGCTGATGCCCAGTTCGCGGGTCAGCCGGTTCTCCACGATGCGCTGCCCGCACAGCAGCTCCCCGCCGACGATCATGCGGCGCAGGGTCGCCGCGGCCAACTCCACCAGGCTCGGTGGGCCGACGATGCTGGGCGCGCGCACCGCCGGGCTGTCTTCAACGGATCCGGTCACGACCGGCAGTCTCTCCTTCCGGTGCCGGGCGGCGGGGCGGGTTCGCGATTCCCGCCAGGCGGCTGGTCCACCCGGAGCAACCTCACCGACCAAGCTTGTCAGCTCCGATCAGACTGCTGTAGACAAAATTCAGGTGATGCCGATCACGGTACCCGGTTCCTCCCTCCGGACCCCCTGGAGCCGCGCATGACGACCACCCCCGCAACCGGCCCGCTCCCACTGCACGGGGTGCGCGTGCTGGAGATCGGCGCGTTCATGGCCGCGCCGTTCGCCACGATGCAACTGGCCGACCTCGGCGCCGACGTCATCAAGGTCGAGAACCCGGCCGGTGGCGACCCGGTGCGCCAGACCGGGCCGTTCCTGTCCGGCCACAGCTCCCCGTTCCTGCGGTTGAACCGCAACAAGCGGTCGCTGGCGGTGGACCTCAAGACCGACGAGGGTCGCGACCTGCTGCACCGGCTGCTCGACGACACCGACGTGCTGGTGGAGAACCTGCGGCCCGGCGCGCTGGCCGCCCTCGGCTTCGGCCACGACGCGGTGCGCGCCCGCAACCCGCGCCTGGTCTACGTCTCGGCCTCCGGGTGGGGCCAGGACGGGCCACTGGCCGACCAGCCCGGCCTGGACATCATGGCCCAGGCCCGCGCCGGGCTGATGAGCATCACCGGCCACCCCGGCGGGCCCCCCACCAAGGTCGGGGTGCCGATGTGCGACCTGGTGTGCGGCCTGTACGCCGCGCTGGGCGCGGTGGCGGCGCTGCGCGCCCGCGAGCACACCGGGCAGGGCCAGTACCTCGACGTCAGCCTGCTGGAGTCCGGGGTGTCGTTCGCGGTGTGGGAGGCAGGCACCTACTTCGCCACCGGCGAGGTGGGGCGCGCACACGGGTCGGCGCACCAGAACAGCGCCCCCTACCAGGCGCTGCGCAGCAAGGACGGGTGGGTGACGGTCGGGGCCACCACCACCAAGACGTGGCCGGCGTTCTGCCACGCCCTGCAGCTGACCGAGCTGCTCGACGACGAGCGCTACCGCACCTCCTACGACCGCTACCAGCACCGCGACAGCCTCATCCCCGCCATCGAAGAGGCCACCACGCGCCGCACCACCGCCGAGATCGTCGACGCGCTCACCACCGCTGGGGTGCCGTGCGCGCCGATCGCCACCACCGACGAGGTGTTCACCAGCGACCACCTGCTGCAGCGGGACTTCTTCTGGGACGCCCCGCACCCCGAGCTCGGTGACGTGCGCCAGATCGGCTCCCCGATGCGGCTGTCGGACACCCCGCCCCGCCGGGACTCGGCCGGCCCGGGGCTGGGCGCCCACACCCGCGAGGTGCTCACCGAAGCGGGCCTGGACGCCGACGAGGTGACGCGACTGCGCGACCGCGGGGTCATCGCCACCGGCGACTGACGCACCCCACCCCTCTCCCCTTTCCGCGACGCGAGCTCGAGGAGGAGCGATGCGCGCGATCTCCCGCGGCCGCCGGGTGCTGGCCGCTGTGAGCACCGTGGTGCTGCTGGGCGGGTGCGCGCTCGGCAGCGCCGGGGAAGACCAGGCCGGTGCGCCGCGCCCGCAGGGGGCGGTGACGATGGTGGTGCCCTTCGCCGCCGGCGGCGGCAGCGACATCTCCGGGCGCGCCACCGCCGACGGGCTGGTGTCGGTGCGGCCCGAGCTGCGCATCGACGTCGTCAACCGGGAGGGCGGGCAGGGCGCGGTCGGCTACTCCTACCTGCTGGCCAAGGCCGGGTCACCGAACTTCCTGCTGGCCACCGAGACCTCGCTGCTGGCGTTGCCGCTGAGCGTGGACGTGGCGTTCTCCCACCGCGACTTCACCCCGATCGTCAAGCTCGGCGAGGACCACACGCTGCTCGTCGCACGACCGGACTCTCCGATCACCAGCTGCGCCGACGCGGTCACCCACAGCCGGCAGCGGCGGGTGCTGGCCGGGGTCTCCGGGGCGGTGGGACCGGACGCGGTGGTGTTCGACCAGCTCGAACGACTCGCCGGAGCCGACGTCGACGTCGTGCCCTACGAAGGCGGCGGCGAGACGATGGCCGCGGTGCTGGGCGGGCAGGTCGAGCTGGCCTCGCTCAACCCCAGCGAAGTCATCGGCCAGCTGCGCGCCGGCAGCCTCAAGGCGCTGTGCGTGTTCGCCGACCAGCGCTACGACCACCCGCAGCTGGCGCACATCCCGACCTCCCGGGAACAGGGGGTGCCGGTGGCCTTCGCCCAGTTCCGCGGCGTGATCGCCCCCGGTGGGCTCTCGCCGCAGGCCACCCAGTACTGGATCGACGCCGCCCGCGACTTCACCGCCTCCCCCGCCTACCGCGACTACGTCACCTCCGAGTTCCTGCAACCACGGGTGGCCTTCGGCGCGGACTTCGCCGCCTACCTCGCCGACAGCGAACGTGCCCTGGCCGAGGTGGTGCGGCGATGAGCGACCACCGCGCGCACGTGCTGCTGTTCAGCGCCCTGGCGCTGATCGGCGCAGGCTTCGCCGTCACCGCCGTCGGCTACGGGGTGCTGCTGCCCGGCTCGCGCATCGGCCCGGGGTTCCTGCCGCTGGTGGCCGGGGGGCTGCTGACGGTGTTGTCCCTGGCGCTGCTGCGCCAGCACCTGCGCACGCCACCAGCGGCCCCTCCTGAGCCCGGGGTCGACGACGCCGGACGCACCCCGCAGCAGCGGGCGCAGATCCTGCGGCGGGTGTTCGTGCTGCTGCCGGTCGCGGTCGCGCTCGTGCCGCTGCTGGGCATGGTGGTCGCCTTCGGGCTGCTGGTGCTGGTGATCTCCACCTGGCTGGAGCACCGCCGCCTGCTGCCCGCGCTGCTGCTGTCCGCCACCGCCTCGGTGGTGATGCACGCCGTCTTCGCCGGGGTGCTGCAGGTGCCGCTGCCCACCGGCGTGTTCGGGTTCTAGGGAGGTGCGTGGCTCGTGCTGGACAACCTGCTGCTGGGCGCCTCCACCGCGCTGACCCCGGTGAACCTGCTGTGGTGCTTCGTCGGGGTGCTGCTGGGCACCGTGATCGGGCTGCTGCCCGGACTGGGCTCCAGCACCGGCGTGGCGGTGCTCATCCCGCTGACGCTGACCGTCGAACCGGTCACCGCGCTGATCATGCTCGCCGGCATCTACTACGGCTCCCAGTACGGCGGCACGATCACCTCCGTGCTGCTGTCCACCCCCGGCGAGGCCGCCAGCGTCGTCACCACCCTCGACGGCTACCAGATGGCCCGCCAGGGACGCGCCGGCGCGGCCCTGGCCATCGCCGCCATCGGCTCCTTCGTCGCCGCGATCGCCTCGCTGGTCCTGCTGGCCGCCGTGGCACCACCCCTGGCGTCGGTGGCCCTGCAGTTCGGGCCGCCGGAGAACCTCGCGGTCATGGTGCTGGCGCTGGTGACCATGGTCGTGCTCACCACCGGCTCCACGCTGCGCGCCGCGGCGATGGCCTGCGCCGGGGTGCTGCTGGCCTGCGTGGGCATCGACTTCGGCACCGGACAGGCCCGCTACACCTTCGGCAGCGTCGAACTGCTCTCCGGCGTTCCCTACGTCGAAGTGGTCATCGGCCTGTTCGCCGTCGGCGAGGTGCTGCACCAGATCCGCCTCGGCGCCGCCACCCCCATCCGCGCCCGCTTCCGCGACCTGGTCATCCGCCGCCGCGACATCCGCGACTCCGCCGGGGCCATCGCCCGCGGCAGCGCCGTCGGCTTCGGCCTGGGCATCCTGCCCGGCGCCGGATCCACCCTCGCCTCCTTCCTGGCCTACGGCGTGGAACGCCGCGTCTCCCGCAACGCCGCCCAGTTCGGGCACGGCGCCATCCAAGGCGTGGCCGCACCGGAGAGCGCCAACAACGCCGCGGCCAACGCCAACTTCATCCCCACCCTCACCCTCGGCATCCCCGGCGGCGCCACCACCGCCGTGCTGCTGGGCGCGCTGACCATCTACGGCATCCAACCCGGCCCGCTGCTGTTCGACGAACAACCCGAACTCGTGTGGGGCCTGCTGGTGTCGTTCTTCATCGGCAACGTCGTCCTGCTGGTGCTCAACCTGCCGCTGGCGCCGGTGTTCGCCCAACTGCTGCGCATCCCCTACGGCTACCTCTACCCCCTGATCCTGTTCACCAGCTTCGTCGGCGCCTACGCCATCGACAACGACCTCTTCAGCGTCTGGCTGGTGCTGGTCTTCGGCGTCCTCGGCTACGGCATGAAGCGCTTCGACCTGCCGATGGCGCCGCTGGTGGTCGGCATCGTCATCGGCGGGCTGTTCGAGAAAGCGCTCGTGCAGTCCTCGGCCCTGCTGGACGGCAACCTGTGGCTGCTGGCCACCCACCCCATCGCAGCGAGCATCCTCGCCGCAGCACTGCTGCTGCTCGCCGGCCCCGCACTCACCCGGCGCCTGCGCCGACGCACCACCCCGGAGGGAACGCATGTCCGATGAGCTGATCACCACCCGCGACGGCGCCGTGCTGCAGGTGGTGTTCAACCGCCCCGCACAGCGCAACGCCATGACCTGGCAGATGTACGACGGGCTGGTGGCCGCCTGCCGCACCGCCGACGCTGACCCCGACATCCGCGTGCTGGTGCTGCGCGGCGCCGGTGACGAGGCGTTCGTGGCCGGCACCGACATCACCCAGTTCACCGAGTTCACCAGCGGCGAGGACGGCGTGGCCTACGAGCGGCGCATGGAAGAGGTCCTCACCGAGCTCGAATCGGTGAAGGTGCCCACCATCGCCGCGATCTCCGGCTACTGCGTGGGCGCTGGCCTGGCGCTGGCGGCCGTGTGCGACCTGCGCGTGTCCACCACGACCGGCCGCTTCGGGGTGCCGGTGGCCCGCACGCTGGGCAACTGCCTGGCCATGAACACCTACTCGCTGCTGGTGTTCCACCTCGGCCCGGCCCGCGCCAAGGACATGCTGCTGCGCGCCCGCCTGTTCGACGCCAGCGAAGCGCACGCCGCCGGGTTCGTCACCGAACTCTGCCCACCCGACCAGCTCGACGCCACCGTGGCGGAGATGGCCGCGCGAGTGGCCCAGCACGCCCCGCTGACCATGTGGGCGGCCAAGGAAGCGGTGCGGCGACTGCGGCTGGCCGGCCTGCCCGACGGCGACGACCTGGTGCGCACCGTGTTCGGCAGCGAGGACTTCCGGCACGGGGTGCGGGCCTTCCTGGACAAGACCCCGCGCCGCTGGCAGGGCCGCTGAACCCACCCGGCCAGGGGGAGAGCATGTGCACCGCGCCGTGGAGGGCGGACCCGTCAGGTCAGCGACCGTTCCAGGTCAGGAACCGGTAGTGCAGCCCGGTCGAGGACTCCCGCCACGGACCCACCTCATCCGGCTCCCGCCCCACCTCCGGCGCGTAGGTGTCCCCCTCGAACACCTCCCGGATCTCGGTGACCACCACCCGCTCGGCCAGCGGCAACGCCGCCCGGTACACCGCGGCACCACCGATCACCCACACGTCCCCGGACGCCGCAGCCAACGCCCGCCCCAGGTCGCCGAAGGTCTCCGCCCCCTCCTGCGGGGTGCGGGAGAGCACCAGGTTGCGCCGTCCCGGCAGCGGCCGGAACCGCGGCGGCAGCGACTCCCACGTCCGCCGCCCCATGAGCACCGTGGCGCCCGCCGTCACCTCCCGGAAGTGCTTGAGGTCCTCCGGCAGGTGCCACGGCATCGTCCCGTCCCGGCCGATCACGCCGTTGACCGACTGCGCCCAGACCAGCCCGATCACACCGCCACCGGAGCCTTGATACCGGGGTGCGGGTCGTAGCCCTCGACCGTGAAGTGCTCGTAGGTGTAGTCGAACAGGCTCTCCGCCGGAGCCAACCGCAACGTCGGGAACGGCCGCGGCTCCCGCGCCAGCTGGGTGCGCACCTGCTGCTCGTGGTTGTCGTAGATGTGGCAGTCCCCGCCGGTCCAGATGAAGTCCCCGACGTCCAGACCGACCTGCTCGGCGATCATGTGCGTCAGCAGCGCGTAGCTGGCGATGTTGAACGGCACCCCCAGGAACAGGTCCGCGCTGCGCTGGTAGAGCTGGCACGACAGCTTCCCGTCGGCCACGTAGAACTGGAACAGCGCGTGGCACGGCGGCAGCGCCATCTGCGGCAGGTCGGCGACGTTCCACGCCGAGACGACGATCCGCCGCGAGTCCGGGTTCTCCCGCAGGGTGCGCAGCACCTCGCTGATCTGGTCGATGTGCCGGCCGTCCGGAGTCGGCCACGACCGCCACTGCACCCCGTAGACCGGCCCCAGGTCACCGTCCGGCGCAGCCCACTCGTCCCAGATCGTCACCCCGTGGTCCTGCAACCACGTCACGTTGGAGTCCCCGCGCAGGAACCACAGCAGCTCGTAGGCGATCGAGCGGAAGTGGACCTTCTTCGTCGTGATCAGGGGAAAACCGTCGGAGAGCCGGTAGCGCAGCTGGTGACCGAAGATCGAGCGCGTTCCCGTCCCGGTGCGGTCGTCCTTGCGGGCACCCGTCTCGAGAACCAGGCGGAGAAGATCTTCGTACTGCGTGTCCGGCATGTCCCCGAGCCTATCGAGCGGTCCCGGGCCGCCTCACACCCGCCGACCGGCACGCTGACCTCGAGGCGCTCAGCCGCACGCCTCGTCGATCGCCTCCGCGGCGTTGTCCCGGCACGCGAACCGCTCCCGCAGCGCCACGACCGACAACAACCGCAGCACCGCCCCGGTGCCCGGGACCACCCACAGCCCCACACCGCGGTGGTCGGCACGCCGCTGCACGTGCAGCAACAGCTCGACCGCAGCACTGCTGGCGAACGACACCTCGGACAGGTCCAGCACCACCGACCGCAACGCCGCCGCGGTCAACCGCTGCCGGATCAGCTCCGTCAGCCTCGGCACCGTGGCCAGGTCGATCTCACCGCCGATGCGCACCACCACGACACCCGGAGCGGGCCACTCCACCGCCAACCGCAACGCCGCCGGGCACTGGTGCCCGACCATCGGGTCCGCCGGCGCCCGCGGCGCGACGATCGCAGGGCCGCTGCCGGCCCTCGCGACCGGACGCATACTGGATCTGGAGACGATCACGCTACCTCCCCTTGGTTCCGCGCATCGACGGTCCGACTTCGGCCACGGGCCCAGAACTCGTCCGCTCTACGCAAGAGGTGCGCCGTGGTGCCTGCTCAACCGCAACTCCCACCGTAAGAGCCACTGGCCGACCCAACAAGGTCCACCACGTTCGTGTGACAGGCCCGCCGTGACCCACCACCCCCAGCAGTCACCAACCCCCCTCAAGGACACCCAACCCCCAGAGGCGCCAGGGGCACCGACCACGGCGCGTGACCACCTAGCCGAACACGCTGTGCCGCTGCACCGGTTCGCCGACCACCTCCAGCGGCTCGCTCGGCGCCGCGTGCCGCCCACCCGAGACCGGCTCCCACACCCGCGAGACCACCAACGACAACTCGTCGCCCACCACGTCCACCGACACCTGGTCCCCCGCCGACACCGTTCCCCCCAACACCATCGACGCCAACCGGTTGTCCAGCTCCCGCGCGATCACCCGCCGCAGCGGCCGCGCCCCGAACTCCGGCTGGTACCCGCGCTCCACCAACCAGTCCAACCCCGCGTCGGAGACCACCAACCGGATCCCCTTGGCCTCCAGCTGCTGCGCGGTCCGCTCCAGCAACAGCGACGCGATCCGCCGCAGGTGCTCACCCTGCAACGGCCGGAACACCACCACGTCGTCGATGCGGTTGATGAACTCCGGGCGGAAGAACGCCCGCAGCTCCTCCAACACCACCAGCGCCGACTCCCCCGCATCGGCCCCCGCGTCCACGATCCGCTCCGCCCCGATGTTCGAGGTCATGATCACCACGACGTTGCGGAAGTCGACCAGCCGGCCCTGCGCGTCGGTCAACCGCCCCGCGTCCAGCACCTGCAGCAGCGTGTTGAACACGTCCGGGTGGGCCTTCTCCACCTCGTCCAGCAGCACCACCGAGTACGGCTGCCGCCGCACCCGGTCGGTCAACTGCCCGGCCTCCCCGTAACCCACGTAGCCCGGCGGTGCCCCCACCAGCCGCGACACCGTGTGCTTCTCCTGGAACTCCCCCATGTCCAACCGCACCAACCGCTGGGCGTCCCCGAACAGCGCCTGCGCCAACGCTCGCGCCAGCTCCGTCTTGCCCACCCCGGTCGGCCCCAGGAACAGGAAGCTGCCGATCGGCCGCTCCGGGTCCGCTAGACCGGCCCGCGCACGCCGCACCGCCTCGGCTACCGACGCCACCGCCGCGTCCTGCCCCACCACGCGCGACCGCAGCTGCTCCTCCAACCCCAGCAGCCGCTCCACGTCCGCGGCACTGACGTCGGCCACCGGGATCCCGGTCCGCGACGCCACCACGTCGGCCACGTCGTCGGCCACCACCGTCGGCTCGAACACCGCCGACTCGCGCACCTCACCACCGCGCCGCAACCGCACCCGCGAACACGCCTGGTCCAGCAGGTCCACCGCCTTGTCCGGCAAGAACCGGTCCGTGATGTAGCGCTGCGACAGCTCGGCCGCCGCCGCCAGCGCCGAATCGTCGATGCGCACCCGGTGGTGCTTCTGGAAGCGCTCGCGCAACCCCTCCAGCACCACCACGGTGTCCGCCACCGACGGCTCGGCCACCATGATCGGCGCGAACCGGCGCTCCAGCGCCGGGTCCTTCTCCACGTGCTTGCGGTACTCCTCGACCGTCGTCGCCCCGATCAGGCGGATCTCGCCGCGCGCCAACGCCGGCTTGAGCATCGTGCCCGCGTCCATCGAGCCCTCACCGGCCCCGGCGCCCACGATGCTGTGCAGCTCGTCGATGAACACCAGCACGTTCTCGCGGTTGGCCCGGATCTCGGCCATCACCTCGCGGAACCGCTGCTCGAACTCACCCCGGTACTTCGCCCCGGCCACCATCCCGGCCAGGTCCAGCGACACCACCCGCACGTTCGCCAGCGACCACGGCACCGCGCCCTCGACGATCCGCCGGGCCAAGCCCTCCACGATCGCCGTCTTGCCCACCCCGGGATCACCCACGAACACCGGGTTGTTCTTCGAACGCCGCCCCAGCACCTCGATCGCCTGCTCGATCTCGGCGTCCCGGCCCACCACGGGATCCAGCCGGCCGGCCCGGGCCAGCTCGGTCAGGTCCAGCCCGAACTCGTCCAACCGCGGCGTCACGCTCAGCACCGACCCAGCCCCGCCCCCGTCGCCCAACTCGATCGCCCGCGCCAACGCCCGGCCCGCCACCGAATCCGCGTCCGCCGCCAGGCCCAGCACCACGTGCCGCGCCCCGACCACGTCAGCACCCTCGCTCAACGCCTGCTGGTAGGCCCCCAGCAGCGCCCGTCGCGCGGCCGAGGACAGCACCGGCCGCCCCTCCCGCGGCAGCTGCTGCCCGAGCACCGCCGACCGCACCGCCGCAGCCAGCTCCTCCACCCGAACCCCGGAGGACACCAGCAGCTCCGCCGTCGCCGGGACCTGCGTCACCGCCCACAGCAGGTGGGTGCTGTCCAGCTCCCGGCTGCCCCAGTCCACAGTGGCGCGAACCGCCTTCGACACCACCTCGTGCGCCTGCTCGTCCAGCAGCGAACCCAACGTCAGCGAGCGCTCCGCCGCCGCGGCCCCGTCCGCCCCGGAGAACACCTCGCTGAACAACGAATCGAAGGCGGCAGAGGAATCTCCGGCACTGCCGCGAACCACAGGGCACCTCCACACCCACACGCACCGGCCCCGCTCGCGCACCCCCAACACCGGTGAGCGGCGAACCGGCACAACTCGATCACCGCAGCCGCGATGCACGCACCAACATACTGAGCAGCCCGGCCTCGCCGAGCACACCCACCCCGCCGGCCGGGCCGCCGGTCAGCTCGCGCGCTGCTGCGCCTGCTCGATCGCCTCCGCCAAGCGGGTCAGCTCCTTGCCGATGTGCGCCAACCGCTCGGACATCACGCTCGCGTGCCCCGAGAGCGGGCCGACGTGCCCCGCGGCCCGCAACCACTCCGTCACCCCGCCGAGCCCGGTGGACATCCCCTCCACCGTCAGCGAGAACCCGCGCATGACCTTCTCGATCTCCTCCACGCTGTGCGGCACCGACGGGTCCCACAACCGCTCGCCCAGCGCCACGGTCGCCTCACCCACCTGCCAGGCGACCTCGGCGGAGTACCCCTGCTCGCTGGCTTCCTCGCCCCGTCTCGCCCCCGCCCGGCGAGGAGGCGCGTGCCTGCCTGCCTGCGACGGCGTGCTCTCGGAATGTCCAGCGGAAGTCATAGCGACCCAATCAACCCGAAACCGTTGCCCAACTCCACCCCGACGCGCCCGAAGCCCCCCGACCGGTGGCCGGCGACCACCCGTTCCGCAGGCTCCCGCGGCGCACGAGCAGGGTGCCGCTGAGGTTATCGCGTCGGGGCCGGAGTTGGTGAGGACCAATCCGCAGGATTCTTTTCGTTCTGCACTGAAACCAAAGAGATCGATGAAATCCATGACGGCGGCCGCCCAGGCCACCCGGCGGCCGGGACACGAGTCCCCCGGAGGCTCCACAGGAAGCCCTGCTCACACGGGGTCCCGGCGATCACGCCACCGGCTCGGCCCTCCTCGCGCGAACCCCCGCGGGCGGTGCCACGACCCGGCTCCCCCGCCGTCGACACCCCCGGACGTCGAGGTCGCGGAGAGCTCTGAGGGTCCTCTCCCCTAGCTCTGACCGTGCCTCTGAGCATTCAAGTTCAGTCGACACTGAAGCGACAAAGCACTGTGAAACGTGCAGTCCGTGCGATCCGGACGTCGGCGGGGTCGTGAGTGCGAACGCCGCCTCCAGGCGGTCTACGCACTCACGACCCCGGGACCAGGCGGGAGGTCAGTCGGACTCGGCGAGGACGTCGCGGATCTCCTCGTCCGTGGTCGGCCGGAAGTCGCGGTACCACTGCCCCACCGCGGCGAAACCCACCGGCTGCAGCACGCAGACCACCACGTCGGCCTCCGCCCGCAGCGCGGCCACCGAGTCCGGCGAGCCCACCGGCACCGCCAGCACGACGCTGCGCGGCCCGGACTCGCGCAGCATCCGCACCGCGGCCCGCGCCGTCGCCCCCGTGGCCAGACCGTCGTCGACCAGCACCACGTCCCGCCCGGCCAGCGACAGCGGCTCACCGCGCTGGTACAGCCGCTCCCGGCGCCGGGCCTCGGCCCGCTCGCGCTCGCAGGCGGCCTGCAAGGTCTGCTCGTCGAGGCCGAACGAGCGCACCAGCTGCTCGTCGAAGCTGGCCGGGCCCTCGGCCGTCACCGCACCCACCGCCAGCTCCGGCTGGCTCGGGGCACCGATCTTGCGCGCCACGCACACCCGCAGCGGCGCGCCGAGCGCGCGGGCGACCTCCGCGGCGACGGGCACCCCACCGCGGGCCAGGCCGAGCACGACCGGATCGACCAGTTCCAACCCGCCCAACCGCTGGGCCAGCACCCGCCCGGCGTGCCGTCGGTCGGCGTAACCGGTGGTGGTTCGTTGCGGGAATCTCATGCGAGGCATCGCTCGCCTCCCGTCCGCCGCGCACCGGCGCGGCAGCGATCGAGCAACTCCGCTCACCTCGATGATGCCTGCCCGACGCCGCCCGGCGAAACCCCGCCCACCGGGCTCAGGTGCGGAAGCCGGCGACCTTGAGCACGCGCAGCCGGTTCAGCGCCGCCGCCAGCTCGAAGGGGCGCGGCACCGCGAAGTCGCCGACGTGGTGCTCGTCCACCGCGGCCACCCCGCGCTCGGCGACGTCGGCGGCGAAGGCCTGCAGCACCTCGGCCACCGTCCGCCTGCCGTCCAGCACGCCCCGCCGGGCGCAGCTGACCAGCGCCAGCCCGATCCCGGTCACCTGCGCGGGGTCCACCAGCTGCTCCACCCCGCGCAGTTCCACAGTGGACTCCCCGAGGGTCAGCGCGTCCACGCCCCGGGCCCGCACCTTCGGCCGGTCAGTGGGGATCGACCGCGGGTCCACCACGCGGTGGCGCACCGGCGGGAACGACTCGGCCTCGGCACGCCGCCCGGTGGGGCGCGCAGCCAGCTCCCTGGCCCGCTCGGTCACGTCGCGCGCGTGGTAGGCGTCGAGCATGACCACCTGGTCGGCGACCTCCATGTAGTCCCCGGAGCCGCCCATCACCAGCACCGTCGAGACGCCGTGCTCGGCCCGCAGCGGGCGGATGAGGTCCACGAACGGTGTCAGCGGCTCGGCGGACTTGGCCACCAGCTCCTGCATCCGGGCGTCGCGGATCATCAGGTTCGTGGCCGCGGTGTCCTCGTCGACCAGCAGCACCTTGGCCCCGGCCTCCACCGCCTCCACGATCGCCGCGGCCTGCGAGGTCGAACCCGAGGCGTTGTCGGTGGAGAAGTCGGTGGTGTCGGCGCCGGTGGGCAGGTGGCTGACGAACGGGCTGACGTCGACCCGGTGCACCCGCCGCCCGTCCTCGGCGCGGATCTTCACCGTGTCCTCCCGGCACACCACCAGCTCCCGGCCGTCGCCGGGCACGTGGTCGTAGACGCCGAACTCCAAGGCGCGCAGCAGTGTCGACTTGCCGTGGAACCCGCCGCCGACGACGAGCGTGATCCCCTCCGGGATGCCCATGCCCGTCACCCGGCCGCGGTTGGGCAGCTCCACCTCGACCCGCATCGACTCCGGCGACTCGAACGGCACCCCGTCCTGCAGCGGCCGGTCGTCGACACCGCTGCGCCGCGGCAGCATCGCCCCGTCGGCCACGAACGCGATCAGCCCCAGCTCCGGCAGCTTCCGGCGCAGCGCGTCGGTGTCCTCCACCGACTCCACGAACTCGCGCACCCGCGCCTGGTCGGCCGTGGCCCACCGCAGCGCCACCTCGACCGCCTCGGGCAGCTCGTCGCACAGCGCCCGCTCGGCCTGGCGGCCGTCGATCGTGCGGCCCCGCCCCGGCAGGTCGATGCCCAACCGCAGCACCACCTCGCCGTCGACCACCTGGCAGGCGGAGCGGTCGAGCACCTGCTGGCGGCCGGCGTCGACCCGCAGCCTGCTGTCGCGCAACCGCCGGTGGGCGGCCCGCACCAGGTAGCCCGCCAGCGCGCGGGCGCGGACCGGTCCGCGCCACAGCTCCTCCGGGAACCCGGCCACCGGAGCGGGCACGCGCACCTCGCAGCGGCTGGCCGGGGCGAACGGGTCGGGCTGCACGCGCTGCACCTCGAGGGTGAACCCGTCGAACGACCACCGGCCGCGCAGCGACTTGTAGCGGCCGTAGCTGGAGCCGTGCATGGAGCGCAGCTCCTGCCGCAGCGCGTGCTCGTCCCCGCGGTCACCTCCGGCGGAGCCGCGGTCGTCCGGCCGCCGCCGATACCCCTGCCGCCCCGGTCCGGGGCCACCCGTTCGTCGTGCCATGCCCGAGACCTACCTGACCTCGTCGCGATTCTCCAGTCGGGAGACCTGCGTCACAATCGCCCACTGTGGACCGGTCGGGACGGGACGGACCGGCGCGTCGGAGCACGGCAGGGTCCGCGACACCGGGTTATCCTCCGATCGCCAGAAGATCCCCACGCCCCGCCGGTCCAACGGCCCGGCTCCGGTCGACGTTCACGCGTCGGTGAGGAGGCGAGTTCAGTGCGACGTCCGTTCGGCAAGCAACACCGGCGCTCCCGCACCCCCGGACGTCCACGTAGGACGTCCAGGCTGCTGGCCGCGCTGGTCACGGCGGCCACCGTGCTCACGGGTACCGCGCACGCCGCGCCCGAGAGCGGCCGCAGCGCCCCGCTGCTCGACCCGCAGGACCCCAACGGTGCCTGGGCGGGCTACAGCGTACCGGGCACCCGCAGCACCCCGGCGCCGCAGGTGCCCAAGGGCGCGGTGTCCGGAATGGACGTCAGCGGCCACCAGGGCGATGTGGACTGGGCGCGGGCGTGGGCCGACGGTGCCCGCTTCGCCTACGTCAAGGCCACCGAGGGCACCGGGTTCCGCAACCCCCACTTCGACCAGCAGTACCGCGGCTCGCACGCGGTCGGCATGGTCCGCGGCGCCTACCACTTCGCGCTGCCCGACCGCTCCAGCGGTGCTGAGCAGGCCCACTTCTTCGTCGACAACGGCGGCGGCTGGTCGAAGGACGGCACCACCCTGCCGGGTGCGCTGGACATCGAGTACAACCCCTACGGCGACGGCTGCTACGGGCTGGACCCCGTGGCGATGTCGCGGTGGATCGCCGACTTCTCCAACACCTACCACGCCCGCACGGGCCGCTTCCCGGTCATCTACACCACCACCGACTGGTGGAACCGCTGCACCGGCGCCAACCCCGACTTCGCGCCGAACAACCCGCTGTGGATCGCCCGCTACGGGCCCCAGGCCGGCGAACTGCCCGCCGGCTGGGACTACCAGAGCATCTGGCAGCACAGCGACCGGGGACCGCTGCCGGGTGGGCAGGACACCTTCAACGGCAACGCCAACCAGCTGCGGCGCTTCGCCTCCTGATCGTCCCTCCCAACGGCGGTGCGGGCCGCTCCCGAGGACTCGGGGGCGGCCCGCACCGTGTCGTGGCTCACTGCTCGAGCAGGTCCGGTGGGATGGGCTCGTCGTTGGCGATCGCGTCGAACATGCGCGAGGCGTCGTCGGAGTCCCAGACGATGACCGAACCGCCGTTGGCGTCCCGGCCGAACCGGCCGAACGGCACGCTGGTGGTCACGCCCTCGCCGCCGCTGATGTCCCCCAGCGCCAGCGCCAGCGACGCCAGGTGCCACAGGTGGTCGCCGTCGTTGACCAGGAACGTCTTGCTCGCCCCGGAGGCCAGCGGGAACAGCCGGAACGGGTTGAGCAGCGTGGCCGGGCTGGTGGCCTGGTCGACCAGGGCTCCCAGCAGCTTGCGCTGGTTCTCCGCGCGCTCCAGGTCCCCGCCCTGCAGCGAGTAGCGGGCCCGGACGAAGCCCAGCGCGGTCGGCCCGTCCAGCGTCTGGCAGCCGGCCTCCAGGTGGACGTTGGCCATGTCGTCGTTCATCGGCTCGTCCAGGCACATGTCCACCCCGCCGACGGCGTCGACCAGGTCGGCGAAGCCACCGAAGCCGATCTCGGCGTAGTGGTCGATGTGCACCCCGGTGGCTTGCTCCACGGTCTGCGCCAGCAGCTGCGGACCGCCGAAGGCGAACGCGGAGTTGAGCTTGGTCTTGCCGTGCCCGGGGATGGACACGTAGGAGTCGCGGGGCAGGCTGATCATCGCCGGCTGGCCACCGCCGTCGGGGATGTGCACCAGCATCATGGTGTCGGTGCGGCGCCCGCCGGCGTCACCGGCCGAGAGCTCCTCGCGCTGGGCGTCGTCGAGGCCCTCGCGGCTGTCCGAGCCCACCAGCAGCCAGTTGCTGCCCGCCGAGTCCGGCGCCTGGCCGCCGAACTCCAGCGCGGCGGTGCGCTGCAGGGTGCTGTCGAAGTAGAGCACCAGGCCGCCCAGCAGCAGCACCAGCACGACCAGCGTGACGCCGATGCGCCGGCCCCAGCGCTTCGTGCGGCGCGGTGGGCGGGGTGGCGGGCCCTCGTTGACCGGCGGCCGGTGCCCGCGCCGAGGCGGCGGTGGGGGCGGGCGGTGCCCCGCCCGGGGCCGGTCCGGGCCCTGCTCGCGGAAGCCCCGGTAGTAGTCGTAGCCACCGCCTTGCGGTCTCCGGCCTCTCGGCTGCTGATCAGCCGACCAATCGCTCATGCTCACACCTGCGTCGGTCCAATGCGGGTGCGTCCCGCACGCGGTCGATCGTCGGCGTGCAGCATCCCAGACCGGGGGCCGCCAGGCAGCCCCCGCTACCGAACGGTGACCGTCGAACCGCCGTTTGGGCTGGTGGTGGGTGCGAGTCCCAGCTCACACCCACCACCGACACCGCTGGTCAGACGGCGGCGGCGACCGCCTCGCCCCACAGCCGGAGCGCCTCGTCGACCTGGTCGGCGGTGACGACCAGGGGCGGGATCATCCGCACCACGTTGCCGTGCGGGCCGCAGGTGAGCAGCAGCAGCCCGCGCTCGGCCGCGGCGGCGTGCGCGCGGGCCGCGGTGGCGGCGTCCGGGGTGCCGTCGGCGCTGGTGAACTCGTTGGCCAGCATCAGGCCGAGACCGCGCACGTCGCCGATGACCGGGTGCTGCGCGGCGACCTCGCGCAGGCCTTCGCGCAGCCGCTGGCCCTGCTCGGCGGCGTTCTCCACGAGCTTCTCGTCGCGCACCACGTCGAGGGTGGCGATGGCGGCCGCGGCGGCCACCGCGTTGCCGCCGTAGGTGCCGCCCTGCGAGCCGGGCCAGGCCTTGCTCATCAGCTCCTCGGGGGCGGCGATGGCCGACAGCGGGAAGCCGCTGGCCAGGCCCTTGGCGGTGATCAGGACGTCCGGCCGGATGCCGGCGTGGTCGTGGCCCCAGAACCGCCCGGTGCGGCCCACACCGGTCTGCACCTCGTCGACGATGAGCAGGATGCCGTGCCGGTCGGCGCGCTCGCGCAGCCCGGCCAGGAACTCCGGCGGGGCGGGGATGTAGCCGCCTTCGCCCAGGACGGGTTCGACGATGATGGCCGCGGTGTCGCGCGGGGAGCTGACGGTGACCAGCAGCTGGTCGAGCTCCGCCAGGGCGAACCGCACCGCCTCGGCCTCGCTGCAGCGGTGCCGGTAGGGCTCGGGGAACGGGGTGAACACCACGCCCGGCATCATCGGCCCGATGCCGGCCCGCACCTTGGTGCCGGAGCTGGTCAGCGCGCCGGCGCCCATCGTGCGGCCGTGGAAGCCGCCCTGCATGGCCACGACGTTCTGCCGTCCGGTGGCCTGCCGCGCCAACCGCACCGCGGCCTCGACCGCCTCGCTGCCGGAGTTGACGTAGAACAGCCGGTCCAGCCCCTCGGGGAGGACCTCACCGAGCCGTTCGGTGAGTTCGAGCAGCGGACGGTGCATGACTGTCGTGTACTGGCCGTGGATCAGGGTACCCACCTGGCGCTGGGCCGCCTCGACGACCCGCGGGTGGCAGTGCCCGGTGCTGGTCACCCCGATCCCGGCGGTGAAGTCCAGGTACCGCCGGTCCTGCTCGTCGTAGAGGTAGACGCCTTCACCGCGGGCGGCCAGGACCGGCGTGGCCTGCTTGAGCACCGGCGAGAGCTCAGCCATGATCGTCTCCAAGCGTTGTGAAAATGTAGGATTGTCGACAATCTCGGTTGTCATGCAACCATCACCGAGCGTCGCTGTCCACCGTCCGAGCCAGAAGGGTTCGCGTGTCATGACCATTTCCGCCCCCCAGCACCCCCGAGAGGCCACCGTCGTCGACGCCGTCCCCAAGCAGCTGTTCATCGGCGGCAAGTGGCGCCCGGCCGAGGCTGACCGGACCTACGAGGTGGAGGACCCCTCCACCGGCCGGGCGCTGTGCTCGGTGGCCGACGCCTCCCCCGACGACGGGCTGGCCGCGCTCGCCGCCGCCAGCGAGGCCCAGGCGCGCTGGGCCAAGCACCCACCCCGCGAGCGCGGCGAGATCCTGCGCCGCGCCTACGAGATCATCATGTCCCGGCACGAGGACCTGGCGCTGCTGATGACCCTGGAGATGGGCAAGCCGCTGACCGAGTCGCGGGCCGAGATCACCTACGCCGCGGAGTTCTTCCGCTGGTTCGCCGAGGAAGCGGTGCGCATCGGCGGCGACTACGCGGTGGCCCCCAACGGCTCCGGCCGGTTCCTGGTGATGCGCCAGCCGGTCGGCCCGGCGCTGCTGATCACCCCGTGGAACTTCCCGCTGGCGATGGGCACCCGCAAGATCGGCCCGGCCATCGCCGCGGGCTGCACCTCGGTGATCAAGCCCGCCCACCAGACCCCGCTGTCGATGCTGGCGCTGGTCGAGGTCCTGCAGGAGGCCGGGCTGCCCGACGGCGTGCTCAACGTGGTCACCTCGCGCAGCGCCGGGCAGCTGATGGAGCCGATGATCCGCGACGGCCGCGCCCGCAAGCTGTCGTTCACCGGCTCCACCGCGGTGGGCCGCAAGCTCATCGAGCAGTCCGCCGACCAGGTGCTGCGGGTGTCGATGGAACTGGGCGGCAACGCGCCGTTCCTGGTCTTCCCCGACGCCGACCTCGACGCCGCGGTCGACGGCGCGATGCTGGCCAAGATGCGCAACGTCGGCGAGGCCTGCACCGCGGCCAACCGGTTCTACGTGCACGCCGACGTCGCCGAGGAGTTCTCCCGGCGGCTGGCCGAGCGGATGGCCGGCCTGCAGGTGGGCCGCGGCGTCAGCGACGACGTGCAGGTGGGCCCGCTGATCGACGACGCCCAGCTGAACAAGGTCACCGAGCTGGTCTCCGACGCCGTCGAGCGCGGCGCCGAGGTCGTCACCGGCGGGGCCGCCGCCGACGGCGAGGGCTACTTCTACCAGCCCACCGTGCTGGCCGACGTGCCCGTGGAGGCCCGCCTGAGCCGGGAGGAGATCTTCGGGCCGGTCGCGCCCATCACCACCTTCACCGACGAGCAGGCGGTCATCGCCCAGGCCAACGACACCGAGTACGGCCTGGTCAGCTACCTCTACACCCGCGACCTGCAGCGCGCGCTGCGGGTCTCCGAGGAGCTGGAGACCGGCATGGTCGGGCTCAACCAGGGCATCGTGTCCAACCCGGCGGCCCCCTTCGGCGGGGTCAAGCACTCCGGGCTGGGCCGCGAGGGCGGCAAGGTCGGCATCGACGAGTTCCTGGAGACCAAGTACGTCGCCATCGGCGGTCTGTGACCGGCACCGGTCGGTGGTGCGCGCCGGGCGCACCACCGACCGGCCGCTCAGCTGGCCATCGACCCGTTGAGCCGCTCCAGCGCGTCGGTCATGTGCGCTTCCAGCCGGGCCAGCAGCAGCTGCTCGTCCCCGGCCTCGATCGCGTCCACCAGGCCCTTGTGCTCGTCGACCAGGGCCTGCACGTCGGCGTGGTACTTGTCCTGCAGCGCGGTCAGGCACATCCGCTTCTCCACCAGCAGGGTCTGCGCCATGCGCTGCAGGCGGGCGCTGCCCGAGACCCGCACCAGGGTCTCGTGGAACTCCTGGTCGGCGTCGGCCAGGGCGATCGGGTCGCCCTTGCCCGCCGCGGCGACCATCCGGCTCTGCGCGGCGGTCAGCTCCGCCACCGCCTCCACCCGGTGGTGGCGCACGATCTGCTCGCACGCCGCGCGCTCCACGGCCAGTCTCGCCAGGTAGATGTCGTGGACGTCCTGCTCGTCGAGGTCCATCACGAACAAGCCGCGGTGCGGCTCGCTGCGCAGCAGCCCTTCGGCGACCAACCGCTGCATCGCCTCCCGGAGAGGCCCCCGGCTCACCCCCAGCCGGGCGGCCAGTTCGGCCTCGCCCAGCTGGCTGCCCGGCGGCAGCGACCCGTACATGATCGCCGCGCGCAGCTGGTCGGCCACGATGGCCGCGGTCGACTTGCGCTGCACCGGCTCCAACTCACCTGGCTGCTGGTTCTGCTCGTAGGCCCCGAGCACTGAACACCAACTCCCTAACCCGGGGAGCCACTGCGCTCCCCGTCCGCTCCTCGGCGGAACAGCTCTCCCATTCCGTCGCGCGCCTGCCGCGCACCGGCCAGCCGCAACGCCTCCCAGGCGCTGACCTGGTTGGCGGTGAGCACCGGCTTGCCCAGTGCGTCCTCCAGCTCGTCCAGCCACGCCGCGGTGTGCAGCGCGGTGTCGGGCATCAGCAGCGCATCGGCCCGGTCGTCGTCGTTGGCCTGGGCGAAGGCCAGCACCTCGTCGCGTCCGAGCGTGCCGACCTCGGCGGCGGTGATGATGCCCCGGCTGGACAACCGCACCACCTCCAGGTCGCCGGCCTGCAGGAACTCCGCGAACCTCGCGGCCACGTCGGCCGGGTAGGTCGCGGCCACCGCGACCCGCCGCAGGCCCAGCCGTGCGGCGGCGTGCACGAACGCGAACGAGGTGCTGGAGGTGGGCAGCCCGGTGACGGCCTGCAGCTTCTCCACCTGCTCGCGCGCGCCCTGCCAGCCGAAGACGAAGCTGCCCGACGTGCACGCCCAGATCACCGACTGCACGCCGTGCGACAGCAGCTCACGGGCCCCCTCGGCCAGGACTTCGTCGGAGCCGATGTCCAGCAGCGCGTCCACCCGGTGCGCGTCCTCGCGCATGAGGGTGTGCACCAGCGGGAGCCGGACGTCGTCACCGAGCAGGCGTTCGAGGACCGGGTAGTCGTCTTCGGCGCTGTAGCCGGGGTAGAGGATCCCTGCGGTGTGCGGCACGAGGTGCTCCATCCTTCTCGACGTCGGATCGTCACCGCCGCGAACCTTCAGGCGACCGGTCGATTGTTGACAATCTTAACGCACGGTTCGCCGCGGTCATGTGCTCGTGATGCAATCTTTGCGTTTCGCCACAGCCGGAAGGCCCGCCCCGCGCGACGAGCGCGCGGGCGGGCGATCACGCGGCAGGCGCGTCCACGGCCTGCAGCAACCGCTGCTCCGGAGCCACCGGGCGCAGCCCCATCATGCGCAGCGCGGCCCACAGGGTCACCTGGTTCGCCGTGAGCACCGGCTTGCCCAGTTCCTGCTCCAGCGGGCCGATGATGTCGTAGGTGGGCAGGTTGGTGCAGCTGATGAACATCGCCTCGGCCTCCGGTCGGTCCGCCGAGCGCACGATGTCGACCACCTGCCCGTAGCCGACCTTCCAGATCTGACCGAGGAGCCCCAGCCCGACGCTGGCGACCACCTCGATGCCGTACTCGCCGAGGAAGGCACGCAACCGGTCGGTCACGCTGACCACGTACGGGGTGGCCACCGAGATCCGGGTGATGCCCAGCGTCTGCAGGGCCTGCACCAGCGCACCGGAGGCGGTCACCGCCGCCGGTGCGCCGGCCTGCAGCATGACCTCGACCAGCGCCCGCTCACCGGTGGCCCCGTTGACGAAGCTGCCGGAGGTGCAGGCGTAGGCCACCACCTCCGGTTCCGGGACCAGCAGGTCGCGGGTCGCCCCGTGCACCGACGCCTCGTCGGAGACCAGGTTGGCCTGTTCCACGGTCACCGGCACCGGGACGAACGCGGTGCGCGTCAGGTACAGCGACACCTCCGGCGGAACCCACCGCCACAGCTCGCGGTCCAGCGCGAGGTCGAAAGGAGCGATCACGCCCACGCCGCGCTGCGGCTGCGGGCCGGACACCGCCCCGAGGAAGTCAGGCGGCATGCGGCGGCTCCCGTCATCCCTCGTAGCGGTCGTAGCGCAGGGTCTCCCCGACGCTGCCGGAGCGCCACACGTCGTTGCAGGCCTCGGCCATCCGGTCCAGGCCCTCGACGATGGTCGCGTAGACGTTGCCCGGCACCCAGCCGACGTCTCCGTTGAGCAGCAGGTTGTTGCGCCCGTAGAAGATGGCCAGGTCGATCACGCCTGGCAGCTCGTGGATGCCCTTCTCCTCCTTGAACGCCCGGTCGAGCATGCCGCCGGGGAAGGAGAAGTAGACGACGTCCCCCGGGATCGGGGTGACCGTGGGGTTCTCCTGGCCGGGTTCCTCCTCGGCGAACCGCGGCACCATCGTGTAGACCTCGTTGCGGGCGTACTTGGCGTGGTGCACGGGCCCGACCTGCGGGAGCGCCTGCCACACCGCTTCGCACGTCCGGGGGGCGTCCTTGTCCAACAGCTCGGCCACGCACGACACACCGCGCTTTTCCAGCGTGATCGACAGGTACCTGGGCATCGTGGATCTTTCCGTTCGCAGGAGTGGGGTGACTGGTGGTGCATCTCCTCCGGTCCCGGATCGAGCGGGCGGTCGTCACCTCGTCCGCCGAGGGTACCCGTGGATTGTTGACAATCCTACGAGCGCTCCATAGCGTGTCAATGCCTCCGGCCGAGTGTGCTTTCCCAGGCCTGCGGCGGGAAATCTGCCCGTAACGCGCCACGCCCACGCCCCACGGCGTCGGGCGCCCGGACCCACGAGCCCCTAAGGTCGGCACATGATCAACCGCACTCCCACCGTCGTCGCCCTCCACGGCGGCACCCCACCCGCGGAGCTGGAGCGCATCGGCGACCACGCCGAGCTCCGCTACGCCGAGGCCCACGAGCTGCCCACCGCGGTGGCCGGCGCGGACGTGCTGTTCGTCTGGGACTTCCGCTCCGGGGCGATCCCCGACGCCTGGCCGCACGCCGACGCCCTGCGGTGGATCCACTCCTCCAGCGCCGGGGTGGACCGCCTGCTGTTCCCCGCCCTGCGCGACTCCGAGGTCGTGCTGACCAACTCCCGCGGCGTGTTCGACCAGCCGATGGCCGAGTACGTCCTGGCCACCGTGCTCACCTTCGCCAAGGACATGCACACCACGCTGCGGCTGCAGGACCGCAAGCAGTGGCAGCACCGCGTCACCGAACGCATCGCCGGCAAGTCCGCGCTCGTCGTGGGCACCGGCCCCATCGGGCGCGCCATCGCCCGCCAGCTGCGCGCCGCGGGCCTGCGCGTCTCCGGCGCCGGGCGCACCGCCCGCGCTGAGGACCCCGACTTCGGCGACGTGCACGCCTCCGACAACCTCGCCCACGTCATCGGCGCCTTCGACTACGTCGTGCTGGCCGCACCGCTGACCGAGCAGACCAAGGGACTGGTCGACGCCGAGGTCCTCGCCCACTGCCGCCCCAGCGCCCGGCTGGTCAACGTCGGCCGCGGGGAGCTGGTCGTGGAAGCCGACCTCGTCGCCGCGCTGCAGGCCGGACAGCTCGCCGGGGCCGCGCTGGACGTCTTCGAGACCGAACCGCTGCCGGAGAGCTCGCCGCTGTGGGGGATGCCCAACGTGCTCATCTCCCCGCACATGTCCGGCGACACCGTCGGCTGGGTCGACGAGCTCGTCGACCTGTTCCTGGCCAACCTGCGCGCCTACGCCCAGGGCGAGCAGCTGCGCAACGTCGTGGACAAGCAGCGGGGATACCCCAGCGGAACGGAGAGTTGAATGGCCGACACCCAGCCCGCCGACCTCACGGCCCCCGACCTGCTCGCCGCCTACGCCGCCGGCGAGCTGTCCCCGGTGGAAGCCACCGAGGCCGTCCTGCAGCGCATCACCGAGGCCGACCCGTCCGTCAACGCCTACTGCCTGGTCGACGGCGAGCGGGCGCTGCAGCAGGCCCGCGCCTCCGAACAGCGCTGGCAGCGTGGTGAACCCGCCGGGCGGCTGGACGGGGTGCCGACCTCGATCAAGGACATCTTCCTGACCCAGGACTGGCCGACGCTGCGCGGCTCCCGCACGATCGACCCGGACCAGCGCTGGACCGTCGACGCCCCCACCGTGGCCCGCCTTCGGGAGCACGGTGCGGTGTTCGTCGGCAAGACCACCACCCCGGAGCTGGCGTGGAAGGGCGTCACCGACAGCCCGCTGACCGGGATCACCCGCAACCCCTGGGACACCTCCCGCACCGCAGGCGGCTCCAGCGGCGGCGCCGCGGCGGCCGTCGCGCTCGGCATGGCGCCGCTGGCCATCGGCACCGACGGCGGCGGGTCGGTGCGCATCCCCGCCGCGTTCTGCGGCATCGTCGCGCTCAAGGCCACCTACGGCCGCGTCCCCCACTACCCCGCCAGCCCGTACGGCACGCTCGCCCACGCGGGGCCGATGACCACCACGGTCACCGAGACCGCGCTGATGCTCGACGTGCTCTCCGGGCCCGACAGCCGCGACTGGTCGGCGCTGGAGCCGCCCACGAGGTCCTACCTGGACGGCCTGGAGGACGGGGTGCGCGGGCTGCGCATCGCGGTCAGCCTCGACCTCGGCTTCGGCACCGAGGTGCACCCGGACGTCGCGCGGGCCGTCACCGACGCCGCCCGCGCCTTCGAAGAGCTCGGCGCCGTGGTCGAGCAGACCGACCCGGGCATCAGCGACCCGGTGGCGGACTTCCACGTCCTGTGGTTCGCGGGTGCGGCCAAGTCGATCGAGCACCTCACGCCCGAGCAGCGCGAGCTGCTCGACCCGGGACTGCAGGAGATCTGCCGCCAGGGCCTGACCTACTCCGCGCAGGACTACCTGGAGGCCACCAACACCCGCATGCTGCTCGGGCAGCGCATGGGCGCCTTCCACGAGACCTACGACCTGCTGCTGACCCCGACCGTGCCGATCCCGCCGTTCGAGGCCGGGGTCGAGGTGCCGCCGGGGTCGGGCGCGGAGCGGTGGACCAGCTGGACGCCGTTCACCTACCCGTTCAACATGACCCAGCAGCCCGCCGCGAGCGTGCCCTGCGGGCGCACCGGCGAGGGACTGCCGATCGGGTTGCAGATCGTCGGTCCGCGGCACGCCGACGCCACGGTCCTGCGCGCCGCCCGCGCCTTCGAGCACGCCCGCCCCTGGCACCGCGCTCCTCACCCGACCAGATGAACCCGACGAGGTGGAGGGCACCTCGCACCCACCGGGTTGGCGAGAGGTGCCCTGCACTCCTCACCTCATCGAGCGGCGGGGTCGTGGTCAGTCGTCGTCCCAGGCGGACATGACGTGCTTGATGCGGCTGTACTCCTCCAGCCCGTAGCGGCCGAAGTCGCGGGCCGAGGCCGAGTGCTTGAAGCCGCTGTGCGGCATCTCCGCCGCCAGCGGGTGGTGGGTGTTGATCCACACCGTGCCCGCCTGCAAGCGCCGCGAGACCCGCATGGCCCGCCCGTGGTCGCGCGTCCACACGCTCGCCGCCAGCCCGTAGCGCACGCCGTTGGCCAGCTGCACCGCCTCGTCCTCGGTCTGGAACCGCTGCACCGTCAGCACCGGCCCCAGCAGCTCGTTCTGCACCAGCTCGTCGTCCTGCTCCACCCCGGCGACCACCGTCGCCTCGTGGAAGAAGCCCCGCTCGCCGCGGCGGTTGCCGCCGGCGAGGATCTCCGCGTGGTCGGGCAGCCGGGCCAGGTGCGCCTGCACCAGCTCCAGTTGGCCGAGGCTGTTGAGCGGGCCGAACGCGGCGTCGGGGTCCTGCGGCGGCCCCGGGCGCATCTCGCGCGCCCACCGCACCAGCTCGGCCAGCAGGTCCTCGTACACGCCCGGTCCGGCCAGCACCCGGCTGGCCGCCGTGCAGCTCTGGCCGGCGTTGCCGAACGCCGCCACCGCGATCCGCCGGGCCGCGCGCGCCACGTCGGCGTCGTCGAACACCACCGCCGGGGCCTTGCCGCCGAGCTGCAGGTGGGCGCGCTTGAGATCGGCCGCCGCCGAGCCCGCGACCTCCATGCCCGACCGGACCGTGCCGGTGATCGAGAACATGCCCGGCACCTCGTGCGCCACCATGGCGCGGCCGCTGTCCCGGTCGCCGCAGATCAGGTTCAGCACCCCGTCCGGCAGCTGCTCCCCCGCGATCTCGGCCAGGAGCACCGAGCTCACCGGGGTGGTCTCGGCCGGCTTGAGCACCACGGTGTTGCCCGCCGCCACCGCCGGGGCGAACTTGGCCGCGGCCAGCAGCAGCGGGTGCGTCCAGGAGGTGACCTGCGCGCACACCCCGATGGGCTCGCGGCGGGCGAACGAGGTCATCCCCGGCTGGTACTCGCCGGCGGCGCTGTCCTCCTGCACCCGCGCCGCCCCGGCGTAGAAGCGGATCAGGTCCACCGCCAGCGGCAGCTCGTCGTCGCGCACCACCGACCACGGCTTGCCGGTGTTGCGGCACTCGGCCAGCACCAGCTCCTCGGCGCGGTCCTCCAGCGCGTCGGCGACCTCCAGCAGCGCGTGCTGCCGCTGCCGCGGCGTGGTCTGCGACCACGACTCGTACGCCGAGGCGGCCACCGCCATGACCGCGTCCACGTCCATCCAGCGCGTCAGCGGACTGCTGCCGTACTCCTCGCCGGTGCTCGGGTCGACCAGGGGCAGGGTCTCCCCCGCCAAGGTCCCCGCAGGTCCGCCGTCGACGTAGTTGTGCAGTTCCAGCGCCGTGGTCACGACAACCTCCATCGCTGGGCCGACCGCCGCTGGCCGACCGGGTCCGCGTCCGCCGCTCGACCCTAACGGCACCACCGCGCCCGCGTGGCGCAACACGGCCCCGGCGCGGCCACCGCGCTCAGCCGGCGCAACGCCGGTCCCGCAGCCACCACTGCGCCACCGTGCCGACCGCCACCAGCACCAGCACCGGCGCGAACGCCCAGCGGTAGGCCTGCGCGGAGGGCAGGGACGACACGAGCTGCAGCACCACGCCCACCAGCAGTTGGATGAGCACCGAGGCGCTGAACCCGCCCATGTTGACCACCCCGGTGGCGGTCCCGGAGCGGTGCTCGGCGTTGGCCATCCGGGCCCCGTCGAAGGCCAGCATCGCCGCACCGCCGCCGAGGCCGATGACCACGAGCGCCACCACCAGCAGCGGCATCGGCAGCACACCGGGCCAGCCGACCAGCAGCGCCCACACCGCCACCACGGCGCAGGACAGGCCCAGCGTGAACCGGTCGCGCCGCACCGGGCGGCCGGAGATGAACTGCCCGGCGAACCAGGACCCGGCGATGAAGCCCACGACGCTGATCAGCAGCAGCGACCCGACCTCGGCCTGGCCGTGCCCCTGCGACTCGGTCAGCCACGGCCCGCCCCACAGCGTGGTCACCGCGACGAACTGCGCCATGAGCACGAAGTGCACCCAGAACGAGTGCTTGGTGCCGCGCTGGGCGCAGACGTGGCGCAGGGTGTGCGCGATCCGCTCCGGCTCCGGCGCGGGCTCGTCGGAGACCGCGGCCCGCGCGGGCCGGTCGCGGATCGCCAGCCCCGCCGCGGCCGCCAGTGCGGCGGTGAGCACGGCGGCCCCGGTGAAGGTGGGCACCCAGCCCAGGCCGTGCAGGGCCAGGCCCAGCGGCAGCGTGGAGACAACCTGCCCCAGCCCGCCGGCCAGGCCGGTGATCGCCGCGACCCGGCCGAACCGGTGCGGCGGGAACCAGTGCGCGGCCAGCCGCAGCACGTTGGTGAACATGAAGGCGTCGCCGAAGCCGATGAGCACCCGGCCGACGATCCCGCCGACGATCGAGCCGCTCACCGCGAACACCGCGGACCCGGCGGCCAGCGCCACCATGCCGCCGGTGATCACCTTCCGCGGCCCCAGCCGGTCGGCCAGCAGCCCGGACGGCACCTGCAGCACCAGGTAGATGCCCAGCTGCAGGGCGGAGAACAGCGAGAGCACCGCCGGGCCGATCGCGAAGCGGTGCAGCGCTTCGGGGGCGGCGACGCCGAGGCTGGCGCGGTGGAACAGCGCCGCGCAGTAGCAGAGCGCGCCCAGCCCCCACACGAGCCAAGCCGTGCGCGAGGGGCTGTTGACGTGATCGACCCGCGGTCCGGCGGGGTGCGGGGCGGTGGCCGTGCCGGACAACTCGTGACTCCTCTCCCAGAACTTGTATCCATCTTAGATACAAGTTGGGTGGAAGTACGATGACCCCGTGTCGAGCGCAACACCACGCGAAACCGTGTCCTCCACCACCGCGACCTCGGGCGCAGCGCCCGAGCCACCCGCCGCCGACCGGGCCTACCAGCACGTCAAGGCCGGGCTGCTGGACGGCAGCTACCCGGACGGCGAGCTGCTGTCCGAGGGCGAGGTGGCCGCCGCGCTGCAGATGTCCCGCACCCCCGTGCGCGAGGCCTTCCTGCGGCTGCAGACCGAAGGCTTCCTGCGGCTGTACCCCAAGCGGGGCGCCCTCGTCGTCCCGGTCACCCCGAACGAAGCCCGCGCCGTGGTGGAAGCCCGCCTGGCGCTGGAGAGCTTCGCCATCGACAAGCTCGCCCTGCAGGGCGGCGGGGCGATGACCGCCGTCGGCGAGGAACTGGCCGAGCACCCGGCCTGCGACACCACCGAGCTCAGCGACGCCGCCATGCACGAAGCCGACCGCGCCTTCCACGCCACGCTGGTCGCCGCGGCCGGCAACCCCGTGGTCGCGGACCTCTACAACGCCCTGCGCGACAAGCAGATGCGCATCACCGCCACCGCCCGCACCCACACCGCGCGCTCCCGCATCAACCACCAGCACGGCCAGCTGGCGGCCGCGCTGCGCGACGGCGACCCGGAGCTGGCCAAGACCCGCCTCCGTGAGCACCTGCTCGGCACGGTCCGCGCCTTCGGCATCGCCGGCGGCCCCTACCTCGATCCCGGCTCCGAGCTCTGACGATCGTTCCTGCGCCTCCGGTGCGACGCGCTCCCGAGCAGTAATTTCACTCGACACTGAAGCGATCGTGACGACAAAACCGTGAGAGCGGAGCGACCGGCGACGGACGGCCGCCTACCCTCAGCCCGTGGCCTCGTCGCAGTACGTCAGAGCAACGCCGCCTCCCCCGCTGCGCCCACTGATCACCGAGATCAGCGGCTACCGGCTGCACTCCGCGCCCGGCGTGCACCGCGGCCTGCCCTCGCCGAGCCTGACCGCGATCATCGCGCTGGACGAGACCGTGGACGTCACCTTCGACACCGGCCACCAGCTGTCCTGCACCGCCCTCGTCGGGGGCCTGCACAGCAGACCGGCGCACATCCCGTACGGCGAGCTCCAGCACGGCATCCAGCTCGAGCTCACCCCGCTCGGCGCCCGCGCCCTGCTCGGCGTGCCCGCCGCGGAGCTCGCCGGCACCGGCGCCGAGCTGGCCGACCTGCTCGGCCGGGCCTCCGCCGAGCTCACCGAGCGGCTGCGGCCGGCGGGCACGTGGAGCGAGCGGTTCGCGCTGCTCTGCACGGTGCTGCACCGCATCGCCGACCCCGCGTCGCTGCCCTCCCCCGAGCTGGACCGGGTCTGGCGGCGGCTGATCGAGAGCGACGGGCACGTGCCCATCGGCGAGCTGGCCGCCGCCGTCGGGTGGAGCCGCCAGCACCTCACCGCCCGGTTCCGCCGCGAGTTCGGCCCCTCCCCCAAGCTGCTGGCCCGCGTGCTGCGGTTCCAGGCCGCCCGCCGCCGCATCGTCACCGGCGCCCGGACCAGCCTCGCCGACATCGCCGCCGACTGCGGCTACACCGACCAGGCCCACTTCAACCGGGACTGGCGGGAGTTCAGCGGGATGGCGCCGTCGCAGTGGATCGCCGAGGAGCTTCCATTCGTCCAAGGCGCGCAGCACCTCGGCGACGCACCCTGGGTGGCATGACGACGAACGAGCCACCGATCGGGCTCTGGCCCGTGGTCCCCTACGCCGACCGGGAGGCGGGCATCCGCTTCCTGGTGGAAGCCTTCGGCTTCGAGGAGTCCCTGGTCGTGCCCGGCCACGACGGCGAGGTCGTGCACGCCGAGCTCCGCTGGCCGGAGGGCGGCGGCGTCATGATCGGCACCTGCGACCCGGCCAACCCGTTCGCCAGGCCGAAGGGGTCAGCCAACACCTACGCGGTCACCGCCGAGCCCGACGCGCTGCACGAGCGGGCCGTGGCCGCCGGTGCGGAGACCGTCTCCGCGCCGCACGACGAGGACTACGGCTCCCGCGAGTTCTCCGTCCGCGACCCCGAGGGCAACACCTGGAGCTTCGGCACCTACGCCGGCCACGTGCCGGGGTGATCGTCCACGGAGAGCAGTGGGGGCGCCCGCTCGTGCCAGCGGGCGCCCGCAGTCGTGCTCTCGGTCAGCCGGGCTGGCCCGGCCGCGGAGCCTGGTCGCCCAGCGTCGGGCCGGGCACCTCCTTGCGCGCGACGGCCTCGGCCTCGCGCACCGCCTCGGCGACCTCCGGCGGGGTGGAGGTGTCGAACCAGGACTTGACCGACTCCTCGTCCTCCTCCGGCGCCGTGCTCGGCGGCTCCTCCTCCGGCGGCTCGTAGCGGAACACACCGTCCTCGCCCGGGGCACCGAGCATCCGCGCGAAGCCCTCCAGGGACTTGCCGAACTCGCTGGGCACCACCCACACCTTGTTGGCGTCGCCCTGCGCCATCTGCGGCAGCGTCTGCAGGTACTGGTAGGCCAGCAGCTCCGGGGTCGGCTTGCCGCGCTTGACCGCCGCGAAGACCTTCTCGATCGCCTTGGCCTGGCCCTGCGCCTGCAGGTAGCGGCTGGCCCGCTCACCCTGCGCCCGCAGGATGCTGGACTGCCGCTCGGCCTCCGCGGCCAGGATCGCCGCCTGCTTCTGGCCCTCGGCCGCCAGGATCGCGGCCTGCTTCTGCCCCTCAGCGGTCTTGATCGCCGACTCCCGCTCGCCCTCGGCGTTGAGGATCATGGCGCGCTTCTCCCGGTCGGCGCGCATCTGCTTCTCCATCGAGTCCTGGATCGACGGAGGCGGGTCGATCGCCTTGAGCTCCACCCGCGCGACCCGGATGCCCCACCGGCCGGTCTCCTGGTCCAGCACCCCGCGCAGCTGCGTGTTGATCGCGTCGCGGGAGGTCAGCGTCTCCTCCAGGCTCATCGCGCCGACCACGTTGCGCAGCGTGGTGGTGGTCAGCTGCTCCACCGCGACGATGTAGTTGGAGATCTCGTACACCGCCGACCGCGAGTCGGTGACCTGGAAGTACACCACCGTGTCGATCGACACCGTCAGGTTGTCCTGGGTGATCACCGGCTGCGGCGGGAACGACACCACCTGCTCGCGCAGGTCGATGCGGGCGCGCACCCGGTCCAGGAACGGCACCAGGAAGTTCAGTCCCGGCTCGGCCACCGTGCGGAACTTGCCCAGGCGCTCGACCACGGCCGTCTGGGCCTGCGGCACCACCATCACCGACTTCACCGCGATGATCAGCACCAGCAGCACGACGACCGCCAGCACGATCAGTCCACTCAATTCCACACCCTCATCTCCTCACGGCTCGGCCGACACCACTGCCGTCGCCCCAGCGATCTCGATCACGGTGACCGTCTGTCCTGCCTGGATCACCTGCGTCTCGTCCAACGCCCGCGCCGACCACAGGTCGCCGTCGATGCGCACCCTTCCACCGTGGACGTCCACTGTGGATTCGGCCACCGCCCGCTTGCCCACCAGGGCGTCCACACCGGTCTTGATCTCCAGCGGGTGGCTCAGCCGGCGCTTGAGCGCCGGGCGCGCGACGAAGATCAGTCCCAGGCCCAGCACGGCGAAGACCGCGGCGTCCACCACCAACGACGCGCCCAGCGCGGAGGCCGCGGCAGCGCCCAGTGCTGCGGCCCCGAGCATCACCAGGACGAACTCGCCGGAGAGCACCTCGGCAGCGACCAGCAGCACCCCGGCGATCAACCACAGCAACGCGGGCGTCATGCCCCCATGGTGGCAGACCGCGCACCGCGGCGAGAGCAGTCGCGTCCGGCGTGATCAACGCGTGATGCGGTTCAGCGCTCCGGCGAGTCGGCCGTCACGAAGTCGATGAGCCGCTCCACCGCGCCCAGCAACGGCGGCTCGACGTCGCGGAAGCCGGACACCGCGGCCAGCACCCGACGCCACCCGTCGGCGGGCTCGCCCCACCCCAGCTGCGCGCACACCCCGCTCTTCCAGTCGACACCGCGCGGCACCCGGGGCCAGGCGTCGATCCCGAGCACCCGCGGCTTCACCGCCTCCCAGACGTCGACGAACGGGTGGCCGGTGACGAGCACGTGCGGATCGTCGATGGCCTCCACCAGCCGGGACTCCTTGCTCCCCGGCACCAGGTGGTCGACCAGCACCCCGACCCGGCGGCCCGGTCCCGGGCCGAACTCGGCGAGCAGGCCGGGCAGCTCGTCCACGCCGCCCAGCGGCTCCACCACCACGCCCTCCACCCGCAGGTCGTGGCCCCAGATCCGCTCCACCAGCTCGGCGTCGTGCAGGCCCTCCACCCAGATGCGGCTCGCCCGGGCGGTGCGCGCCCGCAGCCCCTCCACGCGCACCGAGCCCGACGCCGAGCGCCCGGGCCCGCGCGGCGCCGCGGCGCGGACCGGGACCAACGTCGCCGGCTTGCCCTCGTGCAGGAACGCCGCCGGGCGCATCGGGAACACCCGCTGGTTGCCGTGCCGGTCCTCCAGCACCACGGTGTCCTTCTCCACCCGCACCACCGCGCCGCAGAACCCGCTGGCGGGGTCTTCGACCACCAGCCCCGGTTCGGCGGGGACCTCGGGCACCTTCGTGCGGCGCGGACCCGCGAGGACGTCCTTGCCGTAGTCAACCGAACGCACGAGGCCTGACGGTAGTCCGATCGGTGGACGTGCGGGGTGCGGCGCGCCGCGCGGAGCGGATCACACTCGCCCTCCCCCGACGAGCGCCGCGCGAGCGGATCCGTACCCTTTCTCCACGTGCCTTGCCCAAGCGCCACGATGGTTGTCTGGACGTCCGCCTGGCTGCACGGTGCAGCCGCCTCGGACGACGTGCTCGACGCCCTGCAGACCTGGGCCGAAGCGCAGGAAGTCCGCGCCGCTGACGAGGACCTGGCCGCGCGCCTGGAGCTCCCCGGCCCCGACGACACCCCCGCCGGTCCCGCGCTGCTGCTGGCCGCGCTGCGCAAGGCCGGGGCGTCCAACGGCGAGCTCGTGCTGCCCATCCCCGGCGACGCCCGCGGACTCGGCGGGTCGAGCCCGTTCGCGAAGCTGGCCATGCGCACCGGCGAGGCCGTGGTGCTGCCCAACGCCGGGCTGGGCCTGGTCCCCGAACGCGTCGCCGAGGGGATCCTGCGCTGGACCGTGTTCGGCGTGGGCGAGCTGCCGCCGTTCGAGCACCTGCCGATCGGCGAGGCCGAGCACGGCATGGCCTCGGCGATGCGCGAAGCCGCCACCGCGCTGATCGAACTCGGTGTCGCCAAGCAGCGCCCGGGGGTGCGCGAGGAGATCGCCGCGACGGTGGCCTCCCGGCCGGCCCCCGACTGGCCCGCGGACGTGCCGCAGCGCACGCTGCGCATCCTGCAGCGCGCCGCCGAGGTCGAGGCGATCCTGTGGGTTGCCACCGACGACTCGCCGGGCGGGGCCCTGTCCGCCTCGGCGATCCGCGCCCGCACCGACGCGCTGCGCCCGCTGTTCGACGCCGTCCGCGCCGCCCGCCGCGCCTCGGTCGCCGAGATGGTCCGCGTGCTGTCCGAGCGCGCCACCCGTTCCTGATCCTCCCGGGGGGGGGGACGACCGACCTCGCGCCCAGGCCCGGCCCGCGCCGCCGAGCGGGCGGGCCGGGAGCGCTCAGAGCAGGAACGAGAACAGCGGCGAGCCCGGCGAGACCTGCTCGATCTGCAGCGGGGAGTCCTTCATCCGCCGCAGCAACCCCTCCAGCTCGTCGACCCGGTCCAGCTCGATGCCCACCAGCGCCGGGCCGGTCTCCCGGTTGTTCTTCTTGACGTACTCGAAGGCCACGATGTCCTGGCCGTCGTCGAGCACGTCGTCGAGGAAGTGCCGCAGCGCGCCCGGCTCCTGCGGGAACGTCACCAGGAAGTAGTGCCGCAGGCCCTCGTGCACCAGGGAGCGCTCCACGACCTCCCCGTAGCGGCTCAGGTCGTTGTTGCCGCCGGAGACCACGCACACCACCGGGCCGCGCACCGGCCGCTCCAGCGGCAGCCGCGCGGCGGCGCTGGCCAGCGCCCCGGCGGGCTCGGCGATGATGCCCTCGGTCTGGTAGAGCTCGATCATCTCGGTGCACACCGCGCCCTCGGGCACGGCCACGACCTCGTCGACCAGCTCCCGCACCACCTGGTAGCCCAGGTCACCGACGCGCCCGACCGCGGCGCCGTCGACGAAGGTGTCCACGCTGGGCAGCGCGATCGGCCCGCCGTGCTCCAGGGCGGCGCGCATGCTGGCGGCCCCGGCCGGCTCGGCGCCGACCACCCGGGTCTCCGGGAAGTGCTCCTTGAGCCACAGCACGATGCCCGCGAGCAGCCCTCCCCCGCCGACCGGCACGATCACCGTGTCCAGCGGGCCCTCGTGCTGCTCGGCGATCTCCAGCCCGACGGTGCCCTGCCCGGCGATGGTGCGCGGGTCGTCGAAGGGGTGCACGTAGACCGCGCCGGTGCGCTCGCTGTCCTCCCGCGAGGCCCGGCTGGCCTCGTCGAAGGAGCTGCCGACGATCACCGGCTCCACCCAGTCGCCGCCGATCTCGGCGATGCGCCGCCGCTTCTGGCGGGGCGTGTTGGCCGGCAGGTACACCCGGCCCTCGATCTCCAGCTGGCGGCAGGCGAAGGCCACCCCCTGCGCGTGGTTGCCGGCGCTCGCGCACACCACGCCGCGCTCCCGCTCCTCGGGCCCGAGCGAGGAGATGAGGTTGTAGGCGCCGCGCACCTTGTACGAGCGGCAGACCTGCATGTCCTCGCGCTTGAAGCGCACCGGGACGCCGAGCTCGCCGCTCAGGCGGGCGCTGAGCTCCAGCGGCGTGCGCTTGACGACGTGTCGCAGGCGGGTACCGGCACGGAAGATCGCTGCGGGGTTCAACTCGTCGGCCACTTGGCGATACTAAAGGCGCAGGTCGCTGCGCGTGCGCTCGGGTGCTGCCGGTCACGCGGGCGCGCACTGGCACCGTGGGGGGAGCCGATGGCCGGGGCAAGGCCCGTCGTGGTGGGCGTGGACGGCTCGCCGCCGTCGCTGCGGGCCGCGCTGTGGGCTGCCGACGAAGCGGCGCGGGTGGGGCGACCGCTGCAGGTGGTGCTGGTCAACGACGCCCCGTCCCGGGAAGCGCGCGCCGAGGTCGACGCCGACGACGCGGCCGAGCGGTGCCGCCGGGCGCACCCCGGGCTGGCCGTCCTCGCCGAGGTCGCCGCCGGCCACCCGGCCCAGGAGCTGGTGCGGCGCAGCGAGGGCGCGTCGGTGCTCGTCGTCGGCTCGCACGGGCACGGGGTGTTCCGCGAGGCCCTGCTCGGCTCGGTGGGCACCTCGGTGGCGACGCACGCCCGCTGCCCGGTGGTGGTCGTGCGCGGCACGCCCCGCTCGGAGGGGCCGGTCACCGTCGGGGTGGACGACTCGCCGGGCAGCCAGGTGGCGCTGCGGCACGCCTTCCGCTGGGCGGCCGACCGGCGCGCCGGGCTCGTGGCGGTGCAGGCCCTGCCGGACGCGCACTTCACCGCCGGGGTCTACCCGCCGCTGGACCCGCAGGAGATCCGCACCCGCGCCGACCTGCACCTCGCCGAGCAGCTCGCGGGCTGGTGCTCCGAGCACCCCGACGTGCGGGTGCACCGCCACGTGGCCAACCAGCACCCGGTCGAGGCGCTGTGCTCGGTCGCGGAGGACGCGCAGCTGCTGGTCGTGGGCCACCGCGGGCGCGGCGGGTTCGCCGGGCTGCTGCTCGGCTCGGTGGCCGGTGGTGTGCTGCACCACGCCCCGTGCCCGGTGGCGGTGGTGCGCACCGGGTGAGGGCGGTCACTCCGGTGGCTGCTGCCGCCAGACCGCTGCGTAGCGCGCGGCGGCGTCGGCGTCGCGCTGCCGGCGCACGGCCGAGCCGTGGCCGGGCGGGAAGCCGTAGCGGACCAGCCGCGCGTCGACGCTGTCCACCGAGTTGGTCAGCACGATGCGGACCACCACGAGCAGCCCCAGCAGCAGGGCCCCGGCCGCGATCGGCCACGCCCCGCCGAGCAGGCCCAGCGCCGCGAACAGCACGATCCCCAGCGGCGCGACCTGGACCAGCCCGCGGACCACCACCCTCAGCACCCAGGTCCGGCAGGTGGCGTCGTGCAGCACCCAGTCGCGGTACTGCTCGGGCAGGCGGCCGCCGAACTGGTAGGACAACCACCGCACGGGGCCGGGACGCTTGACGGACACGCGGACAGCTTACGTGTCGCGCTCGCCGGCTCCAGCAGCGCGGTCCGGCCGCACCGCTGTCCACACTGGAGCCCGCGAGGGCTTCCGCGCGCCCGTTCGACGTGGCATATTCGCGCGGTCATCGAGCCGACCGCGGGTCAGCGCGGGGGAAGGATCAGCTGCATGTTCAACGTCGATGCGGTCCGGTTGGTCGGAGGCGACATCGAGCTGCCCAGGATGATCCCGGTCGAGCAGCGGTTCGCCTCGACGGTGGTCGAGGACCTCGAGGGCACCATCCGCAGCCAGGTCGCCGAGCACGACCGCACCCACCCGGTGAGCGGCAAGCGGATCGCCATCACCGCGGGCAGCCGCGGCATCGCCCAGCTCGACCGGATCGTCGCCACCCTGGTCGACGCGCTGGCCGGCTGCGGCGCCAAGCCGTTCGTGGTGCCCGCGATGGGCAGCCACGGCGGGGGGACGGCGGCCGGCCAGCGGAAGGTGCTCGCCGAGTACGGCGTGACCGAGGAGCGCATCGGTGCGCCGATCGTGTCGTCCATGGAGACCGTCGTGGTCACCGAGCTGCCGGACGGCACGCCGGTGCACATCGACGCCGAGGCGGCGCAGGCCGACGGGATCGTGGTGCTCGGCCGCGTCAAGCCGCACACCGACTTCCGCGGCACCCACGAGAGCGGCCTGGCCAAGATGATCGCCATCGGGCTGGGCAAGCACCGCGGGGCCACCACCCTGCACGCGCACGGCTTCGAGAACTTCCACTCCCTCATCCCAGCGGTGGCCGAGGCGGCGCTGCGGGTGGTGCCGGTCGAGTTCGGCATGGCGGTGGTGGAGAACGCCTACGAGCAGGTGGCCCGGCTGGAGCTGGTGCCCACCGACGTGCTGCTGGAGCGCGAGGCGGAGCTGCTGGTCGAGGCCAAGCGGCTGATGCCGAAGCTGCTGGTGTCCGACATCGACGTGCTGGTGGTCGACGAGATCGGCAAGGACATCAGCGGGGCCGGGATGGACCCCAACATCACCGGCCGCGCCCCGGTCAACTCCGAGCACTTCCGGACCGTGCCGATCAAGCGCGTGGTGGTGCTGGGGCTGACCGAGCACACCGGCGGCAACGCCTGCGGGCTCGGCATGGCCGACGTGACGACCCAGCGCTGCCTGGACCAGATCGACTTCGGCTCCTTCTACACCAACTCGCTGACCTCCGGGGTGCCCGACGGCGCCCGGATCCCGATGGCGCTGGCCAACGACCGGGACGCGATCGTGGCGGCGCTGCACATGTCCCGCGGCCCGCACGACCGCCCGGCGAAGGTGGTGCGCATCCGCAACACCCTGACGATGCCGCGCATCGAGGTCTCCGAGGCCTACGCGCAGGAGGTCGCCGACCACCCGGACCTGACGGCGCTCGGGGAGCCCCGCGACTGGGAGTTCGACGCCGACGGGCGGCTGGAGCCGCTCCCCGCCCTGCACTGACCGGCCGCGTGCCTCGGCCCCCTGTCCGCGCCGCGGGGGATTGATTTCGCTCTACACTGAAGCCACAGAGCCCACGAAACGGTCGCTGCTCGTCGACCCGCCGACGGGCAGCGACCGCCCTAGAATCGAGAGGTTCTCCCTCGGCGCGAAGGAGAGGACCGCCATGCCTCCGCTGACCACCGAGCGACTGGTCATCCGCGAGTGGACGACCAGCGACTCCGACGTGCAGGCCGCGCTGGCGCTCTACGGCCGACCAGAGGTGACCGAGTGGCTCACCCCGGCCGTCTCCAACGTCGCCGACCTCGCCGCGATGCGTGCCGTGGTGCACGCGTGGACCGAGGCGCAGCCCAACCTCGTCCCACCGACCGGCCGGTGGGCGATGCAGCGCCGGTCCGACGACGTCGTGGTCGGCGGGCTGGTGCTGCGGATGCTGCCGCCCTACGACCACGACCTCGAGCTGACCTGGCAGCTGCGCCCCGAGGCGTGGGGCCACGGCTACGCCACGGAGGCCGCGACCGCGCTGCTGCGCTGGGCCTTCACCTACGACATCGACGCGGTGTTCGCGCTGACCCGCCCGGACAACACGCGGGCGATCTCCACCGCGCAGCGCATCGGCATGGAGTGGGTCGGCGAGACGACGAAGTACTACGACACCCTGCTGCAGGTCTACCGGATCCGGAAGAGCGACCTGCCCGGCGCCGCCGAGGAGGACTAGCGCCGGTCACGACCAGGTGATCACGGCGCGTCGCCGGAACACGCCGCGATCGGATGATCTGCTCGCGGCCGCGAACGGTGAGACCCTGAGGCGGATCATGCCCCACCGCCTGGACCACTCCGCCGGAGGGACCGTGCCGCCCCAGACCAGGACGCCCGACCGCCGCCCGCACCCGCCGCGCCGACCGGTCGCACGGCGGCCGGGTTCCGGGGCGCGCGTCGCGGTGACGGTGCTGTCGCTGCTCGTGCTGGCGGTGACCGGGTACGGCTGGAGCCACTACCGGGACCTGCTCAACGGGCTGGCCACCAGCGACGTCACCGACGGCGCCGGGGCCGACGGGGCCACCGACATCCTGCTGGTGGGCATGGACAGCCGCACCGACGCGCACGGCAAGCCGCTGCCCGCGGAGGTGCTGCGCGAGCTGCACGCCGGGGCGAACGACGCGGCGCTGACCGACACGATCATCCTGCTGCACATCCCCAACGACGGCTCCAGCGCGGCCGGGTTCTCCTTCCCCCGCGACTCCTACGTGTCCATCCCCGGGCACGGGCAGCACAAGATCAATTCCGCGTACTCCCGCGGCAAGCAGGCCGCCATCGCGGAAGCGACCCGGCGCGGCACCACCGACCCGGCGCAGCTGGCGCGCGAGGGCGACGACGCCGGCCGCAAGCTGCTGGTGCGCACCGTCGAGCGGTTGACCGGCGTGTCGATCGACCACTACGCCGAGGTCAACCTGCTCGGCTTCGCCCGCATCACGGAAGCCGTCGGCGGCGTCCCGGTGTGCCTGCGGGCGCCGACGCGGGACAGCTACTCGGGAGCGGACTTCCGCGCCGGGCCGCAGACCATCTCCGGCCCCGAGGCGCTGGCCTTCGTCCGGCAGCGGCACGGGCTGCCGCGCGGGGACCTCGACCGCGTGGTGCGCCAGCAGGCCTTCCTGTCCGGGCTGACGCAGTCGATGCTCTCCGGCGGGGTGCTGGCCAACCCGGCGCGGCTGCAGGAGCTCATCGACTCGGTGCAGGACTCGGTGGTGCTCGACCGCGACTGGGACGTGCTGGCCTTCGCCGAGCGGATGCGCGGGCTGGCCGGGGGCGCGGTCCGGTTCACGACCATCCCGATCGAGGACGCCGACCACGACACCCCGGACGGCCAGGCGATCCTGGTGGACCCGCGCGCGGTCCGCGCGGCGGTCACCCGCAGCACCGACCCCTCCGCGGCACCACCGCCGCCGTCCGAGGTCGCCGGGCCGGCCACGGTGGACGTGCTCAACGCGACGCGGAACCCGGGCCTGGCCAAGCGGGTGCGCTCGGAGCTGTCAGGTCGCGGCGTGGAGGTGGGCCGGGCAGGCAACACCGGGGCCCGTGCGTCCTCAGTGGTCCGCTACGCGCCGGGGGCCGCGGCCACCGCCGACCAGGTCGCCGCGCTGCTCGGCGGGCTGCCCACCGAGCGGGACGCGTCCCTGCCGCGTGGTCGCGTCCAGGTGCTCCTCGGCAGCGACTACCGGGGTCCCGGGGCACCGCGGTTCGCCCCGCCTGCCGCGGTCGCGCTCGACGGCCCGGCCCGGCAGCAGAGCACCAGCACCCCACCGGATCCCGGGACGATCACCGCGGACGGGATCCCCTGCGTGAACTGAGGCGGGTCGGTGGTGAGGCAGCCCCCTCGCCCGTCCCACCACCGACCAGCCGACTGGTGGCTCCCCTCAGCGGCCCGGCCGCCGGTCCGTCGGCACGCGCACCGCGAACGGCACCGGTGCTGCCCGGTCCACGGACAGCCCGCGAGGGTGTCGCCCAGACCTCTGCGCCAGCGGCGCGGTGCCGGTCGTCTCCCGGACCGGCGGCTGGGAGCTCGACGGCCCCAGCACGGTCCAGCGCCCTCGTGCGCTGGGGTCTGGAACGTCCCACCGCTGGTGAGACTACGCGGCGCCCCGGAGCCCCGCGACCCACCAACGCGCCTGCGCTGGGCGGCCGCGCAGGGGGAATCACCGGTCCGTGGCGCCGGTTTTCACTCGATGCGTCGACTCGAGTGGCGCTGCTCTCATCTGACCACATCGGAGCCTGCGGACGCGTCGGTGCGAGCCGGGCTGCGGTAGCGTGCTCGCGTGCCCGAACCACCACCCTCCCCCGCAGCCGCCTTCCAGATGCTCCTGGAGGGCAACCGGCGGTTCGTCCACAACGACGTCCAGCACCCGAACCAGGACGCCGACCACCGCGCGTCGCTGGCCCCGGGCCAGCGCCCGTTCGCCGTGCTGTTCGGCTGCTCCGACTCCCGGCTGGCCGCCGAGATCATCTTCGACCGCGGCCTCGGTGACCTGTTCGTGGTGCGCACCGCCGGTCAGATCACCGGCCCGGAGGTGCTGGGCAGCATCGAGTACGGCGTCGGTGTGCTCGGCGCGCCGCTGGTGATCGTGCTCGGCCACGACTCCTGCGGCGCGGTGACCGCGGCCCGCCAGACCGTGATGGAAGGCTCGGCACCGCCGGGGTTCCTGCGCGACATCGTGGAGCGGGTGACGCCGAGCGTGCTCGCCGCCCGCGCCGACGGCAAGACCGAGGTCGACGAGATCGTCGACGTGCACATCCAGCGCACCACCGACCTGCTGCTGGAGCGGTCCACGTTGCTGGCCAAGGAGGTCGAGGCGGGACGCTGCGCGGTCGTCGGGCTGTGCTACCGGCTCACCGACGGCACCGTCCGGGAGGTCGGCCACCACGGGCCCGTCGCTCACCGCACCGGGTCGTAGGGCGTCAGGTCGATCCCCGGGGCGGCGCCGCGGGCCAGCCGGGCCGCGACCGCGCCCGCCCAGGGGCCGACCGTCAGTCCGGAGGCGCCCAGGCCGTTGACCACGACCAACCCGGCGACCTGCGGCACCGCGCCGAGCAGCGGGCGGTCGTCGGGGCCCACCGGGCGGAACCCGATCCGGGTCTCCACGTGCGTGGCGTCGGCCAGCCCGGGTGCCACGGCCAGCGCTTCGCCGAGCACCTCCGCCACCCCGGCGGCGGTGACCCGGTGGTCGAAGCCGGTTCCGTCCTCGCGGGTCGCGCCCACCACGACCCGGGAGTCGTCGAAGGCCAGCAGGTAGTGGCGCGTGCGCGGCAGCACGACCGGCCAGCGGGTGGTGTCCACGCCGGGCAGCCGCAGGTGCACGATCTGGCCGCGCTGCGGCGCCACCCGGACCCGCACGCCCAGCGGCTCCAGCAGCTGCGGTGACCAGGCCCCGGCGGCGGCGACCACGGCGTCCGCCCCGACGAACTCCTCGCCGACGCGCACACCGCGGACCGCGCCGTCGGCGACCACCGAGGCGGTGCCGTTGACGAGCCGGGCACCGCGCCGGAGCGCCGCGCGCCGCAGCGCATCGCGCACCGCCCGGCCGTCCACGCGCGCCGCCCCGGGGATGTGGACCGCCGGGCCGTCGTGCCGCAGGGGCGGGAACATCTCCCGCGCCCGCCGGGCGTCGACCAGCTCCACCGCACCGGCCACCTCAGACCCCGCGGCCCGCCGCGCCACGTGCTCCACCGCCTCGTCGGCCTCGGCCCGCGAGACCAGGCGCAGCGCGCCCACCCGGCGGTAGCCGAGATCAGTCTCGCCGTCGGCGGCCAGCGCCGCGACGAGCTCCGGGTAGTGCTCGGCCCCGGCGGTCGCGATCCGCAGCCAGTCCGGGTCGTCCACCCGGGACGACCACGGGCAGATGATGCCCGCGCCCGCCGAGGTCGCGCGGCCGGGCGCGGGTGAGTCCACCAGGACCACCTCGACCCCGGCCCGGGCCGACTCGTACGCCGCTGCCGCACCGGCGATGCCGCTGCCGACGACCACCACGCGCATGTCGCGCTCCTCCTCCGGTCACCGCCCCACTGGGGCCACGACCAGGGAACCAGACGCGATCTCCCCGGAACACCGCCGGTGCGGGCGCTTCGAGCGGCCGGAACGGGCTGGTCACGTTAGCCTTCGGGGGCACGATCCGGGCGAAGGGAATCCAGCCGCGTGACCGTCGAGCCGCGTCGAGTGCTGCTGATCAGCGCGACCATCGGTGAGGGGCACAATGCGACCGGCCGGGCCGTGGCCGAAGCGGCCGGCCGGGTCTGGCCGGGGTGCGAGGTCGGCTGGGTGGACGCGCTGCGCGCGATGGGCCGCTGGGTGCCCGCCGCGTTCAACTGGATCTACGTCACCAACGTCGAGTCCACCCCGTGGCTGTACGACTTCTTCTACGACTCGCTGTGGCGGTACCGGTGGTTCGCCAACGCCTCGCGCCGCTTCGTCGGCGCCTGGAGCGGGCGGGCGCTGCGGCGCACGATCGACGAGCACGACCCGGACCTGGTCGTGTCGACCTACCCGCTCGGGACCGCGGGGCTGGACTGGCTGCGCCGCCGTGGTGGGCTCGACGTCCCGGTGGCGGCCGTGGTCTCGGACTTCTCCCCGCACCCGTTCTGGGTCTACCCCGAGATCGACCTGCACTACGTGATGAGCGAGGCGAGCCTGCGGGAGATGCGGCGGGCCGAACCGGACGCGGTGGGCGCGGTGTGCGTGCCCCCGGTGGTCTCGGCGTTCCGGCCCGGCGACCGGGGTGCCGCGCGCCGCAGGCTCGGGCTCGACGAGTCGGGCTTCACCGTGCTGCTGTCCTGCGGCTCGCTCGGGTTCGGTTCGGTGGAGCGGGCGGTGGACGCCGCGCTGCGGGTGGAGGGGGTCGGTCAGGTCGTGGTGGTCTGCGGGCGCAACGAGGCGCTGCGGCAGCGGTTCGCCGGCCGCGCCGAGGACCGGCTGGTCGCGCTGGGCTGGGTGGAGGACATGCCGGCGCTGGTGGCCTGCGCGGACGTCGTGGTGACCAACGCGGGCGGGGCGACGGCGCTGGAAGCGCTCGCGTGCGGGCGGGCGGTGGTGATGTTCGAGCCCATCGCCGGGCACGGGCGGGCCAACGCCGAGCTGATGGCCGACGCGGGCCTGGCCGAGCTGTGCCCGCGCGCGGACGACCTGACCGCGACGTTGCGCCGCTGGGTCGCCGCACCCGAGGAGCTCGCGCAGCGGGAGCACCAGGCGCTCAAGCACTGCCAGGTCGCGGACTTCGACGACCAGGTCGCCGCGCTGGCGCACCTCCCCCGGCACCGCGGTCGCCGGCCGCTGCGGCCGCAGGACGCCTTCTTCGCCCACGCCACCACACCCGTGGTGCCGCAGCAGACCGGTGCCGTCCTGCTGCTCGAGGGCGACGACCGCTCCGCGCACGACTGGTGCGAGCTCCTCGCCGACCGGATCGAACGGCGGGCCGGGCGGTTGCCGATGCTCACGCGGCGCCTGGTGCGGCGCCGGGCCCGGTGGCCGCAGTGGGTCCAGGACGCGGCCCTCGACCCCGCCGACCACCTGCGCTGCCGCGAGGTCCGCGACGAGCGCGCCGCGGCCGCGGCCCGCGAGGAGTTCTTCCGCACGGCGGTGCGCACCGACCGGCCCCCGTGGGAGCTGGAGGTGCTGCGCGAGACCGGGTCTGGCCGGGTGTCGGTCCTGGCGAAGCTGCACCACGCGCTCGGCGACGGCGTCGCGGTCACCAGCACGCTGCTGCGGTTGCTCACCGACGGTCCGCACCCGGTGCCGGCTGCGGACCGCGGGGACCGGCCGAGGTGGGTCCGGCGCGCGGGGACGGTGGCGCGCGGACTGGTCAGCTTGGCCGCGGCCGGTCCGGCACCGGCCAGCCCCTGGAGCGGGCGCAGCACGGCCGCCCGGTCGTTCAGCGGCCTGGAGCTGCCCGCCGCTGAGGTCCGCGCGTGCGCGCGGGCTCGCGGTGTGAGCAGCACGGCCCTGCTGCTCGGGGTGCTGGCCGAGGCGCTGCACCGGGCGCTGCCCGCTCCGGCGCCGGGCCAGCGGTTCCGGGTGATGGTGCCGCGCACCGCGCGCACCGGGCGGGGTGGCGTGGGCACCGAGGCGCCGGGGAACCACACCGCGTCGCTGGCGCTGGACCTGCCGGTCGGTCCGATGCCGGTCGAGCAGCGGCTCGCCGCGGTGGCCGCGGAGCTCGGCAGGCCGGACCGGACCGGTCAACCCGCCGCGGCCACGGCCGTGCTCGCCGCGCTGGGCCTGCTGCCCGCGCCGCTGCACGCCTGGGTGGTGCGCCGGATCTACCACCGCCGGTTCTTCAGCGCCGTGGTGTCGGTGCTGCCCGGGCAGCGCCGGCCGGCGCGCATCGGGTCGGCGCGCATCGCCGGGGTGCTGCCGGTGCTGGCGCTGGCCGACGGGGTGGGACTGGCGGTGGGGGCGATCGGCTGGGGCGACCGCATCGGGTTCGGGGTCACCACGGACACCGGACTGGCCCCGCCCGCCGAGGTGCTCACCGAGCACCTGCGCGCGGTCTGCACCGAAGTGCGGGCAGGTGATCCGCGGTGAGCACGGACGCCACGGTGCTGGCCATCGCCGTTCCGACCGCGGTCGTCGGGGCGGCCAGCTTCGGCTTGGCCAGCGCGATCCAGCACCGCGTCACCAAGCAGGTGCCCCGGGTGCGCACCCTCAACCCGCGGATGCTGCTGGCGCTGGTCCGCAAGCCGATCTGGGTGCTGAGCATCCTCACCGTGATCGTCGGGCTGTCGCTGCAGGTGGTGGCGCTGGCGTTCGGGCCGCTGGTGCTGGTGCAACCGCTGCTGGTGACCTCGGTGCTGTTCGGTGCCGCGTTCGCGGCGTGGATGGCGCACCGCAAGATGGACCTGGTGCTGGCGCTCGGCGGGCTGGCCTGCGTCGGTGGGCTGTCGGCGTTCCTGGTGCTGGCCCGGCCCTCGGGGCACAGCAGCGACTTCACCGGGGCGCCGGTGCTGCCGCTGGCGCTGGCGCTCGGCCTGCTGGTGCTGGTCTCGCTGGTGGCGTCCTGGCTGGTGCCCGGTGAGGCCGGGGTGATCGGCATGGCGGTGGCCACCGGCGTGTTCTACGGGGTGACCGCCGGGTTGATCAAGGTGGTGGCCGGGCAGGTCCGCTCCGGCGGGGTGGTGGAGCCGTTCCAGCACTGGACGCTGTACGCGGTGTGCGTGATCGGGCCGATGGGCTTCCTGCTCAGCCAGCAGACCTTCCAGCGCGGCCGGTTGATCTCGCCGTCGCTGGCGGTGATCACCACGGTGGACCCGCTGGTCGCGGCCGCGATCGGGGTGAGCTGGCTCGGCGAGACCCTCGAGTCCTCCCCCGCCATCCTCACCGGCGAGCTCGTCGCGGTGGTGGTCATCGTCGTCGGCATCGTGGTGCTGACCCGGCGCGGCGAGCAGCTGCGGCGGGCGCTCGACCGCAGCGACGGGGGCTCGGAGGAGCCGACGTGGGGATGACGCTGCGCGGGCGGACCGCGCTGGTCACCGGCGCGTCCTCCGGCATCGGCGCGGCCACCGCGGCCGAACTGGCCGCCGCCGGGTGCCAGGTGGTGCTGGTCGGCCGCGACCAGCGCCGGCTGGCCCAGGTCACCGCGCGCACGGGCGGGCTGGCCCTGGCCGCCGAGCTGACCGACGCCTCCGGGCTGGACCGCGTGGTCACCGCGGCACGGCGGGTGGACCTGCTGGTGCACTGCGCGGGGATCGGGTGGTCCGGTGACCTGGCGTCGATGTCCGCCGAGCAGGTGGAGGCGCTGACCGCGGTGAACCTGACCGCGCCGGTGCTGCTGACCAGCGCGGTGCTGCCGGAGCTGCGGCGCAGGCGCGGCCACGTCGTGTTCGTCTCCTCGATCGCGGCCGTCGGGGTCCGCGGCGAGGAGGTCTACGCGGCGACGAAGGCCGGGGTGCGGGCGTTCGCCGAGAGCCTGCGCCGCCTCGACGGCCTCGGGGTGACCACGGTGCTGCCGGGCGCGGTGCGCACCCCGTTCTTCGCGGGCAGGCGCTACGACCGGCGGTTCCCGCGCGTGCTCGCCCCGGAGGAGGTCGCCGCGGCGCTGGTCCGGGGCGTGCAGCGCGGCCGGGCGGAGGTGTTCGTGCCCGGGTGGCTGGCGGTGCCCGCCCGGTTGCAGGGCGCGCTGCCCGGGGTGTTCCGGGCGCTGGCCCGCCGGTTCGGCTGAGCGTCAGCTGCGCAGCGCCCGGATGGACTCGCGCAGCGACGCCGTGGTGGCCAGCACCGCGGTCGGTTCGTAGCCGCAGTGGGCCATGCAGTTGGCGCAGCGCGGGTCGTTGCCGCGCCCGTAGCGCGACCAGTCGGTCTCCTCCAGCAGTTCGCGGTAGGTGGCGGCGTAGCCGTCGCTCATCAGGTAGCAGGGCCGCTGCCAGCCGTAGAGCGAGTACGACGGGATGGCCCACGCGGTGCAGCGGAAGTCGACCTTGCCCTCCAGGAAGTCCAGGAACAGCGGCGAGTGGTTGAACCGCCACCGCCGTCGGCGGCCGTCGGCGAAGACCTTGCCGAACAGCTCGCGGGTCTCGGCGACCCCCAGGAAGCGCTCCTGGTCCGGGGCCTTGTCGTAGGCGTAGGCCGGGGACAGCATCATCCGGTCGACCTGGAGGTCGTTGTTGAGGAAGTCCAGCACCTCGATCACCGACTGCGGGGTGTCGGAGGTGAAGAACGTGGAGTTCGTGGTGACCCGGAACCCGCGCCGCTGGACCTCCTTGACGTTGTCCACCGCCTGCGCGAACACGCCCTTCTTGCACACCGAGGCGTCGTGCCGCTCCTCCAGCCCGTCGATGTGCACCGCCCACGCGAAGTACGGCGAGGGCCGGAACCGGTCGATCTTGCGGGGCAGCAGCAGCGCGTTGGTGCACAGGTAGACGAACTTCTTGCGCTTGACCAGCTCCTCGACGAGGGTGTCGATCTCGGGGTGCATCAGCGGTTCGCCCCCGGCGATCGACACCACCGGGGCGCCGCACTCCTCCACCGCGGCGAGGGCCTGCTCGACCGGCATCCGCTGCTTGAGCACGTCCGCCGGGTGCTGGATCTTGCCGCAGCCGGCGCACTTGAGGTTGCAGGCGAACAGCGGCTCCAGCTCCAGCGTCAGGGCGAACTTCTCGCGGCGGGCCAGCTTCTGCTTGAGCAGGTGGGCCCCGACCCGGACGGCTTGGCGCAGCGGGATGCCCATTCAAGACACCTCCTCGGGTGCGTGGTGGTTCTCCGGGGCCGCGGTGCGGCTCCACCGGGACAGGCAGGCGCCGACGGCGTGCAGCCGGGCGAGCGCGGCCAGCGCCCGCCGCGGTGTACCCGGGCTCAGCAGCGGCTGGTCGGCGGTGTCGAGCACGACCCGCACCACGGCGGTGCCCCGCGGGCCCGCGGCGCGCGCGAGCACCGCGGACTCCATGTCGACCGCGAGCGCGCCGGTGCGGGCCGCCTCCGCCCGCTGCGGGCCGTGCACGAGGTGCCGGGTGGTGAGGACCGGTCCGCAGCGGACCGGGAACCCCGCGCGGTGCAGTTCCGCGGCCAGCACCGGGGCGGCGTCGCAGTGCACCGTCCCGTCCTCGCCGCGGACCTCGTCGGCGACCACCACGTCGCCGCTGCGGATCCCGGCGCCGACGCCGCCGGCGAGGCCGGCCACCACGAGCAGGTCGAAGTCCGCGGCGGCGAGCTCGGCGGCGCGGCGCGCGCTGCGCCGCGGGCCGGGACCGGTGCGGTGGACGAGTTCGCGGCCGAGCGCCGCCCGCAGCGCGCGGGCCTCGCACCGCAGCGGGGCGCAGACCACCAGACGTACCGGCATCGTCACTCCCCCGCCCGGACGTACCTGCCGAGGGCGGTCAGCGGGAAGATCACCCGGTACAGGTGGTAGTTGATGTAGAAGTCGCCGGGGAACCCGGTCCCGGTGAACTGCGGCTCGTCCCAGCCGCCGTCGGCCCGCTGGGTCCGGGCGAGGTAGTGCAGCCCGCGCTGGACCGCGTCGGTCCGGTGCCGCCCCAGCGCCAGCAGCGCCATCAGCGCCCACCCGGTCTGCGACGGCGTGGAGTCGCCGCGGCCGATCCACGCGGGGTCGTCGTAGGAGCGCAGGTCCTCGCCCCAGCCGCCGTCGGTGTTCTGGTGCCGCTCCAGCCACCGCGCCGCGCGCCGCAGCGCCCGGTGCTCGGGGGTGAGCCCGGCCTTGACCAGCGCCGGGACCACGGCGCCGGTGCCGTAGACGTGGTTGGCTCCCCAGCGGCCGAACCAGGAACCGTCCTTCTCCTGGTGCCGCAGCAGCCACGTCACGCCGCGCCGGACCACCTCGTCGTCGTGGCCCAGCGTGGCCAGCGCCTCGACCACGTGCGCGGTGACGTCGGCCGAGGGCGGGTCGATCACCTCGCCGAAGTCGCAGAACGGCAGCTTGCGCACCAGCTGCCGGGTGTTGTCGGCGTCGAACGCGCCCCAGCCGCCGTCCGCCGACTGCATGCCGCGCAGCCAGCGGGCTCCGCGCTCGATCGCGGCCTGCACCGCCTCCCGGTTCGGGTGGTCCACGCGGTTGAGCGCCAGCAGCACCTCGGCGGTGTCGTCGACGTCCGGGTAGCGGTCGTTGTCGAACTCGAACGCCCAGCCACCGCCCGGGGGCAGGTCGGGGCGGCGCACCGACCAGTCGCCCTCGATGCGGATCTCCTCGGCCAGCAGGAAGTCGGTGGCCCGGCGCAGCGCCGGGTGCGCGCTGGGCACGCCCGCGTCGCGCAGCGCCTGCACGCCGAGCACGGTGTCCCACACCGGGGACTGGCAGGCCTCCAGCCGGCGCACCACGCCGTCCGGGGTCTGCTCCCGGACCAGGAAGCGCTCCAGGCCGTCCAGGCCCTGGCGGACCACGGGGTGGTCCAGCGGGTAGCCGAGCAGGTGCAGCGCGAGCAGCGAGTACACCCACGGGGGCTGGATGCCGCCCCAGGAGCCGTCGGCCTCCTGCCGCGCCACGATCCACTCGGCGGCGCGCAGCATCGCGTGCCGGCGCAGGGAGCGCAGCGGGCGCCGGTGGTAGCGGTGCAGCAACCGGTCCAGCACGGTGAACGCGTAGTTCCAGGACCACGCGGGGCGCGTGGACGGGCGGGGGCGGCCGGTGCGCAGCTCGCGCACCGTGATGCCCAGCTCCCGCTGCGGCCGCAGCGTGCACACCACGGTCAGCGGCACCACGGTCTGGCGGGCCCAGCACGCCCAGTCCGCCACGTTGAGCGGGAACCAGCTGGGCAGCAGCACCACCTCCGGGGGCATGGCGGGCAGCTCGTCCCAGGACCACTCACCGAACAGCGCCAGCCAGATGCGGGTGAACACCCGGGTGGCCTCCAGCCCGCCGTGCTCCAGGATCCAGGCGCGCGCGGTGGCCATGTGCTCGGCGTCGACGTCGTCCCCGGCCAGCTTGAGCGCGGTGTAGGCCTCGACCGTGGTGGACAGGTCGCCCGGCCCGCCGTGGAAGGTGGCCCACGTGCCGTCGCGCCGCTGCTGGGAGCGGATCCAGCGGGCCGCCTGCTCGGTCTCCACCGCGGTGCGGATGCCGAGGAACTGCCGCAGCAGCAGGTCCTCGACGTCCATGGTCACGTTGGTCTCCAGCTCCCCCTTCCACCAGCCGTCGGGGTGCTGCAGGGACAGCAGGTGGTCGCGGGCGGCGACCATCGCGGTCCGCGGGTCGGGGACCACCACCGCGCGGGTGGGCTGCTGCAACTGGTCGGTCAAAGCTTCCTCCGTACGACGAACTCGGCGAGTGAGGTCAACGCCTCGGTGACGTCCTGCGGGCCGCGCGGCAGGTGCTCAGCGGCCGCGTCGAGCCGGCGCCGGCACTCCTGGCGGGTCCAGTCCGCCGAACCGGCGCGCTGCACCATGTCGGCGGCTTCGCGCAGCTGCTGCTCGGTGAGCGGTCCGGGTTGGGCGTAGAGCTCGCGCAGCCGGTCGCCGGCGCTGGTGCCGGAGTTCAGCGCGTGCACCACGGGCACCGACTTCTTGCGGGCGCGCAGGTCCGACAGCACCGGCTTGCCGGTGACCTCCGGGTCTCCCCACAGGCCGAGCAGGTCGTCGACCAGCTGGAACGCCATCCCCAGCTCGGTGCCGAAGGCGCGCAGGCCGACCACGGTGTCCTGCGGGGCACCGGCGGTGAGCGCGCCGATGGAGCTCGCGCAGGCCAGCAGCGCGGCGGTCTTGTCGTGCGCCATGAGCAGGCACTCCTCCAGCGAGACCTGGTCGCGGTGCTCGAAGTCCAGGTCCGCGGCCTGCCCGGCGATGAGCACGCGGGTGGTGGCCGACAGCGCGCGGGCCGCCGCGGCGGCGTGCGGGGAGCTGGACCCCAGCAGGACCTCGGTGGCCAGCGACAGCAGCGCGTCGCCGGCCAGCAGCGCGGCGGGTCTGCCGAAGACGGTCCAGGCGGTGGGCCGGTGGCGGCGGGAGGTGTCGCCGTCCATCACGTCGTCGTGCAGCAGGGAGAAGTTGTGCACCAGTTCCACCGCCGCGGCGGCGGCCACCGCGTGGTCGGGGGCGCCGGGCGGGCGCGCGCACTGCGCCGACAGCAGCACCATCGCCGGGCGCAGGGCCTTGCCACCGCCCCCTTCCGCGGTGCCGTCCACCCCGCGCCAGCCGAAGTGGTACTCGCACACGCGGCGGGTGTCCGGGTCGAGCCGGCCGATCGCCTCGCGCAGCACGGGGTCGACCGCCTCCCGGGCGGTGAGCAGGACGGGCGGCAGGACGGTCGTCATGCGGTCACCTCCACGCTCTGTCGCCGGTGCAGGTCCGCGGCCACCACCGCGGCGGCGCGCGCACCGCTGCGCACCGCGCCCTCGGTGGTGTCCGGCCAGCCCGTGCCCGTCCACGCCCCGGCCAGCACCAGGCCCGGCAGCGGGGTGCGGGAGTCCGGGCGCAGCGCCGCGGTGCCCGGTGCCTGGCGGAAGGTGGCGTGGGGTTCGCGGGTGACGAAGAAGTCGAGCAGCCGCGCCTGGCGGGCGCGCGGGAAGAGCTGCTGCACCGCGGGGACGAACCGCGCGCGCAGGTCGGCGGTGCGCACGTCGAGGTGCTCGTGGGCGGCCGACAGCGACACCGCGAGGTACTGGCCCCGCGGTGCCCCGGCGACCGCGGTGCGGTCGAAGACCCACTGCAGCGGGGAGTCCAGCACGGCGGCCATCCGCAGCCCGGTGACCGGGCGGTCGTAGTGCAGGTGCACGTTGACGATCGGCGCGGCCGACAGCCGCCGCCACTGCGCGACCCCGGGCACCGGCAGTTCCGCGAGCAGCGCGGCGGCCGCCTGGTGCGGCACCGCCACGACCACCGCGTCCGCGGCGAACTCCTGGCCGCGGTCGCCTTCCTTGGCCAGCACCCGGTAGCCGGCTCCAGCGCGCCGGACGGCCCGGGCGCGGCACCGCACGCGGACCTCGGCGCCGGCGGCCCGCAGCGCCCGGTGGGCGGCCTCGCCGTGCAGCTGCGCCAGCGGGGCCCGCGGGACGCCGATGTCCGCGCTGTCGCTGCGGTCCAGCACTCCGGTGCGGAAGACCTTGGCGGCCAGCGACATCGAGGCCTCGTCCGGGACGGCGTTGAGCGCTGCCACGCCGAGCAGTCCCCACAGCGCGGTCACCGCGCGCGGTGATTCCCCGTGCCGGCGCAGCCAGTCGCCGAGGCTGAGCTGGTCCAGGGCGGGGTCGTCGGGGTCGAGCGCGCGCAGGGCGGTCGCGGTCCGCGCCACCCGCGCCCGCTGTCGCGCGCTCAGCTGCCGGTACCCCAGCAGCACGGGCAGCAGGTGGCCGGGCGCCGGCAGGTCCCAGCGGCGCAGCAGCGCGCCGCGGCCGCCGGGGCTGAGCACCGGGACCTCGAAGCGGCGCTGCAGGCTGACCATGTCCTGCGCCCCGATCCGGCGCAGCAGGTCGCGGTAGGCGGTGTAGCAGCGCAGGAAGACGTGCTGCCCGGTGTCGACGACCAGCTCGCCGCGCTGGAAGGAGTAGGTGGCGCCGCCGAGCCGCGAGCGGGTCTCCAGCAGCTGGACGGCGAAGCCCGCCTCGGCCAGGTCCAGGGCCGCGGTCACCCCGGCCAGCCCGCCGCCGACCACCACCACGCGCCCGCGGTTCACGGTGCCATCCCCGCCAGGGAACGTGCCGCGACCCCGGCCTTGCGCCATCCCGACAACGAGGTCCGCTGGTCCAGCGCCGCCGCCGGGTCGGCGGCGATCCGCGCCAGCAGCTCGTGGTAGATGCCCGCCATCGAGGCGCAGCACGCGCGGCTGCGCCGGTCGAGCATGGGCAGCAGGCGCATCCCCTCGCCGTACCACTGCTCGGCCCGCGCGGCCTGGAAGCGGATGAGCGAGGCCCAGCGCTGCCGGTCCTCGACCAGCCCGTCGCCCGGTTCCAGGCGCACCCCGAAGCGCTCCAGGTCCTCGGCGGGCAGGTAGACGCGCCCGTTGAGCTGGTCCTCCCGGACGTCGCGCAGGATGTTGGTCAGCTGCAGCGCGACGCCGAGGGCGTCGGCGCGCCGTTCGGCGGTGGCCCGGTCCTGCGCGCCGAACACCCCCAGCGAGAGCCGGCCGATGGACCCGGCCACGCACCGGCAGTAGTGCAGCAGCTCGTCGAAGGTGCGGTAGCGCGCACCGCGCACGTCGGCCTCGCAGCCGTCGATCAGCTCGTCGAAGGCCGCCAGCGGCAGCGGCATCCGGGTGGCCGCGTCGGCGAGCGCGACCAGCACCGGGTCGCTCGAGCCGGTGCCCGCCGCGTGGACGTCCGCGCGTGCCTGGGCGAGCCGCCGCAGCTTCTCCTCGCGGGGCAGGTCGCCGTCGCCGATGTCGTCGACGCGGCGGGCGAAGGCGTACACCGCCGACAGCGCCCGCCGCTTCGGGCCGGGCAGCAGGCGGATGCCGTAGGAGAAGTTGCGCGCCTGCTCCCGGGTGATCCGCTCGCACTCCAGGTAGGCGTCGCGGACGCGCGTCGACCCGGTCACCACGCGCCTCCCATCGCGAACAACCGCCCCCACTCGGCGAAGGTCCGCCGCTTGCTCGGTCGCACGCCGTGCCCCAGTGGGTCGTGGTGGGCCGCGGCGAAGGCCGCCGCGGTGGCCCGCCCGCCGGCCACGTACCCGGCCACGGCGATGCGGGCGGTGCCGGACAGGCGGCCGACCAGCGGGGCCCCGGCCTCGAGCATCCGCCGCGCCCGGTCCACTTCGTACTTCACCAGCCCGCGCAGCCGGGTCGGGGCGCGGGTGGCGACGAGGTCCTCCTCCGTGCAGCCGAACAGCCGCAGGTCGTCGGTCGGCAGGTAGACCCTGCCCTGGCGGTGGTCCTCGGCGATGTCCTGGCAGTGCTCCAGCAGCTGCAGGGCGCTGCAGATGCGGTCGGAGAGCTCGATGAGCGCGGGCTCGGCCCGGCCGAAGACGTGCAGCACGGCCTCGCCGACCGGGTTGGCCGACAACGCGCAGTAGTCGAGCAGGTCCTCGAAGGTCTGGTAGCGGCGCACCTGCTGGTCCTGCCGGTTGGCCTCGATGAGCTTGACCAGCACGTCGAACGGGATGCCGCACTCGGTGACGGTGCCGGTCAGCTGGCGCAGGATCGGGATGCGCGCGGCGCCCTGGTAGGCGCGGCGGAGGTCGACCTCCAGCAGGTCCAGCAGCGCGTAGCGGTTGCCCGGCGCCTCGTCCCCGGCGAAGTCGACGACGCGGAAGAAGCCGTAGAGGGCGCGCAGGTGCCGTCGCAGGCCGCGCGGCAGGATCCGGGAGGCGACCGGGAAGTTCTCCGACCGCATCCGCGCGAGCACCGCCGCACTGCGCGGGAAATCACCCGAACGTGCGACATCGTTCGGGTGGCTCGGTTCCTCCCCGGACAACGTGCCGTCGGGCAGCGACAGGACCATCGACCCTCCTCCTATCCGTCGGTCAGGAGGCGCAACCGGCATCGTATGAGCAGCGGTGGTGCACCGCAGGGCGAGTGACCGCGGGACGAAATCCCCTTCATCGAGCCGGTGTTCGAACCCGGACCGCGCTGCCGAGATCCACAGTGGACGAGTGATCGAACCGGCCACAGTGGACCAGCTTCGCGCCCTGCCGGACCGCGCGCCGCGCCGCCGGGACGACTCCCGCGCACCGGCACGGCATTCGGGTGGCGGGCATTGACATCCGGTCACGGGTGCCCAGACCGTTGATCCCGCAATCACGGTCCGCAGGTCCACGACGAAGGGAACGCGCCGTGATCGGAGCCGGCCAGACGCCGGACCCGCCCTCCCCTCCTCCGGCACACCCCCGCGCCACCCCGCCGCTCGGCGGCCGAACCGGCCCGCCGCGGGGACCGGTCTGAAGGAGTCGACGGGCTGCGCCGCGCGAGTGCCCGGCGGTCCGGTCCCGGCGCGCGGCCCGGCTCGGCCGATCGGGTTCTCCTCACCACCGCCCGCACCGACCCCGGCCGTGCGCTCGTTCGTGGACCTGCAGGCACCTCGACGCCGGAGGGATGCCGGATGCACCGGGAACCGCCCGCCGCACGCGGCCCGATCGCCGACGCGCTGCTGCAAGCCGGACTGCTGGTGGACTTCGCGGTGCGCACCGCCGGGGCCGCCGCCCGGACCGTCCGCCGGGCGCGGTTCAACGTCGGGGAGTTCCTGCGGCAAGCGACGTTCCTGGCCTCGGTCACCACCCTGCCGGCGCTGCTGGTGACCATCCCGCTGGGCGTCGTCGTGGCGCTCAACGTGGGTTCGCTGGCCGGGCAGCTCGGCGCCCAGGGCTACGGCGGCGCGGTGGTGGCGTTCGTCATCGTCGGCCAGGCCGCCCCGCTGATCTGCGCGCTCATGATCTCCGGCATCGGCGGCTCGGCGATGTGCGCGGACCTCGGCGCCCGCACGATCCGCGAGGAGGTCGACGCCCTGGAGGTGATGGGGCTGCCGGTCGTGGAACGGCTGGTCGTGCCCCGGGTGGTCGCCGCGGTCGTGGTCAACGCCCTGCTGGCCTGCATCGTGCTGCTCGTCGGCATCAGCACCACGTTCCTGTTCCAGGTGCTGGTGCTCGGCGACGCGCCGGGGGCGTTCCTGCGCACCCTGACCCAGTTCTCCCGCGTTCCGGACTTCGTCGTGGCGCTGGTCAAGGCCGCGGTGTTCGCGGTGCTGGCCGCGCTGGTGTCCTGCTTCAAGGGGCTCACCACCAAGGGCGGCCCCGGCGGGGTGGCCACCGCCGTCAACGAGGCCGTGGTGATCTCGTTCGTGCTCGTCTTCGTCGCGAACGCGGTCATCACCGAGCTCTACCCGGTCCTGGTCCCGGCGAAGGGCGACTACTGATGGCGGCTCGGCAACGCACGAGGTTCGCGGTGGACCTGCTGGCCGCCGCGGGTCTGCACTTCACCTGCTACCTCAAGGCCCTCTCCGGTGTCCCGCACGCGCTGGCGCGCTACCGGCGCGACGTGGCGCGATTGGTCGGCGAGATCAGCCTCGGATCGGCCTCGCTGCTGGCCGGGGGCGGCACGATCGGCGTGGTGTTCGCGATGTCGTTCGTCTCGAGCACCCAGGTCGGCCTGGAGGGCTACCGCGGGCTGGACCTGCTCGGCCTGTCGCCGATGACCGGCCTGGCCGCCGCCGTGGTCAACACCCGCGAGATCGCGCCGCTGGTGGCCAGCATCGCGCTCGCCGCCAAGGTCGGCACCGGCTTCACCGCGCAGCTGGGGGCGATGCGCATCTCCGAGGAGATCGACGCCCTGGAGGTGATGTCGGTGCGGTCGCTGCCCTACCTGGTCAGCACCCGGGTGGTGGCGGCGTTCCTCTCCGTGGTCCCGCTGTACCTGGTGGGCCTGTTCGCCTCCTACCTGGCCACCGGGGTCGCGGTGGTGCAGCTCAACGGCGTCTCCGAAGGCACCTACAACTACTGGTTCCGGCTCGTGCTCACCGCCGACGACGTGTTCTTCTCGCTGGTCAAGGCCGTCGCCTTCGCGGTCGTGGTGACGCTGGTGCACTGCGCCCACGGCTACTTCGCCAGCGGCGGCCCGGACGGCGTGGGCAAGGCGGCCGGGCGCGCGCTGCGGACCAGCATCGTGACCATCACCGTCGCCGACGTGCTGCTGAGCATCGCGTTCTGGGGCGTGCGGCCGACCGTGCCGGCGTTGGGGACGTGACCATGATCGAGCCGCTGGGGACCCGAGCACGCCGGACGCTCGCACTGCGCGGGACGGCGGGCCTGCTGGTGCTGGCCCTGGTGGCGGTGCTGATCGTCCTCGGCGGGGCGGGCGCGCTGCGCGCGAAGCCCGAAGTCACCACGGTGCTGCCGGCCGAGGCCGGGCTCATCCGGCCGGACACCCCGGTGCAGTTCCGCGGGGTGCGGGTCGGCCGGCTGGCGGCGGTCGAGCCCAGCCTCCACGGCTCCCGGCTGACGCTGCGGGTGGAACCGGACAGCGTCGCCCGAGTCCCGAGCGGCGTGCGGGTCCGGCTGATGCCGCGCACCGTGTTCGGCGACCAGTACCTCGACCTCGTCGCCCCGGCGACCCCCGACGGCACGACGCTGGCCCCCGGCACCGAGCTCGCCGCCGACGACTCCCGGCCGACGATGCAGCTCTACCACGCCTACAGCCGCCTCCACGAGCTCGTCGACTCGCTGCGCCCGGCGCAGCTGCAGGTCGCGCTCGCCGCCCTCGCCGAGGCGCTGCGCGGACGCGGCGAGCAGCTGGGCGACGTCCTCGACGACGCTGCGCAGCTCACCGCGGACCCCCCGCTGACCGGCGACGACCTGGCCGACCTCACCGCGCTGGCCGAGGACGTCGCCGCCGCGGCACCGGACGCGGTGCGGGCGCTGGACGACGCCGTCGCGCTGTCCCGCACCGTCGTGCAGCGGCAGCAGGACATCGGCGACCTGCTCGGTGCCGGGCTGGCGCTCACCGAGCAGGCGCAGCGGTTCGTCGACGCCAACGGCCGGCGGGTCGTCCAGCTGGTGCGCTCGACCGACCCGGTCGCCGGCGTGCTGGGTCGCCACCCGGACGCGGTGCGCCGGAGCGTGGACGGGGTGGACGCCTTCCTCGACGGGGCGAACCGCGCGCTGTCCAGCGGGCGCTTCCGGATCCGGCTGTCCCTGACGCTGCACCGGCCGTACCCCTACGGACCCGAGGACTGCCCGCGCTACCCCGGCGCCGCCGGGCCGAACTGCCGCGACGCCCGACCGCGCGGGCCCATCGGCCCGGTCGGCGGGCCGCAGGAGCGCGAGGCGCTGCGCCGGCTCGCGCCGCTGCTGCCCGGACGACCGCCCGCCACCGACGCGCTGGGGCTGCTGCTCGGCCCGATCGTGCGCGGAACGGAGGTCGTCACGCCGTGAAGCCCGCTCTCCAGTTCGCCGCCTTCGTCGTCGTGTCGCTGTTCTGCGGCGTGGTCGTGCTCAACACGCTCACCGACCCGGTGACCGGCCGGACGGTGCCCTACCGCGCGGTGTTCACCGACGTCACCGGGCTGCAGCCGGGAAGCGAGGTGACCGTGGCCGGGGTCCGGGTGGGGACGGTGACCGCGGTCGCCGCGCGCGACGGGCTCGCCGAGGTCGACTTCGAGGTCCTCGCCGAGCAGCCGGTCCCGGCCACCGGGCTCGCCGTGATCCGCTACGCCGACCTCACCGGAGCTCGCGCGCTCACCCTGACACCCGGGCGGGGCGGGCCGCCGCTGCCGCCGGGCGCGACGATCCCGCTCGAGCGGACCCGGCCCGCCCTGGACCTCACCGCGCTGCTCAACGGGTTCAAGCCGCTGTTCGACACGCTCGAACCCGCGCAGGTCAACCAGCTGGCCGGCGAGATCGTCGCGGTCTTCCAGGGCGAGGGCGGCACCGTGTCCGCGCTGCTGAGCAGGATCGTGTCGCTGACCAGCACGGTGTCCGCCCGCGACCAGGTGCTCCGAGAGGTGGTCGACGACCTGGGCGCGGTGCTGGGCACGCTGCAGCAGCGGCGCGAGGACCTGCGCGCGCTCGTGGACGGGCTCGGGCGGCTGGCGGCGGAGACGGCGGCCAGCCGGGAGTCGATCGCCGCCGCCGTCGACAGCGGCGCCGAGGTGGCCGGCTCGCTCGCGGACCTGCTCGACGGCCTCGGGCCGGAGCTGTCCCGCGACGTGCGCTCGGCGCGGGAGGTCACCGCGATGCTGGTGCGCGAGCAGGCCCAGATCGACGGCGCCGTGCAGGAGCTGCCCGCGTTCCTCAACACCCTGGGCCGGGCGGCGAGCTACGGGTCCTGGGTCAACGTCTACCTCTGCAACCTCAGCGTGTCCGTCGACCGCGTGCAGGTCGACCTCGGCGCGGGCCCGCACTCGGGGGTGTGCCGATGAGGAAGGTCCTGCTCAACGGCGCGGTCGGGGCGGTCGTGGTGCTGCTCGTGCTGGCGGCCTCGGCGACCGTGCCCCGGCTGCTGTTCCGGTGGCGGACCGACGAGTACCACGCCGAGTTCGCCAACGCCGCCGGGCTCACCGAAGGCACCCAGGTGGTGCTCGCCGGGGTGCCGTCGGGCCGGGTGACCGAGGTCGCGCTGGCCGGGGACCGGGTGCGCGTCACCTTCCGGCTCGACGACGCGCACACCCTGGGCGGGGCCACGCGGGCCGCCGTCAAGCTGCGCACCGTGCTGGGCACCCGGTACCTCAGCGTGGACACCGCCGGCCCCGGCCGGCTCGCCCCCGGCGGGACGATCCCGCTGGAGCGGACCTCGGTGCCCTACAGCCTCGACGAGCTGCAGGCCGACGCCCAGTCCACCGCCGACGGCCTCGACCTGACGGCGCTGCGCGCCATGATCCGCTCGGTGGAGGAGGTGACGCCGCAGGACCCGGAGCTGCTGGGGCGCGCCCTCGACGGGGTGGCGGCGGCCTCGGCGGTCCTCGGTGACCACCACGCGCAGCTGCAGGGCCTGCTGCGCAGCACCCGCACCCTGACCACGACGCTGGTCGAGCAGCAGGACACCCTGGTGGCGCTGCTCGGCGACGCGCAGCTGGTGGTCGACACGCTCCAGCAGCGCCGGGCCGTGGTGCGGCAGCTCATCACCGACGTGCACACCGCGGTCGACCACCTGCACCGGCTGGCCGTGGACAACCGCGACGTCCTGGACCCGCTGCTGGCCGACCTGCACGCGCTCACCGACTCCCTGGAGCGCAACGACCGGGCCATCGACGCAAGCCTGCAGCGGATCGGCCCGGTGGGCCGCTACCTGGCCAACGCCAGCGGGAACGGGCCGTGGGTCGACGTCTCGGCCCCGCTGGGCCCGGTCCCCGACAACGTGCTGTGCGCCGCCGGACTGCTCGAGGGGTGCCGATGACCCGTCAGGCCGTGATCGTCTGCTGCGTGCTCGCCGTGCTGGTCACCGGCGGGTGGTTCACGCTGCTCGGGCCGCGACCCCGGCTCGAGGTGGCCGCCGACTTCACCTTCGCCGACGGGATCTTCCCCGGCAGCCGGGTGGCGATCCTCGGGGTGCCGGTCGGGCGGGTGGAGTCCGTGGAACCGCGGGGCGCGACGGTGCGGGTGCGGATGAGCGTGCCCGCCGACACCGCGCTGCCCGCCGACGCGCACGCCCACATCATGAGCCCGGCGATCATCAGCGACCGCTACGTCGAGCTCGGGCCGGCACACACCGGCGGTCCAAGGCTGGCCGACGGGGCGCTGATCCCGGTGGAGCGCACCCACTCCCCGATCCGCTTCGACCAGCTGGCCGCGTCGCTGGACACGCTGCTGGCCGCGCTCGGCCCCACCGCGGGGGACCCCGGGGTGCTCGACCGGCTGCTGCGCAGCGGGGCGGACTCGCTCGGCGGGCGCGGGCCGCAGCTGCGCGCTGCGATCACCGAGCTGTCGCGGGCCAGCGAGGTGCTGGCCGACGGCAGCGGCGACCTGGGGCCGGTGCTGGACGACCTCGACCAGCTGGTCCAGCTGCTGGTGCAGCACCAGGACACGGTGGACGCGCTGGCCGCCGCCACCGCGCAGGCCGGGGCGGACTTCCGGGAGCAGCAGGCCGAGACCGGTGACGCGCTCACCCGGCTGTCCGAGGTCTTGGTCGTCGTCGACGACCTCGTGCGGCGGCACGGTGACCAGCTCGGCGGCGACGTCGAGCAGCTGAACCGCCTCGCCGGCACCCTGGCGTCGCGGCAGCAGGAGCTCGCCGAGGCGCTGGACACGATGCCGCTGGCGATGGACAACTTCACCCGCGCCGTCACGCCGGACGAGCGGCTGCGGCTGCGGTTGTCGGTCTCCAGCAACCTCAGCCAGCTGGACGCCACCGCCCGGCTGTGCCGCGCGCTGCCGCTGCCGCTGTGCACCGGGGCGGGCATCACCAACCCGGTCTCGTTCCCGCCGGACATCGATCCGCTGCGCGCGTTGCTCGGAGGTGACCGGTGAAGCGCCTGGCGTTCGGGGCCGTGCTGCTGACCACCTCGTGCGGGCTCGGCCTGCAGGACCTGCCGCTCGGGGCGGGCGGGTCCGGCTACCAGGTCACCGCGGTGTTCAGCGACGTCGGCCGCCTGCCGATGGGCGGCGCGGTGCGGCTGGGCCAGGCCGTGGTGGGCCGGGTGTCCGGCATCAGCACCGAGGACTTCCACGCGCTCGTCGAGCTCGACCTCGACCCGGGGGTGCGGTTGCCGGCCGGCACCACGGCGCGGCTGGAGCTCTCCTCCCCGCTGGGCGAGGAGTTCGTGGTCCTGCGCCCACCGGCCACATCGGACGGACCGGTGCTCACCGACGGCTCGGTCATCCCGCTCGAGCAGACCGCGCGCGGCCCGGACGTGGAGAACGCGCTGGCCGCGGCGAGCACCCTGCTCAACGGCGCCGGGCTCGACCAGGCCCGCACCGTCGTCACCGAGCTGAACACCGCGCTCGGCGGCCGCGAGCAGCAGGTCCGCGACCTGCTGGAGCAGTTGGAGGGCGACCTCGGCTCCCTGGACCGGCACCGGGCCGAGATCACCCGGCTCATCGACTCGGTGCACGCGACCTCGCAGCACCTGGCCGAGGCCCAGGCCTCGCTGGACGAGGCGATGACCGGGGCGCGGCCGGCGATCGACGTGCTGCTGGCCGAACGGGACCGGTTCACCGCGCTGCTGGACAGCACCGCCAGGCTGAGCACCGCCACCGCCGCGCTGGTGGACGCCACCGACGAGTCGCTGACCCGGCAGGTCGAGCAGGTCCGGCCGGTGCTGGACGACCTGCGCTCCCTCGACCAGGACCTGGCCACCACCACCGGGTCGCTGCGCCGCTTCTTCGACCTGCTCCAGCAGGCCACGCCCGGCGACCACGTGCTGTTCGACGGGGCGCTCGACGTGCCGGGCACGGTGGCGCAGCTGCTCGCCCCCGGGACGCCCCTGCCGCCGCCCGCCTCCGGCGGCGTCGACTCGATCCTGCGCGGAGGGACCCGGTGAACCGCCGCCTCGTCCTGGCCCAGCTGGCGCTGTTCCTGGTGATCAGCGTCGCCTGCACCTCCTACGTGATCACCAACGTCGCGGGGCCGGGAGCGCTGCGCAGCCCGGTCCGGGTCACCGTGCGCACGCCCGACGCGGCCGCGATCGCGCCGAGCTCGCAGGTCACCTACCGGGGCGTGGTCGTCGGCACCGTCTCCGAGGTGCGCCTGGACCCCGGCGGGGCTGCGGTGGAGCTCGCGCTGCACCCCGGCACGCTGGTCCCGGCCGACAGCACCGCGGTGATCAGCACGGCCACTCCCCTGGCGCTGCAGACCGTGGACCTGCAACCCGCCAGCGACTCCGGGCCGTACCTGCACGACGGCAGCACCATCGACGCCGCGCGCACCCGGCGCCCGGTCCCGCTGGACACCCTGCTGGTGCACTTCACCGAGCTGAGCGAGCAGCTCCGCCCGGACGACGTCGCGGCGGTCACCGAGGCGCTCGCCACCGGGCTGGCGGGCACGGGTCCCGAGCTGACCCGCATCCTGGACGGCACCGCGGTCCTGCTCGACACCGTCCGCGAGCACCGACCGCAGCTGGACCGGCTGGTCAGCAGCAGCCGCCGGCTGACCGGGCCCGACGGCGACCGGATCCGCGAGCTCGCCGCCGGGCTGCGCTCGCTGGCCGGGCAGGTCCGCGAGCACCAGCCGCAGGTCGAGCAGCTCCTCGACACCGCACCCAGCACCACCCGGCGCCTCACCGACCTGTTCGCCCGCACCGACCCGGCCACCACGGCGCTGCTGGGCAACCTGGTCACCACCGGCCAGATCGTCACGGTCCGCGGCCCCGCCCTGGACCAGCTGCTCATCTCGCTGCCGCAGGCGCTGTCCGGCCTGGGCGGGGTGGTGCACGGCGACGCCGCGGACCTCCACCTCGTCGCCACCCAGGGCCCGATCTGCGCCAGCGGGACGGAACGCCGCTCGCCCACCCGCGTGGAGCCGCGCGAGGCGGACCTGCGCTGGCACTGCCCGGCGGACCGACCGGACCTCAGCCAGCGCGGCGCGGCGAACGCCCCGCGCCCGGCGATGACCACCTACGACCCGGCCACCGGCGACACCCCGGCAGGTCTGCAGCTCGGCACCGCGGGCGGCCAAGCCACCGTCCTCGGCCCGCGATCCTGGTATTCCGTTCCGCTGCAAGGAGTCCGCTGATGACCGACAGCTCCACCGGCACCACGCTGCTCCGCACGCTCGTCCGCCACCGCGGGGTGCTGACCGCCCTCGTCCTGGGCCTCGCCGTCGTCGCCGCGCTGGTCGTCTCCGTGGTCCAGCTGCAGCAGGCCCGCGCGGTCGACGAGGCGCGGCGCACCGCGCTGGACGCGGCACGCACCTACGCCGCGGACCTGGCCACCTACGACTTCACCGACCTGGACCGGAACTTCGCCACCGTCACCGCCAACGCGCACGGCCGGTTCGCCGAGCAGTACCGGGAGATCAGCACGAGCCTGACCGAGCTGATCAAGCAGAACCGCGCGGTGTCGAGGGGGACGGTGCTCGCGGCCGGCGTCGCCGAGGCCGATCAGCAGCGCGCCGTGGTGACCCTGTTCGTCGACCAGGAGATCACCAACGTGAACAACCCCGAGCCCCGCATCGACCGCAACCGGATGCAGATGACCCTGCTGCGCGTCGAGGACCGCTGGCGCATCGAGGACATCCAGCTGCTCTAGCCCACCGGTCCACACCGGACCGGTCCAGTGTGGACCGTCCAGGTCCCCGGTCTCAGCAGAGGACGCGGTCGCGGACCCGATCGCGGACGCGGGCGCGGACCGCGCTGATCGCGCGGTGCAGCGTCTCCCGCGTGCCGAAGCCCCCGGCCTTGGTGATCACGTGCCCCGGGTGCGGTTCGGTGCGCGCCAGCACCACGCCCGGTTCGAGCTCGTTGAGCAGCCGCAACCCGGTGACCCCGCGGCGGCTCAGCACCGCCCGGGCGGTCTCGCCACCGGTGAGCACCAGCAGCGACGCTCCGCTGGCCGCGGGCGCGCACACCTCGGCCAGCGCGGTGTTCAGTCTCCGGGCCACGCTGGGGTCCACCGGTCCGTCCACGGTGACCACGACGTCGCCGGTCTCCAGCGCGTCGCGCACCTGCTCGGACATCCGGGCCAGCGCGGCGGCGTTGGCGTCGAGCAGGTTGCGCACCGGCAAGCGCCGGACGTGCGGCACGTGCTCGGCCAGGAACTCGGCCTGCTCGCGCGCGACACCGCTGGCGCTGCCGACCACGGTGAGCGCGTGCCCGTGCACCGGCTTCGGCGGTTCCACCTCGCGCCCCGGCCGCAGGTGCTCGGCGAGGGCGTCGGCCAGACCCGCCGCACCCACCCAGCGCGGCTGGCGCGGTGCGGCCATCCCGGCGGACACGACAGCGTGCAGGTCGCACTCCGCCACGGCGTCGCAGACCACGACGTCGGCCTCGGCGAGCAGGGCGCTCAACCGCTCCCGCAGCGCGCGGACGTCACCCCGGATGGAGGCGAGCGCCACGTGCTTGACCGTCAACGGCTCGAGCGCCGAGGCGATGTCCGCCGGTGGCTGGCCCGGTTCCGCGGCCCACGCCTCGGTGTGGTGCAGGGGGACCCCGTTGACGTGCACGACCCCGCCGAGCACGGTCCGGCCCATCGCCGGCGCGGCCGGGCACACCAGCACCCCGGCGCCGTCGGCGTGCGCCACGAGCTCGCCGACCTCGGCGGCGAGGTTGCCGCGCAGCGTCGAGTCGACCTTCTTGAACACGACCCGGCCGTCGGCGTGGTCGCGCAGCACCGCGGCGACCCGCTCCGCCGCCGTCTGCGGGGCCACGTGCCTGCTGTCGGTGTCGGCGACGAAGACTTCGGCGTCCCCGATGTCCTCCAGCGCCAGCAACGTGCGCATTTCGCGCAACGCGAAGGGGACACCGGAGTCACCGGCACCACTGAGGTCGTCCGCCACCACCAGCACTCGCGATCCCATGGTCACCTGCTCTTCTGTGCGCCACAACCCGTTTCGGCCACCCGCCGCTCCCCCACCGCGCCGACGCGGATCACCATAGACACGTCTGCGCGATTCGCGCAATGCTGCGCCCTGCCGCGTTCGGAACACGCAACGGCAGCGGGGCTGATCGGATCACGCACCTACCCTGCGGTAAGGTCTTGCACCCGGCGGCGGGTCCCCTCCCACGCGGCACGCCTCCGCCGCCTGCAGCGAGGCCCAGCGGGCCTCCGGCCGCGACGCAACAGGAAGAGCTTCGACCAGTCCCACACTGCGCCCACCGTGGAGGCGCCTGACGCGCCGTCCGGTCCCCGCGGCGCTTCCCACCCTCCCCTGACGTCCGGACGTCCAGCGCCCGCAGTCGCGCGCCCGGACCGGGGAGCCACGCTTCTGGAGTTTCCCCACCATGGCGCGAACCAGCTCGCCATCGTCCCCGCCGGACCGCCTCGGCACCGTCTTCTACACCTCGGTCGCGCTGTGCGCGGTCTTCGTGCTGTGGGCGACGCTGTTCACCGACAGCCTCGGCGCGGCCACCCAGGCCGCGCTGGACTGGATCACCGGCACCTTCGGCTGGGTGTACCTGCTGGCCAGCCTCGCCGTGTTCGGGTTCCTGCTGGTGCTGGCGTGCAGCCGGTACGGGCGGATCCGGCTCGGCGCGGACAGCGACCGCCCGGAGTTCGGCACGGTCAGCTGGCTGTCGATGATCCTCGCCGCCGTGATGGGCATCGGGCTGGTCTCCTACGGCGTGTCCGAGCCGATCACGCACTTCGTCGACCCGCCGCACGACCTGGCCGAGCCGGGCAGCAAGCACGCGGCCGTGGTCGCCATGCAGTACTCGTTCTTCGACTGGGGCCTGCACGCCTGGGCGATCTTCGCGGTGTTCGGCATCGCGCTGGGCTACTCGACCCACCGCAAGGGGCGCACCGGCCTGATCAGCCCGATGCTGCGGCCGCTGTTCGGCGCCCGCGTCGACGGCCCGCTCGGGAAGACCGTGGACGTGCTGGCGATCTTCGCGACGCTGTTCGGCACCACCACCTCGCTCGGCCTGGGCGCGCTGCAGATCAACGGCGGCCTGGCCCGCGTGTTCGGCCTGCCCGGCGGGACCGCCACCGAGATCGTGATCATCGCCGTGGTCACCCTGCTGTTCACGCTCTCCGCGATCACCGGCCTGCACAAGGGCATCCGCTTCCTCAGCGAGTCGAGCATGGGACTGACCGCGGTGCTGTTCGGCTTCGTGCTCGTGCTCGGGCCGACCGGGTTCGTGCTCAACCTGCTCGCGGAGTCGCTGGGCCAGTACGTCGGCGACTTCGTCCCGATGAGCCTGCGCACCGGGACCTTCGGCGAGCTCGGCTGGATGCAGAGCTGGACCTACTTCATGCTGGCCTGGTGGATCTCGTGGGGCGCCTTCGTGGGCGTGTTCCTGGCACGCATCTCGAAGGGCCGCACCATCCGGGAGTTCGTGCTGGCGGTGCTCGGCGTGCCCAGCGCGGTGTTCTTCCTCTGGTTCGCCACCTTCGGCGGGGCGGCGATCTTCCACGACTCCTTCGAGGGCGGGCAGATCGCCCAAGCCGCGGCCGCCGACTCGAACAACGCGATCTTCGCCATGCTGGAGACGCTGCCGTGGCCCGCGGTGACCTCGGTGATCGCGATGCTGCTGGTGGTGCTGTTCTTCGTCTCCGGCGCCGACGCCAACACCTACGTGCTGAGCATGCTCTCCTCCGGCGGCGCGGCGCGGCCCCGGACGTCGGTGCTGGCGCTGTGGGGCGGGCTCACCGGGCTGACCGCGATCGTCCTGCTGCTCGCCGGGGGCCTGGACGCGCTGCAGGACACGGTGATCGTCATGGCGGCGCCGTTCGTGCTGGTGATGGTCGGCCTGGCGGTGTCGCTGTGGAAGGAGCTGCGGCAGGACCCGCTGGTCTCTCCCGAGCGGGAGCCGGAGCTGGTCGCGCCAGGGCCGAAGGACCCGACGATGTGATTTCCACCGTGCGCACCGTGCCCGGCGGGACCGGACAGCGCCCCGCCGGGCACGTGCGCCACAGCGGCCCCGGAGGTCACGGAACCGCCGGATCCCGCCGTTCCGCCGGGGTCTATCGTGGGTCGGGCAGCCTGCGAGCAAGCGACGTTGGGAGCCGCCATGGCTGAACCGCACGGCATCGACCACTACGACGCGACCTTCGTGCGCGACCTGGTGTGGGCGCAGCGCTTCCGCGAGCAGCTCGCGGACCTGCCGACCACCCCCTGCGAGGAGTCCGAGCAGGTCGACTGAGCGTGCTCACCCGGACTCGGGCGGTTCCTCGTCTGCGGTGATACCGGCGGGCAGGTGCTCGGAGAGCAGCTCCAGCAGCTGGTCCACGTCGACCGGCTTGGTCAGGCACTCAGTGGCACCGGCGGCCAGGCTCTGCTCCCGGTCGCCCTTCATCGCCTTCGCCGTCACCGCGATGATCGTCAGGTCCCGGTAGCGCGGCATCTCCCGGATGAGGCGGATCGTGGCGTTGCCGTCCATGTCCGGCATCATCACGTCCATCAGCACGATCATCACGTCGCCGTGCTGCTGCAGCGCGTTGAGCCCGGCCACGGCGTTGTCGGCGTGCACCACCTGCAGCCCGTGCTGCTCCAGCAGGGTCCGGATCGCCTGCACGCTGCGCTGGTCGTCATCGACCACCAGCACCTTCTCCCCGTTGAAGCGCGGTGCGGTGTGCTGCTCGGGCTCGCTCGGGCGCCGCCGGTGGTGGGGGCGCTCCTGCCGGAGCAGTTCGGTGGAGCGCATCGGTGGGTCGATGCCCTCCGCGGAGACGTCGATGCTGATCTCGGCTTCGCTCGGCGGGTGCGTCCGGGTGACCGGCCGCTCCGGAGCCGCCGAGCCCGTCGTCGCGGGGGCCCCGTCCTCGACCGGCAGGTAGAGGGTGAAGGTGCTGCCCTGGCCGGGTTCGCTGCGCACCTGCAGCTCCCCGCCCAGCAGCGCGGTGAGCTCCCGGCTGATCGACAGGCCCAGCCCGGTGCCGCCGTACTTGCGCACCGTCGTGCCGTCCACCTGCTGGAACGCCTCGAAGATCAGGTTGAGCTTGTCCGACGGGATGCCGATGCCGGTGTCGCGGACCGAGAACGCCAGCCGCTGCTTGGCCCGCCGCAGGTCCTTCTCGGTGACCTCGGTGGGCTGGGCCAGCCGGATCCGCAGCTCGACCCGACCCTTGTCGGTGAACTTCACCGCGTTGGACAGCAGGTTGCGCAGGATCTGCTCCAGCCGGCTGCGGTCGGTGCGCACCGTGGGCGGCGCCGACGGCGACACGACGACCTCGAAGTCCAGTCCCTTGTCCGCCGCCAGCGGCTGGTACAGCGACTCGACGTGCGCGGCGAGGTCGGCCAGCTCCACGTCCTCCGGCAGCAGGTGCATCTGCCCGGCTTCCACCTTGGACAGGTCGAGCACGTCGTTGATCAGCTGCAGCAGGTCCGACCCGGCCTGGTGCACCGTCTTGGCCAGGTCCACCTGCTGCGGGGTGAGGTTGCCCTCCATGTTGTCGGCGAGCAGCTTGGCCAGGATCAGCACGCTGTTGAGCGGGGTGCGCAGCTCGTGCGACATGTTGGCCAGGAACTCGGACTTGTAGGCCGAGGCCTGGGACAGCTGCCGGGCGCGCTCCTCGAGCTCCTGCCGGGCCTGCTCGATCTCGATGTTCTTGAGCTCGATGTCGCGGTTGCGGCTGGCCAGCAGCGCGGCCTTCTCCTCCAGCTCGGTGTTGGACCGCTGCAGCTCGGTCTGCTGCTGCTGCAACTGCTCGGAGCGGGCCCGCAGCTCGGCAGCCAGGTGCTGGGACTCGGCCAGCAGCGCCTCGGTGCGCGAGTTGACCAGGATGGTGTTGACGTCGACGCCGATGGTCTCCTTCAGCCGCTCCAGCAGGTCCAGGTGCAGCGCGGTGAACTCGGTGACCGAGGCGAGCTCGATGACGCCGAGCACCTCGCCCTCGAACAGCACCGGCACGATCGCCACGTTGCTCGGCGACATCTCGCAGAGCCCGGTGCTGATCCGGATGTGGTCGGGTGGCGCGCCGTTGACCACGATCGACTTGCGGTCGACCGCGACCTGGCCGACGAGCGATTCGCCCAGCTCGAAGCGCGGTGGGGCGTCCTCGCCCCGCGGGCGGCCGTAGGTCGCCGTGCGCTCCAGGACGTCCCGGCCGTCCTCGTCGGTCCGGCGCAGGAAGAACCCGGCGTACTGGGCCGACACCAGCGGTGCCAGCTCGCTCAGGATCAGCCGCGCGAGGGCGTCCAGGTCGTGCTGGCCCTGCATCAACGCCGACACCCGGGCCAGGTTGGTCTTGAGCCAGTCCTGCTCCTGGTTGGCCCGGGTGGTCTCCTTCAAGGTGTTGATCATCGCGTTGATGTTGTCCTTGAGCTCGGCGACCTCGCCGGAGGCGTCCACGGTGATCTGCCGGGTCAGGTCGCCTTCGGTGACCGCGGTGGCCACCTGCGCGATGGCGCGGACCTGGGTGGTGAGGTTGCCGGCGAGCCGGTTGACGCTCTCGGTGAGCCGCCTCCAGGTGCCGGAGACGTCGGCCACCTCGGCCTGGCCGCCGAGCTTGCCCTCGGTGCCGACCTCGCGGGCCACCCGGGTGACCTCGGAGGCGAAGGCGGAGAGCTGGTCGACCATCGTGTTGATGGTCGTCTTCAGCTCCAGGATCTCCCCGCGGGCGTCCACGTCGATCTTCTTCGACAGGTCGCCCCGCGCCACCGCGGTGGTCACCTGGGCGATGTTGCGCACCTGGTTGGTCAGGTTGCGGGCCATCAGGTTGACGTTGTCGGTGAGGTCCTTCCAGGTGCCCGCGACGTTGGGCACCCGGGCCTGGCCGCCGAGGATGCCCTCGGTGCCGACCTCGCGGGCCACCAGGGTGACCTGCTCGGCGAAGGCGCGCAGCGTCTCGACCATCCCGTTGATCGTCTCGGCCAGCGCGGCGACCTCGCCCTTGGCCTCCACGGTGATCTTCTTGGACAGGTCGCCCCCGGCCACCGCGGTGGCCACCTGCGCGATGCTGCGCACCTGGTTGGTCAGGTTGTCGGCCATGATGTTGACGTTGTCGGTCAGGTCCTTCCAGGTGCCGGCCACGCCGTGCACCCGCGCCTGGCCGCCCAACTTGCCCTCGGTGCCGACCTCGCGGGCCACCCGGGTGACCTCGTCGGCGAACGCGGAGAGCTGGTCGACCATCGTGTTGATGGTGTTCTTCAGCTCCAGGATCTCCCCGCGGGCGTCCACGTCGATCTTCTTCGACAGGTCGCCCCGCGCCACCGCGGTGGCCACCTGCGCGATGCTGCGCACCTGGTTGGTCAGGTTGCGGGCCATGAAGTTGACGTTGTCGGTGAGGTCCTTCCACGTGCCCGCGACGTTGGGCACCTCCGCCTGACCGCCCAGCCGCCCCTCGTTGGCCACCTCGCGCGCCACCCGGGTGACCTCGCCGGTGAACGCGGAGAGCTGGTCGACCATCGTGTTGATGGTGTTCTTCAGCTCCAGGATCTCGCCCGAGACCTTGACGGTGATCTTCTTGGACAGGTCGCCGGCGGCGACGGCCTTGGCCACGTGGGAGATGTCGCGCACCTGCCCGGTGAGGTCGGAGGCCATGCCGTTGACCGCGTCGGCCATCTCCCGCCACGTGCCCCGCAGACCGGGCACCTCCACCTGGCCGCCGAGCTTGCCCTCGGTGCCGATCTCCCGCGCGATGCGGATGATCTCATGGGAGAACACCGAGAGCTGGTCGAGCATCTCGTTGACCGCGGCGCTCAGCCCGGCCATCTCGCCGGGCAGCTGGCCGTCGGTCCCACGGCGCGGCATCCGCTGCGTGAGGTCACCGCGGGTCAGCGCGGCCAGCACCCGGTTGAGCTCGGCCATCGGGGCCAGCAGGTTGCCCAGCACGCCGTTGACCGAGTTCGCCGCCACCGCCCACCCACCCTGGCCGAGCCCGTCGAGGTCGATCGGCTCGATCGGCCAGTCGCCGCGGTCGGCGGCGGCGCTGACCCGCTGGAGCTCGCTGACGAGCACCTGGTTGCGCTCGGCCAGTTCGTTGAACACCGTGGCGATCTCACCGACCAGACCGCCACCGGCGGGCAGCAGGCGGCGCCGGAAGTTGCCGTCCCGCAGCTCCCGCATGGCCATGACGAGCCTGGTCAGCATCGCGTCTTCGCTCATCCGCGGCGCGGCCACCAGTTCCGCGGCCGCGGCCTCCGGCGGTCGTGTCGACATCACGGCCCTCCCCGCCGCGCTCAGCGCTTGCCGCGCGAATCCCGGTCGAGTCGCAGTTCGGTCGCCAGCACGGCCGCTTCGCTGCGGTGCCGCATCGACAGCTTGGCCAGCATCTGTGACACGTAGTTCTTGATGGTCTTCTCCGCCAGGAACATGCGCTTGGCGATCTCGCGGTTGGTGAGCCCCTCACCGATGAGCTCCAGGACCTCACGTTCGCGCGAGGTCAGCACGCGCAGCGGGTCCGCCTTCTCCTGCTCCTTGCGCAGCCAGGCCAGCATCGCCTCGGTCTTCTGCGGGCTCAGCAGCGACTCGCCGGCACCGGCGGTGCGGATGGCCTTGACCAGGTCCTGGCTGACCACGCCCTTGAGCACGAACCCCGCGGCACCGGCCATGATCGCGTCCATGAGGGCGTCGTGGTCGTCGAACGAGGTGAGCATGAGGCAGCGCAGCCCGGGCAGCTGCGACTGCAGTTCCCGGCACAGCTCCACCCCGTTGCCGTCGGGGAGACGCACGTCGAGCACCGCGACGTTCGGGTCGGCCTTGGGCACCCAGGCCAGCGCCTCGGCGACGCTGGCGGCCTCGCCGACCAGTTCCAGGTCGTCCTCCGCGCCGACCAGCGCAGCGATGCCGCGGCGGATCACGTCGTGGTCGTCGACCACGAACACCCGTGTCGTCATCTCGTTCCCCCCTTCGCCCTGGTCACCCGAGGAGGGCACTGACCAGGATAGAGAGCGCGCCGGGCGGGCGCTCCCCGAAGCGCAGGGCGCAGCGCCCGGCCGCACCGGCCGGGTGCTGCGCCTCGGTCGTCATCGGGCCGCGTAGACGCTCTCGACGAAGTGCGCCAGCTGGTCGTCGGTGAGGTGGCGGGCCAGGTCGGCCTCGCTGATCATGCCGACCAGCCGGTGCGCGTCGATCACCGGGACCCGGCGGATCTGGTGCTGCTCCATCATGTCCAGCACCGCACTGACGTCCGATCCGGCCTCGACCCAGTACGGCTTGCCCTGGGCGAGTTCACCGGCCTTCACCTCGGCCGGGTTGCGGCCTTCCGCGCAACACCGCACGACGATGTCGCGGTCGGTGATGATGCCGTGCAACCGGTCGTCCTTCCCGCAGATCGGCAGCGATCCGACGTTGAGGTCGCGCATCATCCGCGCGGCCGTGTACAAGCTGTCGTCCTCGTTCACGCACTGGGCGCCTGCGTGCATGATGTCGCGCGCGGTGGTCATGTCGATCCCTCCGGAGACGGGGCAGGGTGCCCTCGCTGTACCCCGCCCCGCCGGAGACCGAAACCGCTCCGCCGGCGCCGGTCAGAACCGGTCCGGCGAGAGGAAGGCGCGGTCCGGGTGGGCGGCCCCGGACAGCACGTCGGCCACCACCGCCGCCATCCCCGGCGCGTACTTGAAACCGCGCCCGGAGTGCCCGGTGGTCACCACGACCCGGTCGCTGACGCGCCCGACGAGGGGACGGCCGTCGGTGGTGTAGAGGTCGGTGAAGGCGTCGGTGCGGATCGGCTCCGGGTGCAGGCCGGGCAGCAACTCCCCCACCGCTGCGGCGATCCGGTGGACCTCCTCCGCGCTGTGCCGCCGCTCCACGGCGTCCGGCGCGGGCACCGGGTGCGCGGTGACCGCACCGGCGACCTTGACCATGACGTCGTCGACCGTCGGCACGCCGTAGACGTGCAGCGCGCCGCGGTGGTGGATGAAGATCGGGAACCTCTCGGGCCGGTAGGCGTCGATGTCGTCGGTGCCGAACCAGCTGAGCAGCACGCGGTGCGACTGGACGACACCGGCCAGCCGGTCCGGCAGGAACCGCCCGGACCACGACCCGGCGGCGACCACGACCTGCCCGACCCGGTGCGTCGCGCCGCCCGCGGTGCGCACCTGCACCCCGTCGTCGTGCTCGACGAGGTCGGTGACCTCGGTGTGGCGCAGCACCGCGGCCCCGGCCCGCTCGGCGACGCGGGCGGCGCTGAGCACCGCCTGCTCGCAGCGCAGGAACCCGGCCTGCTCGTCGAGCACGGCGACCTCGCCGTCGCCGAGGGCGTGCTGCGGGTAGCGCTCGGCAGCTTCGGCGGCGCTGAGCACGCGCACCGGCACCCCGGTGGCGCGGGCGTTGGCGAGCAGCCCGGCGATGTAGTCGCCGTCGGCGTCGCCGATCGCCAGTCCGCCGCACTGGGTCAGGATCCGCGCCCCGGACTCGTCCTCGAGCTCCCGCCACAGCCGCAAGGAGTCCCGCAGCAGCGGCACGTACTCGCGTCCCTCGGCGTAGGCCAGCCGGAACAACCGGGTCTCGCCGCCGACCGCGCCCCGGTCGTGCCCGGGCGAGAACTGCTCGAACGCCAGCACCGGGACACCGCGCCGGGCGAGCTGCCAGGCGAGCATGCTGCCCATCGTGCCGGTGCCGACGATGCCGACCTCGGCGTCCAGTCCGACTGCGCTCATGTGCCGCCTCTCCTCCGGGTTGGGTGCTGCGTGTCGGTCGGGGTGCGGTCAGAGCACCTTCGACAGGAACGACCTGGTGCGCTCGTGCTGCGGTGCGGCGATGACCTCGCGCGGGTCGCCGCGCTCGACGACGGTCCCCTCGTCCATGAACACCAGCGTGCCCGCCACTTCCCGGGCGAATCCGATCTCGTGCGTCACCACCAGCATGGTCATGCCGTCCGCGGCCAGGTCGCGCATGGTCGCCAGCACCTCGCCGACCAGCTCCGGGTCCAGCGCCGAGGTCGGTTCGTCGAACAGCATCACCTTGGGCCGCATGGCCAGCGCCCGGGCGATGGCCACGCGCTGCTGCTGCCCGCCGGACAGCTGCGCGGGATAGGCGTCCTCCCGCGCGGCGAGCCCCACGCGGTCGAGCAGGCCGCGCGCCCGCTCGACCGCCTCGTCGCGCGGTTCGCCCCGCACCCGGCAGGGCGCTTCCACGAGGTTCTCCAGCACCGTCAGGTGCGGGAAGAGGTGGAACCGCTGGAACACCATGCCGATCTCGGCGCGCTGCCGGGCGATGTCGCGTTCGGGCAGTTCCACCAGCTTGGTGCCGTTGCGGCGGTAGCCGATCCAGTCACCGTCCACCCGGACCTCGCCGGCGTCGACGCGCTCGAGGTGGTTGATGCAGCGCAGCAGGGTGGACTTGCCGCAGCCGCTGGGGCCGATGAGGCAGCAGACCTCGCCCCGCTCCACGGTCAGGTCGACGCCGCGCAGCGCCTGCACCGGGCCGAACGACTTGCGGACGCCCTTGAGCTCGACCAACGGGCTCATGCCGTCGCTCCCTTGCCGTAGTGGCGTTCCACGTAGTGCTGGACGACGGTGAGCACCGACGTCATCGCCAGGTACCACAGCGCGGCGACGATGAGCAGCGGCATGGTCTGGTAGGTGCGGGAGTAGATCACCTGCGCGCTGTGCATCAGGTCCATCGCGCCGAGGACGCTGACCAGCGAGGTGTTCTTCAGCGTGGCCACCGTCTGGTTCGCCGTCGGCGGGACGATGATCCGCATGGCCTGCGGCAGGACGATCCGGCGCAGGATGTGCAGCTTCCCCATGCCCAGCGCCTGCGCCGCCTCGGTCTGCCCGCGGTCGACGCCCAGCAACCCGCCGCGCACGATCTCGGCCATGTAGGCGCCCTCGTTGAGCGCCAGGCCGAGCAGCGCGGCGACGAACGGGGTGATGATGACGTTGGCGTTGCCGGACAGCAGCACCGGCCCGAACGGGACCTTCAGCTCCAGCACCGGGTACAGCGCGGAGAGGTTGAACCAGAAGATCAGCTGGATCAGCAGCGGGGTGCCGCGGAAGAACCAGGTGTAGGCGGCTGCGGCGCCGCTGATGAGCGTGCTGGTGGACAGCCGCATCACGGCCAGCACGATGCCCAGCAGCAGGCCCAGGACCATGGTGAGCGCGGTGAGCTCCACGGTGAGCAGCGCGCCGGCGGCGATGGAGCGCGCGGTGAGGTACTGGGCGACGACGTCCCACTCGTACTGCTCGTTGGTCAGCAGGCTGTGCACCAACCCGGCCGCGAGCAGCACGAGCACGGCGGTGCCGACCGCCCGCCAGGGCCGGCGGCGCTTGACGATCACCAGGTCGGGGCCACCGACCGCGGAGTCCACTGTGGTCATCGGTGCTCCTGGCTCTCGGGGACTTCCAGGACCGGCTCGGGCACGGCGTTGGCGGTCATGCCCCACCGGAAGAAGATGTGCTGGTAGCTCCCGCCCGCCATGAGCGCGCGCAGCGCGGCCTGCACGGCCGGGGTGAGGTCGGAGCCCTTCGGCAGGCCGATCGTGATCGGGCTGCGGTTGAGCTCGCCGATCACCTCGAAGGAGTCCGGCGCCTGGGTCCGGGCGTAGGCCAGCACGGGCGAGTCGGCGAACACCGCGTCCACCCGGCCGCTGTCGAGCTGCAGCAGGGCGTCGTTCTGGCTGGGCAGCACGACCGGTTCGATGGGGTCCTCGCCGCGGCAGGTGGCGGCGTCGAGCTCCGGCAGCCGCTGGGACTCCTGGATCGACCCCTGCTGCACGGCGACCTTGGAGCCGCACAAGCGGTCCGGTGCCAGCCCGAGCGGGTTGCGGGCCTTGACCGCGACGCTGCTGCCCCAGCTGCCGTAGCGCACCATGTCCAGCGCCTCCAGCCGCTTCGCCGTCGGCGACATGCTGGAGATCGTCAGGTCGTAGCGCCGTGCCTGCAGGCCGGGGATGATCCCGTCCAGCGGGACGTCGTGCAGCACCACCGGGATGTCGAGCACCCGGCCGATCGCGCGGGCCAGGTCCGGGTTGAGGCCGACGATGGTGGTGTTGTCCTCGGCGTAGAACTTCGTCGGCGCGCTGGAGACGTTCATGACCACGTGGAGGGCACCGGCCTCGCGGACGCGGGCCGGGAGCAGCGCGGCGGCGACCGGATCGGGGGCGAGGCCCTCGAAGGTCTCCAGCACGGGCCCGGCGGCGGTGCCGGGGGCGTTCTCGTCCGGGGTGCTGCACCCGAGGACGGACAGCACCGCGAGCAGCGCGACGAGGACCCGGAGACGGCCGGTCGACGCGTGCGGCATGCGGGCTCCCGGAGGCCGGTGGTGCCTGGGTGGCGAAGGTGCCCGAATGCTCGCCGCGCGGACAGGCGGAAGCAAGGCCCGCCAGCACCACTGATCTCGGCGGCGTGCCCCAGCAGGTCTTGCGCTCGGCTCCTGGACAGCGCGGTCAGAAGGTGCGCATGAACCGGTCGAAGGCGGCGTTGGCCGAGGCCCACTCCAGGGTCAGCATCTCGGTCGGCACGCCCGGGCGCGGCTCGGCGTCGACCGTGACCGCGAAGCCCGGCCCGGAGACCCGGCGGCGCAGTTGCACCAGGTGCCCGCCGGCGGAGCGGCCCAGCCGCTCGCCGTTCTCCTTGGTCCGGACCTCACCTGGCTGCAGGTCGGCCGCGTTGAACTCCGCCATGCCCCTGTTGTAACCCACTCCGCGCCCCGCGGCACTCCCCCGCACGCGGCGGTGCCCGCCGGACACGGGGTCCGACGGGCACCGGACGGGGACTCGCGCTAGTCCTGCGGCGCGGCGGGGATGCCGCTGCGGAAACCGCGCAACCGCAGGCTGTTGCCGACCACGAACGCCGAGCTGAACGCCATCGCCGCGCCGGCGATCATCGGGTTGAGCAGCCCGGCGGCGGCCAGCGGCAAGGCGGCCACGTTGTAGACGAACGCCCAGAACAGGTTGCCCCGGATGGTGCGCAGGGTCCGGCGGGACAACCGGATGGCGTCGGCCGCCAGCCGCAGGTCGCCGCGCACGAGGGTGAGGTCGCTGGCCTCGATCGCGACGTCGGTGCCGGTGCCCACGGCCAGGCCGAGGTCGGCCTGGGCGAGGGCGGCGGCGTCGTTGACCCCGTCGCCGACCATCGCCACCACCTTGCCCTCGGACTGCAGGCGCTTGACGACGTCGACCTTGTCCGCGGGCAAGACCTCGGCGACGACCTCCTCGATGCCGACCTCGTCGGCCACCGCGCGGGCCACGGCCTCGTTGTCGCCGGTGAGCAGCACCGGGGTCAGGCCCAGCTCGCGCAGCTGCGCGACGGCCTCGGCGGAGGTGGGCTTGACGGTGTCGGCGACGACCAGCACGGCGCGGACGGCACCGTCCCAGCCGACGGCGACCGCGGTGCGACCCCGCTCCTCGGCCGCCGCCTTCGCCCCGGCCAGGTCCGCGGGCAGCTGCAGGCTCCACTCGGCCAGCAGCGCGGCGCGTCCCACGAGCACCGCCCGCCCGTCCACGACGCCCTGCACGCCGAGGCCCTCGACGTTGCTGAAGTCCTCGACCGCGGGCAGCTCGCCCACGCGCTCCTGCGCCCCGCGGGCGATGGCCTGGGCGATCGGGTGCTCGGAGGCGTGCTCCAGCGCCCCGGCCAGCCGCAGCACCTCCTCGGCGTCCTCCCCGTCGGCCACGTGCACGTCGACCAGCGCCATCTGGCCGGTGGTGACGGTGCCGGTCTTGTCCAGCACGACGGTGTCGACCCGGCGGGTGGACTCCAGCACCTCCGGCCCCTTGATGAGGACGCCGAGCTGGGCGCCGCGCCCGGTGCCGACCAGCAGCGCGGTCGGGGTGGCCAGGCCGAGGGCGCACGGGCAGGCGATGATGAGCACGGCCACCGCCGCGGTGAACGCCGCCGTCGGTGTCCCGCCGGAGAGCAGCCAGAACGCCAGCGTGCCCAGCGCCAGCACGATCACCGCCGGCACGAACACCGCGGAGATCCGGTCCGCGAGCCGCTGCACGGCCGCCTTGCCGGTCTGGGCCTCCTCGACGAGCGCGGCCATCCGCGCCAGCTGGGTGTCCGCCCCGACGCGGGTGGCCCGCACCACGAGCCGACCGCCCGCGTTGACCGTCGCGCCCACGACGCCGTCGCCGGGCGCGACCTCGACCGGCACGGACTCGCCGGTGAGCATGCTGGCGTCGACGGCCGAGCGGCCCTCCTCGACCACGCCGTCGGTGGCGACCTTCTCGCCGGGGCGGACCACGAACCGGTCGCCCACGGCCAGCCGCTCCACCGGGACGCGCACCTCACGCCCGTCGCGCAGCACCGCGACGTCCTTGGCGCCCAGCTCCAGCAGGGCCCGCAGCGCCGCGCCCGCCCGCCGCTTGGAGCGCGCCTCGAAGTACCGCCCGGCCAGGACGAAGCTCGTCACGCCCGCGGCGACCTCGAGGTAGATCGCCCCGTCCCCGCTCGTCCGCCCGACGGTCAGCTCGAACGCGTGGGTCGTCCCGGGCGTCCCGGCGGTGCCGAACAGCAGCGCGTACAGCGACCACGCGAACGCCGCCAGCGTGCCCATCGAGATGAGCGTGTCCATCGCGGCCGCGCCGTGCCGCAGGTTGGCCCAGGTGGCCTGGTGGAACGGCCACGCGCCCCACAGCACCACCGGGGTGGCCAGCACCAGCGAGGCCCACTGCCAGTGGGGGAACTGCAGCGCCGGGACCATCGCCATCGCGACCACCGGCACCGACAGCACCACCGACACCAGCAGCCGCAGCCGCAGCGAGCGGGTCGGGTCGTCGGCCTCCTCCGCGCCCTCCTCGTCCCGCACGGGCAGGGTGGCGCGGTAGCCCGCGGCCTCGACGGTGTCGACCAGCTGCTGCGGGTCGAGCCCGTCGGGGACGCTGACGGTCGCCTTCTCGGTGGCGTAGTTGACGGTGGCCTGGACGCCGTCGAGCTTGTTCAGCTTCCGCTCGATCCGCGCTGCGCACGAAGCGCAGGTCATCCCGCTGATCGCCAGTTCGACCTGCCGCCCGGCGACGGGAGCGGAGTCGTGCACCTCGGTCATCTGCCAGTCACTTCCTCACGATCAGCGGCCCGCGGCTCACGAGGCCAGCTGGTAGCCGGCCTCTTCGACAGCAGCGCGCACCTGGTCGGCGCTGACCTCCCGGTCACTGGTGACCGTGACCGCCCCGGTGGGCAGGTCGACCTGGACGCCGGTCACGCCCTCGATCGCGCCGACCTCCTCGGTCACCGAGAGCACGCAGTGCTGGCAGGTCATGCCGGTCACGGTGTAGGTCGTCTGGCTCATCCGCGTTCACCTCTCCACGCTCCTGCGCGCCACGGGGCGCGCCCACACGCCCTTTATACCCTAGGGGGGTATGGGGGTCAAAGCCGGGAGCCAGGTGCGACACGGCCCTGACCAGGGCTACCGGCGAGCGCGGGGCGCGGTTGGCATGCTGGGAGCGACCGAGGACGCCGACCGGCGTCGAGCACCACCCGCCCACGGAGGAGCACAGTGAGCACCGAGGCCGAGCACCCGACGCACGATGCCGGTCAGGCCTCCACCCAGCCGTGCCGCACGGCCACCTGGGTGAGCTTCTGCCGCACCTGCAGGATCTGCTCGGCGGTCATCGTCGGCGACGCGCTCAGCAGCGACTCGGTGATCAGGTCGTGGAACTCCTTCGCGGAGAGCACGTCGAAGAGCTCCTCGTCGGCCGACTCACCGGACCGCTCCGCGGCCTGCCGCACGATCCGCACGTGGGACGCCTTCGGGCCGCGGTCGCTCTCCTCCAGGTCGAACTCCACGACCACACCCGGAGCGACCAGCCGCTTGTCGAAGGTCAAGTCGTTGACGTGGATGAACACGTCCTCGCCGCCCACCTCGGGGGCCACGAACCCGTAACCGCGGACCTCGTCGAACCGAACGACCTTGCCCGTAACCATCAACCAGTTCCCACTTCCGCAACGCACCCCGCACCCCGTTCACGGGGACGCGGCATTGTACCGCCGGGGACCACGGCCGCGCACCCAGTCCACAGAGGACGCCGCGGGCGGCGGCAACCGCTCGATCGGCGGATAGGTCCCCCGCGCACGACCGCACACAATGCCTGGGACCTGTCCCGACCGCGGGGAGCTGCTGCATGGACGCCTACGACGTCGTGGTCATCGGTGCCGGGTTCGCCGGACTCGTCGCCGCTCGCGAGCTGGCCCTGCGCGGGCACGCGGTGGTGGTGCTCGAAGCGCGCGACCGCATCGGCGGGCGGACCTGGACCGACGAGCGCTGGGGCCGCCGCCTGGAGCTGGGCGGCACCTGGGTGCACTGGCTGCAACCGCACGTCTGGAGCGAGATCACCCGCTACGGCCAGCGCATCGAGCCGAGCCCGTCGTCGCAGACCGTGCTCTGGGTCGCCGACGGCGCGGTGCACCGGGGCAGCCCGGCGGAGTTCGACGCGCTGATCACCCCCGCCATGGACCGGTTGGCGCAGGACAGCCGGACCTGGTTCCCGCTGCCGTACGAGCCGCTGCACCGCAGCGACCTGGACCGCATCGACCAGCTCTCGGTCGCCGACTACTTCGCCGGGCTCGACCTCTCCCGCACCGAGCGCGAGGTGACCACCGGCGTGTGGGCCGAGCACTTCAACGGCCCGGCCGCGGTCTCCGGGCTCACCCAGGCCATGCGCTGGTGCGCGGCCGCCTCCGGCGACTGGCAGCTGCTGCACCAGGCCACCGCCAGCTACCGGCTCACCGAGGGCACCGCGGCGCTGGCGAGCGCGATCGCCGCCGACGGCGGGGCCGAGGTCCGGCTCGGCACACGGGTCACGGGCGTCTCCCACGACACCGGGGGCGCGACGGTGAGCACCGCCGACGGCGCCCGGTTCTCCGCCCGGCAGGTGATCTGCACGCTGCCGCTCAACGTGCTGGACAGCATCGACTTCCAGCCCGCACTCCCCGCGGCCAAGCTGGCCGCCGGCGCCGAGCGCACCGCCTCGCAGGGGCTCAAGACCTGGATCCGGGTGCGCGGGGAGGTCGCGCCGTTCACCGCGTACGCGCCCGACGTCCACGACCTGACCTGGGTGCGCACCGAGTGCACAGTGGACGGCGACAGCGTGCTGGTCGCCTTCGGTCCCCGCGCCGCCGACCTCGCGCCGGACGACGCCGAGGGCGTCACCCGCGCCCTGCGGACCTGGCGCGACGACCTGGAGGTGTTCGACGTCACCGGGCACGACTGGATGCGTGACGAGTTCTCCCGCGAGACCTGGCCGATGCAGCGGCCGGGCCAGCTGACCCGCTACCTGGCTGCCCTGCAGGAGCCGCACGGCCCGGTCCGCTTCGCCGGCTCGGACGTCGCCACCGGGTGGGCCGGGTTCATCGACGGCGCGATCGAGAGCGGCCTGCGCGCCTCGCGGGCCGCGCACGAGGTGCTGCGCGGCCCGCGAGGCTGACCGCTCACACGCGCGGGAGCGGGATGCCGGGACGCTCCGAGGAGGCAGGTCCGTTCTCGACGTAGTCGGCGGCGAACCGCATGCCCGCCTGGTACGCCTCGACCCGCGCGCGGCCGATCTCGGCTTCGATGTCCTCGGGGTTGAGCTCTTCGGCCAACGATCGCACTTCCGCCAGGCGACGGTTGGTCACCTCGTCCATGTCCGCTCCTGTCCTTCCGCATCGGCTCACCCCTGATCCTCGCCACTCCCGGCCGGGTCTGCACGATCGGGTGGCCGACCGCGGCAGGACCGACCCCGACGGCCCACCGAGAGCGATCGCACGATCGCGCTCGGTGACCGCCAGGGTGTCCGGGCCGGGGTCGGCTGGCGCACACCGTCCTCGATCTCGAGCAGGCGTTCGGCGAGGATGAGGCCGCAAGGCCGAACCGCTGCGGCACCGCGCGTGCCCACGAGCAACGGAAGCGACTGATGAACAACGCCAAGGGCAGGGTGGACCTGGACGTCGTCGGGCACACCGCGTGGATCACCATCGACAACCCGGACCGGCGCAACGCGATGACCGCACGCATGTGGCGGCAGGTCCCGGAGCTGCTGACCGCGGTCGCCGAGGATCCCGCGGTGCGCGTGGTGGTGCTGACCGGCGCCGGGAGCACGTTCTGCGCCGGGGCGGACATCTCCGAGCTGCCGGAGATCGAGGGGGCGGCGGAGAACCCGACGGTGGCCGCCGAGCAAGCCCTGCTGAGCTGCCCGCTGCCGACCATCGCGCTGGTCAACGGGCTGTGCGTGGGTGGTGGCTGCCAGCTGGCCGCGGCGTGCGACATCCGGGTCTCGGCGGCCTCAGCGGAGTTCGGCATCACCCCGGCCAAGCTCGGCATCGTCTACCCGCCGTCGAGCATCGCCCGGCTCACCGAGCTGGTCGGGCCCTCCGCGGCGAAGCTGCTGCTGTTCTCGGCGGACTTCGTCGACGCCGCGCACGCGCAGCGGATGCGCCTGGTCGACGAGGTGGTCGACGACCCGCGGGAGCGCGTGGAGCAGCTCGCGGCGACCATCGCCTCCCGCTCCCAGCTCACCGTGCGCGCCTCCAAGGAGCTGGTCGACCTGGCCCACCGCGGCCTGCCCCTGGACGACGCGGCCGCCCGGTGGCAGCGGACGTCGGCCGAGGCCGGTGAGAGCGCCGAGGGCATCGCCGCGTTCCTGGAACGCCGCCCGCCGGAGTTCCCCTACGGCCGCTGACCGGCGTCCACATCGGACCCGCAGGCGGTACCGTGGTCTCCCGGACCGGCGGCTACGTCGAGGGGAGTAGGCGGATGTCCGCTTCCGAGCCGACTCCCTCCGGGGACGGATCGAGCAGACTCGGGCGCATGCGGGTGGTGCGGGAGTGGAGCGCGGACGTGGCCCTGGCCGCGGAGGTCACGCTGGTCGGGCTGGTGGGCACGGCCGCGGCGGACCGGTGGTCGGGGACCGCGCTCCGGCCGGTGGACGCCCTCGGCTTCGGCCTGGTGGCCGCTGCGGGCGTGAGCCTGGTGCTGCGCCGGCGGCAGCCCGCCGTCACCGCCGGGGCAGTCGCGGTGTTCGTCGCCGCCTACCTGCTGCTGGGCTACACCTACGGCCCGGTCCTGCTGTCGCTGGTCGTGGCGGTCTACTCGCTGGCCCGGCACCGGCCGCTGACCACCTCGGTACCGGTCGCGCTGGGGGTGCTGGCGGTTCTGCTGCTGCACGTGGTCGTCCCCGGCTCGCGCCTGCCGGACCTGCTCGGGGTGGTCCCCGGCTCGGCGTGGGTGGTCGTGCCGTTCGCCGTGGGCAGCGTGGTGCGGGTGCAGCGCGAGGCGGTGGCGCGGGAGCGGGCCGAGCAGCTGCGGCAGCGCGTTGACGACGAGCGGTTGCGCATCGCGCGGGAGGTGCACGACGTCGTCGGGCACGGCCTGGCGGCGATCAAGATGCAGGCCGACGTCGCGCTGCACGTGCTGGCGAAGAAGCCCGAGCAGGCGCAGGTGGCGCTCGAGGCGATCAGCCGCACCAGCAGCGAGGCGCTCGAGGAGCTGCGCGCAACCCTGGCCGTGGTGCGCCGGTCCACCGAGCACGAGCCGGGCCTGGCGCGGCTGGACGAGCTGCTGCGGCGCATGCGCGAGGCCGGGGTGACGGTGGAGTTGAGCACCGTCGGCCCGGAGCGCCCGCTGCCCGCGGTGGTCGACCTGACCTGCTACCGCGTCCTGCAGGAATCGCTGACCAACGTGCTGCGGCACAGCACCGACAAGCGCGCCGAGGTGACCGTCGAGTACGCCGAGGACGCGGTCGTCCTCACCGTCACCAACCCGCTGCCGGGATCGCCGGACGGGGGCGGCGGGCTCGGCCTGCCCGGCATGCGGCACCGGGTCGAGTCGCTGGGTGGCGAGGTCACGGCCGGACCGACCGCGGACCGCACCTTCACCGTCCACGCCCGCCTGCCCACCGGAGGGAACCCGTGATCTCCGTGCTCATCGTCGACGACCAGGACCTGGTGCGCATCGGGCTGCGCACCCTCATCGACAACGAAGACGACCTGGTCTGCGCCGGGGAGGCTGCCGACGGCCTGGCCGCGGTGGCCGCGGCGCGCGAGCACCGTCCGGACGTGGTGCTCATGGACGTGCGGATGGCCGGGGTCGACGGCCTGGAGGCCACCCGGCGGATCACCGCCGACCCCGACCTCGCCGCGACCAGGGTGATCGTGCTGACCACCTTCGAGATCGACGAGTACGTCTTCAGCGCGCTGCGCGCCGGGGCCAGCGGATTCCTGCTCAAGGACACCACCCCGGTCGAGCTGCTGCGGGCGATCCGGCTCGTGGCCGCGGGCGATGCGCTGCTCGCGCCGTCGGCGACGCGCAAGCTGGTCCGCGAGTTCGTCTCGATGCAACCGCGGACGCGCCGCCCGCACCCCCAGCTGCACACGCTGACCGAACGCGAGCGGGAGGTGCTCGGCTTGGTCGCCGAGGGGCTCAACAACGAGGAGATCGCCGAGCGGCTGGTGGTCAGCCCGGCCACCGCGCGCACCCACGTGAGCCGGGCGATGGTCAAGCTCGGTGCGCGCGACCGCGCCCAGCTCGTGGTGTTCGCCTACCAGTCCGGTCTGGCCGACTAGCGACGGCGTCCACAGTGGACCGATCTCGGGTCGGAGCGGATCGCGGAAACCGGCTGCGCCGCGACGAAGCACGGTGCCAGAATCCGGGCGTGTTCCTGAGCCTGACCACCACGCACCGACCGGCGACCGACCTGGGTTTCCTGCTGCACAAGCACCCCGGGAAGGCGCAAGCGTTCCCGGTGGCCGGCGGCACCGCGCACGTCTTCTACCCCGTCGCCGAGCCGGACGAGTGCACCGCCGCGCTGCTGCTGGACGTCGACCCGGTCGGCCTGGTGCGCCGCAGGCACCACGACTCCTCCGCCCTCGGCCGGTACGTCAACGACCGGCCCTACGCCGCCGGGTCGCTGCTCGCGGTGGCCCTGGGCTCGGTGTTCCGCACGGCGCTGAACGGGCGGTGCGACGCGCGGCCCGAGCTGGCGGCCACCCCGGTCCCGCTGCGGATCAGGGTCCCCGCGCTGCCCTGCCGCGGCGGCGCTGACCTGGCCGTGCGGTTGTTCGAGCCGCTGGGCTGGCAGGTCGAGGCCGCACCGGTCCCGCTGGACCCGCACGTGCCGGCGTGGGGCGACTCGCCGTACGTGGACCTGCGGCTGTCCGGGCAGCTGCGGGTGTCCGAGGCGCTCAACCACCTGTACGTGCTCATCCCGGTGCTCGACGACGCCAAGCACTACTGGGTCGGCAGCGACGAGGTGGACAAGCTGCTGCGGGCCGGGGACGGCTGGCTCGCCGAGCACCCGGAGCGGGAGCTGATCAGCGAGCGCTACCTCGCGCACCGCCGGTCCTACGTCCGCTCCGCCCTCGCGCAGCTCGCCGACGAGACCGGCGACGCCGAGACCGAACTGGACAACGCGCTGGCCGACCCGGTGGTGACGGCCCTGGACGACGGTGCGCCGCTGGCGGCGCAGCGGCGCGGCAGCGTGCTCGCGGTGCTCAAGACCAGCGGTGCGCGCCGCGTGCTGGACCTGGGGTGCGGCGGTGGGGCGCTGCTGGCCGACCTGCTCCGGGAGCCCTCGTTCACCGAGGTCGTCGGCGTGGACGTCTCGGCGCGGGCCCTGGAGGTGGCCGACCGCCGGTTCCAGCGGTTGCCGGAGCGCCAGCGCGCACGGCTCGTGCTGCGCCAGTCCGCGCTCACCTACGTCGACCCCGAGCTCGCCGGTTACGACGCCGCGGTGCTCATGGAGGTCGTCGAGCACGTCGACCCCACCCGGTTGCCCGCGCTGGAGCACGCGGTGTTCGCCGCCGCCCAGCCGCGCACCGTCGTGGTGACCACCCCGAACGTGGAGTACAACGTGCGGTTCGAGAGCGTGCCCGCCGGGCGGTTCCGGCACCCCGACCACCGCTTCGAGTGGACCCGGGCGCAGTTCCAGCAGTGGTGTGCCCGCGTCGCCGAGCGCCACGGCTACACCGTCGAGCAGCTGCCGGTGGGTCCGGTGGACCCACAGGTCGGCGCGCCGACGCAGCTGGCCGTGTTCACCAGGGCGGAGGTGTCCGCATGAGACTGTCCATCCCGGACATGTCGCTGGTGGTGCTCATCGGTGCCTCGGGGTCGGGCAAGTCGACCTTCGCCCGCACCCACTTCGCGCCGACCCAGGTGCTCTCCAGCGACTTCTTCCGCGGCCTGGTCGCCGACGACGAGAACGACCAGTCGGCCACCGCCGCGGCCTTCGACGCGCTGCACCACGTCGCGGGCAAGCGGCTGGCCGCCGGCCGGCTGACCGTGGTCGACGCGACGAACGTGCAGCGCAGCGCGCGGGCCGGCTTGGTCGAGCTGGCCCGGAAGCACCACGTGCTCCCGGTGGCGATCGTGCTCGACCTGCCCGAGTCGGTGTGCCGGGCGCGCAACGCCGAGCGCCCGGACCGCGACTTCGGGCCGCAGGTCGTGCGCAGGCACCGCGCCGAGCTGCGGCGGTCGCTGAAGTCCTTGCCGCGCGAGGGTTTCCGGCGGGTGCACGTGCTGCGCAGCGTCGAGGAGGTCGAGGCGGCCCGCGTCGAGGTGGAGCCGCTGCTCAACGACAAGCGGTCCGAGACCGGGCCGTTCGACGTGATCGGCGACGTGCACGGATGCCGCGCGGAGCTGGAGGCGCTGCTCGGCGAGCTGGGCTACGTCATCGAGCGGGACGCCGAGCAGCGTCCGGTCGGCGCCCACCACCCGGACGGCCGGCGGGCGGTGTTCGTCGGCGACCTGGTCGACCGCGGCCCGGACACGCCCGGCGTGCTGCGCCTGGTGATGGGCATGGTCGCGGCCGGCACCGCGCTGGCGGTGTGCGGCAACCACGACGACAAGCTGGCCCGCGCGCTGCGCGGACGCGACGTCAGCACCGGCCACGGGCTCGCCGAGTCGCTCGCGCAGCTGTCGGCCGAGCCGCCGGAGTTCCGCGAGCAGGTCCAGCGGTTCTGCGGCGAGCTGGTCGCGCACTACGTGCTCGACGGCGGCAAGCTCGTCGTCGCGCACGCCGGGCTCCCCGAGCGCTACCACCGCCGCGCGTCCGGCACCGTGCGCAGCTTCGCGCTCCACGGCGACACCACCGGCGAGACCGACGAGTTCGGGTTGCCCGTGCGCCACCCGTGGGCCGAGGAGTACCGCGGCGAGGCGACGGTGCTCTACGGCCACACGCCGGTGCCCGAAGCCGAGTGGGTCAACGGCACGATGTGCCTGGACACCGGCTGCGTGTTCGGCGGCAAGCTCACCGCGCTGCGCTACCCCGAGCGCACCGTGGTGTCCGTGCCCGCCCAGCACGTCTGGTACGAGCCGGAGCGACCGTTCCTGCCCGCTGACGCGCTGCCGCCGTCCGCGGAACCGGCGTCCCGGCGCGAGCCGCACGTGCTCCACCTCGACGACGTCGCCGGGCGGCGGACCGTGCAGACCCGGCACCACGGGCGGATCACCGTCCAGCCCGAGCGCGCTGCCGCGGCGCTGGAGGTGATGAGCCGGTTCGCCATCGACCCGAGGTGGCTGGTGTACCTGCCGCCGACGATGGCCCCGGTCGCCACCTCGAAGCGTCCCGGCGTGCTGGAGCACCCGGAGGAGGCGTTCGCCGGGTACCGGGCGGCCGGGGTGCAGGAGGTGGTGTGCGAGGAGAAGCACATGGGCTCCCGCGCGGTCGTCCTCGCCTGCCGGGACGACGCGAAGCACCGGTTCGGGATCGAGGGCACCGGGACGGTGCACACCCGCACCGGGCGGCCGTTCTTCGCGCCCGAGCAGGAGGCCGAGCTGCTCGCCCGGGTGCGCGCGGCGGTGGGCTCCGCAGGGCTGTGGGACGAGCTGGGCAGCGACTGGCTGCTGCTCGACGCCGAGCTCATGCCGTGGAACGCCAAGGCGGAGGCGCTGATCACCGACCAGTACGCCGCGGTCGGGGCGGCGGCGGAGGCGGCGCTCCCACCCGCGCTGGAGGCGCTGTCGGCCGCGGCCGAGCGAGGCGTCGACGTGTCCGCGCTGCTGGAGAAGACTCGGGCTCGCGCGGACAACGCCGCCGCCTACCGCGAGGCCTACCGCCGCTACTGCTGGCCCACTGACGGTGTGCGCGGGGTCCGGCTGGCGCCGTTCCAGCTGCTGGCCACCGAAGGCCGGACCTACCACGACCGCGACCACCGCTGGCACCTGGAGCTGGCGGACCGGCTGGTGCGCGCCGACCCGGAGCTGTTCAGCCCGACCCGCTGGATCGCGGTGGACACCACCGACCCGGAGTCCACCGCCGCCGGGATCGCCTGGTGGGAGGAGCTCACCGGCGCCGGCGGTGAAGGTGCGGTGGTCAAGCCGGCGGCCGGCCTCGTCCGCGGGCAGCGCGGTCTCGTGCAGCCGGGGGTGAAGGTGCGCGGGCGGGAGTACCTGCGGATCATCTACGGCCCCGACTACACCGAGCCGGACCACCTCGACCGGTTGCGGCAGCGGGACCTCGGCCGCAAGCGCGGCCTGGCGACCCGTGAGCACGCGCTGGGGCTGGAGGCGCTGGAACGGCTGGCGCGCGGCGAACCGCTGTGGCGGGTGCACGAGTGCGTCTTCGCTGTGCTGGCCCTGGAGTCCGAGCCGGTGGACCCCCGGCTGTGACCACCGGCTAGTGGAGGTCGCGCAGCAGGCGCTTGAGGACCTTCCCGGAGGGGTTGCGCGGCAGTTCGGTGCGGAACTCCACCTGCCGGGGCCGCTTGTAGTTCGCCAGGCGGTCCCGGCAGTGCGCCAGCACCTCCTCCGCGGACAGCTCCCCGTTGGCGACCACGAAGGCCTTGCCCACCTCGCCCAGCCGCTCGTCGGGCACGCCCACGACGGCCACGTCCGCGACCCCCTCCAGCCGGGCCAGCACCTGCTCGACCTCGGCCGGGTAGACGTTGAACCCGCCGCAGATGTACATGTCCTTGAGCCGGTCGGTGATGGTGAGGTACCCGCGCTCGTCCAGCCGCCCCACGTCGCCGGTGTGCAGCCAGCCGTCGCGGTCGATCGCCTGCGCGGTGGCCTCCTCGTCGTCGAGGTAGCCGAGCATCACGTTGGGCCCGCGCACCTGGACCTCGCCCGCTTCCCCGGGCGGCAGCGGGGTCCCGTCGCGGTCGACGACCCGGACCTCCAGCCCGGAGGCGGCGCGACCGCAGGTGCGGGCCACCGTCTCGTCGTCGTCCTCGGGCCGGCACATCGTCGCCACGACCGCTTCGGTGAGCCCGTAGGCGGTGAGCACGGTGTCGAAGCTGAGCTCCTGCTGCATCCGCTCCACCAGGACCACGGGGACGGTGGCCGCGCCGGTCACCGCCAGCCGCAGGCTGGACAGGTCGTGGCGGTCGCGGTCGGGGTGGTCGAGCATCGACTGGTAGATGGTCGGCGGCCCCGGCAGCACCGTGACCCGCTCGGACTCGACGCGGCGGAGCACCTCGGCGACGTCGAAGGTGGCCTGCGGCAGCAGCGCGGCGCCGCGCAGCAGGCAGACGAGGATCCCGGCCTTGTACCCGAAGCTGTGGAAGAACGGGTTGATGACCAGGTAGCGGTCGTCGCTGGTCACCGCGGCGCGCTCGGCCCAGGACCGCGCGACGCCGAGCGCTTGGCGGTGCGCGCTCATCGCGCCCTTGCTGCGCCCGGTGGTGCCCGAGGTGAACAGGACGTCGCTGACGTCGTCGGGCCGCACCGCGGCCGCGACCTCGTCAATCCGCGACGCGGGAACCTGGGCGGCCAGTTCCTCCAGCTCGTCCCAGCGGCGGGTGCCCGCGACCGGTTCCAGCTCGCCCTCGACCGGAACCCGGATCGTGGTGCGCAGCTGGTCGAGCGGACCACCGTTGGCCTCGCGGACCTGCTCCAGCCGGTCGACGCCGAGGAACTCCCCGGCGACCACCAGCGCCCGGGCCCGCGACCGCCGGAGGACGTCGAGGCTCTCCGCGCCGGTGAACCGGGTGTTGATCGGCACCAGCGCCGCGCCCGCGTACAGCGCTCCGAGTGCGGCCAGCACCCAGTGGTGGGTGTTCGGCGCGCACACCGCGACGCGTTCGCCGGGCTGGAGGCCTTCGGCGATGAGGGCGCGCGCGACGGTCCGCACCCGTTCCCGGAGCTCGGCGAAGCCGATCCGGACGGGGCCGTCGAGCACGGCGTCGGAGTCCGGGAAGCGCTGCGCGGCGAGGTCGACGGCGGCGGGGATGGTGAGCGGATCGGTCCCGGGCACGCGATCACCTCCAAGCAGGTGCTTGGTAAGCTAACCTCCCGAGCGCTTGCTTGGCCAGCCACCGCGGTGGATCGCCCGCCAACGGCCCACTCGCCTACTGCCCGATGGGGACGGGGTCGGACCAGGGCGTCTCCGCGATCCTGTTCCTGCCGTCCCAGAGCTCCACCTGGAAGCGCAGCCGGCCCTTCTCGCTCAGGTCCTGGTCGCAGTCGACCGGGTTCCCCGTGGAGTTCGTGTCCTCGCACTCCACGACCTTGCCGCCGACGGCCTTGGCGACCGTCTTGACCCACAGGCCGTCCTTGTTGGTGTCGTGCGCGACCAGGTGGTCCCCGACCGCCTCGAAGCACCCGGTGCCGCGCTGCTCGCCCTGGTAGGTGAGCGTCGTGCACCACCGGGTCTGCACCGGCGTGGCCGGCACGGTCTCGGTGTCCCCGCCCGGTTCGGTCTCCGCCACCGGCTGCTCCGGCGGCGGGGCGGAGGTCGCGGGCGGCGGGGTCGACGCGGGCGGTACGGCCACGGGCGTCGACACCTCGACCGGGACGGGCTGCCCCTGCTCGGTCCGCATCCCGGTCGCGACGGCCACCGCCCCCGCGGCCACCGCGAGCAACCCCACCCGGCGAGGACGTACGGCCAGCGGGCCCGGCGGGGTGCGGCGGCGACCGGCGGCACGGCCGTCACGCTGGTCAGCGCCTGGCGGGCGGCCCGCGCCAGCTGACCGGCGCTGGCGTAGCGGTCGGCGGGCTCCTTCGCCATGCCGCGGGCGACGACGCGGTCGAACTCCCGCGGGACCTCGCCGCGCACCGCCGTGGGCAGCGGCGGCGGCTGGTGGAGGTGCGCGTTGACCAGCGACGCCGCGGTCTCCCCGCTGAACGGCTTGGCGCCCGTGAGGCACTGGTAGAGCACGCAGGCCAGCGAGTACACGTCCGCCCGGTGGTCCACCGGACCGTCGTCGAAGCGCTCCGGCGCCATGTAGGCCAGCGTCCCGACGGCGTAGCCGGTGGAGGTCAGCTTCTCCGAGGCGCGCAGCGACGCGGCGATGCCGAAGTCCACGAGGTAGGCGAAGCCGTTCGGGGCGACCAGGATGTTCGACGGCTTGACGTCGCGGTGCACCAGGCCTTCCGCGTGCGCGGCGTCCAGCGCCTGCGCGACCTGCTCCACGATGGCCACCGCGTCCGCCGGGCGCATCGGACCGTGCGCGGCCAGCAGCGAACCGACGTCGCTGCCTTCGACCAGGCGCATGTCCAGGTAGAGCCGGCCGTCGATCTCGCCGTAGGCGTGGATCGGGATGACGTGCGGTTCGCGGAGCCGGCCGGCCGCGTGGGCCTCCCGCTTGAACCGGTCGCGGAACTCCTCGTCAGCGGCGAGGTCCGCGGCGAGCAGCTTGAGCGCGACGACGCGGTCGTGCCGGGTGTCGTAGGCGCGCAGGATCTCCCCCATGCCGCCCCGGGCGATCGAACCGTCCACCCGGTAGGGGCCGAACTGCCACGTCACGCGCACTCCTCAGACCGACGTCCGGGGCATCCTAGTGGGTCGCCCCACCCATCCCGCACCCTGACGTCCCGTGGCCACCGGTGGTGAACATTCCGCTACGAAATCGGCACCCCTGGTGCGTTCACCGCAACCGACTTGCTACAAGAAGTGGATCATGAACAACCCGGCTGCGGAAAGGACCGGTGCTCCGATGTCGAGCGAGGCGACGGACGCACGCAAGATCGATCGCGGGGAGGAGCTGGGCGGCTGTCCGGTCAGCCGTGGCGCCGACGGGGTCTGGCGGATCCGGGGCCACGCCGCAGCGCGCGCTGCGCTGCGCAGCACCGACACCGTCCAGGCGGGGCTCGGCGTGGAGACCGTGGAGAAGATGCCCGCCAAGATCCGACGCCCGGTGCTCTACCGGGACGGTCCGGAGCACCGTGAGGACCGGCGGCAAACCGCCAAGTACTTCACGCCGCGCCGGGTCGACGAGGCCTACCGGGGCATCATGGAGCAGGTCGCCGACGAACAGCTCGACACGCTGCGCCACCGCGGCCACGCGCAGCTGTCCGAGCTGAGCTTCAACCTCGCCATCAAGGTGGCGTGCGAGGTGATCGGGCTGACCGAGAGCCGCCCGGGGCTGGCGCAGCGACTGGAGCGCTTCTTCCCCGAGGAGTTTGGCGAACCCGGCTTCACCAGCCTCAACGGCCTGTACTGGGTGTGGCGGCAGGCCACCAACTGGTCGAGCATCTACCTCAACGACGTGCGCCCGGCCGTGCGCGCCCGGCGCAAGCAGCGCCGCGACGACCTGATCTCGCACCTGCTCGACCAGGGCTGCACGTCGGCCGAGATCCTCGGCGAGTGCATCACCGTCGCCGCCGCGGGCATGGTCACCACCCGGGAGTTCGTCAACCTGGCGGCGTGGCACCTGTTCACCGACGACGCGCTGCGCGAGCGCTACTGCGCCGCCGAGGAGCCCGAGCGGATCGCGATCCTGCACGAGCTGCTGCGGCTGGAACCGGTGGTCGGACACCTCAAGCGCCGCGCCACCGCCTCGATCGAACTGCCCGGCGAGGACGGCGAGACCGTCACCGTCCCGGCCGGCGAGGTGATCGACATCCAGGTCACCGCCACCAACACCGACCCGAGCGCGTTCGGCGACGAGCCGCTGGCGGTGTGCCCGGGGCGCCCGCTCACCGACGCCACGCCGCCAGGGCTGTCCTTCGGGGACGGTCCGCACAAGTGCCCGGGCTCGAACATCGCGATCCTGGAAACCGACGTCTTCCTCAGCAAGCTGTTCGCCCTGCCCGGCGTCAGCATGCGCACGCCACCGCGCGTGTCGTTCAACGACGCGATCAGCGGCTACGAGCTGCGCGGCATGGTCGTCGAACTCCAGTGACCGGCGCGGTGGGGGCGACCCCGTGCTCGGGTCGCCCCCACCGTCCACTCAGGACTCCTTCGTCTCCCCTCCGGACTCCTCCGCTTCCCCTCCCTCGGGGACGGTGATGGGGCGCAGGCGGGCCCAGGTGAGGAAGGCGGCGGCGAAGACGAGCATGCCGATGCCGGCCCAGAGGTTGATGTTGACACCTGCGGACTTCTCCGCCTCGGGCTGGACGAGGCCGACGGCGACCAGCACCACCCCGTAGACGGCGAACAGCAGCGCGATGACCGAGCGGATGTCGAACGCACCCGCGGTGCGCGCGGAACCTGAAGACATGGCTCGTGGACCTCCCGTGTCAGGCGAAGACGATGTTGAGCACGACCACCAGCACCAGCGCGATCCCGGCCAGCAGCCCGGGCCGCCGGTACCAGCCGGCGTCCTCCCCGCTGGTGGAGGCCTGCAGCTGCGCCTTCGGCGTCAGCGAGTACACCAGCCCGGCCAGCTCCGCCTCCGGCTTCGGCCGGGTGGCCAGGCTGACCACCACACTGACGGCGATGTCGACCACGAACGCCACCCCGGCCCCGACGAAGCTGGCGCCCTGTCCGGGCAGGTCGATCACCCCGGACTCCGACATCGCGAACACCACCACCGCCGCCGCGGTGCCCAGCACCAGACCCGACCAGCCGGCGTGCGGGGTCATCCGCTTCCAGAACATGCCCAGGATGAACGTGGCGAACAACGGCGCGTTGAAGAACGAGAACAACTGCTGCAGGTAGTCCATCAGGTTCGAATACCCCGAGGCGATGAACGCCGTGCCCACCGCCGCCAGCGTGGCCCCCACCGTGACCCACCGGCCCATCCGCAGGTAGTAGCCGTCGGCCCGGTCCCGCACCACGTAGGACTGCCAGATGTCATAGGTGAACACCGTGTTGAACGACGACAGGTTCGCCGCCATCCCCGCCATGAACGACGCCAGCAACCCCGCCAACGCGACACCGAGGATCCCGTTGGGCAGCAGGTCCCGCATCAACAACAGGATCGCGTCGTTGTAGTCCACCGGCGCCCCCTCCGGCGCCCCCGCCTGCTTGTAGGCCCCCAGCTCCGGGATCACCACCGCCGCGACCATCCCCGGGATGATCACGATGAACGGGATGAACATCTTCGGGAACGCCCCGATGATCGGCGTGCGCTGCGCCGCCGACATGCTCTTCGACGCCATCGCCCGCTGCACCTCGACGAAGTTCGTCGTCCAGTACCCGAACGACAGCACGAACCCCAGACCGAACACCAACCCCACCACGCTCCAGAACGGGTTGGCGAACCCGGTCAACTCCGTGCCCGGCCACGCCGACAGCTGCTCACCCCCACCCGGACCGGCCGTGACCTTCTCCACCAGCCCCTGCACACCACCGACCTTGACCAACCCCACGATCGTCAACGGCAACAACGCCGCCACGATCACGAAGAACTGCAACACCTCGTTGTAGATCGCCGCCGACAAACCCCCCAACGCCGTGTAGGACAACACGATCGCCGCCGCGATCAACACCGACACCCACAACGGCCACCCCAGCAACGCGTTCACGATCGACGCCAACAGGTACAGGTTCACCCCCGCGATCAACACCTGCGCCACCGCGAACGAGATCCCGTTGACCAAGTGCGCCGCCCGACCGAAACGCCGCAACATGAACTCCGGGACACTGCGCACCCGCGACCCGTAGTAGAACGGCATCATCACCACGCCCAGGAACAGCATGGCCGGCACCGCACCCACCCAGAAATAGTGCATCGTCGGCATCCCGTACTCCGCACCATTCGCCGACATGCCGATGATCTCGATCGCACCCAAGTTCGCCGAGATGAACGCCAACCCCGTCACCCACGCCGGCAACGCACGACCCGACAAGAAGAAATCCAGACTCGTCGACACCGCACGCCGCGCCAAGTACCCGATCCCCAGCACGAACACGAAGTACAACGCCAACAACACATAATCGACGGCATTCGCGTCCAGCAGCTGGCCTTCGGCCAGCACCGACGCGCTCGCCCACGCGTGAGCGTCCACAGTGGTCCCTCTTTCCAACCGCGACGGCGCCGCGCGATCTCGGACCCCACCGGGAAGCGCGGACCGAGCCGAGCAGCACCATCCGCAATATGTTGTCCGCAGCAACTTAACACCGGGGACTCGCGGGCAACAGCGTCCTGAAACGATCAAGAAAGGGCCGTGACCGCATCGCAACGCGGCCCTGCAGGGGCCGGCTCAGCGGCTGGCGAGGACCTGCTCGAAGGCGAGCTCCGCGGCGCCGAGCAGCTTGCCGTCCGCGCCGAGCGAGGAGGTGACGAGCTTGGTGCCGCCCATCGCGCGGCTGACCAGGCTCCGCTCCACCAGCAGTTCGCCGACGTGGTCCAGCAGCGCGCGCGGCAGCGCGGTGAAGAGGTCGCCCAGCACCACCAGCTGCGGGCTGAGCAGGTTGACCACGTTGCACAGCCCGATGGTCAGCCACTCGGCGAAGTCCCCCAGCCGGTCCAGCACTTCGTCCGGGTGCTGCGCCAGCGCGTGCAGTTCGGCGACGATCACCCCGCGCGGCGAGTCCTCCGGCAGGTCCAGCGCCCGGCTCAGCGCCCGCTCCCCCACCTCGGTCTCCCAGCAGCCCCGGCTCCCGCAGTAGCACTCCATCCCGTCGGGCCGCACCACCATGTGCCCGAGCTCGCCGACGTACCCGCCGCTGCCACGCAGCGGCACGCCGCCGGAGATGATCCCGCCGCCGACCCCCACGTCGGCTCCCACGAACACGGCGTCCGTCGCACCCCGCGCCGCGCCCCGCAGGTGCTCGGCGAGCACGCTGAGCTCGGCGTCGTTGCCGACCTCCACCCGCCGGTCCCCCAGCGCCTCGGACAACCAGGCCCCCAGCGGCACGTCGGTCCAGTGCAGGTTCGGCGCCTCGCGCACCATGCCGTCCGAGCGGCGCACGACGCCCGGCGCGGACACCCCGACCGCGGCGAGCTCGACGCCGGCCTCCTCGATGAGCACCGCGCTGTTGTCCACGATGCGCGTGAAGACCTCGTCCGGCGTGCGCGTGGAGGGGCGCAGGCTCCAGCTGCACCGGTTGAGGATCTCCCCGCCGAAGCCGATGAGGGCCATCGCCACCTGCTCCACCCGCACGTCCACCGCCAGCGCCACCGCGGCGTGCGGCTGCGGCAGCACCAGCAGCGAGGGTCGTCCCGCCCCGCTGCGCCGGGCGGGCAGCCGTTCGACGACCAGCCCGTCCCCGACCAGCTCGTCGACCAGGGTCTTGATGGTGCTGCGGTTCAGGCCCATCTCGGAGGCCAGCGCGGCCCGGGTGCGCGGGCCGCTGATGTGCAGCCGACGCAGCAGCACGGCCCGGTTGTGCTGGCGCACTTCGTCGGGCCGCGCTCCCGCGGTTGGCGTGGTACTCACCTGGGCTGCGTCCTCCGCCTGCTCTTCCTCCACCGTCCGCACAAAGCTCTAGCACAACCTCCGGTCCGGTGGCGCGGAGCGCCGCGGGTGTCAACGGTCCTGCTGCGTCGTCGAGCGGCGCCGGGACAGCGCGTCCACCCCGGCGGCCGCGACCAGCACCAACCCGGTGATGATGTTGACCGGGGCCGCTTGGAAGCCGAGCAGGTTCAGTCCGTTCTGGACGGTGGCCAGCACCGCGCCGCCGAGCACCGCGTCCTGCAGCCGGCCCTTGCCGCCGAACAGCGAGGTGCCGCCGATCACCGCGGCTCCCACCGCGAACAGCACCAGGGTGCCGCCCCCGGCGCTGCCGTCGACCGAGCCGACCTTGGAGGTGTGGACGATCGCGCCGACCGCGGCGACCGCGGAGCAGATGACGAACGCGCTCATCCGGACCCGGGAGACGTCCACCCCCGCCCGCAGGGCGGCGTCGCGGTTGTCGCCGACCGCGCGCAGGTGCCTGCCGAAGCGGGTGCGGTCCAGCACGTGGGTGCCGGCGACCAGCAGGGCCAGCACCAGCGGCACCACCAGCGGCACTCCCCGGATGGAGGCCAGCTCCGGGTGCGGGGAGCGGTCCAGCACCAGCAGGTAGGTGGCCAGCCCGCCGCACCCCAGCACCGCCACGACCTTCGCCACGACCAGCGCGGTGGGCGGGGCGACCAGGCCGTGCCGCAGCCGCACCAGGTGCCGGCGGCCGACGACCGCGGCGTACCCGGCCCCGCAGACCGCGAACAGCGCCCAGCTGGCCACCGGACCGAGACTGCCGTTGGCGACGGCGAACAGCTCGGGGCTCTCGCGGACCGAGATCGTGCCGTCCGGCCCGACCAGCTGCAGCACCACGCCGGACCAGGTGATGAACAGCCCGAGGGTGACGATGAACGACGGGATGCGCACCTTCGACACCGCGAAGCCCGTCACGCACCCGATCGCCGCCCCCGTGCTCACCGCGAGCAGCACCTCCAGCCACGGGTTCGCCCCGAACCCGCCGACGAGCAGCACCAGCGCCACCGCGGACAGCGCCGCACCGAGCCAGACCCGCAGCAGCAGGGCGAGCAGCGCCGCCCCGGCCAGCGCCAGCGCGAAGGCGGCGAACACCGCCGGGCCCATCGCGCCGAGCAGGTTCCCGTCGTGCTGGAAGTGCAGCGCGAGCACGGCCGCGGCCACCCCGGAGGCGGTGCCGGCGGACAGGTCGATCTCGCCGATCAGCAGGACGTGGACCAGCCCCATCGCGATGATGGTCTGCCCGGCGCCCTGCTGCAGCAGGTTCGCCAGGTTGTGCAGCGTGAGGAAGTCCTCCGACGACGCGGCGAACAGCACCAGCAGCACGACCAGCACGACCAGCGCGGGCAGGCGACCGAGCTCGCCGCGGCGGACCCGCGCGACGTAGTCGCGCACCGCCTCCCGGGTGTCGCGGGAGGTGGTGTCGATGCCGAAGTCGGTGGCCGGGCCCAGCGTGCGTTCCGTGGTCATGATCGCTCCTCAGACGGCGGCACCGGGGCGGGCCAGGCCGAGGTCGCCGGAGCGCCCGGCGGTCATCAGCTCGACCACCTGGCCGTGGGTCAGGTCGCGGGCGGGCAGTTCGGCGGCCATCCGGCCCAGGTACAGCACCGCGATGCGGTCGGCGACCTCGAACACGTCGGACATGTTGTGGCTGATCAGCACCACGCCGAGACCTTGCTCGGCCAACCGGCGGACCAGGTCGAGGACCTGCCGGGTCTGCGCGACGCCGAGCGCGGCGGTGGGCTCGTCGAGCAGCACGACGCGGCTGTTCCACAGCACGGCCCGGGCGATGGCGACCGCCTGCCGCTGGCCGCCGGAGAGCGTGCCGACCTTCGCGCGCACCGATCCGACGGTGCGCACCGACAGCGACCGCAGGGTCTCCCGGGCGGCCAGCTCCATCGCGGTCTCGTCGAGCAACGCGCTCGGACCGCGCTCGCGGCCGAGGAACATGTTCTGCACGACGTCGAGCTCGTCACACAGCGCGAGGTCCTGGTAGACGGTCTCGATGCCCAGCTCCACCGCGTCACGCGGTCGCCGGACCTGCACCGGGCGGCCCTCGAACAGCACCTCGCCGCGGTCGATGCGGTAGACACCCGCGATGCAGCCGACCAGTGTGGACTTCCCGGCGCCGTTGTCGCCGATGAGCGCGGTGACCTCACCGGCCCGCACCGTGAAGTCCACCTCGCGCAGCGCGCGGACCGGCCCGAAGCTCTTGTCGACCCCGCGCAGGGCCAGGATCGGTTCGTGCATCCCGCGCTCCTCTCAGCTCGCGATGCCCAGCTGCCGGCAGGCTCCCGCCAGCTCGCCGCGGCAGATGTCCTCGGCCCGCACGCGGCCGGGGCCGAGCACGGACCTGATGTCGTCCCGCGTGATCAGCTGCGGAGCCAGCAGCACGGCCTTGACCTCGCGCCCGGTCGCCGGGTCGCGCACGCGGTGCCCGGCCAGCGCGTCCGCCGCGGCGCGGTCGCCGCGGACCAGGGCACCGGCCAGCTCGGCGGTGACCTCGGCCTCGGTGTGGATCGGCTTGAACACGGTGGCCGCCTGGTGGCCCTGCAGGATCGCGCGCAGCCCGTCGACGGTCATGTCCTGGCCGGTGACCGGCACCGATCCGGCCAAGCCGTGCTTCTGCAGCACGGTGATCACCGAGGCGGCCAGGCCGTCGTTGGCGGCCAGCACCCCGTCCACCCGCCCGCCGTTGGCGGTGAGCAGCTGCTCGAAGACCTGACCGGCGGCCTGGTTGTCCCAGCCCTCGACGAACCGGCTGCTCACCAGCCGCAGGTCGCCCGCGGCGTAGCGGGGTCCGAGCTCCTCGACCTGGCCGCGGTGCACCAGCGCGGCGTTGTGGTCGGTGGTGGAGCCGCCGACCTCGATCACCTGCGCGCCGGGGCGGTCGCGCAGCGCGTCGGCCAGGGCGCGGGCCTGGAGCCGGCCGACCTCCTCGTGGTTGAAGCTGACGTAGTAGTCCGCGCTGCCGCCGACGCTGAGCCGGTCGTAGTCGATCACCGGCACCCCGAGCTGCTCGGCGCGCTGCTCCACAGTGGCCCCGGCGTCGCCGGACGGTGCGGCGATGACCAGCACCCGGACCCGCTGGCTGAGCATGCCGTCGGCGATCTGGGCGAACTTCTGCGCGTCGCCCTGCGCGTTCTGCACGATCGGTTCCAGGCCGCGCTCGCGCAGCTCCTCCTCGAGCACCGGCTGGTCGACGTGCGCCCAGCGCGCGGACGTGGCGGTCTCGGGCAGGATCACACCGACGCGGGGCGCGTCGGCGGCGACCGGCGCGCTCGCCGGGGACGGGGGCAGGGCGTTGTTGCCGCAGGCGGCGAGCAGCAGGCCGAGCCCGCAGGCCGCAGCGGTCCACACCGCAGGCGTTCTCCGCATCGAGAAGCCTCTCCCACACCCGGTCCAACCCAGCACCCCCGAACGTCGCGGGTGCGGGCACGCCGCACAACACCGGGCACCGCGAAGTTGACCTGATCGATGCAGCCCGGTGACTTGATCGATCGAGGAGATCTTCCCCTCCCTCGATCCACTGCTATGTTGTCGGCTGCAACATATCCGGTGCGCCTCCTCTCCCGCCACCGGACCGCCGCTCACCGCACGGCGGCGCACCGCCTCACGCCCCTGATCCGGAGTGATCCGCACGCAGAGGAGTACGTCCATGACACGTCTGTTGCGCAGCAGACCCCGCAGAGCCGGGTTGCTGCTCACCGCAGTGGCCTGCGCCGCCGCGGCCGCCACCCCGGCCGTCGCCGAGCCGACGCCGGTCTACCGCGACGCGAGCCGGCCGGTGGCCGACCGGGTCGAGGACCTGCTGTCCCGCATGTCCCTGCAGGACAAGATCGGCCAGATGACGCAGGCCGAGCGGGAGGCCGCCGACCCGGCCGCGGCCGCCGAGGCCGGGATCGGCTCGATCCTCAGCGGCGGCGGGTCGGCCCCCACGCCCAACACCGCCGAGTCGTGGGCCGACATGTACGACGCCTACCAGCGCGCGGCGTTGAACACCCCGCTGGGCATCCCGATCCTCTACGGCGTCGACGCGGTGCACGGCCACAACAACGTGCACGGCGCCACGATCTTCCCGCACAACATCGGGCTCGGCGCCGCCAACGACCCCGAGCTCGTGGAGCGGATCGGCCGGGCCACCGCCGAAGAGGTCGCCGGCACCGGGATCGACTGGGACTTCGCGCCCTGCCTGTGCGTGGCGCGCAACGACCGGTGGGGGCGCACCTACGAGTCCTTCGGCGAGACCCCGGAACGCCCGACGGCGATGGCCTCCCTCGTCACCGGCCTGCAGGGGTCGTCGCTGGACGGTCCGGCGTCGGTGATGGCCACCGCCAAGCACTACATCGGTGACGGCGGCACCACCGGCGGCGAGGACCAGGGCAACACCGAGATCGACGAGGCCGAGCTGCGCGCGGTGCACCTGCCGCCGTTCAAGGCCGCCGTCGAGCGCGGCGTCGGCTCGGTGATGATCTCCTTCAGCAGCTGGAACGGCGTCAAGATGCACGTCCACGACTACCTGATCAACGACGTGCTCAAGGGCGAGCTGGGCTTCACCGGTCTGGTGGTCTCGGACTGGCAGGGCATCGACAAGATCGACGGCGAGGAGGGCTTCACCGCCGCCGAGGTCCGCGACTCGATCAACGCCGGCCTCGACATGATCATGGTGCCCTACGACTACCAGGAGTTCATGGACCTGCTGCGGCAGGAGGTCGAGGCCGGCCGGGTCCCGATGTCGCGCATCGACGACGCGAACCGCCGCATCCTCACCAAGAAGTTCGAGCTCGGCCTGTTCGAGAACCCCTTCACCGACCGCAGCTTCACGCCGACCGTGGGCAGCCCGGAGCACCGGGAGCTGGCCCGCCAGGCGGTGCGCGAGTCGCAGGTGCTGCTGAAGAACGAGGGCGGCGTGCTGCCGCTGCCCAAGGACAGCGGCAAGATCTTCGTCGCGGGCAAGAACGCCGACGACATCGGCAACCAGAGCGGCGGCTGGACGATCAGCTGGCAGGGCGAGAGCGGCCCGATCACCCCGGGGACCACGATCCTGGAGGGCATCCGGCAAGCGGTCGCCCCCGGCACCGAGGTGACCTACGACCGCGACGGCAACGGCATCGACAGCAGCTACTCGGCGGCGATCGCGGTCGTCGGCGAGACCCCGTACGCCGAGGGCGAAGGCGACCGGCCGGAGGGCATGGGCCTCGACGAGGAGGACCGGGCGACCCTGGCCAAGCTGCAGGAGTCCGGCGTGCCGGTGATCGTGGTGATGGTCTCCGGCCGACCGCTGGACATCGCCGCCGAGCTGCCGAACTGGGACGCGCTGGTGGCCGCCTGGCTGCCCGGTACCGAAGGCGCCGGTGTCGCCGACGTCCTGTTCGGCGACCACGAGCCGACGGGCACGCTGCCGATGACCTGGATGGTCAGCGCCGACCAGCAGCCGATCAACGAGGGTGACGGCAAGTCCCCGCTGTTCCCCTACGGCTACGGCCTGACCTACTGATCGGACCGAGCGCGACGGGCACCTCCCGGGCCGGCGGGAGGTGCCCGTTCGCGTGCGCGCCCGCCCGGCACCACGCCCGTTCCACCACGTCCGTGGTGGCGCCCCGGCTGAGCCGGTTCTCAGCTCTCAGCGACATGTCGGTGATGCGCGCCGAGCTGCCGGCGCTCACCGGCACGGTGACGGTGGACAACGCCCTCGGACTGCCCGCGCTGCCGGGCGACGACGCGGCACCGCTGCTCACCGACGGGACCGAGCGGTTCCAGGTGTGGGCCGACGGCCAGGGCCGCCACCGCGTCTCGGCCCCCTCCCCCGTCGGCGAGCAGACCGTGGTCGACGACGGCACGACCACCTGGACCCGGGACTCCAGCGAGCGGTCGGTCCCCCGCACCCCGCACCGGCTGGGTCGTCGGCAGCCTGGCGGGGAACGCGCTGGTGACCTCCGACGGCCGGGTCGCGGTCGGTGCCGTGCCCGTGCAGGTCCTCGTCGCCGCGCTGGGTGAGGCGCGGTGACCGTCGCGGAAGCGGTGGCGTCGCCGGCGGTCGCGGGCGGTGAGCTCGCCGCCCGCACCACCTGGCTCCGCACGACCTACGGGCACACCGTCGCGGTCGCCGGCGTCGACCTCGCGGTAACGCGCGGCGGCGTGGTGGGGGTGCTCGGGCCCCACGGGTCGGGCAAGACCACCACGATCCGGATGCTGCTCGGGCTCACCGCGCCCACCTCGGGGACGGTCGAGCTGCTCGGCCACCGGCTGCCCGAGCACGCCGGCCGGGTGCTGCCGCGGGTCGGCGCGCTGGTGGAGGGGCCGGGCTTCCACCCGTTCCTGTCCAGTCGGGAGAACCGAGCACCCGCTGGTGGTCGTGGTCGCCACGATGAGCGAGCTGATCACCTTCGGCGTGCTGAGCACCGTCCCGGCGCTGGACTGGCTGCGGCCGGTGCTGATCACCACCGACTGGTCGGCGGTGCTCGACGTGCTGCGCGACCCGATCAGCGGGAACGGCATGCTCACCGGTCTGCTGCGCGCCGGGTGCCACCTCGTCATCGGGGTGTCGACGACCGTGGCCCGCGTGGTCACCGAGGACGCCTGAGGGTTCAGCGCAACACCGCGCAGATCTCCAGCCAGGCCGCCTTGAGCAGCAGGCGGGTCGTGCTCGGTCGCCGCCACGAGGTTCGCGTCGAGCGCAGCCGGTGCAGGCGCACGTGAAACCTTCCGTTCGCTGGGTCGAGCGCGCCGGCGCTGGACCCCGTTCCCCGACGCCTGGCAGGACCCCGTTGTCCCGCCAGGCCGCACTCGGCCGGGAACGCGTCCCGTCCGTTCCGTGCGACCGATACCTTGCCCGTTGTCGGCCGGTCGGGCAAGGAGGCACCGCCAGCCGGGTGCCCGTCCTTGCCCGTCCGGGCGCCGCGGGGTCATGCTCGGCTGAGCGATCGTTCAGGGCCGAGGACGACGACGCACCCGCCGAAGCAGAGGAGTGCGACCGGATGGACGAGGACCGCCCGCAACTCGACGCCCTCATCATCGGAGCCGGTTTCGCCGGCATGTACATGCTGAAGACGTTGCGCGACAGGGGTTTCCGGGTGCACGTCTACGAACGCGGCGGCGACGTGGGCGGCACCTGGTACTGGAACCGCTACCCGGGCGCGCGCTGCGACGTCGAGAGCCTCTTCTACTGCTACTCGTTCTCCGAGGAGCTGCAGCAGGAGTGGCAGTGGACCGAGCGGTACCCGGCGCAGCCGGAGATCCTGCGCTACGCCCGCCACGTCGCCGACCGCTTCGACCTGCGGCGCGACATCACGTTCCGCACCGAGGTCCGTTCCGCCGCCTACGACGAGGCGCGCGACCAGTGGGTGGTGCGCACCGACGACGAGGAGCTGACCACGCGGTTCCTCATCACCGCCGTCGGTTGCCTGTCGGCCGCTCAGACGCCCGACTTCCCCGGCATCGACGACTTCCGCGGCGAGGCCTACCACACCGCCGACTGGCCGCACGAGGGCGTGGACCTCACCGGCAAGCGGGTCGGCGTCATCGGGACCGGCTCGTCGGGCATCCAGGCCATCCCGGTCATCGCCGAGCAGGCCGCGCACCTCACCGTCTTCCAGCGCACCGCGCAGTACAGCGTTCCCGCGCACAACCGCCCGCTCACCGACGAGGAGCAGCGGCAGGTCAAGGCCCGCTACGCCCAGCTGCGCGCCGAGGCGCTCCGGACGCAGGCCGGGATCCTCTGCGAGCGGCACGAGGTCAACGCGGTGGACGTGCCGCGCGAGGAGCTACAGGCCGAGCTGGAGCGGCGGTGGCGCCTCGGCGGCCTCACGTTCTGCGCGGCCTACCAGGACACGCTGGTCGACCCGGCCGCCAACGAGCTGTTCGCGGAGTTCGTCCGCGACAAGATCCGCTCCATCGTGCACGACCCGGACACCGCCGAGCTGCTGTGCCCCCGGGACTTCCCGATCGGCACCAAGCGGATCTGCGTGGACACCGGCTACTTCGCCACCTACAACCGGCCGAACGTGTCGCTGGTCGACGTCCGCCGGAACCCCATCTCGGCCATCACGCCGACCGGGTTGCGGGCCGGTGACCGGGAGCACGAGCTCGACGTGATCGTGTTCGCCACCGGCTTCGACGCGATGACCGGGCCGCTGACCCGCATCGACATCCGCGGCTCCGGCGGGCGGCGGCTGGCCGACGAGTGGGACGCCGGGCCGCGCACCTACCTCGGCCTGGCCTGCGCGGGCTTCCCGAACATGTTCACCATCACCGGGCCGGGCAGCCCGTCGGTGCTCAGCAACATGATCGTGTCCATCGAGCAGCACGTGGAGTGGATCGCCGAGCACCTCGAGCACCTGCGGGACAACGGGGTCCGGCGCAGCGAGGCGGACCCGGAGGCGCAGCGCCAGTGGTCGGCGCACGTCGACGAGGTGGCCGCCGAGACGCTCTACCCGCGTGCCGCGTCGTGGTACATGGGCGCGAACGTGCCCGGCAAACCGCGGGTCTTCATGCCCTACGTCGGCGGCGTCGACGTCTACCGGGACATCTGCGACGACGTGGCCGCGAACGGCTACCGGGGGTTCCGGCTGGCCGGTTGACCCGGGTCGCCGCGGTGACGACGTGTGTCCACTGAGGACCAGACCGCGCCGTCCGCCCGAACTCCCCGGGCTGGAGCGGGACGAGCGGACCCTGGTCGAGCGATCTCGTGCTGCCTAGGGTGGGTGCATGACCGACCGATCGACTCCCCCGGTGTTCACGAAGGTGCTGCCGCTGCTGACGTCCGCGCCGGAGCACCCCGACCTCGGCCGCGGCTACCTGGACCTGCTCGGGGGCCAGGAGGGACCGGCGCCCGGGCCGATCCAGTGGTTCTGGGAGACCGGCTTCGGCTCCGCCTTCTACGACCGCCTGCAGCAGCTCGGGCGCCGGGCGCTCCCCGGCTGGTTCCAGCTGCCGGCCCGCACCCGCCCGCCCGCCGGGGGCCGGGTGCTCGACATCGGCTGCGGCCCGGGCAACGTCACCGCCGCGCTGGGCCGCCAGGTCGGCCCGGACGGGCTGGCGATCGGCCTGGACGTCTCCCGCCCCATGCTGGCCCGCGCGGCCCGCACCGAGACCCGGGACAACGTCGGGTTCGTCCGCGCCGACGCACGCGACCTGCCGTTCCCGGACGGGACCTTCGACCTCATCACCAGCATGGCCGCGCTGCAGCTGGTCCCGGGCCCGGAGCACGTGCTGGCGGCGGCGTGCCGCGCCCTCGCCCCCGGCGGCTGGCTGGCGGTGATGACCCCGACCCCGCACGGCGGTCTGCTGCACGCGGCGTCGCGGATGACCGGTGGCCGCCTCGGGTTGCGGTTCTTCGACCCCGACCGGGTCGCCGAGCTGCTCGACGACAACGGGATGCGGGCCGTGCACACCCACCAGAGCGGCCCGGTGCTCTGGATCAGCGCCCAGCGCCGCAGCTGACGGCCTCGCCGCGGTCGCGGACGCGCAGGACCGGGCCGGGTCAGGGCTCCTCGGCGAGCGCGGTGTACCGCTCGATGAGGCCGTGCAGCACGGCGCGGGCCTCCGCTCCTTCGACCGAGGCCGCCAGCAGCACGTCGAAGAGCCGGTGGAAGCGGTCCAGGTCCTCGGGGTCGGTGACGGTCATCTCGGTGTTCACCGTCTCCACCAGGACCAGGTCGTCGATGATGACGAACCCGTGCTGCGGCACCACGCGCAACCGCACGTCCATCGGCAGCACCGCCAGGCGCAGCGTCGACATGCCCGCCAGCGCCAGCAACCGGTCGAGCTGCCCCACCATCACCTCCGGTGGGGCGATCGGGTGCCGCAGCCCCGCTTCCGCGCAGATGACCTCCACCTCGGTCCCCGGGCGGTAGAGCACCTCCTGGCGGGCCATCCGGCGCTCGACCGACTCCGCGACGTCCCGCTGGTTCTGGTGCAGCACCGCCACGGCCTCGAACACGTGCCGCGCGTACTCGGCGGTCTGCACCAGGCCGGGCACCATCGCGATCTCGAACAGCCGGATGCGCTCCGCGTCCTGCTCGAGCTGCCTGCCGTACTCCTGCCGGGCCCGGTTCCCGGAGCGCAGCTGGCGCTTCCAGCTCGCCGCTTCGAGGCGGATCTCGCGCAGCTCCTGCCGCAGCTCGGCCTCGACCGCCTCGTCCGCACCGACCACCCGGCAGTAGACCACCACGTCGGCGTCGGAGACCGATTGGTTGGCCGTCTCGATCCGCGAGACCTTCGACGGGGTCCAGCCGGCCCGCTGCGCGAACTGCTTGCCGGACAGCCCCGCTTCCACGCGCAATCGCCGCAAGGCGTCGCCGAACGCCAAGCGGCGGGTGTCGAAGTCACTCACCGGCGCCTCCCGATCACCTCGTGCCGGTAAGCGAGCAACGGCACCGCGTGCTCGCACGCGGTGCCCCACCATCTGAGGTAGCGGTTCACCTCCTCAGGACTGGCGATGATCTCGCTGCCGGCGAACTGCTGGTCCTCGAAGTGCATCAGCGCGACCCGCGCCTCGTCGAAGATCCAGAAGTCGTGCGTGGGCAGGCCCAGGGAGCGCGCCCGGGACTCGGGGAGCACCCGGACGTCCTCGCCTGCGGCGACGTTGGCCTCCCCGACCTCCAGCTGCCAGCGCTGGTACTCGGTGGGTGGTTCCCGGAAGACCCGCACCCGGGCGATGGACCGGCCCTCCCGGGTCGCCGCCGCCACTTGGTCCAGCCAGGGGCGCAACCACGCCAGGTCGTCCGGTTCCCCGGCCCGCCAGCGCCGCCAGGGTTCGGCCTCGGCCGGTTGGCGGTAGGTGCCCTGGCACTCCCACCGCCACGCCCGACGCCGGAACGAGCGCAGCAGTTCGTCGAACTGCGCGCCCGGTAAGACCCAGGAGGAACTCACGGTGCCGCCTTCGGCACGAAGACGTCGAGCAAGGCCGCCGGTACCTCCACCGCCGTCTCGTGATCGGGCAGGCCCCGTTCGCGCAACGCGGCCAACGCTTCCGGATCGGTGACCTTGTAGCCCTGGACGACGTAGGTGCCCTGGTCTGTGCTGTACAGCGTGGGGCAGGTACCGGCGTGGGACGTCGTTCCCCGGAAGGTCAGCTTCACCCTGTTCCTCCTAGTTCGGAAGATTCCTGCATCGTCCGTGCAATACGTGCATTCGGTCAAGGGTCGGAGCGCGCCGCAACTCGGACAGCCGAACCGGGTGACGCGCGACTGCCGTGATCCACTCGGCCGTTCGGTGGGAATCACGGCGAGATTGCACGAATTGCTTGAAATGCGTCCCGGGGCCTTCCCATACTGATCGTCGTCCGGGGGTGTCAGGAGACTGAGAGGCGGGCGAGCACGTGAACATCAGCCGGTTCCCGATGGGCACGATCCCCCTCCCGCCCGCCTCTCGCCCGGCCCCGCTCACCCGGGGAGCAGCGGCGTGATCGGGCTGCAGCAGGCCGAGCGGCACTACTGGTTGCCCGCGCCGGACCCGGACACGGGCGTCTTCGAGCGGCACGCCTTCCCCGGCCGCCGCTGGGAGGGCCAGCCGACGGGCGTCGCCGTGTGCGGTGCCCAGGTGGCGATGGCCGTGCCCAGCGAGATGGACTGGCGTACGGCGCCGACGTGCATGCCGTGCAACGACGTCCTGCGGAACCGCCCGACCGCGTCCTGACGCGGTCGGCCCACGAGCCTCCGGCCCGGTGTTGAACCCCGACTCGCACCGGGCCGGACCTTCCAATCCACAGTGGACGCCGAACCCGGCGTTCCCCACCTCTGAGCGGACGCCTGCGCGCCTCCGACGGGCGCCCCAGTGCCGCCACACCGTGCGGCTGCCGTCCGAGACGCACGACCGCGCGGGGCCGCCGACCGGCCCGATCAGACATCCAGTCCGAACTGGACGGGAAGGTCGGCCCTCCACCCGAGGAGCCGCCACCTCCGGACGTGCCTCGGCAGCACCATCAGCTTCCCGTGCGCGAGACCGTACGGGAGGGCCGCGATCGCCGTCCTCGACCGCGGCCGCCTCACCCTCGTTTCCCCAGGGGTGCGTCTAATGGGTGATCGCACACTGCGGCCATTAGATCAGTTCCGCCTGTGCGCGTCAAGAAGTCCACTATCATCGGCGGCATGAGACCTCGCTTGCCGCTCATCGGCGAGCCGCTGGCCGTGGACCTGGTCAACACCAGGGCGGTCATCTCGGGCGACCAGATCGACATGATGGGCACGCCCGAGAAGCTCCAGGAGTGGTTGACGCGCCAAGCCGACCGGATGCCCACTCCTCACCAGGCATCGCCCGACGAGGAAGACCTGGCCGCCGTGCACGCGGTGCGCGAGCACGTCGCGCGCACGCTGTCCGCGGTGCGGCGCGGCAAGCGCCCGCCGGCCGACGCGCTGCGCGGGCTCAACGAGGCGCAGCGGGCCGCTCCAGGCATCCGGAGGCTGAGCTGGCGCAACGGCTCGGTGGTCAGCGCCGTCGACCGGCCCGGCAAGCTGGGGCTGCGCGTCGCCGCCGAACTGGCCGAGGCCGCCGCCGAGCTGCTCACCGACCCGATCATCGAGCTGCTCCGCGAGTGCGAGGAGCCGAACTGCGTGATGCTGTTCGTCGCGAGGAACCCCCGGCGCCGCTGGTGCTCGGCCGCCATCTGCGGCAACCGGGTGCGCGTGGCCCGCTACTACCGGCGCCACAAGGCCGCTGTCTGACGACCGGCGTGGTCCGGATCGCCGCCGCGGGCGGCCGTCGGTCGTCCGTGACACCGCCCTCCGGCCAGTAGGCTGCCCCGGCGAGCGACGCAGGAGGGGAGCCGATGCCCAGGACCACCGGCGCCGACGACGCCACCACCGACCGCCTCCCCCGCCCGCTGCCACCGCTGGCGCGGACTCCCGTCCTGGTGCTGGCTTCGCTGGTGGCCCTGCTGCTGGTGCTGCTGGCACCGCGCTACGACCTCGTCACCGACGAGCTCTACTTCCTGGCCGCCGGCGAGTACCACCTGGACTGGGGCTACGTGGACCAGCAACCGCTGGTGCCGCTGCTGGCCGCGGCCCTGGACACCGCGTTCCCCGGATCGCTGGTGGCGTTCCGCTTCCCCGCCGCGCTGGTCACCGCGCTCGGCGTGGTGCTCACCGCGCTGCTCGCGCGCGAGCTCGGCGGCGGTCGCACGTCCCAGGTGCTGGCCGCGACGGCGTACGCGCTCTCACCGTGGCTGCTGGTCAACGGCCACTGGCTCACCGCGTCCACGGTGGAACCGCTGCTGTGGACGGCGGTGCTGTGGCTGGTGGTGCGGTGGGTCCGCTCGCTCGGCCACGGCGTGCACCGCGACCGGCTGCTCCTCGGCGCCGGGGTGGTCGCCGCCGTCGCGATCCAGACCAAGTTCCAGGTCGTGGTGCTGTGCGCGGCACTGCTGCTGGGCGTGGCCATCGCCGGTCCGCGCGCTCTGCTGGCCCGCCCGGCGCTGTGGGTGGCGGCGGCGATCCCCGCGGTGGCCGCGGTGCCCGCGCTGTGGTGGCAAGCCGCCCACGGCTGGCCGGTGCTGGAGATGGGCGCCGCGGTCGACCGCGAGAACGACCGGCTCCTGCTGGTGCCCACCGCGCTGTTCTACGCGGGCGTCGTGCTCGGTGCGGTGCTCTGCTGCTGCGGGCTGGTCCGGCTGCTGCGCTCCCCCGCGTTGCGGCCGTACCGGTTCCTGGGCTGGACGGTGGTGGCGGTGCTGGGGTTCTTCCTGATCACCGGTGGGCGGCCGAACTACCTGGCCGGTCTGTTCGGCGTGCTGTTCGCCGCGGCGACGGCCGGGGCGAAGCACCCCGGTCGCGCGGTCCTGTGGCCGGTCTGCGCCCTCTCCGCGGTGCTGCCGCTGGCGATGCTGCCGATCTACCCGCTGGACCTGCTGGCCCGCCACCCCGAGTTCCCGCACTACCCGCGGCTGTACGAGACCGGTTGGCCGGAGCTGACCGACGCGGTGGCCCGCGCCCACCGCTCGCTGCCACCGGAGCAGCGCCGCCGGGCGGTGGTCGTCGCCGAGACCTACTACCTGGCGGCGGCGCTCGACGTGCGCGGCCGCCAGGCGGGTCTGCCGCGGGTCTACAGCCCGCACCGGGGCTACTGGTTCTTCGGTGCCCCGCCCGCCGACGCCGACGTCGTGCTCTACGTCGGCGGGCGGTCGCTGTCCGGTCTCTTCAGGCGGTCGCAGCGGCTCGGGACCGTCGAGTCGGAGCTGGAGAACGTGGTGCGCGGCACCCCGATCACGCTCTACCAGGACCCCGAGCGACCGTGGCTCGAGCTCTGGCCGCAGCTGCGCACCACCTGACCGCTCACCGCGGCGGCCACGGACCGCTGGGCGGCCCCGGGGGCTGCGGTGGGCGGGGCGCCGCAGACGGCGGCGCGGGCGGACGCGGCGGCTGACCCTGCGGCGGCTGGCCATGCGGCGGTTGTCCCTGTGGCGGCCGGCCGGGCTGTGGAGGCCGTTGCCCGGTCGGCGGCATCGGCTGGCGCACCTGGTAGGTCGGCAGCTGGGACAGTTGCGCCGGCAGCTGGAAGAAGCCGGACTGCTCCTGGCGCGGCGCCCACGGCGGTGGCGGCGGGGTCTGCGGCATCCGCTGGAAGAACGCGTCGCGCGCCATCCGCATCAACGACACGATGGCCTCCCGCCGCGCGAAGAACTTGTCCGGCGGGATCGTCGCCTTCTCGGCGTGCGCGTGCAGCAGCGCCAGCTCGGTGGCGGCCAGCTGGTAGTCACCCATCGCCTGCGCCCCCGTGGTGCCCGCCTGCGAGCGGGCCCAGCGCCGCGCCTGCTTGCGACCGGACATGCTGCCGAGCATCTGCACGTCGTTGGGCTGCACGAGTCCACTCGGGACGTAGGCCGGCAGGTACTTGCCGATCAGCCGCACCAGCCGCTTGCGGTCCTTGACCAGCACCACGACCAGGACGACCAGCACCACGAAGTCGATGGCGTAGGCCAGCAGCATGCCCGCGAAGCCGAGCACCGTCAGGCTGCCGTTCCACAGCGCGTGCAGCATGACCCCGCCGACCCAACCGCCGATCACCGCGACCACGCGCGCCGGTCCGCGGTGCGTGGCGGCGTAGGCGACGCCGAGACCGATCATCGAGGTGTAGAGCGGGTGCCCCAGCGGCGAGATCACCCCGCGCAGCACCACCATGAACGCCAGCGAGCCGTCGTCGATGCCCCGCATGTAGTAGAGGACGTTCTCCACCATCGCGAAGCCGAGCCCGCACATGCTGGCGTAGACGATGCCGTCGGTGGGCCCGTCGATCTCGTGGCGCCGCACCAGCAGCAGGTACAGCAGCAGCGCGCCCTTGAAGCTCTCCTCGACCACCGGCGCCACCACCGAGGCGGTGATCCCGTCAGCGGCCGCGGGTCCCACCGCGGGGGCCAGCAGCGCTCCGGTGACCGAGTTGACGATGAGGGCGCCGAGGATGGCCACGCCCGCTCCCCAGCCGAAGGCCAGCACCAGGTTGACCCGGGGTTCGGGCTCGAGCCTGTCGACCAGCAGGATCAGGCCGACCAGCACGATCGCGGTGGGCAGCGCCAGCAGCGTGCCGACCACGACGTTGACCGGGCCGCCGGTCAACAGGTAGAAGGCGAGCGCCAGCAGCAGGCAGACACCGGAGACCACCAGCCCGATGATGAGCGGCACCGGTGTCCGGTTCGTGCTGTGGCCGTCGAGGACGGATTGGGGCTTGAGCGCGGACATGCGGGTGAGGGTAGGAGATCGCCGGGTCTGGAGTCCCGCGGTCCGGATCATTCGTCGGCCGGATCACCCGGGCGTCGGTCCACGCAGGACTGCGATCACACCGGCGGCCGGGTGCCCGCCAGGATCCCCTCGCCCCCGCACTGCGGGCAGCCGCGCCACTCGGCCAGCGTCATGCCGGTCGTCAGGTCCTCGGTCGCCCTGATCACGTACAGCCGGGGGTCGCTGACCTTCTTGAAGCCCCCGCAGGTGAAGCACATCGCGTTCGGCCCGGCGGAAGGCACCGGTGGCTGTCCCTGGTCGGTCATGCCTCGCTCGATCCTCGCCCCGGCGGCGCCCAGGGGTGGTCCTGTCGGCCCGGCGCCGCCCGGCAGTGCCGGCAACGCGTCCAGCCCATGATGGTGTAGGCCTCACCGGTGTCCGCCGAGAAGAACCCGCGCGGCACCTTGACCTGCCCGCGGCCCTTGCAACCCCGGCAGGTGCCGCCCGGCCCGGACCCAGCGGTCACGTCCGCCTCCACAAGCTCGCACCGGGCACGTACCTCGCCATCGTATCGGCCGGTCGGCCACGGGGTGGACCACCCCGGAGCGGGTCAGCTGGTGGCGGCGTAGACGCGGTCGGCCAGCGCCGCGACGTGTGCCGCCAGGCCCGCAGCGCCACGTCGCGCTGCTCGGCCAGCTCGTCCGGGCCGGAGTGGGTGAGCACGATCCGGGCGCCGCCGCGCCCGTCGGCGAGCTCCCAGCGCACCCGGCCCACGCTGGCCCCGTCGGAGGTCCACTCGTACTCGAGCCGCCGCGGTGGCTGCACGTCCACGACCGCGCCCGCCGGGACCTGCTCGGTGGTGCACGCGGACGGCACCGCACCGCCGACCTCGACGCCGCTCCCCTCGGTCAGCACCGACCAGACCGCGTCGACCGGTCGCTGGATCAGCGGGCGGTGGAACCGCGGCCGCCACCCGTCCGATGTGGACTCCACGGTCGGCTCGTCGAGGCCGAACTCGCGGACGAACCGCTCGTGCCGTTCGACCACGGACTCGGCGGCGCGTGCCGGGCGCCCCGCCGTCACGTCCTCCAGCGCGTCCAGGCAGCAGGTCCAGCCGGTGGCCGTCGCGGCCGCCGCGGAGCGGTCGTCGAAGGTGTGCGTGAAGACCAGCAGGGTGCCCTGCCCGCCGGGGCGCAGCTCGATGCGCAGCAGGTCACCTTCCTCGGTGAAGGCGAACACCCGGTGCGGCTCCAGCTCGGTGACGGTGCCGGAGCTCCGGGTGCCCTCGCCGTCGTCGAAGCCGATCTCCCCGCCGGCGCGCAGGTCGATCCCGGTGACGGGGAACGGGTACCACTCGCTCAACCGCGCGGGCTCGGTGATCGACCGCCACACCTCCTCCGGCGGGTGCGCGAGCTCCCGCTCCAGGCGCAGGACCTGGCGGCCGTCAGCGGTGCTGAGCGTCTCGTTCACGGGCCCTCCTCCTCGGCAGCGCGCTCGGACCGGCGTGCGGGCCAGCCTGCCGCAGGAGGGAACGGGGCGCCAGCACCCGCGCGAACTGCACCGGACCGGGGCAACGGGGCCGGCCGACGCGCGTGCGGGGAGCTCGTCCGGGAGGGCTCCCCGCACGCGTCGAGGTGTCAGCTGCTCTGCGGGAACCCGAGGTCCACGCCGCCGTGCGAGGGATCCGGCCAGCGCGTCGTGACCACCTTGGTGCGGGTGTAGAACTGGACGCCGTCCGGCCCGTAGGCGTGCGCGTCGCCGAACAGCGAGTCCTTCCAGCCGCCGAAGGAGTAGTACGACACCGGCACCGGGATCGGGACGTTCACCCCGACCATGCCGACCTCGACCTCCTCGCAGAACTGCCGGGCCGCGCCGCCGCTCTCGGTGAAGACCGCGGTGCCGTTGCCGTACGGGTTGCCGTCGAGCACCTCCATCGCCGCGTCGTAGCTGGGCACCCGCAGCACCGAGAGCACCGGACCGAAGATCTCGTCGGTGTAGATCGACATGTCGGTGGTGACGTGGTCGAACAGCGTCGGCCCGAGCCAGAACCCGTCGGCCCCGCCGTCGACCTGCACACCGCGGCCGTCCACCACGAGCTTCGCCCCGGCGGCCACGCCCGCCTCGACGTAGGAAGTCACGCGGTCCCGGTGGGCGGCGGTGACCAGCGGCCCCATGTCGCAGCCGCGACGCCCGTCGCCGACGGTGAGCGAGGACATCCGGTCGGCGATCTTGGCGACCAGCTCGTCACCGACCGGGTCGACCGCGACGACCGCGGAGATCGCCATGCACCGCTCCCCCGCCGAGCCGAACCCGGCCGAGACCGCCGCGTCGGCGGCCAGGTCCAGGTCGGCGTCGGGCAGCACCACCATGTGGTTCTTGGCGCCACCCAGCGCCTGCACCCGCTTGCCGTGCGAGGTGCCGGTCTCGTACACGTAGCGCGCCACGGGCGTGGAGCCGACGAACGACACCGCCTTGACCGTCGGGTGGGCCAGCAGGGCGTCGACGGCGACCTTGTCGCCGTGCACGACGTTGAGCACGCCGTCCGGCAGCCCCGCCTCCTGCCACAGCTGGGCGAGGAAGACCGCCGCCGACGGGTCCTTCTCGCTGGGCTTGAGCACCACGGTGTTGCCGCAGGCGATCGCGTTGGGCACGAACCACAGCGGCACCATGGCCGGGAAGTTGAACGGCGAGATCACCCCGACGACACCGACCGGCTGGCGCACCGAGTGCACGTCGACGCTGGTCGAGGCGTTCTCCGAGAACGCGCCGCGGAGCAGGTTGGGGATGCCGCAGGCGTACTCCACGTTCTCCAGGCCGCGCTGCACCTCGCCCGCGGCGTCGGAGAGCACCTTGCCGTGCTCGGCGGTGATGATCTCGGCGAGCTCGGACTTGCGCTGGTTGAGCAGCTCCCGGAAGGCGAACAGCACGTTCGTCCGCTTCGCCAGGGAGGTCCGCCGCCAGGTCCCCAGCGCCTCAGCCGCCTTCCCGACCGCGACGTCCACATCGGACTCGGTCGCGAAGGCGACCCGCTTGGTCACCTCCCCGGTCGCCGGGTCGAAGACCTCACCGGTGCGCTGCGGGGTCGTGTCGTCGAACCTGCCCGCGATCCAGTGCTTGACCAGTTCTGTCATCGGTGGAGCTCCTGCTCGGCCTGCGTGGTGGTCTCGATGAGGACGTGCAGCGCCTGCTCGGCCTCGTCCTCGGTCAGCGTCATGGGCGGCGCCAAGCGCAGCACGTTGCCGTACAACCCGCCCTTGCCGACCAGCAGCCCGCGCTGCTTGGCCAGTTCCATCACCCGCCCGGCCGCGGCCGCGGCGGGCGTGCGGGTGCCGGGCTCGACCAGCTCGACCCCGATCATCAGGCCCTTGCCGCGCACGTCACCGATCAGGGCGCAGCGCTCGGCGTGGGTGCGCAGCCCCTCCAGCAGGCGCCCGCCGAGCTTGGCCGCGTTGCCCTGCAGGTCGTGGTCCAGCAGGTACTCCAGCGCCGCCAGCGCACCGCCGGTGGCGACCGGGTTGCCGCCGAAGGTGGAGATGGAGTTGGCGGTCAGGCAGTCCATCAGCTCGGCCTCGGCCACCACGCCGCCGATGGCCAGGCCGTTGCCCAGCCCCTTGGCGAAGGTCATCGCCGCCGGGGTCACGCCGTGCGCCTGGATGCCCCAGAAGTGCTCGCCGGTGCGGCCCCAGCCGGTCTGCACCTCGTCGGAGATCAGCAGGATGCCGTGCTCCTCGAGCACCTCGGCGAACGCGCCGAGCAGCCCGTCGGGCGGGGTGGCGAAGCCGCCGACGCCCTGGATCGGCTCGGCGATCAGGCAAGCCACGTCCCCGGAGGTGGTGGTCTCGATCACCTCGCGCAGGTCGTCGACGCAGGCCGCGATGTAGTCGGCGTCGGAGAGGTCCCGGAACGGGCTGCGGTACCGGTAGCTGCCCTGCACGTAGCTGACCTGGAACGGCGAGAGCGCGCTGGCCGACCAGCCGCGGTTGCCGGTGACGCCGAGCGCCCCGAAACCACGGCCGTGGTAGGAGTTGCGCAGCGCGAGCACCTGGTGGCTGCGCCGGTACTGGGTGGCCAGCATGAGCGCGGTCTCGTTGGCCTCGGTGCCGGAGTTGGTGAAGAACACCTTGGGGTTCTGCATCCCGGACAGCTCGCCGATCCGCTCGGCCAGCTCCACCTGCTTGCGGATCAGGTACAGCGTCGAGGTGTGCAGCACGCCGGTGTCGACCTGCCGGCGGATCGCGTCGCTGATCTCCGGGATGTCGTAGCCGATGGCGTTGGTCAGCACCCCGGCGAAGAAGTCCAGGTACTCGTTGCCGTCGGCGTCGGTGACGTGCCGTCCCCGACCGCTGACGATCTCGATGGGCTCGTCGTAGTAGAGCGCCAGCCAGCTGGGCAGGGCCGCGCGGTGGCGGGCCAGCAAGGTTTCCGACATAGCTCCCCGTTCCGTCGTGACGATGCGGCCAGTCTCGCCCGCGGAGCGCCCGATGACCTACCGACACCCTGTGCACACCTGCCCGCGTCATCCGTACGGTGTGTGCACCGAGGAGGTGCGATGGATCCGACGACGCCGGACGTGCTGGCGCTGCCGACCGTGTCCGAGGTGCTCGACCTGCCTGTGCTGCGCCGCGGCAAGCCCCGGGTGGTCGCCGGGGCGTCGGGGCTCGACGGCCGGGTGCGGTGGGTGCACGTCGCCGAGATCGCCGACATCGCCCCGCTGCTCAGCGGCGGCGAGCTGGTGCTGACCACCGGCATCGCGCTGCCCGAGGAGCCCGCCGAGCTGGCCCGCTACGTCGACGGGCTCGCCGCCGCCGGGGCGTGCGGGCTGGTGGTGGAGCTGGTGCGCCGCTGGCGCGACCGGGTGCCGGACGCGCTGGTGGACGCCGCCCACCGGCACGACCTGCCGCTGGTGACGCTGTCCGAGGAGACCAAGTTCGTCAGCGTCACCGAGGCCGTGGTGGCGCGCATCCGGGACGCCCAGCTGGCCGAGCTGCGCGCCACGCACGCGATCCACGAGACCTTCACCGCGCTGACCACCTCGGGTGCCGAACCGGCGTCGGTGCTGCGCGAAGCCTCGCGCCTGCTCGAGCGCCCAGTGGTGCTGGAGACGATGGCGCACCAGGTGCTGGCCTACGACGCGGCGGGCCAGGACCCGGTCGCGCTGCTGTCGGACTGGTCGGAGCGGTCCCGCGCCGTGGTGCAGTCCGGGCGGACCTGCTACGACCCGGAGCGGGGCTGGCTGACCACCGTGGTCGGGGCGCGCGGCGACGACTGGGGCCGGCTGGTGGTGCTCGGCCCGGAACCCGCGCACCGGCACGTGGTGGTCGCCGAGCGGGCGGCCTCGGCGCTGGCGGTGAACCGGCTGGTGACGCGGGACCGCGAGAGCCTGGAGCGGCAGACCCACCGCACGCTGATCACCGAACTCCTCTCCGGCGGCGCCGACACCGCCGACCTGGCCGCCCGCGCCGCCGGGGTCGGGGTGCCGCTGGACGGCCCGCTGGTGGGCATCGCGGTGCGGCCGCACACGACCACCACCCCGGCGCCCGCGCTGGAGACCCAGCAGGCGCTGCGAGACCTGGCCGAGGCGACCGCGCTGGCCGCGCGCCGGGCGCGGCTGCCGGTGCTGGTCGGGGTGGTCGACGACGTCACCGTGCACGCCGTGGTGGTGCTGTCCGACGTGGACGCGGACGCCGCGCTGCACCGGCTCGCCGCGGACGTCCGCCGCTCCGCCGCGCTCCCGCTGGTGATCGCGGTGGGCACCGAGGTGGCCTCGATCGCCGGGGCGCGCCGGACGCTCACCGAAGCCGCGCAGGTCGCCGAAGCGGCCCTGCACGTCGACGACGGCACCCGCGCGTTCCACCGGCTCGACGACGTGCGGCTGCGCGGCCTGCTGCACCTGCTGCGCGGTGACGAGCGGCTGACCGCGTTCGCCGAACGCGAGCTCGGGCCGATCCTGGACGACCAGCGGCTGCTCGACGCGCTGCGCGCGCTGTGCCGGCACGGTGGCAACAAGTCCGCCGCCGCCGCGTCGGCGCACCTGTCCCGCACGGCGTACTACGGGCAGCTGGCCCGCATCGAGCAACTGCTCGGAGTCCCCCTCGACAACCCGGAATCACTGGTGTCCCTGCACGTGGCGCTGCTGACGCGGGACATGCACCAGGAGTGACCGGCGCACGCGGCCGAACGGCGTCCGCGGGGAGCGCGAGCGGCCCAACGGGGTGCACCCGGCGCAGCACCGCGCACCCGGCCAACGGGTGAATCCCGCCCGAAGAGCCCAATCTTGCCGAAATCCCGTTCCTGCCAGGGACTTTCCCGCCATACTCCTCTCGTGAGCCAGCTGACCGCAGAACAGATCGCGCAGCACGCCTACGAGGCCGGTTTCCGGGGCAAGGACCTGACCACCGCCGTGGCCATCGCCATGGCCGAGTCCGGTGGCAACACCCGGGCGCACAACGACACCCCGCCGGACGACTCGTACGGCCTGTGGCAGATCAACATGCTCGGCGACATGGGGCCGGCCCGCCGCAAGGAGTTCGGCCTGGACTCGAACAAGGACCTGTTCGACCCGGAGGAGAACGCCAAGGCCGCCTACGAGATCGCCGGCGGGGGCAAGAACTTCGAGCCGTGGTCGACCTACACCAACGGCGCCTACAAGAAGCACCTCGACGAGGCGGAGAAGGCGGCCAAGAAGGTCTCCCGCAACCAGGGCTCCGGCGGCGGCAACCACGGCGGGGGCAACGGCGACGGCTCCAAGGGGGGCGGCTTCACCGCCAACCCGGAGGCTCTGCGCAAGTACGCCAAGGACGCGGAAGGCATCGCCGAGGAGCTCGACTCGATCGGCAAGCGCACCGTGCACTCGGTCACCGGCATCGCCAAGGACAGCTTCGGCAAGGTCGGCGAGGAGACCGGGTTCTCCGACGCGCTGGGGGACTTCAGCAAGAGCCTGGAGAAGCAGGTCCGCACGACCGGCTCCAACGCACGCAAGCTCGCTGCGGGCGCCACGGACGCGGCCAAGGACTACGAAGAGATCGACCAGCGCTCAGCCGCCGAGCTCAAGCGCCTCATGAAGTGATCAGGGGGAACTCAGGTGGATCCACTGGGAGTCGCGACCCGGTTCGCCAACGAGCTGTTGACCCACCAGAGCAAGCTCGAGGGCAAGGCCGGTGAGGTGCAGCGCGCCCAGGCCGCCCTCGAATCGGCGGCCGGCGCCATCCAGGACCAGCGGGAGGCGCACAAGCAGGCCACCGGCGACCTGCTCAAGAGCTGGAAGAGCGAGGCGACCGCGGGCCTGGAGAAGCGCTCGAAGAAGTTCGACGACGACCTCGACGTCACCGCCGGGGCCAGCGCCGAAGCCGCCAAGATCGTCGGCGAGGTCACCAAGGCGCTCGAGGGCAGGCACAGCAACGTCGGCCAGCTCGTCGAGGACTTCATCACCAAGGCCGGCCAGCTCGTGCAGGCCGGCCTGGCGGCCGCCGGGATCGCCGCTCCCGCCGGGTTGATGAAGGCCGTGGCCCAGGTCGCCGACCTGGCCGGCGGCTACATCAAGCAGTCCGGCGGGGAACTGAAGGACGCCCGCGACGAGATGACCGAGGCGGCGAAGAAGCTCCGCTCGCTGCTCAAGGAGCTCGACTCCGACGGCGTGGGCGACCCGAAGGGGGAGGACTCCGGCAAGGGCCAGGGCGGCGGCCCCGGCAAGGACGACAAGCCCGGCAAGGGCAAGGACTCCGGCAAGGTCGAGGACATCCTGGACAACGCCCGCAAGCACCTCGGCTACCACGAGGGCCCCAACAACCGGAACAAGTGGGGACCGACCGGGCAGCCGTGGTGCTCCTACTTCGCCACCTCGATGTGGCGGGAAGCGGGCGTGGACATCCCGAAGTACGGGTTCACCGGCGACGTCTACAAGTGGGGCCAGGAGCACGGCACCGCCTACAGCGCCGACGACCTGGCCCAGAAGGCCCGCCCGGGCGACGCGCTGCTGTTCGGCAGCGGTCCCAGCCAGGGCGCGAGCACGCACATCGGCATCATCGAGAAGGTCGAGGGCAACAAGATCACCACGATCGAGGGCAACTCGGGTGACGAGGTCGCGCGGCGCACCTACACGCTGCCCAAGGACGCCGGCAAGTTCTACGGAGGGGTGCACCCGAAGTGATGATCATCGGACGTGCGCAGCGGGACGGTGTGTCGGTCTCCGTCGCACCGGGCGGCGCGCTCAGGTCGGTGCAGCTGGAACCCGTGGCGCTCGAGCGCGGTGGCGCGGCGCTGGCGCGGACGGTCCTGGCGCTGGTGCGGGAAGCCACCCAGCGCGCCAACCGGGACGCCGAAGCCGCCATCCGGGAGCAGGCGGAGGGGCTGTCCGAGGCCGACGTGGCCGCGCTGGGACTGGCCTCCGGAGCCAGTGAGTCGGGGAGGCCGTGATGCACGACGACCCGCGGACCATCGACGAGCTCATCGAGATCGCCGAGTCGATCACACCGCCCACCGACCTCGCGGGAGGGCTGGACGCGATCCGCGGCACCGCCCGTGGCCAGGGCGTCGCCGTCGAGGTGGACGTGCAGGGGATGCTGGTGGACCTGCACATCGACGACCAGGCGCTCGCGCTCGGCCCGGACCGGCTCGCAGCGGAGATCACCCGCCTCGCCGGCGAGGCGGGCCGGGACTCCCTCCAGCAAGGCGTGGTGGCGATCCAGGCCGGGTGCGGGCCCGACGTGGCCGCCGCGATGGTGGAGTTCCTCAACAGCGTCGAGGAGGAGCCCGAACCCGAACCGGCTCGGCCCGCGGAACCGTCCTGGGAGGACGAGGAGGTCACCGGCGTGAGCATGGAGCGGCGCGGGTGGTGACCCACGCCGCCCCGTGATCGGGTTCTCGGCACGCGAACCGTGGCCGCGATCACAGCGTCGCTCCGGTCGCGTACGCGATCCTGGGCGGCGATGTCCAGCCCCGACCTGACCACGACCGTCCGTTCCCCGTTCTCCGACGCCGACTTCCCCGCTGACCCCTACCCCGGCGCGCGCCCCGGCGTCTCGTTCGTCCACCTCGACGGCGTCGGCCGGGCCGTGCTCCCGGACCCCACCGCGCCGTCGGGCTGGCGCGTCGACGGCGACTGCCTGGACAGCTGGCTCGCCGACCACGGCGCGGCACCGCTGTGCGACCGGCAACCCGTGCTGGCCTACGGGTCGAACGCCTGCCCCGCCAAGATCACGTGGCTGCGCGAGGAGCTGGGGCTCACCGGGCCCGCGGTGGTGATCAGCGCGCGCTGCACCGGCCTCGCCGCGGTCTGGTCCGCCGGGCTGCGGGCCCGCGACGGGCAGCGCCCGGCGGTGCTGGCCGCCGCACCCGGTGTGGTGGAGGACCACGCGGTGTGGTTCGCCACCCCGGAGCAGCGCCGGGTGCTCGACCGGTGCGAAGGGCGCGGCGTGCGCTACCGGCTGGTGCAGCTGCACGGCGCCGAGCGGATCCAGCTGGCGGACGGCAGCGAACCGCAGCGGGTGCTGGCCTACGCCGCGGCGAGCCCGGAGCGCGCCCCGCTGCTGGTCGACGGCCGACCGGTGCGCTGCGCCGACGTCGACCAGCACGCCGCTGTGCGGCTGACCGGCACGCCCGGCTCCGACGGGCTCACCTGCACCGAGGTCACCGGCGAGCCCGGCTGGTGATCACCCCCGGCGCTGCTGCCGGAGCACGAAGCGCTGGACCTTGCCGCTGGGCGTCTTGGGCAGCTGGTCGACGAAGTGCACCGCCCGCGGGTGGGCGTGCGCGGCGAACCGGCGCTTGACCAGCTGCTGGAGCTCGGTCACCAGGCCGTCGTCGCCGGAGCGTCCCGGGCGCAGCACGACGAACGCCTCCACGACCTCACCGCGCAGCTCGTCGGGAACGCCGATCACCGCCGCCTCGGCCACCGCCTCGTGCTCGACCAGCACGCTCTCCACGTCGAACGGCCCGATCCGGTAGCCAGCCATGATGATCACGTCGTCGTCGCGGGAGGAGAAGAAGAACGCCCCGTCCGCGTCGCGCGACCCGGCGTCGCCGGTGAGGTACCAGCGGCCGTCGGCGGTGAACCGCTCCGCGGTCTTCTCCGGCGCGTCGGTGTAGCCGGTGAACCACATCAGCGGGCTGCCCGCCACCTCGATCGCGATCCGTCCGGGAGCGCCGACCGGGGCCGGTTCGTCGCGGTCGTCGGCGAGCACCTCAGCGGACCAGCCCGGCAGCACCGTGCCCATCGACCCCGGCTTGAGGTCGGTGCGGACCTCGTCGGCCCACCCGTTGACGACCACCATGCCGTGCTCGGTCTGTCCGTAGTGGTCGCGGACGGCCACGCCCAGTTCGCGCTCGGACCAGGACACCACGTCCGGGGTCAGCGGTTCACCGGCCGAGGACGCGCGGCGGAGCCGGACCGCGCCGTCCCGGGAGCTGGTGAGCAGGCTGCGGTAGACGGTCGGCGCGGCGGCGAAGTTGGTGACCCCGAACTCGCGCACCACCCGCCAGGTCAGCTCGGCGGAGAACCCGGCGTGCAGCAGGATGCTGCGCCGTCCCGCCGCCAGCGGTCCGAGGATCGCGTAGTACAGGCCGTAGGCCCAGCCGGGGTCGGCGGCGTTCCAGAACACGTCGTCCGCGCGGACGTCCAGCCCGAACTCCAGGTAGGCCTGGAAGGACGCCAGGGCGCGGAGCGGCACCGGGACGCCCTTCGGGGCTCCGGTGGTGCCGGAGGTGAACAGCTGCACCAGCAGGCCGTCCCCGCCCACCGCCACCGCGCGCCCGCCCGGCTCGTCCCCGGTGTAGCGGTCGAGCAGCGCGGCCAGCGACCGCTCGTCGGCGGGATCGCCCGCGACGACGGTCTGCCACGGCGGGTCGGCCGGGATGTCCTCGCCGGGCGCCAGCTTCGCGCGCTGGTCGGCGTCGACCACCACGACCTTCGCGCCGCTGGCGCGCAGCCGCAGGGCGATGGCCGGGGGCGCGAAGGCGGTGAACAGCGGCACGTGCACCGCGCCGCGCCGCCAGATGCCCAGCAGCGCCACCACGAGGTCGGCCGACTTGCCCATGAGCACACCGACCGCGTCACCGGGGGCTACGCCCAGGTCGGCCAGCGCGGCGGCGAACCGCGCCGAGTCGCGACGCAGCCTGCCGTAGGTGATGTCCTGACTGGACAGATCGGGTTCGACGACGGTGAAGGCGACCGCGTCGGCGGGGTGGCGGTCGCAGAGCAGGTCGGCGGCACAGGCGTCCGGGTCGTCGAACCGCGCGAGCAGCTCGGCCACGCGGGCCGCTCCTGGCGCGGTGGGTGTGCTCAGCTCTGTGCTCACGGTCGGCCCTCCCCGGCTCCTTTGCCTCGGCGCTGCCGGGCGCTATGCTCCGCGCCACACAACAGTCCCGGCTACCCCCGGAAAGGGGTGGATGTGCGAACCGGTGGTGACGCGCTCCTACGCCCGGACGACGGCGACGCCTTCCGCCAGGCCGTCCGGGCGGTGCGGCAGGCAGCCGACATGCCCGTGGCGTTCGGCGGACAAGCAGCCGACGGCGTGCTGCGCCTGTCGGAGCACGCCGGGGTGCGCACCAACAGGCTGAAGGGCTTGCGGGTGCGGGCCGCGGCTGGTCTCGGCGGCCAGGTGCTCACCCACCGCCGCCCGGCCGCGGTCAGCGACTACGCCACCGCGCCGACGATCAGCCACGACTACGACGGCCCGGTGCTCGCCGAGGGGCTCAGCTCGATCATCGCCGCGCCGGTGCTGGTGGACGGTTCGGTCCGCGGGGTGCTCTACGGCGCGGTGCGCGGCGTGGCGCGGCTCGGCGACCGGGCGATGGAGCTCGTGGTCGACGCGACGCGGCGACTCGCCGGCGAGCTCGCGGTGCGCGACGAGGTCGACCGGCGCCTGCGTCTGCTGCGCGCGGCGGAGACCGCCGGACCCCGGGAGCAGGTGGCGCTGGAGGAAGTGCGGGAACTGCACGCCGAGTTCCGCGCCATCGCGCAGGGTCTGGCCGACCCCGCCCTCCGGGACCGCCTGCACCACGCCTGCGACCGGCTGGCCGGGCTCACCTCGGCACCGGAGGCGACGCCGCGGGCGAACCTGACCCCGCGCGAGCTCGACGTGCTCTCGCAGGTGGCCTTGGGCTGCACCAACGCCGAGGCCGGCAACCGCCTGTCGCTGCGCCCGGAGACCGTCAAGGCCTACCTGCGCAGCGCGATGCACAAGCTGGACGTGCACAACCGCCACGAAGCGGTGGTGGCCGCCCGCCGCCAGGGCTTGCTCCCCTGACTCCGGGCAGTCCCGGGAATCCGGTCGCGCCCGTGCGGTCCGCCCGGCTGGCCCCCGGCCGGGACTCGACCCACTGGGGGCGGCGGCGCGCGGGTCGGCACCCGTCGACGTCCACTTCGGACTCACGACGGTGCCGCGCTGCACGAGCGCCGGCGGCCCCCCCACCACAGCCCTGGAACACCGGCCCGCGGGCCGAGAACGGACGCACGTGGACGACATCAGGACCGGCACCGTCGAGGTGCCGGGCGCGACCCTGCACCACGAGACCCGCGGCGCGGGACCGGTGTTGCTGCTGATCCCCGGCTGCTCGGGGGACGCCGGGACCTTCGACGCGTTGGCGGCCGAACTCGCCGGTGCGCACACGGTCGTCAGCTACGACCCCCGCTGCTTCTCCCGCAGCCGCGCGGGGTCCGCCCCGCAGCACCAGCGGGTCGAGGAGCACAGCGCCGACGCCCGGCGGGCCTGGACCACGTCGCCCGCCCCGGCGAGCCCACCTTCGTGCTGGGCACCAGCTCCGGGGCGATCGTCGCCCTGGACCTGCTCGCCCGCTTCCCGGACCCACCGCGGCTGGTGCCGCCCCCGAACCGCCCACAGTGGAACCGCTGCCCGACGCGGCCGAGCACCGGGCGTTCTTCCACGAGGTGCGCGAGGCCCACCGGCGGGACGGCGTCGCCGCGGCCCTGCACGTCATGGCGGCTGGGACCGCCGGTGGTGACGACTCCCCACCGCCACCGCGTGCCGCACCGCCGAGGGCCGAGGACCGGACGGCGGCGAACCTGCCGGTCTTCCTGGAGCACGTCCTCACCCAGTTCACCGCCCACCTGCCCGACCTGGACACCCTGCGGGCCCGGTCGGACCGGCTGGTCCTCGCTGCGGGCCGCGACTCGGCGGGGCAGCTGCTGCGCCGTCCCGCCGAGCACCTCGCCCAGCGCACCGGCGCGAGGTTCGCGGAGTTCCCCGGTGGTCACGCCGGCGCGACCCAGCACCCGCGGGACTTCGCGGCGGCACTGCGCCGGGTGCTCGACGCGCAGCGGTGAGGAGGGCCCGGCCACGGCCAGGTGAGGTGCGGCGGCGTCCGCGCTCGCGTCGGCGGTGCCGCACGCCGCCGCACGGATGCCGGGCGTGATCGCAAGGGGACACTCCGCAACGAGGACTGTGGTGTTCGCTACGCCCGAAAACGCCCGTCGACCCCTTGCACAACGGCAGCCCAACCCGCACGCTCGTAACAGCACGCCGCTGACCTGCGAAGACAGCGCGCGTGCGGGTCGGGTGGAGCGTCGGGGGTTCCATCCGTCATCCGGGGAACGGGTGGGCGGCGGTCGGGGCCGCCCACCCCACCCGGGACCGCACACCCCTCGTTCCGCGCGCGGCGGACCCGCCGGTCCGGCACGCTGCCCACTCGGACGCGGGCGGGGCTCTCCCACTCCGCGCAGCTCACCGCGCTGTGTGGCGCGCACGGCACCGGGCCGGTCAGACCCCGCGCGCCCGACTTGGCAGTGCGGAGCGGGACGGGGACGCTGGGAACCGCACCGGCCGCTCGTCGGTGCTACCAGCGGAAGGGGTGATTCGACGATGGCCGGAGAACTGAGCGGACGCCGGGTGGCGGTCCTCGCCGCCGACGGGGTCGAGCAGGTCGAGCTGGTCGAGCCGCGGAAGGCGCTGGACGAGGCCGGGGCCACGGTCGAGCTGCTCTCCACGCACGGCGGTGAGATCCAGGCCATGAACCACGACATCGAGAAGGGCGACACGTTCGCCGTGGACCGCGAGGTGTCCAGTGCCTCGGTGGACGACTACGACGCGCTGGTCCTCCCGGGCGGCACGATCAACCCGGACAACTTGCGCGCCGACGCCGACGCGGTGTCCTTCGTCCGGGACTTCGTCGGCTCCGGCAAACCGGTCGGCGCGATCTGCCACGGACCGTGGACGCTGGTGGAGGCCGACGTGGTGCGCGGTCGCCGCCTGACCTCGTACCCCAGCATCCGCACGGACGTCCGCAACGCCGGTGGCGAGGTGGTCGACGAGGAGGTCGTCGTCGACCAGAAACTGGTGACCAGCCGGAACCCGCACGACCTGCCCGCGTTCAACGCGAAGCTGGTGGAACTGGTCGGCGCCGCCCAACCCGCCGCGCGCGGCTGAGGCGAGTGCCCCGCGTGCGGTCCGGCGACGCTGCACGCGGGGGCTCCCCGCCGGTCGACGACCGACGGCACCGAGCCCCCTCCCCTCCCGCACGCCCGCGTCGGGCACGATCCGGGGGTCGGCCGGGACGAGGAGCGGAGCGGGATGCAGCAGCGGGGAGTCGTCGCCGCGCTGGAGCGGCACCAGGTGGGCGTCTACCTCGCGGCGATGGTGCTCGGGGCCCTGCTGGGCTGGGCGGCGCCGTCGGCGGGCAGCGGACTCGGCCCGCTGATCAACCCGGTGCTGGGTGCGCTGCTGTACGTGACGTTCCTGCAGGTGCCGTGCGCCGACCTGGCGCGGTCGCTGCGCGCCGGGCGGTTCCTCGCAGCGGTGCTGGTGGTGGACTTCGTCGTGGGACCGCTGGTCGTGGCGGCGCTGGTGCCCTCCCTGCCCGCCGACCCGGCCCTGCGGCTGGGCGTGCTGCTGGTGCTGCTCACGCCCTGCGTGGACTACGTGATCGTCTTCTCCAGGCTGGCCGGCGGCAGCAGCCAGCGCCTGCTGGCCGCCACTCCCCTGCTGCTGCTCCTGCAGATGCTGCTGCTCCCGGTGTTCCTGGTGGCGTTCCTGGGGCCGGGCTTGGCGGACGTGGTGGAGGTCGGGCCGTTCGTCGAAGCCTTCCTGGGACTGATCGTCGTCCCGCTCGCGCTGGCGTGGAGCACGCAGGCCTGGGCCGCGCGCCGACCGGCCGGGCAGCGGGTCGCGGACACCGCGGGCACCGCGATGGTGCCGCTCATGGCGGCAACGCTGCTGACCGTGGTCGCCTCCCAGGTCCCGGCGCTCGACGGCCGGGTCGGCGACGTGGCGCGGGTGGTGCCGCACTACGTCGCGTTCCTCGTGGTGATGCCGTTCGCCGGGGCGCTCGTGGCGCGGACGCTCCGACTGGACGTCCCGGACACCCGGGCCGTGGTGTTCACCGGGGCGACGCGCAACTCGCTGGTGGTGCTGCCGCTGGCGCTCGCCCTGCCGGACCACCTGGCCGTCGCGGCGGTCGCGGTGGTCACCCAGACCCTGGTCGAGGTCATCGGCATGGTGGTGTGCGTGCGCGTCGTCCCGCGCCTGCTGCCGCGCTGACCGCTGCGCCCGCCGCGCGCCCGGCGCACCCTGGTGCCAGCACCTCCGATCGGGGCCGTCCATGTCCCACCCGTGTTCGCGGCGGGAGTTCCTGGCCGTCGCCGCCGCGCTGCTCACCGCGTGCGACCAGCAGCCGCGGCACGCCCCGCTGCCCGACTGGATGCTCACCCCGGACGACGCGGCCGACCCGGAGCTGTGGCGCGACGCACAGCTGATCGCGGACCTGCTGGTCCGGCACCGGGAGATCCGGCGCGAGGTCGCGCACCGCTCCACCGGGGTCCGCGCGACCACGACGAGCCCGGCCGCGGACCTCGCCGAGCGCCTCCGCCTGCACGCGGAGCGGATGCGGCAGCGCCTGGTGCGCGGGGCGCCGATCCGGCAGGCCGACCCGCTGTTCGCGGCCCTGTTCGCACACCACCGCGACCTGCACCTGGAGGTGACGCCCGTGCCGGGTGGGGTGCAGGTCGTCGAGACGTCCGCGGACCCGGTCGCGGTGATGCTGCTGCGGCAGCACGCGGTGCACGCGGTGTCGGAGTTCGTCTCCGGCGGGGTGGCCCGCGCGCGTCGACCCACCCCGCTACCGCCTGGATATCCTTCGTGACCATGTCACCCGGTGGAGCGACAGGAACGCAGGCCCCCGCGGACGTGCTCCGCAGCGCCCCGCCGCAGGTGACGTCGTCGTCACCCCTCCTGCGAGGGGTTCACCGGTCTTCGAAGGGATGGCAGGTCAACACGTGGTGGACAACCGAGCGGCAGCAGTGGTGCAAGCCGAGCGGACGGCGGAGGACGCCGTCGGTGGTGTGCCCGACTTCAGCGCGGACCTCTACCGCGCGGTCGTGGACTTCGCCGCCGGCGCGCCCGGGTGGGTGCAGTCCTTCGGCGCGTTCTTCACCGAGGCAGCGCTGGTGCTGCTCTTCGGTGTCTTGCTGCTCGCCTGCTGGCGGGCGTGGCGGACGTCGGCGCGGAGCACGGCGGTCGCGCTGCTCGGCGTGGTGGGTGTGGGGGTCGCCTACGCGCTGAGCGAGGGGATCAAGGTGCTGGTGGAGGAGGGGCGTCCGTGCCGCGCCATGCACGTGGCGACCATCGTGACCTGCCCGCCACCGGGAGACTGGTCCTTCCCCAGCAACCACTCGGTGATCGCCGGCGCCACCGCGTTCGGCGTGCTCGCCGTGTGGCGGTCGGCCGGTGTCCCGGCCATGGTCGTCGCGGCGTGCGCGGCCTTCTCACGGGTGTTCGTCGGTGCCCACTACCCGCACGACGTGCTCGTCGGTCTGCTGTTCGGCGTGCTCGTGTCGGCGGTGCTGGGGGCGCTGCTGCGGAACCAGGTGACGCGGCAGGTCCAGAAGCTGCGCCCGGACCGGAAGCACGAGGGCGCGACCGAGCCGATCGACACCGACGAGGCACCGACCATGCAGATCCCACGGCTCTGACCGGTGCGGGGCCTTCGCCCCTCCGTTCGTCCACTCGGAACTCCGGTGCTCGCCCTCCCGGCGGGCACCGGAGTTCTGTGTTCCGACGGGGTGATCCTCTCTCCGCAGTGGACGCGGCTGACCTGCACCGGGTGGACAGTCCTGTCTGGAACGGCCGCTCGGGTGGACGTCGTGCCCGAGCGTTCCCCTGCCGCTGCCCACCGCGACCGTCCGGCGGTCTGCTCCGGACGGACATACACTCCGTGGAGCGATGGGGGATTCCGCTCGGGTCCAACGGACGCTCGGCAGGTGAACACCGACTCGTTTCCTGGAGCAACCATGGCTGAGCAAGGACAACGCCGTCACGGCTACCGGGAAGGGCTCGGCGGTGAGCTGCTCGCCGAGTTCCTGGGCACGTTCGTGCTGGTCCTGCTGGGCTGCGCCTCGGTGGCGGTCGCGGTCGCCGGGCTGCCCGGCTCCGGCCGCCAGGAGGACGCGTTCGGACCCGGCAACTGGCTGATCATCTCCTTCGGCTGGGGTTTCGCCGTGGTGTTCGGCGTCTACGTGGCCGGGGGCGTCAGCGGCGCGCACATCAACCCCGCCGTGACCCTCGCGTTCGCGGTGCGGCGCGCCTTCCCGTGGCTGAAGGTCGTGCCGTACGTGGTCGCACAACTGGTCGGCGCGTTCGTCGCCGCGGCGCTGGTGTTCGCCACCTACCGGTGGGCGATCGACGCCTTCAACGCCAAGTCCGGGCTGGCCCGCGACCAGTCGCTGGACACCTTCGCCATCTTCGCGACCTTCCCCGCCGAGTACTTCGGCGGGTCGTGGTGGGGCCCGTTGCTGGACCAGGTCGTCGGCACCGGGGTGCTGGTCCTGCTCATCTTCGCGCTCATCGACACGCGCAACACGGCGCCGTCGGCCAACATGGGACCGTTCCTGATCGGCATGGTGGTCACCGTCATCGGCCTGTCCTTCGGCACCAACGCCGGTTACGCCATCAACCCGGCGCGCGACTTCGGTCCCCGGTTGTGGACGTTCCTCACCGGCTGGGGCGACATCGCGCTGCCCGGCAGCTACGAGTGGTTCAGCTGGTACTTCTGGATCCCGATCGTCGGCCCGCTCATCGGCGCGGTGGTCGGTGCCGTGGTCTACGACCTGTTCATCGGCAGCGTCGTCGCCGCCCGCAGCGGCCCGGAACCCGGACGCGCGGGCGACCGGGAGCCCTCCGAGGAGTGACCGGGTTGGCCGCAGGCGCCGACCGGGTACCCACGCGGTGCGTCCGAGTCCCGTCGCCGAGGAGGGCACACCATGAGCAGCATGCTGCCGCGACCGAGCGTGGGGTTGGCAGACATCTTCCAGATGTTCGAGAACGAGTGGCCGTTCGGCGAGCGCCACGCCCTGCGCGTGGAGACGTTCACCGAGGGGGACGAGTACGTCATCCGCTGCGAGCTGCCGGGAGTGAACCCGGACGAGGACATCCACATCAACGTCGAGGGCAACCAGCTGAAGATCGACGCTGAGCGCAAGCACGAGGAACGCAGCGACCAGCACAGCGAGTTCCACTACGGCCACTACAGCCGGTCGATGCTGCTGCCGCAGAGCTGCGACACCGACCAGATCCAGGCCGAGTACGACGCGGGCATCCTCACCATCCGCATGCCCCGCAAGCAGACGCAGGTCAGCAAGGAGATCCCGATCGCCCGCAAGGGCAGGTGACCCGACCGGCCCCGGTGGTGCGGCTCCGCGCGGAGCCGCACCACCGGGGCCGTCGCCCTGGGCACGGGCCGCTGTCCGCGGTGGCCGACCGGGCCGTCCGAGCACGCCGCCGGCACCGGCGCCGCGTGGGCCCGCCACGGCGGCCCCGGGACGTCGCGGCCAAACCGATTAGGCGCCGGTCACGGGCTCGTCACTGTGACGTTGTCGAGGGTGTTCCTGGCCGCCTGTGCGGCTTAGGCTGGCCTCGAACGCTCGCAGCGCGGCGCACCCGGCACGCCGGCGCGGCAGCGTGCGAACGTCGACCAGGACAGGAGTTGCCAACAGTGAGCGAGCCGACGTACTACGCCCCGGAGGGTGGCCTGCCGCCGCAGACGACGCTGCTGACCGACCGCGCCATCGTGAAGGAGGCGTACACCGTCATCCCGCGCGGTGTCCTCCGCGACATCGTCACCAGCAACCTGCCGGGGTGGACCGGCACCCGCTCGTGGATCCTCGCCCGCCCCATCGCCGGGTTCGCCACCACGTTCGCGCAGTACGTCGTCGAGGTCTCGCCCGGCGGCGGCAGTGACCGGCCGGAGCCGGAGCGCGGCGTGGAGTCGGTGCTGTTCCTGCTCACCGGCGACCTCGACGTGGTCATCGAGGGCGAGAAGCACCAGCTGACCCCGGGCGGGTACGCCTACCTCCCGGCGGGCGCGACCTGGTCGGTGGCCAACGAGTCCGACTCGGTGGCCAGCTTCGTCTGGGTGCGCAAGGCCTACGAGCCGGTGGAGGGCATCCCGGCGCCGAAGCCGTTCGCGGTGCAGGAGCAGGACGTCGAGCCGACGCCGATGCCGGACACCAACGGCGCCTGGGCCACCACGCGGTTCGTCGACCCGGACGACCTCGCGCACGACATGCACGTCAACATCGTGACCTTCGAGCCGGGCGCGGTGATCCCGTTCGCCGAGACGCACGTGATGGAGCACGGCCTCTACGTCCTGGAGGGCAAGGCCGTCTACCGGCTCAACGACGACTGGGTGGAGGTCCAGGCCGGTGACTTCCTGTGGTTGCGCGCCTTCTGCCCGCAGGCCTGCTACGCCGGTGGTCCCGGCAAGTTCCGCTACCTGCTCTACAAGGACGTCAACCGCCAGGTGAAGCTGACCTGACCGTGCGGCGGGCGGGGCGGGGTCGTGAGCGGTGGAACCGCCTGGAACCGGTCTGCGCACTCACGACCTGCCGTCCACGCCCGGTGCGGGCGGCTCGGTGCTGCACTGCACGGCTGGGCTGGCGGGCGTGATCGCCGGCACGTTGTTGTGGAGCACGCGCTCCACTACCGTGAGCGCGTGCCTCGACCGCGCGTGCACGACCTGGACCGGGTGCTCGACGTCGCCGAGCGGCTCGTCGCGGACGTGGGCCCGGAAGGGCTCACGGTGCGTCGGCTCTCGGCGGAGAGCGGCGTGCCCAACGGGGCGATCTACCACGCGTTCGGCTCGCTGGCCGCGCTGCGCGGACGGCTGTGGTTGCGGGCCGCCACCGACTTCCTGGCCCTGCAGTCGGAGCTCGTCGACGAAGCGCTGGGCCGAGCCGGGGCGGTCGACGCGGTGGTCGCCGCCGCCGACGCACCGGCGGTGTTCGCGGAGGGTCGCCCGGCGGCCGCGCGGATGCTCATGACGGTGCGCCGGGAGCAGCTGCTCGGCCCGGACCTCCCCGAGGAGCTCGCCGACGCGCTGCTCGGGCTGGACCGGAAGCTGGTGTCCGAGGTGCTGTGCCGCTTGGCGTCCGCGCTGTGGGGCCGGCGCGACGGACCGAGCGTCGAGGTGATCACCACGTGCGTGGTGGACCTGCCGACCGCGCTGCTGCGCCGCCACCTCGGCCGGCTCACCGCGGACGGCGCCGCGCAGGTCCCCGCGGACGCGCGCGCCCGCCTCGCCGCGGCCGTGCGCGCGGTCCTCGACCTCGAGCCCCCGAGGCGCGGTCAAACCGCCTCGGCAGCCACCGAACGACTCGGAAGACGGAGATGAACGACTCGACCCGCCTGCACCTGCCGTCCGACGTCCGCCACGGCGCGAAGGAGGTCGCCGTCGGCCGCGGGCTCACCGGTCTGCTGTGGACCGGCGGGGCCCGGCTCTCCCCCGCGGCTCGGCAGCACCTGCGCAGCACGTTCCCGGCCGTGGCGGTGCAGGCGTTCACCGCCACGACCGAGCAGTACTGGCAGCAGTGGCTCTCCGACGACAACCTCGACGACCTGTCCGGTCTCGTCGTCGTCTTCGACGCCACCGGCCTCCCGGTGGCGTGGGTGGCCAGCAACGACCGCCGGTTCGGCGGCCGCACGTGCTTCTACGCCGCCTCGGCCGGCGTGCACCCGGACCACCAGGGCACCGGCATCTCCAGCACGATCTGGCGCGTCCTGCTGCGTTCGGCGATCGTCCGGGCCGCGCCGCGCAGCCTGTACGCGGTGATGCGCACCGGCAACCCACTGGTGTACGGCGCGTGGTCGTCCGCCACGGGTCGTGACGACGCCACCTGGCCCGCGCCGGGCTTCGCGGTGCCTGAGCACGTCCGGCGCATCGCGGCGGACGCGGCCGCCGACCTCGACCAGGCCGACCGGTTGGACCCCGACACGCTGGTCATCACCGACGCCTACGACGACACCGAGGCCGGGCTGTGGACCCAGCGCCCCACCTCCGACCGCACGGACGTCGACGAGTGGTTCGCGCGGCTGCTCGGGCCGCGCGACGCCGTCGTCCTCGTGGTGAGGTTCAACCCGCTGCAGGTCGTGGTCGACGAAGCGCTGCGCCAGGTGCGCCGCGCCCTGGGGTTGCGCACCAGCCGGTCCTCGCGCAGCTCACGCGCCCGCAGCTGAGCTGCCGCGGACACCGGCGAACAGGTCGTCCTCGGGCACGGTGGTGGGCACCACCGACTTGGCGAGCTGGTCGTCCTCGGTGGGCCACACCTCGCGCTCGATCTCCCGGGGGTGGGCGAAGAACGGGTTGTCCGGGCCCAGCTGCGTGGCGTGCGCGCGAGCGGCCCGGTCCCGGGTCTCGAAGCGACCAGGGACGGGACCGACCAGGCCAGCCCGCACAGCGTCGAGCCCGCGACGAACAGGCCCAGGGACCTCGTCCTCGACATCCACGAGGAGTTCATCGCCCGCCTCGGTGAGGTCGTCGCCGGACGCCGTCCCGGTGAGTCGCCCCTGGCGGCGCTGCGGCGCGCCTGCTTCGAGGACCTGGCCCGCCGCGACGCCATGCTCGGGTTCGCCGGCCCGGACTTCGTCCGCCTGGTCACCGGCAGCCCCACCCTGCGGGCCCGGTTGCGGGAGATCCACGAGGAGCGGGAGGCGGCGCTGGCCGCGGCGCTGGCCGAGGAGTTCGACGAGTTCACCGCCGGTCTGGTCGCCGCGCACGTCGTCGCCGTGCACCGGACGCTGTTCCGCGAGGTGCAGCGGCGGACGCTCGCCGGGCAGGACGCCGACGAGATCGCGGCCGCGCTGGAACCCCGAGCGGTGCAGGCGTTCGACGCGCTGCAGCGGCTGCTCGAGGAGCGCTGAGCGCCGGGGTCAGGCGCGGTCCGGCGTGCGCGCCGTGTCGAGGTGCTCGGCGACCAGGTCCAGCAGCGCGTCGACCTCGACCGGGTCGTACCCGCCCACCGGGACCTGGGGGAACTCGGCGGCGCGCACCTCGGCGGCGGTGAGCCCGTCCGCGCCGCGCAGGGTCGCCGCGACGCGGTCGAGCAGGTCGTCGACCTCGTCCACGTCGTAGCCGGGCGTGCCCTCCGGCGGCTCGTTGAACACCACGCTGCTGATCGCCTCCGCGGTCAGCCCGCGGCCACCGGTGGCCCCCCGCCGGAAGGCCCGGGCGATCGGCATGCGCTGCGCCGGGATCGCGCGGGCGCGCGGCGCCAGGTGCCGGATGCTGGCCGCGGCCATCACCAGGAACGCCACCACGCCGGCCTCCTGGTAGCCGGGGTGGCCCGGCTGCGGCGGGTTGAACCGGGCGGTCAGCAGGTCGTGCGCGGTCAGCGTGTCCTCGCCGCGCAACGTCGCCGCGACGCGGTCCACGAACGCGTCCACCTCGGCCTTGTCCAACGCGCGCTGCTGGGGCCCGGCCGTGTCGAACTCGGCGCGCGGCACCCGCTCGGGCCGCCGCTGCGGTGGATCCGCCTCGCGCCCGGCGGCCTCCGGTACGCCTCGCCGCGGCGGCTCGGCGCGCCGCGCCTCCGCGCGCTCCTGCTGCTGGGACGCCCGGACCTCGCGCTTCATCAAGGTGAGCGCGACCTGGTCCAGGAAGGCGTCGACCTGCTTCTTCTTGTAGGCGCGCCGACCGCGCTTGCGCGGGCTGAACCGGACGGTGAGCACGTCGCGCGCGGTCACCAGCGGCTTGCCGCGCAACGTCGCCACCACGCGCTTAAGGAACGCGTCGACCTCAGCCTCGTCGTACCCGTGGTCGCGCCGCCAAGCCCTGGCGAAGACAACGCTGCGCACGTCGTCGGGGGTGAGCATCGAGGTGCCTCCAGGCGCGCTGGTTCCACCGGACGCATCTCCGGCCACCGCGCCGGACCCCGACTCGCCCGTTCTGCGCGGACAGCTTGCCCGGGCCGCTGCCGGAGATCAAGCCCCCTCCCGGTCCGGTCGGTGCGGCCTCAGGCGGCGTGGCGGCTGACCGACCGGTGCGGGCGGCGCACGGGTTCGTCGTCGTGGTCCGGCGGACCGTCCACCCCGTCGGCGCTCGCCCGCTGCCCGGACCACTCGGCCGCTCCCGGACCGGGGGCGTCGCGGTGGTCGCGACGCACCACGACCAGCAGCACCAGCCCCACCACCAGGACGCCGTGCGAGAGCAGCCGCGCCGCGGGGACGGCCTCGTTGAGCACGTCGACCACGCAGAACCCGGTCAGCACGACGAGGAAGGCCGACAGCACCGGCAGCAGCCCGGCAGCCGCCCTCGGCCGCAGGGCGCTGAGCAGCAGTCCCACGCCCAGCGCCACGTTCCACGCCGTGCTCTCGTTGAACAGGTGCGCGCCCATCGACCCGTCGTGGCCGAGGTGGGCCAGTGCGGTCACCTGCACCAGCCCGAGCAGCAGCTGGCACACCGCCACGCAGCCGAGCAGCGGCCGGGGCCAGCGGTGCTGGCGCGGCCGCCGCGCCAGCACCGCACCGACCAGGTCCGGCGCCGGTTCGGCCGGCCGGACGCGCAACCGCCGGGTCAGCTCGGCGGCGCGACGCTGCCACTCCCGGCAGTCCGGGCAACCCGCTACGTGCTCGTCGAGCTCGGCCCCGGGGACCGGTGGTTCCTCACCGTCCAGCCGCGCCGAGATGGCCTCGCGCATGTGCGAACAGTCCACGTCCCTCCAGTCGTCCCCCGCGTCCCCGCAGTTCCCGGTCTCACCCGGCTTCCTCGGACCGGCCCCGGCGTTCCCCCAGCAGGTCCTCCCGCGCCCGGGCGACCCTGGAGCGCACGGTACCGACAGCACACCCGCACACCTCGGCGGTCTCCTGGTAGGACAGTCCCAGGACCTGGGTCAGCAGCAGCGCTTCCCGCCGCTCCGGGGCCAGGTCGTCGAGCATGACGGTGAGCTCCACGACCTCCTCGAACCGGCCCCGCTGCGGGCGGTCCACCGCCGCCACGTCGACCGGGGAGACCGGTCGCGCGCGCTCGTGGCGCACCCGGTCGGCGGCGACCCGGCGGGCGATCGACAGCAACCAGGTGCGCGCCGAGGCGCGCCCCTCGAACCGGGACAGGCTGCGCATCGCCCGGAGGTAGGTCTCCTGGGCCAGGTCGTCGGCGCTGCCGACGTCGGCGAGGTGCGCCAGGAAGCACCACACGTCGCGTTGCGTGGCGCGGACGAACGCTTCGAGTGCGGCCCGGTCACCGCGCCCCGCGGCGAACGCGAGGTCGGTCAGCCGGGCGTCGTCGGCCGCGGAGCGGTTCATGATCACGAAGGTTACCGGCCGGGCGCGGACCGTCCCGGACTGCGAGATCCACACCACCGGGAACCGGAGCGCGCTCCCGCACGACTGCTCCTGCGGACGACGTCGATCGGGACGAGGAGCAGCATGTCAGTCGAGGAGGCCGGCGTCCGCGAGCGAGCAGCGCAGGTGCGGCGCACCGACGAGCCGTGGTGGCCCGCGCTGCGACCGCTGGTGCGGCGCCTGCACTTCTACGCCGGGGTCTTCGTCGGGCCGTTCCTGGTGGTGACCGCCGTCACCGGGCTGCTCTACGTCTTCAGCCCGCAGCTGGAGCAGGCCCTCTACGACCGCGAGCTGCACGTGCCGCCGGGCCCCACGGTGCACCCGCTGGACGTCCAGGTCGACGTGGCCCGCGACGCGCTGCCCGGCGCGCAGCTCACCGCCGTGCGCCCGGCGCCGACGCCCACCGACACCACGCGGGTGATCTTCGACGACCCCGAGGTGGAGGAGGACAGCCACTACCGCACCGTCTTCGTCGACCCGCACACCGCCGAGGTCCGCGGCGTGCTGCCGACCTACGGCAGCAGCCAGTCGCTGCCGGTGCGCACCTGGCTCGCCCAGCTGCACCGCAACCTGCACCTCGGGGAGGCCGGCCGGGTCTACAGCGAGCTCGCCGCCAGCTGGCTGTGGGTGGTGGCGCTCGGCGGGCTGCTGCTGTGGGTGCGGCGCAAGCGCCGCAGCCGCACGTCGCTGGTCGTGCCCCGGTTCCGCGGCGGGGGTCGGCCCCGGGTGCTGTCCTGGCACGGCGCGGTCGGCCTGTGCGCGTGCGCCGGCCTGCTGTTCCTCTCCGCCACCGGCCTGACCTGGTCGCTGTTCGCCGGGGAGCACGTGACGCAGCTGCGCGGCGCGTTGTCGTGGGAGACGCCGACCGTGTCCACGGCACTGCCGCACCCCCCGACGGGGGACGTCGGCTTCGACCGGGTGCACGCCGCTGCGGTCGCGCACGGCATCACCGGGCCCGTGGAGATCACCGCGCCGCGCGGGGGCGCCTACGCGGTCACGCAGACCGAACGGCACTGGCCGACGCAGCTCGACTCCGTCGCGGTGGACCCGGGCACCGGGCAGGTGGTCGCGGAGCTGCGCTTCGCCGACCACCCGCTCATGGCCAAGCTCGCCCGCTGGGGTGTGGACGCGCACATGGGCCTGCTGTTCGGGCTGCCGAACCAGCTGCTGCTCGCCGCGCTGACCACCGGGCTGACCGCCCTGGTCGGCATGGGCTACCGGATGTGGTGGTTGCGCCGGCCGACACGCGGCTTCGGCTCCCCACCGCAGCGCGGCGCGTGGCGGCGGGTGCCCGGCCGGGTGCTGGCGCCGGTCATCCTCGTCGCCGCGTTCACCGCCTACGCGTTCCCGCTGCTGGGCGCCTCGCTGCTGCTGTTCCTGGTCGTCGACGTCGCGCTCGGCGCGCGCACGGAGGGAGCCTGACCGTGGTGGAACCCCTGCTGCTCCGCTGGGTCCTGACGGTGCTGTTCACCGCTGCCGGGTCGTGGGCGCTGCACCGGCTGGTCCGGGCGGAGCCGATCGCGCCGCTGTCCGGCCGCGCCGCCGCAGCCGGGACGGACCGGGTGACGCCCGGGGGCCCGGTGGTGCGGATCAACGCGGCCTGGCACGTGGTGATGTGCGCGGCGATGCTCGCGATGTGCTGGCCGTGGGGCACCGCGGTGCCCGTCGGCCCGCAGCTGGTGGTGCTCGGGGCGATGGCGGCGTGGTTCCTGCTGCTGACCGCCATCACCCGCTGGTGCCCGGGGCACCGCCGGTGGCAGCAGGCCCACCACGCGGTGATGGCGGCGGCGATGTGCTGGATGCTGGTCGCGATGCCCGCCCCGGCGCCCGGGTCCGGTCACGTCCACCACCACGCGGTGGGAGCCGGGACCCTGGCCGCCGCACCGGTCGCTCCGGCCGGAACGGAGGCCGCCGGGTTCCTGGCGCTGGGCGTGGGTTTCGTCCTGACCGCCCTGCCGTGGCTGTCCGCGGCGGTGGACATCGGCCGGTTCGCACGGACCCGGCCGCAGCGCGCGGCCGCCTACGAGGCGGCCTGCCACGCCGCCACGGCGGTCGGCATGGGCGCGATGTTCCTGGCCGCGGCCTGACCCGACCGGTCCGCACTGGACTCAGGCGGTCCGCAGTGGACTCAGGACACCCGCAGGACCGCGACCGGGCAGGGCGCCCGGTTGACCACCGCGTGGCTGACCGAGCCGAGCAGGCTGCGCCGCACGCGGCCCCGGCCGTGGCTGCCGACGACCGCCAGTCCCGCCTGCGCCTGCTCGACCTCCCGCAGCAGCGCCTGGGTGGGCTTCTCCGGGGTGACCACGCGCCGGACCGAGACGTCCGGGTACTGCTCGCCCCAGCCGGCGATCGCCTCCGCCAGGACGCCCTCGGCCTCCTCGCGGACCTCCGACCACGGCAGCTCCCACCGCGCCACCCGCTCGAACGGGTCCAGCGGCAGGTCGCTCCAGGCGTGCACGGCCACCAGCTCGCAGCGGTTGCGGGAGGCGAAGTCGAAGGCGAACTCGAGCGCGGCGCGACTGCCCGCCGACCCGTCCACGCCCACCACGACCGGGTCCGACCCCGGCTCGTCGCGCCCGCCGCGGACCACCACGACCGGAGCGCCCCCGCGCCGGGCCAGCAGTTCCGCCGAGGTCGCCCCCACCCCGACGGCCGGTTCGAGCCGCGGCCCGCCGAGCACCAGCAGCTCGGCCGTGGCCGCCATGCCCGCGAGCACCTGGACCGGGTCGCCGAACGGCAGCTCGCTGCGCACCGGCAGGTCGGCGTCGATGCGCTTGCACTCGTCGACGAGGTCGGCCAGTTCGCGGCGCAGCGCCTGCACCAGGGGCTCGCTCACGTCGCCCTCCCCCGGCACCCGGATGGCCGTGCGCTCCTCGAACGGCCAGGCGAGCACGTGCACCAGGTGCAGCGGTCGGCCGCGACCAGCGGCTTCCCACGCTGCCCAGCGCACCGCGCGCCGTGACGACTCCCTGAAGTCGAACCCGACCACGACCGCCTCGCTCGACATGCGCACTCCCCCCACTGGCTCCACTCCAGGCTCTCCCCCCACGGGCCCGGGCGTCAGAGCACTTCGTCATCGCCCTGCTGCCGGACAGTGACCATCGGCTCTACCTCCCCCACGATCGCCCGGACAGGCTTGGGGTGCAGCGGGCGACGGAGGAACCACATGAAGACGACCATCACGCCAGTGGGCGCCCTGACCGCCGATCACGTGCGCGACGCCCTGCTCGCGGCGACCGCCGCGCCCTCGCTGCACAACTCCCAGCCCTGGCGGTTCCACTGCACGCCGAGCGCGATCGAGCTGCACGCCGACCGCTCGCGCGCGCTGGAGGTGGCCGACCCGGAGCACCGCGAGCTCATGCTGGCCTGCGGCGCCGCCCTGCTGAACCTGCGCCTGGCGATCCGCGCCAGCGGGACGCTCCCGGACGTCCGGCTGTTCCCCGACCCCGCGCAGCCGGACCTGCTGGCGACGGTGCGGCCGGCCGCGCAGCGCCCCGCGACCCCGGCCGAGCGGGAACTCGCGGCGGCGATCCTGCGACGCCGGACCAACCGCAAGCCGTTCCACCCCGACCCGGTGCCCGCCGCGCTCCAGGCGGCACTGCGGCACGCAGCCGAGGCCGAGCGGGGCTGGCTCGCCGTCCTGGACCCGCCGCAGCGCCTGGTGCTGTGCGGGCTGGCCCGGCAAGCGCACCAGGCGCAGCTCGACGACCCGGCGTTCGTGGCCGAGTGGCGGCGCTGGACCGGCAGGAGCGGCGAGGACAGCGAAGGCGTGCCGGCGCGCAGCAGCGGGCCGATCCCCGAGCCGCAGGACGAGTACGTGCTGCGCGACTTCAGCGGCGGCAGTGCGCGTCCCCGCGTGCCGGGCAAGGACTTCGAGCCGGACCCGATGATCTGCGTGCTCGGCTCCTTCCAGGACTCCAAGCACGCGCAGCTGCAAGCGGGCACGGCCATGCAGCGGGTGCTGCTGACCGCGACCGCCAACGGGCTGGCCGCCTCGTTCCTCTCCCAGGTGGTCGAGGTGCCGGCCACCCGGCGAGAGCTGCGCCACCTCATCGGCGGGGGCCTGTGGCCGCAGATCGTGCTGCGCATCGGCTACGGATCGCCCGTGCCGGCCACCCCGCGGCGGCCCCTGGAGGAGGTCGTGACCGGCGAGCTCGCCCCGCACCGCAGCGGCTGACCGCCGGGGCGCCGACCGGAACCTGCGTCGACGTGCGCGCTGACCACGCTGGTACTGTTTTAAGTCAGTCAGCTGAATTAAGGTCGCGCACCCGCGGCCGCGGTCGATCGCTCCCGTGAGGAAGGCCAGCATGTCGACGCCCCCGCCGCTGCGGATCCCCGACCGACTCGACTTCGACCCCGACGCACTGCGCGAGCGCTACCGCCTGGAGCGCGAGCGGCGGATCCGCCCCGACGGCAGTGGGCAGTACCGGCGCGCGGAAGGCGAGTTCGGCTACTACGCCGACGACCCGTACGTGGAACCGGGCTTCACCCGGGACCCGCTGCGCGACCGGGTGGACGCCGTGGTGATCGGCGGGGGCTTCGGCGGGCTGGTGGCCGGTGCGCGGTTGCGCCAGGCCGGGCTGGAGCGGATCCGGATCATCGAGAAGGGCGGCGACTTCGGCGGCACCTGGTACTGGAACCGCTACCCGGGCGTGCACTGCGACATCGAGTCCTACGTGTACCTCCCGCTGCTCGCGGAGGTGGGCTACGTCCCGGAGTGGAAGTACTCGCCGGGCGAGGAGATCCGCCAGCACGCGATGGCGATCGGCCGCACCTTCGACCTCTACCGCGACGCCTGCTTCCAGACCGCCGTGCGCGACCTGCAGTGGGACGACGGCGAGTGGATCGTGCGCACCGACCGCGACGACGAGGTGCGCGCGACGTACGTGGTGGTGTCCAACAGCACGCTCGACCACCCCAAGCTGCCGGGCATCCCCGGCATCGAGACCTTCACCGGGCACACCTTCCACACCAGCCGCTGGGACTACGGCTACACCGGGGGCGGACCGGACGGCGGCCTCACCGGCCTCGCCGACAAGCGGGTCGCGCTGATCGGGACCGGTGCCACGGCCGTGCAGGTCGTCCCGCACCTGGGGCGCGACGCGCAGCACCTCTACGTCTTCCAGCGCACGCCGTCGACGGTCGACGTGCGCGGCAACCGGCGCACCGACCCGGAGTGGGCGGCCTCGCTCGAACCCGGCTGGCACGCCCGGCGCCGGGAGAACTTCCAGGCCGTGGTCAGCGGCCACGAGGTGGACGAGGACCTGGTGGACGACGCCTGGACCGCCAGCGCCCACGTGCTCGGCACGATCATCGCCACCGACGCCCGCGCGCACCTGCCGCGCGACGAGTGGGAGCGGATCGAGGAGGTCCTGGACTTCCAGAAGATGAACCAGCTGCGCGCCCGGGTCGAGGCGATCGTCGAGGACCCGGCCACCGCCGAGCTGCTCAAGCCCTGGTACCGCTACGGCTGCAAGCGGCCCACCTTCAGCGACGAGTACCTGCAGACGTTCAACCGCCCGAACGTCACCCTCGTCGACACCGCCGACCACGGCGGGGTCGAGCGCATCACCGAACGCGCGCTCGTGGTCGGCGACGCCGAGTACGACGTGGACTGCATCATCTTCGCCACCGGCTTCGAGGTCGGGAAGTCCGACGTGATGACCGGGCGGCTCCCGGTGCGCGGCAGGGACGGCGTCGAGCTGCTGGAGTCGTGGCGCGAGGGCGGGGTGCGCACCCTGCACGGGTTCTGCACCCACGGCTTCCCGAACCTGTTCCACCTCGGGTCGCTACAGAACGCCCCGTCGGTGAACTTCGTGCACGTGCTCGACGAGCAGGCCATCCACATCGGTGCCGTGGTGGCCGAAGCGCGCCGGCGCGGGGTCAAGTGCATCGAGCCGACCCCGGAGGCCGAGCGGGCCTGGGTGGAGACGATCCGGGCGACCGCGCCGGACCAGGAGCGGTTCGCGGCCGAGTGCACCCCCGGCTACTACAACAACGAGGGCAAGCCCCGCGGTCCCCGGCAGACCTACGGCCCCGGGCCGGCCGCCTTCCAGCGGCTGCTGCGGGAGTGGCGCGAGGGCGAGGGCATCAACGAGGTGCTCGGCGATGCGCGCTGATCCCGGGCCCACCCGCTACGACCGCACCGGTCGGCTGCGCCCGCGCAGCGAGCGCTGGCGGATCGAGCGGCTCACCCGGGCCAACCCGCTGTGGGGGTCCAACGGCATCGCGTTCGGCCCGGACGGCCGGCTCTACGTCGCGCAGTACGTGGCGGGCCGCATCAGCGCCGTGGACATCGGCTCCGGGGACGTCGAGGTGGTCGTCGACGTCGACGGCCCGGTCCAGTCGCCCGACGACCTCGCCTTCGGCGCCGACGGCTCGATGTACATCACCGACCTCACCCCGGGCCGGGTGTGGCGGCGCGCCCCGGACGGCACGATCACGCTGGTCGCCGAGGACGTCCTGGCGCCCAACGGGATCGCCTGCGTCGGCGACCGGGTGTTCGTCAACGAGATGCGGCCGGGCGGCCGCGTGCTCGAGGTGACGCCCGGGACCGGACCCGTGGTGCTCGCCGACGGGCTGGCGATGGGCAACGCGATGCAGCTCGGCCCGGACGGCTGCCTGTACTACCCGCACATGGTCACCGGCGAGGTGCACCGCGTGCCGCTGGACGGCGGCGCACCGGAGCTGGTCGCCGAGGACGTGCACGCGCCGGTGGCGGTGCGGTTCGACCGCGGCGGGGTGCTGACCGTGCTCTCGCGCGGCGAGGAGGGCATCGTCACCCGCATCGACCTGTTCGGTTCCGGCGACCGCACGGTCGTCCCCGGCGAGGTGTCCGGGATGGACAACGCCGCGTTCGACACCGAGAACCGCATGTTCGTGTCCAGCTTCGCGGCGGGCGGGATCGCCGAGCTCGCGCCCGACGGCCGGGCGCGCACGGTGGTGCCGAGCGGGCTCGTCGGCCCCTTCGGGGTGGCGGTGCACCGCTCAGGCACCGTGTTCACCGGCGACAACCACCGGCTGGCCACTGTGGACGACGGCGAGCCGGTCACGCGCGAGCTGCTCGTGCACAGCCACGGCGTCGCCGCCGACGACGGCGGGCGGGTGCACCTCACCTCGCAGTTCGGCGACGTGCGCAGCTACGACCCGGACGACCGGGTGCTCACCACCCGCGCCCGGCGGCTGTCCCGGCCGACCGGGGTCGCCGCGCGCGCCGACGGCAGCCTCGTGGTGGCCGAGACCGGCGCCGGTCGCGTGGTCGCCATCGCCGAGGACGACACCCTCACCGTGCTGGCCGAGGGCCTGGGCGCACCGGTCGACGTCGCGGTGGACGAGCGGGACCGCTGCTACGTGACCGACGAGCAGCGCGGCACGGTGTCGCTGGTCGGCGAGGACGGGACCCAGGTCGTCGCCGAGGGGCTCGACGCGCCGCAGGGCATCGCCGCGGTCGGCGAGGAGCTGTTCGTCGTCGAGACCGGCCGGCGCCGGCTGCTCGCCGTCGACCCGGCGACCGGCGAGCGGCGCGTGGAGGCGCAGGACCTCGCCGTCGGCCTGCCCCCGGGCACCGCACGCCCGCAGCCCGCGCTGTCCACCTGCGGACTGCCCGGCGTGCCGGTGCCCTTCGCGGGCGTGGCCGCCGGTCCCGACGGCTCGCTCTACGTCTCCGCCAACGGCGAAGGCAGCGTGCTGCACCTGCGCCGCGGATAGCCCGCGCTGATCACCTCCTCGACAGCCGCGGTTCGGGTGGATCACACCGGTCGTTCGCCCCGGGACGGTGCGGTGATCGAACCGGTAGTGCCCGTCCGGGGGAGGCGATCGGTGCTCGCACCCACCCGACGTGCGCGCCGCGGGGCGTGCACCGCGGTCGCGGTCGGTGTGCTGCTGCTGTCCGCTCCACCGGTGACCACCGCGGAACCGCTGCGCACCGGGACGGTGCTGGCGCCGGGGGCACCTACCGGGCCTTCGCGATGTCCACTGTGCACGGCCCGGTGGTCGGCCACCTGCTCGCTCGACGGGGTCGGCCGCCAGCGCCGGGTTGACCGTGCGCGCCACGGCCGAGCTCCTGCGTTCCGCCGCCGTCGAGGGGGTGGTCCTCGACGGCGCCGGCTCGACGACCGTGGCGGTGCGCGGCCCCGGCCAGGACCGGGCGACGGTGCGGAACGCGCCTTCCGACGGCGTCCCGCGCCCGGCGGCCAACGGGGTGGGCGTCTTGTCCCGCTGACCGGCTACCGGAAGGTGCGGTTGACGTACTCGGCGACCTTCCCGGCGGCGCCGGCCTTGCGGGCGATCTTGTGGTTCGCACCGAGCAGGAGCCGGAGCTGGTAGACGCTCTCCAGGCGGAAGGCCTGCCACGGGGAGACGTGCCGGGTGCGCTGGAACAGGCGCTTGGTCGCGGCGAGCGCGTCCGGGGAGCGGGTCGCGAGCTGCTCGGCCAGCTCCACCGCCGCCGCGCGCGGGTCGTCGGCGACCTCGGTGACCAGGCCCAGTTCGTGCGCCTTGGTCCCGTCGAAGACCTCCGCGGTCATGGCCAGCCGCTTGGCGACGTCCATCGGCAGCAGCTCGCGCAGGGTGGCGGTGCCGCTCATGTCCGGGACCAGGCCCCACTTCGCCTCCATCACGGAGAACTGCGCGTCGGGCTTGGCGAACCGGAAGTCGGCCCCCAGGGCGAGCTGGAGCGCGCCGCCGAAGCAGTGTCCCTGGATCACCGCCAGGACCGGGACCGGCAACCGCCGCCAGGCCCAGCACGCCTCCTGGTAGAGGTTGGTCGAGCGCCACGGGGGCCGGAAGAAGTGGAACATCATCTGGCCCTGGTTCTTGGTCACGGAGGCGAAGTCCAGCCCGGCCGAGAACGAGCGCCCGGCACCGCTGAGGACGACCGCCCGCACCGACCGGTCGGCGCGCACCTCGGCGGCGGCGTCCACCAGCCCGCGCAGCATGGCGAGGTCGAGCCCGTTGAGCCGGTCCTCCCTGGTCATGGTGACGTGGGCCAGCGGCCCGTCGATCTCGACCGACACGCGATCCGACATGGCGACTCCTCGGGTTCCAGCGGTGGACCACCCGATCCTACTGATCGGTAACATCCGCGCGGTCGGCGGCCTCGGTCGACGACGCTCGGTCACCGCTGTGTCCTGCACCGCTGGTGGCGGCCACGGAGTTGACAACCGCAGTGCACCCAGATCACCCTTTCGGGCGTGAACCTGTCTGACAGCCGGACAGCGGGCGTCCGCCGGGTCAGCGCGCAGGAGGCCGTGCTGGCCCACCTCCGCGACGCCATCGTGCGCGGCGAGCACCCGGTCGGCGCGAAGCTGCCCTCCGAGGCGGCCCTCGGCGCGGAGTTCGAGGTCAGCCGGTCGGTGGTGCGCGAAGCGCTGCGCGGTCTGCAAGCGCTCGGGCTCACCGTGTCGCGGTCCGGCAAGGGCACCTTCGTGATCGCCGACCGGCCGGTCGACAACCCGAGGTTCGGCTCCTACTCGGCGCGGGACCTGCTGGAAGTGCGCCGCCACGTCGAGGTGCCGGCGGCCGGCTACGCCGCCGAGCGGCACACCGCCGACGACCTCCGGCAGCTCACCGACCTGCTGGAGCGGATGGCCCGCGAGACCGACGACAGCGCCTGGGTCGCGCTGGACTCGCTGTTCCACGTCACCGTCGCCCGGGCCTCGGGCAACCCGGTGTTCGGCAAGGTCATCGAGGAGGTCCGGGACGCCCTGACTAGGCAGTCGGCGCTGCTGAACCAGCGCGGCGAGCGCCGCGCGGAGTCCGACGCCGAGCACCGCCGGCTCGTCGAGGCCATCGCCAGCGGCAGGCAGGACGCCGCGACCGAGGCGATGGCCGACCACCTGGCGAACGTCGAGCACGCGCTCAGCGACCTCGTCGGACGCCCCCGATGACGCCCGCTGTCCGCACGCGAGGTCCTGTGAGGAGGACTGAGAGGTGAACCCCGCTCCCCCGGTCGCCGTGCCCGCGCACGCCCCGCTGGTGCACGTCCTGCGCGACGGCATGGTGGAGAGCGTGCACCACGGGTCGGTCGTGGTGCTGGCCCCGGACGGCTCGACGCTGTTCCAGGCCGGTGACGTCGATGCCGCCTGCTACCCGCGCTCGGCGGCCAAGCCGGTGCAGGCGGCGGCCATGGCCCGGCTCGGGCTGTCGCTGCCGCCGGAGCTGCTGGCGCTGACCGCGGCCAGCCACTCCGGCGAGCCGTTCCACCTCGAGGGCGCCCAGCGCGTGCTGGCCGCGAGCGGGTCCACCGAGGACGACCTCGGGAACCCGGCGGACCTGCCGTTCGACCCGGTCGAGCGGGACCGCTGGATCGCCGCGGGCCGACCGGCGCGCAAGCTGGCACACAACTGCTCCGGCAAGCACGCGTCGATGCTCCTGACCGCGCGTGAGAACGGCTGGCCTACCGAGGACTACCTGGACCCCGACCACCCGCTCCAGCGCGGGATCGCCGCCACCGTCGAGGAGCTCACCGGGCAGCGGATCGCCCACGTGGCCGCGGACGGCTGCGGCGCACCGCTGTTCGCGGTCTCGCTGCGCGGCCTGGCCACCGCGGTCGGCCGGATCGCCCGCGCACCGGGCGGATCACCGGAAGCAGCCGTCGCGCGGGCGGCGCGGGCCCACCCGGAGATGGTCGCCGGGACCCGCCGCGACGCCACCGCGCTGATGCGGGCCGTGCCGGGCCTGATCGCCAAGGACGGCTTCGAAGCGGTGCAGGTCGCCGCCCTGCCGGACGGCACCGCGGTCGCCGTGAAGATCGCGGACGGCACCGACCGGGCACGGCTGCCCGTCACGGTGGCCGCCCTGGCGCTGGCCGGTGTCCCCCGCGAGGCCCTCGCGCCCTTCACCGACCCGCGGTTCGCGGTGGTCGACGCGCTCGCGGACCCCCGCGGCCCGGTGCCGGTCCACTGAGGACGGAGCGGCTCTCCCGCGGTGGGGACGCGGAAACCGGTGGCGTCGCACCGTGGTTCCGCGCGATCATCGTCGCGTCGCGGGAGGACGGAGGAAGGACGAGCATGCACACGGCAGTCGGCGGCGCCAGGGTGCCGATCCGGATGTGGGCGGACCCGCAGTCCGTGGAGGACGCCGCGATGCGCCAACTGCACGACGTCACGAACCTGCCGTGGGTGCACGGTCTGGCCGTGATGCCCGACGTGCACCACGGCAAGGGCGCCACCGTCGGCAGCGTCATCGCCATGCGCGACGCGGTGTCCCCGGCCGCGGTGGGCGTGGACATCGGGTGCGGGATGAGCGCGGTGCGCACCTCGCTGACCGCCGGCGACCTGCCGGACGACCTGGGCGTGCTGCGGCGGCGCATCGAGGCGGCCGTGCCGGTCGGCTTCGCCGTGCACCGCGACCCCGTCAACCCGGCCCGGGTGCCGGGCACCGGCGGCTGGGACCGCTTCTGGTCCTCCTTCCGGGACCTGCACCCGGGTGTGCAGGACTTGCGGGACCGGGCGCGGGCGCAGCTGGGGACCCTCGGCGGGGGCAACCACTTCATCGAGGTCTGCCTGGAGCAGGGCGGTCCGGACGACGGGCGCGTGTGGCTGGTGCTGCACTCGGGTTCCCGGGGCATCGGCAACGAGCTGGCCAAGCGGCACATCGACATCGCCCGCGGGCTCCCGCACAACGCCGACCTGCCGAACCCCGACCTCGCGGTGTTCGTGGCCGGCACGCCGGAGATGCAGGCGTACCGCCGCGACCTGTTCTGGGCGCAGGAGTACGCGGCGCGCAACCGCGCGACGATGCTGGCGCTGGTGCAGCAGGCGCTGGCCGACACGGTGCCGGGCACGCGCTTCGACGCGCCGATCTCGTGCCACCACAACTACGTGGCCGAGGAGGTGCACGACGGCGTCGAGGTGCTGGTGACGCGCAAGGGCGCGATCCGCGCCGGGGCGGGCGACCTGGGCATCATCCCCGGCAGCATGGGCACCGGTACCTTCATCGTGCGCGGCCTGGGCAACGCTGAGGCCTTCGAGTCCGCCTCGCACGGTGCGGGCCGCCGGATGTCGCGGACGAAGGCGCGCAAGACCTTCACCGAGCAGGACCTGGCGGAGCAGACCGCGGGCGTGGAGTGCCGCAAGGACGCCGGTGTGGTCGACGAGATCCCGGCCGCCTACAAGGACATCGAGTCGGTCATCGCGGCGCAGACCGACCTCGTCGAGGTCGTCACGCACCTGAAGCAGGTGGTCTGCGTCAAGGGCTGACCCCCGGGCAGGGTGCGGGGGACCCGCGGGTGCCCCCGCCCCGCGCTAGTTGCGGGTCTTCGGAGCGTTGGCCTTGGTCAGCGCCGGGTCGCGGACGACGACCGGGTCCAGCACCTCGTCGATCGCGGCCATCAGGTCGGCGTCGAGCCGCACCCCGGCCGCCTTGACGTTCTCCGTGACCTGCTCCGGCCGGGAGGCGCCCATGATGGCGGCGGAGACGTTGTCGTTCTGCAGCACCCACGCCACCGCCAGCTGGGCGAGCGAGAGCCCGGCCTGGTCGGCCAAGGGCTCGAGCTGCTCGACCCGCGTCAGCACGTCGTCGCGCAACCAGCGGGAGACGAAGCCCGCGCCGGTCTCGTCGGTGGCCCGGCTGCCCGCGGGCGGTTCCGCGCCCGGCCGGTACTTGCCGGTGAGCACGCCCTGCGCGATGGGTGACCACACGACCTGCCCGATCCCGAGCTCGGCGCTGGTGGGCACCACCTCGTCCTCGATGACCCGCCAGAGCATCGAGTACTGCGGCTGGTTCGACACCAGCGGGATCCGCAGCTCGCGGGCGAGCTTGTGCGCGGCGCGGATCTGCTCGGCGGTCCACTCCGAGACCCCGATGTAGAGCGCCTTGCCCGCCCGGACCACGTCGGCGAAGGCCTCCACGGTCTCCTCCAGCGGCGTCTCCGGGTCGAACCGGTGCGCCTGGTAGACGTCCACGTAGTCGGTCTGCAGCCGGCGCAGCGAGGCGTCGATCGACTCCGCGATGTGCTTGCGGGAGAGTCCGCGGTCGTTGCGCCCCGGCCCGACCGGGAAGTAGACCTTGGTGAAGATCTCCAGCCCGGACCGGCGTTCGCCGCGCAACGCCCGGCCGAGCACCTCCTCAGCACGCCCTTCCGCGTAGACGTCGGCCGTGTCGAACGTGGTGATCCCGGCGTCGAGCGCCGCGCGGATGCACGCGTGCGCGGCCTCCTCCTCGACCTGCGATCCGTGGGTCAGCCAGTTCCCGTAGGCGATCTCGCTGATCACCAGACCACTGCGGCCGAGATGGCGGAACTCCATCGTTCACCCCCCGCTCGTCGACGTGCCTCTCCGGAGCCCGCGCGGCTCCGGCACGAGTATGGCGCGCGACGCCGACCGCGGCCGGGCGGCCGAGGGCCCGCGACGCGGGGCGATCACGGCGCGTAGCGCGCCACGTAGCGCTTCTGCCAGGGGGTTTCGACCGCGCGCCGGTCGTGGTGGGCGCGCACGAAGGCCACCGCCTCGGCCGCGGGCACCCCGTCGATGACCGCCAGGCAGGCCAGCGCCGTGCCGGTGCGTCCCCGGCCCCCACCGCAGGCGACCTCCACCCGCTCGTGCTCGGCCCGCTCCCAGGCCTCGCGGAACACCCGGCGGGCCTCGTCCCTGTCGGCCGGCAGGCGGAAGTCCGGCCAGCGCAGCCACCGGCTCTCCCACTCCACCGGTGGTGGCTGCGTGCCGAGCAGGTACACCGCGAAGTCCGGGCGGGGCCCTGCCGGCAGCGGTCGCCGCAGGGCCCGCCCGCGGACCATGCGACCCGACGGCAGCTGCAGCACGCCGGGCGCGGTCGGCTCCCACGTGTCGATCACCCCGCCAGGCTACCCACGGCGGGGTCCGCGGCGCACCCGATCACGGCTGCCCACTGCGGTGCGGCACCCTGGGAGCGACGACGTGCGACGACGGAAGGGGGACGGGCATGGTCCAGGTGCCGGGCTCGGACGGCCTCGCGGGCGGGGTCGCGCTGGTGACCGGCGCGAGCGGCGGCATCGGCAGCGGCATCGCACGCCGGTTCGCGCAGGCCGGGGCGCGGGTGGTGGTCCAGTACCACCGCGACGAGGCCGGTGCGGCCGAGGTGGTCCGCGACATCGAGTCGGCCGGCGGCGAGGCCGTGGCCGCCCAGGCCGACCTCCGCACCCCCGAGGGCGCCGACAGCGTCGTGCGGGTCGCCCTCGACACCTTCGGGCAGGTCGACGCCGCGGTGCTCTGCGCCGGGACCCAGCCCGTGCAGCCGCTGGCCGAGATGTCGCTCGCCGACTTCCGCGCGGTGCAGGAATCCAATGTGGACGCGACGTTCCTCGTGCTGCAGGCGGCCCACCGCGCGATGTCCCGGCAGGACGGCGGCGGTGCCGTGGTCGCCATCGGGTCGATCGTGGGCTCCCAGCCGAAGCCGGGATCGGCGCACTACGCGGTGTCCAAGGCGGCGGTCGGCATGCTGGTGCGCGCGGCGGCCCTGGAGTACGCGCGCGACGGGGTCCGGGTCAACCTGGTCTCCCCCGGCCTGGTGGAACGCCCGACGATCCGGACGGACTGGCCGGAGGGCGTGGCGGCGTGGGAGTCAGGCAACCCGATCAGCCGGCTCGGGCGGCCGACGGACGTGGCCGACGCGTGCCTGTTCCTGTGCGGCCCGGCCAGCAGCTGGGTGACCGGGCAGGAGCTGGTCGTGGACGGCGGCGCCTCGGTCCGCCCCACCTGGTGAGCCGCGCGGACCCCGAACACGACGACCCGGGAGGTGGGACGGTGGCACTCGGTGTGCCCGGCGGGGACGACCCGGCCGTCGGGCGAGCGCTGGTCGAACGGCTCGGCCTGGAGCCGCTGGAGGGCGAGGGCGGTCACGTGCGGCGGACGTACGCCGACGGGACCCTGTCCTCCGCGCTGTACCTCATGGTGGCGCCGGACTTCTCCGCCCTGCACAAGCTGGACACCACCGAGGTGTACCACTGGCAGGGCGGAGCTCCGGTCCGGATGCTCGTGCTCGAGCCCGACGGCACCAGCCGCCGGGTGGTGCTGGGGCCCGACCTCGACGCCGGTCAGGTGCTGCAGACCGTCGTCCCGGCCGGCGCCTGGCAGGGCTCCCGGCCGGACGGCGGGTGGTCGCTGGTGGGGCTGACGCTCGCGCCACCGTTCCACGTCGGCGGGTTCACCCTCGGCACGCGCGCCGAGCTCCGCCGCGGCTGGCCCGCGGTCGCCGACGAGATCGACGAGCTGACGCGGGAGTGACCGTCACACGCTGACCTCACCCCGGACGCAGTCCGCCACCGCGCCCCCGACCCAGGTGGTGCCGTGCTCGTCACGGTCGACCGTCACCCGGCCGTCGGCTCCCACCACCGTGCCCTGGCGCGCGACGTAGTGCTCGGGAGCGCGGCCGCTGTCGATGAGCCACTGCGCGAGGCCGGCGTTGAGGCTGCCCGTCACCGGGTCCTCGACCACCTGCCCACCGCCCGGGAAGAACGCGCGCACCTCGAACTGGTGCGCCGCACCCGGTGGTTGCGGGCCCACCACCCCCAGCGGCGGCAGCGTCGCCGGCGGGGTGGGCACCTGCAGCACCTCCTCCGCGCTGCCGAGCAGGACCGCCACCCAGCCGGGCCCGTTGTCCACCCACTGGGCGTCACGCAGCTGCCCCGGCGCCAGGTCCAACCCGCGGGCGAGCGCGGCGCGCAGCCCGTCGTCGACCGGGCCCTGGCGCACCAGCGGCGGGGCGGCGAAGGCGTACCGGCCCTCCGCCACGCGCAGCTCGACGAGGCCGGCGGCGCACTCCTGGACCACGCGCGGCCCGACCGGGCCCGGTTGCCGGGTGGCCCAGGCGTGGCAGCTGCCGAGCGTGGGGTGGCCGGCGAACGGCAGCTCACCGGACGCGGTGAAGATCCGCACCCGGTAGTCGGCCCCCGGGCGGGTCGGCGGCAGCAGGAACGTGGTCTCGGAGAGGTTGGTCCACCGCGCGAAGCGCTGCATCTGCTCGTCGGTCATGCCGTCGGCGTCCAGCACCACGGCGAGCGGGTTGCCCAGGCACGGGGCCGTGCCGAACACGTCGACCTGGGCGAAGGGGCGGCGGTGTCCACGGGATGTCGTCACCGGCCCATGCTCGCAGCGAACCGGCCCGGTGCGCGAGGTCCAATCCCGGCCCGGTGGCCCGGCCGCGGCGCCGGCCGCCGGACGCGACCGGCCACAGTGGACACCCCGGTCGGGCGGCGCGTTCGGTGATGAGCCCTGCAGGCCAACCACGTGCTGTGGGAGGTCCCGGCGCGAGCGGGGTTCCCCGCGGTCTGCGCGTCGCGGCTGCCGTGGGGTGGCGCCTGCTGGTGCCGGTCGCCGTGCTGTGGGTGGTGTGGCGGGTCTTCGAGCCGCTCTACGGCGAGGTCATGTCGGTCGCGGTCGCCGCGCTGCCGGCCGCGCTCATGGTCCCGGCGGTGGACTGGCTGGTGCGACGGGGCTTCCGCGCACCCTGGCCTCCGTGCTGGTGCTCGTCGGCGGCCTGTGCGCGCTCGGCGCGGTGCTCGCCGTGGTGGTCGGCACGCTGGTCGAGGGCTTCTCCGGACTGTCGGCGCAGCTGACCGCGAGCTTCGAGCGGATCCACCGGTGGCTCCTGCGCGGTCCGCTGGACCTCGACCAGCAGCAGCTCGACGAGGTGTTCCGGCAGCTCACGCAGGCGCTGCGGATCGACCAGGGCGGCCTGCCGACGACCGCGCTGGCCACCACCGGCACGCTGCTGCGGGTCCTGGCCGGGACGCTGCTCGGGCTGTTCACCCTGTTCTTCCTCCGCGGCGCCGGCCGGACCTGGTCGTTCGTGGTGGGCGTGCTGGTACCGCGGCACGTCCGCGACCGCGTGCACGTCGCCGGACGGCGCGGGTTCGGCACGCCGGTGGCCCACGTCCGCGCGACGGCGGCGGTGGCGTTCCTCGACGCCGCGCTGATCGGCACCGGCGCGGCGGTGCCCGGCGTGCCGCTGCCGTTCGTGCTGGCCGTGGTGATCTTCCTCTACGCGTTCGTGCCCTGCGTCGGCGCGGTGGTCCCCGGCGGGCTGGCGGTGCTCGGTCGCGCTGGCCGCCGACGGGTTCGTCACCGCGTTGATCATGCTGGCGTCGGAGTGGGCGTGATGCAGGTGGAGGGACACGTGCTGCAGCCGCTGCTGCTCGGCCACGCCGTCCGGCTGCACCCGCTGGCGGTGGTGCTCAGCGTGGCCTCGGGCTCCACCGCCGCCGGAGTGGGCGGTGCGGTGCTGGCCGTCCCGCTGGTGGCCACGGCGAACACCGTCGTGCGCTCGCTGGCGGCCGACTCCCGGACCGCCCCGGGCCCGGGCGCGGACAGCCAGCACCCGTGGGGCCGTCAGGCCCGGAACTGCGCGAGGCGGTGCTCCAGCTCGTCCCCGGCGTTCGGCATGCGGAACGCCGGGGGCAGCACCAGGCCCGGGCTGCGGCCCCGGACCGCCTCGCCCAGGAACTGCCGCACCACCTCCGTGCCCGGCAGGATGTCGCCGCCCAGGAACTGCAGCGCGGTGGTGTCCCCGGTGCCGTCGGTCTCGATCCGCAGCGCCCACCCGCTGACCTCGTCCCAGGTCAACAGCAGCGGGAACTCCAGCAGTGTCGGCACGCGCGAGCGCAGCAGGATGATCGCGGTGGCCAGCCCGTCGTCGAAGTCGACGTCCACCTCCGCCACGTCGTCCCCCAGCGCGTCCGCCACGGACCGGATGTAGTCGACCAGGCCGCTGGCCGCGGGCCCCCTCGTGTCCATCGCCGTCCCCCCTCGGTGCTCGGACATCCGCACCTCACGGGTATCCACGCCGACCTGGGGACAGACGTCCCGAAGGCGTGAACCGTCCGCTGGGGACCGGGGCACGTGCGCCGCAGGCTCCTCAGCGGTCACACCAGCACCGGTCGGCGCCGCACGCAACCGGAACCTCGTCGGATGCATGCACCAGCCGCACAGTGGGTAGTCGGGGAGTCACCAACCCGTTGGAAGGGAGTCCCACCATGGGCGTGCTCAGCTGGATCGTGTTCGGCCTGATCGCCGGTGCGATCGCGAAGTTCATCCTCCCCGGCAAGGACCCGGGCGGGATCATCGTGACCATCCTGATCGGCATCGTCGGCGGGTTCCTCGGCGGCTGGATCGGGTCGCAGTTCACCGGCACCGGAGTGACCGGCTTCAACCTGATGAGTTTCGTGTGGGCCATCGTCGGCGCACTGATCCTGCTGGCGATCTACCGCATGATCTTCCACCGCAGCCACGCCTGACCAGCGCCCTCCGGGGCCGACCACGGGCGTCGACCGAACGGGCGCTTCGCCCCTCCGCGGGAGGTGAGGACCTGCACCGATGAGCGGGGTCTGCGAGAGTTGGACCACCGCGATCACGCCACCGCGACACCTCCGGCCGATCCCGGAGGCGCGATGTCCCGATCACCGTGCCACTCCGCAGGCCCCGACTCACCGGAGGTCTCCATGGCATCCCCGCACGGACGCCGCGTCCACCTGGTCGGTTCGCTGCCGCGCAGCGTCGCCCCCGACGCCGCTTCCGGCGTGCGCTGGGCGCTCCACCACGCCGGGGCCGCCGAGCTCGACGCGCTGCCCAGCGACGTGGACCCGGACTGGATCCTCACCTACCTGCTGTCCCGCGCCGCGGTCCCGGCGTTCGAGGTGGTCAAGCACGGGGACGGCAGCTGCTACGCCCAGCTCCCGGTGCACCGGGTGCGTCCCGGGCACCGGTTGACCGTCGACGACGTCGCGCTGGGCCGACCGCGCGTCGCGGACGCGGCCGTCGCCGCGCGCCGCGAGCTCGGCGTCGCCCCGCCCGTGCAGATCAGCGTGCCGTCCCCCGTGGACCTGGCGGTGTTCACCGTGGGCGTGGCGCAGCTGCCGCGGGTGCTCACGGTCTACGAGCAGATGGTGTGCTCGGAGGTCGCGTCCATCGCGGAGCGGCACGGCGCCGCGGTGACCTTCCAGCTGGAGTCGCCTGCGGTGCTCTACGCCATGCAGCGGGTGCCCGGCGCGGCCCGCCCGGCCGCGGCGCGCGTGCTCGCGCACCAGCTGTCCCGGGTGATCACCGCCGTCCCGCGGTCCACGCGGTGGACGCTGCACCTGTGCTACGGCGACCTCGGGCACCGGGCGCTGTTCCGGCCGGCCGGGTTGCGCCACGCCGTGCTGGTGGTCAACGCGCTGGCGGCGCGGCTGCGGACGACCGGGCACCGGGTGCCCGCCGTGCACGTCCCGATGGCCCACGGCGACCAGCCGCCGCCCTCCTCCGCGTCGGCCTACGTGCCGCTGCGCGACCTCGTCCGCGGCATCGACGTCATCGCGGGCTGCGTCGACGAGCACCACCCGGGGCTGTCCGCGCGGGCGCTCCGGCACACCGAGGCCGCGCTGGGCCAGCCCGTGGCCGGTGTCGCGGCCGCGTGCGGGCTCGGGCGCCGCACGGAGGAGGAGGCCCGGCTCAACGTCGAGCTCGCCGGCCGGCTCGCGCAGCTCGGCCCGGTCCGGCTGCCCGCCGCCGTGTGACCAGCGGCGGCGCTGGGCTCACTCCGTGGTGACGTGGGCCTGCTTCGCCGCGGCGTTGTCGATCCGCCGGAGCTCGGCGAGGTGGGCGCACTGGTCGATCAGGCTCGACAGCGGCTGGGCCGTGCCCGCCTCCCCCGCTCGCCGGTGCTTGGTCGCCGCGGGGACGTGCACCACGCCGTGCGCACCCGCGGCCAGCGGCGAGCTGGGGTCGGTGGTCACGGCGAGCACCCGGCCGCCCGCAGCGCGGGCCACCTCGGCCGCGCGCACGGTCCCCGGCGTGGTACCCGAGCCCGACACCGCCACCAGGGCGTCGCCGGTCGTCATCGCCGGGGCGGTCGCCTCCCCGACGACGTGCGCCCGGGAGCCCAGGTGGACCAGCCGCATCGCGAAGGCGCTGGCCATGAACCCCGAGCGACCGGCGCCGGCGACGAACACCCGCTGCGCCGCGTCGAGCTCGGCCACCGCGGCCTCGAGCCGGGCGCGGTCGGTGCGGGCCAGGACCGCGCTGATCTCGTCCTGGACGGTTGCCACCAGGTCGTTCACCGCTGTGCTCCTCGGATCGCCTCGGACAGCGTCGCTGCCGCCCGCCCCGGGGCCGGGGCCGAGGTGATCGCCGAACCGACGATCACGCGGAGGTCCGGGTGCGCGGCGCGCAGCCGGACCACCTCGGCGAGGCCGAGGCCGCCGGCCACCGCGACCGACCGCCCCCTCGTCCAGGGGCCCAGCGCCGCCTCCACCCCGGCCCCGCCCGCCTGCGCGTCCTTCCCGACGTGCGCGGTGACGACCACGTCGGCGGGCAGCCGGGCGAGCAGCGCGTCGCGGCGCAGGGGCCCGGTCTCCACGAGGTCGAGCACGGTCTCTCCCCCGGCCTCGGTGGCCACCTCGACACAGCGGTCGATGGTGGCGTCGGCCGCCAGGGCCAGGACGGTCGCGCCGCGGGCCCCGGCAGTGAAGGCCATGCCGGACTCGGTGGCCGCGTCGTCGGCGGTCTTGAGGTCGGCGAGCACCGGGGTGGTGCCCGCCGCGGCGACCACCTCGGACACGCTCGCCGTGCCGTACCGCTTGATCAGCGAGGTGCCCACCTCGACCCAGTCGGCGTGCGGCGCGACGTCCCGGGTGGTCCGGACCGCCTCCCAGGCATGCGCGCTCCGCACCACCGGGCAGCGCAGCGCGCCGATCCCGGCGACCTCCGCGGTCACCGACACGCCTGGGCGCAGCGGCGCCGTGGTCCCGGGGGCACCGGTGCGCACCACGTCGCCCGGGCGCAGCCCGACCAGTTCGGACAGGTACGCCACCACCTCGAACGGGCCGCGGGCGAGGTCGGCCGTGCTCGCCGACGCCACCTCGACGTCGTCGAGCCGCAGCGAGATCCGCGCGTCGTCGACGGCCACGTCGGTCTCGATCCACGGGCCGCGCGGGGTGAAGCCGCTGCGGCTCCCCGCCTCCGTCCACAGTGGATCCATTGCTGCGCGTCGCGTCCGGTGACGTCCAGCGCGACGGTGAACCCGCGCAGCGCGGCGGGCACGTCCTCGGCCCGGGCGTGGCGCAGCGGCGCGCCGGCCACCACCGCGAGCTCGGCTTCGGCGTCCACCCGGCCGATCCCGTCCGGGAGCGGGACGGGCTCGCCGGGCCCGACCACGCCGGCCGCGGCCTCGAGGAACGCACCCGGTGGCAGCGCGCGGTCGGCCGGGCCGGTGTGGTGCGCCGTGCCGAACACCGTCCCGGGACCCGCCGGCGCCAGCAGCGTCCCGGGCACCTCCCCGTCGACCGCCTCCGCCGTGGTCGCGCGGGTGCCGTCCCAGTGGCGCACGATCCTCACGCGAAGCTCGCCTGCCGCTCGCGCGCGGCCCGCGTGCCGCCGCCCACCAGCGGGGTGAGCACCGCGGCGAGCACCGTGGCGGCGGCCATCATGACGAACGACGCCGCCGTGCCACCGGTGATGTCGTTGAGCCAGCCGACCAGGTAGGTCCCGACGAACCCGCCGACCGAACCGGCCGTGTTGACGCAGGCCACGCCCGCGCCCGAGAAGTTCTTCGGCAGCACCTCGGCGACGTGCGCGAAGTACGGCCCGTAGGGCGCGTACATGGCGCCACCGGCCACCAGCAGCAGCAGGTAGGCCCACCAGAAGTGGTCCGGTCCGACCACGTAGGACAGCAGGAAGCCGACGCCACCGAGCAGCAACCACGGCCAGACGTACCGGACCCGGTCACCGGCCCGGTCCGACATCCGCGAGTTGAGCACCATCAGCAGCGCCGCGACGCCGAAGGGCACCGCGGACAGCAGCCCGCTCATGCCGATCCCCTGCCCCGTCCCGGCGGCCACGATGCTCGGCAGCCAGAACACCAGGCCGTACACGCCGATGCTCCACAGCAGGTACTGCGCCGACAGCAGCACGACCGGGCGGGAGCGGAACGCCGCCGTGAACGAGCGGGCCGGGGTGGCCTGCTGCCGCTCCGCGTCCAGCGCGGCGGTCACCGCGTCCCTCTCGGCCGCGTTGAGCCACTTCGCTTCGGACGGGTGGTCGCTGACCAGCGCGCGGAAGACGAACGCCCAGACCACCGCGGGCAGGCCTTCGATGATGAACATCTCCCGCCAGCTGGTCAGCTCGATCAGGTACCCGGAGACGGCGTTCAGCCACATCACGGTGATCGGGTTGCCGAGGATGAGGATCGCGTTGGCGCTGCCCCGCTCGCGCTTGGTGAACCAGCGGGCCAGGAACACGACCATCGCGGGGAGCACGGCGGCTTCGACCGCGCCCAGCAGGAACCGCACCACGATGAGCGGCCCGGCGCTGTGCAGCAGGCCCTGCACCGCGGCGAGCACGCCCCACGCGAGGGTGCACCAGAAGATCAGCCCGCGCACGCTGCGCCGCTCGGCGTAGAGCGTGCCGGGGATCTGGAACACGCAGTACCCGAGGAAGAACGACGCTCCGACGAGCGAGGACATCGCGCCGCTGAGGGCCAGCTCCTCCTTCATCCCGCCGGCGACGCCGATCGCGAAGTTCGACCGGTCCAGGTAGGCCAGCGAGTAGGTCACGAACGCCACCGGGAGCAGGCGCAACCAGCGCTGCCGACCCAGCTCGACAGGTGATGCCAAGGCGGACTCCTTCGTCGCCCCTCTTACCACGATGTGGTAAGCTTTTCGCTATCGCGGGAAACAGTAGGAACCGCCGACCGCCGGTGTCAACGCGGCCGGTACCGTCTGCACGACCGCTGGGGAACGGAGGACCGAGTGCCGGAGCCGCGCGACGACATGGTGCGCAAGGCGCTGTGCCTGCTGGTGCTGCTCGGCGAAGCACCGCGCGGGACCACGTTGTCCGAGCTGGCCCGCCGAGCGGGTTACCCGGTCAGCACCACCCACCGGCTGCTGAAGTCGATCGCCCAGGAGAACTTCGCCGCGCTGGACGACGAGAAGCGCTGGCACCTCGGCCTGCGCTTGTTCGAGCTCGGCCAGCGGGTGCTGCACGCCCGGGGTTTCGCCGCCATCGCCGCGCCGGTGCTGGAGAAGGTCACCCAGCAGACCGGGGAACCCACGCTGATGTCGGTCCGCGACGGGCACGACCAGGTCTACGTGCACTACGCCGAAGGCACCCAGCAGGTGCAGATCACCGGCGAACCCGGCCAGCGCGGACCGCTGCACTGCACCTCGATGGGCAAGTGCCTCATCGCCTTCGCCCCGCCGCCCCAGCAGGAACAGCTGCTGGCCGAGCTGGAGCTGCCGGCGCTGGGACCCAAGACGATCACCGACCGCGACCGGTTCGCCGAGGAGATCGAGCGGGTGCGCCAGCAGGGCTACGCGATCGCCGACGAGGAGCACGAATCGGGCATCCTCGCCATCGGTGTGCCGGTGCTCAGCCCGGCCGGGCACGCCGTGGCGGCGCTGTCCACCGCCGCGCCCGCCTTCCGCAGCTCCCTGGAGCAGCTGCACACCTTCCTGGACCCGCTGCGCCGAGCGGCGAAGGAACTGGCCATCGGGCTGCCGCGCCGCTGACGGTCCGGTGTGGACCGGCGGTCCCGGCCCCTGGCGCGGAGCCGCCCCGGTGCGATCGAATGTGATCTCCACACCGATCGCACCGAGGAGGGCTCACGTGCGTCCACTCCGCCGCAGCATCGCGTGCACGGTCGCGTCGGCGACCCTGGCGCTGCTGGCACCCGCCGCAGCGCAGGCAGCACCCGACTGCACCGATCCGACCCGCCCGCTGACCGTCGAGGAGCAGCGGCTCCAGCGGCCCGAACCGCAGGAAGTGCTGGCCAGGAGCGGCTTCGACCGCGCAGGCCCCGCGTTCGCGGCGGCGCTGTGCGAGGTGGACGACCTGGCCGCCGCCGAGCGGCTGGTCAGCGCCGGCGGTGACCAGCTGTGGGAACGGGCGGTCGCCCGCGCCCAGGGCCGCGACGTCACCGGGGACCTGCCCACCGCCGACGACCGCCCGCTGTACTGGGCGCGGCTGAGCATGACCGCCGCACTGCGCCAGTGGGCACCGTCGTTCTCGCTCGACGACGAGCAGCGGGACCAGCTGCTGTGGAGGCTGGAACGCCACTCCCGCGGGCAGACCTCCGCGCGGTTCCCGCGCGGTGACGGCACCAAGCACGTGCTGGTCAGCGGTTTCGACCCCTTCCAGCTCAACGCCGACATCCGTCGCAGCAACCCGTCCGGCGCGTCCGCGCTCGCCCTCGACGGCACCGTGCTGCACACCGAGTCCGGGCCGGTCCGCGTCGAGGCCGTGGTGTTCCCGGTGCTGTGGCGGCCGTTCGAGCGCGGCGTGGTCGAGCAGACCTTCCTCCCGCACCTGCAGCCAGGACCCGACCAGGTCGACGCGTTCGCCACGATCAGCCAGGGACGTCCGGGGCAGTTCGACATCGAGCACTGGAACGGCCGCTGGCACACCGGCGTGGACAACGACGACGAGCAGCGCGAGGGCGTCATCGAGGTGCCGGAGGGCTTCCCGGCGGTGGAACCGCCGCCGGAGTTCGTGCCGACGACCCAGCCCTACGCGGCCATCGTGCGCGCCGACACCGGCCGCTTCCCGGTGTTCCACAACACCGAGGTCACCGAGATCCCGGCCGGCGGGACCGAGCCCGTGGTGCGGCCCGACGGGCCGACGCCGGGGTCGGTCGCCCGCGCGGGCGGCGGCGGCAGCTACCTGTCCAACGAGGTCGCCTACCGGACGACCGCGCTGCGCGACGCGGTCGGTGCGGACCTGCGCGGCGGCCACGTCCACACCCCGGTGCTCACCTTCGCCCCGGACAACCAGGACGAGCTCGTCGACCCGGTCTTCACCCGGGACCTGCAGGACATCGTCGCCCAGGTCACCGCGATCGTCGGGGTCGCAGCCACCGCGGAGGAGGAGGTCTCCACCGCGGACGTGCCCACGACACCGCGCGACCACACCGGACGCGTCCCCGCGCCGTCGATGTGAGGCGCCGCCCGGACCGCCGGCCGCACGCGCCGGCGGTCCGGGACCGGTGTCCGCCAGCGTCTTTCGAGACTCGGCCCCGCGTGCCGGCCCGCTGGACTACGTTGATCAACAATGCCCGTCCTGTTCGGGCAGGTGACGATGGAGGAACCAGCGATGGTCGACGGTTTACGGGTGCCGCGGGCGCGGACGTGCGCTGCGGCGTGGGCGGCGGTGGCCGCGGTCGGTGCGCTCACCGGCACGGCGCACGCCGACGAACCCGAGGGCGACGTGACGCCCACCATCATCGGCGGCGCGCCCGCCGATCAGGTCTACTCGTTCATGGTCTCGCTGCAGTACGAGCGCGAGGGGAACCCGGACTCGCACCGCTGCGGCGGGGCGCTGATCAGCCCGGAATGGGTCGTGACGGCGGCGCACTGCGTCACCGAGTCCAGCGCCGACGGCACGCCCGTCGTGATGGACCCGGCGCTGTTCCACGTCCGGATCGGATCCACGGACCGCACCACGGGCGGCAGCGTCGCCACGCTCCGGGAGGTCGTGGTGCACCCGGACTACCGGGCGCTGCCCGAGCGCTCCGAGGGCGACGACATCGCGCTGCTGCGCCTGGACGCGCCGAGCGACCAGGCCCCGGCGCCGATGGCCGACGAGCTGACCGAACCGGGCACCGCGGTCCGCCAGATCGGGTGGGGCTACGTCTCCAACGACGACGCGGGCGACCCGGAGAAGCTGCCGACGCAGCTCCAGCAGCTGGACACCACGGTCATCCCGCCCAGCACGCCGAAGTGCGTGTCGGACGCGGGGGACGACTCGTGGGGCATCCGCGAGGGCGACGTCTGCACCGACAACCCGGAGGGCGTGCGCGGCCCGTGCGGCGGTGACTCCGGTTCGCCGCTGCTGACCCGGGACGGTGACGGCTGGCGGGTCATCGGCGTGGACAGCCGCGGTGTCGGCTCGGTCTGCGGCGAGTCCCCCGACATCTACACCAGCGTCGGGCACTTCCGCAGCTGGATCGACGGCGTGATCGCCTGATCCGCCTCCGGGCCCTGCGCGCGACGCGCGCAGGGCCCGGAACCGCTGGTCCCCGCGCCGGATCCCGCGAGGCGGCCGAGGAGTTCCCGCACGTGCCGCGAGACCGGCGCTCTCGACGCGCAGGACGACGCGGCGGTCCGCTGTGGACACTGCGCCCCCGCTGGAGAACCGGAACCACTTCCCCCGTTCCGCCCGAACTCGCCGCCACGTTGGTCTAAGCTCCCCTCGGCTCGAGATGGGAGTAGCGGTGGGTGTTGTCGGCAGGGACGAGTCGCTCCGGCTGCTCTCCGACGCGGCCACCGCCGCCCTGGACGGGCGCGGCAGCCTGCTCGTGGTGCGCGCCGATCCCGGTCTCGGCCTGTCCACCCTGCTCGACGCCCACCTGGCGGCGATGCGCGCCGCAGGGGTGCCGACGCGACGGCTCGCGGTGCTGCCCCCGCGCGGCCGCACCGCGCTCTCCGACGGCGTTCCCCCGGAATGGCCGGAACACGGGGTCGTCGTCCTCGACGACCTGCACCTGGCGGACGACGCGACGCTGCTGGCGCTGCACGACCTCGCCCAGCAGCTGCACGACCAGCCCGTGCTGGTCGTCGCCGGACGCCACCGCGGTGCCGAACCGGAGCGCTTCGCCTGCCTCGACCGGGTCGCCGACGTGCACGACCTGCCCCCGCTGGACGACGACGCGGTGCGAGCGCTGCTCGCCGAGCTGACCGACGGGGACCCACCGGAGGACCTGCGGCGGCTGGCCGAGGGGCCTGCGGCAACCCGTGGCTGCTCGCGCAGCTCACCGCGGACGACCGGGCCTCGCGGGTGAGCGCGTGGGCGACCGGGATCGCCGGACCGGACGCACCGCTGCTGCGCTTCGCCGCGGTCCTGGCCGAACCCGCCTCCGTGGCCGACCTCGCGGCGGTGACCGGGTCGTGCCCGGTGGAGGTGCTGGCCGGCGCCGAGCGGCTGGCCGCGCACGGGCTGGTCACGACGACCGGGGGTGCGGTGCGGCTGCGGCACGCGCTGGTGCGCCGCGACCTGGCGACGACGTCGGCCGGACTGCACGGCACCGCGGCGGAAGCGCTGCTCAGCAGCGGAGCCCCCGCCGCGGCGGTCGTCGAGCACCTCGTCCACGCCCCGGTGCGCGACCGGACCGCGTCCTGGCTGGCCCAGCACGCCGCGCAGCTGGCCACCGCACCGTCACCGGCGCTCGTGGAGCTGCTCGAACGCACCACCGCCGGCCTCGCCCCGGGGCACCCGGACCTGCCTGCGCTGCGGGCCGCGCTGGCCGAGGCGCTGCTGTGGTCCGGTCGGCTCCACGATGCGGAGCGCCTCGCCGGCACCACGGTGCTCGCCCACCCCGAACCGCCGGTCCGGCACCGGCTCCGGGCGGTCCTCGCCCAGATCCGCATCGTGCAGATGGACCCCGAAGGCGCGGCGGCAGCGCTGCTCCCGGAGCGGGAGCACGGTGACCTGCCGCCGCGGTTGGCCGCGCTCGACGCCGCGGCCCGCCTGCTCCTCGGGGACCTGGACGGTCTGGAACGCGCGCTCGCGATCGCGGAACCGCGCGCCGCGGACGACCCGGTCGTGGCGTTGTGCCTGCTCAACCTCAAGGCCACCGAACGGTTCGTGTTCCGCGACCTGGTCGGCGCGCTGGACCTGCTGGACCAGGCCGACGCGCTGCTGGAGGTCACCGCCGTCGACCGCGGGCAGCAGCTGATGGCGCGCCTGATGCGCGCGGTGATCCAGGACATGAGGCAGGAGCGGGCGGCGCTGGAGACCATCGAGCGGGCCCGGCCGCTCGCCCGCGAGCTCGGCGCGGGCATGCTGGTGTGGTTGCACACCATCACGGCACTGGCCCTGTTCAACAACGGCCGCTGGGACGAGTCCCTCGCCGAGATCGAGACCGCCACCGCCCTGCCCGACCTGCACGGCTTCGACAGCCCGCTGCACGGCCTGGCCACCACGATCCTGGTGCACCGCGGGGACCTGGCCCGGGCCCGGGAGCACATCGAACGCGCCGAACGCGTGCCACCGCGCGGCATCGCCCTGTTCTACGACCAGATCACCGCGGTGGCCCACGCCCTGCTCGCCGACGCGGAGAACGACCACGAACGCGCGCTGGAGATCGCGCGGACCTTCGCCGGCGGCAACGTCGGCGTCCACCACGGGCACGCCTTCGCCGCGGTGGCCACGCGCATCGTGCGCATCGCGGTCGCCGGCGGCGACCGGGCGCTGGCCGAGCGGATGGTGGCGCAGCTGCAGGACCTGCTCACCGGGGACTCGGTCGCCGAGCGCAACACGCTGCTGTACTGCCGCGGTCTGCTCGACGAGGACGTGGACATGCTGCTCGAGGCGGCGCAGGAGTTCGCCGAGAACGGCTCGCCCGTCAACGCCGCGCGGGCCGCGGACGACGCGGCGCGGTTGCTGGCGGCGTCCGGCAGGCCGGAGGAAGCCCGGGAGGCCTACCGGACGGCGATCGAGCGCTACACGGCCCTGGACGCCGCGGGCGACATCCAGCGCGCCGACGCGCACCTGCGCGCCTTCGGCGTCCGGCGCGGCGCGACCGGGCCGCGCCGCCGGGCCAAGCACGGCTGGGACAGCCTCACCGCCGCCGAACACCGCGTCGCCGAGCTGGTCGCGCAGGGCTTGACCAACCGGGAGGCGGCGGAGCGGCTCATCGTGTCGGTCCGCACGGTCGACTCGCACGTGTCGAGGATCCTGGCCAAGCTGGGCTACGCCTCCCGCGTCGAGATCGTCCTCGGCTACGAGCGCCGCGCCTGACGGGGCCGCGGACACCGGGGTCCCGCGCCGGACCGCCGCCGGCACGCGAACATCCGCGAAACCACCGCCGCAGCACGCCTTCCCACCGGTGGCCCGCGGTGCGCTCCACCGCGACGGCCCGCTCCCTCCCCGGCGTCCCAGCACCACGGTCGTCGCGAACCCGCAGGTCGACCGGAGTCCGCGAAACATCAGTGATGTTGCGGATGATTCGGCTCGGCCGTTCTGGTGATCTTGAGCGTGTGTCCGTCGCTGGGGGTGACGGGCACCGTCGGGCTCGCGGCTCGCCGCGCCCACGCACTCCCCCACCCAGAACTCGTTGGCCGTGGTCGGCGCACCGCAGCGGTGCGCCGCTCTGGGAGGCAGAGAACCGGAGATGAGCGACGAATCCGCAGCGAACCTCATCGACATGGCATCGGCGGGCGTGCAGGACCTGGCTGCCGCCGCCACCTCCACGCTGGAGCAGGCCGGTCCCGCCGGCACGCTGCTGGTGCCGGTCGTGGAGGCCCTGCGCAACGTGTGGGAAGGCTACTTCGGCTCCCCGATCCCGCCGGAGGGCACCAACTGGAACGCCTACTCCCACGAAGAGCTGTACCAGATGCTGTGGCAGAACGCCGATGTCGGTGAGGTCAGCTCGATGGCCGCCGAGTGGGGACGGCACAGCACCGAGCTCGCCGACCACGCCGAGTCCATGCGGCACCACCGCACCGCCATGGAGAGCAGCTGGAGCAGCGAGTCCGCCGGGCTGGCCACCACCCGGCTCGGCGAGCTGGGCGAGCGCACCTCCGGGATCAGCGACCGCGCGAGCACCGTGCAGGGCGCCACCCAGGAGGCGGGCGACGCCCTCGCGGTCGCGCGCAACACGATGCCGCCGCCGCCTGGTGACCCGACCGGGACGGTGGTGACCAGCGCGGCCGCCGGAGCCGGTGCCGGAGCCGTGGTCGGCGGGATCGTCGGCGCGGGCGCCGGTGGTGTCGGCGCCGGTCCCGGTGCGGCGATGGGCGCCGCCATCGGCGCGGTGGCGGCCGGTGGGACCAGCCTGTTCCTGGCCGACGTGACGGCCGCGCAGAAGAAGGCCGAGGCCGTGCACGTCATGCAGCAGTACGAGGCGAGCCTGCGGAACAGCAGCCGGGCGATCGCGCCGCCCGGGGCCACGGAGGCCGCCGGGCCCGGCGCGCCCGCGGCGACCACCGCCGCGGGCCACGGCGGCGCGACCGGCAGCGGCGGTGTGCCGTGGAACCGCCTGGTCGGCGCCGAGCAGCTGGGCGCTGGCGCGCGCAGCGGCGCCGGCGCGCTGGAGGCGGCCCTGGCGCGCTCCGGCGGGCCCGGCGCGCTCGCCGGGCGTGCGGTCGCAGCCGGCGGCGTGGTGCCGCCGGGAGCCGGTGCGCGGCGCGGCCCGGAGGAGGGCGAGCAGGTGCACGAGAACCGGCTGCCCACCATCGACCAGAAGCTCTTCGACGACGACCGGCCGGCCAGCGCCCCGGTCATCGGCTGAGGCGACAAGGAGCGAGAACGTTGACCTCTGACGCAGCGGCGGGGCGCGGCTACCAGGTCGCCCCGCAGGACCTCTCCGCGCAGGTGGAAGCGCTGTCCGGGCTCCGCGAGCGCACCGCCGGGCTGGCGGGCGAGGCCGGCCGGCTGGCCGAGCGGTTGCCGCAGCTCGGCACCGCGCCACCGGCCATCCACCTGGCGCTGCGGCTGCGCGAGGCCGCGGGCCGGTCCGGCCTCAGCGGCGAGATCGGCGCGGCCGACACCGAGCTGGACGACTTCCGCACCGCCCTGGGCGAGACCGTCGCCGGCTACCTGGCCACCGACGACCGCGCCGCGCAGGAGCTGCGCACCACCGGCGGTGATCAGGCATGACCGCGGCGGCGGTGCGACGTGCCCCCGCGACCCTCCACTTCGGACAGGTGGAGCTGGACCTGCTGGCCACGCACGCCGGGGTGCCGATGCCGTTCCCGCTGCGCGTGCCGTCCTTCGGCCGCATCGCCGGGGAGCGGGAGGTGCTGCTGGCCACGGCGGGCCACACCCTGCAGCTGCGCGGGTTGGCCGACGAGGACGGACCGGTGGGCGCGGCCGCCGAGCTGGTCACCGCGCTGCGCGAACACCGCGGGACCGTCGACGTGGTGCTGGAGGACGAGTCGGGCACGACCGCGGTGGTGGCCATCGTCTACCGGTCGTGGGCGCTGGTCTGCGTGCAACCGCTGGACGGCGACGCGACGCGACCGGTCCGGATCCACCGGGTGCCGGCGGACGCGCTCACCGACGCGCTGCTCGACCTGGTCCCCGCCGTGCCCCCGGCGCGGACCATGCCGATCACGCTGCCCGAGCACGCGGTGGTCACCGCGCACCAGGTGGTCGCCGAGGTCGAGGACGACCAGGAGAAGGAGCGGCGGCTGCGCCAGCTCGTCCGCGACTGCGGCGGCGACCCGGACGCGCTCGACCAGCTCGCCGGCCTGCTGTCGACGCCGACCGGTCGCCGGCAGGTCGGGGCGACCCGGCGCGGTGCGCGCGAGAGCGCCCGCGCCGGCGCGGAACTGTCCTGGTTGGACGGTCCTCGCGGACGGGTGCGGGTGGTGCCGGCCAAGCACGGCTGGGTGAGCATCAACCCGATGCGGCAGAACGACGTGCGGTTCGCGGTCGAGGAGCTGGCCAGGACCGCCCGCGCGCCGCGGTGACCGCGGCGCGGAGAGTGCGGAGGAACGACGTGGAAACAGCAGCGCAGTGGCTGGCGGACTACGACGAGCGGCTCGCGAGGGCCGCCGCGGACGCCAAGGCCGCGAACGAGAGCTTGCGGCAGATGAGCGCGACGGTGACCTCGCCGCGCGGTGAGATCACCGTGCAGGTCGGGCCGAGCGGCGCGATGGAGGACATCCGGCTCACGCCCGCGGCGCGGGCGATGGAGGCCGAGAAGCTGGCGCAGCTCATCCTGACGACCTCGCAGGAGGCGCAGCGCAAGGTCGGGGCGCAGGTCGTGGAGATCATGACCGAGTACGTCGGCGAGGGCCCGGCGCTGGACTTCGTCAGGGCGAACATGCCGCCCGCCGCCGGGGTCGAGCCCGGTGCCCGGTCGGGCGGCGACGAGGACGACGACTTCTTCGACGGCCCGGTGGTGATCGTCTGATGGACCTGCAGGTCGACCCCGACCAGATCCGGGCGCACGCCGGCACCGTCAGCGGACTGGCCAGCGGGCTGTCCGACGCGGCGAGGGCGGTCCCGGCCGGCCCCGCGGAGGGTTCGCTGGGCACGTTCCTCCAGTTCCTGACCGCCGGGCTGGGCTCCGCCATGGCCCAGACCGGGCAGACCATCGCCCAGGCCGCCACCACCGTGGAGGCGGTCGGCGAGGCGCTGGTGCAGACCGCCGAGGACTACGAGCGCACCGACGACGAGAACGCGGTGCGGCTGCTCCGGGAGGACCCGCGATGACGGTGCAGATCACGATCGGCGCGACGCTGCCGGAGGTCGGGGAGCTCAAGTCGACGCTCGCCGCGGTCCGCGACCGCGGCTGGCTGTCCGGTGACCTCAGCGGGTCGAACCCCGGCGTCGAGTCCCTCGGGTCGCCGAGCAGCCCGCTGTCGGCGCTGTCGGACTCCGGTTTCGGCTTCATCACCGCGTCGGTGTCCTTCCTCGACGAACCGCTCCAGCAGCTGGCCGGCGACCCCAGCTCGGTCTCCGCCGGAGCGCAGGGCTTCCAGGACGCCGGGCGCGGGGTGTCCTCGATCGCCGACTCCTACCAGCAGTCGGTCGGTCCGGAGACCAGCGGCTGGTCCGGTGACACCGCGGCCAGCTACCTGGCCACCGGCGCGGAGCTGGTGGACAGCATCGCCGGGCTCGGTGACGCCAGCACCGCGCTGGCCGAAGCGGTGACCGGCGCGGGCGAAGCCGCGGCGAAGGCGCTGCAGGAGGTCACGGCGCTGGTCTCCGAGGCCACCGGCAAGATCATCATGATCCTCAACCAGGCGGTGGCCGCAGCGCAGGCCACCTTCGGCGCCAGCGTGGCGGCCGCGATCCCGCAGGCCGTGCAGGTCGCCGCCGAGTACGGCGGCCGGATCGTGGCGGTGATGCAGCAGCTGCTCAGCAGCAACCAGGGCCTGCTGCAGCACGTGGGCGCGACGGCGAAGGCGGTCGCCACCCTGACCGACTCGATGTCGAAGATCACCGAGCTGTGCCAGCGGTCGGCCGGCACGTCGGGCAGCACGACCGGGTCGACGAGCACGCTCGCGTCCACCACGACCCCGACCGCGCGGACCGCGTCGCACGGCACCACACCGACGTACGGCAGCACGCCGGAGGCGACCGGGGACCCGGCGTCGGCGGAGGACTCGCCCGCCGCCACGACGCTCGCGTGGAACACGTCGAGCACCTGAGTCCCGGGGCGTGCCACCGCCCGTCGGTGGCACGCCACTGCGCGTGCCGGGTGAATCCCGCCTCCGGCCGGGCACCGGTCCACTACGGTGGACCTGGAGGTTCCCTGGTCGATGGAGCGGGCACCGTTGGACGGCGTGAGGAGCACCGCAGAACCGCTGACCGACGCGGAGCGCCGGTTCGACGCGCTGCTGGCGCAGGGCCGGACGCTCGGGCCGGACGCCGACGTGCTCCCGCCGCCGAACGGCCTCCCCAGCGGCGAGCAGCGGATCCGCGGCGAGTTCCTCGCGTCGCGGCTCATCGAGTCCTTGGAGGACGGTGGCTGGCGGCCGTTCGCCCGGCGCGGCGCGCAACCGCTCGTCATCGCCGTGGAGGGCGCCACGATCACCGGCCAGCTCGACCTGCGCAACGCCGACCTGCCGTACTTGCTGGAGTTCCTGGGCTGCCGGTTCGAGGAGGCACCCGACCTGCGGCAGTGCCGGCTGGCCGGGCTGGTGCTGTGGCGCTGCCGGTTCCCGGGCATGCACGCGCGCAACCTCGCCGTCGGCAACGACGTGGTGCTGCGCGAGTGCGCCAGCGTCGGCGGGATCCTCGACCTGGCCGACGCCGACCTCGGCGGGTCGCTGCTGCTCAACGACAGCGAGCTGCGCAACCCCGGGCAGCGCTGCGTCTACGCCGACCGGCTGGCGGTGTCCGGCGCCGTGCTCGGGATCCGGTTGCAGACCTCCGGTGAGATCCGCGTCCCCGGCGCGAAGATCGGCGGCAACCTGACGCTGTCCGGCGCCGCGCTGCGCCACCGCGGCCGGAACGCCCTCAACGCCACCGGGATCCGCATCGGCGGGTCGCTGCGGCTGGACGTGGACCCGCTGACCGGCCGGTCGTTCACCGCCGCCGGCACGCTGCGACTGCCCAGCGCCCACATCTCCGGGGACCTGCGGTTGCGGGACGCCGTGCTGGAGCCGGGTGCGCGCCCGCCGCGCCGCGGCGACTCGCACTACGACGACCCGACCGCCTCGCTCATCGCCGACCGGTGCGAGGTCCGCGGCGAGGTGCAGGTCGACCAGGGCTTCCGCAGCGGCGGCACGGTGCGCTTGGTCAGCGCGGTCATCGGCGGCAACCTGCGGATGGCCGAGGCCACCGTCGACGTGTCCTGGCTGCGCCCGGCCCCCGATGCGGTGCTCCACCCGCTGCGCGCGGTGAACATGGACGGGGCGACGGTGTCCGGCAACCTCGACGCCCGGTCCACCACCGTGCGCGGGCAGTGGCGGATGACCGACCTGGAGGTCGGCGGCAGCATCCAGCTCGACCGCGCCCGGTTGACCGGGCCGCGCACCGACGTCCTGGTCGGCAGCAGGATCTCCGTGGGCAGCAGCGTGGAGTGCCGCAGCGCCGAGGTGGTCGGCTCGCTGCAGCTGCCGGGCGCGCAGATCGGCGCGAGCGTCGACCTGCGCGGTGCGCAGCTGACCAAACCGGCCTGGCACCAACACCGCAACCACTACAAGCCGTCGCTGGACCTGCGCGGGGCGCGCATCGAGCGCGACCTGGTGTGCGCCGAGGGCGAGCGGCCGTTCTCCGCCGAGGGCACCGTCCAGCTCCGCTGGGCGCAAGTCGGCAGGCACATCAACTTCTGGGGCTGCGAGCTCGGCGACGGCGCCTCGCGGACCGCGTTCAACGCCTCCGGTGTGCAGACCCAGGAGCTCACGCTGCTGCCGACGACGCCACCGCGCGGGCGGATCACGTTGCGGCAGGCGCAGTGCGAGCTGCTCGCCGACAACGCCGCGGTGTGGGAGTCGTCGGGCGGGGTGGACTGCGAGGACTTCACGTACCAGAACTTCACGGAGTCCTTCGAGCTCGACGACCGGGAGCGGGTGCACCAGCGCCTGGGCTGGCTGCGCGCCACCTCCGGTGGCGCCTACCAGCCCGGCACCTACGACCAGCTCGCCGAGGTCTTCCGCAGCAACGGCCTGGAGGAGCACGCGGTCGCGGTGCTCATCGAGAAGCAGCGCCACCGCTACGCCGCGATCGCCCGCACCGCGCGTCCCGGGCTGCGCTGGCCGGTCCAGCTGTGGAGCTGGTTGCAGCGGGCCACCGTCGGCTACGGCTACCGGCCGCTGCGGGCGGTGGTGTGGCTGGTCGCGTTCGCCGTGGCCGGCACCGCCTGGTTCAGCGCCCACCCGCTGGTGCCGATCAACGAGCAGGACCACCCGGTGTGGAACCCGCTGCTGTACACGTTGGACCAGATGCTGCCGGTGGTCAGCCTCGGCCACGACGACATGTGGCAGGCGCGCGGCGTCTCCCAGTGGGTGATGGTCGCGCTGGTCACCGCCGGGTGGACGCTGGCCACCACGGTGGCCGCGGGCATCAGCCGCGCCCTGCACCGCGAGCACTGACCACCGCTCGTCAGGCGAGCAGGCGGCGGACGGCCAGCGCCGCACCGGTGCACGCGGCCGCGGTGGCCAGCACGAACGCCGCCCAGGGCGCGACCAGGTCCAGCAGGGTGCCCGCTGCCGCCGAACCCAGCGCGTTGCCGACGCCGAACGAGGTGATCATCCAGGCGTGCGCCTCGGTCAGCGTGCCCTCCGGGGCCATCCGCGCGATCAGCGCGAACGCCGACGCCAGCACCGCGGGCAGCGAGCAACCGCTGAGGAACGCGAACACCGCCATCACCGGGACGCTCAGGACCGAGACCAGCGGCAGGTAGCCGAGGGCGAGCAGGGCCAGCAGCACGAGCAGGCGCCGGTCCTCGCGGCGTGCGGCAGGCACGGCGGTGTAGGCGAGCCCACCGACCAGCGCACCGGCCGCGTTGAGCGCGATGAGCCACCCGGCGGCAGTGGAACTGCCCGCCACCTCGGCATGTCCGGTGATGCCCACGGTGAACGCCCCGATGGTGGCCCCGACGCAGACCAGCGCCGCGAACAGCCGGAGCACGCCCGCGCCGCGCAGCGGCCCCGCCCAGTGCCCTGCGGTCGGCGTGCCGCGCCAGGCCCGCGCCGGGCGCGCCGTGGCGAACCAGGTGGTGCCGAACAACCCCACGGCCGCCGCGGCCAGCAGTCCCGCTGGTGGACCGCCGAACGCGGTGGCACCGAGCACGGCCAGCGGGCCGCACACGAAGATCAGCTCTTGGGTGGCCGCGTCCAGCGAGAACGCCGCGCGCACGTGGTGCTCGCCCGCCACGACGTGCTCCCAGAGCACTCGCAGGCACGGTTCCAGTTGCGGCGTCGCAGCACCCGCGACCACGGCGGCGAGCGCGCCGACCACCGCCGAGCGCACCGGGTCGACCAGGCCCAGCGCCAGGAACGCCGCGGTGGAGACCACAGCGCTGGCCAGCAGCACCGGGGCCTGGCGGGTCCGGTCGATGAGCCGGCCGAGCACCGGTCCGCTCACCGCGGCGCTCCCGGCGTACAGGGCGGCGAGCAGACCGGCCAAGCGGTAGTCCCCGCCGTTCCCGCGGACGGTGAGCAGGATCGCCAGCGGCGCCATGCCCGTCGGCAGCCGGCCGATCAGCGAGGCGGACAGCAACCGCGGCACGTGCCGGGACCGCAGCACCGCCAGGACCGAACCCCGCTCGGTGCGGACCTCCGCCCCGGCGCTCACCTGGGCACTCCCGCCGCGCGTTCGCGCGAGGGCGGCGGACCCCCCGGCCCGTCACGGAACTCGGTCGGGTGGCCGGTCCTGGTCACCGCCACCCGCACCCTGGCCTGCAGTCCGGTCTCGCTGACCGCCACGGTGTCCCTCCTCGACGTTCGGTCGCTCGGCAGTCAACCGGACGACCGCGGCGAGGACCAGGGCACCAACCAGGCATCTGCCCGGAGCGGGTCAGCCGTGGGGGTCGAACGGGACGTCCTCGGGCTTGGCCTTGGCCAGGTTGTCCTCGAAGGCACCGTCCTTGATGCCCAGACTGGCCTTGCCGAAGTCGGCCGAGGTCAGCTTGTCGCGGATGCCCTCGGGGTAGTCGTCCCACCCCACCAGCGGCGGGTACTGCCAGGTCCCGTGGTGGTTCTCGGGTTCCTCGTCGGCGCCGGCCAACCGGAAGGCGTGCGTGCTGATGCCGTCCTTGTGGTAGACGATCTTCGGGTGGGTGCCCTCCCAGGAGACCTCCTCGGCCGGGTACGTCGAGTAGTCGCCGTGCGCGGAGGTGGAGACGTACTTCGCCTGGCCCTCGTGCACCCACACCACGACGTGCTCGATGTCGTGCCGGTGCCCGAACGGGTCGTTCACGCCGTCGAGGGCCTGGTCCTTCTCGAAGTACAGGTCGTAGAGGTAGGCGCACCAGCCGCTCGCATCGCACTGGGAACGCGAGTAGGAGTTCGTGTTGTCCAGGTCGGACGGATCGTGGCAGTCGCCGCTGAGCGAGCCGGAGGGATCGAGCCCCTCGGCCACGGTGCCGTCCGGCCCGATCGCCGGCGTCGGGTAGCACCCGTCGCCGTCGTAGTCGAACGCGGGCTGCCAGGTGCGGTCCGCCTCCGGCGCGGAGCCCGGCAGCGCCTGCGGCGGTTCCGCGAACGCGGACCCCGGCAGCACGAGCACCAGCGCCGAGGCCCCGAGGACCGCTCGTGCGGCGAAGCCCCTGGTCGATGTCCGGCGCGCAGCAACCATGTCGGCACCTCTCGGTCGACGATCGGCCCGACACTACGCGCGGCACCCGAAACGCCGGAACACGCTGGCGATTTCTCGCCGCGCGGACCTCCGCACCGACGCACTGCCGAGGCGCCCCGGGCGAGCCCCGACCTGGCACGACCAGGCGCTCCGGAAGGAGCGCGCGGAACACGGCGGATCCACAGTGGACTGGCCAGAGCCGGCGCCGACGCGGGCCGACCGGAGGCTGTTCGCGGAAAGTGAGTCACATTTCGAGTTGTCAAGGCGCGCAACCGGTTCGGCCGGAGCACCGTCCATCCCGCGAGCGCGTCCCGGGCGGCGGTGCGTGATCACTGCCGGCGCTGTCCCCGATCACCCCGTCGGCACCCGCGCCCACGTCGTGATCCGCGAGGCCCCGGCCCGACACCGTCCACAGTGACTGGTCCGGACCACATATCAACAACTTTCGATCGATCGACATCCACCACGATCGGGAAAACATGGCCCGATCAATTTCCGCAAGCCTGGTCGCAATTGCCGATCAGTGCCGCTCCGATCATTTGTCGTCACCCCGCCCACACGCCAGATGACAATGCCGGGAAATTCGATCTACCGAAGTGGACGGGAGGAGATCAGACCGACCGGCAAGGTCACGTTCCGTGACCATGTCACCCGATCCAGATCAACAAATGTCGACAAATATCCTCGATCTCCACCCGTTCTCGACCTTGTTCTCACAATCGGTGATGTTCATTCCCGAATGGACACATCGTCGTTTCCCCGATCGTATGATCATGGATTCCCAGGGCTGCCAACCGCGAATTCGGTGCTTACCGTACGAACAGCCTCCTTTCACATCTCGCGAGGCGATCTGGAAAACGATTTTGAGCGCGGAATTCCCACTCAAACTGATCACAAAAGGAGGTTCAGGTGTCTGCAAAGCTGGTACGCATCGGCGGCATCGCCGCCTTCGTGCTGGGCGCGTCGTTCAGCCTGACACCACTGGCCGCCGGTGCGGCACCTGCGCCAGCGGCGCCGGTGCTCGCGGTCGACCAGGACCAAGACGGGGACAGCGACCCAGACGGCGAGGATGGCCCGGACAGCCAGGGCAGCAACGGCATCGACGGGGACCACGACGGCCAGGACCACGGCCAGTGCGGCCCGGACGGCTGCGTGAAGCCACCGCACTGCAAGCCGAACTGCCCGCCTCCGAAGCCGATCTGCAAGCCGAACGAGTGCCCGAAGCCGAAGCCGCCGGTCGTCGTCCCGCCGGTCGTCCCGCCGGTCGCGCCGCCGCCGGCCGTCGCCCCGCCGGTCGCGCCGCCACCGGCCGTCGCGCCCCAGCCGGAGGCTCCACAGGAGCAGCCGCAGGTGAGCCCGACGCAGGTCGCGCCGACCCAGGCGCCGCAAGCCAGGCCGCAGGTCCAGCAGCCGCAGGTCCAGCAGCGGCCCGTGGGTGGTGTGCAGGCCGGCGGTGGTGCCATGGCTCAGGAGCGCACCGACACCACCGGTCCGATGCTGGCTCTGGGGGGCCTCGCGGCCACCGCGGTGGCCGCTGGGGGTGCCTACCTGCACCGGCGTCGGCACGCCGAGCAGCGCGACTGATCCGAGCGAACCGGTGGTGCGGGCCCGCGAGGGCGCGCACCACCGGTTCGTGTGACGACCGACCGGTGGAGGTGCGTCGTGCGAACCGTGCTCCTGGTGCTGTGGTCCGCTGTGCTCATGACCGTCGTGGTGGCGGCCGACACCCGTCCGGTGGATGCGCGCTCCGCTCCGCCCCCGGCGGCCACCCACGCCGTCGAGGCCGCCGGCCCGGTCCCGGGCGACCCGCGCCCGCGAGCCATCCGCATCCCCAGCATCCCCGTCGAGTCGACCCTCGTGCCGCTCGGACTCAACCCCGACGGCACGGCCGAAGTGCCGCCGGTCGAGGACGCCGAGCAGGCGGGGTGGTACCGGCTCGGCCCGGGCGCCGGTGAGGTCGGCCCCTTCGTGGTGCTGGGCCACGTCGACTCCCACACCGAGGCGGGCGTGTTCTACCGGTTGCGCGACCTGCGTCCTGGCGACCGGGTCGAGGTGGACCGGGTGGACGGTTCGCGGGTCACCTACGTGGTGGACCGCGTGGAGACCGCCCCGAAGGACCACTTCCCCACCGAGGCCGTCTACGGCGACGTGCCGAGACCCGAGATCCGGCTGATCACCTGCGGCGGCGCCTTCGACGAGGACGCGCGCAGCTACGAGGACAACGTGATCGTCTACGGCCACCTCCGGTGAGGCGGCGGTCCGGCGTGGACGCACCCTTGCGCCGCCGGCACCCGGGACGCCACGATGGCGTGACGGGTCGCCGGACCCCGGAGGCACGGTGACCGGTCCGGGATCGCCGGGCTGGGCCACCACCGGGGGACGCGGCGCGTCGCGGTCCCCGGGCCCGTCCGATGTGGACGTGGGACGGACCTGACGCCGGGACCGCACTCGCGGGCCCGGTCCCTGCGCCAGCAGTGCCCGGAACCGCGCGAGGTGGGACGGGGAGAACGCCTGGGAGCACCGCATGTCCGGTCCGGAGCACGCCGTGCTGGTCGACCTGCGCGCCGAGAGCGAGGAGCTCGACGCCCTCGTCGCGGCGCTGGACGCCGACCAGTGGCGCACGCCGACGCCGGCCGAGGGCTGGACGATCGCGCACCAGATCGCCCACCTCGCCTGGACCGACGAGCGAGCGCACCGTGCGGCGACCGACCCCGAGCGGTTCCGGGCGGAGCAGCCCGCCGACGCCGAGCGCCTCGCAGCGCTGGTCGACGAGGCGGCCGCTGCGGGAGCCCGGCTGGCTCCGCCGGAGCTGCTGGAGCGGTGGCGCGCCGGGCGCGCGGACCTGCTGCACGCCCTCACCACGGCTCCCGCCGGAGCGCGCGTGCCGTGGTACGGCCCGCCCATGAAGGTCCCGTCCCTGGCCACCGCCCGGATCATGGAGACCTGGGCGCACGGTCAGGACGTGGTCGACGCGCTCGGCCTGGAGCGCGCCCCGACCCGTCGGCTGCGGCACGTCGCCCACATCGGCGTCCGCACGATGGGTTTCGCGTTCTCGCTGCACGACCTGCCCGTGCCGACCGAGCCGGTGCGGGTGGAGCTGACCGCGCCGGACGGCGAGCTGTGGACCTGGGGCCCGCCGGACGCGGCGGACCGGGTGAGCGGGCCGGCGCTGGACTTCTGCCTGCTCGTCACCCAGCGCCGCCACCGCGACGACCTGGCGGTCACCGCCACCGGGCGCACCGCCGAGCAGTGGCTGCCCATCGCGCAGGCCTTCGCGGGCCGCCCCGGTCCCGGACGGCCGAGCCGGGTCGCCTGAGGTCCGCCGCGGGCGGTGAGAGGTACCGCACGATCGCAGGATCGTCCCGTTCGTCCGGAACCAACCGGCTCCGCGGTCCGTTGCTGATCTTGAGCGGTCCCGGTCGCGGACCGCTCGACGAGGCGACACGGCGAGGAAGGGAACGCCAGGGATGGTCTTCAAGAAGCTCCTGGGCGCGCTCGGGATCGGTGCCCCATCGGTGGACACGGTGCTCCACCAGCCCACCGCGCACCCGGGAGCGGCGCTCACCGGGGAAGTCCGCATCACCGCGGGCAAGCAGGACATCACCGTCGAGCACGTCGCGCTGCGCTTCGCCGCGCACGTCGAGACCGTCGACGGCCCGGTGGCCGTCGAGTTCCACCGCGCCGAGGTGTCCGGGCCCCGCCGGCTGAGCGGCGGGCAGCAGGACGTGGTGCCGTTCGAGGTGGTCCTGCCGTGGACAACGCCGATCAGCACCGTCCACGGCATGGTCCTGGACGGCGTCACCCTCGGCGTGCACACCGAGCTGGGCATCACGGGGAACTCGGACGCGACCGACCTCGACCCGCTGGCCGTCGAGCCGCTGCCCGCGCAGTTGGCCGTCCTGGACGCGCTCGGGCAGCTCGGCCTGCAGTTCCACGGCACCGGGGTGCGCCCCGGCGGGGAGCAGGAACCGCCGACCGTCCAGGAGATCGAGTTCTTCCCGCCGCCGCAGTTCGCCGGGCGGCTCAACGACGTCTGGCTCGCCTTCACCGCGGACGCCGACGGGCTCGGCGTGGTGCTGGAGGCCGACAAGCGCAGCGGGATCCCCACGCCGGGCGGGGACGACCTCGGCCGCTTCCGGGTCGGCCACGGGGAGACCTCGTCCACCGACTGGATCGGGCGCGTCCAGGACTGGCTGGAGCAGGTCGCCGAGCGGCGCGCGGGACTCGGCACCGCGCACGGCCACCTCGACGGTCGCGGAGGCTCCGGGATCGGTGGTGCGGTCGCCGGTGCTGCGCTCGGGGCGGGGGCCGGCCTCCTCGGCGGCATGGTCCTCGGCGAGGTGCTGGACGAGGACGACGAGTTCTGACCACCGCGCGCAGCGGGTGCCGCGCACCCGCTGTGCGTTGCGTGACACTCCGGTCGCCGTGCGCGGCGAGCACCGCAGCCGAACGCTAAGTTGATCACCGATCCCCTCCGTCGAGCACAGTCCTGCCAGGAGCTTTCGGTGAACACGCGTCAACGGGTCCGCCTGCTGGTCGACGCACCGGCGTTCCAGCGAGTCATCATCGCGGTCATCCTCGTCAACGCGCTGGCCCTCGGCTGCGAGACCTCACCGACGCTCATGGCCCACCACGGCTGGCTGCTGCACGCGGTGGACCGGGCCGCGCTCGCGGTGTTCACGGTGGAGATCGCCGCGCGGCTCTACGCCCACGGCTGGCGGTTCTTCCGCGACCCGTGGAACTGCTTCGACGCCGTCATCGTCGGGGTCTCGCTGCTGCCCACGACCGGGACGTTCGGCGTCCTGCGGGCCCTGCGGGTGCTGCGCGTGCTGCGCCTGATCTCCGCGGTCCCCAACATGCGGCGCGTGGTCGGCGCGCTGCTGACGGCGGTGCCCGGGATGGCCTCGATCGCCGCGCTGCTCGTGCTCATCCTCTACGTGGGGTCGGTCATCGGCACCAAGCTGTTCGGCCACATCGCCCCGGAGTACTTCGGCGACCTCGGCGACTCGCTGTTCACCCTGTTCCAGGTGATGACCGGGGAGGCCTGGTCGGAGGTGGCGCGCAGCGTCATGGAGGACGAGCCGCTGGCCTGGGTCTTCTTCGTCGCCTACATCGCGGTCACCACGTTCACCGTGCTGAACCTGTTCATCGCGGTCGCCGTGTCCGCGATGGAGTCGCAGATCAGCGAGGAACGCGACGACAGCGCGGAGACCGTCCAGCAGCTGCTCGGCGAGGTGCGCGGGCTGCGGGCCGAACTGCGCGAGCTCCGCGCCGAGGTCGGGGGCGCACCGACCTCGGTGCGCCCCTGACCTCTCCGTCCTACGGGACCTGGGTGATCCGGTCGGCCGGCGGCGGCGCGAGGTCCGGGTGGGCGCCCAGGTAGTCGATGAACGCGTCCAGGTCCACCGGACCGCCGACGACGTCGGTGCCCTCGGTGAACCCGGTGAACCCGTCGCCTCCGGCGGCCAGGAAGTTGTTCACCGTCACCCGGTAGCTGGCGCCCGGGTCGACCGGCTGCCCGTCGATGGTGATCTCGGTGACCTTCGACCCGACCGGCGCGGAGGCGGAGTAGGTGAAGTGCAGGTTCGCCGACACCTGCAGCATCCGCGTCTCCTCCCCCGACCACTGCTGTTCCAGCACGGCCTTCAGCTGCGCGCCGGTCAGCGTGAGGGTCTGCGTCACGTTGCCGAACGGCTGGACCGAGTACGCCTCGCCGTAGGTGACCACCCCGTCGCCCTCACCGGCCGGCGAGGAGGCGTGCACCAGGCCCGCGCGGATGCCACCCGAGTTGGTCATCGCGACCTGCGCGCCACCGGCCGCGGTCGCCGCCAGCTGCGCGTCGGCGACCACGTCACCGAGCGGGGACTCGCCGGACGGCGCGCCCTGGCGCGGCAGGTCGGCGGTGATGGTGCCGACGGCGCGGTTGGCGATCGGCGCGACCTCCTCGGTGGCTTCGTCGACCAGCTGCTGCACGGCGGGGTCCGGGGGCACGTCGCGGGTGACGACGCGGTTGTGCGCCTCGGTCGCTGAGCGGACCACGTCCTTGCTGACGCGGTCGATGGTCAGGTCGGCCACCGTCAGCAGCCGGCCGAAGGACGCGCCCTGCAGCACGGCGCGCGGGTTGCCCGCCGGGTCCTCGACCACGCAGTTGTACTGCTGGTGGCTGTGCCCGGTGAAGATGACGTCCACCTTCGGCGAGGCGTGCCGTGCGATCTCCGAGGCCGGGCCGGGCGTGACGGCGCACTCGTCGGGGCCGCCGCCCTCGGTTTCGTCACCCTGGTGCACCAGCACGACCTGCGCCTTGACCCCGGCGCGGTCGAGCAGGTCGGCGGTGCGGTCGATCGCCTCGACCTCGTCGCCGAACGCCAGTCCCCGCACGGCTTCCGGGGTGACCAGCGAGGGCAGGTCCTGCAGCGTCACCCCGATGATGCCGATCGGCACGCCCTGGACGCGCTCGACGGTGTAGGGCAGCAGCGCGGGGCGGCCGTCCTCGAAGGTGACGTTGGCGCCGAGGTACGGGAAGCCCGCACCGTCGTAGGGTTCGCGGAACTGGCAGCCGTCCTCGGGGTGGCACCCACCGGACTGGATGCGCTGCAGCTCGGCGTAGCCCTCGTCGAACTCGTGGTTGCCGACGACGGCCGCGGAAACGTCGAGCTGGTCGAGGAACTCGATGGTGGGCTCGTCGTGGAACAGCGCCGAGTTCACCGGCGAGGCACCGATGTTGTCGCCCACCGAGAGCACCAGCGAGTGGTCCGCCTCGCTGCGCGCCTGCGCCACGTGGGTGGCCAGGTAGGCCGCACCACCGGCCTCGACCGTGGTGCCGTCGGGCAGGGTCACCTCCCCCGAGGAACCCGCGGGCGGGTCCAGGTTGCCGTGCAGGTCGTTGAACGCGATCAACCGGACCTCCACGGTGGCGGGCGCCGCGCCCACCGGTGTCCCCGACAGCGCCGCGGTCACCAGCACCGCTGTCCCCAACGCCGCTGCGCAGCGGCCGAACCGACCTGGTCGCACTGCTCTCCTCCATCCCCGTGCTGATCGGACGACACGAGATCTTGCCCGGTGCGGGCGGCGCGATCCAGCAGTTCTGCCGGTTCGGCGGGAACCCGCCCCTCGCCGCCGGAGCGTGGTGCGTCCCGGGTGGCGGGCCGGGTCCACCGAGGACGGTCAGCCGCGGCGTCCGCCGAGGTGCTCGGCCAGGTGCCGCTCGATCGCCCGGTGCAGCCGGACCCGGTCCTCGGGACCGCGGCTGCCGTCGGTGCTGACCTGCTCGACCGGCACGCCGCGCGCCCGCAGGCGTTCCACGACGGTGTCGGACTCGACCTCGTCGGCCGACCGGACGAGCAGCAGCGGGGAGCGGATCCGGTCGAGCATGGTGATCGGCGAGCGGGCCAGCAGGTCGGCTTCCTGCTCGGGGTCCGCGGGGTCGCCGACGTAGCGGAACCAGCTGTGGGCCAGCGCGGGCCGGGTGAACGGCGGCGAGGTGCGCAGGAAGTGCGCCAGGTCCAGCAGTCCCCCGCGGGCGACCGCCGCGGCGAAGCGGTCCGGGCTGAGCGCGGCGCCGACCAGCGCCGCGTGGCCGGCGTAGGGGTCCTCGTCCCCGACGAGGGCGACCCGGCTCGGGTCGGCGTGGCCCTGCGCCACCGCCCAGTCGAGCGCGTCGAGGAGGTCGTCGTGCACCTTCCCGGCGAACTCGCCGATCGCGGCGGTGGTGTACCGCTTGCCGCAGCCGGTGGAACCGCGGACGTTCACCTGCAGCACCGCGTACCCGCGGTTGGCCAGGAACTGCACCGTCGGGTGGTAGCCCCACGAGTCGTGGGACCACGGGCCGCCGTGCACCAGCAGCACCAGCGGCCCGGTCGCGCCGTCGACCGGCAGGGTCAGGAACGCGTGCAGCGGCAGTCCGTCGCGGGCCGGGAAGCGCACCGCCGACATCGGGGCCAACTGCGCCGGGTCCAGCTGCGGGTGCGCCCGGAACAGCAGCCGGCTCTCCCCCGTGCTGTGGTCGTAGAACCAGGTCGCACCGGGTTCGCGGTCGTGGACGAAGGAAGCGACCCAGCGCTGCTCGGTCTCGTCCGAGGACACCTCGTCCAGCACGCCGTCGGAGAGCGCGGACAGCGCGGCGTGCACCTCGGCGAAGTGCGGGTCCAGGACCTCGATGTGGGGGCGGTCCCCGGTGAAGCGGGCCGCGATGACCGCACCGGTCCGCCGGCTGGTGAACACGGTGGGCGGCCGCGCGCCCGGAGCCGCCAGCCCGGCGGTGCACAGGCTGCGCCCCGCCACCGCGGCGACCGTGGTCTCCGCACCGGAACGCCGGTCGATGCGGACCAGCCGGAGGTCGTCCGAGTCCTGGTAGTCGCCGACGAGCAACCCGGTGCCGTCGGGCGTCACCCGCTGCAGCGGCGGACCCAGCGGGTGTTCCGGCCCGCCGACGCGCCACAGCAGGCGCCTCCGGCCGCCGGGGTCGATCGCGGAGAACTCCCAGGTGCCGTCCTCGGTCAGCGCCGCGTGGAAGGCGGGTTCACCGCGCCCGTCGAGCAGCACGGTGCCGCCCGGCTCGGGCCGGCTCTGGTGCGGTGTCCGCTCGCCGGTCGCGACGTCGACCCGGACGGCGTCGATGGACGCGGGGCGCTGGTTCATCCAGACCAGCACGCTGCCGGCCCCCGGTCTCGTCGGGTCGACGGCGAACACGCGCTGCCCCGGCGGCAGCGGGGTCAGGTCGACCGCCGGTGCACCCGGTGCGTCCAGGTCGACCCGGAACAGGTGCCAGTCCTCCTCGCCGTCGGTGGCGTGCAGGTACAGCAGCCAGCGCGGGTCATCGGTCCACCAGTGGTGCTCGACACCGCGCCGGTCGTCGTGCGTGAGGCACACCGCGTCCTCGTGCCCCTCGTCGACCCGGCGCACCCACAGGTTGAGCTTGCCGCGCTCCGGAGCCAGGTAGGCGATCCTCGCACCGTCCGGCGAGAGCGAGGCACGGGAGAACGCAGGGTCGGCGAAGAACTCCTCGGCCCCGACCAGCGTCGAGGCCCCCCGGTCCGGTGCTGCGGTCATCCAGTTCTCCGATCGGGCTCCCAGCGAGAGGAGTGCGCGCGGCGTCCAGCACGGGCTCGCCGGGGCGCAGGTTCGATGCAACACCGCGCCGGCGGTGCGCGGTCAGCCGCCGTTCGGTTGATGCACGCGCCGACGGCTCCGCGCAGTTCACCGCCCGTCGAAGTAGACCTCGAGCTCGGCGATCGAGGTGAACGCCGCGGAACCGCCCGGGACTCCGGTGATCCGCACCCCGTCACCGGTGGTCGGGGCGAAGGTCAGCGCGTAGCTGCGGTGCGGACCCGCGGTGCGGTCGTGGGGGTAGGGCGGGGTGATCACCAGACCGCTGACGTCGACCCAGCCGTCCGCCTGCCGCACCTGCACCCTCAGGTCTCGGGCGAACCAGCCGCCGTCGGGGAACGTGGTGCCGGTGGTGTAGACGACGCGGTCCACCCAGCGCTGCTCGCGCCAGGTGTAGCCCCAGGAGTCGGTCTGCTTGCGGGTGCCGTCGTAGCTGTCCTCGCTCTGCTCGAGGACCCCGTCGTTGAGGTAGTCGCCGCGCCCGTGGTGGGCGGTCTTCTCGACCGGGAAGACGTCCGGTTCGCGGGCGAGGTTGCGCGCCGGGTCGGGCCGGTTGACCGCCGGATCGCCCCACTGGCGGGGGAAGGCCCGGAACTGCCGCAGCGAGAAGCAGTAGTTCGGCAGACCGCACTGCAGACCCTGGAACCAGTTGGACTGCAACCACATCCGCGTGCCGTCGGCTGAGACGAACTTGGACGGCAGGGTGCAGGCGTAGCCTCCGTTCTTCGGCCCGGCGCACGCGGGTCGCGGTTCCCCGGCCTCCGGCAGCGGGATGTCGTGACCGCCCGGCACGGGGTCGAACCGGATCCGGCCGGGCCGGCCGAACCAGGGCTGGCAGCCGAAGTCCTTGGACAGGAACAGCCGCCACGGTCCCCACGGTGCCGGTGCCTCGTAGAACTCGAAGGTGTACTCGCTCCAGGAGGTGTAGAGGTAGCGGCGCAGCGGGGCGTTGTAGAGCACTCCGCCCTGGGACAGCACGCTGAGGTCGCGCCGCCCGGTGACGACCAGGTCGGTGTAGAGCCGTCGCTCGTCGGTGAGCACCGGCGCCTTCTCCTCGATCCGTGCGGTCCACTTCGGACCGTCCGGACCGCTCCCGGCCCAGAACCGCCACGCGTCGCGCTGCTGGACGCTGTCGCGCGGCACCCGCGCCAGGTAGAGGCCGGTGGGGGACGGCACCGTGCCGCTGTAGGAGGTGCGCCAGTTGTGGTCCAGGCCGTAGGCGTAGACGTGACCGGCGTCCTGCGGCCCGAGGGTGCGCGCGTGCTCCTGGCTGCGACCGAAGTCCAGGAACATGATCGTGGTGAACACGTGGTCGGTGAACATCGGCTCGGCCGGTTGCTGCCAGGTCCGCCCGTGGTCCTCCGACTTCACGACCGTCGCGTTCGGGGCGTCGTCGAACGCCTGCCCGGCCGGCGCGGAGCGCAGGTCCTGCACGGCCAGGTACAGCTCGTCACGCCCGTCGCCGTTGCCGTCGACGGCGACGATCCCGGTGGGTTTCGGGTTGTACTGCGCGGGGTCGGCGTGCGCCCGGGCGATCGCATCGCCCGCGGCGAGCCGTTCGCCGCGCAGGCCGGTCTCCGGCGTCCCGGCGATCCGGTTCGCCACGATGGGAGCCATCGGCTGGTCGCCGAAGCCCCGTCCGTCGCCGTTGGCCGTGTAGACCAGGTCGTCGTCCGCCCAGCACGTCGGCCACAGGTCGCCCGAGCTCTCGGTGCTCACCGTCGAGGCGTAGTCGGTGAACGCGGTCACGAAGAAGCCCCCGGCGGGCTCGGCGGCCCGCACCGGCGCCGCGCGCGGCAGTCCCCCGAGCAGGGCCGCTCCCGCACCGGCCAGGACGAGACCGCCGAACTGCCGGCGGTTCACCGCGCACATCGGCCACCCGCCGGACCACGCTCCAGCGCCGCCACGCGTCGCCGCCCGGCCCACCGCACCCGGCCGGCGGCCGGGCCCGCGGCACCCGTCCTCGCGCTGATCCCCATCCCCACTCGGCTTACCCGGCCGGGTGGCCGGGAATGCCTGCGACTCGGCCCGGCAACCCACGTTGCACGGGCGGCGACAGGGCCACCCGCGCCTGGGGCGCAGTGGAAGAACAGACACGCAGCGTGTTCGAGGAGCAATGATTTGCTACGCAACGTGTCCAGGGCGAAAGTCTCTCACACGGCATGTTGCCCGGTCCTATCGTGGGGTGTGCGCAGGTGGAAGCGCATCCGGCTGGATCCAGAAGCAACGCGACCGCGCGCTCGCGACCGTCCACCCCGGACGGACTCGGTGAGCTGCGCCGGTGCTGCGGACTCCCCCGCAGCGCAGTTCTCGACGGAATTTCGATGACGCTCGTCCTGATCTACAGGAGACCGACATGAAGGTCAGCGCAGTCTTCAGCAACGACTACCGGCGCAACGGCGGCTGGGGTTGGGGCTGGGGTTGGGGCCACTGGGGTGGCTGGGGCTGGGGCGGCGGCTGGTGGGGACACTGGCGCCGTCGTGGCCACTGGGGTCGCTGGTGATCGACCTCCCAGCACAGGAGCCCCAGGCGGGGTTGCGATGAGCAGCCCGAGAGCCTGAACCCTCGCCCGAGCAGCTCCCGCGTGCGCGCGGGAGCTGCTCGCACGTGCGCCACGGCCGCAGTGCACCTGACGAGCGCGGCGAGCGGGCTGGAGAGCCGCCGGAGCGACTACCGTTGCCCCTGGTCAGACGACCACCCCACCCCCGATTTTATAATCATGCAGTCCATCGCATACTCTTGAACCATGTCCAAGGTTCTGACGAGTCTCCCGGTCGGCCAGCGGGTCGGCGTCGCCTTCTCCGGAGGTCTCGACACCTCCGTCGCGGTGGCCTGGATGCGCGAGAAGGGCGCGATCCCGTACACCTACACCGCCGACATCGGGCAGTACGACGAGACCGACATCGCCTCCATCCCGGGGCGCGCCGAGTCCTACGGCGCCGAGGTGTCCCGCCTGGTGGACTGCCGGGAGGCGTTGGTCGAGGAGGGCCTGGCCGCGCTGACCTGCGGGGCGTTCCACATCCGCTCCGCGGGGCGCACGTACTTCAACACCACCCCGCTGGGCCGGGCCGTCACCGCCACCCTGCTCGTGCGGGCGATGCTCGAGGACGGGGTGGAGATCTGGGGCGACGGCTCCACCTTCAAGGGCAACGACATCGAGCGGTTCTACCGCTACGGGCTGCTCGCCAACCCGCGCCTGCGGATCTACAAGCCGTGGCTGGACACCGACTTCGTCGGCGAGCTCGGCGGTCGCCAGGAGATGTCGGAGTGGCTGCAGGAGCGCGGCCTGCCCTACCGCGACAGCGCGGAGAAGGCCTACTCCACCGACGCCAACATCTGGGGCGCCACCCACGAGGCCAAGCAGCTGGAGCACCTCGACACCGGGGTGGAGATCGTCGAACCGATCATGGGCGTGCGGTTCTGGGACGAGTCGGTCGAGATCCCCACCGAGGACGTCACGATCTCGTTCGCGCAGGGCCGCCCGGTGGCGATCAACGGCAAGGAGTTCGACTCCCCCGTCGACCTGGTGCACGAGGCCAACGCGATCGGCGGCCGGCACGGCCTCGGGATGAGCGACCAGATCGAGAACCGGATCATCGAGGCCAAGAGCCGCGGCATCTACGAGGCGCCGGGCATGGCCCTGCTGTTCATCGCCTACGAGCGGCTGGTGAACGCGATCCACAACGAGGACACCATCGCCAACTACCACAACGAGGGCCGCAAGCTGGGCCGCCTGATGTACGAGGGGCGCTGGCTGGACCCGCAGGCGCTGATGCTGCGCGAGTCGTTGCAGCGGTGGGTCGGCTCGGCGGTGACCGGCGAGGTCACCCTGCGGCTGCGGCGCGGCGAGGACTACTCGATCTTGGACACCTCCGGTCCGGCGTTCTCCTACCACCCGGACAAGCTGTCCATGGAGCGCACCGAGAACGCCGCCTTCGGCCCGACCGACCGGATCGGCCAGCTGACCATGCGCAACCTGGACATCGCCGACTCCCGCGCCAAGCTGGAGGGCTACAGCCAGCTCGGCCTGGTCGGCCCGGCCCACACCGAGCTGGTCGGCACGCTGCAGGCCGGCGGCGCGGAGGCGATCGCCTCGGTGGGCGCCGACGACGAGACCGAGTCCGGCTACCTGGACCGGGCCGCGATGGAGTCCGGCACGGACTGACCGCTTCCCGGACCGAGGGCCGCTGCGGGAGCGCTCCCGCGGCGGCCCTCCGTCGTGTCGGACCGGCCGAGCCGCCTCCGGCGGTGCGCGGCAGGATGGTCGGGTACCGCTGAGAGCTCACCAGGAGGTCCCACGATGCCCCAGATCGCCACCAACACGACGGTGGACCTCGCCGGTCTGCTGGACTTCGTCCGGCCGCGGCACCGCGCCATCCTGATCACCACACGCACCGACGGGCGCCCGCAGGCCTCGCCGCTGACCTGCGGGGTGGACGACGCCGGGCGGCTGGTGATGTCGACCTACCCGGAGCGCGCGAAGACCCGCAACGCCAAGCGCGATCCGCGGGTGAGCGTGGTCGTGCTGTCCGATGACTGGAACGGCCCGTGGGTGCAGGTCGACGGCTCGGCCGAGGTGATCGACGCACCGGACTCCGTGGAGCCGCTGGTCGAGTACTTCCGCACCATCTCCGGCGAGCACCCGGACTGGGACGAGTACCGCGCGGCGATGGTGAAGCAGGGCAAGTCCCTGATCCGCGTCACCCCCGAGCGTTGGGGCCCGATCGCCACCGGGGGCTTCCCGGCCCGCCTCGTCGAGCAGGGCTGATCCTGCGCCGGAGGGTCAGGCCGGCTGGTAGGTCAGGCAGTCCACGAGGCTCTGCTCGTGGCCGACCGTGATGCCGGGGGCCTGGCACTCGAGGTGCGAGTTGTAGCGGCAGTCCGCCATCTTGCAGGCCCCGACGTGCGCGACCGCGTTCGGGTCGCCGCCGTCGACGGACGTGGTGACGTAGGTGTCGCACACCGCGTGCTGCGGCTCGCCGATGGTGATGGCCAGGGCGTGGCAGCTCTGGTGGTCGTTGAAGGCGCATTCGGTGGCGGTGCAGCTGTTGACCAGCGGCATCTCCATCATGATCACCCCTTGCGTCAGTTCGGTGTGGTGCCCCTACCGTCGCGCTCGCCGGTGGTGGTCACCAGGCGTGGCCCACCACCATCACCTGATGGGGTCCCCCGGGCCCCGCGGCTCCACACCCGGGCTCCCGCACGCGGCAGGGCCAGGCCGTCACCTCCGGGGGCGGCTGATGAGCAGCCCGACGACGATGCCGACGACCAGCATCCCGGCCAGCGCCGTCCACAGCGGCATGGTCACCTGCGGGACGAGGAGCCGGATCTCCACGAGCGCCCGGTTCTCGACAGCGAGCACCACGGCGAGGGCTCCCAGCACGAGGCCGGTCACCGCGCGGGCCGACACCCGGTGCCGGCCCGCCGGTGTCGCCGCTGGTCCCTGTCGCGCCACCTGCACCACCCCTTGCTCGACACCCTGAGCGTGCGAGCGCACCGGGTGCGGCCCCCAGAGCACAACGTCCCGCTGGTCGAGCGACCGGGACCTTCGCCCGGTGACAGCGCGCCGACCGTGCCGCGACCGTCGAGGCATCCACTCCAGCTACGTGGGAGGACACGATGCGCAACGGCCACGAGATGCGCTGGGGCGGGCTGGCCGGAGCGGCTTCGCTCGTGCTCGCCGTCATCGCGAGCATCCTGCTCCGCGGCGCCCCGCAGGCCGGCGAGTCCACCACCGCCATCGCCAGTTACCTGTTCTTCTCCCGCGGCGCGATCATGACCGCGGTGGTGCTCGCGGCGGCGGCCGTGGTGCTGTTCATGTGGTTCGGCGCCACGCTGGCCACCGCGTTCCGGCTGGCCGACCCGGACAGCGACGCGCCGGCGGTCGTGCTCGGCGGGTTCGCGATCAGCGCTACCACCGGGTTCCTCACCACCGCGGTCTTCGGCGGCGTGGTGCAGACGCTGGCCACCTACCCGGTGCTGCTCAGCCTGGCGTCCGTGCCCTACTCGGCGCTCGTGGTGGTGCGGACGCTCGCCGGGCTGACCCTGGCACTGCCGCTGGCCGCCTGCGCGGTGGCCGTGCTGCGCACCGAGGCGTTCCCGAAGTGGGTCGGCTGGTTCAGCGGCTTCGTCGCCCTGGTCCGGGTGCTCGGCGCACTCACGGTGATCAGCGGGGCCGGGGTGCTGGCGCCGGACAGCGTGCTGGCCTCCTCCGTCCCCAACGCGCTGACCGCCGTGTGGCTGCTGGTCATGAGCGGGCTGCTGGTCCGCGAGCACCTGCCCGTCCTCGGCCCGCAGCGCCGGGGCGCGGTCGTGTGACGGCGTCCCGGCGGGTCAGCCGAGGTCGACCTTCGGGTCGAAGGTGTTGCAGGAGCTCGGGTCGCCGGTGCGCAGACCGGTGGTGAACCACTTCTCGCGCTGCGCCGAGCTGCCGTGGCTGAAGGCGCTCTCGTCCACCCGGCCGCCGCCGAGCTGGGCCTGGATGTAGTCGTCGCCGATCCGCTCCGCGGCGTCCACGGCGCGGCTGATGTCGTCCTGGGTGACCTCGGAGATCAGCGGCGCACCGGAACGGGTGGGCACCGTCGTGGCGTGGTGGGCCCACACCCCCGCGTAGCAGTCGGCCTGCAGCTCCAGCCGCACCGAGCCCGAGGTGGGCCCGGTCTTCCGGGGATCGACCTGGGAGCTGGTGCCGAGCAGGTTCTGCACGTGGTGGCCGTACTCGTGGGCCAGCACGTAGGCCTCCACGAAGGTGCCGCCGCGGGCGCCGAACCGGGTCTGCAGCTCCTTGAAGAAGTCCAGGTCGATGTAGACGTCGGCGTCGGCCGGGCAGTAGAACGGGCCGACCTCGGACGTGGCACCGCCGCACGCGGTGCGCACCGCTCCGCGGAAGAACTTCGTGGGCGCCTCCTGGTACCGGCCGCCGGAGCGCGCGAACTGGTCCCGCCAGTAGCCCTGGATGGAGTTGATCGACGCCACCAGCGCGCACTCCTCGCGGCGGTTGGCGTCCGCCCCGGTGCGGCACTCCTGCGCCAGCCGGTGGTCGTCGGCCTGCTGGCCGGCGGGCAGCTGGTCGAGGCTCAGCGGCAGCTGCGGCTGCCCGCCGCCACCGCCGAGGACGTTGCTGAGCAAGAAGAAGAGCACGACACCGACGACGGCCAGTCCACCGCCACCGATCGCGATCGTGCCACCACCGATCCCGCCGCCGGGACCACCGACCTCCTCGACCTGCGAGGCGTCCAGCTCCGCGTCCTCGTTGAAGCGCACCGAATCCTCCCGGGCAGCCGCGCGCCGACCGGCGTGCGGAAGGTTTCCTCCACTGGAGAAGATATCCGGGTCCGCGAGGAGGTTGATCTCGTGCGCCGGGCCGGTGTTGCGCGCGCAACACCGCGACCGGGACCCGCCGCGCACCGCGCCCGGGCCTGGTTGGATGGAGGCGTGGACATCCTGCTGCTTCACTCCACGTTCGGGCTGCGACCCGCGGTGCACGCCGCCGCCGACCTGCTGCGCGACGCCGGCCACGAGGTGCACGTGCCGGACCTGTTCGGCGGGCGCACCGCGGAGACCGTCGAGGACGGCATGCGCATCAACGAGGAGATCGGGCGCGACGAGCTGCTGCGCCGGGCGGTGCAGGCCGCCGCCCCGCTCAGCGAGCGGGGCCTGGTGTACGCCGGCTTCTCCCTGGGCGCGGCACTGGCGCAGAACCTCGCGCTGGCCGACGAGAAGGCCCGGGGACTGCTGCTGTTGCACGGCACCTCGGACATCGCGCAGGGTGCCACCGTCGACGACCTGCCCGTGCAGCTGCACGTCGCCGAGCCGGACCCGTTCGAGTCCGAGGACTGGCTCAACTCCTGGTACCTGCAGATGCGGCGCGCCGGCGCGGACGTCGAGGTCTACCGCTACCCCGGCGCCGGGCACCTCTACACCGACCCGGACCTGCCGGACCACGACGCCGAGGCCGCCCGGGCGACCTGGACCACCGCACTCGGCTTCCTCGACTCGCTCTGACCGCCCCGGCGGCTCGCGGGTCAGTCGTCGTACGGGTCGTCGTTGCCCGATGAGCCGTAGTCGGTGGCCTGGGAGGGGTCGACGAGGGCGAAGCGCGCGCCCAGCGGGTCGCGCAGGACCGCGACGCGGCCGAGGCTGGAGTCGTGCGGGTCCACGCGGATCCGGCCGTGGTGGGCCACCGCCGTCCGCACCATCTCGTCGGTGCCGACCTCCTCGTCCACCCCGAGGTAGAGCAGCCAGTGCGCGTGCGCGCCCGGGCTGATGTGGCCGCGGATCATGCAGACGCGGGCGAGCACCGAGTCCGCGCCCAGGTACCAGACCTCGTAGTCGGACACGTGTTCGGTGCCGAACTGCTCGCTGGTGTAGCCGAAGAGCCCGCCGTAGAACTGGTCCGCGGCCTGCGCCTTGATGGTCACCAGCTCCGCCCACACCAGGGTGCCCGGCAGGCCGACGTCGAACTGCCACGCCGGGTCCGGTTCCAGCAGGCCGAACTCGTCGTCGGACGGGCTGACCAGCACCAGCTTCACGCCCAGGCCCGGCACCCGGCTCCGGGGCACGGTGATCACACCGCCGAGCTTCCCCGCTTCGGCCGCGGTGGCCGCGCAGTCCTCGGTCGCCAGGAACAGCCGCCACCGCGATCGGCCGTCCGCCGACTCGCGGACGCTGGCCACCGGGTACCCGTCCCGGTGGGCGATGACGTGCGCGCCCTCCCGCGGGTCGTCGTGCCGTTCGAACTCCCAGCCGAACAGCGCGCCGTAGAAGTCGCAGGCCACCGGCACGTCGGTGGTCACCAGCTCGATCCAGCAGGGTGTTCCGTTCGGGACGTCCCCGCGCGCCCCTCCCCCGACGGACATGTCTCGCCCCCAGTGCCTCTGCCAAGATCACTCGCCGGTTCCCATTGTGCGGCCGCGCCCCCGGCGCGGGAATCCGCCATCGGCTTCCACTGCCGGGACGACCACCTGGACAGAGCACCACGTCCAGGGGCGAACCGGACGAACCCGCCGAACCGCTCCGGCGGGTCCACATCGGACAGCCGGCACGTCGGCGCCGGAGAGGCCTGCACCGATCAGGAACGGCTCGTGGGCCGAGACACCGCACCAGAGCCGGGAGGCGACGACCGGGACCGCGCGGAGCACCCCGGCCGTGACGGCAACACCCGACGTCGTCGCCGCTCAGGCCGGTGCGGTGCCATCGCCCTGGGGGGTGGACACCCCCGCCGGACGGCGTCCACCATGCGATGGGCCGCCCCCTGTGCGCCGCACCTCTCGCCCACCCCGGCCCCACGAAGCTCCGGGGAGAGCCTTGACGGCCCCGGAGAAGCGGTTTAGCGTTTTCGAACCACAAACGTATACTTCCGCATAACGAAAACCCTGTTCCGCGCTGTCGGCCCGGCGACTCCGCACCACCCCCTGCGGCGGAGCCGGTCGCACGCAGCCACCGGAGCGCACCCCGTCCTCGCCGAGCACCCGGCACCGCACTGCTCGCCCCGGGGACGCCCGCTCCCGCAGCACCCCACGCCGGACGCCCGGCACGAGGAGCCGACAGCCGCGCACAGGACGCCTGGAGGCCAGATGACCGCCACGGACAACGGGTCCACCGTGGACACCTCCGCCACGAGCTCCCGGCTCTACACCTACGACCTCGCGCCCACGAAGAAGGAGGGGCGTCGCTGGGGCGCCTACAACGTCTTCACGCTCTGGGGCAACGACGTGCACAGCCTCGGCAACTACGCCTTCGCCATCGGCCTGTTCGCGCTCGGGCTGAACGTGTGGGGCATCCTGGCCGCCTTCCTCCTCGCCTCGGTGCTGCTGTTCCTGCTGCTGACGCTGTCCGGGTACATGGGGCACAAGACCGGCGTGCCGTTCCCGGTCATGAGCCGGATCGCGTTCGGCACCAAGGGCGCGCAGATCCCGGCCGCGGTCCGCGGCGTGGTCGCCATCGCCTGGTTCGGCATCCAGACCTACCTCGCCTCCGAGGTGCTGAGCACCCTGCTGGTGGCGCTGTTCCCGTCGCTGCAGCCGCTGGAGGAGCAGTCCGCGCTCGGGCTGCCGCTGCTCGGCTGGATCACCTTCCTGGCGCTGTGGGTGGTGCAGGTCCTCATCGCCAGCTACGGCATGCACGTGATCCGCAAGTACATGGCGGTGGCCGCGCCGACCATCCTGATCACCATGTGCGCGCTGGCGGTCTGGATGTTCGTCCGCGCCGGCGGCTCGATCGCGCTGTCCACCGCCCAGCCGTTCACCGGCGGTGAGATGTGGCTGCAAATCGTGCAGGCCGCCGCGCTGTGGGTGGTCATCTACGGGACGTTCGTGCTCAACTTCTGCGACTTCACCCGCTCCGCCAAGAGCCGGGCGTCGATCATCCGCGGCAACCTGGTCGGGATCCCGGTGAACATGCTGTTCTTCGCCGGCATCGTGGTGGTGCTCAGCGGAGCGCAGTTCAAGCTCGACGGCACGGTGATCACCAGTCCGACCGACATCGTGCAGACCATCCCGAACGTGGTGCTGCTGGCCGCCGCCTCGATCGCGCTGATCGTGCTGACCATCGCGGTGAACCTGCTGGCCAACTTCGTGGCGCCGATCTACGTGCTGGTCAACCTGTTCCCGCGGCAGCTGGACTTCCGCCGGGCCGCGGTGGTGAGCGCCCTCATCGGCCTGGTCATCCTGCCGTGGAACCTCTACAACAGCCCGGTCGTGGTGAACTACTTCCTGGGCGGTCTCGGCGCGCTGCTCGGCCCGCTGTTCGGCGTGATCATGGCCGACTACTGGCTCGTCCGGAAGGCCCGGGTCAACGTCCCGGCGCTGTACAGCGAGGACGTGCACGGGGACTACCACTACCGGCGCGGGTACAACCCGCGGGCGATCTGGGCGTTCCTGCCCGCTGCGGCGATCTCCGTCGTGGTGGCGCTGGTGCCGGTGTTCAGCGCGGTCGCCGGGTTCTCCTGGTTCATCGGCGCGATCCTCGGTGCGGTGATCTACGCCGTGGTCGCCGACCGCTCGGTCGTGGCCACCGACGTCGACGGCGAGTCGATCGCCGTGGCCGCACAGTGACCCCTGCCCCGCCCGGTGCCCACGATCCCGATGGGGATCGGACGTGCGATCTCCCTCGGGGCCGCGTTCCCCGCTCGGCGACGAGTCCTCCCCTGGAAGAAAGGCAACGATGCGCATCCTGGTCGTGAACGTCAACACCACCGCCACCATCACCGAGGCCATCGGTGCCCAGGCCGCCGGTGCGGCGTCTCCCGGCACCGAGATCGTCCCGCTCACCCCGGCCTTCGGCGCGGAGTCCGTGGAGGGCAACTACGAGAGCTACCTCGCCGCGGTCGCGGTCATGGAGACGGTGCGGGCCTACCGGGAACCGTTCGACGCCGTCATCCAGGCCGGCTACGGCGAGCACGGCCGGGAGGGGTTGCAGGAGCTCGTGGACGTGCCGGTCGTCGACATCACCGAGGCCTCCGCGAGCACCGCCCAGTTCCTGGGCCGCACCTACTCGGTGGTGACGAGCCTGGACCGCACGGTGCCGCTGATCGAGGAGCGGCTGCACGTCGCCGGGCTCAGCGCGCGGTGCGCCTCCGTGCGCGCCAGCGGCATGGCGGTGCTGGACCTCGAGCGCGAACCGGCCGCGGCGGTGGAGGCCATCGCCGAGCAGGCGGTGCGCGCGGTGGAGGAGGACCGCGCCGAGGTCGTCTGCCTGGGCTGCGGAGGCATGTCGGGCCTCGCCGAACGGGTGGTCGAGCGCACCGGCGTCCCGGTGGTGGACGGCGTGAGCGCCGCGGTCACCGTCGCGGAATCGCTCGTCCGGCTGGGGCTGACCACGTCGAAGGTGCGCACCTACGCCACGCCGCGCCCGAAGAAGCTGGTCAACTGGCCGCCGAAGCCGGCCTGACCCCGTGGCGGCGGCGCGGACGGACCCGCACCCGTCGTCCACAGTGGAGCGATCGGGTCATCGGGTCCGTCAGCGCTCCGCCCCTGCGGGCACCCGGGCCGGCCCACGGCGCCGCCCGCACGGCTACTGACCGCCCTTCTGCACGTACGAGCGGACGAAGTCCTCCGCGTTCTCCTCCAGGATGTCGTCGATCTCGTCCAGGGTGGCCTCGGTGTCGTCGCTCAGCTTCTCCCGCCGCTCGGTCCCGGTCGGCACCGGCTCCTCGGGCGGAGCGTCCTCCTCGGCCGGCCGCTGGCGGTTCTTCTCCTGTCGCATCACGCTCTCCCTGGTCGGAACGTCGTCCTCCACCCCTGTACCCGGCGCCCCGCCAGGAGAATCCGGGACCTCCGAGACGTTTTCGACTCCGCCGCCGCCGGGTACCGCTGAGGCACAACGTTCGGCCTCGAACCGGTGGGGGATGGTCCCAGTGGATCCGCACGAGGAAACCGCGAGCTCGGATGACGCCCCGCAGCCTGGGGAGCCGGAGGACGACGACGTGATCACCCGCGGCTACGACTGACGGGAGCGGGCGGGGACGGCGGTCACCCGGTGACCACCCGTCCTGGCCCCGGAGGCGACCGAGCGGTGCGCAGACGGCCGCGGTGGTCACCGCACGACGGCGACCACCGCGGCCGGTGGTCGGCTGCGGCCCCGGGCGGCACATCCTCGGGCCGCCCAGCGGCCACCCACGACGCCGGGGACCGACGCGTTCAGGCTTCGCGTTCGCGCTCTTCCTCGACGCGCTCGCGGGCCTCCTGCCGGTCGGTGGCGGTGGGCTTCGCCCCGGGCAGCGCGCGCCCGGCCGGCTCACGGGTGGCCCACACCGCCAGCAGGCCCACCACGCCCGCGACGACCAGCAGCAACGCCGGCACCGTCGGCATCCCGGTGGCCGCCACCAGCGCCTCCGCGATCAGCGGCGTGGTGCCGCCGAACAGCGCCACCGAGATGTTGAACCCCACCGACACCGCGCCGTAGCGGATCTCGGTGGGGAACAGCGCGGGCAGCGTCGCGGGCATGGTGCCGCTGAAGCAGATCAGCGACAGCCCGATCACCAGCAGGCCGCCGACCACCGCGGCGGTGGTGCCCAGGCCGATCAGCAGGAAGGCCGGGAAGGACAGCAGGATGAGGGCCACGCTGCCCACCCCCGCGATCGGCAGCCGCCCGAAGCGGTCGGAGTAGTGCCCCAGCACCACGATCAGGCCCATCACCAGCAGCATCGTCACCAGCACCATGGCCAGCGCGGCGGTGTGCGGGAACCCGATCACCGCCGTCAGGTAGGTCGGCATGTAGGCGGTGAGCATGTAGTTGGTCACGTTGAACACCAGCACGAGCCCGATGCACTTGAGCATCGGGCGCCAGTGGCCGCGGAAGATCGTGCGGAAGCTGCGCACCGCGGCCCGCGGCTCCCCCTGCTCGGAGCTGTCCTGGTACGCCGGGCTCTCCTCGAGCCGGAACCGCAGGTACAGGCCGATGATGCCGAGCGGTCCGGCGACCAGGAACGGGATCCGCCAGCCCCAGGTGAGCAGGTCGTCCTGCGACATCGTCACGGTCAGCACGGTGACCAGCGCCGCGCCCAGCGAGTAGCCGGTCAGGGTGCCGAACTCCAGCCAGGAGGCCATGAAACCGCGACGCCGGTCGGGCGAGTACTCCGCGACGAAGGTGGCCGCCCCGCCGTACTCCCCACCGGTGGAGAACCCCTGCACCAGCCGCGCCACCAGCAGCAGCACCGGTGCCCAGACGCCGATGGTCGCGTAGCTGGGGATCAGCCCGATCGACAGCGTGCCCAGCGCCATCGTCACCATCGTGGTGGCCAGCACCGTGCGCCGTCCGATGCGGTCGCCCAGCGGGCCGAAGAAGAACCCGCCCAGCGGCCGCACCAAGAACGCCACCGCGAAGGTGGCGAAGGTGGACAGCAGTTGCGCGGTCGGGTTCGCGGCGGGGAAGAACACCTGGCTGATCACCACGGCGGCGTAGCTGTAGACGCCGAAGTCGAACCACTCCATGGTGTTGCCGATCGCGGCGGCGGCGACCGCACGTCTGACCTGGCGTTCGTCCACAATGGTCGCTTCGGACGCGGGGTCCCGGTCCCGGTGACGCTTCCCCACCATCGAACCCACTCCCGTCACACCGGCCACACCCGCCTCGGCGCAGCGCCGAGGCGCGTCTTCCGACGAGCACGCCAGCGGTTACCCGCTGGCGCGAGGTCAAAACGGTGTGGGTCGAGGCCTGGACAGGAGGTCCCGTGGGGCCACGTGCGACGACCGCGCTTCCCGCGAGTCCGCCGAAAGCTGCGCGGGTTTCGGAGGCGCAGGGCAGGCCACGACCCGTCGCCGCACACGGGTTCGCGGACACCACCCGACACGCCGGAGCGCCGCCGGTCAGAGCGCGGCGCTCACTGCTGGCGCGGTCGGTCGGCCCGGGGCCTCCCGGGCTGGCCGACCATCCCGTGCCGAGGCGGGTGCATCGGCTCGGGCGAGCCGCCGGGGCCGACCGGTGAGCCGGCCGGGGTGTTCTCGGCCTCCACCGGCCCGGTGTCCTGCGTCCCGCCGGAAGGTTCGGCGCCCGCGCGCAGCTCGTCGAGCCGGTTCTCCAGGACCTCGCACACCTGCACCCGGTCGTTGTGCGTGCGTTCGTGGTCCAGCAGCTGCTCGATCTCCTCCGCGCTGAGCGACCGGATCCGGTGCTGCAGCGACCCGACCGGGACGGTGTCGTAGTCGATGATGGGGAGTTCCTGGGGGGACATCTCGCCTCCTGGGTAGGTGGGCCGCCCCACGGCATTCCCCGCGCCGCGGGAGACCATGCCCGCGCCGGCCGACGGGCGAGCGCCCGGGACGCGTGCCAGCCTGGGGCCATGGTCCGATTCGGGTGCACGCTGCTGACCGAGCAGTCCGGACCCCGCGAGCTGGTGGCGCAGGCCGCAGCGGCCGAGCGGGCGGGCTTCGACTTCGAGGTGATGAGCGACCACTACTTCCCCTGGCTGGTGGAGCAGGGGCACGCGCCGTACGCCTGGAGCGTGCTCGGCGCGGTCACGCAGGTCACCGAGCGGGTCGAGCTGATGACCTTCGTCACCGCGCCGATCATGCGCTACCACCCGGCGGTCGTCGCGCAGAAGGCCGCCACCGTCGGCCTGCTGTCCGGGGACCGGTTCGTGCTGGGCGTCGGCGCCGGGGAGAACCTCAACGAGCACGTCGTCGGCCGCGGGTGGCCACCGGTCAACGTGCGGCACGAGATGCTCGTCGAGGCCCTGCACATCATCGGCGCGCTCTTCGACGGCGGGCACGTCAACCACGTCGGGCGGCACTACCGGGTCGACTCGGCGAAGCTGTGGGACCTGCCGGCGCGGCGCGTCCCGGTGGCCACCGCCGTGTCCGGCGCGCAGTCCGTCGAGCTGTTCGCCGGGCTGTCCGACGCGATGATCGCGGTGGAGCCCCGCAGCGAGCTCTGCCAGGGCTGGGACCGCGCCGCGGGCGGTGGGGAGGCGCGCAAGATCGGGCAGCTGCCGATCGCCTGGTCGACCGACCGGGACGCCGCGGTCGAGCGGGCCTGGCAGCAGTTCCGGTGGTTCGCCGGCGGGTGGAAGGTCAACGCGGAACTGCCCGGCCCGGCCGCGTTCGCCGCGGCGACCCAGTTCGTGCGCACCGACGACATCACGGCCTCGATCCCCTGCGGGCCCGAGGTGGCGCCGATCGTCGACGCCGCGGCGGAGTTCTGGAAGGCCGGCTTCACCGACCTCGCGGTCGTGCAGATCGACGTGGACGCCGACCGGCAGGGCTTCTTCGACTTCGCGCAGCGCGAACTGCTGCCCGCGTTGCGCGACGCCGCGCCCTGACGCTCCACTTCGGACGGTTCACGCGGTCCTGCGGGCGTTCGCCCGGCCGACCAGGAACCACAGCGCGCTGCCCAGGAACGGCGCGACGCACACGAACACGATCCAGACGACCTTCATGCCGAAGGTCTGCGGCGAGCCGAGGATGCTGATGACCGCGCCGATGAGCAGCGCCAGGTAGGCGACCAGCGGGAGGACCACCAGTGCGGCGAGGACGGGGACGGCGATCTCGTCCCCGACGGCGAGGGAAGCCTGCTGGACCCATGCGTGCATGTTCTGTGCTCTCCTGTCCGCGCCCGCGGCGCGAGTCGTCCTCGGTCGTGGCAGCCCCACGACCACCGTCGAGCACGACGCTAGCGACGCGGCGCGTGCGCGGGCGTCATCCGCCGCGCTGGTTCCGCGGTGGTCCACGAGTCGTACGCCGCATCGACCTCAGGTCGTACGCACCCGGAACCGATCCACAGTGGACCAGGTCTCGCGCGGCTCCGGACGCCCGGTCCGCTCGGCGTGACCGCACCGGCGACCACCGGGCGGGGACGTCGGAGCACGCCGCTCCCCCGCCCGCCCCGGGGCCCTGACCTCGGGTTATGGTGCGGGGGGCACGGCCGGGCGGCAGGAGGAGCGCATGACCACCGAACGGACCTGGCTGCCGAGCAGCTCGCACTGGGGCGCGTTCCGCGCCACGACCGACGCCGACGGCACCCTCCACGTCGCGCCGCACCCCGCCGACCCCGCACCGTCGCCGCTGCTGGACAACCTGCCGGACACCGTCCGGCACCGCACGCGCGTCCGGCGGCCCGCGATCCGCCGCGGCTGGCTGGAGGGCGGGCCCGGCCCGACCGACCGGCGCGGCACCGAGGAGTTCGTGGAGGTCTCCTGGGACACCGCACTGGACCTGGTCGCCGAGGAGCTGGACCGCACCCGCCGCGAGCACGGCAACGAGGCGATCTTCGGCGGCTCCTACGGCTGGTCCAGTGCCGGCCGGTTCCACCACGCGCAGAGCCAGCTCCACCGGTTCCACAACACCATCGGCGGCTACACCTCCTCGCGCGGCAACTACAGCGTCGGCACCTCCCAGGTGCTGCTGCCGCACCTGGTCGGCAGCAGCGGCGTGCTGTTCGCGCACGCCGACAGCTGGCAGACCATCCGCGAGCACACCGACCTCCTGGTGGCCTTCGGCGGGCTGCCCCGCAAGAACCTCTCGATCGCCCCCGGCGGGGTCACCCGCCACACCAGCGCCGCCGCGCTGCGCGACCTGGGGACCGAGCTGGTGGTGATCAGCCCGCTCGCCGACGACGTCCCGACCGGCTCCCGCTCCGCGTGGTGGCCCGTCGCGCCCGGCACCGACGTGGCCCTGCAGCTCGGCCTGGCCCACACCCTGCTCACCAGCGGCCTGCACGACCGGGAGTTCCTGGAGCGCTGCTGCACCGGGTTCGAGGTGTTCGCCGACTACCTGCTCGGCAAGCCGGACGGCACCGCGAAGACCGCCGAGTGGGCTGCCGGGATCTGCGGCGTGGACGCCGCCGACGTGCGGGCCCTCGCCGAGCGGATGGCCGCCGGGCGCACGCTCATCACGGTCTCCTGGTCGCTGCAGCGCACCGAGCACGGCGAGCAACCGGTGTGGGCGGGCTTGGCGCTGGCCGCGATGCTCGGCCAGATCGGGCTGCCCGGCGGCGGTTTCGGGCACGGCTACGGCTCGATGGCCGACATCGGCGACGACGGTCCGCTGCTGCAGCCGCCGACCCTGCCGATGGGGCAGAACCCGGTGTCGACGTTCATCCCGGTGGCCCGCATCGCCGACCTGCTGCTCCACCCCGGCCGGCAGTACGACTACGACGGGCAGCGCCTGACCTACCCCGACGTCCGGCTGGTGCACTGGGCGGGCGGCAACCCGTTCCACCACCACCAGGACCTCAACCGGTTGCGCCGGGCGTTCGGCCGCCCGGACACCGTCGTGGTGCACGAGACGCACTGGACGGCGACGGCGCGGCACGCCGACGTGGTGCTGCCGGCGACGGTCCCGCTGGAGCGGGAGGACATCGGCGGCGGCTTCCGCGACAGCCACCTCATCGCGATGCACCAGGTGCTCGAGCCGTACGGCGAGGCCCGCGACGACCACGCCATCCTGGCCGGGCTCGCCCGGCGGCTGGGCACGCACCGCGAGTTCACCGAGGGCCGCTCGCCCCGCGAGTGGCTGGTGCACATGTACGAGCGGTGGCGCGGCGGCCTGGCCGCGCAGGGCCACGACGTCCCGCCGTTCGACGAGTTCTGGGCGGCCGGGGAGCTGCGGTTGCCGCGGGTGTCCCACCCATCACCGCTCGCCCCGTTCCGGGCGGACCCGCAGGCCAACCCGCTGCGCACGCCCAGCGGCCGGATCGAGCTGTTCTCCGCGGAGATCGACTCCTTCGGCTACCCGGACTGCCCCGGCCACCCGGTGTGGCTGCCCGCGCGGCAGCGGCGCGGCGGACCGCTGCACCTCATCGCCAACCAGCCGGCGACCCGCTTGCACGGGCAGGGCGACGTGGGGGCGGTCAGCCGGCGCGCCAAGGTCGCCGGGCGCGAACCGCTGCGCATCCACCCGCGGGACGCCGCCGAGCGCGGCATCTCCGACGGCGACGTCGTCCGCGTGTCCAACCACCTCGGCGCCTGCCTGGCGGGGGCGCGGGTCAGCGAGGACGTCCGGCCCGGTGTCGTCGTGCTGGCCACCGGGGCGTGGTTCGACCCGCAACCCGACCCGGTCCGCCCCGGGGAGTCGTTGTGCGCGCACGGCAATCCCAACGTGCTCACCGCCGACGTGCCCGCCTCCCGCCTGTCCCAGGGGTGCGCCGGGCAGCACGCGCACGTCGAGGTCGAGCGCTACGACGGTCCGGTCCCTCCGGTGCGCACCGGCGAACCACCACCGCTGGCCGAAAGGTGAGGGCACGGCCCGGTTTTCACGGTCGCGCGCCAGCACGGGCCGCTGGTGCTGACCACTTCGCCGAGTGGTCCTGGTCCGTTGCGGTGAGGTCGTTCCGGGCGTCTTGACCGGGTTTCACGCCGCTCATTATGGTCCAGACCACTCCTGGCGGGAGGCGGGTCGACCGGCGGTCGCCGACCACGCCGCCGCACCAGGAGGTTCCCAGACCGCCACTTCCGGGGGGCTCGCTCGGCCTGGCCGGTCCAGGCCGGATCGACAAGGGAGTCGACCATGACATCGAAGCGCAAGCTCGCCGCAGCAGCGGTCGGCGCGGCGATCACGCCCTTCCTGGTGGCCATCCCCACCGCAACCGCCAACGCGCACGGCTACATCGACTCACCACCGAGCCGCCAGGCGCAGTGCGCCGCGGGCACGGTGTCCTGCGGCGACATCAAGTACGAGCCGCAGAGCGTCGAAGGCCCCAAGGGCCTGACCAGCTGCAGCGGCGGCAACTCCCGGTTCGCCGAACTCGACGACGACAGCAAGGGCTGGACGGCCACGAAGGTCGGCAGCTCGGTGACGTTCAACTGGACGCTCACCGCCCCGCACGCCACCAGCACCTGGGAGTACTTCATCGGTGGCAACCGGGTCGCGGTCTTCGACGACGGCGGCGCCAAGCCCCCGAACTCGGTGTCGCACACCGTCGACCTCGGCGGCGTCACCGGCAAGCAGAAGCTGCTGGCGGTGTGGAACATCGCCGACACCGCCAACGCCTTCTACGCCTGCGTCGACCTCGACGTCGGCTGACCAGGCTCGCGCGCCACGCGCGCCACGCCCCCGACCGCACCGGACGGCAGGGTCCGGTGCGTCGACCCCGCGGAGACCGGCGGCGCCGGCCGGCCCCCGCGGGGTCCCCGGCGCATCAGCCCAGCAGCGCGGTGACGGTGAACAGCACCGGCACGGACAGGATCGTCGACAGCAGGATCGACTCGCGGGCCAAGCGCACGCCCACGTCGTAACGGGAGGCGTACACGAAGAGGTTCTGCGCCGCAGGCAGCGCGGAGATCACCACGGCCGCGAACAGCGAAGCGCCCTCGAGCCCGAACAGCCCCGCGCCGATCGCCCACGCGATCACCGGGTGCACCACCGACTTCAAGCCCACCGACAGCAGCACCGGCCCGCGCTCGGCCCCGCCTGCGGGCAGCGCGCTGCCGTGCAGCGAGATGCCGAAGGCGAGCAGCACCGTCGGCACCGACAGGTGGCCCAGCAGCGTGAGCGGCTCCAGCACCGGTTCGGGGATCCGCCAGCCGCCCAACGAGAGCCCGACCCCGATCAGGGAGCAGATGACGATCGGGTTGCGGAACGGCGCGAGCACCCGCGTCCACACCGAGCCGTGCTCGCCGGACTGCGCGTAGTCGATGACGGTCAGCCCGATCGGCGTCATGACCAGCAGCTGGAACAGCATCACCGGGGCCACCAGGGTGGCGTCGCCGAGCACGTAGACCGCGATCGGGATGCCCAGGTTGCCCGCGTTGACGTAGCTGGAGCACAGCGCCCCGATGGTGGTGCGGCGGACGTTCCACCGGCGCAGCACGCCCACCAGCACGAACAGCCCGGCCGCCGCGAACGTGCTCAACGCCGTGACCAGCAGCGGGATCGAGAAGAGCACCGTGACGTCGGACTCCGACAGCATCTTCAGCAGCAGAGCCGGGGTGCCGACGTAGAACGACAGCTTGGTCAGCGCCTCGCGCCCGGCACTGCCGAGCGCGCCGGTGCGGCCGAGCACGTAGCCGACCAGCACGATGGCCGCGATGACGCCGAAGCCCTGGATCACACCGGACACGGGACCTCCGCGGGACCGGCACCGCACCGTCCACTGCGGACCGCCGGGCGGCTTCCTCGTCGGGCGCGCAGCATCGATCCCTTCCGTGGTCGGGGGTTTCGCCACAGGGGGTCGCGCCGCGTGCGCGCCACCCGTACGCTTGGCGATCCTAAGCGATCAGCGCGGCGTCCCGGGCATGGCGATGCTCACAGCCGGTCAGGTCTTGCCCCCGGTCTCCGCGGGCTCCAGCGGCCGCAGGTCGGTGCGGCCGTGGGAACTGGGCGGACCGCCCGGCAGCTTGACCGCCTTGGGCAGCGCGCCCGGGCTCCACGTGCCCCAGTGCGTCTCCCGGTGCACCTCCACCGCCTCGCTCGCCGGCAGCGCGTCCGGTTCGTAGGCGTCCACCACGTAGAACACGCCCCAGTCGCGGTGCAGGTCACCGCGGAGGTAGCTCGGCATCGCCCGCACGCTGGCGGCCACGTTGAGCCAGCCGAACGGCCCGCCGCCGGACGAGCCCGACCAGCTCTGCCCCATGTCGCGCAGCATCCCGCCGCCGGCCACCCGGAACCGCGGCAGCTCCACGACACCGTGGTGCAGGCTCGCCGGGGACAGGCACGGGTGCACCAGGGCCGCGGGCCACTCCACGAACGTCGGCGCCCCGCCGACCACGGCGGTCATGGTGGTCAGCCGCGGCACCCGCGGGATGCTGAACGCCAGCCACCCGCCCTCGTCCACCTTGTGGTCGGCCGCCAGCACCCGGAGCTTGGTGGCGCCCGCCACGGTGAACCGCAGGTCGCGCCAGGTGACGCTGTTCTGCACCAGGTCCCGCCGACCGATGATCTGGAAGCCGCCCGGGACGTCCCGCCCGAGCTCGACGCGCAGCGAGTTCGCCCCGGTCGCCGACCCCGCGAACTGCAGCACCACCGGCAGCTCCCCCGCGGTGGCCTCCGGCGGCAGGTCGTACCAGGGGGTGCGCAGCTCACCGGTGCCGGTGGCGTCCCGGTCGTAGCTGCCCCACACCGGCGCGTCGTCGCCGCCGAACCCGAACGGCGGCGTCCAGTGCTCGGTGCGCGGGTAGCCGAAGCGGTGGAAGCCGCGCGAGGTGGCCGACAGGTAGTCCGCGCCTTCCGCGACCCCGGTGACCAGGTCATCGGCGCTGCGCGGCTGTTCCGCGGCCACGGCGAGCACGCCCTGCCGGGGGTCGGTCTCGATGTCGACGTGGTCGGACAGCCCGCAGCTCCGGCCGGCCAGCTGCTCGACGTTGTCCGCCCCGAGGCTGTAGCCGCCGCGGTGGACCCCCGACGCGTACAGCGCCACCTCGCCGGTCAGCAGCACCGCGCAGGTGACCGTCAGCGGTGCCGCGGCCAGCCGGGTCCACCGCCGCGGCGCGGTCCGGGCGGCCACCGGCCGCTCGTCGTGGCGCAGGTGCTCGACGACGGCGACGACCCCGGCGACCACCGCGGCGAGCAGGAAGCAGTCGCTGAGGTCCCGGCCGTCCAGGCTGGGTGGGCGGTCGAACCAGGGCACGCCCCAGCTCGAGACGTACCACCACGAGTTCGTCCCGGTGACCGAGAACGCGCACACGACCATCAGCCCGGCGAAGAACGCGGCGCGGTTGCGGCGCGAGCGCAGCACCGCGGCGCTGGTGGCCAGCGCGGTCAGCGCCGCGACCGCGGCTCCCGCGCCGGCGAGGACGCCGAAGTGGTGGGTGTGCTTGGTCGGGGTCGCCGCGAGCACCACGAAGCACAGCGCGACCACCGCGAGCAGCCGGCGGCTCGGGCCGAGCGCCGCGCCCCGGATGCGGCCCCGGCGCAGCAGCACCATCCCGCAGGCCAGCGCGCACAGCACCACCAGCAGCACCGGGAAGCGCCGCGCGAGCGCGCCGTCCGGCCACGGCCCGAACAGCTTGTCGTAGCGGACGAGCTCCTCGTACCAGGACTCGTTCGGGCCGAACTCCGTCTTCAGCGCCACCGAGTCCAGCACCGACTGCAGCGTCTGGTCGTAGAACACCCCGGTGAGCACCACCAGCCCGGCCGCGGCGACCGGCGCCAGCACCGGCAGGGCGCCGCGCTCGCGCACCCGCTGCCGCAGCAGCCGCAGCAGCGGCTTGGCGGCCACCACGAACGGCAGCGCCGCGACCATGCCGTGCGGGTTCGCCGCCACGCCCAGCGCCGCGGCCACCAGCCCCAGCGCGGCCGGGGTCAACCGCCGGGTCGCCACCGCGCGCTCCACCGCGCACAGCGACAGCAGTGAGAACGCCACGACCACCGGCTCGGGGCGCAGGCCGTTGTTGTACGGCAGCCAGAACGCCAGGAACACCGCCGCAGCGGCCCAGCCCGCGGCGGCGCTGCGCCGGACCCGCTGCCCCATCCGGGGCAGCACCCCGCGGCTGATCAGCAGCCAGCTGAGCACGCCGAGCACCAGCGCGGGCACCCGGACCCACGGCGTCGCCGGCGACACCTGCACCCACAGCGCGTAGAGCTCGTAGAACCAGCCGAACGGCGACTCCGGGTTGGCGAACCAGCGGAAGTAGTTGGTCACGTACCCGGCGTCCCCGGCGGTGCGCAGCATGGTGAGGATGTAGCCGTCGTCGGCGGTCATCGCGCCGATCAGCCACCACACGCCGAGCACCCCGACGACCACCACGTCGCGGGAGGTCGGCCGCCACCAGCCCGAGCGCAGGACCGCGGGCGGACCCCGCACCTCCAGCCGGCTCAGGGCGACCACCGAGCCCAGGAACGCCACCACCGCCAGCACCAGCCCCGCGACCTTGAGCGGGCTCGGCGAGCTGGCGAACCGGTCGTCCACCCGGGCCTGGAAGGACAGGCCGCGCACGTCGTCGGTCGCCGAGTCCAGCTGCGAGAAGATCCCGGTCAGCTGCGGGCGCCGGTCTCCGTCGACCGAGGCCAGCTCGACGCCGCCGACGGCGGCCCGGGTGCCGGACTCGTCCGCGCGCACCGTGATCGCGCAGTCACCGGCGGGCACCGCGGTGCTGCCGAGGTGCCGCCCCCGCGACCACAGCGCGACCTCGCCGTCCTCGACCTGCAGGCTCAGCCCGGTCACCCCGCCGTACTGCGACGACGGCGGGTTCGTCGCGACCAGCACGGCGGGGCCGTGGGTGCGCGCGTCGAGGCTGCGCGCGGACGCGCACGGGACCTCGGCCCGCAGCCACAGCGGCACGTGGGTGGCCAGCGGCGCGGACACCGGGGCGGTGCCCCGCGCGGTGGGCCAGGTCAGCGTGGTGATGTCGTGCCGCACCGGCAGCAGCGGCACCGCCAGCGCCGCCAGGGCCGACAGCAGACCGAGCACCACGGCCCAGCGCCGGGCGGCTCTCGGCACGCGAGCGCGATGCGTGATCACGCCCGATCGCTGAGCCACGCGATCGCCACCTCATCCTCGCCGTCGACGGACAATCCCACTGAGCTTAGAGAGCGGCGCGCGCGGGCCCACAACCGGAGCCGACGACGTCACCCCACGCGGTCGACCCCGCACTCGGCGCGTCCGGGTGAACCTGCGGACGGAGCAACGGGTGGTGCCACGCGGGGCCGCGGCGTGATGAGATGGCCCGGTCGAAGGACGGGGGTGCGATGACCGACCGCGGCCCGACGGTGGCCTCCCGGCTGTTCCGGATCCTGGAGACCTTCTCCCCGGAGCGGCCGTCGTTGACGCTGTCGGCGATCAGCCGACACAGCGGCCTGGCCCTGACCACCACCCACCGGCTGGTCGGCGAGCTCACCGGGTGGGGCGCGCTGGAGCGCGCCCCGGACGGCAGCTACCGGATCGGGCTACGGATCTACGAGCTGGCGACGCTGGCACCGCGCGCCACGCTGCTGCGCGAGGTGGCGATGCCGTTCCTCGGCGACCTCTACGAGGCCACCCGGCAGAACGTGCATCTCGGGGTGCGCGACGGCGACGAGGTGGTCTACGTCGAGCGCATCTCCGGCCGCGATGCGGTGCCGGTGGTGTCGCGGCCCGGCGGTCGGCTGCCGCTGCACGCCACCGGCGTCGGACTGGTGCTGCTCGCGCACGCCGACCCCGAGGAGCAGGAAGAGGTGCTCGCGCGCCCGCTGAAGCGGTTCACCGAGCGGACCCTCGCCGACCCGCGGCAGCTGCGCCGGGTCCTCTCCGACGTGCGCCGGCAGGGCTTCGCCATCAGCGACCGGCAGATCGAGCTGTCGACGCTGTCGGTGGCCGCCCCGGTGCAGGACGGCACGGACGCGGTGGTCGCGGCGCTGTCCATCGTGGTCCCCGCCGAGCGCACCGACCCGATGGCGCTGGTCCCGGCGGTCCGGGCCGCCGCCCGCGGGCTCTCCCGGGCGCTGGGCTCCCCCAACGCCCGCGCCTTGCCGCCCACCGCCCACCTCGAGCAGCCCTGAACGCAGATCGTCTTCCGGTGAACGGAAAGGGCCGTTCCCCATCGCGGGTCCCGCGTTGATCGTGGTGGGCGAGGCTGCGGCGGCGGTCACAGCGGGGTGCACCGCGCGCAGCAGGTCCGAGGGAGGGAACCGGTCGATGCGCACCCAGGTCGGGATCGTCGGGGCGGGGCCCGCGGGGCTCATGCTCTCGCACCTGTTGCACCAGCACGGCGTGGAGTCGGTCGTGCTCGACATCCGGACCCGTGAGGAGATCGAGGGCACCATCCGGGCCGGGGTGCTGGAGCAGAGCACCGTGGACCTGATGGTCGAGACGGGGGTCGGCGAGCGCGTCAAGCAGGTCGGGATGGTGCACCACGGCATCGAGCTGCGGTTCGGCGGCCGGGGGCACCGCATCGACTTCGCCGACCTCACCGGTGGCCGCGGGGTCACCATCTACCCGCAGCACGAGGTGCTCAAGGACCTGATCGCCCAGCGGCTGGCCGACGGCGGCGACATCCGCTTCGGCGTCTCCGACGTCCAGGTCGAGGACGTCACCAGCGACCGGCCCCGCGTGCGGTTCACCCAGGACGGCGTGGCGCAGCAGCTCGAGTGCGACCTGGTTGCCGGCTGCGACGGGTCGCGGACCACCACCCGCGCCCTGGTCCCCGCCCCGAACCCGCGGCAGGACCACTTCCGCCAGTACCCGTTCGCCTGGTTCGGCATCCTGGCCGAGGCCCCGCGGTCGTCGGACGAGCTCGTCTACGCCCACCACCCCAACGGGTTCGCGCTGGTCAGCACCCGGTCGGAGACCGTCCAGCGGCTCTACCTGCAGGTCGACCCGCAGGACAGCGTCGAGGACTGGTCCGACGACCGGATCTGGTCGGAGCTGCGGACCCGCGTGGCGGGCGTGGACATCAAGGACGGGCCGATCTTCGACAAGTCGGTGCTGCACTTCCGCAGCTTCGTGTGCGAGCCGATGCAGTACGGCCGCCTGTTCCTGGCCGGCGACGCCGCGCACACCGTGCCGCCCACCGGCGCCAAGGGCATGAACCTCGCGATCGCCGACGTCCACGTGCTCTCCCGCGCGATGGCGCGGTTCTTCGCCACCGGCGACCGCAGCGGGCTCGACGCCTACACCGAGACCGCCCTGCCCCGGGTGTGGCGCGCGCAGCACTTCTCCTGGTGGATGACCTCGATGCTGCACCGGATCCCCGGTGCCTCCGGGTTCGACCTGCACCGCCAGCTCGCCGAGCTCGACACCGTCACCCGCTCCCGCGCGGGCCGCACCCTGCTCGCCGAGAACTACGTCGGCACGCCGTTCGACTGAGCCGTCCTCCTCGGCCGAACCACCGTCCGCCGCCCGGGGCGGCGGGCATACTCGGCGGGAGGTCCACGCAGCGGCGCGTGGTGGGGTCTGCGAGGTGGCGATGGCGTTCCGGTACTACCTCTACATCAGCGACAGCAAGGTCGACATGCTGCTGTCGCAGATCGACCCGAGGTTCGCCGCGCCGCGCACGACCGAGTTCGGCGTGGACCTGCGCCTGGTGTCGGCCAAGCGCAGCGCCGACCGGGCGGCGACCGACCGCTTCGCCCGGCTCGACCGGGTCGTGCGGCACCTGCAGGACTTCGGTGACCTCGGGACGGTCGACGAACCGGGCCAGTTCTTCGGCGGTGTCCTGCCGATGCGGTGGGCCGCGATGCCCGGCGAGGCGGACCCCTCGCTGGTGTTCCTGGGCGGCTGGAGCGACCGGACCGTGGTGGGGCTCGGCGGGTCCGCCCGGCACCTGCTGGGCGCGGCGCCCGGCACGTCGCAGCCGTCTTCGTCGTCGTTGGCGCCGACCATGCTCGACCAGTTGGGCGCGACCTCCGACCTGGAGGACGAACTCGTCGTCGACGCGGTCGGCGACGACCTCGACCGCTCAGACCGCGCGGCGCTGACGACCGTGTGCCGAGCCGTGCGGGACCTGCGGGCTCCCGCGCAGAACGTCGAGTTCCTCGCCAAGCGGCTGCTGCACGGACCGTGTCCCGGCGGGGACACCGGCCCGTGCGGCGGCCGGTCCGTGCTGCTCGGTTCACCGGTCTACGTGGCGCTGGCCGACTAGACCCGGCGCGGGGGTGGAGGCTGCGGTGGCGGACCCGCGGGAGCGCACCGGGAGACCGACGGCGTGGCGCGTCGGGGACGTGGTCGACGGTCGCTACGAGGTGGTCGAGGTCATCGGCCGCGGTGGCATGGGCGTGGTGCACCGGGTGCGCCACCTCGGGTGGGGCGTCGACCTCGCGGTGAAGTCCCCGCGGTCCGCCCTGGTCCGGCACGAGGCCGCGCGGGAGCTGTTCCGCGCCGAAGCGGAGACGTGGGTGTCGCTCGGCTCCCACCCGCACGTGTGCACCTGCCACTACGTGCGCACGGTGGACGGCGTCCCCCGGGTGTTCGCCGAGTACGCGCCCGGCGGCAGCCTCCGCGGGTGGATCGACGACGGGCGGCTGCACCGGGGCGACCGGCGGGAGGTGCTGGCGCGGCAGCTCGACCTGGCCGTCCAGCTGGCCTGGGGGCTCGAGCACGCGCACCGCCGGGGCCTGGTGCACCAGGACGTCAAGCCGGACAACGTGCTCCTCGACGGCTCCGGCACCGCCAAGATCACCGACTTCGGCCTGGCCCTGGTGCGCGAGGGGATCGCCGCGCTGCCCGGCGCGAGCACCCCGGTGCCGGGTGGCGGCGGCACGCCGCGGTACGCCTCGCCGGAGCAGGCGGAGGGCCGCCCCGTGGGGCGGCGCACCGACGTCTACAGCTACGCGGTGTCGGTGCTGGAGGTGTTCACCGGCGGCGCCACCTGGGACAGCGGTCCGGACGCCGGTGCGGCGCTGGAGCGCTACCGGACCGACGGTGGCCCGATCCCGTCGGTGGTGGCCGACCTGCTGGCCGAGTGCCTGCGCTCGGACCCCGCGCGGCGACCGGGGTCCATGGCCGACATCGCCGCCGCCCTGACCGAGGCCTACCGGGACGTCGTGGGGGTGCCGCACCCGCGCCGGGCTCCCCGGGAGGCGGAGCTGCGCGCCGACGAGTTCACCAACCGCGCACTGTCCCTCGTGGACCTCGGCCGGGGCGAGGACGCCGAGGCGGCGCTGGCGGAAGCGCTCGCCGCCGACCCCCAGCACGTCCCGGCCCGCTACAACGCGGGTCTGCAGCGGTGGCGGCGGGGCGACATCACCGACGTGGAGCTGGTCACCGAGCTCGAGGCGCTCCGGGCGGACCGGGGCGAGCCGTGGGAAGCGACCTTCCTGCTCGCCCAGGTGCACACCGAACGCGGGGACCTGGCAGCGGCTCGCGCCCTGCTGGAGGGCCTGCCGCCGGAGTGGGCCGAGGAACCGGACGTCCGGGCGACGCTGCGCGCGGTGGACGAGCTGCCCGACGCGCGGTGCACCGACGAGTGGCGGATCGCGTGGCCGCCGTACCCGGACGGCGGTCCGGCCGGTGGCCCCGCCACCGAGGACCCGGCCACGCTGGAGGCCGCCCGCCAGGCCCTGCTCTCGGCGCCTCCGGGCTTGGACGCCCTCCCCGCGCGGCCCCACGACGACGCCGCGCTCGCCCTCACCCCCCGACGGGCGGTGGGCGCTGACCGGGACGTGGGACGGGGCGGTGCGGGTGTGGGACGTCCGCACCGGCGGGTGCCTGCGGGTCCTCGACGGGCACCGGGACGCGGTCCGCTCCGTCGACCTCACCCCGGACGGGAGGTTCGCGGCGTCGCTGGACGTCTCGGGCACGGTGTGCTTCTGGGACCTGGCCGACGGCCGCGGCGCGCTGCGGTGCCCAGCCCCCTCGCCGCACGGTGGTTCCGGCACGCAGCTGGCGCGGGTCGGGGTGCGCCCGGACGGCCGCACCGCGTGCTGGACGAGCTCGGACGGCACCGTCACCGTGCTGGACACCCGGGAGCGGCGGCTGCGGCGGGGACGACCGCCGCACCTCGCGCACGCGCGCCAGGTCCGGCCGAGCCCAAGCGGGGACGTGCTGCTGGTCAGCGGCGGCGTCGGCGGCCGGGCGGAGTCCGTCGTGGTGTGGGACCCGGTCAGCGACACCTGCCACCACGTCCTCACCGGCCACACGTCGTACGTGACCGCGATCTGCGTGACCGCGGACGGGCGCTTCGCGGCCACCGGCAGCCACGACCGGACCATCCGGGTCTGGGATCTGGCCGACGGCAGCTGCGTCCGCGTCCTGTCCGGGCACACCGCCGACTCGCTGTCGCTGAGCGGGGATGCGCGCTCCCTGCTCTCGGGGGACGCCTTCGACGGCACCGTCCGGTTCTGGGACGTCGGCACCGGCCGGTGCGTGCGGACCTTCCCGGGCCACGCCACCCGGACCGGCGCCGTGGTCCTGGACCCCGAGTGCGCGTTCGCGCTGTCCGCGGGGCAGGACCGCACGGTGCGGCGGTGGCGGTTGCCCGCGGAGCACCGCGCCGCACCGAGCCTGGCCCGGCCGCGCCCGCACACCGAGCTGACCAGGCTGGGCGAGCGGGTCCGGTCACTCGTCGCGGACGCCGAGCGGGCGGTGGCGGACCAGCGCTTCGCCGCGGCCCTCGACCTGCTCTCCCGGGCCAGGACCGTCTCCGGTCACCAGCGGGAGCCGCGGGTCCTGGCCGCGTGGTGGGCGTTGAGCCGGCACTGCCCCAAGGTGGGGCTCCGCGCCGCGTGGACGTCCCGGGTGCTGGCCGGGCACGACGGGGCGGTGGAGGCGGTCGACGTCTCCGCTGACGGGCGGACCGCGGTGTCCGGCGGTGCCGACGGCACCGTCCGGGCGTGGTCGGTGGCCACCGGCGCCTGCACGCGGGTGTTCCATGGCCACGAGCACCTGGTGGAGTCGGTGAGCCTGAGCCCCGACGGCCGGCAGGTCCTCTCCGGCAGCAGGGACGGCACGGTGCGCTGGTGGTCCGTCGAGGACGGCGAGTGCCTGGGGGTCCTCGGCGCACCCAGGGGGCTCGGCGACTCGCCGCGCGTCCGCTTCACCGCCGACGGCGAGCGGGCCGTCGTCGCGCACCCCGACGCCGCGGTCCGGGTCTGGGAGCTGGGCACCGGCCGGGAGCGGGGATCGCTGCGCGCGTCGTCCGTCTCCGACATCGCGCTGTCGTCGACCGGTCTCGTCGCCGTGGCCGAGGGCAGGGCGGTGCAGTTGTGGGACCCGCGCACCGCCGGGTCGCGGATGCTGCACGCCGAGTTCCTGCACACCATGCGGTCGGTGTGCCTGAGCGCGGACGGGCGGCTCGCGCTGACCGGCGAAGCGGAGGGCATCCGGCTGTGGGACACGGCGTCCGGGCGGCTGGTGCGGGTGTTCGGCACGGGAGACCTGCTCACCGACACGGACCGCCACCACTTCCTCCGCACGACCGCGACGGCCGACTTCGCGGTCTCGGCCGGTTTCCGGGCACCGCCCGTGGTCTGGGACGTCACGACCGGGCGCCGCCTGCGCACCCTGGACGACCACGAGCAGGGCGTGACCGCGCTGGCCATGACACCGGACGGCCGCTTCGTGCTGACCGCGAGCGGGGGCGGGACGGTCCGGGTCCGCGAGCTGGACTGGGACCTCGCGGCCCCGCGAGCCACGTCGTCCCCACCCCGATATGTCCACTGAGGACCGTTCAGGCGGCGACCCCGTCCGGTGCGCTCTCCGCGGAGTGGCGCCGGAGGTCCAGCAGGTAGCCGATCCAGAACCCGACCACACCCGCACCGACGACGACCAGCGTTCCGACCGCACGCACCACGGCACTCCCCTCCTCCCCGACGCCCGGACCCCGGGCAGTGCGACCCGTCTCGATGGTGGGCCCGCTGGATGACAGCGCCGTTGCCCCCGTGGCAACGCCGGGTGACACGCGGCGCTCCACTGCGGACAGTGGCGTCAGCTCAGCTCGATCCGGCCGGTGGAGGTGTCGATCTCGGCCCGCAGCGCGGGAACGTCCCCACGCGTGACGTCGAGGTGCGCGCCGACCGCCCGCAGGTCCGCGCGCACGGGCTCGGGGTCCGGGTGCTCGCCGCGCAACGAGCGCAGCCGGACCTGCGGCAGGTCCGAGTCCGCCGGGTGCGGCGTGCCGCCCCAGTCGATGAGGAACGGCACGAGGCCGTGCCGCGGGTTGGGTTCGCGCTTGGCGAGCCGCCACTCCAGCAGCTTCCCGTCCGGGGTGCGCCGCGACATCGACAGGGCCTCCCCCGGGTCGTGGCCGGCGGCGCGCGCCTCGGACACCGCGCGGTCCAGACCGTTCGCGCGGATCGCCCAGGTCAGCAGGCGCGGGACGGTCAGCGTGGCCAGGCCGAACACGGTCGGCGGCCGGGTCGCCGCCGGGTCCGGGCCGATGATCTCCAGGTACGCCCGGCCGCCGAGCCCGACGAGGTAGTTCTGCGTGCCGTTGTCCGGGTGGCGACCACCGGGGACCGGGGCGACGCCGAGCAGGTCCGCGACCGCCCGCACTCCGGCGAGCAGGTCGGGCACTCCGTAGACGAGGTGGTCCAGCCGCGGCTCGACGTTGGTCATCGGCACCTCCCGAGCGCTCCTGACGATCACACCACCTCACGGGGGAAAGATCAACACACCTGCCCCGCACCGCCTACGCTGCCACGCATGAGCTCCCCGGACAGCGCACCCGTTCCCGCCCCCACCACGGACCTGCGCAGCGGGCCGCCGCTGCACGAGGCGTGCCGACCGCTGAGCGCGCTGGTGGGCGTGTGGCGCGGCAGCGGCGAGGTCGACTACCCGACGATCGACGGGCCGTACCGCTTCGGCCAGCAGCTCACGCTCGCCCACGACGGTCGGCCGTTCCTGCGCCACGAGGCGCGGGCCTGGCTGCTCGACGCCGACGGCGCGGTGCTCCGCCCGGCCGCGTGGGAGCTCGGCTGGTGGCGCCCGCAGCCCGACGGGACCGTGGAGCTGCTGCTGTCGCACAGCACCGGCATCCAGGAGCTGTTCTCCGGCACCACCACGGGGCAGCGCTGGGAGCTGGCCACCGACTCCGTGGTCCGCACCGCGACCGCGAAGGACGTCCAGGCCGCGCGCCGCAGCTACGCGCTCGGTCCCGACGACGTCCTCGAGCTCACCGAGCACCGCGCCATGGTCGGCGTGGCGATGACCCAGCACGTGACCGCGCGGCTGCACCGCGTCCGCTGACCGCCGGAAGCGCCCCGGGCGGCCGGTCACGGCCGCGAGATGGACAGCTATGCTGAAGACATGAGCCGGCACGACCCCGAGACCGAGACCACCACCGGGGTCGCCGACGCAGCCGCCGACGTGCGCAACGGCGTGATGCGGCTGGCGCGTCGGCTCCGGGCCGAGCGCGATCCCGGCGAGCTCACGCTGGGCCGCCTGGCCGTGCTCGGCCGGCTGGAGCGCGACGGGCCCGCCACCACCAGCGCGCTCGCCGTGGCCGAACGGGTCACGCCGCAGTCGATGGCCCGCATCGTGCAGCACCTGATCTCCGCCGGACTGGCCGAACGCGCGCCTGACCCGGACGACCGCCGCGCCGCGATCGTCCGCATCACCGACGCCGGCCGCGAGCAGGTGCAGCAGGACCGGCAGCGCCGCGAGGCGTGGCTGGCCCGAGCGATGTCCGAACTCAGCGATGTGGAGCGCGACCTGCTGGTGCTGGCCGCCCGGCTGCTGGACCGGCTGGCCGACTCCTGATCCGCGCGCCGCGGGAGACCCATGCCTCGAACGCACGATCCGAAGAAGGACAGCGATGCTGAACACCTGCCGGTGAGCGGTGCCGACGCCCCGGAGCTGCCCGGCAGGTTCATCGCACCCATCGCCTTCGGCACCGTCCTGCAGCCGCTGAACTCGTCGATGATCGCGGTCGCGCTGGTCAGCATCCGCGAGGTGTTCGACGCGGGCACGTCGGTGACCTGGCTGGTCTCCGCCCTGTACCTGGCCACCGCGGTGGCCGCGCCCGCGATGGGCCGCGTCGCCGACGTGCTCGGGCCCCGCCGCACCAGCCTCGCCGGGCTGCTGCTGGTCGGCGCCACCTCGGCGCTGGCGCCGTTCGCGCCCGACGTCCCGACCCTGGTGGTCTGCCGCATCCTCATCGGCATCGGCACGGCCGCGCAGTACCCGTGCGGGGTGGCGATGGTCCGCCACGCCGCCGACCGGCTGCGCGCCCGCCCCAACAACGCGCTGGCCGCGCTGGCGGTCTGCTCGCAGGTCACGGCCGCCCTGGGTCCCACCCTCGGCGGCCTGCTGGTCGGCGCGTTCGGCTGGTCCGGGGTGTTCTGGGTGAACGTGCCGCTGACCGTGGTCGGTGCGCTGGTGATCCTCTGGCGGGGGCCGGCGGACCCGTCGGCGCGGCGCGACCGCGGGCGCCTGGCCGCGCTGTGGCGGGTCGACCCGGTCGGCATCGTGCTGTTCGCCGCGGCGATCACCGCGCTGATGTTCTGGCTGCTGTCGCTGGGCGAGACCGTCCAGTGGTGGTGGCTGGCGGTCGCGGTGCCCGCCGCCGCGCTCACCGCCTGGTGGGGCCTGCGCGCTCGCGACCCGTTCCTCGACGTGCGACTGCTGGGCAGGCGGGCGCTGTCGTTCACCTACGTGCGCACGATCGTGACCTACACGGCGTTCTACTGCGTGTTCTACGGGTTCCCGCAGTGGCTGGAGGAGAGCCGCGGCCTCGGTCCGGTCGGCGCCGGGCTGGTGGTGCTGCCGGTCTCCGCGGTCGGTGTGGTCTCGACGCTGCTGGCCAACCGGCTGCAGCGCCGCCGCGGCCCGCGCGCGGCGCTGGTCGTCGGCACGGCCGCGCTGTGCGCCGCCGGGCTGCTGCTGACCGTGCCCGGGGCGGGCTCGCCGGTCCTGCTCCTGCTGCTGGTCTCCGCCGTGCTGGGCGTGCCGAACGGCTTCAACAACATGGGCAACCAGCGCGCGATGTACGCGGTGACCCCGGCGGAGCGCATGGGCGCGGCGTCCGGGCTGTACCGCACGTCGCAGTACGTCGGGGCGAACCTGGCCGCCGCGCTGCTGGCGCTGGTGATCGGCGAGAACGCCACCGACCTCGGCCTGCACCGGATGGGCCTGTCGATCGCCGCGCTCGCGGCGGTGCTGCTGGCGACCTCGCTGGTCGCCGCGCTCCGCGAGCGCCGCGCCTGACGGCCCCGGACGTGCGAGAAGGCCCCGCACCGGAGTGCGAGGCCTTCGTCAAGAAGCGGTGCTACTGCCCCGTGCCGCGGTGCGGGACGGGCCGGTCCACCTTCCTCAGACGGCGCGGACGCCCGCGGCCTGCGGACCCTTCGGCCCCTGGCTGACCTCGTAGGTGACCTTCTGGTCCTCCTCGAGGGTGCGGAAGCCGCGCGCGTCGATGGCCGAGTAGTGGACGAACACGTCCGGGCCGCCGTCGTCCGGAGCGATGAAGCCGAAGCCCTTCTCCGAGTTGAACCACTTCACGGTTCCCTGTGCCATGCTCTTCTCTCCTTCTGGGAGCCGGTACTACTTCAGGCGGTCACACTGCGCGACTGCCTGGGTCGCGGATCTCGAACGGCGACTCCTCCGGCTACGACCAGAAAGCAGCACGCTCGCATCACCATCCTGCGAGTGTGCGCGAACACGACCCCAGAAATACGACCGAGGCTGAGCGTACACGTCTTCGCCGCGACGCGCCCCCGCGAGTGCGCCCGCGTGTCGCAGCCGACAAGGCACCGCGCACCGACCCGACCGCGCGTTCCCCGAGGTCGAGGGCTCGCGGCCGGTCCAGCGGACCACCCGGCCGGGCGAGGGCGGCTCTTCAGCTCTGGGCGAAAGTCCTCACTCGAAGCGCGAGGGGTCGCCCGCGCCGTACCGGACGACCTCGGGTTCGGGCCCGGAGAAGTCGACCACCGTGGTCGGCTCGGTGCCGCAGTCCCCGGAGTCGATGACCGCGTCCAGCACGTGGTCGAGCTCCTCCTTGATCTCCCACCCCTGGGTCATCGGCTCCTCCTGGCCGGGCAGCAGCAGGGTGCTCGACAGGATCGGCTCCCCGAGCTCGGCCAGCAGCGCCTGCACGACCACGTGGTCCGGGATGCGCACGCCGACGGTCTTCTTCTTCGGGTGCAGCAGCCGGCGCGGCACCTCCTTGGTCGCGGGCAGGATGAAGGTGTAGCTGCCCGGCGTCGAGGCCTTGATCGCGCGGAACACGGCGTTGCTGATGACCACGAACTGGCCGAGCTGAGCGAAGTTCTGGCACACCAGGGTGAAGTGGTGCCGGTCGTCGAGGTTCCGGATGCTGCGGATGCGGTCCATGCCCTCCTTGTTGCCCAGCTGGGCGCCGAGGGCGAAGCACGAGTCGGTCGGGTAGGCGATCAACCCGTCCTGGCGGAGGACCTCCACCACCTTCCCGATCGCGCGCCGTTGCGGGTTCTCCGGATGCACGTCGAAGTACTTCGCCATGCGCAGAGCTTAGTGGCTCCGGCCGCCGACCAGCCGCAGGAGAGCACCGTTCGGAGCAGTCGGCGGACCGCCGGCTCGGTCCGGGGCGGGTGCGACCACCCGCGGTGGACGGCCGCGCGAGCCGACCGGGGTCAGAGCAGGCCGCGCTTGGCCGCCTGGACCCCGGCCTGGAACCGCGTGGTGGCGCCGAGCTGGTCCAGCAGGGCCGCGATGCGGCGCACCACCGTCCGGCGGGAGAGGTTGAGCCGACGGGCGATCGCCTCGTCGGTGGCGCCCGCCGCCATCAGCGTGATGATGCTGCGGTCCCGGTCGGAGAGCTGGTCCTGCTCCCGCTTCACCGAGACCGGCAGCGCCAGCGTCCACAGCGTCTCGAACAGCCCGCACAGCGCGTTGAGCAGCCCGGAGGAGTGCACCACGAGCGCGCCTTCCAGGCCGGTGCGGTCGGGTTCGGGCACCAGCAGGGCGATCTCGTCGTCGCCGATGGTCAGCTTCACCGGCAGTTCCGACAGCAGGCGGACGTGCTCGCCGAGCTCGGCCATCCTCGTCATGGCCGCGAACAGGCCCGGGTCGTCGTAGACGTTCTGGCTGTAGACCGTCCGGTAGCGCACGCCCTCGGCCATCCGGCGGGCCTGGATCTCCTCCTGCGCCTGGAAGTGGCGCGGTGTGCTGCTGTAGGGCGGGCGGTCCAGCCAGCGGACCTGTTCGGCGGCGCGTTCCTGCAACCGGGCGGTGAGCATGATGAGCCGGGCCGGGTGCTCGACGGGTTCGACGTGCCGGGAGAACCCGGCACCGCGCTGCGCCTGGTGGTAGAGGCGGTCCAGTTCCTCACCGGCCCGCCACAGCTCGCGCCGCCGGTCCTCCTCCGCGCGCAACGCGGCCGCCACCGCCCGTTCCGGCGGCGCCGCTTCCCACAGGTCCGCGCCGACCTCGGCGACCAGGTCCACTTCGGACAGTTCCGCCAGCACCCCGTCCACCGCCTCGGCGCTGAGCCCGGTGTCGCGCACCAGCAGGTCGCGGGGCAGCCGCCCCCGCGCGGTGAGCGCGCGGTACACGCGCCCCTGGTCGCTGTCGGCAGCGAGGACGTCGAGCACGTGGACCTTCCGGCGGGGCGGGACGACCTTCGCGGCGAAGCCTAGAACGTCTGGTCGAACGCGGTCAACGCGACGCCGCGGACCGCAGCACCGCCGGAGAAGCGCCGGATTGGCGCAGTTGTGCGATGGCCCAGGTGAGCCAGCCCCAGACCTGGCGCAGCGCGGTTCGATCTTGGCAGGATCCGTGCCGAATTCCAACATCATGTGCGCGCAACGCGTTGCTCGTTCACCGGCCGCGTCGACAAGGCCTGTGCCGCAACGACTTCCAGCGGAGCGTGCGCACGACCGGGGGGCTCGTCGTGCAGGAGGCAGGATGTTCTCTTCGAAGTGGGCGGCCTCAGCGGCAGCCCTCACGCTGCTGGTCACCGGTGCCGCCGCCGCACCCGCCGCGGCGTTGTCGCCCGCGTCGTCCCCGACCCCGGCCGCGCCCGTCGTCCGACCGTCCGGCGAGCACGTGCTCCACGTGGACTACCAGGTGCAGGAAACGGGCTACTGGTGCGGGCCCGCGGCCACGCGGATCGCGCTGTCCGCGCGCGGGATCTACCGCAGCCAGGCCGACCTCGCGGCCGAGCTGGGCACGCACACCGGCGGCACCGACTGGATCGGGCAGGTCACCCGCGTGCTGAGCAGCTACGTCGGCTGGTACGAGACCAAGGAAATGCCCGACGACCCGCCCACGCAGGCCCAGAAGGACCTGCTGTGGAACGACATCGTGCTGGACATCGACAACGGCTACCCCATCGTCGCCAACATCGTCGCGCCGCCCGGCAACCAGCCGCCCGGCTACCCGCCGGACCAGACGATCTACCACTACTTCACGGTGATCGGCTACAACGACACGGACCGCACCGTGCTCATCGCCGACCCGGCCTCGTTCAGCGGCAACCAGATCTACTGGCTCTCCTTCGACCAGCTGGCCTCGCTGATCCCGCCCAAGGGCTACAGCGCCTGATCCCCGCCCCGCTGGACGAGGAGGAAACCTGATGCGCACACGCAAGAACACGGCCCGTCTGCTGGGTGCTGCGGCCGCCGCCGTCGCGATCGGCGCCGCCGCCCTCCCCCTCGCGACCGACTCGGCCGCCGAGGCGTGCCCGGACACCGCGGTCTTCGAGGTCGACGGCTACGGGCACGGGGAGACCCTGACGAACTGGAACAGCTCGGCGTTCAACGCCTCGCCACCGGCCGGGTGGCAGATCGTGCAGGTGCCCTACTACGCCGGTGTCTTCCCGGTGAAGGACCGCATCGCCCTGGACGAGTCGGTCGCGCAGGGCGCCGCCGAACTGGAGCGCGCGGTGCGCGACTTCCACGCCGGCTGCTCCGGGTCCCGCCTGGTGCTGGCCGGGTACTCGGAAGGCGCGCTGGTGGCCGGAGAAGTGCTGCAGACCCTCGCGCGGGACGGCTCCATCCCGCACGAGCAGGTCAACGGCGTGCTCTACGGCAACCCGCGGCGCGCGTTCGGGGACGGCGGGATCGGCGGTGTGGCCGGTGGCATCGAGACCAACGTGCCCACCATCCTGCCCGGCGTGACGATGCGCGGCGGCCACGACTTCGGTGACCTGGCGGTGCACGAGATCTGCAACGTCAACGACGGGATCTGCAACTCCAACAACATGATCACCAACCTGGCCGCGTTCGCCAACGGCCTCGTCGGGTACGCCAGCGGCGACCACGGCTACGACCTGAACCCGGCCCGCGACCTGGGTTCCGGCCTCACGCTGCACCCGCAGCCGCAGCGGGTCCCGCACGGGCCGCCGCTGCCGATCGACATCGGCACGCCGTGGCAGCTCCAGCAGGAGCTGGGCCAGGACGCGGCGGCCCGGCAGGCCGTGGTCGAGGCCCGCGAGCAGCTCGGCCGGTTCATCAGCCCGGACGTGCTGGAGCGGCTGCAGGCCGAATCACCCTGGTTCGCAGTCCTCGACGCGACGTGACGCCCTAGGAGCAGGTGGCCAGCATCTCCCGCAGCGCCTGCTTCTCGGCCTGGGTCACGGTCAGCTCGTACGCGTGCTTGACCGTGACCCACTTCGTCGCGTAGTCGCACCACGCGGCGCGTTCCGGCTTCCACTGCGACGGGTCCTGGTCGCCCTTGCTGCGGTTGGAGCTGGCGTCGACGGCCACCAGCTGCGGCAGCCGCACGTCGTTGGCGAACTGCTCGCGACGCGCGTCGTCCCAGGCGCTCGCGCCGCTGCGCCAGGCGTTGGCGAGCGGGACCATGTGGTCGATGTCGATGTCGGAGGGGTCGGTCATCGTCTCGCCGGTGTAGGCCGAGGTCCAGGTGCCGGACACCGCTTCGCAGGCGTTGTTGGTCCGGACGTCGACGCCGTCGCGGGCGAGCACCGCTTCCCTGGTGTTGCAGTTCTTCCCCGCCTGGGGCTGGGCCTTCCAGTGCGGGAACCGCTCGCGGGAGTAGCCGTCCATCGAACCCGACGGCGCCACGCGGAGTTCCTCGAGCTGCTCGGCGGCCGTCCCGGTCGCCTGGCTGCTGCTGCCGCTGTCCAGCAGCCCTGACTCGAACACCACCCACATCAGCGCGAGCAGCACCGCTGCCACGACCGACGTCCAGGCCGACTTCTTCACAGCTCCGCCTCTCCAGACCACCCGTGGTGCGGGGACTTCGTCCTCCGCGAGCATTCGATCATCCGGTGCGGTGCGGGTTCACTCCGCCGGGTGGGCGGTGTGGCCTGGCACACGGGCGGTCTCAGCGACCGGCCACGGCCCGGCGGGGGACGTACCGGGGGACGTAGCGCAGCAGCATCCCGGCGCCGAGCAGGCCCAGCACCCCCATGCCGGCGCCGGCCAGGCCGACGCCCAGCAGCGCGGTCAGCCCGGAGACGGTGACCGGGCCGACCGCCTGCCCGAAGTCGGCGGTGAAGCGCCACGCCCCGAGGAACGGCGCGGGTCCCGGTTGCGGCGCGAGGTCCGCGCCGAGCGTCATCAGGATCCCGCTGCTGGTGCCGTTGGCCAGCGCCAGCAGCACCGCGACGGCGGCGAAGGTGGGCACGTCGCTCACCACGAACAGCAGCAGGTGCCCCACGCCCAGGCCCACCATGGACGGCACCGCCGCCCACAGCCGCCCGAACCGGTCCATGATCTGGCCCGAGCTGTAGGACAGGGCGAAGTCGATGCCGCCTGCGACGCCGATGATGACCGCCGTCGTCGACGACGGCAGCCCGGTCGCGACCGCCACCAGCGGCAGCACCACCATCCGCGAGGCGCGCAAGCCGCCGATCAGCGCCGCGCAGGTGCCCATCCGCAGCAGCACGCCCCGGTGCCGGACCAGCGTGGCGACCAGCCCCTGGTGCGCCTGCTCGCTGCCGTCCCCCGGCCCCGTGCCGAGGTCCGCGGTGCACAGCAGCAGCACGACCGTGGCGAGGGCGAAGGCGATGTGCAGCAGGAAGACCGCGCGCTCGTCCGGGGTCACCAGCAGCACCAGCGCCGCGAGGAACGGGCCGATGAAGTAGCCGGCCCGGAACAGCCCGCCCAGCACGCTCAACGCCCGGGCCCGGTAGCGCACCGGCACGGTGGTGGTGATGAACGCGTGCCGGGCCAGCGCGAAGACCGCCGTGGCCAGGCCGACGACGAACACGCTCGCGCCGAACACCCACGGGTTCGGGGAGAAGTAGCAACCGAGCAGGCCCAGCACGGAGACGACCGCGGCGGTGATCATCGCGGTGCGTTCGCCGAGCCGCTGCACGAGGACCCCGCTGGGCACGTCACCGACCAGCTCACCGACCATGAGCAGCGCGGCGATCAGCCCTTGCATCCCGAGGCCGGCGCCCTGGTCGGCGGCGATGAGCGGGATCATCGGGATGATGGCGCCCTCGCCGGTGGCGAACAGCAGGGTCGGGCCGAAGGCGGCGAGCGCCACGGTCCGCAGCGCGAAGGGCCGGTCGTCCACCTGCACTCGTCGCACCACTCCTCGCCGCGCACGCCCCGGGTCACGAGCTCCTACAGCTTCGCAGACCGGTGGCCGGTCGCAGGCGAGAGATCCGTCACTGCACGGTCAGACCTGCAGCAGGTCGGCCAGGCGCGCGCGGTTCTGGTCCGGGGTGCCCAGCAGCAGCTCGGAGGTCTTGGCCCGCTTGTAGTACAGGTGCGCGTCGTGCTCCCAGGTGTAGCCGATCCCGCCGTGCAGCTGCACGGTGTCGGCCGCGGCCTGGAAGGTGGCCGGTGCGACCAGGACCTGCACCAGGGCCGCCGCGAGCGGCAGTTCCTCGGCGGCGGCGTCGGCCGCCCACGCCGCGTAGCGCACCGCGGCCTCGGCTTGCTCCAGCGCGCAGCACATGTCGGCCAGGCGGTGCTTGACGCCCTGGAAGGAGCCGATGGCGCGGCCGAACTGCACCCGGACCTTCGCGTACTCGGCGGTCATCTCCAGCACCCGCGCCATGCCGCCCAGCTGCTCGGCGGACAGCGCCACGGCGGCGAGGTCGCGCACCCGCGCGCGCACCGCGTCCGGGTCCGATGTGGACAGCGGCTCGGCGGGCGCGGCCGCGAAGTCCAGGTCCACCAGGCGGCGGGTCGGGTCGAGGGTGCGCAGCGGGGTCCGCGCGACGTGCTCGCCGCGCACCCGGAACCACGCGGTGCCCTGCCCGGTGGTGGCCTGCACCAGCACGACGTCGGCGATGTCGCCGGACACCACCCGCCGCGCACGCCCGTCCACCACCCACGCACCGTCGCGCCGGGTCGCGCTCGGCACCGACTCCTGGTCCCACGCCACCGCCGCGACGAGCTCCCCGGAGACCATGGCGGGCAGCAGCTCCGCCTGCGCCGCCGTGTCGTCGAGCGCGAGCAGCACGTCGGTGGCCAGCACCGCGGAGGCCAGGAACGGCACCGGCGCCAGCGCACGGCCGAGTTCCTCCAGCACGACCGCCCGTTCCACGTGACCGGCACCGGCTCCCCCGTGCTCCTCGGGCACGACCAGGCCGGTCACCCCGAGCTCGGCCGACAACCGCCGCCACAGCCGGGCGTCGTGGCCGTCGGCCTCGGCCAGTTCCCGCACCCGCTGCGGCGGTGCGTGCTCGGCGAGGAGACCGCGCACCGCGGACCGCAGTTCCTGCTGCTCCTGGTCCAGCACCAGCTGCATCGCACACTCCTGGAGGTCGGTGGTCGGGCAGGTCGGTCCGGGCGGGTCACGGGGTCCGTTGGGTGCCCACCTTCAGCTCGCGGAAGGGGACGTCGCGGTCCACCTGGGGTTCCTTGGGCAGGCCGAGGAGGCGCTCCCCGATGATGTTGCGCTGCACCTGGTTGGAGCCGCCGGCGATGCTCGACGCGGGGGTGCCGTTGATGGCCACGGCCATCTCCTCGGCGGCCGCGTCGCCCTCCTCCCAGGAGGTCAGCGCCGGCCCGGCGATGAGCCCGGCGGTGTCCACCGCCCGCCACAGCAGCTCGGCTCCGGCCAGCTTGGCGATCGAGCCGCGTGCCCCGGGCGAGGCACCGGCTTCCGCTTCCTGCCGCAGCTTGGTGTTGAACAGCGCCAGGGCCCGTTCGTGCGCGTAGAGCTCGGCGAGCCGGTCACGCACCACCGGGTCGTCGGCGCGGTCCCGGCGGCGGGCCAGGTCGACGAGGTTGTCGAAGGCCAGCGGGTCGCTGCCGCGCCGGACCGAGCCGCCGATGGAGACGCGCTCGTGGCCGAGCATGGTGAGCGCCGCCAGCCAGCCGCCGCCGACCTCACCGATCACCGCGTCGGCCGGGAGGCGCACGTCGTCGAAGTAGACCTCGTTGAACGGGGCACGCCCGGTCATGTCCCGCAGCGGCCGCACGGTCACGCCGGGGCTGTGCATGTCCACGATGAACATGGTGATCCCGCGGTGCTTCGGCACGTCCGGGTCGGTGCGGGCCAGCAGCGCGCCGAAGTCGGCGAACTGCGCACCCGAGGTCCACACCTTCTGGCCGTTGACCACCCACTCGTCGCCGTCGCGCACCGCTCGGGTCTGCAGGCTGGCCACGTCCGACCCGGCGCCGGGCTCGGAGAACAGCTGGCACCAGATCTCGTCGCCGCGCAGCAGCGGTGGCACGTAGCGGGCCTTCTGCTCGTGGGTGCCCAGGTCCAGCAGGGTCGGCCCGCACATGCCCATGCCGACCATGAACACCCCGGTGGGCAGGTCGTGGTGCGCGGCTTCCTCGTCGTAGGCCTGCTGTTCCGCGGCGGTGAGCCCCTGGCCGCCGTACTCGGCCGGCCAGGTGATGCCGATCAGCCCCGCGTCGTAGGCGGCGGCCTGGAACCGCTTGGCGATGCGCAGCTGCTCTGCCGCGTCCAGCCCCTCCATCGGCCCGGGCGCGTGGCGGGCCAGGAACTCGCGGGCCTTGGCGCGGAAGCCGTCGTCGGCCGGCGGCGGGGTCGCGTCCCCTGAGCTGCGGTGGTGGTCCCGGGCCGGTGACTCAGGGGTGCTCATGCGGTCTCCCTCCGGTTCGGCGGCAACCGATCAGTCAACGCTGACTGTAACCGATCGGACGCGCTCCGAACACCCTTCGCGCCCCACCGTCCACAGTGGAGCACCTCGCGACGGGTACCCTGCTGGGGTGGACAGGACCCGGAACGACCAGCGCAGCCGGCAGGAACGGGCGGCCGACAGCCGCACGCTGATCCTCGAGGCCGCCGTGGAGTGCTTGGTGGAGCACGGCTACTCGGGCGCCTCCACGCTGGCCATCCAGGCCAGGGCCGGGGTCTCCCGGGGACGCCTGCTGCACCACTTCCCGTCCCGCGACGAGCTGCTGGTCGCCGCCGCGCAGCACCTGGCGCGGGACCGGTTGGCGCAGACCGAGCGGCGGGTCGCCGAGCAGCTCGCCGGCATGCCCGACGGCCCGCGCCGCGTCGACCGCTGCATCGACCTGCTGTGGGAGACCTTCCACGAACCGCACTTCTGGGCCGCGATGGAGCTGTGGACCGCCGCCCGGACCAACCCGGCGCTCAGCGCTGCCCTCCGGCCGGAGGAACGCGAGCTGCGCCGGGCGATCCGCGCGGTCTCCGACCGCATCTGGGGCCCGGAGGTGTGCGCCCACCCGGTGTACCCGCAGCTGCGCGAGATGCTGTTCACCAGCATGCGCGGCGCGGCGATGGCCTACGCGTTCGAGGACCGCACCCCGTCCCGATCACCGCACCTGGCGGTGTGGAAGTCCATCACCCGGCGCCTGCTCTTCGACGGCTGACGCGCGGCAGTCAGGGTTGACCGCCACCGACGGGCCAACGCAGTATGAGGCACGTCACGCCGCTCTCACCGACGAGGTAGCGATGCCAGCACCCGCGCTGTCCAGCCGAGGCATGACCACCAGCGACCAAGTCGCCCGCCACGCTCGCAAGATCCCCGACGAGATCGCCGTGCGCTCCAACGGGAAGAGCACCACCTACCGCGAGCTCGACGAGCGCGTCACCCGGCTGGCCAACGCCCTGGCCGAACGCGGTGTCGCGCCAGGCGACCGGATCGCGGTGCTCGGCCGCAACCGCCCGGAGGTCATCGAGTCCTACCTCGCCGCGGCCCGGCTCGGCGCGATCTGCGTACCGGTCAACTTCCGGCTGGTCGCCGACGAAGTCGCCTACGTGCTGGCCGACAGCGGTGCCCGCGCGGTCGTCGTCGAGGACGCCTTCACCGAGGTCGTCAGCAAGGCGCGGGAGAAGGCGTCCGATGTGGACTGCCAGCTCGTCTTCGGCGGGTCGGGCGACTACGAGGACGCGCTGGCCGCGGCCTCCCCCGTGCACGACGAGATCGCCGTGGACGAGCGCTCCCCGGCCTACATCATGTACACCTCCGGCACCACCGGTCGGCCCAAGGGCGCGGTGCTGACCCACCACAACCTGCTGATGCACACCTTCAGCTCCGCGGTGCACCACGGCATCAGCGGCGACGACCGGGTGTGGCTGGTGGGCGTCCCGCTGTTCCACATCGCCGGGGTCTCCGGGATCCTCCCCTACCTGCTGCAGGGCGGGCGGATCGTGATCGCCCCCTCCGGGCGGTTCGACCCCGCGGAGACGGTGGCGCTGCTGAAGCGCGAGCGGGTCACCGCCTGCTTCCTGGTCCCCGCGCAGTGGCAGGCGATCTGCGACCTGCCCGACCTCGCCGACCACGACCTCTCCGCGCTGCGGCGGATCACCTGGGGCGCGGCTCCCGCCTCCACCACGTTGCTGCGGACGATGTTCGAGAAGTTCCCGGGCACCGACATCACCACCGCGTTCGGGCAGACCGAGTGCTCGCCGGTGACGACGATCCTGCGCGGGGAGGACGCGCTGCACAAGATCGGTTCGGTGGGCAAGCCGATGCTCAACGTCGAGGTGCGCATCGTCGACGACGACATGAACGACGTGCCGCAGGGCGAGGTCGGCGAGATCGTCTACCGCGGACCGACGGTGATGCAGGAGTACTGGGGCAAGCCCGAGGAGACCGCCGAGGCCTTCCGCGGCGGCTGGTTCCACTCCGGCGACCTGGTGCGCGAGGACGAGGACGGCTTCCTCTACGTGGTCGACCGCAAGAAGGACATGATCATCTCGGGCGGCGAGAACATCTACTGCGCCGAGGTGGAGGACGTGCTCGCGGCCCACCCCGGGGTCGCCGAGGTCGCCCTGATCGGCGTGCCGGACGAGCGGTGGGGCGAGGCGCCGCTGGCGGTCATCGCCCCGCGCGACCCCGCCGACCCGCCGACGCTCGCCGACGTCACGGACTGGTGCCGGGACCGGCTGGCCGGCTACAAGCGCCCGCGCCGCATCGCCGTCGTCGACGCGCTGCCGCGCAACCCCAGCGGCAAGGTCCTCAAGACCCAGCTGCGCACCGAACACGCCGCAGGCCAGCTCACCGTGCAGGAGTGACATGTCGGGCAACCCCTTCGACCTCACCGGCCACGTCTCCGTCGTCACCGGCGGCAACTCCGGCATCGGCCTGGCCATGGCCGACGCCCTGGCCGCCGCCGGGGCGGACGTGTGCATCTGGGGCACCAACGCCGACCGCAACGAGGCGGCCGCCGAGAAGCTGGCGCAGCACGGCGGCCGGGTGCGCGCGCTGCGCTGCGACGTCGCCGAGGAGGACCAGGTCGAGCAGGCGATGGAGCAGGTCGTCACCGAGTTCGGGCGGCTGGACTCCTGCTTCGCCAACGCCGGGGTCGGCGGCGCCGGGACGCGGTTCACCGAGACCGACCTCAGCGAGTTCCGCCGGGTCACCCGCGTCAACCTGGACGGCGCGTTCCTCACCCTGCGCGCCGCGGCCCGGCGCCTGCTCGCGCAGGGCGAGGGCGGCAGCCTGGTCGGCACCTCGAGCCTGGCCGCCCAGCAGGGCCAGCCGCGCGGCCAGGCCTACGCGGCCTCGAAGGCCGGGCTGATCTCCATGATCAAGTCGATCGCGGTGGAACTGGCCCGGCACGGCATCCGCGCCAACGCCGTGCTGCCCGGTTGGGTGAGCACGCCGCTGGCCGATCCGGCGCTGCAGTCGGAGCCGTTCCAGCGCAAGGTGCTGCCCCGCGTCCCGGTCGGCCGCTGGGGCACTCCGTCGGACTTCGGCGCGCTCGCGGTGTACCTGGCCAGCCCGGCCAGCTCCTTCCACACCGCGGACGCCATCACGGTCGACGGCGGCTACGTCTCGTTCTGACCCGCCTCTCTCCTCCCGGGAGCGGTGCGGCGCGGCCCTCTATGCAACTCGTTGCATTGCAACTGGGTGCATAGTACGGTCGCGGGCGCAGCACCACGGGAGGGGAGTGTCATGGGCAGCTTGCGGACCAGGTTCACCGAGGAGTTCGGCGTCGAGCACCCCATCGTGCAAGGCGGCATGCAGTGGGTCGGCCGGGCCGAGCTGGTCGCCGCCGTCGCCGAGGCCGGTGCGCTCGGCATGATCACCGCGCTCACCCAGCCCACGCCCGAGGACCTGGTCAAGGAGATCGCCCGCTGCCGCGAGCTGACCGACAAGCCCTTCGGCGTCAACCTCACCATCCTGCCGGCCATCACGCCGCCGCCCTACGCCGAGTACCGGCAGGCGATCATCGAGTCCGGCGTGCGGATCGTGGAGACCGCCGGGTCCAACCCGGCCGAGCAGGTCGCGGCCTTCAAGCCCGCCGGGGTGAAGGTGCTGCACAAGTGCACCAGCGTCCGGCACGCGCTCAAGGCGCAGCAGCTCGGCGTCGACGCGGTGAGCATCGACGGCTTCGAGTGCGCCGGGCACCCGGGCGAGGACGACGTGCCCGGGCTCGTGCTCATCCCCCGCGCCGCCGACGAGCTGGACATCCCGATCATCGCCTCCGGCGGGTTCGCCGACGCGCGCGGCCTGGTCGCCGCGCTCGCGCTCGGCGCCGACGGCATCAACATGGGCACCCGCTTCATGTGCACCGTCGAGTCGCCGATCCACGAGGAGGTCAAGAAGCGCATCGTCGCGGCCGACGAGCGGGACACCGAGCTCATCTTCCGGCCGCTGCGCAACACCGCCCGGGTGGCCAGCAACTCGGTCAGCCGCGAGGTGGTGGCCCGGCTCGACGCCGGGGGGAGCTTCGAGGACGTGCGCGAGCTGGTCGCCGGGTCGCGCGGGCGGCAGGTCTACGAGCAGGGCGACACCGAGCTGGGCGTCTGGAGCGTCGGCATGGTGCAGGGCCTGATCGACGACGTCCCCACCGTCGACGAGCTGGTGCAGCGCATCGTGCGCGAGGCGACCGAGCTGGTCCGGGGCCGGCTCGGTTCCCTGATCAGCCCCACCGCCTGATCCACGCGTCCACAGCGGACTATCGTCGGCACCGGCAGTGCCCACCCGAGCCCGAGGAGTCGATCGGTGTCGTTGGAGTACGCGATCCTGGTGTCGTTGCAGGAGCGCGCGGGATCCGGGTACGAGCTGGCGCGCCGGTTCGACAAGTCCATCGGGTACTTCTGGGGCGCCAGCCACCAGCAGATCTACCGCAGCCTCAAGCGGATGGTGGAGCTGGGCTGGGTGTCCTGCGACGAGGTGGCGCAGGAGAAGCGGCCGGACAAGAAGGTCTACCGGGTCAGCGACTCCGGCGCCGCCGAGCTGGCCCGCTGGCTCGCCGAGCCGGCGGCCGACCCACCGGCCATCCGCAACGAGCTGTCGGTGAAGATCCGCGGCGCCTCCTACGGCGACGTCGGCCAGGTCCTCGCCGAGGTCCGCAGGCACCGCCGCAGGCACGCCGAGCGGCTCGCGGTGTACCAGGCGATCGAGCAGCGCGACTTCCCGGACCCGACCGGGCTGACCGGCCAGTCCCTGCACCAGTACCTGGTGCTGCGCGGCGGGATCGGCTACGAGCGGTCGATGGTCGACTGGTGCGACGAGGTGGCGCGCGCGCTCGAGGCCGACAGCCCCCGCTGACCCGCCGGAGGGGCCGGCGCCGGCCCCTCCGGCGCGGTCTCACCAGATCTCCTCGACCCACTCCGGGTGGTCGATGAACGGGTTCCGGTTGTGCTGGAACTGGTCGAAGATCACCTGGTTGCGGCGCTGCTCCGCGGCGTCCGGCGGGTCCTGCTCGTGCCACTGCTTGAGCACCGAGAGCCGGCCGATGTTCGGGGCGCTGCCGTTGTCGACCTCGTCGTTGACCTCCAGGTCGGCGAAGCCGTCGTCGCCCTCGTAGCGCACCGACATGTAGAAGACCATCCGCGCGATGTCGCCCTTGACCTCGTCGCGCGGTTCCCAGGAGTCGTCGTCGGTGAAGTTGCCGGGCGCCTCCGCGACCTCGTCGCCGCCCGCGTCGAAGTCCTTGTTGCCGCGCTCGGCGTTGACCGAGACGTCGGTGGCGCGCAGGTGGTGCACGTCGGTGCCCGGGCCGGGCGCGGTGCCGAAGTCGCCGTGCGACTTGGCCCAGACGTGCTCGCGGTTCCACTCGTCGGCGCCGCCGCCGTTGCTGTCCTTGCTCTGCGACCGTCCGCTGTAGAGCAGCACGACGTTGTTCGGGTTGTCCGGGTCCTCGTCGGTGGCCTTGAGGGCGTCCCACACCTCGTCGTAGGTCAGCGTGGTGGTCCCGCTGCTGATGATCTCGTGCAGCGCGGCTTCGAGCTCCGGGCCGGTCTTGCCGAGCGCGCCCTCGTAGTAGTCGTCGACGGTGGACGCGCCGGCCGACGGTACCGGGACCGCCACCAGGGCGATGCCGAGCGCCAGGGTCAACGGCTTCCATCGGGTGGTTTTCATCAGTGTGGTCCTCTCCCCGTGTACAACCGCGGGGAAGCGTGCCACACGAACGATCACCATTGGGTAAACCGAACGGGGACGCGCGATTTCGGAGAGTGATCACGCGCGCCGTCGTCACCGGCGCCCGCGGGCGCTGGACGGCGCACTGCCTGGGAGAACGGCCGAGGACCCGGCGGTCACGCGCGGTCCCGACGCGGCCACCAAACGGAAACAACGGGAACGGTCAGCACCAGCAGCAGTGCCGGGACGAGGAAGCCCAGCGCCGCGTCGTGGCGGTAGAGCCCGGTGAACGCCGCCGGCGAGGCGGCCATGCCCAGGAAGCGCAGCGCGGTCACCACCGAGATGACACCGCCGCTGCCGGAGGTTCCGCCGCCGAGCACCGTCGTGTGCAGCCCCACCAGCACCAGCTGCCCGCAGATCCCGCCGACGGCCCACGCCGCCGTCACCGCCGGCAGCCAGCTGACCAGCCCGATCGAGCCGACCGCGACCGCGGCCAGCAGCAGGCCCGACGCCACGACGGCGCGCGGACCGAACCGGTCCACCGCTCCCCCGGTCAGCCGAGCGGTGACCGCCCCGGCGACGCCGAACCCGGTCAGCACCAGCCCCCGCGCGCTCGGGCTCAGGGCGAACGCGTCGTCGAGCCGGAAGGCGACCAGGAACGGCAGGCCCGCCAGCGCCGCCCAGGACACGAACGCCACCCCGCCCGCCAGTGGCACCGGCGGCCGCCACGCCTCGCGCAGCGGCACCGGGCGCCGCCGCTCGCCGGCGGGCTCGTCAGGGGGCATCGGGCTGAGCGCGAGCACCGTCGCGACCGCGGCGATCCCGACGAACGCCCACTGCCAGGCCCCTTCGGCCGCCAGCCCGCCGACCAGTGGCGCCGAGGTCTGGCCGATCGACTGCATCGCGCCGTAGGTGCCCAGCGCCCGGCCCAGCCGCTCCTTCGGCGTCACCGCGGCGAGCTTGGCCAGCAACAGCGGGGTGGTGAAGGCGTTCGCGACGCCCTGCAGTGCGCGGCTCACCTGGAAGGCCCAGAACCAGGGCGCCACCGCCGCGAGCAGCGCAGCCAGCGCGTAGGCGACGTAGGCGGCCCGGATGGTGCGCGCCATCCCCCAGCGCTCGCCGAGGCTGCCGGAGACGAGCATGACGGAGGCGAACGGCAGCAGGAAGGCGGTGAGCGAGCCGGCCGCGACCTCCTGCGGGACGTCGAAGCTCGCGCCCAGCTCCGGCAGCATCGCGGCCACCACACCACCGCCGAACGGACCGAGCAGACCTCCCAGGTACAGCGCGATCCGCGAGTTCACCGCGCGAACCCCGCAGCAGCGCCCCGGCTCCCGCGCATCACCCGAACCTTTCGCCGTGCGAACTACCTGCCCGGGCAGTGGACCACACCGCACCAGCGAAGTCGAGAGGACTCCGTGCCACGTCACGGTCGACCGGGGACCGCCGAGACCTCCACTGAGGACACGACGAGCGGCCCCGCCTCCGGGGGCGGGTCAGCGTCCGACGTCGACGCGGTGGTCGGCGACGAGGTCCCGCGCGCGGGCGAGCACGTCCTCCGGCAGCGCAGCGGGCTCCAGGCCGTAGCGGGCGTCGTAGGCGGCGACCACCTCCGCTTCCAGCTCGTCCAGCTGCAGGCCCGGGGCCTCGTCCACGACCGATCCGACGGAAGCGCCGTCGAAGGGCAGCTCCAGCAGCCGGTAGACCTCGCTGAGCAGCGGGCGCAGCACCTCGGTGTCGTCGAAGACCACCACCGCGCTGAACAGCCACGCACCGCGCACCAGCCGCTGCGCGGTGCCGACCAGCTTCACCTCGCCCCGCGCGTTCACGCTGTGCTCACCGGGGCAGTACTCGCCGGGCACCGCACCGATCTGCGCCTCGACGCCGTGCTTGCGCAGCACGTCGGACCACAGCTCGGCGTAGCCGGTGAACCGCTGCTCCATCCCGGACAGGTACCCGGGGTCCGGGCCGACGTGGTCGACGACCAGGGACCGCCCGGTGTAGGCCACCGCCCGGCCGCCGGGGGCGCGCACGACCGGCGTGAACCCGGCCTCGCGCACGGCCCGGACGGCGTCCGGGAACCCCGGCAGCAGGGTGTCGCGCCGCCCGAACGCCACGACTCCCCCGCCGGGCCGGTAGACCCGCACGGCGGCACCCGCCTCACCGGTGCTGACCCGGCGCAGCATGGCGTGCGCGACGGCGACCTCCTGCGCCTGGTCGGCACCCGCTCCGAGCGCCCCGCGGTAGAGCTCCACGGGCCGATCCTAATCCGTCCCCGACCAGCCGGATCCCACGTCCAGTGTGCGTGGTTCGCCGGGTCTAGGACCCGCCGTAGGTGCCGAACTCGACCCGCCCGGTCGGCTGGTAGGTCTGCAGCGCGAGACCGCCGGGGGTCACCTCGCTGCTGACCAGCCGCAGCCCGACCGGCTCCCCGCCGTCGGGGAACAGCCGCCTGCCCTGTCCCACCACGACGGGCGCGACCACCAGCCTCAGGGTGTCGACCAGCCCTGCCGCCAGCAGGGACCAGACCAGCCGCGCGCTGCCGTGGACCTGCAGCTCCCGACCGGGCCGCTCCTTCAGCTCGGCGACCCGGGCCACGACGTCGCCGACGAGGATCGTGGTGGGTTCCCACTCCGCGGCGCGCAGGCTGTTCGAGGCGACGTACTTGGGCAGGCGGTTCATCGTCGCGGCGAACGGGTCGTCCGGGTCGGTGTGCTGCGGCCAGTCCCGCGCGAAGGCCTCGTAGGTCCGCCGGCCGAACAGGAACGCGTCGGCCCGCTCGTTCCACGCGACCACGCGCTGGACGAACTGCTCGTCCAGGTACGGCACGAACCAGCCGCCACGGGTGAACCCGCCGCTGGTGTCCTCGTCCGGCGCCCCGGGCCCTTGCGTGACCCCGTCCAGGGACAGGAACTCCATCACCGTCAGTTCCACCGTGCACCCTCTCGGTCGATCCACTCGGACGACTGGGTAGACACGGTCGCGCCGCGAAACTCAACGGTCCGCCGCCCGCCACGCCCGGAAACCCGCGTTGCCACCGGCCAGGTGATCGGCGCAGGTGGTCCCGGTCGGCCACCCGCGCCCGCCGCCCACGGTCGTGGACGCGGCCCTCGCCGACCACCCGCGGGTCTGGGCCGCGGCGGGCACGCCCGCACGGTCCCGCCCACCACGGCGGCCGGACTCCGCCGGATCACCGGCGGAACCGAACTGCCGGTGGACTGACCAGCGGGACGCCCCGCCGACTCGTCGTCCACTTCGGACTTCTGGGAGGCACCGGCCCCGGGATCACCAGTGCGGGCTCACAGCGAGGTGGGGAGGGTCGGGTGGCGTTCGACGGCGATCGTGCCCCGGACGATCGCCTCCTTGTACAGCGCCGCCAGGCGGCCGGTGAGGACCGCTCCCCGCGGGCTGTCGTCGGTGTGCACGAACTGGACCAAGCCGTCCGCGCGGCCCAGGCTGATGCACTGGTTGAGGTAGCGGAACCGCAGCGGCCGGGGCTCGCGCCCGGCCAGGCGGTCGGCGATCGCGCGCACCGCGTGCTGGGCGGAGGGGAACCCCGTCGCGCAGGCCATGCGGAGCTCCAGCCCGGTGCGCGTGCGACCGGCCGCGGCGTCACCGACCGCGGTGACCTCCGGGTGGGAGACCGAGCGGAACTCGTCGTCGACGACCACGCGCCCGTCCTCGTCGACCGCCAGGCCCGCGCGCTGGGCCAGGTCCGGCACCCGGAACCCGGTCGCCCACACCACGGTGTCGGCCGCGACGTGCGCGCCGTCGGCCAGCAGCACCCCGTCCGGGCGCACCTCCCGCACGTCCGCGCCTTCCCGGAGCTCGACGCCCAGGCGGGCGAAGGCGCGCCGCAGGTGCTCCCGCCCCCGCTCGGACAGGCCGGCGCCGAGCTCACCCTTGGTGACCAGCCGGACCTTCAGCGCCGGGTTCGACTCGGCCAGCTCCGCCGCGGCCTCGATGCCGGTCAGCCCACCGCCGACGACCGCGACCACCTCCGCGGTGGCGAGGCGCTGGTGCAGGCGCAGGGCGTCGTCGTGGGTGGCGACGCTGAAGGTGTGCTCGGCGCCGCGGACCGTCCGGTCCGCCGCGCTGCCCACCGCGTGGACCAACCGGTCGTAGTGCACCTCGCGGGACGTGCCCGCCAGCCGCACGGTGCGTGCCCCGGGGTCGATCTCGGTGACCCGGTCGACGACCAGCTCCACCCCGCTGCCCCGGAGCAGGTCCGCCAGCGGCAGGTCGCGCAACCGCTGGCCGGCCGCCAGCTGGTGCAGGCGGACCCGCTCCACGAACCGGTCCCGCGGGTTGATCAGCGTCACCCGGGCCGGCGTCCAGCGCGCGGCCAGCTTGGCCGCGACCAGCCCTGCGTAGCCCGCTCCGACGACCACGATCCGTTGCGTCATCGTCCGTCCTCCCTCTCGTCGCGTTGCTGGTCGTGGAGCGGAACGGACCGCCGAAGTGTGACAGCATGTGTCGCACGTCACGGTTCGAGGGAGGGGAGCGTGGCCGAGGAGCGGCTGGCGAAGTACCGGGGGATGCGGGACTTCACCCGCACCGCCGAGCCGCGCGGCGCCGGGACCTCCTCCGGGACGGGCAACCGCTTCGTGGTGCAGCGGCACCGGGCCCGGCGCCGCCACTACGACCTCCGGCTGGAGCTGGACGGGGTGCTGGTCAGCTGGGCGGTGCCCAAGGGCCCGACGCTGGACCCCACGGTGCGCCGGATGGCCGTGCACGTCGAGGACCACCCGCTGGAGTACGCCGACTTCGAGGGCACGATCCCGGCCGGCGAGTACGGCGGCGGGGACGTCATCGTCTGGGACCGCGGCACCTGGACCCCCGGGGAGGAGGACCCGGCCGCCGCGATCGAGGCCGGCACGCTGCACTTCGACCTGCACGGCGAGAAGCTGGCGGGCCGGTTCGTGCTGGTGCGGCGCGGCGAGACCCAGTGGCTGCTGCTGCACAAGAAGGACGAGCACGCCCAGCCCGGCTGGGACCCCGAGCAGCACCCGCGCTCGGTCAAGAGCGGCCGCACCAACGAGGAGGTCGCCGCCGCACCGGAGGCGATGTGGCGCAGCGACCTCCCGCCCGACCAGGCCGAGGTCCCGCTCGGCCGCTGGAGAGCGCCCAGCGACGACGAGATCGCCGCGCTGGACGCGCTCGGCACGAAGGGCCGCTGGCGGGTGGACGGCCGCGACCTGAGGCTGACCAACCTGGACAAGGTGCTGTTCCCGGGCCGCGACGGCGAACCCCCGGTGACCAAGCGCGACCTGGTCCGCTACCACGCGCTGATCGCGCCGGTCATGCTGCCCTACCTGGAGGGCCGACCGCTGAACTCGCACCGCTTCCCGAACGGCGTCGACGAGCCCGGCTTCTGGCACAAGGCGGTGCCGAGCCACGCGCCGGACTGGTTGCAGCGCTGGCGCTACCCCGACGCCGGCCCGGACGACACCCAGTGGTACCTGATCCCGGACAGCGTCGCCGCCCTGGTCTGGCTCGCCAACTTCGCGGCGCTGGAGCTGCACGCCTGGACCTCGCGCGCCGACGACGTGGAGCACCCGACGTGGGCGCTGTTCGACATCGACCCGGGCGAGCGCACCACCTTCGAGGAGGTGCTGGTGCTGGCCCGGCTGCACCGCACCGCGATGGAGCACCTCGGCGTGGAGGCCCGGCCGAAGGTCACCGGCCAGCGCGGCATCCAGATCTGGGTCCCGGTGGAGCCGCGCTACAGCTACGCCGAGACGCGCGCGTGGGTGGAGAAGGTGTCGCGGGCGGTCGGCGCCACGGTGCCGGACCTGGTCAGCTGGGCGTGGTCGAAGTCCGAGCGCCGGGGCCTCGCGCGCTTGGACTACACCCAGAACGTGATCAACAAGACCCTGGTCGCGCCCTACAGCGCCCGCCCGCACCCGGGCGCCCCGGTGTCGGTCCCGCTGGAGTGGGACGAGCTCGACGACCCGGAGCTGGCGCCGGACCGCTGGACGATCCGCACGGTGCTGGACCGCGTGGCGCAGGTCGGTGATCCGTTCGCCCCGCTGCTCGAGGTCCAGCAGCAGCTCCCACCGGTCTGACCGCCCCGCCGCACGGCGGTGACCGGGTCTCGCCGACGGCGGCGGACCCGGTCCGCGCGCGGGAAAAACGGGAACGTGCTTGGGAAAAACGCGTCGTGGTTCCGCGGTGCGCATTCCTTGACCCCGAGCGAGCGACCCGCATATGGTCCAGACCACGGTCCGCCCGGTGCGCACACCGGAGGGCCAACGGTCGTCGGAGTGCCCCTCTCCCCTTCCTCGGCCAGTTCGACCAGCGCCGCGCCCCGGGAACGCCGGTGTCCGGCGGGCGCGGCACCCTCCCCCGAAGGAGCTGAGATGAACACGAAGCCGAAGTTCGCCGCTGCCGCGGTCGGTGCTGCGATCGCACCGTTCCTGGTGGCCATCCCGACCAGCACGGCCAGCGCGCACGGCTACATCGACTCCCCGCCGAGCCGGCAGGCGCAGTGCGCGGCGGAGACCGTGTCCTGCGGCGCGATCAAGTACGAGCCGCAGAGCGTCGAGGGCCCCAAGGGCCTGACCAGCTGCAGCGGCGGCAACGAGGCGTTCGCCGAGCTCGACGACGACAGCAAGGGCTGGGAGGTGACCCCGGTCGGCAACTCGGTGACGTTCAACTGGACGCTCACCGCGGCCCACGCCACCAGCACCTGGGAGTACTTCATCGGCGGCAACCGGGTCGCCGTGTTCGACCAGGGCGGCGAGCAGCCGCCGAACCAGCTGTCGCACACCGTGGACCTCAGCGGTGTCAGCGGCCCGCAGAAGGTCCTGGCGGTGTGGAACGTCGCCGACACCGCCAACGCCTTCTACGCCTGCGTCGACGTCAACGTGGGCGCGGCGGAGTGACTCACCACTCCCGGTGAACCGGTGGGCCCGCCTCCGGCCTCGGAGGCGGGCCCACCGCTGTCAGCGCCCGCCGAGCACGCCGAAGCGTGCGTCCACTCTGGACGCCGCGAGCGCCACCGCCCCCTGCGGCGCCGGCAGGCCGAACCCGGTGACCAGACCGTCGTCCACACAGGACAGCAGGTCCGCGGCGCGCAGCGCCCACGGCTCGTGCTCGACCGGGATCCGCAACGGGAGTCCGTACCACGTGGACATCAACCGCCAGCGCGCGGTGACGAACCGCTCGGCCTCGCCCGCCGCGATGCGCGGTCCGCACCGCACCCGCAGCTCCACCCCGACGTCGCCGCGGCGGACCCGGTAGCCGAGCTCGTTGCCGTCGCGGGAGGACTCGATGTCGGCGAACCGGTACGGCAGGCCCGCCACGGTGCGCGCGGCCCGCACGAACGCCCGGTTCGACGCCTCCAGGGTCGGGAACACCAGCCCGCGCCGGCCCCGCTCGTCGACGGCGTAGATCCGCACGTTGACCTCGGCGAACTCGCGCAGCCCACCCGGGGTCGGCACGCCCAGCACGGTCGGGACCGCCATCCGCAAGCCGACCAGGCCGATCCAGCCGGAACCGGCGAACACGTCGGGCCGGGTCCCGCGCGGCAGCAGCGGCCGCAGCACGGCGGGGTCGCACGGCCAGTGGACGAACACGACGTCGCGCCAGACCTGCTCGGTCAGCGGCCAGCGGACCCGGTGCGGCGCGGTGAGCGTCAGCGGCTCGGTCACCGGGACCCACCTCCTCCGGCGCGGCGTGCACGGCACCACACCCGAGGTTGGCACACCCGGCTGCGCGCAGCACGCGCTTCCCCACTGCCGGACGCCGCTGGGGCGGGGGACGTGCGCGCCCCCACGGGGATCGGACGTCTGGTCCCCGTGGGGGCGCACTCCTCCACGCCCCGAGCCGGGGTCATCCACCTCGGACAGTTCCGGTGAACGTGGCGAAGGCGATGATGTTGTCCCGGTAGCTGCGCGCCTCGCGGTCGAACGGCCCGCCGCAGGTGATCAGCCGCAGCTGCGGGTCAGGGGTGTCGCCGTAGACCTCGTCGCTGGGGAAGCCGGACTTGGGTTCCTGCGCCATGCGGTGCACCACGAACCGGGCCACCTGCCCGTCCGCGCGCCCGATCCGGACCTCGTCACCGGGCCGGAGCTCGTGCAGCCGCGCGAAGACCCCGTCCTGGCCGTCGCCGTTGACGTGCCCCAGCACCACGGCGGGCCCCAGCTCGCCCGGGGTGGGGCTGTAGCGGTACCAGCCGGCCTGCATCGGCTCGTGCACCGACGGGACGGCGACCGTCCCGTCCGGGTTGAGCCCGAGCGGGACCAGCGACGACCGCGCGGCGATCCGCGGGATCTCGATCCAGGTCGGCGGCGACGGCGCCAGCGCGGCCGCGGCCTGCACCGGCTGGGACGCGGGAGCCGGGGCGTCGAGGTGCAGGGGCCGGTCCGCCGGCGCCGAACAGGCCGACAACGCCAGCGAGAGCGCTGCGGCCACGAGGACCGGGGCGGTCGCGACCGCGCGACCGCCCCGGCTCCCCCGCGCGCGGGCAGGCACGGGCACCTCGACTGCCTCAGCGCGCACCCGCACGTCGGCGCCACGCCACCGCGGCGCCGCCCCCGACCAGGACGACCGCTGCCGCACCGCCGAGCACCGCCGGGCCGAACCCGGTCTCCTCCGGGCCACCCCCGGTCTCCGGCGCGCCGACCGGTCGCTGCGACACCTGACCGCGGCCGTCCGTCCGCGGTTCCGCCGGCCGCACGTCCGGTAGCGCGGGCCTGCTCTCCACCGGCCGCGCCTCCGGCGGCGCGGGAACGGTCTCCGCGGGCTGCGCCACCGGCTCCTGGGCAGGACGCTCCGGAGCCGGCGCGACGTCGGGCGCGTCCGCCCAGCTCACCGCCGCCGTCAGCGGCAGCGCCGCGGCCCCGGCCAGTGCGGCAGCCGCGAGGGTCCGACCAACATCCATGAGATCGCTTCCTCTCCGTTCGATCGGTCCGGGAGCTCCGGACGCCGACCAGCATGGAGAGCGGTTCTCAAGATCCCGTTCGCTCGATGTGAAGGACCTGTTCGATTCCCGGCCCGCCGCAGCAGTTGTGAAGATCCTGTACAGGTGCGACGCGAAAACCGCTCGGACGGCGCCGGCGGAGGCCATGATGTGCGCGTGAGCGCACACGTGCTGGTCGCCGAGGACGACCCCAAGCAGGCCGAACTGATCCGGCGCTACCTGGAGCGCGACGGCCACCGGGTGGCGCTGGTCGCCGACGGACGGGCCGCGATCGACGAGACCCGCCGACGCCGGCCCGACCTCATCGTGCTCGACGTGATGATGCCCAAGGTGGACGGACTGGACGTCTGCCGCGTGCTGCGCGCCGAGTCCGACGTGCCGATCGTGCTGCTCACCGCGCGGAGCACCGAGGACGACGTGCTGCTGGGCCTCGACCTCGGCGCGGACGACTACATCACCAAGCCCTACAGCCCGCGCCAGCTGGCCGCCCGGGTGCGGGCGATCCTGCGCCGGGTGCAGCGGGTCCGGGACCGCGGGCAGCAGCCGCTGCGGGTGGGCGACCTGGTGGTGGACGAGCAGCGCCACGAGGTGACGCTGGCCGACGCCCCGGTCGACTGCACGCCCGCGGAGTTCCGGGTGCTGGCGGCGCTGGCCGCCGAACCCGGCCGGGCGTTCACCCGCGGGCAGCTGCTCAGCCAGGCGTTCGGGGTGGACAAGTTCATCACCGAGCGCACCATCGACGTGCACGTGATGAACCTGCGCCGCAAGCTCGAACCCGATCCCCGCCGGCCGGTCCGGCTGCTCACCGTCTACGGCGTCGGCTACAAGCTGCAGGACTGCCCCGATGGCGCGTCGGCATAGCCTGCTGGCCCGGCTGCTGGCCATGTCCGTGGTGGTCGCCGGGTGCTCGATCGGGGCGACCGCCTGGCTGGCCGCGCAGAGCACCAGCGGGGCCATCAACCAGGAGATCGGCGAGAGCCTGGCCACCGACGCCACGATCTACGACGAGCTGCTCGGCTACGCCGCCCGGCACCCGCAGTGGTCCGGGGTCCAGCAGGTGGTGGCCGAGCTGTCCGAGCGCACCGGTCGCCGCATCGCGCTGACCACCCCGGCGCGGGAGGTGATCGCCGATTCCGGCGGGCCGCAGGACCCGCCGCTGCCGCGGACGCCGTCGGCGGTGGTCGACCCGCTCGCCGTCGACCCGGTGCTCAAGCCCGGGGTCGACGGCTCGGGCATCGACCCGCGGGCCGTGGGCCCCTACCAGCTGACCCCCGCCGAGCGCGCGGAGCTGACCGCCGCCGCGCAGCGCCAGGTCAGCTGCCTGCGCCGGGCCGGCGCGGACGGCCGGATCGTCGAGCTGCCCAACGGGCGCGCGACGGTCGAGGTCGTCTCCGGCGCACCGACGCAGGAGCAGACACCCTCGGAGCCGACGCCCCAGCAGCCACCGGCACCGGACCTGCTGCCGCCGGGCCGCCTGCCGTGGGCGGTGCCCGTCGAGACACCGGAGTCGTCGGCCCCCGCTCGCCCGCCGGCGGAGTCCTGCACGGCATCCCAGGTCATCACCGAGACCGAGCGCAAGGCCAACACCGAACTGCTGGCCCTGGTGAACGCCTGCCTGAGCAGGCAGGGCGCCGACCCACTGCCCGCTGAGGCCGCCGAGACCACGTGGCCCAACGGGCTGCGTGCCACGCCGGAGGACCAGCGCTGCGTGGACGCGGCGCGCCGGGAGCAGCTCGGCGCCCACGTCTCCCCCGCCGCGCAGCTGTTCATCACCAGGCCCGGCGACGACCGCGCCGCACCCGACCTGTCCACCGTGGGCGCCGCGCGCATCGCGTGGACCGCGCTGGTGGTCCTGGTGCTCACGGTGGGGGTGACCGCCCTGGCCGCCAGCCGACTGGTCCGGCCGATCCACGCGATCACCGCGGCGGCCCGGCGGATGGGCGGCGGCGACCGCTCCGCGCGGGTGCGCACCAGCGCGCGCGGCGAGATCGGCGAACTCGCCGCGGCGTTCAACGCCATGTCCGAGCAGGTCGAGCGCACCGAGCGGCAGCGCAAGACGATGGTCAGCGACGTCGCGCACGAACTGCGCACCCCGCTGGTGAACGTGCGCGGCTGGCTGGAGGCGGCGCAGGACGGGGTGGCCACCCTGGACCAGCCGCTGGTGGCCTCGCTGCTGGAGGAGACGCTGCTGCTGCAGCGGCTCGTCGACGACCTGCAGGACCTCGCCCTCGCCGACGCCGGCATGCTGCGCGTCCACCCCGAGCCGGTGCACCTCGGCGCGGTCCTGGAGCAGGTCGCCGCCGCGCACCGCGGCCGCGCCGAGGCCGGTGGCGTCGAGCTGGTCGCCGTCGTCGAGGGCGACCCGGACCTGTCCGCCGACCCGACCCGGCTGCGGCAGGCGCTGGGCAACCTGGTGTCCAACGCGCTGCGCCACACGCCCGCGGGCGGGCGCGTCTCGCTTCGGGGACGGCGGGCGGCCGACGAGGTGCTCATCGACGTCAGCGACACCGGGACCGGCATCGACCCCGACGCGCTGCCGCACGTGTTCGACCGGTTCTGGCGCGCGGAGAAGTCGCGCGGCCGGCACGGCGGCGGCAGCGGGCTCGGCTTGGCGATCACCCACCACCTGGTGGCCGCGCACGGCGGCAGCATCGACGTGCGCAGCACCGTCGGGGTGGGCACCACGTTCACCTTGCGCCTGCCCGCCGCGGGGCCCGCCGATCAGGACCGGGACGGCTAGCCGCGGCCCGGAGACGGCGGGCGGCGCCCCGGCGGGGCCGGGGACGCCTCGACGCTCAGCAGCCCGGGGCGCAGGGCTCGCCGTTGGTGGTGGAGCCGGCCGCCGGGAGCTCCGAGAGCTTGCGCGGCGGCGCGCCGTCGGTGTGCTCGGCGATGAGCTCGACGATCATCTTCGCGAACCGCGGGTCCGGGCCCGCCGTGCCCGCCCGGGCGAAGCCCATGCCCAGCTCGTCCGCCTTCTCCTTGGCCTCGTTGTCCAGGTCCCAGATGACCTCGAGGTGGTCGGAGACGAACCCGACCGGGCTGACCACCACCGACCGCACCCCCTTGGCGTGCAGGTCGTCCAGGTGGTCGCAGATGTCCGGCTCCAGCCACGGCACCTGCGGCGGGCCGGACCGCGACTGCCACACCACGTCGTAGCCGTCCACCCCGACCGCCTCGGCCACCAGCCGCGCCGCCTCGGCGACCTGGCGGGAGTACCACTGCGGCCGGCCGTCCGGGCCCTCCTGCTCGTCGGCCCGCAGCGGGACGGAGTGCGCGGTGAACACCAGCCGCGCCTGCTCGCGCTGCGCCGGGTCCAGCTCCTCGAACGCGCGGCGCACCGCGTCCGCGTTGGCCTCGACGAACAGCGGGTGGTCGAAGAACTGCCGCAGCTTCACCAGCTCCGGCGCCCGCTCACCGACCGACTCGCGCGCCCGCGCGATGTCCTCGTGGTACTGCTTGCACCCCGAGTAGCCGCCCCAGGCCGACGTGGCGAACACCAGCGCGCGCCGCACCCCGTCGTCGGCCATCCTCGCGACGGTGTCCTCGACCATCGGGTGCCAGTTGCGGTTGCCGAAGTAGACCGGCAGCTCCCGGCCCTGCGCCGCGAGCTCGGCCTCGAGCGCGGCGATGATCTCCTTGTTCAGCCGGTTGATCGGCGACACCCCGCCGAAGTGGTGGTAGTGCTCGGCGACCTCGTCGAGGCGTTCCGGCGGGACCCCCCTGCCTCTGGTCACGTTCTCCAGGAACGGCCGGACCTCATCGGGTCCCTCCGGACCGCCGAACGACAGGAACAGCAACGCGTCAAAGCTCACCCGACCATGATGGCCGCGCCGAGCCGAGCGCGCGCAGCCGGGGCCGCCGGCTGCGCGCGAGGACACACCTCAGACGCCCAGGGCGTGCACGCCGCCGTCGACCATGATCATCGAGCCGGTGGTCTTGGGCAGCCAGTCCGACAGCACCGCGCAGATCGACTTGGCGACCGGCGTCGGGTCGTCGACGTCCCACGGCAGCGGCGAGCGGTCGCTCCACCCGGCCTCGACGAGGTCGGTGAAGCCCGGGATGGACTTGGCCGCCATGGTCCGCACCGGACCGGCCGCGACCAGGTTGACCCGGATGCCCTTCGGACCCAGCTCCCGCGCCAGGTACCGGGTGGTGGACTCCAGGGCCGCCTTCGCCACGCCCATCCAGTCGTAGGACGGCCACGCGACGCGGGCGTCGAAGTCCATCCCGACGATCGAGCTGCCCTCGCCCAGCAGCGGCAGGGTGGCGGTGGCCAGCGACTTCATCGAGTACGCCGAGACCTCCAGCGCGGTGGCCACGTCCGACCACGGCGCGTCCAGGAAGCCGCCGCCCAGGCACGAGGCCGGGGCGAACCCGATGGAGTGCAGCACGCCGTCGAGGCCGTCGACGTGCTCCCGGACCCGGTCGGCCAGGCTGTTGAGGTGCTCCTCGTCGGTCACGTCCAGCTCGATCACGGGCGCGGGCTCGGGCAACCGGCCCGCGATGCGCTGCACCAGGCTCAGCCGGCCGTACCCGGTCAGCACCACCTCGGCACCCTGCTCCTGAGCGACCTTGGCCGCGTGGAACGCGATCGACGCGTCGGTGATCACCCCGGTGATCAGGATCCGCTTGCCTTCGAGCAAACCGCTCACGACTTCCTCCGCTGTGCTCCTCCCCGGGTGCGCGGGCGCCCGAGGCATCCATCGAAAACTGGTCTGGTCCCCGTGCCGCGACAGGCGCTCCGGCGACCGTCGCGCACCGGCGGGCGGTTCGGGCAGGCTGGTTCCGACGTCCGGCTACCCGCACCGGCGCGCGACGAGGACCCTGCGCGCGTCGAACGCGGGTCAGTGGCCCATCCCGAGACCGCCGTCGACCGGGATCACCGCACCGGTGATGTAGGCGGCCGCGTCCGAGGCCAGCCACTGCACGGTGCCCGCGACCTCCTCCGGCGAGGCGAACCGGGCCAGCGGGATCTGGCCGAAGATCTCCTTCTTGCGCTCCTCGGACAGCGCCTCGGTCATGTCCGTGGTGACGAAGCCGGGAGCGACCACGTTCGCCGTGATGCTGCGCGAGCCCAGCTCGCGGGCGATCGAGCGGGCCAGGCCGACCAGGCCCGCCTTGCTCGCCGCGTAGTTGGCCTGCCCGGCGCCGCCGGAGAGCCCGACCACCGACGAGATGAAGATCATCCGGCCCTTGCGGTTGCGCAGCATGCTGCTGGCCGCGCGCTTGGCCACCCGGTAGGACCCGGCCAGGTTGGCGTCGATGACCCGGCCGAACTGCTCCTCGCTCATCCGCAGCAGCAGGGTGTCGTCGGTGATGCCCGCGTTGGCCACCAGCACCTCGACCCGGCCGTGCGCCTCCTCGACCTCGTCGAAGGCCGCCGCCACCTGGTCCGGGTCGGTGACGTCGCACTGGACCCCGAACAGCCCCTCCGGCGCACCCGATCCGCGGTGCGTGACCGCAACCTTGTCCCCGGCGGCCTGGAACGCCTTCGCGATGGCCAGGCCGATGCCGCGGTTCCCGCCGGTCACCAGTACGGACCGTGCCACTGTGGATCCTCCCTCGACGAGCAAGATTCGGTTCAGCCGCGACATTATCCGTTCGGTGATCGCCGCCGCTCGTCGCCTCCATACAGAAAACGAGGCACTGTGTCGTGGTACGCCTACACCCGCGATGACGGGCAGACTGCGCTGTGCGGCCGATCACCACCGACCCGGGAGGCGCTCCGATGGCCAACCCGACCGCTGACCTCGCTGCCGAGCTGCGCGCCGCGCTGTCCGGCCACGCGCGCTTCGACCCCGGCACCCGCGCGCTGTACTCCACCGACGCCTCCAACTACCGGCAGGTGCCGACCGGGGTGGTCTTCCCCCGCGACGAGGACGACGTGGCCGCCACCGTCGCCATCGCGCGCCGCCACGGCGTCCCGGTCACCACGCGCGGAGCCGGGACCAGCATCGCGGGCAACGCGATCGGCACCGGCCTGGTGCTCGACTTCGCCCGGCACCTCGACCGGGTCCTCGACGTCGACCCCGACCGGCGGCTGGCCCGGGTGCAGCCCGGCGTGGTGCTGGACTCGCTGCGCTCGGCGGTGGCCGGGCACGGGCTGACCTTCGGCCCCGACCCGTCCACGCACAGCCGCTGCACGCTCGGCGGGATGATCGGCAACAACTCGTGCGGGACGCACTCGGTCGCCTGGGGCAAGACGGTGGACAACGTGCACTCCCTGGACGTGCTGCTGTCCGACGGCACCCGGCTGGAGGTCGGGGCGACCTCGCCGGAGGAGCTGGACGCGCTGTGCGCCCGCGAGGACCGGGTCGGTCAGCTGCACCGGGACCTGCGGGCGCTGCGGGACGACGTCGGCGACCTCGTCCGCCGCTCCTTCCCGCGACTGGCGCGCCGCGTCTCGGGCTACAACCTCGACCAGCTGCTCCCGGAGCACGGCTTCCACCTGGCCCGCGCCCTGGTCGGCACCGAGGGCAGTTGCGCGGTGGTGCTGGGCGCGACCGTGGAGCTGGTGCCGTCGCCGGCGGCGCGGGCGCTGACCGTGCTCGGGTTCTCCGACACCTACGCGGCCGCCGACGAGGTGCCCCGGCTGCGCGGGCTGGGAGCGCTGGCCATCGAGGGGCTCAGCGCCGAACTGGTCGACGTGGTGCGGCTGCGCAACCCCGCCTCGCCCGCGCTGCCGCTGCTGCCCGGCGGGCGCAGCTGGCTGCTGGTGGAGACCGGCGGAGCCGACCTCGGCGAGGCGCAGGCCGCCGCCGACGCCATCGTCCGCGCGATGGGCGAGCGCGCCGAGCACGTCGTGCACACCGACCCGGCGCGCATCGCGGCGCTGTGGAAGATCCGCGAGGAGGGCTCCGGGTACTCGACCCGGATGGCCGGCTCGGAGCGCTGGTCGGGCTGGGAGGACGCGGCCGTCCCGCCCGAGCAGCTGGGCGCCTACCTGCGCGAGTTCGACGCGCTGCTGGCGCGGTTCGGCCGCCGCGGCGTGACCTACGGCCACTACGGCGACGGGTGCATCCACGTCCGCATCGACTTCGACCTGCTGACCCGCCCCGGCACGGCCGAGTACCGCTCCTTCCTCGAGGCAGCGGCGGACCTCGTGGTGGCCCACGGCGGCTCGATCTCCGGCGAGCACGGCGACGGCCAGGCCCGCTCCGCGCTGCTGTCCCGGATGTACCCGCCCGAGGTGGTCCGGGCGTTCGAGCGGTTCAAGACCGCCTTCGACCCCGATGGGCTGCTCAACCCCGGCCAGGTCGTCCACCCGCGACCGGTCGACGCCGACGTGCGGCCACTGGTCGCCCCCGCCCGCATCCCGACCCGCACCACGCTGGCGCTGCACGCCGACTCCGGTGACCTCGCCGCCGCGACCCGCCGCTGCGTCGGCATGGGCAAGTGCCTCAACACCACGGGTGGGGTGATGTGCCCGAGCTACCGGGTGACCCGGGAGGAGAAGCACTCCACCCGCGGGCGGGCCCACCTGCTGTTCGAGATGCTGGCCAGCCGCGTCATCGAGGGCGGCTGGCGGTCCCCGGAGGTCCGCGAGGCGCTGGACCTCTGCCTGTCCTGCAAGGGCTGCAAGTCGGACTGCCCGGTGGACGTCGACATGGCCACCTACAAGGCGGAGTTCCTGCACCAGCACTACCGGCACCGGCCGCGCCCGGCCGCGCACTACTCGATGGGCTTCCTCCCGCTGTGGCTGCAGCTCGGCAAGCACGCCCCGGGCCTGGTCAACCGGGTGTTCTCCGGCCCGCTGGCGCCGGTGCTCAAGCGGCTGGGCGGGATCGACGCGCGGCGTTCGGTGCCGCCGCTGGCGCCGCAGACACTCCAGGCGTGGTGGTCCGCGCGGACCCCGCGCACCGGCACCACCGCCCGCGTGGTGCTGTTCCCGGACACCTTCACCAACCACTTCGACCCGCACATCGGGCGCGACGCGGTCACCGCGCTCGAAGCGCTGGGCCACGCCGTGGAGGTCCCCCGGTCCCCGGTCTGCTGCGGGCTGACCTGGCACTCCACCGGCCAGCTCGGCACCGCCCGCCGCGTGGTCCGCCGCACCGCCCGCCTGCTGCGCCCGCAGCTGGACCGGGGCATGCCGGTGGTCGGCCTGGAACCCAGCTGCACCGCGTTCCTGCGCCACGACGCGCTGGAGCTCGCCCCGGACGACCTCGACGTGGCGGCCCTGGCCGCCGCCACCCGCACCTTCGCCGAGTGGGTGGAGCCGACCCGCGAGCGGTGGCAGCGCCCCGCGCAGGACCGGCAGGCGCTGGTGCAGGTGCACTGCCACCAGCACGCCGACCTCGGGTTCACCGCCGACCGGGCCACGCTGGACGCCACCGGCACGCGGGCCCGCGTGCTCGACGCCGGCTGCTGCGGGCTGGCCGGCAACTTCGGCTTCGAACGCGGCCACCACGAGGTCTCGGTCGCCTGCGCCGAGAAGGGCCTGCTGCCCGCGGTGCGCGCCGCCGAGCCCGGCACCGACGTCGTCGCCGACGGCTTCAGCTGCCGCACCCAGCTGCGCCAGACCGCCGGGGTCGAGCCCGTCCACCTGGCCACCCTCGTCGCCCGCGCCCTCACCGAGGACTGACGCCGACCCAGCGCGTCAGGTCGCGGGAATGCCGGAGCGGGGGTGGGGTGTTCTCCCGAGACCTACCACCGTACTGAGGAGCCTCCATGGCAACGGTCGAGCTGACCAAGGACAACTTCGAGGAGCACGTCACCGACGACAGCTTCGTGATCATCGACTTCTGGGCGTCCTGGTGCGGCCCGTGCACGCAGTTCGCCCCGGTCTTCGAACGCGCTTCCGAGAAGCACGACGACATCGTCTTCGCCAAGGTGGACACCGAGGACCAGCCGGAACTGGCCGGCGCGTTCAACGTGCAGTCCATCCCGACGCTGGCCGTCATCCGCGACAACGTGCTGGTCTTCCAGCAGGCCGGCGCGCTGCCGGAGAACGTGTTCGAAGAGCTCGTCGGCCAGGCCCGCGGGCTGGACATGGACGAGGTCCGCAAGAGCGCGGAATGAGCGGGAGCGCGGCGGCGCGGCGCGCGCTGCCGCGCACCTAGAAGCTCGGGTCGACCGCCTCCCCGACGGCGGCGTGCAGCACGCCCGGCAACGCGCTGATCTCCTCCACCAAGGACGCGACCGGCGCCTTGCCGCGCAGTCGCAGCGCGACGACCGCGGTGCGCTGCTCCTCGTCGTCGGTGTCCTCGCGCTCGACCTCCAGGTCCATCACCGTCCACCCGCGACTGGTGCACAGCGTCAGCACGCTGCGCAGCACCCCGTGGCCGTCGAGGTAGCCGATGCGCATCACCTGCGGCTCGCGCAGCGCCCTGCGCAGCAGCCGCAGGAACCTCGGGTAGCCCACCACGACCAGGAAGTGCACCGCCGTGGTGGCGGCGGCCAGCACCACCAGCCCGCTGCCGCAGGCCATCCCCACCGCGGCCACCACCCACACCGTGGCCGCCGTGGTCAGCCCGCGCACCGCGTCGCGGCGCACGAAGATCAGCCCGCCGCCGATGAAGCCGATGCCGGAGACGATCTGCGCCGCCACCCGGGAGGGGTCCAACGACACCTGGTCGAAGACCAGCAGGTCGCCGAAGCCGTACTTGGACACCAGCATGAACAGCGCCGCACCGACCCCCACCAGGGCGTGCGTGCGCATCCCGGCGCTCTTGGCGCGGAACTCCCGCTCGAGCCCGATCAGGCTGGAGAACAGCAGCGCCGTCCCCAGCTCGACCAGCAACGGCACCTCGCGGAGCCCGGTCACCACCGCATCCGAAGACACTCCTGGAACGTAGCACCCCGGCCGGGCCACGATCACGGCAGCGCTCTGACCAGGCAGAACCTGCAGGCAGCGGGGCGCGGGGGGCGGTCGCTCAGGGCAACCGCCGCCCGGTGAACACCGAGATCCCGGACGCGATGACCGCGGTGAGCGTGCCCAGCACCAGCCACGGCTTGCTGGCGTCGGTGTGCTTGGTCTCGTAGCCGATCTGCTCGCCCAGGGTGTCGTAGACCTCGCGGAGCTGCTCGGCGCTGGCCGCCTTGTGGAACTCGCCGCCGGAGAGCCTCGCGATCTCCTGCATGGCCTCGTCGTCGACCTCGACCAGCTCCTGCTGGCCCTGGATCTCGATGCTGCCGTGCCGGGTGCCGAAGGAGATCGTGGAGATCGGGACGCCGGCCTTCCGGGCCTCCCTGGCCTTCGTGTAGGCACCGCGCGGGGCGTCCATGTCGCGCGGGATCGTCTGGCCGCCGTCGGCCATGAGGACGATCCGCGCGGGCGGCGCACCGCTCGGGCCGCCGACCATCTTGCCGAAGGAGTCGATCGCCTGCATCGAGGCGTTGATCCCGTCACCGGTGGCGGTGGCCTCGGCCAGCTTCAGGCTGTCGATGGCCTGCTTGACGCTGGCGCGGTCGGTGGTGGGCATGACCAGCACGGTCGCGGTGCCCGCGAACGACACCAGGCCCAGGTTGATGCCCGGGGTGAGCTTGTCGGCGAACTCCTTGGCCGCGACCTTCGCCGCCTCCAGCCGGCTGGGCTCGACGTCGGTGGCCTTCATCGACAGCGACACGTCGATGGTCAGCATCACGGTGGCCCGGTTGCGCGGGATGCGCTGCTCCGCGGTGGGGCCCATGAGCGCCACGGTGAGCATGATCAGCGACACCGCCAGCAGCGCCGGGGGCACGTGCTTCCACCAGCCCTGGCGCTGGGAGGCGACCCGGTCCAGCACCTCCAGGTTGCTGAACCGCAGCGTGTCCCGGCGGCGCCGCCGCATCAGCCACAGGTAGCCGGCGACCAGCGCCGCGACCACGAACAGCAGCAGGAACCACCACGGAGCGGTGAATCCCGACAGACTCAACATCAAGCAGCTCCTCCGGACCAACCGCGCTTGCGGGCCACCACGAACCGCACGACGTCGGCGATCCAGTCCGAATCCGTCCGCAACACCAGGTGAGCGCACCCGGCGCGGCGCAGCACCGAGGCCACCTCCTCGCGGTGCGCCGCGGCGGCCGCGGCGAACTCCTTGCGCAGCACCGGGGTGGTGTGCACCTCCCGCTGCTTGCCGGTCTCCGGGTCCGACAGCAGCACCGTGCCCACGTCGGGCAGCTCCAGGTCGCGGGGGTCCACCACCTCGATGGCCAGCAGCGAGTGCCGGGCGCCCAGGCCCCGCAGCGCGCGCTGCCAGTCCGTCGGGCCCACGAAGTCCGAGATCACCACCGCGAGCCCGCGGCGCCGCGGCGGGCGGCGCAGCGACTCCAGCAGACGGCCGAGGTCACCGCGGGTGCCCTCCTCGGCGCGCGGCGCCTCGGCCACCTTCCGCAGCAGCGCCCGCGCGTGCGCCGCGCCCCCGCGCGCCGGGTAGCGCACCGGGCCGGTCCCGTTGTCCAGCACCGCGCCGACCCGGTTGCCGCCGCCGGTGGTCAGGAACACCACGGCGGCCAGCGCCGCGACCGCCAGCTCGCGCTTGTCGCAGGCCGCCGACCCGAAGTCCAGGCTCGGCGAGAGGTCCATCGCGACCCAGGTCTCCAGCTCCCGGTCGGCGACGGTCTGCCGGATGTGCGGCTCGGCGGTGCGGGCAGTGACCGCCCAGTCCATCCGGCGCACGTCGTCACCGGGCTGGTAGACCCGCGCCTCCCCCGGTTCGGTGCCCGGGCCGGGCACCAGGCCGAGGTGGTTGCCCTGCAGCAGGCCGTCCAGCCGGCCCCGCACGCTCAGCTCGAGCGAGCGCAGCGCGGCTTCCATCCGCCCGGCGTCCAGCGCCGGGGGCGCCCAGCTCGGGCGGCCCGTCGGGTGCGCGGTTGCCGACACAGCCCGGCTCCTCACTGGTGCGGGTTGGGCCCGTGCTGGGGCTGGCCGTAGCCGGCGGGACCGCCGACCGGAGCCGGCGTGGGCGGGCCGGCCTGCGGGCGGGCCGAGACCTGCGGCAGCGGCACGGTCTGCAGCACCCGGTTGACGATGTGCTCCACCGGGATGCCGTCGGCCAGGGCGTCGTAGGACAGCACCAGCCGGTGCCGCAGCACGTCCGGCACCACGTCCACCACGTCCTGCGGCAGCACGTAGTCGCGCCCGCGCACCAGCGCCAGCGCCCGCGCCGCGGCGATGATGCCCAGGCTGGCGCGCGGCGAGGCCCCGTAGGACACCCAGCCGGCGATGTCCGAGAGCCCGTGCTCGTTGGGCGAGCGGGTGGCCACCACCAGGCGCACCACGTAGTCGACCAGCGCGTGGTGCACGAACACCGAGGAGGCGACCTCCTGCAGCCGGATCAGCTCGTCCGGGTTGAGCACCGCGTTCGGCTCCGGGGACGCCACGCCCATCCGGTAGATGATCTCCCGCTCCTCCTCGGCGGAGGGGTACTCGACCGGGAGCTTGAACAGGAACCGGTCGCGCTGCGCCTCCGGCAGCGGGTAGACGCCCTCGTTCTCGATCGGGTTCTGGGTCGCCAGCACCAGGAACGGGGCGGGCATCGGGAAGCTCTCGCCGCCGATGGAGACGTGCCGCTCGGCCATCACCTCCAGCAGCGCCGACTGGACCTTCGCGGGGGCGCGGTTGATCTCGTCGGCGAGCACGAAGTTGGCCAGCACCGGGCCGAGCTCGACGTCGAAGCGCTCGCTGCCCTGCCGGTAGATGCGGGTGCCGAGGATGTCCGCGGGTACCAGGTCGGGGGTGAACTGGATCCGGGAGAAGCTGCCACCGACGACCCGCGCGAAGGTCTCCACGGCGAGCGTCTTGGCCACGCCGGGCACACCCTCCAGCAGGATGTGGCCCTTGGCGAGCAGCCCGGTCAGCACCCGCTCCACGAGCCGGTCCTGCCCGACGATCACCCGCTTGACCTCGAACACGGTCCGCTCCAGCAGCTGCGCATCGCGCGCCGGAGTGCTCACCTGGTCCGCCGGACGCGCCGCCGCGGCTCCGGCGCCCCCGCTCTCACCGTTGCCGGCCTCGGTCACTTCTCCCAGCCTCCTGTCGTCGATCTGGCCGTTCCGGCCGATCAAGATCCTGGCACGCCCCCGTCGCGCGACCACGCGGGGGCACTGAGCCCACTCCACCCAACCGCACGGCCGGTGTGACCCGCGTGAAGCCACCGACCGGATTGATTTCACTCGGCACTGAAGCCATAGACATCGCTGACGGGATGGGTGACGCCCACCCCCTCACCAGCGTCCCTCAGCCGTCCGTGGCGCGGGCCTCGCGAAGGTCCTCCGGGGTGTCCACATCGGAGGCTTCGAGCCCGCTCGCCGGGACGCGCACCGGGGCGAGCGGGTCCAGGACCGCGCGGAGCGGGCGGTCCCGGGCGTCGGCGGGCACGGCGTCCCGCAGCGCGCTCGCGCGCCAGAGCCCCACCAGCCACTGCGGACGGTCGTCGGAGTCGACGAGGACGGCGCCGCCGGCCGGGGGAGCCGCGCGCAGCGCGGTGCGGAGCCGGTCGACCGTGGCCGGGGTCAGGTGCGGGTGGTCCCCGGCGAGCACCGCGACGGTGCGGGTGTCCGGTGGGAGCAGCGCGAGCCCCGCCTGCAGCCCGGCGAGCGGCCCGCCGCCCGGCGGGTCCTCGGCGGTCCAGCGCACCGGGCGCTCCGTGGGGCGCGGCGGGCCGACCACGACCAGCGGGTCGGCGTCGGCGACCGCGTCCAGTGTCCGGTCCAGCAGCGTCCGCCCGCCGACCGGCAGCAGGACCTTGTCCACCCCGCCCAGCCGACGCGCCCGACCACCAGCCAGCACCACCGCCGCGAACTCCACACCGCGATGCTTCCAGCCGCACGCACCGCTGGACCACCAGGGGGCGGAGGACCGCCGAGCCGTCGTTCGGTTCGCCACAGACCGGGAAGGCGGCAGGCGGCTGCCTCGCGGACGCGGCTCTCCGCGCACGATCCCGACGGGAACCAGCGCCCCCCGGGTCAGAGCAGGCGGACCGCGTACGGGGCGATGCCGCCGTAGCGGACCGAGGTCACCCGGACCTTCGCGCCCGAGTACGGGGCCTCCACCATCGTGCCGTCGCCCAGGTAGAGGGCCACGTGGTGGATGCGGCCACCGGTCTGCCAGAAGAGCAGGTCACCGCGGCGCGCCTGCGCCAGGGGCACCCGGCGCCCGGACTGGTACTGGTAGCCGCTGTAGTGGTCGAGCGAGACGCCCGCGCCGGCGAAGGCGTAGATCATCAGTCCCGAGCAGTCGAAGCCGATCTTGGCGTAGTCGCCGTGCGCGTCGGCCACTCCCCCGTCGCGGATGCCCCGGGTCGGCCCGCGGGAGTTGCCGCCACCCCAGGCGTAGGGCACGCCCAGCTGGGACAGCGCGCGGCTGACCACCACCTCGACCGACCGACCGCTGACCGGACGCGCCGGGCCGCCGGAGCCGGTCGACTGCGGGGCGGCCTGCGCCGCGGCCGCCTCCTCGCGCTCCTTGGCCGCCAGCCACTCCTGGTACCGGTCACGCTGCTGCTCCAGACCGGACACGTGCGACCGCGCCTCGGCCAGCTGCGCCTCGACGGCGGCCTTGCCGGCCTCCAGCCGCCGCGCCTGCGCGGCCTGGGTGTCCTGCGCGGCGATCGCGGCCCGCTCAGCCTGGGCGGCCGCGCGGCGCGCCTCGTCAGCGGCCCGCCGCGTGGCCTCGGCCTCGGCGAGCGCGGCCCGGGCCAGCGAGTCCTTGTTGACCTTCTCCACGCGGGCGCGCTGCAGGTCCTCCAGGACGTCCAGCTCGGACCTGCTGATCACGTCCAGGTACAGCGCCCGGTCGAGCACCTCCTCCGGGTCGCGGGAGCCGACGAACGCCGTGGCCGAGCCGATCTGGCTGCCCTGGCGGTAGCTGCCCGCGACGAAGCGGTCCAGGCGCTCGCGGTGCTGCTCGATGCGCTGACCGGCCACCTCGGCCTCGGCGCGGGCGGCCTCGGCGGCGCGGCGGGCCTCGGCGTGCGCGGCCTCCGCGCGGACCAGGTCGACCCGCGCCTTGTTCGCGTCCTCCATCGTCAGCTCGACCTGGGCCTGCAGCTCGAGGAGCTTCGCCTCCGCCTCGGCCAGCTGGTTCGCGAGCTCGCCGACGCGCCCGGCCACCTGCTGCGACCTCTCGCGTCCGGCCTGCAGCTCGGCGTCGCTGGGGTTCGGCGGGGGTGGCGGCACGGCAGCGACCACGCCCGGGGACGCCAGGCCGACCGCGACGAGCAGCGTGATGGCGGCGGTTCTGCGCACGCCTGGTCTTCCGGGCACGACCGTCACCTCCGCTGAGTACGCCATCCAGCGGTCATCCGATGAGCTGAATGGAGTCACACGACGGTCTTGAACACTGCCACTGGTGTCCCAATCGCACCACTCGACTCCGGCGCGCGCGTCCGCAACATCAGCCACACGTGTTACACGATCTCCCACGGGGTGAGATCGACACGCCTTCAGCGAGGGTGAAGGAGGTTCAGGACCAGGTGCTCGGGTCGCCCCACGTGCGCAGCGGCTGGGGCGGCTCCGTGAGCGGCGCCGCGACCAGCTCGGGCAGCACCTCGTCCAGCGGGCCGCGCAGCACCGCGGCGGCCAGCTCGTCGTAGGGCGTCGGCTCGGCGTTGCAGATGACCAGCTGCGCCCCGGCCTTGACCGCCAGCTCGGCGAGCCCCGCCGCCGGGTGGACCGTCAGGGAGGTGCCCGCCGCGACGAACAGGTCGCAGTCCAGCGCGGCGCGCTGCGCGGCCCGGACCACCTCGGGGTCCAGGGCCTGGCCGAAGGAGATGGTGGCCGACTTGAGGATGCCGCCGCAGGACCGGCAGGGCGGGTCGGCCTCGCCGGCCGCCACCCGCTCCAGCGCGGCGCGCATCGGGGAGAGCTCGCCGCAGTCCAGGCACACCACCTGGTGGATCGTGCCGTGCAGCTCCAGCACCCGGTCGGGGTCCAGGCCCGCGCGCTGGTGCAGCTCGTCGATGTTCTGGGTCAGCAGCGCGCGCAACCGCCCGGCGCGGTCGAGGTCGACGAACGCGCGGTGCGCGGCGTTGGGCTGGGCGGTCCACGCCGGGTGCTCGGCACGGCTGCGCCACGCCTGCTCGCGCACGGCCGGGTCGGACACGTAGCTGTCGATGTCGCTGAGCCGCTGCGCGGTGGGGTCCTTGGTCCACACCCCGTTGGGGCCGCGGAAGTCGGGGATGCCCGACGCCGTGGACACCCCGGCCCCGGTCAGGGCGGTGATCCGGCGCGCCCCGCCGAACAGCTCTCGGGCCTGCTGCCAGTCGCGCTCGCCTCGTTGCACCACACCTACACGGTCCCACGAGCACCGGGCCGCTGCGTCACCGCCCGCTCACACCGCCGTCGCCGGGCGCGTGAAGCCGGGTTCTCACCCAGGTAACGCGACGAGAGCCCAGGCGCAACACCCGGTTCGTACGTTCGGGCCAACCGACGGAGGGAGCCGAGTTGATCGTGCGAGCACCGGCAGGCAGGACCCGCTGGATCGAGGACTGGGACCCCGAGGACGAGGCGTTCTGGGAGTCCACCGGCAAGCGGGTGGCGCGGCGCAACCTCGTCGTCTCGATCGTCTCGGAGCACATCGGCTTCTCCGTCTGGAGCATTTGGTCGGTGCTGGTGCTGTTCATGTCGCCGGAGATCGGCCTGCCGTTCACCGCGGCCGAGAAGTTCCTGCTGGTGATCACGCCGAACCTGGTGGGTGCGGCGCTGCGGCTGCCGTACGCGGCGGCGGTGACCCGCTTCGGCGGCCGGAACTGGACGATCGCCAGCACCGCGGTGCTGCTGGTGCCCGCCGCGCTGGCCTGCTTCTTCGTGCAGCAGCCGGGCACCCCGCTGTGGGTGTTCGCGCTCGTCGGCGCCACCGCGGGCCTCGGCGGCGGGAACTTCTCCTCGTCGATGACCAACATCACCACCTTCTTCCCGCAGCGCCACCAGGGCTGGGCGCTGGGGCTCAACGCCGGCGGCGGCAACCTCGGGGTGGCGGCGGTGCAGGTCGTCGGGCTGCTGGTGATCGCGTTCGCGGGCGGCACCCACCCGGCCCTGGTGGCCGGGTTCTACCTGCCGCTGATCGTGCTGGCCGCGCTGTGCGCGGCGCTGTTCATGGACAACGTGGCGGCGGTGCGCGCCCGGCCCGGCGCGCTGCGCGAGGCCGCCGCGGACAAGCACACCTGGTGGCTGTCGGCCCTCTACGTGGGCACCTTCGGGTCGTTCATCGGCTACAGCTTCGCCTTCGGCCTGGTGCTGCAGACCGAGTTCGGCTTCACCCCGCTGCAGGCGGCGGCCTGGACCTCCCTCGGGCCGCTGCTGGGCTCGCTCGCCCGGCCGCTCGGCGGCTGGGTGGCCGACCGGCTCGGCGGTGGCCGGGTGACGCTGTGGACGTTCGCGGGCATGGCGGCCGGGACCGCGGCGCTGCTGCTGGCCTCGTCGCTGGGCTCCTTCGCGGCCTACGTCGCGGCGTTCATCGCGCTGTTCGTGCTGACCGGGGTCGGCAACGGCTCCACCTACAAGATGATCCCGGCGGTCTTCACCCGGGAGGCCGAGCGCGAGGTGGCCGAGGGCGGTGAGCCGGTCGCGGCCTTCGCCCGGGCCCGCCGGACCTCGGGTGCGGTCATCGGCATCGCCGGCGCGGTCGGCGCGCTCGGCGGCGTGGGGATCAACGTGGCCTTCCGGGCCTCCTACAGCGGCGAGGCGGCCAACGGCGACGCGGCGCTGGTGGCGTTCCTCTGCTACTACCTGCTGTGCGTCCTCATCACCTGGGCGGTGTACCTGCGGAGCACGCCCGCCACGGCGCCGGCGGAGGCGGAGGCCGTCAGTGCCTGAGCTGCGGACCGTCGCCACCCACTGCCCCTACTGCGCCCTGCAGTGCGGCACCCAGCTGACCCGCGAGCGGCGCGGCACCACGGTGCGGCCCACGGACTTCCCGGTCAACCGGGGCGGGCTGTGCCAGAAGGGCTGGACCGCGCCGACCCTGCTGGACGTGCCGGACCGGTTGCGGCACCCGCTGGTGCGCCGGGACGGGGAGCTCGTCGCGGTCGACTGGGACACCGCGCTGCGCACCGTCGCCGACGGTCTTCGGGACACCGCCGCCGCGCACGGGCCGGACGCGGTCGGGGTGTTCGGCGGGGGTGGGCTGACCAACGAGAAGGCCTACCTGCTGGGCAAGTTCGCCCGGCTCGCGCTGGGCACCAGCCAGGTCGACTACAACGGCCGGTTCTGCATGTCCTCGGCCGCGGCCGCCGGGAACGCCGCCTTCGGCGTCGACCGGGGGCTGCCGTTCCCGGTCACCGACCTGCGCGGGGCCGACGTGGTGCTGCTGGCCGGGGCCAACCCGGCGGAGACCATGCCGCCGCTGATGCAGCACCTGCGGTCCGCGCAGCTGGTCGTGGTCGACCCGCGCCGCACCGCCACCGCCGAGCGCGCCGCGCTGCACCTGCAGCCCGCACCCGGCACCGACCTGGCGCTGGTGCTGGGGCTGCTGCACATCGCGGTGGTCGAGGGCTGGACCGACGGCGACTACATCGCCGCGCGCACCACCGGGTTCCAGGAGGCCTGGCAGCGGGCGACGACCTGGTGGCCGGAGCGGGTCGAGCGCGTCACCGGCGTGCCGGTGGCCGCGCAGCGCCGGGCGGTGCGGATGCTCGCCGAGGCCCGCAGCGCGTACGTGCTCACCGGTCGCGGCGCCGAGCAGCACAGCAAGGGCACCGACACCGTCGCGGGCTTCATCAACCTGGCGCTCGCCCTGGGCCTGCCGGGGCGGCCCGGGCGCGGCTACGGCTGCCTGACCGGGCAGGGCAACGGCCAGGGCGGGCGCGAGCACGGGCAGAAGGCCGACCAGCTGCCCGGGTACCGGTCCATCACCGACCCCGCGGCCCGGGAGCACGTCGCCGGGGTGTGGGGCGTGCCGCCCGAAGCGCTGCCCGGTCCGGGCCGCAGCGCCTACGAGCTGCTGGACGCGCTGGGCACCCCGGACGGTCCGCGCGCGCTGCTGGTCTTCGGGTCCAACCCGGTGGTCTCCGCCCCCAACGCCGCGCACGTCACCGAGCGTCTGTCCACGCTGGACCTCCTGGTGGTGGCCGACTTCGTGCCGTCGGAGACCGCGCAGCTGGCGGACGTGGTGCTGCCGGTCACGCAGTGGGCCGAGGAGGACGGCACCATGACCAACCTCGAGGGCCGGGTGCTGCGGCGACGGCGGTTGCGGGTGCCGCCCGGGCACGCGCGCAGCGACCTCGAGGTCCTGCACGGCCTGGCGGTGCGGCTCGGCCAGCCCGGCCACCGCTTCCCCACCGGGCCGCGGGAGGTGTTCGACGAGCTGCGCCGGGCGTCGGCCGGCGGCCGGGCCGACTACGCCGGGATCAGCTACGAGCGGCTCGACGCCGGCGAGGCCCTGCACTGGCCCTGCCCGGACGCCGCGCACCCCGGCACGCCGCGGTTGTTCCTGGACTCCTTCGCGCACCCCGACGGGCGCGCCCGGTTCGCCCCGGTGGAGCACCGCGAGCCCGCCGAGGTCCCGCAGGGGGTGTTCCCGCTGACCGCCACCACCGGCCGCGTGCTGGCGCAGTACCAGTCCGGGGCGCAGACCAGGCGGGTCGACGAGCTCACCGCGGCCGCCTCCGAGGCGTTCGTCGAGATCCACCCGGACACCGCCGTCCGCGCCGGGCTCACCGACGGCGCGCTGGCCCGGGTGACCTCGCCGCGCGGGAGCGCGCTGGCGCGGGTGCGGGTGGTCGCCACCATGCGCACCGACACGGTGTTCCTGCCGTTCCACTTCCCCGGCGCGGGCCGGGCGAACCTGCTCACCGGCGACGCGCTCGACCCGCGCAGCCGGATGCCCGAGTTCAAGGTCAGCGCGGTGCGGGTCGAACCCGCGCGGGAGGAGGTGCCCCGGTGAAGCGCGTCGTCATCGTCGGCAACGGCCCCGCGGCTCACCGGCTGGTCGAGCGGCTGCGAGCGCGCGGCCACACCGGCCCCGTCGTGGTGCTGGGCGACGAACCGCGCCCGGCCTACAACCGGGTGCTGCTGGGGTCGGTGCTGTCGCGGGCGCTGCCCGCCGAGGCGCTGCGACTGCCCGACGTGGACGCCGAGGTCCGGCTGGGGGTCGCCGCCACTGGGATCGACCGCGACCGGCGGGTGGTGCGCACCAGCACCGGCGAGGAGGTCGGCTACGACGTCCTGGTGCTGGCCACCGGGTCCCGCGCGCGGCTTCCCGAGATCACCGGCCTGCCGGACGACCGCCTCCACCCGCTGCGCACGGTGGCCGACTGCGAGCGCATCGACGACGTCCCCGGCCCGGTGGCCGTGCTGGGCGGCGGGGTGCTCGGGGTGGAAGCGGCGCTGGCGCTGCTGGCGCGCGGCCGCGAGGTGGCGGTGGTGCACCCGCGACCGCACCCGATGGACCGCCAGCTGGACCCCACCGGCGGGCGGCTGCTGGCCGAACGGCTCACCGAGCTCGGCATCGCGCTGCACCAGGGGCGCAGCGCGGTCGCCCACCGGCCGGGGACGCTGGTGCTGGACGACGGCACGGAGGTCCCGGCGCAGCTGGTGGTCGCCTGCACCGGCGTGGTGCCGGAGACCGCGCTGGCGGAGCGGGCCGGGCTGCGGGTGCGGCGCGGGATCGTGGTCGACGACCGGCTGCGCACCAGCGACCCGCGCATCCACGCGATCGGCGACTGCGCCGAGCACCGCGGCCGCACGCCGGGGCTGGTCGCGCCCGCCTGGGAGCAGGCCGACGCCCTCGCCGGCCTGCTCTGCGGGGCCGACACCCGCTACCCCGGCGTCCGGACCGTCACCCGGCTCAAGGCGCGCGGCATCGAGCTGGTCTCGATCGGCGCACCGGACGACCTGGACAGCACCGACGCCGAGGTCGTCACGCTGTCCGACCCGGCGCGGGGCCGCTACGCGAAGGTCGCGCTGCGGGACGAGCGGATCGCCGGCGCGGTGCTGTTCGGGCTCCCGGAGGCCACCGCCTCGGTCACCCAGCTCTACGACGGCGACCGACCGCTGCCCGGTGACCGCCTCGCGCTGCTGCTGGGCACCCCGGCGGCCGTGCCCGGCGCACCGGTCGAGCTGCCGGACGACGCGGTGGTCTGCCGCTGCAACACCGTCACGAAGGAGTCCCTGCGCACCGCTTGGGAGGGCGGTGCCCGCTCGGTCCCCGAACTGGCCCGGGCAACGCGGGCAACCACGGGCTGCGGTGGCTGCGCCGACGACGTGGCGCGCCTCTGCGCGGCCCTGGCCGAGCGAACCGAACACCAGGAGGAGGGAGCGGCATGACCCGCACGCTCATCGTCATCGGCCACGGCATGGTCGGACACCGGTTGGTCGAGGCGGTCCGGCAGCGCGACGCGACCGACGCGTGGCGCGTCGTCGTGTTCGGCGAGGAACCCCGGCCCGCCTACGACCGGGTGGCGCTGTCGTCCTACTTGGACGGCAAGAGCGCCGAGGACCTGAGCCTGACCGGCCAGGACGTCTGGGACGACCCGATGGTCGAGCTGCGACTGGGCACCGCGGTGACCGGCGTCGACCGCGCCGCCCGCACGGTGTCCACAGCGGACGGTTCCGTGGTGGGCTACGACGCGCTGGTGCTGGCCACCGGGTCGCGGCCGTTCGTGCCGCCGGTGCCGGGCCGCGACCTCGACGGCTGCTTCGTCTACCGCACCATCGAGGACCTCGACGCCATCCGCGCCGCCGCCACCGAGGGCGCGCCGGGCGTGGTCATCGGCGGCGGGCTGCTCGGTCTGGAGGCGGCCGGGGCGCTGCGGCGGCTGGGGATGCGCACCCACGTCGTGGAGATGGCACCGCGGCTGATGCCGCTGCAGGTCGACGAGGGCGGCGGACAGGTGCTCGGCCGGCTGGTCACCGACCTCGGGCTGACCGTGCACTGCGGCGCGGCGATCGAATCCATCGACGGCGACGACCGGGTCCGCTCGATCGCGCTGGCCGACGGCACCGTCCTCGACGCCGAGCTGGTGGTGTTCTCCGCGGGCGTGCGGCCACGCGACGAGCTGGCCGAGGTCGCCGGGCTGGAGCGCGGCGAGCGCGGCGGGTTCCTGGTCGACGAGTTCTGCCGCACCAGCGACGAGCGCGTCTGGGCCGTCGGCGAGTGCGCCGCGGTGCAGGGGCGCTGCTACGGGCTGGTCGCCCCCGGCTACAGCATGGCCGAGGGGGTCGCCGAGCAGCTGCTCGAGCTCGGCGACGGCACCTTCCCCGGCGCCGACCTGTCCACCAAGCTCAAGCTGCTCGGCGTCGACGTGGCCAGCTTCGGTGACGCGCACGGCCAGACCCCGGGCGCGCTGGAGGTCGTCTACGCCAACAACGCGGCGGGCACCTACGCCAAGCTGGTGCTCAGCGACGACGCGCGGGTGCTGCTCGGCGGTGTCCTCGTCGGCGACGCCGGTGCGTACTCGGTGCTGCGGCCGCTGGTGGGCCGCGAGCTGCCCGCGCCGCCCGAGCAGCTGCTGCTGCCCGCCGGGTCCGGTGTGGACGCCGGGGCGCTGCCCGCCGACGCCACGGTGTGCTCCTGCAACAACGTGACCAAGCAGGACATCACCACCGCGATCACCGAGCAGCAGCTCACCGACGTGCCGGGGGTCAAGGCCTGCACGCGGGCCGGCACCAGCTGCGGTTCCTGCGTGCCGATGCTGAAGACGCTGCTCGGCGAGTGCGGGGTGGTCACCTCCACGGCGCTGTGCGAGCACTTCCCGCAGTCGCGCAGCGAGCTCTTCGAGATCGTGCGGGCCACCGGTACCCGCTCGTTCTCCGAGCTGATCGGCAAGCACGGCACCGGGCGCGGCTGCGACATCTGCAAGCCCGTCGTCGCCTCGATCCTGGCCAGCCTCGGCCACGGGCACGTCCTGGACGGCGAGCAGGCCGGGCTGCAGGACACCAACGACCGGTTCCTGGCCAACCTGCAGCGCAACGGCACCTACTCGGTGGTGCCCCGGGTGCCCGGCGGTGAGATCACCCCGGACAAGCTCATCGTGCTGGGCGAGGTGGCCAAGGAGTTCGGCCTCTACACCAAGATCACCGGCGGCCAGCGCATCGACCTGTTCGGCGCGCGGGTGGAGCAGCTGCCGCGGATCTGGCGGCGGCTGGTCGACGCCGGGTTCGAGTCGGGCCACGCCTACGGCAAGGCGCTGCGCACCGTGAAGTCCTGCGTCGGCAACGACTGGTGCCGCTACGGCGTGCAGGACTCGGTCAGCATGGCCATCCGCCTGGAGCTGCGCTACCGGGGGCTGCGGGCGCCGCACAAGGTCAAGGCCGGGGTGTCCGGGTGCGCCCGCGAGTGCGCCGAGGCGCGCGGCAAGGACTTCGGCGTGATCGCCACCGAGAAGGGCTGGAACCTCTACGTCGGCGGCAACGGCGGGTTCACCCCGCGGCACGCCGAGCTGCTGGCCGCCGACCTCGACGACGAGCGGCTGGTGCAGCTCATCGACCGGTTCCTGATGTTCTACGTGCGCACCGCGGACCGGCTGCAGCGCACCTCGGCGTGGCTGGAGTCGCTGGACGGCGGCCTGGACCACCTGCGCGAGGTCGTCGTCGAGGACTCGCTCGGCATCGCCGCGGAGCTGGAAGAGGCCATGCAGCGCCACGTCGACAGCTACACCGACGAGTGGGCCGGGGTGCTGGCCGACCCCGACAAGCTGGCCCGCTTCGTCTCCTTCGTCAACGCCCCCGAGGCACCGGACCCGACCATCCGCTTCGTCGAGGAGCGCGGCCAGATCCGGCCCGGCCCGGTGGCGCTGCCGATGCCCGCCTTCGCGACCCAGGAGGTGTCCTCGTGACCTGGCAACCGATCTGCGCGCTGGAGATGCTGCCGCCCGAGTACGGGGTGCCCGCGCTGGTCCAAGACCGGCCGGTGGCGGTGTTCCGGACCCACGACGACGAGCTGTACGCGGTGGGCAACGTCGACCCGTTCTGCGGGGCGGGCGTGATCAGCCGCGGCATCGTCGGCGACCGCGGCGGGGAACCCACCGTCGCCTCGCCGATGCTCAAGCAGGTCTTCTCGCTGCGCACCGGGCAGTGCCTGGACGACCCGTCGGCGCGGCTGCCGGTCTACCCGGTCCGCCGCCGCCCGGACGGCGTGGTGGAGGTCGCCCTCCCGTGACCGACGCACTCGCTGGGTACACCGTCGCGGTGACCGCGGCACGGCGGGCCGACGAGCTCGGGTCGCTGCTGGCCCACCGCGGCGCGCGGGTCGTGCACGGCCCGGCGCTGCGGATCCTGCCGCTGGCCGACGACGCCGAGCTGCACCGGGTCAGCCGCGGCTTCCTGGCGGAGCCGCCCGACGTGGTGGTGGCCACCACCGGCATCGGCTTCCGCGGCTGGGTCGACGCGGCCGACGGGTGGGGCATCAGCGCGGACCTGCTGGACGCGCTGCGCGGAGCCCAGCTGCTCGCGCGCGGGCCGAAGGCACGCGGGGCGGTGCGCGCCGCCGGGCTGCCCGACCCGTGGTCGCCCGAGTCGGAGTCCTCCGCGGAACTGCTGGAGCACCTGCTCGAGCGGGACCTGACCGGGGTCCGGGTCGCGGTGCAGCTGCACGGCCGGCCGCTGCCGGACTTCGTCGAGGCGCTGCGCTGCGCCGGCGCGGAGGTCGTCGAGGTGCCGGTCTACCGCTGGACCGCGCCCGCCGACGTCGGTGCCCTGGAGGACCTGCTGCGGTCGGTGTGCGCGCGGGAGGTCGACGCGGTGACCTTCACCAGCGCGCCCGCCGCGGTCGGCCTGCTGTCGCTGGCCGCGGAGCTGCGGTGCCGGGAAGAGCTGCTGGCGGCGCTGCGCGGTCCGGTGCTGGCCGCCTGCGTCGGGCCGGTGGCGCACGCGCCGCTGGCCGACCACGACGTGCCCGCGGTGGTGCCCCGGCGGTTCCGCCTCGGCGCGCTGGTGCACTCGCTGTGCGACGAACTGCCCCGCCGCGCCCCGGTCCTGCCGGTGGCCGGCCGGGAGCTGCAGGTGCGGGGGCACGCCGCGGTCGTGGACGGGGTGCTCAAGCCGCTCTCCCCGCAGGGCCGGACGCTGCTGGGCGTGCTGGCCGAGCGGCCGGGGCGGGTGGTGTCGCGGCGGGAGCTGGGCCAGGCGCTCCGCGGCGCCGGTGGCTCGGCGGACGAGCACGCGGTGGAGCAGGCGGTGGCCCGCCTGCGGGCGGCGCTGGGGGCTCCCGAGCTGGTGCAGACCGTGATCAAGCGCGGCTACCGGCTCCCGTTCGAACCGGTCGCCGACGCTCCCCGGTGCGCGCGGTCATGAGCCCGTCGCTGCTGCTGGTCGCGCACGGCACCCGCGACCCGGCCGGTCCCCGGGTCGTCGAGCGGCTCGCCGCCGCGACCGCCGACCGGCTCGACGTGCCGGTGCGCGTGGCCTACGTCGACGTCATCGGGCCGACCGTGGTCGAGGCGCTGCGCGGGCTCGACGGCCCGGTGGTCGCGGTGCCTGCGTTCCTGGCCGCCGGGTACCACGTGCGCACCGACCTCCCGGCGCAGGTCGCCGCCAGCGGGCGGCGGGACGTCGTGCTCGGCCGGTCCCTGGGGCCGGCGCCGCAGCTCGCCGCGGTGATGCTGGAGCGGTTGCGCGCCGCCGGGTGGCGGCCCGGTGCGCGGGTGGTGTTCGCCGCCGCCGGGTCCTCCGACGAGCGCGCGCTGGCCGACGTGCGCACGGCGGCCCGGCTGCTGGGCCTGCGCTGCGGGCAGCGGCTGGTCCCGAGCTACGTCAGCACCGCGCGCCCGGCCACCGCCGAGGTCTGCCGTCCCGGCGACGTCGTCGCGCCGTACCTACTGGCACCCGGGCTGTTCCACCGGCGGCTGGCGGGGCTGCCGGTGGCCGGGGTCGCGGACCCGATCGGCGACCACCCGGCCGTCGTGGAGCTGCTCGCCCGCCGCTACCAGGCCGCCTGGGCCGAGGCCGGCACCCGGGCGGGCCGCGTGGTTCCCCTGGGCACGGCCGGGTACCCCCACTGGGACGGGATCGCGTAGCGAGCTGCGCCGCAGCTGCCGTGGAGGGGGTCCACGACGTCCAGCACGACGAGTTCCAGCGCTGCGCACCGCACCCGCCGGCGGTCCGCGCGCAGGCCCCAGCGGTCGGGCCCGGAGATCACCAGGTCCTGCCGCAGTCCCTCGGTGCCGGCGGGCTGCTGCTGGTCGCCGACCTGCTGCGCGGCGTGCCGCTGGGCCGCACGGTCGCGCGGTCCGTGGGGCTGGCGGTGGCCGCCGTCCCGGAGGGCGTGCCGTTCGTCGCGACGCTCGCCGAGCTCGCCGAGCTCGCCGCGGCCCGCCGGCTCGCCCGGCGCGGGGTGCTGGTGCGCAGCCCGGCGACGGTGGAGGCGCTGGGCCGGGTCGACACGCTGTGCTTCGACAAGACCGGGACCCTCACCCAGGGCCGCATCGCGCTCAGCCGGGTCTCCGACGGCCGCACCTGCCGAGCCGTCCCGGACCTCGACGCCGACCTCCGCCAGGTCGTGGCCGCCGGGGTGCGGGCCACCCCGCGGCAGGACGACGCGCACCCGCTGCCCCACCTGACCGACCGCGCGGTGCTCGACGGGGCGCGCGCCGCGGGTGTCGAGGCCGACGGACCGGTGATCGCCGAGCTGCCCTTCGAGCCGTCGCGGGGCTTCCACGCGGTGCACACCGCCCGGCTGCTGTCGGTCAAGGGCGCCCCGGAGGTGGTGCTCGACCGCTGCACCCGCTGGCGGGCCGGCGGCGTGCTGGACGACGAGGCGCGGGCCGGGTTCGAGCGCGAGGTGGAGCGGCTGGCGGTGGGCGGCTACCGGCTGCTGGCGGTGGCCGAGCGGGCGGTGCCCGGGTCGTTCGCGCTCACCGAGTCCAGTGTGGACGACCTGGAGCTGGTCGGGCTGCTGTGCCTGTCCGACCCGGTGCACCCGGCCGCCACCGAGGCGGTCTCGGAGCTGAGCCGCTCCGGCGTCGACGTGGTCATGATCACCGGCGACCACCCCAGCACCGCCGAGGCGATCGCGGCCGAGCTCGGCGTGCTCAACGGCGGGCGGGTGCTCACCGGTGCGGAGCTGGACCGCTTCGACGACGAGCAGCTGGACGCCGCGCTGCCCGGCACCTCGGTGTTCGCACGGGTCAGCCCGGCGCAGAAGGCCCGCGCGGTGGGGCGGATGCGCGCGGGCGGCCGGGTGGTGGCGATGACCGGTGACGGCGCCAACGACGTCCCGGCGATCACCCTGGCGCAGGTGGGCATCGCGTTCGGTTCCCGCGCCACCCCAGCTGCGCGGGAGGCGGCCGACCTCGTCGTCACCGAGGACCGCATCGAGACGCTGACCGACGGCATCGTCAAGGGGCGCGGGACGTGGACGTCGGTGCGCGACGCGCTGTCGCTCCTGCTGGGCGGCAACCTGGGCGAGATCGGCCACGCGCTGGGCACCGGCCTGGTCAGCCCCACCGCCGGGCTCACCGCGCGCCAGCTGCTGGCGGTCAACCTGCTCACCGACGTCCTGCCGGCCATCGCGATCGCGGTGCGGCCGCCCCCGGACGCCACGCCGGCGAAGCTGCTGGCGGAAGGGCCGGAGGCCTCGCTCGGCGCGGCGCTGGCCCGCGACGTCCGCGCCCGCGCCGCGGCCACCGCGGGCGGCGCCGGGCTCGCGTGGCTGCTGGCCCGCCCGCTGTCCACCGCCGCGCAGGCCCGCACCACCGGTCTGGTCGCGCTCGTCGCGGCGCAGCTGGCACAGACCCTGGCGGTGCGGGGCCGGACCCCGCTGGTGCTCGCCGCGGGCGCGGGCTCGCTGGTGCTGCTCGCCGTCGTCGTGCAGGTGCCCGGCGTCAGCCGGTTCTTCGGCTCCAGCCCCCTGCTGCCGCACCAGTGGGGCATCGCGCTGGCCACCTCGCTCGCCGCGACGCTGGCGGTGCGGGGCTGGCAGTCCTGGGGCGGCACCACCTGACCTGCGCTGTCCCGGACGGGTTCACCTCGTCGCCACCCCGGGCTCGCCCCCGTCTCACCCGCGCGAGGACCCTGCGGAGACCCCGGCCAGTTCCGCGGCCTGCGTGGTCGCCGGGGCGGAGCGCTGGGCGGTGTAGGCGCCGGCGAGGATCAACGCACCGCCGAGCAGCTGGACCGGGCCGAGCGCCTCGGCCAGCAGCGCCCAGGCCAGCAGGGTGGCCACCACCGGTTCGAGGAACGCGACCGCGCCCGCCACCTGCGGCGACAGCCGGCGGACCGCCACGATGCCGGTCAGGTACGCCAGCACTGTGCTGACCACGACGATCCACGCCACGGCCACCAGCGCCGGCAGCGCGTGGCCGGCCAGCTCGACCTCGCCGAGCAGCAGCGTCCAGTCCCTCTCCCAGGGCTGCGCGACCGCGGTCACCACCGCCGCGCCGAGCAGCAGCCCGAACCCGGCGAGCGCGAGCGGGTCGACCTCGGGTCCGCTGTCGGACAGCAGGAAGTACGCCGCCTGGCAGCCGGCGGCGCCCAGCGCGAGCAGCAGGCCGACCGGGTCGAAGCTCAGTCCCGCCCACAGCTCCACGACGCACGCCAGGCCGACCACCGCGATCGCCACCCCGATGGCGGCCGAGGGGCTCACCGGGCGCCGGCGGACGAACCGGATCCAGCCCAGCACCAGCACCGGCCCGAGGAACTCGATGAGCAGCGCCACCCCGACCGGCACGCGGGCGATCGCCGCGAAGTAGCAGACCTGGACCCCGGCGATGGCGAACAGCCCGTACCCGACGAGGAGCTTGGGCGCCTTGCGCACGGCCGCGGCGTGCCGGAGCGCGAAGGGCAGCATGAGCAGCGCGCCGCCGACCAACCGCAGCCACGCCACGTCGAGCGAGCTGAACCCCGCGGCGATCAGCGGCTTGGCGAACGGCCCCGAGCCGCCGAAGCAGAACGCGGAGGCGATCGCGACGGCCACGCCCGCGGACTTGGTGCTGGTGGTCGGACTGCGCACGCCTCCCATCGAAGCACGCGCGTGGCGTCCGCCCGGCAAGCCGTTCCGGTACCGGCGTGCCACCCCGCGCCGAGCCGTGGGAAAAACGACGGTTTTGCACGGGCTGGCACACGCGGCCCCAACTTTGCCGACCCTCAGTTGAGCGCCATTGCAGGACAAGCGTACTGTTAAGGGTGACGTGAGAGCGGGTTCTGCGCGCATGCTCGGCCGACGTGCGCGAGACTCGCAATCGTTCCCGAACTTGCGCCCGTCGCGAGATGGAGTTGAACGTGACTGCACCTGCGAGCAAGGACAGCTTCGGCGCCCGCGGCACGCTGAACGTCGGCGACGCCTCCTACGAGGTGTTCCGGCTCAGCGCGGTCGACGGGGCGCAGCGGCTGCCCTACAGCCTCAAGATCCTCCTGGAGAACTTGCTGCGCACCGAGGACGGCGCGAACATCACCGCCGACCACGTGCGCGCGCTGGCCAACTGGGACGCCAAGGCCGAGCCGTCCACCGAGATCCAGTTCACCCCGGCGCGGGTGATCATGCAGGACTTCACCGGTGTGCCCTGCGTGGTCGACCTGGCCACCATGCGCGAGGCCGTCGCCGAGCTCGGCGGTGACACCTCCAAGGTCAACCCGCTGGCCCCGGCCGAGCTGGTCATCGACCACTCGGTGATCATCGACGTGTTCGGCAAGCCGGACGCCTTCGAGCGCAACGTCGAGTTCGAGTACGGCCGCAACAAGGAGCGCTACCAGTTCCTGCGCTGGGGCCAGGGCGCCTTCGACGAGTTCAAGGTCGTCCCGCCGGGCACCGGCATCGTGCACCAGGTCAACATCGAGCACCTGGCCCGCACCGTGATGGCCCGCAACGGCCAGGCCTACCCGGACAGCTGCGTCGGCACCGACTCGCACACCACCATGGTCAACGGCCTGGGCGTGCTGGGCTGGGGCGTCGGCGGCATCGAGGCCGAGGCCGCGATGCTCGGCCAGCCCGTGTCGATGCTCATCCCGCGCGTGGTCGGCTTCAAGCTGACCGGTGAGATCCCGGCCGGCGCCACCGCCACCGACGTGGTGCTCACGATCACCGAGATGCTGCGCAAGCACGGCGTGGTCGGCAAGTTCGTCGAGTTCTACGGCTCCGGTGTGGCCTCGGTGCCGCTGGCCAACCGCGCCACCATCGGCAACATGAGCCCGGAGTTCGGCTCCACCGCGGCGATCTTCCCGATCGACGACGAGACCATCCGCTACCTCAAGCTCACCGGCCGCCCGGCCGAGCAGGTCGCGCTGGTCGAGGCCTACGCCAAGGAGCAGGGCCTGTGGCACGACCCGAGCCACGAGCCGGAGTACTCCGAGTACCTCGAGCTGGACCTGTCCACCGTGGTCCCGTCCATCGCCGGCCCGAAGCGCCCGCAGGACCGCATCGAGCTGGCCGCGGCCAAGCAGGCGTTCCGCACCGCGCTGACCGACTACGTCAAGGTCGAGAACGCCGACGACGCCGCGCTGGACGAGGCCGGTGAGGAGTCCTTCCCGGCCAGCGACGCCCCGGCGGTGACCCACAGCGAGGCCCCGCCGAAGATCTTCTCGGCCGCCAACGGCGCCAACGGCCGCGTCTCCAAGCCGGTCAAGGTGTCCTCCGAGGAGCTCGGTGAGTTCGAGCTCGACCACGGTGCCGTGGTGATCGCCTCGATCACCTCCTGCACCAACACCTCCAACCCCTCGGTGATGCTGGGCGCGGCGCTGCTGGCCCGCAACGCCGTGGAGAAGGGCCTGACCCGCAAGCCGTGGGTCAAGACCTCGATGGCCCCCGGCTCGCAGGTCGTCACCGACTACTACGAGAAGGCCGGGCTCTGGCCGTACCTGGAGAAGCTGGGCTTCCACCTGGTCGGCTACGGCTGCACCACCTGCATCGGCAACTCCGGTCCGCTGCCGGAGGAGATCTCCGCCGCGGTGCAGGAGAACGACCTGTCGGTGGTCTCGGTGCTGTCGGGCAACCGGAACTTCGAGGGCCGGATCAACCCCGACGTCAAGATGAACTACCTGGCCTCGCCGCCGCTGGTCATCGCCTACGCGCTCGCGGGCTCGATGGACTTCGACTTCGAGAACGACCCGCTGGGCACCGACACCGAGGGCAAGCCGGTCTACCTGCGCGACATCTGGCCGTCGCCGCAGGAGGTCCAGAACGTCATCGACTCGGCGATCACCAACGAGATGTTCACCAAGTCCTACGAGGACGTCTTCAAGGGTGACGAGCGTTGGCAGTCGCTGCCCACCCCGGAGGGCGAGACCTTCGAGTGGGACCCGAACTCCACCTACGTGCGCAAGCCCCCGTACTTCGAGGGCATGGAGCTGGAGCCCAAGCCGGTCACCGACATCGAGGGCGCTCGCGTGCTGGCGCTGCTCGGTGACTCGGTCACCACCGACCACATCTCGCCGGCCGGTGCGATCAAGCCGGACTCGCCGGCGGGCCGGTACCTCACCGAGCACGGCATCGAGCGCAAGGACTTCAACTCCTACGGCTCCCGCCGCGGCAACCACGAGGTGATGATCCGGGGCACCTTCGCCAACATCCGGCTGCGCAACCTGCTGCTGGACGACGTGCAGGGTGGCTACACCCGGGACTTCACGCAGGAAGGCGGCCCGCAGACCTCCATCTACGACGCCGCGCAGAACTACGCCGCCAAGAACATCCCGCTGGTGGTGCTCGGCGGCAAGGAGTACGGCTCCGGTTCCTCGCGCGACTGGGCCGCGAAGGGCACCCGCCTGCTCGGGGTCCGCGCCGTCATCGCCGAGTCCTTCGAGCGCATCCACCGCTCGAACCTGATCGGCATGGGCGTCATCCCGCTGCAGTTCCCGGAGGGCCAGTCCGCGAAGTCGCTGGGCCTGGACGGCACGGAGACCTACGACATCGCGGGCATCACCAAGCTCAACGAGGGTGAGACCCCGCGGACCGTGAAGGTGACCGCGACCAAGGCCGACGGCTCCAAGGTCGAGTTCGACGCCACGGTCCGCATCGACACCCCCGGTGAGGCGGACTACTACCGCAACGGCGGCATCCTGCAGTACGTGCTGCGGAAGATGATCCGCTCCTGATCCCCTGCCCCATCCGGCAGGTGCAGTGACCGGGCCCGGTGCGCCACAAGCGCGCCGGGCCCGTCTGCGTCGGCCCGCTGGGTGAGTCCCGCGCCGCGGCGCTCCGGGATGGCGAACACCGCGGATCGCGACCGGGCCGTGCGCGCTCGCCGGACGCGCACGACCCGGCGGGGATCACAGCGTGCTCGCCAGGCGGTCGGCCAGCAGGCGGCTGAAGCGGGCCGGGTCGGCGACCTCGCCGCCCTCGGCGAGCAAGGCCATGCCGTGCAGCAGCTCGACCACCTCGGACAGCTCCGGGGCGTCGCCGCGTTCCGCGTGGGCCTTGCGCAGCCCCACCACCAGCGGGTGCGACGGGTTGAGCTCCAGGACCCGCTTGGTGCGCGGGACCTCGTGGCCCATCGCGCGGTAGACCTTCTCCATCGTCGGCGTCAGGTCCCCGGCCTCGCCCACCAGGCACGCCGGGGAGGTGGTCAGCCGGGAGGACAACCGCACCTGCCGGACCTGCTCGCCGAGCTCGCCGGTCATCCACTCCAGCAGCGCGGCGAACTCCTCCCGCTGCTCGTCCCGCTCGCCCTCGGCTTCCTCCGCCCCCTCCTCGGCGTCGAGGTCGACCTCGCCCCGGGCGATGGACTTCAGCGGCTTGCCGTCGAACTCCGGCACCGCGTCGACCCACATCTCGTCGATCGGGTCGGTGAGCACGAGCACCTCGTAGCCCTTGGCCCGGAACGCCTCCATGTGCGGCGAGCTCTCCACGACCTGCCGCGACGCGCCGGTCAGGTAGTAGATGTGGTTCTGCCCGTCCTTCATCCGCTCCACGTACTCGCGCAGCGTGGTCAGCTGCTCGGGGTCGTGGGTGGAGGCGAAGGAGGCGATGTCCAGCAGCGCGTCGCGGTTCTCCGGATCGCTGAGCAGGCCCTCCTTGACCGCTTGGCCGAACTCGGTCCAGAAGGTCCGGTAGCGGTCGGCGTCGTTGGCCCGCATGTCCTTCACCGCCGACAGCACCTTCTTGGTCAGGCGCCGCCGCATCAGGCTGATGTGGCGGTCCTGCTGGAGGATCTCCCGCGACACGTTCAGCGACAGGTCCTGGGCGTCCACGACACCCCTGACGAAGCGCAGGTAGTCGGGCAGCAGCGCCTCGCAGTCGTCCATGATGAACACGCGCTTGACGTAGAGGTGCACACCGCGGGTGCGCTCGCGCGCGAACAGGTCGGCGGGCGCGTGCGAGGGCAGGAACAGCAGCGCCTGGTACTCGAAGGTGCCCTCGGCCTTGACGTGGACGGTCTCCAGCGGGTCGCGCCAGTCGTGGCTGAGGTGCTTGTAGAACTCGCGGTACTCGTCCTCGCCGACCTCGTCCTTGCCGCGCGCCCAGAGCGCCTTCATCGAGTTGATGGTCTGGATCTCGCGCTTGGTCCCACCGTCGCCGTCCCGGGTCTCGACCTCCATCCGGATCGGCCAGGTGATGAAGTCGGAGTAGCGCTGCACGATATGGCGGATACGCCACTCGTCGGTGTAGTCGTGGAGGTGGTCCTCGGCGTCCTCGGGCTTGAGGCGCAGGGTCACCGACGTGCCCTGGGGAGCCTCCTCCACGGTCTCGATGGTGTAGGTGCCCTGCCCGGTGGAGCTCCACCGGGTCGCGGTGCTCTCCCCCGCGCGCCGGGTCACCAGCGTCACCTCGTCGGCGACCATGAAGGTGGAGTAGAAGCCGACGCCGAACTGCCCGATGAGCTCGTTGGCCGCCGCGTCGCTGGCTTCCTTGAGCTTGCGCAGCAGCTCGCCGGTGCCCGACTTGGCGATGGTGCCGATCAGCGACACGACGTCGTCGCGGGACATGCCGATGCCGTTGTCCCGCACGGTGAGCGTGCGCTGCTCGCGGTCGACCTCGATGGCGATGTGCAGATCGGAGGTGTCGACCTCGAGGTCCTTGTCGCGGAACGCCTCCAGCCGCAGCTTGTCCAGGGCGTCCGAGGCGTTGGCGATCAACTCGCGGAGGAAGACGTCCTTGTTCGAGTAGATCGAGTGCACCATCAGCTGCAGGAGCTGCTGGGCCTCGGCCTGGAACTCGAGGGTTTCCGCCTGCGTACTCACTTCAGCTGCTTCCCCTTTCGCTTCGGACCGCACTGCGGGCGCGGGTCGAGCGGCCGCGCACCACGATGATTATCGGCAGCGCGCGGCAGGGCCCGGCGGCACCGGGCACGGGGTGAGCTGCGGGGGCCTCAGCCGCGGCGGGGTCGCCGGCAGACGTAGATCCGGGCCGGCGGGACGTTGCGCCACACCGTGCGCGAGGTGAGGACCTCGTCGAAGGTCAGGTCCAGGCGGCGGCGGAACAGGCGGGCGCCGGACATGCCCAGGGCGTGCACGTAGGCGAAGGTCGTGAAGGCGCCGCCGGGCGCGAGCACCGCGCCGACCTGGTCCAGGATCGCCTGCTGCAGCTCGCCCGGGAAGATCGACCACGGCAGCCCGCTGACCACCGCGTCGACCCGCTCGATCCCGAGCCCGCTGAGCAGGTCGCCGAGCCGGGCCGCGTCGCCCTGGACGACCTCCAGCCACGGCAGCTCGGCGCGCAGGTACTCGACCATGCCGCCGTCCAGCTCGATGGCCACGTGCCGACCGCCCGACGGCAGGCGCTCGGCGATCGCGCCGCTGAGCGCCCCCGTCCCGGGCCCGAGCTCCACCACGACCGGCCTGCCGGAGGTCGGCACCACCGCGGCCATCTCGCGCGCCAGGCTCGGCGAGCTGGGCGCGACCGCGCCGACCTGGCCGGGCTTGCGGACAGCGCGTTCGATGAAGGCGCGGTAGCCGGCCAGCGTCGATCCGGCACCGGGCCGGGACGGCGAGACGGTGCCCCGCTGCCGACCGCGGGTCTGTTCGGCTGGAGTCACGGATGCCCTTCCCGAGTTGTGCTTCGGCCTCGCTCGCCCACCCTATCGGGCAGCGCGGCGCACGGGGGCATCACGTGTCGATCAGCGTGACCACGGTGCGCGACCGCGCGACCGCGGAGCGGAATGGGACCGTTTCGCGCAAAGGGCTGGAGAACCGCCGCGCCGAATCGCGGGAAAAGGATGTCGGGAAATGTGTAACGAAATCAGTTCCGCCGACGATCAGATGAATTCCACGACCGTCGGCTCAGGGGGTACGGGCTCGGACAGCACCGGCCGCCGAGCCCGCGCGCGCGTCTGCTCAGGCGATGCGCTCGGTCATCGGACCGACCTGGTCAACCGCCTGGTCAGGGGTGCCCGACTGGGGACGGCTCACCCACTTGACCAACGAGCCCGCCACCGTCAGCAGGACAACCGCCTCAGCCGCCAGGGCCACCCACACCGTTGCCACTTCCTTGCCTCCCTTCTGCGAACCGCCCCGTCTTCCGCACGCGCGCGCGAGAGCGCCCGACCACAACTGCAGCCAGGACGAACGGAAGAAGGTTTGGGGGAACCGTGCTTGCACCAACAATCGTAGGACTTCAGTCCCGGAATTTCGAAGGCACCCCGGGGTGTCGTGCGTCTCCCCCTAGTGGCCGTGTTCCAGTGCGGGCTCCCACGGTGGCACAGACCACTCGGCGGGCGGGAAGAAACCGGTCCGCGAGTCGTTCTGCTGGGTGTGCGGCGCATCGACGTGGTGGTGATCGGGGCCGGTCAGGCCGGCTTGAGCACTGCCCACCACCTGCAGCGGGCCGGTGTCGACCACGTCGTGCTCGACCGCGGGGCCGGGCCGGGCGGCGCCTGGCGGAACCGCTGGCCGTCCCTGCGGCTCGGCGGGGTGCACGGGATCCACCCGCTGCCGGGCAGCGCCCCGCCGGAGGCCGGTGACGCACGACCCGCCGCCGAGGTCGTCGCGGAGTACTTCGGGCGGTACGAGCGGGAGTTCGCGCTGCCGGTGCTGCGCCCGGTGCGGGTGGAGGCGGTCCGTGACGGCGGCGAGCGGCTGCTGGTGGAGAGCTCCGCCGGGACGTGGGCGGCGCGGGCGGTCGTCAACGCGACCGGCACGTGGGACAACCCGTTCTGGCCGCACTACCCCGGCCGGCACCTGTTCACCGGGCGCCAGCTGCACACCGCCGACTACCGCGGGCCGGCAGAGTTCCGCGGGCAGCGGGTGGTCGTGGTCGGCGGCGGGATCTCGGCGGTGGAGCACCTGCTGGAGATCTCCGAGGTCGCCACGACGACGTGGGTGACCCGGCGGCCGCCCCGCTTCACCGGGGCGGTGTTCGGCCCGCAGGACGGGCGCGCCGCGGTCGCCGAGGTCGAGCGCCGGGTCCGGGCGGGCCTGCCGCCGGGGAGCGTGGTGAGCGCGACCGGGCTGCCGGACAGCCCCGCGGTGGTCGCGGCGCGCGAGCGCGGGGTGCTCCGCAGGGTGCCGATGTTCCAGCGGATCACCGCCGACGGTGTCGCCTGGGCCGACGGCAGCGCGCAGCGCGCCGACGTGATCCTGTGGGCCACCGGGTTCCGGCCGGCGATCGCGCACCTCGCACCGCTGGGACTGCGCGGGCCGGGAGGCGGCATCCAGCTGGACGGCACCCGCGTGGTCGCCGAACCCCGGCTGCACCTGGTCGGGTACGGGCCGTCGGCGAGCACCCTCGGCGCCAACCGGGCGGGCCGGGCCGCGGCCCGCGAGGTGCGCGCCCTGCTCGAAGCTCAAGCGAGCCTCAAGTGATCCTCTCCAGGGGCGGAAGACCCTGTCCTCCGCGCGGACCGACCGGCACGCTGCGCGGTGGCGGTACGCCCACGCGGAGGCGGCGCCACCTCCAGGAGAGGGGGAGGTGGCGCCGCCTCGCACCGTGCGCCGGTCAGGGCTTGCGGGCCACCCCCGCCGGCCCGGCGACGCGGGGAGCGCCTTCCCACACCTCCCCCGGGTCGGGTCGCCACTGGAGCAGGTCCACCAGCCCCGGCTCGATCAGCTCCAGGTCGCCGAACATCTTCGCGACCTCGGCTCGGGACCGCATGAAGAACCCGCCGATGCGCTCGCTGTAGAGCGCGGAGGCCCGCCTGGTGGACTCGTCGACGTCGTCGCTGCCCGCGTGCGAGATCGCCACGTAGCTGCCCGGGCAGAGCGCGTCGGCGTAGCGCGCCACGATGCCCGCCGGGTCGTCGCTGTCCGGCACGAAGTGCAGCACGGCGAAGAACAGCACCGCGATCGGCGCGTCGAAGTCGAGCGTCGCCCGGACCTGCTCGTCGCCGAGCACCGCGTCCACGTCCCGGAAGTCGGCCCGGATCGCCACCGCCCGGTCGTTGTCGCGCAGCAGCGCCTGGCTGTGCGCGACCGCGACCAGGTCGTTGTCGACGTAGACGACGCGGCAGCTCGGGTCGACGCCCTGGGCGACCTCGTGCACGTTGCCGACGGTCGGGATCCCCGAGCCCAGGTCGAGGAACTGGCGCACCCCGGTCTCGGCGAGGTGGTGCACCACCCGGCGCAGGAACGAGCGGTTGGCCCGCAGCACCGCGGGCAGCGACGGCATCATCGCGGCCGCCTGCTCGGCCAGCTCCCGGTCCACCTGGAAGTTGTGCGACCCGCCCAGGTGCACGTCGTAGACGCGGGCGGAACTGGGCCGCTTGACGTCCACACCCCGGGCCCACCACGCTTGCGCGTCCACTGGCGCTCCTCCGGACTCGACGACGGTTCACCCCCCATGATCGACCATCGGCGGCGGTCCGTCACGGACTTCGCGAACGGAGGCCGACGGCCTCCGCCGCTCACCAGGTCACCGGCAGCTCGTAGAGGCCGAAGACGGTCGCCTCGCTCTTCACCGGCACCTCCGCGACCGGGACGGCCGGCCGCAGGTCCGGGATCCGGCGCACCAGGGTGTCGAAGACGATCTGCAGCTCCGCCCGCGCCAGGTTCTGGCCGAGGCACTGGTGCGGGCCGAAGCCGAAGGCCACGTGGTGGCGGGCGCCGCGGTCGATGTCCAGCTCGTCGGGCCGCTCGAACACCTCCGGGTCGTGGTTGGCCGCCGACACCAGCGCCATGACCCCCTCGCCTTCCCGGACCAGGACGCCGCCGAGCTCCACGTCCTCCAGCGCCACCCGCGAGGTCGCGCCCTCGACGATGCTGAAGTAGCGCAGCAGCTCCTCGATCGCGGGCAGCGTCTTGGCCGGGTCCGCGGCGATCGCCGCCCAGTGCTCGGGGTTCTCCAGCAGGGCGAGGGTGCCCAGGGAGATCATGTTCGCGGTCGTCTCGTGGCCGGCGAGGAGCAGCAGCACGGCCGTGCTGACCAGGGTTTCGTGGTCGGCCTCGCCGGCGTCGCGCTGCTTGCGGGCCTGCCGGCCGAGCAGGTCGTCGGGCAGCTCGCGCTCCTTCACCGACACCAGCTCGTCCAGGTAGGAGCGCAGCTCCCGGGACGCGCGCAGCCGCTCGTCGAACGGCGTGGAGCGGTGCACCAGCTTCGAGCTGCGGGTCTGGAAGAACTCGTGGTCGTCGTAGGGCACGCCGAGCAGTTCGCAGATCACCAGCGACGGCACCGGCAGCGCCAGCGCCGACACCAGGTCGACCGGGCGGGGACCGGCGAGCATCGCGTCGATGCAGTCGTCGACGATCTGCTGGATCCGCGGGCGCAGCGAGTCGATGCGCCGCACCGTGAACTCGCCGAGCACCGCGCGCCGGGCCCGGGTGTGCTCCGGCGGGTTCATCCCGATCAGCGACGGCGGCAGGCCCTGGAGCACGCTCTGCTGGTTCTCCGCCAGGCGCGGGAACCCGGGCGAGCGGCGGTCCGAGCTGAACCGGGGGTCGCTGAGCACCTGGCGGACCAGGTCGTGGCGGGTGACCAGCCACGCGGTGCTCCCGCCGGGGGTCTGGACCTGCACGACCGGCTGTTCCGCCCGGAGCTGGGCGTACTCCGGGTCGACGGAGAACGGGCAGGTCCGGGGCTTCGGGTAGGTGGTCGTCGCGCTGGCAGCCTGGTGGGCCATCGTCACTCCCTGGTCGCGGACACAAGCGGAAGGTTCGTCTCCCAGTTGTACCCAAGCGGAAGGAAGTCGTCCAGTTCCGGCGGACATGCGACAATTCGCCCGAACAGCTGCCGGGAGCACGAGCGAGGACCATGAGCACCGAGACCACGCCGCCCCTGCGGGCCGACGCGCGCCGCAACCGCGACCGGATCATCAACGCTGCTCGGACCGCGTTCGCCGAGCGGGGCCCCGAGGTGCCGATGGAGGAGATCGCGCGGTGCGCGGGTGTCGGCACCGGGACGCTCTACCGGCGCTTCCCCGACCGCGAGTCGCTGGTCCGGGCCGTCGGACTGGACTCCTTCGGCCGGGTGCTCGACGAGGTGCGGGAGATCGCCGACCGCGAGCCCGACCCGTGGCGCGCGCTCACCGAGTTCATGCTCACCGCCACGGACATCGGCGTCGTGATCCGGCTGTCGCTGCACTCCCCGCGCGCCCGGGCCGTCCTGGCCGGCGACCCGGAGCTCAACCGGGTCCGCGACGAACTGCTGTCCATCATGGACAGGCTGGTGCGGTCGGCGCAGGAGTCCGGCGCGCTGCGGGCGGACGTCGGCAGCGGCGACATCGCCATGGTCCTGTCGATCGTGATGCAGGGCGTGCGCAACGTCTCCGACGACGTCCGCCGCGACGCCCCGGCCCGCTACCTGACCCTCATCCTCGACGGGCTGCAGGCGAAGCCGGGGACACCGCTGCCCGGGCGACCGGTGGGGCCCGAGGACATCGCGCTGGCGAAGGACTACACCGAGGGCTGACCGCGCCGGCCCGGCACCAGCGCGCGCAGCACGTGGTAGCCGACCAGCGTCACCAGGGTGCCCAGGGCGATGCCGTTGAGGCTGAACTGCGGGGTGATCTCCAGCGAGACGCCCCCGATGCCCATCACCAGGCCGGCGGCCAGCGGCAGCAGGTTGACCGGGTCGCCGAAGTCCACCCGGTTCTCCACCCAGATCTTCGCGCCGAGCAGGCCGATCATGCCGTAGAGCACGACGGTGATGCCGCCGAGCACACCGCCCGGGGTCGCCGCGATCACCGCGCCGAACTTGGGGCACAGCCCGAACAGGACCGCCACCACCGCGGCGACCCAGTAGGCCGCGGTGGAGTACACGCGGGTGGCCGCCATGACGCCGATGTTCTCCGCGTAGGTGGTGGTGGGCGGGCCGCCCACCGCGGTGGACAGCGTGCTGGCGAAGCCGTCGGCGAAGATCGCGCGGCCCATGTGGGAGTCCAGCCGCGTGCCGGTCATCTCCTCGACCGCCTTGACGTGCCCGGCGTTCTCGGCGATCAGCGCGATCACCACCGGCAGCACCACGACCACCGCGGAGAGCTCGAAGGACGGCGCGTGCAACGCGGGCAGTCCGAACCAGGGCGCGTCGGCGACCGCGCTGAGGTCGACCCGCGGGTGCGTGCCGACCACCCCGTTGGCGTCCGGCGCGGTGATCGGGCCGAAGCCCAGGTCGAACAGCCAGGACAGGCCGTAGCCGACGACCAGGCCGAGGAACACCGCGATGCGCGACCAGAACCCGCGCAGCAGCGCGCTGCACCCGAGCACCACGAGCATGGTGATGAGCGCGATCCACTGGTCCTGCGGCCAGTAGGTGGAGGCCACCACCGGAGCGAGGTTGAACCCGATCAGCATCACCACGGCCCCGGAGACCGCGGGCGGCAGGACCCGGTGCACCACCTGTGCGCCGACGACGTGGATGAGCAGGCCGACGGCGGAGAGCACCAGGGCGCACACCAGCAGCGCGCCGGTCACCGTCGAGGTGTCCCCTCCCCCGGCGCGGACCACCGCCACCACGCCCACGAACGAGGCGCTGCTGCCGAGGTAGCTGGGGATCTTGCCCTGCACGATGAGCAGGAACAGGATCGTCGCGACCCCGGAGACCATGATCGCCAGGTTGGGGTCGAGCCCCATCAGCACCGGGAAGACGAACGTCGCCCCGAACATCGCGACCACGTGCTGCGCGCCGAGGCCGACGGTGCGCCCCCAGGACAGGCGTTCGTCCGGGGCGACCGCCTCCCCGGGCCGCGGGGTGCTGCCGTCACCGTGCACCCGCCAGCCGATGCCGAGCCTGGCGCCGAGTCCCTGCCGCATGGCGTGCCTTCCTGCTCCGCCCGCCGCGCGGGCCGGTGTCGTGTCGCGCGGAACTCTACAAAGCAGGGGCGGTGTGACCGGCGCCGCAACGCGATCGTCACCCGGTGTTCACCGGTGGTCGCGGACCGCAGCGCGGCCTCAGCGCAAGGCCGGGACGATCCGCTCGCCGTAGGCGTCCACAGTGGCGTCGATGGCGTCGTGCATGGCGTAGATCGCGAACTGGTCGACTCCCGCCTCGCGGAGCTCGTGCAGCTTGGCCACGTGCTGCTCGGGCGGCCCGAGCAGGCAGAACCGGTCCACGATCTCGTCGGGCACGAAGTCCGTGCTGCGGTTGCCTGCCCGGCCGTGGTGGGAGTAGTCGTAGCCCTGGCGGCCCTTGATGTAGTCGGTGAGCGCGGAGGGCACCGCTTCCGCGGAGTCGCCGTAGCGGGCGACCAGGTCGGCGACGTGGTTGCCGACCATGCCGCCGAACCAGCGGCACTGCTCGCGGGCGTGCGCGAGGTCGTCGCCGACGTAAGCCGGGGCGGCCACGCACACGGTGATCGACTCCGGGTCGCGGCCGGCGTCGCGGGCGGCCTGGCGCACGTGGTCGACCATCCAGCGCGTCAGGTACGGGTCGGCGAGCTGCAGGATGAACCCGTCCGCCTGGCGCCCCACCAGCTCCAGCGCCTTCGGGCCGTAGGCGCCCATCCAGACCGGCAGCTGCCCGTCGCGCACCCACGGCAGCCGCACCGCGGTGCCGTTCAGCTGCACCTCCCGCCCCTCGGCGAGGTCCTTGATGACCTGCATGGCGTGTTCCAGGTTGGCCAGCGTGGTCGGGTGCCCGCCGGTCACCCGCACCGCCGAGTCGCCGCGGCCGATGCCGCACACCGTGCGCGGCCCGAACATGTCGTTGAGCGTGGCGAAGGCGGAGGCGGTGACGGTCCAGTCCCGGGTGACCGGGTTGGTCACCATGGTGCCGACCCGCAGCCGCTCCGTGGCGGACAGGACCTGGCTGTGGATGACGAACGGTTCCTGCCACAGCACGCAGGAGTCGAACGTCCAGCCGTGGCTGAAGCCCAGCTCCTCGGCGCGACGCATCCGCTCCACCACCGACCAGGCCGGGGGATCGGTCTGCAGGACGAGCCCGAAGTCCATCGTGGACCCCTTTCGACGAGATCAGGTCGGGTTGCTCCGTCGCCGGTCAGGTCAGGTACTGGCAGGTGTCGCGACGCAGGAAGCGGCCGTGGCCGGCGCGCCCCAGGTAGGCGCCGTCGTCGACGATCACCTGGCCGCGGGACAGCACGGTGCGCACCGCGCCGGTGACCGTCCGGCCCTCGTAGGCGTTGTAGTCGACGTTCATGTGGTGGGTCTGCGCGGAGAGGACGTGCTCCCGGTGCGGGTCGTAGACCACGATGTCGGCGTCCGAGCCGGGCGCGATGGTGCCCTTGCGCGGGTGCAGGCCGAACATCCGCGCCGGGGTGGTGCAGGCCAGCTCGACCCACCGGCGGCGGCTGATGTGCCCGTCGACGACCGCCTGGTGCAGCAGGTCGACCCGGTTCTCCACGCCCGGGATCCCGTTGGGGATCTTGGAGAAGTCCCCGAGCCCCAGCTCCTTCTGGTCCTTGAAGCAGAACGGGCAGTGGTCGGTGGAGACCACCGACAGGTCGTTGGTGCGCAGCGCCCGCCACAGGTGGGCCTGGTGCGCGACGGGGCGCAGCGGGGTCGAGCAGACGTACTTGGCGCCCTCGAACTCCGGCCGGGCCAGGTCGTCGGCGCTGAGGAACAGGTACTGCGGGCAGGTCTCGCCGAAGACGGCGAGCCCGTCGTCGCGGGCCCGGGCGAGTTCGGCGACCGCTTCGCCGGCCGACACGTGCACCACGTACAGCGGCGCCCCGGCCACCCGGGCGAGCTGGATCGCCCGGTGGGTCGCCTCCGCCTCCAGCAGCGGGTGCCGCACCTGCCCGTGGTAGCGGGGGTCGGTGCGGCCCGCGGCCAGGGCCTGCTGCACCAGCACGTCGATGGCGATGCCGTTCTCGGCGTGCACCATCGTCAGCGCGCCGTTGTCCGCGGCCTGCTGCATGGCGCGCAGGATCTGCCCGTCGTCGCTGTAGAACACGCCGGGGTAGGCCATGAACATCTTGAAGCTGGTGATCCCCTCGGCGACCAGGGCGTCCACCTCCTTGAGCGCGTCGTCACCGACGTCGGAGAGGATCATGTGGAAGCCGTAGTCGACGGCGCACCGCCCGTCCGCCTCGGCGTGCCAGGCGTCCAGGCCCTCGCGCAGCGAGCCGCCCACCGGCTGGATCGCGAAGTCCACGATCGTGGTGGTGCCGCCCCACGCCGCCGCCCGGGTCCCGGTCTCGAAGGTGTCCGAGGCGTAGGTGCCGCCGAAGGGCATCTGCATGTGGGTGTGCCCGTCCACGGCGCCGGGGATGACGTAGTGGCCCGCGGCGTCGACGACGGTGTCGGCGCCGTCCACCCACTGCTCGGCGACCTCCGGCGCGGCGATCGCGGCGACCTGCTCGCCCTCGACGAGGACGTCCGCGCGGACCTCCTCGGTCGCGGTGATCACCAGGCCACCGCGGATGACCGTGCGGCTCATCGTGTCCCCACCTCCTCCAGTGCCGACAACAGGATCCGAGCGCCGTCGCGCGCCTCCTCCTCGGTGAGGCTCAGCGGGGGCGCGATGCGCAGCACGTTGCCGTCCAGCCCGCCCTTGCCGACGAGCAGACCGGCCGACTTGGTCGCCTCGAGCACCGCGGTGGCCAGCTCCGGGGCCGGGGACCCGTCGGGGCGCACCAGCTCGACGCCGAGCATCAGGCCCTTCCCGCGCACCTCCGCGACCGCGGGGACCCGGCCGACCGCGGCGTCGAGCTGCCCGCGCAGGACCGCGCCAACGCGCGCGGCGTTGCCCTGCAGGTCGTGCGCGACGAGGTGGTCGAGGTTGGCCAGCGCCCCGGCCGCGGTGATCGGGCTGCCGCCGAAGGTGGAGATCGAGTTGGCGCCGAGGCAGTTCATCACCTCGGCGCGGGCGATGACCCCACCGATGGACAGCCCGTTGCCGATGCCCTTGGCGAAGGTGACGACGTCCGGCGCACCGCAGGCGTCGTGCGCCTGCCAGCCCCAGAAGTGCTCGCCGGTGCGGCCCCACCCGGTCTGCACCTCGTCGCTGATCCAGAGGATGCCGCTGCGGTCGAGCACCTCCTTGAACCGCGCGAACAGCCCGTCGGGCGGCAGCGTGAACCCGCCGACGCCCTGGACCGGCTCGGCGATCAGGCACGCCACGGTGCCGTGCAGCTGGCCGAGCACGTCCTCCAGGTCGGCGACGCAGGCCTCGGTGAAGTCCTCGTCGGACAGGTCGGCCAGCGGGGTCCCGCGCCGCCGGCTGCCGTGCACGTAGGAGGTCTGCACCGGCGACAGGCTCGTCGGCGACCAGCCGCGGTTGCCGGTCACGGCCAGCGCCGAGAAGGAGCGACCGTGGTAGCTGTTGCGCAGCGCCAGCACCTGGTTGGAGCCGCGGTAGGTGGTGGCCAGCAGCAGCGCGGCGTCGTTGGCCTCGGTCCCGCTGGTCGTGAAGAACACCCGCGGGTCGTCGATGCCGGACAGCTCCGCGACGCGCTCGGCCAGCTCGACCATCGGGCGGTTGAGGTAGAGCGTCGAGGTGTGCAGGACCTTGCCGGCCTGCTCGCGGACCGCGGCGGTGACCTCCGGGAGGGCGTGCGCGGTCATCGTGGTGAGGATGCCGCCGAAGAAGTCCAGGTACCGGTTCCCCTCGGCGTCCCAGACGTACCGCCCCTCGCCGCGTTCGACGTCGATGGGCTCGTCGTAGTACAGCGCCAGCCACTCCGGCAGCACCGCGCGGTGCCGCTTGGCCAGCTCGGCGTGCGTGCTCGTCATCGTCTCCCCAATCGGCGGTGCTGACGGCGCACCGCGGTGCGGGTCTCCGTGCGCCGCTGCGCCGAGCTCGGCGGGCCCGGCCGGCGGTCAGGTGGTCATCGCGAGCGACTCCTCGCTCCCGCCGCGTGTCCCGGTGCTCACGGGGCGGTCAGCGGCTGGTAGGCGTCGGGGCGCCGGTCGCGGTAGAAGGCCCACTTCTGGCGGACCTCCTCGATCAGGTCGAAGTCCAGGTCGCGCACCACCAGCTCCTCGTCGGTGTCGCTGGCCGGGTCGCCGACGAACTGGCCGTAGGGGTCGACGAAGTAGCTGGTGCCGTAGAAGTCGTTGTCGCCGTACTCCTCCACGCCGACGCGGTTGATCGCCGCGATGAAGTACTCGTTGGCCACCGCCGCGGCGGGCTGCTCGAGCTTCCACAGGTAGGACGACAGCCCGCGGCTGGTCGCCGACGGGTTGTACACCAGCTGCGCCCCGGCCAGGCCGAGCGCCCGCCAGCCCTCCGGGAAGTGCCGGTCGTAGCAGATGTAGACGCCGATCCGGCCGACGGCGGTGTCGAACACCGGCCAGCCGAGGTTGCCGGGGCGGAAGTAGTACTTCTCCCAGAACCCCGGCAGGTGCGGCAGGTGGTGCTTGCGGTACTTGCCGAGGTAGGTGCCGTCGGCGTCGATCACCGCGGCGGTGTTGTAGTAGAAGCCCGGGCCGTCGACCTCGTAGAGCGGCACCACCAGCACCATGCCGGTCTCCCGCGCCAGCGCGCACATCCGCTGCACGGTGGGCCCGTCCGGGACCGGCTCGGCCCAGCGGTGGTGCTCGGCTTCCTGCACCTGGCAGAAGTACGGGGCGTTGAACACCTCCTGGAAGCCGATGACCTGCGCGCCCTGCGCGGCGGCGGCGCGGACGTGGGCCTCGTGCTGGTCGACCATCGACGCGGTGTCCCCGGTCCACTTCGCCTGGACCAGCGCGGCTCGAACGGTGTTGGACATGGTTGCGCTGCACCTCCGGTCGGTGGAGCAGGACGAGCCGATCGGCCCGCTCACCGACGGTATGGCCACCCATCGCCACGCGCAATGATCAACCGGTTACGCATTGTTCCCATTCAGCCGGGCGCCGACCGCGCCACGCCCCGGGCGTGGGCCGATGCCGCGGGTGCCCCGGTGCCCCGCCGCTCGAATTCCTACGAACAGGCGAAGCACCGGTGCGTCGTGCCGACGGCGGTCCACAGAGGTCGCACCGGGGACGGGTGAGCGCGGTCAGTCGGTGGAGAGCAGGTCCGCGGCGCGGCCTTCGAGCGCCCGGGCCATCTCGGTGGCGCGCGGGAACATGCTCCGCTCGTAGCAGCGGACCGCGTCGGCGACGGTGGGGGCGGTCGCGAGCGCGAGGGCGAGCTCGCCGGCGTCGAGCATGGCGAGGTTGACGCCGACGCCGAGCGGCGGCATCAGGTGGGCGGCGTCGCCGAGCAGCGTCACCGTCGGGTCGTGCGGCCAGGTGTGCGGGACGGGGAGCGCGAAGATCGGGCGGTCGACGTAGGCGCCGTCGTTGTCGGTGATCATCCGGAGCAGGCGCGGTGACCAGTGGCCGTACTCCTCCAGCAGCAGGGCGCGGATGCCGTCGGTGTCGTCCGCGCGCAGACCGCTGCGGCTCAGCCAGTCGACCGGGACCCGCCGGACGAGGTGGACGCGGAGGCGGCCCCCGCTGCCCCGCTGGGCGAACAGGGCGCGCTCGCCGTCGGCGGCGTGCGCGCTGCCCTGGCCGACGAGCGCGGCGATCTCGGGGTGCCGCTCGTCGACGTCGGAGAACCACGCCTCCAGAAGACTGATGCCGGTGTGCTCCGGGACGGCGCGGGACACTGCCGCGCGCACCCGGGAGAAGGCGCCGTCGGCGCCGATGACCAGGTCGGCCTCGGTGGTCGTGCCGTCGGCGAAGCGCAGCCGCCGCGGGCCGCCGGCGGGCCCGCTGATCGTGTCGAGCGCGTGTCCCCAGCGCACGGTGCCCGGCTGCAGGGAGTCCAGCAGCAGGTCGCGCAGCTGTCCGCGGTCGATCTCCGGCCGGAACAGCTCGTCGGGCTCGGGCAGGTGGTGGTCGGTGATGCGGCCGGTCACGTCCATCCGGCGCATCTCCTGCCCTTCCGGGCGGGCCAGGGCCAGGAACTCGTCGAGCAGACCGGCGGCCTTGAGGGCGACCTGCCCGCTGTCGGCGTGCAGGTCGAGGCTGCCGCCCTGGTCGCGCGCCTCCGGCCCGAGGTCGCGGTCGTGGACCGTGACCGCCAGGCCGTGCTGCTGGAGGACCCGCGCGCAGGTCAGCCCGGCGGGCCCGGCCCCGATGACGCTGATCCTGGCGCGGGTGGCTTCCGGAGGGTTCATCGCGGTGACCTTCCCATCGGTGAGAGCCCGGGCGGGCGCCCGAGCGAACGCGGAACGAGTATAAAAGTGAAACGAGTCAACTTTTCAACCGAGTTCACCGATGGTTACGATCGGCGCATGACCGAGCCCCCCGTCGGCCGCCGCGAGCGCAAGAAGGCGGCCACCCGGCGAGCGATCGCCGACGCCGCGCTGCGCCTGTTCCTGGAGCGCGGGTTCGAGCAGGTGAGCATCCGCGAGATCGCCGACGCGGCCGACGTGTCGACCACGACGGTGTTCAAGCACTTCCCGTGCAAGGAAGCGCTCGTCTTCGACCAGGACGAGGAACGGGAGGCGGCCCTGGTCGCCGCGGTGCGGCAGCGGCCCGCCGGGCAGAGCATCCCCGAGGCCCTCCGCCGGCACGTCCTCGACGCCTGGCTGCCGTTCGTCGAGCACCCGCAGCAGGCCGAGTTCACCGAGCTCGTGCACTCCACGCCGGCGCTGCGCGCCTACGCCGACCAGATGTGGACCCGGCACACCGACAGCCTCAGCGCCGCCATCGCCGCCGAGTGCGGCGTCGCGCACGACGACCTCGCGTGCGTCGCCCTGGCCCGGTTCGCGCTCCAGGTCCCCACGCTCGCCCACGGGCAGCGGGACCGCCGCGCCGCGGTCGAGACCCTCTTCGACCTGCTCGTCCACGGCTGGACTCCCCCGAGCCCCGCGAACGACTAGCACCGCGGGGCGGCCCGCGAGCGTGCCGGGCGCTCGCGGGCCGACCGGGGTGTCACAGCGGCGGTTCCAGGTGCGCCCAGGGGCGTTCGGCCTCCAGCTGGGCTGCCAGGGACAGCAGCGTCGGTTCGGCGCCGAGGCCGCCGACGAACTGCACGCCCAGCGGGAGCCCGTCCGGCGTCCGGTAGGTCGGCACGCTCATGGCCGGACGACCGGTGACGTTCGCCAGCTGGGTGAACGGCACCTTCTCCAGGTTCTTCAGCACCAGGTCGTTGACCGGCCGGGTGCGCGCCACCTTGCCCGCCAGCCCGACCGCGAGCAGCAGCTGCACCGCCTTCTGCAGGGCCGGGGGTGTGTCGAGCTCCCCGATCCGGCCCGGCGGGTGCGCCAGCGCCGGCGTCAGGAGGAGGTCGTAGCGGCTGTGGAAGTCGGCGAGCGCGCGGTTGTGGTCGTTCCAGCGGTCGAGCACCGCGACGTACTCGACGGCCTTCGTCTCCCGGCCCGCGGCCGCGAGCAACCGGGTGTCGAGCTCGAAGTCGTCCGGAGCCGCACCGAAGGCCCGCCGCGCGTCCTCCACCGCTCGGGCCAGCTGGACGAACCACACGGTGAGGAAGTCGCGGGACAGCTGGCGGCCGTCGATGTCCGGCTCGGCCTCCTCGACGTCGTGGCCCAGCCCGGCGAGCAGGGCGGCCGCGTCCTTGACCGCCGACACCGCGTGCGGGCTCACCGCGGATCCCAGTGGTGAGCGGCAGGTGAACCCGATCCGCAGCCTCCCCGGCTCACGGCGGGCGTGCTCGGCGTAGGGCAGCTCCGGGCGGGCCGCCAGGTAGGGCCCACCCGGGTCCGGGCGGGCGGTGAGCACGTCCAGCATCACGGCCGAGTCCCGCACCGTCCGGGAGATCACCCCGTCGGTGGCGCCGCCGTGCATCTGCTCGGCGCGGTCCGGCCCCGCAGGCACCAGACCGCGTCCCGGCTTCAGTCCGAACAGGCCGCAGCACGCCGCCGGGATGCGGATCGACCCGCCGCCGTCGCTGGCCCCGGCCACCGGCACGATCCCGGCGGCGACCGCGGCGGCGGAACCGCCGGACGAACCGCCGGGCGTGCGGTCGGTGTCCCACGGGTTGCGGGACGGGCCGTGGGCCACCGGTTCGGTGATCCCCTTGGCACCGAACTCCGGCGTGTTGGTCCGGCCGAAGATCACCAGCCCGGCGTCGAGCCACCGCTCGACGCTGGCGCTGTGCCGGGTCGCCACGGCTGTGCGCGTGGACCGGGACCCGCTGCCGGTGCGCACCCCGGCGTAGTCCTGGTGCAGGTCCTTGACCAGGAACGGCACGCCGGCCAGTGCCCCGGTCAGCGGCTGCGCCGCCCGCTCGCGCGCGATCCCGACCATCGGCCGCACGATCGCGTTGATCCGGTCGTTGACCTGCTCCGCCCGTTCGATCGCCGTCTCGAGCAGCTCCGGCGGCGCGACCTCACCGGTGCGCACGAGCTCGGCCAGGCCCACGGCGTCATGACGCCGGTACTCCGCGTAGTCCATTCGAACACGTTGGCACGCCGACGATGTCCGGGTGAACCCCTCAACTGCCCAGACCGACGCCGTGCCGGTCGAGGAAGGACAGCCAGCGGCCGCGGCGGCCGGCGTTCTGGTCGGCCCGGGCCAGTGCGCGGCGGGTCAGCTGGACCAGCGGCCAGCGCAGCGGCTCCGGTGGGAAGGGCAGCGGCGGACGGCGCACCAGCTCCAGGCGGGTCCGCTCGGTGTCCTCGCCCCACAGCAGGTCCAGCGCGGTGCGGGCGCCGAACCGGGACGCGGCGACGCCCAGACCGGTGTAGCCGACCGCGTAGGCGATGCGGCCGGTGCGGCCGATCAGCGGGGTGAACCGGGTCGTGGAGTCGATCGGGCCGCCCCAGCGGTGGGTGAACCGCACGCCCTCCAGCTGCGGGAAGGTGCGGAAGAAGCCGCGCGCCAGCTGGCGGTGCGACGCGTCGTGGCGGGCCAGCTCCGGGTCGGTGCGCCCGCCGAAGTAGTACACCGGCTCGTAGCCGCCCCACAGGACCCGGCCGTCCGGGGTCGGGCGGTAGTAGTGGAAGCGGTTGGCGCTGTCGGTGATGCCCTGGCGGTCCCGCCAGCCCAGCTCCGCCCACTGCCGGTCGGACAGCGGTTCGGTCACCAGCACGTAGTCCCAGACCGGCAGCACGCGGCGGCGGACGGTGCGCAGCGGGGCGCGGAACGCGTTGGTGCCCAGCAGGACCTCGCCGGCGCGCACCCGTGCGCGGGGCGTGCGCACCAGGACCTGCCCGCCGCGCTCGCGCAGTCCGCGCACCGGGCTGGCCTCGTGGACCCGCACGCCCAGGCGCTCCGCCGCGTCGGCCAGGCCCCAGGTCAACCGGGCGGGGTCGACCAGGCCCCCGGCGTCGGGCAACCGCAGTCCCGCCCGGTAGGTCGGCGATCCCACGTCCGCACGGATGCCCCCGGCGCCCAGGAAGCGGGCCGCCATCCCGTGCTCCCGGTGCAGCTCGGCCTCGTCGCTGAGCTCGGCGACCTCGTGCGGCTCGGTGGCCACGGCGGTCCTGCCGCACCACCGCAGGTCCGCGTCGATGCCGTGCTCCCGGACGAACTCGTCGATCTCGCGCAGGTTCTGCCGCCCGAGCTCGACCAGCCGCGGGAGCTCGGCGGGCCAGTGCAGCGCGCCGTGCACCAGGCCGTGCGTCAGGGACTCGGAGAGGAACCCGCCGTTGCGGCCGCTCCCGCCGTGCCCGAGGCGGTGCGCTTCGAGCAGCAGCACGTCGAGCTCGGGCCGCCGCCGCTTGGCCTCGACCGCCGCCCACAGCCCGGTGAACCCGCCGCCGACCACCACCAGGTCCGCCTCGTGCACCCCGGTCAGGGGGGCACGCGGTTCCGGCCGGTCGGCGCGGTCGGTCCAGAACACGGTCACCGCGGCGTCGGCCAACGCGACGTCGAGCTGCGCTGCGTCCATCCAGCGCTATCCCCACCAGGGGCGGTAGCCGGCACCGTGCTTGGCGACCCGTTGGACGTCCCGGCGGATCTCGCGGGTCTCGCGCGCCACGCCCGGCGGGAACCCGTGCTTGATCGCGCGGTGCTCGGCCGTCTCCCCCATGTAGCAGATCGAGTAGAACAAGCCCACCAGCAGCCCGAGCAGGATCGCGCTCAGCCGGACCTCCAGCGGGCCGGGCAGCAGCACCAGCAAGCAGAACGGCGCCAGCTGGGTCAGCGCGCGCAGGACGTGCCGCAGCACCCAGGTGCGGCAGGTGACGTCGTGCAGCACCCACTCGGCGCAGCGGTCCGGGAGCTTGCCGCCGAAGGCGTACCAGACCCATTGCGCGAGATTGGGTCGGTCGGTCGCCATGGTCTCCAGGCTAGCCTCCGCGGGGTCGTACCGGATCCGCTCATCGGCCGGTGCTGCTTTCGCAGTCGGATCCTAGGACGCCCCTCCGCGCCGACCGGCGACCGGTTCGCGCCCGTCGCGTCACACCGTGGCGACCGCTCGGTAACGGAACCGGCGGTGCGCCGATGTTCCTGGCAGAAGGGGTGAGTGCAGTGTTCGTGGTTGTCGTGGCGATGTTGTTGGTCGTGATCTTGGGTGCGGTGATGTTCACCGACGTGCTCGACGGGAAGGGTGCTGCGGACGACCGGTCGTTCAAGCACCTGGTGGCGGAGTTCATGCGAGGGGTCCGGACTCCCAGCCACCGCTGAACCGTCCGAAGTGGAGGAAGGCCCGGTCGCCGAGGCGGCCGGGCCTCCGTCGTCACAGGGGCCCCGCGGCGGTGAGGTCGGCGGCCAGCACCCGGGGGCCCACTGCGGGCAGTCCTCGGACCGGGCCACCGGCCGGCCGTGGAGCCGGCCGATCGGGGAGGCCGCGGCGGACGGTGCCGCCGAGCAGGTCCACGCGCTCCTCTGCGGCTCGGTGGCATCGGCCCGGAGACCGCCGTCCGAGCCCCTGACCAGTGACGATCTTGCCCCGGGACTGGAACCGGCGATCACCGGTCGCGTAGGGTGCAGCCGACCCGCTTCATCCATTCGAGTGAGGACGAGCGGACGATCGGACCGACCAGGTGAGGTGACAACCAGTGGGCAGTTCGTCGTTGCCTCGGACCCGCGGCCGGCACCGGCTCGTGCGGCCCCAGAGGTGGCGCCGTGTGACTCCCCCGCGCCTGCTCGGCTACGCCGTCGCGGTGTTCGTCACCGCGGTCGCGGTGGGCAGCGCGCACCACGGCACGGCGACGGATCCGGTCGCGAGCCCGCAGGGCCCCGCCCCGGCACCGGCCGCCCGGCTCCTGCCGCCGCAGGTGGCCCCGACCGTGCCGGACCTCTCCGAATCCGTCGCCGTCGTCGCACCGCCGCCCGCCCCGGAGACCACGGCCGCGCCTGCGGCCGCCGCCGAGCCGGAGCCGGTGCGCGCGACCGGGACCGCCGAGGCCGCGGCGCAGCCGACGGCCCCGCGCGCGGTGACCACGCCCCCGTCCGAGCCCGCCGAACAGCCGACGGAGTCGGTGCCCCCGGCGCAGGAACCGCCGACGGAGACGCAGCCGCCGACGGAGACGCAGCCGCCGACGGAGTCCGCGCCGCCCTCGGAAACCCCGCCGCCGTCGGAAATGCCGCCGCCGTCGGGAACGCGGCCCCCGTCGGAGACGGAGCCGCCCGAGGAGACCCCGCCGCCGTCGGAGCCGCCGACCGGGCCGGAGCGCCCGCGGCTGCTGCCGCCCCTCGGTGACGTCATCGAGGGCATCACCGGACCGCTGCTCGGCCGCTAGCCGTCGCGATCCTCGGCACCCGGTGGGACAGTCGCTCCCGAGGGGGTTGCCGCCATGGACGTCATCGCGATCACCGGTGGGACCGGGCACCTGGGGCGCGACCTGGTGCGCCGGCTCACGCCCGCGCACCAGGTCCGGGTGCTCTCCCGCCGTCCGGGCACCGATCCCGCGGTGGAGTGGGTGCCGGGTGACCTGAGCACCGGCGAGGGCGTGGCCGAGCTCGTCGCCGGGGCGACCACCGTGGTGCACGCGGCCACCCACTCCCCCGCGGCGCAGCGCGGGTACCTGCACCCGAAGGACTTCTGGCGCAGCCCGCCCGACGTGGACGTCGACGGCACCAGCCGGCTGCTGGAGGACGCGACCGCGGCCGAGGTGCAGCACTTCCTCTACGTGTCCGTCGTGGGCGTGGACCGCCCCGCGCTGCCCTACCTGCAGCTCAAGCACACCGCCGAGGAGCTGGTGAGCGTCTCCGAACTGCCGTGGTCGGTGGTGCGCGCCACCCAGTTCCACTGGTTGCTGGACCGGATGTTCAGCCGGGCCGCGCGGCTGCCGGTCCTGCCGCTGCCCGGGAAGCTGCCCACCCAGCCGGTGGACGCCGGGGACTTCGCGGAGTACCTCGTCGAGTGCGTCGACGACGGCCCCGGCGGCCGGCGGGAGGACTTCGGCGGGCCCGAGGTGCTCACCCTCGGCGACGCGGTGCGCACCTGGCAGGAGGCCCGCCACGAGCGGCAGAAGGTCATCGACGTGCCCGCACCGCACAAGCTGCGGCGCGTCGCCGAGGACCTGACCTGCCCGAGCGCGCGGCGCGGCCGCACCACGTGGGCGGACTGGCTGCGCAGCCACCCCGCCGAGTGAGCGTCCACCCCGGACCGCCGCAGCAGCGCGGTGCTGCGGCGGCCCCGGGAGGTCAGGCGATCTTCACCAGCATCTTGCCGGTGTTCTCGCCGCGGAGCATGCCCAGGAAGGCCTCCGGGGCGTTGCGCAGCCCCTCCACCACGGTCTCCCGGTAACGGATCTTGCCGTCGCGCAGGTAGCCGCCGACCTCGGTGAAGAACTGCTCCTTCAGGTGCGCGCGGTCGGAGACGATGAAGCCCTCCAGCCGCAGCCGCTTGGAAACGATCTTGAACAGGTTGCTCGGGCCGGGCTGTGGCTCGGCGTTGTTGTACTGCGAGATCATGCCGCACTCGGCGACCCGGCCGAAGTCGTTGAGCACGTCGATCGCCGCTTCCAGGTGCTCGCCGCCGACGTTGTCGAAGTAGACGTCGATGCCGTCCGGCGCGGCGGCGCGCAGCTGCTCGACGACCGGGCCGTCGTGGTAGTTGAAGGCCGCGTCGAAGCCGGCCTCCTCGGTGAGGAAGCGGACCTTCTCCGCCGACCCCGCGCTGCCGATCACCTTCGCCGCGCCGCGCAGCTTGGCGAGCTGCCCGACCAGCGAGCCGACCGCCCCCGCGGCCCCGGAGACGAACACGACGTCCCCTTCCTCCTGCTTCGCCACGTCGACCAGACCGACGTAGGCGGTCATGCCGGGCATGCCCAGCACGTAGAGGTAGGCGTTCAGCGGGGCCGCCTGCGGGTCGACCTTGACCGCGCGCGTGGCGTCGACGACCGCGTAGTCGCGCCAGCCGAGGTCGTGCAGCACGAAGTCGCCCGTGCTGATGCCCTCGGCCTCACCGGCGACGACCTCGCCCACCGCGCCGCCCTGCAGCGCCTTGCCGACCTCGAAGGGCGGCACGTAGGACTTGCCCGCGTTCATCCGGCCCCGCATGTAGGGGTCCACGCTCATCACGACGTTGCGCACCAGCAGCTGGCCGTCGCCGGGCTCCGGCGCGTCGACCTCGACGACGTCGAAGTTGTCCAGGGTCGGCCAGCCCTTCGGGCGGGACGCGAGGCGGATTTCCAGGCCCTTGCTCATCGGTTCTCCTCCACGGAACGGGATCGGCACCGACCCTACCGAAAGTGTCAGTGACTGCCAATTGTCGTTAGATGACTCATGTCTCCGGCTGCCGTGGTGGCAGAATGGTCGGCATGAGCGCCCCGACGGACCAGGGTGGCCTACGGGCCCGCAAGAAGCAGCGCACCCGCGCGGCGCTGATCGACGCGGGCCTCGACCTGTTCCTGGCCCACGGCTACGAGGCGACCACCATCGACGAGATCGCCGCCGCGGTGGAGGTCTCCCCGCGCACCTTCTTCCGCTACTTCGCGAGCAAGGAGGACATCGCGCTGGCCAAGGGCGCCGAGTTCGACGAGCTGATGCTGGACGCCCTGGCCGCGCGGCCCGCCGCCGAGCCCCCGCTGGACGCGCTGCGGCACGCGGTGCTCGAGATGCTCCGCGCCGCCGCCACCGACTCCGGTGTCCAGCGGTTCCTGAGCACCCAGCACCTCATCACCAAGACCCCCGCGCTGCTGGCCGGCAACCTGCGCCGAGCAGCGGGCACCGAGGAGCGGCTGACGGCCGAGATCGCCAAGCGGCAGCGCCTGGACCCCGCCGAGGACATGCGCCCCCGGGTGCTCGTCGGCGCGGTCTGCAGCGCGCTGCGCATCGGCCTGGAGGCCACCTGCGCCGACCCCAGCCGCGAGCTGGACCGGATGGTCGAGCTCGTGGCGCAGGCCATCGGGCTGGCCACCGCAGGCATCCCACAGCGCTGGGGCGAGGACCCGCACCGCTGGTGACCGCACCGGCGGGCGATCGAGGAGAGGAGCGCTGTGGGCACGATCGTGACCGTGGACGACGTCCGGGACGCCGCCGACCGGCTGGCGGGTGTCGCGCACCGGACGCCGGTGATCACCTCACGCACGCTGGACGAGCTGGTCGGCGCCGAGGTCTTCCTCAAGTGCGAGAACTTCCAGCGGATGGGGGCGTTCAAGTTCCGCGGCGCCTACAACGCGATCTCCCGGCTGAGCCCGGAGGAGCTCGGGCGCGGGGTCGTGGCGTACTCGTCCGGCAACCACGCGCAGGCCGTCGCGCTGGCCTGCCGGCTGCTCGGCACCAAGGCGGTGATCCTCATGCCCGAGGACGCCCCGGAGGCGAAGCTGGCCGCCACCCGCGGCTACGGCGCCGAGGTCATCACCTTCGACCGCTACACCCAGGACCGCGACCAGCTCGGCCGGCAGCTGGCCGCCGAGCGCGGGCTCACGCTGGTCCCGCCGTACGAGCACCCGCACATCATGGCCGGCCAGGGCACGGTGGCACTGGAGCTGCTGGAGGAGACCGGGCCGCTGGACGCGGTGGTGGCGCCGGTCGGTGGCGGCGGGCTGATGGCCGGGTGCTCGACGGTGGCCAAGGCGCTGCACCCCGGCATCCGGGTGGTCGGGGTCGAACCCGAGGCCGCCGACGACACCCGGCGGTCGCTCGCGGCGGGCGAGCGGGTGTCGGTCCCGGTGCCGCGCACCATCGCCGACGGGCTGGCCGTGGCCACCCCGGGCGAGCTGACCTTCTCGGTGAACCGGCGGCTGGTCGACGAGGTCGCGGTGGTCTCCGAGGACGACATCCGCACGGCGATGCGCCTGCTGTTCGAGCGGCTCAAGCTGGTGGTCGAGCCCAGCGGCGCCGTGGGCGTCGCCGCGCTGCTGGCCGGGCGGACCACCCCGCCGCCGCGGGTGGGCGTGGTGGTCTCCGGCGGCAACGTCGGCGTCGACCGCTTCGCCGAGCTGCTGGGCTGAGCGCTACGGCTGCGGCCACGGCCGCTGCGCTGGGCGCAGCCGCTCGTAGCACCGGGCCAGGCGGAGCACCCCGACGTCGTCGAAGCGACGGCCTGCGATCTGCAACCCGATCGGCAGGCCCTCCGGGGTCCAGCCGCAGTTGACCGACACCGCGGGCTGCCCGGACATGTTGTAGGGTAGCGTGAAGGCGATGTGCTCCATGCCGCGCAGCGGGTCGCCGGTCGGGTAGGCCTGGTCGGCCGGGAACGCGGGGATCGGCGCGACCGGGGACAGCACGTAGTCGAAGTCGCGGACCACCCGGTTGGCCGCCTTCGAGATCGCGTCCATCTGGCTGAAGCCGTGGAACACCTGCGCCGCCGTGGCGTCCCGCGCGCTGCCGGCCCACTGCGCGATGCCCGGCAGCACCCGCTCGCGCCGCTCCGCGGGCAGCGCCGAGATGTCGGTCCAGGACCGGAAGCGCCAGAACAGGTCCATGCCGTCGAGCATCTCGCGGGACAGGAACGGGTCGATCGGCTCCACCGACGCCCCGGCCGACTGCAGCGCCTGGGCCGCCGCGGCGACCGCGGCGGTGACCGCGGGCTCGACGGGCAGGCCCACCCGGTGGTCCAGCAGCAGGGCGATGCGCAGGCCGCGCGGCTCGCCGTCGAGCGCCTGCCAGTCGAGGTCGGCCGGCGGCAGCGCGGTGTGGTCGCGGGGGTCCGGGGCCGCCAGCACCGAGGCCAGCAGCGCGGTGTCGGTGACCGTGCGGGTCAGCGGCCCGACCACTCGCCCCGGGTAGGGCGGGTCCACCGGGATCCGGCCGAAGCTCGGCTTGAAGCCGACCACCCCGCACCACCCGGCGGGCAGCCGGACGGACCCACCGATGTCGGTGCCCACGTGCAGCGGCCCGTACCCGGCCGCGGCCGCCGCGCCCGCCCCGGCGCTCGACCCGCCCGGCGTGCGGTCGAGGTCCCACGGGTTCCGGGCCAGGCGGTGGAAGCTGGACACGCCCGAGGAGAGCATGCCGTAGTCGGGCATGGTCGTCTTGGCGAAGATCACCGCACCGCTCTCGCGCAGGCGGGCGGCCGCCGGCGCGTCCTCCCGCGCCGGGACGAGCTCGGTGGCCGCGGTGCCCAGTGGCACCGGGGTGCCCTTGGTGGCGATGTTCTCCTTCACCGTCACCGGCACGCCGTCCAGCGGACCGGCCGGTGCGCCGCTGCGCCAGCGCTGCTCGGCAGCCCGGGCCGCGGCACGCGCTCCGTCCGGGTCCAGCGCGTAGGTCGCGCACAGCTTCGGCTCGCAGTCCTCGACCCGGTCCAGCACGGCGTCGAGGGCCTCCATCGGCGAGGCCTCCCCCGCCCGGAAGGCCGCCACCAGGTCCACCGCCGAGAGGTCCGCCAACTCCGCCATACCGGTTCCTCCCTCGCTCGCGACCGCGAACCAGTCGAGTCTCGACGACCGGACGCCGCGGGAACAGTTGGCACAGTGCGCGCACTGGGCGGCAACACCGAGCAGATCGTCGGTTGACACTCCGCCAGGTGGGTGACACGCCAGTCCCCCTGACGGGGTGGTCCGTCCGGTGTGGACGCGCCCGGGACCGTCCACTGCGGACCGATCAGCTCACGGTCGCCCCGAAGGCCAGACCGAGCGCGTAGGTGACCGCGGACGCCCCCGCACCGATGCCCAGCTGGCGCAGCGCGCGGGGCAGCGGCGCGGCGCCGGAGAGCACCCCGACGGTCGCGCCGGTGAGCATCAGGGCGAGCCCCACCAGCACCACCGCCACCAGCACCGCCGGCCAGCCGGACATGCCGACCAGGAACGGCAGCACCGGCACCAGCGCGCCGGACGCGAAGAACACGAAGCTGGAGACCGCCGCCTTGATCCCGGTGCCGACGACCTCGTGGTCGTCGGCGGGCGACTCCGCCGGCGGCACCGGGGGCCGCGGGTCGCGCAGCAGGGCGTCGGCGCGGCGGTGCGCCTCCTCCTCCGACATGCCCCGGGCCCGGTAGACCAGCGCCAGCTCGTTGGCGTCGACGTCGAGGTAGGGCACCACGGCGCGCGCCTCCGGGTTCGGCGAGGCCGCGGCCAGCAGCTCCCGCTGGGAGCGCACCGAGATGTACTCCCCGGCGCCCATGGACAGCGCGCCCGCGAGCAGCCCGGCCAGGCCCGTCAGCAGCACCGTCTGCGGCGGCACGTTCCCGCCGATCACGCCCAGCACGAGCGCCAGGTTGCTCACCAGGCCGTCGTTGGCGCCGAACACCGCGGCGCGGAAGGTGCCGGACACGCGCGCCCGGCCGCGCGCGGCGAGCGCGCGCACCACCTCCTCGTGGATCCGCTCGTCCGCGGCCATCGCCGCGGAGGCGTCGCGGTCCGAGCGGTACGGCGAGCGGCTCTCGGCGCGCTGGGCCAGGGCGAGCACGAAGACCGAGCCGAAGCGGCGGGCCAGGAACACCAGCAGCCGCATCCGGAACTGGCCGCGGCGCTGCGGCCCGGCCTCGTCCCCGAGCAGCTCCTCCCAGTGCGCGGCGTGCCGCTCCTCGGCCTCGGCGAGGCCGAGCAGGATCTCGCGCTCCTCGCCGGTCCGGCGCGCGGCCAGCTCGCGGTAGACCGCGGCCTCCTCGCGCTCGTCGGCGAGGCGACGCCGCCACCGGCGCACCGCCCGCGGACCGGACTCCGGCGCGCTCCTCCTGCTCACGGCCCCAGCCTCCTCACGGGCACAGCCTCGCAGCCGATCACCCCGGGCACCAGTCGGCCGGGTCTACTCGCCGAAGGCCGGTCGGCGCTTCTCCAGGAAGGCGCGCATCTGCTCGCGCGCGTCCGCGGACTGCGAGGTCGCGGCCATCACCTCGGTGGCGATCGCGTAGGCGTCGGCCTCGGGCCGGTCCAGCTGGGCGTAGAGGGTCTGCTTGCCCACCGCCTTCGCCAGCCTGCTCCCCCGCGTGGCGCGCGCCAGCAGGTCGTCCACCGCGGCGTCCAGCTCGTCGTCGGGCACCACGCGGTTGACCAGGCCCCAGCGCTCGGCCGTGACCGCGTCGATCGGGTCTCCGGTGAGCGCCATCTCCATGAGCCGCTTGCGCCCGATCGACCGCGCCACCGGCACCGCCGGGGTGTGGCAGAACCAGCCGCCCTTGCCGCCGGGCAGCGCGAACGCGGCGGACTCGGCCGCCACCGCCAGGTCGCAGGAGGCGACCAGCTGGCACCCGGCGGCCATCGCCAGCGCGTGCACGCGGGCGACCACCACCTGCGGGACGGCGTGGATGGTGCGCATCAGCGACTCGCACAGCCGCAGCATCTCGCGCATCCCGGTCAGGTCCCGGTCGGCCATGTCGCCGAAGTCGTGGCCGGAGCTGAACACCGGCCCGGCCCCGGCCAGCACGATCCCGGTCGCCTTCGTCTCGCCGGCCTCCTCGAACGCGCGCTTGAGCTCCGCCAGGTGCGCCACCGACAGCGAGTTGCGCCGGTCCGGGCGGTTCATGGTGATGCGGACGGTCGCACCGTCCTGCTCGGTCAGCAGGTGCTCGTACTGCGGACTGCTCATCCTGCCCTCCCCGGGAGTTCGACCACGTGCACCGAGCCTCGCACGAGCGGAGCCGCCGGGTCACCGTCCGCGGCCCCGGGACACCGCGCTCACCACTCGGCGGGCAGGGCGCCCATCGTCTGCAGGTGGGCCATCGATCCGTAGCGCGCGACGAGGTGCTCGAACTCCGCCTGGTCGTGGAAGGTCAGCCGCCCGGCGCCGAACTCCTTGGCCACCTCGACGGCGTAGCGGGCGGCCGCGGCGATGTCGGGCTCGTGGCTGACCCCCGTGGCGCAGCCGGGCACCACGGTCGCCGCGACGATCGCCAGGCCGACCACGGGCGCGTCCGTGGCGGTCGCGGGCTGCATGATCGAGTTGAGGTGGTGCACGCCGTTGCCGTAGGGCGTGATGTCCTGCATAGTCACCGGGTAGGTCACCAGGGGTTCGCCGGTGACCTCCTCCAGCAGGGTGCCGAGCCGGTCGGACACGCGCAGCACCCAGCCCTGCTTGACCGTCGGCGACAGCGCCAGGCCCCGGTGGCTGATGAGCCGGTTGCCCTTGGTGGTGTCGATGGACAGCACGGCGTCCATGTCGGCGGTGATCTCGTGGGCGTTCATGGTGGCGATGTCCACCGGCGAGCCCATGAACGGCACCGGCTCGTGCGGCAGGGTGGGGGCGTGCGGGCACACGTGGGTGCTGAGCACGACGTCCCCCGGCAGCCGGTCGCCGCGGGCCCGCATGGTCAGCAGCTTGGCCGCGGCCGAGATCGCCGCCGCCGCACCGTCGCCGTCGGAGACGAAGCCGGTCGCCTCCGGGCGGGCGCCGATGCCGCCCAGCCGGCCCACCACGCCGAGCGTCGGGGCGTCACCGCCCGCGGTCCGGCCACGGGTGCCGGGCACCCGGACCTGGACGAAGTCGGTGGTGCCGCGGTCGCCGTGGACGGTCGTGCTGGTGGCCAGGCCGCGCTCGCCCGCGGCGGCGTCCAGGTGGGCGACCACGTCGGAGCCGGTGACCCGCGGCGAGTCGAGGAGGTCCACCACCTCCAGGACGAACTTGAGCATCCGCCGTTCCTCCTCGGGAGCACCGCACGGGAGGGGCTGCCCGGGCGGTGCGCCCGTGTTCGCTGGCCGCCGCCGGGGAGGGGCGGTCCACTCGTCGACCACGGTGCTCGACCGGATCCCGCCGGGCAAGGGCCATGCGGATGATCACACCGCCACCTCGGGCGCGACGCGCCGTGGCCGACGCTGGTGGGGTCCCGCAGGCGCCGCCGGGTAGGGTTTCCGCGTCACGGCGCGGGAGTGTCCGACGACGGGAGGGTGGTCTGATGAACCGCAGGCCGGTGATCGTGGTCGTGGTGCTGGTGGTCATCGTGTGCGGTTTCCTGCTCGTCCGCGATCCGGTGGGCGCCGCCACCGCCGTGCAGACGGCGTGGGACCTGCTCGTCACCGCGATCGGCACGGTGATCGAATCGCTGACGACGTTCTTCCAGCACCTGTTCCACCGCAGCTGAGCGCTTCGAGGAATTCCTCCACCGGCGGCCGTGCGCGACAATCACCAACAACGCGCGCGGCGCCGTTCCCACCGTTCTCCCCATTCCGGAGATCGGCAGGGACAGTTACCCGCTTTCGGCCGCGAGAAACGCGGAGAACACAAGACCAGGGACCAAGTACCTGGATTCGTGCACAACGCGTCAGCCCAGTGCCGCCGGGCGAAAAAAACCAGACGACGCAGTGCCCGAGTCAGCTTGTCCTGCACCACACAACGCTTTAGTGTGGGTGACGGTCACGTCGAGGAAAGCGAATGAACCGGCGCCGACTGCGACGCCGGGAACTGGGGAAGTCCGGTTCGCCCCGCGAAGTGACCCGACGCGAGGGGCAATTCCGGAACGGGCCGCGAACCTGAAAGCTCCCATCGGGCGGCAGTTCGATCCACGGGCCCAGATCGAAATCGTCCGGAACGGATCGCGGTTCTTGTCGTGTTCGAACCTCGCGTTGCGTGCAAGTGCACGCCGGGCAGCGCGACGGCCCGGTGTGCGACGTGCATCGACCGGGAGAGAGTGATCGGAATGCAGATCAAGGACACCTTCAAGAGCGGCTTCAACCGCAACCGCTGGGGCTGCGGCTGGGGCTGGGGCTCTGGCTGGGGCTGGGGCGGCCACTGGGGCTGGGGCCGCTGGGGCCACGGCTGGGGCTGGGGTCGCTGGGGCGGCTGGGGCTGCTGAGCGGCCTTGACGTTCCATCCCATCCGATTCGCGTAGCTCCCGCTCCCCGGAGCGGGAGCTACGCCTCTGTGCGGGGGTGAGGCGGGTGCCGGGGTTGGTCAACTGGCTGTTCCGGCCTGCGGAGCGGGACACCGAGGGCCTGGTCGAGCACGCACCGGTGATGCGGGTGCGGGCGGTCATCAAGCGGTTCTGGCCGGACGCCCGGCCGTTCCGCGGCTGGCTGCTGCTCAGCCTGGTGCTGGTGCTGGTGTCGCCGGTGCTGGACACCGCGGCGATCTGGCTGTTCAAGGTGCTCATCGACGAGGTGCTCACCCCGCGCAACTTCGCGGTGTTCCCGATGGTGGCGGCCGCCTACGCGCTGCTGACGCTGGCGTCCGGGGTGATCGACTTCTGCGGGCAGTACCTCGCGGTGTGGATCGGGGAGAACTTCCTGCACCAGATGCGCGTGCGGGTCTTCCGCCACCTGCACACCCTCTCGGTCGGCTTCTTCGACCGCAGGCGGATCGGCGACACGCTGTCCCGGCTCACCGGTGACGTGGGCGCCATCGAGGCCCTGGTGCTCTCCGGCGTCACCCAGACCTTCTCCTCGCTGGTCAAGATCCTGATGTTCGCCGGCGTGCTGTTCTACCTGGACTGGCAGCTGGCCCTGGTGTCGCTGGTCGCCGTGCCGCTGTTCTGGACGGTCGCCCGGTTCTTCGCCCGCCGGCTCAAGGCGGCCTCCCGCGAGGAGCGCGGGCGCAGCGGCTCGATCAGCACCGTCGCCGAGGAGAGCCTCGGCAACGCGCCGCTGATCCAGGCCTACGGCCGGGAGGCGGCCGAGGTCGAGCGCTTCGCCCGGCAGAGCCGCGGCAACATCGTCGCCGAGCTGGCCTCGGCCCGCATCGGGGCGCTGTTCGGCCCGCTCACCGACCTGCTGCAGGTCTTCGGCGTGCTGGCGATCGTCGGGGTCGGGATCCTGGAGCTGTCCGCCGGGCGGATCAGCCTCGGCGGGCTGCTGGCGTTCCTGGTCTACCTCTCCCAGCTCTACACCCCGGTGCAGAGCCTGGGGCAGCTGTCCAACACGGTGTTCTCCGCGGCGGCCAGCGCCGAACGCATCATCGAACTGCTCGACCAGAAGCCGATGGTGCAGAGCCCGCCGAACCCGGTGCCGCTGCGGCGGGTCACCGGCCGGATCGACGTCGACCGCGTCGACTTCCGCTACCCCGGCACCAGCCACGACGTCCTGCACAGCGTGAGCTTCTGCGCCCCGCCCGGCCAGACCACGGCGATCGTCGGCGCCAGCGGTGCGGGCAAGTCGACGCTGACCAAGCTGCTGCTGCGCTTCTACGACCCGACGCGGGGCCGCATCCTGCTGGACGGCGTCGACCTGCGGCAGCTGGACATCACCGAGCTGCGCGCCAACGTCGCGATCGTGCTCCAGGAGACGCTGCTGCTGGACGGCACCATCGCGGACAACATCCGGGCCGGTCGCCCGGACGCCGACGACCGGCAGCTCGTCGAGGCCGCCGAGGCCGCCGACGCCCACGAGTTCATCCAGGCCCTGCCCGAGGGCTACGACACCCGGGTCGGGCAGCGCGGCCGGTTGCTCTCCGGCGGCCAGCGGCAGCGCATCGCCATCGCCCGCGCGATGATCCGCGACGCGCCGATCCTGCTGCTCGACGAACCGACCACGAGCCTGGACGCCGACGCCACGCGCCGCATCCTCGCGCCGCTGCGCCGGTTGATGGCCGGGCGCACCACCATCGTGATCTCGCACAACCTGCTCACGGTCCGCGACGCCCAGCAGATCGTCTACCTGGAGCAGGGCCGGATCACCGAGGTGGGCACGCACGAGGACCTGCTCGCCAACGGCAACGGCTACGCCCACCTCTACCGGCTGCACCACCCGGAGCGCGGCCCGGTGGTGCCCGAACAGCAGCAGGCCGGGTCGGTTCCCCCGACCCGGCCCATCGACGGGCAGCTGCCGAACTGATCAGCGGGAGCGCCAGGGCTCGCCGCGGCGGCGGGCCCGGTACCACCGCTGCCCGGTCCCGGCCCACCGCAGCGCTCTGCGCACCAGCAGGTTCTGCTGGGCCAGGAACATCTGGTACTGCCAGGGCCGCTGGACGCCGTGGCGGCCAGCCATCGCGTAGCAGAACTCCACGGCACCGCGGTCGGTGTAGCGGTCGGCCCGCTCGAACCAGGCCATGCTGCTGCGCGCGGCGATCTGCGCCTCCCGCAGCGCCGCGTGACCCGCTTCGTCGAACTCCTTGACCGCGAGCGCCGTCTCCGGGTGGTCGTAGAGCTCCTGCGCGAGCACGATGGCGTCCATCATGGCCAGGCGGGTGCCGGACCCCAGCGTGAAGTGCGTGGTGTGCGCGGCGTCCCCGAGCAGCACGGCGTTGTCGTGGCGCCAGGTCTGGTTGAACACCTGGGTGAACCGCTGCCAGGTCGCCGGTTTCCCGCGCGACCTGCTGATCAGCGGACGGCCGCGCAGCGGCCTGGCGAAGACCTCCTCCAGCAGCCGCAGGGTCTCGGCGTGGCCGAGGCGGTCCAGGCCCAGTTCCCGCCACGTCGGTTCGGTGCACTCCACGATGAACGTGCTGACGCCCTCCGCGGAGGGGTAGGCGTGGAACCAGACCCAGCCGGCCGGCGTGGGCTCGAAGTCGAAGGTGAACTCCTTGAACACCCGCTCCGTGCCCAGCCAGATGTAGGGGTTCTTGCCGTGGTCCACGCGAGTGCCGAACTGGTCCTGGTAGCGCTGCCGGGTGCGGCTGTTGGCCCCGTCGGCGACCACCACCAGGTCGGCGTCGGCGAACTCGGCGAGGTCCTCGACCACGGTCTCGTACTGGATCCGCACGCCCAGCTCGGTGGCCCGGTCGGCCAGGACCTGCAGCAGCGGCGCACGGTTGACGCTGTAGCCGTAGCCACCGAGGTAGGCCTTGTCGGTGCCGCGCAGCGAGACGACCTGCTCCTGCCAGAGCGTGGACTCGGCGCGGATGCGGCGTGCGCTCTCCCGGTCGTTGCGGTAGAGCGTGTCCAGCAGGTCCTCCCAGTAGACGACGCCCCAGCCGTAGGTGGCTCCGGGAGGGTCCCGCTCGATCACGGTGATGTCGTGGCCGGCGTCGCGCAGCTTCGCCGAGATGGCGAAGTACAACCCCCCAGGCCCGGCCCCGATGCACACGATCTTCACAGCAGCACCTCCTGGACGACAGGCGGGCAGCTGCGCAGGCGGTCCAGGCGGACCGCCAATGTCCGCGTCAGAGTCGATACGAACCCCGTTGTACCCGGCACCCCGCAAGGTCGCACCCGGTGCCGCTGCCGAGCCCGCGCGAGCGCTGCTGTCACCCGGCCGAGGCAGTACTCTCGGACTCGCGCATCGTCGTTCCGCCCAGCCACGCGCGGGGGTTCGGCAGGGAGCGTTCCCCGTGTCGTCGGGGCGCGGCAGCCGGGAGTCGACATGAGCAGGCTGACTCAGCCCACGAAGTCCGAGAGCAAGGTCGCCGCCTCGCTGCGCCGCCAGGCCGAGGAGGTGGACCTGCGGTTCCGGCTGGCCTCCGGGATGCGGCGGCAGATCAGCAAGGTCTTCCCGTCGAACTGGTCGTTCCTGCTCGGCGAGATCGCGCTGTACAGCTTCATCCTGCTGCTGGTGACCGGGACCTACCTCGCCTGGTTCTTCGACCCGTCGATGACCGAGGTGGTCTACGACGGCAAGTTCACCAACATGCAGGGGATCTCCATGTCCCGGGCGTTCGAGAGCACCCTGGACATCTCGTTCGACGTCCGTGGCGGGCTGTTCACCCGGCAGTTGCACCACTGGGCCGCGCTGATCTTCATGGCCGCCATCGTGGTGCACATGCTGCGGATCTTCTTCACCGGCGCGTTCCGGCGTCCGCGCGAGGTGAACTGGTCGATCGGGATCCTGCTGTTCATCACCGGCATGTTCGAGGGCTTCGTCGGGTACTCGCTGCCCGACGACCTGCTGTCCGGCACGGGCGTGCGGATCGCCTCCGGGATCCTGCTGTCGATCCCGGTGATCGGCACCTGGTTGCAGTGGCTGCTGTTCGGCGCGGAGTTCCCGGGCGACGAGATCATCCCGCGCTTCTACATGATCCACATCTTCCTGTTGCCCGGCATCATCCTGGGGCTCATCGCGGTGCACCTGGCCATCGTCTGGTACCAGAAGCACACCCAGTACCCCGGTCGCGGCCGCACCGAGTCCAACGTGGAGGGTGTGCGGATCATGCCGTCGTTCGCGGTGAAGAGCAGCGGGTTGTTCTTCGTCGTCACCGGCGTGCTGGGCATCATGGCCGGCATCTTCCAGATCAACCCGGTGTGGAACCTGGGGCCGTACAACGCCGGCCAGGTCTCGGCGGCGTCGCAACCCGACTGGTACATGATCTGGACCGACGGGATGGGCCGGTTGTGGCCGCCGTGGGAGCTCTACCTCGGCCCGTACACCGTCCCCGCGGTGTTCTTCCCGCTCGTCGTGGGCCTCGCCCTGGTGTTCACCGTCGCCGCGCTCTACCCGCTGCTGGAGCGCAAGCTCAGCGGGGACGACGCCCACCACAACCTGCTGCAGCGGCCGCGGGACGCGCCGGTGCGCACCTCGCTGGGCGCGATGGCGCTGGCGTTCTTCCTGGTGGTGCTGGCCTCCGGGGCCAACGACATCATCGCGTACCAGTTCGACTTGTCGCTGAACATGACCACCTGGGCCGGCCGGCTCGGGGTGCTGCTCGCCCCGCCCATCGCCTACTACGTGACCTACCGGATCTGCCTGTGGTTGCAGCGGTCGGACCGCGAGGTGCTGGAGCACGGGGTGGAGACCGGCATCGTCAAGCGGCTGCCGCACGGCGAGTTCGTCGAGGTGCACCAACCGCTCGGGCCGGTGGACGAGCACGGTCACCCGGAACCGCTGCCCTACCAGGGCACGCCGGTGCCCAAGAAGATGAACCAGCTCGGCGCCGCCGGGCACTCGGTGCCGGGCAGCCTGCTGGTCCCGGACCCGAGGGAGGAGACCGAGGCGCTGGAGCAGGCGCGGCGGGAACAGGTGGAGCAGGAGCGGGAGGAGCGGTCCCGCGAGCCCGAGGTGCGCGCCCGCGCGCAGGAACCCGAGCGGTGATCGGGGTCGGATAGGCTCGGGGGGTGGCCAACCGGGAACTGGTGGTGCTCGGCACCGCGAGCCAAGTGCCCACCCGCACCCGCAACCACAACGGCTACCTGCTGCGGTGGGACGGGGTCGGGTTCCTGTTCGACCCCGGCGAGGGGACGCAGCGGCAGATGACCCACGCGGGCGTCAGCGCGCACGACGTCGACCACGTCTGCATCACCCACTTCCACGGCGACCACTGCCTCGGGCTGCCGGGCGTGCTGCAGCGGCTGTCGCTGGACCGCGTGCCGCGGCCGGTGCCGGTGCACTTCCCCGCCGCGGGCACCGACTTCTTCCGCCGGCTGCACCACGCCTCGGCCTTCGAGGAGGTCGCGGAGGTGCGGGAGCAGCCGGTCGAGCGCGCTGGCCCGGTGTGCACCGGGGCGTTCGGCACCCTGGAGGCGGTGCCGCTGGACCACCGGATCGAGACGTTCGGCTACCGGCTCGTGGAACCGGACGGGCGTCGGATGCTGCCCGAGCGGCTGGCTCGCGTGGGCGTGCGCGGCCCGGACGTCGGCCGCCTCCAGCGGGCCGGTTCGCTGCGGGTCGGCGACCGCACCGTGACCGTGGAGGAGGTCAGCGTGCACCGGCCCGGGCAGCGCTTCGCCTTCGTGATGGACACGCGGCTGTGCGACGGGGTGTTCGAGCTCGCCGACGGGGCCGACCTGCTGGTGATCGAGTCGACGTTCCTGGACCGGGACGCGCGGCTCGCCGACGCCTACGGCCACCTCACCGCGGCGCAGGCCGCGCGGGTCGCCGCCGAGTGCGGGGTGCGCTGCCTGGTGCTCACCCACTTCTCCCAGCGCTACCCCGACCCGCGGCTGTTCCACGACGAGGCGGCGGCGGTGTTCGACGGGCAGCTGGTGGTCGCCGACGACCTGGTGCGGGTGCCGGTGCCGCCGCGGCGGTGACTACGCTCCCAGGCGGCCAGCGATCGTCGGAGGAGGTGTGGTGCGGCGGACCGTCCCGGTGATCATCGTCGCCGGTTTCCTCGGCTCCGGGAAGACGAGCCTGCTCAACCACCTGCTGCGCGACCCGCAGGGGGCGCGGATCGGCGTGGTGGTCAACGACTTCGGCACGATCAACGTCGACGCGCTGAGCGTGGCCGGTCAGGTCGACTCGACGGTCTCGCTGGGCAACGGCTGCCTGTGCTGCGCCGTCGACGCCAGCGGCCTGGACGACCTGCTGGCGCAGCTGGCCCGCCCGAGCAGCGACATCGACGTGATCGTCATCGAGGCCAGCGGGCTGGCCGACCCGCGCGTCATGGTGCGGCTGCTGCTGAACAGCACCAACCCCCGGCTCAGCTACGGCGGGCTGGTGGAGGTGGTCGACGCCGCCGAGTTCGAGGCCACCCGGCAGCGCCACCCCGAGATCGACCAGCACCTGCGCTTCGCGGACCTGGTGCTGCTGAACAAGACCGACCGGGTCGCCGAGGACGAGCGCGACCGGCTGCTGGGGCTGGTGCGCGAGCTCGCCGGCGGCAGGCCGGTGCTGCCGACCGCGCACGGCCGGGTCGACCCGGCACTGCTGTTCGACCGCGAGGCCGTGCGGCAGCGGCGGGAGACCGTCCGGCAGCTGTCCTTCGACGACCTGCTCGCCGAGGACCGCTGCCACGAGCACCTGCACGCCGCGTACCAGAGCGTGGCGTTCACCGCGGACGAGCCGGTCGACCCGCGGGCGCTGATGCGGTTCCTGGACGACCGCCCGGCCGGGGTGTACCGGATGAAGGGGCAGCTCCACTTCGCGGTGCCCGGTCACGAGCAGAAGTTCACCCTGCACACCGTGGGCGCTTTCGTGCGCTTCCACCGCTCGCGCTGGGCCCGCGGCGAGCCGCGCCGCACCCAGCTGGTGGTGATCGGCTCCGGCCTGGACGCCGACCGCGTCCGCGCCGGGCTCGGCGCGTGCCTGGGCGTCCCGGACGCCGCCGACGAGCACAGCATGCTCGACGTGCTCAAGCACACCCGCTCCTGAACACCTGCCGGGTGCCGGTCACCGTCGTACGGTGGCGCGGACCGGTTCTCGCCCGCGTGGAGAGGGGTGTGCCCGAATGACCAGCGCTGATGTGCTCGCCGACGCGTTCGGCCGGATCCAGGAGGTGGTGCACGACGCCGTCGGCGGGCTGGACGCCGAGCAGCTGGCGGTCCGCCTCGACCCGGAGGCGAACTCGATCGCGTGGCTGGTCTGGCACCTGACCCGGGTGCAGGACGACCACGTCTCCGACGTCGCGGGCCTCGAGCAGGTGTGGACCGCGCAGGGCTGGGCCGACCGCTTCGGGTTGCCGTTCCCCGCCGGGGACATCGGCTACGGCCACGACTCCGAGGACGTCGCGGCGGTGCGCGTGGAGTCCGCCGACCTGCTCACCGGCTACCACGACGCGGTGCACGCCCAGACCCTCGAGTTCGTGCGGAGGCTGAGCGACGAGGACCTCGACCAGGTCGTCGACGAGTCGTGGCAACCCCCGGTGACGCTCGGTGTCCGACTGGTCAGCGTGATCGGCGACGACCTCCAGCACGCCGGGCAGGCGGCCTTCGTGCGCGGCATCGTCGAACGCGCCGACTAGCTCGGGAGGTGGCACCGCGGGGCCGGTGTGCGGGACGATCGGGGCATGTCCGAGCGGAAACCACCCGGTACCACCTTCGAGTCGTGGGTGGATCGGCAGATCCGCATGGCGCAGGAGCGCGGCGACTTCGACGACCTGCCCGGCGCGGGCAAGCCGTTGCCCGGCGCGGGCCAGCCCGTCGAGGAGCAGTGGTGGCTCAAGCAGCGCCTGCGCGAGGAGGGCCTGTCCGCCGAGGCGCTGCTGCCGACGTCGCTGCGGTTGCGCAAGGAGGTCGAGCGGCTGCCCGAGACCGTGCGCGACCTGCCCACCGAGCGGGACGTGCGGGAGACCGCCGCTGAGCTGAACCGCCGCATCGTCGAGCACCTGCGCAACCCGTGCGGACCTCAGGTGGCGGTCCGGCCGGTCGACGTCGACGAGCTGGTGGCCGGCTGGCGGTCCGCGCGCCGGCAGCGGGCAGCGCGGCCCGCTCCCGAGCCGGCGGACCCCGAACCGCCGCGCCGGCGCCGCTGGTGGCGCCGCTGGCGGCGGTGACCCCCGTCTCACTGTGTGAGCGGCTTTGACGCCGCCCCGCGGTGATGCTTTGATCCGATCATGGCACTGGGACCGCTGCTCGTGCAGCGCGCGCACATCGACCTGCTGTGGGTCGCGTCGGCGGCCTGTTCGCGCGGCTGAGCGATTCCGCGCACCCCTCCCCCGATCCGCATCGCGATGTGAGACGGAGACCTGTGCCCATGACACCGGAAGCTGCCCGGCCGCTGGCGGCGAACTCCTTCGAGACCCGGCCCCTGCAGGACGGCGCCGTGGTCGAGGTGACCGCTCGGTTCATCGTCACCCGCCAGGACTTGGCCGCGCTGGAGCGGGTCTTCACCCCGCACGTCACCAGATCGTCCACAGTGGACGAACGGACCGCCCTGGAGGTGCCGCGGCTGCGGTCGCTGCCCTCCCCGGCCGAGCCGGTGGAACCGAAGCTGCGGATCCAGGTCGCCGCCCGGCGCGTCCTGCGCGCTGACGGCACCCCCGTGGACCTGACCCGCCTGGAGTTCGACCTGCTGCTGCACCTGTGCGAGAACCCCGGCCGGGTGCACCGGCGCACCTCGCTGCTCACCGCGGTGTGGCGCTGCACCAGCCCGCCGAGCACCCGGACCGTGGACGTGCACGTCCGCCGGATCCGCCGCAAGCTCGGGCCCGACCTGGACCTGATCACCACGGTGCGCGGGGTCGGCTACCGGGTGGACCGGGCCGACGAGGTGCACATCGTCCGGGAGTAGTGACCGCGCGGGGCATGCCCGCGGGCCCGGTGGGTAGCCGAAGGGCATGCGCAAGCGGAGTCGCGAGGAGTACCAGCGGGGACTGCCCGGCTACCACGACCCGATGGCCGGGGTCGGCGGTGCGCCCTACGCGCGCAGCGCGCTGACCCTGCGGTTGTGGCTGGCCGGGTTCGGGCTGGTGTTCTGCGCCGTCGCGGCGGTGCTGCTGTTCGTGGCCGGGCCGGGAGAGCTGGCCTGGCTGGGCTGGGTGCTCGTGGTGCTGGCGGTGGTCGCCGCCGTGGACCTCGCGTGGGTCGCGCACCGCAAGCTCCGCGGCGAACCCGGCTAGTCGTCCCGGGGCAGCAGCGGGCCGAGCGGTCCGAGGTCCAGGTTGAGGTCGTCGGTGGTGAAGCCGAACCGGTCACGGAGCTCGCCCATGGCCTCCTCCAGCTTCATCAGCGCCAGCCCCAGGTCCTCGACCTGGTCGTCGTCGAGCGTGCCCTGGTCGACCCGGCGCAGCGCCTGGCGTTCCATGAGCTGCCGCAACAGCTCGACGATGGTCAGCACGAGCCGCACCAGGTCGCGCTGCACCGACTCGGCGTCCGTCTCGATGCGGTGCGGCAGTCCCCGCGACCGGTCAGCGCGGTGGTCGTCCGGTGGTCCAGTCATCTCCGGCCGGCTCCCCGTCGTCGATGTGCATCGTGGCCTGGTTGATCGAGGTGATGATGGCCCGCAGCGACACGCGCACCAGGTCGACGCCCGCCAGGGAGATGGTGATGTCGCCGGTGAGCACCACCCCGCCGGCGAGCAACCGGTCGAGCAGGTCGACGAGCGCGATCTCCCGGGCGTCCCGGACCGACCGCGGGCCGGCCTCCGTGACCACGCCGCTCATCGCCGCTCCTCGACGTCGACCACCGCGAAGGAGTACGGGGCCCACGGCCCGGTGAGCTCCACCCGCAGGGAGCTGTCGCGCACGGCCTCGTCGACCGCGGCCCGGAACTCCTCCGTCCGCGCGTCGTCCACCAGGTACGCGCCGTTCAACACCATCATGCCCTGGTAGCCCGCCAGGTCCTTGTTCTGCGGCGGGTGCACCCGCACCGCGTCGGCGATCGCGGCCAGCGCTTCGTGCACCTCACCCGCACGCTCCACGGCCTCGCCCTCCGCACGGGCACGGCCCTCCTTGCGCTTGCGGAGCTTGCCGAGGTAGGCCCGCCCCGGGCTCTCCGCCTGCGCGTCCTCGCCGGAGTCCTCGGCCCCCTCCGGAGCGCTGAGCTCGGCGTAGGCCTTGACGCCCCACTCCGTGCGGCCGGTGATCAGGTCGAGGACGCCGAGGAACTCCTCCGCCCGCTCCTGGAGGGCCGCCCGGACGCGGTCGTCGTCGTAGTAGACCGTGGCCAGCGCCAGCGGCGCGACCGTCGCGACGGCGGCGGCCGCGTCGACGACGCTGTTGTGCTCCCACACCGTCCGCTCCAGCCACCGCAGGTCCTCGAGGTGCTCGCGGAGCCCCTGCTCGCCGAACTCCTCGGCGCTGACCGTGCTGACCAGGGCGGCCAGCTCCCCGGCGGCGACCTTGCGCACCTCCGCGCCCGCGATGCCCTTCACCTCGGACGGCGGGGCGGCGTCGTGCCGCAGGATGGCGTAGACGTAGGACAGCGTCTCAGTCACGGTCCTCCTCCTCGGGGATGGGTCGAGGCGACAGCCGGCGCGGCTCCGCGGTGCGCTCGTCCGCGCCGGGGAGGGACTCGGCGTCCGAGGTCTCGCCTTCCAGCTCACGCACCCGGGATCGCAGCTGCCGGTTCTCCTCGGCCAGGTTCCGGCTGCCGGAGGACAGGGTCGGGTCGTGCTCCCACCAGTCGATCCCCATCTCGCGGGCGCGCTCCACCGAGGCGACCACGAGGCGGAGCTTGATGGTGAGCAGCTCGATGTCGAGCAGGTTCACCTGGATGTCGCCGACGATGACGATGCCCTTGTCCAGCACGCGCTCGAGGATGTCGGCGAGGTTGGCGCCCTCCTGCTGCCGCGCGGGGGGCGCCGAGCGCTGCTGGCCGTACCAGGCGGGCGCCCGCCCGGCACCGCCTCGGGAGTCGTCGCGGTCGTGGCCGGTCATCGTCCGTCGCCTCGCCCTCTGGCATAGCGGTCAACCCGGCGGTAGGAGAGCAGGTCACCGTCGTGGTCCAGTTCCGCCTGGTACACCGCGAGGATGTCCGCGGTGTCCGGGACCCGGCGGCTCTCCACGACCTCGACCCCCACCAGCCATCCCTCGTCCCCGCGCTCGATGGACGTCACTCCCTCGATCTGCCTGCCCGTCAGCTCGTACACGTGGCGGACCGCCAAGTGCGCCGCTTCGGCCGCCTTCAGCGATCGCCTCCTCTCCGCGGGAGCTCGCTCCCGCTCCGCACCGCTCGCTTCCGCCTGGGTGCGCTGCGGTGCGTCCGCACCGCGGCCGCCGGCCCGTTCCGCGGGCTGCTCCTCCGATCGCGGTGGCCTCCTGCCGCGCCGCTCCGCCGGTGGCTCGCGGCCCCGGGCACCATCGCTGCGCGGCGTGGCCATCGCCGATCACGCTTCCCCTGCGTCACGCCGCCGCTGCGCTTCGAAGAGCCGGGCGAGCAGGTGGTCGTGCAGGTCGTCCCGCTCCTGCTCGGTCAGCTCCCCGGCCTCGTAGGCGTCGTCGACGTCGGCCATCTGGCTCTGGATGATGGCCGGGTCGTAGTACTGCTTCTCCGCGTGCTGCTTGACCTGTTCGACCACCCACGCCGCACCGCGGACCGGGGCCAGCGGGAGCGTGAGCAGACCGGTGATGAGCCCCATGTCAGCTCTCCGGCATGAAGTCGTAGGGAGCGAGCGGACCGAGCAGTCGCAGGTTGATCCGCCCGGCCCACCGCTGTCCGAGGTCTTCCACGGCCTGCTCGAAGTCGCCCGTCACCTCGCGGCCGACGAGGAAGGCCACGTGCACGGCGTCGTCCTCGCCCGCGACGTCGTGCCGGTTGGAGGCGACGGCCACCGCTTCCAGCGCCCGGACCATCTCCTCCGCGTCGGCTTCGCGCTTCTGCACCACCGCGTTGTTGACCAGTTCTCCCAGCCGCATCCGCTCCGCGTAGCCCGCCTCCTCGGGCAGGCCGCGAACGGTCTCGCGCAGCTGCTGGATCTCCGGGTCCTCGGCCACGATCTCGCGGATGTGCGCGCTCTCGGCGTACTTGCCCCGGATCGTGAACTGCACCAGGCCAGCCAGCTCGGCGAGCATCTCCTCGAAGCGGTCGTGGTGCGGGGCCAGGAGCTCGTCCACGACGGCTTCCTTGGTCTTGAGCACGGACCCGAAGCGGATGGGGATCACGGTCGCGTCCGCTGCGAGGGTGTCGAGCACCTGTTGGTGCGCCATCAGGTCCTGGCGCTTGCCGAGCGGGCGGGCGAGCGGCAGTTCGCTGATCACGGCCGAGACGTTCCCGTGGGTGGCGAGCTCGACCTTCACGTCGTCGTCACCGACCGCGGGCAGGCCGTCCGGGAGCTCCTCCTGGTGGCCCAGGATCCCGTAGACGTAGAACCCGCGGTCCACCTGACCCTCGTCCGCGACCTGGTCACCTCGTACTGCGTTCGTGGACATCATTCACGCTCCCGACTGCGCGAGGACTCCCGTCTGCGGGCCGTCTGCTTCTCCCGCCGCTCCTCCGCCTCGTCGCGGAACTCGTCGAACTTGTCCTTGGCGGCGTCGATCATCCCCTTGGTCTTGCCCTCCGCACCGCTCTGCGTGGTGCCCTCCACCAGCTCCGTGAGGTCCTTGCCGCCCTTGGCTTCCAGGTCCAGCCGGTTGGTCGCCTCGGCGAACCTCAGGTAGGTGTCCACACTGGCCACGACGACGCGCGCGTCGATCGTGAGGATCTCGATGCCGACCAGGGAGACGCGCACGAACACGTCGATCACCAGGCCCTTGTCGAGGATCAGCTCCACCACGTCCGCGAGGCTGCCGCCTCCCTTCTGGACAGCCCCACCGCCACCTTGCTGCATGCCCGCGACGGTCATGCGATCACCTTCTCCGGCTCGCCGTCACGGGTTCACGGCGGCGCCGCCCGCGACTTCCCTCGACGTCGGGTTCCTCGTCCGCGTCGCTGTCCTCGTGGTCCTCCTCGCCGTACTCGTCCTCGTCCCCGTACTCGTCCTCGTCCCCGTACTCGTCTTCCTCGTAGCCCTCGTCCTCGCGGGGTTCCTCGTCGTACTCGCCGTGCTCCTCGTCGCCCTCGGCCTGGCCGCGCTCGTCCGCGTAGCCTTCCTCCTCGGCGCGGCCGCGCTGCTCCTCTTCCTCTTGCACGGCTTCTTCGTGGGTCCGGACGACCTCCCGGTCCCGGATCTCCCCGCGCCAGCCCTCGATCTGGTCCTGCTCCAAGATGGTCCGCGTCATCATGTGCCGCTTGATGTACTTGAAGTCCGCGCGGACCCGGCGCCCCTGCGCGCGCCACATGTACGCGGTCTTCTCGAAGAACCCCTGCGGGTAGTACTCGAGGACCAGCAGGACCCTGGTCATGTCGGGCGTGATCTCGTGGAACGTGACCGTCCCGTCCACCGTGCCCTTGGCGCCCTTGGAGGTCCAGACGATCCGCTCGTCCGGGACCTGCTCGACGATGGTGGCCTCCCAGCTGCGCTTGGACAGGAAGATCTGCGCCTGCCAGTTGAGCTTCTCGTCGGACTCCTGGTCCACGCTGAGGACCTTCTTGGTCATGCTCGGGAAGTCCTCGAACCGGGTCCACTGGTCGTACACGACGCGGCGCGGCAGACCGAAGTCGTTCTCCTCGATGATGTTGACGACCTTGGCCTTGCCCTTCTTGCCGCCCTTGCTACCGCCGCCGCCTCCACCGCCCATGCCCAGGGCCTCCTTGGTCTTCTCCTTCGCCCCTGCCAGGCCGGCCTTGAGCATCGATCCCATCGGAGAACCCCCCTTGGCCAGTTCCTTGCCCCCGGTCAACGCGGCCGCCAGGCCCGCGCCTCCGTTGCCCGCCGACTCCGTGAGCCGTTCGGTGATCTCCTCGGCCTTCTCGCTGAGGAGGCCCACCGCCCGTTCCCCGACCGCGGCCAGCAGGTCCTGCAGGCCCGCCTTGAGAGGTTCCAGCGGGAGTTCGCTCATCAACCCACCGGAACCGGTGGACCGGCCGGCTTCGGATCGTTCCGTCATGGTCATCACCCCAGCCACGCTCACGACTTCCTGGTGGACGAGGACCGGGGACCGGGCCTCGTCCGGCGCGGGTTCGCCGTCGACGACGAGCTCTTGCGCCGACCGGCCGCACGCCGGGGGGTCTCGGCCGGCTCCTGGTCCGCGTCCCTCGGCTGCGGCACGGACTCCCGCTCCGAGCTGCCGCGCCGCTCCTTCGCCCCCGTCCGGCGCGCGCTCGACGACCGCTCCGGCCGCCGTTGCTCAGCACGCTCCTCCTCGGCTTCGCCGCGCTCCTCCTCGGGCGCCTCCTCAGGTTCTTCCTCGGTCGACCGTCCCGCGAGACCGGAGGCGCGCTCGCCCAGACCGGACGCGCGCTCCCCCACGTCCTCGACGTGGGGAGTCCGCAGACCCGCAGCACGTTCGGTCAAGCTCTCACCGAGCGACTCGATCTTGTTGGTGGCAGCGGCGATCGCGGCGGACTTCGCCGCGTCCAGCAGGCGTTCCCGCGCCTCTCCCGTCAACTTCTTCACCTCGGGAGACGACGCGAGCAGCTCGCCCCCCTTGGTGAGCAGCTCCCTCGGGTTCGGCGTCAGGCGCTTGCCCGCCATCATCCCCGCGGCCGCGATGGCGAGCTTCATCTTCCGACTGCGCCCGAGGACGTAGCCGATCGCCACGGCCAAGGCGATGTGAGGTCCAGATCCCATGGTCAACCCCCTGCCGGTTGCTCCGGCGGGTCGCTCGCCCGCGACTCGACCACCGTCACGTCGCTGCGGCGATTGTCATAGTGCGAGGCTACCCGCTCGCCCGCGCCTCAACACCCGTTGACAGCGTGCCGGTCCACTTCGGGCAAAGATCTCCGGAAACCGTGATCACGTGGGGAAGTTCGGAGTTCGGGACCGCCCCAGCACGCGGGGTCCGGGACGTCGTGCGACCGGCCGCGCGGTCGGTCCCGGACCTCGGGCGGAGCGTGTCGGTCCGGGCGGTGCCGGGTACTGCCGGAGCGTGCAGCTCGTCGAGGAGACGCCGTACCGGTTCCGGATCGACCCGCGCGGTCCGATGCGGGTGCCCGGTGTGGTGTTCACGTCGCGGGCGCTGGCGACGGACGACGGCGCGCTGGAACAGGTCGCCAACGTCGCGACGCTGCCGGGCATCGTCCGCGCCTCCTACGCGATGCCCGACGTGCACTGGGGCTACGGCTTCCCGATCGGCGGGGTCGCCGCCACCGACGTGCGGGCCGGTGGCGTGGTGTCCCCGGGCGGGGTCGGGTTCGACATCTCGTGCGGGGTGCGGCTGCTCGCCGCCGACCTCGAGCGTTCGGACTTCCACCGCGTGGCCGAGCGGATCATGGACGGGCTCAGCCGGGAGACCCCGCGTGGCGCGGGCCGGGGCGCGGTGTGGCAGCTGCCGGGCGACGGCCTGCTGCGGTTGCTCACCGAGGGCGCCCGCTACGCGGTCGAGCGGGGCTGGGGCGGGCAGCGCGACCTCGACCGCTGTGAGGACGGCGGCGCGGTCCCCGACGCCGATCCCGACCGGGTCAGCACCCGTGCCCGGGACCGCGGGCTCGGCCAGGTCGGCAGTCTCGGGTCGGGCAACCACTTCCTGGAGGTGCAGGCCGTCGACGCGGTCTACGACGAGCGCACCGCCACCGCGTTCGGTCTGCACCTCGACCAGGTGTGCGTGATGATCCACTGTGGATCACGCGGGCTCGGGCACCAGATCTGCACCGACCACGTGCGGCGGATGGACGAGACCATGGCCGACCGCGGGATCACGGTGCCGGACCGCCAGCTGGCGTGCGCGCCCGCGGACTCCCCGGACGGACGCGCCTACCTGGCGGCGATGGCCGCGGCGGCGAACTACGCCCGTGCGAACCGCCACGTGCTCGGCGTCGCGGCCGGCGAGGTCCTGCGCGAGGTGACCGGGCGCGGTCTGGACCTGGTGTACGACACCTCGCACAACCTCGCCAGGATCGAGCAGCACGACGTCGACGGTGACCGCCGCACGCTGTGCGTGCACCGCAAGGGCGCCACCCGCGCGCTCCCGCCCGGGCACCCCGAGCTGCCGCCGGACCTGCGGGAGGTCGGGCAGCCCGTGCTCATCCCGGGGTCGATGGGCACCGCGTCCTACGTGCTGGCCGGGGTGCCCGAGGGGGACGCGTTCCACTCGACCTGCCACGGCGCCGGGCGCACGCGCAGCCGCCACCAGGCCGCGCGCACCACCGACGCGCGGCAGCTGCGGCGGGACCTGGAGCGCCACGGCGTCGTGGTGCGCGGGAACTCGGCGCGCGGCCTGGCCGAGGAGGCCCCGACCGCCTACAAGGACGTCGACGCCGTGGTGTCCGTGGCCGAGGGCGCCGGGCTGTGCCGCAAGGTCGCCCGGCTCGTGCCGCTGGGCGTGGTGAAGGGGTGAGCGGCGGGTTCGAGCACCTGCCGCACACCGCCGACATCCGGTTCCAGGCGTGGGGCGGCACCCGCGAGGAGTGCCTGGAGCAGGCCGCGCGGGCGCTGGTCGCCGCGTTCGCCGACGTCGCCGAGGACGCCCCGGCGCGCACCAGCGAGGTGGTGCTCGGCGGCGACGACGAGCAGGTGCTGCTGGCCGTGCTGGACGAGATCGTCTACCGGCTCGACGTCGAGGGCACCGTGCCGCGGGACGTCGGCGTCCGGACCACGTCCTCGGGGACCGTCCTCCGCCTGTCCGAAGTGGACGCCGACCGGGTGCGGTTCACCGGGGCCGCGCCGAAGGCGATCTCGCTGCACGGGTTCTCCTTCACCCACGACCAGCGCGGGTGGCGGTGCGAGATCACAGTGGACGTCTGATCACGGTTCGTCCCGGACGAAGCGGAGGTAGCGCTCGGCGGAGCGCTGCACGACGCGGTCCGCCCCGCTGAGGATCACCGCGTCCCACCACGCGCCGTAGAGCGCCTCGAAGCGGTACTGCGCGAGCGTGCGGGCGGCCCGCTCGACCACGCTGGGCCGCTCCGGGACGAGGTTCGGGTAGCTGTACATGAACGCCACGTGCGTGCGGTCCGGGATGACCTGCACGATGTCGCCGCTGAACAGCGCACCGTCCCCGCGGTCCCAGTGCAGCACCGTGCCGCCGGTGAAGTGCACCCCCAGGTTGATCAGCGTCAGGCCGGGCGCGAGCTGCGTCGAGGTGCCCTCCCACAGCTGGATCGCCGGGTCCGGGCGGCCGATCCACTGCGCGTCGCCGGCGTGCAGGTGCACCGGGGCGTCGAAGGCGTGGGCCCACTCCACCATCGTGGTGTAGTAGTGCGGGTGGCTGATCGCGATGCCGTCCAGCCCGCCGAGCTCGCCGATGGTCCGGACGATCTCGTCGTCGAGGTAGGCCACGCAGTCCCACAGGAAGTTGCCGGCCTCGGTGCGCAGCAGCAGGGCCCGCTGCCCGATCGCGAACCGCGGCTCGCAGCCGATGCCCAGCACCTCGCCCTGCTCCCGGATGAGCGCCGTGCGCTCACCGGAGCGCAGCTCCTCCAGGTCGGTCCACTGCTGCCCGTCGGCCGGCACGTACTGGCGCTCGTCCTCGCAGACCGGGCAGTCCGGTCGCGGGTGGGCGTACTGCGTGCCGCAGGTGGCGCAGATCGGCAGCGGAGTGGTGGGCATGGCGGGCGTCCTCTCCGTCGTCACGAGCCGCAGCGTAACGCCGTCGGGACGGCGTGCGGTGGGCTTCCCGTGGAGGAGCGCCCGCAGCCGCGGCGCCCGGGTCCGGCGCGCTCCGGCTCAGCGCGCGGCCGGGCGGACGACGACGACCGGGCAGCGCGCGTGGGTCACGCAGTGCTGGCTCACCGACCCCAGGAGCGCGCCGACGAACCCACCGTGGCCCCGGCTGCCCACCACGAGGAGGTCGGCGTCCCGGGCCCGCTCCAGCAGCGACCCCGCCGCCGGACCGCACACCGCGTCCTGGTGGACGGGAACGGACGTCGCCAGCTCCGCCGCGGTCTCCTCGACGACCCGCCGGAGCACCTGCTCCGCCCGCGTCCGCACCTCCTCGTCCGAGATCACCGGCGGCACGGGCGCGGCCTCGACGAGCACCGGCGGCGCCCACGCGATCAGCGCCGTGACGGTGCCCCCGCACCGTTCGGCGTAGCGCAGCGCCCACCGGAGCGCGTCCCGCGACCCCGGCGAGCCGTCCACCCCGACGACGATCCGCGGCTCGTCCTCGCTCATCTCCCCCACGCTCCGAACCTCGCCCACCGTCCGGTTACCCGCGCGGGCCCGAGCTCGCACCTCGCCGGGTCCCCTGTGGACACCACGGGCGGGCGCCCGCGGGTCGCGCGCCCGCGTCCGGGGTATCCGACGGACGTCGGCGACGAGCGCATGACGGAGGGCGCCATGGGGACACCGGAGCAGCCCGTCGTGGCCGCTGTGGACGGGTCGGAGGGTTCGGCGCGGGCCGCGCGCTGGGCGGCCGAGGAGGCCGGCCGGCGGCACGCGGGACTCCGGCTCGTGATCGTCAACGACGATCCGGTGCGAGCGGAGTTCGCGGAACGGGCGGTGGAGAAGGTCGCGGCGGCGTGCCGCACCCGGACACCGGAGGTCGAGGTCGGCACCGAGGTCGCCGACGGGCATCCCGTCGAGGAGCTGGTGCGCCGCAGCGCCCAGGCGCAGCTGCTGGTGCTCGGCGCTCGCGGGCTCGGCGGCTTCACCGAAGCACTGCTGGGCGGGGTGAGCACGACGGTGGCCACGCACGCGTCGTGCCCGGTGGTCGTCGTGCGCGAGAACGTCCCCACCACCGTGGGGCCGGTGGTCGTCGGGGTGGACGGCTCCCCGAGCAGCCAGCGGGCCCTGCTGTTCGCCCACGACGCGGCCGCCCGGTTGCACGCCGAGCTGGTCGTCGTGCAGGTCTGGCACGAGGTGGGGCTGCTCGCGGGCCTGCTCGCACCGCAGGACCGGGACCGCGTGCAGCAGGAGGTCGAGCGGTCGCTGGCGGAGCAGACCGCCACGGTGCGCGACCTGCGGCCGGAGGTCCGCACCCGCGAGGTGGTCGAGCGCGGCCACCCGGTGGCGGCGCTGATCGACGCCTCCCGCGACGCGCGGCTGCTCGTCGTGGGGCACCGAGGGGTCGGGGGCTTCGACGGGGTGTTCCTGGGCTCGGTGGCGGCCGGGGTGCTGCACCACGCCGTGTGCCCGGTGGCCGTGGTCCGCGACACCGGGGGGACGCGCTGACCGGTCCCGCCCGCGGGGCGCCGCGGCTAGCATGGCCGCGGCGGCCCCGGCCGTCGCGTCCACGGCCACCGAACCCCGGCAAGCGCCGGGAAGACCCGCTCGGGGGTGCTCATGTGCCGCAGCATCAAGACGCTCCGCCCGCCCTACGCCGAGGAGGTCACCGAGGGTGACGTGCGCGCGGCGGCGTTGCAGTACGTCCGCAAGGTCTCCGGCTTCCGGCAGCCCGCCGCGCACAACGCCGCGGCGTTCGAGCAGGCCGTCGACGAGGTCGAGCGCGCCACCGCGAAGCTGCTCGCGTCGTTGCAGGTGCGTGGCGGCCGGACCCGCACCTGACACCTCCACCGCCTCCCGCACCTGCCCCCGACCCTGGAGTTGATCGCCCTTGCAGACCGCGACGGCCGCGTTGCAGGACGTCCAGACGCACTACTGCGCCGGCGGGTCCGGACCGGCCGTGGTGTTCGTGCACGGCTTGGCCGAGGACCACCGCAGCTGGCGGCGCCAGCAGGAGGAGTTCACCGACCACCGCACCTACGCCTACGACGTCCGCGGCCACGGGTCGAGCACGCTCGGAGCCGCCGACGGCACCGTGGCGCAGCTGCGCGATGACCTGGTGGCGTTCCTGGCCGAGGTCTCCGGGCCCGCGGTGTGCGTCGGGTTCTCCCTGGGCGGCACCGTCGTGCTCTCCGCCGCTGCGCACCGCCCCGACCTGGTCACCGGGGTGGTCGTGCTCGGCACGTCCTCGGTGGTGGGCCGGCGGGCGGCCGAGGCCAACCGCGAGCGCGCGGCGGAGGCCGGCGATCCCACCGCGCTGCTCGACGCACTGCGCGCGGACACCCGGACGATGCTGCACAACCCTTCGGTGGACGTCGAGGAGGTGGTCGCGCGCCGGGCCGCGGCGGTCGGCGACGGCGCGGGCTACGCCAACGCGCTCACCGCGATGGCCGGGATCCACGACGACCCGCTGACGCCCGCGCTCGCGGCGATCACCTGCCCGGTCACCGTGATCGGCGCGGAGCACGACGCGCTCTGCCCGCGCAAGGCGGCCGACCTCCTCCTCGAAGGCCTTCCCCACGCGAGCTACGTGGAGATCCCGGACGCGGGCCACCTGATGAACGTCGACAACCCGGACGCCGTCACGGCCGCGCTGCGCACCGCGCTGGGCTGAACCGAGCGCCCGCCGGAACGCCGGGAGGGCGGCTGCGGACGAACCGCAACCGCCCTCCCGGACAGGCCGCCGACGGGTCAGGCGTCCACGCGCTCCGGCTCGGAGCGCCCCTTCGCGGGGCGGACCAGCTTCGCCCACAGCGGCCAGGTCAGCAGCACCGCGATCACCACGTAGACCGCGATGGCCAACGGCGAGTTCACCAGTCCGGTCAGCGACCCGTCGCTGATCTGCAACGCGCGCCGCATCTGCAGCTCGGCGGCCGGGCCGAGGATGACGCCGACGATCGCCGGGAGCACCGGCAACCCGTAGCGGCGCATCACGAACCCGATGACACCGATGAGGAACAGCAGCACCAGGTCCATCACCTCACCGCCGATGGCGTACGCGCCGACGCTGGCGAAGAACAGGATCCCGGCGTAGAGGTACGGGCGCGGGATCTGCAGCAGCTTGGCCCACACCGGCGCCAGCGGCAGGTTGATGACCAGCAGCAGCACCAGGCCGACGAACATGCTCGCGATGAGCGCCCACACCAGGTCGGCCTCGCGCTCGAACAGCAACGGCCCGGGCTGGATGCCGTACTGCTGGAACGCCGCCAGCATCACCGCGGCCACCGACGTGGTCGGCAGGCCCAGGGTGAGCATGGTGACCATCGTGCCCGCGGCGCTGGAGGTCGAGGTCGACTCGGGTCCGGCGACCCCCTCGATCGCGCCCGTGCCCCAGTCGCCCTTCTTCCGCGCGAGCTGCTTCTCCAGCGTGTAGGACAGGAACGTGGGCATTTCCGCACCGCCCGCGGGGATCGCGCCGAACGGGAACCCGATCAGCGGTCCGCGCAGCCACGGCTTCCACGCCCGCCTCAGGTCCTGCTTGCCCAGCCAAGGACGCCCGACCGACAGCGGCTTCTCCTGGGTGTGCCGCAGGTGCGCGGCGACCCACAGCGACTCGCCGACGGCGAACAGCCCGACCGCCACGACCACGATGTCGATGCCGTCGGCCAGCTGCAGCCAGCCGAAGGTCAACCGGGCCTGGCCGCTCATCTGGTCCAGCCCGACCAGCCCCATCGTCAGGCCGATCAGCAGCGAGGCGAACCCGCGGACCCGCGAGCTGCCCAGCACGGTCGCGGTCGCGGCGAAGGCGAGCACCATGAACGCGAAGTAGTCCGGCGCGCCGATGTTGACCGCGTAGCCCGCGATGACCGGCGCCAGCAGCACCAGCAGGACCAGGCCGACCAGGCCGCCGACGAAGTGGCCGATCGCCGCCGCGGCCAGGGCCTGCGAGCCGCGGCCCCGCTTGGCCATCTTGTTGCCTTCGATCGCCACCACCACCGCCGCGCTCTCGCCGGGGGTGTTGAGCAGGATCGAGGTCGTCGAGCCGCCGAACATGCCGCCGAAGTAGATGCCGGCGAACATGATGAACGCGCCGGTGGGGTCCAGCGCGTAGGTCACCGGCAGCAGCAGCGCCACCGCCATCGCCGGGCCGATGCCGGGCAGCACGCCCACCGCGGTGCCCAGCAGCACGCCGATCGCGGCGAACAGCAGGTGCTCCGGGGTCAGCGCGGTGCCGAAACCCGCCAGGAGGTTGGACAGGTCCATCGGTCAGATCACCCCCATCAGCGGGCCACCGGGCAGCGGGACGCCGAGCAGGTTGTTGAACGCCAGCCAGGTGAGCACCGCGACGACCGCCGAGACCAGCGGGTCGCGCACGAAGTTCCGGCTGCCCAGCGAGTAGGCCGCGCCCCAGAACAGGACCGCCGACGACGCCGGGAAGCCGATCACGTTGATCAGCGCCGCGTTGAGCAGGAAGAACCCGGACAGCAGCAACAGCGTCCGCCAGTCGGTCGGCGCCTCCAGGTCGACGTCCTCGCCGCCCTCGGCCTCACCGCGCCCGCCGCGCAGCACGTCGACGGCCAGCAGGACCGAGACCACGACCAGCAGCGTGCCCACGAGGAGCGGCACCGCGGTCGGGCCCACCGGGCCGCGCTGGGCGAAGTCGGTGGACATGGTCATCGCGTCCACCAGCACCAGCACGCCCACCGCGAGCAGCAGCACGCACAGGCCCAGCTCGGAGTGCGCCTTCCACCAGCTCTGGCGCGACGGTTCGGCCTCCGGGCGTTCGGTGTCCACAGCAGTGCTCATGCCACCCCCAGTTCCGCGAGGACCGAGGCCACCCGGTCGTTCTCCGACTCGAGGAAGGTCCCGAAGTCGTCACCGGTCTGGAACGCGTCCGACCAGCCGTTGACCCGCATCGCCTCGCGCCACTGCTCGGTGTCGTGCAGGCGGGTGAACAGCCCGATCAGCTTCTCCCGCTCGGTGTCGGTGAGCCCCGGGGGCGCGACGATGCCGCGCCAGTTGGTGAAGGTGACGTCCACCCCGGACTCCTGCAGGGTCGGGGCGTCGATGCCGGGCACCCGCTCGGGGCTGGTCACCGCCAGCGCCCGCAGCTCGCCCGCGGCGATCTGGTCGCGGGTCTCGCCGATCCCGGACACGCCGAAGGCGACCTTGCTGCCCAGCACCGAGGCCATCAGCTCGCCACCGCCGTCGAACGGCACGTAGTTGACGTCCTTGGCCGGCAGGCCGATCCCGCGCGCGGTCAGCATCGTCGCCAGGTGGTCCGGGCCGCCCGGCGAGGAACCGCCGCCCACCGGGACCGCTCCGGGGTTTGCCTTCCACGCCCCGACCAGGTCGCCGATCGTGCGGTACGGCGAGTCCTTGGCCACCACGATCACGTCGGCTTCCTCGGTCAGCTTCGCGATCGGCGTGGTGTCCTGCAGCGACACCGGCGAGTGGTTCGTGTACACCGAGCCCACCACGCCCAGCCCCATGGACATCACCAGCGCGCCGTTGCCCGACTCGCCGACCAGCCGGCCCAGGCCGACGGTGCCGCCGGCGCCGGGCAGGTTGAAGACCTCGGTCGGCCCGTTCAGCCCGGTGTCCTCGACGGCCTTCACCGCGGTGCGCGCGGTGATGTCGTACCCGCCGCCGGGGGTGTTGGGCACCATGACCCGCAGACCGCGGACCTGGGACCCCGCCGCGTCATCCCGCCCCGAGCCGAGCAGGGGCGGCACCAGGAGCACCAGCAGTGCTGCCCCCAGCACCGCCAGCGCGACTTGGATCTTGCGCATCATCACCTCACTGTGACCCCGATCTCGTACCGACCGGGTGGTAGGTGATCCTGCCCCCGCGCACCGCGCGCCGTCTCGCTTCCGGAACTGTCGGAAGTACTGGAACTTGTGTAACCGCGGGGGACCGCCCCGGCCGACTGGCGGCCGGGCCCACTCGCACCGCCTGGTCGCAGTCCGCGTACCGACGGTCGGGCGACGGTCGGTGACCGCACGGCGAGTAGGATCCGGGCGGCGCAACCAGGAGCCACCCGGTGCCGCACCCCGGTGGCGGAACAGCGAGGAGTGGAAGTCATGGGTTCGCTCAGTGCCTGGCACTGGCTGGTCGTGCTCATCGCGGCCGTGCTGCTGTTCGGCTCGTCGAAGCTGCCCCAGATGGCCCGCTCGCTGGGCCAGTCCGCCCGCGTGCTCAAGGCCGAGGTGCGCGGCATGAAGGCCGACGAGGAAGCGGCTGCGCGGCCCGCCGAGGGCGAGCCGCGCAGCTGACCGGTCAGGACCGGGCCAGGCCCGCCTCCAGCTGGTCGGCGAGCCTGCCCATGATCCGCGCGTAGCTGGCGTAGCTCATCGGCGCGACCGCGTCCCACTCGGCGAAGCGGTCCGCCGCGACCTCCGGACGCGCGGCGAAGACCGGGTTCTGCTTCATCTGCTCGGGCGTCATCGACGCCGACCGGGCGTCCCAGAGCAGGATGTCGGCCGGGTAGGCGCCGGCGTTCTCCCAGGACAGCCGCTCGAAGTAGCCGCCGCTCGCGGCGTCCGGGTTCCTCGGCGCGGTGATCGGCAGGCCCAGCTCGCGGACGTAGAAGTCCAGGTCGGGGTTGCGCTCGGGCACCACCACGAAGAACTCCTCCTTGGTGCCGCCCACGGCCAGGATCGACTTCCCCTCGCCGCGCATCCGGGCCCCGATGTCGCGCAGCCGCTGCGCGGCGGCGTGGAAGGCCGCTTCGTCGGCCTGCACCTGCGGCGAGTCGACGTCGGCGCCGAGCGCGCGGGCCAGCTCCTCGTACTTGCCGATCGCGTCGAGCAGCGAGAGACCGGACTGCTGCACGCCGACCGTCGGCACGATCCGCTTGACCGCCTCCTCCTGGTCCTGCACCAGGTGCCACAGACCGGGGTACTCCGCGTACTTGCCGCTGACCACCAGGTCGGGCGCCAGCCCGGCCAGGCGCTCCAGGTTGACCTCGCCGTACCCGGGACCGGTGACGTCGACGACCTGGCGCGGGTCGACGCTGCCGGCCTCGGGCTCGGTGGAACCGTCGTCGCGCACCAGCGGGCCGAACGTGCCCACGACCGGCACGCCGAAGTCCTCCAGGGCACCGGCCGCCGAGACCTGGGCGACGACCCGCTCCGGGCGGTGGTCGAGCTGCACGGTGACGCCGCGGTCGTCGGTCCAGGACCAGCCGCCGCCCTGCTCGGTCGGCGCGGGCGCACCGCAGCCCGCGAGGACGCCGACGGCGAGCAACCCGGCCGCGGCTCGGATGGTGTGACGCACTCCAACCTCCCTGTGCTTGTGAGGGTAGGCTAACCTAGCACGTGATCACGGGAGGTTCGTGGATGGCAGCGAGGCAGACCGAGCGGCCCGACTACCGGCTGTTCCCCGTCGAGGTCGCACGGGTCCGGCGGCTCGGCCCCAGTTTCGTCCGGGTCACCTTCACCGCCGAGTGCCTGCGCGGCTTCGGCGCCGGTGGTGACGACCAGCGGATCAAGCTGGTGCTGCCGCAGCCCGGGCGCACCCTCGCCGACTTCCCGGACGGCCCGGACTGGTACCGGCGCTGGCTGGCGCTGCCCGAGGAGGTCCGCCCCACGCTGCGCACCTACACGGTCCGCGCGTTCCGCCCCGACGGCTGCGAGCTCGACGTCGACTTCGTGCTGCACGGCACCGCGGACGGGCACGGCGGGCCCGCCTCCCGGTGGGCCGCCGCCGCCCGCCCCGGCCAGCGGATCGGGCTGCTCGGTCCGGACCGCCCGGGACGCGGGCGGATGTGGGGCTGCGAGTGGGCCCCGCCGGAGTCGGCCGACCACCTGGTGCTGGCTGGCGACGAGACCGCGGTGCCCGCCGTCGCGGCCATCGTCGAGAACCTGCCGCCGTCCGCCCGCGGTGTCGTCTGCCTCGAAGTGCCCGAGGAGGCCGACCGGCAGGACTGGCCGGTGCCCGCCGGGATCGAGGTGCGGTGGTTCCCCCGCGGCGCGGGCGCACCGCACGGCAAGCTGCTGGAGGAGGGCGTCGCCACCGCGCTCGCCGAGCTGCACCCGCGGTCCGCCCCCGGCAGCGCGGAGCTCGACGACATCGACGTGGACACCGAGACGCTGTGGGAGGTGCCCGCCGAGGGCACCGCGCCGAGCCGCCTCTACGGCTGGCTGGCCGGGGAGGCGGGGGTCATCAAGCGGTTGCGCCGCACGCTGGTCACCGACCACGGCATCCCCACGCAGTCCGTGGCGTTCATGGGCTACTGGCGCCAGGGCCGGAGCTGACCCGTCCCTGTCGGTGCCTCCCGCTACGGTCCCCGGCACGGGCGCGCCGGTGCCCCGGCACTCCCGGCTGCGTCGTCCTAGAGTCGCAGCAGGAGAGCAGGGAGGGGGACGCCATGGGCGGCACCATGGTCGTCGAGGACTTCGCCACCGCAGCTGATCCCTACCGGCGCGAGCTGCTGGCGCACTGCTACCGGATGCTCGGGTCGCACCACGACGCCGAGGACCTGGTGCAGGAGACCTACCTGCGCGCGTGGCGCGCCTACGACCGGTTCGAGGGCCGCTCGTCGCTGCGCACCTGGCTGTACAAGATCGCCACGACCGCGTGCCTGACCGCGCTGGAGAACCGCAAGCGCCGCCCGCTGCCGACCGGGCTCGGCGGCCCCAGCGAGATCCCCCGCGACGAGCTGGTGGAACGACCCGAGATCCCGTGGCTGGAGCCGGTCCCGGACTCCGCCGTCACCGACGACCCGTCCGATCCGGCGGTCATCGTCAGCGGCCGCGAGAGCACCCGGTTGGCGTTCATCGCCGCCCTCCAGCACCTGCCCGCCCGGCAGCGCGCGGTGCTGGTCCTGCGCGACGTGCTCGGGTGGAGGGCCTCCGAGGTCGCCGAGGTCATCGGCGTCAGCACGGCGGCGGTGAACAGCGTCCTGCAGCGCGCGCGGGCGCAGCTCGCCGAGGTCCGGCCCTCCGAGGACGACCCGCCCGCCCCGCTCACCGCAGGGCAGCGGCGGCTGCTGGAGCGCTACGTGGCGGCGTTCGAGGCGAAGGACGTCCCCGCCATCGTGCGGCTGTTCACCGCCGAGGCGGTCTGGGAGATGCCGCCGTTCACCACCTGGGTGCGCGGTCCGGAGCAGATCGGGCGGCTGGTGGAGCTGAAGTGCCCGGCCGGGCCGGGCGAGCTGCGGCTGCTGCCCGCGCGGGCCAACGGCCAGGTCGCCTTCGGCGTCTACCGGCTGGGGCCCGACGGGGTGTTCCGCCCGTTCCACCTGCAGGTGCTCGAGCTGCGCGGCGAGGCGGTGCAGCACACCGTCGCCTTCTTCGACGTCAGCGCCTTCCCCGCCTTCGGGCTGCCGGACACCCGCCCGCGCGACTAGTCGAGCGGGTGCTCGGCGAGGAAGCTGAGCACCGTGCTGGAGGCCTCCTCCCGGCGCTCCTCGAAGTAGGCGTGCCGGGCGCCGTCGAAGTAGTGCACCTCGGCGCCGGGGATGCGGTTGGCCAGGATCACCGCGTTGTCCACCGGGCTGAAGGCGTCGTCGGTGCCGTGCAGCACCAGCGTCGGCGCGGTGATCTGGTCCAGCACCGCCCAGCTGTCGTGGGCGTTGCTGGCGCGCAGGTGCCCGCGGCGGGCGTGGTCGGGCATCGGGCTGCCGAGGGTCACGTACGGCCCGGGGTGCTCGCGCACGTACTCCGGGGTGTACATGAGGTCGACGAGGACCTCGCGCACGGCGTCCTCCGACGGCTGCGTGAGCGCGCGGATGATCTCCGGGTCGGCGCGCAGCCCGTGCACGCCGCCGGCCGAGGTGCAGCCCAGGACCAGCGCGCCGATGCGGTCCGGGTAGTCGATCGCCAGCCACTGGGCGACCTTGCCGCCCATCGAGGTGCCGTAGACGTGCGCGCGGGCGATGCCGAGCTCGTCGAGGACGCAGACGACGTCGGTGGCGAAGCGGCGGACGCCGTACTCGGCGTCGACGGGCTTGTCGCTCTGCCCGGTGCCCAGGTAGTCGAGCACGATCACCTGGTGGTCGGCCTCGAAGTCGCCGCGCACGGTGTCCCACCAGTGGTGCGTGTTGGCCTGCCCGCTGAGCAGCACCAGCGGTTCCCCGCTCCCGTGCACCTCGTAGTAGATCTCGGCTTGGTCAGCAGTCTTGGCGAACGGCACACCACAATCCTAAGATCCGCGTCCGCTGTGGGAGACGCCCGGAGATGCTCCAATGTCGGTATGACGGACACGGAGCCGATCCGCCTGACCCAGTACGCGCACGGTGGCGGGTGCGCGTGCAAGATCCCGCCCGGTGAACTGGAATCCGTGCTCGGCGGGTTGGCGACCGACGTGGCCGACCCCCGGGCGCAGCTGCTGGTCGGCCTGGCCACCGGCGACGACGCGGCCGTGGTGCGCGCCGACGGCGGGCCCGGGATCGTGGCCACCACGGACTTCTTCACCCCGGTGGTGGACGACCCGTACGACTGGGGCCGCATCGCGGCGGCCAACGCCCTGTCCGACGTCTACGCGATGGGCGGCACCCCGGTGGTCGCGGTGAACCTGCTCGGCTGGCCCCGCGACGTCCTGCCGTTCGAGCTGGCCGCGGAGGTGTTGCGGGGCGGCTGCGAGGTCGCCGCGGCGGCCGGGTGCCACGTCGGCGGCGGGCACAGCATCGACGACCCCGAACCCAAGTACGGCCTGGCGGTGACCGGGCTGGTGGACCCGGACCGGTTGCTGCGCAACGACACCGCGCGGCCCGGGCAGCCGCTGTCGCTGACGAAACCGCTCGGCGTCGGCGTGCTCAACACCCGGCACAAGCGCACGGGAGAGCGCTTCCCGCAGGCGATCGAGGCGATGACGACGCTCAACCGGGACGCCGCCGCGGCAGCGCTGCGGGCGGGCGCGGTGTGCGCCACCGACGTCACCGGGTTCGGGTTGCTCGGGCACCTGTTCAAGATGATGCGCGCCTCCGGGACCTCCGCCGAGGTCGACGTCGCCGCGGTGCCCTACCTCGACGGGGCGCGGGAGGCGGTGCGCGCGGGGTTCGTCAGCGGCGGGACGCGGCGGAACCTGGACTGGGTGCGCCCGCACCTCGACCCCGGTCCGGCTCCGGAGGAGGACCAGCTGCTGCTCGCCGACGCGCAGACCTCCGGCGGTCTGCTGGTGGTGGGCGAGGTCCCCGGCGCTCCGGTGATCGGCCGGGTGCTGCCCGCCGGGGACGCGGTGGTCGCGCTGCGCTGAGGTCGCGCCCACATCGTGGGCAGCGGCGGGTTTCCGTTGACGCTGCGGTGATCCGGTCCTAGCGTTCCACTCATGGCGCATCCGGTGCAGCTGGTCACCAGGGACCACGTCGACCTCCTCCGGATCATCGCCGCCGCGTGTCCGCGGCGCTGACCTCGCGCACCCACCTCCCCTTCATCCACTGTGGACGAATCGTGTCCGCGGTGTCCCATGCCCGCAGGAAGGACGACCTGCACATGGCTCCACCCCACCTCCACCTGGCGGTCGCGCTCGACGGCGCGGGCTGGCACCCGGCAGCCTGGCGACGCCCGGACGCCCGCCCCGCCGACCTGTTCACCGCCCGCTACTGGGTCGACCTCGCGCAGGAAGCCGAACGCGGACTGCTCGACCTCATCACCTTCGAAGACGCCCTGGGACCGCAGTCCAGCCGCGACGACGGCCCCGACGACCGCACCGACCAGGTGCGCGGACGGCTGGACGCCAACCTCGTCGCCGCACGCGTGGCGCCGCTGACCGAGCGCGTCGGGCTGGTGCCGAGCGTCGTGGTCACGCACACCGAGCCGTTCCACGTCTCCAAGGCCATCGCCACCCTCGACCACATCAGCACCGGACGCGCCGGGTGGCAACCGCGGGTGTCCGCCCTCCCGAGCGAGGCGGCGCACTTCGGCCGCCGCGAGGTGCAGCCCGACGAACTGCTCGACGAGGCGGCCGACCACGTCGAGGTGGTGCGCCGGTTGTGGGACAGCTGGGAGGACGACGCGGAGATCCGCGACGTCGCCACCGGCCGGTTCATCGACCGCGACAAGCTGCACCACGTCGACTTCGCCGGGAAGTGGTTCTCCGTCAAGGGACCGTCCATCACGCCCCGCCCACCGCAGGGGCAACCGCTGGTCGCCGTGCTGGCCACCGACGCGGACGAGCACCGCTTCGCCGCCCAGGCCGCGGACCTCGTGTTCACCACGCCCCACGACGTCGAGCAGGCGCGACTGGTCGAGGCCCGCATCCGCGACGAGCAGGTGCTGGCCGGCCGCGCGCACGAGGACGTCCACGTCTTCGGTGACCTCGTGGTGCACCTCGGCGCGGACGCGGCCAGCCGCAAGGCGCAGCTGGACGAGCTCGACGGCGCCGAGCACGTCCCGGACGCCCCGGTGTTCACCGGGAGCGCCGCCGAACTCGCCGACCGGTTGCAGGTCCTGGCCACCGCGGGACTCTCGGGGTTCCGGTTGCGGCCGGGGGCGGTCCCGGAAGACCTCACCGCGATCACCCGGGACCTGGTGCCGGAACTGCAACGGCGCGGGCTGTTCCGCACCTCCTACGACACCGGGTCGCTGCGCGCGCGGTTCGGCCTGCCCCGACCGGCCAGCCGCTACGCCACCACAGCGGGAGGACGACCGTGACCAAGCAGATCCACCTCGCCGCGCACTTCCCCGGCGTCAACAACACCACCGTGTGGAGCGATCCCCGGTCGCAGAGCCAGATCGCGTTCTCCTCGTTCGTGCACCTGGCCCGCACCGCCGAGCGCGCCGGGTTCGACTTCCTGTTCCTGGCCGAGGGACTGCGGTTGCGCGAACAGGGCGGCAAGATCTACGACCTGGACGTGGTGGGCCGCCCGGACACCTTCACCGTGCTGGCCGCCTTGGCCGCCGTCACCGAGCACCTGGGGCTGGCCGGCACCATCAGCTCGACGTTCAACGAACCCTACGAGGTGGCGCGGCAGTTCGCCAGCCTCGACCACCTCTCCGGTGGCCGGGCCGCCTGGAACGTGGTGACCTCGTGGGACACCTTCACCGGGGAGAACTTCCGGCGCGGCGGCTTCCTGCCCGAGGAGCAGCGCTACGAGCGCGCCGAGCGGTTCCTGCGCACCGCGTGCGAGCTGTTCGACTCCTGGCGCGGCGACGAGGTCGTCACCGACAAGGAGACCGGCACGTTCCTCACCGACCCGCGCGCCGGGTCGTTCGCGCACCGGGACGCGCACTTCGACATCAGCGGCCGGTTCACCGTCCCCCGCAGCCCGCAGGGCCGACCGGTGATCTTCCAGGCCGGCGATTCCGACGCGGGCCGGGAGTTCGCCGCCTCCGCCGCCGACGCGATCTTCACCAGGCACGGGACCTTCCGCGCCGGCAAGGAGTTCTACGCCGACGTCAAGCGGCGGCTGCCCAAGCACGGGCGCTCCCGCGACGAGCTGCTGGTGTTCCCGGCGACGACCGTGGTGCTCGGGGACACCGACGCCGAAGCGCACGAGCACGCCGCGCACATCCGGCGCCAGCAGGTCAGCGGGCAGACCGCGGTCCGGTTCCTGGAGCAGGTCTGGAACCGCGACCTCAGCGACCTCGACCCGGACGGCCCGCTGCCGGAGTTCGACCCGGTCCCGGGCGAGAACACCATCGCGAAGGGGCGCGCCAGCACGCGACAGCACCGCGACCCGATCGCCGTCGCCCGCCAGTGGCGGGAGCTGGCCCAGGCCAAGGGGTTGTCGGTGCGGGAGCTGGTCATCGAGGTGACCGCCCGCCAGTCGTTCATCGGCACCCCGGAGACCGTGGCGGCGGAGATGGACCGGTTCGTGCAGGAGGACGCCTGCGACGGCTTCATCCTCGTCCCGCACCTCACCCCGGGCGGCCTCGACGACTTCGCCGAGACCGTGGTGCCGCTGCTGCAGGAGCGCGGCGTGCACCGCACCGAGTACACCGGCGGCACGCTGCGCGAGAACCTCGGTCTGCCGCCGCTGCCCGCCCCGCGGCACCGCGAGAGGACCGCGTCATGACCCGGAGGTCGCGCTGATGCCCACCCCGCTCTCGGTCCTCGACCTCGCACCGATCCCCTCGGGCGGGACGGCGTCGGACGCGCTGCGCAACACCCTGGACCTCGCGCGGCGCGCCGAGCAGCTCGGCTACCGGCGCTACTGGGTCGCCGAGCACCACCTCACGCCGGGCGTCGCCTCGGCGGCGCCTGCCGTGCTCATCGCGCTCATCTCCGGGGCCACCAGCCGGATCCGGGTCGGCTCGGCAGCCGTGCTGCTGGGCCACCACTCACCGCTGGTGGTGGCCGAGGAGTTCGGCACCATCGCCCACCTGCACCCGGGCCGGGTGGACCTGGGCCTGGGCCGGGTCGCCTCGAACCGCGCCGCCGACCTGGCGCGCCGCTTCGCCGAGGGCGTCGGCGCGCCGTCGCGGGTCGTCGACGGCCTGCTGGTCCCGGCGAAGCCGAAGGGCCTGGCCAGGTCGGAGGCGCAGCTGGCGCGCATCGCCGAGCAGCAGCGGCTGGTCGGCAGGCCGGTGGAGGGGCTGGACTACCGCACCCAGGTCGGCCAGGTCCTGCAGTACGTCACCGGCGGGCTCCGCGACAGCGCGGGCGAGCCGCTGCACGCCCAGCCGGCGGAGGGCGCGGACCTCGACGTCTGGGTGCTGGGCTCCAGCGCCGGGGAGAGCTCGGCGACCGCGGGAGCGCTGGGCCTGCCGTACGCGGCCAACTACCACGTCAGCCCGTCCACCGTGCTGGAGTCGGTGTCGTCCTACCGGGACGGTTTCACCGCCTCGACCCGGTTGGCGCGGCCGTACGTGGCGGTCTCGGCGGACGTGGTGGTCGCCGGCACCGACGAGGCGGCCCGCGAGCTGGCCGCCCCCCACGCGCGGTGGGTGCACAGCATCCGCGCCGGGGCGGGCGCGATCCCGTACCCCAGCCCGGCGGAGGCGGCCGCGTTCCCGTGGACCGACCAGGACCGGGAGCTGGTGGCCGACCGGGTGGCCACCCAGTTCGTGGGCGCGCCGGAGACGGTGGTGCGCGGGCTGGCGACGCTGCGCGACGTCACCGGGGCCGACGAGCTGGTGGTCACCACGATCACCCACGACCACGCCGACCGGGTGCGGTCCTACGAGCTGCTCGCCGAGGCCTGGCAGGCGTCAGCCGCGGCCGATGAAGGGCATGGCGGTGGCGGTGATGGTGAGGAACTGGACGTTCGCCGACAGCGGTAGCCCGGCCATGTAGAGCACGGCCTCGGCGACGTGCCGCGCGTCGAAGGTGGGTTCCGGGCGGACCGTGCCGTCCGCCTGGGCCGCGCCGGTGGCGATGCCCGCGGTCATCTCGGTGGCGGCGTTGCCGATGTCGATCTGCCCGCAGGCGATGTCGTACGGGCGGCCGTCCAGCGAGATCGACTTGGTCAGGCCGGTGATCGCGTGCTTGGTCGCGGTGTAGGCGACGCTGCGTGGCCGCGGGCTGTGCGCGGAGATCGAACCGTTGTTGATGATCCGCCCGCCCTGCGGGCGCTGCTCCTTCATGACGCGGAAGGCCTGCTGCGCGCAGAGGAACGAGCCGGTGAGGTTGACCTGCACGGCGGCCTGCCAGTCCGCGGGCGACAGCTCGCCGACGTCCCCGGCCGTGCCGAAGGTGCCCGCGTTGTTCACCAGCAGGCTCGGGTTCTAGCGGTGGTTGCAACGCCTGATTTGTTCAGGGGTTGCGGTGTTCGAGATCCGTCAGGACAGGTCGCCTCAGGGGTGTAAGAAGTTGCTTGCTGAGCGCGAGGTCTATTTTGATCTTGTGGCGCGGGGTGTGGGCACGGTTGAGGCATGCCGGATCGTGGGGGTCAGCCGCACGACCGGGTATCGGTGGCGATTCGGCCGACGGGCGGGGCGTGGGACCACGTGTTCTTGCGCCCCGCCGTCACCTCCGGCTCGTGCCCGGCCCGAGGTGTCGTCCCGGTTTTTGTCTCAGGACGAGCGGCTGGTGATCGCTGACCTGCGTCGGGCCGGCCTGGGTGTGCGGGCCATCGCAGGCGAGCTGGGGCGTGATCCTGGCACGATCAGCCGGGAGCTGCGGCGCAACAGTCATCCCGGTAGCGGTGACTACCGGCCCTATGCCGCTCAGGCTCGCGCCGAGGCGCGCCGCGCCCGGCCGAAGACCGGCAAGATCGCCGCCCATCCCGAATTGCGTGAACGGGTGCAGGGCATGCTCGACGACCGGTACAGCCCGGAGCAGATCAGCCATCGGCTGCGCCGGGACCATCCCGACCGCCCGGAGCTGCACGTGACCCACGAGACGATCTACCAGGCCCTTTATGTCCAAGGTCGCGGCGGACTGCGTCGTGAACTGGCCCGGGCGCTGCGCACCGGCCGTACGGTGCGCCGACCCCGCCGGACCACCGAGCAACGCCAGTCCCGCTTCACCGCACCGATGCTGATGATCAGCGACCGCCCGGCCGAGGTCGCGGACCGGGCCGTGCCCGGCCACTGGGAAGGTGACCTGATCCTCGGTGCCGGCGGGGCATCCGCGATCGGCACACTGGTCGAGCGCACCACCCGCTACGTGCTGCTGGTCCACCTGCCAGAACGACACGACGCCGAAACCGTCCGCGACGGCCTCATCACCACCATCCAGACACTGCCCACCCACCTGAAACGGTCCCTGACCTGGGACCAAGGCGCTGAGATGAGCCGCCACCACGAGTTCACCCTCGCCACCAACATCCCGGTCTACTTCTGCGACCCTCACTCGCCCTGGCAACGCGGCAGCAACGAAAACACCAACGGCCTGCTCCGCCAGTACTTCCCCAAAGGCAGCGACCTCTCTGTCCACACCCCCGACGACCTCGCCGCCGTCGCCGCCCAACTCAACCGCCGACCACGCAAAACGCTCGGCTGGGACACCCCAGCCGAGCGCCTGACTAAACTCCTGACCCAAACCAATTGATCAACCGCGTTGCAACGACCCCCCGAAACCGCCAGGTCGAGGCGGCCCCACTCGTCGCGCACGCGGTCGAACAGCGCGGCGACCGAGTCGGGGTCGCCGACGTCGGTGGGCACCGCGAGCGCGGTCGCGGCTCCCCGCGCGGTCTCCTGCAGCGGTTCGGGGCGTCGCCCGGCCAGCGCCACCCGGTAGCCGGCGTCGAGCAGCGCCCGTGCGATCTCCCGGCCCAGCCCGGAACCCGCACCGGTCACCACCGCGGTCCGCTCCTCGCCCATCTGCCCTCCCGTCGTGGATGTCGGCGGCCCGCCCATTGATACCTGAGCGGGCCGCCGGCGTCCGCGTCAGGCCCCGGCTTCGCGCAGCAGGACGTCCACCGCCGCGCCGTTGCGGGCGGTCTCGCGCTCGATCACCTCGTCCGGCGGGGAGAAGCCGTCGATGCCGCCGCTGGACGGGTACGTCTCGGCGGGGAACGACAGGATCTCGTGCTCGGCCCACATCCCGTCGTTGACGCTGCCGTCGGTGATGCACAGGTCGCTGGACTGCTGCGGGGTGCAGCCGTTGGTCTCGGCCATCTCGGTGCCGACCCGCACGAAGCGGTCGTGCTCCTGCTGCGTCATGCCCTCGGCGGGGTCGTCGTGGGTGCAGCCGTAGGGCCACAGCACGAGCTCGGAGAAGGTGTGGAAGTCGATGTGCGCGGTGATCTGCTGCCTGCCGTCGACCACCCGGGAGTCGGTGAACTCCGCCAGCGCCGTCGACTCCGGCGCGGAGAACGGCGCGCTGCCGCGGTAGGTCTCGGAGCCCGGGTCACCGCTGGAGCCGCCGCAGCAGCCCCACCAGTAATCCCAGTTGCGGTTGACGTCGGTGCCGGTGTCCTGCCGGTCCTTCCGCCAGCCCCGGTACTGCCCGGACTCCACGCCGAAGACGGAGCCGTCCGGGTTGACCACCGGCACGACCCAGATCTCGCGACTGTCGACCACCTCCCGGATGGCCGGGTCGGAGGCGTCGCCGTCGGTGAACCGGCCGATGGTGTGCAGGCACACCTCAGTGGTCAGGTGCTCCCGGGCGTGCTGGTTGCAGCGGAACAGCACCTCGGGCTCAACCTTCGTCCTGGGCGACGTCGCCGCTGATCTTCAGCACCGGGATGTCCCGGCCCCCGAAGGACTTCCCGCTTCGCCGCGGCTGCGGGCCGGCGGGTTCGCGCTGCAGCTCCGGCAGAACGCCACCGGGGCGCTCGACGCGCTCGACCGCGACCGGCACGACGGCCTTCGCGCCGGACGACCAAGGCTACCACGACTGCGACGAGGTCGACCAGGGACTCGACCAGGCCGTCGCCGACCACCCCGACACCTACCGCCGGAAGTGGGCGATCGCGAGGCCGCCGTCCGCCCGTCCTACCGCCGCGCCCGGGCGCGTTCTTCCCGCGCCAGCACGAAGTCGCACTCGTCGACCCGCCCGCTGCGCACCGACACCCGGTCCACCGCGGGCCGCATCCGAGGCGCCGACGCGACGACGGTGACGTACTGCCGCGGCAGGTCGTGCACCTCGTACCGCCCGTCGCTGCTGGTCAGCAGGTGCGCCAGCTGCATCCCGCCGGAGTCGGTCACGGTGACGACGGCCCCGGGCACCGGACGCCCGTCGGCGTCGCGGACCGTGCCGGTGAGCGTGTGGTGGTGCTTCGGCTTCGGCGCCTCCAGCACCGGGTCGACGACGACGTCGCTGTCGTCCTCGTGCTCGTAGGTCCCGGCGGTGGTCGCCGCCTCCGGGTCGTCGGCCTGCTTCCGCGAGGCCCGCACCTGGTTGAACACCACCAGCGCCACGCCGAGCGCGCACCACACGCACAACCCGAGGACGCCGGGCAGGGCACCCGCCCCGTCGAAGTACAGGACCCCGCGCATGGAGTCGACGGCCTGCCCGAGCGGCAGGAACCGGTGCAGCGACTGGAAGAACGGCGGCACCAGCTCCTTCGGGATGGCCCCGCTGCTGGACGGCATGCTCAGCAGCACGAAGAGCCCCATCGCCACCCCGGGGATGAACTGCTTGAAGTACGGCACCAGACCGAAGGTCACCCAGCCCACCGCCTGGGTGAGCAGGAACCCGATGAGCATGAGCACCGGCTGGTTGTGGATGACGTCCATGGACAGCGCGGCGACGTAGCACACGACCGAGTCGAACGCGCCCACACCGACGAGGGCCAGCAGCTTCTGCCGGGTGCTCAGCTCGGCCCGCAGCAGCATCATCACCGTGATGTAGGGCGGGATGTTCATCGCGAGCAAGCAGTAGAACAGCCCGGTGCCCATCACGTCGCCGGGCGCCGACGGGGCCAGGTCGGTCAGCACCAGCTGGTGCCCGGCCGCCGACGCGACCGGGGTGAACAGCTGCTGCAGCACCATCAGCAGCGCCGAGCCGTTCGCCTTGGCGTAGAACAGCTCGCCGTGCGCGGGGTCGTAGGCGGCGACGGCCTCGCGCTCGGTGATCGACTCCCGCGCCGCCTGGGCGTCCGGGACGGCGGTGACGTCGACGCCGCCGGGCAGCTGCTGCTCGAAGGCCGCCCCGAGCTGGTGCGCGGCCTGCTCCCCGACCACCGCGACCGGCATGTCGTGCGGTGCCGGGGCGTGGAACGGCAGCAGGTAGCAGACCATGAACCCGACGATGAAGAACATCGGGAACCACAGCGCCGATGCCAGGGTGCGCACCAGCGAGCTCGGTTGTGCCTCGGTCAAGGAACCTCCTCGCGAGCAGGACGGGAACGGGGCGCGACGTCGCGCGCGGTTCGCACCGTCCAGGGCCATCCGGACGGGAACCCTCCGGTTGATGTTAGCGAGGCTAACGTATTCCTTGCAGTCCGTGCAAAAATGCACGTGTGCAACGTCGATTCGTCGCCCGTGCCCGGTTCCGGGCCGGGCGGCCGGACGGGAACGGACGATCCGGATGAGCGAGGCCGCCACCGCGGAGACCTGCGGGCTGCGCGAGCGCAAGAAGCGCGCCACCCGGCAGGCGTTGCAGCGCGCCGCCGTCGGCCTGTTCCTGGAGCGCGGGGTCGAGGCGGTCACCGTCGAGGACATCTGCGCCCGCGCCGAGGTCTCCCCGCGCACGTTCTTCAACTACTTCACCGCCAAGGAAGAAGTGCTGGTGCCGTGGAGCGCCGAGGTCGTGGAGCGCACCGCCCAGCACGTCGTGGAGCAGCCGGCCGAGCGCCCGCCGCTGCAGGTGGCCCACACCGTGCTCGCCACCGCGATCGACACCGCCATGACCGCCCCGACCTGGCGCGACCAGGCACGGGTGCTGCGCGACCACCCCGAGCTGCTGCCCCGGGTCGTGGCCGCCTCGCGCGCGCTGGAGGCGGCGCTGGCCGAGGGGCTGGCGCGGCGCCTCGGTCGCGAGGACCTCTACGTGCGACTGCTGGCGAGCACCGCCATCACCGCGATGCGCACCGCCATCCAGTCCTGGCACCAGGCCGGCCCGGACGCCGACCCGCACGAGTTCCTGGACCGGGCGTTCGACCTGCTCGGCCGCGGCCTGCCGCCCTCCTGACCCGCCGACCGAGAGGACCGCGATGTCCGACCCGCTGCCCACCGACCCCGGAGAGGCCCGCCGCCGCGTCGCCGACCGGCTGGGCCGGTTCCCGGCCGTGGAGATCCCGCCGCAGGACCGCCGCCCGGCCTCGGTGGTGGTCGCGCTGGCCAGCGAGGACGGCACGCTCGGGGTCTGGGTGACCCGGCGGGCCGCCACGCTGCGCGCGCACGCGGGGCAGTTCGCGCTGCCCGGCGGCCGGGTGGACCCGGGCGAGGACGTGCGGAGCGCCGGGCTGCGCGAGCTGCGGGAGGAGCTGGGCGTGACCACCGCCGAGAGCGACGTGCTCGGGCGACTGGACGACTACGCGACCCGGTCCGGCTACGTGATCACGCCGATCGTGGTGTGGGTGGGCGAGGCACCCCGGCTGGCCCCGAACCCCGCCGAGGTGGCCGGGGTGGACCTGGTGCCGCTGGCCGACCTGGACGTCGAGCCGCGGTTCGTGCGGATCCCCGAGTCCGACCGGCCGGTGATCCAGCTGCCGCTGCTGGACACCCTCATCCACGCGCCCACCGCGGCCGTGCTGCACCAGTTCCGCGAGGTCGTGCTGCGCGACCGGCACACCAGGGTGGCGGACCTGGAGCAGCCGGTCTTCGCCTGGCGCTGAGCGACCGGCGTAGCCTGGGGACGAGTGGAGCCCAGGGAGCCTCTGATGCCGCGCGGACTGCTGCGCGCGTTGTTCGCCGCAGCCGTGGTCGTGCTCGCGGTGCTCGGTGGGGTTGCGTGCAGCCCGTCCGAGCCGCCGCGCGCGCCGGTCCCCCCGCGCGCCCCGCCGCCACCGGCGAGCGGTGCCGCAGGGGGCGGCGCTACCGCGACCGGCCCCCAGCCGGTGCTCGCCGTGAAGATCGACAACGTGCCGGACGCGCGGCCACCGGTCGGCATCGCCGCGGCGGACTTGGTCTACGTCGAGCCGGTCGAGGGCGGCTTCAGTCGGCTGCTGACCATCTTCGCCGGGGACCTGCCACCGCTGGTGGGGCCGGTGCGCAGCGCCCGCGAGACCGATGCCGAGCTGCTCCCCCAGTTCGGCCACCCGACCTTGGCCTACTCCGGTGCCGCACCCGAGCTGCTCCCGCGGATCGACGCGGCCCCGCTGACCGACGCCTCCGATTCCCACCAGCCCGCCGCCTACTCGCGCGACGGGGCGCGCCCGGTGCCGCACAACCTGTTCCTGCACCCGGCCGAGCTGCCGCCCGGCGCGGACTGGCCCGCGCAGAACCGGCCCGTCGTCGGGCCGACCCCGGCCGGTGGGACGCCGACCGACCACTACGAGGTCCGCTACCCCTCCGCCACCGTGGCGTTCCACTGGTCGCCGGAGCAGCAGCGCTGGCAGGTGTCGATGGACGGGGACCCGTACGCGGCGGTGGACACCGGCCGGCTCGGCACCTCGACCGTGGTGGTCCAGCGGGTGCGGGAGCGCGAGTCGGCCATCCGCGACACGAAGGGCAACCCGTCGCCGATCGCGGAGACCGTCGGCAGCGGCCCGGTCGAGGTGCTGCGCGACGGGCGTGCCTTCGAGGGCACCTGGTCCCGCCCGGCACCGGACGCCGCGGCGGCCTACACCGGCCCCTCGGGCGAGCCGCTGCCGGTCGGACCGGGTCAGGTGTGGATCGTCCTCGCGCCATGAAGCTGTTCCTGTGCGGCGACGTGATGCTGGGTCGCGGGGTGGACCAGATCCTGCCGCACCCCGGCGATCCTGAGCTCCGCGAGTCCCACGTGCGGGACGCGCGCCACTACGTCGCCGCCGCCGAGGCCCGCAACGGCCCGATCCGCAGCCCGGTGGGCCACGCCTGGCCGTGGGGCAGCGCGCTGCGCGTCGTCGAGGAGGCCGCGCCGGACGTGCGGGTGGTCAACCTCGAGACCAGCATCACGCACGACGGGCGCTTCGCCGCGGACAAGGGTGTGCACTACCGGATGAGCCCGTCCAACGTGGACTGCGTGCGCGCGGGACGGCCGGACGTGTGCACCCTGGCGAACAACCACGTGCTGGACTTCGGCCGCCGGGGCCTGGTCGACACGCTCGAGGCGCTGTCCGCCGCCGGGCTGCGGTGGGCGGGTGCCGGGCGCGACGCGGCCGAAGCGCACCGACCGGCGCTGGTGGAGACCCCGCGCGGGCGCGTCGCGGTGTTCGGCTGCGGGGCCGAGTCCAGCGGGATCCCGCCCAGCTGGGCGGCGACCGCGCACCGGCCGGGCGTGCGCTTCCTGCCGGACCTGTCCGACCGGTGCGCGGACGAGCTCGTCGCGGAGGTCCGCGAGCACACCCGGCCCGGCGACGTCGTGGTGGTCTCGGTGCACTGGGGCAGCAACTGGCAGTACCGCGTGCCCCCGGAGCAGGTCCGCTTCGCGCACCGGCTGGTCGACGGCGGGGTGCACGTGGTGCACGGCCACTCCTCGCACCACCCGCGACCGATCGAGGTCCACCACGGCCGGCTGGTGCTCTACGGGTGCGGCGACTTCATCGACGACTACGAGGGCATCCCCGGCTACGAGCGCTACCGTGACGACCTGCGCCTGCTGCACTTCGCCTCGCTGACGCCGACCGGCGAGCTGGCCGACCTGCGCATGGTCCCGATGCAGGCCCGACGCATGCGCCTGCACCCGGCCTCCCCCACCGACACCCGGTGGCTGCACGACACCCTCTCCCGGATCAGCGCCGGCTTCGGCACCGAGATCACCCTCACCAACGGCGACCTGCACGCCCACCACCGGTAGGTCGTGAGTGCGCAGACCGGCTGGAGGCGGCTCACGCACTCACGACCGGTCCCGGACAGCCCCGGCGGACCCGCAGTGAACTGAACCGGTTCCGGGTCGTGATCTGCGGTCTCGGCCCGGAACCCCCCGCGGTGAGCGCGCGGCGATACCGCCTTCCTGAGGTTCGCTCGGTTAAGGTGATCTTCCGCAGCGCCGTGGGGAGGGGTGCACCGATGCCCAAGTTCAGCTGGCACACCTGTGCCGTGCCCGAGGGCCTGCCGGTGCGGCAGGTGTACGGGTTCCTGTTCGTGACCGACGGGCGGGTGCTGCTGCGGGTGGACGGCAAGAAGCACACCCTGCCCGGTGGGCGTCCCGAGCCCGGCGAGGTCGAGTACCGCGACATCCTGCGGCGGGAGTCCATGGAAGAGGTCACCGTCGACATCGACGAGCCGCACTACCTGGGCTACCAGTGCGTCGACGACGGGATCTCGCCGTACGCGCAGGTGCGGATGGCCGCCGTCATCAGCAAGGTGCACCCGCCCGCACCGGACCCGGACAGCGGCCGCACCTACCGCCGCCTGCTGGTGCACCCGGGCAAGGTCGGCGACCTGCTGGCCTGGGGCGAGACCGGGTACCTGCAGGCGACCGCCGCCGCCGAAGCCGCGGTCGAGGTCTTCGGCTTGCCCTCCGACGGACTGCCCGACACCGGCGACCTCTGACGACCCCGCCCCCGGGACTGAGCGACTGATGCCGGACCGCGACGGCACCGCGCCGTTCGCGGCGACCCCGCGCGCCCACGACACCCGGCTCCCCGAGCGCGCACCGCGTCGACCACGGCCTGCACGCGGGCGCTGCAGCGCTCCGGCGTGCCCGCGACACGAGCTCGCCTGACGCTCCGAGCAGCCCCCACCAGACCCCGGGCACAAGAGCGCGCCCGCGGGCCTGGGCACGCTCCTCCGGCTCTCCCTTGACCACCTCCGGCACACCCGCATATCGTTCGCAGACAGCACAGCTGTTCACTATGCGCACAAGACACGAGGAGTGTTCGGGGTGGCACGCATCCTGCAGCTCGACGAGGCGATCGCGGAGCTCGTCCACGACGGCGACTCGATCGCCCTGGAGGGCTTCACCCACCTGATCCCGGTCGCCGCCGGGCACGAGATCATCCGGCAGGGGCGCAAGGACCTCACCCTGATCCGGATGACCCCCGACATCGTCTACGACCAGCTCATCGGCGCCGGGTGCGCGCGCAAGCTGGTCTTCTCCTGGGGCGGCAACCCGGGGGTCGGCTCGCTGCACCGGTTCCGCGACGCCATCCAGAACTCCTGGCCGGTCCCGCTGGAGATCGAGGAGCACAGCCACGCCGGGATGGCCAACCGCTACGCCGCCGGGGCCGCCGGGCTGCCGTTCGCGGTGCTGCGCGGCTACCGTGGCACCGACCTGCCCGCGCAGACCGACACGATCAAGCCGATCGAGTGCCCGTTCACCGGTGAGCAGCTCACCGCCGTGCCCGCGCTCAACCCGGACGTGGGCATCATCCACGCCCAGCAGGCCGACCGGGCGGGCAACGTGCAGATGTGGGGCATCACCGGCGTGCAGAAGGAGACCGTGCTCGCGTCGAAGCGCTCGCTGGTCACCGTCGAGGAGGTCGTCGACGAGCTGACCCCGCGCCCGGGCTCGGTGGTGCTGCCGCAGTGGGTGGTCACCGCGGTCGCCGAGGTCCCGGGAGGCGCGCGCCCGTCCTACGCACAGGGCTACTACGACCGCGACAACGCCTACTACCAGCAGTGGGACCCGATCAGCCGGGACCGCGGAAAGTTCGCGCAGTGGCTGGAGACCGAGGTGCAGCGGGAGAGGAGCGCTCGATGACCACCGAGTACACCGCGGACGAGATGATGACCGTCGGGGCGGCCCGCTCGCTGCGCGACGAGGCGGTCTGCTTCGTCGGCATCGGCCTGCCCAGCACCGCGGCCAACCTGGCGCGGCGCACGCACGCCCCCGGCCTGGTGCTGGTCTACGAGTCCGGCACGCTGGGCGCCAAGCCCGACCGGCTGCCGCTGTCCATCGGCGACGGCGTGCTGGCCGACACCGCCGACTCGGTGGTCAGCGTGCCGGAGATCTTCAACTACTGGTTGCAGCCCGGCCGCATCGACATCGGCTTCCTCGGTGGTGCGCAGGTCGACCGGTTCGGCAACATCAACACCACCGTGATCGGCGGCGACTACGCCAACCCGAAGGTCCGGCTGCCCGGCGCCGGCGGCGCTCCGGAGATCGCCGCGTCCTGCCGGGAGGTGCTCATCGTGATGCGGATGAGCCCGCGCAGCTTCGTCGACCGGCTCGACTTCGTCACCTCCCTCGGCTACGGCACCGGCAAGGGCGACCGGGAGGCGCTCGGCCTGCGCGGGCGGGGCCCGGTCAAGGTGATCACCGACCTGGGCGTGCTGGAACCCGACCCCGACACCTGCGAACTCACCCTCACCCAGCTCGCCCCGGGCGCGACGGTCGAGCAAGCCCGGGACGCCGTCGGGTGGCCGCTCGAGGTCGCCGACTCCCCCGGTGAGCTGGAGCCGCCGACCGAGACCGAACTGGCGGTGCTGAGGGAGCTGAAGGCCACCGTCGGAGGCGCGAAGTGAGCGGCCCCGGCCGCTCGGAGCACGAGGAGCTTGCCATGACCACGCACGAAACCCGGTCACCCTCAGGGCTGATCCTGCCCCGCTACCAGACCGACGAGCAGTCCCACCCGGCGCTGGACACCCCGGAGTACCGCTCGTCGGCGCTGCGCCACCCCAAGAAGCCGCTGCAGTACCTGCCGCAGTACCTCACCGAGGTCACCGGCCCGCTGCTGGGCCAGGACCGCTGCGGCGAGCACGACCACGACCTGACCGTCCAGCACGACGGCGAGCCGCTGGGCGAGCGGATCATCGTCAGCGGCCGGGTGCTGGACTCCGACGGCCGGCCGGTGCCCAACACGCTGGTGGAGATCTGGCAGGCCAACGCCGCGGGCCGCTACCGGCACCAGGGCGACCGGCACCCGGCGCCGCTGGACCCGAACTTCTCCGGCACCGGCCGGTGCATGACCGACTCCGAGGGCAACTACGAGTTCATCACCATCAAGCCCGGCGCCTACCCGTGGCGCAACCACGACAACGCCTGGCGCCCGGCGCACATCCACTTCTCGCTGTTCGGGCAGGCGTTCACCCAGCGGCTGATCACCCAGATGTACTTCCCGGGCGACCCGCTGTTCCACCAGGACCCGATCTTCAACTCGGTGCGCGACGAGAAGGCGCGCGAGCGCATGATCGCCCGCTTCGACCTCGACACCACGGTGCCGGAGTGGGCGTTGAGCTACAAGTGGGACATCGTGCTGCGCGGGCCGCAGGCCACCGTGTTCGAGGACGACGACGAGGAGGACGACGACTGATGGGCGCTCCCACTCCCCCGGCCACGACGCCGTCGCAGACCGTGGGGCCGTTCTTCGGCCTGCCGGGCGGGATCCTCTGGGACGACGGCCCGGAGGTCGTCGCCGAGGGCACCCCCGGATCGTTCGTGCTGCGCGGCCGGCTCCTCGACGGTGCCGGCGAGCCCGTCCCGGACGGCGTGGTCGAGATCTGGCAGGCCGACGAGCAGGGTCGCTTCGACCACCCCAACGACCCGCGCCCGGAGTCGGCCTCCTGGCAGGGCTTCGGCCGCTGCCCCACCAGCCCCGACGGCGAGTTCTGGTTCCGCACCGTCAAGCCCGGCCCGCTGCCCACCCCGACCGGGGAGGCCGAGGCGCCGCACATCGACGTGACGGTGCTGGCCCGCGGCATGCTCAACCGGGTGGTGACCCGCATCTACTTCCCGGACGAGGAACAGGCGAACGCGGCCGACCCAGTGCTGTCCGCAGTGGACCCCGAGCGGCGGCACACGCTGATCGCCACCCCGGAGCAGGAGGGCTACCGCTTCGACATCAGGATCCAGGGCGATGACGAAACCGTCTTCTTCGCGGTCTGACAGCCCGTTCGGGTCGATGTTCAGCACCCCGGAGGCCACCGAGCGGACCTCCGCCGCGGCGTGGGTGCAGGCGATGCTGGACTTCGAGTCGGCGCTGGCGGTCGCGCAGGCGGTGGCGGGCGTCGTCCCGCCCGCGGCCGCCCGGGAGATCGCCCGGCACTGCCGCGCCGAGCTGTTCGACGCCGACTCGATCGCCGAGCGCGCGGTGTCCTCGGCCACGCCGGTGATCGCGCTGGTGCGCGACCTCACCGCGCTGGTGGGCGAGGACGCGCGGCCGCACGTGCACCGCGGTGCCACCAGCCAGGACGTGGTGGACACCGCCGCGATGCTCATCGCGCGCGACGTGCTCGACCTGGTCCTGGCCGACCTGCGCGCGGCGGCCGATGAGTGCGCGCGGCTGGCTGAGGAGCACCGCGGCACCGTGATGATCGGCCGCTCGCTGCTGCAGCAGGCGCTGCCCACCACCTTCGGCAGCCGCTGCGCCACCTGGCTGACCTCGCTCGACGCGGCCACCACCGCGCTGGAGCGGATCCGCCACGAGCGGTTGGCCGTGCAGTTCGGCGGTGCGGCGGGCACGCTCGCCGCGCTCGGCGCCGACGGCGTCCGGGTGGTCCGGCTGCTCGCCGCCGAGCTCGGCTTGCCCGAACCGGTGGTGCCGTGGCACACCGACCGCACCCGCGTCGCCGAGCTGGCCGGGGCGCTCGGGACAGCCGCCGGAGCCCTCGGCAAGATCGCCCTGGACGTCGAGCTGCACGCGCAGACCGAGGTCGGCGAGCTCTCCGACGCCGAAGCCGGGGGCTCCTCGGCCATGCCGCACAAGCGGAACCCGGTGTCGGCCGTCCTGGTCACCGCCGCCGCCCGGCGCGCGCCCGGCCTGGTCGCGACGCTGCTGTCGGCGATGCCCCAGGAGCACGAACGCGCCGCCGGCGCCTGGCAGTCCGAGTGGGAGCCGCTGACCGAGCTGCTGCGCCTGGTCGCCGCGGCGGCCGCGCGGACCCGGCGGCTGCTCGCCGGGCTCCAGGTGCACCCGGAGCGGATGGCCGCCAACCTCGACCTGACCCGCGGGCTGGTGATGGCCGAGAGCGCCTCGGGAGCGCTGCTGGAGGCGCTCGGCCGCACCGAGGCACAGGACCTGGTCGCGCAGGTGTGCCGCCGCGCGGTGCAGCAGGGCACGACGCTGCGCGCCGAACTGCTGGCCGACGCGCGGGTCCGCCAGGTGCTGTCCGAGGAGCAGGTCATCGCGGCCACCGAACCGGGCGACTACCTCGGCTCCGCGCCCGCCTTCGTCGACCGAGCACTGACCGCACACGCCGAACTGGAGAAGCGGTGAACGTCCACTACGAACTGACCGGGCCCGACGGCGCCCCGGTCGTGGTGCTGTCCAACTCGCTGGGCACCGACCTGGCGCTGTGGGACGCGCAGGTCCCGGCACTGGCGCAGCAGTTCCAGGTGCTGCGCTACGACCAGCGCGGCCACGGGCGCACCCCGGGCCGACCCGGCCCCTACACCCTCGAGCAGCTCGGCCGCGACGTGCTCGCGCTGCTGGACACCCTGGGCGTCCGTCGGGCGCACTTCGCCGGGGTGTCGCTGGGCGGCATGACCGGCATGTGGCTGGCCGAGCACGCACCCGAGCGCATCGACCGGCTCGCGCTGATCTGCACCTCGGCCGCCCTCGGCCCAGCGTCGATGTGGCGGGACCGCGCCGCCCTGGTGCGCCAGCAGGGCACCGCGGCGATGGTCGAGCCGTCGCTGCCGAAGTGGTTCACCCCGCGGCTGGCCGAGCGGGAGGACGTCGTCGCGAAGTTCGGCGGCATGCTCACCGCCGCCGACGACGAGGGCTACGCGGGGTGCTGCGAGGCCATCGCGGAGATGGACCTGCTGGACGGGCTGGGCGGGATCAGCGCGCCGACGCTGGTCATCGCCGGTGCCGAGGACCCGGCCACGCCCCCGTCGCACGCCGAGCAGATCGTCGCCGGCGTCCCGGGCGCCCGCCTGGAGGTGCTGTCGCCCGCCGCGCACCTGGCCAACGCGGAGCAGCCCGAGGCGGTCAACCGGCTGCTGCTGGACCACTTCACGAGGAGCCTGTGATGTCCCTGGACGACGACACCCGCCGCGAGCAGGGGATGGGCGTGCGCCGGCAGGTGCTCGGCGACGAGCACGTGGACCGCGCGATCGCCCGCACCACCCCCTTCACCGAGGGCTTCCAGGACTTCATCACCCGCTACGCGTGGGGCGAGCTGTGGAGCGGCGACGGCGTGGACCGGCGCACCCGCAGCATGCTGACGCTGGCGATCCTGGCCGCGGTGGGCTGCGAGGAGGAGTTCGCCATGCACGTCAAGGCCGCGCGCCGCAACGGGGTCCCGCCGGAGCACATCCGCGAGGTGCTCATGCACGTGGCCGTCTACGCCGGGGTACCCCGCGCCAACCGCGCCTTCGCGATCGCCAATACGATCCTGGGTGACGAGCAGTCCGACTGAGCAGGAGAGATCGCCATGGAGCCGGTGTCCGACCCGAGCGGCGGCTACGTGCAGTCGCTGGCCCGCGGGCTCATGGTGATCCGCGCCTTCGACGAGTCGAACCCCGAGATGACGCTGTCCGAGGTCGCCCGCGCGACCGACCTGTCGCGCGCGGCGGCCCGGCGCTTCCTGCACACCCTGGTGCACCTCGGCTACGTGTGGACCGACGGCCGGGTGTTCGCGCTGACACCGCGGGTGCTGGAGCTGGGGTTCGCCTACCTGTCCAGCATCTCGCTGCCGGAGATCGCCCAGCCCTACCTGGAGCGGCTGGTCGCCGAGGTGCACGAGTCGGCGTCGGTGTCGGTGCTGGACGGCCCGGACATCGTCTACGTGGCCCGCGTGCCCACCTCGCGGATCATGACCGTGTCGATCAACATCGGCACCCGCTTCCCCGCCTACGCCACCTCGATGGGCCGGGTCCTGCTGGCCGACCTGCCGACGTCCGAGCTGGACGCCTACCTGTCCGACGTGGACCTGGAGCCGCTCGGACCGCACACCATCACCACCCCGGTGGAACTGCGGGAGGAGCTGGCGCGCATCCGCGAGCAGGGCTGGGCGCTGGTGGACCAGGAGCTGGAAGCGGGGCTGCGGTCGATCGCGGCACCGATCCGCGACCGGTCCGGCAAGGTGGTGGCGGCGGTGAACATCTCCTCGCACGCCTCCCGCACCAGCCCGGAGGACGCCCGCCGCGACCTGCTGCCCCCGCTGCTGGAGACGGCGCAGCGCATCGCCGCCGACCTGGCGGTGGCCCCGGCCTCCCGCGCGGTCTCGCGCTGAGCCTCAGTCGACGTCCTGGCGCCATGCGCTGCGGTAGAAGCTGCGGATGTGCCGCTCGACCTGGGCCTCGGCGTCCGCTGCGTCACCGGCGAGGAGGGCCTTGTGGATCTGCCGGTGGTCGTGGCGCAGGCCCTCGGCGATCGGGTACCACTCGTCGCCGAGCTCGTCGAAGGCGGCCAGCAGCGGCCGGCGCAGCGACTCCCGGATGGCGATCGTCATGTCCGCCACCAGCCGGTTGCCGCCGGCCTCGGCGATGGCGACGTGGAACCGGGTGTCGAGGTCGTTGAACCGCTCCCGGTCGCAGTCCGGCGCGTCCATCTCGTCCAGCAGCGCCCGCATCTCGTCGAGCTCCGCCTCGGTGGCGCGCTGCGCGGCGTTGCGCGCGCTCTCCCGCTCCAGCATGATCCGCGCCCGCACCACGTCGGCGATCGGGAAGTTCGCCAGCGCCACGTGCAGCCGGAGCAGCCGGTTCAGGGCCTGGCTGGGCAGCGCGGCGACCGTCGTGCCGGAGTCCGGGCCGGTGCCCACCGCCATCCGCAGCACGCCCTGGGCCTCCAGCGCGCGGAAGGCCTCGCGCACCGCCGCGCGGCTCACCCCGAGCATCTGCGCCAGGTCCCGCTCCGGCGGCAGCCGGTCCCCCACACCGAGCTGACCGCTGACGATCTGCTCCTCGACCCGATCGATGACCAGCTCGTAGGTGCGCGCTCGGGTGACCGGGCGCCAACCTGCGCGTTCGTCCATCCCGGAACCGGTCACCAAGCCCCCTTTACAAACCCCACGAGCGATCTCTATGGTACCGCCAGCTTTTGGTCTGACCAAACAAAGGTCAACGACACAGAGAGGTGTCGCCTCGTGTACCAGCCGCTCACCGCGCCCATCGCGGACAGCCTCGGCCTCTCGGCGCTGGTGGCCGCGATCCCGCTGCTCGTCGTGTTCGTGCTGCTCGGCGTCCTGCGCGTCAAGGCGCACTGGGCCGGGCTCTCCGGTCTCGCCGCCGCCCTGCTCATCGCCGTGCTCGGCTACGGGATGCCCACCGGGTACGCGCTGCTCTCCGCGGGGCAGGGCGCCGCGTTCGGCCTGCTGCCGATCGTGTGGATCGTCCTCACCGCGATCTGGCTCTACCAGCTGACCGTGCGCAGCGGTCGCTTCGAGGACCTGCGGGCCGCCTTCGCGCTGCTCTCCCCGGACCCGCGGATCCAGGCCATGGTCATCGCCTTCTGCTTCGGCGGCCTGCTCGAGGCCCTCGCCGGCTTCGGCGCCCCGGTCGCGATCACCGGCATGATGCTCGTGGCCATCGGCTTCCCGCCGCTGCGCGCCGCCGTGACGGTGCTGCTGGCCAAAACCGCCCCGGTCGCCTTCGGCGCGCTGAGCACGCCGATCATCGCCGCCGGCGAGCTCACCGGCATCCCCTACGAGCACATCGGCGCCGTCGTCGGGCGGCAGACCCCGCTCCTGGCGCTGCTGGTCCCGGTTCTGCTGGTGCTGGTGGTCGACGGCTGGCGCGGCGTGCGGCAGACCTGGCCCGCGGCGCTGGTCACCGGGCTGGCCTTCGCGCTCGCGCAGTTCGCCTGCGCCAACTACGTCTCGGTACCGCTGACCGACATCATCTCGGCGCTGGTGGGCGCGGTGGCGCTGCTCGTGCTGCTGCGGTTCTGGCAGCCCGCGGGCAGCGCCGAGGCGCGTGCCGAGCTCACCGGCGCCACCACCGACGACACCCGTGAGGCCCGGTTGAGCGCCGGCCGCATCCTCCTCTCGCTGTTCCCCTACCTGCTGGTCATCGCGGTGTTCTCGGTCGTCAAGCTGTGGGGCGCGGCCGAGGACGCGCTGGCCGCCACCGACGTCGAGATCCCCTGGCCCGGCCTGGACGGGCACCTGCTCACCGCGTCCGGCGAGCCGTCCGACAGCACGGTGTTCACGCTGAGCTGGCTGTCCACCCCCGGCAGCCTGCTGCTGCTGTGCGGTGTCGGGGTCGCGCTGGTCTACCGGATCAAGCCCGCGGAGGCGCTGGCCGAGTTCGGCCGCACCGTGGTGACGATGCGCTGGTCCGGCCTGACGATCATCAGCGTGCTGGCCCTGGCGTACGTCATGAACCAGTCCGGGCAGACCACCACGATCGGCACCGCCATCGCCGGCATCGGTCCCGCGTTCGCGTTCCTCTCCCCCGTGCTGGGGTGGCTCGGCGTCGCGATCACCGGCTCGGACACCAGCGCCAACGCCCTGTTCTCGAGCCTGCAGCAGGTTGCCGCCGAGAAGGTCGGCGTCGACCCGTCGCTGCTGGTCGCGGCCAACACCTCGGGCGGGGTCATGGGCAAGATGATCAGCCCGCAGAACCTGGCCATCGTGGCCACCGCGGTCGGCCTGGCCGGCGGCGAGGCCACGATCCTGCGCAGTGTGCTGAAGTGGAGCGTCGGACTGCTGCTCGTCCTGTGCGCACTGGTCTTCCTGCAGTCCAACGTCCTGTCGTGGATGCTCCCACGGTGAACCGGTACGAACGGGGTGATGTGGCGATGAGGGTGGCGCTGTTCGCGACCTGTCTCGGGGACACCATGTTCCCAGCGGCGCCGAAGGCGACCGTGCAGGTCCTGGAGCGGCTCGGCTGCGAGGTGGAGTTCCCCGCCGCGCAGACCTGTTGCGGGCAGATGCACACCAACACGGGGTACCGCAAGCAGGCGAAGTCGTCGGTGCGGACCTTCGTGGACGCCTTCGCCGACTACGACGCCGTCGTCGCCCCGTCCGGGTCCTGCGTGGCCTCGGTGCGCCACCAGCACGCCATGGTGGCCGACGGCGACCGCACGCTCAGCCGCGCGGTCGAGCGCATCGCCCCGCACGTGCACGAGCTGTCGGAGTTCCTGGTGGACGTGCTCGGGGTGACCGACGTCGGGGCCTACTTCCCGCACCGGGTCACCTACCACCCGACCTGCCACTCCGCCCGGCTGCTCCGGGTCGGCGACCGCCCGCTGCGGCTGCTGCGGGCGGTGCGCTCGCTGGAGCTGGTCGAGCTGCCCGCCGCCGAGCAGTGCTGCGGGTTCGGCGGCACGTTCGCGCTGAAGAACCCGGACGTGTCGGTGGCGATGGGCGCCGACAAGGCGCGGCACGTCCGGGAGACCGGTGCCGAGGTGCTCTGCGCCGGGGACAGCTCGTGCCTGATGCACATCGGCGGGTTGCTCTCCCGGCAGCGCTCCGGGGTCCGGGTGATGCACCTCGCCGAGATCCTGGCCGCCACGGAAGGAGCCGACCGGTGAGCAACACCTACCTGGGCATGCCCGCGTTCCCGCAGGCCGCCAAGCAGCAGCTGGCCAACGCGCAGCTGCGGCACAACCTCGCCGACGCGACCTCCACGATCCGCCGCAAGCGGGCGGACGTGGTCGGCGAGCTGGACGACTGGGCCCAGCTGCGCGAGGCCGGTGCCGCGATCAAGACCCACACCCTGTCCAACCTGGACACCTACCTGGAGCAGTTCGAGGCGGCGGTCACCGCCGCCGGCGGCACGGTGCACTGGGCGCGCGACGCCGAGGAGGCCAACCGCATCGTGGTGGACCTGGTGCGCGCCACCGGAGAACGCGAGGTGGTCAAGGTCAAGTCGATGGCCACCCAGGAGATCGAGCTCAACGACGCGCTCCGGGCGGCAGGCATCGACGCCTGGGAGACCGACCTGGCGGAGCTGATCGTCCAGCTCGGACACGACGCGCCCAGCCACATCCTGGTGCCCGCGATCCACCGCAACCGCGCGGAGATCAGGGACATCTTCCGGCGGGAGATGGGCGAGGTCGGCACCCCCGCCCCGGACGACCTCACCGACGATCCCGCCCGGCTGGCCGAGGCGGCCCGCCGCCACCTGCGGGAGAAGTTCCTGCGCGCCAAGGTCGCCGTCTCCGGCGCGAACTTCGCGGTCGCTGAGACCGGCACCCTGGTCGTGGTGGAGTCCGAGGGCAACGGCCGGATGTGCCTGACGCTGCCGGAGACGCTGATCAGCGTGGTCGGCATCGAGAAGCTGGTGCCGCGATGGGAGGACCTGGAGGTCTTCCTGCAGCTGCTGCCGCGGTCCAGCACCGGTGAGCGGATGAACCCCTACACCTCGACCTGGACCGGCGTGACGCCCGGCGACGGGCCGCAGTCGTTCCACGTGGTGCTGCTGGACAACGGGCGCACCAACGCCCTCGCCGACGAGGTCGGCCGCCAGGCGCTGCGCTGCATCCGCTGCTCGGCCTGCCTCAACGTGTGCCCGGTGTACGAGCGGACCGGCGGGCACGCCTACGGCTCGGTCTACCCCGGACCGATCGGGGCGGTGCTGACGCCCCAGCTGCGCGGGACCACGTCCGAAGTGGACAAGGCGCTGCCCTACGCCTCCTCGCTGTGCGGGGCCTGCTACGACGTGTGCCCGGTCGCGATCAACATCCCGGACCTGCTGGTGCACCTGCGCACCCGCGTGGTCGAGCAGGACCGCGGCTGGCGGTCCACGCCGGTGGACGTGCTGATGTCCCTGGCGTCCTGGGTGTTCGGGGACGCCAAGCGGCTGGCCGCCGCGCAGCGGGTGGCGTCGTGGAGCCGGAAGGTGATCGGGCGGAAGGGCACCATCGGCCGGCTGCCTCCGCCGCTGTCCCGGTGGACCGACGCGCGCGACGCGCCGGCCCCGGCCGAGGAGAGTTTCCGGACCTGGTGGGAGCGCAACCGAGGAGGAGGGGCGCGATGAGCGCGGGCAGTTCGGCGCGCGAGGTGGTCCTGGGCCGGGTGCGCTCGGCCCTCAGGGGCGCCGAGCGCACGTCCTGGGAGGACGTGCCGAGGCACTACCGGCGGCACCGGCCGGCTCCCGACGTCGTGGAGCTGTTCTGCGAGCGGGTCGCCGACTACCGGGCCACTGTGGACCGGGTCCCGGCCGACGGGGTGGGCGCGGCGGTCGTGGCCGCCGCGCGCCGCACTGGCGCGCGCCGGGTGCTCGCCCCGGCTGGGGTACCACAGCAGTGGTGCGAGCTGCTGCGCGCGGAGTTCGAGCTCGTGTCCGACGAGGACGGCATCGGCACGGCCGAGCTGGAGCAGGTCGACGCGGTGGTCACCACGGCCGTGGTGGGCATCGCGTCCACCGGCACGATCGTGCTCGACCACGGGCCCGGGCAGGGGCACCGGGCGGTGACCCTGGTCCCGGACGTGCACGTCTGCGTGGTCACCGAGTCGCAGGTCGCCGACGACGTCCCGGACGCGCTGCGGCGGCTCGACCCCGCGCGGCCGATGACCTTCATCAGCGGCCCGTCCGCGACCAGCGACATCGAGCTCAAGCGCGTCGAGGGCGTGCACGGGCCGCGCACCCTGCACGTCCTGGTCGTCCCCGACTGAGAAGCTCGATCAGCACACCTCCCGCCCGGCGAGCAGGCACACTGATCACCAGGAGGGGCGATGGTGGAGGTGCCGATGGTCGAGGCCCACGCGCCGGGGCCGGACGTCGTCGCGCGCGCGGCGGCGCTGCGCGACGAGCTGGCGTCACACCGCGACGAGGGCGAGCGGGAGCGTCGGCTGCCCGACGCCGCGGTCGCGGCGCTGGAGGGGGCGGGGTTGTTCCACGCGTGGGTGCCGCGCCGCTTCGGCGGCGCGGAGCTCAGCTTGCGCACGATGGTGGACGCCACCGTCGAGGTCACCAAGGGCGACGCCTCGGCCGGCTGGCTGGTCATGATCCTCGGCTGCGGCGACTGGCTGACCGGGCTGTTCCCGGACAAGGCGCAGCAAGAGGTCTTCGGCCCCGACCCGGACACCAAGGTCTGCCAGGTCCTCGCGCCGAAGGGCACCGCCCGGCGGGTCGAGGGCGGCTGGCTGGTCAGCGGGCGGTGGGCACCGGCCTCCGGCTGCCTGCACGCGGAGTGGGCGATGGTGGGCGTGTCGCTGCCGGCGGAGGGCGCCGCGTTCGTCCTGGTGCCGATGCGCGACCTGACCGTCGAGGACACCTGGTTCACCCTCGGCATGCGCGCGACCGGCAGCAACATGCTCGTCGGCGAGGACGTGTTCGTCCCGGACCACCGGGTGGTGCTGCGCGGTCCGGCGACGCGCGGGGAGTTCCCCACCACCGAGAACGACTCCCCGCGGTTCCGGGCCGCGCTGGTGCCCACGCTGGCCACCTTCCTCATCGCGCCGATGCTGGGGATGGCCGAGCGCGCGCTGGAGCACGTCGTCGGGCAGGCCGGCCGCCGGGGCATCGCGTTCACCAGCTACCAGCACCAGCTCGACTCGACCGGCTTCCAGGTGGCGGTGGCCGAGGCGGCCACCAAGGTGGACGTGGCGCGGCTGGTCGCGCACGGGTCGGCCGACGCCGTCGACGGGCACGCGCACGCCGGGACGCACCCGGGCCTGCTGGAGCGCGCCCGGCTCCGGCAGCGCTCCAGCCACGCCGTGCAGCAGTGCCGGGAGGCCGTCGACCTGCTGGTCAACGCCTACGGTGCCGCGGCCCTGTCGGAGCGGGACCCGCTGCACGCCGTGGTGCGCGACATCCAGACGGCGTCCCGGCACGCCCTCGCCCACCCGCCGTCCAACGCCGAGGTGTTCGGCCGCGCGCTGCTCGGCGTCGACCCGGGCATCACCGAGATGGTCTGACCTCCCCGCGCGCCACCCGATCAAGTGACCTGCGGAACCGCGGCCCGCCCGCACCGGTCGAAGTGGTGTCGATCACCATCGGGAGGGAGTTCTCGTTGCCAGACATCAGGGTTCGGTTGCGGGGCGGACCGCGGGACGGGGCCGAGATCACCGTGCCCGCGGACGGTTCGGGAAAACCGGTCCCGCGGATCACGCTCCCCGCGCGCGCCCGCAACGCCCACGCCGTGCCGCCCCAGCTGGCCTACGAACGCGGCCGGCGCGGCCCGGACGGCACGTGGGAGTTCCACTACGTCGGGGCCGAGACGTGACGCCCCGGCCCCGTCGCCTGGTCCCCGACCGTCGTCGGCGGGGATCAGGCGGCGGGGTCGCGCCACATCGGGTACATGGTGGGACCGTCGTGCGGCAGCACCATCGGGCTGCCGATGTCGCGGAACCCCAGGCGCAGGTACAGGTTCCGGCTGCGGGCGGTGCTGGCCTCCAAGTAGGACGGCAGGCCCTCGGCGTCCCACTTCCGCAGCGCCGCGCCCAGCTCGCGGCCACCGACCCCGGTGGACTGCACCGACGGGTCGACCGCGATCATCGCGAGGTACTGGTGCGGTTCCGCGGGGTGGTGCTCGGCGCAGAGCTCGCCGAACTCCCGGAAGCGCTCCACCCGCGGTCCGGCGAGCTCGGCCAGCCGCCGCTCGCCCGCCTCGTCGAGCAGGCTCGGCGGCCCGTCGCGACCGGACAGCCAGACCTGCACCGCGAGCCCGTCGGCGCCGACGATCACCTCGCCGAGCCGCTCCGCGCGCGGCACCACCATGCCGAACCACTCGCGGTACACCCGGTGGCGGTGCTCCCGGTCGGGCAGCAGCCAGCGGGCGAACTCGTCGTCGCCGAAGGCCCGCAGCAGGGTGCGGACGCGCACGTCGTCACCGGACACCGACCGTCTCCTTCCCCGGTTGCAGCTCCGTGGCCCGCGCTCCCAGGCCGATGCGCGCGTACGCCCAGGGCCGGACGCGCTTGAGGGCCGCTCCCCAGACCAGGCCGAGCACGAACACCGCGAGGAAGCCCAGCGGGATCGCCCAGGCCGCCGGATCGCCCTCCGCCACGCCGAGCACCGTGCCGAACGAGCTCACGGTCAGCAGCAGGACCACGGCCAGCACCGCCGCCGCGACCGCGGGCGCGACCACGGTCCGCCAGCGGCTGTGCCCGTGGTCGCGGTGGTGCAGGAAGTAGCCGACGACCGCCACCGAGGTCAGCAGCACCAGCGACAGCACCCCGAGCGCCCCGGCCGAGGCGCCCCAGAAGAACAGGTAGGTGATCGGGTCGATCCCGGTCACCGCCACCAGCGCCACCACGAGGAACGACACGACGGTGGTGGTCAGCGACCCCGCCGCGGGCGCGGCGGTGCGCGGGCTCGTGGTGCCCCACCAGCCCAGGCCGACGCCCTCACGCCCCAGCGCGAACAGGTAGCGGGAGCAGACGTGGTGGAACGACAGCATCGCGGCGAACAGGCTCGTGACGTACAGCGCCGACCCGATGGTCACCAGCACGCCCGGCAACCGCTGCCCGGCGAGCACGAAGAGCAGCTCGGTGGAGTGGGTCTGGGCCTGCTCCACGATGTGGTCCGGGCCGGTGGCCACGGTCATCGCCCAGGTCGACAGCGAGTAGAGGCCGCCGATGACCACCAGCGAGACGTAGGTCGCGTAGATGACGGTGCGCGGGTTCTTCGCCTCCTCGGCCAGGACCGTGGAGTTTTCGAAGCCGATGAACCCGGTGAAGGAGATCACCAGGAACACCCCGGCCGCCCCGGTCATCAGCTGCGCCGGGTTGAGCGTGTCGAACACCACGCCGACCGGGGACGGCTGGGAGACGAACGACGCGTCGAAGGTGAGGATGACCGCCACCTCGGCCAGCAGGAGCACGCCGAGCACCCGGCCGTTGACGTCGATGCGCAGCACGCCGAGGACCGCGACCACGGCCAGGCCGAGGCCGGAGAACACCCACCACGGCACGGTCGCGCCGCTGACCTGCCGCACGAAGTCGGCGGCCCCGACGCCGAGACCACCGGCGAGGCTGACCAGGATCAGCACGTAGGAGACCAGCGCGACCGCGCCGGCCCCGGTGCCGGTCGCCCGCCCCAGCCCCTTGGCGATGTAGGCGTAGAAGGCACCGGCGTTCTCCACGTGCCGCGACATCGTGACGTAGCCGATCGCGAACAGCCCGAGGACCACCGCGATCGCCAGGTAGCCGAGCGGGATGCCGGTCACCCCGGAGACCGCGAAACCGCTGACCGCTCCGCCACCGACGACCGTTTCCGGTGCCGCGGCGGCGACCGTGAAGAAGACGATCGACGTGACGCCCAGCCGAGCGCGGGCGAGAGCGGCGGACACTTTGGACGGTGGCAACTGCTCGCTCCTTCGCAGGTCGTGCGGTGGTCAGCGTCTCGGGGTGATGGCCGACTGACCGCGCGCGGCGGCGACCTCGGCGATGAGGTTGCGCAGCGGGCCCGGGATGCGCTTCTGCCAGGACTTCATCCGGAACTCCCCCTGCCGCGCGACGTTCTTGGCCAGCCGCACCTGGCGGACCACCCCGGTCTCCCGCGCCAGCAGCGCGCAGGTGATCTCGGCGAGCCGCTCCGGCACCGTGATCATGCCGTTGCCGGTGGCGGTCTCGGCACTGGTGAACAGCAGCTCCAACGTGGTTTCCGGGCTGGTCACGCTGGTGTCGGCCAACCGCCACGCGGCGGCCGCCCCGCCGCGCCAGCCGGCCGAGACCGGCACTTCGCGCAGCACGTCGATGATGACCAGCCGGGCGCGGACCTTCTCGGTGGCGGCCTGGCCCAGGTAGTCCAGCCAGGTGCGCAGGTCGTGGCCGGGCTCCTCGCGGATCTCCCGCAGGATCGCCCAGGACAGGAAGTCCGGGCAGCGTCCCCGTCCACTGGGCCGGACGCTGGGTGTGACCGCGATCTCCTCCTCGAGGATCAGCTCCGCCAGCAGGCCCGCGGCGCACCCCAGCGACACCAGCTCGCTGTCCACCCGGGGTGAGAGCCGCTGTCCCCCGGTGTGCGCTGCCAGGAAGAACCGATCCGCCACCCGCAGCGGGATGCGCGAGGCACCCAGCTCGGAAACCGTCACCGGCCACCCCCGGCCGACGTGCCGATCAACACCCAGTCGCTCCCATCCGAGCCGTTGCCGTACCCGAACCGATCACCCGCCGAGTTCGGAAAGTGCCCGAGACAGCGCACAGAGTAACGTACGCGAAGGTTTCTTCAAGTTCTGCTGCCGCGCGCCGCTGCGACGGCCGGGTGATCTCCGCTCGGGAAGCGGGGCGCGGCCGGGGGTGTTGACTTCGAGCGAGGACGAGGTCCGAGGATGACGACGTCCGTTCGGCGCACATCCGGAGGAGCGTGGACATGACGGTGACCTGGGAGACGATGCGCTCCTTCACCCGTGACGGATCGGTGACCCGGCAACGGCTCTCCCCCGGGCTGGCCCGGCGCATCGCGCGCTACGCCCGGCCGTACCTGCGCGACATCGTGCCGTTCCTGCTCCTGGTGGTGCTCGCCGCAGTCCTCGGCATCGTCAACCCGCTGCTGTTCAAGGCCATCATCGACGACGGGATCGTGCCGCGGGACGTCTCCGTGGTGGTCTGGCTGTCGGTCGCCGTCGCCGGGGTCGCGGTGCTGGACGCCGCGCTGTCGCTGCTGCAGCGCTGGTACTCCGCCCGCCTCGGCGAGGGGCTGATCTACGACCTGCGCGCGGAGGTCTTCGACCACGTGCAGCGGATGCCGATCGCGTTCTTCGTGCGCGCCCAGACCGGGGCCCTGGTCAGCCGGCTCAACAACGACGTCATCGGCGCCCAGCGGGCGCTGACCAGCACGCTGTCCTCGGTGGTGTCCAACGCGCTGAGCCTGGTGCTGGTGCTGGCCACCATGTTCACGCTGTCCTGGCAGATCACCCTCATCGCGCTGGCGCTGCTGCCGCTGTTCCTGCTGCCCGTGCGCTGGATCGGGCGGCGGCTGCAGCGGATCACCCGGGAGCAGATGACGGTCGACGCCGAGATGAGCTCGCTGATGACCGAGCGGTTCGGGGTGGCCGGGGCGATGCTGGCCAAGCTGTACGGCCGCGCCGACGAGGAGTCCGCGCGGTTCTCCGAGCGGGCCGCGCGGGTGCGCGACATGGGCGTGGTCTCGGCGATGTACAGCCGGGTCTTCTTCGTCGCGCTCACCCTGCTGGCCGCGCTGGCCACCGCGGTGGTGTACGGGCTGGGCGGCACCCTGGTGGTGACCGGCGCGTTCGAGCTCGGCACCCTGGTCGCGCTGGCCACGCTGCTCACCCGGCTCTACGGCCCGCTGACCGCGCTGTCCAACGTGCACGTGGACGTGATGACCGCGCTGGTCAGCTTCGACCGGGTCTTCGAGGTGCTGGACCTGCACCCGATGGTGCGGGAGGAGCCGGACGCCGCGGAGCTGCCCGCGGGCGCTGCCGACATCGAGTTCGACCACGTGTCGTTCCGCTACCCGGCCTCCAGCGAGGTGTCGCTGGCGTCACTGGAGTCGGTCGCCCGGCAGGACAACGCGCCCGCGCACCAGGTGCTGCACGACATCTCCTTCCGCGCCGAGCCGGGGCAGACCGTCGCGCTGGTCGGGCACTCGGGCGCGGGCAAGACGACCATCACCCACCTGGCCGGGCGGCTCTACGACGTCGACTCCGGCGCGGTGCGCATCGGGGGCGTCGACGTCCGGGACGTCACGCTGGCCTCGCTGTACCGCACCGTCGGCGTGGTCACCCAGGAAGCGCACATGTTCCACGACACGATCCGCGCCAACCTGGCCTTCGCCCGGCCCGACGCCACCGACGCCGAGCTCGTGGACGCGCTGCGCACCGCGCAGCTGGGCCACCTCCTGGAGGCGTTGCCGGAGGGGCTGGACACCGTGGTCGGCGACCGCGGCTACCGGCTCTCCGGCGGCGAGAAGCAGCGGCTGGCGATCGCGCAGCTGCTGCTCAAGGCGCCGCCGATCGTGGTGCTGGACGAGGCGACCGCGCACCTGGACTCGGAGTCCGAGGCGGCGGTGCAGGAAGCGCTGCGCACCGCGCTGTCCGGGCGGACCGCGCTGGTCATCGCGCACCGGCTGGCCACCATCCGCGAGGCGGACCGGATCCTGGTCATCTCCGACGGGCGCATCGCCGAGGAGGGCACGCACACCGAGCTGCTGGACCGCGACGGCCTTTACGCCGAGCTCTACCGGACCCAGTTCGCGCCGCAGCGCGACACCGAGCACGCCGCGTGAGCGACGCTCACTGCCGGCGGGGCGGGGCGGTGGTGAGCGTGCCCTCGGGGTCGAGGTGCGCCAGCATCGCGGTGCAGAGCTCGTCGAGCTGGCGCACCTGGTCCGGGGTGAGCCCGTCGAAGACCAGGTCGCGGACCTTCGCCACGTGGCCCGGGGCGCTGCGCACCACCTTCTCGTACCCGGCGTCGGTGAGCTCGGCGACGTTGCCCCGGCCGTCGCTGCTGGCCCGCTGCCTGCGCACCCAGCCCTGCTCCTCCAGCCGGGCCACCACGTGCGAGACCCGCGACGGCGAGGCGTTGGCCCGCGCGGCCAGGTCGCTCATCCGCAGCGCGCGGTCGGGGTCCTCGGAGAGCATCGCCAGCACCCAGTAGCCGAAGTGGGTCAGCCCGGCGTCCCGCTGCAGCTGCGCGTCGAGCGCGGCGGGGACGACCGTCAGCAGCGCGGCGAACTTGCGCCAGGCGCACTGCTCCTCGTCGCTGAGCCATCGGGGTTCGGTCACCGCCCCAGCATACGCCCGTTGCTTGAAGCTTCAGTCACCTTGGCTGATCAGGCCGCCGTCACCGGCGGGCCAGCAGCTCCTCGGCGGTGCGGGTGTTGACCACCTGCTCCGGCGTCACCCCGCACTCCTCGGCGCGGGCGCAGCCGTGCGCCAGCCAGTCCAGCTGGCCGGGAGCGTGCGCGTCGGAGTCGATGCTGAACAGGCAGCCGGTGTCGCGGGCCAGGCGGATCAGCTCGCGCGGCGGGTCCAGCCGGTCCGGCCGCGAGTTGATCTCGACGGCGACGCCGTGGTCCCGGCACGCCTGGAAGACCGCGGTCGCGTCGAACGTCGACTGCGGGCGCTTCTTCGCCCCGATCAGCCGGCCGGTGCAGTGCCCGAGCACGTCCACGTGCGGGTTGGCCACCGCCGCGCACAGCCGGCGGGTCATCTGCGCGGCGGGCATCCGCAGCTCGGAGTGCGCGCTGGCCACCACCACGTCGAGCTGCGCCAGCAGCTCCTCCTCCTGGTCCAGCGAGCCGTCCGCGAGGATGTCGACCTCGATGCCGGTGAGCACGCGGAACGGCGCGAGCCGCCGGTTGAGCTCGGCGACGACCTCCAGCTGCTCGCGCAGGCGCTGCGCTGACAGGCCGCGGGCCACCTTCAGCCGTGGCGAGTGGTCGGTGAGCGCCACCCACTCGTGGCCGAGGTCGCGGGCGGTGGTGGCCATCTCGACGACCGGGCTGCCGCCGTCGGACCAGTCCGAGTGGGTGTGGCAGTCGCCGCGCAGCGCGGCCCGCAGCTGCGCACCGTGCTCCGGGACGTCCGCTTCGGAGCGGAGCCGGGCCAGGTACTCGGGAGTGCGGCCCCGGTGCGCGGCGTCGATGACGGCCGCGGTGGTCCTCCCGATGCCGTCCAGCTCGGTCAGCCGCCCCGCGCGCACCCGTTCGTCGAGGTCGGGCAGCTCGTCGACGACCGCGGCGGCCCGCCGGAACGCCCGGACCCGGTAGGTCGGCGCACCGGCCCGCTCCAGCCAGAAGGCGATCTCGCGCAGCGCCCGTGCCGCATCCACGGGGTCCTTCGTAGTCGCTGCGGGCCCGCGGCGCCACCGCGATCGTCACCCGGGCCTTGGCCGCGGCCCGGGGCAGGGCGTTAGATGGCCAGCGGGAACGCGACCCCGAAGGATGAGGTGGAGAGTGCAGCAGTACGAACTCGCGGTGCTGCCCGGTGACGGGATCGGCAACGAGGTCATGCCCGAGGCGTTGCGCGTGCTCGACGTGGTCGGCGCGAAGCACGGCGTGCGGTTCGAGTACCGGCACTTCGACTGGAGCTGCGAGACCTACAAGCGCACCGGGGCGATGATGCCCGCCGACGGGCTGGCGCGGTTGCGCGACCACGACGCGATCCTGCTCGGCGCGGTGGGCTGGCCCGGCGTGCCCGACCACATCTCGCTGTGGGGGCTGCTGCTGCCCATCCGGCGCGAGTTCGACCAGTACGTCAACCTCCGCCCGGTGCGGCTGCTGCCGGGCGTGACGCCCCCGGTGCGGGACAAGCAGCCGGGCGACATCGACTTCTGGGTGGTCCGGGAGAACACCGAGGGCGAGTACTCCCAGCTGGGCGGCAGGCAGGGCGAGGGCACCCCGACGGAGATGGTGCTGCAGACCGCGGCCTTCACCCGGCGCGGCACCGACCGGATCATGCGCTACGCCTTCGAGCTGGCCCGCAAGCTGGGCAAGCCGCACGTGACCTCGGCGACCAAGTCCAACGGCATCTACCACTCGATGCCGTACTGGGACGAGCGGTTCGCCGCGATCGCCGCCGAGTACCCGGACGTCACCGTCGACCAGGACCACATCGACATCCTGTGCGCCCGGTTCGTGATGTCCCCGGAGCGCTTCGACGTGGTGGTGGCCAGCAACCTCTTCGGCGACATCCTCTCCGACCTGGGCCCGGGCGTGACCGGCACGATCGGGGTGGCGCCGTCGGGCAACATCAACCCCGAGCGCGAGTGCCCGTCGACGTTCGAGCCGGTGCACGGGTCGGCGCCGGACATCGCCGGGCGCGGCATCGCCAACCCGATCGGCCAGATCTGGTCGGCGGCGATGATGCTGGACCACCTCGGGCTCGCGGAGGCGGGTGCGGACGTGGTCGGCGCGATCGAGCGGGTGCTCGCCGACCCGTCGGCGCCGCGCACCCCGGACCTCGGTGGCCGGGCGACCACCGCGGACCTGGGCGGGGCGATCGCCGACGCGGTCAAGGGCTGAGGCGGCGGGGGCGCGGTGACCGCCGCGCCCCCGCTCAGCCGACGATCCGGTCGGCGACGGCCAGCAGGAGGTCCTCCCGGCCGGGTCGGCCGATGAGCTGGAGGCCGACCGGCAGCCCGCCGAGGTGTCCCGCGGGCACGGACACGGCGGGAACGCCCGCGAGGTTCCACGGTTTGGTCAGCGCGATGAGCGCGCCGCGGACGTTGGCGTCGGTCCCGGCCACGGTGACCTCGCGCCGGCCGAGTTCGGTGGCGACGACGCAGGTGGTCGGCATGGCCAGCAGGTCGACCTCGGACAGCAGCTCGTGGACCTCGCGCCGCCACCGGTCGCGGGCGGCCAGCGCGCGCACGTGCTGCCACCCGGCGGTCCGCCCGGCCTCGCGCAGCCGCTCCAGGACGTCGTCGGTGTACCGCTCCGGGTGCTCCGCGACGCGCTCGGCGTGGTTGGCGTAGGCCTCGCTGAACTGGATGCCGAGGAAACCCCGGTGCACGTCCTTCGGGTCCCGCAGGGCGATGTCGCGGACGGCGAGCCCGTCGACCTCCAGGGCGGCGCGGGCGGTCCGGGTGAGCTCCGGGTCCGTCGGGTGCAGCGACTCCGGCGCCACCCACCCGACGGTCGCGGTCTCCCCGGTCTCGCCGCTGGGCTCGGGGTCCAGCCCGGCCAGCACGCGGTAGGCGGCGCGGCAGTCCTGCGCGCTGCGGGCGAGCACCCCGACGTGGTCCAGCGACTGCGACAGCGGGAACACCCCGTCGGTCGGGACCGCGCCGAAGGCCGGTTTGAACCCCACCACGCCGCACAGCGCCGCCGGGATGCGCACCGAGCCCCCGGTGTCGGTGCCCAGCGCCAGCGGCACCATGCCGGCCGCGACCGCCGCACCGCTGCCGCCGCTGGACCCACCGGTGATCCGCGTGGGGTCGTGCGGGTTGCGGGACGGACCGCGGTGCGCGCTGTCCCCGGTGGGGCCGAAGGCGAACTCGTGCGTGGTGGTCTTGCCGACCAGCACCGCGCCGCCGGCGCGCAGCCGCCGCACGCACTCGGCGTCCGAAGTGGACACGTGGCCGGCGAAGTGCGCCGAGCCCATCTCGCAGGGCAGCCCGGCGACGTCGATGATGTCCTTGACCGCGACCGGGATCCCGTGCAGCGGCCCGCGGTCCGTCCCTCCCGCCAGCTCGGCGTCGGCCTTCTCCGCCGCCTGCAGCGCGCCGTCGCGGTCGACCGCGGTGAAGGCGTTCAGCCCGGCGTCGAACTCCTCGACGGCGCTCAACGCGGCTCGGGTGAGCGCGACGGCGCTGGTCTCACCGGCGCGCAGTCGCTGTGCGAGTTCGGTCGTCGTGCGGTCGTGGAAGAACCCCGCGGGGCTGTGCCGGGTCAACGTTCGCGCACCCCTCTCCCGGTGATCGCCGCGGCGCGGCTGTGCGATCATCCTGGGCTCGCACCGCGGGATCCGTCAACGCTTCCGCCTCCCACAGGTCCCGGAACGGTCCCGGCGTCGCGACGAGCGCGCGGTGCGGTCCGCGCTGCACGATCCGGCCCTCGTCCAGCACCACGACCTCGTCGAACCGCGGGAGGCAGGCCAGGCGGTGGGTCACCACGAGCGTGGTCCGCCCGGCCCGGGCGCGCAGGACGCGGGTGAGGACCTCGTCGGCCAGCCGGGGCTCCAGCGCTTCGGTCGGCTCGTCGAGCAGCAGCACGTCCGGGTCGGCCAGCAGCGCCCGCGCCAGCACCAGCCGTTGCCGCTGGCCGCCGGAGAGGGGCCGGCCGGCGGCGCCGACGGCGGTGTCGAGGCCCGCGGGCTGGCGGCGGACCCAGTCCAGCAGCCCGGCCTGCTCGAGGGCCCGCTCCAGGCGTGCCTCGTCGGCGTCAGGCGCGGCCAGCAGCAGGTTGTCGCGGACGGTGGCGCTGAAGACGTGCGCGTCCTGCGTCACCGCGCGGGTCTCCGGTCGGTCCACGCGCCCCGCGGTGGGAGTCACGAGGCCGGCCAGCACGTCGAGCAGGGTGCTCTTGCCCGCTCCGCTGGCACCGACGACGGCGACCGCCCGGCCCGGCTCGACGGTCAGGTCGACGCCGTCGAGCGCCGGCCGGTCGTAGCGCACCGAGACGTCGTGGAGCGCGAGGACGTCGGAGCCCGCGCGCGGCGGCGCGGGGACCGGGGCGGCCAGCAGCTCGGTGACCCGGCGCAGCGCCGGCAGCTGCTCGGTCCAGCGGCGCGCGGCGTCGGTCAGCGGCAGGACCGCCTCGAACGCCGCGAGCGCGAGGAAGCCCGCCACCGCAGCGCCCGTCTGCGCCTCCCCGGCGCGCAGCGCCGACCACGTCACCGCCGCGGCGGTGAGGCCCTGCACCGCGATGCCGCACGCCAGCAGCGCACGGGCGGTGCGGGCGGAGGCGTCGTCGCTGCGCCGCAGCCGTGCCGCGTGCTGCTCGGCGCGCGCCACCGCGGCGGGGAGCGCGCCGAACGCGGCGAGTTCCCGGGCGCCGTCCACGAGCTCGGCGGCGGCGACGGCCAGGTCGGCCCGGTCGGCCGCGGTCCGGTCCCGGCGGTGGGTCAGGGCTGCGCACGCCGGCAGCACCACCGCGGCGGCCAGCAGGCCCCCGGCCAGCACCGGCCCGGCGGCCGGGACCACCGCGGCGCAGGCGAGGGTCGACGCGGTGGCGACGACGAGCGCGATCGCGGCCGGGAACAGCCCGCGCAGCAGCAGCTCCTGCACGCTGTCGACGTCGGAGACCAAGCGGGACAAGGCGTCTCCGTCGCGCAGCGCCGGTCGTCCCGACCTCGCCCGGAACACCACCGGCCGCAGCTCCGCCACCACCCGCAGCGCGGCGTCGTGCCCGGCCAAGCGCTCCAGGTAGCGGAACGCGCCGCGGGCCAGCGCGCACGCGCGCACACCGACGATGGCGAGGCTCAACGCCGACAGCGCGGGCTGGTCCGCTGCGCGGGTGAGGAGCCAGGCCGCCAGCGCCATGAGCCCCACCGCGCACAGCTCGGCCAGCACCCCGGCGGACACCGCGGCCAGCAGCCGGGGCCAGCGGAACAGCGCCAGCAGCCTCCGCGTCCCGCCGCCCGTGGCGCTCATGCCGCCACCTCCACGGAACCGCTGCGCAGTCCGACGACGCGGTCCACCGCCCGCAGCAGCGCCGGTCGGTGCGCGACCACGATGGCGGTCCGCCCGCGCAGCACCTCGGCGGCCGAGGCGGTCAACGCCGCTTCGGAGTGCAGGTCCAGCCGCGCCGTCGGCTCGTCGAGCAGCACGACCGGTGCGTCCTTGAGGTAGGCGCGGGCGAGCGCGACGCGTTGCCGCTGCCCGGCGGAGAGCCCGGCACCGCGGTCGCCGAGCCGGGCCTGGTAGCCGCCGGGGCGCTGCTCGATGAACTCCGCGGCGTGCGCCGCGCGGGCCGCGCGCCGGACGTCGATCGTGGACGCCCCGGCCGCGCCGAGGCGGACGTTGTCCGCGATCGTCCCGGCGAACAGGTGCGGGTGCTGCGGCACCCACGCGACCTGGCGGCGCCAGTCCTCGAGGTCCACCTCCCGCAGGTCGACGCCGTCGACGAGCACCCGGCCGGACGTCGGCTCGACGAACCCGAGCAGCAGGTGCAGGACCGTGGACTTGCCCGCACCGCTGGGGCCCACCAGCGCGACCCGTTCCCCCGGGCGGACCACGAAGGACACGCGGTCCAGCACCGGCTCCTCCTGGCCCGGGAAGTGCACGGTGACGTCGTCGAAGCGGAGCTCGCCCGCGCGGGCCCGCCGCCTCCCGCCCGTCCCGGGGGCCGGGACGTCCAGGACCTCGAAGACCTGCTCGGCGGCCGCCATCCCCTCGGCGGCGGCGTGGAACCGGGTGCCCAGCGCCCGCAGCGGCAGCAGCGCCTCCGGCGTCAGCAGCAGCACCACCAGCGCCGTGGTCAGGTCCATCCCGCCGGCCAGCAGGCGCAGTCCCACCGGCACCGCGACCAGCGCGACCACCAGCGACGACACCAGCTCCAGCGCGAAGCCGGACAGGAAGGCCACCCGCAGCGCCCGCATCGTCGCCGACCGGTGCTCGTCGGCCATCCGCCCGATCACCGCTTCCTGGTGCTCGACGCGGCCGAACACGCGGAGCGTGCTCAACCCCGCCAGCACGTCCCGGAAGTGCCCGCCGAGCCGCTGCAGGTGCGCCCACTGCCGCGCGGTCACCTCCCGGGTCCGCATCCCGATCAGCGCCCCGAACAACGGGACGAGCGGAGCGGTCAGCACGACGACCAGCGCCGACGGCCAGTCGGCCAGCCCCAACCGCACGAGCACGACCGGCGGCACCAGCACCGCGAGCGCCACCTGCGGCACGACCCCGGTGATCGCCGGCACCAGGGCGTCGACGCCCTTGGTCACCAGCGTGCTGAACGCCCCGCTCGACCGCTGTGCCGCCGCGCGGGCGAACAGCGCGCTGCGCAGGTCCGCCGCGACGTCCGCCGCCGCGCGGTGCGCGACCGCCTCGCTGCACCACGCGGCGCCCGCCCGCAGCAGCACCGCACCGGCGAGCCACGGCAGGGGCCGGGCGTCGAGCAGCGCGATGGCGCGGGCGAGCAGGTCCGCCTGCACGACCACCAGCCCGGCCCGCACCAGCGCGAGCACCGCGAGCGCGGCCCGGGCTCGCCGCGGAACCCTGCTCAGCAGCCGCCGGTTCACAGGTACAGCGGCCCTTCCGCGCGTGCCCGGAAGACCCACCACACGCAGGCCTGGGCGGCGACCAGGACCGGGGTGAGCACCAGCGCCGCGGGCAGCAGCAGACCGAGCGTGCCCGGGTCGGCGGCGTGCTCGCGCAGCGGCAGCTGGAACCCGACGGCCAGGCACAACAACGCCATCGCACCGGAGGTGAGCGCCAGCCCCGGCCACTCGCCGAAGCGCCCGAACAGCGCGGCCGCGCGCTGGTGCAGCGTCCCGGCCAGCCGGAGCCGGGCGAAGGCGAGGCCGTGCACGGCGAACAGCGTCGCCACCGCGGCCGCGGCCGGCAGCGCTCCCGGACCCGTGGCCACCGCGTCGACCTGGCCCGCGAGCAGCCCGGCGAACATCCAGCCCCAGCTCAACGCCACGCCCCAGCTGCCCGCGGTGGTCGCCGCGTCGCACACCGCCCACCAGGCGCGCGCCTCCGCCCGCCCGCGCAGCCACAGGCCCATGTCGCGCACCACCCAGGAGGCCAGCAGCGCCACCACGGCGGGCAGCAGTCCGGTCAGCAACCGGCCTTCCAGCTCGGGGAACGCACCGACCAGGAACGCCGCGGTGGCCACCAGCCACACCTCGTTGCCGAGGAAGAACGGCGCGATGGAGGTGACCACCAGGTGGCGCTGGTGGGCGTCGCGTCCCAGTGCGGGCAGCAGCATGCCCACGCCGATGTCGGCTCCGCCCAGCAGGAAGTAGCCGAGGGCGAACACGCCCAGCACCGCGATCGCCAGCAGTTCCACGACTCGCTCCTCAGAAGGTGGGGGACAGCGGACGGGTCTCCTCGGGCATCCGGCCCAGCGCGACGGCACCTGGCCCGCGGAGCGCCTGGCGGAGCAGCAGCCACCAGTTCACCACCAGCAACAGTCCGAAGAGGACGGTGAAGACCAGCAGGGAGGTGCGCATGGCGGCCGCCGACACGTCGGAGACCGCGTCCTCGACGCGCAGCACCCCGTCGATCACCCACGGCTGGCGGCCCATCTCGCGGAACACCCATCCTGCGAGCATCGCGACGTAGGGCAGCGGCACCGCGGCCACCAACACCAGGTGCCACAACCGGAAACGCCGCACCACCGGGGTGATCAGCGCCAGCAGCGCGCTCGGGAGCAGCAGGTAGAGCAGCAGCGCGAAGGCCAGCAGCATCACGATCGCGCCCCCGCGGGTCCAGGCGTCCGGGGGCACGTAGTCACCGGGCCCGAAGCGGGCCGTCTGCGCCGCCTGCAACGCGGCGACCTCGGCGTCGTCCTGGCCGAAGACCGCCGCCTTCATCGGCTGGAGCTGGCTGAACTGGATCCCGCCGGCCACCACCGTCACGAACAGCGCGGGCAGCGCGGTGAGCACGCCGAGGCGCAGCGACGCGGTGAACAGCTTCACCTCGGGGGTCCGGCGGAACAGGTGCAGCGCGCTGACGCCCGCCACGAAGACCCCCGCGGTGACCAGGGATCCGCCCAGGACGTGCCAGAACGCGGTCGTCGCGGTGGGGTTGGTCAGCACCGCCCAGGCGTCGGTGAGCCGCAGCTGCCCGCCGGACCGCTCGAAACCCACCGGGTGCTGCAGGAACCCGTTGGACACCAGGATCCAGTACGCCGAGGCGTAGGCGGTGAGCACGACGACCCAGATCAGCCCCAGGTGCACCCAGCGGTTCAGCCGTCCCCAGCCGAAGATCCACAGTCCCAGGAACGTCGCCTCGACGACGAACGCGACCAGCGCCTCCATCGCCAGCGACGCGCCGATGACGTTCCCGGCGGCGTGCATCAGCCCGCTCCACGCCAGCCCGAACTGGAACTCCATCACCAGCCCGGTGACGATGCCCACCGCGTAGTTGATCACGTAGAGCTGGCCCCAGAACCGGGTCATCCGCTCGTGCACCGGGTTCCCGGTCAGCGTCGCCGCGGTCTGCACGCAGGCGACCAACGTCGCGAGCCCGATGGTGAGGGCGACGAACAGGAAGTGACCACCGGCGGTCAGCGCGAACTGCAGGCGCGCCAACTCGAGGGTGTCCGGATCCATGCCCACCAGCCTGGCGCCGCGGGGCGCGGCGGTCGTCGGGCTGCGGTGGGCACTTCGCGTACCCCGGCGGTCGTCCCCTAGGGGCGCTCCCCTACACCCGCAGTCGCGGTCACGCCATCCAGCCCGGGGTGATCAGCGCGGACTCGTAGGCCAGCACCACCAGTTGCGCCCGGTCGCGCACGCCGAGCTTGGTCATGATCCGGCTGACGTGGGTCTTGGCCGTCGCCGGGCTGAGCACCAGCCGCTGGGCGATCTCGTGGTTGGACAGACCGTGCGCCACCAGCACCAGCACCTCGCGCTCGCGGTCGGTGAGCGCGGCCAGCCGCGGGCTGGGCTCCGGCCGGTCGCTGCGCGCGGCGAACTCCGCGATGAGCCGCCGGGTGATCGACGGCGCCAGCAGCGCGTCCCCGCGCGCCACCACCCGGACCGCGTGGATCAGCTCGGTCGGCTCGGTGTCCTTGACCAGGAACCCGCTCGCCCCGGCGCGCAGCGCCGCGTAGACGTGGTCGTCCACGTCGAAGGTGGTCAGGATGACGACCTTGACCGCGGACAACCCCGGGTCGCCGCAGATCCGCCGGGTCGCCTCCAGCCCGTCCAGCTCCGGCATCCGGATGTCCATGAGCACGACGTCCGGCTGCAGCGCGGCGGCGCGGTGCACCGCCTCCGCGCCGTCGGCGGCCTCCCCCACCACCTCGACGTCGTCCTCACCCTCCAAGATGGACCGGAACCCAGCGCGCACCAGCGTCTGGTCGTCGGCCAGCAGCACCCGGATCACGGCACCTCCCGCAGCGGCAGGCGGGCCCGCACCTGGAAGCCGCCGCTCTCCCGCGGGCCGGCGGAGAACTCGCCGCCCAGCGCCCGAGCGCGCTCCTCCATGCCGCGGATCCCGTTGCCCCGACCGGCTTCGCGCCCCGGCGCGCCGGTCCCGTCGTCGTCGATCTGCACCCCCACATCGTGGCCGGTGTAGCTGATGCGCACGCACGCGGTGCGCGCCCCGGCGTGCCGGGTCACGTTGGTCAGCGCCTCCTGCACGATCCGGTACCCGGCGAGGTCCACCTCCGGCGGCAGCGGCCGGGCCTCGCCGTCGGTCTGGACGTGCACCGCCAGCCCGGTGGCGCGGGCCTGCGCGACGAGGTCGTCGACCCGGGCCAGCCCCGGCGCGGGGGCGGTGGGTGCCGCCTCGTCGACCTGGCGCAGCACGCCGATGGTGGCGCGCAGGTCCTGCAGCGCTTCCTTGCTGGCCTGCTTGATGGAGCTCAGCGCCGAGCGGGCCTGCGCGGGGTCGGCGTCGATCCGGTGCAGCGCGGCACCGGCCTGCACGTTGATGAGCGAGAGGTGGTGGCCGAGCACGTCGTGCAGCTCCCGCGCGATGCGCAGCCGCTCCTCCCCGGCGCGCGAGCGCGCTTCCTCCTCCTTCTCCCGCGCCACCGCCCGCATCCGTTGCTCCGCCTCGTTCAGGTAGGCGCGCCGGTTGCGCACGAGACCGCCGATGGCCACCGCCGCGACCAGCCAGCCGGCGAACAGGTAGAGCGAGGTGTCGTCCAGGTGCCGCTGCCCGCTGCCGACCTCGCCGTAGCCGACGAGCAGCATCGCCACCACCGCGAGCAGCACCGCGACGGCCGTGCGCCCCTCGGCCGCCACCGTGCACAGCGCCACTGCGAACGCCAGCAGCAGCGGACCGTCCGCCGCGCTGAGCGGGTAGTAGACGGCGCAGCCCAGCAGCGCCAGCAGCGCGACGGGAACCGGGAACCGCCGGCGCAGCACCAGCACCGCGCAGGTGCCGAGGACCACCAGCACGTCGAACGGGCGCAGGGCGTGCTGCTCGACCGCGGAGCTGAGCAGCACCGACAGCAGCACCGCGGCCGCGACCAGCACGGCCAGCGCCACGTCGACCGCAGCGCTGGGCAACCGCCGCAGAACCGTCATGCCGCCGAGGATAGGCGGCACCGGATCAGCGCGGGCTGTCCAGCAGCTCCTCGGGCTCGGTGATCACGTCCACCAGCGCCCCGTTGCGGGTCACCGTGATCTGCAGCGGGCGGCCGATGGCCTCGGCGAACATCAGCCGCTGCAGCCCCTGGGCGTCGCGCACCGGGGTGCCGCCCGCGGTGAGCACCAGGTCGCCGCGGTGCAGGCCGGCGCGCGCGGCCGGACTCCCGCGGACCACGTCCACCACGCGCAGCCCGGTCTGCTGCCCGGTGCGCTCGACCAGGTCGTCGGGCAGCGGCGCCGGGGTGGTCACCAGGCCCAGGTAGGCGCGGCGGACCCGGCCGTCGCGGACGAGCGTCGCGATGATGCGGCGGGTGGTGGCGTTGATCGGGATCGCCAGCCCGAGCCCCACCCCGGCGACCGCGGTGTTGATCCCCACCACCACGCCGCGCGCGTCGGCCAACGCGCCCCCGGAGTTGCCGGGGTTGAGCGCCGCGTCGGTCTGGATGACGTCCTCGATGATCCGGGCGGCCTGTCCGCTGCGCGCGGGCAACGACCGGCCGAGCCCGCTGACCACGCCCGCGGTGACCGACCCGGCCAAGCCGAGCGGGGTGCCGACCGCGACCACGAGCTGGCCGACCACCAACCGGTCGCTGTCGCCGAGCCGCACCGGGGGCGGCGTCTCCCCCACCGTGCGCACCACCGCCAGGTCGGACAGCGGGTCGGCGCCGACCACGGCGAACGGCGCGTCGGAGCCGTCGGCGAAGCGCGCGGTGCCGCCGTCGGAGCGGCCGACGACGTGCGCGTTGGTGAGCAGGTACCCGTCGTCGGTGAACACCACCGCCGAACCGGTCCCCTCGCCCCGCTCCCCCGTCGTCTGCAGGCTCGCCACGCTGGGCGTGAGCGTGCGGGCGACCTGGGCGACGGTGCGCGAGTAACCGTCCAGGGCGTCGAACGGGTCGTGCGGGTCCTCGACCATCACAGCCTCCCAGCGTCGCGTGCCTGCTCGAACGTCGCGGCACGACGCGGGATTCCTGGCGTTCGCCCTGGGCGTAGCTCACGGCCGGCGCACGGCGGTGACGGTGCCCAGCACGGCCACCGCCGCGAGCACGCCGAGCGCCAGCACCACGACCTGCGGGTCGTGCACCGGTCCGGCTCCGGCCGGCCCGGCCAGCACCGACCGCACGCCGAGGAACACCAGCACCACGGCCAGCCCGACCGAGGCGTCCGGCACGCGGGCGAGCAGGTCGGGCAGCAGCCCGAACACGTGGCGGACACCGACCAGCGCGAGCACGCCCGCCAGCAGGGACAGCGACGGGGAGCCGGTCGTGCCCCGCGTGGCCGAGGCGGACAGCACGGCGACCGCGAGCGCGGCGAGCACGGCGGGCGCCGGTGGCCAGCTGCGGGGGAAGCGAGCGGGGTGCTGTGCCTGGCGCACGCACCTGCCGCACCCGGCCTGCTCGTCGGCTACGCGGTGCTGGGCGGGACCGGCGCCCGGCTGGTCTACGCCGCGTGCACCTCGACCACGGGCACGTGGTTCCCGGAGCGCGCCGCGGCGCGGATCGGCTTCCTCACCGGCGCCTTCGCCTACGGTTCCGCGCCGCTGGTGCTGGCGCTGCTCGTCGCTCCGGTGGACCTCGTCGCGTTGGACGTCTTCGCGGTGGTGCTGTGCGCGGCGGTGCTCGGGTGCGGTCTGCTGCTGGCCGACCCGCCGCAGCACTGGTGACCGGCGCACGTGGCCCCGCGCCGGTGGGCGCTGACCCGGCCGGACCCGCCCGCCGCGCGGGAGTTCTCGGTGCTCGAGGGCGCTGCGCACGCCCACGCTGGTGATGGCCACGTGCTTGTCGTGCGCCGCGACCGTGTCGCTGTTCGACGCCGCGTTCCTCGCGCTGTTCGCGGGCGCGCCGGCCGCGGTGGTCTTCCTCGCCACCAACGGAGCGGGCCGGGCACGCTGCGGTGGGTGGTGGCGGTCCAGGCGGTCGGGCAGGTCGTGCTGCTGGTCGCGGTCGGGCATGGTTCCCCCGCGCTGCTGTTCCTCGGGGCCGCCGTGGCGGGGGTCGGTGGCGGTGCCTTCTACCCGCTGTTCGCGGCGTTGGCCCGCGCGTACTTCGGTGAGCAGAGCGTCGAGGTGCACGGGCTGGTCTACAGCGCGAAGGCGGTCAGCGGGGTGGCCGCGGTGCTCACCACGCGGCGGGGCTTCCCCGTCGCGCTGCTGGCGGCAGCCGCGCTGTCCCTGTTCGCCGCGGCCCTCTGAAGGGCGTTGCGCCGACCGGGACTGCCGAAGACGCTGCCCTCCCCCGACCGGCGAGCCGGTGCCGGCGGCGTGTAGCCGCTCGGCCGGTGGCCCGTCGTCGACAGTGGACGCTCACGGAGCTCCGCAGCGGTGCGAGCACGTCAGCGGATCCACTGCTGTAGAAGGGTTTTCGCGTTCGCGCCCGCATTGATCACCGGATCGTGCGACCGATGTTCGCTCGAAATCTTGTTCGAGCGCTGGGAAGATGTGTGGCATGGGATCGACGACCACCGCCACGCACGAACACCGCCTCCGCTACCCGACCGAGCACGGCGACCTCCACCGGCGTCACGCCCCGAGCCCACCCTGCACCGGACCGCGGAGCGGACCGCCCGGTCGCCGGCGCACCGACGCAGGCACGGGGCTGCCACGACCACCGTGATCCGCGCGCCCCACCAGGCAGGGCCGACGCCCCCCAGACGGCCCCGCACCGCGACCCGACACGTGACGCACCTTGACAACTCCACAGTGGACACGGCTCCGCGACCGCCCCGCTGGGCGCGACCGGTCGCTCAGGTCGCGGCCGGGCAGCCCCGGGCCTGCCGCCGGGCCCGGGACCGGTGGAAGGACTCCGGGCCGAGCTCGGCGATCCGGTAACCGTCGGGGTAGCTCCTCGGCTCCGGCACGGCGGGCCGGGAACCGGGTCGGACCGGACCGACCCGGACCAGCTGGGCCCGCAGCTTGAGCGCGGCCTCGGCGACCTTCCGCCCGAGGTCGGAGACCTGCGGGAACCCGAAGGCGGCCAGCAGGTGCGGCTCCATCAGGAACCGCGCGGCCCGGACCACGGCCGACGACAGCAGCGACGGGTACCAGCTGCCGAACAGCTCCAGCGTGGCGTCGGCGACGCGGCGACCACCCGGGTCGAAGGCGAAGCGCTCGCGCTCGTAGTCGTCGAGGAACCGCTCGAACTCGGCGTAGGTCTCGGGGATGCCGGAGAACCGCATCCCCGCTCCCATGCGGCGCATGGTGTTCGTCAGCGCCGCGACCTCGTGCGGGTGCAACCGGCGCCAGCCGAACCGCTCGATCCACCGCACCGGCGTCACCACGAACGTCGACAGGGTGTAGAGGTGGTCGTCGTTGCTGATCCGGTACCGGCCGTGGATGGCGTTGAGCTGGTCCAGCGCCTCCCGGCCCCGCTCGCTGCCGGTCCCCCAGTGGAAGATCTCGTACAAGATCACCACGGTGTCGTCGTAGCGCTTCTGCGGGCGTTCGGCGAACTCGCCGGTCCGGTCCAGCAGGCGACCGATGCTCGGCACCGCGTAGGTGCGGAAGAGCGCGAACTCCAGCGCCTTCGTGATGTCCCAGGGGAACTCGTGCTCGGCGAGCAGCCGGTAGATCTCCTCGCAGCCCCGCTCCGCGTCCAGGGCGAGGATCCGCGCCAAGCGGTCGAAACGCCTCATCGCTCACCTCGTCTCGGGCAGCGGGGACCCGGTGCCATGGACAGGGCCTACACCACCGGGGGGATCGACCAGCGGACCGACAGACCGTGTCGGCGGTGGAACACCTGGTCGGCACGCGCCCCACCGGCCGACCCGGGTGTCACCTCGCCGGCCCGTCCAACTGTTCGATCGTGGCGATCGACGGGCTCTCGGTGCGCTGCAGGTCGCGGGCCACGGCCTCCGCGTCCCGGAGCACCCGGACCGCGTTGCGCCAGGTCAGCTTGGCCAGGTCGGTCTCCGACCAGCCGCGGTCCAGCAGCTCGGCGACCAGGTTCGGGTAGCCCGCGACGTCCTCCAGCCCCTCCGGGGTGAAGGCGACGCCGTCGAAGTCGCCCCCGATGCCGATGTGGTCGATGCCCGCGACCTCGCGCATGTGGTCGAGGTGGTCCGCCACCGTCGCCACCGTCGCGGTCGGCCTCGGGTGTGCCTCCTCGTGGGCCTGCAGCACCGCTTTCGCCTCCGGCGCGCTGGACAGCGGGTCGAAGCCGCGGTCGCGGAGCGCCGCCTCGGCCCCGCGCGCCCACTCGACCGCCTCCGGCAGGACGAACTTGGGCACGAAGGTCGCCATCGCCACCCCGCCGTTGGCGGGCAGCGCGGCCAGCACGTCGTCCGGGACGTTGCGCGGGTGGTCGCAGACCGCCCGCGCGGAGGAGTGCGAGAAGATCACCGGGGCGCGGGTGGCCCGCAGCGCGTCGCGCATCGTGCTCGGCGCCACGTGCGACAGGTCCACCAGCATGCCCATCCGGTTCATCTCGCGCACCACCTCGACCCCGAAGGCGGTCAGGCCGTCCGCGGCCGGCTCGTCGGTCGCCGAGTCCGCCCACGGCACGTTGTCGTTGTGGGTGAGCGTCAGGTACCGGACACCCAGCCGGTGCAGCGCGCGCAGCGTCGCCAGCGAGCAGTTGATCGAGTGACCGCCCTCCGCCCCCAGCAGCGAAGCGATCCGGCCGTTCGCCCGGGCCGCCTCCACCTCGTCGGCGGTGCGCGCGAGCTGCAGCTCGTCCGGGTAGCGCGCGATGAGGGTGTGCACGCAGTCGACCTGCTCGAGGGTGGCGCTGACCGCGTCGTCCCCCTGGTGCTCGGTCGAGACGTACACCGACCAGAACTGGCCGCCGACCCCGCCGGCGCGCAACCGGGCCAGGTCGGTGTGCAACCGCGCGCTCTGGTCCTGCGCGATGTCGCAGCGCTCCAGGTCGTAGCCGACCTTCTCCCGCAGCGCCCACGGCAGGTCGTTGTGCCCGTCGAGCACCGGGTTCTCGGCGAGCAGCTTCCGGGCCCGTTCCACGGCGGCCGCGTCGGTCATCAGAACACCCCAATCGGCGAGATCAGCACCTGTCCGAGCATATCCGGCCACGTCAGGCGCTGATCGAATCGACGAATCCGGCCACCGGCCGCACCATCGGAGAATGGACGACATCCCCAGGCAGCAGGTCGGCAGCGACCTGCCCAGCGTGCTCGCCGAGTACGGCCACCTGGCAGCGCAGCTGCCGGGCGCCTCCCGACGGGGCGCCGAGGCGCTGCGCGCGCGCCTGGCCGAACTGGACGAGCTCATCGACCAGCACATCGCCCGCCTGTCCGAGACCCAGGAGTCCGACGAGATCAACCGGTCGTAGCGGACGCGCCCGGCCCGTCCAGTGCCCTCTTCGTCGCCGCGATGACCTGGCCGAGGGCGGTGTTCAACCGCTCCAGGTCGGCCAGCTCCATGCCCAGCAGCTCGACCACCCGGTAGGGGATCTTCTCGGCCTCCGCGCGCAGCGCGCGCCCGGCGTCGGTCAGGTCGACGGCCAGTTGGCGCTCGTCGGTGCGGCTGCGCGGGCGCACCACGTAGCCGATCGCCTCCAGCCGCTTGAGCAGCGGGGACAGCGTCGCCGCCTCGGCGTGCAGGGTCGCGCACAGGTCCTTCACCGACCGCGGCGACCGCTCCCACAGCGCGAGCATCACCAGGTACTGGGGGTGGGTCAGCCCCATCGGCGCGAGCAACGGCCGGTAGAGGGCGATGACGTTCCGCGACGCCACCGACAGCGCGAAGCACACCTGGCGGTCGAGGGCCAGCGGGTCCTCTCCCAGGTCCACCGCTCCCACCAGGACCACCCACCTCCTCGACAGCGAAGTACAGGCGTTAACAATTAGGGTACTAAGTGTTGTGCGGCGGTCGACGACGCGCCCCGAGAGAAAGGTGAGGTTGCTGTGACCGGCACCACGCCACCGCGCCCGAACCCGCTGCAGTGGATCTGGTACGCCTTCGGCGGGCGGCTCCCCGAGCGGTACCGCGAGTGGGTGCTGCACGACGTCACCTGCCGGACCTGGGCGCTGCGGCACGTCAGCCGCACGCTGGTGCAGCTCTCCCCCGGCCTGCTGTTCCTGCTGCTGCCCGGGCCGCTGTGGATCCGCGGCATGGCGGTGCTCGGCGGGTACATCCTGGGCGTCTGGTACTCGATCTCCTACATGGAGCACACCACCGAGTACCGGCTCCACAAGCACGGCTACCCGATCGGCGCGGGCAAGGCCACGCGGGAGGAGGCCAAGGCCGAGCAGCGCGCCGCCGCGGCCTCCCGCTACGAGGAGATCTACCGCGACTCCGGGGAGAGCTGACCGCCCCGGGGCCTGCGCCGTGGTGCGCCCTCCAGGGCGCGGCAGGACCCGGGCGCGGACCTCAGCCGTCCGGCCGAGCCGGGCTAGGACGTCGCCAGGTGCTCGGCGAAGAACGCCTCGATCCGCCGCCAGGCGTCGGCCGCGGCCTCCGGGTGCGGCCCCATGCCGGCGATCCGGGCCAGCGGCCGCAGCACCCGCGGTCCGGTCTCCGCGTCGTTGAGGAACGAGTGCCCCGCTTCCGGGTACTCCTTGACGTCGTGCGGCACGCCCGCCCGCTCCAGCGCCGCTTCGAGCTTCGCCGCGGCTCCCGTGAGCATGCGGTCGCGGCCACCGTAGCTGCCCACGACCGGGCAGGCCTCGGCCAGCGCGCGGTCGATGTCCTTCGGCAACTGCCCGTAGTTGGCCGAGGCCGCGTCAAACCTGCCCATCCCGGCGGCGACCAGGGCGAACGCGCCGCCCATGCAGAACCCGATGAGCCCGACCTTGCCGGTGCAGTCGGGCCGGTCCACCAGCGCGCCCCGCGCGGCTTCCAGGTCGGCGTAGGCGCGCCCGCGACCGGACAGCGCGGCGCGCATGGTGGGCACCAAGCAGCGCCGCGCACCACCGTCGGTGTAGAGGTCGGGCAGCAGTGCCAGGTACCCCGCCTCGGCGAGGCGTTCGGCCTGGCGCAGCATGACCTCGTCCACCCCGAAGGCCTCGTGGACGACCACGACGCCGGGCCACGGCCCGGAGCCCTCGGGGACCGCGAGGTGACCGATCAGTTCGCGGGAACCACCGAGGGCGCTGCTGCGTGCGGTGAGCTTGACCGGGGTGGTGGGCATGGACTACCTCCGCGTCGGGTGATCACGACCCGACCAGCATGCCCCATGCCCCAACCCGGCTCAGCTCGTGCGCAGCTCGACCACGCGCACGCCGTAGGCGGGCAGCACCACCTCGGCGAGCTCCTCGCCGGTGTGCAGGTCGTGCACCGCACGCCCCGGCGCGGTGGGGGTGACCGTGACCTCGTGGTCGTGCTGGCTGACCAGCCAGGCGAAGGTGCGCCCGTCCTCGTGCACCAGCGCGTCGGCGAACACCCGCGGGTCGTCGACGGTGACCAGCCGGTCGATCCCGGCGATGCGGGCCAGCGCCGAGTACAGGCGGTGGGTGTCCTCCGGGTTGACCCGCGCGGTGCGGGCCGCGAAGTGCTCGATCGGGTAGGTGCACAGGACCGCCTCCCCCTTGCCGGTCGGGTACCGGAGCAGGGCCGGGCGCCCGTGCGCGTCGGTGGCCACGACCTCGGCACCGCGCGGTCGCACCGGCAGGTAGGAGCGGCTGTGCTCGTTGCCGGCGACCGGGAAGCGCAGCACCTCGCCGGCGGCGATGTCACCGAAGTCCGCGGCGAAGGTCATCTCCACGACCTCGTCCACCACCTGGTCGACCACGCCGTAGGTGATCTGCTTCTCCACCCCGAACGTCTCGTCGAGGTACGGGATCCACGGCTGCCGGTGGTGGTCGACCTCGCCCGCGGTGTAGGACAGGTACAGCACCGCGCCGTCCGCGACCCGCTCGCGCAGCCGCTGCCAGGTGGGCCCCTGGATCTGCTTGACGCAGGGCAGCAGGTAGAGCGAGCAGTCGGGGTCGACGCCGTCACGTTCCCGGGTGAAGCCGACGGGCAGGTCCGCCTCGCGCGCCGCCACGTGCGCCTGCTCCAGGGAGGTGAAGATGAGCGGGCGGTCGTCGTCCTGGCTGAACGGGTAGCCCCGCTCCAGGTACTCGGTCACCACCAGCGCCGCCTGCGCGTCGGGCCGCTCGCAGCGGGCGAAGTCCACCGCGGACAGCGTGCGGGCGAACTCGTCGAGCTCGTGCAGCGGGGGCTTGGGGTTCCCGGCGCTGTCGGTGATGCCGAAGTGCATCTCGAACGGGTGGTGCGAGTACGGGCCCTGGGCGATCAGGTCGTCGTAGTCGGTGTTGTTCCAGGCGATCCACCCGGTGGCCCCGGCCAGCAGCGAGTTGTTCAGGGTCTGCCGGTAGTAGTGCGCGGCGTTCTCGGGCGAGACCTGGTCGCTGGACAGCCCGAACTCCTCCAGCACCACCGGTTTGCCCGCCACGGCGGACAGCTCGCAGAGGAACGCCGCCTTGAGGTGCTGGCGCACCGGGTCGCTGTCGATCCGGTACACGTGCGGTCCGACGAAGTCCACCAGGGCGCCGGTGTCGCGCACGGAGAAGCCGTTGTCGGAGCCGGTGACCTCGATGCCCCAGGCACCGTCGCCCAGCGACACCGGCTGGTGCCCGCCGCCGGCGCGCACCGCCTGCACCATGAGCTGCGCCCAGGCGGTGACCTGCTCGGTCGGAGCCTTCGGCTCGTGCCGCAGCCGGCCGTAGATCGGCATCTCGTTGCTGATCAGCCAGCCGGCGACCGCCGGGTGCGCGGCGAACCGCTCGGTCATGCGCTGCACGAACCAGGCCTGCCGGGACACCAGCCACACGTCGGCGTAGAGGTCGCGGCCGTCGCGCCAAGCCGGGTCCCAGTTGTCCCCGGACATGTGGCCGACGATGAAGGTCGGGATGGAGGTCATCCCGACCTCGTGGTGCGCGTCCAGGAAGTCGGCGAAGTGCTCGACCTTCTCCTCGTCGACGCGGTCCGGCTCGGGCATGAAGTCGGGCCAGTAGAAGAACGAGCGGGTCTGCCGCAGGCCGTGGTCGTGCAGCACCCGCAACTCGTCGCGCACCACCTGCGGGGAGTAGTTCCGCCACATCAGCGGCCCGCCGGTGCGGGACCAGAAGTTCGCCCCGAGCCAGACCTGCGGTTCCCCGTCGACCAGCACCTTGGCCGAGTTGCGTCGCATCGGATTCCTCTCGTCGCACCAGTGTTTCCAGGTCGGCCCGCGCACGGGTGCCGGTGGCCGGGCCACCGTTTCCGCGCCCCGTGCACGCCACTGCACCACGCCGGGGCGGTCCTCGCGCCAGGACGTCGCGCACGTCCTCCGGAGCGGTCACTTCACCGCACCGGCGGTGAGCCCCTGCGCCAGGTACCGCTGCATGAACAGGAAGCCGATCACCACCGGGATGCTGACCACCAGGGAGGCGGCCATGACCTCGTTCCAGTACACCGACGTCTGGGTGGAGTACTCCCGCAGGCCGACCGCGAGAGTCCGCGACCCCGAGTCGGTCATGATCGAGGCGAACAGCGTCTCCCCCCACGCGGTCATGAACGAGTAGATGGCCACCGCCGCGATGCCGGGGCGGGCGGCGGGCAGCACCACCCGCACCAGCGCGCGCACCGGGCCCGCACCGTCGATGAGCGCCGCCTCGTCGAGGTCGCGCGGGATGGAGTCGAAGTAACCGACCAGCATCCAGATGGAGAACGGCAGCGAGAACGTCAGGTAGGTGATGATCAGCCCGATCTGGCTGCCGTGCAGCGCGATCCCGGTCACCTGCCCGATCGTGGCGTAGAGCAGGTACAGCGGCAGCAGGAACAGGATGCCGGGGAACATCTGGGTGGACAGCACGACGATCCGGAAGGTGTCGCGTCCCCGGAACCGGTACCGGCTGATCGCGTAGGCGGCGAACACCGCGATCGCCACGGACAGCACCGCCGCACCGGTGGCCACCACGACGCTGTTGCGGAAGTAGGTCGCCAGCGACACGGTGGACCACATGTCCACGAACGGCTGGAGGGTGATCTCATCGGGGAACCACTCGAACCGGTCCTGGACGGCGGCGAGCGGTTTGATCGACGAGGTCACCATGACGTAGAGCGGGACCAGCACGAACAGCGCCAGGCCGGTCAGCCCGACCACTCGCAGGACCCGGAACCAGCGCGGCTCAGACATCCTTCACCTTCCGCGACGTGAACGCGAGGTACCCCGCGGTGACCAGCAGCAGGAACAGCAGCAGCAACGCGGACATCGCCGAGCCCAGGCCGAAGTTCCAGGTGAGGAACGAGCTGTTGTAGATGTGGATGGACAACAGGTTCGCCGCGCCCGGAACCGACTGGTCGAACAGCAGGTAGGGCACGTTGAAGTCGTTGAACGTCCACAGGAACAGCACCAGGACCAGCACCTGGTTCACCGGGCGCAGCATCGGCAACGTGATCGAGCGGAACTGCTGCCACGGCCCGGCCCCGTCCACTGTGGCCGATTCGTGCACGTCGGCCGGGATGGACTGCATGCCGGCCATCAGCGCCAGGAACGCGAAGGGCCACAGCCGCCACACCGCGGTGACCACCAGGCTGAGGAACGCGTTGTCACCCAGCAACCAGAACGTGCCGCCGCCGACACCGAGGTCGTCGAGGACGGTGTTCACCATCCCGTCACTGCGGTCCAGCATGAACTTCCAGATCAGCACCGCGGTGTAGACCGGCAGCGCGTAGGGCACCAGGAACAGCGCGCGCAGCAGTGCCCGGCCCGGGAAGGTCCGTTGCAGCAGCACGGCGGCGAACATGCCCAGCGCCCAGGACAGCGCCACGGTCAGCACCGCGAAGGCGCAGGTCACCAGGAAGGAGCGCAGCAGCTCGGCGCCGACCGCCCCGTTGAAGTCGATCGCGAACCGGTAGTTGTCCAGCCCGGCGAACGGCGCCTGCAGCCACGTGCGCAGGTGGAACTGCGTCAGCTCCAGCAGGCTCATCCACAGCCCGCCGAGCATCGGGACCAGGTGCACCAGCAGTTCGAAGAACAGCGCCGGAGCGAGCAGCAGGTACGGCAGCTTCCGGCTGTTGACCGTCCACCTGCGACGGCCGGCGCTCGTCGGTGTCGTGCTCATCCGCCGCTCCCCCGCATCTTCAGCTCGGCGTCCGCCAACGCCTCGAGCACGTCCGCGTCCCCGATCCGCCGACCGGTGGCGACCTCGGCGAACAGGTCGCGCATCGCCGCGCCCACGGTGGTCTCGAACTGCGCTTCGTTGGGGATCATGGGCACCGTCTCCGCCCCGGTGGCCAGCACGTCGCGGAACACCTGGTTCTTCGGCGTGTGGAACGCGGGGTGCCCGTAGGCGTCCTCGACGACCGGCAGCGTGCCGTACGCGTCGTTGAGGATCGCCTGCTCCTCGGCGCTGGTCAGGAACTTCACCAGCTCCAGGGCCTGCTCGCGGCGCGGGCTGTCGGCGAAGACCGCGATGTTCGACCCGGCGACGTGGCTGCGCACCGCACGGCCGCCGGGCGGCAACGGCTCCGGCACCGGCAGCGGGACGACGCCGTAGGCCTCGTCGGGCATGCCGTTCTCCTCCAGCGTCGGGATGACGCTGTTCTGCGCGACCAGCATCGCCGCCTTGCCGTTGGTGAAGTCGGCGGCGGCGCCGGAGGAGTTGCCCTCCTCGGCGGCGTCGGGACTCACCACGCCGTCCACACCCATCAGGTCGATGTACTGCCGCACCGCGGCCACGGCCTCCGGCGAGGTGAACGTGGCGGTGCCGTGCTCGTCGATGAGGTGGGTGCCGTGCTGGCGGCTGAACATGAACGCGAAGTGCGCGTTCTCGGTGTAGCTCGCCCCGGCGATCGTCAGTCCCCAGCGGTCGCGCGCCGGGTCGGTCAACCGCTTGGCGACGTCGACGAACTCCTGCCAGGTCCGCGGGGGCTCGACACCGGCTTCGGCGAACCGCTGCTTGTCGTAGAACAGCCCGTAGGACAACCCGTACAGCGGCAGCGAGGACGGCGGTCGGCCGGGCATCCCGGTGGAGCTCATGCTGCTGTCCAGGAAGCGGTCCCGGCCGCCGAAGCGTTCCATCATCGCGTCGTCGAAGTCGACGAAGGCGCCGGTCGCCTGCAGCGAGGCGGCCCAGGTGTTGCCGAGGTTGACCACGTCCGGGGCCACACCCGAGGTCGCCGCGCCGAGGATCCGGTTGAGCAGGTCGGACCAGCCGATGACCTCGACGTCGACCTCGATCCCGGTGCGTTGGGTGAACTTCTCCAGTTCCGCGCCGAGGATCCGCAGGTCCTGTTCCGCGCTCTTGCCCTGGTTGCTGGCCCAGTACGTGATGCGGTGGGGGTCCTCGGCCGGACGTGAGCATCCGGTGAGCATGGCGGTGAGCAGCGTCGCGATCAACGACACCGCCGCGAGTGAGCGTTTGTCCACGAAAACGACTCCTCGTGCTTCTCGGGCCCGTCGTTGGACCCGCCGCTCAAGCTAGGGACTTAACCGGTTAACCAGAAGAGTCAGTTCTCGCCGTTATCGTTTTGTTGACTTCCGGGGGCGGCGGTGCTGGCCCGCGAGACGAGGCGCCGAGGGGAGAGTTCCCGGTCCTCCACCGCGCCGGTCTCGACGAGTTCCAGCAGCATGAGCGCCGCGGTCGCGGCGTCCTGCGCCACCCCGTGCGCGAAGGCGGTCACCGCGGGCCGCACCACCCGGCACAGCATGGAGTCGTCCCACGCCACCACGGACAGGTCCGCAGGCACCCGGACCCCGAGGTCGTCGGCACTCGCCACGGCGGCCACCGCCATGACGTCGTTGTCGTAGACGATCGCGGTCGGCCGGTCGCGGGCGGCGAGCAGCTGCCGGGTGGCCCGCACCCCGCCTTCCTCGGTGTAGCCGCCGGAGGCCTGGCTGAGCACGACGCCGTCGAACTCCTCGGCCGCTTCGCGCAACGCCTCCTCCCGCCGCACCGTGTGCTGCAGGTCGCGCGGTCCTTGCACGTGCCCGATCCGCCGGTGCCCGAGCTGCGCGAGGTGCGCGAGCGCGGTCCGCGCGACGTCGTGCTCGTTGCCGCGCAGCACCGAACTGCCGGGCATCGGGTGCGCGATCCCGAAGTAGACCGTGGGCGTGCCCAGTTCGCGCAGCAGCCGCGGGCGCGGGTCGGAGACCCGCAGGTCGGTGACCACCACGCCGTCCACCCGGCGCTCCGCCCACCAGTGCTGGTAGGTGGCCAGTTCGGTCGCGGTGTCGGTGGCCAGCGCGAGCTGCAGCGAGACCCCGTGCTCGGACAGGGTCCGCTCCAGTCCGGCGACCATCTGCATGAAGAACGGCTCGGTGTGCAGCACCTCGGGCGAGCGCGCCAGCACGATGCCCACGCTGGCCGCCCGGTCGCTGGAGAGCGCACGCGCGGCGCTGCTGGCCCGCCACCCCATCTCGGCGGCGACCTCGAGGATCCGCTGCCGGGTCCGCGCGGACACCCCGCCGCGCCCGTTGAGCGCGTAGGACACGGCGGCCTTGGACACCCCGACCTCGCGGGCGATGTCGATGATCGTGGGCCGCTTCACGCCGGTCTCCTCCCCCGGCCACCTCGTCGGCAGCGCGGCACTTCCCGGCGCGCACGGGTCCCGAGCGGCGGCCTTGACCGACGCGATGATAACCACCCCGGTGACCGCAGAAGACCGGTCGACCGCCGGTGGCCGCGCGCCACCGACCAGCGGCCGAGGACACGCGCCCCTGCCACGAGGCCGGGGCAGCGGGTCGTCGTGGCCCGCCGGGAGAACCGCTCGGCGCGGCGGAGACCTGGTGCGTCGCACCGAAGTTGGACCATCCGGCGGATTGTCCAGACCAGTCCGGCCCAGGTTGGGTGGTGTTCCGCGAGTGTGTCGCATACGTCCACACTGGACGCTCGCGCGCGACGCCCGGAACCCTGGAGGAGGCGACGTGATCCGCTCCGTTCTCGGCCTGGCCAGCGCCGCGCTGCTCGCCGCCGGTGCGGCCGCACCGGCGACCGCTGCCCCGGAGGCGCCACCGCCCCAGATCACCCCGCAGCCGCAGCAGGTCGAGCAGCTCGGTGCCGACGTCCCCGTGCCGGAGCGGGTGGCCGTGGTGGTGGATCCCGAGGTCGACCGGCCGACCCGCGACCTGCTCGTCGCGGTGCTGCGCAGCGCCGGCGCGCAGCAGGTGGACGTCGTCGAAGCCGGTCAGCAGCCGGACGCCCCGCTCGCGGTGCGGGTCGGCGGCCTCGCCACCGAGGACGTCGCCCGCGGACTGCGCGACGCGGGCGTCGAGGTGCCGCCCGACCTGCCCGCCGAAGGCTACGCACTGGCCGTCCAGGACGGCTCGGTGGTGCTCGGCGGGGTCGACTCCGACGGGACCTACTACGCCGCGCAGACGCTGCGCCAACTGGTGCGCGGGCACGCGATCGCCGCTGCGGGGATCGTCGACCACCCGCTGATGCCGCTGCGCGGCGCGATCGAAGGCTTCTACGGCAGCCCCTGGACCCACCAGGAACGCCTGGACCAGCTCGCCTTCTACGGCGACGTCAAGCTCAACACCTATGTCTACGCGCCCAAGGACGACCCCTACCACCGGGAGCAGTGGCGTGACCCCTACCCGGCGGACAAGCTGGCCGAGCTCGGCGAGCTGGTCGAGCAGGGCACCGCGCACCACGTCAGGTTCACCTTCGCCCTCTCCCCCGGGCTGTCCATCTGCTACAGCAGCGAGCAGGACTGGCAGGCGCTGGTCGCGAAGCTGCAGGCGATGTACGACCTCGGGGTGCGCGCGTTCTCGCTGCCGCTGGACGACATCGACCACACCACGTGGAACTGCGCCGAGGACGAGGCGAAGTACGGCGCACCCTCCCCGGGTTCGGCGGGGCAGGCGCAGGTGGACCTGCTCAACCGGGTGCAGCGCGAGTTCATCGCCACCCACGAGGGCGCGAAGCCGCTGCAGACCGTGCCCACCGAGTACTCCGACACCGAGGACAGCCCGTACAAGAAGACCATCCGGGAGCAGCTCGCCCCGGCGGTGGTGATGATGTGGACCGGGGTCGGCGTGGTCCCGCCGGAGATCACCGTGCCGCAGGCCGAAGAGGCCGCCGCGGTGTGGGGCCGCAAGGTCTTCGTGTGGGACAACTACCCGGTCAACGACTACGACGCGACCGAGGGCCGGCTGCTGCTCGCGCCCTACGCCGAGCGGGAGCCCGGGTTGCACGACCAGCTGTCCGGGATCGTGCTCAACCCGATGAACCAGGCCTCGGCGAGCAAGGTCGCCGAGTTCGGCGCCGCCGACTTCACCTGGAACGACACCGCGTACGACCCGCAGCGGGCCTGGCAGGAGGCCGCCCGCTACCTCGCCGGCGGGGACCCGGCCACCACCGAGGCGCTGCTGGCGTTCTTCGACCTGGAGCACCTCGCCCCGACCTCGAACGGACAGGTGTGGCAACCGCAGGCGCCGGAGCTGGCACGGCGGCTCGACGAGTTCCGCGCGACGTGGGCCGACGACAAGGGCGCGGCGATCGCGGCGCTGCGGCCCTACGCGGAGCTGATCGCCGCTGCGCCCCAGCGGATCCGCGACGGGGTGGCCGATCCGGCGTTCGCCGCCGACGCCGCGCCGTGGCTGGACGCCACCGACCTGTGGGGCGCCGCGCTGCTGGCCAGCCTGGACGGCCTGCAGGCCCGGGCGGACGGCGACGAGGGCGCCGCCGAGCGGGAGTTCGCCGAGGCCGCCGACCTGGCGCGCCGGGCGGGCGAGATCCAGACGATCCCCGGCGAGACGCGGCCGCAGGGACCGGTGCGGGTCGGCGACGGCGTCCTCGACACCTTCATCGCCGACGCGCCTGGCCTGCGCTGAGGCCTCACCCGCGGTCGGCCAGCAGGTCGGTGACCAGCTGGCTGACCTGGTCGGTCTCGATCAGGAAGCCGTCGTGCCCGTGCGGCGAGGTGATGGTGGCGACCGGACCGGCTCCCGGGATCAGCTCGGCGAGCTGCCGCTGCTGCTCCAGCGGGAACAACCGGTCGCTGTCCACCCCGGCGACCCGGGTGCGGGCCGTGACCCGGCGCAGCGCGGCCGCCACCCCGCCCCGGCCGCGACCCACGTCGTGCCCCGACATGGCCTGTGCGAGCACCACGTAGCTGGCCGCGTCGAACCGGCGGGCGAGCTTGTCCGCGTGGTGGTCCAGGTAGGACTCGACCGCGTACCTGCCGCCGTACCAGGGGTGCTCGCCGTCCTGGTGCGCGGTGCCGAACCGCTGCTCCAGCTCGTGCGGGCTCCGGTAGGTGATGTGCGCGATCCGCCGCGCCACCCCCAGGCCCGCGTGCGGGCCGCGCCCGTCCGGCAGGTCGTGGTAGTGGCCGCCGAGCCAGTCCGGGTCGCTGCGGATCGCCTCGATCTGGGCCGCCGACCAGGCGATCTGCTCCGCGGAGGACACCGCGCAGCAGCACAGCAGCAGCGCGGCGGAGACCCGCTCCGGGTGTCCCGCCGCCCACTCCAGCGCCCGCATCCCGCCGAACGAGCCGCCCATCACCGCCGCCCAGCGCCGGATGCCGAGCGCGTCGGCGAGCCGCACCTCCGCCTGCACCGCGTCCCGCACCGTCACCGCTGGGAACCGCCCGCCCCACGGCCTGCCGTCGGGCGCGGTGCTCGCCGGGCCGGTGCTGCCCTGGCACCCGCCGAGGACGTTCGGGGCGACCACGAACCAGCGGTCGGTGTCCAGCGCCCGTCCGGGCCCGACGAGCCCGTCCCACCAGCCGGGGCTGGGGTGCCCCTCGTCCGCCGGGCCCGCCACGTGGCTGTCCCCGGTCAGGGCGTGCAGCACCAGCACGGCGTTGGACGCGTCCGCGTTGAGCTCGCCCCAGGTCTCGTAGGCCAGCTCGACCTGCGGGAGCACACCACCGGCTTCCAGCACCAGCGGTTCGGGCAGCCGGAACCAGCGCCGGCGACCGGCGGGGTTCCCCTCCCGCCACGCGCCGGTGGCGGGAGGGGAACCGTGCGTCCGGGTCATCGCTCCAGCTCGGCCTTTGCCGCTCGGAAACCGGCTTCGAGGTCGGCCTTGAGGTCCTCCACCGCCTCGATGCCCACCGACAGCCGCACCAGGCCGGGGGTCACGCCGGCCAGCCGCTGGTCGTGCTCGCTGAGCTGGCTGTGCGTGGTGCTCGCCGGGTGCGCGATGAGGCTGCGCACGTCACCGATGTTGACCAGGTGGCTGAACAGCTCCACGCCGTCGACGAACGCCCGCCCGGCGTCGACGCCCCCGCGCAGCTCGAAGGAGACGATCGCACCGGCCCCGCCCGGCAGGTACTTCTGCGCGAGCCCGTGCCACGGGCTGCTGGGAAGCCCCGCGTAGTGCACGGATTCGACCTCGTCGCGGGTGCTCAGCCACTCGGCGAGCTGCTGGGCGTTGCGCACGTGCCGCTCGATGCGCAGCGACAGCGTCTCCAGGCCCTGCAGCAGCAGGAAGGCGTTGAACGGCGAGATCGCCGGTCCGATGTCGCGCAGGCCCTGCACCCGCAGCTTCGCGGCGAACGCGCCGTGGCCCAGGGCCGGCCAGTACTGCAGACCGTGGTAGCTGGGGTCGGGCTCGACGAAGCCCGGGAACCGCTCGCTGTGCGCGCCGAAGTCGAAGGTCCCGCCGTCCACGACGATCCCGCCGATGGCGGTGCCGTGCCCGCCGAGGTACTTGGTGGCCGAGTGCACCACGATGTCGGCACCGTGCTCGATCGGCCGCAGCAGGTACGGGGTCGTCACCGTGTTGTCCACGACCAGCGGCACCCCGACCTCGTGCGCGAGGTCGGCGACGGCCCGCACGTCGAGCACGTTCGAGCGCGGGTTGCCCAGCGCTTCGCCGAAGAACAGCTTGGTGTTGGGCCGCACGGCCGCCCGCCACTGCTCGAGGTCGTCGGGGTCCTCGACGAAGCTGACCTCGATGCCGAGCTTCGGCAGCGTGTGGTGGAACAGGTTGTGCGTGCCGCCGTACAGCGACGAGCTGGACACCACGTGGTCACCGGCCTGCGCGAGGGTCAGCACGGTGAGCGTCTCGGCGGCCTGCCCGGAGGCCAGGGCCACCGCCGCCACGCCGCCTTCCAGCGCCGCCACCCGGTTCTCCAGCACCTCCTGGGTGGGGTTGTTGATCCGGGTGTAGATGTTGCCGGTCTCGCTGAGGTTGAACAGGTTGGCCGCGTGCTCGGTGTCCCGGAAGACGTAGGAGGTGGTCTGGTAGATCGGCACCGCCCGCGCCCCGGTGGTGGGGTCGGGCACGGCACCGGCGTGCACCTGGAGGGTGTCGAACGACCACGCGGAACGGTCGTTGGCAGCGTCAGCGCTCACAGCTTCTCTCTCCTGGAGTGGGTACGGTCGTGCGGTGCGACCACGCGCTCGCACCTGTGGCGGTGTGCCGCAGGTCGCGGGAACGTGCGGTCAGACCGCCACGGGGAGGTCACGGCCGCTGCGCTCCGCGCGCGGCAGAGGTGGATCAACACGCCGAGGCGGTCACACGCACGAGGTCGACGTGCCGACGGGCAACCAAACGGATCACGCTCCGCAGCGTAACGACACGCGTGCTCTGCGCAACCCTTCCCATGATTCGGGAACCGCGCGGTCGGCAGGTCGCCGCGACTGTCCGCAGTGGAGCGCCGGACGGTTCAGCCGCGTTCCCCGAGGGAGCGCCAGCGCAGCTTCTCCCGCTCGCGCTTGGGGAGTCCGGCGACGACCAGGTCGTAGGAGTCCTCGACCAGCTCGAGGACCAGCTCGTCCGGCACCGAACCGTCGAGCACGACGGTGTTCCAGTGCCGCTTGTTCAGGTGGTAGCCGGGGGTGATGGCCGGGTAGCTCAGGCGCAGCTGCACGGCCAGGTCCGGATCGCACTTGAGCGAGACCCGCAGCGGCTCGGCGTCCAGCCGGCTGATCGCGAAGATCCTCCCGCCGACCTTGAACACGCTGTTGTGCTCGTCGAACGGGAACTCCTCGCGCGCGCCGGTCAGCGCCAGGCACGCGGCCTTGAGCTCGTGCGGTGTCATGCCGAGAACCTAACCCGGACCACCGACACCGACGCGCCGGTGACCCGCGCGCGGGCGGGTGTAGCCTGGCCCCGCTGGCCGCGTGCCGAGGCACCTCCCCCCAGTGGCCGACGCACGCGGCCGGCTCTGACTGGGGGGCTCCTCGTGGCGATCACGCATCGTGCACCCGACCCCGCCGGTCGCTCCTCCCCGCGATGATCGACCGGCGCGATCAGCCCACCGCGTTGGGCCGAACGGGTCAACGTCGTCGGTCGCGCGTCACCGCCCCCGCACGAAGCAGTCCCAGCTGCGGAGGTGGGGAGGATGGGCCAACTCGGTCACCACGTGCGACCGGCCAGGCAGTGCCGGCCCGAGGCGCACCACGTGGACGCGCTGACCGCGACGCCGCGCCGGCGGTGGGTGGTCGCCGGGGCGGCTGCGCTGGTCCGCTCGCGCAGTCCGGAGCACACGTCATGAGCCGCACCGTGGCGGTCCGGTTCGCCTCCGGGGTCACCAGCGAATCCCGCCGCGAGGCGCACCTGGCGACCTGGCCGGGCACGGGCGTCCCGGCCACCTGGCTGACGTTCTGCGGGATGGAGATCCCCGCGCACCAGGCCGAGGTCTTCGACAGACCGGCCGGCATGCCGTGCATGCGGTGCCTGACCGACGCCACCCCCTCGATCACGGGAGGGCCCTGACGCTCCCGCCGCTCCCGGGATCGCCGACCGGCCCCGCACAGCGCGAGGGTCTGGACCCGGTGCACCACCAGACCCAGACCCTCGCCACTGGATTCCCGATCAAGGGTTCCCAGACCCCGTCATCCCGGGGTGCCCTCCGGCAGCCGCGTCAGTCCACGAACAGCACGGAGCGCACCAGCACCCCGGGCGGCGCGGTCTCCCCCGCCCGCAGGACGAAGTAGGCGTCCGAGGCACAATCCGCGTCCGCGAAGGCGACCGCCGTCTCGGTCGTCCCGTTGTGCACCCGGTACGCCGAGGCGTCCACCGCGTCCAGCAGGTCCAGCCGGTGGCAGACGCGCCCCTCCGGGTCGTGGAGCGCGGTCCGGAACACCTGGCCCTCGCGCTGGAACGAGTAGGCGAAGTCGCCCTCCGCGGCCAGCGCGGAACCCGGCAGGGACAGCAGCACGCCGACCGCACCGAGAGCGGCGGCAGTAGCGCGAAGACGCATGGATCGTCCTTTCACCAGGAGGATTGCGGCACGTGCAGGACAGATCCTCCGGCGCGCGGCACCCGCCGCCAGCCCGATCACCCTCCGGTGGGGTGGCCGAGCGCGAAGTTCACCGGTCAGCCGGACCCGTTCACCGCGCCACCGCCAGTGACACCGCGAAGTCGCCCGCGTCGTCGAGCCACCACTGCTGCAGCTCGAAACCGGCGGCGGCGAGCTCGTCGTCGACCCGCGCCCGCCGGAACTTCGCCGACACCTCGGTGCGGACCTCCTCGCCCTCGGCGAGCTCCGCGGTCAGCGCCAGCCCTGCCAACCGCACCCGCATCGGCCGCTCGGCGCGCAACCGCATCTCGATCCACTCCTGCTCGGCGTTCCACAGCGCCACGTGCTGGAACGCCTCGGGGACGAAGTCGGCCCCCAGCTCGCGGTTGAGCACGCGCAGCACGTTGCGGTTGAACTCCGCGGTCACCCCCAGCGCGTCGTCGTAGGCGCGGACCAGCCGATCCGGGTCCTTCACCAGGTCGGTGCCCAGCAGCAGCCACTCCCCGGGCCGCAGCGCCGCGCGGACCGAGGCGAAGAAGCCCGCCCGTTCCGCGGGCAGCAGGTTGCCGATGGTGCCGCCGAGGAACGCCACCAACCGGTCGGGACCCGCGTCGAGGGCGGCCATCCCGCTGGTGAAGTCGTCGACCACCCCGCGCACCAGCAGCTCCGGGTAGTCCAGTGCGATGGCGTCCACCGCCGCGCGCAACGCCGATCCGGAGACGTCCAGCGGCACGAACCGGCGCAGCGTCCCGTGCTTGTGCAACGCGTCGAGCAGCAACCGGGTCTTCTCCGACGACCCCGAGCCGAGCTCCACCAGGGTGGCCGCCCCGGTGGTCTCGGCGACGTCCATCGCGTGGCGCTGCAGGACCTGCTGCTCGGCCCGGGTCTGGTAGTACTCCGGCAAGGTGGTGATCCGCTCGAACAGCTCGCTGCCGGTCGCGTCGTAGAACCACTTGGGCGACAACCACTTCGGCCGCTCGGTCAGCCCCGCGCGGGCGTCGGCGCGCAGCTCGCGAGCCGCGTCCTCGTCGGTGAACCGCACGATCAGTTCCGGTTCGCTCATCACTCCCCCCTCTCGGCCAACGGCCGCACCTGGACGTCGTGGACGGACGCCACGACCACGCTCCGGTCTGGCACGGCGCGCCATCCCTCCCGCGCGCCGAACGGTTCGGACGCCACCGTCACCGCGGCGGGCTCCTGGCGCACCCACAACGAGTGCGTCCACGTGGTGGCCACCAGCCGTGCGCCGTCGCTGTAGAGCAGGTTCAGCCGCGATCCCGGGGCGGCGTCGGCCACCTCGCCCACCAGCTCCGGCACCGCCACCTCCGGGTCGGCCCCGGCCAGCAGCCGCTGCCGCAGCAGCGCCCACAGCAGCGCCGAGTCGGTCACCGCCTCCAGGGACAGCAGGTCGACCACGTCCAACCGGGCGGCCGGCTTGGCCACCGAGTCCGGCCAGCCGGCGACCCGCCCGTTGTGGCTGAACAGCCGGGTGCCGTCGGTGAACGGCGCGCACGCCTCGGCCACCACCGGCATGCCGACCGTCGCCGAGCGCACCGCGGCGACCACCGCACCGCTGTGCACCTCACGTGCGACGTCGCGGAAGGAGGTGTCGGTCCACATCGGAACGGCCGCCCGGTACCGGGCCGTGGTGCCGTCCGCGCGGTGCCAGCCGACGCCGAACCCGTCGGCGTTGACGGTGCCGCCGCCGCGCATGTCGGTGGGCGCCCACGTCTGCTCCAGCAGCGCGTGGTCGGGTTCCAGCAGCAGGTCGGCGAGCGCGACCTCCGGGCCCAGGTACCCCAGGTGTCGGCACATGGGTCAGCCGAGCTCCTCGGCCCGCGGGGTGCGGGCGCAGCGGAACCCGGCGAAGATCTGCCTGCGGATCGGGAAGTCCCAGTTGCGGAAGGTGCCCCGGCAGGCGGCCCGGTCGGTGCCGAACGAGCCCCCGCGCAGCACCTTGTACTCGGACCCGAAGAACACCTCCGAGTACTCGCGGTACGGGAAGGCCGCGAACCCCGGGTACGGCAGGAAGTCGCTGGAGGTCCACTCCCACACGTCGCCGATGAGCTGCCGGGCGCCGCAGGGCGCGGCACCTGCCCGGTAGGCCCCGGCGGGTGCCGGCTGCAGGTGCCGCTGGCCGAGGTTGGCGTGCTCCGGGCGCGGGTCGTCGTCGCCCCACGGGTAGCGGCGGGAGCGGCCGGTGGCCGGGTCGAAGCGGGCGGCCTTCTCCCACTCCTGCTCGGTGGGCAGCCGCTTGCCCGCCCACGCGGCGTAGGCCTCGGCCTCGAAGAAGCTGACGTGCACCACCGGTTCGGCTTCCGGCACCGGTTCGAGGTGGCCGAAGCGGCGGCGCAGCCACCGGTCCCCGTCGCGCTGCCAGAACCGGGGCGCCCGCAGGTCGGCGCGCTGGCGGTAGGCCCAGCCGGCCTCGCTCCACCAGCGCGGGTCGTCGTAGCCGCCGGCGTCGATGAACGCCAGGTACTGGCCGTTGGTGACCGGCGTGGTGTCCAGGTAGAAGTCGGCGACGTGCACCTGGTGCGCGGGGCGTTCGTTGTCCAGCGCCCAGGGTTCGGTGGAGGTGCCCATGGTGAAGGGGCCGCCGGGCACGAACACCTCGGGCGGCAGGACGTCGACGTCGGACGGGGGCGGCTCGGCGGCCAGCGCGGGCGGCCCCTTGCGCAGCTGGTGGGTGGCCAGCATCGTCTCGTCGTGCTGCTGCTCGTGCTGCACGATCATGCCGAAGGCAAAGCCCTGGTCGACCAGCCGACGCCCCTCCAGCGGGGTCCGCTCCAGCACGTCGAAGACCTTCTCGCGCACCGTGCCGACGTACTCGCGCGCCTCGGTCGGCCCGAGCAGCGGCAGCTGGGGACGGTCGGCGCGGGCGTGCTGGAAGGCGTCGTAGAGGTCGTCGATGTCCGGCCGGATCGCCTCGGCGCCACCGACGTCGCGCACCAGCCACAGCTCCTCCTGGCTGCCCACGTGCGCCAGGTCCCACACCAGCGGGGACATCAGCGGCGAGTGCTGCGTGACCAAGTCCTCGTCGTCGACGGCGTCGGTCAGCTCGGCGCTGCGCCGCCGGGTGCGCGCCAGCTCCGCCGCCACGTGCGCGCGCAGGTCGTCGTCGCTCAGCTCTGCCAGGTCCACCGCTACCTCCACGATCAACGATCACCGGCCGCGGCGATCCGCCGCGCCACGAAGTCGGCCAGCTGCCCGGACAGTCCTGGCGGGACGTCCGGGCCCTGGAGCAGTTGGCACGCCAGGTCGAAGACGGACACGGCGACCCGCGCCAAGGTCCGGTCGAGCAGACCGTGCCGCGCCGCCTGCACCCAGCGGCCGACCGCCGGGGCCGTCAGCGTCAGCACCTCGTCCACGACGGACTCCTCGCGGAACAGGGCGATCAGGGCCGCGGCGGGCAGCATCCAGCCGTCGCCTGGCTGCGCGTCGAGGTAGCGGACCTCGAAGTAGCCGCGCGGCCGGACCGGGGGGAACACGGTGGTCAAGTGGTAGTCGAGGTCGTCGCGGGTGGGCGGGTCCGGCAGCGCCCCGCCGATCCACTCCGCGAAGCTGACGCCGCTGGGCGCGGTCCAGTCGTCGCCGTCGCGCCGCAGGCACACCACGGGGGTGTCCAGCACGCGCCGGGCCCAGCTCGTGGCCGGGTCGGCGGTGATCGAGCTCGGCCGGGTGCGCGGCGGGTCGGTGCGCAGCAGGACCCGGCTGCGGGTGGACGCCCAGCCGGTGCGCGCACCGAACAGCTGCGGCGAGTTGGCGAAGGCCGCCAGCATGACCGGTCCGAGCGCGTGCAGGGCGGCCCAGCGGGCCGCCACCCGGTGCGACTCCCCCGCGTCCAGGCACACCTGCACCCCGGCGGTGCTGCACATCATCAACCGGCCGTCCAGGCCGATGCGGTCGAAGGCGGTCTCCATCGCCGCGTAGCGCGGCACGCGCAGGATCCGGCGGGGGTGCCGCCACGGGTCGGTGCCGTGCTCGCCGAGCACCAGGCCCTCGCGGTCCAGGCGGCGCGCGACGTGCGCGGCGTCCGCGGCCACCACGGTGAACAGCGAGCGCATGGACGTGGTGGGGCGGCTGGACACCTCGACCTGGCCGCCGGGTTCGACGGTGAGCACCGAGCCGTTCGGCAGCGGCCGGTGCGGGCTGTCGGGGACCAGGGAGCGGGGGGCGTGCTCGCCGAGCGCGGTGATCAGCGCCGCGGTGTCGATCGGTCGCGTGGGGTCGTCCCGGTGGTGCACGGTCCATTCGAGCTCGATGCCCATCAGCTCCGGAGGGCCGTGCTTGAAGCACACCGACGCCACGTACGCCTCGGCCTCCGCCCGGGTCCGGACGCGGGAGGTCGGGAAGTTCGCGGCAGCAGGATCGGTCGACACCGGCAACATGATCACCGCCCGTGATTGGCCGGTTACCGACGCTACCGCGCGCCCCCGATGGTCGCGACCCTTGTTCTCGCGCCCCGCAGCTGCTACCGGCGTGCGGGCTCCCGCGGTGCGGGCGGGACGTCCAGCAGGCGGGACGTGCGCAGCAAAACGTACGTACGGATTGCACTCCCCCGGTGCGACCTGGGACGATCAGAGCATGCCTCGGGTCAGCCAGGACCACCTCGACGCCCGGCGCCGTCAGATCCTCGACGGCTCCCGGTCGTGCTTCGCGCGCTACGGCTACGAAGGTGCCACCGTTCGCCGCTTGGAGGAAGCGACCGGGCTCTCCCGCGGTGCCATCTTCCACCACTTCAAGGACAAGGAGTCGCTGTTCCTCGCCCTCGCCGAGGACGACGCGACCCGGATGGCGGACGTGGTCGCCGAGCAGGGCCTGGTGCAGGTCATGCGCAACCTGCTCGACGCGTCGAGCTCCCCCGCCCTCGGCGCGGACTGGCTCGGCACCCGGCTCGAGGTGTCCCGCCGGCTGCGCACCGACGAGGAGTTCCGGCAGCGCTGGGCGCAGCGGTCCGAGCAGCTGACCGCCGCCACCCGGGCGCGCCTGCAGCGCCAGGCCGAGGCGGGCAACCTCCGCGACGACATCGACATCGACGTGCTCACCGCCTACCTGGAACTGGTGCTCGAGGGCCTGCTGTCGCACCTGGCGATGGGCCTGCCCGCCCAGCACCTGCGCCCGGTGCTGGACCTGGTCGAGGAGAGCGTCCGCCGCCACCGGCACTGCTGACGGCCCCCGCACGCCGGCGCGTTCGGAGGCGCACCCGCGCCCCGACGCGACGTACGATCGCAGCCTCCGATCGGCCGAGCGCGAAGGAGCCCGCGGGGGAATGTGGAGCGAGTGGTGGAATCGCTTCCTCGCCTCGGACCCGGCCATGCGCAGGCTGCGGACCGCGACGCGGGTCGTGCTCGCCGTCGCGCTCACCATCGCGGTCGTGGTGCCGGTGCTGTCCTGGTGGGGGCAGCCGCTGCCGCTGGCCCTGATCGGCGCCGTGGTGGCGATCAACTCCACGGTCGGGGTCAACGACCCGGAGCGGCGCCAGCAGCAGGTCACCACGCTGCTGACGCCGCTGCCGGTGACGGCCGCGCTGGTGCTGGCGGTGCTCACCGCGCGCTGGCCGCTGGTGAACACCGTGCTGTTCCTGGTCGTCATCTTCGCGGCGGTCTACGTGCGCCGCTTCGGTCCGCGGTACTACCCGCTGGGCATGGTCGCCTTCATGGGCTACTTCTTCACGATGTTCGTGCGCCCGCACCCGGACCAGCTGCCCGCGCTGTGCGTGGCGGCGGTGGCCGGGTCGCTGGCCGCGTTCACGTTGCGCTTCCTGGCGCTGCGCGACGACCCCGAAGGAGTGCTCGAACGCGGTCGCCGGACGTTGCACGCGCAGGTGCACGGCCTGCTGCACGCGGTGCGCGACGTCGCCGAGAACCCGGGTTCGGTGGCCCGGCGGCGCGAGCTGAACAACCGGTCGGTCCGGCTCAACGAGACCGCGCTGATGCTGGAGGGCTCCGTCGGACAGCTCACCTCCCTCGACGAACGCGGGCGCGAAGCCCTGCGGCAGCGCATCCTCGACGTCGAGCTCGCCGCCGAGAACCTGCTCACCCCGCTGCTGCGGCTGGTGGACCACCCCAGCGGGGGCGAGGTCGTGCCGCACGCCGTCGCCGGGCTGCTGGAGGTGCTGCGCGCCGATCCGCAGGAGCTGCGGGAGTCCGCGCGGCTGGTGGCCGAGCAGATCGAGCAGCAGGGGTCGGTGGCGGTCGCGATGGCGGTGCGGCGGCTGGGCACCTGCCTGACCGAGCTGACCGAGGCCACCAGCGAGTTCGACGAGGACCGCGCCGAACCGGAACCCGCCGCCGAGGACGAACCCGCCGCCGAGGAACCGGAGGAGGAGACCGGGCTGCAGCGCCCCGAGCTGCGGATGGCCGTCCAGGTGACTTGCGCGACCGCCCTGGCGATCATGCTCGGCCAGCTGGTCTCGCCGAACCGGTGGTACTGGGCGGTGATCACCGCGTTCGTCGTGTTCATCAGCACCAACAGCCGCGGCGAGCTGCTGGTGCGGGCGTGGCAGCGCACCGCGGGCACGGTGCTCGGCGTGGTGGCGGGCATCCTGGTCGCCGCGCAGATCTCCGGCAACCTGGCCGCCGAGCTGGCCATGATCCTGCTCTGCGTGTTCCTCGGCTTCTACTTCGCCGGGTTCTCCTACGCGCTCATGACGTTCTTCATCACCACGCTCCTGGGCGCGCTCTACGGGATGCTCGGCACCTTCGACGCCACCGTGCTGGAGACCCGGTTGTGGGAGACCGCGGTCGGGGCGTTCGCCGGGGTGGTGACCGCGGTGTTCGTGCTGCCCACCCGCACCCGCTCCCTGGTGCGCACCAACACCGAGGAGTTCCTGCGCGGGCTGCGGGACCTGCTGCGCGACACCGGCACCGAGCTCAGCGAGCGCGGGGAGGTCACCGGCCTGCAGGAGTCGGTGCGCGAGCTCGACGACAGCCTGCAGAAGGTCGTGCGCAGCGCCCGGCCGCTGACCTCCTACCGGTTGCGGTCGCGCCGCAACCAGGTGCAGCGGACGGTGACGGTGCTCAGCGGCTGCGCCTACTACGTGCGCAACCTGGCGGTGGCGCTGGCGGCGACCGCGGACATGGTCGACGAGGACACCCGCGGCCGGCTGGCCGAGCTGCTGCGGGCGCTGGCCGACGCGGTCGAGGCGGTGCGCAGCCGGGCGCAGGTCGGCTTCGAGGAGGCGATGGACGCGGCGCGCCACACCGTGGACTCGCTGCACGACATCGCCGAGTCGCTGACCGGTGGCCCGACGTCGCTGCACCGCACCATCCGCTGGCTGGACCGCACCTCCCAGGTCGTCGAGGACCTGGCCCGCGAGCTCGGCACCACCGGCGAGCAGCGCGCCGCCTGACCGCCCGGCGCTGAGCGAACGCTGAACGGCCGGGCCCCGCGCCGGGACCCGGCCGTTCAGCGCCGCTGCGAGCAGGGCGTCACAGGACGCCGTGCATGTAGCGCTTGATGCTCTTGGAGAAGACCAGGAGCAGCACGGCGCAGGCGATGGTGGCCACGCCGACGATGCCGAAGTAGACCTCCTGGTTGTCCACCGAGTAGGCCTTCACCAGCTGGGCGCCCAGGCCCTGGCCCATCGCCGGGGCCAGGAAGTACAGGCCCATCGTCTGCGAGGCGAAGACCTTCGGCGCCAGCTTGGTGCTGGCCGACAGCCCCACCGGGGAGAGCATCAGCTCACCCACGGTCATGATCACGAAGACCAGGGCCAGCATCAGCGGCAGGTGCTTGTCGCCGCCCGCGACGACCTTCGACAGCACGACCCACAGGAAGGCGGCACCGACGAAGAACACACCGCCGACGAACTTCTGCGGGGTGTTGGGCTGGCGGTTGCCCAGCTTCATCCACAGCGCGGCCATGACCGGCGCCAGGATGATGATCGTCAGCGAGTTGATGGACTGGAACCACGAGGCCGGGACCTCGAAGCCGAAGACGTCCAGCTGGGTGTCCGCCTCGGCCAGGTTCGCCAGGGTGTTCGGCTGCTGCTCGAACAGCAGGAAGAACAGCGCGGTGGCCAGGAACAGCGGGATGTAGGCGAGCAGCCGGTCGCGCTCGACCTTGGTGATCTGCTTGCTGGACAGCATCACCACGAAGTAGACGACCGGCAGCACCGCGGAGATCACGCTGATCACGTTGACCAGGCCCTCCAGACCCAGCACACCGCTCACCGTGAGGCCGCCGAGCACCACCACGAACGCCACGCCGATGCCGACCGCGCGGCCCAGCACCCGGCCCTTGTGCTCCGCGGGCAGCGGGTTCACCGGCCCGGCCCCGGCCGAGCCGAGGTACTTGCGCCCGTAGGTGTACTGCACCAGGCCGAGCGCCATGCCGACGGCGGCGGCACCGAAGCCCCAGTGCCAGCCGACGCGCTCACCGAGCGTGCCGGCGACCAGCGGCGCGAGGAAGCCACCGAGGTTGATGCCCATGTAGTAGATCGAGAAGCCGGCGTCGCGCCGGGTGTCCTCCTCGCTGTAGAGGCCGCCGACCAGGCCCGAGACGTTCGGCTTGAGCAGACCGGTGCCGATGACCAGCAGCACCAGGCCGAGCACCACGGTGGCCACGCCACCGGGCAGCGCCAGGCAGATGTGGCCGAACATGATGACCACGCCGCCGTAGAACACCGCCGACTGCGCACCCATGACCCGGTCGGCCAGCCAACCGCCGACGACGCCGGTCATGTACACCGAGGCGCCGTAGATGCCGACCACCGACAGGGCGGTCGATTCCGGGATGCCCAGGCCGCCCTCGGAGACCGCGGCGTACAGGTAGTAGGCCAGGATGGCCCGCATCCCGTAGTAGGAGAAGCGCTCCCACATCTCGGTGAAGAACAGCGTCGACAGGCCGCGGGGGTGTCCGAAGAACCCCTTCTGCGGTGCGTCCGCAACCGTGGAGGAACTCACGATCACGTCCTCTCGTTGACCAGGCGGCGGTGACCGCCTTCGTTGGACCGCGCGGTGGTATCCGCTCGAAGAAACTTTCGGCAGGTTACGACTCCTCGGAGTGGCTCAGACCACCGGGGCGAGAACCCGCCTCGGCGCGCACGACGCGATCGCGCTGACCGGGCCACACTGGACTCCCCGACCTGCGGGTCCACCGATCCTCGACGACGAGCCCGTGAGTCAGTTCACACGCGGACACCAGGAGGAATCATGCAGTTGCTGGCGGCCCACCGCACAGCGATGGCGGAGTTCGACGCACGGGTCCGGCGCATCGGGGCCACGCAGTGGGGCAACCCCACGCCGTGCACGGAGTGGGACGTCCGGGACCTGCTCGGCCACCTGGTCCGCGAGCAGCTGTGGGCGCCGTGGCTGCTCGACGGCGCCACCCTCGACGAGGTGGGGGACCGCTTCGACGGCGACGTGCTCGGCGACGACCCGGTCGGGGCGTGGGAGCGGGCCGCCGCCGCGGCGCGGCGGGCGTGGGACGCGCCGGGCGCCACCAGCGGTGAAGTGCACGTCACGGGCGGTGTCATCCCGGCCGAGGACTACGGCTGGCAGATGACCACGGACCTGGCGGTGCACGCCTGGGACCTGGCCCGCAGCATCGGCGCCGACGAGCGGCTGGACCCCGGCCTGGTGGCCGAGCTGCACGTCGTCCTGGCTCCGCAGGTGTCCGCCTGGCAGGGTCTGGGGATCTTCGCCGCGCCGCGCGAGGTGCCTGCGGACGCCGACGAGCAGACCAGGCTGCTGGCCCTCCTCGGCCGATCGTGATCGTGCTGTTCCCGTCGGGGTACGACTGAGGGCGGTACAATCGGACAAGTTCTTTCCCCTTACCGAGGAGTGACGGTTTCGTGCCTGGGGCACAATCCCCTGAAGGTGGTAGTACCAAGCCGGGCGACTGGCCCGGCGACGCGGATGTGGTGAGCGGCCACCGGCGGTGGGGTGGCCGGTGATGGATGTGGTGTGGGCCGTGGTCGGCCTGCTCTTCGTGGTCGTGTTGACGGTGGGGACGGGTCTGGCCGTCGCGGCCGAGTTCTCGCTGACGTCGTTGGAGCGCAGCACGGTCGACGCGCACGTGCGGTCGGTGGGCGACCGGCGTGCCCGGGCCGTGCAGGCGGCGCACCGGACCCTGTCGTTCCAGCTGTCCGGCGCCCAGGTGGCGATCACGCTGACGACGCTGGTCACGGGCTACGTGGCCGAGCCGTTGATCGGTGAGCTGCTGCGCCCGCTGCTGGTGTGGGCGGGCGTGCCCGACGCGGGAGCGGCGGCGGTGTCGCTGACGGTGGCGATGCTGCTGGCGACGGGGCTGTCGATGGTGTTCGGCGAGATGGTGCCGAAGAACCTGGCGATCGCGCGCCCGCTGCCCACCGCGCGGGCGGTGTCCGGCTACCACGCGGCGTTCTCGCGGGTGTTCCGGTGGCTGATCGATGCCCTGAACAACAGTGCGAACTGGGTGGTCCGCCGGTTCGGCGTGCAGCCGCAGGAGGAGCTGCGGTCGGCGCGGTCCCCGGAGGAGCTGGGCTCGATCGTGCGGTCCAGCGCCGAGCACGGCACGTTGGACGAGGCCACCGCGGTGCTGCTGGCCCGCTCCTTGCGGTTCGGGGAGCGCACCGCGGAGGAGCTGATGACCCCGCGGGTGCGGGTGGCGGCGCTGCAGGTCGGTGACAGCGTGGGCGAGCTGCTGGAGCTGGCCCGCCGCACCGGGTTCTCCCGGTTCCCCGTCCACGGCGGCGACCTCGACGACATCCACGGCGTCGTCCACGTCAAGCACGCCTTCACCGTGCCCGCCGACCGGCGCCACAGCACCGGGGTGGAGACGCTGGCACGGCCGGTGCCGACCGTGCCCGGCACCCTCTCCGGGGACGCGCTGCTGGAGACGCTGCGCGGCTCCGGCCTGCAGGTCGCGGTGGTGGTCGACGAGTACGGCGGCTCGGCGGGCATCGTGACCCTGGAGGACGTCGTCGAGGAGATCATCGGGGACGTCCGGGACGAGCACGACCGCCGGGAGGTGCCCGCGGTGCGCCGCAGCGGCGAGCGCACGTGGGTCATCTCCGGGCTGCTGCGGCCCGACGAGCTCGCCGAGGCCACCGGTTTCACCCTGCCCGACGGCGACTACGACACCGTCGCCGGCTACGTGCTGGCCCACCTCGGACGCATCCCCGAGGTCGGCGCCCGACTGCCCCTGGAGGACTGGGAGCTGACCGTGTCCCGCATGGACCGCCACCGCATCGCCGAACTGCGGCTGATGCACCAGCCCGAGCACGCCGAGACCACCGGAGCCGCGTGATGGGTGACGGGGTGGCGATCCTGCTGGGCGCGGTGTTGCTGCTGCTCAACGCCCTGTTCGTGGGAGCGGAGTTCTCGCTGCTGTCCTCGCGGCGGGACCGGCTGGAGGCACTGGCCGCCCAGGGCCTGGCCCGGGCCCGGGTGGTGATCCGGGCCAGCCAGCAGGGCTCGCTGATGCTGGCCTCGGCCCAGCTGGGCATCACCCTGTGCTCGCTCGGCCTGGGCCGCCTCGGCGAACCCGCCGTGGCCCACCAGCTCCAGGGACCGTTCAGCGCGCTGGGCGTGCCGGAGCCGGTGACGCACGCGGTGGCCTTCACCCTCGCGTTGGCGCTGGTGGTCGTGCTGCACGTGCTCGTCGGCGAGATGGTGCCGAAGAACCTGTCCCTGGCCGAGCCGGAACGCGTGGCGCTGTGGCTGGTGCCGCCGCTGGCGGCGTTCGTCACCCTCGCCCGGCCCTTCATCGCCCTGTTCAACGCGCTGGCCAACGCCGTCCTGCGGCTGCTGCGCGTGGAACCCAAGGACGAGCTGGAGACCGCCTACACCTCCGCGGAACTCGCCGAGCTCCTCGTCGAGTCCCGTCGCGAAGGGCTCATCGACCACTCCGAGCACCGCCGCCTGACCCAGGCGCTGTCCTCGGCGCAGCACACCGTCACCGACGTCATGGTGCCCACCGAGGAGCTCATCACCCTGCCCGCGCGCCCCACCCTCGGCGACGTCCAGCACGCCGTGGCCACCACCGGCTTCTCCCGCTTCCCCGTCCGGGGCCACGACGGCACCCTGCAGGGCTACCTGCACATCAAGGACGTCCTGGACCAGGCCGGTCAGGACCCCTCGACACCGATCGCGCCCGCCCTCATCCGGCGGCTGTCCACGGTCCCGGCCGACGCCCGGCTGGACCAGGCCCTGACCTCCCTGCAGCGCTCCGGCAGCCACCTCGCCACCGCCACCGACACCACCGGCGCCCCCGTCGGCGTCGTGGCCCTCGAGGACCTCGTCGAGGAGTACGTCGGCACCGTCCGGGACGGCACCCACGTGCGCTGACACCACCCGCGGTGAGCGATTGCCCCGTCCTCGCCACCCGATCGGGCGATGTGCGAGATGATCGGGTGGTGCCACGCCTCACGGACACCGCGCCCGAACGTCGACTGGTCGGAGCCCGCTACCGGCTGGACAGGGCCATCGGGACCGGCGCGATGGGGTGCGTGTGGGCGGGGACCGACGAGCTGCTGCGCCGCCCCGTCGCCGTCAAGGAGCTCCGGCTGCCGCCCGGCCTCACCCCGGAGCAGGCGGCGGACCTGCGCGAACGCGCACTGCGCGAGGCGCGGACGATGGCCGCGCTCAACCACCCGAACACGGTGCTGCTCTACGACGTCGCGCGGGAGGACGACCGGCCGTACGTCGTGATGGAGCTCGTGCGCGGGGTGAGCCTGTCCCGGCTGCTCAGCAAGCACGGTGCGCTGCCGCCCGAGGCGCTGGCCGTGGTCGCCGACGGCGTGGCGGCGGCGCTGCAGGCGGCGCACGAGGTGGGCATCGTGCACCGCGACGTCAAGCCCGGCAACGTGCTGCTCGGCGCCGACCGCCTGGTCAAGCTCGCCGACTTCGGCATCGCCCGCAGCGTCGCGGAGACCACCCTCACCCACTCCGGCGCGCTGGTCGGGACGCCCGCTTTCCTGGCGCCGGAGGTCGCGATGGGCGGTGAGCTCGACCCGAGCGCCGACCTGTGGAGCTTCGGCGCCCTGCTGTTCGCCGCGGCCGAGGGGCGGCTGCCCTACGAGAGCGCCGGTGACCCGCTGATCACCATCAGCTCGATCGTGCACGGCCCGGTGCCCGCGCACCGGCAGACGGGGCCGATCGGCGAGGTGATCAGCAGGGTTGATGGTCAAGGACCCGTCCCGCCGGATGCCGCTGCTGGAGGTCCGGCAGCGGGTGCACGACCTGGCGCGCCAGGCGGGGGCGCACCCGTTCGCGGACCACCTCCGTGACGTCGAGCCCGAACCGGCCACCTCCGCCGCACCGCCGTCCGGCCAGCCCACGGCCCAGGCACCCGCGGCGCCGGCGGCGAAGCGCCCCACCACCCGCGCCGCGGTGGTGCTCGGTGCGGCCGCGCTGCTCGCGGTGGGCGCCGCGACCGGCGGTTACCTGCTGGGACGGGCCGGTGGACCGGCCCCCGGGGCCTCCCCCACCCGAGGGACGCCCGCCCCGGCCGCCGCGGACGACCCCTTCCGAGCGCTGGAAGCCGAGCACGCGTCCGGTGGTGACGGGGTCGGCTCCGAGCCCGGCGCGGACGGGGTGGTCCAGTTCGTCGGCGGGATGGCGGACGGCACCTCGCTCACCTTCCCCGCTGCGGACTTCGGCTCCGCCACCGCCACCGAGGTCTCCGCCCGGCTGCGCGTCCTCACCAGCGACGCCCACGGCAAGATCGAGATTCGCCTGGGCGGTCCGTCCGGTGAGCTGGTCGCCAAGGTCCCGGTGACCCCGAAGGGCGGCGAGGACTGGAAGGAGGTGCCGGTCGAGCTGGTGCGCCCGGTGACCGGGCAGCACACCGTGCACCTGTCGGTCTTCGCCGACGAGTCCGCACCCGTCCTGGACCTGGACTGGGTGCGGTTCCACCGCTGATGCCGACTACCCTGGACGGGCGATGACCGTGCTGTCCGAAGACCAGTGGCGGGCCCGGCAGGCCGCCCACCGCGAACGCGTGGCCACCTGGACCCGACCGCACCGGCAGCGCCGCCACGAGCACCGCAAGCACCCGGTGCTCGACTTCCTGTTCACCTACTACTCGTTCCGCCCGGCGCGGCTGGAGCGCTGGCAGCCGGGAGTGGGCGTCGCACTGGCCGGGGGCGAGGAGTTCCTGGAGCGGCGCGGCTTCACCACGACCCCGGACGGCGTGGCGCTCGACCCCGCGGCGTTCACCGAGAAGCGCCGCAGCACCGCGGAGTTCGTGCTGGGGCTGCTCACCGCCACCGCGTCCCGCAAGGCCCGGCTGGGCTGCTTCGGGCTGCACGAGTGGGCCATGGTCTACCGCACCCAGCCCGCCGACCTGCGCCACGCCGGCTGGCCGCTGCGGCTCGGGCACGCGGGCACCGACGAGGTCGTGGAGTCGATGCAGGTGACCTGCACGCACTACGACGCGTTCCGGTTCTTCACCCCGCCCGCCCGGCCGCTCAACGCGTTCCAGCCCGAGCGCGCCGACCAGGTCCGCCTCGAGCAGCCGGGCTGCCTGCACGCGAACATGGACCTGTTCAAGTGGAGCTACAAGCTGGACCCGTTCGTGCCCGCCGAACTGGTCGCGGACTGCTTCGACCTGGCTGTGCGGGTGCGCGAGCTGGACATGCGGGCCAGCCCCTACGACCTGCGGGAACTCGGCTACGAGCCGGTCCCGGTCGAGACGCCCGAGGGGCGCGCCGAGTACGTCCGGCAGCAGCGGGCGTTCGCCGAGGAGGCCGCTGGCCTGCGCCAGCGGCTCATCGACACCTGCCGCGAGCTGCTCCGCTGGGCCGACGCCGGTTCCGCGGCTCCCACCGGGTCGGCCGCGCGCTGACGCCCCCGGCTCAGGGCGCGGCGAACGGGCCTCCGGGGCCGAAGACCCGCTCCGTGAAGCGCTCGGCGATCCGCTGGTGCGTGGCGGCGTCGGGGTGCAGCGCGTCGGGCAGCGGCAGCTCGGCGAAGTCCTCCTCGCCGTAGAGCTCGCGCCCGTCCAGGTGGTGCAGGTTCGGGTCGTCGGCCGCCCGCTGCGCGGTGATGCGGGCCAGCTCGTCGCGGATCACGGTGAGCGTGAGCTTGCCCGCGGCGCGCTCCGCCGGGTCGCCGGTGGCGCGGAACCGCACCACCCCGTCGTCGAACACGGGGGCGCCAGGGCCGGGGGTGTCCTCGTGGATCGGGCACAGGATCGGCGAGACCACCAGCAGCGGCGTGTCCGGGTGGCCCTCGCGGATGGTGTCGAGGAACCCGTGCACCGCCGGGCCGAACGCGCGCAACCGCATCAGGTCGGCGTTGACCACGTTGATGCCGAGCTTGACGCTGATCAGGTCCGCCGGGGTGTCGCGCAGGGCGCGCGCGGTGAACGGGTCGAGCAGCGCGCTGCCGCCCAGGCCGAGGTTGACCAGCTCCACGCCGCCCGCGGCGGCCGCCAGCGCGGGCCAGGTCGTGCTGGAGCTCTCGGCGTTCGAGCCGTGGCTGATCGAGCTGCCGTGGTGCAGCCACACCCGGCGGCCGTGGGGCGCGACGGGCTCGACCGGGGCGTCGGTGCGCAGCGCGACGAGCTCGGTGACCTCCCGGTACGGCAACCAGATCGCCACGTCCTTCGGCTCGGCGGCCAGCCCGGTGAACCGCACGGTCGCCACCGGCCCGGAGTCGGTGGTCCTGGTCCCGGTGGCCATGTCGATGGTCAGCACGTTGCCGCCGTCCGCGGTGGCCCGGTCCACCAGGCGCCCGTCGACGACGAGGTCGTAGGCGTCACCGGGCAGGGCCTGGGCGCCGCGGTAGACGGTCTTGGTCGGCAGCACGTCCAGCTCGATGGCCGTCGCCGCGGTCCGGAAGACGAGCCGCACCCCGGAGGGTTGGGCCTCCACCACGGCCAGCTGCCCGTCGGCGCACTGCGCGCGAGCTCGCGCGGGCAGCCGGTGCGGCAGCACGCCGTGCTCGGTGCGCTCCAGTTCCAGCGCCCCGCGCAGCAGGTCCTCGGTGATCGGCGTGGTGGTCCACGGCGCGGAGTCGTCCATGATCGTCACACTTCCACCTCTCTCCCCAGGACGCATCCGGTTTTCACCCCGCGCGGCGCGCCAGCAGCGCGAAGACGACGACGGCGGCCAGCGACAGCGAGCCGATGACCAGGCCCATCGGCAGGGCGGTGCCGGTGCCCGCCGAGCCGACCAGCGGGGCGGCCAGCGCCCCGGCCGAGAACTGCATCACACCCAGCAGCGCCGAGGCGCTCCCCGCGGTCTCCGGGTGCCCGGACAGCGCCAGCGCCGTGGCGTTCGGCGAGACCATGCCGACGCTGGCCACGACGAGGAACAGCGCGGGCAGCAGCCCGGCCAGTCCCGCCCCGAGCGCCGCGGACGCCGCCACCGCGACCCCACCGAGCGCGTTGCAGGTCAGGCCGACGGCCAGCAGGCGGCGGGGTCCGGCGCGCCCGACCAGCCGGGCGTTGAGCTGTCCGACCAGGACGATGCCCAGCGCGTTGGTCCCGAAGACCAGGCTGAAGGCCTGCGGTGACAGGCCGAAGACGTCCTGGAGCACGAACGACGAGCCCGAGATGTAGGCGAACATCGCGGAGAAGGCCAGCGCCGCCGACAGCGCGTGGCCGACGAACGCGCGATCGGCGAGCAGCGTGCGGAAGGTGCGCAGCGTGCCGCCCAGGTCCCCCGCTCGCCGGGCGGGCGGGGGCAGCGTCTCCGGCACGCCGAAGGCGGCCGCGGCCAGCAGCGCGGCCCCGATGACCGCGAGGGCCAGGAACACCCCGCGCCAGGACGTCACGGTCAGCAGCTGCCCGCCGAGGAGCGGCGCGAGGATCGGCGCCAGCCCGTTGACCAGCATGAGCAGCGAGAAGAACCGGGCCATCGCCGCGCCCGAGTACAGGTCGCGCACCACGGCCCGCGCGATGACGATCCCGGCGGCGCCGCCCAGTCCCTGCACCAGCCGCAGCCCGGCCAGCGCGGGCGCGGACGGGGCGGCCGCGCACAGCAGCGAGGCCAGCGCGAACACCACCAGGCCGACCAGCAGCGGACGTCGCCGGCCGAAGGTGTCCGAGAGCGGCCCGGCGAACAGCTGACCCACCGCGAGCCCGAGCGTGCAGCCGGTCAACGACAGCTGCACCTGCGCGGCGTCCGCGCCGAGCTCCGCGGCGATCTGCGGGAAGGCGGGCAGGTACATGTCGATGGCCAGCGGGCCGAACGCGGACAGCCCGCCCAGGATCAGCACGTACTTGGCCCGGTTCGGTGCAGACATCCCCCGCCTCGTTCGTTCGCCGCGCGAATGACCCTCGAGCACGGTATACGACACCGTGCACCGCGATGAGCCCGGTGGTCCTCACCGCCTGCCGGCCAGTGGTCCACATCGGACGATGGTCCACAGTGGAGTGCCGACGCACCGGACCGGTGTCGGGACCGTGCGTGGCCCGCTCACCCGCTCGGCGGCCGCGGCAGGGCGGAACACGTTGCTGCGCCTGGCGATCACGCACGGGGCTGGCCGCGTGCGTCCCGAGGGGGAACGCGGGAGACACGCGGCCAGCGGCCGCCATGGTACCCGTCGTGCGGGCGCTCGATCATCGCCGCTCACCCGGGCGCAGGAGGCCGGACCACCGGGTCGCGCGCCTCGGGCACCGGACCGACTCGACCGTCCTGCGGTCGCTCGCGCAGCGCGCGCCGGGCGCGTACGTCAGCGGGCGTAGCCGAGGTTCAGCGCCGCGACGGACGAGCGGACCCGCCGGTTCGGCCACGCTGCGACGAGACGAGCCGCACCGACGAGGAGGACCCGATGACGACCACGACCACGCGCCGGCTCAGCGCACGCGGACGCAAGGTGTACCTGGTCGTGCACCTGCTCGCGGCGGCGGCCTGGTTCGGCACCGACCTCGCCCTGGGCGTCCTGGTCGCCACGGCCGGGCTCACGAGCTCCCCGCAGACGGCCGGTGCCGCGCTGCAGGCCGCCGCGATCGTCGCCGTCTGGCCGATGCTCACCGCCAGCCTCGTGTGCCTGGCCTCCGGGGTGGTGCTCGGGCTGGGCACCAAGTACGGACTGCTGCGCTACTGGTGGGTGGTGGTCAAGTTCGCCATCAACCTGCTCTACGCGGTCCTCATCGTCGTCGCGCTGCGCCCGACCGTCGAACGGGCGGCCGACGCCGGCGCCCGACTGGTCGCCGGGGACGGTGCCGCGCTCGCCGCGACGCTGCTCCCGCCGGTGGTGGTCGGTCCGACCCTGCTGCTCACCGCCTACCTGCTGTCGGTGTTCAAGCCGTGGGGCCGCACCCGGCAGCCGAGGCGCGCCGCCGGCCGGCTGCAGGCGGCACCGAGCCGCTCGGCGAGCTGACACCGCACCGGAACGCAGGAGCGCCCCGGACCGCGGGGTCCGGGGCGCTCCTCGAGTCGTCGGTTCAGTCGCGGACGGCCAGCGCCAGGTCGCCGTTGGCGTCCCGCTCGGCGTCGAGCGTCTTGTCCCCGAGCAGCTCGGCGACCTGCGGCTCGAGGAACACCCGGACGCCGGACGCCTCGACCACCTGGTCGCCCGCCTGGGGCTGCTCGGCGATCGACGCCTGCAGTCCGTCGCCACCCGGTGCGATGCGCAGACCGGATCCTTCTTGAGAGTCACCCCCCACGAGGACGAGCTTGATGACCTCGGCGGCGCTCTCACTGATGGTGAGCATGGTGCTCAACTCCCTCTCGGAGCGGTCACAGGTAAGGGGCCACCGTGTCATCCCTCCGGCCCACGACGCAAACCGGGGCCCCACGCGCGTGTCGCAGGGCCCCGGTCGTGACGGGAGTCGTCAGGACTGGTAGGCCTCCAGCGGCGGGCAGGAGCAGACCAGGTTGCGGTCGCCCTGGGCGCCGTCGATGCGCCGCACCGCCGGCCACACCTTCGGCGCCGCCGTGCCCAGCGGGTAGACCGCCTCCTCGCGGGAGTAGGCGTGGTCCCAGTCCCGGACCAGGCAGGCCGCCGTGTGCGGCGCGCCGACCAGCGGGTTGTCGTCGGCGGGCCACTGCCCGGCGACCACCTTGTCGATCTCCGCGCGGATGGCGATCATGGCCTCGCAGAAGCGGTCGAGCTCGGCCAGGCTCTCGCTCTCGGTCGGCTCCACCATCAGCGTCCCGGCCACCGGGAACGACATGGTCGGCGCGTGGATGCCGTAGTCGGCCAGCCGCTTGGCCACGTCGTCGACGCTGATGCCGCTGGTCTTGCTGATCGGGCGCAGGTCCAGGATGCACTCGTGGGCGACGAACCCGCCCTTGCCGGTGTAGAGCACCGGGAAGTAGCTGTTGAGCCGCCGCGCCACGTAGTTGGCCGCCGCCACGGCGGTCAGCGTCGCGCGGCGCAGCCCGTCCGCGCCCATCATCCGCACGTAGGCCCACGAGATCGGCAGGATCGAGGCGCTGCCCCACGGGGCGGCGCTGATCGGCCCCACCCCGGTGTCCGGCCCGGCCGCGGGCTGCATCGGGTGGTTCGGCAGGAACGGCGCGAGGTGCTCGCGCACGCCGATCGGGCCGACGCCCGGACCGCCGCCGCCGTGCGGGATGCAGAAGGTCTTGTGCAGGTTCAGGTGCGAGACGTCGGACCCGAACTTGCCCATCCGGGCCAGGCCGATCAGCGCGTTGAGGTTCGCCCCGTCGACGTAGACCTGCCCGCCCGCGTCGTGCACCAGGCCGCACACCTCGCGCACCGTGTCCTCGTAGACGCCGTGCGTCGACGGGTAGGTGATCATGATGGCGGCGAGGTCGTCGGCGTGCTCGGCGACCAGCTCGCGCAGGTGGTCCAGCTGGATGTTGCCCTCGTCGTCGCAGCGCACCACGACCACGCGCATCCCGGCCATGACGGCGCTGGCGGCGTTGGTGCCGTGCGCGCTCGCCGGGATCAGGCACACGTTGCGGCCAGCCTGGCCGCGGCTGCGGTGGTAGGCGCGGATGGCCAGCAGGCCGGCGAACTCGCCCTGGCTGCCCGCGTTGGGCTGCAGGCTCACCGCGTCGTAGCCGGTGACCTCGGCCAGCCAGGTCTCCAGGTCCTTGACCAGCGACAACAGCCCCTCAGCATCCTGCGCGGGCGCGAACGGGTGCAGGTCGCCGAACTCCGGCCAGGTGATCGGCTCCATCTCGGCCGTCGCGTTGAGCTTCATGGTGCACGAGCCCAGCGGGATCATGCTGCGGTCCAGCGCGACGTCCTTGTCCGACAGCTGCCGCAGGTAGCGCAGCAGCGAGGTCTCCGAGTGGTGGGTGTGGAACACCGGGTGCGTCAGGTACTCGGAGGTGCGCAGCAGCGCCTCCGGCAGCGCGTCCGGGGTCTGCGCGTCCAGCTCGTCGACGTCCACGCCGTCGATGCCGAACGCCCGCCACACGGTCGCCAGGTGGGCGCGCGTGGTGGTCTCGTCGCAGCTGACGCCGACGTGGTCGGCGTCCACCCGGCGCAGGTTGATGCCGCCGCGGCGCGCGGCGGCCACGACCTCGTCGGCCCGGCCCGGCACCTTCGCGATGACCGTGTCGAAGAAGTCCCGGTGCAGCACCTCGACCCCGCCGCGCCGCAGCTGCTCGGCCAGCACGGCCGCCATCCGGTGCGTGCGGGTCGCGATCGCCCGCAGCCCGGCCGGGCCGTGGTAGACGGCGTACATCGAGGCCACCACGGCCAGCAGCACCTGCGCGGTGCAGATGTTGCTGGTGGCCTTCTCGCGGCGGATGTGCTGCTCGCGGGTCTGCAGCGCCAGCCGGTAGGCCTGGTTGCCGTCGGCGTCCACGCTCACCCCGACCAGCCGTCCGGGCAGCTGCCGCTCGAGGCCCTTGGCCACGGCCATGAACCCGGCGTGCGGGCCGCCGAAGCCCATCGGCACGCCGAAGCGCTGCGAGCTGCCGACCACCACGTCCGCACCGATCTCCCCCGGCGGGCGCAGCAGCGTCAGCGCCAGCAGGTCGGTCGCCACCACGGCCTTCGCGCCGCGCTCGTGCACCTCGGCGATGACCGCCTCGTGGTCGCGCACGGCGCCCGAGGCGCCCGGGTACGACAGCAGCGCACCGAAGAACTCGCCCTCGGGCAGGCCCTCGGACAGGTCGGCGACGACGACCTCGATGCCCAGCGGCTCGGCGCGGGTCTGGATGACCGCGATGGTCTGCGGCAGGGTGTCGGCGTCGACCAGGAACCGCGGCGACTTCGACTTCCCGGCGCGGCGCACCAGCGTCATGCCCTCGGCCGCGGCGGTCGCCTCGTCGAGCATCGACGCGTTGGCCACCGGGACGCCGGTCAGGTCGGCCACCATCGTCTGGAAGTTCAGCAGCGCCTCCAGCCGGCCCTGCGAGATCTCCGGCTGGTACGGCGTGTAGGCGGTGTACCAGGCCGGGTTCTCCAGCACGTTGCGCCGGATGACCGGCGGGGTCGTGGTGCCGTAGTACCCGAGCCCGATCATCTCGGTGTGCGGGGTGCAGCGGCGCGCGAGCTCGCGCAGCTCCGCCAGCGCCGCCGACTCGGTGGCCGGTTCGGGCAGGGACAGCCGCAGGTCGTCCTCCCGGATCGCGTCCGGCACGGCGCTGCGGCCCAGCTCCTCCAGCGAACCGACACCGATCACGTCGAGCATGTGGGCGAGCTCCGCCGGGGCCGGCCCGACGTGCCGGTCAGCGAACGGCGTTCCGTGCTCCAGGGCTGCCAGGGGGATGCGATCGTGCGTCACGTCGGACATCGCGAACCTCAATCATCGCGGCGAACAGGGGCAGCAGTGCAGCCTCGGCTGCCTTGCTCTCCCCCTCTGTCACTGCTCGCGAAGCGAACGCCTGAGAGCTTCGCCCGGGGACCGGGCTTGCACCGTCGGCGGGGCGGCACCACTGCCGTGGCACCCCCACTTTCCAGAGGCATCTCGCCCGTGCGGTCCGGGTGGCCTGAGAGGTTGTCGGGGAGGGTTGCTCCTTCGGCGCCGACCACGGCTGGGCGCCGGGCCGGACTCTCCCGCACGGGGTCGACGATGTGTCGCAGCCTACCCGATCAGACCGGGTCCGCGGACCGCCGATGCGACCTGGAGCACAGTCGGCGTGACCGGCCGACCGGTCAGCCGGTCTCGGCCTTCCGCTCCCGGCGACGGCGGGACAGCTCGTCCTCGGCCTTCACCATCTCGCCGCCGTCGGCCCGCTCGGCCGGGAACTCGTGGATGGTGCCGCTGATCTCGCGCATCGCACCGCTCACGGCGATGCCGAACACCCCCTGGCCACCCTGCAGCAGGTCGACCACCTCCTCGGCCGAGGTGCACTCGTAGACCGTCGTGCCGTCGCTGAACAGCGTCAGCTTGGCCAGGTCCTGCACGCCGCGGTTGCGCAGGTGCTCCACCGCGACCCGGATGTTGTGCAGCGACACCCCGGTGTCCAGCAGCCGCTTGACCACCTTGAGCACCAGGATGTCCTTGAACGAGTACAGCCGCTGCGAGCCGGAGCCGGCCGCCCCGCGGATGGACGGGCCGACCAGCTTGGTGCGCGCCCAGTAGTCCAACTGGCGGTAGGTGATGCCGGCGATCTGGCAGGCGGCCGGCCCGCGGTAGCCGACCAACTCGTCCGGCAGCGAGGCGTCTGGGAACAGCTCACCCTGCTCCACGGCAGCATCCCCGTTGGACGCTTCCTCGACCACGCCTGCCTCCCCTCGTCCGGCTTGTCGCCGACGACGATCACCAGCGCCCGACCGGTTCGGTCGGGGCCGCGAACCGCCCCGCCGACCGCGGTCCGGTAGCACCGACGCATCGGCAGTCACCCGCTGAATCACACCGGGGCGATTTCGCTCAACCCGACGGTATGCCTGCCTCGCGGGGAGGTCAACGCGACGCGCGGGCACCCGGACGAGCCGGCCCCCGCCTGCGGGCGCAGGCGGGGGCCGGTGCTGCTCCTACCGGTGCGCGGACCCTCAGGTGTCCGCGCCGCGGAAGTCCTCCGGGGAGACCGAGTCGAGGAACTCGCGGAACTTCTCGACCTCGTCCTCCTGCTCGTCCGGGATGATCAACCCGGCTTCGTCGAGCACCGACTCGTCGGCGTGGATCGGCACCCCGACGCGCAGCGCCAGGGCCACCGAGTCGCTCGGCCGCGCCGACACCCGGACGTCCCCGTCGAACACCAGCTCGGCGAAGAAGGTGCCTTCCTGCAGATCGGTGATCCGGACCTGCTCGAGGTCGCGACCCAGGGCGCCGATGACGTCCTTGAGCAGGTCGTGGGTCAGCGGTCGCTGCGGCCGCACGCCCTGCTGCTCGAGCGCGATGGCCGTCGCCTCCACCGAGCCGATCCAGATCGGCAGGTAGCGCTCGCCGTGCGCCTCGCGCAACAGCAGGATCGGCTGGTTGGCTGGTAGTTCCACTCGCACGCCGACGACGCGCATCTCGCTGCTCATCGTCACATCGCCTCCTCCAGCGCGCCGAAGCGTGGCATCCCCATCGAGGATCGCGCACCGGCGCTTTCGACGCTACCCGCGATACGGCGGCTACGCCCATCCCTCGGCGGCCCGACCGACCGCCGCTGCCACAGCTCTCCCGCCGGAACACCGACCCGGACGCTGGACCCGAACCGCTGGCTGCGCTCGTCGTAGAGCGGTACCAGCACGATACACCCGCCAGGGCCCCTGGCGGACCGCTGCGGAGGAAGCCGCTGGAACATCAGAACCGGTTGCGCTGCCGGGAGATTCCCGGACTCGGATGCCGCCGACCCCGGTCGCGCACGTACCGCGACGCGTCAGCGGGGCGGCGCCGGGATGGCGTCGCCCCGCTGACGGGTCGGAAGTCGGGGTCCGGGCTCAGCGCCCGCCTTCGACCGGCCCGGTCAGGAACACCAACCGGAACTTGCCGATCTGCACCTCGTCGCCGTTGGCCAGGACCGAGGTGTCCACCGGTTCCCGGTTGACGTAGGTGCCGTTGAGGCTGCCGACGTCGACGACCACGAAGTCGTTGCCCTCACGCCGGAACTCGGCGTGCCGACGGGAAACCGTGACGTCGTCGAGGAAGATGTCGCTGTCCGGGTGCCGACCCGCGCTGGTGGTCTCCCGGTCCAGCAAGAACCGCGAGCCCGCGTTCGGACCGCGCTTGACGACCAGCAATGCCGACCCAGCGGGCAGTGCATCGACCCCGGACGCGGCGGCGGGCTCCGGGGCCGGGCTCTCGGTGCTCTCCTGCTCCGAGAGGAAGGGCCTGAAGACCGAGGTGGTCTCCGGTGACTGCTCCGGCGGGACGTCGCCGAAGCCGCTGTTCTGGCTCACCTGAGCTCTCCTCCACGCGGATAGATCGTGCCAAGTATGTGCCCAACGTACCGTGCCTGGGCAGGCGTGGGACGCGGACCTCCCGACATTCTCCCCGGCAACCCCGACAGATCGACGATCTTGCCTGGTCGATCAGCTCTCGATCAGCTTCTGGTAGGCCTCGGCGTCGAGCAGGCCGGTCAGCTGCTCCGGGTCGGCCAGCTTGATCTCGACCATCCAGCCGCCGTCCAGCGGCTCCGAGTTGACCAGCTCGGGCTGGTCCTCCAGGCCCTCGTTGCGGGCGGTCACCTCACCGGTGACGGGCGCGTAGATGTCCGAGACGCTCTTGGTCGACTCGACCTCGCCCAGCGACTCCCCCTTGGAGACCTGCTGCCCCACCTCGGGCAGCTGCACGAAGACCACGTCTCCGAGCTGCTGCTGGGCGTACTCGGTGATCCCGACGCGCACGGTGTCCTCGCCGGTGCGCTGGACCCACTCGTGCTCTTCGGTGTACTTGATCTCGTCCGGGGCCGCCACGTGGTCCCGCCTTCCTCGTCCACTCGTCACTCTCAGGTCTCCGACCGCGCGTCGCCCGCGTGATCGGCTCGGCGAGCGTATGCATCGCGCGGTGCCGCCCGCAAGGCGACCCAGGTAACACCACCGGAGGTGCGGAACCGACTACGGCGTCCTGGCGCGCGCCCGGTGCACCGCGACCACCACCTGTCCCAGGTAGAGCACCCCGGCCCACAGGTACAGCGCGCCGCCCCAGCAGGTGAAGGCGTAGGCGACCGGGCGCACCACCTCGGACAGCGGGAAGTCTTCCTGCACCAGCAGCAACAGCGGGAACGCGTACATCAGGCAGAACGTCGCGGCCTTGCCGAGGTAGTGCACCTCGGGCGGCTCGTAGCCGTGCCAGCGCAGCACCGGCAGGCACAGCGTCAGCACCGCGTCCCGCAGCACGAGCGCGGCGGCGACCCACCAGGGCACCACGTCACGCAGCACGAAGGCCACCAGGGTGGCGACGATGTAGAGCCGGTCGGCGGCCGGGTCGAGCAGCTCGCCGAGGCGGCTGTACTGGTTCAGCCAGCGGGCGAGCTTGCCGTCGAGCCAGTCGGTGAGACCGCTGACCACCAGCACGAGCAGGGCCAGCACGTCGGCCCGGGGGCCGAGCAGCAGCCAGAGGAACAGGGGCACGCCCGCCAGGCGGAGCACGCTGAGCAGGTTCGGCAGTGTCCACCATGGATCGGCCCACACCCCGGCGGCGACTTCGCGGATCCGGGCCATGCCGGGGTCCGGGCGGTGTTCCGGTGAGTGACCGGGGTCGCCCCCGCTCGTGGTGTTCTCCGTGGTGCGCTCGGCGTCCTGCACCACGAGCCTCCCCTGATCGGTTGTGCGTGCTACCCCAGATGCACAGCTGCGCATCCCCTCGGGCTCAGGATCTCACATTCGGCGCACGGCACAGGGGGCGGCCGGGCCCCGCCGCGCGTGGTCGTCGATCGGGCCAGGTGCGCGGCGGAGCCCGGGGCGAGCGTGATCAGACGGGGGTGCGGCTCCAGCCGCGACGCCGGAGCTCGGCGTCGGTGAGGAACCGGGCCCGCCCGCGGTCGTCGACGCCGGCCCAGCGGGCGCCGGCGGAGCCCTCGAGCACGTAGGAATGGCCACCGCTCCACACCACGCTCCAGGGCGTGGTGGGGAGGTCGGCCGACGTGGTCGGGCTCGAGTCGACCTGGCTGGTGGATGCCTCGGCGGACTGGGCCGGTTCCGTGCTCATCGTTGCAGCACCTCCGTCTTCTGCTCCTGTTGTCGGGGAGGAGCACTCGTTCGTTAGCCCGATCGCAGGCGTCTGCCCGATTGTCACCACGCGTGCGCGCCGCGTCATGGCGAGCGCCCGCCGCAGCGCCCAGTGGACGCGATCCGTCGCCGAACTGCGTCCGGGCGATCCGCCGGGCACAACGCCCGGCCGAACTCCGGCGCACCGCTCACCGGGCGCCGAACGCGGTGCGTGACGGCCCTGGCGCACGGGGTGGCTGTGCGGTAGGACGTCAGGGCAACGAGCGCGGGACGTGCAGGAGGTTTGTGGTCATGGGTGCCTACGCCGAGGCCCACCGGAAGAGCTTGACCGACCCGGAGGGTTTCTGGCTCGACGCTGCGACGGCGATCGAGTGGGTGCGCGAGCCGACGCGCGCCGTGGACTCCGACGCCGCCCCGTTCTTCCGCTGGTTCCCCGACGGGCAGCTCAACACCTGCTTCAACGCGCTGGACCGGCACGTCCGCGACGGGCGCGGGGAGCAGACGGCGCTGATCTGGGACTCGGCGATGACCGGGCAGGTGGCTCGCTGGACCTACCGGGAGCTGCTGGAGGAGGTGGCGCTGTTCGCCGGGGCGCTGCGGGCGCAGGGCGTGGAGCGCGGCGACCGCGTGGTGATCTACCTGCCGATGGTCCCCGAGGCCGTGGTGGCGATGCTGGCCTGCGCCCGCATCGGCGCGGTGCACTCGGTGGTCTTCGGCGGCTTCGCGCCGAAGGAGCTGGCCGCGCGCATCGAGGACGCCCGGCCGACGGTGGTCGTCGCGGCGTCCTGCGGGCTGGAGCCGAACCGGGTCGTCGAGTACAAGCCGATCGTCGACGAGGCGCTGCGGATGACCGAGCACCAGCCGCGCCGGGTGATCGTGCTGCAGCGCGAGCAGGCGCGCGCCGAGCTCGGCGAGCGGGACGTGGACTGGGAGGAGGCGCTGGCGCAGGCCGAGCCGGCCGAGTGCGTGCCGGTCGCGGCGACCGACCCGCTGTACGTGCTGTACACGTCCGGCACCACGGGCCGCCCGAAGGGCGTGGTGCGGGACAACGGCGGGCACGCGGTGGCGCTGCGCTGGTCGATGGCCAACATCTACGACATCGGCCCGGGCGACGTGTTCTGGACGGCCTCCGACGTCGGATGGGTGGTGGGCCACTCCTACATCGTCTACGCGCCGCTGCTGACCGGGGCCACGACGGTGGTCTACGAGGGCAAGCCCGTCGGCACGCCGGACGCGGGCGCGTTCTGGCGGGTCATCTCCGACCACGGGGTCAAGGCGCTGTTCACCGCCCCGACCGCGTTCCGCGCGATCAAGCGGGTGGACCCGGACGCCGAGCTGCTCCGCAAGCACGACACCTCCAGCCTGCGGACGCTGTTCCTGGCCGGGGAGCGGCTGGACCCGGAGACCTACCACTGGGCGTGCGAGCACCTCGGCGTGCCGGTGATCGACCACTGGTGGCAGACCGAGACCGGCTGGCCGATCTGCGCGAACCTGCGCGGGCTGGAGCCGATGCCGGTCAAGCCCGGATCGCCGACGGTGCCGGTGCCCGGCTACGACGTGGTGGTGCTGGACCAGGCGGGCAACCCGCTGCCGCCGGGGCGGGACGGCGCGATCTGCATCCGGTTGCCGCTGCCGCCGGGCACGCTGCCCACGCTGTGGGGCGACGACGAGCGGTTCCGCGAGTCGTACCTGTCGCGCTACCCCGGCTACTACCTCACCGGCGACAACGGCTACGTCGACGAGGACGGGTACGTGTTCGTGATGGGCCGCACCGACGACGTGATCAACGTCGCGGGCCACCGGTTGTCCACCGGCTCGATGGAGGCGGTGCTGGCGGCGCACCCGGCGGTCGCCGAGTGCGCGGTGATCGGGGTCCGGGACTCGCTCAAGGGCCAGGTGCCGCGAGGGCTCGTGGTGCTCAAGTCCGGCGTCGAGGTCGATCCGGACCAGCTGCGCGCGGAGCTGGTCGCGGCGGTGCGCGAGCAGATCGGACCGGTGGCGGCGTTCCGCGAGGTGCTCGTCGTCGACGGGCTGCCCAAGACGCGCTCGGGGAAGATCCTGCGCAAGTCGATGCGCGAGATCGCCGACACCGGCGACACCACCGTGCCGTCGACGATCGAGGACCCGGCGGTCCTGGAGCGTCTGCGGCCGGCCCTGCGCGGCGAGGGCTGACGCGCGTCGCGGCGGCTCCCGGCACGTGCGCCGGGGGCCGCCGCGATGCGTCCGTTCGGAGGCTCCCCCGGCCGAAGTTGGTCTATACCTTTGTGTGCACCGCTTGCGCGACTCCGAGGAGCGAACGCACATGATCCCTCGACCAACGGTGCGCCGGGCCGCACTCGCCGTGGCGGCCGGTGCGCTGGTCGCCGGGGCCACCGTCCCGGCCACCGCCGCACCGGCCGTGGCGAACTCCACGATCGACAACGTCATCCCCGCGCCCGAATCGGTGCGACCGGACCCGGCGACGACCTTCGAGCTGACCGAGCAGACCTCGATCCGGGCGTCCGGTGACGCCGCCGGCGTCGGCGAGTACCTCGCCGAGGTCCTGCGCCCCGCCACCGGCTTCGCGCTGCCGGTCGACGGTGGCGAGCCCGACGGCGGTGACATCGCGCTGCAGCTCGACGACAGCACCGGGCTCAGCCCGTCCGGCTACCGGCTGCGGGTGACCGGCGAGACCGTCGACCTGCGCGCGGCCAGCGCCGAAGGGCTGTTCAACGGCGTGCAGACGCTGCGGCAGCTGCTGCCCGCCGCGATCGAGAGCCCCGCCCCGCAGCCCGGCCCGTGGCCGGTGCCCGGCGGCGAGATCACCGACCAGCCGCGGTTCGAGCACCGGGCCGCGATGCTCGACGTGGCGCGGCACTTCTTCTCCGTGGACGAGGTCAAGCGCTACATCGACCAGATCGCCCGGTACAAGATCAACCGGCTGCACCTGCACCTGTCCGACGACCAGGGCTGGCGCATCCAGATCGACAGCTGGCCGCGGCTGGCCGAGTACGGCGGCAGCACCGAGGTCGGTGGCGGCCCGGGCGGGTACTACACCAAGCAGGACTACGCCGAGATCGTCGAGCACGCCGCGTCGCGGCACGTCGTGGTGGTCCCGGAGATCGACATGCCGGGGCACACCAACGCCGCGCTGGCCTCCTACGCCGAGCTGAACTGCGACGGGGTCGCGCCACCGCTGTACACCGGCATCGAGGTCGGCTTCAGCTCGCTGTGCGTGGGCAAGGAGATCACCTACCGGTTCGTCGAGGACGTGATCCGGGAACTGGCCGAGATGACTCCCGGCCCGTACCTGCACATCGGCGGCGACGAGGCCGACTCGACCACCGACGAGGACTACCGGGCGTTCCTCTCCCGGGTGCTGCCGCTGGTCGAGAAGTACGGCAAGACCCCGGTCGGCTGGCACGACTACGGCAAGGCCGCCCCGCAGGGCGGAGCGGTGCTGCAGTACTGGGGCACCACCAACGCCGACCCGCTGCTGCCGGAGGCGGTGGCCCGCGGCAACAAGATCCTGGTGTCGCCGGCCAACAAGTCCTACTTGGACATGAAGTACGACGAGAACACCCCGCTGGGCCTGCAGTGGGCCGGGTTCATCGAGGTCGCCGACGCCTACGGCTGGGACCCGGGCAGCTACCTGCAGGACGTGCCGGAGGAGGCCGTCCTGGGCGTGGAAGCGCCGCTGTGGTCGGAGACCCTGGAGAACTCCGAGCACATCGAGTTCATGGCCTTCCCCCGGCTGCCGGCGATCGCCGAACTGGCCTGGTCCCCGGCGTCGGCCCACGACTGGGAGTCGTTCGCCCAGCGCCTGGCCACGCACGGACCCCGGCTGGCGGCCTCCGGCATCGACTTCTACCGGTCCCCGCAGGTCCCGTGGGAGGAGTGACCGACCAGGACCGATGACACCCGACGGACCGCGGCCACCGCAGCCGCGGTCCGTCGCACACCAGGCCCCCGACACCCCGACGACCGGTCCTCACCCCACCCGGAGCCCAGGATCCCCGCGGTGTCAGTGGAAACCAGACGCCTCACTGTTCCAGGTGGCGAGCCGCGGGTGCTCCGCGGGCGCCGCGTGAGGCGAGCCCCGAAGGGACGGAGGACTCAGCTCACCTTGGGTTCCAGGACCTCCCACCACTCCGCGAGGGTGGGTCGTTCGGCCAGGTCGGCGAAGGTGATCTCGACGCCCAGACGGCGCCACTTCTCCACCAGCGTCATGATCCGGACCGAGTCGAGGCCCCAGTCCATGAGGTTCTCCTCGTCGGTCAGCTCCGCCGGGTCCTCGTAGAGCAGCTCGGCGACCTGCTCCCGGACGTCCTCCAGCGTCAACTTCTGCGACATTCCCACGCACTCCCCTACGAAGATCTGTCAGGCCACTTCGGACTCGCGTGCCGCGAGGTCCTGCGCCAACCGCTCCGCGGTGTCGACCACCGCGCACCGCTTGGCCGCGTAGTCCAGCGCCATCCGGTGCTCCTCCAGCGAGAAGTCCGCGACGGCGTCGGCGACCAGGAACGCCTGCACCTCCTGCTGGAAGGCCTCGGCGGCGGTCATCAGGCACCCGATGTGCGCGTAGACGCCCGTGATGATCAGCTGGTCGCGTCCCCAGTCCCGCAGCATCTGCCGCAGGTCGGTGCGCTGGAAGGCGCTGTAGCGCCACTTGGTCAGCAGCACGTCCCCGTCGGCGGGCGCGAGCTCGTCGATGATGGCTTCCTGCGCCGGGTCGGCCACGCCCGGTCCCCACCACTCCAGTTGCAGGCCGCGCTGTTCGGGCGTCTGCCCACCGGGCTGCGCGCAGTACACCACCGGCACGCCCGAGGCGCGGGCGCGGTCGCGCAGCAGCCGGATGTTGGGCACCACCACGTCCAGCGGTTCGCCTTCCCTGGGGAAGGCGTTGACGAAGTGCCGTTCCATGTCGTGCACCAGCAGCACCGATCGGCTCGGCTCGGGCCGCCACGACACGCGGTTGTCCGGCAGCTCCTCCGGTGTCGGCACGCGGTAGGGCGGGATGGTCGGAAGCGCCACGGGCGAGCTCCTCCTGTGGTCGGTGGGGAGTGGACGGTCAGCGGCGTTCGAGCTCCGGGACCAGCTCCCGCTTGATCGCTTCCCGGAGGTCGCGCTTGCTGACCTTGCCGACGCCGGTCTGCGGGAACTGCTCGACGAACTCGACCCGGTCCGGCACCTTGTAGGCGGCCAGTCCCCGCTCGCGCACGAACTTGATCAGCTCGCGGGCCTTGGGCGGGGTGCCGCGCGGCACGACGAACGCGCAGCTGCGCTCGCCGAGGTAGTCGTCGGGCATGGAGACCACGGCCGCGTCGTGCACCGCCGGGTGGGCCAGCAGGTGGTTCTCCACCTCCTCCGCGGCGATCTTCTCGCCGCCGCGGTTGATCTGGTCCTTCGCCCGGCCCTCGACGACGAGGTTGCCCTCCTCGGTGAGCCGGACGACGTCACCGGTGCGGTAGAAGCCGTCCGGGGTGAAGGCCTTCGCGTTGTGCTCGGGAGCGCGGTAGTAGCCGCGGATGGTGTAGGGCCCGCGGGTGAGCAGGTGCCCGGTCTCGCCGGTGGGCACCGGGTTGTCCTCGTCGTCGACGACCAGCACCTCGTCGTCCGGCGAGATCGGCCGGCCCTGGGTGGTGAGGATGACCTCCTCGGGGTCGTCGAGGCGGGTGTAGTTCACCAGTCCCTCGGCCATGCCGAAGACCTGCTGGAGGGTGGCACCGAGCACGGGCTTGACCCGGCGCGCGACCTCCTCGCTGCACTTGGCGCCGCCGACCTGGAGCACCTCCAGGCTGGACAGGTCGTGCTCGGTGCCCGCCGCCGCGGCGTCCAGCCACACCAGTGCCAGCGGCGGCACCGCGGCGACCATCGTGACGCGCTCCCGCTCGATGAGCGGGAACACCTCGTCGGGGCTGGGGCGGCGGGCCAGCACCACGCGGCCACCGGCGTGCAGGACGCCGAAGGTGCCGGGTGAGCTCATCGGGAAGTTGTGCGCGATGGGCAGCGCCCCGAGGTAGACGGTGTCGGCCGTGACGCCGCAGATCTCGTTGCTGGCGCGGAAGGAGTAGATGTAGTCGTCGTGGGTGCGCGGGATCAGCTTGGGCACCCCGGTGCTGCCGCCGGACAGCTGCAGGAAGGCCAGGTCGCCGGGATCGGGACCGTCCAGCTCCACCGGGTCGGCGTCCACATCGGACAGGCTGCGGAAGTCGCCGGGCTCGCCGGCGATGAACACCCGCAGCTGCGGCAACGCGGCCACCACGTCGGCGGCCAGCCCCCGGTGGTCGAAGCCCGCCTCCACGTCGGTGGTGATGTAGGCGGCCGCTCCGCTGAACTCGCAGAAGTAGGAGATCTCGGTCCGCCGGTGCGACGGCAGCGCGAAGACCGGCACCGCGCCCAGCCGGAACAGCGCGAAGCACACGTCGAAGAACTCGGCGACGTTGGGCAGCTGCACGACGACGCGGTCGCCCTTGCCGATGCCCTCGGCACGCAGCCCGGCGGCGAGGCGGTCGGCGCGCACGTCGAGCTCGCGGTAGGTGACCCGGCGGTCGCCGTCCACCACGGCGACGCGGTCGGGGTGCTCGTCGGCGCGCTCGCGCAGCACCTGGCCGAAGGTGTAGCCGCGCCAGTAGCCCGCCGCGCGGTAGCGGTCGGCGAACTCCTGCGGCCAGGTCGGGTAGTCGGCAGTCGTCATCTCCGGTCCTCTCAGAAGGCCTGGTCCAGGCCCATGGCGGACAACGCGGTGCGGAACTTCGCGGAGGTCTCGGCGAGCTCGTCAGCGGGGTCCGAGCCGGCGACGATGCCCGCGCCGGCGAAGAGCCGCAGCGACTCGTCCTCGACGTCGGCGCAGCGGATGGCCACGACCCACTCCCCGTCCCCGGCGGCGTCGCACCACCCGACCATGCCCGCGTAGTAGCCGCGCTCGAAGGGCTCCGTCTCGGCGATGACCTCGCGCGCCCGCTGCACGGGGGTCCCGCACACCGCCGGGGTGGGGTGCAGCGCGTCGGCCAGCTCCAGCGAGGACGTCGCGGGATCGCGCAGCTCGCCGGTGATCTCGGTGGCCAGGTGCCACATGGCGGCGGTGCTGATCACCGACGGCTCGGGCACGTGGAGTTCCCCGCAGTACGGGCGCAGCGCCTCGGCCACCGCCTCCACCACCGCGGCGTGCTCGCGCCGGTCCTTGTCCGATGTGGACAGCTCGGCGGCCCGTCGCCGGTCCTCCACCGGGTCGGCGCTGCGCGGGCGGGACCCGGCCATCGGGTTGGAGCGCACCCGCGTGCCGTGCCGCGACACCAGCAGTTCCGGGCTGGCGCCGAGGAAGGTGCGCTGCAGCAGCGGTCGCGGACCGAAGCTGTCGCGCGTGCCGTCCTCGCCGCGCTTGGGCAGGTCCACCGCGAAGGTGTAGCTGGCCGGGTCCGCCAGGGCGAGGTTCTGCAGGACCGTGCGCACGTCGATGGGTTCGGCGGCGGTCAGCTCCAGCGACCGGGCCAGCACCACCTTGCTCAGCTCGCCGTCCTCCAGCCGCCGCAGGACGCGGCTCACGCCGCGCTCGTACTCCTGCGGCGCGGGCACCGGGCGGACCTCGCAGTCCAGCGCACCGCTGCGGGCGGTCCGCGGGACCACGACGTTCAGCGGTTCGGCGCGGAGCACGTCCTCGGGCAGCACCAGGTGCGCGGGCAGGCTGTCGCCGAACGGGACGGCACCGACGACCATCGGGTTGCGGTGGCCGAACTCCTCGGCGCTGGCGAAGAAGTCCGCCACCCGCCGCGGCAGGTCCTCCCGGGCGCACTGGGTCTTCGGCACCGTCGCGGCGACTCCGCGGGCCAGCAGCACGCCCCGCGGCGTGGAGAACAGGAACGACGAGCCCGCCTCGTAGGCCGCCAGCAACCGGGCCGCCGCGTCGTCCGCGACGAGGTCGATGCTGTCGATGTCGCTGTCGATCGTGGTCATGGCACCCTTCCGGAGTTCGCGGCAGGAGGTCAGGCGCGCAGCGTCGCGCCGCCGTCGACGTACAGGTCGTGCATGGTGATGTGCCCGGCCTGCTCGGAGGCCAGGAACACCACGGCGTCGGCGATGTCCGCCGCGGTGGCGAGCTTGCGCAGCGGGATGCCGACCTTGAAGGTCTCGGGGGACCCGGCGATGACCCGCTCGGCACCGTGCTCGTCGGTCCACATGCCGCGCTGCATGTCCGTGTCGGTGGAGCCGGGTGCGACGACGTTGCACCGGATGCCGTGCTCGGCCAGCTCCAGTCCGAGCGACTTGGTGAACAGGGTGGCAGCCGCCTTGGAGGCGGCGTAGGCGGCCATGCCGTGGCGGGGCACGCCGGCGGCGTTGGAGCTGACCGTGACGATGGAGCCGCGCTTGCGGGGGATCATGCGCTTGGAGACCGCGCGCGAGACGTGGAACACCCCGGTGGCGTTGACCGCGAAGGTCCGCTCCCAGTCCTCGTCGGTGATCTCCTGCACCGTGCCCACCTGGAGCACCCCGGCGACGTTGGCGAGCACGTCGACGGGGCCGAGCTCGGCCTCGACCCGCTCCACCACCTCGGTGACGGCTGCGGAGTCGGTCACGTCCGCCGGGTACGCGTGCACCCGCTCGCCCAGTCCCGCGGCGACCTGCTGCACCTTCTCGGCGTTGCGGTCCACTGCCGCGACCGTGGCGCCGAGCTCCGCGAACGCCTCGGTCACCGCGGCGCCGATGCCCTGGGCCGCACCTGTCACGATGGCGACCGTGCCGCCGAAACCCGTCCGGTTCATCCGCACCTTTCTGCAAACTCAGGCTAGCCTAACCTTCGTCAGGCGAGCCTGAGTTTAGAACACGGACGTGCCGCGATCGCCCCTCCATCGAGGTGGCATTGATCACCGACCGCATTCGTCGCTGGTCAGAGGTCGTGAGTGCAGGAACCGGCTGGAGCCGGTCTGCGCACTCACGACCCGTGCGGTCAGCGGGCGATGCCCTGGACGAAGCCCAGGTCGAGGAGGTCCTGGGGACGCAGGCGCAGGTGACCGGCGAGGTCGGGGACCTCCGCGGGGTCCCGCTTGAGGATGGCGGCGGCGGACTCCGGGGCGATCACGGCGAAGTAGCCGTCGGCGGTGATCCAGGTCCGCCCCGGCGCGGCGAGCGCCAGCGCGCCGCCGGAGCCGCCTTCGCCGATGACCAGGGTGGTGATCGGCACGCGGGCCTCGGCGACCGCGGTGAACAGCTCCGCGATCGCCGGGCCGACCCCACCGTGCTCGGCCGCCGCGTCGTTGCTCGCACCCGGGGTGTCCACCAGCGTCAGCACCGGGAGGCCCAGCTGGTCGGCGAGCCGGACGAGCCGGGCCGCGGTGCGGAACCCGGCCGGGGTGTTCGCGGTGCCGGTCTGCGCCGCGAACGCGACGGTGCGGCCCTCGTGCTCGCCGAAGCCGCAGAGCATGCCGGTGTCCCGGCCACCGGCCCGGTCCCCGCCGATCTCGAAGCGGGTGGCGAAGTAGGCGTCGAGGTAGACCGCCGCCCGCGGCCGGTCCGCGGCCCGCGCGCGCTGCACGGCCTCCCACCCGGTCGCCGGTGGCTCGCCGCCGGCCAGCGACGCCGGCACCGGGGCCGGGTCCGGCGACGTCCGCTGCGGGTGCAGCAGCCGGACCAGGTCGGCCAGCACCGCGGGCAGGTCGGCGTCGTCGACGATCCGGTCCACCTGGCCGTCGGCGAGCTTGCCCTCGGCGGTGAAGGCCTCCCCGGTGTCCCCGGGGCCGCGCACCCGGCTGCCGCCGAAGGCGACCGCCGCACCGGGCTCGGCGAGCACCACGTCCGCGCCGGCCGACAGCGCCGCCCACATGCCACCGGTCGTCGGGTTCCGCAGCACGGTGACGTGCGGGATCCCGTCCCGCCTGGCCAGCAGGCAGGCCCGGGCGATCTCCTGCAGCTGGCGGAGGGCGCAGATGCCCTCCTGCATCCGGCTGCCACCGGAGGCCACCAGCGAGACCACCGGGACCCGCAGCTCCCGAGCCCGGTCGAAGGCCGCCACGATGCGCGCCCCGGCCGCTTCCCCGACCGACCCGCCGAGGTAGCCGAAGTCGAACGCGACGAGCACCGCGGGCAGCTCCCCCACCTGGGCCCGACCGCACAGCACCGACTCCTCGGCCCCGCTGCGGCCGGCCGCGCGGGCGCGCTGGTCGTCGTAGCCCGGCCACCCCAGCGGGCCGTCGACCGAGTCCCGGACCGCCGGGGGCTCGAACTCCTCGAACCCCCGGCCGATCGCCTCGACCAGTGCGCGGGCCGCGCTGCGCTCAGGCATGCTGCAGGGCCTTCTTCTGCACCTTGCCCATCTCGTTGCGCGGCAGGGCGTCCAGGTAGCGCACCTCGCGCGGCCGCTTGTGCGGGGTGAGCAGCCGGGCCACGTGGTCGACGAGCTCCTGCTCGTCGACCTCCCTCCCGGGTGCCCGCACGACCCACGCCACGATCCGCTCGCCGAGGTCGGGATCGGGCTCACCGGTGACGGCGACCTCGGCGACCGCCGGGTGCTCCAGCAGGCAGTTCTCGATCTCGCCCGCGCCGATCTTGTAGCCGCCGCTCTTGATGATGTCGGTGGCCTTGCGCCCGACGATGCGGATGTAGCCGTCGGGAGCGCGGGTGGCCACGTCACCGGTGCGGAACCAGCCGTCGGTGAACGCCGCGGCGGTGGCGTCGGGCCGGTTGAGGTAGCCGCTGAACAGGTTGGAACCGCGGACCCAGATCTCGCCGACGGTCTCGTCGTCGCTGACGGTGATCTCCTCACCCTGCTCGTCGACCAGCTTGAGCTCGACCCCGGCGAACGGGCGCCCCACGTAACCGGGCCGGCGGTCGCCGTCGGCGCGCACCCCGCAGTTCATGATCGTCTCGCTCATGCCGTAGCGCTCGACGACCCGCTGCCCGGTGAGCCGCTCGATGCGCTCGTGCTCCACCGCGGGCAGCGCCGCCGAGCCGGACACCAGCAGCCGCGCCTGGCCCACCTTCTCGCCGATCGCCGGGTCGCGCTCGGCGTCCTCGGCCAACCGGTGGTACATCGTCGGCACGCCGAACATCATGGTCGCCGGTCCGGCCAGCTCCGCGGCGATCGCCGCGGAGGAGAACCTGCCCAGGTGGTGCACCGCACCGCCCAGCCGCACCGGACCGAGCGTGCCGAGGATCAGCCCGTGCACGTGGAACAGCGGCAGCGCGTGCACCAGCACGTCGCGCGCGGTCCACTCCCAGGCCTCGGCCAGCGCGTCGAGGTTGGCGCGGATCGCGCGGCGCGGCAGCACGACGCCCTTCGGCGGCCCGGTGGTGCCCGAGGTGTAGACGATCAGGGCCGGGGCCTCCTCGTCGGCCTCCGGGGGCAGCTCGCCGCCGCGGACGCTGAGGTCGACCTCGTGCACCGGGACGTCACCGAGGCCCTCCGGCGCCTGGAACCCGGGTGCGGCGAGCAGCAGCTCCGGCCGGCTGTCGCCGAGGATGTGCGCGAGCTCGCGCTCCCCCACCTTCGGGTTGATCGGCACCACCGCGACGCCCGCGCAGAGCCCGCCGATGACGGCCGCGCAGGTCTCCAGCTCGTTGGTCGCCCACACCGCGATGCGCTCGCGGCCCGCGACGCGCTCGGCGATCGCCGCGGCGACCTCGGCCAGCTCCTGGTAGTTCAGCGCCCGCGCGCCGAAGCGCAGCGCCTCCTGGTCATCCGGCTGCCGCAACTTCGGGAACAGCACCGGCCACCTCCGTCCGAGCATTGGTCAACTGGCTAGTCCACTCTTGCCCGCCGGCCGACGGGCGTCAAGCAACCGCGCCACGATCGGCTCAGCCACTTGACCTGGCCATTCCGGTGTTAGCCTGATCACCACCCCTTTCCCGACCTGGAGGAACCCGGTGTCCGACGCCCTGCGCCCGCTCGCCCGCCCGCGCCTGTACGAGCAGGTCGTGCAGCGGCTGCGCGAGCACGTCGCCGCCTCCGGGCTGCGCGCCGGCGACCGGCTGCCACCGGAGCGCAAGCTCGCCGAGCAGCTCGGCGTCAGCCGCGCCTCGGTCAAGCAAGCCATCGTGGTGCTCGAGGTGCAAGGGCTGGTCGAGGTCCGGCACGGCGGCGGCACCTACCTCCGCCGCGAGTCGCTGGACGTGGAGCCGGTCGACGAGCTGGTGGCGCGCAAGCGGCGGCTGCCCGACGTGCTGGATGCGCGCGAAGCGCTGGAGACCAAGCTCGCCGAGCTGGCCGCGCAGCGGCGCACCGGGGAGGACCTGGCCGAGATCGACGCGGCGCTGGCGGACATGCGCCGGGAGATCGCCGACGGCGAGCTCGGCAGCGAGGGCGACCGCCGGTTCCACGCCGCGATCACCGCCGCCGCGCACAGCTCCCTGCTCGCGGACTTCATGCGCACCATCGCCACCGAGATCGCCGAGAGCCGCCAGGAGTCGCTGCGCCAGCCGGGCCGCCCGGACAAGTCGCTGGCCCAGCACGAGCGCATCGCCGAGGCGATCCGGGCGGGCGACGCCCGGGCCGCGGTCACCGCGATGCGCCGCCACCTGCGCACGGTCAGCCGCGTGCGCCTGCTGTCCTGGGACCCCGACGCCCAGCCCGCGCGACCCGAGGAGGAGTGAGGCGCCTCCCGAGCCCGCCCCCACCCGATCGGGGTCGCGGGCGGGGCTGGGTAAGGTTGGTCGTCCCTGTTCCCAGTCGTCGTGGAGTGCGTGACGTGGTCGACCGCCCGGCTGCGCCTCGCGCGCGGGTGGTCCGATGATCGGGTGGTTGCTGGCCACCGCGGGCACCGCTGCGCTGGGCAGCTTCTTCCCGCTGGTCAACATCGAGCTCTACCTGATCGGTGCGGTGTCCACCGTGGACGGTGTGAGCTGGTGGGCGCTCGCGCTCGCCGCCGCGGCCGGTCAGGTCGCCGGCAAGACGCTGTTCTACCTCGCGGGCAGGGGCGGTTTCGCGCTCGGCGAGCGCTTGCTCGAGCGCGTGGAGGCCAAGCGGCGCGGCCGGTGGGCGGCCTGGCTCGAGAAGTTCCACCAGCGCACCGTGGAACGCCCCTGGTGGGGCCTGGGCGCGCTGTGCCTGACCGCGGTGCCCGGCATCCCGCCGTTCAGCCTGATGTGCGTGCTCTCCGGCGCGGCGGGTCTGCCGCTGCTCGGCTTCCTGGCCGCGAGCCTCGTCGGCCGCGCCGGGCACTTCCTCATCGTGGCCGGGGCCCCGGAACTGGTGCACCTCGCGCTGGGGTCGTGACGCTGCGCACCCAGCGCTGACGAGGGCGGAACGGGCGGTCGGTCCGGTCCGACCGCTTCGCCCGCATCACCCGCCGGTACCTCTCGAGCACCGAGAGCCACCTCCCGCATCGGGAGGATCACTCCCTGCTGCACCGGTCGCGCCAGGACGTCACCTCTGGCCTACTGTGCTTGCCCGTGAACGTCTTCCGAACGATGCCCGTCGAGGACATCCTCACCCGCGGTGAGCGCAGCGGACTGATCCGCAGGCTCACCGGCAAGGACCTGATCGGTTTCGGCATCGGCATCATCATCGGCACCGGCGTGTTCACGCTGGCCGGCATCGAGGCCAAGGACCACGCCGGCCCCGGTGTGGTGCTGTCCTTCGTCGTCGGCGGCATCGTGGCCGCGCTGGCGGCGCTGTGCTACGCCGAGCTCTCCTCCGCGGTGCCGACCGCCGGCAGCGCCTACACCTACGGCTACGCCACGCTCGGCGAGCTGTTCGCCTGGATCATCGGCTGGGACCTGCTGCTGGAGTTCGCCCTGGGCGCCGCGGTGGTCTCCCGCAGCTGGTCGGGCTACATCGCGAACCTGCTCGGCCTGCCCGCGGAGTGGTTCGGCGAGGACGCCACCGTCAACGTCGGCGCGATCTTGATCATCGCGGCCCTGACCGCCATCGCGGTGATCGGCATCCGCGAGTCGTCGTGGGTGACCAACGCGCTCGTGGTCGTCAAGGTCGCGGTGTGCGTGCTGGTGGTCGTCGCGGGCCTGTTCTTCTTCACCGGGGCCCACCTGGACCCGTTCATCCCGCCGTCGCAGCCGGCCGCGGAGAGCGCGACCGCGCTGGAGCAGCCGCTGGTGCAGGTGCTGCTCGGCATGGAGCAGTCGATGTACGGCATCGGCGGGGTGTTCACCGCGGCGGCGATCGTGTTCTTCGCCTACACCGGCTTCGAGGCGCTGGCCAACCTGGGTGAGGAGACCCGGCGGCCCAAGCGCGACCTGCCGGTCGGCCTGCTCGGCAGCCTCGTCGTCTGCACCCTGCTGTACGTGCTGGTCGCGATCGTGCTCACCGCGATGGTCGACTACCGGCAGATCGACGAGGGCGCCCCGCTGGCGGCGGCGTTCCAGTCGGTCGGCCAGCCGTGGGTGGCGGCGCTCATCTCGCTGGGCGCGGTGACCGGCCTGACGTCGGTGATGATGGTCGAGCTGGTCACCATCGGCCGGATCGGCTTCGCGATGAGCCGCGACGGCCTGCTGCCGCCCAAGCTCTCCCAGGTGCACCCGAAGTGGGGCACGCCGCACCGGATGACCATCGGCGGCGCGGTGGTGATCATGGTGCTGGCCGGGTTCGTCCCGATCTCCGAGCTGGCGGACATGGTGAGCATCGGCGCCCTGTCCGGCTTCGTGATCGTCTCGCTCGCGGTGCCGGTCCTGCGCCGCACCAAGCCGGACCTGCAGCGGCCGTTCCGGGTCCCGCTGTCGCCGTGGCTGCCGATCCTCAGCGCCGTGGCCTGCCTGTACCTGATGACGAACCTGGACGTCATCACCTGGCTCCGCTTCGCGGCCTGGCTGGTCATCGGCCTGCTGATCTACTTCTTCTACGGCTACCGCAACGCCCAGCTCGCCAAGGAGGCCCCGGACACCGCGCACGACTGACGACCGTCCGAGACGACAGCGGGGGGCACCCCCGCGCCGGCCCGGTGCGAGGTGCCCCCGCTGTCGTTCAGGCGGGGGTGGGGAGGTCGCGGATCGCCTGGGTGCCGAGCGCGATGAGGTCGGCGAGGTCCTGGCGGCCGACGGTGAGCACGTACTCGCTGCCGGGTCCACAGTGGAGGACCACGACGTCGTTGTGCCGGTCGAGCTCGTGGTGCACCGGCACCTCCTCCATCGAGACGGACGAGTCGATGAACACCCCGGCCCCCTCGTGTGCACCCGTGCTCCCGGCCTTCCTCAGTGGACGACCATGGTGACGCGATGGGACCGGGCGATCGCCGTGTGCGATCGTTCCCGGTCGGCGAAGCGCTGGGAATCTCCGGGGAGGAGGTCGGTCTGGGTGCGGCCGCGTTGGCGCTTCCGCGCCTGTGCGCCCACCGCGAGCGTGGTCTCGCGCCCTTCGCCGGAGACCCCGTGGAAGTCCAGGAGCTTGCCGAGGTCGTCCTGGCTGAGCGTGCCCTCTGACTCCCACCACGCTCCGTTCCTGAGCAGCCTGGGGCGCTGACCGCGGACACTCCCGCGGTCAGGCTCCTCCGGCGGTGACCGGTTGCCGGAGGATGGTGCGCCGCTTCTCCGGGGCGACCTTGCGGAAGTCGCTGAGGTAGACCTCGTGGTGCTTGCCGGTCAGGCGCAGCCCGTGGGCGGGGAGGAACTCCTCGTGCAGCTGCGCGAGCACCGCGGCCTCGTCGTCGAACGAACCGACGTGCAGGGTCTGCACGCACGTGCCCTCCCGCAACCGCTCGAAGCGGACCTCGTCGAGGCGCTCCGGCCGCTTGCCGGCGCCGACCCGCTCGACGGCTGCGGCGACCGTCGCGCCGTCGATCCAGTCGGGGACCATGAGCATCATCGTCCAGTCCCAGCGCGACTTGTCCCGGGCCGTCGTGAAGGCGTCCATGTCCTCGGCCCACCACAGGCCCTCCAGCGGCGGGACCACGTAGTCCCGGCCGAGCTCCTGCTTGCTGGCGAACTTGAGCGCGTAGGCCACCGGGTAGAGCGCTTCCACCGCTGCGGCGAAGGCGGGCGAGGTGTTGGGATCGCCGTGCCCGTCGACCATCAGGTACTGCATCTCGGGCACGTCCAGGACCTCGAACCGGCCGCGGCGCGCCCGGTAGGCGTCGAGGCTCCGCTTGAAGTCGATCTTGTCCGTCATCGGGCACTCCGGCTCGGTCGGCCAGCCACCGCCTCGGAGAGGCTCGGCGCCATCCTGCCTGAGGGGTGCGACACCCGCTCAGGCACGCGCGGTGCGCCGCGCGAGGACGACCTCGGCCAAGGCCACCACCAGGGCCGCGGCGACGAAGCCGACCGAGACGACCAGGCCGCTGCTGATCGCCGCGTCGAAGCCGCTGGTGCTCAGCACCGCGAAGAACAGCCCGGAGGCCGCCGCCGTGCCCACCGCCGAGCCGATGCGCTGGCCCGTCTGCTGGACACCGGCCGCGGTGCCGCCGTGGGCCGCGTCGATCTCGCTGAGGGTCACCGTCTGGTTCGGCGAGATGACCAGGCCGCTGCCGACGCCCGCCACCAGCAGCGGCGCCGCCGTCACCGCGCCCGCCATCGCGCCGGGGTGGGTGGCCAGCAGGAGATCCGTGGCCAGCAAGCCGAGCAGGGCCGCCAGCAGACCGATGATCACCAGGTGGCGGCCCAGCCGGTGCACGATCCGGCCGCCCAGCGCCGAGGACACCGCGGAACCGACCGCGAACGGCGTCAGCGCCAGCCCGGCCTGCAGCGCCGAGTACTCCAGGCCGCGCTGGAAGTACACCGCCAGCACGAAGAAGATGCTGGTGAACCCGGCGAAGTAGAGCAGGCCGAGGCTCGTGCCGAAGGAGTAGCTGCGGATGCGCAGCAGCCGCAGGTTCACCAGCGGGTGGTTCCCGCGCTCGCGGTACCAGTGCTCCCACGCGACGAACGCCGCCAGCAGCACGCCCGCGACCGCGAGCAGCCACCACGGGGTCCCGCCGCGCCCGCTCTCCTGCTCGACCAGCGGCAGCAGCAGGCACAGCAGGCCGCCGCCGAGCAGCAGCACCCCCACCAGGTCGAGGCTGCGGCGCGCCTCCCGCGTGCGGTCGCGCGGCAGGACGCGCCACCCGTAGAGGATCGCCGCCACACCGATCGGCAGGTTGACGAAGAACACCCAGCGCCAGCCGTGCTCCGCACCGGCCAGCTGGATGATCAGACCGCCGAGCAGCGGGCCGATCGCGGTGGAGATGCCCACCACGGCGCCGAACAGACCGAAGGCCTTCCCGCGCTCCCGGCCGTGGAACAGCTGCTGCATCAGGCCGAGCACCTGCGGGTTGAGCAGGCCGCCGGCCACGCCCTGCAGCAGCCGGGCCACCACCAACCACAGCGGGGTCAGCGCGAACCCGGCCAGCGCGCTGGCCGCGGTGAACGCCGCCAGCGCCAGCAGGAACATCCGGCTGCGGCCGCGGTCGTCGCCGAGGCGGCCGGCCGGCACCAGCACCAGGCCGAAGGTCAGCGCGTAACCGGACACCACCCAGGACAGCGCCGCGGCGGGCGCCTCCAGCCCGCGCTGGATCGACGGCAGCGCGACGTTGACGATGCTGACGTCCAGCAGGGTCATGAAGCCCGCGATGAGGCAGACGGCCAGCACCCGCCAGCGGGTGGCAGGTGGTTCCGTGGTGGGGGTCGTCGACTTGGTGGGGTCCACGGGTCCAGCTCAGCACGTCGTCCCGGGGCCCGCACCACCCGGGGCACCCGGGCGTTGCGACCGACTGACCCATCAATCACGCCACCCGCCCGAGCGACCCCGCACCGCTCCCCGTTCACGCACTTTGGCTAGGAACGTTGTGCGCAACCGCCGGACCGGTGACCGATCGCAACACGGTCAGTTCATTGCGATTCTCGCAATGGACTGTTAGCGTGCTGCCTCGTGGAGGACACGACGGCCGCGTTGCGCCAGCGGGTGCGCGAGGTGCTGCGCCAGTACCCCGGGAGCCAGCGCGCTTTCGCCGAGCAGATCGGCTTGGACCCCACCAAGCTGTCCAAGTCGCTGACCGGCACGCGGCGCTTCACCCCGGTCGAGCTCACCCGCATCGCCGAGCTCACCGGCGTCACGGTGAACTGGTTGATCAACGGCGGCGACGACGTCGAGACGGTCGCGGCCGCGCCGCGGCGCACGGCCCGCCCGGAGCGGGACCCGAGCGACCTCCGCGAGTCCAGCCGCTACCAGCAGATCCTCGACGCCGCCTGGCGCCTGATCGCCGAACGCGGCTACCACTCGGTGCGCGTGTCCGACGTGGCCAAGGAGTGCGGCACCAGCGCGGCGACCATCCACTACTACTTCCCCGGCCGCGACGACCTGCTCACCGAGACCCTGCGCTACTCGGTGCGGCAGGCCTTCGACCGGCAGGTCGCCGAGCTGCACGCCATCGACGACGCCCACGAGCGGCTGCTCCGGCTCGTCGAGCTGCAGCTGCCCACACCCGGCCTGCTGCGGCAGGAGTGGTCGATCTGGTTGCAGGTGTGGAACGAGAGCGCGCTCAACCCGGACCTGCAGGTGCTGCACAGCGACTCCTACACGCGCTGGCACGACACGATCGCCCGCACCATCCGGCAGGGCCAGGAGCAGGGCGTGTTCGTCGACACCGACGCCGAGGAGCTGACCGTCACGCTCACCGCGCTGATCGACGGCCTGGGCATCCAGGTGCTCGCCGGACGCCCCGGCCGGTCGGTGGAGCGCATGCGCAAGGTGCTGCGCGAGTTCGTCGAGCGCGAAGTCGTCCGGCACTGACATCCCCCAAGACCCACCTGGGCTCCGGACGGGTGCCCGGGCGCTGGAAGCTGCCCACGAGAGGAGAGCCCGATGGCCGACGAAGTCATCATCACCGCCGCGCTCACCGGCGCCGGTGACACCACACGCAAGAGCGAGTTCGTCCCGGTCACCCCGGAGCAGATCGCCAAGGACGCGGTCGAGGCCGCCGAGGCCGGGGCGGCCGTGGTGCACGTCCACGTCCGCAACGTCGAGACCGGCCAGGGCTCGCGGGACGTCGCGCTCTACCGCGAGGTCGTCGAGCGCATCAAGGAGACCGGCGTCGACGTGGTCATCAACCTCACCGCGGGCATGGGCGGCGACCTGGTCATCGACACCGAGGACCCGCTCAAGCCGGTGGACGGCACCGACCTGGTCAACGGCCTGGAGCGGCTGCCGCACGTCGAGGAGCTGCTGCCGGACATCTGCACGCTGGACTGCGGGTCGCTCAACTTCGGCGACGGCAGCCAGCTCTACATCTCCACCCCGGACATGCTGCGCGCCGGCGCCGAGCGGATCCAGGAGCTGGGCGTCAAGCCGGAGCTGGAGATCTTCGACACCGGCAACCTGTGGTTCGCCAAGCAGCTGCTCGCCGAGGGCCTGCTGGACGAGCCGCCGCTGTTCCAGCTGTGCACGGGCATCCCGTGGGGCGCGCCGCCGGACCCGGGCCTGCTGCAGGCGATGGTGAACATGCTGCCCGAGGGCGCGAACTGGGCGAGCTTCGCCCTCGGCCGCAACCAGCTGCGCTGGGTGGGCCTGACCGCCGCGCTCGGCGGGAACGTGCGTGTGGGCCTGGAGGACAACCTCTACCTGAGCAAGGGCGTCAAGGCCACCAACGCCCAGCTCGTCGAGCGCGCGGTGACCATCGTCGAGGGCATGGGCATGCGGGTCGCCACCCCGGACCAGGCCCGCGAGCAGTTGGGCCTGGTGAAGCGATGACGACCGAGAAGCACACCCCCTCCCCCGGCTCGGTGCGGCGGGTCGCCTGCGTCGGGGCCGGTGTCATCGGCGGCGGCTGGGTCGCGCACTTCCTGGCGCGCGGCTACCAGGTGACCGCGTGGGACCCGGCGCCCGACGCCGAGGCGAAGCTGCGGCGCCTGGTGGACGCCGCGTGGCCCGCGGTGACCGAACTGGGCCTGGCCGAGGGCGCCTCCCGCGACAACCTCGTCCTCGCCCCGACCCTGGCCGACGCGGTCGCCGACGCCGAGTTCGTGCAGGAGAGCGCGCCGGAGGACCTCGCGCTCAAGCGCGACCTGCTGGCCCGCATCGACGCGGCGACCCCGCCCGGCGTGGTGATCTCGTCCTCCACCTCCGGCTACGCCATGACCGAGATGCAGGTGGACTGCGCGCACCCGCAGCGGCTGGTCGTCGGGCACCCGTTCAACCCGCCGTACCTCATCCCGCTGGTCGAGGTGGTCGGCGGTGAGCGGACCGAGCCGTGGGCCGTGCGGTGGGCGAGCGAGTTCTTCGAGGTCGCCGGCAAGTCGGTGATCACCATGGACCGCGAGGTGCCGGGCTTCATCGCCAACCGCCTGCAGGAGGCGATCTGGCGCGAGGCGCTGCACATGGTCGCCAACGGCGAGGCCACCGTCGAGCAGATCGACGCCTCCATCACCGAGGGGCCGGGGCTGCGCTGGCCGATGTTCGGTCCGTGCCTGACCTTCCACCTCGCCGGTGGCGAGGGCGGCATGGCGCACATGCTGGACCACTTCGGCCCGTCGCTGAAGTCGCCCTGGACGCGGCTGGAGGCGCCCGAGCTCACCTCCGAGCTGCGCGATGCGATGGTGCGGGGCTGCGAGGAGGCGGCCGACGGCCGCAGCACCGCCGAGCTGGTCGCCGACCGCGACCGCGCGGTGATCGCCGTGATGCGGGCGGTCGACGAGGCGCGGAAGGGCAGGTCATGAGCGGGCTCGCCGCGTTCCACCAGCAGGTCCGTCCGGAGTGGATCGACTACAACGGGCACCTCAGCGAGGCCTACTACGTGCTGGTCTTCGGGTTCGCCACCGACGCGGTGATGGACCAGGTCGGTCTGGACGAGGCCTACCGCCGCAGCACGGGCTGCTCACTGTACACAGTGGAGGCCCACGTGCGGTACCTGCGCGAGGTGCGGCCGGACTCGGAGCTGGTGGTCACCAGCCGCGTGGTGGACACCGGGGCGAAGAAGCTGCGGCTGTGCCACGAGATGTCGGTGGCGGGCACCGTGGTGGCCACCGAGGAGGTCATGGCGCTGCACGTCGACCAGGCGCGGGGCGGCACGACGCCGTTCCCCGACGCGGTCGCGGCACGGCTGGCCGAGCTCGTGGAGCCGCTGCCGGACTACGCGGGCCGGTCGATCGGCTGAGCGGACCGGGTGGGCGGGAGCTCCGGTTCCCGCTCACCCGGCGGTCAGCCGCCGGTCCAGCACCCCGCGGCGACGACGACCAGACCGGCCACCGCCGACAGCACCGGGGCGCCGAACGACATCCCGCAGCGGATCGGCAGCGACGGTGCCGCGAAGAACACCAGGAACCAGCCCAGCGACGCGCTGACCGCGGTGATCCCCGGGCCGGCGTGCGCGACCGGCCCACGCCGCGCGACCAGCCTCGCCACCACCAGCACCGCGGCGGCCACCGCCGCGACCGGGAGCGCGGACCCGAGGTGCCCGAGGTTGTGGAGCAGGGCGGTGTCGTAGACGACGAGCACCAGCGCGCCCAACGCCGCCGTCGACACCGTGAACGCCACCAGGTCCGTCGCCGAGCCGGGCCGCTGCCGGTCACCGGCGCTCAACCGCGCCACCCACCACGGGGTCAGCAGGGCGGACGCGACGCACAGCGCGATGTCCTGGGCGGTGAAGGGGTTGAACAGGGACCACTCGACCAGGCAGAAGGTCGCCGTGTGCGCGATCGCGAGCGGCCACACCGCGACCCGGCGGAACACCTCGGCGCCGCACCAGCGGCACACCGTCAGGTAGGCCAGCACGACGAACGGCAGCTCCAGCAGCGCGGGCACCCGCAGCAGGCTCCACGACAGCAGCTCCGGCCGCGGCCACCGCTCCGCCAGCCACCGCAGCACCGGGTCGTCGACGGCGAGCGCGAACCAGCCGTCCGGCAGGAAGCGGGCGATGGCCGTCGGGTCGCCGTGCCACACCCGCAGCAGGTAGACCGGGCACAGCACCTGGTTGAGGTAGATCGCCGCGGTCACCACCAGCAGCCAGGTCCCGGGTGCCGCAGCGGAGTCGCGCGCCGCTCCCGCACCGGGCGGGTCCACCGCCAGCTGACCAGAGCGGAGGCTGCGGACAGGACGATCAGGGCACCGAGGGCGACGGCCACGGCAGGGCTTCCGGGTCCGGCGGGGACGCGTTCGAACCGCAGCCCAGCCGCCCGGCGCCGCGCGGCGGGCCGGAACGGCCAGGTCCGCCCGCGCACCGTGAGCAGGGCCGCCGCCGCTTGGGATGACCGGCCCGCCAGGAATGGCTACGGTGGCGAGTGATCCCACCGGCGACCGACTGGAGGACCGATGGACCCCGAGACCCCGGAAGCCGACGCCGCGGAACAGGCCCGCCAGGCCGAGGAGACCTTCGAGGAGGAGGAAGTGCTGGAGCCGGTCGAGGCGCCCTTCGACGCCGACCCGGCCGACCTCGTCGACCAGAACCGACCGGCTCCGCTCGACGACTCCTACGACTGACCGGCCGCGCGGGGGCCGGGGCGCGTGCCCCGGCCCCCGCGTCCGTCACGGCAGGTCGGGCAAGACCCGTCCGGGGTTGAGGATGCCGTGCGGGTCCAGCGCCGCCTTGATCGCGCGCTGGGTGCTCAACGCCGCCTCGTCCAGCTCCTCACCGAGCCAGCGCCGCTTGAGGTGGCCGACGCCGTGCTCGCCGGTGATCGTGCCGCCCAGCTCCAGGCCCAGCGCCATGATCGCGTCGAACGCCTGGTGCGCGCGGGCCGTCTCCGCCTCGTCGCCGGAGTCGAAGGCGACCACCGGGTGCATGTTGCCGTCGCCCGCGTGCCCGGCGCACAGCACCTGCACCTGGTACTGGTCGGCGATCCGCGCCAGGCCCTCGACGAGGTCCACCAGGCGCCGGCGGGGCACGCACACGTCGTCCACCATCACCGTCAGGCCCAGCTGCTCGTGGGCGTCGCCGACCAGGCGCCGCGCCGCCATCAGCAGCTCGCCCTCCGCCGGGTCGTCGGCGACGACCACCTCGGAGGCGCGGTGGGTGCGGGCCACCTCCTCGAACGCGGCCAGGTCGGCCGGCGCCGCGTCGCCCCGGTCGGACTGCACCAGCAGCATGCCTTCCATGCCGTCGGGGAAGCCCAGGTCGGCGATCTTCTGCACCGCGTTGACCGTGGGCCGGTCCATGAACTCCAGCACGGACGGCCGGTAGCCCTGCCCCAGGTAGCCGTCCACCGTGCGGGCGGCGTCGGCGATGGTCGGGAAGAACGCGACCGCGGTCAGCGGCTGCGCGGCGGCCGGGCGCAGCGCCACGGTGACCTCGGTGACCACGCCGAGCGTGCCCTCGGACCCGACGATGAGGTGCGTCAGGTCGTACCCCGCGACGCCCTTGGCGGTGCGGCGACCGGTGCGCATCACCCGGCCGTCGGCCAGCACGACCTCCAGGCCGCGGACGAAGTCCCCCGTCACGCCGTACTTCACGCAGCACATGCCGCCCGCGTTGGTGGCCACGTTGCCGCCGATCGTGGAGACGCTGCGCGAGCCCGGGTCCGGCGGGTAGAACAGCCCGTGCTCGGCGACCTTCGCCGCGAGCACGCCGTTGACCACACCCGGCTGGACGACCGCGACCTGCTCGGACACGTCGATGTCCAGGATCCGGTCCATCTTCTCCAGCGACAGTAGGACGCAGCCGTCCACCGCGTTGGCCGCCCCGGACAGCCCGGACCGGGCGCCCTGCGGCACCACCGGGACCCGGTTGCGGTGCGCCCACGCCAGGGTCGTGGCGACCTCGTCAGTGGACCGGGGGCGGACCAGCGCCGCAGGGGCCCCCGCTGGGCAGAAGCCGGCGCGGTCCCGGCTGTGGGCCTCGAGCACGTCGGCGTCGTCGAACACGCGGCCGTCGGGCAGCAACTCGCGCAGGGCGCGCACATCGGCGGTGGTCATCCGGTGAACTCTCCCGACCTGGTGAGAACGGTGTTGCCGGTAGAACCTAACCCGCCGAACGGCTCGTTCAAGCCCGCTGGTGGATGGACATCGTCACAACGCAGGGGTCAGCCCGGCCAGTGGCCGAAGAGCTCGGCGAAGCCCTCCCGCCAGCTCGGCCACTTCGGCCGCCAGCCCAGCGCCTCGCGGAGCCGGAAGTTCGTCGCCCCGCGCTGCTCGGTCAGCTGGTGCACGGTCAGCCAGTCCAGCTGGGCCCTGGCCTGCTCCAGGGTCAGCGACACCGGGTCGGGGCCGCCCGCCATCCGGGCGTAGGCGGGCAGCCACTCCGTGGCTTCCGCCGGCTCGTTGTCGACCACGTTGTAGGCGCCCGGTCCACCGCTGGTGAGCAGGTCGACCACCGCCCCGGCCGCGTCGTCGACGTGCGTGAACGAGGTCAGCCCGACCTCGTCGGAGACCACGGGCAGCTCGCTGCCGCGAACCCGGGCGTGCACCGACCCGCCGGGGGCGTACGGGGTGTCCGGGCCGTAGAGGGTGCCGTAGCGCAGCACGACGCCCTCGACCTCCGGACAGGTCAGCACCGCGTCCTCCACCGCGCCCTGGGCCCGGACGGCCTCGCCCCAGCAGCCGGGCGCGTCCGTCCACAGTGGTGACTCCTCGTCCAGCACCTCGTGGCCGCGCGGGCGGTAGGCGGCGGTCGTGCTCTGCACGATGACGCGCCGCGCGCCCGCGGCCGCGGCGGCGTCGACCAGGTTCTTCGAGGCCCGCTCGCGGGACCGGGCGGTGCGGCGCTGCCCGTCGGTGAGGTCGGTCCGGCAGATCCCGGGGGTCTGGTCCACCACCACGTCCGGGGCGACGCGGCACAGCTCCCGCCGGAGCCGGTCCCGGTCCTGCAGGTCGACGACGGCCACGTCGTCGCACGGACCGTCGAGCCGGTCCTTCCGCCGGACCAGCGCGGTCACGTGGTGACCTCGTTCCCGCAGCAGCGGCAACAGCGTTCGTCCGACCACGCCGGTCGCACCGGCGACGACCACACGCAGGGGCACTTCGACCTCGCACGGGGTTGAACGTCAGCGGCTCGACAGCCTACCCCGGTGAGATACACCGGGAAGAGTGAAAGAACGGGGCAGCAGAAGGCGGCAGTCCGGCACCGCGAACGGCCCGGTCCTGCCGCCGTGATCGAGGCGTCACCGGGTCCCCGGCGACGCGCGGTCGTGCCGGCACGGCACGACCCCCGTCAGATGCTGCGGATGCCCGCGGCCTGCGGGCCCTTCGGGCCCTGGGCGATCTCGAACTCCACGCGCTGGTTCTCCTCCAGCGTGCGGAAACCGGAAGCGTCAATGGCGGAGTAGTGGGCGAAGACGTCAGCGCCACCGCCGTCGGGCGTGATGAACCCGTAGCCCTTCTCCGCGTTGAACCACTTGACAGTACCGGTAGCCATTCCTCGTTCTCTCCTGATTCTGCTGGCCAGGGTCAACACTGCGCAGACCCGAGGTCGCCGAGCTGATCACCCGCGGCCGCTGTGGCACCGGAGCACCACGGCAACAAAAAAAGTGCCTGCGTTCTGGCAGGCACTTTTCCAGTACTGCTGGGACCAAAACTGCAACCACGGCAACGCTAGCACTCCGACTGCGGGTTGTCACACCGCGATCGCCGCATGTCAACGCCGCCGCGAGCGCCCGGCTACGGGATGCTCAGCAGGCCCTGCCCGCGGGCCTCCGCGGCGAGGTTCTGCTCGGTGCGCTCGTCCGCGAGCATCAGCGCCGCGGCCCGCGGGGTGATCCCCTCGGCGTCCCACGCCGCCAGCAGCGGCGGGATCTTCGCCAGCATCTCCTCCCGCAGCACCTGGAACGACCGCACCGGGTCGGCGTCCACCCGGCCCAGCAGCAGCCACCAGGCCCAGGCGACCGCGCCGGCGTTGGCCACGAAGTCCGGGATGACCGGGACGCCGCGCGTGGCCAGCAGTTCCTCGGCGTCGGCCGTCACCGGGGTGTTGGCCGCCTCCACGATGACCTTCGCGGCGATCCCCGGCACCTGCGCCGGGGTGATCGCGTAGGACACCGCCGCCGGGATGAGCACGTCGACCTCCGCGCTGAGCACGTCCTCGCGCGGCGAGCGCTGCACGTGCTCGGGCACCTGGGCGCGGTCGATCTCGCCGAACCGGTCGCGGGCGTCCAGCAGCGCCGGGACGTCCAGCCCGTCCGGGTCGTGCAGGGTCCCCGCGGCGTCGGCCATCGTCACGACCTTCAGCCCGGCCTCGTGCAGGTAGTGGGCCGCGCCGCCGCCCATCGTGCCGACGCCCTGCACCGCGACCGTGGTCGACTCGGGGTCCCAGCCCCGCGCGTGCACCACGCCCAGGCAGCTCTGCGCCACGCCGTACCCGCCGACCACGTCGCCGAGCAGCAGCCCGCCCGGCACCGGGGCGTTGAGCCCGGCGCGGACCCGGCGCAGCGTGCGCTCCGCGTCCGGGGCCCGGCGGATGGCGGCGTGGAAGGACTGGTGCAGGCCGAGCTCGGCGAACACCTCGTCGATCAGGTGCTGCGGCACCCCGAGGTCTTCGGCGGTCACCCAGTGCGCGTCCAGGTACGGCCGCATGGCCTGGACGAACCGGCGCAGCACGCCCCGGGCCTGCGGGTCCTTCGGGTCGCAGTCGATGCCGCCCTTCGCCCCGCCGACCGGCAGGTCGAACACAGCGGTCTTGCGCGCCATGCCGCGTGCCAGGTCCTCCACCTCCGACAGCGTGCACCCGGCGCGCATCCGGGTCCCGCCGGTGGCCAGGCCCGACACCAGGCTGTGCACCACCAGGTAACCGTTGCGGCCGGTCACCGGATCCGTCCAGATCACCCGCATCATCGGGTCGCGGTCGACGAGTGCCACGGGCCGAACTCCTTCCCAAGAACGCGTGGACCCGCACGGAAGACCCGTGCGGGGTTGTGCAAGGAGAGATCGCGCTGTCAGCGAGCCGCAGACCGCGGTGCTCGCCTCACTGCCGATCAGGTCGGTCAGTGATGTCGCAGCCAGAGAGAGGAAGAAGACAACCAACGAGCCGGGCGCGGGTTGCGGAACGACGTGCTTCGCATGGCCCACCTCCCGCATCACACCCGGTTGGCTCGAAGTTAAGGGCGGCCAGATCTGATTGTCAACAATCGTCTTGGCGGACAACGGTGACGTCATCGGAACGAGTGCGTGTCCCCGTGTTACGCGGGCCTGCGACCAGCACCGCGGGACCACATCACACGATCGGGGGGACCTCGGTTCTAAGCTTCGTGCGCGAGGGAAGAGGGTGCAGCGCAAGCCGCGCCGGAACTTGGACCAAACCACTCCCAAGATCACCGCGCGGCTGGAAGGATGCGAAGCATGAGCCAACCGGGACGACCCCAGGACCTGCCGGGATCGCTGGACGAGGCGACGCAGCAGCAGCTGATCCAGGAGATCGGACGGGTGATCGTGCGCGGGCTCCCCCCTGGTTGGCGGGAGGCCACCGTCGAGTACCGCGCCCTCGGCGACCACCAGGAGATGGTCGCGCAGCTCATCGCGCCCAACGGCACCGCCGTCCCGCTGGCCGCTCCCCCGGACGTCACCGAGCTGTTCGCGCGGCTGCGCCGAGGCATGTACCAGCCCGACCGCGGCACCTGGGTCAGCGCGCTGTACCGGCTGGAGCGCCCCGGCAGCTACACCGTCGACTTCAACGGCGACTACGAGCCGAACTGGCGCACCGCTCCCCCACCGGGCGCTGCCGCCGCCGAGCTCGAGCGCTTCCCGCGCCCGGCGTCGGCCACCCCGGCGTGGCTGTCGGCCGGCCCCTCGACGCCGCTGCGCACCGCGGAGGTCTTCGACGGCTCCGGGCGGCCGATCACCGAGCGCCCGGAGGTCGACCCGGCCGAGCGCGGGCAGGTCGTGGACTACCTGGAGAAGGCGCCGATCGTGCTGGCGGCGCGCAGCTACGACACCGACCGGCTCGACCCGGACCGCAGCCCGTCGGTGCCGATGACCTTCCACACCGACGGCAGCTGGGTGTGGCCCGGGGCGGTGGGCTACTACCTGCGCGAGCACGGGGTCGCCCCCGACCCCGACCTGGTGGCGCACATCCGCCGGCAGGGCTTCCGGGTGCCCGAGGTCTCCGAGCCGGTCCGGGAGCAGGCCGTCGCGCTGATCACCGGCGAGCAGCGCTGAGCCGGCTCCCCTGAGCACGTCGCGGAGGCGCGCGGGACGGCTGCGCCGGGCGGCCCGTGGGCGCCGCGACCTGGCACAATCCCGGCATGCGCGAGGTGGTGTTCGCCGGCGGCCCGGTGGCCACAATGGACGCCGCCCGGTCGTTCACCGACGCGGTCGCGGTGCGCGACGGGCGGATCGTCGCCGTCGGCCGTGAGGCGGTGCGGGAGCACTGGTCCGCCCGCACCGAGTTCGTCGACCTGCGCGGCCGGTCGTTGCTGCCCGGCTTCCACGACTCCCACGTGCACCCGGTCTACGGCGGGATCGAACGGCTCCGCTGCGACCTCAGCGACTGCGCGGACGCCGCGGAGTGCCTGCGCCGGATCGACCACCACCAGCGGGCCCACCCGGACGCGGCGTGGGTGCTCGGCGGCGGGTGGGACATGGGCCAGTTCCCCGGCGGCACGCCGACCCGGGAAGCGCTGGACGCGGTGACCGGCGACCGCCCGGCGTACCTGCTCAACCGCGACCACCACGGCGCCTGGGTGAACACCGCCGCGCTGCGGCTGGCCGGCGTCGACGAGCACACCCCCGATCCGCCGGACGGCCGGGTCGAGCGCGACGCCGACGGCCGCCCGTCCGGGACGCTGCACGAGGGCGCCACCCGGTTGCTCGAGCGGGTGCTGCCGGCGACCAGCGACGAGGAGTACCTCGCCGGGCTGCTGGAGGGTCAGCGGCACCTGCACTCCCGCGGCGTGACTTCCTGGCACGACGCGATCGTGGGGCCCTACCTCGGCTACGACGACACGCTGCCGATCTACCTGGAGGCCGACCGGCGGGGGCTGCTCACCGGCAAGGTGCGCGGGGCGCTGTGGTGGGACCGCGACCGCGGCCGGGAGCAGGTCGAGGAACTGCGGTACCGCCGGAAGCTAGCACGCGGGCACCGGTTCCGGGCCGAGACGGTGAAGATCATGCAGGACGGCGTGTGCGAGAACTGCACCGCCGCGCTGCTGCTGCCCTACCTCGGCAGCCGCGGCCGCGGACTGTCCTTCGTGGACGCTGAGGCGCTCGCCGAGGCGGTGCCGGACCTCGTCGACGCCGGTTTCCAGCTGCACTTCCACGCCGTCGGCGACCGGGCGGTGCGCGAGGCGCTGGACGCGCTCGCCGGTGCGCGCGAGCAGCAGGACCTGCGGCACCGGATCGCGCACGTGCAGGTGGTGCACCCCTCGGACGTCCCGCGGTTCCACGAGCTCGGCGTGGTGGCGGCGATCCAGCCGAGGTGGGCGGTCAACGACGCCGCGATGACCGAGCTGACCGTGCCGCGCCTCGGGCACCGCCGGGCCGGGTGGCAGTACCCGTTCCGCTCGCTGCACGCGGCCGGTGCGGTGCTGGCGGGCGGCAGCGACTGGCCGGTGTCCGAGGCCGACCCGCTGCTGGGCGTGCACGTGGCGGTCAACCGGCGCGAGCCGGGCACCGACGACCCGCCGTTCCTGCCCGAGCAGTCGCTGGACCTCGTCGACGCGCTCGCCGCCTACACCGCGGGCAGCGCCTGGGCCGACCACGCCGACCACGAGTCCGGGACCGTCGAGGTCGGCAAGGCCGCCGACCTGGTGGTGCTGGACCGCGACCCGTTCTCCGCACCAGCGCAGGAGATCTGGCGCTGCCAGGTGGACCTGACCATGGTCGACGGCACAGTGGTCCACGAGCGGCACTGACCCCGAGTCCGGCCTGCCCACGAGCGGTGCGGTCCCCGGCCGCGTCGTCCCGCGAGATCGGGTACCGCGTCTCGACGCCCTCGGGGCGCGATTCCCACCGCAGTCGCGCACCGGGGGCCGGTGCGGGGCGGGGGCGCTCGGGACCGGGCTCAGCCCGTGCCCCCGACCAGCTTCCCGCCCTGGACGACGTGGCGGATGTGGTGGGGGTCGGCGAGGGCGCCGATGTCGGCCAGGGGGTCCCCGTCGACGACGACCAGGTCGGCCAGCGCCCCTGGGCGGAGGGTGCCGATCTCGCCGGCCATGCCGAGCAGCTCGGCCGCGGTGCTGGTCGCCGCGCGGATGACGTCCAGCGGCTGCTGGACCTCGCTGCGGATCCGGAACTCCTCGTTCTGGTGGCGGTGCATGCCTCCGAGCAGGTCCGTGCCGTAGACGACCTTGACGCCGGCCCGGTGCGCCCGCTCCAGCGCGGCCAGCCCCGCGTCCAGCACCGCGTCGACCTTGCGCCAGCTGTCCTCCGGGAGCCCGAACTCGCGGCCCTCGGTCTTGAGCGCCCAGTAGGTCACCAGGGTCGGCACCAGGAACGCGTCGTGCTCGAGGAACTCGGGGAGGTTGGACTCGTCGAGGAGGTTGCCGTGCTCGATGGACCGGACACCCGCGCGCAGCGCCCGGCTCACCGCACGCGCCGTGTAGGCGTGCGCCGCCACGTAGCGGTGGGCGGCCTCGGCTTCCTCGACGACGGCGCGGAGCTCGTCCATCGAGTACTGGGTGGAGTCGATGCGGTCGGTCGGCGAGGCGACACCACCACCGGCCATCACCTTGATGTGGTGGGCGCCCGCGCGCAGCTCGTCACGGGCAGCCGCGCGCACCGCGTCCACCCCGTCGGCGATCCGGCCCAGCCCGGCGCAGCACTGGTGGTCGTCGTGCACCCGCACACCGCGCGGGCGGGTGTCACCGTGGCCGCCGGTCTGGCTCAACGCCTTGCCGCAGAACGCCAGCCGCGGCCCGCGGACCAGCCCCTCGGCCTGCGCGTCGGCCAGGCCGAAGTCGGCGCCCGAGGCGTCGCGGACCGTGGTGAAGCCGCGGTCGAGCATCTGCCCCATGATCCGCGCGGCGTGGGCGGTGACGTAGGACGGCGACCACGACGGCAGCGAACCGAGGTCGGCGGTGGCGGCCGTGACGTGCACGTGCGCGTCGATCAGCCCGGGCAGGACGGTGGCGCCCGCCAGGTCCACGATCCGCGCGCCCTCCGGCGCGGTGATCCCCGGGCCGGTCTCGACGATCCGGCCGTCCGCGCACAGCACGTCGCCGTCGACGTACTCGCCGGTCTCCACGTCGAGCAGCGCGCCGGAGCGCAGCACCAGGGCGGTCACGAGTCCTCCTGATCGGTTCGAGGGGCTGGGGTTTCCACGGTGGGCAGAGTCACCGGGCGGTCTGCTTCCGGGCGCTGGGCTCGGTCAGGTCCTCCAGGGACTTGCCCGCGGTGGACAGGCCGAACAGCAGGGTGCAGAGGACACCGACGGCGAGCACCGCGGTCGTCATGCCGAACACGCCCGCGAAACCGAGCGTCGCGGCGGACACGCCGATCACCGACGGGGCGATGATGCTGCCGACGCGGCCGAACGCGCTGGACAGCCCCGTCCCCGAAGCCCGGATCCAGGTCGGGAACACCTCCGGGGTGTAGGAGTACACCGCCGCGTAGGTGCCGTTGAGGAAGAACGACAGCACCGCCGCCGAGACGGTGATGAGCACCGGGTCGGTCATCTGCGACATCCAGAACGCGCTGGCCGCCGCACCCGCCAGGTACAGCGCGATGGTGTTCTTGCGGTCCAGCAACTCGCCCAGCCACGCCGCCGAGAAGTACCCGGGGACCTGCGCCAGGTAGATGATGATCGAGAACTCGAAGCTCTTGGTGACGGTGATGCCCTGCTGCACCAGCAGCGTCGGGATCCAGGTGAAGAACCCGTAGTAGGAGAAGGTGATCACGAACCAGATCAGCCAGGTGATCGCGGTGCGCCGCACCATCCGGCCGGTCCACAGGTACTTCAGCGCGGAGAACAGCCCGACCTTGCGCGCCTCGGCGGGGGCGGCCACCGCGGCCTCCGGCACCGGCGGCAACGGCTCCCCCGTCGCGTCCCGCACCTTGCGCTCCAGGTCGGTCACCACCTGCTCGGCTTCCGCTCCCCTGCCACAGGCGAGCAGGTAGCGCGGCGACTCCGGCAGCGACCGCCGCCACCACAGCAGCAGCACGATCGGCGCCGCGGTGATCACCTGCGCCCAGCGCCAGCCCTCGGGCAGCGGCTCCACCACGAACCGGCCCAGCAGCGCGGCCGCGACGAAGCCGAAGGAGAAGAACCCGGCCAGGGCGCCGACGAACCAGCCGCGCCGGGCGGCGGGGACGAACTCGGACAGGAACGGCGCGATGATCGCGCTCTCCGCGCCGGCACCGAACCCGGCGAGCACCCGGGCACCGAGGAAGACCTCGTAGTTCGGCGACATCGCACCGACCACCGAGAACAGCGCGTAGACGGCCAGCGCCCACATCATCACCGCGCGACGGCCGATGCGGTCGCCGAGCAGTCCGGCGCAGGTGGCGCCGAACAGGAAGCCGAAGGGGGTGGCCGAGCCGATGAGGCCGAGCTGCGCGTTGGTCAGCCCCCACTCGTCCTGCACGCTCGGCAGCAGGAACGCCACCACGGCGGAGTCCATCCCGTCGAAGGTGTAACCGAGGCCGCCGAGCAGCAACAGCAGGTAGTGCGGCCGGCTCAGCGGGAGCCGGTCCAGGCGAGCGAGCAGGGACACGGGGTGCCTCCAGGACGGTCACAGCACCGGACGAGGTGACCGGCAACATATAGTGCACTTGTCGCGAGGTGCAATACCTGTTGCGTTGCCGTCTCGTTGCGTGCGCTCCCGAGGAGAGGAACCCGATGACCACCGACCGCGCCGCCGAGGAACCCGACGGGTTCGAAGCCTGGCTGCGCAGTCGCGTCCCCGAGCGCGGTCTGCGCAGCAAGGGCGCGTCCGTGCTGGAAGTGCTGTTGACCCAACCCCGGCGGGTGTCCTACAGCTCTGCCGCCGAGGCCGCCGAGCTGGCCGGGGTCAACGTCGCGACGGTGAGCCGGACCGCGCAGGCGCTCGGCTTCAGCGGCTGGTCGGACCTGCAGCGGGAGCTGCGCGCGCGCTACCTGTCCTCGCTGAGCGCCCCGGAGGTGGCCGCCGCCCACCGCACCGAGGGCGATGTCGGCGCGGCGTCGTTGCGCCGGGACCTGGAGTCGCTGGCCGTGCTGACCCGGCGGCTCGACGAGCAGCAGCTGCGCACCATCGCCGAGGCGATCGCGCGCGCCCGGCGCGTGCTCATCGTCGCGCACGGCAGCTACGTCGCGGTCGGTTCCGCGCTGGGCCACAACGTGCGGTTGGCCGGGTACGACGCGACGGTGGTGCGCGACGACGCCGACCTGGCCAACGCGATGTCCCGGGTCGAACCGGGCGACGTGCTCGTGGCGATCAGCTTCTGGCGCCTCTACCAGAGCACGGTAACCGCCGCCGAGGAGGCGCACAGCCGCGGTGCGCGGGTCTTCGCGCTCACCGACGCCGCCAGCCCCGCCCTGGCCGCGGCGTCCGAGGAGGTCGTGCTCATCCCCGCCGAAGGCGTGGCGTTCTTCCCCTCCCTGGCACCGGGTCTCGCGGTCGCCCAAGCCATCGTCGCGCAGCTGTCCACGATGGACCCGGAGCGGACCCGCCGGTCCATCGAGGCCGCCGAGGCCCAGTGGTCGCGGTTCGGCCTGATGCACCGCCAGCCCCGCCGGGGCTGAACCCCGGCGGGGCTCGGCCCCCTCACCTCACTCGGCTCGCCGGACCTCGGCCATGGCGGCCCAGTGGGTGAGGTACTTGGCGGCTTCGGCGGCGAGCACCGCGTCGAGCTCGTCGCGGTTGGCGTTGCGGCGCAACCGGAACGCTCTCCCGCGCCGCACGTCCAGGACCATCGGCCTCGCACCGGGCAGCAGGCTCGGTGCGAGGTGCTCCAGCACGCGCAACGCCACGTTCGCCGAGTCCGACGCCAGCTCCGGCTCCTTGAGGTAGGGCAGGACGACCTCGGTGCGCCCGTCCCGGTAGCGCAGCGCCAGCGCACTGCGCCGAGAAACGGTGACCGACAGGCCCCCGACGTCGACGACGCCGGACTCCATCGGCACCCCGGTGGCCCTGACCTTCGCCCACCAGCGCCGGAAACCGTCGTGCAGCTGCTGGAAGTGCGGCTGCTGCACCGGACGCGCCTGCCGCACCGCCGCGGCCAGGACCTCCGGAGCGTCCGGCGAGCTCACCGCCCTCCGCAGCGCCGACCGGAACGGCGCGTAGAACGTCCACGCCATGCTCGTCTCGTCGACGTGGATCTCCCACTGGTCCCGCACGATGCCCGCGCAACCGCGCGGCGTGCTGCGCACGTAGTCCAGGAACGAGCTGAGACCGATCTGCACACCGTCCACGAGTACCCCTCCGCGACCGAGGGCAGCATCCGACGCCACCACGGACCGCGTGCCCGCACCACGACAGTCCACAGTGGTCCACATGCGCCCGAATCCCCTGCCCGACACCATGATCTTAGCACGTCAGAGGCCGTTTTAGAACACGCATTCGAGTGATCCGAGCGCCGAGGTACGTCCCCCGCTCGCGTCGTCCCGCGGGAAGTGCGCTGCCCGTCCGCGAGGACGGCGGCTACCGTGTGTCTCCTCAGCGAACCAGGCCGCCGCCTGCCGGACCGGGAGACCCCGACATGACCAGCAAGCTCACCGAGATCGCGGTCGACTGCGCCGATCCCGCCACCCTCGCCCGGTTCTGGTGCGCGGTCCTCGGCTACGAGGTGCAGGACGAGGAGGACGGTCTCGTCACCATCGGCTCGCCCGAGGTGCCCGAGGGCAAGCGCCGCCGCGGGCCGGTGCCACCGGCGCTGACCTTCGCGCGGGTCCCCGAGGGCAAGACCGTCAAGAACCGGCTCCACCTGGACGTCAACCCGGTCGACGGGGACCAGGACGCGGAGGTCCGCCGGCTGCTCGACCTCGGTGCCCGGCACGCCGACGTCGGCCAGACCGGCGAGGAGAGCTGGGTCTGCCTCGCCGACCCGGAGGGCAACGAGTTCTGCGTCCTCGCCGGCCGCTACCCGTGACCGGTCAGCCCAGGGCGTCGAACGCGCTGCGGCCGAGCGCGGCGATGGCGTCGCAGGCGGGGCCGCCCCGGTAGCCGTGGCACGAGCGCTCGTCGGTGAGCTCGTCGACCAGCACCGCGATCACCGCCTGCGGGCGGTCCACGCCGAGCAGGCCGACGTCGTGGCGCAGGCCGAGGAGCTCGCCCGTCTTGTTCCAGCAGCGCGCGCCCACCGGCAGCAGCGCGGGCAACCGGTCACGGACCTGCTGCTCGGCCAGCACGCCCAGCGCGTGCTCGGTGAGGCCCGGGGGCAGCGCCGCGCCGCGGGCCAGGCGGTCCAGCACGCGGGCTTGGTCGAGCGCGGTCGTCTCGTTGCGGCCGGGCTCGTGGTGGTGCATCAGCTTCCGCTCCACGCGGGTCCCGGTGCAGCCCAGGTTCGCCGCGCACTCGCGGATCGCGTCGAAGCCGACGGCGTCGATGACCGCGTTGGTCGCCGCGTTGTCGCTGATCACGACCATGAGCGTGATCAGGTCGCGCAGCGACAGCCGCTCGACGCTGCGCAGCTGCCGCAGCAGCCCGGCGCCGCCGACGCGTTCGGTGGGCAGCTGCCGCGGTGCGTCCAGCTCCAGCGTCCCGGCGTGCACCGCCCGCAGCGCGGTGACCATGATCAGCACCTTGATCGTGCTGGCGGCGGGCACCACCCGCTCGGCGCCGAGCACGACCGGCTCGCGCTCCGCCAGGTCCCAGGCGGCGAGGCCGACGCGCCCCGGCAGCTCCGTCCGCGCCACGTCCGCCCGGAACCGCTCCGCAAACCCCACAACCGCGCTCCCCTCCGGGTGAACCACTCCTGGGCGCCGCCCAACGTACTCGGGCGGCACGGGCCGGCGCGGCACCGCCGGCCGCCGGTCACCGGACGGGGTCGTCGAGGGACGCGAGGTCGACCGAACCGCCCGGCATCACCCGGCGGGTGTTGCGGTAGCTGTAGAGCGCGTAGACCAGCAGGCCGACCACCAGCCAGCCCGCGAAGCGCAACCAGGTCCCCGCGGCCAGGAACGACATCAACCACGCGGAGAACAGCACGCCGAGCACCGGCACGACCGGCATGCCCGGGCAGCGGAACCCGCGCGGCAGGTCGGGCTTGCGGTAGCGCAGCACCACGACCGCGGAGCACACGAGCACGAAGGCGAACAGCACGCCGATGTTGGTCAGCTCGGCGGCCTCCTGCACCGGCAGCAGGCCCGCGAGCGCGGCCGAGACGATGCCGAGGATCCACGTCGCCCGGTGCGGCACGCGGCGCACCGGGTGCAGCTCGCCGAACCACTTCGGCATCAACCCGTCGCGGCTGAGGGCGTACCACAACCGGGAGGCGCCCATCATGAACGAGAAGCTGACCGTGACGATGCCCAGGACCGCCCCGACGGCGATCACCACGCCGACACCGGACATCCCGACGGTGGCGAAGGCGCTGGAGAACCCGCTGGACGGGTCGACCTGGTCGTAGCGCACCATGCCGGTGAGCACGATGCAGGCCCCGACGTAGAGCACCATCGAGATGGCCAGCGACAGCATCATCGCCTTGGGCAGCAGCTTGCGCGCCTCGACGGACTCCTCCGCCGCGGTGGACAGCGCGTCGTAGCCGAACACCGCGAAGAACACCGTCGCCGCACCGGTGACCGCCCCACCCCAGCCGAACGGCGCGAACGGCGTGAGGTTGCCGGGGTCCACCTTGGACAGACCGACCACGACCACCAGCAGCACCACGGCGATCTTGACCACCGTGAGCACCACGTCGACCCGCGCCGAGGTCTTGGTGCCGCGGTTGAGCAGCCACGCCACGCCGAGGCAGATCAGCATCGCGATCAGGTCGACCCGGTGCCCCTCGCCGGTGCCCGGAGCGCCGAGCATCCACACCGGCAGGTGGATCCCCACCGACTCCAGCAGGAACCCCGCGTAGCCGGACATGCCGATGGACACCGTCGCGACGATCGCGGTGTACTCCAGCAGCAGGTCCCAGCCGATCACCCAGCCGACGACCTCGCCGAGCACCGCGGCGGCGTAGGTGTAGGACGAGCCGGCGCGCGGGACCATCCCGGCGAACTCGGCGTAGGCGAACGCCGCGCACAGCGACGCGGCCCCGGCGATGAGGAACGACACCAGCACGGCGGGTCCGGCCACGTCGCGGGCGACGGCACCGGCCAGGCTGAAGATCCCGGCGCCGATGATGGCGCCGACACCGATCATGGTGAGCTGCGGCAGCCCGAGCACGCGCAGCATCCGCCGCTCACCGTGTTCCTCGGGCTTCGGGACCGTGCGGCGGAAGATGCCGTTCGGTCCGGTCCCGAACAGCAATCCACCCGTCGCGGCAGTCTCTTCGCGCATGAGCACCTCCCCCGCCGGCTGCGCCCGACGGCGCACTGCGATGCGGGGATGCTCGTCCACGCGAGCCACCCGCGGAAGACGCCGCAGCCCACGAAAACCTTCCCCTGAGCCCCAGCGGGCCTTCAGCTACCGGACCGACCGGCGTCCCCGGAGGAGCGGCGCCAGTCCCGCCTGGGACCGGCGCCCTCCCCGGGTCCTGGCTCCCGGGCCGGTCAGAGGGTGCCCAGGATCGCGTGGGCTGCCGCGGCGTCTTGGACGCCCAAGCCCACGCTGTTGTAGAAGACGACCTCCGTCGCGTCGCGGCGGCCGGGGGCTGCGCCCACGAGGACGGCACCCAGGTCGCGCAGCTGCTCGCGGGTGAGGTCGCCGCGCTCCAGGGCTCCGGCGATCGGCCCCGCGTGCGCGGCGGCCGTCCCGACGTCGTCGACGACGACCGCCCCGGCGCGCCGGACCAGCTCGGCGTCCACTTCGCACCGGTGGTGCTCGAAGCTGCCCACGCTGATCACGGTCGCGCCCGCCGCCACTGCGGAGGTCGGCACGACCGGCTCCGCGCTCAGCGTGCACGCGGCGACCAGCGGGGCGTCACGCACCGCCTCCTCGGCGCTGGCCACGGCGCGCACCGGCAGCCCCAGCTCCGCCGCCAGCTCCGCTGCCGCCGCCTCGCGCCGCGCCGGGTCGCGGCTGAAGATCCGCACCTCGCGCAGCGGCCGCACGCGCACCATCGCGCGGACGTGGGCGCGCGCCTGCACGCCGGAGCCCAGGACCGCGAGCTCGTCGGCGCCGGGCAGGGCCAGGGCGTCCGCGGCGACGGCGCTGCCCGCCGCGGTGCGGACCTCGGTGAGGGCCGTGGCCTCCATCGTCGCCACGAGCTGCCCGGTCGTCGGGTCCATGACCAGGACGGTCGCCGAGACCGCCGGGAGCCCGCGCTCGGCGTTGCCGGGGTGGACCGAGACCAGCTTGCTCACCGCGCCGTGCCGCGGCGACAGACGGCTCAGGTACCCCAGGGTGGTGTCCTCACCGGTCCGGACGGCGACCTTGTCGGCCAGTTGCGCCTCGCCCCGGCCGAGCGACTCGAACGCCCGCCGCTGCGAGGCGATCGCGGTGTCCATGTCGAGTGCCGCGGCGACCTCGGCATCGCTCCACATCCTCATGCGCGGTCACGCTGCCACACGTCCGCCGACGGCGGTACCCGCGGCGCACACCGGGGCCTCACCCGCCCCACCCGTCCCTGCCTGGGCGGTGACGTCGACCATCAGCGCTGCTGTCGCTCAGCTGGAGGAGAAATCACTCTCCTGATCCTCCGCGAACGCCCGCCCGACGAACTACGGTGAGCCGTGCGACGAGGGTGGCGCGCAGCACACCGCGGCGCAACCGCTCCACATCGAGCCGTTCGAGCAGGAAGAGGTGCATGTCGGTGCAGTCGACGTTGAGCTCCGTGATCGGTCCGGAGGCCCCGGCACGGGTCGACGGCGGGGGCGAGTACCTCTCGCGGAACCCGGCGAACCTGGAGGACGTGGTCGCCCAGGTCTCGCTCGGGGGCCCCGACGTGCTGCCCGCGGCGACCGAGCAGGCCCGGCGCGCGCAGCGCGAGTGGGCGCAGGTGCCGGCACCCGTCCGCGGGCGCGTGGTGGCCGGGCTCGGCCGGCTGGTGGAGGCGAACAAGGAGTCGCTGGCGCGGCTGGTGACCCGCGAGATCGGCAAGCCCTACGCCGAGGCGCTGGGCGAGGTCCAGGAGATCATCGACACCTGCGACTTCTTCCTGGGCGAGGGTCGGCGGCTCTACGGGCAGACCGTGCCCTCGGAGATGCCGGACAAGCAGCTGTTCACCTTCCGCGTCCCGGTCGGTGTGGCGGTGGTGATCACCGCGGGCAACTTCCCCGTCGCGGTCCCCTCCTGGTACCTGGTGCCGGCACTGCTGTGCGGCAACGCCGTGGTGTGGAAGCCCGCCGAGTACGCCGCCGGTGCCGCGCGCGCCCTGGCCGAGCTGGCGTGGCGCGCCGGGGTGCCCAAGGGCGTGCTGAACCTGGTCTACGCCGACGGGGAGGCGACCTCCCGGGGACTGGAGACCGCGCTGGCGGCGGGCACCGTCGACAAGGTCGGCTTCACCGGCTCCAGCGCGGTGGGGTCGCAGATCGGCGCCCTGTGCGGCAAGTACCTGCAGAGCCCGTGCCTGGAGCTGGGCGGCAAGAACCCGATGGTCGTCGCCCCGGACGCCGAGCTGGACCTGGCGGTGGAGGGCGCGCTGTTCTCCGGGTGGGGCACCGCCGGGCAGCGGTGCACCTCGCTGGGCAACCTGATCGTGCACCGCGACGTGCACGACGAGTTCGTGCGGCGGCTCGACGCGGCGCTGCGCTCGGCGACCATCGGCGACCCGACCGGCGACGTGCTCTACGGCCCGCTGCTGGACCAGGAGTTCGCCGAGAACTTCGAGCGGATCCTCGGTGAGATCGGCGACCACCACACCGTGCTCGGGTCGGAGTCCGTCGGCCGGATCACCGACTCCGCGCCGCGCAAGGGCTTCCACGGCGACCCGTCGACCGGGCTGTACTACCACCCGGTGCTGCTGGACGGTCTCCGCCCGGACGACCACATCTTCCGCAACGAGACGTTCGGCCCGATCGTCGGCGTGACCACCTACGAGACGCTGGACGAGGCGATCGAGCTCGGCAACGCCCCGGGCTACGGGCTGTCCGCGGCCGTCTACACCACCGACCCGGCCACCGCGTTCCGGTTCCGCCAGGGCATCAGCGCGGGCATGGTCAGCGTGAACAACTCCACCTCCGGCGCCGAGGCGCACCTGCCGTTCGGCGGCAACGGCAAGTCCGGCAACGGCAGCCGCCAGTCCGGCATGTGGGTGCTCGACCAGTTCACCCGCTGGCAGTCGCTGAACTGGGACTTCTCCGGCAAGCTGCAGAAGGCCCAGATGGACGTGGACACCGTGGAGCCGGAGCTGGACTTCCGGCTGCCGCCCGAGTTCGGCGGTGCGCGATGACCCTGCCCGACCGGGCCGAGGTCGTCGTGATCGGCGGCGGGGTGGTGGGCGTGAGCACCGCCTTCCACCTCGCCGAGGCGGGCGTGGACGTGCTGCTGCTGGAGCGCGACGAGCTCGGCTCCGGCAGCACCTGCAAGGCCGCCGGCGGCGTGCGCGCCCAGTTCTCGGACCCGGTCAACATCGAGCTCGGGCAGCGCAGCCTGCGCGCGTTCGAGGACTTCGCCCGGCGGCCGGGCGGGGAGATCGACCTCAAGCAGCACGGCTACCTGTTCCTGCTGTCGGACCCCGCGGACGTCGAGGCGTTCGAGCAGGGCGTCCGGCTGCAGAACGAGTTCGGGGTGCCGAGCCGGATGCTCACCGTCGCCGAGGCGTGCGAGCTCTCCCCGTACGTGGAGCCCGACGGGCTGCTGGCGGCCGCCTTCTCCCCCACCGACGGGCACTGCACCCCGGAAGCCGTGGTGCAGGGGTACGCGCGGGCCGCCCGGGAGCACGGCGCGGTCATCCGGCGGCACTGCGCGGTCACCGGGATCGACGTCACCGGCGGCCAGATCACCGGGGTGCACACCGACCAGGGGTCGGTGGGGACGTCCACGGTGGTGTGCGCGGCGGGCGCGTGGTCGGCGGAGGTCGGCCGGTTCGCCGGGGTGGAGCTGCCGGTCCGGCCGCTGCGGCGGCAGATCCTGGTCACCGAACCGGTCCCGGACCTGCCGCCCCGGTTGCCCTTCACCATCGACTTCGCCACCAGCTTCTACTTCCACGACGAGGGTCCGGGCCTGCTCATCGGCATGTCCGACCCCGACGAGGAGTTCGGGTTCAACCTGCACACCGACGACCGCTGGCTCGGGCGGCTCGCCGACGCGGTGGCGCGCCGTGCTCCCCGGCTGGCCGAGGTCGGGGTGGCGCACGGCTGGGCCGGGCTCTACGAGGTCACGCCCGACCACAACGCCCTGGTCGGCGAGGCCGACGGGCTGAGCCGGTTCCTCTACGCCACCGGCTTCTCCGGGCACGGCTTCCTGCAGGGCCCCGCCATCGGCGAGGTCATGCGGGACCTGGTGCTGGGCCGTCGGCCGGTCGTCGACGTCTCGGCGCTGGACGTGCGCCGGTTCGCCACCGCCGACGTCCGCCCCGAGCACAACTGCGTGTAGCGGCCCCTGCTTCGCGGGCGGCGCTCGCCGCCGCCCGCGCGAGACACCGAACCCCCAGCGCTGCGTGCGCAGCCGACGAAGGAGCGCGAACCGTGCGTGATCTGTTGCAGGAGATCGACGAGTGGGGCCCGGAGAAGGTCGTGTGCGTCTCGGACGCGCGCACCGGGATGCGAGGCGTGCTGGTCATCGACAACACCGCCCGCGGCACCGGCAAGGGCGGCACCCGGATGAGCCCGACCGTCACCGTCCGCGAGATCGCCCGGCTGGCGCGGGTGATGACGTGGAAGTGGGCCGCGGTCGACCTGTTCCACGGCGGCGCCAAGGCGGGCATCTTCGCCGACCCCGAGTCCCCGGACAAGGAGCGGATCGTGCGCGCCTTCGCGCGGCGGCTGGCCGACCAGATCCCGGCCAGCTACGTCGCCGGGCTGGACATGGGCATGACCGAGCACGACGCGGCGATCATCCAGGACGAGCTCGGTGACCGCGGCGCGGCGGTCGGGGTGCCGGAGCCGCTGGGCGGGGTGCCCTACGACCAGCTGGGCGTGACCGGGCACGGTGTCGCCGAGGCCGTGGACGCCGCGCTGGCGCACCAGGGGCGCAGCGTCAAGGGCGCCCGGGTCGCCCTGCAGGGCTTCGGCGCGGTCGGTGCCGCAGCGGCCAAGCGGTTGCACGAGCTCGGCGCGCAGGTGGTCGCGCTGTCCACGATCGACGGCTCGGTGCACGACCCGGACGGCCTGGACGTGCCGGCCTGGCTGGACGCGCGCGCCGAGTTCGGGGACGCCTGCGTGGCGAAGGCCCCGCCGGCGCGGCGCCTCCCGCGCGGGGAGGAGCTGCTGGTGGACTGCGACGTGCTGGTCCCGGCCGCGGGGCAGGACGTCATCGACGCCGACGTGGCCGCGAAGGTCCGGGCCGGGCTCGTGGTGGAGGGGGCGAACCTGCCCACCACGCCGGAAGCGCGGGCGCTGCTGGCCGACCGGGACGTCACCGTGGTGCCGGACTTCATCGCCAACGCGGGCGGCGCGATCGCGGCCGGGTTCGCCATGGACGCGCGGCACTCCGCGTTCCGCCCGGAGCCGACGGCGATCCTCGACGCGGTCGCCGAGCGCACCCGCGGCAACACCGAGCTCGTGCTGGACGTCGCGCGCGAGCGCGGGACGCTCCCGCACGAAGCGGCGCTGGACCTGGCCAAGGAGCGGGTGCGCACCGCGATGCAGCTGCGCGGGCGCCTCCCCCAGCCCGCCTGACGCGCCGGTCGCCCTGACCAGGCGGAACCGCTCCGGGTGTTGCGCCCGAGCACTCCGGGGGCCGAACGTTGCTGGCGAAGCTCGAGAGTTGAAGGGGCCGGCATGCTGAACCCGATCCACCTGCGAACCCTCCAGGAATGCGTGCGCACCGGTTCGTTCGCCGAAGCGGGGCGGGTGCTCGGCTACACCGCCTCCGCCGTCTCGCAGCAGATGGTGCTGCTGGAGCGGGCCATCGGGTCGACGCTGTTCGAGCGCTCCGCCCGCAGCGCCCGCAGCACGGCGCTGGCCGTCCGGCTCGCCGACCGCAGCCGCGACGCGCTCGGCGCGCTGGACGCGCTGGAGCGCGAGGTGCGCGCGATGGTCGCCGGGGAGGAGGGCAGCCTGCGGCTGGCCAGCTTCGCCACCGCCAACGCGCGGGTGCTGCCGGACGTGCTGGCCGCGGTCGTCGCCCAGCGCCCGAACGCCGAGGTCCAGCTCGACGAGGGCGAGCCGGACGAGGTGCTCGGCGGGGTGCTGGACGGGACCGTGGACGCCGCGGTGGTCTTCGAGTACGACCTGGACCCCCGGCAGTGGCCGATCGAGCTGTGCGTGGAGGAGCTGATGGCCGAGCCGCTGCGGCTCGCGCTGCCCGAGACGCACCGGCTCGCCGACGCCACCGAGGTCGACCTGCAGGACCTCGCCGAGGACGCCTGGATCTGCACCCGGCAGGACACCGCGGGCGCCCGGTCCCTGGTGCGGCTGGCCGCCGCGGCCGGTTTCGTCCCCCGGATCACCTTCCGCAGCAACGACTACTCGGTGATCCGGGACCTGGTGGCGCGCGGGCTCGGGGTCGCCGTGCTGCCCGGGCTGGCGATCCCGGACCAGGCGGTGCGGGTCTGCCGCATCGCCGGGTGGCAGCCCTACCGGCGCGTGAAGGCGTTGTACCGCAAGCAGAACACCAACCCGCTGCTGCCGATCGCCTTGGAGTGCCTGGCCAAGTCCTGCGCCCAGGTCGCCAACGACTGGCACGGCGACGAACCGCAGCCGGAGGACGCGTGAGCGGCCCCGCGCCCGACCTGCCGACGTCGGAAACCACCACTCGCGAACCGCGGAGGGGCGAAGCCGTGAGCACCGAGCCCGTTGACGAGTTCTTCCACGACACCGTGGCCGGCTGGTCCGCCCGGCCGGCCACCGGCACGGACCTCGCCGAGGACCTGCTGGCGCTGTTCGACTCGCAGGCGGGCAGCAGGCACCTCGACCTGCAGGCGCGGGAGCTGGGCAAGCAGGGCAAGGGCTTCTACAGCATCGGCTCCTCCGGCCACGAGTCCAACGCCGCGGTCGCCGCCGCGCTGCGCCCGACCGACCCGGCGCTGCTGCACTACCGCTCCGGCGGTTTCTACCTGCACCGCGCCCGCCAGGTGCCCGGCCAGCACCCGCTGCGGGACGTGCTGCTCGGCGTCGTCGCCTCGGCGGACGAGCCGATCTCCGCGGGGCGGCACAAGGTGTTCGGCAACGCCGAGCTGGCCGTGATCCCGCAGACCTCGACCATCGCCTCCCACCTGCCGCGCGCCGTGGGGCTGGCCTTCTCGCTGGGCCGGGCCGCCAAGCTGGGCGTGGACAGCGGGTGGCCGCAGGACGCGGTCGTGGTGTGCAGCTTCGGCGACGCCTCGGCGAACCACTCCACCGCCACCGGCGCCGTCAACGCCGCCCTGCACTGCGCCTACCAGGGCCTGGAGATGCCGCTGCTGCTGGTGTGCGAGGACAACGGCATCGGGATCAGCGTGCGGACGCCGAAGGGCTGGATCGAGTCCGCCTACGGCAGCCGCCCCGGGCTGCGGTACGTCACCGCGGACGGCGCCGACCCGGTGCAGTGCCTGTCGGTGGCCCGGGAGGCCGCGGACTGGGTGCGCCGCCACCGGGCGCCGGTGTTCCTGCACCTGCGGACGGTGCGGTTGATGGGGCACGCCGGCTCGGACGTGGAGTCCGGCTACCGGTCGCGCGCCGACATCACCGCCGACTACCGGCGCGACCCGCTGCTGGGCACCGCGAAGGCCTTGGTGGACCACGGGGTCCTGCGCCCGGACGAGGTGCTGGCCCGCTACGAGGACAAGCGCGCCGAGGTCGCCCGCGTCGCCGAGGAGGCGCTGGGCCGCCGCAAGCTGGGCAGCGCCGCGGAGGTCATGGCGTCGATCCACCAGGACCGGCCGGAGGTGGTGGAGCGCCGTGCTCGCGAGGTCCTGTCGCGGGAGCACTTCGGCGACCAGCTCCCCGAGGACGAGGGCCCGCTGACGCTGGCGCAGGCGATCAACCGCTCCCTGGCCGAGGAACTGGGCCGCGACCCGGGCGTGGTCGTGTTCGGCGAGGACGTCTCCCGCAAGGGCGGCGTGTACGGGGTGACGCGCGGCCTGCGCAAGAAGTTCGGCGCCAGCAAGGTCTTCGACACGCTGCTGGACGAGCAGAGCATCCTCGGCACCGCGCTCGGCGCCGGGCTGGCCGGACTGCTGCCGATTCCCGAGATCCAGTACCTCGCCTACGTGCACAACGCGGCGGACCAGCTGCGCGGCGAGGGCAGCACGCTGAGCTTCTTCTCCAACGGCCAGTACCGGAACCCGATGGTCGTGCGCATCGCGGGCTACGGCTACCAGAAGGGGTTCGGCGGCCACTTCCACAACGACAACAGCATCGCGGCGCTGCGCGACCTGCCGGGCGTGGTGCTGGCGTCGCCGTCCCGCCCGGACGACGCCGCGGCGATGCTGCGCACCTGCGTGGCCGCCGCGCACGAGGACGGCCGGGTCTGCGTGTTCCTCGAACCCATCGCCCTCTACCACACCCGCGACCTGCACGAACCCGGCGACGGCGGCTGGCTGGCTCGGTACCCGGCGCCCGGCGAGCACCACGTCCCGATCGGCCGCGCGCGCCAGCACGGCGACGGCGCGGACCTGACCCTGGTCACCTTCGGCAACGGCGTCCCGATGAGCCTGCGCACGGCCAAGCGCCTGCGGGAGCGGGGCGTCCACGCCCGGGTGCTGGACCTGCGCTGGCTGGCCCCGCTGCCGGTCGACGACCTCCTGGCCGCGGCGGAGGCGACGGGCCGGGTGCTGGTGGTGGACGAGACCCGGCGCAGCGGCGGGGTCTCGGAAGCCGTGGTGACGGCCCTGGTCGACGGTGGCTTCACCGGTCCGGTCGCCCGCGTGACCAGCGAGGACAGCTTCATCCCGCTCGGCGCGGCCGCCTACCACGTGCTGCTGGACGAGGAGACGGTCGAGACCGCCGCGCTGAAGCTGGCCAACGCCTGAGGCTCAGGCGTCGGGGTCGCCGAAGACCTTGCCCGGGTTGAAGATCCCCGCCGGGTCGAGGGCGCTCTTGACCGCCCGGTGCATGTCGACCACGGTGGGGCTCAGCTCGGCGTGCAGGCCCTTGCGCTTGAGCAGACCCACGCCGTGCTCGCCCGTCACCGTGCCGCCCAGTGCGATGGCGTCGTCGACGATGTCGTCGAAGGCGCGCTGGGCCCGCTCGCGGGCGGCGTCGTCACCGGGCGGGGTGATGATCAGCGGGTGCAGGTTGCCGTCCCCGGCGTGGGCGATGTTGGCGATCTGGGTGTCGTGGCGCCGGGCGGAGGCCTCGATGCGGGACAGCATCTCCGGCACCGCCGCGCGCGGTACGCAGACGTCCTCGGTGAGCACCGGGCCGAGGCGTTCCAGCGCCGGGTAGGCCAGCCGCCGCGCTGCGAACAGGGCGTCGGCCTCGTGCTCGTCGGTGGAGCGGGCGCTCCAGGTGGCGCCGGCCTCGTCGAAGCAGCGCAGGAGCGTGTCGACCTCCTGCTCCCCCGCCGCGCCCGGGGTGTCCGAGCGGCCGAGCAGCAGCACGTTCGCCTCGGCGCTGAGCCCCATGTTCTTCCACTCGTCGACGGCGCGGAGGCAGTGCTGGTCGAGCAGTTCCAGCGCCGAGGGCACCACCCCGGCCGCCGCGACCGCCGCGACCGCTTCGCCCGCCTCGACCAGCGAGTCGAAGTAGCCGACCACGGTGCGCTCCGGGGCGCGCAGGCCCGGAAGCAGCTTGACGGTGATCTCGGTGATCACGCCCAGCGTGCCCTCCGAGCCCACGAAGAGGCCGCACAGGTCGTACCCCGCGACGCCCTTGGCGGTTCGGCGGCCGAGCCGGACCACCTCGCCGCTGCCGACGACGGCTTCCAGCCCGAGCACGTAGTCGCGGGTCACGCCGTACTTGACGCAGCACACGCCGCCGGCGTTGGTGGAGACGTTGCCGCCGATGGTCGACCACGGCGAGCTGGCCGGGTCGGGCGGGTACCAGGCACCGTGCTCGCGGCAGGCGGCGCGGAGGTCGTCGTTGACGACGCCGGGCTGCACCACGGCCAGCTGCTCGCGCGGGTTGATCTCCAGGACGCGGTCCATGTCCGCCAGCGAGACCAGCACGCAGCCGTCGACGGCGTTGGCCCCACCGGACAGCCCCGTGCCCGCACCGCGCGGCACCACCGGAACGCCCAGCTCAGCGCAGATGCGGACGGTGGTCACCACGTCCTGGGTGCTCCGCGCGCGCACCACGGCCAGCGGCTTGCCGTACGGGGCCCACTCGGCCTCGTCGTGGGCGAACCGCCCGGTCGAACCCGGGTCGGTGAGCAGCACCGGTTCCGGCAGTTCCGCACGCAGCGCCGCGAGCGCCTTCTCCCCGGACATGTCGTCCTCCGTCCCGTCGAAGCCGCCCCCACGTTAACCGGCGGCGACGAGCGGTGTTCCACCAGAGCGGTGAACTCACGCGCGGTGCGGGACCGTGCGCGGCGCGTGGGCTAGTCGTTGGTGCTGATGATGGCGCCGACCAGGTCCGGACCTGGGAAGTCCATCATGACCACCCCGGTGCGGGGCAGGTCGTGGGTCGTCAGGTGCTCCAGGGCGTAGTCGTTGACGCCGCGGAAGCCCGACGCCCCGCAGGCCACGGCGTTCGGGAAGGCCGCCGGGCTGGAGCCGCTGGTGAAGTTCAGGTACAGGTCGCGCTCGTCGGCCGCCACCGTCTCGTCGAGGTGGTCGCGGACCGCGGCCCACTTGTCGTCGATGTCGAACAGGGTCGGGACGGTGTACTCGTCCTGGACGCGCTCGCCCCAGGTGTCGTCGGCGAGCTGGCCGACGCCGCGCCCCTCGTGCAGGCCGCCGTGGGCTTCCTGCAGGGACAGCAGCACGACCTTGCCGCGCGACTCGCCGAGGGTGGGGACGTCGCCGCCCGCGGGGTCGAGCAGCAACCCGCCGTGGGGGTCGTTCTCCCGGTACCAGTCGAAGATCTGCGCCTCGTCGAGCCGGCTGTTCTCGTCGGTGCACGAGCCGACCTCACCGGTGCACTCGGCCTTCAGCCGCAGCAGCACGGTCTCGCCCGGGTGCGCCGCGAGGAACTCGCCGGCTTCCCGCAGCACGTCGGAGAAGTTCGCGTTCTGGTAGAAGGTGCCGTGGTGCAGGGTGAACCGGTCGTCGACGCGGCGCACCCGGACGTCGATCGCGCGGATCCCGGCTTCCAGCTGCACCGCGAGGGTCTCGGCGCTGTCACCGTGGTCCTCCTGCGTCTGCGTCAGCTCGCCGCCGTGCAGCGACAGGCTCTGGTGCGTGCCGGGGATCGACAGCTGCGCCAGGCTGACGTCGTCGGGCAGCCCGGCCATCCAGTCGGGGTTGGACGCCTCGGTGATGCCTTCGCAGTGCGGCGCGGCGGACGCCGTCCCCGGCACCACCGCGACCGCACACGCCAGCACGAGCGCAGCTGTCGCACGACCCGTTCTCCCGGTCATGCGGCACAGGATCACCGCCGAACCGCGCCCGCGGCACCGGATGGCGGGAACTCGCCACCGCGTCAGGCCCGGTGCTGCCAGATCTCCCGCGAGGCGGCGAGCGGGTCGGAGACCACGGTCGACGGCACGTCCCACACCCGCGCCCGCCGGTCGGCGGCCGAGTACTGCGGCCAGCCCGGATCACCGCTGGCGGCGAAGGAGATCCAGGACGCGCGCAGCTCCGCCGAGAGGGTCGCGAAGCTCTCCGGCACCGGGTCGCCGAGCATCATCGTGCCCAGGGCGTCGTCGTGGACGCCGAAGGTGAACGGCAGGTCCAGGCCGTGGCAGGCCCGCAGCGCGCCGTCCATGGCCGGAGTGCGCCAGGCGAACTCGTAGAGGTAGCTGCGGCCACCCGCCGAGGCCTGCGCTTCGGCGGTCCACAGCGACGGCATCCGGAACAGCTGGTCGCTGAGCAGCACCGCGTACAGCTCGTGGTCGGGTTCGTCGGGGTAAGCGGCCCGGTACTGCTCCACCACCGACGGGTCCAGCCGCAGGCCCTGCGCCAGCCCAGCCAGGTCGCGGGCCTCCCCGGGCAGCTGCAGGGTGAACAGGCGGGCTTCGTCGGTGTTGTAGCCGCAGATGAGGTCCACGTCCTTGCCGGATCCGCCGCGCAGCACCGCCCACGGCACGTCGTCGAGGACCTCGCCGTCGTGGACCACCGCGTACGGCGTGGAGTTCGTCCAGGCCGCGCGGTTGCGGCTCATCTCCGCCATCACCGCGGTCTGCGCGCCGTGCAGGGTCTCCGGCGGGACCGCTCCCAGCGCCTCCGCGGTCGGCGCGACCCCCAGCTCGCCGAGGATGAGCTCGCCGCACGTGCGGAACTCGTTCTCGGCGACGAACAGCGACCCGAGGCTCTGCGAGATGCCGCGGCGGAACAGCCCGTGCCGCGCCGAGCCGGCCACCAGCGTCACCACCGAGGTCGCACCGGCCGACTCGCCGAAGATCGTCACGTTCCCCGGGTCGCCGCCGAAGCGCGCGATGTTGTCCTGCACCCAGCGCAGCGCGGCCAGCTGGTCCAGGATCCCGCGGTTGTTCGGCGCGTCCTGCACCCAGCCGAAACCCTCGTAGCCCACGCGGTAGTTCACCGTCACGACGACGGCACCGCCCTGCGCCAGCGTCGACGCGTCGAAGCTGGCGCTGGTCCCGCCGAGGAAGGCGCCGCCGTGGATCCACACCAGCACCGGCAGCCCGCCGCCGAGGTCCGGCGTCCACACGTTCAGCGTCAGGGACTCGGTGCTGTCACCGGGGTTCCACGCCGACGGCAGGTCCGGCATGATGCCGGGCTGCGGCACGGACGCGCTGAACTCGAGCGCGTCCCGCACCCCCTCCCACGGCTCCGGGGCCTGCGGCGCCTGGAACCGCCTCGGCCCGTCCAGGGACGCCGCGTACGGGATGCCCTTGAACACGCTCACTCCGCCTGCCGCGGCGCCGCGCACCGCACCGCTCTCAGTCCGCACCACGAGATCCATGTCTCCATGCAACCAAATCCCGCCGGGTCGTGTGGTGCGATCGGCCTCCTGGCGGGGCGGCGGACCAGAGTCGTCCGAAGTGGACAGACGGGGGCTCTCCGCGCCTGGAGACGGAGAACCCCGCCGTCCGGCGGTCGGACCGGGACGGCGGGGTCGTCGACGCGGCTGGTCAGGCGGCGGACTTGAGCACGCCGTCGATCAGCCCGAGGTTGGCCAGCACCTCGCGGGTGGCCTTGGACCGGTTGAGGCTGTAGAAGTGCAGCGCCGGAACGCCCTCGGCGATCAGCTTCTCGCACAGCCGGGTGGTGATCTCCAGCCCGGCCTCGCGGAAGCCCGCCGGGTCGTCGCGCAGCGGGTCCAGCACCGCCGACACCTCGTCCGGGATGGTCATGTTGCTCAGCTGGGTGGTCATGCCCAGCACCTTCGGCGTGGTGATCGGCATGATCCCCGGCAGCAGCGGCTGGTGGCAGCCGTGCTGGGCCAGGCGGTCCCGCAGCCGCAGGAAGTGCTCCGGCTCCAGGAACATCTGCGCCACCGAGAAGTCCGCCCCGGCCCGCAGCTTGTTGACCATGTGCTTGGTGTCGGACTCCAGGTCGGGCGAGCGCGGGTGCATGTGCGGGAACGCCGCCACGCCCACGCAGAAGTCGCCGCACTCGCGCACCAGGCGGACCAGCTCGTCGGCGTAGGTGATGCCCTCCGGGTGCGGGATCCACTCGCCCATCGGGTCACCCGGCGGGTCGCCCCGGATCGCCAAGACGTTCTGGATGCCCTCGGCCGCGTACGAGCCGATGACGTGCCGCAGCTCGGCGATCGAGTGGTTGACCCCGGTCAGGTGCGCCATCGCGACCAGCGTGGTGTCACTGGCGATCCGGCCCGTGGTGCGCACCGTGCGGTCCCTGCTGGACCCGCCCGCGCCGTAGGTCACCGACACGTAGGCGGGGTCCAGCGGCTCCAGCTCCCGGATGGCCCGCCACAGCTGGCGTTCCTCCTCGTCGGTCTTCGGCGGGAAGAACTCCACCGAGAACACCGTCTTGCCGGGGCGCAGCCGGTCGATGACTTTGGTCATTCCTGGCCTCCCTCATTCCCAGCTTCGTCGTCACGCGGTCAGGCCGCCAGTGCTGCGCGGCGGCGCCGGGCCTCCCGGACGCGGTCCCGGTGGCGACCGGACGCCCTATCCCCGTCGGGATCGCGCACCGGCGCCGCCGCGCAGCACGAGTGCGACTGCAGCGTGGGATCAGTAGCGGTAGTGGTCCGGCTTGTAGGGGCCGTCCACGTCCACGCCGATGTAGGCGGCCTGCTCCTTGGTCAGACGGGTGAGCTTGACGCCGAGGGCGTCCAGGTGCAGGCGAGCGACCTTCTCGTCCAGGTGCTTCGGCAGCACGTAGACCTGCTTGTCGTACTCCTCGGACTTGGTGAACAGCTCGATCTGGGCGATCGTCTGGTTGGTGAAGGAGTTCGACATCACGAAGCTGGGGTGGCCGGTGGCGTTGCCCAGGTTCAGCAGGCGGCCCTCGGACAGCACGATGATCGAGTGCCCGTCCGGGAAGGTGTACTCGTGGACCTGCGGCTTGATCTCCTGCTTCTTGATGCCCGGGGTCTTCTCCAGGCCGGCCATGTCGATCTCGTTGTCGAAGTGGCCGATGTTGCCCACGATGGCGTTGTGCTTCATCCGCGCCATGTGCTCGGCGGTGATGATGTTGAAGTTGCCGGTCGTGGTGACGAAGATGTCGGCCGTCTCGACGACGTCTTCCAGGACCGTGACCTGGTAGCCGTCCATGGCCGCCTGCAGCGCGCAGATCGGGTCGATCTCGGTGACGATCACGCGGGCGCCCTGGCCGCGCAGCGACTCGGCGCAGCCCTTGCCGACGTCGCCGTAGCCGCAGACGACCGCGACCTTGCCGCCGATGAGCACGTCGGTGGCGCGGTTGATGCCGTCGACCAGCGAGTGGCGGCAGCCGTACTTGTTGTCGAACTTGGACTTGGTGACCGAGTCGTTGACGTTGATCGCCGGGAACAGCAGCTCACCGCTCTTGGCCAGCTCGTAGAGCCGGTGCACGCCGGTGGTGGTCTCCTCGGTGACGCCCTTGATCCCCTTGGCGATGTTGGTGAACCGCTTGTTGTCGGAGGCCAGGCTCTTGCGCAGCGTCTCCAGGATGACCTTGTACTCCTCCGGGTCGTCCTCGGACGGCTGCGGCACCGCGCCGGCGGTCTCGAACTCGACGCCCTTGTGCACCAGCAGGGTGGCGTCACCGCCGTCGTCGAGGATCATGTTCGGACCCTGGTCACCGAACTGGAACAGCTGGTCGGTGCACCACCAGTAGTCCTCCAGCGTCTCGCCCTTCCAGGCGAACACCGGGACGCCCTGCGGCGCCTCCGGGGTGCCGTTCGGGCCGACGACGACGGCCGCGGCCGCCTCGTCCTGGGTGGAGAAGATGTTGCAGGAGACCCAGCGGACCTCGGCGCCCAGCGCGACCAGGGTCTCGATCAGCACGGCGGTCTGCACGGTCATGTGCAGCGAGCCGGCGATCCGCGCGCCCTTCAACGGCTGGGAGGCCGCGTACTCCTCGCGGGTCGCCATCAGGCCCGGCATCTCGTGCTCGGCCAACCGGATCTGGTGCCGCCCGGCCTCGGCCAGCGCCAGGTCCTTGACGGCGAACTCCAGGCCGTTGACCTTCTGCAGCTTCGCGCTCATGGCTTCCTTTCTCATTTCCCGATCATGTCAGGTGTGTCGCGAACCGGTGTTCCGTGCAGCGTAGCGCCCTCGCGGGGCCACTGACCTGCACCGATCCGCGGTCGTCGTGGGCGCTGTGCCGGTCGTGGCGGGGTGGTCGGCCCGCGCAGCCCGCGGCCGGCCAGGCCGCGCCGGGGCCCGCTCACGCGAGCCGACCACCGCTGCTCACGTGTTGAAGTACTTCGCCTCGGGGTGGTGGGCGACGATGGCGTCGGTGGACTGCTCCGGGTGGAGCTGGAACTCCTCGGACAGGACCACGCCGATGCGCTCGGACCCCAGCAGGTCGACGATCTTGGCCCGGTCCTCGATGTCCGGGCACGCACCGTAGCCGAACGAGTACCGCGCACCGCGGTAGCCGAGCTTGAAGAACTCCCGCACGTCCTCGGGGTCCTCCTGGGCCACCGTGCCGCCGCCGGACCAGGCCAGCTCGCGGCGGATGCGGCGGTGCCAGTACTCGGCCAGCGCCTCGGTGAGCTGCACGCTCAGGCCGTGCACCTCCAGGTAGTCCCGGTAGGCGTTCTTGGCGAACAGCTCGTTGGCGTAGTCCGCGATCGGCTGCCCCATGGTGACCAGCTGCATCGGCAGCACGTCCACCTGGCCGCTCTGCTCGGCCTGCTCGCGCGACCGGAAGAAGTCGGCCAGGCACAGCCGCCGGTCGCGCTTCTGCCGCGGGAAGAAGAACCGGCAGCGCTCCGGCGCGTCCGGCTCGTCCTTGTCCAGCACGACCAGGTGGTTGCCCTCGCTCACGCAGGGGAAGTAGCCGTAGACCACCGCCGCGTGCTGCAGGATGCCCGCGGTGGACAGCTCGTCGATCCAGTGCCGCAGCCGCGGCCGGCCCTCGGTCTCGACCAGCTCCTCGTAGGACGGCCCCTCGCCCTTCTTGGCACCGCGCAGGCCCCACTGGCCGAAGAACGTGGCCCGCTCGTCCAGCAGCGCCAGGTAGTCGGCGACCGCGACGCCCTTGACCACCTTGGAGCCCCAGAACGGCGGGGTGGGCACCGGCACGTCGGCGGCCACGTCGGAGCGCGTGGTGTCGTCGTAGCCGGGTTCCTCGCCCTGCTGGGCCTTGCGCTTCTCGGCGATGCGCAGCGACCGCTCGCGGCGGGCCTTGCGCTCGGCCTTCTTGGCCTGCTCGGCGGCGTCCTCCTCGGGGGTCTCCCCGCGCTTGATGGCCATCAGCCGGTCCATCAGGTGCAGGCCCTCGAAGGCGTCCTTGGCGTAGCGGACGTCGCCCTCGTAGATCTCGTCCAGGTCGTGCTCGACGTAGGAGCGGGTCAGCGCCGCGCCACCCAGCATCACCGGGTACTTCTTGGCGAGCCCCCTGGAGTTCATCTCCTCCAGGTTCTCCTTCATGATCACAGTGGACTTCACCAGCAGCCCGGACATGCCGATGGCGTCGACCTGGTGTTCCTCCGCGGCTTCGAGGATCGCGTTGATCGGCTGCTTGATGCCGATGTTGATCACGTCGTAGCCGTTGTTGGAGACGATGATGTCGACCAGGTTCTTGCCGATGTCGTGCACATCGCCCTTGACCGTGGCCAGCAGCAGCTTGCCCTTGCCGCCGGACTCGTCCTTCTCCATGTGCGGTTCCAGGTAGGCCACCGCAGCCTTCATGACCTCGGCCGACTGCAGCACGAACGGCAGCTGCATCTGCCCGGAGCCGAACAGGTCACCGACGACCTTCATGCCGGCCAGCAGGTTCTCGTTGATGATCGCCAGCGGCGACTTCTCCCGCATCGCCGCGTCGAGGTCGGCCTCCAGGCCGTTGCGCTCGCCGTCGATGATCCGGCGCTCCAGCCGCTCCAGCAGCGGCAGCTTGGCCAGCTCCTCGGCGCGGGAGGCGCTGCTGGACTTCGCGGTCTGGCCCTCGAACAGCTGCATCAGCTTCTGCAGCGGGTCGTAGCCCTCACGGCGCCGGTCGTAGACCAGGTCCAGCGCGACCTCGCGCGCCTCCTCGTCGATCTTGCTCATCGGCAGGATCTTGGAGGCGTTGAGGATCGCGGTGTCCAGGCCCGCTTCCCGGCACTCGTGGAGGAACACCGAGTTGAGCACCTGCCGCGCCGCCGGGTTGAGGCCGAACGAGACGTTGGACAGGCCGAGCGTGGTCTGCACGTCCGGGTGGCGCTTCTTGAGCTCCCGGATCGCGTTGATCGTCTCGAGGGCGTCCCGGCGGACCTCTTCCTGACCGGTGGTGATCGGGAAGACCAGGCAGTCGATGATGATCGAGGACTTCTCCATGCCCCAGTTGGTGGTCATGTCCTCGATCAGCCGTTCGGCCACCCGCAGCTTCCACTCCGCGGTGCGGGCCTGGCCCTCCTCGTCGATGCAGGTCACCACGACGGTGGCGCCGTGCTCGACGGCCATCTGCATGACCCGCTCGTACCGGGAGCCCGGCCCGTTGCCGTCCTCCCAGTTGACCGAGTTGATCGCGCACCGGCCACCGAGGTGCTCCAGCCCGGCGCGGATCACGTCCGGCTCGGTGGAGTCCACCATGATCGGCAGCGTCGAGGCGGTGGCCAGCCGCGAGGCCAGCTCCGACATGTCGACGGTGCCGTCCCGGCCCACGTAGTCCACGCACAGGTCCAGCATGTGCGCGCCCTCGCGGGTCTGGGCCTTGGCGATCTCCACGCAGTCGTCGTAGCGGCCCTCCAGCATCGCCTCGCGGAACGCCTTGGAGCCGTTGGTGTTGGTCCGCTCGCCGATGTTGAGGATCGAGGCGTCCTGCTCGAACGGCACCGACTGGTACACCGACGACACCGACGGCACGTGCTCCGGCGTGCGCTGCGCGGGGGTGAGCCCGCGGACCGCTTCGGCCACCGCGCGCACGTGCTCGGTGGTGGTGCCGCAGCAGCCGCCGACCAGCCGGGCCCCGTACTCGGTGACGAAGCCGGCCAGCGCCTCGGCCAGCTCGTCAGGCTGCAGCGGGTACACCGCGCCGTTGGGGCCGAGCTCGGGCAGACCCGCGTTCGGCATCACCGACAGCGGGATGCGGGAGTTCTGCGCCAGCACGCGCAGGTGCTCGCTCATCTCCGCGGGACCGGTGGCGCAGTTCATGCCGATGAGGTCGATGCCCAGCGGCTCCAGCGCGGTCAGCGCCGCGCCGATCTCCGAGCCGACCAGCATGGTGCCGGTGGTCTCCACGGTGACCTGCGCGATGATCGGCACCCGCCGCCCGGCCTGCGCCATCGCGCGCTTGGCGGCGATGATCGCGGCCTTGGTCTGCAGCAGGTCCTGCGAGGTCTCCACCAGCACCACGTCGATGCCGCCGTCGAGCATGCCCAGGACCTGCTCGAAGTAGGCGTCACGCAGCGTCGCGTAGGGCGCGTGCCCCAGCGTCGGCAGCTTCGTGCCCGGTCCGACCGAGCCCAGCACGAACCGCGGGCGGTCCGGCGTGGAGTACTCGTCGGCGGCCTCGCGAGCCAGCGCCGACCCCTTCTCGGCGAGCTCCCGGATGCGGTCCGGGATGTCGTACTCGGAGAGGTTGGCCCAGTTCGCACCGAAGGTGTTGGTCTCGATCGCGTCCGAGCCCGCTTCCAGGTAGCCCCGGTAGATCGAGGACACCACGTCGGGTCGGGTGACGTTGAGGATCTCGTTGCAGCCCTCGAGGTTGGCGAAGTCGTCCAACGTCAGGTCGAAGGACTGCAGCGCGGTGCCCATGCCGCCGTCGGCGACGAGGACGCGCTCGTCTACGGCGGCCAGGAAACCGCTCGGATCGTTCTGCCGGTCTGCCATGCCGTGCCTACTCCCCGTCGCTCAGCGGAGCTTCGCCCCGACCTCACCCGCCGCGGCGTCGCCGTAGTGCTCGGCGAACCGGGCGAGGAACGACTCGCGCTCCACCTGGTACTCCTGGGGCCCGTCGGCCTCCAAGGAGACGGTGGCCAGTGTGCATCCCAGCTGCAGCGACCGCTCCAATCCCAGTTCGTGGGACAGCCCGGCCAGGAAACCGGCGCGCAGCGCGTCGCCGACACCGGTCGGGTCACCCTTCTGCTTCTCCTTCGGCGGGGTGACCTCCACGGTAGGTTGCGAGGTGGACTCCACCTGGACGCCCTTGGCACCCAGCGTGGTCACCCAGCTGCCGACCCGCTCGAGGACCTCGGCGTGGCTCCAGCCGGTGCTCTGCAGCAGCAGGCCGTGCTCGTACTCGTTGGTGAACAGGTACTCGGCCCCGTCGACCAGCTCGCGGATCGCGTCGCCGTCCATCCGGGCCAGCTGCTGGCCGGGGTCGGCGATGAACCGGTAGCCGCGGTCCCGGCACTCCTGGGTGTGCCGCAGCATCGCGTCCGGGTCGTTGGCGGAGATGACCACCAGGTCCAGCCCGCCGACCCGGTCGGCGACCGGCTTGAGCTCGATGTCCCGGGCCTCGGACATCGCGCCGGCGTAGAAGGAGGCGATCTGGTTGAAGTCGGTGTCGGTGGTGCACAGGAAGCGCGCGGTGTGCTTGGTCTCCGAGACGTGCACCGAGGCGGTGTCCACGCCGTGCCGCTCCAGCCAGGAGCGGTAGTCGTCGAAGTCGCGGCCGACGGCGCCGACCAGGATCGAGCTGACACCCAGCTGGCCGAGGCCGAAGGTGATGTTGGGCGCCACCCCGCCACGCCGCACCACCAGTTCGTCGACCAGGAACGACAGCGACACCTGTTCGAGGCGGTCGGCGACGAGCTGCTCGGTGAACCTACCGGGGTAGGTCATCAGATGGTCGGTGGCGATGGATCCGGTCACCGCAATCCGCACTGCACTACTCCTTTACCAGGGGGCGGGCCCGCCCCGAAGCTCCATTGGACGGCCGTCGGCACCGGACTGCGGGGCGCAGTCGCCCGCGCCCCGCAGTCCGCGCACCAGCTAGCTCCAGCGACCTCAGACGCCGGCGGCGCTCTTCAGCGCCTCGGCCCGGTCGGTCCGCTCCCACGGCAGGTCGACGTCGCTGCGTCCGAAGTGACCGTACGCTGCCGTCTGGGCGTAGATCGGGCGCAAGAGGTCCAGGTCACGCACGATGGCGGCCGGGCGCAGGTCGAAGACCTCGTTGATGGCCGCCTGGATCTTGACCGGGTCGACGTTCTCGGTGCCGAAGGTCTCCACGAACAGACCCACCGGGGCCGCCTTGCCGATCGCGTAGGCGACCTGCACCTCGATGCGGCTGGCCAGGCCCGCGGCGATGGCGTTCTTGGCCACCCAGCGCATCGCGTAGGCCGCGGAGCGGTCCACCTTCGACGGGTCCTTGCCGGAGAACGCACCGCCACCGTGGCGGGCCATGCCGCCGTAGGTGTCCACGATGATCTTCCGACCGGTCAGCCCGGCGTCACCCATCGGCCCACCGACCACGAACCGACCGGTCGGGTTGACGAGCAGACGCGTGTCCGAGGCGTCCAGCCCGACCCGCTCGATCTCGGGGTCGATGACCTTCTCCTTGATGTCGGCGGTCAGCATGCCCTCGAGGTCGATGTCCGCCGCGTGCTGGGTGGACAGCACCACCGTGTCGAGGCGGACCGCCTGGTCACCGGCGTACTCGATGGTCACCTGGGTCTTGCCGTCGGGCCGCAGGTACGGCAGCACGCCGTCCTTGCGGACCTTGGTCAGCCGACGCGACAGCCGGTGCGCCAGCGCGATCGGCAGCGGCATCAGCTCGTCGGTGTCCGTGCAGGCGTAGCCGAACATCAGGCCCTGGTCGCCCGCGCCCTGCTTGTTGATCTCGTCATCGGCGCCCTCGACGCGGGTCTCGTGCGCCGTGTCCACGCCCTGCGCGATGTCCGGGGACTGCGACCCGATCGCCACGTTCACACCGCAGGAAGCGCCGTCGAAGCCTTTCGCGGAGGAGTCGTAGCCGATCTCCAGGATCTTGTCCCGCACGATGGTCGGGATGTCCGCGTAGGCCTTGGTGGTGACCTCACCGGCCACGTGCACCTGCCCGGTGGTGACCATCGTCTCGACGGCCACGCGCGAACGCGGGTCCTGGGCCAACAACGCGTCCAGCACGGCGTCGCTGATCGCATCGCAGATCTTGTCCGGGTGTCCCTCGGTCACCGACTCACTGGTGAACAACCTGCGGTTGATCTCACTCACGACTGCTCCTCACCTCAACTGCTGCGGCTTGATCCTTGCGTACGGTAGTGACCTTCCGGGGCACCGGGTGTCGGTCGGCGCTCCGGCGGGGCCTGCTCAGGCACGGGCGTGGATGATGCCCCAGGCCAGGTTCCCCGCCTTACCACCGTCGACCCAGTTCTTCAGGCCTGTCTTCATCTTGGTGCGGTACTCGTCACTGATCTTGTCGGCGAGCTCGGCCTCGCGGCTCTCCAGCACCTCCAGCACGCGCCCGTAGTGGACGGGCAGGTGCTCGGTGAGGTCTTCGAACTCGAAGTTCTGCAACCCGAGCCGGGCGAGCTCGCGGCGGTAGAAGCCCGGCGAGCCCATCGTGTCCAGGTTGATCCGGGCCAGGATCGGGCCGAGGTCCTTCGTGCGGGCGCCGTCCGCGGCCATCGGGTCGGTGAAGATGAAGGAACCCCCGCCCTTGAGCACGCGGGTCACCTCCTCCAGCACCCGCTCCCGGTCACCGCTGTGCAGGATCGCATCCTGCGACCACACGATGTCGAAGGCGTTGTCCTGGAAGGGGATGTCCTCGAAGGAACCGTCCTTGACCTCGATCAGGTGGTCGAGGCCCTCAGCCCGGTTGAACTCGATGTTCCGGGCGTTCTCCACCTCGCTGAGGTTGAGGCAGGACACCTTGCAGCCGTAGGTCCGGGCCAGGTGGCGGGCAGCGCCGCCGTAGCCGGAGCCGATGTCGAGGATCCGGGTCTCCGGGGTGATCTCGACCTTGCTGGCCATGCGTTCCACGGTCCGGCGGGACGCCACGTCGATGTCCTCGTCCGGCGAGTTGTAGATGCCGACGTGGATGTCGTTGCCGCCCCAGACGTGGTAGTAGAAGTTGTCCGCGTCCTCGGAGTTGTAGTAGTCGCGGGCGGTGTGCACCGCGGCGGAGTAGACGTCGGAGAGCTCCTCGTCGGGCCGGTACTTCTTCTCCGCGACGTGGATGAAGAAGTCCGGTTCGTCGTCGTGGTAGGTCTCCTGGAAGTCGCCGTAGGTGTCGATCCGCTGGAACCCGACCTCGCGCATGAGCCGCCGCATGTAGTTCTTCCGCAGCGGGTACATGTTGAGGAAGAATTCAGACTTGTCCGGGAACGTGTACTTGAACCGGGCCAGCCCTTCGTCGACGTATTCCGGCTCCGCGGAGACGTCCTCGCCGGCGTAGTAGTAGGTGTGCTTCGACGAGAATCCGTTGTCCAGGATCGCGTCGTAATTCCGCTGGTCGATGATCAGGACGCCGTCGTGCTTGAGCATCGCGTAGAACTCGGCGAGCGCTTTCCGCCGGTCCCGTTCCGAGAACAGGTGCGTGAACGAGTTGCCCAGGCAGATGATCGCGTCGTACTCGCCGTGGACGTCACGATTCAGCCAGCGCCAATCCGCGTGCACCACGCGGAGGATGTGACCGCCGTAGGTCAGGCCGTTGCTGAAGGCCTTGGCCAGCATCTGCGGGCTGCCGTCGGCGCTGACCGCGTCGAACCCCTCCTCGAGCAGCCGCACCGAGTGGAAGCCGGTGCCGGTCGCCACGTCGAGCACCGATTTCACGCCGCGGGCCTTGAGCTGGTCGATGAAGAAGGAGCCTTCGCTCTCGTAGCGCTTCTTCCAGTCGATCAGCTCGTCCCACTTCTCCACGAAGCTGCCGACGTACTCGTGCGTGTAGTGGTCCGACTCGCGCACTTCCAACGGATTATCGCCGAACACCTGCTCCTCGCGCGCCACCAGGTCGGCGGTATCCGGAGTTCCGGAGCCTGCGCTGGAGTCCAGGTCGTCCACGCTCTTGGCCATGCTTCACTCCCACCACTCACGTTGGTCATGCGCCACCGCACAACTCGAGCACGCGAAAGAACCGCACCCGAGCTCGTCCGTGGCCGTGCCGGGTCGCCACTGCGAAATAAGGCAACACCTAGATCGGCGCGGGCAGCCGAGAAACGCTCAAGGCCGCGAAGCGCAACGCCGATCGCACTCGAACGGCACCCTTGCCGATCAGTGCTGACGCGGAATTCCCTGCGTCGTTGACCAACCTAGGCGAAGGAGATCTCAAAGCAAGCGTACGAACGTGTGACGCTAATCACCGGAATGCGATGATTGCGTGATTCGGAAAGTCACCCTGGGTGTATGAGTGCGCTACTACCAGCGCTATTTCAATGCGTTCGCACGGAGGGTAACGATTCGAGGCGTGCGATTCATCACCGCTCCGTGTACAATGCGCGCGCAATCCCGGATACCACAGGGAACCGGGAATTCGCAACCGCGTGATGCAGGAATGTGGGGATCGGGAGCGCCGCGCTGACCGCTGCTTTGCCTTCCCTGCCATTCCATCGCGACGCGGACCCCGGATGTTACGATACCTGGCCCCGCCGCGCGAGCCCTTTCGGCGAACTCGTCCGACTTCCTCCACGACGGGGGGCGGCGCGCATCCACCGCCACGCGCCGCCCCGCTGCCGCCGGCTCAGCCCTTGAGCTCGGGGAAGTCCTCCTCGCGGAACTCACCGGTCCGGCCGTCGCTGCCGGCCAGCTCGTCCTCGCGGTGCCGCAGCTCGACCCGGCGGATCTTGCCGGAGATCGTCTTCGGCAGCTCGGCGAACTCCAGTCGGCGCACCCGCTTGTAGGGCGCCAGGTGCTCGCGCGCGAACCGCAGGATCGACAGCGCGGTCTCCCGCGTCGGCTGGTGCTGCCCGGCGAGCACCACGTAGGCCTTCGGCACCGCCAGGCGGATCGGGTCCGGCGCCGGCACCACCGCCGCCTCCGCGACCGCCTCGTGCTCCAGCAGCGCGCTCTCCAGCTCGAACGGGGAGATCCGGTAGTCCGAGGCCTTGAACACGTCGTCGGTGCGGCCCACGTAGGTGATGTAGCCGTCCGCGTCGCGGGTGCCGACGTCACCGGTGTGGTAGTAACCGCCGCGGGTGACCTCGGCCGTGCGCTCGGTGTCGTCGGCGTAGCCGGTCATCAGCCCCACCGGGCGCGGTTGCAGCGCCAGGCAGATCTCCCCCTCTTCGGCGGGTTCGCCGGTGACCGGGTCGAGCAGCTCGACCTCGAACCCGGGCAGCGGCCGCCCCATCGAGCCGGGCCGCACCTCCTGCCCCGGCGTGTTGGCCACCTGCACGCTGGTCTCGGTCTGCCCGAAACCGTCCCGGATGGTCACGCCCCAGGCTCGCCGCACCTGCTCGATGATCTCCGGGTTCAGCGGTTCTCCAGCCCCGACCACTGTGGAGGGAGGCGTGTCCAGAGTGGTCAGGTCGGCCTGGATCAGCATCCGCCACACGGTCGGCGGGGCGCAGAAGCTGGTGACCCCGCACCGCTGCATCTGCTCCATCAGCGCGGTGGCGTCGAACCGCTCGTAGTTGTGGATGAACACCGTCGCCTCGGCGTTCCACGGCGCGAAGACGTTGCTCCAGGCGTGCTTGGCCCACCCCGGCGAGGAGATGTTGAGGTGCACGTCGCCCGGCTGCAACCCGATCCAGTACATCGTGGACAGGTGCCCGATCGGGTAGGAGGAGTGGGTGTGCTCCACCAGCTTCGGCAGCGCGGTGGTGCCGGAGGTGAAGTACAGCAGCATCGGGTCGTCGGCCCGGGTGGGACCGTCCGGGGTGAACTCCTCGGCGGCCTCGTGGCTGTCCGCATAGGACGTCCACCCGGGAACCGGCTCGCCGACCGCGATGCGGGTGTAGTCGCCGGGCACGTCGGCGAACTTCGCCGTGTCGCGCGACGTGGTCACCACGTGCCGGGCGCGTCCCCGGTCGATGCGGTCGCGCAGGTCGGCCGGCCCGAGCAGCGGCGTGGCGGGGATGATCACCGCACCCAGCTTCATCGCCGCCAAGATCGTCTCCCACAGCTCCACCTGGTTGCCGAGCATCAGCACCAGCCGGTCGCCGCGGGCCACGCCGAGGCCGCGCAACCAGTTCGCCACCTGGTTCGAGCGCCGCGTCATGGCGCGGAACGACACCGTGCGCTCGGAGCCGTCCGCCTCCACGATCCACAGCGCGGTGGCGTCCCGCCGCTCACCGATCGTGTCGAACCAGTCCAGCGCCCAGTTGAACTCGGCGGGACGCGGCCACTGGAACTCCCGTCGCGCGGTGTCGTAGTCCGTCCGGTGCCGCAGCAGGAAATCGCGCGCGGTCTGGAACATCTCGGTAGCACTGACTCGGGCTTCGGTCACGCCCTCACCCTCCTGACTCGGCATCGTTGCCGGAAAGCTGAAGCGGGCCAACAACGTAACCCCGGTGCACCCGGCAGATCCATGCCGCTGCTCCGATTTGCGGCCCCCCTTTCGGCCGCGTTGACTGTCCGTGCGCTCATGGTCATTGTTGTCGATTGATGGTGCTCCGTGTTGGATCAGGAGCCGCGGCCCGTCCGCGGCGGCAAGCCTGGAGGCAAACGTGTTGCTGCGCGCCCTGCTGCTCACCGCACTGCTGACCGCCTCCTCCGGTCTCCCCGCCGCGGAGGCCACCGCGGACCCGTGGCGGCCGAAACCACCGCCGCTGACCACCCCGTGGACCGACGAGGTCGGGCCGGACAACGCCCTGCCCGAGTACCCGCGGCCGCAGCTGACCCGGGACCGCTGGCTCAACCTCAACGGCCTGTGGGCCTACGGCGGCGGCAGCACGCCGCCGGAGCAGACCCCCGAGCAGATCCTGGTGCCCTACCCGCCGGAATCGGGCCTGTCCGGCATCCAGCGGCACGACGACCACATGCTCTACCGGCGCACGTTCGAGCTGCCCCCGGACTGGGCCGGTGAGCGGGTGCTGCTGCACTTCGGGGCGGTCGACCAGAAGGCCGAGGTGTCGGTCAACGGCCGCCCGGTGGCGGTGCACGAGGGCGGCTACACCGCGTTCAGCGCGGACATCACCGACGCGCTCACCCCCGGCGGCCCGCAGGAGATCGCGGTGTCCGTCGAGGACCGCAACGACGCGAACCCGTACCCGCTGGGCAAGCAGCGCAACGAACCGGGCGGGATCCTCTACACCGGAGCGTCCGGGATCTGGCAGACGGTGTGGCTCGAGCCGGTGCCGGAGGAGCACATCGCCAAGCTCGACATCACCCCGGACCTGACCGGTTTCGACCTCGTCGCGCACACCTCGGCGCCCGGCGACCAACCCGTCGAAGCCGTCGTGTCCGACCGGGACGGCCAGGAGGTCGCGCGGGCCCGCGGCCGGGCCGGCGAACCGCTGCGGCTCACGGTGTCCGACCCGCACCTGTGGACGCCGGACGACCCGTACCTCTACGACATCCAGGTGCGGCTGGTCGACTCCGGTGACGTGGTGGGCAGCTACGCCGGGCTGCGCACCGTCGGGCTGCTGCACGACGAGCAGGGCCGGCCGCGGCTGGCGCTCAACGGCCGGATCCTCTTCCAGCACGGGCCGCTGGACCAGGGCTACTGGCCGGACGGCATCTACACCGCGCCGACCGACGAAGCGCTGCGCTCCGACCTGGAGGTCACCAAGCGGCTGGGCTTCAACATGGTCCGCAAGCACGTCAAGGTCGAACCGGCCCGCTGGTACTACTGGGCCGACCGGCTGGGTCTGCTGGTGTGGCAGGACATGCCGTCGCTGCCGATCGACCTCGCCGACCCGCCGGGCAGCAACCCGCCGCCGAGCGAGGAGGCGCGCGCGAACTACCGCGCCGAGCTGACCGCCATGATCGACCAGCTCCGCAGCGTCACCTCGATCGTGGCGTGGGTGCCGTTCAACGAGGGCTGGGGCGAGTTCGAGACCCGCGAGATCGCGGACCTCACCCGGCGCACCGACCCCACCCGGCTGATCGACATCAACAGCGGCGTGAACTGCTGCTACTCGCTGCCCGACAGCGGCGCCGGCGACATCTACGACGACCACACCTACGTCGGGCCGGGCCGCCCGGAGGTGCGGGACCACCGCGCGGTCGTGGACGGCGAGTACGGCGGTCTCGGCCTCATCGAGGAGGGCCACCTGTGGCCGGGTGAGCCGGGCGCCTACGAGATGACCGACAGCCGGGAGGCGCTGACCCGCCGCTACCGCGAGGTCAGCGACGAGCTGGTGCGCATCATCGAGGCCAACGGGCTCTCCGCGGCGATCTACACCCAGACCACCGACGTGGAGAACGAGGTGAACGGCTTCCTCACCTACGACCGCCGCATCCTCAAGCCCGACGTGGCCGCGGTGCGCGCCGCCAACCTCGCGGCCATCGACGCGGGCACGCCCTGACGCCGACTGGCGCCCGCTGCCCCGGCGGGCCAGGCTGACCACCGATCACCCGGCGCGCCCTGCTCCCTCCCGCGCCGGCCACCCACCACCCGCCGTTCACCCGGGTACCGGTCGACCCCCGACCACCGGGACTGGAGGAACCACGATGCGACGCTTCAGCAGACGCGCAGCGCTCGTCACCGCGGCCGGCGCCACCACGGCCGCCGCCCTGGCCGCCCCGGCCGCGGCCCGGCCGCCCCAGAGCGCGCCGACCGCGAACGGCCGGTTGTACGAGATCCGGTCCGGACGGCAGCGCGCGGTGGTCGCCGGGGTGTCGGCGACGCTGCTGTCGTGGCAGGTCGACGGGACCGAGATGCTGCTGACCCACGACGCCGACGAGGTCGGCGAGGGCTACCAGGGCAAGACGATCCTGCCGTGGCCCAACCGCATCGACCACGGCCGCTACACCTTCGACGGCCAGGAGCTGCAGGTCCCGGTCAACGAGCCGGAGCGCGACGCGGCGCTGCACGGGCTGATGAGCTTCGTGGAGTGGCAGCCGGTCGAGCACCGCCGCGACCGGGTGGTGCTGGAGCACGTGCTGCCGCCGACCTACGGCTACCCGTTCCAGATGGCGTTCCGCATCGAGTTCGCCGTGGACGGCAGCGGGGTGCGCAGCACGCTGACCGCGACGAACGTCGGCCGCACCGCCGCCCCGTTCGGCACCGCCAACCACACCTACCTGGCCGCGGGCGGCGACCGCATCGACGACATCGTGCTCGAGCTGCCCGCCAGCACCCACTACCTGGTCAACGACCGGCTGATCCCGACCGGGAAGGCGCCGGTGGACGGCACCGAGTACGACTTCCGCCGGGCCCGGCCGATCGGCCCGACCCAGATGGACACCGCCTTCACCGACCTCAGCCGCGACGCCGACGGCGGCGCCGTGGTGCGCTTCGCCCGCCCGGACGGCGTCACCGCCGAGCTGTGGGTCGACCGCACGCACGGCTACCTGCAGGTCTACACCGACGACAGCCCGAGCACGGACCGCCCGACGCGGCAGGGCATCACCGTGGAACCGATGACCTGCGCGCCCAACGCGTTCGTCACCGGCGACGGCCTCGTCGTCCTGCGCCCGGGCGAGGCCCACACCGGCAGCTGGGGCTACCGGATCGCCGACTGACCACCAGTACAGTGATCGGCGTGGCCGAGCACACCCAGATCCCCACGCCAGCCGGAACGTTCGACGCGCTGACCGCCGGCCCGCAGGAGGGCCGCCCGGTCCTGCTGCTGCACGGGTTCCCGGAAGCCGCCGTGGAGTTCAGCGAGCAGCTCGCGGTGCTCGGCGGTGCCGAGTGCTTCGCGGTCGCGCCGGACCAGCGCGGCTACTCCCCCGGCGTGCGCCCGGAGCAGGTCAGCGACTACCGGATGTCGGAGCTGGTGGGCGACGTGCTGGCCATCGCCGAGCACTTCGGCTGGGAGCGCTTCGACCTGGTCGGGCACGACTGGGGCGGCGCGGTGGCCTGGGCGACCGCCGCCGCGCACCCCGACCGCGTGCGCACCCTGACCGCCGTGTCGACGCCGCACCTGGACGCCTTCGCCGACGCGCTGCGCAACGACGAGGACCAGGCCCAGCGCTCGGCGTACATGAAGGTCTTCCGCTCCTCCACCGCGGAGAAGACGCTGCTGGCCGACGGCGCCACGAAGCTCCGCCGGATCTACTACCCCGGCGTGCCGGACCACCACGTCGACGACTACGTGCAGCGGCTGACCGAGCCGGGCGCGCTCACCGCGGCGCTGAACTGGTACCGGGCGGCGCGCTTCGACAGCGACGAGATCGGCCCGGTCCGGGTGCCGACGCTGTACGTGTGGAGCACCGAGGACGTGGCGCTCGGCTCGACGGCGGCGCTGGCCACCGCCGAGCACGTCACCGGGCCCTACCGGTTCGAGATGCTGGAGGACGTCACGCACTGGGTGCCGGAGGAAGCGCCCGACAGCCTCAACCGGCTGCTCCTGGAGCACCTGCTGGCGCACCAGGACTGAGCGGCGCGCTCAGGGTTGCTGGTCGGGCAGCGAGCCGGCCAGGAACTCGACGAACTCCGTGCCGACCGCCTCGAACACCGCGCCCTCGTGACCGCCCGGCAGGTAGGACACCACCGGGGTGTTCGGGTAGCGCCGGACCAGCTCGTCGATGCCGTCCAGGAACGGGTCCGCGTCGCCGGTCCAGACCCCGACCGGCACGTCGCCGAGCTCGTCGAGGCGGTGCAGCGGGTCGACCGCCAGCCACTCGTCCTCGGTGGCGAAGGCTTCCTTCTCCCGCATGCCCTCCCAGCTGGTCTGCAGCGCCGGGGCCAGCTCGGCGACGGCGGCGACCGGATTGCCCGCCTGGTTGCGGTCCGCGGCGTAGGTCAGCGCGCCGAACCCGCCGGTGGAGATGCCCGCGACGGCGAACGGCAGGCCCTCCTCGTCGCCGAGGCCGCGTTCGGCCAGCCAGGCCGGCAGCTCCTCGGTGAGCATGGCCGCGAGGTCGCCGTTGGCCGAGCCGTCGTTCCAGTACGGGTTGTAGCCGCCGTCGACCACCACGAACCCGAACGCCGGGATCCGGCCCTCGTGGTAGAGCCGTTCCAGCGAGGCCAGCGTGTCGTACGGGATCGGCGTGGGGTCGATGCCGTCCCGGCCGTGCAGGTAGAGCACGACCGGCAGGTTCTCGGTGGACTCCAGCCCCGTCGGGTAGGCCAGGTAGAGCCGCGTGTCGGTGCCGCGGTGCGCGGAGTGCACCACTTCGGTGCGGATCTCCGGCATCGCCAGCCCGGACACCGCGGGGTCGGCGTCCACGGCCGGGGCCGGTGCGACGGGGGCCGCGGGCGGTGCGGCCGTGCACCCGGCGAGGGACACCGCGACGGTGGCTGCGGCGAACAGGCTTGCGGATCTCCGTGCGCGGGACACTCCACCTCCAACGTCCACGATGTCCGCGTCCACGTTACCGACCCGTAGATCCTTGCTGGGTGCTCGGGTGGCGGCGAGCATGTCTGCGAGATCCGCCGGCGCGAGCGGGTCCGGAGCGCTGAGGAGTGGGTACGTGAAGGGTTCCGAGAGCCTGTTGGCCACCGCGGTCGCCGCCGGCGTCCAGGTCTGCTTCGCCAACCCCGGCACCACCGAGATCCCGCTGGTCGAGGCGTTCGACCAGGTCCCGGGGCTGCGGCCGGTGCTGGCGCTGTCCGAGGGGGTGGTCACCGGGGCGGCCGACGGCCACGCCCGGATGACCGGCGCCCCGGCGCTGACGCTGCTGCACCTCGGTCCGGGCTTCGCCAACGGCATCGCCAACCTGCACAACGCGCGCCGCGCCCGCACGCCCGTGATCAACCTCATCGGCGAGCACGCCAGCTGGCACCAGGCCGCCGACGCGCCGCTGGCCAGCGACATCGAGTCGCTGGCGGCTCCGGTGTCGGGCTGGGTGGGCCGCACCACCTCCGCGGCGAACGCCGCCGCCGAGTTCGCCGCGGCGCACCGCGCCGCCCGGGAGCAGCGGCTGCCCGCCACGCTCATCGCCGCCGCCGACCACATGTGGAGCGACGGCGGCCGCCCCGCCGAGGTCGCGGCGGTGCCCGGGCCGCCCGCGGTGGACGACCAGCAGGTCGCCGCGATCGCCAAGCTGCTCACCCGCGGCCGCGGGCGGCCGGCCCTGCTGCTCGGCGACCGCGCGCTGGCGCCCGAGGCGGTCCGCACCGCGGCGCGCATCGCCGCCACCGTCGGCGGCGAGGTGTTCGCCGAGCGCACCCCCGCCCGCATCGACCGGGCCCCGGACGTCCCGGCGGTGCGCCCGATCCCCTACTTCCCGGAGGACGTCCTGCGCGTGCTGGACGGGTTCTCCGACCTGGTGCTGGTCGGTGCCCGCACCCCGGTGTCGTTCTTCGGCTACCAGGGCCTGCCGAGCTACCCGGTGCCCGACGGCGTGCAGGTGCACACCCTCGCCGACGTCGAGCAGGACGCGGTGGAGGCGCTGCGGGCCCTGGCGGAGGCGACGGGCAGCGCCGCCACCGAGGTCCCGCTCCCCGCACCGCCCGAGGTCTCGGTGCCGGACGGCGCGCTGACCGCGGCGGGGATCGCGGCGGCGATCGTGTCCACCCAGCCCGAGGGCGCGATCGTGGTCAACGAGGGCGTGTCCTCCGGCGCGGCGTACCCGGCGCTCGCCGCGGCCGCACCGGCGCACTCCGAGCTGACCAACACCGGCGGCGCGATCGGCATGGGGATCCCGGTGGCCACCGGTGCCGCGATCGCCTGCCCGGACCGGCCGGTCATCGGCTTCCAGGCGGACGGCAGCGCTGCCTACTCCCTCCAGGCGCTGTGGACGCAGGCGCGCGAGCAGCTGGACGTCACCACGGTGATCTGCGCCAACTCCCGCTACGCGATCCTGCGCGCGGAGCTGCGCCGCGCGGGGATCGACCAGCCGGGCCCGGCGGCCGCCGGCATGACCGACCTCACCGGTCCCGCGGTGGACTGGGTCGCGGCGGCGCAGGGCTTCGGCGTCCCCGCCACCCGGGCGACCACCGGCGCCGAACTGATCGACGCGCTCCGCCGGGCGCACGCCGAACCCGGTCCCCACCTCGTCGAGGCGGTGCTGTGAGCGGTCGCTAGGCCAGCAGCGCGACGCCGAGGACGACCAGCGCCGCGGCCTTGAGCACCTCGAGCGCGACGTACCACAGGTGCGCGGTGGAGCGCGGCCCGTCGTGCCCGGCGAGGACGGTGGCGGTGCGCCGCGCCAACCGGGGCCGCACCGCGACGAGCTGGAGGACCAGCAGCCCGATCGCCGCGGCGGCGGCCGCGAGGACGCCGCCGCCCGGGCGGGCGGCGACCAGGCCCACCACGACGACGACCGCCAGCACCGCTTCGGCGGTGTTGAGCGCGCGGAAGACCAGGCGGCCGATGGCCAGGCCGGTGCGCAGGTCGACGCCGGGCGCCCGGAACTTCAGCGGCGCTTCGAGGAACGAGATGGCCAGCACCATGCCCAGCCACAGCCAGGTCCCCGCGACGGCGAGCGCGCTCATGCGACCCCCAGCTCCCGGTCCGGTCCGGACACCTCGACGTGGTCCGCGGTCCACCCCCGGTCGAGGAGCCGGCGGTGCACCCGCGCCGCGACCGGCGGCGGCCCGCACACGTGGGCCTCTGCCCCGGCGGGCAGCGCGACGCCGTCGCGGTCGACCAGCCCGCGCCGCAGGTGGGCGGTGGGCTTCCGGCCGCCGGGGTCCTCGTGCCAGCGGTGCGGGGTCGCCCGCGGCAGCTCGGCGCGGACGGTGCCGGTCGAGGCGGGGGAGAGCACGGGGAACACCTCCATCGGACGGACGGCGTGCGGACGGTGCTGGTCAGCCCGGCGGGCCGGCGCCGAGGGTGAGCAGCAGGGTCCGGGTGGGCGGCGCGGTGACGTCGGCGATGGTGAGCGGGTCGAGCGCGGCGAAGAACGCCTCCTGCGCCTGGCGGAGCGCCGAGCGGAGCCGGCAGCCACCGCGCAGCGGGCACGGGGTGGCGCCGTCGCAGTCCACGACCTCGTCCGGGCCCTCCAGCGCGCGGACGACGTGGCCCACCGAGACCTCCCGCGCGCCCGGCGCGAGGCGCAGTCCACCCGCGCGGCCGCGCTGGGTCTCGACGAGCCCGAGCTCCTTCAGCGCGGTCACGACCTTCGCGGCGTGGGTGTAGCGGACGTGGAGCTGCTCGGCGAGCGCCTTGGTCGTCGTCTGGTCGCCCTCGTCGAGCACGGCCAGCCGCATCACGATCCGGAGCGCGAGGTCGGTGAACGCGGTGAGCTGCACAGCTCGCACGCTAACCTGTTCCGCATCTCAGATGCGGAATATCGTGAGCACTCTCGCACCGCCCCCGGCACGAAAGACCGCGAGTCCCCCCGGGTTCCGGCCCAGAGGGACTCGCGGACCCCCAGCTCTCAGCCCGCGACGAGCATCCGGTCGTCGTCGAGCAGTCCGTGGCGCATCGCGAAGGACGCCGCCTCCAGGCGGGAGTGCACCCCGAGCTTGGTCAGCACCGACTGCACGTGCGTGCGCACCGTCGTCGGCGCCACCCCCAGCTCCTTGGCCATGGCGGTGGTGTGCGCGCCGTCGACCAGCATCCGCAGGCACTGCCGCTCCCGGGCGGTCAGGTGCGAGGCCAGCCGCCGCGCGTCGGTGGTGCCCGCCAGGCGCGGCGCGCGGGACGCGGCCAGCTCGACGACCACCTCGCCGTCCAGCACGCCGCGGATGGCTGCGGCCAGCACCGCCAGGCCGCACATCTTGTTCACGTACCCCGCCGCGCCCTTGGCCAGCGCCGCGCGCATGCCCGCCACGTCCCCGTCGGCGGTGAGCACCAGCACCCGGGTGCCGCCGCCGACCAGCTCGCCGATCACGTCCAGGCCGTCGCCGTCGGCGAAGAAGCGGTCCAGCAGGCACAGGTCCGGCCGGTGCGCTCCGACCGCGGAGACCACCGCCGCGACCTTGTCGGCGGTGCCCACGACGCGGTGCCCGTGCTGCGGCAGGGTCGCGACGAGCGCGTCGATGAAGATCGCGTGGTCGTCACCGAGGACCAGGTCGGCCATCGCGGTCACCGCCCGCCCACCGCGTGCGGTGGGAACACCAGCCGCGCGCAGGTCCCGCCGCCCGGTGCCGGGTCGACGCGCAGCTCCGCCCCGCAGCGCCGGGCCAGCGCCCGCACGATGCCGAGCCCGAGCGAGGCCGCACCCCGCGGCCCGCGGCCGAACCCCGGCCCGTCGTCGGTGATCTCGACGCGCACCGCGCCCGCGACCTCGCGCACCGCCACCGCCACCCGACCGTCCGGACCCGCCGCGCGCACCGCGTTGTCCAGCAGGTTCGACACCATCCGCCACAGCGTCGTCTGGTCGGTCCGGAGGGTGACGTCGGTGCCCTCCTCCAGCACCACCTCGGCGGGGCCGCGCAGCGACGCGACCGCGACCAGCTGGGTGAGCAGCTCGCGCAGCGCGAACCCGCCCTCGCGGGGCTGGGCCCGCAGGTCGACCAGCTGCATGAGCCGGTCGAGCTCCATCTCCATCAGCTGCAGCCGGTGCAGCGCGTCGCCGTGCAGCGCCGGGTCGGCGCGCAGGCCGTCCGCGAGGTAGGACAGCGTCGCGAGACCGTGCCCCAGGTCGTGCAACAGGCTGCGCAACTCAGCGCCACCTCGCGAACTCCGCGGTCCGGGCGGCTCCTGCTCCCGGACCGTTCTGGTCATCGTGTGCACAGCGACTCCTCTCCCCCACAGCAGTCCGTGCTACCCGGCACATCGGCTCGTGCACACGGCGTGTTGCACCTGCTGCAGAGCGGGGAGTGCGACTACTCCACGTGCCGGGGGAAATCGGTCTCCCGGGCTGTGGTGCGGCCGACGCGCGTGACGCACCGCTACGGTGCGTCACTCCGCCCGGTACGCCTGGGCGAGGGCGTCGGCCAGCTGCCCGATCTCGTGACGGCCGGCCACCCGCTCGCGGGCCGCCGCCGCCAGGCGGGCGGCCCGGTCGGGGTGGTCCAGCAGGTGCGCCACCGCCCCGGCCAGCAGGTCGGGCCGGTGGGGAGGCACCAGCAGCCCGGTCTCGCCGGGGACCACGACGTCCCCCACCGCGTTCACCGCGGTGGCCACCACCGGCACGCCGCAGACCATCGCCTCCACGATCGCCAGCGGCAGCCCCTCGTACCGGCTGGGCAGGGCGAACACGTCCAGCGCGGGCAGCAGCCGGACCACGTCGTCGCGCTCCCCGGGCAGTACCGCGCGCACCCCCGCCGCGGCGGCCTGGGCGCGCACCCGCTCGGCCTCCTCGCCGTCGCCGACCCACACACCCACCACCTCGGGCCGGCGCAGGGCGGCCAGCGCGGCGATGAAGTGCTCCGGCGCCTTCTGGTAGGTCAGCCGGCCGACCGCGCCGACCACGACGTCGTCGGGCGCCAGCCCGAGCGCCCGGCGGGCGCGCCGGCGGGTCTCCTCGTCGCGCCGGGGCGCGGCGTGGTCGACGGCGACGCCGATGGTGCGGATGCGCTCGGGCGGCAGCAGGCGGCGCTGCACGGCCTCGACCGCGACACCGCCGCCCACGCACAGCGCGAGGTCGGTGATGCGCCCGAGGCGGCGTTCGACCGCGACGTAGGCGCGCCGCCGGTGGGCGGGCTGGAAGCGGTGGAAGCCGAAGCCGTGGAAGGTGTGCACGACCCGGCCGACCCGCGCCCGGCGGGCCGCGACCCGGCCGAGCGCGCCCGCCTTCGAGCAGTGCGTGTGCACCACGTCGAACCCCCGCAGCAGCGCGGTCAACCGGTGCAGCGCGAGCAGGTCGTGGGCCGGTGCGACGGGTCTGCGCAGCGCGGGCTCGACGACCGTCTCCAGCCCGGCCTCCTCGGCCTGGCGCAGCAGGCTGCCGGAGCCGGTGATGAGCGTGACCTCGTGGGCGTCCGGGTCCAGCGCCGCCGCCCCGCGCAGCGCCAGCGTGCCGGCACCGCCCGAGAGCCGGGTGATGACGGTGGCGACCCGCAGGCTCACCGCGCGAGGTCCGGTTGGTCGTCGGCGCGCATCCCGGCCTCGCGGGCCACGCTGACCGCTTCGAGCTGGCTGTGCACCTGGAGCTTGGCCAGGATGCTGCGGGTGTGCGTGCGGACGGTCTCGGCGGAGATCATCAGGTCCTCGGCGATCTGCGCGCCGCGCTTGCCGTTGACCATGCCGGTGAGCACGTCCCGCTCGCGGTCGCTGAGCACGGCCAGCGGACCGCTGCGCTGCCCGGCGCGCTCGGCGTCCTCCCGGAGTTCGCGCAGCACCGGGCCGAGCAGGTCGGGCGGGTACCAGCTCTGCCCGCGGCACACGCCCAGCAGCACCTCGGTGAGCTCGTCGAGGTTGCGCTCCTTGGGCACCCAGGCGGCCGCGCCCGCGCGGGCCGCCGCGACGGCCTGCTCGGGCGCGTGAGCGCCGGTCAGCACGACGATCGCAGCACCCGGCCGGGCGCTGCGCACCCGGGACACCAGGCGCCCGGTGCTCGGCCCGGCGGGTTCCACGTCGAGGGTGATCACGTCCGGCGCGGACCGTCTGACCACATCGGACAGTCGCGGGTCGCTGGTGGCGCAGTGCCCCACCACCCACAGGTCGGTCACGTCCGCGAGCCGGGCGCCGAGCGCCTCGGCGAGCATCGTGTGGTCGTCCACCATGAGCAGTCGCAGCACGTTCACCACCCCAGGATGGCCGCCCGGCGCCGCCGAGTCCTCGTCCACGCGCACGAGAACACCAGTCCGACGTTCACGGGCTCGCGTGGTCGGCCACGTGCCGGCCCGGGCTGCGCCAGCGGCCGGAGGACTTGGTCAGCCACGCGCCCGGGATCGCGTACAGCGCGATCGCCGCGTCCAGCACCCGCATCGGCAGGAACAGCAGTCCCACCAGCAGGTAGCGCGGTTGCCGGTGCACCAGCGCCACCACGCAGGTCAGCGCCAGGTCCGGCACCAGCACCCCGAACACCAGCGCGGACGGCGTGGCGAACCCGCTGACGAAGGCGTGCACGTCCCCGAAGAGGGGCGCGTGAACCAGCCCCGGCAGCAGCTCGGGCAGCAGCAGCACCAGGACCACGACCGGCAGCATCACCAGCAGCGTGCTGCTGGTGAGCATCTCCAGCAGCAGCAACGCCAGCATCGCGGTGAACAGGTTGCACCGCGGCGGGTGCAGCCGCACCGTCTGCCACAGGCCCAGCGCCCAGCGCTTGCACTGCTTGACGTAGTCGGTGAAGGTGCCCGGGTCCTGGGTGGCGGCCACCGCCGCCGGCGTGAAACCGACCTTGCCGAGCCGCTTCTGGTACACCTCGAACGTCATGTTGAAGTCCTCGATGACCAGACCCGGCGGGTTCACCTCGATGCGCGGCAGCACCTCGGTGCGGTACATGCTGGCGAAGCCGGGGACGATGTGGGTGGCGTTGACCCGCCGCCAGGTCTGCCCGAACTTCAGCAGGTACTGCGTCATCGTGTAGATCCGCTGCCGGTGGAACGCGACCAGCTTGCCGACCGGACCGAGCCCGCGGCCGCGCCAGGTGGTCTTGACGCACCCGGCGACGGCGACCACGTCGGGGTCGTCGAACAACCGCAGCGCCGCGTCGAAGTAGCCGGGCTGCACGTGGGTGTCGGCGTCCAGCAGCATCACCACCGGGTAGCGCTCGACGAGCTCGAACCGGCGGATCGCCTCCTGGATGGCACCGGCCTTGCCGACGTTGCGCGCGGTGCTGATCACCCGGACCCCGCACGCGCGGGCCAGTTCCACGGTGCGGTCGGTGGAACCGTCGGAGACCACGTGCACGTTCTCCACCGGCACCAGCGCGGTGATCGCCGCGATGCTGTCGACGATGACCGCTTCCTCGTTGTGCGCGGGCATGAGCACCGCGACGTCGTCGACGCTCAGCCGGTCGGTGTCGTCGAACCGGTCCCGGCCCACCACCGCGGCCCCCTGGCGGTCGCGCCAGCGCTGCGCGGTGCCCTCCAGCAGGCGCAGCAGGCCGATCGTGCCCCACAGCGCGAAGTTCGCGCCGAACACCGCGATCGCCAGCAGCCACCACGGAAGCATCCCACCCACCCCCGACCCGTCGGGTCACTTCTCCACCGGCAGGCTGTGCGCCAGCTCTGCCCAGGTGTCGGTGTCCTCGTAGCCGAACATCCACAGGTAGACCCCGCCGATGCCCGCGCCGCGCGCCGCCTCGAACTTCGCCTTGGAGCTGGCGGCGTTCTCGAACCACACCTCGTGCTCGCGGCCCTGCTCGTCGGTGTAGCGGAACCACGGCGACTGGGCGTGCGCGTCGTACTGCGGTCGCGCACCGTGCTCGGTGGCCAGCTGGAACGCCTTCAGCCACGTCACCCCGGTGCCCTCACCGCCGACGACCCAGTCGTAGCCGTAGAGCGGCACGCCGAGCACGATCCGCTCAGGCGGGACCTGGGTCTTGGCGTAGTCGAGGACGGAGCGGATCCAGCCGATCGGCGCGACCGCCCCGGGCGGCGAGGTGTTCCAGTGGAAGTCGTAGCCCATCAACCGGACCTGGTCGGCGGCCTTCCCGATCGCCGCGTAGTCCTGGGCCACGTTGCGCTCGTCGTACCCGGCGTCGGAGTCCTTGGCGAACACCGCCACCGACAGCGTCCTGCCCGCCGCGTCCAGCGCCGCGCCCAGCTCGGTGACGAAGTCGCTGAACACCTGCCGGTCGCCGGAGCGCAGGTTCTCGTAGTCGATGTCGATGCCCGCGTAGTCCTCCCGCTCGACCAGCTCGACGATCTCGGCGACGTGCCGGTGCCGCCGCACCGGGTCGTGCAGCACGGCGGCCACCGGCTCGTAGGCCCACTCGCCGTCGGTGATGTTGGCCAGCGACGGCACGATCGGGATCCCGGCCTGCCGCAGCTGCGCGATCCGGGCGCCGACCTCCGCGGTCTGCTCCGGCGGGAACTGCTCGAGCACCCGACCGTCCCGGGACAGCCCGTAGATCCACGGCGAGACCTCGTTGACCGAGCCGCGGTGCTCGACCACCACGTCGGTGCCGTGACCGAGGTTCCAGAACGGCAGCGAGGCGACCACCACGGGGCTGTGCGCCACCGGCCCGCCCCCGCGCGGCACCACCAGGAAGGCCACCACCAGCAGCGAGACCGCGACCAGCGAGAGCAGCCAGAGCGAACCGCCCAGGCTGCGGACGGTGCGGCCCCGGTGCGCCGCGCCCGGACCGCGCGGCGGCACCTCGGGCCGTTCGCACGTCGCCTCGGCGAGACGTCGTCGCATGTCGCCGCTCCTCACGCCGGGGCGGGCTCGGCGCCCCGCACCTGCTCGTCGATCACCGCGCGGATGATGTCGTCGAGGCTGCGCCGCGGCCGGAAGCCGATCAGCTCCCGCGCCAGGGAGCAGTCCGGCACCCGCCGCTGCATGTCCTCGTAGCCCGGGCCGTAGGCGTCCTCGTAGGACACCCGGACCGTGCCGCTCGACGACCCGGTGGCCGCGATGATCCGCGCCGCCAGGTCCTCGATGGACACCTGCTCGGTGCTGCCCAGGTTCACCGCCAGGCCCAGCGCGCGGTCCAGCTGCACCAGCCGCACCAGCGCGGGCACCACGTCGGCGACGTGGCAGAAGCAGCGGACCTGCCGCCCGGTGCCGAAGATCGTCAGCGGCCGGCCCTGCAACGCCTGGCCGACCAGCCGCGGGATGACCATGCCGTAGCGGCCGCTCTGCCGCGGCCCCACCGTGTTGAACAGCCGGACGATCACTGCCGCGAGCCCGCGTTCGTGCACGTAGCAGTGGGTGAGGCTCTCGTCGAGGGACTTGGCCTCGGCGTAGGTCCAGCGGGACTTCAGCGGCGAGCCGAGGACCCGGTCGTCGCCCTCGGACAACCCGATCTTGGTGTTCTTGCCGTAGACCTCGCTGGTGGAGGCGATGAGCGCCCGGGTGCCGTGCCGCAGCGCGGCGTCGAGCACGTTCTCGGTGCCGTGGACGTTGGTCAGCAGGCCGTGCAGGGTGCGCTCCTGGATGACGAACGCCCCGACGGCGGCGGCGAGGTGGAACACCACGTCCGCGCCCGCCATCACCTCGTCGACCAGCCCCGCGTCGAGCACCGAGCCCCGCACCAGCCGCAGCCGCGGGTGCTCGACCGGCAGGTTCTCCCGCCGCCCGGTGCTGAGGTCGTCCAGCCCGACGACCTGGTGGCCGTCGGCCAGCAGGTGCTCGACCAGGTGCGATCCGATGAAACCGGCGGCGCCGGTGACCAGTGCGCGCATCACGCCCTCCCCGCAGGCACGGCCGCCCGGCTGCGCTGCCACAGCCGGTCGTAGAGGTCGTCGATGCGGCTGGTGACCGCCTCGATGCCGTAGTGCGCGCGGATCGCCGGTTCGTCCGCGCGGGGCCGGGCGGCCATGAGCTCCGCGGCGATCTCGGCGCTCATCCGGTCGACGGTGCCCGGCACCTGGCGGGCCCGGTCGGTGCGGATGCCGACCAGCGCCGGGCAGGTGGTGTAGAGCACCGGCAGGCCGTTGCCGATCGCCTCCAGCACCGACAGGCCGAAGGTCTCCTGCTCGGAGGAAGCGACGAACAGGTCCAGCGCGGACAGCACCGCGGCCACGTCGTGCCGCTGCCCGGCGAAGACCACGTGCCCGGTCACCTCGTGGGCGCGGGCCACGGCCTCCAGCCGCTCCCGGTCCGGGCCGTCACCGACGACGAGCAGCGTGGTGCGCTCGCCCAGCAGCGGCGCCGCCGACTCGATGACCAGGTCGAACCGCTTGTTCGGGTCCAGCCGCCCGAGCACGCCCACCACGTGGGCGTCCGGGGCGATGCCGAGCTCCCGGCGGACCCGGACGCGGGCCTCGGGGTCGAACTCGACCCGGCTGAAGTCGACCCCGTTGGGGATCACGGTGATCTTGCGCGCCGGCATGCCCCACCTGCGCAGCCGCTCGGCGACGGTCTCGGAGACCGCGATGGTGGCGTCCGCGCACAGGTCGGTGCCCAGGTACAGCGCGCGCACGCCGAGCGTCATCCGCCGCCGTTCCAGGTGGGTCTCGCCGATCGAGTGCTCGGTGGAGACCACGACGCCCGTCCCGGCCAGCCGCGCCGCCACGCGCCCGTAGACGCAGGCCCGGTAGAGGTGGGTGTGCACCACGTCGTAGCCGCCGGCACGGATCAGCTCGCGCAGCTTCAGCACGGCGCTGACCTGCGTGTTGCGCGTCATGCCGAGATCGCGCACGCGGATGCCGTCACCCGCGATCATCGCGGCCACGTCGCCGGGGTTGTACAGCGTCACCACCTCGGCGTCGTGCCGGGTGTGCTGCAGCACCTGCCGCAGCTGCAACTCGGCTCCCCCGACGCCGAGCCCGGTGATCACGTGCAGGACCTTCATCCCGTCTTCCCCCCTGGTGTCGATGTGCTCCCGCGCCGTCACCCGCGCGCGGGAGTGGCGCCCCGCCTGGTCCGGCGGTGGGCCCCGATCGGTCGGCGCGGTCGCGCCGGGCGGCGGTGGCGCGCGCTCCTGCCCCCGAGCTCCCGGCGGAGGCAGGCCGTCACCGTCGCCCGGAGCACGACCGCGACCGTGCGGAGCACGATCACCGCGTCCCACCACGGTGACCGGTGCTCGATGTACTGGTTGTCGAAGTGCGCTCGCTCCGCGATGGAGGTGTCGCCGTGCAGGCCGTGCACCTGCGCCCACCCGGTCATCCCGCCGGGCACCCGGTGCCGGTCGGCGTAGTGCGCCTTCTCCCGCCCGAACCGCTCGGCGTAGTGCGGTCGTTCCGGGCGCGGCCCGACCAGCGACATGTCACCGCGCAGCACGTTGACCAGCTGCGGCAGCTCGTCCAGGTGCGTCCGGCGCAGCCACCTGCCGAGCCGCGTGCAGTCCCCGGTGGGCACCGCCCAGCCCTGCTCGGCACCCACCCGCAGCGTGCGCAGCTTGAGCACCTCGCTGGTCCGGCCCGGCCCGGTCACGCGCAGCTGCCGGAAGAACGCCGGTCCGGGGCTGTCCAGCCGCACCGCGACGGCGAGCGCCAGCAGCAGCGGCGCGGAGACCGCCAGCAGCAGTCCACCGAGGACGACGTCGAGGACGCGCGTGGCCCACGCCCCGGCCCGGCCGTGCCCGAGGCGGCGCAGCGGGACCAGCGGCACGCCCCACAGCTCGTCCAGCGCCGCGCGCGGCACCGCCGTGCCGAGCTCAGGCAGCCTCGGCACCACCCACACGTCGACGGGCAGCGGGCGGTGCGCCCGGACCGCTGCCACCACGGACGCTGCGGTGTCGTCGTCGGGGCAGAGGAGCACCCGCGTGCTGCCGTGCGCCGCCACGAGCTCGCCGAGCCGGTCCACTTCGGACGGATCGACCGGCCGCGGGCGCACCCCGAACTCCGGGTGCAGCTGGGCGCTCCTGGTGATCCGGGCGGCGAGCTCACCGCGCCCGACGACCAGCGTCGGCTCGTTGAGCACCCCGCGCCGGTAGCCGGCGCGCAGCGCCGCGCAGAGGGCCCCGCGGGCCAGCAGCAGCCCGCCGAAGGCGCACCCGGCCAGCACGACCAGCTCCCCGCCGGTGAGCCACGGCGCCAGTCCCACCAGCGGCAACCCGGCCGCCACCGCCAGCTGCGGGACCTGGTCGGACACGCGGGAGCAGATCCGCACCCGGTGCAGGCCCTGCACCGCCAGCAGCCCCAGCACCACCAGCGCGAACACCGCACCGAGCAGCCGGTCCGCGCCGGTGAGCAGCACGACCAGCGCCAGCGCCACCAGGTCGGCCACCGGGGTCAGCCGACCACCGGCCCGCCCGCGCACCCACGGGCGCACCTCGGGCGCGCTCGCCTCGAACGGCCGGACCGCGGCGGAGTCGGCGACGCTCATCCGACACCTCCGACGACCAGCGGTCTGGTCGCGGTCCGCTCGATCCGCTTGGTGATCCGCCGCACCGCGTAGTCGGCCCCGTAGACGAACCGCATGACCGGCCCGTGGCTGGGCGCCACGAGCGGCCCGGTGAAGTACAGCCCGGGCACCGAGGACTCGAAGTCCGCGTCCACCCGCGGGGTCCCACCGACCACGGCGATCGAGGACCGCAGCGCCCGGCCGACCATCGGCAGCCGGTTCAGCGCGGGCGGGTAGCCGGTGGCGCAGATGACGTGGTCGGCGGTGAACTCGCGCACCTGACCGCCCGCGCGCACACCCAGGCGCACCTGGTCCCCGGTGGCCTTGGCCCAGTCCAGCTGGTGCCCGACGTGCACCGGGAAGCAGCCCTCCACGCGCTCGCGCAACCACCAGCCGCCGGCCGGGCCGAGCGCGGTGCGTGCCCGGTTGATGCGCACCTGCTCGGGCAGGTGCCGGAACCACGCCGGGCGCTCGGAGTAGAACCAGGTGGACAACCCCGAGCCCAGGCCTGCTTCCGGTTCCCGCACCCTCTTCCACAGTGGGCGGTCGGGCAGCAGCGGGTAGCCGTTCCAGCTCAACCGGGGCCGGCGGGCCACCAGCCGCGCGTTCGCCCCGCTCTCGTGCAGCAGCGCCGCGGTCTCCAGCGCCGACTGCCCGGCGCCGATCACGATGACGTCCTGGCCGTGGAAACCGCTGAGGTCGTGGTGCGCGGAGCTGTGCGTGCACAGCTCCGCCGGCAGTTCCGCCAGCACCTCGGGGATCCGCGGGAAGTGCTCGACGCCGACGGCGACCACCACCTGGCGGGCCTCCACGGTCTGCCCGTCGTCGAGGGTCAGCGCGAACCACCCGGGCCGCTGCGCGATGTCGGTGACCAGCTTCTCCTCGACCTCCAGGCCGCGGGCCTGCTGGAACCACTCGCCGTAGTCCACGAAGTCGTGCAGCGGCACCGGGGTCCCGTAGTCGGCGTAGCGCCTCCCGGTCTCCAGGCAGAAGTTGCGCAGCGTGAGCGCACCGTCCGGATCGGACAGGTTGGAGGCGAATCCCTGCGACTTGAGGAACATGCCGCGCGGCATGTGCGACCGCCACAGGTTCATCGGCACCCCGAACTGCCGGTGCGACACCCCGGCGCGACGCAGGTGCGCGGCCAGCGAGAGGCCGTACGGACCGGCGCCGACGACCGCCACGTCCACCAGAGAGTCCATGATCACTCCTCGAAACGTCGTTGCGGACCGCGGATCCGGCGCCCACCGCAGGCGTCTGCGGTCACCACCGCCCCAGCCGTCCGCTCTCGTGGTTGCGGCCGACGGCGTAGCGCGGTTCGGCCAGTTCCGGGTGCCGCGTGCGACGCCGCCACGGGCGGGCCACCGCGCGGCACACCATCCAGGCGCACATCAGGGCGAACGGCACCAGGTCGTCACGGGCGAACCAGGCCCGCTCGTGCACCCGGCGCACCGAGCGCACCCAGGACCGCAGCTCGAGCTCGCCGCGCGTCCAGTACCGCAGCGCCGCGAGCGGGTCGTAGTTCTCCACCTGGAACCGGCGTCCCACCTCCGGCTCGCCGACCGGCACCCGCTGCCCGGTGAGGTCCAGGTAGGCCGCCAGCGCCACGTCCATGCCGGCGCTGTCCCGGAACAACCGGAACTGGGCGCCCAGCCGCGGGTTGAAGTCGAGCAGCTTGTACTGCTGGTCGCGCTCGTCCCACCGGAAGTCCAGGTCGACGATGCCGGTGTAGGACAGCTTCTCCAACAGCGCCGTGCACGAGCGCAGCAGCGACTCGTTCTCCACGCAGCGGCCCAGGCTGGTCAGCCCGGCGTGCGCCGGGTAGGAGCGCTCCTTGACCCCGGTGAACGCCGGGCGGCACACCGCGTCCGCGTCGCAGTAGCCGTGGAAGAACCAGTCGTAGCCGGGCCCGCCGGGCAGGTGCTCCTGCAGCAGCAGACCGGCACGCCCGGAGCGCTGGTAGAGCGCGGCGAGCTCGCCCTCGCTGCCGACGATCGTGGTGCTGCGCACCCGGCGATCGGTCGGCTGCCAAGGCGTGGCGAGCTTGGCCACCAGCGGGTACCCGACCCGGTCGGCGAACTCCAGCGCCTCGTCCCAGGCACCGACCAGCTGGGTCTGGGCGCACGGCACGCCCAGCCGACGGCACAGCTCGTGCAGCGTGTCCTTGCCGGCCAGCTGCCGCGGCAGGTCGTGCGGTGGCTGGGAGAAATGGAACCACATGCGCAGCGGGTCGCCGTGCTCGGCGAGGAAGATCGCCGCCGCGTCGTCGGTGGGGATCAGCACCGCGGTGCGCCCGATCCGCTGCGCCAGCTGCATCAACCCGTACCGGATCTCCTCGGCGTCCTCGGGGTCCGGGCTCCACAGCCACCGGCCGTGCACGTACCGGGAATGCGCCGCGGGCGCGAGGGAGTCCTCGTGCACCGCGTACACCGGGACCCCGACGCGACCGAGGCTGCGGATCACCCCCAGACCACCGTGGTGCAGCACGTTGGGGTCGAGCTTGAACACCACGGCCGGCGTGCTCGTGTCGAACATCGGCAGCACCTCACACCACGCGCCGGTGCGGCACGGCGTCGAACTGGTAGGTCGCGTCGAGCACGCGCGGGCAGTCCCGCGCCCAGCTGTAGTCGGCGCCCGGGTGCGCGGTGTGGATCACCGTGACGTCCCAGTCGCGGCCGTGCGGCTCGGGCTCGCTGGTCATCGGGGAGCCGTCGGGCAGCTCGATCTCCGGCAGCAGCGGGTCGTGGTAGCGCACGTCGACCCCCAAGCGCCGCAGCCCGGCCAGGATCGGCAGCGCCGGGGACTCCCGCAGGTCCCGCACGCCCGCCTTGTAGCTCACCCCGGCCACCAGCACGCGTGCCTCGGCGGGGTCGACGCCGGCCTCGCCGAGCAGCTCCACCACGCGCTGCACCACGCGCCCCGGTCGCCGGTCGATGGCGCGCATCGCCTCCTCGATCAGCGGGGAGGACAGCCCGCGCCGACCCAGCTGCCACAGCAGGTAGTGCGGGTCGCAGGGGATGCAGTGCCCGCCGACGCCCGGACCGGGGAAGCTGCCCAGGAACCCGTACGGCTTGGTGCCCGCCGCCAGCGTGACCTCGATCGGGTCCAGCTCCAGCTCCGCGCAGGCGTCGGCGATCTCGTTGGCCAGCGCCAGGTTCACCGCGCGGAAGATGTTCTCGTAGAGCTTGGTCAGCTCCGCGGCCTCCGGCGAGCTCACCAGGTAGACCTGGTCGGTCATCCGCCGCACCACCTCGGCCGCGCGCTGCGCGCAGCGCTGGGTGGCGCCGCCGACGACGCGCGGGGTGCGGCGCTGCACGTGGTCGAGGTTGCCCGGGTCGATGCGCTCCGGGCTGAACGCCACGTGCACGTCCTCGCCGACCCGCAGCCCCCGCTCGCGCAGCGGCTCGACCAGCAGCTCCCGGGTGGTGCCCACGTAGGTCGTGGAGGTCAGCACGATCACCTGGTCGCGGCGGGCGTGCTCCACCGCGGTGCGGCAGGCCGCGCGCAGCGCCGCCAGGTCCGGGACCCGCGCGGCGTCCACCGGGGTCGGCACGCACACGATGACCGCGTCCGCTCCCGCCAGCGCGGCCGGGTCGCTGGTCAGCTCGATCCCGCCGCCGGCCAGCGCCGACGCCAGGGCGCTGCGCTCCTGCTCGGGCAGGTCCACCTCGCCCGCCTTGATCTCGCGGAGCCGTTCCTCGCTGATGTCGAAGCCGATGACCCGCGTCGTCGCGTCGTGCAACGCGCAGGCGGTGGGCAGCCCGACGTAGCCGAGGCCGACCACCGCGGCCGTCTCGGTGCGCTGCGGTGCGGCCGGTTCGAAGGTGATCAGCCGGTCGGTCAGCAGCCGTTCCCGACCGTTGATCGCCAGCGACAGCGGATGTCCGCTCACGGTTCCTCCCCCAGTTCGCCGTGCTCGCTGCGGAAAACCGTCGCATCCGGACGCCGCCGAGGGTCTCCCACACCGTGGTGAGCGCGGTTACCGAAACTTGAGGACGCTCCCGGTTGCGCTCCTCACGGCAGGCGCGCGGCGCACCTGGCGGGCCGTGAGCGCACCAGTCAGCCGGTGCCGCAGGTGCTTGGCGTGCAAGCGCAGGGTGCCGTCCCGGTCACCGATGTAGGTGCGCGGCAGCGCGTGCAACCCGGACACCTCCGAGCGCCAGATGGCGCAGCCGTACTCGTAGCCCGCCGCCGCCACGGTGTCCACCACCCGCTGGTCGACGTCGCCGTACGGGTAGCAGAACCCGGTGACGTCCTGACCGGTGATCTCGCGCAGCAGCTCCCGGCTCTCGACCACCTCGGGCACCAGCTCGTCATCGTCCAAGTAGGACATGTGCTGGTGCAGCAGTCCGTGCGAGCCGACCTCCACACCGGACTCGGCGACCTCCCGGACCTCCACGGCTGTCATCAGCCGCTTGCGCGGCCCCTCGGGGTCCCACTCGTTGTCGCCGCCGATCCGGCCGGCGATGACGAACACGGTGGCGGTGAACCCGTACCGCCGCAGGGCGGGCAACGCGTTGCGCGCGAAGTCGGCGTAGCCGTCGTCGAAGGTGAGCCCGACCAGTCCGCAGGCCTCCCCGGCCCAGTGGGCCAGCAGCAGCTCGCGCATCGACACCCCGCGCAGCCCGGTGTCGCGCATCCACCGCAGCTGCTGGTCGAAGCGGCGCGGGTCGACGGTCACCAGGTACGGGTCGCGCTCGTGGACCGCGATCGAGTGGTACATGAGCACGTACGGGAACGGGCGTCCGGTGTCGCGCCAGGCCCGCTCGCTCACGGTCTGCGTCATGGCGGCCGCCCTCCTCGGCAACGGGTCCGGCACGGGCACGGGTTCACCCGACCGGTGAGCCGAGAGTAGGCGGCGATCAACCGCCCGCAGATCCGGTCGCCGGGGTACGCGGCCTACCGCATCGGCACGGACTACAGGTCCCCGTACTCGCCGACGCGGCGCCCCGCGACCCAGGTCTGCAGCGCGCGGGTCTGCCACCGCGCGCGCCCGGGCGGCGGGTCCAGCGGGTCCTGGTCGAGGAGGACGAAGTCGGCCCACTTCCCCGGTTCCAAGCTGCCGAGCACCTTCTCCTGGTGCGCGGCGAACGCGGCGTCGAGGGTGAACGAGCGCAGCGCCTCGTGCGGGGTCATCGCCTGTTGCGGGTACCAGCCGCCGACCGGCTTGCCCTCCCGGTCGGTGCGGGTGATGGCGGCGTGCAGCCCGTCGAAGGGGTTCTCCGAGGACACCGGGAAGTCGGAGCCCGAGGCGATGGTGATGTCCTGGTCCAGCAGGGTCCGCCACGCGTAGGCGCCGGCGATGCGCTCCGGCCCGACGCGGTCCTCCGCCATGTTCATGTCGTCGGTGGCGTGCACCGGTTGCATCGAGGCGATGATCCCGTGCGCCCGCAGCCGCGGGATGTCCTCCAACGACAGGACTTGCGCGTGCTCGACGCGGTGGCGCAGGTCGCTGCCGACCTCGGCGAGGGCGGCCTCGTAGGCGTCGAGCACCATCCGGTTCCCGGCGTCGCCGATGGCGTGCGTGGCGACCTGGAAGCCGTCCCGCATCACCTGGGTCACCCGGTTGCGCAGCTCGGTGGCGTCCAGCTGCGGCAGCCCGGCGTTCCCGGGGTCGTCGGAGTAGGGCTGGAGCATCGCGGCGCCGTGGGAGCCGAGCGCCCCGTCGATGTAGAGCTTGACGGTGCGGACGCGCAGCATGTCGTCGGCGAAGGAGTCGCCGCGCGCCTGCGCGCCGAGCTCGCGGTAGGCGTCGTAGGAGAGGAACGAGTTGGTGCGGATGGTCAGCTCGCCGGACGCGGCCAGCTGGTGCAGCACCGCGAGCTCGGCGGCGCTGGTGCCCGCGTCGCTGACCGAGGTCAGGCCGACCTCGTTGAGCTTGCGCTGCGCGGCGAGGAAGTTCTGCTTGAGGTCCTCGGTGGTCGGCTTCGGCAGGTGGCCCTCGACGAGGTCGGTCGCGGCGTCGACGAAGGCCCCGGTCGGCGTGCCGTCGGGACCGCGCACGACGTTCCCACCGGGCGGGGTCGGGGTGTCGCGGGTGATGCCGATCTGCCGCAGCGCGGCGGTGTTGGCCACCCCGGCGTGCCCGTCGACCCGGACCAGCCACACCGGCCGGTCCGGCACCACGGCGTCCAGGTCCGCCGCCGTCGGCAACCGGCCGAGGCCCCAGACCACGTCGTTCCAGCCGCGGCCGAGGACCCACGGCCGGTCCGGGTGCTGCGCGGCGAAGTCCCGGAGCGCGCGCATCGCCTCGTCCAGCGACCGGGTGCCGCTGAGGTCGAGCTGCGAGAGGGTGGCTCCGAGCTGCCCGAAGTGCCCGTGCGCGTCGTGCAGCCCGGGGACGAGCACCCGCCCCCGGCCGTCGATGCGCTGGGCTCCCCCGGCGTTGCCGACGTCCAGACCGCCGACGCGCCCGTCCGCCTCGACCAGCAGGCTGGAGAACTCCAGCGGCCCGTCGGAGGTCATGGTCAGGCCGCGCACGTTGTCGATGAGCAGTCGGCCGCCCGGCCCCGTGGGGGTGGGCTCACCGCCGGAGCACCCCGCGGTGACCGCCATCCCGGCGGTGGCCAAGCCGACCAGCTTGAGGAACTGCGCCCGGGAGATGCGGGGCTGCGGGGAACGCCGACAACAGACCTGGCACATCGCCGACCTCCTGGGTGATCACCTGCGGAGAACGTAGGCGCACGTCACCCCCCAGTCAATGAAGCGCACAGAAGCCGCCAGACCTCGAAGCCCAACCCCTCCTCGACCTCCTGCCCCGGGTCGTGAGTGCGAAGACCGGTTCCAGGCGGTCTCAGCACTCACGACCTCGAGGCACCCCACCCCAGCGCTACCCCTGAGCCGCGGCGCGGAGTTCGCGGAGCGCCGCCTGCCCCTGCGAGACGAGCCGTTCGAGGGCCCTGCTCGCTGAACACGATGTCCATCCCGTCGAGCTGCCCACCGATGCGGAACTCCACCTCGTCACCGAAGACGGCGTACTCCATCGAGCAGTCCTCGATCCTGACCCACGCAGCGACCTGGCACCCGCTCATACCGACCTTCCTCCTCGCACTGCCATCGCACGATTACTGTGGGTACCCACACCAAGACGGTACGCAGTTGTAGGACGGTACAGAAGTAGGCTCCTACAGAATGCCTCCAACGGATGATCGACGATGCACAGCGAAGGAGTCGGAACATGGGCGCCGGCCCCAGCAATCCCACCGCGTTGAAGCGCTGGCTCGTCTTCACGCTGCGGCGCCTTCGCGAGGAGAACGGGCTTTCCCGAGACGACGCGGCGCGCGCGATCAGGGCGAGCGTGAAGGTGGTCGAGCACTACGAGGTGGGCCGACGTCTTCCGAGCCCACTCGCGCTGGAAAAACTCCTCGAGCTGTACGGAGTACCAGAACGGACCGACTTCTACCTCGACCTGTTGTCCCGTGCCAAGAAGGGGCGCGACTGGTGGGCCCGCTTCGACTTCGACACCGACGCCACCGCGCTGCCGAGTTGGTTCAAGCTCTTCCTCAGCCTGGAAGCGGAAGCAGCTCGAATCGAAGGTTGGGACGCGCAAGTCGTTCCGGGCCTCTTCCAGACTGAGCAGTACGCCGAAGCCGTCATTCGAGCAGGATCCGATGACCTCGCCGATTCGGCCATCACACGGCAAGTCGCGCTCCGGGCTGCACGTCGCCAGCAGACCCTGGAACGCTCCGGGACTCCCGTCAAGGTCTGGCGCGTCATCCACGAGAACGCACTGCGCCTCCCAGTCGGCGGCGACCAGGTCCTACGAGATCAACTGGAGTTCCTACTACGTCTGCTGGAGCGCCCCAGCATCACCGTGCAGGTTCTCCCGACTGCCGCTGGAGCACACCCAGGCATCGCGGGGAGCTTCAGCTTCTTGTCATTCGATCCTGAGTTGGAAGATCCTGGACTGGTGCACGTCGATACCCACGTTCGAAGCATCTACTACGAACGGCCGGAAGACCTGGTGACCTATCGAACGGCGTTGCGGCGACTCACTGCACTGGCCATGCCGCCGGAAGAAACTCCCACCACCATTGCGAAGATCCTGAAGGAGCTGTGAGTGAACAACGAGGATGTGCCACCTGCCCACGTGTTCACCACCCGATGGAAGAAGGCTGCTCGCTCGCAAGGCGAGAACGCATGCGTTGAAGTGGCGTCGGCGCCTGGTCTGACCGGGGTCCGGGACTCCAAGCAGGGCGGGCGGGGGCCGGTCCTCGCGTTCGAGCGCGAGACGTGGGAGGCCTTTCTCGGTCAGCTGAAGGCCGGGCTCTTCGACGCACGGTGAACGCAAGCGCAGCCCCACGCGAGAGGGGCGCCTCCCACCGCACCGCCGGTGGGAGGCGCCCCTCTCGCCTCACGACCTCAGATGGTCCAGGTGTCGTTGCCGCGGAGCAGTTGCTGCAGGTCCGCCGGCTTGGACTGCTTGGCCTCCGCGACCTGGTCACGGGCCAGGTCGTCGTAGGTGGGCCGCTGGACCGACCGGAAGATGCCCGTCACCGCCGGGTCGAGGTCCTGGCCGCCGAGGCGGGACAGGGCGAAGGCGTAGGACGGGTCCTCGCGGTGGACGTCGTGCACCACCACGTCCTCGTCATCCACTTCGGACAGCTTGGCCACGCGGAAGCCGTCCCGGCCGGCCACGACGCCGTAGCGCTCGTCCTCCGGACCGAAGGTGATCGGCTCGCCGTGCTTGAGCGGGACGATGCGGCGCTGCTTCTCGTCGTTGTCCTTGAGCACGTCGAACGCGCCGTCGTTGAAGATCGGGCAGTTCTGGTAGATCTCCACCAGCGCACTGCCGCGGTGCTCGGCCGCCGCCTTCAGCGTCTCGGTCACGTTCGCGCGGTCGGAGTCGATCACCCGCGCCACGAACGAGGCCTCCGCGCCCAGCGCCAGCGACACCGGGTTGAACGGGTGGTCCAGGGAGCCGACCGGCGTCGACTTGGTGACCTTGCCGACCTCGCTGGTCGGCGAGTACTGCCCCTTGGTCAGGCCGTAGATCCGGTTGTTGAACAGCAGGATCTTCAGGTTGACGTTGCGGCGGAGCGCGTGGATCAGGTGGTTGCCGCCGATGGACAGCGCGTCGCCGTCACCGGTCACCACCCACACCGACAGGTCCGGCCGGCTGGTCGCCAGCCCCGTGGCGATCGCCGGGGCGCGGCCGTGGATGGAGTGCATCCCGTAGGTGTTCATGTAGTACGGGAACCGGGACGAGCACCCGATGCCCGAGATGAACACGATGTTCTCACGCTTCAGGCCCAGCGACGGCAGGAAGCTCTGCACCGCGTTCAGCACGACGTAGTCGCCGCACCCCGGGCACCAGCGGACCTCCTGGTCCGACTTGAAGTCCTTGGCCTTCTGCGGTTCGTCCGTGGTCGGCACACCGGCCAACCCGCCCAGGCCCGGGATTCCCAGATCGGTGGTCGTCACGCGGACACCCCCTGCACCACGTCGGTGAGCACGTTCTGCAGCTCCTCAGCTCGGAACGGCAGTCCCGCCACCTTGGTGTAGGACTGCACGTCGACCAGGTAGCGGGCGCGCAGCAGCATCGCCAGCTGCCCCATGTTCATCTCCGGCACGAGCACCTTGTCGTAGCTGCGCAGCACCTCGCCGAGGTTGCCCGGCATCGGGTTCAGGTGGCGCAGGTGGGCCTGCGCGACCTGCATGCCCTGCGCGCGCACCCGGCGGCACGCGGCGCCGATCGGGCCGTAGGACGAGCCCCAGCCCAGCACCAGCACGCGGGCCTCGCCGGAGGGGTCGTCGACGGTGACGTCCGGGACCTCGATCCCGTCGACCTTCGCCTGGCGCAGCCGCACCATCTTGTCGTGGTTGTCCGGGTCGTAGGAGATGTTGCCCTTGCCGTCGGCCTTCTCCAGGCCGCCGACCCGGTGCTCCAACCCCGGCGTGCCCGGCACCGCCCAGTCGCGGGCCAGCGTCTCCGGGTCGCGCACGTAGGGCCAGAACTCGCCGGACCCGTCCGGCGCGTTGGGCTCGGTGGCGAACTCCACCCGCAGGTCGGGCAGGTGTTCGACGTCCGGGACCAGCCAGGGCTCCGAGCCGTTGGCGATCGCGCCGTCGGACAGCAGCAGCACCGGCGTCCGGTAGGTCAGCGCGATGCGCGCCGCGTCCAGCGCGGCGTCGAAGCAGTCCGCGGGCGAGCACGGCGCGACCACCGGCACCGGCGACTCACCGTTGCGGCCGTGCAGGGCCTGCAGCAGGTCGGCCTGCTCGGTCTTGGTCGGCAGGCCGGTGGAGGGGCCACCGCGCTGGATGTCGCACACCAGCAGCGGCAGCTCCAGCGCCACGGCCAGGCCGATGGTCTCCGACTTCAGCGCCAGGCCGGGGCCGGAGGTGGTCGTCACGCCCAGCGCGCCACCGAAGGAGGCGCCCAGCGCCGCACCGACACCGGCGATCTCGTCCTCGGCCTGGAAGGTGGTGACGCCGAAGTTCTTGTGCTTGGCCAGCTCGTGCAGCACGTCCGACGCGGGCGTGATCGGGTAGGTGCCCAGGAACACCGGCATGTCGCTGCAGTGCCCGGCCGCGACGATGCCGTACGCCAGCGCGGTGTTGCCGGTGATCTGCCGGTAGGTGCCGCTGGGCAGCTTGGCGGGCGCGACCTCGTAGGTCACCGCGAACGACTCGGTCGTCTCGCCGTAGTTCCAGCCCGCGCGGAAGGCCAGCACGTTGGCCTCGGCGATCTGCGGCTTCGTGGCGAACTTCTCGCGCAGGAACCGCTCGGTGCCCTCGGTGGGCCGGTGGTACATCCACGACAGCAGCCCGAGGGCGAACATGTTCTTGCAGCGCTCGGCGTCCTTCTTGCCCAGCCCGGTGCCCTCCAGAGCGCCCTGGGTCAGCGTCGCCATCGCCACCTTGTGCACCTGGTAGCGCTCCATGGCCGGGCTCTCCAGCGGGTCGCCCTCGTAGCCGACCTTGGACAGGTTGCGCTTGGTGAACTCGTCGGTGTTGACGATGAGGATGCCGCCGGGCGGCAGGTCGCCGATGTTCGCCTTGAGCGCCGCGGGGTTCATCGCGACCAGCACGTCCGGCCGGTCGCCCGGGGTGAGGATGTCGTAGTCGGCGAAGTGCAGCTGGAAGCTGGACACGCCGGGCAGCGTGCCGGCAGGAGCGCGGATCTCTGCCGGGAAGTTCGGCAGCGTCGCCAGGTCGTTGCCGAAGGCCGCGGCTTCGGAGGTGAACCGGTCACCAGTCAGCTGCATCCCGTCGCCGGAGTCCCCGGCGAACCGGATGACGACCCGGTTCAGTTTCTGGGCGCCGTTGGTCCGGTGCCCGTTCGCGGTGCTCAATTGATCCGTTCCCCTTCACCTGCAGGCAACGTCATCCCTGTGGCGAACGATACAGCCCCGGTGTACCGTTCGATCACGGCCAGGGGCGGCCCGAACGGCTTCTGCGCACGCTCCCGCACGCCTGCGCGCGGACGATCGAGCCCCCATCGACGATCGAGTTCCGCGTCGGTCCGCAGGTCGTGCCGCCTGCACCGGCGCACCCGCCGGGGCAGCCGCTGCGAAGGCGCAGGAGAGGATGTGACGTCGCCCATACTCGGGCAACCTGTCTCGCATCTTCTCACCATCCGGGAGAACCTTCGCCGGAACGGCCGGTGCACGTGACCTCCGCCGTTCACTTCCACCCTCCCACCCTACGCCTCGCGCGCTGGCCGCTGGGACGCGCGACCACTCCCTGGGACACCACCGGCGTGGTGCCCACCTCGCGCCGGTGCGCCGCTCGTGCGCGCCCGCGGCGACGCCCGCCTTGCCGAGGAGGACCGGCCGCCCGACCCCGGCCGTTCGCACCAGCACAGCGGAGCCTCGACCACGGTGCGAGTCCCCTGTGGACAGTCGATCGACGCGCCCCGGCACCGGCCGCCGTGGGCCGAGGTGCGCGGAGGGCTGCCCGGTGGTGCCCTAGAACGAGCAGCGCACGAGGGGGAACGGGGTGAGCGCAGTGGCCGAGGAGGTCGACGTCGTGGTCATCGGCATGGGGCCGGGCGGGGAGGACGTCGCGGCCCGGCTGGCCGGTGCGGGGCTCTCCGTGGTGGGGGTGGAGTCCCGACTGGTCGGCGGCGAGTGCCCGTACTACGCCTGCGTGCCCACCAAGATGATGGTCCGGGCGGCCGACGCCCTCGGCGAGGCCCGCCGGGTGCCCGCGCTCGCCGGCCAGGCCGAGGTGCGCGCGGACTGGACACCGGTGGCCGACCGGATCCGCGACGAGGCCACCACCGACTGGGACGACACGGCCGCGGTGCAGCGCTTCGAACGCACCGGCGGACGGCTGGTGCGCGGCACCGGGCGGATCACCGCACCCGGCGAGGTGACCGTGGGCGACCAGGTGTTCCGCGCGCGGCGCGGCATCGTGCTCAACCCCGGCACCGAGCCCGCGGTGCCGCCCATCGACGGCCTCGCCGGGAGTCCGTTGTGGACCAACCGGGACGCGGTCCCGGTCCGCGAGGTGCCGGAGTCGCTGCTGGTCCTGGGCGGCGGGCCGGTCGGCCTGGAGTTCGCGCAGGTCTTCGCCCGGTTCGGCACCTCCGTCGCGGTCCTGGAAGCCGCGCCCCGGCTGCTCCCGGCCATGGAGCCGGAAGCCTCGGAGGTGATCACCGAAGCGCTGCTCGCCGAGGGCGTCCAGGTGCGCACCGGCGGGGGCGTGCAGCACGTCAAGCACGACGGCCAGTTCGAGGTGCAGCTGGCCGGCGGCGACCGGCTCACCGCCGAACACCTGCTGGTGGCCACCGGCCGCCGCACCGACCTGCAGGCGCTCGGCGTCAGCGCCGTCGGGCTGGACGACCAGGCGCGCACCATCCCGGTGGACGAGCGCATGCGGGCCGCCGACGGGGTCTGGGCGATCGGTGACGTGACCGGCCGCGGCGCCTTCACCCACACCTCGGTCTACCAGGCGCGCATCGCCGCGGCCGACATCCTCGGCCAGGACGGCGAGGTCGCCGACTACCGGGCCATGCCCGCCGTGGTGTTCACCGACCCCGAGGTCGCCACCGTGGGGCTCACCGAGTCCCGAGCACGGGACGCCGGCGTCGAGGTGAGCACCGGGACCACCCGGGTCCAGGAGTCCGCGCGGGGCTGGATCCACGGGGTGGGCGGCACCGGGGTGGTCAAGCTGGTCGCCGACGTCCGGCGCGGGGTGCTGGTCGGGGCCACGGTCGTCGCGCCCGGGGGCGGCGAGGTGCTGGGCGCGCTCGCGGTGGCGGTGCACGCGGAGGTCCCGATCACCCGGCTGCGCGAGATGATCTTCGCCTACCCGACCTTCCACCGCGCCATCGAGACCGCCCTCGGCGACCTCGACGTGTGAGCCCGCGGGTCAGCGGTCCGCACCGGTCTCCCGGCGGCGGCGCTTGCTGACGTACATGTCCCGGTCCGCCAGGTGCAGCAGCCGGTCCGGAGCGATCGACGGGTCCGAGGTCGCGACGTAGCCCACGCTGGCCCGCAGCGACAACCGCACCCCGCTGACCAGCACGTCGCTGTTCATGTGGTGCTCCACCCGGTCGCGCAGCGCCACCGCGGCCTCCTCATCGGGCAGCAGGCTGACCACCACGAACTCGTCGCCGCCGAGGCGCGCCACGGTGTCCCCGGCCCGCACCGCCAGCTGGATCTCCCGCGCCGCGGCGATGAGCAGCTGGTCGCCCACCGCGTGGCCGTAGCGGTCGTTGGTGGGCTTGAGCTGGTCGAGGTCGGCCAGCACCACGGCCAGCACCCCGTTGCCGCGGGCGAGCTGCCCGAGCCCGTGTTCCAGGCGGTCGGCGAGCAGGGCGCGGTTGGCCAGCCCGGTCAGCGGGTCGTGCAGCGCCAGGTGGGCCAGGTGGGAGTCGACCAGGCGCTGGTCGCCGACGTCCTCGTACTGGCTGAGCACGTACGCCGGCTCACCGTCCGCACCGGGCACCGTGGTCGCCCGGATCAGCATCCAGACCTGGTGGCCGTCCCGGTGCCGGTAGCGCTTCTCCACGTTCACCGAGTCGACCAGGCCGGAGCCCAGGTCCTCCAGCGCCCGGAAGCCCTGCTGCTGGTCGTCCTGGTAGGTGACGTCGGCGAAGGACATCGACAGCAGCTCCTCGCGCGTGTAGCCGAGCATCCCGCAGAGCGTGTCGTTCACCGCCGTCCACGACCCCTTGAGGTCCAGCAGCGCCATCCCGATCGGCGCGTTGGCGAAGCTGCGCTGCCACAGCAGCTCGGTCTCCCGCCGCTGGGTGATGTCCTGGATCTGGGACAGGAAGCAGATCGGCTCGCCGTCGGGGTCGCGGATGAACGCGCGGGCCACCAGCGCCCAGATCAGGCTCCCGTCGGAGCGGATGTAGCGCTTCTCCAGCGTCCTGTCCGACTCCACCGGCCCCTCTTCGTCGATGTCGTCCGGGTGGGTGAAGTCGCGGTAGTCGCGCCCCACGAGCTCCTCGCGCCGGTAGCCCAGCAACCGGCACAGGGCTCCGTTGACGTGCAGGTACCTGCCCTGCAAGTCGAGGATGGCCATCGCCGCGGCCGCTTGGTCGAAGACGCACCGCCACGGCACGTCGCCAGCGCTCGGCAGTGATGCGGACATGAGAACTGAACCATAGCGGCCTGGACGGCCCGATGCACCCACGCGCCGGTGCGTCAGGCGTCACCCCGGTTCATCGCCAGCAGGCGGTCCAGGACCGCGGGTGAAGCCTTCACACCGTCGTGCTCGTACTCGTTGGTCACCCACACCCGGGCGCCGCGGACCCGCTCGGCCGACTCCAGCGCGTGGTCCCGGTCGACGTACATGTCGTCGTGGTACACGGCAGCGGCCACCGGCACCTCGTTGCGGGCGAGCTGGTCGAGGTCGTACAGCGCCGGCCAGTCGTCCTTGGCGGCGAGCAGGTCAGCGGCCTCGCGGAGCGGCACCAGCGCCGGGTCCTGCTCGAACATCCACGGGTAGATCATCTCGCCGGTGAAGTTGACCCGCTCGGCGGTGGTCCAGTCGAACTCGGGGAACTCCGCGCGCACCCGGTGCGCCGACCACCGGGAGGCGGTGCCCTGGCAGTAGATCGACTCGTGCAGCACCGCGTAGAGCGGCCGCGGGGCGAAGGAGACCACCGCGTCCACCCCGCGCAGGAACGTGTCGGAGAGGGTGTCGCCGAGGAACGCCTCCTCCAGCAGGTAGTGCAGCGCGTCGAACTGCCCGGCCTGGCCGAGCTGGATGCCGAGCGTCTGGAACCGCTCCGGGGTCAGCCGCTCGCCGGTCGGCATGCGCACCTCGTGCTCGGCGAGGTGCTCGACCACCCGCCGCGCGATCTCGGCGTCGTGCGGGTAGCGGGCGAAGTAGGCGTCGTTCTTGCGCAGCGTGCGCGGGTAGGCGGCGCGGTAGACGTCGTCGGCGTGGCCGGTCAGCGTCGGGATGCCGCCGGTGATCAGCACCTGGCGCAGGCCCTGCGGCGCCAGCGAGAGGTAGGTCAGCGCGCAGAAGCCGCCGAAGCTCTGGCCCAGCACCGTCCACGGCTCGTCGCCGACCAGCTCGGCGCGGATGGCCTCGGCGTCGCGCACGATCGAGTCGGCGCGCAGGTGGCTGAGGTGCTCGGCCTGCTCCGCCGGGGACATCCCGGCCAGGCTCTGCCGGTTGGCCGGGGTGCTGCGCCCGGTGCCGCGCTGGTCGAGCAGCAGCACCCGGTGGTCCTGCAGCGCGCGGCCCAGCCACGCGCTGGTGCTCACCGGTCGTTCCGCCTTGCCGCCCGGCCCGCCCTGGAAGTAGACCAGCCACGGCAGCCGCTGGTCCTCCTTCCCCGGCGCGACCACCTCCCTGCCGAAGACCTCGATCTCCCCGGCGCCCGGGTCGTCGTGGCACAGCGGCACGCGGAACACGTGGTCCCGGGCCACCAGGCCCGGACGGCGGTAGGTGACGGACGGCATCGACGATCCTCCGATGTGGACTAGCGGCCTCCAGTCGCGGGGTACAGCATCCCAGTCCCGCCGCCCGGCGTGGGCCATCCGGCAGGAACCGGCCACGCGCCCTCGACGCGGTCAGTAGCCGGGGGCGCCGATCTCCTCGCAGATGCGGACGAGGTCCGGGTGCACGTAGCGGCCGTCGACCTCGATGGCCTCGCCGTCGAGGTGGATCGAGGGGCCGAGGACGCTGCCGTCGGTGTGCGCCGGGGCCACCCACGGCTCACCGCCGATCCAAGCGCCCTTGGTGCCGATGCCGAACTCCACGCACCCGAACACCCGCTCGTCCTCCACGATCCGGCCGGTGGGCACCAGCACGCCCGGGTTGAAGCCCAGCGACCAGTGCGCCACCCGGAACATGTTCGGGTCGCCGAAGGACTCCATCCAGCGGCGGAACACCTCGGCGTCGCGGCCACCGGTGATCTCGGTGACCACCCCGCGCTCCACCGAACACCGCACCGGCGAGCGCAACAGGCCGATCTCGGGGGGCGGCCACAGCGCGCCGTCGAAGACCAGCGTGCCGTTCTGGGTCTCCTCGACCGGGTTCCAGGAGATCTGGCCGGACAGCATCACGGTCTCGCCGGGGTGCTCGGCCGGCTTGCCGCGCAGGTTGATCGGGCGTCCCTGGTTGCGGCCGACCAGGTCGGTGCCGTTCGCCGCGGTGACGCGCACCTCGTCGGCCCGCTCCAGCAGGGCGACCAGCGCGCGGCCGAGCCGCATGACGCCCTCGAAGTCGGGCTTGCCGACGGTGTCGACCAGCATCGCCACGTCCATGCCGGTCAGGTTGGTGTACCGGGCGCCGTTGGCGATCGCGGTGCGGAAGGCCTCGCTGTGCATGACGTAGGCGACGCTGAACTCGATCCACACGTCGGCCCGGGCCACCGCACCCGCCACCGGTGGGGGCGGTTCCACCGCGGAGCCGGACCGGGTCTCGCACCAGACCACGGTCGGGGTCGCCCCGGCTGCGGCCACGGCCTGCGCGGTCAGCTCCACCACCCGCCGGTCGCTGGCGGTGTCGCCGGTGAGCACGACCTGCTCCCCCGGCTTGACGAGCATGACCTGCTCGACGAGCTTGCGCGCCGCGACGGCCGCCTCCCAGGACAGGTACTCGGGCCGGGACTCCACACGGCTGACCACTTCCACGGCTCCTCCTCCTCGACGTGCTCGCCCCGCGCGGCAGGGCGGCGTGCGCGGCGCGGTCGCCGCCCACGCTCGACACAGCTCACTCCGCTTCGAAGACCCGGCTGGTCGCGTGGAGGGCGTCGCCGGCGATGAGGCCCGCGCCGACCAGGTTCAGCTCCTCCTCCGCTCGGCCACCGCGCCACCTGCGGTACACGACGCGGACCAGCAGGGCGCCGAACACCAGCCAGCACGCCTGTGGAGTGCCCACCAGCAGACCCGTCGCCAGCAGCACGCCCATCTGCCTGCTGGGACCGCCGAGCAGCTGCACCAGCGCACCGGGGACCGCCCACAGCAGCAGCGTCACCACGAGGTGCGGGTCGGTCAGCCCGGCGTGGATGCTCGTCGCGTAGACCTTGGCGGTCGGCGGGACAAGCCCCTCGCCGAAGTACGACTGCCAGCACACCGCGACGGCCACCGTCGCGACCGCGAAACCGACCAGCGCGGCGAGGTACTGCTGGAACCGGCCGGAGCGCTCGAAGGCGTCGTAGGGGCGGTGCCCCCGGCGCAGCAGCCACCCGGCCTTGAGGTCGTAGCCCATGTCGGCGAACGCGGGGCCGGTGGCCGAGGTGTAGCCGACGAACAGCGCCACCGCCACCGGCGGCAGCCGGAGGAGCAGCGCCAGCACCAGGAAGATGAGCGTCACGGCGAAGGCGGGGAACCAGCCGGAGTGCATCGCCGCCAGGCCCACGATGATCTCGTGCACGATCGCGGCCAGCGCGGCCGCCAGCACCCACAGGACCAGTGCGGGCACCGACAGCTCGGCGAGCAGGCCGCCGGCCAGGGCGACCACGGCGGCGCCGAGCACGAACAACCCGTACCCCTCCAGCACGCCCCGGCGCAGGGCGCGCTCGTCGACCTGCGGCCGCTGGCTCGGGTCGGCCTCGCCGGTCCGCTCCGCCCCGCCGCCCCTCCTGCGGAACATCAGGTGCACGGCCTGCCCGAGCGCGACCAGCCCGGCGCCGATCATCACGCCGTGCGGGATGTAGAGGTCGCCGATGTCGACGCCGAACCAGTCCGGGCCGTACTGGCCGACCAGCAGGCCGAGGCCGAGCATCGCCAGCGCCCAGAGGTTGCCGAGGAACGCCACGCCCGCTGCGGAGACCGGCAGCGTGAACAGCGACCCGACGAACCCGACCGCGGCGCCGCCGGCCAGCACGGCGGCCCGCCGCCCGCCCTCGTCCCCGGCGATGATGGTGCCCGCCGCGGCGACCCCGGGCGGCCAGGCGGCCTGCGCGGGCAGCAGCCGCGAGTGGAACAGCCGGTAGAGCACGAAGGAGTCGGCGAACAGGCCGATCGCGACCCCGGCGAAGACCGGCCACACCAAGTCGGGACGCCCGAACGCGAAGAGCACCGCGATCGGCGCCAGCAGCGAGTTGGCGGCGGCGAAGGTCGAGCCGGACACCGCGCTCTGCACGAGGTTCTGCCGGTGCACCGAGCGCATGCCGCGCAGCGCGGCCACGTTGACCCGTCCGATGATCATCGCGATCAGCGCGCCGATCACCGAGGTGTTGGCCGAGATGCCCAGCGTGGTGATGAGGTGCAGGCCGATGATCGCACCGACCACGGACAGCGCGACGGTGACCACCAGGACGGTCGGCTCGAAGGCCCGCGGGTGCGCGTCCTCGGCACCCGTCCGGGGTTCGCTGACGGTCATGGACAGCCTTTCGAGGAGGGCTCAGCCGCCGCGCGGACCGAACTCGACGGGTCGGTGCGCAGCGGAGCGGACAGTCATCGATCCGGCTGGTGACGCGTTCGGCGGGGCCGACCGACGTCGCGGCCCCCACTGTCGCACCGGAGAGCCGCCGCAGCACGCGACGGTGCGGCCTCGGGACCGGTGCGGGCGCGGGCTCCCAGCGCGCCGGCGAGCGGTCAGCACCCCGCGGTGCCCGGCAGGCTCGCCGCACCGCGCTCGGTCGAAGGCGGCCAGCGCCTGCTCGGTGACGGGCCGCTCGGGCTCGGTGCCTCCGCGCGGGCCCGCGGCGCGCGTGAGCCGGCCCGCCACACCGGCCTCCGGTCGCCAAGGTCTGCCCAACGGTGCCGTTGCATGCGCACCGCGCCACGGTGCGCCCGGCCCGCGCCGTTGTCAATGCGACGAACGAGGGTCCGCGGCCCCGGCGCCCACGCAGGTCCACCGGACGCACCGGGGCGCGGCGACCACGGTGCGTTACCCTCTCGGTCACAGGCCGGGCAGAGCGTGGGGTGTGGAGTGATGGCGGGGACTTCGGTGGGGCGCGCCGTCGAGCAGATCCGGCAGATGATGCGCAGCCAGGAGCTGCTGCCCGGGCAGCCGCTGCGGCAGGAGGCGCTCGCTGAACGCCTGGGCGTGAGCCGGGTCCCGGTGCGCGAGGCGCTGAAGGCCCTGGAGGCCGAGGGCGTGGTCCGCCACCAGCCGAACGTCGGCTACACCGTGGCCCGCCTGTCTGCCGAGGAGCTGCGACAGGCCTACCTGATGCGCGGCGCGCTGGAGTCGCTGGTGCTGCGGGAGCTGCCGCGGCTGAGCACGGCGCAGGTCATCGAGCTGAGCGAGCTCAACGACCAGATCGCGCAGGCGGCCGAGGAGGTCGACGTGCTGCGGATGACCGAGCTCAACCACGACTTCCACTTCGTCATCTTCCGTGCCTCGGGGCTGCAGCTGATCGTCGACGAGATCGAGCGGATCTGGAAGATGACCGAGGCGTACCGCTCGGTGTACCTCTACGACGACGCGGCGCGGCGCCGGATCGTCCGCGAGCACCGGCAGCTGATCGGCGCCCTGCGCCGCGGCCAGACGGAGAAGGCCGTCACGATCATGGACTCGCACCGCGACGCGACCCCGGCGCAGCTCGCCCCCACCCTCGGCGCAGGCCTCCCCCTCCCGGGCTGACGTCCTCGCGCACCTCGTCAGATCTCGCGCTGCGGCCGGTCCCCCACACACCGATCCCCCTGCCGCGGGCCGTGGTTGCGCCGATCGGGTCACCCACCGCTCGATCGCCGGATTGCATTCAATTTTGTATGGACTCCGGGGTGACGCCGTGCCAGACTCGGGCGGTCGCCGAGCTCGGAGGGACGGACATGGCAGACCTCGAGTACCAGGTCAGCGACGGGATCGGGACGATCCTGCTCAACCGCCCGCACCGCAAGAACGCCTTCACCCTGGAGATGATCGACCAGTGGGCGGCCGCCATCCGCTCCGCGCGGTTCGACCCCGAGGTCCGGGTGCTGGTGCTCACCGGCGCCGGCGACGCGTTCTGCTCGGGCGTCGACCTGGACGACTTCACCGCGGGCGAGAAGTCCGTGCTGGACCACAAGACCGTGCTCACCGAGCGCATCCACCAGGTCGCGCTGGCGCTGGAGGACTTCGACAAACCGGTCCTCGCCGCGGTCAACGGCGTCGCGGTCGGCGCGGGCATGGACATGGCGCTGATGTGCGACATCCGGTTCGTCGGCGAGTCCGCACGGCTGTCCGAGGGCTACGTCAAGGTCGGGCTGGTGCCCGGCGACGGCGGCTGCTACTTCCTGCCGCGACTGGTCGGCACGGCCAAGGCGCTGGAACTGCTGTGGACCGGTGACTTCGTGGACGCCGCCACCGCCGTGGAGCTCGGCATCGCCAGCCGCTGCTACCCCGACGACGAGCTGCTGGACCAGACCTACGCCTTCGCGCGGCGCCTCGCCGACGGCCCGCCCGTGGCGATCCGGGCGATCAAGCGGACCGTGTACCAGTCGGCGCGCACCGACCTGCGGACCTCGCTGGACCTGATCTCCTCGCACATGGCGGTCGTGCAGTCCACTGAGGACTCCGCGGAGGCGATGCGGGCCTTCAAGGAGAAGCGCGCCCCGAAGTTCCGGGGCCGGTGAGCGCCGTGGACGGGTTGCTGGACCCGCGGGCGGTGGCGGTCGTCGGGGCCTCCGAACGATCGGCGATGGCCGGCCGGCTGACCCACTACCTGCGCGACTTCGCCGGACCGGTCTACCCGGTCAACCCGAACCACCGGCAGGTGCACGGCCTGCCCTGCTACCCGTCGCTGTCGGAGCTGCCCGGTCCGGTGGACCTGGTGCTCGTGCTCGTCCCGGCCGCGCGGGTGCTGTCGGTGGTCGAGGAGGCCGGACGCGCGGGCGCGACCTGCGCGGTGGTGCTGTCCTCGGGGTTCGCCGAGGTCGGCGACGAGGGCCGTGCCCTGCAGGAGCAGCTCGTCGAGGTGGCCCGCCGGTACGGGCTGCGGGTCATCGGCCCGAACTGCCAGGGGCTGCTCTACCGGCCCACCGGCCTGGTCGCCACGTTCACCGCCGCCGCGGCGGGGCCGCAGCACCCGGACTCCGGCATCGCCTACGTCGGGCAGAGCGGCGCGCTGGGCGGCAGCTTCCTCGGCGGGGCCGCGGACCGCGGGATCGGGCTCACCGCCTGGGTCAGCGTCGGCAACCAGGCCGACCTCACCGCGACCGACGCGGCCGAACTGCTGGTCGCCGACCCCCACGTGCGGGTGCTCGCCTGCTACCTGGAGGAGCTGCCGGACGGGGACCGCTGGCAGCGGCTGACCGAGCGGGCCGCCTCGGCCGGCAAGCACGTCGCGGTGCTGCGCTCCGGCCGGTCCGCCGCGGGTGAGCGCGCCGTCGCCTCGCACACCGGTGCGCTGGTCCGGGCGGGCACCGCCTTCGACCTGCTGACCCGCGAAGCCGGCGCGGTCGAGGTCGACGACCTCGACGAGCTGCTCGACGCGGCGGTGGCGCTGACCGGCGACTCCCGGCCGCGCGGCCACCGCATCGGCGTGATCACCAGCTCCGGCGGGGCGGGCGGCCTGGTGGCCGACCAGGCCGGCGCGGTCGGGCTGGAGCTGCCGGAGCTGGACGCCGCGACGCAGGAGGCGCTGGCCCCGCTCATCCCGGCGTTCGGCAGCGCGGTGAACCCGGTGGACGTCACCGCGCAAGTCATCGACGACGCCGGCCAGTTCGGCGCGGTGTGCGAGGCGGTCGCCGACTCCGACCAGGTGGACGCGGTGCTGGTGGTGCTCACCACGATCGGCGGCGCGGCGGCGGTGGAGGTCGCCGAGTCGATCCTGCGGGCCGCCAAGCGCAGCACCACACCGTTCGCGGTGGCGTGGATGTACTCCCGCGAGCAGGTCGCCGAGGCCAGCGCGCTGTTGCGCCGCAGCGGGATCCCCGTGCTGGACACGACCACCGCCGCGCTGCGCCTGCTCGCGCACCTGGTACCGCGGGGAGGCCGTCGGGCCGAGCCGGCGGCACCGCGCGGCCTGGCGCGGTTGCTGGACCGGCCGGCGCTCACCGAGGCCGCGGGCGCGCCGCTCCTCGACGCGGTCGGGATCGCCCGGCCGCGCGGGCAGGTGGTCACCGACCCCGCCGAGGCCGTGGCGGTCGCCCGCGAGATCGGCGACCACGTCGTGCTCAAGGTCCAGTCCCCCGACCTCACGCACAAGAGCGACGTCGGCGGTGTCGTCGTCGGCGTTCCCGCCGACCGCGCGGACGGCGCCACCCGCGACCTGCTCGACACCGTCGCGGCGAACGCACCGCACGCGCGCGTCGAGGGCGTGCTGGTCCAGGAAGTCGTCCCGCCCGGCGTCGAGCTGCTGCTCGGCGTGCAGGGCAGCGAGCACGGCTACCCGCCGGTGGTGACGGTCGGCATGGGCGGCACCGCGACCGAGCTCTACCGGGACGTGGTGTCGGCGCTGGCCCCGCTCGACACCGACCAGGCGCTCGCCCTGCTGCGGCGCTTGCGCGGGTGGCCGCTGCTGGACGGGTTCCGCGGCCGGCCCCGCGGTGACGTGGCGGCAGCGGCCGCGGCGATCGCGGCGGTCTCCCAGGCCGCCGTCGAGCTCGGCGACGGTCTCGCCGAGATCGAGGTCAACCCGCTCGTGGTGCACGCGACCGGAGCGGTCGCCACCGACCTCGTCGTGACCAGCCATCCCCGGAGGTGACCATGAGCGGGTCAACGGAGCCCCGCCGCCCCACCCACGTCCGCGCCGTCCTCAGCGGCGCCATCGGCAACACCGTCGAGTGGTACGACTGGTTCGTCTACGCCAACTTCGCGCTGTACTTCGCCGGGCGGTTCTTCCCGGAGGGCGACGCGACCGCGCAGCTGATGAACACCGCCGCGGTGTTCGCCGTGGGCTTCCTGGCCCGCCCGCTGGGCGGCTGGGTGCTGGGGCGCATCGCCGACCGCCGGGGCCGCAAGTTCGGCCTGACGCTGTCGGTGACCATGATGTCGATCAGCGCGCTGCTCATCGCGATCGCCCCGGACCACGAGCAGGCCGGGTACCTCGGTGCGGTGCTGCTGCTCCTCGCGCGCATCATGCAGGGGCTCAGCGTCGGCGGCGAGTACGCGGCCAGCGCCGCCTACCTCACCGAGGTGTCGCGGCGCGGCAGGCGCGGGCTGGGGTCGAGCTTCCAGTACGTGTCGGTCACCATCGGCCAGCTGCTCGGGCTGGTCGTGCTCATGGTGCTGCAGTCCACCCTCACCGAGCAGCAGCTGACCGCGTGGGGCTGGCGGATCCCGTTCGTCATCGGGGCGATCGCCGCACTTGTCGTGTTCTACCTGCGCCGCCGGATGCACGAGACCGCGGCCTACGCCGAGGAGGAGCGCCACGACTCCGAGCAGCGGCGCGGCACGCTGCGCGAGGTGTGGCGGCACCGCCGCGCCGCCGGGCTGGTGTTCGCGCTGACCCTGGGCGGCAGCGTCGCCTTCTACACCTACACCACGTACCTGACGAAGTACCTGGCGAACTCGGTGGGGTTGAGCAAGTCCGACGCCGCGCTCGTCATGTTCCTCGCGCTGTGCCTGTTCACCGTGCTGCTGCCGATCGGCGGGGCGATCTCGGACAAGGTCGGCCGGCGTCCGGTGCTCGTCTTCTTCGGCGTCGGCACCACGCTGGGCACCTACCCGATCATGACGGCGATGCAGCGGTGGCCCGGGTTCGGCGTCGCGCTGGCGCTCACCGCGCTGGCGCTGACGATCGTGGCCGGGTACTCGTCGGTGAACGCGTGCGTGAAGGCCGAGCTGTTCCCCACCGGCATCCGCACCGTCGGGGTCGCGATCCCGTACGCGCTGGCGCAAGCCCTGTTCGGCGGGACCGCGGAGTACGTCGCGCTGGCGTTCCGCGACGCCGGTGTCGAGCACTGGTTCTTCTTCTACGTCTCGGCCTGCGGCCTGGTGTCGCTGCTGACCTACCTGCTGATGCCGGAGACGAGGACAGCGGCGCTGAGCCGCGCCGAGCAGCCGAGCGTTCCCGGGAAGGAGTCCGCGTGGTGAACTCGTCGTTGGACGGACTGCGCCGCGAGGTGCGCGAGCTGTGCCGCGCGTGGCGCGAGGCGGGCCGCTACCGGCCGCGGCCGGACGCCTGGTTGCGGTCGTTCGACCTGGCCTTCAGCAAGGAGCTCGCCGAGCGCGGCTGGTTGGGCATGACCTGGCCGCGGTCGGTGGGCGGTGGTGAGCGGTCGAACCTGGCCCGCCTGGTGCTCACCGAGGAACTGCTGCGCGCCGGCGCCCCCGTGGCCGCGCACTGGATCGGCGACCGGCAGATCGGGCCGGCGGTCCTGCGGTACGGCTCCGAGCGGTTGCAGCAGGAGGTCCTGCCCGGCATCGCCGCCGCGGAGCACGTCTTCTGCCTCGGCATGAGCGAACCCGACGCGGGCTCGGACCTCGCGGCGGTGCGCACCACCGCGACCCGCGTGCCGGGAGGCTGGCGGATCGACGGCCGCAAGATCTGGACCAGCCACGCGCACCGCGCCACGCACGCCTACCTGCTGGCACGCAGCGAGAAGTCGGAGGTCAAGCACGCGGGGCTGACCGAGTTCGTGCTGGACATGGACTCGCCCGGCGTGTCGGTGTCACCGATCGTGGACATGGCCGGCTCGCACCACTTCAACGAGGTGGTGTTCGAGAACGTCTTCGTCCCGGAGCACCGGGTGATCGGCACGGTCGGTGACGGCTGGAAGCAGGTCACCGAGCAGCTGTCCTACGAGCGCGGCGGACCGGAGCGGGTGCTGTCGACCTACCCGGTGCTGGCCGAACTGCTGGAGGTCGCCGACGACGGGCTGCTGGAGGAGGTCGGCGAGCTGGTCGCGCGGTTGGGCACGCTGCGCGCGCTGTGCGTGCGGGTCGCCGAGGCGATGGACGCCGGCGAGGCCCCGGTCCAGGCGGCCGCCACCCTGAAGTACCTCGGCACCGCGTTCGAGCGCGACGTCCTCGAATGCGCGCGGCGGGCAACCGGATCCGGGGTGGTCGACCCGGGGAGCGCGCTGGGCGAGGCCATCCTCGCCTCGCCGGGGTTCGGCATCCGGGGCGGCTCCTCCGAAGTGCTGCTGTCCATCCTCGCCAAGCAGGAGGCCCGGCGATGAGCACGGAGAACTCGCTGATCACCCGCGTCGCCGCGGACGTGCTGTCGGGCGTCGACCCGGAAGCACCCGCGGACGCGCTGCACCCGGTGTGGCCGACGCTGGTGGAACTGGGCTGGCCGCAGGTCGGCGTGCCCGAGGAACGCGGCGGCGCGGGCGGGAGCCTGCACGACCTCGTCGAGCTGGTGGCGGCCACGGCGGCGAGCGGCGTGAGCGTGCCGTTGCTGGAGGTGGCGGTGTCGCGCTGGGTGCTCGGCGCGGAGCTGGCGGACGCTCCCCTGGTCGTCACCACCACCGGCCTGGAGGCGGTGCCGTGGGCGCGCCACGCCAGCCACGTCCTGGTGCGACCGGAGCGGGAACCCGCCTTCCTGGCCGAGCGCGGCGCCCTCGAGGTGGTGCCCGGCGAGAACCTGGCGGGCGAACCCCGCGACGCGGTGCGGGTGACCGGAGCGACCACTGCCCTGCCCGACGCCCCGTCGCACGAGGAGGTGCTAGCGCGCGCGGCGTTGCTCAAGGCGGCAGCACTGCTCGGTGCGGCGCGCGGCGCGTACCGGCACACGCGCGAACACGTCACGCAGCGCGAGCAGTTCGGCCGGCCGCTCGTCGCGCTCAAGCCCGTGGCCTCGTCGCTGGCGGAGATGCGCGTGCACCTCGTGGCCACCGAGGCCGCCGTCGCGCGCGCCGCGCGCGGGCACGAGGAGGACCCCGACCGGGCGCTGGCCGCCACGGCTGCGGCGAAGGTGACCGCGGCGCGCACCGCGACCAGCGTCGCGCGCGCGGCGCACCAGCTGCACGGGGCGATGGGAGTGACGCGGGAGCACCCGCTGCACCACGTCACCCGGAAGTTGTGGGCGTGGCGGGACGAATCCGGCACCGAGCGGAGCTGGTCGGCCCGTCTCGGGCGAGCTGCGCTCACCGGCGGCGAAGCCGCGCTCTGGGACCACCTCACCGCCTGACGGCCGGGAGCGCGCAGCGGCGCCGGAGCACTGATGCGCGCTCCCGAGCGAGTCGTATTCTGGGTGCGTGACGACGGCATCGGACTCCTCGTCCCACACCGGCCCGGCGATCCCGCGCGGCCAGGGCGGCGACGCGCTCTCCGTTGCGGCGCGGGAGATCTTCGCCGAGCGGGGCTACCACGGCGCGTCCATCCGGGACATCGCCAGGCGGGCCGGGTTGAGCCTGTCCGCGCTGTACTACTGGCACTCCAGCAAGCAGGAGCTGTTCGCCGGTCTGCTGGAGGACAGCGTCGACGACTACGTGCGCACCTGCGGTGCGGCGCTGCGCGACTGCGCCGACGACCCGGCCGAGCGGCTGCGCGCGCTCGTGCGCGCCACCGTGGACTACCGGGTGCGGCGGCGGGTGGAGAGCACCATCGCCGCCCGGGACGCCGACAACCTGGACCCGGTGCACGCGCAACGGCTCGCCGAGCTGCGCAGGTCGGCGACGCAGCTGTTCGACGACATCATCGAAGACGGGGTGCGGCGCGGGACGTTCCGCTGCGAACACCCCGCCGAGGCGCGGCGGGCGATCCAGGCCGCGTGCAACGCCATCCCGCAGTGGTACGACCCGGACGGGGACGTCGACCCGGCCGAGCTGGCCGACCGCTACGTCACCATCGCGCTGCGCATCGTCGGCGCCTGAAGCGGCCGTCAGCCGTGCGCGGCCGGTCCGCGTTCCAGCAGCTCCACCGGGACGTCGACGTGCCGGGCGCGGAGGAACTCGCCGACCGCCTTGCCGATCGGGTCCACCCGCAGGTTGCTCGAACCACCGGTGCCCAGCAGTCCGCGCAGGACGAAGTGCACCGCCCGCAGGTGCGGGAACTCGTGCCGGACGATGTCGAGGTCCTTCGCCTCGGGCATCAGCCGCCGCAGCTCCTCGGTGCTGAGCAGGCTGCGCAGCCACGGCCACGCCTTCGGGTCGGCCACCCACAGGCCGACGTTGCTGTTGCCGCCCTTGTCACCGCTGCGCGCGTGCACGAGGCGGCCGAGCGGGACGCGGCGGGTCTCGCCGAGCGCCACCGGCGCCGGTTCCGGGTGCGTGGGCTGGCTCGGCTGCTCGGTGGCCGGTGGCGGGTCGACCGCGATCCGGGTGCCGTCGTCGAGCACCACCTCGTGCGGCACCGCGTCGATCGCCAGCAGCGACGGCCAGTAGTCGATGCGCGGTTTCGGCGAGCTGGACTGGCGCGCCGCGTTGTCGGTGAAGAAGCCGGGGATGCTCGACAGGAACAGCTCGCCGATGCCCTCGGACAGCCGTGCCAGCGGCTCCCGCTCGGCGGCGGTGGCCATGATGCGCACTTGGACGGTGGCGTCCCACTGGCGGTCCGGGTCCTCGGCGGCCGTGCCGAGCGCAGTCACGTCGAGCTCGGCGTCCACCCCCTCCAGCAGCGCCTCGGCCTGGGCGCGGACGAGCGCGACCTTCTCGTCGACGTCCAGGCCGGTGGCGTAGACGCTGACGACGATCTGGTGGCCGATCGGGGCGAACATCGCGACCTTGGTCGACGGGGGCGGCGGGGAGCCGGTGGCGCCGGAGATCTCCACGCGGTCCGGTGCGAGCTGGCGCAGCCGCACGGTGTCCAGGTGCGCGGTGACGTCCGGGTTGAGGTAGCGCGGGCCCTGGATCTCGTACACCAGCTGGGCGGTCACGGTGTCCACTGTGACCGTTCCGCCGTCACCGGGGTGCTTGGTGATGACCGTGGTGCCGTCGGCGTCGATCTCGGCGACCGGGAAGCCGGGGCGGACCATCCCCGGCACCTGGGTGAAGCCGGAGAAGTTCCCGCCGACCGCGTGCGGCCCGCACTCGATGACGTGCCCGGCGACCACCGCGGCGGCGAGCCGGTCCCAGTCGTCGGGGCGCCAGTCGTGCCACCACGCGGCCGGGCCCGCGGTGAGCGAGGCGTCGGTGACCCGCCCGCACACCACCACGTCCGCGCCGGCGCGCAGGGCCGCGGCGATCCCCCACCCGCCGAGGTAGGCGTTGGCCGCGATGGGCCGGTGCCCCCAGTCGGCCAGCGGCGCACCGCTGTCCATGCTGCGCATCTCGTGCCCCGCGGCCAGCAGGTCATCCACTGTGGACAGGATGTTGTCGCCCTCCACGTGCGCGACCCGCAGCGGCGCGCCGTTCTCGGTGACCATCGCGCGCACCGCCGCGGCCAGCCCCGCCGGGTTGAACCCGCCGGCGTTGACCACCACCTTGGTGCCGCGTTCGGCCAGCGCTCCCAGGTGCGGTCGGAGCTGGTCGAGGAAGTACTCGACGTAGCCCTTGGACGGGTCCGTGCGGTGCCGGGCCGCCAGCATGGCGAGGGTGAACTCGGCCAGGTAGTCGCCGATCAGCACGTCGCAGGGCGCGCCGGCCATCGCCTCGTCCAGGGCGCTGCGCCGGTCGCCCAAGTAGCCGGAGAACCCGCCGATCCGGATGGCCCGCGTCATTGGTCTCGCCTCCACGTCGTGTCGTCGCCGCCTCACACCAGCCCGAGCTCTCGCACCGCGTCCCACGCCAGCTGCGCCTGGCGGAGCTCCTCCGCCGCGCGCGCCTCGGCGTCGTAGCCGTCGTCGCCCATCACCCCGGCCAGGTAGCGGGCGCGCACCCCGGCGGTGATGCAGCAGGACCGCCAGCGCTGGAAGGCCACGTAGTACGAGAGGCGCGAGACGTCGCGGCCGGTCAGCTCGGCGTAGCGCGCGACGACCTCGTCGCGGCCGGGGAACCCGGGTTCGGCGGTGGGACCGTGGGCGACGCCAGGGACATCGTCCCCCGGTTCGACCCACGACGCCACCAGCCAGCCGAGGTCGGCCAGCGGGTCGCCCAGGGTGGCCAGCTCCCAGTCGAAGACGGCCAGCACCTCGCCGTCGGGCGCGAACGACAGGTTGCCCGGCCGGAAGTCACCGTGCACGATCCCGGTACTCTGCTCGGGGACCCCGGCCACCAGCGCGTCGTGCACCGCGTCCAGCAGCTCCAGGTCGGGCGCGCCGGACTGGTGCACCTGCCGCTGCCACCGGCTCAGCTGCCGCTGCAGGTAGCCGTCGCGGCGGGCGACACCGCCGAGCCCCACCGCGTCCGGGTCGATGGTGTGCAGCGCCGCCAGGCACTCCACCGTCGCCATCCCGGCCCGCCGTCGGGCCTCCAGCGAGAAGGGCGCCGCCGCGGCCCCGTCGCCGAGCACCGTGCCGTCGACGAAGCCCATCACGTAGAACTCGGCGCCGGTCACCGAGGTGTCCGAGCAGTACGCCAACGGCTCGGGAACCGGCACCGCGGTGCCGTGCAGGGCGGAGAGGAACCGCCACTCGCGGCTCATGTCGTGCGCGGTGCTGAGCACCCCGCCGGTGGGTGGCCGGCGCAGCGCGCGCACCACGCCGTCGGCGTCGGTGACCCGGTAGGTCAGGTTGGACCGGCCGCCGGAGACCAGCGAGAAGGTCACCGGCGGGCGCAGGCCCGGCACGTTGTCGCGCAACCAGCGCTCGGTGGGGCCCGGTTCGATGCCGCGCAGCTCCACGTCACACCCCCTGCGCGCCGAGGCGCTCGCGCAGCCGGCGCTTGAGCACCTTGCCGGTCGGGGTGCGCGGCAGCGGGTCGTCGCGCACGACCACGTGGGCCGGGACCTTGAACGCCGCCAGCCGTGCCGCGACGTGCTGCTGCAGCTCGGTGGTCTCGACCGGCTCCCGCAGGTTCACCACGGCCGCCACCTCCTCGCCCAGCGTCGGGTGCGGCAGGCCGATGACCGCGCAGTCGGCCACCGCGGGGTGCTCGAACAACGCCGCCTCGACCTCCGCGCAGTAGACGTTCTCGCCGCCGCGGATCACCACGTCCTTGAGCCGGTCCACCACGTGCACCCAGCCGTCCACGACGTACCCGAGGTCGCCGGTGCGGAACCAGCCGTCGACGAACGCCTCCGCGGTGGCCTCCGGGTTGTTCCAGTAACCGCGCACGATGTTCGGCCCGCGGAACCACAGTTCGCCGATCTCGCCGTCGGGCAGGTCGTCACCGGTCGCCGGGTCCACGACGCGCAGGTCCGCCCCCGGCACGCACCGGCCGACGCTGTCGGGGTGGGCCAGGTAGTCACCGCCCGCGTTCATGACCACCGCCGAGGTCGTCTCGGTCAGGCCGTAGCCGTTGCCCGGTGCCACTCCGCCCGTGCCCAGTCGGCCGATGCGCTCGACGAGGTCGGGCGGGATCGGCGCCCCGCCCATGTTGACGCCGTCCAGCCGGCTCGCCTCGTCGACGTTCTCGACGAGGTCGCGCATCACCGTCGGCACCCCGGCCGCGGTGGTCAGGTCCGCCTCGACGATCAGCCGCGCCGCGGCCTCCCGGTCCCACCGGTACAGGGTGGCCAGCTTCGCCCCGACGAGCGTCGCGAAGCACAGCGAGTTGATCCCGGCGATGTGGAACAGCGGGAAGGTCAGCAGCACACCGGGTTGCGGCGCGCTCGGGTCGCCCAGGGGCGGGAACACCCCGCCGTTGGCCAGCGCGGCCTGGACCCGCCTGCCGACCACCGTGTTGAGCAGGTTCGTGCAGTGGTTTCGGTGCGTGCCGACCGCGCCCTTGGGGCGTCCGGTGGTGCCGGAGGTGTACAGGATCGTCGCGTCGTCGTCGGGACCGATGGTCACGTCCGGCAGCTCGGCCTGCTCCGGCAGCGACGCCACCAGCTCCGACCACGCCCGCACGCCCGGCCCGGGTTCGCCGCCGCGGACCTCCACGACCGGCACGTCGCGGTCGAGCCGCGCGGTCCGCTCGGCGTCGGCGAACACCAGCGCCGCCCCGGAGTCGGTCATCCCGTAGCGGAGTTCGGCGTCGGTCCACCAGGCGTTGAGCGGCACCGCGACCAGGCCCGCGGCCTGGATCGCCCAGAAGACGACCGCCCACTCCGGGAAGTTGCGCATCGCGATGGCGACCCGGTCGCCCTGGGTCAGCCCGTACTCCTCCCGCAGGCACCGCGCCAGCCCGGCCACCAGCCGGAAGTGCTCGGCGTAGCTGCACCGGAAGTCCTCGTAGACCAGGAACTCCCGGTCACCGTGACCGCGGCTGAACAGCACCACGTCGCGCAGCGTCGCCGGTCCACCGGTGTAGACGCGCATCGGGATGCCGCCGACCTCCTGCTCGGCGATCTCGAACTCCCCACCGGGGCCGGTGAGTTCGGCGAGCAACCGCTCCCGCAGGTCCTCCGCCATCACGCCCTCCTCGTTCAGTGCCGCGCGTGGTTGAGCTCGAGGCCGGGGCAGTGCCACTCCACCGCGTAGAGGATCCCCCAGCCGGACGAGGTGATGTAGGCGGTGCGCAGGTCCGGGCCGCCGAAGCAGATGTTGGTGACGTGCGGGTCGTGCCGGGGCGGTTTGACGACGTCCTTGAGCTCGCCGTCCGGGGAGATCACGCTGATGCCGCCGGTGACCAGCGTCGCCACGCACACGTTGCCCTCGGAGTCCACCGCCAGCGAGTCCAGCAGCTGGTAGCCGGGGAAGCCGTGCAGCAGCGCCGCACCGGCCGGTCCGTTCCCGGTGCGGCGCAACCGCCCCGGGCCCTCGACGTCCCAGTACCAGACCCGCCCGGTGCTGGTCTCCGCGACGTAGACCCGCGATCCGTCCGGGGACAGCCCGACCCCGTTGGCGTCGGCCAGCGGGTAGGCGATCTCCTCGATCCGGCTGCCGTCGGGGGTGGCGTAGTACAGCCCGCCGCGGTCGACCTCGCGGGGCCGCCGCTTGCCCAGGTCGGTGAAGTAGAAGCCGCCGTGGGCGTCGAAGACGATGTCGTTGGGCCCGCGCAGCCCGTGCCCGTCGACCTCGGTGTAGAGGTCGGTGACGGTGCCGTCCAGCGTGACGCGCTGGATCCGGCCGCCGATGTAGTCCGCCGGCTGCTCGCCCGGCACGTCGCGGCCGCGGACCTCCCACCACTCGAAACCGCCGTTGTTGCAGACGTAGACCGCACCGTCCGGGCCGATCGCCGCCCCGTTCGGACCACCACCGCACTCGGCGACGACCGAGACCGAGCCGTCGGGGGCGACCCGGGACAGGGTGCCGCGCTTGATCTCCACCAGCAGCACGGAACCGTCCGGCATCGCCACCGGACCTTCCGGGAACTGCAGCCCCGAGGCGATCTGCCGCATCTCGGTCATGGTGCTCCTTCCCGGGTCGCCGACCCGATCCGTCCACTGAGGAATTGCGAGACTCGCGGGAAGATCCGTGCACGCGTGCCGGTGACATTAGGCGCGTCCGCGCGAGGAGCACAAGAGGACGATCGGGGACGTTCTTGACGTCGCGCTGAAAACCGCCATAGCGTGCGGGAAAGTCCGTCGCGCACCACGCCTTCCCGGGAGGACCCGTGACCACTTCGCCCGACCAGCGCGTCAGCTGCACCACCACCGACGGCGTGGCGGACGTGCGGTTGAGCCGGCCGGACAAGCTCAACGCGCTGGACCAGGCGATGTTCGACGCGCTGGTGGCCACCGGGCTGCGGTTGCGCGAGGAGCGCGGGGTGCGCGCCGTGGTGCTCTCCGGCGAGGGCCGGGCGTTCTGCGCGGGGCTGGACTTCGCCAGCTTCCAGCAGATGGCCGACGGCGGCCGGTCCTTCGAGCGGCGCCCGGCGACCACCGAACCGGTCGGCCCGGCCAAGGCCCGCGGCCAGCAGGCGGCGTACGTGTGGGCGACGATCCCGGTCCCGGTGATCGCCGCGGTGCACGGGGTGGCGTTCGGTGGCGGCCTCCAGGTCGCGCTGGGCGCGGACATCCGGTTGGTGGCGCCCGACGCGCAGCTGTCCGTGATGGAGATCAAGTGGGGCCTGGTGCCGGACATGACCGGCACCCAGCTGCTGCCGGAGCTGGTGGGCCGCGACGTCGCCAAGGAGCTGACCTTCACCGGACGCGTCGTCAGCGGCACCGAGGCCGCCGAGCTCGGCCTGGCCACCCGCGTCGAGCCGGACCCGCGGGCCGCGGCGCTGGAGCTGGCCCGCGAGATCGCGAGCAAGAGCCCGGAGGCGGTCCGGCACTCCAAGCGCCTGCTCGACATGGCGGGCCGCGCCGGCCTCGCCGAGGGCTTCGACGCCGAGCAGGAGGCGATCGGGTCCCTCATCGGCAGCCCCAACCAGACCGAAGCGGTCAAGGCCAACCTGGAGCGCCGCGACCCGCGCTTCACCGACCCCGCCTGACGCGCCGCGCGCGCTCGGCGGGGACCGGTGCGCGGTGCCCCGGACCGCGATCACGGCTGCCCGGCGGGACGTTCGGGCCAGTGCGGGAGGAAGTCCGGGTAGTCGGTGCTGACCTTCATCGGGAACTCCGCCGGTCGCTTGGCGAGGAACGACTCGACCCCTTCGGCGGCGTCCGGGGCGGCACCGAGGTGGTGGATCGCCTGGGAGTCCAGGCGGTGCGCCTCCCACGGCGAGTCCGCGCTGAGCATCCCCCACAGCAGCTGCCGGGACACCGCCACCGAGACCGCCGAGGTGTTCTCGGCGATCTCCCGGGCGATCCCGCGCGCCGCGGGCAGCAGCTCGTCGTCCGGGACCACCCGGGACACCAGGCGGCCGGACAGCGCCTCGCGCGCGTCGAACACCCGCCCGGTGGCCACCCACTCCATCGCCTGCGAGATGCCGACCACGCGCGGCAGGAACCACGTCGACGCCGCCTCCGGGAGGAGTCCCCGGCGGGCGAAGACGAACCCGAACCGCGCCGACTCGGCGGCCAGCCGGATGTCCGCGGGCAGCGTCATCGTCACGCCGACCCCGACCGCCGGGCCGTTGAACGCCACGATCACCGGCTTGCGCGACTCGGCGATGCGCAGCGCCACCGTTCCGCCGCCGTCGCGCGGCACCCCGTCGATCTCCCCGGCCGACCAACGGGCGGCCGCGCGCTCGCCGTCCGCCGCGGCGTTGAAGGTGTCCGCGCCCGCGCTCAGGTCGGCCCCGGCGCAGAACCCGCGCCCGGCACCGGTGAGGACGACCGCGCGGACCTCGTCGTCGGCGTCCGCGGCGTCGAACGCGTCGATGAGCTCGTCGCGCATCACGTGGGTGAAGGCGTTGAGCTTCTCCGGCCGGTGCAGGGTGATCGTCGCGGTGCGGTCGGCGACCTCGTAGCGGATCTGCTCGTGGCTCATCGCACCATCCACTCCCCGGTGAACTCGGGTTCGGTCTTGTCCACGAACGCCTTCCGCGCGGCCGGCGCGTCGGTGGCGAAGTTGATGGTCTGCGCGCGGGCCTCGTTCTCCAGCGCCTCCCGCAGGCTCTGGTGGCTGCCCGCGTGCAGCACCTGCTTGTTCTGCGCCAGCGCGACCGGCGGGCCCTGCGCGAGGCGCTCGGCGAGGTCGGTGACGAAGCCGTCGATCTCGTCGTCCTCCCGCACCCAGGTGACCGCGCCGATCTCGCGCGCCTCCTCGGCGCCGATGATGTCGCCGAGCAGCGCCAGGCGCTTGGCCTGCTGCATGCCCACGATCCGCGGCAGCAGCCAGGACCCGCCGAAGTCCAGCGACAGCCCGCGCTTGGCGAAGATCTGCGAGAACCGCGCGTCGGGCGTGCACACCACGAAGTCGCACCCCAGGGCCAGGTTCCACCCGGCGCCGACCGCCACCCCGCGCACCTTGGCCACCGACGGCTTCGGCAGCTCGTGCAGGGCGAGCACGATGTCGTTGATGCCGTGCATCCGCAGCAGCGGGTGCTGCGTGCCGCGGTCGCTGCTCAGGTCCGCGCCCGCGCAGAAGTCGCCACCGGCGCCGGTGATCACCACGCAGCGCACGTCGTCGTCCGCCGCGGCCCGGGTGATCGCCTCGTGCAGCCCGCGCCAGGCGGCCGTGTCCACCGCGTTCTTGCGCTCCGGCCTGTTGATCGTGATCGTCAGCACGGACCCGTCCTGGGTCACCAGGACCTCGCCACCGTCCACTGTGTTCACCACCGCTCCAGCAAGGGGTGCGGCGCACCGCACCTCGGGGACGACTTGAAAACGACTGCGTGCGCTGGGAAGGTCCTGGTGGACCCGAAACGCGAGGAGAGCGAGCCAGCATGTCCGACGTGGAGTACCGGCAGTCCCGGTTCTCGGTCCCGGCCGGGGCCGCCGACATCCTGTTGGTCCGGCACGGCGAATCGGCCCCGGCACGGCCCGACCGCCCCTTCCCGCTCGTCGACGGGCAGGGAGACCCGGACCTGGCGCCGGAGGGCCGGGAGCACGCCGAGCGCGTCGCGCAGCGGCTGGCCGACGCCGGTCTGCACGCCCTCTACGTGACCACGCTGCGCCGGACCGCGCAGACGGCGGCACCGCTGGCCGCCCGCCTCGGCCTGACCCCGCGGGTCGAGCCCGACCTGCGCGAGGTGCACCTCGGCGAGTGGGAAGGCGGCCTGTTCCGCCAGAAGGTGGCCGCCGGCGACCCGGTCGTGCAGCGCATGCACGCCGAGCAGCGCTGGGACGTCATCCCCGGGGCCGAGTCCACCGAGGCGCTGAGCGCGCGCGTGCGCGGCGCGATCGAGCGCCTGGCCGCGGCGCACCCGGACCAGCGGATCGCGGTGTTCACCCACGGCGGCGTCATCGGCCAGGTGATGGCGCTGGCCACCGGGTCCCGGCCGCTGGCGTTCCTGGGCGCCGACAACGGGTCCATCTCCCGCATCGTGGTGACCCGAGACCGCTGGATCGTCCGCGCCTTCAACGACACCGCTCACCTGCAGGACGACCTCTCGGGCCGGGCCGCGGCGCTGACCTGACGCTCCCGCGAGGTCCACGGCGCGGCACCGGCGTGGCATCGGCGGCCTCCTCATCCTGGCTGTTCCAGGCCCATCGCGCGGACCGCGTCCACCGGGTTCCCCGGCGACAGCAGCGCGATGGCCGGGGTGGTGACGCCGTTGTCGACGTACTGCTGGACGCGTTCCCGGCAATGCTCGGCCGGTCCGTGCACCACGAGGTCGTCGACCACGCGGTCCGGGATCGCCGCCAGCGCCGCCTTGCGGTCACCGGCGTCCCACGCCTGCCACATCGGCGTGAGCTCCTCGCGGCCGAGCCACTCGTGGAACGCCCGGTACACCGGCACGTTCAGGTAGGCCGCGATCTGCCGCCGGGCGATGGCGCGCGCGGTGTCGGCGTCGGTGTCGGGCATGACGAAGATCCGCGCCACGACCTCCTTGCCCGCACCGCCCTGGTGCACGTGCGGCACCACGGTGCGCACGTCCTCCGGGGACAGCCAGTTGATGATCGCGCCGTCGCCCTCCCGGCCTGCCAACCGCAGCATCCCCGGCCGCAGGGCCGCGACCAGCAGCGGTGGCGCCGGGTCGGGGACCACCGCCGCCTTGAAGCCCCGGACCTGGAAGGTGTCGTAGGTCTCGGTGACCTTCTCGCCGGTCAGCGCCTTGCGCAGGAACCGGAGCGTGTCGCGCACCCGCTTGTAGGGCTCGTCGAACGGGATGCCGTTCCAGCGCTCCACGATCACGTTGGAGGAGGTGCCGATGCCGAGCGCGAACCGGCCCGGGGCCGCCGCGGCCAACGTCGCCGCGCTCATGGCCAGCGTCGCCGGCCCGCGGGTGTAGACCGGCACGATGGCGGTGCCCAGCCGCAGTTGCGGGGCCCACGCGCTGGCCAGCGCCAGCGGCGTGAAGGCGTCGGCGGCGCCGGCCTCCGACGACCACACGTCCGTGAAGCCCAGGTCCGGCAGTTCGGCGACCAGCTCGCGCTGCTCGGCCATCGGCACGTCCTGGAACGGCACCGTGATGCCCCACCGTCGTTGCACTGGCTGTCCTCCTGGTCACGCGCGCGCGTAGCGCGCCTTGAGCTTTCCCTTGACGAGCTTGCCGGTCGGGGTGCGCGGCAGCTCGTCGGCGAAGTCCACGCTGCGCGGGACCTTGTAGTGCGCGACGCGCTGCCGGGCGTAGTCGAGGATCTCCCGCTCCAGCTCGGGACCGGGCTGCACACCGGGGGCCGGTTGCACGACGGCCTTGACCGACTCCCCCATCTCCTCGTCGGGCACCCCGAACACCGCGACGTCGAGGATCGCCGGGTGCAGCACCAGCACGTCCTCGACCTCCTGCGGGTAGATGTTCACCCCGCCGGAGATGATCATGAAGGCCTTGCGGTCGGTGAGGAACAGGAAGCCGTCCTCGTCCAGGTAGCCCAGGTCGCCGACGGTGGCCCAGTTCTCGTGCTCGGGGTGCATGGCCGACCGGGTCTTCTCCGGGTCACCCAGGTACTCGAAGCCGATCTCGTCCCGTCCGAAGTAGACGGTGCCGACCTCGCCGCGAGGCAGCTCCCGGCCGTCCTCGTCGCAGACGTGCACCTCGCCCAGCACCGAGCGCCCGACCGAGCCCGGTTTCTCCAGCCACTGCGCGGAATCGATCATCGTCATGCCGATCCCCTCGGTGGCCGCGTAGTACTCCTGCAGGATCGGCCCCCACCACTCGATCATCGCGCGCTTGACCTCCACCGGGCACGGCGCGGCAGCGTGCACCGCCACCCGGTGGCTGGAGAGGTCGTAGCGCTGCCGGACCTCCTCGTCCAGCTTGAGCATCCGGACGAACATGGTCGGGACCCACTGGCTGTGCGTGATGCGGTGGCGCTCGATCGCGCGCAGCGCGCCCTCCGGGTCGAACTTCTCCATCATGACCACGGTGCCGCCGATCGCCTGCACCGACGCGCAGTACCGCAGCGGTGCGGCGTGGTACACCGGCGCCGGGGAGAGGTAGACGGTGTCCTCGTCGAAGCCGAACACGCCGCGCAGCAGCTCGACGAGCAGGTTGCCGGGCTCGTGCACCTCGCGGTCGGGCAGCGCGGGCTTGATCCCCTTGGGGCGCCCCGTGGTCCCGGAGGAGTAGAGCAGGTCCGCGCCGCACGGCTGGGAGGCCGGCACCTCCACCGACGCGGTGGCCAGTGCCTGCTCGTAGTCGTCGTAGCCCGCCACGGAACCGCCGTGGGCCAGCCGCAGCCCGACACCGGGGACCTCGCCGGTGACCGCTTCGGCGAGCTCGCCCAGCCGGGCGGACACCACCAGCGCGCTGGCTCCCGAGTCGTTGACGATGTAGGCGACCTCAGCGGGTTGCAGGTGGCTGTTGACCGCGCACAGGTACATGCCGGAGCGCAGGGCGGCCCAGTACACCTCGAAGGCTTCCGGGGTGTTGTCGCTGAGCAGCGCGACCACGTCGCCCCGGCCGAGCCCGGCGGCGCGCAGCAGGTTCGCCAGCCGCAGGGACCGTTCGTCCAGTTCGCGGTAGGTCAGGGAGCGGCCGGAACCGGCCATGACCAGAGCAGGTTTGTCGGGGTGGGTCGCGGCGTGGACTCCTGGGTACATGCGGCTCCTCCTTGAACCATCGGCACCCGCTGCTCACCTCACGAGGCGCTCCAGACCCCCGAACAGCCGCGCGGCCTGCTCGGCGTTGGGCACCACGAAGACACCTCGGGCCTCCACCAGCACCGTGTCCGGGTCCTCCTCGGTGCTGATCGTGGCGAACGCCTCGGTCCACCGGCCGTCGACGCGCTCCACCTGGCCGACGATGCGCAGCGGTGTCAGCAGCGGCACCGGCCGTCGGTACCGCAGGTCGAGCTTCACCGTCATGCCGGCCTTGCCGCGCGTCGCGTGGACGTGGCCGAGGATCTGGTCGAGCAGCAGCGCGCTGATGCCGCCGTGCCCGTAGCTGGGCGGCCCCTCGTAGGCCAGGCCGAGCGTGCAGCGGCCGATCGCCGTGCCGTCGACGACCTCGACCCGCATCGGCGGGGCGATCGGGTTGCCCGGGCCGACGGCCGGGCTGTAGGTCCGGCTGCCGCGCCCGCCGCCGTCGACGGTGGCCGGTTCCCCGCGCGTCCGGCGGGCCGCGGCCAGCGGCGGGACCAGGGCGCGGACCTGCTCGGCGACCTCGGTCAGCGTCGCGGTGTCGACCTCGGTCGTCACCGCGGCGTCGGTCAGTTCGCGCAGCGCGGCACCGAGCTCCCGCGCGGCCCGGCGGCGCTCCGCCAGGTCGTCCTCCGCGGCCATCCGGTCACTCACCCCGCCAGACCGGCTTGCGCTTCTCGGCGAACGCCTTCGCGCCCTCCTGGGCGTCGGCGGAGGTGAACACCGGCGCGGCGATCTCGGCCTGCTGGGCGAACGCTTCGGCGTCGGTCCACCGCACGGCGCCGGAGACGATCTGCTTGGTGGCCCGGACCGCCAGTGGGCCGTTGGCGGCGACCCGCGCGGCCAGCTCCCGCGCGCCGGCCAGCGCCTCGCCCGGCTCGGTGAGCTCGTTGACCAGCCCGTGCGCGTGGGCGACCTCGGCGGTGAGCGGATCGCCGGTCAGCGCCACCTGCATCGCCAGCTGGTAGGGCAACGTCTTGGGCAGCCGCAGCAGGCCGCCGGCCGCGGCGACCAGCCCGCGCTTGACCTCCGGCAGCCCGAACTTGGCCTCCCGCGAGGCCACGATGAGGTCGCAGCTGAGCGCGAGCTCGCAGCCGCCGGCCAGCGCCCACCCCTCGACGGCGGCGAGCAGCGGTTTCGACGGTGGCCGCTCGGTGACGCCACCGAAGCCGCGCCCCGGGATGGAGGGGCGTTCGCCGCGGGTGAAGGCCTTGAGGTCCATGCCCGCGCAGAAGGTGCCTCCCGCTCCGGTGAGGATGCCGATGACGGCGTCGGAGCGACCTTCGAGCTCGTCGATGGCGGCAGCCAGTCCCTCTGCGACCGTGCGGTCCACCGCGTTGCGGGCCTCGGGCCGGTTGATCGTGATGACGGCGACGCCGTCGGCGACCTCGGTCAGGACGCTGTCAGCCACGCTGCTTCTCCTCCGGTCTCGCGCCAGGGCGGCCCCAGTATCGCCCGCTCCCGGGTCCAGGTCCAGACCGACCGGACGGTATGAACCAGACGGAAGATCGCACGCACCCATAGCCGAGACCAATGGGGCCTGGACTCCCCGGGGCTCGCGCCGAGGTGTACCGCCCGCGGGCCCGCCTCCGTATCCTTCCCGAGTGGACCTGCGGATGGTGGAGTACTTCCTGGCGGTGATCGACCACGGCAGCGTCACCAAGGCCGCGCAGGCCCTCTACATCGCCCAGCCGTCGCTGTCGCAGGCGATCCGGAGCCTGGAGCGGCAGCTCGGGGTGCAGCTGTTCCACCGCACCGGTCGCCAGCTCGTGCTCACCCCCGACGGCGAGGCGTTCGTGGGGCCCGCGCGGCGGATCCTCCGCGACGTCGAACGCGCCCGCAGCGCCGCGCAGGACGTGCGCGAGCTGGGCAGCGGACAGCTGGACATCGCGGCGCTGCCGACGCTGGCCGCGCACCCGCTGCCCGAGCTGGCGGGCGAGTTCCACCGGCGCCACCCCGGCGTGGTGCTCAACATCATCGACCCCGGCGGGTCGACGCGGGTGGTCGACGAGGTGCGGCGCGGGCGCGCCGAGCTCGGGCTGACCAAGCTCCTGCCGCGCAGCACCGGTCCCCGCGGGTCGTCGCTGCTCACCCGTGAGCTGGACACCCAGGAGATCGTGCTGGTCCTCCCGCCGGAGCTGGCCGAGCAGCTGCCCGACCCGGTGCCGCTGTCCGCGGTCGCGGGCGTCCCGCTGGTCCTGGAGTTCACCGACAGCCGCACCCTGGTCGACGACGTGCTCGACACCTCGACGCTGACCGTCGCGGTGGAGTCGGCCAACCGGCAGGCGATCTGGGACCTGGTGGCGCACGGCGCGGGTGCCACGTTCCTGCCCCGCGACCTGGCCGAACGCGAGCTGCCCGGCACGGTCCTGCGGTCCACCACCCCGGAACTGCGGCACAGCGTCGGCTTCGTGCACCGGCCGGGGCCGCTGTCGCCCGCGGCCGAGGCGTTCCTCGACGTCGCCGGGGTCAGCGCGGCGTCCGGGCCATCCGCAGCAGCGCCCGCCCCGCCGGGGACAGCACCGCCGGGTCGTAGAGCACCCCGTACGGGAGGGTGATCGGCGGGTCGACGGCGCGCACGATCGCCCCGCGCGCGGCGGCCTGCTCGGCCATCGGCCGGGACAGCACCGTGCCGCCCACCCCGGCCAGCACCAGCGGCAGCATCGACTCGCGGTGCTGCACGACCGCCGACGGCCGGGTCCGCTTGCGGGCCGCGCTGAGCGCCCGCTCGATGGCCGTGCGCCCGGTGCTCTTGGGCACGATCACCAGCGGCAGGTCCGGCAGCTCGGCCAGCGGCAGCGGGTCCTTCTCCGGGACGTCCGTGCCCGGCGGGAACACCAGCCAGAACTCGTGGCTGCCCAGCTCCTCCACCTCCAGGTCCGGGGCGGGTGCCGGGAGGATGGTGAACACGATCTCGCAGTGCCCCTCGCGGATCAGCGCGGCACCGCCCTCCTCGTCGCGCAGCTCGGCCAACCGCAGCGAGACGTTCGGGTAGCGCTGCCGGAACCGGCCGACCAGCTGCGCCACCGGGTGCACCGCCAGCGCGGCGGCCACGTGGATGTCCAGCCGGCCGCGCGGCAGCCCGGCCGCGTCGACCAGGGCTCCCTCGGCCGCCACGACGTCGCGCAGGATCTGCCGGGCCGGGCCGACGAAGGCCCGCCCGGCCGAGGTCAGCACCATGCCGCGCCCGATGCGGTGGAACAGCTCGACGCCGAGCTCCCGCTCCAGACCGCGGATGGCTTGCGAGACGGTGGGCTGCGCCAGTCGCAGCGCGCTCGCCGCGGCGTTGATGCCCTTGTGATCGACGACCGCCAGGAAGTACTCGACCTGGTGCAGCTCCACCCCGGCAGCGTAACCCGCGTCAGAGGCCGAGGTCCTTCGCGATGATCGTCTTCATCACTTCGGTGGTGCCGCCGAAGATGCGGGTGACCCGCGCGTCGGCGTACATCCGGGCGATCGGGTACTCCAGCACGTAGCCGTAGCCCCCGTGCAGCTGCAGGCAGCGATCGACCACTCTGGACTGCAGCTCGGTGCAGTAGACCTTGACCTTGGCGGCGTCGGCGGCGGTCAGCTCCCCCGCCTCGTGCTCGTCCAGCGCGCGGTCCAACACCGCCCGCCCGGCCTCGATCTCCACGGCGCACCCGGCCAGCTCGAACTTGCTGTTCTGGAAGCTGCCCACCGGCTTGCCGAAGACCGTGCGCTCCCGCACGTAGTCCAGCGTCGTGCGCAGCGCCGCTTCCGCCGCGGCCTGGCCGGACACCGCGATGCCCAGCCGCTCCTGCGGCAGGTTCGCCCCCAGGTACTCGAAGGCGCGCCCCTCCTCGCCGAGCAGGTTCGCGGCCGGGACGCGGACGTCGTCGAAGAACAGCTCCGCGGTGTCCTGCGCCTTGAGCCCGAGCTTCTCCAGGTTGCGGCCCCGGCTGAACCCGGGCATGCCGCGCTCCACGACCAGCAGCGACAACCCGTCCCGGCGGTCCTCGCCCTTCCCGGTGCGGGCCACCACGATGACCAGGTCCGCGTTGTGGCCCCCGGTGATGAACGTCTTGGCGCCGTTGAGCATGTAGTGGTCGCCCTCGCGGGTGGCGGTGGTCGCCATCCCCGCCAGGTCCGACCCGGTGCCGGGCTCGGTCATGGCGATGGCGCTCATCAGCTCCCCGCTGGCCAGCCCCGGCAGCCAGCGCCGCCGCTGCTCCTCGTCGCAGAGCGAGACGAAGTAGGGCACGACCACGTCGGTGTGCACCTTGAGGCCGCCCAGCGACACCCCGGCGCGGGCGGTCTCCTCGGTGATGACGGCGTTGAACTTGAAGCTGGTCGTCCCGCCCCCGCCGTACTCCTCGGGCACCTGCAGCCCGAGCATGCCGACCTCACCGGCCTTGTGGAACAGCTCGCGGGGCACCAGCCCGGCCTTCTCCCAGTCGGCGAAGTGCGGCACGACCTCCTTGGCCAGGAACTCCCGGACCACCTCGCGGAACGCCTCGTGTTCCGCCCCGTACGCGGTGCTGCGCATCCGCCTCTCCTCTCCGATGCCTCGTGCCCGGTGGCGGTCCGTCAGAGCAGTTCGAGGATGGTGGCGTTGGCCATGCCGCCGCCCTCGCACATCGTCTGCAGCCCGTAGCGGATCCCGTTGGCGCGCATGTGGTGCACCAGGCGGGTCATCAGGACCGCGCCGGACCCGCCCAGCGGGTGGCCGACCGCGATCGCCCCGCCCAGCGGGTTGAGCCGCGCCGGGTCCGCCCCGGTCTCGGCCAACCAGGCCAGCGGCACCGGCGCGAAGGCCTCGTTGACCTCGAACGCGCCGATGTCGTCGATGGTGAGCCCGGCCTTGCGCAGCGCCTTGTGCGTGGCCGGCCACGGCGCGGACAACATCATCACCGGGTCGTCCCCGGCCAGCACCGCCGTGTGCACCCGCGCGATCGGCCGCAGCCCGCGTTCGCGGGCGACGTCACTGGTGGTGATGAGCAGCGCGCCGCTGCCGTCGGAGATCTGGGAGGCGTTGCCCGCGGTGATCACGCCGTTCTCGCGGAACACCGTCTTGAGCTTGCCCAGCGACTCCAGGGTGCCGCCACGCCGCACGCCCTCGTCGGCGCGCAGCTCCGGCATGTCGACCAGCTGGTCGTCCAGCGCACCGGAGTCGATGGCCGCGGCGGCCCGCGCGTGCGAGGCCAGCGAGTACTCGTCGAGCTGCTGGCGGGAGAAGCCCCACTTCTCGGCCACCATCTCCGCCCCGATGCCCTGGTTGAAGCCGGGGACCCCGTAGCGGTCCAGCACCGAGTCGGGCCACACCTTCTCCGCGTCCCCGCGGGCGGAGCCCATCGGCACCCGGCTCATCGACTCCACCCCGCCGGCCACCGCGATGTCGTAGTGGCCCGCGATGACGCCCGCGGCGGCCGCGTGCACCGCCTGCTGGCTGGAGCCGCACTGCCGGTCCACCGAGGTGGCGGGCACCGATTCCGGCCACCCGGCCGCCAGCACGGAGGTGCGCGCGATGTTGCCCGCCTGCTCCCCCGCCTGGCTCACGCACCCCCACACCACGTCGTCGACGTCGGCCGGTTCGACCCCGACGCGCTCCACCAGGGCGTTGAGCACCCGCGCGGACAGGTCCGCCGGGTGGATCCCGGACAGCGCACCGCCCCGCTTGCCGACCGGGGTGCGCACGGCGTCGACGATGACTGCGTCCCTCATGTGCTTCTCCTGTCTGGGATCGGCGGGCCTGGTTCGAATGAACCACTCGACACCGGTCGCGGACAAAGATCGGGTCCGGAACGTTCGGATAGGCCCCGCCTATGCACCCGCTGCGGCCGGTTCACCGCCGGGTCGGGGCGGTGCGACGCGGAGTGGGAGCGGCGGACGCCCGTGCTGCTCCGCGTGACCGCCGGGTCGGTCGACGCGGAGCGCCGACCAGCTGCTTCCGCAGCGTCGAACACGTCCGTCCACATCGGACACCCGCGACCGCACGGAAGCAGTCCGATGCAGACCGGCCATCACCGCTCGGCCGCGTCGCCGAGGACCTTGTGGGCGTCGCGGTCCGGGTGGACCAGCAGGGCCATCACGATCCCGCCGACGACCACGGTCAACCCGAACAGCTGGAACGCCTGCGCGTACCCGGCGCCGGGCGTCGGCGCCACGTCCACCAGAGCACCGGTCAGCGCCGGCGCGAACAGCCCGGACAGCGTCTGCAGGGCGAGGAAGAGCCCGAGCGCACCGGGCTGCTGACGGGTGGGGCTGATCTGCGACACCACCGCGTTCATCACCGGCAGCGACACCACCATGAACCCGTAGGCCACCACCACGACGGCGACCGACGCCCACGCCCCGCCCACGTAGGGCAGGACCGCCAGCAGACCACCGCCGACCAGCAGTGAGATCGCGGGCAGCAGGCCGCGCTGCACCCGGGCGCTGGAGCCGCGCGAGATCATCCGGTCGGTCAGCCACCCCGCCCCGACCATGGCGATCATGCCGGTGATGCTGGGCAACCCGAACATGGCGCCCGCCTGCACCCGGCTGAACCCGAGCCCGACCTCGAAGTAGGACGGCAGCCACGTCAGGACCACCGACACCATCCCGTAGACCATGAAGGTGCCGAACGCGCCGCCGAGGAAGCTGCGGCTGAGCGCGATCGAGCGGAACGGCACGCGGACCCCACCGCCGCCGGAGCGCTGCGCGGCGGCACCCCGCGGTGTCGCGTACGGCCCTTCCCGACCGATCAGCAGCCAGGCCAGGCACCAGACCACGCCGACCAGCGCCAGCGTCACGAACGCCGCTCGCCAGCCCCAGGTCACCACGATGAGCGTCAGCACCGGCGCCACCGCGATCTTGGCGATCGAGGCGCCGGAGGACAGCCACGCCGACGGCAGGCTGCGCTTCTCCTTCGGGAACCACTCGAAGGCCCCGGCGTTGGCCATCGCGGTCGCCGGTCCTTCGGCCGCCCCGAGGGCGATGCGGCTGATGAGCAGCGCGGCTCCGGTCGCCGACAGCAGCACCGGGACCTGCGTCACCGACCACAGCACGGCGAGCCCGAGCAGCACCCACTTGGTCTTGACCCGGTTGGCCAGGAAACCGACCGCCACGCCGCTGATGCTGTAGAGGAAGAAGAACGCGCTGCCGATGAAGCCGATCTCGGCGCTGCTGAGCCCGAGCTCGGCCTTGATCGGCTGGGCGACGATGCCCAGCACCGCCTTGTCCGCCCAGTTCACGATCATGAACAAGACCAGCAGCCCGGTGATGGTCCAGGCCATCACCGGCCGGAACACCGGCTCCTGCGTCGCGGGGGCGGACACCGTGCGGTCCAGGTCACCAGCGGTCATGCGGACCGTCCCTTCGTCGCCGATGGCCGGTGCGGCGCTGCTGCCCGCCGGCTTCGGGCAATTGAACGAGACCGTCACCACACGGTCAAAGACCCCGAACTGAACACACGAATAGGCGCCCACTATGGACCCCCACCGCGAGCCCCGGGCACACGAACGCGTGAAGGGCACCTCCCGCCAACCGGGTCGGCGGGAGGTGCCCTTCACCTGCTCATGCGATGGGGCGGTCGGTGGGGGCGATGGGGGCGGGCAGGACGGCCCGGTTCGCCAGGTAGGCGTCCACCCCGGCCGCTGCCGAGCGGCCTTCGGCGATCGCCCAGACGATCAGGGACTGCCCGCGGCCCATGTCACCCGCGACGAAGACCCCGTCGACCGAGGTCATGAAGTTCTCGTCGCGGGCGACGTTGCCGCGCGCGTCGAGCTCCACGCCCAGGTCGGTGAGGAGGCCTTCGCGTTCCGGGCCGACGAAGCCCATGGCCAGCAGCACCAGCTGGGCCGGGATCTCCCGCTCGGTGCCCGGGACCGGCTCGAAGCCCGAGTCCGTGCGGGTGACCTCGACCAGGCGCAGGGCCCGGACGTGGCCGTTGTCGTCACCGAGCATCTCCTGCGTGCTCACCGAGTACAGGCGCTCACCGCCCTCCTCGTGCGCCGAGGAGACCCGGTAGACCATCGGGTACGTCGGCCACGGCTGGGACTCCGGCCGCGAGGTGGGCGGCATCGGCATGATCTCCAGCTGCGTCACCGACGCCGCGCCCTGCCGGTGCGCGGTGCCCACGCAGTCCGCACCGGTGTCACCACCGCCGATGACCACCACGTGCTTGCCCTCGGCGTGGATCGGCGACCGGTCGAGGTCGCCCTCCTGCACCTTGTTCGCCAGCGGCAGGTACTCCATCGCCTGGTGCACACCGGCCAGCTCGCGCCCCGGCACCGGCAGGTCGCGGGCCTTCGTCGAGCCGCCCGCGAGGACCACCGCGTCGTAGTCCGCGCGCAGCTGCTCCGCCGTGACGTCCACGCCGACGTTCACGCCGGTGCGGAACTCCGTGCCCTCGGCCCGCATCTGCCCGAGCCGGCGGTCCAGCCGCCACTTCTCCATCTTGAACTCGGGGATGCCGTAGCGCAGCAGTCCGCCGACGCGGTCGGCCCGCTCGTAGACCACCACGCTGTGGCCCACGCGGGTCAGCTGCTGAGCAGCCGCGAGCCCGGACGGCCCCGACCCGATCACCGCGACCTTCTTGCCGGTGCGGGTGCGCGGCATCTGCGGCTCCACCAACCCGGTGTCCCACGCCTTGTCGATGATGCTGATCTCGACCTGCTTGATGCTCACCGGGTCGGAGTTGATGCCGACCACGCACGCCGCCTCGCACGGAGCGGGGCACAACGTCCCGGTGAACTCCGGGAAGTTGTTGGTGGCGTGCAGTCGCTCGACCGCCTCCCGCCAGTCGTCCCGCCAGACCAGGTCGTTCCACTCCGGGATCAGGTTGCCGAGCGGACAGCCCTGGTGGCAGAACGGGATGCCGCAGTCCATGCAGCGACCGGCCTGCTTCTGCAGCTTCGACTGCTCGAACTCCAGGTAGACCTCGCGCCAGTCCTTGATGCGCACGTCCACCGGGCGACGCTGCGGCGTCTCCCGCGGCGTCGTCATGAACCCCCTGGGATCAGCCATGAGCAGCCTCCATGATCGCCTCGTTGACGTCGCGACCGTCGCGTTCCGCTGCGCTGCGCGCCGCGAGCACCCGCTTGAAGTCGCGCGGCATGACCTTGCCGAAGCGCTCCACCGAGGTGTCCCAGTCGGCCAGCAGCTCGCGGGCCACCGCCGACTCGGTCTGCTCGTAGTGGCGGCGGATCCGGTCGTGCAGGAACTCGCGGTCCTCGTCGTCCAGCGGGTCGAGGTCCACCATCTCGTGGTTGACCCGCTTCGGGTCGAGGTCCAGCAGGTAGGCGGTGCCGCCGGACATGCCGGCCGCGAAGTTGCGCCCGGTGCGGCCGAGGATGACCACGCGGCCCCCGGTCATGTACTCGCAGCCGTGGTCGCCGACGCCCTCCACGACCGCGACCGCACCGGAGTTGCGCACCGCGAACCGCTCGCCGACCACACCGCGCACGTACATCTCACCGCTGGTCGCGCCGTAGAGCAGCACGTTGCCCGCGATGATGTTCTGCTCGGCGGCGAACGGCGCCTCCGGGGCCGGGCGCACGACGATCCGCCCACCGGACAGGCCCTTGCCGACGTAGTCGTTGGCGTCACCCAGCAACCGCAGGGTGATGCCGCGCGGCACGAACGCGCCGAAGGACTGCCCGGCCGAGCCGGTGAACGTCACGTCGATGGTGTCGTCCGGCAGTCCCTCGCCGCCCCACTGCCGGGTCAGCTCGGAGCCGAGCATGGTGCCGACGGTGCGGTTGACGTTGCGCACCGGCATGTCCAGCCGGACCGGCCGGCCTTCCTTGAGCGCGCCCTCGCACAGCTGGATGAGCGTGTTGTCCAGCGCCTTGTCCAGCCCGTGGTCCTGCTCGACGACCTGGCGCCGCGCAGCGCCCTCGGGCAGTTCCGGCACGTGCGTGATGGGCGAGAGGTCCAGGCCCTGGGTCTTCCAGTGCCGCACCGCCTCAGAGGTGTCCAGCAGGTCGGCGTGGCCGATGGCCTCGTCGAGGCTGCGGAAACCCAGCTGTGCCAGGTACTCCCGGACCTCCTGCGCGATGAACTCGAAGAAGTTCACCAGGTACTCGGCCTTGCCGCTGAACTTCTCGCGCAGCGCCGGGTTCTGCGTGGCCACGCCCACCGGGCAGGTGTCGAGGTGGCAGACCCGCATCATGATGCAGCCGGAGACCACCAGCGGCGCGGTGGCGAAACCGTACTCCTCGGCGCCCAGCAGGGCCGCGATCATCACGTCGCGCCCGGTCTTGAGCTGCCCGTCGGTCTGCACGACGATCCGGTCGCGCAGGTCGTTGGCCAGCAGCGTCTGCTGCGTCTCGGCCAGCCCGAGCTCCCAGGGACCACCGGCGTGCTTGATCGACGACAGCGGCGAGGCACCGGTCCCGCCGTCGTGGCCGGAGATGAGCACCACGTCCGCGTGCGCCTTGGACACACCGGCCGCGACCGTGCCGACGCCCACTTCGGACACCAGCTTGACGTGGATCCGCGCCCGGGGGTTGGCGTTCTTGAGGTCGTGGATCAGCTGCGCCAGGTCCTCGATCGAGTAGATGTCGTGGTGCGGCGGCGGCGAGATCAGCCCCACGCCCGGCGTGGAGTGCCGGGTCTTGGCCACCCACGGGTACACCTTGTGGCCGGGCAGCTGGCCACCTTCACCGGGCTTGGCGCCCTGCGCCATCTTGATCTGGATGTCGTCGGAGTTGACCAGGTACTCGCTGGTCACGCCGAACCGGCCGGAGGCGACCTGCTTGATCGCCGAGCGCCGCGAATCGCCGTTGGCGTCCGGGGTGAACCGCTCGGAGTCCTCGCCGCCCTCACCGGTGTTGGACTTGCCGCCCAACCGGTTCATCGCGATCGCCAGCACCTCGTGCATCTCCTGCGAGATCGAGCCGTAGGAGATGGCGCCGGTGGCGAACCGCTTGACGATCGACGACACCGGTTCGACCTCCTCGATCGGAACCGGCTTGCGCACGCCCTCGCGGAACTTGAACAACCCGCGCAGGGTCATCAGTTCCCGGGACTGGTCGTCGACTGCCTTGGTGTACTCCTTGAACACCTCGTAGCGACCGCTGCGGGTGGAGTGCTGGAGCTTGAACACCGTCTGCGGGTTGAACAGGTGCGGCTCGCCCTCGCGCCGCCACTGGTACTCGCCGCCGACCTGCAGCGTGCGGTGCGGCGCCTGCACCCCGTCGGACGGGTAGGCGCGGCGGTGCCGCTGCGCGACCTCCTCGGCCAGCACGTCGAACCCGACGCCGCCCAGGCGCGAGGTGGTGCCGGTGAAGCACTGCTCGATGACCTCCTCACCGAGCCCGATCGCCTCGAAGATCTGCGCCCCGGTGTAGGAGGCCACAGTGGACACACCCATCTTGGACATCGTCTTGCGGACGCCCTTGCCCAGCGCCTTGATGAGGTTGTCGGTGGCCTTCTCGGCGTCCACGTCGCGGATCGCGCCGGAGCGCACCAGGTCCTCGACGGTGGCCATCGCCACGTAGGGGTTGACCGCGGCGGCGCCGTAACCGATGAGGAGGGCGACGTGGTGCACCTCGCGGACGTCACCGGCCTCGACGATGAGCCCGACCTGGGTGCGCTTCTTCTCCCGCACCAGGTGGTGGTGCACCGCACCGGTCGCCAGCAGCGACGGGATCGGCGCGTGCTGGGCGTCCGCGGCGCGGTCGGAGAGCACCAGCACGTGCGCCCCGTCGGCGACCGCGGCCGAGACCTCCTCGCAGATCTCCTCCAGCCGGTGGCGCAGCGCTTCGCCGCCACCCGCGACGCGGTAGGTCATCGACACCACCGCGGGCTTGAGACCCGGCCGGTCACCGTCGTCGTTGAGGTGCACGATCTTGGCGAGCTGGTCGTTGTCCAGCACCGGGAACGGCAGCGCGAGGTTGCGGCACGCCGCCGGGTCGTGGTCCAGGAGGTTGTGCTCCGGCCCCACGTGGGTGCCCAGCGAGGTGACCAGCTCTTCCCGGATCGCGTCCAGCGGCGGGTTGGTGACCTGCGCGAACAGCTGCGTGAAGTAGTCGAACAGCTGCCGCGGGCGCTCGGAGAACGCGGCGAAGGGCACGTCGTTGCCCATCGAGCCGATGGGTTCGGCACCGGTGGTGGCCATCGGCTTGAGCAGCACGCCCAGCTCTTCCTGCGTGTAGCCGAAGACCTGCTGCCGCTGCACCAGCGAGTCGTGCGAGGGCAGCTCGCGGTCGCGGTCGGGCAGGTCCTCCAGGCGCACCACGCCCGCGTCCAGCCACTCCTGGTACGGGTGCTCGGCGGCGAGCCGGCCCTTGATCTCGTCGTCGTCGATGATGCGGCCGGCCTCGGTGTCGACCAGGAACATGCGGCCCGGCTGCAGGCGGCCCTTGCGGACGACCTTGTCCGCGTCGACCTCCAGCACGCCGACCTCGCTGGCCAGCACCACCAGCCCGTCCTCGGTCACCCAGTAACGGCCCGGGCGCAGACCGTTGCGGTCGAGCACCGCGCCGATCTGCGTGCCGTCGGTGAAGGCCACCAGCGCCGGGCCGTCCCACGGTTCCATCAGGTAGTTGTGGAACTCGTAGAACGCGCGGCGGGCCGGGTCCATCTCGGCGTGGTTCTCCCACGCCTCCGGGATCATCATCAGCACCGCGTGCGGCAGCGACCGGCCGCCCAGGTGCAGCAGCTCCAGCACCTCGTCGAAGGTCGCCGAGTCGCTGGCGTCCGGGCTGGCGATCGGGAACAGGCGCTTGAGGTCACCGGGGATCAGGTCGGTGGCCAGCATGCTCTCGCGGGCCCGCATCCAGTTGCGGTTGCCCTTGACCGTGTTGATCTCGCCGTTGTGCGCGATGTACCGGTAGGGGTGCGCCAGCGGCCACGACGGGAAGGTGTTCGTGGAGAACCGGCTGTGCACCAGGCCGATCGCGCTGGCGAAGCGCTCGTCGAGCAGGTCCGGGTAGAACTCCCCGAGCTGGGCCTCGGTGAGCATGCCCTTGTACACGATGGTCCGCGCCGACAGGCTGGGGAAGTACACGTCGGCTTCGTGCTCGGCCCGCTTGCGGACGCAGAACGCGCGCCGCTCCAGCTGCAGCGCCGTCTCGTCGGCACCGCCACCGAGGAAGAGCTGGCGGAAGCTCGGCATCGTCTCGCGCGCCGCGGTCCCGGCGCGGTCGGGCGCGACCGGCAGGTCACGCCACCCGAGCAACGTCAGGCCTTCCTCGGCCACGATCCGCTCGATGACCTCCACTGCCCGCGCCGCGTCGTCGGGGTCGGCGGGCAGGAACGCGGTGCCCACCGCGTAACGACCGCGGTCGGGCAGCTCGAAGGGCACTGCGGCGCGGAAGAACTCGTCCGGGACCTGGGTGAGCAGCCCGACCCCGTCGCCGGTCTCCGGGTCCGCGCCCTTGGCACCGCGGTGCTCCAGGTTGCGCAGGGCCACCAGGGCCTTCTCGACCAGCTCGTGGCTCCGCCGACCCTGCAGGTCGGCCACGAAGGCGACACCGCAGGCGTCGTGTTCGTAGGCCGGGTCGTAGAGACCGTCGGCCGCGGCGCTGCGTCGCTCCTCGCTTCTTGCATGGTGGGAAAGGGGCATCGTACCTCCCGTCGTCAGGCCGCGACCCACAGCAGGGCATGACTCACCCGCGGCGGAGCCGCAAGAACCTTTGGGGGCACTGACAAAAGGATGCGCCGTTGCACTCTTGGTCAGTTCGGGGGACTCTACAGAGAGAGCGCCCCGGAAAGCTACCGCTAGGTAACGCGAAATTTCGCGAAAGTTGCGCGACTCCCAAGGACCGGGACACCGTCGTCACCATCCCTGCGAGCTCGGGGGATTGTGCACCACTGCACCGTCCATACGCGACTGTCCGACGCAGCGAGTGGCGATCTTCACGATCCCCGCGCAGCAACGGGTTCCGCCGATCGGCGGCGCGGGAATCGATTCAGCAGCGCGCGTTCCCGGTCGCTCACCAGGCGGGTTTCACCCGAACGTCACAGATCCGCAGCAGCGGGCGACGGGCCTTCTCAGCGCCGTCCGGGCCGGACCTGCTCCGCGAGGAACGCCGACGGCACCTGCGGGACCGCGTGGCTCCGGACGAAGTGGCCGAGCAGCGCGACCAGCAGCAGGCCCAGCAGCAGGTACGGGTTGCCGACGACGTGCTGGACCGCGGACCACGGGGGACCGGCCGGCATCCACTTGAACGCGGCGGCCAGCACGGTCACCCCGGTCAGCGCGAGGACCGCGCACCAACCGCGACTGCGCAACCGCAGCGCGTAACCGGCCATCACCAGCAGTGCGGGGGCGCACCACACCCAGTGGTCCGACCACGAGGTCGGCGACACCAGCAGCGCGAGCAGACCGTTGGCCACCACGGCCAGGGCCGGTTCCACCCGGCGGACCGCGTGGGCCACCACGGCCACGCACGCCAGCGACAGCACCAGCCAGAGCCCGTTCTCCACCCACGGGGCCAGCTCGAGGCGGGCCAGGCCGCCCATGATCGACTGGTTGGTGTGGAAGGGTGAACCGCTCACCCCGTGGGCCGGGCCCTTGCCGAACCAGTAGTCCACCGCGGCCTGGTAGTTCAGCGCGAAGCCCACCAAGGTGCCCAGGACGGCGGTCACCGCCGCGGTCACCGCCGCGCGGAACTCCTTGCGGAACACCAGGTACACCAGGAACGCGGCCGGGGTGAGCTTGATCGCCGCGGCGATGCCGATCAGCAGCCCGCGCGGCCAGCGGGGGTGCAGCGCGAGGCAGTCGACGGCGACCAGCCCCATCAGCGCGATGTTGATCTGACCGAGCCCGAACGAGGCGTAGACCGGTTCCAGGAACAGCGTCGCGGGCAGCAGCGCCATCGCCACCGCGAACGCGCCGCGCCGTCCGACCACCGGCCACAGGTGCCGCGTCACCAGGTACAGCGCGGTGCCGATGGCGGCCAGGTCGACCAGGTAGAGCGCGGCGAGCCCGGCGACGAACGGCAGCAGCGCGAACGGCAGCAGCGGCAGCAGCGCGAACGGCGGGTACACCCACGGCAGGACGCGCCCGATGCTCACCGTCGGGGCGGTGTTCATGATGTCGCCGCCGGCCAGCCAGGTGTGCACCGCCCAGCGGTAGACCTGGTAGTCGATCGCCGAGCCGCTGTCCAACCCCGCCCGCCGCATGACGAGCAGCAGGACGAAGGACACGACCAGCAGCGGCACCGAGGCGACGACGATGTCGCGGGACCGCCGCAGCACGAAGTCGCGCAAGCGGTGCGAGAGCTCTCCGAGGTCGAGCGCAGGATGGCCGGATCCGAACTGCACCGTGGCCACGCTGTTTCCTCTCGCTCGGGCGACCGCCGTCGATCACCGGATCGTGATCGGTCGATCACGCCGCGTACGCCCGGTCGCGGAACCGTCCCTTGAAGAACCGGAAAACTCTAACCCACCGTCGTGGCGTCCCCGTGCACGGCTCGCCGGGACCCTCCGCTCATCGAACGACTCCGTCGAGTGGCCGCAACAGCTTGGCCAGCAGGGCGCCCAGCTGCTCCCGCTCACCGGCCTCCAGCGGCGCCAGCAGCTGCCGCTCGCGCTCCAGCTGCTCCGGGAAGAGCCGGTCGATCAGCTCGCGGCCGCGCTCGGTGAGCCGCACGTCGACCTCGCGGCGGTCGCGCTGGTTCGCGGTGCGGCTGATCAGGCCCTCGGACTCCAGCCGGGCGAGGCGCTTGGTGGTGGCGGCCCCGGAGGACAGCGTCTCCCGGGTGAGCTGGCTGGGGCGCAGTCCGCCGCCTGCCCGCCGCAGCGCGCTGAGCACCTCGAACTCCATCCGCGACAGCCCGCTCTCGGCGAACGCCGCGTCGTCGCGCTGGTTGGTCAGCGCGCCGAGCCGTCGCACCCGGCCGACCACGTCGATCGGGGACACGTCGAGGTCCGGCCGCTGCTCGCGCCATTGCGCGCAGATCCGTCCGACCGCGTCGTCCAAGGTCACTCCTCCACGAGCAGAGCACGAAGACTACTTCACTGGTGAATTCTCTGCCGGACCACGCCGGCCCCGAGCGCCTGCCGGACGGAACGTCCTCCACGGGATGAGCGTGGTCGGCGCCGACGGCGGACCACCGCGCCGTTCGGCGCGCTGACGGCGACCGAGCGCCGGGAACGGCTCCGCGCACGCGGCGCAGGCGTCCCGTCGTGCTGCCGGTCGGATCGCGCTGGGCGCGCGTGCTCGGCTCGCATCGCGCGGGTACGGGGCGGGAGCGTGGTCACGGCAACGATGATCGCCACCCCACCGGCCACCCCCGCACCGGGGGCCCGCTTCGCAGCGACGACGCGCCCGCACGGTACCGCTGGGGCGTCAACCGGCCCGGCCGGGGCGTTCACGGCCGGGGCTCCAGGAGGGAGCGCGGGGAGCTCGTGACCGGGCGACGGGGCGGGAGCTGCGGACGCCGCGCTCGGGGAGGGCGGTGGGGACGCGGTGGTGTGCGGGGGCGTCCCCACCGCCGGGGACTCAGTGGCGTTCGAGGACGAACGCGGGACTCACTTCGGTTCGAGGACGAGGACCGGGATGCGGCGCTCGGTCTTCTGCTGGTACTCGGCGTAGGGCGGGAAGGCCGCGACCGCGCGCTCCCACCACTCCGCGCGTTCGGCGCCGTCGACCTCACGCGCGACGAAGGTCTTCGTCTCGGTGCCGTCCTGCAGGCGGATCTCGGGGTGCGCCTTGATGTTGTGGTACCAGGTCGGGTGCTCGGGCGCTCCGCCCTTGGACGCCACGACCGCGTAGCGACCGCCGTGCTCCACCCGCATCACCGGGGTGTAGCGCAGCTTGCCGGTCTTCGCGCCGCGCAGCGTCATCAGCACGATCGGACGTCCCTGGATCTCGACGCCCTCGGTGGTCCCGGTCTCGAGGATCTTCTTGGTCTGCTCCTGCACCCAGTCCGCGGGACTGAGCTCAACCTTCTCGTCTGGCATGTCCACCGAGAACACGTGCCCGGCCGCCGGCATTCCGGGAGCACCGCACCTCGCCCCGATCGGACGACCCCGATCACGCGGAGACCGGTCGGCGGGTGGAGTCGCGCTCCACGAGCTCGGGGCGGAACAGCAGCGTCCGGCGCGGTCCCGCCGGGTCGGCGATGCGCTCGAGCAGGTGGTCCACCGCGGTGGCGCCCACGTCCTCGGCGGGCAGCCGGAGCGTGGTCAGCGCCGGGTCCAGGTACGCCGCGAACGGGTGGTCGCCGTAGCCCACGACCTGCACGTCGTCCGGGACCGCGAGACCGCGCTCCCGCAGCGCCTTGAGGATGCCGAGCGCGAAGTGGTCGTTGCCCGCGACCACGAGGTCCGGGTGGTTCTGCTCGGTGATGAGGTTCGCCGCCATCTGGTAGGCGTCGTCCGGACGCCACGGCCGGCTCGCGCCCGCCGTGCGCCGCGTCTGCACCTTGAGCACCAGCGACTTCCGCTGGTCGATCCCACCGGCCTCGAGCGCGCGCCGGAACCCGGCGATGCGCGCCTCGGTGGTGCTGATCCGCAGGTCCTCCTCGAACAGCCACGCGCGGTCGATCCCCGCGGCGACGCGCTCGACCGCCTCGGCGACACCGGCCTCGGCGTCGATGCCCACGAAGTCGAAGCCGAACTCCGGCAGGTCCCGGCTGACGAAGACCACCGGGATCTTCGCGGCCGCCAGCCGGGACCAGCTGTCGCCGTCGCGCTGCACCGGGATCGCGATGACCCCGTCGACGCCGTAGGTCAGCAGCTGCTCGACCGCCTCCCCCTCGTTCGCCTCCGACTCCTCGGTGACCAGCAGCAGCACCGAGTAGCCGGACCGGCGGCAGCGCTGCTCCACGGCCGAGATCAGCGCGGCGTAGAACGGGTTGGAGGGGTTGGTGATGACCAGCCCGACCACCATCGTGCGGCCGGACACCAGGGACCGGGCGTGGCTGTTGGGGACGTACCCGAGGCGGGCGGCGACGCTCCGGACGGTGCTGCGGGTCCGTTCGCTCACCTGGTTCTTGCCCGCGAGGGCGCGCGACACCGTGTTGACCGACAGACCCACCTCGTCGGCAACGTCCTGCAGCGTCACGCGACGCGACCGAGCCATGTCCTCCCCAACACCCGAGGTTCCTCGCTGATCAGCTCTTGCCGACCAGGTAGATCCGCACCGTCGCGGCCGGCTCCTGGCCGACGACCCGACAGCTTAGTCGCAGCCACTGGCCGAACCCGGTGACCAGCCAGCTGGTGACGCCGACCGAGTCCACCCGGTGCTCGACGCCGTCGAGGTCGCACCAGTGCAGGCCGTCCGGCGAGATCTGCGTGGTGAAGCGCAGCTCCGTCCCGTCCCCGCCGACCTCCAGGGCGTGCACGAAGAACCGCGCTTCGCCGGCCCACGGCAGTTCGTAGGGCTCCGTGGTGAACGACTCGCGCACCTTCGCCTTGCGTTCCAGGACAGCCGTCGTCGTCGATCGCATCGTGAGCATGTCACCAGTCCACCGAGATCAGGACCGAGTCCAGGAACAGGAAGTTCCGGACGTCGGCGTGGGTCCGCACGGAGAAGTAGAAGTTGAGCAGGTTGTCCAGCGTCCGGTACCGGTCCGGGTACACCGGGACCGGGACGTCGCGCATGTCCATGACCTGGTCGTTGACCTGCAGCTCGACGTTCTTCCGGGCGTCGGTGTCGATCAGCCAGCGCAGGTAGTGCCAGTTGATCTTGGTGGGCACTTCGTTGACGCACAGCTCGGTGGGCTCGCCGAAGGTGCGCCAGTCCTCGGGGTTGGGCGCGGTGAAGTCGCTGGCGTAGGGCAGTGAGAACTTGCCCTCGAAGTGGTCCCGCGGCGTCGGCTCCGGCACCACGGGGTACATCCACTGCCGCGTCATCTCGTTGTCCATGTTGGTGTTCTGGTACCGGGCGACGTTGTGGTACCGGATCCCGCCGTCGGAGCAGATGTCGGTGGCGACGGTGAAGCAGCCGAACTCCGCTTCCGACGGGTGGTTGTTGCCGTCCCAGCTCACCGCCCGCCCCGACTGCCGCGGCGGCCCCACGTTCGCCTCCGGCTTGAACGCGAAGTGGGTCTCGATCTGCACCAGTCCCCGCCCGGCCATCGTCAGCCGGCGGATGGCGACCGCGGTGTGCCCCTTGTGCGGACGGGTGGCGAGCTTGAGCGCGTAGGCGCCGCTGAGGGTGCCGTGCGTGCCCACGTCGAAGAACGAGCAGGACGACAGCTGCGGCGGCCGGAAGTCCCACATGTGGTCGTCGACCGTGTCGAGGTCACCGGTGCCGTCGTAGTTGCCGAGCAGCTCGGTCCACCCGTGCGTGGGCGAGTCGAAGGTGTCGTGGCAGAGGACGCGCGGCAGCGGGTTGAACTTGGACAGCTCCACGTCGTACCCGGGGGGACTCGGGTGCTGAGCGCCCTCCCGCCGAACCGGGGCGGTGGTCATCAGATCTCCATCTCGTGTCGAGTCGAAGACAGGAACGTGAACGTTCATGTCGACGAAACCGAGGCTAGCCCCTTGTTCCGCAGCAAGTCCAGACGTAATCTCGTCGACCACCATGAACGTTCACGGCGTTCTTGCTCTCCCACGTGAGGTCTCCCGATGGCACCCAGGACCAGCCGAGCCACGGTCGCGTCGACGATCGGCACCGCTCTGGAGTGGTACGACTTCTCCCTCTACGGGACGGCTGCCGCTCTCGTCTTCCCGACCGTGTTCTTCCCCGCGGGGGACGGTTTCGCCGCCACGCTGTCCTCGCTGGCGACCTTCGCGGTCGGCTTCCTCGCGCGCCCGGTCGGCGGCGTGCTCATCGGCATCATGGGCGACCGCCTCGGCCGCCGGACCATGCTGTTCCTGACGCTGGTGCTGATGGCGATCTCCTCCACGCTGATCGGCCTGCTGCCCGGCTACGCGACCCTCGGCGTGGCCGCGCCCGTGCTGCTCGTCGTCCTGCGCGTGCTGCAGGGCATCGGCGCGGGCGGCGAGTACGCCGGGGCGATGCTCATGTCGGCCGAGCACGCCGAGCCCCGTTCGCGCGGCCTCAACGCCAGCGCGCCGACGCTCGGCAACGCGGTCGGGGCGCTCATCGCCACGGGCGTCTTCGGACTGACCGCCGCGGTGGTGCCCGAGGAGCAGTTCCTCTCCGTCGGCTGGCGGATCCCCTTCCTGATCAGCTGCTTGGTCGGGGCCGCCGGCGTGCTCATCCGGCTGAAGGTCTCGGACAGCCCGGAGTTCCACGAGGCCACGGAGGACGACGGCGTCTCGCGGACACCGCTGCGCGACCTGCTGGCGACCTCCCGCCGCGGGATCGCCGCGGGCATGCTCATCAGCGTCGCGCCGAACGTCATCAGCTACGTGCCGTCGGTGTACGCGCTGACCTACCTGGCCGAGAACGTCGGCGCCCCGGCGTGGATCGGGCTGACCGGGGTCGTCATCGCCAACCTGGTCAAGCTGGTGAGCGTGCCCACCGCGGGGTGGCTGTGCGACCGGTTCGGGCGGCGTCCGGTGATGATGACCGGCTCGATCGCCGCCGCGGTGATGTTCTACCCGTTCTTCGTCCTGCTCGACACCGGTACCCCGGTGCTGGTGTGGGCGGCCTTCGTCCTCGTGTTCACCCTCTGCAACGACCTCACCCTGGCGTCCCAGGCGACGATGCTGTCCGAGCTGTTCGACGTGCGCCACCGCTACACCGGTGTGACCTTCAGCCGCGAGATCGTCGGCGCGGTGGTCGGCGGCTGCCTGCCGTTCGTCGCGGCGCAGCTGAGCGAGTGGACCGCCGGCTACTGGAGCATCGTCGTGGTGTGCGCGGCGCTCTGCCTGCTGTCCACAGCGGGCGCTCTGCTGGTCTCGGAGCCGGAACACCTGCGCACGCGGCGTGCCGCGGTGACCACCGGCTCCCGCTCTCGGTGACCGTCCCGGGCGAGAGCCGCCCGGCCACTCACGAAGGAGTACCCGTTGCGCATCAGGATGCTGTGCCTTTCCACCGCGTTGGCCGTGGCGGCCGTCAGCGGCGCCTGGACGGCGGCCACGGCTGCCGCTCCGCAGGCGCCGGCCACTGTGGACGACCCGTTGCGGGCGTGCTCGAACGCCGGCGAGGAACCGGTGGAGACCGGCGCGGTCTTCAACGAACCCGGGGTCGGGGACCCGGCCGCGATCATGAGCCGGCTCTGCTCGCTCATCAAGCAGGCGCCCGCGGGGTCGCAGGTCAAGATCGCGCACTTCGTGGTGAGCGGTGACGCGGGAGCCGACTTCGCCGAGGTGCTCGGGGAAGCGCACCAGCGCGGCGTCGAGGTGCAGGTGGTGCTCGACGGCTGGCAGGCCGACACCCCGGCGGCGCAGGCCATCCAGGAGGAGCTCGGCACCGACGAGACGCAGTCCTCCTGGCTGCACGTGTGCAGCAACGAATCCCCGGAGGGCAACACCTCGTCCTGCCTGGGCACCAAGGGCAACCACAACAAGATCGCGCTGTTCTCCGAGACCGGCGGGCAGCAGGGCGTGGTCATGCAGTCCTCGGCGAACCTCACCGACGTCAACTCGACGACCTACTGGAACAACGCCGTGGTGCTGCGCGACAACCCGGACCTCTACGCCGCCTACGACCAGTACTTCACCGAACTCGCCGCGGAGGAGCGCACTCCGGCCACCGAGGGGACCATCCACACCGACATGCCCGGCGGCGCGGTCGACGTGTACTTCTCCCCGGTCGCCGAGGGCGACCCCGTCGTCGACCAGCTCGCGGACGTCAGCTGCACGTCGGACAGCCGGGTCGAGGTGGGGATGTCCGAGATCGACGACACCCGGCTGGCGGTCCTGGAGCAGTTGGTCCGGCTGTCCGACGAGGGGTGCGCGGTCCGGATCGTCCACGGCAGCATCGAGCCCGAGGGCGAGGCGCTGCTCGACGCCACCCCCGCCATCGAGGCGAGGGTGCTCCAGGGCTCGGACCTGCCCGGCACGGTCCACTCGAAGTTCGCCGTGGTCGACCACGGCGGCGAGGGCTGGGTGACCACCGGCAGCCAGAACTGGAACGACACGTCGCTGCGCCGCAACGACGAAGCCACCCTCACGCTGCACCAGCCCGCCGTGGTGGCGGCCTACTCCGCCGCCTTCGAGCGGATGTTCACCGCCGCCGGCTGAGCCCGCGGGCAGCTCCGGACGTCCGCACGGACCTCCGGGGCTGCCCGGTCCGCGGTCAGGCCAGCGCGCCGCGGGCCCAGAACGCCGTCAGCTCCCGGCTCACCTCGGTGATGTCGCGGTCCGGGTAGCGGCGCAGGACGAAGCGCGTGTAGGCGTAGTGCTCGGTCATGCCGCCGAGGAAGGCCGCGCTGAGCTCCGGGTCCAGGTCGGGCCGGAGGACGCCCCGCTCGATGCCCCGGCGGGCCATCCGGATGATCCGGTCGTGGAAGCCGCGACGGCTCTCCGCCTGCATCGCCTCGATCTCCGGGTCCGTCTGGGCGGTCTCGTGCAGGACGCGGAACAGGTCCGCGTTGTCGGCGTAGTAGCGGAAGTAGCGCTCGGTGGTGATCACCACCGACTCGACCGCGTCGGCCGGGTTCCACTTCGCCCGCGACTGCTCGAACAGGCCCTGCAACAGCCCGGTCAGCAGCTCGACCAACGCCTCGCGCTTGTCCGCGTAGTAGCGGTAGAACGCGCCGCTGGACATCCCCGCCTCGGCCGCGATGTCGGCCACCCGCGAGGCGGCGAAGCCGGACCGGCCGAAGACCGTGCGCGCAGCACGCAGCAGCGCCTCCTTCGACCCACGCCCCTTCGGCGTCTTCGGGCTGGCTACCGGTTGCAGCCGTTCCACGGCCACCGCGTCCTCCTGGTGACTCGATGCAGAGGTGCGCCAACCTAGCGCATTCCCGGGAACTGATGTTGACGTCAGTTTCACATCCTGCTTAGAGTGCCCGCCGTCACACCCGCTCGCAGGTGGCGGTGCGCGGGCTCGCGATCACCGCCGCCGCACTGGCCTCCGACCCCCACCTCGGCTCCCGGGACCACCGCACGCACGACCGCGGGGACTCGCGACGAGCCGGCTCCGCACCCGTCCCGATGTGACCACAGTGGAGGGACAGTGTCCTGGAAACCGGAAATCGACGAACTCCGGCGGCGCGAGGAGCTCGCGCGGCGCATGGGCGGACCGGAGAAGGTCGAGCGGCAGCACGACCACGGCAAGCTCACCGTGCGGGAACGCATCGACGCACTGCTGGACCCGGGCAGTTTCCACGAGATCGGCGCGATCGCCGGGAAGTTCCGGCCTGACGGCACCTTCCAGCCCGCCAACTTCGTGTTCGGCCGCGGTCGGCTGGACGACCGGCCGGTGGTGGTCGGCGGTGACGACTTCACGGTGCGCGGTGGCGCCTCGGACGCCTCGATCCGGGAGAAGCAGATCATGGCCGAGCAGCTGGCCCACGAACTGCGGGTCCCGCTGGTGCGGCTGGTCGACGGCACCGGGGGCGGTGGCTCGATCCGCTCGCTGGAGGAGATCGGGCGCACCTACGTCCCGGCCAACCCCGGCTGGGAGTGGGTGGTGGCGAACCTGGGCACCGTCCCGGTGGTGGCGCTCGCGCTGGGATCGGTGGCCGGGCTCGGCGCCGCGCGGGTGGCCGCCGCGCACTACTCGATGATGGTGCGCGGCACCTCGCAGGTCTTCGCCGCCGGACCGCCGCTCGTGGCACGGCTGGGCCAGGAGGTCACCAAGGACGAGCTGGGCGGCAGCGACGTCCACGGCCGCAACGGCGTGGTGTTCGACGTGGTCGACTCGGAAGCGGAGGCCTTCGCCCGCACCCGCCGCTTCCTGTCCTACCTGCCGCAGTCGGTGCACCAGCTCCCGCCGCACGTCGAGACCTCCGACCCGCCGGACCGCCGCGAGGACTGGCTCATCGAGGCGATCCCGCGCGACCGCCGCCGCGCCTACCGGATCCGCCCGATCATCGAGGCGGTGGTCGACCAGGGGTCGTTCCTGGAACTGGGCCGGGGGTTCGGGCGGTCCGCGGTGACCGGGCTGGCCCGGCTGGGCGGTTGGCCGGTGGCCGTGCTGGCCGGCGACCCGATGGTCTACGGCGGCGGCATGACCGCCGACTCCAGCCGCAAGACCGAGTGGTTCGTGGACCTCGCCGAGACCTTCCACCTGCCGGTGGTGCACCTGGTGGACCAGCCCGGGTTCGTGATCGGTGTGGAGGCCGAGCGGGCCGGCACGATGCGCTTCGGCGTGCGCGCGCTCAACGCCGTCTACCAGGCGAAGGTGCCGTGGGCGTCGGTGGTCCTGCGCCGGGTGTTCGGCGTCGCGGGCGCCGCGCACACCAACGCCGCGCGGGCGCAGTACCGCTACGCCTGGCCGTCCGCCGACTGGGGTTCGCTGCCCATCGAGGGCGGCATCGAGGCCGCCTACCGGGCCGACCTGGACGCCGCCGAGGACCGGGAGGCGCTGCTGGCGGAGATCACGGCGAAGATGAACGCGCTCCGCTCCCCCTTCCGCACCGCCGAGGCGTTCGGCATCGAGGAGATCATCGACCCCCGCGACACCCGGCCGCTGCTGTGCGAGTTCGCCGAGCTCGCCGCGCCGCTGCGCGCCGCGGGCCCGACCAGCTGGCACTTCCGGGGGTGAGCGCGATGACCAGTGCCCTGAGCGGGGTGCGCGTGCTGGAGATCGCGCACTACATCGCCGGACCGCAGTGCTGCCAGATCCTGGCCGACCACGGCGCCGAGGTGGTCAAGGTCGAGCCGCCGACCGGTGACATGGGCCGCCAGGCCCACCCGGTCCACGACGGCGACAGCCTCTACTTCGCGGCGAACAACCGGACCAAGCGCAGCATCGTGCTCGACCTGCGCACCGAGGCAGGCAAGGAGGTGCTGCACGACCTCGTCGGGTGGGCCGACGTCCTGGTCACCAACTACGCCAACGGCGTGCCCGACAGGCTCGGGTTCGGCTTCGAGGAGGTGCACCGCACCAACCCGCGCACCGTGGTGGTGCACGTGACCGGTTTCGGGCACACCGGGCCGTACTCGTCGTGGGTGGCCTACGACGGCATCATCCAGGCGATGAGCGGCCTGGCCGACATGACCGGCGAGCCGGACGGCGCACCGACCATCGCCGGGCCGTTCGTCGCCGACGGCATCACGGGCATGCAGGCCGCGATGGCGGCGGTGCTGGGGCTGCTCGCCCGGGAGCGCACCGGGCGGGGACAGCTCATCGACGTGGGCATGCTGGACTCGGTGTTCCCGCTGCTGGCGCACCACGTCTCGGTCGCGGCGGCCGGTGCCGGGCAGCCCCGCCGGTGGGGCTCGTCGCTGCCGACGAACTACTCCGGCCTCTACCCGACCGCGGACGGCTGGGTCTACCTCGCGCCGATCACGCTGCGGATGTGGGAGTCCTTCAGCGCCCGGCTCGGTCACCCGGAGTGGGCCGAGCACGAGCGGACCGAGCCGGGGTGGCGGGTGCGGGAGCGTGAGCGGATCGACGCCGTCGTCCTCCCCTGGACCCGGGCGCGCAGCAAGGCCGAGATCGTGGCCGTGCTGCAGGCCGACGGCGTGGTGTGCGGACCGGTGCACTCGGTGGCCGACCTGGTGTCGGACCCGCAGGTCCGACAGCGGGGCCTCGCGGTGCGGCTCCCGCTGCGCGACGGCCGGAGCGCGACGGTGCCGGGCCCGGCGCTGCGGCTGACCGGCACACCGGCGCGGGAACCGCAGCGCCCGCCGCAGCTCGGCGAGCACACCGACGAGGTGCTGCGGCAGCTCGGCTACTCGCCGGAGCGGATCGAAGCTCTGCACCGCAGCCACGTCACCGGGAGCGCCTCGTGATCCCCAGCCTGCTGGTGGCGAACCGGGGTGAGATCGCCCGGCGCATCATCCGCACGGCCCGCCGACTCGGGGTGCGCACCATCGCGGTCCACTCCGACGTGGACGCCGACCTGCCGTACGTCGCCGAAGCGGACGTGGCGGTCGCGTTGGGCTCCCCGCGCGACTTCGGCTCGATCGACGCCCTCCTCGCGGTCGCGCTCGGCACCGGCGCCGCCGCGGTGCACCCGGGTTGCGGTTTCCGCTCCGAGGACGCCGAGTTCGCGCGGCGCTGCGCGGCCGCGGGACTGGTGTGGGTGGGCCCGCCACCCGAGGCCATGGAGCTGCTGGCCGACAAGGTGGCGGCGCGGCAGCACGTGGCCGCCGCGGGGGTGCCGGTGCTGCCGGGCACCTCCGGACTGGCGTCGGTGGACGAGGCCGTGGAAGCCGGGGCGAGGCTCGGTCCCCCGCTGGTGGTCAAGGCGGTGTCCGGCGGTGGCGGCATCGGGATGGGCGTCGCCCACGACGCGGGGTCGCTGCGGCGCGCCGCGCGGACCGCGCTCTCCCGCGGCGGCGCCTTCGGCGACGCGCGGATCCTGCTGGAGCGCTACCTGCCGCGCGCCCGGCACGTCGAGGTGCAGGTGGTGGGGATGCCCGACGGCACGGTGCGCACCTTCGGCGAACGGGACTGCTCGGTGCAGCGCCGCCACCAGAAGGTCGTCGAGGAGTGCCCCTCCCCCGCGGTCGACGCGGCGTTGCGCGCGCGGCTGTGCGCGGCGGCGGCGCGGGCCGTCGGCAGCGTCGGCTACCGCGGCGCCGGGACGGTGGAGTTCCTGCTCGACCCGGCCACCGGGGAGTTCCACTTCCTGGAGGTCAACGCCCGGTTGCAGGTCGAGCACCCGATCACCGAGCAGGTGCACGGCGTCGACCTGGTCGAGCTCCAGCTGCGCATCGCCTCCGGCGAGGAGGTCCCGGACGACGTCCCGGCGCCGCGCGGGCACGCGGTCGAACTGCGGGTCTGCGCCGAGGACCCGCAGCGGTTCCTGCCCCGGCCGGGCCGGATCACCGAGTGGGTCGAACCGGCCGGCGTCCGGGTGGACGCCGGGTACGCGGCGGGCACGGTGGTGAGCCCGCACTTCGACCCGCTGCTGGCCAAGGTCGTCGCGCACGGCGCCGACCGCGCGGAGGCGCTCGCCCGCGCGCGCCGGGCCGCGGCGGAGTTCGTCGTGCGCGGGCCGCAGTGCAACCTGCCGTTCCTGCGGGAGCTGCTCGACTCCCCGGAGTTCACCTCCGGCGACTACGACACCGGGGTGGTGGAGCGGATCACCGCCCGGCGCGGGAAGGAGAGCTGATGGAGATCAGGTCCGAGATGGTGGCCAACGTGTGGAAGGTCCTGGTCACCGAAGGCGCGGTCGTCGGGCCCGACGACGAGCTGGCCGTGCTGGAGTCGATGAAGATGGAGATCCCGGTGGTCAGCGGGACCAGCGGGGTGGTCACCCGGATCGCGGTGGCCGAGGGCGACGCGGTCTCCGAGGGCGACCTGATCGCCGAAGTGGACCCGCAGTAGCGGCCGCCGTGCCAGGTGACGCGGCGGCCGCACCACGGGTCAGCCCTCCGGGTCGAGGGGGTAGAGCTCCGGGAGGTTGACCACGATCGCCTCCTGCGTGCTGCGGGCGATCACCACCACCGCCGGGTCGTTCGGGTCCGGGTTCTCCTCCCGGTGCGGGACGTAGGGCGGGACGAAGATGTAGTCGCCCGGTTCGGTCTTGATGCGGACCTCCTCGGTGCCGTCGTGGAAGACGAACTCCGGGTGGCCGCTGACCACGTGGATCGCCGTCTCCGACTCCCCGTGGTGGTGGTTCGCCGAGGCCGTCGACGGGGCCACGTGGGTCTCGCCCATCCAGATCCGCTCCGAGCCGACCAGGTCGCCGCTGATCGCGGCGAGCCGTCGCATGCCCTCGGTCTGCGCGGTGTTCTTGTCCAGGTCAGCGGCCCGCACGTGGTGCAGCCGGGTGCGCAGCGCGGCTCGCTGCGCCTCGGGCACCGACGTCGACAGGTCCGGGTGGAATGCGTCGTGCTGGGTCATCCGCGTCCTTCCTCAGTCCCACGGTCACCGACCACCGGCACCCGGCCGAGGAAGTCGGCCACCTGCCGGTCCAGTTCCCGCCACAGGGCGGCGTCGGGTGAGCCGTTGTGCACCGAGACAACCGCACCGTCCACCGCGCGCACAACCTCGCCCACCGTGATCTCCCCCGCCGCACGGGCCAGCCAGTAGCCACCGTCGCAGCCGCGCTGGCTGGCGACGAGCCCGGCCCGGCGCAGCGCGATCATCAGGTTGACCAGCGAGTTCAGCGGGATCCGCTGGTTGCGGGCGATGACCGCGCAGGTGACCGGTCCTTCGGCGCCGGCCAGCTCGCGCAGCGCGCGCAGCGAGTAGTCCACCCGGGCCGAGACCTGGACCGGGGCGGACCGGCGCGGCTTGGCCACCTCCGGCAGCACCACCGCGCCCTTGCCGATCTCCTCGCAGAACAGCACGATCCGGGCGGCCGCGCTGCGGTGGTGCTGGTCGTTGAGCACGTCGTGCACCCCGTCCTCGAACACCGCCAGCGAGCCCTGCGGGAGGCGGGCGGCGAGCGCGGCCACCGGGGCGACCGGCGCGACGCTGTCGGCGTCGCCGTGCAGCAGCACCGGCACCTCGGGCAGCCGCTCCGGTGGTGCCGGAGCGGCGGTCAGCTGCCCCCACTGGAAGTCGGGGTCGTTCTCCAACCGCTCCCGGTGCACCGGGCAGGAGGTGCGCACGCCGATCTCCGCGGCCCGGTCGGCGGGCCGCTCGCCGCCGGCCAGCGGCGTGCCCGCCAGCACCAGCCCGTCCACCTCGATCTCCAGGGCGAGCTGCCAGGCCCGCAGCGCCCCGGTGTCGGTGCCCACCAGGAACCGGGCCGCGCCCGGCTCGAACCACCCGCCGGGGTCGCTGCCCGGTTCCGGCACCACCACGGTGTAGCCGTCGGCCGCGAGCCGGCGGCCGAACCGCTCGTAGAGGGCCGGTGTCTCGCCCCGGCCCGGCAGCACCGCGAGGGTGCCGCGGTTGGCCCCCTGCGGGGTCCACGTCCTCGTGGTCATCGGCGCCTCACCCCGCCCGGTACAGGTCGCGCTCGCACGCCGCGGCCACGTCGACCGGTTCGCGCAGCACGCCCGCCTGGAGGTAGCGGTCCGCGACGGCCTGCAGGTCGGCGACGACGTCGTCGGTCAGCGGCCGCGTCTCCTGCTTGGTGCGGGTCAGCACCTTCTCGGCCACCGGCGGGTCCAGCGAGGTGAGGTCCTCGTAGACGCGCTGGTACTCGGCGGGGTGCTCGTCGCTCCACCGCCACGCCACCGCGAACCGGCGCAGCGCGTCGGCCAGCGCCTCGCGCTTGAGCGGATCGGCCGCCGAGGTGGCCGACACCGAGAGGATCCCGTTGCGACCGTTGATGCCCTGCCCGTCGCGGATCACCCGCGCCCCGGCCTGCTCGGCGATCGCCAGGTACGGGTCGAAGGTGGCCCAGGCGTCGACGTGCCCGGCGCTGAACCCCGCCTGCGCGTCGGTGGGCAGGCTGAAGGTCAGGTTCACGTCCTCCGGTGTGAGCCCGGCTTCCTCCAGCGCACCGAGCGCGGTCAGGTGCGAGACGGCTCCGGGCGCGGTGGACACCACGAGGTGCTTGCCGCGCAGGTCCGCCAGGGTGCGGACCGGCGAGCCCGGCGGCACGACGATCGCCGTGGAGCTCGGCGAGGCGGCGGTCGCCAGCGCCGGGCGGGCGGGCACGCCGCCGGCGATGGCCTGCACGGTGGGTGCGTCGGCCGCGGTCGCGGTGTCCACGTCCCCGGACCGCATCGCTTCGAAGAGCGGTGCGGCGCCTTGGAAGTTGGCCCACCTGATGCGGTAGGGCGCGTCGTCGAAGGCTCCCGAGGCCTCCACCCGGGCGCGCAGGCCACCGGCCTGGTCGCCGAGCACGAGGGTGACGTCCGAGAGCGAGTCCTCGGCGTCGCCCCCGGAGCAGCCGGTCACCGCGAGCAGCGCGGCGGCCAGCACCGCGAGCCATGCTCTGGTCTTCCGCATCCCTGTCGCTCTCCAGTCCGGGTCAGGCCGCTGCGCGGTTGGCGAGTTCCTGGCGCACCAGCGGGATCAGCTCGCGCCCGTAGTCCACCGCGTCGTCGTACGGGTCGTAGCCGCGGATGAGCAGCGTCGTGACGCCGATGTCGACGTAGTCGAGCAGTGCCGCCGCGACGGTCTCCGGGGTGCCCACCAGCGCGGTGGAGTTGCCCGCCGCGTTCGTCGCGGCCGCCGTCGGTGTCCACAGTGCACGGTCGTGCAGCTCTCCGGCCGCCGCGGCGGCGAGCAGCCGCTGCGACCCGACGCTGGCCACCTCCTGGCCGGGGTTGAGCGTCTTCGGGCCGGTGAACGAGGCGAGGCCACCGCGGGCCGCCTCGATCCGGTCCAGGATGCGGTGCGCCCGCTCCCAGGCCTGCTCCTCGGTGGCCCCGAGGATCGGCCGGAAGGACACGCTGATGCGCGGCGGCTCGGTGCGGCCCGCCGCCTCGGCCGCAGCCCGGACCGAGGCGATCTGCTCGGCGGTCTGCGCCAGCGGTTCGCCCCACAGCGCGAAGACGTCGGCGTGCTTGCCGCCCACCCGGTAGGCCGCCTCGGAGGAGCCGCCGAAGTACAGCGGGATCCGGGGCTGCTGCGCCGGTTTCACCGTCGCGTGGTAGTCCTCGAACCGGTAGTGCGTCCCCTCGTGGGACACCGGCCCTTCCGCGGTCCACACCCGGCGCAGGACGTCCAGGTACTCGTCGGTGCGCGCGTAGCGCTCCTCCTTGGACAGGTAGTCGCCCTCGCGCCGCTGGTCGGCGTCGTTGCCTCCGGTGATGATGTGCACCGCGATGCGGCCGCCGGTGAGCTGGTCGGCGGTGGCGAAGGTGCGGGCGGCCAGGGTCGGCGCCACGAAGCCCGGCCGGTGCGCCACCAGGAAGCCCAGCCGTTCGGTGTGCGCGGCGGCGTAGGCGGCCAGCTGCGTGCCCTCCGGGCTGCTGGAGCCGTAGCCGATGAGCACGCGGTCGAACCCGGCCGACTCGTGCGCCTGGGCGAACTCGCGCAGGAACACCGGGTCGACCGGTGGCCCGTCGGCGGCGTGGACCTCGGAGACGTGCTGCGCCCCGATCATCCCGATGAACTCGACCGTCATCGCCCCTCCCCTTCCCCGACACCGAGCCAGGACAGCAGTTCCGCGCGCAGGGCCACGAAGGCCGGGTCCGTCACGTCGCGCGGGCGGTCCAGGTCGAGCACCTGGTCGTAGCCGATCCGCCCGTCGCGCATCACGAGCACGCGGTCGGCCAGCAGCAGGGCCTCCTCGACGTCGTGCGTGACGAGCAGGACCGCGCAGCCGTGCCGCCGCCACAGCTCACCGACCAACCGCTGCGCCTTGATCCGGGTGAGCGCGTCGAGCGCGGAGAACGGTTCGTCGAGCAGCAGCAGGTCCGGTTCGCGCACCAGGGCGCGGGCCAGCGACACCCGCTGGGCTTCGCCACCGGAGAGCACCTTCGGCCACACGTCGACCCGGTGGCCGAGCCCGACCTCCTCCAGGGCCGCGACCGCCCGCTCCTTGTCGGGACGGCCGGGCAGGCCGAGGACCACGTTGCGCCACACGCGCTTCCACGGCATCAGCCGCGGCCTCTGGAACGCCACCGCCCGCCGTTGCGCGACCTGCACGTCCCCGCTGACCTCCTGGTCGAGGTCGGCCAGGATGCGCAGCAGCGTGCTCTTGCCGCAGCCGCTGGGCCCGAGCAGCGCCACGAACTGGCCCGGCTCGATCTCCAGGTCGAGCTCGTCGAGCACCGTGCGGTCGCCGAAGCTCTTGCTGAGGCCGCGCACCGCGGCCGGTCCCACTACGCTCCCGTGAACGCCGGTCGCCATGCCAGCACGATCCTTTCCAGCAGTCGGACGATGGAGTCGGCGACGAGGCCGAGCAGTGCGTAGAGCACGAGGCAGACCACGATCACGTCGGTCTGGAAGAACTCGCGGGCCATGTTCATCTCGTAGCCGATGCCCGCGGTGGCGTTGATGGTCTCGCCGAACACCAGGGCCAGCCACGCCGACCCGAGCGAGTAGCGCAGCCCGACCAGGGCGTTGGGCATCGCGGCGGGCAGGATGACGTGCCGGACCTGCGCGAACCAGCCCAGGCCGAGGGTCTTGGCGGCCTCCACCAGCGAGGCGTCGACGTTGCGGATGCCGCCGTAGACGTTCATGTAGAGCGGGAAGGTCACGGCCAGCGCGATCAGCACGATCTTGGGCTGCTCGCCGATGCCGAACCAGATGATCAGCAGCGGGATGAGGCCGATCACCGGTACCGTGCGCAGCATCTGCATCGGGGCGTCGATGAGGTCCTCACCGCGCCGGAACAGGCCGGACAGCGTCGCCAGCACCACGGCGGCGAGCACGCCGATCGCCAGGCCGGCGGCGACCCGCTGCACCGAGGCGACGATCGCCTCCTGCAGCCGGCCCTCGCCCCACATCTCCACCGCGGTCTCGGCGACCGTCGCGGGCGCGGCGAGGGTGTCGTCGCTGAGCACACCGGTGCTGCTCAGCACCTGCCAGAGGACGAGCAGGGCGATCGGGCTGACGAGCTTGAAGACCCAGCGCGGGACCCGGCTCTCGCGCCGGGCCGTGCGGGTGCGCACGGTCGTGACGGCGATCGGATCTCGCGCGGGTGCGAGTTCGTCGGTGGACGTGGTCATCTGCACTCTCCGCAGGACACGAGGGCATGAGGGCATGACGCGGCCGAGGTGGGCCACGTGGGCAGCACCCGTCGGCGCGTGCGGGGAGGCACGCGCACGGGGCACGGGGTGGAGGGGGAACGCGCGTGGACCAGGCGCGTGGTGAGAGAGGAGGGACCGCTACCGGCGACAGAGGGCCGAGGACACGCGCACGAGGTCGACGTAACCTCGTGTCGTCAGGGACACCGTCCGGATCATGCCGGTGACCGTAGCCGGGACGCACCGGGCGTGCAAACCAACTCCACAGATTGGGATTCGCGATGTCGCACGGGGTTCCCGGGGCCGCCTGCCGCGGCGCTCGGGCGGGGCGGGCAGGTGACCGCGCATGATCGAACGGCTGCTGCCGGCCGAGGTCAGCTGCGTCGAGACCTTCACCGACCCTCCCGGCGTCGAGCTGTTCCCGGAGGAGGAGGCGGTCATCGCACGCGCGGTGGACAAGCGCCGCCGGGAGTTCACGACCGGCCGCTGGTGCGCCCGCCAGGCCCTGGCCCGCCTGGGCGTCGCCCCGACCCCGCTGGTGACCGGGGAGCGCGGAGCGCCGCGGTGGCCCGCGGGGACCGTCGGCACCATCACGCACTGCGCGGGCTACCGGGCCGCCGCGGTCGCCCACGCCGAGAAGGTGGCGTCGCTCGGGGTCGACGCGGAACCGCACGCACCCCTTCCCGACGGCGTCCTCGACGCGGTGTCGTTGCCCGCCGAACGCGCCCACCTGGCCGAGCTGTCCGCGACCCGCACGGAGCACCACTGGGACCGGATCCTGTTCTGCTGCAAGGAATCGGTCTACAAGACCTGGTTCCCGGTCACGCGCGAGTGGCTGGGGTTCGAGGACGCGCGGATCGAGATCGCCCCGGACGGCACCTTCACCGCCCAGCTCCGCAAGGAGGGCGTGGACCAGGCGGGCCACCCGCTGACGTCGTTCACCGGCGGCTGGCTGGTCGACCGCGACCTCATCGTCACCGCCATCGCCCTCCCCGCGCGCTGAGCCGCGGACGGCCGCACAGGGCGCTCCGGCAGGGCGAGCGATACCATGCGAGCGGCCGGGTTGAGATCAACATCCCTTCACGGAAAGATGCTTCCGCTCGAAGCTTTCGGGGTAGACTGCTCGGAGCAACACCCGTCGCGAGGAGCAGCAGTGAGCACCACCAGCCCCGACCCCCACACCGACGACGACGAGATCATCACCTGGTGGGGTCTGGTCATCGAGGGCTACCACGCCACCCAGGCCAGGCTGGTCGCAGCGGTCGCCGACGAGTACGACCTCGCGCCCGCCTCCTTCGACATCCTGCTGCGCCTGGTGCGCTCCCCCGAGCACCGGATGCCGATGACCAAGCTCGCGCACGAGGCCGCGCTGAGCAGCGGGGGCTTCACCAAGGTCGCCGACCGGATGGCCAAGGCGGGGCTGATCCGCCGCGAGCCGTGCGAGACCGACCGCCGCGTCACCTACGCGGTGCTCACCGACCACGGCCTGGACATCGCCCGGCGCTCCCGCAAGACCGCCGCCGAGGTCCTCCGCAAGCACGTCCTCGAACCGCTGGGCGAGGCGGACTCGGCCGCACTGGCCGCGGCGATGCGCACCCTCCGCGAAGCCAACAGCTGACCGGCATCCACAGTGGACTCGACGGTGGCCGGTCCCCGCGCGCATCACCCGTGTGCACGTTCCTGAACAGGTGTCACGTGCTTGACAGCGTTCACGTGGAACCCTGGTTCCGACGCCGAGTGCGACGCGCTACCGCGTCCACCGACCGGGGGTTCGCTCAGGTCTGGCGGCGGGAGCGAACACCCCCACCACGGACTACCGTGGGCGGAGTGGACCCCACGGGAGGACCGATGCCGCCGCGACGCATCCTCATCACCGGTGCCGCCGGGAAGATCGGTGTGGTGCTGCGCTCCCGCCTGGCCCGGCCGGACCGCGTCCTGCGCCTGCTCGACCTCCATCCGCCCGCTCCGGCCGAACCCGGCGAGCGGGTCGAGCTGCGCACCGCGGAGATCACCGATCCCGAGGCGGTGCGCGAGGCCTGCGAGGGCGTCGACGCGGTCATCCACCTCGCCGGGCACAGCCGGGAGCACACCTGGCAGGACATCCTGTCGACCAATGTGGACGGAACGCGGAACCTGCTGGAGGGAGTGCGCGCGGCCGGTGTGCCGCGGGTGGTGCTCGCCTCCAGCAACCACGCCGCCGGCTTCCTCCCGGTCGCCGAGGCGGGCGAGGAGGGCTTCGCCGACGAGGCACCGCCCCGCCCGGACACCTACTACGGGTTCAGCAAGGTGGCGCTGGAGGCGCTGGGCAGCCTCTACCACTCGCGGTACGGCATCGACGTGGTCTGCCTGCGGATCGGGGCGTGCGCACCGCGCCCGCACGACGAGCGGGACCTGTCGATCTGGCTGTCCCCGGACGACGCCGGACGGCTGTTCGAGGCTTGCCTGACCACCCCTTCCCCCGGTTACCGCGTGGTGTGGGGGGTCTCCCGCAACACCCGGCGTCTGCTGTCGCCCGCCGGGGGCGAGCAGATCGGCTACCACCCGCAGGACGACGCGGAGGACCACGCCGCGGAGGTGGTGCCGAACCGGCCCGGCCTCGAACGGGACCACCTGGGCGCCTCGTTCACCACCCTCCCGCTCGGCGAACCCGGCTGAGCCGCGCGGCCGGGGCCGCCGAGCGGGAGGCCGCCCGACCGTCCACAACGGACTCCCCAACGGAGGGGATCCCGCGCTGCCTCGGGTCGCCCGGGTCGAGCACGTGCCAGTCGGATCGCCTGCATCCCGCGTTCGGTGGCCTCCTCGACGCAGCTGCACCGGTGCCCCGTCGCTGCCGCACGACGTCCTCCCGCCCACGGGCGGGACTCGTGCTGGCGGGGCGCGGTCGGCCGTCAGGAGAGCGCGTCGACGCCGGTGAGGGACCGGCCGATGATGAGCTTCTGCACCTGGCTGGTGCCTTCGTAGAGGGTGAGGACGCGGGCGTCACGGAGGTACTTGCCGACCGGGTACTCGTCGATGAAGCCGTACCCGCCGAAGACCTGCAGCGCGTTGTTCGCCACCCGGACCGCGGTCTCGCTCGCGTGCAGCTTCGCCATCGACGACGCCGTGGTCAGCTCTTGTCGCGACACCCCGCGGTCGGCCAGCGCCGCGGCGCGCAAGGTCAGCAGCCGCGCCGCCTCGACCTCCACGGCCGAGTCCGCGAGCAGCTCCTGCACCAGCTGCCGGGAGGCGATCGGCGTGCCGAACTGCACGCGCTCCCCCGCGTAGCGGGTCGCCGCGGTCAGCGCCGCCTGCGCCACCCCGACCGCGCCGGCCGCGACCGAGATCCGGCCCTTGGTCAGCGCGCCGAGCGCGATGCCCAGCCCCTTGCCGACCTCGCCGAGCCGGGCCGAGTCCGGCACCCGCACCTCGTCGAGCACCAGCTCCGCGGTGGCCTGGCCGCGCAGGCCCAGCTTGCCGTGCACGGGGTTGGCGGTGAAGCCGGGCGAGTCGGTGGGCACCAGGAACGCCGTGATGCCCCGCCCGCCGTCGTCGCTGGTGCGCGCGAACAGCAGGGCGACCTCGGCCCAGGTGCCGTTGGTGATGAACATCTTCTGCCCGGTGATCACCCAGTCGTCGCCGTCGCGCCGGGCGCGGGTGGTCAACGACGCCGGGTCCGACCCGGCGTCGGGTTCGGTCAGCGCGAAGCAGCCGAGCGCCTCGCCGCTGGTCAGCGCGGGCAACCAGCGCTGCTTCTGCTCCTCCGTGCCCCAGGTGGCGATCGACTTGCTCACCAGCCCCAGCGACACCGAGACGATGCCGCGCACCGAGGAGTCGCCGCGCCCGAGCTCCTCGACGACCACCGCGTAGCTGACCATGTCGGCCTCGACCCCGCCGTGGGCCTCGGGCAGCGTGAGCCCGAGGAACCCGAGCTCGCCGAGCTTGCGCACGATCGCCAGGTCGACCTCCTCGCGGCGGTCCCACTCGCGCGCGTGCGGCACGATCTCGGCGTCGACGAACTGCGCCGCCATCTCCTTGAAGGCGGTCTGCGTGTCGGTCAGTTCGGGGTTCACGGTGTTCCTCGTGCTCTCGTGTGCGTCCTCGCCCGTCGGGGAGGACCGCTCAGGCGTACAGGTCGCGCGGGCTGGTGCCGGTCTCGGTGAGCTCCAGCCCCAGCTCGGCGCGCTCGACCAGCCACCGGCTGGGCCGGTAGCGCGGATCGCCGGTCGCCGAGTGCAGGGCGCGCAAGATGGTGAGCACCCGGCGCGGGCCGACGTGCTGGCCCCACTCCAGCGGGCCGCGCGGGTAGCCCAGCGCGATGCGCACCGCGGTGTCGATGTCGGCCGGGCTGGCCAGGTGCTGCTCGGCGATGAAGCAGCTGGTGTTGACGATCGCGGCGAGGATCCGCTGCGCCACCGAGCCGGGGCTGTCGCGCACCACCGTCACCTTGCGCCCGGTCGCGGCCAGCGCCGCCCACGCCGACCGCGCGAACGCCACGTCGCAGGCCGGGTGGACCGCCAGCACGGCGCGGGTCGCGGTGCTGAGCGGGTCGACACCGCACGCCCGGGCGACCGGCAGACCGGCCGACCGCGCCGCGCTGGCCGCGCTGTGCCCGTACGGCGTGACCAGCACGACCGCGTCCGCGGAGGGCTCCGGGCCGCGCTCGACCTGCACGCCGGCGCCCGCCAGCTCCGCGAGCAGCTCGGCGTCGTCCGACCAGACCGGGTGCGCCACCGACTCCGGCGCCTGCGGTTCCGGGTCCTCCTGCTCGGCACCGTCGGCGTAGGTGTAGAAGCCCTCCCCCGTCTTGCGGCCGAGCAGCCCGGCCTCCAGGCGGGTGCGGGTGATCGGCGACGGGCGCAGCCGCGGGTCGCCGTAGTAGCCGCGCCAGATGCTCTCCATCGCCGGGTGCGTGACGTCCAGCCCGGTCAGGTCCATCAGCTCGAACGGGCCCATCCGCAGGCCCAGCACGTCACGGCAGACGCGGTCGATGTCGGCGGTCCCGGCCACGTCCTCGGCCAGGACCTGCAGCGCCTCGGTGACCAGCCCGCGTCCGGCGTGGTTGACCAGGAAGCCCGGGGTGTCGGTGGCGCGCACCGGGGTGTGGCCGAGGCGCCGCACCAGCGCCACCAGCGCGTCGGGGACCCACGCCGCGGTCCGGGCCCCGGGGATCACCTCGACCAGCCGCATCAGCGGCACCGGGTTGAAGAAGTGCAGTCCGGCGAGCCTGCTCGGGTCGGCCAGCGCGGTGGCGATGGAGGTCACCTGCAGCGAGCTGGTGTTGGTGGCGAACACGGTGCTGGTCGGGCAGACCTCCTCCAGCTCGGCGAACAGCTCGCGCTTGGTGTCCAGGTCCTCGCGCACCGCCTCGACCACCAGGTCGGCCTCGGTGGGCGCCAGCGGGCCGTCCACCGGGCGCAGCCGGTCCCGCGCGGCCGCGGCCTCCTCGGTGGTCATCCTGCCCTTGCCGGCCAGCTTGTCGAACATCCGGCCGATGTGGTCGACCGCCTCGGCGACGGCCTCGGGGCGGGCGTCGGCGAGCTCGACGGTCAGGCCCGCTGCCGCCGCGATCTGTGCGATGCCGCGCCCCATCACGCCGGTGCCGATCACCCGGACCACGTTGACCCGCTCCGCCCACTGCATGGTCGACCTCCCGGAAGCTTGCCTCCGACGCAGCCTCGCACGGCCACGCCAAGAGCGTCCAATACTGGATTGCCCTGTCAGCGATATCAGATCGAACACAATCATCGCGTGTTCCGGGCCGTGGCCGCGCTGTGCTACGAACGAAACGGCGGCGGACCCGTCGCCAGGGCGGAACCGAAGGAGCAAGCATGCGCGAAGCGGTGATCTGCGAACCGCTGCGGACCCCGATCGGCCGGTTCGGTGGGGTGTTCAAGACCGTTCCCGCGGTCGACCTGGCCTCGACGGTGATCAAGGGACTGCTGGAGCGCACCGGGCTGGACGGCGGGGTGATCGACGAGGTGATCCTCGGCCACGGCTACCCCACCTCGGACGCCCCGGCGATCGGACGGGTCGCCGCGCTCGACGCGGGACTGCCCATCGAGGTCGGCGGCACGCAGGTGGACCGCCGCTGCGGGTCCGGGCTGCAAGCGGTCCTCGACGCCGCGATGCAGGTGCAGACCGGGGTCAGCGACGTGGTGCTGGCCGGTGGCGCGGAGAGCATGAGCAACGCGCCGTTCTACACCACCGAGGCCCGGTGGGGCATCCGCGGCAGCGGGCTGGAGCTGCACGACTCGCTGGCCCGCGGCCGGGTCACCGCCGGTGGCGCGAACCACCCGGTCCCCGGCGGGATGCTGGAGACGGCCGAGAACCTGCGCCGCGAGTACCAGGTCTCGCGCACCGAGCAGGACGAGCTGGCGGTGCGCTCGCAGCAGCGCGCGGGGGCGGCCCAGAGCGCCGGGCTGTTCGCCGAGGAGATCGTTCCGGTGACGGTGCGGTCCCGCAAGGGCGACACCGTGGTCGAGGTCGACGAGCACCCCCGCCCGGAGACCACGATGGACACCCTGGCGGCGCTGAAGCCCGTCCTCATCAAGTCGGACCCGGAAGCGACGGTCACCGCGGGCAACGCCAGCGGGCAGAACGACGCGGCGGCGGTCTGCGTGGTGACCACGCCGGAGCGCGCCGCCGAACTGGGCCTGCGGCCGCTGGTGCGCCTGGTGTCGTGGGCGCGCGCCGGGGTGCCGCCGCGCACCATGGGCATCGGCCCGGTCCCGGCGACGGCGAAGGCGTTGCAGCGCGCCGGGATCAGCCTCGCGGACGTGGACCTGATCGAGCTCAACGAGGCGTTCGCGGCGCAGGTGCTGGCCTGCACGCGGGAGTGGGAGTTCAAGCCCGCCGACTTCGACCGCCTCAACGTCAACGGTTCCGGGATCTCGCTGGGCCACCCGATCGGCGCCACCGGCGCCCGGATCCTCGCGACGCTGTCGCGCGAGATGCACCGCCGCGACGCGCGCTACGGCCTGGAGACCATGTGCATCGGCGGCGGGCAGGGCCTCGCCGCGGTCTTCGAACGCGTCTGACGGGCGCCGGGGCACCCCCGGGTGCCCCCGGCTCCGCGGTCATCCGCCGGTCGGGAGGGGTTCGCCCGCGGGCGACACGGCGTACCAGTAGCCGCCGCTGGAGAGCACCCCGTGGCCGTTGGCCTGGCCCGGCACGTCGTCGCCGACGTAGTAGTAGAGCGGGTGTCCGTTGTAGACGACCTGGGTCGCGCCGTCCGGCCGCACCACGGTGCCGAGCAGGTCCGGGGCCACGTCCGGACCCGCCGCGGGCGGGTCCGTCGTGGTCAGCGGTGGCCAGTCCTCCGCGCAGGCGTCGAGGCACCGGGGCTGCCCGTCGCGGTCCTCCTCGAACAGGTACACCGACCGGCCGTCCGGCCCGGCGAGCACGGACCCCAGGCCCGCCACCGGCTGCGCCCGGACCATGATCGCCCCGCCGGTCACGGGCGGCGCCGTCACCGGTGGTGGCGGGGTGCCGACCCCGCTGCCCGCGGGTTCCTCACCACCGGGCACGCAGGCGCCGGTCAGGAACAGCGCACACCCGACCAGCCCGATGCTCCGCGGTGCCCCCACGCGGTCTCGGACGGAGCGGAGCATCGTGGCCTCCCTGCGACCCGGTGTCCTCGGACGGTGCGCGGCCCCCAGACCGGCGGAACCGCCGGACCACCGCGCGTGCGCCGACCGCGCCCCCTCGGGCGCCCAGCGCTGCACAACGCACCCACGATGCCCCGGCACCCGGTGGACCGGGAAGGGCCGATGGTCCCTCCGGCGGACACCCCGTCACATCTGGACGATCTGGATGAGGTTGCCGCAGGTGTCGTCGAAGACCGCGGTGGTCACCTCACCCATCTCGACCGGTTCCTGGGTGAACCGCACGCCCCGCGAAGAGAGCCGCTCGAACTCCGCGCGCACGTCGTCGACCTGGAACGACGCGGCCGGGATGCCGTCGGCGACCAGGGCCTCCTTGTACGGCTTCACCGCGGGGTGCGCGTCCGGCTCCAGGAGCAGCTCGACGCCGTCCGGGGCGTGCGGCGACACCACGGTCAGCCAGCTGTGCTCCCCCAGCGGGACGTCGCGCTTGGCCTGGAAGCCGAGCACGTCGGTGTAGAACTGCAGCGCCTTGCGCTGGTCGTCGACGAGGACGCTGGTCACGTAGATCTTCACGGCTTCTCCTCCGGTTCTGGCGCGAGCCATCGGTCGGTGAGGTGGCGCAGCGGTCCGGTGTTCAGGTGGTGGAACTTGTAGCGACCGTCCCTCCGGGTCTCGACCAGACCCGCCTGCGCGAGCACGTCGATGTGCTGCGAGATGGCCTGCCGGGACGACCCCAACCCGTGCTTGCCGGCCAGGCGGCCGCAGATCTCGAACAGCGTCTGGCCGTCGCGGTCGGCCAGCTCGTCGAGGATCGCCCGCCGGGTGGGGTCCGCGAGCGCTTTGAACACGTCACTCACGGACACCACAATAGGCAAGTGGATGCTTGCCTGTCACGTCGGCTCGCTCACCGGTGGTGCGCGACCAGCTCGTGCGCCTCCTGGGGACCCGCCGGGTGGGCGTGCACGATCGCGCCGCCCAGCCTCGGCAGCGCGTGCCAGAGCCGGTGCTCGGCGTCGTGCGCGATGCGGTGCGCCCGGACGAGGCTGAGGTCCGCGTCGACCTCCAGCTCGGCCTCGACGCGCAGCGCGTGCCCGACCCAGCGCAGGCGCAGGTCCCCGACGCCCCGCACGCCGGGCGTGGCGGCCAGCGCGCGCTCGGCCTGCCCGACGAGCTCGGGGTCGACGGCGTCGAGCACCCGCGCGAACACCACCGCGGCGGACCCGCACAGCACCGCGAGGATCGCGCCGGTGATGAGCAGGCCGACGACCGGATCGGCCCACCACCACCCCAGCGCAGCACCGGCGACCGAGCCGAGCACGGCGAGGCTGGTGAAGCCGTCGGCCCGCGCGTGCAGCCCGTCGGCCACCAGCGCGGCCGAACCGATCTCCCGCCCGACCCGGATGCGGTAGCGCGCGACGAGCTCGTTGCCGGCGAAGCCGAGCAATCCCGCCGCGGCCACCCAGCCCAGGTGCTCGACCCGCTGCGGGGAGACCAGCCGCTCCACCGCCTCCCAGGCCGCCAGCGCGGCCGACGCCGCGATCACGGCGAGGACGACCAGCCCGGCCAGGTCCTCAGCGCGACCGAACCCGTAGGTGAACCGGCGCGTCGCCGCGCGCCGGGCCAGCAGGAAGGCGGCGGCGATCGGGACCGCGGTCAGCGCGTCCGCGACGTTGTGCAGCGTGTCGCCGAGCAGCGCGACGGACCCGGTGAACGCCACCAGGACGGCCTGCCCGGCCGCCGTGGCGGCCAGGCCGCAGAAGGAGATCCACAGCGCGCGCAAGCCCTTCCGACTGGTCTCCAGGGCCCGGTCCACGGTGTCGGCGGTGTCGTGGTGGTGCGGCACGACCGCGTGCCGCAACCTCGCCCACCGGTGACCGTGGCCGTGGCCGTGCCCCGTCCGCTTCCGCCACACCTGGACTCCTCGGGTTCGGCGACACCCGGACCGTAGACCGCGGCCCCGGCGTGCGACAACGTCGCTACAGCGAGGCCCTCGCACGTGCACCCCGACCGGGAGTCCACAGTGGATCTTCCGACCGGCTCGCCCGTCGGGCCGCGGCTCCCGGACGACGCGCTGGGTGCCGACCCCGGCGGGGAGCTCGGCGCGATGCCACTCACCGGGTGCCCCACGCCGACCACCAGCGGCGTCGAGCACCGCGCGAGCGCTACTCCGCGGTGCGCAGGACCTCCGACCTCGAGGGCACGGGTTCGTGCACCAGCAGGTCCCCGACTTGGCACCCCAGCGCGGAGCAGATGATGTCGAGATCGGACAGCTTGAGACTGGCCGGGGTCTTCGACCACAAACCGGACATCTTCCCGGCCGAGACGACCAGACCGTGCTCGGCGAGCAGTCGTTGCAGTTCGGCGGCCTTCCAGATCCCTCGCTGGGCCGCGACCAACCGCAGGTTCCACTTCACGACGACATCGCCTCCCACTCGATCGGCACAGACCGCGTGCCGCGTGCGCTCACGCTCGCCCGCCTCCTGGTGCACTGGAGCGGGCGCTGCGGCCCGCTCGACACGATTTCAGACCTGATGAGGAAAACACCGCGAACGGCGCGGTTCCTCTGCGGCCCGAACAGTACTCCGAATTGGACGGAGCACAGATAGTCCGATGCGTGGAATCTGCGAACGTGCTTCAGATCGCCCGAGTGGAGCAACATCGTCGAGGAATATTCCGTCATCACCAGAACGGCCTAGCGCTTGTAGGTGGGCCGCCGCCGAACCGCTCGACATTTCCGCCGGAACGTGATTACGGAGCGTTTTCACCGGGACGCGGACCCGAAGACCGGAAATCCGTCCCACACCCTCGATTCGCCCGCGATGAGCAGCTCTTTCGGGTGACTGTACGGCCGAGATCAGCGGTGATAACGTCGCCGTCGGCAGCGACGAGACGACGACCCCGCGGTCGAAGCGCCATTCCATTCCCGCTCATTCCGCATTGCGTCGAACCATTCCCACGACAATTCCGCTGCCGAAACCCAGTGACCGAGATGATTGGTGGTGTTCCAGCATGACTGCGTCCGGACCCCTCGGCCCCGTGGCACCGCGGCCGAGCACGAGCACAGCGGCGGCCCGACACCTGCCGACCACGCGCACCCCCGGCGAGGCGCACCCGGGCTCCGTCCCGCAGGGCTGCCCGCACGTCCGCGCCGGTGGTGATCGACCCACCCGCGAGCCGGTCCCGCGCAAGCCCAGACGCGCTCCGATCCCGTTGTCGCACAACGACTTCCGAGATCCGGGCCACGCGAGCGGGCCGCAGCGGCCGGGTGCGAGGGGGTCGGCGAGCCCGTGGTGACCCCACACCCACCGACCGGTGCCCCGCACGCCCCCGGCGTGCCCGGGCCCGTCGAGAACCGGGGGACGGCGGCCGTGGTGAGCGCACTCCCGACCCCCAGCTCCTCACGGCGGACCCGCAGGTCCGCCACCGGCCCCACCGCACGAAAGGGTCATCGGATGACCACCATGCAGCAGGAAGCCCGCCGAGCGGGCACTGCCCACGAAGCCCTCACCCGCAGCCGCACCATGGTCGAACCCGCGCTCCGGGCGGCGGTCGACCGGCTGCCCACCCGGATGCAGCAGGTCGCCGGGTACCACTTCGGGTGGTGGGACGAGCGCGGCAACCCGGTGCGCGCCGACCGCGGCAAGGCCCTGCGCCCGGCGATGGTGCTGCTGGCCGCCAGCGCCGTCGGCGGTGACCCCGCGGTGGCGGTCCCCGCGGCCGTCGCCGTGGAGCTGGTGCACAACTTCTCGCTGCTGCACGACGACGTGATGGACGGGGACGTCACCCGGCGGCACCGGCCCACGGCGTGGACGGTGTTCGGCAGCGGGCCGGCGATCCTGGCCGGTGACGCGCTGCTGTCGCTGGCCGCCGACGTGCTCGCGGCGTGCCACCACCCCGAGGCCCCCGACGCCGTGCGGACGCTGAACACCACGGTCCTCAACCTGGTCAACGGCCAGGTCGCCGACCTGGCGTTCGAGGACCGCCGCAGCGTGGACCTGGCCGAGTGCGAGCGGATGGCCCGCGACAAGTCCGGGGCGCTGCTGGGGTGCGCGTGCGCGCTCGGCGCCGTGTTCGGCGGCGGCCGGGCCGAGCAGGTCGCGCGGCTGCGCAGCTTCGGGGAGCGGATCGGGCTGGCGTTCCAGCACGTCGACGACCTGCTGGGCATCTGGGGCGACCCGGCGATCACCGGCAAACCGGTGTTCTCCGACCTGCGCACCCGCAAGAAGACCCTGCCGGTGGTCGCCGCGCTGACCTCCGGCACGCCGGCCGGGCAGCGGTTGGCCGCCGTCTACCTCAACGACCAGCCGATGTCGGGCAGCGACCTGGCCCAGGCCGCCGAGTTGATCATCTTCGCCGGCGGGCGCAGCTGGAGCCAGGACCAGACCGACCAGCTGCTCGCCTCCGCGCTGGTCGACCTCGGCCGGGCCGACCTCGCACCCCGCGCCGCCGAGCAGCTCAGCGCCCTGGCCCACCTGATGACCCACCGCGACCACTGACCGACCGCCCCGCGGGGGCCGCGGTCACCGGCGGCGGCGGTTGCCGAACAGGCCCCGGGTGATCTCCCGCCCGAGGGCGCTGGCCGCGGAGCGGACGAACGAGCGGACCGCCGGGTTCTCCATCGCCTGCTGGACCAGGCCAGGGCGTTCCGTGGCCGCGGCCGGTTCCTCCCGCACCGGTGCGGCGACCTTGGCCGCGAGCCGTTCGTAGGCCGATTCCCGGTCGACGCTCTCCCGGTACCGCTCCCACAGCGGGGAGGAGGCCGCGTTCTCCCGCACGGCCTCCTCCCCGATCGCTCCCATCAGCGACCGCGGGGCGCGCAGCCGGGTCCAGGCGACCGGGGTCGGGGCACCGGCCTCGGACAGCACCGTCACGATCGCCTCACCGGTGCCCAGCGAGGTCAGCGCCTCGTCGAGCCGGTAGTGCTCGGTGGTCGGGAACGTCTTCACCGTGCGGCTCAACGCCTCCTGGTCGTCCGGGGTGAAGGCGCGGATCGCGTGCTGGACGCGGGCGCCGAGCTGGGACAGCACCGTGCCGGGCAGGTCGGTGGGCAGTTGCGTGCAGAAGAAGATGCCGACGCCCTTGGAGCGGATGAGCTTCACGGTCTGCTCGATGCGCTGCAGGAACGCCTTGGAGGCGTCGGAGAACAGCAGGTGCGCCTCGTCGAAGGAGAACACCAGCTTCGGGCGGTCGAGGTCGCCCGCCTCGGGCAGCTCCTCGAACAGCTCGGCCAGCAGCCACATGAGGAAGGTGGAGAACAGCACCGGGTCGGACTGCACGTCGTCCAGCTCCAGCAGGTTGACCACGCCCCTGCCGTCGACCTGGCGCATCAGGTCGGCGACCGCGAGCTCCGGTTCGCCGAAGAACTCCTCGCCACCGCGGGCCTCCAGGTTGGACAGCGCGCGCAGGATCACGCCCGCGGTGGCCGGCGAGACCCCGCCGACGCCCTGGAGCTCCGCCGCGCCCTCGTCGCTGGTGAGGAACTGGATCACCGCGCGCAGGTCCTTGAGGTCCAGCAGCGCCAGGCCGCGCTGGTCCGCCCAGTGGAAGATCAGGCCCAGCGTCGACTCCTGCGTCGGGTTCAGCCCCAGCACCTTGGCCAGCAGCAGGGGCCCGAAGCTGGTCACCGTCGCGCGGACCGGCACACCGCGGCCGCGAGTGCCCAGCGACCAGAACTGCACCGGGTAGCCGGTGGCTCGCCACGCGTCACCGACCTCGGCGGCGCGCTCGGCCACCTGGTCCGCGCGGCCCGGCTCGACCATCCCGGAGAGGTCGCCCTTGACGTCGGCGAGCAGCACCGGCACCCCGGCGTCGGAGAGCTGCTCGGCGAGCAGCTGCAGCGTCTTGGTCTTGCCGGTCCCGGTCGCCCCGGACACCAGCCCGTGCCGGTTCACCGTGGCCAGCGGGATGCGCACCGCTGCCCCGGCGTCGGGCACCCCGTCCACGACCACGGCCCCGAGCTCGAGGGCCGCTCCCCCGGTCGCGTAGCCCGAGGCGATCTGCCGCGCCACGTCGTCCGCCACCACGTCCTCCCGCACGCCGTTGCCGTCCTGGTTCGAGCATGCGGCCCGGGCCTCCGGCACGCCCCGGTCGACCACCCGGACGAGTGAGGAGCGCGACGGCGTCTACCTCGCCGGACAGCGGCCGTCAACCCTGGTCCGCAGGGCCGGACGCTCCCTTGACAGCGTGGTCCACTGCACGCCTAGAGTGCAGTCGGACGGTCGCGTCAGGTGTCGAACCGGTCCACTGTGGAGCACCAGGAGGCAGCCCGTTGCACGAGGTTCGCACGGCCATCGTCACCGGCGCGGGATCCGGCATCGGGTTCGCCACCGCCGTCGCGCTCGCCCGCGAGGGTTACCGGATCGTGGCCGTCGACGTCGCCGCCGACGGGACCGAGCGGGCCGCGGCGGCGGTCGCCGAGGCCGGTTCCGAGGCGCTGCCTGCCGCGCTGGACGTGCGCGACGCGGAGGCCTTCGAGGCCGCCGTGGACCGCGCCGAGCAGCACTTCGGCGGGCCCCCGCAGCTGCTGGCCAACATCGCCGGGATCGGGGTCGCCGCGCCGCTGACCGAGACCAGCCGCGCCGACTGGGACGCGGTGATCGGCGTGAACCTGACCGCGCTGTTCGAGACCTGCCGCATCGTGCTGCCCCGGATGGTGGCGGCCGGCGGCGGATGCATCGTCAACGTCGCCTCGGTCGCCGGGGTGGTCGGCGTGCGCAACCGGGCCGCCTACTGCGCCTCCAAGGCCGGGGTCATCGGGCTCACCCGCTCCATCGCCGTCGACTACGCCGACCGCGGCATCCGGGCCAACGCGATCTGCCCCGGCACCGTCGCCAGCGAGTGGATCGGCAAGATCCTGGCCGACGCGCCGGACCCGGCCGCCGCGCGCAAGGCGATGGAGGAGCGCCAGCTGGACGGCCGGATGGGCACCCCCGCGGAGGTCGCGGAGGGCATCGTCTACCTGGCCGGGGCGCGCTTCGCCAACGGCAGCGCCTTCGTCCTGGACGGCGGCATGACCGCCATCTGAGCGCGTCCCCCGCCCGCGGCGGTGGGATCGTGCAGTCCCGGGACGACGGCAGGACCCTGTTCGGCACTGGAAGGAGCAAGCCCGTGAGCGCGTCCGAACTCGACCGGCTCCGGCAGCGGATCAGCGAGGAGGACGGCCTGGTCGTGGCGTTCTCCGGCGGGGTCGACTCGGCCCTGCTGGCGGCCGTGGCGCACGAGGTGCTCGGGTCGCGGATGCTGGCCGTCACCGCCGTCTCGCCCAGCCTTGCCAGCGCGGAGCGCCGCCAGGCCAAGGAGTTCGCCCGGGACCGCGGCTTCGCGCACGTCGAGGTCTGCACCGACGAGGCCGAGCGGCCCGAGTACGCGGCCAACGACGGCAACCGCTGCTTCCACTGCAAGTCGGCCCTGTTCGACGCGGTCGAACCGCTGGCGGCGGCGATGGGCGCCCGCATCGCGCTGGGCACCAACCTCGACGACCTCGGCGACCACCGCCCGGGCCAACGGGCCGCCGCGCAGCGCGGCGCCATCGCACCCATGGTGGACGCCGGGCTGACCAAGGAGGCGGTCCGCCGGGTGAGCCGCGAGCTCGGCCTGGCCACCGCCGACAAGCCCGCCGCCGCCTGCCTGGCGTCCCGCGTCGCCTACGGCGACCCGGTGACCCCGGAGGTGCTCGCGCGGGTCGAACGCGCCGAGGACGCCGTGCACGCGCTGGGCTTCGAGGTCTGCCGGGTGCGCGCGCACGGCCACGGCACCGTCGCCCGGCTGGAGCTCCCGGAGGCCGACTTCGACCGCGCCGCCGCCCGGCGCGGCGAGCTGGACCGGGCGGTGCGCGAGGCCGGGTTCCAGTTCTGCGCCCTCGACCTCGGCGGGTTCCGCAGTGGACGGATGAACGCCCTGCTGCCGCTGCTACCGGTGCGGACCGCGTCATGAGCGGTTTCACCGACCTCGGGTACGCGCGGGTGGACACCGACCGGGAGGTCCGCCAGGGCCTGCCGGAGGTGGTCTACGCGCCCGGCAAGCGGCCGGAGGAGATCACCGGCATCGTCACCGAGCTGCTCGCCCGCAGCACCGGGCCGGTCCTGGTGACCCGGGTGGAGGCCGACGTCGCCGCGCAGGTCGACGTGCCCGGCGGCAGCTACGACGAGACCGCGCGCGTGCTGGTGTGGCGGCCCGCGCCGCCCGGCTCGTTCCGGGTGTGCCTCGCCACCGCGGGCACCGCGGACTGGCCCGTCGCCGCCGAGGCCGAAGCGGTGTGCACCGCGATCGGGCTGACCGTCGACGTCGTGCGCGACGTCGGGGTGGCCGGCCTGCACCGGCTGCTGGCCGTCCGCGAACAGCTGGAGCGGGCCGACGCGGTGATCGTGGTGGCCGGGATGGAGGGCGCGCTGGCCAGCGCGGTCGGCGGCCTGGTGGAGTGCCCGGTGATCGCGGTGCCCACCTCGACCGGCTACGGCGCCGCGCTGGAGGGCGTGACGGCCCTGCTGGCGATGCTGACCTCGTGCGCGGCCGGCTTGACAGTGGTCAACATCGACTCCGGCTTCAGCGCGGCGATGGCCGCGCACCGGCTGGCCCGCACCACGGCGAGGCGCCGGTGATCCTCTGGTTGAACCCGGTCACCGGGGTCTCCGGTGACATGCTGCTGGGAGCGCTGCTCGGGTTGGGTGCCCCGCTGGACGAGGTGCGCGCGGCGGTCGAGTCGACCGGGCTGCCGGGGTGGCGGTTGCGCGCCGAGCGGGTCCAGGTCGACGGCATCGCGGCGACCCGGGCCGTGGTCGAGGTCGAGGACACGAGCACCGAACGGCACGCCGCGGAGCTGCTGGACCGCGTGCGGCAGGCGCGGCCGGAACCGGTCGCGGACCTGGCCGCGGCGGCCGTGCGGGCCATCGCCGAGGTGGAGGGCGCGCTGCACGACCGGCACCCCGACGAGGTGCACCTGCACGAGATCGGCGGGCTGGACACCGTGGTCGACACGGTCGGGGTGGCCGCCGCGCTGCACGCGCTGGGCGTCACCGCGGTGCACTCGGCTCCGCTGGCGCTGGGCAGCGGCACGGTCCGCTGCGCGCACGGCGTGCTCCCGGCGCCCGCCCCGGCGACGTCCCGGCTGCTGCGCGGTGCGGCGGTCGTCGGCACCGACCTCCCCGGCGAGACGGTGACACCGACCGGCGCCGCGCTGCTGGCAGCCGCCGGGACCGCCTACGTCCCGCCGCCGGCGATGGTGGTGCGGGAGACCGCCCACGGTGCGGGCACCCGCCGCTTCCCGCAGCGGCCCAACGTGCTCTCGGCGACCCTCGGTGAGCCGCTGACCGCCGAGCCCGCCGAACCGATGGTGGTCCTGGAGTGCAATGTGGACGACGTGACCGGCGAGCTGCTCGGCCACGTCCTCGACCGCGCGTTGCGCGCCGGTGCGGCCGACGCCTGGACCACCCCGTCCACGACGAAGAAGTCGCGGCCCGCCCACGTGCTGCACGTGCTGTGCCACCCGCACCAGGAAGCGAGGCTGGCCGAGCTCGTGCTGGCCGAGACCGGCAGCCTCGGCGTCCGCAGCCAGCCGGTCACCCGCCGCGCGCTGCCCCGGCGCACCACGACGGTCACCGTCGAGGGCCACGAGATCCGGATCAAGCACGGGCCGTGGCACGCGAAGCCGGAGCACGACGACGTGGCGGCCGCGGCCGAGGCGCTCGGCCTGCCGCTGCGGACCGTCGCGGCCCGGGCGCTCCGCGAGCTCCACTCCTGACCGGCGGCCCCGCCACCTGGTCAGCCGGGCCGCGCGCGCCGCTCGTCGAGCAGCGGGTGGTGGTCGCCCCGGCCGGGGCGGGCCGACGAGCGCGCGCGGGCCCGCCGTGCCACACTCCCCGGGCCATGGACTGGCGACGAGCGATGGCGTGGGTCGACAGGTACGAGCGGGCGTGGCGCACCCCGGGCGTCGACGTCCTCGCCGAGCTGTTCACCCCGGACGCCACCTACCAGCAGGCCCCGTACCGGCAACCGGTCGTCGGGCTGCCTGCCCTCGCGCGGATGTGGGAAGCCGAGCGCACCGGGCCGGACGAGCGGTTCGCGATGACCGCCGCCCCGGTGGCGCTCGAGGGCGACACCGCGGTCGTCCGCGTCGAGGTCCGCTACGGCGACCCGGTGACCCAGGAGTACCGCGACCTGTGGGTCGTCCGGTTCGCCGCGGACGGCCGGTGCCGGGCCTTCGAGGAGTGGCCCTTCTGGCCCGGCGGGGACTACCGCCCGGGCTGAGCGCCCCACCCCCTGCGCGGGGCCGGCACCTGCAGCTCCGGGGTCAGGAAGCGGTCCAGCGTCAGCGGCAGGTCCCGGACCCGGACACCGGTGGCGTGGTGCGCCGCGTTGGCGATCGCCGCCGCCGTGCCGACGATGCCGAGCTCGCCGATCCCCTTGGTGCCCATCGGGTTCACGTACGGGTCGTGCTCCTCGACGAAGCGCACCTCGATCTCGCCGACGTCGGCGTTGGTGGCGATGTGGTACTCGGCGAAGTCGTGGTTGACCACGTGGCCGTAGCGCGGGTCGACCACGCTGTGCTCGTGCAGCGCCATGGACAGCCCCATGGTCATCCCGCCGAGCAGCTGCGAGCGGGCCGTCTTGGGGTTGACGATCCGGCCGGCCGCGAAGACCCCCACCATCCGCGGGACCCGCACCTCCCCGGTGTCGGCGTGCACCCGGACCTCGACGAACTGGGCGCCGAAGCTGTGCATCGCCAGCTGCCCGGCGTAGGGGTTGTCCGGCAGCGCGCCCGTGACCTCCACGCCTTCGTCCGGGACCGCCTCGCCCTCGGGCAGCTGGTCGCGCAACCGGCGGGCCGCGTCCACGATCGCCGAGCCCCAGCAGGTGATCCCGGTCGAGCCCCCGGCGCCGGAGGCGTAGGGCAGGTCGGTGTCGCCGATGCTGAGCTGCACGCGGGAGATGTCCACGTCCAGCGCGTCCGCGGCGATCTGGGTCAGCGCCGTCCACGCACCGGTGCCGATGTCGGCCGCGCCGAGGAGCACCCGGTACCGGCCGTCCGGCCGGGCCTGGATGGTGGCGTGCGTGCCGGGCATGGTGAGCACCGGGTAGGTCGAGGCCGCGACCCCGGTGCCGACCAGCCACCGGCCGTCGTGGGTGGACCGCGGCCGGGGGTCGCGCTGCGCCCAGCCGAAGCGCTCCGCGCCCTCGCGCAGGCAGGCGACCAGGTTCCGGCTGGAGAACGGGCGCCCGGTGTCCGGGTCGGTGTCGGGTTCGTTGCGGATGCGGAACTCCACCGGGTCCAGCCCGCAGGCGATGGCCATCTCGTCCATCGCCACCTCCAGGCCGAACATGCCGGGGCACTCGCCCGGCGCCCGCATCCACGACGGCACCGGCACGTCGAGCTCGGCGACCCGGTGGGTGGTGCGGCGGTTCGGCGCGGCGTACATGGTGCGGGTGGGCACCGCGGTCTGCTCGACGAACTCCTTGATCCGGGAGGTCTGCGACACCGCGTCGTGGCTGATCGCGGTGAGGTGGCCGGAGGGGTCGGCGCCCAGCCGGACGCGCTGCAGGGTGCCGGTGCGGTAGCCGACGACGGTGAACATCTGCTGCCTGGTCAGCACCAGCTTCACCGGCCGCGGCGCGACCTGCCGCGCGGCCATCGCCGCCAGGACCACGTGCGCGTGCGGCAGCCCCTTGCAGCCGAAGCCGCCTCCGGTGTGCGGGCACACCACGTGGATGCGTTCCCGGTCCAGTCCGAAGATCGTCGCGATGCTGTCCCGCACCCAGTGCACGCCCTGCGTGGAGTCGTAGAGGGTGAGGTCGCCGTCGGTCCAGACCGCGATGGTGGCGTGCGGTTCCAGCGGGTTGTTGTGCTCCTGCGGCGTGGTGTAGACCTCGTCGAGCGTCACGGCGGCGCTGGTCAGCGCGGCGTCCACGTCGCCCTCGGAGGTGTCGGTCTGGAACCCGCCGTTGACCAGCTCGGGCCTGACCAGGTCGGGCCGGGCCGGGTGCAGGTCGACGTCGTGCTCCCGCTGCTCGTAGTCGACGTGCACCAGGTGCGCCGCCCGCCGCGCGGCCTCAGGGCTCTCGGCGAGCACCGCGCCGATGATCTGGTCGCGGAAGGCGACCTCCGGGGTCTGCAGGATGGTCAGCTCGGCGTCCTGCTCTGGGACCAGGTGCGGGGCGTTGAGGTGTGTGAGCACCCCGGCCACCCCGGGTTCGGCCATCGCCTCGGAGGTGTCGATGCCGGTGATCCGGCCCAGCGGGATCTCCGCCTGCAGCAGGTGGGCGTGCAGCGGCCGGTCGACCGGGTGCTCCGCCGCGTACAACGCTGTGCCGCGGACCTTCTCCGCGCCTTCGAGGCGGTCCACCGGGGCGCCGATGGCCCTGGTCGTCGTCGCGGTCATCGTGGCACCCCCGAGAGGTCGGACAGCACGCCGACGATCAGGTTGCGCGCCAGCGGGACCTTGAACTGGTTGCCGGGCAGCGGTTGCGCCGCGGCGAGCTCGGCGTCGGCGGCCTGGCGGAACGCCTCCTCGGTCGGCTCGGCGCCGCGCAAGGCGGCCTCGGCCTCGGTGGCCCGCCAGGGCTTGTGCGCGACCCCGCCCAGCGCCAGCCGGACGTCGCGCAGCACGCCATCGGCGAGGTCGACCGCAGCGGCCACCGACACCAGCGCGAACGCGAAGGACGCGCGGTCGCGCACCTTGCGGTAGCGGGACCTGGTGGAGGGGCCGAGCAGCGGGACGTCGATCGAGGTGATGAGCTCGCCGTGCTCCAGGACGGTGTCCCGCTGCGGTTCGTCGCCGGGCAGCCGGTGCAGGTCCACCAGCGGGATCGCCCGCGGCCCGGACGGGCCCTCGGTGTTCACCACGGCGTCGAGGGCGGCCAGCGCCACCGCCATGTCCGAGGGGTGGGTGGCGATGCACGCGCTGGACGCGCCGAGGACGGCGTGCTCGCGCTGGAACCCCTCACGTGCGGCACAGCCGGTGCTGGGTTCGCGCTTGTTGCAGGCCGCGGTGACGTCCTGGAAGTACGGGCACCGGGTGCGCTGCAGGAGGTTGCCACCGGTCGTGGCGAGGTTGCGCAGCTGCCCCGACGCGCCGGCCAGGACCGCCTGCGACAGCACCGGGAACCGCTGCCGGACCACCTCGTTCGCGGCCAGCGCGCTGTTGGTGACCGCCGCGCCGATCCGCACGGAGTCCGGGTGCTCCTCGACCCGGTCCGAGGTCAACTGCCGGACGTCGACCAGCAGGTCCGGCACCTCGACCTCGAGCTTCATCAGGTCGACCAGGTTGGTGCCACCGGCCAGGTACTCGGCGCCGGGCCGGTCGGCGAGCGTGCTCACCGCGCTCGCGACGTCCGGGACGTGCTGGTACTGGAACGGTCTCATCGCCGCACGACCTCCACGATGGCTGGGACCACGTTGGCGTAGGCGCCGCAGCGGCACAGGTTCCCGCTCATGCGCTCGCGCACTTCATCGGACAGGTCGGCGGACTCCGGGGTGACCGCGCTGGGCTCTCCGTCGTGCATCTCCTGCACCATGCCCACCGCCGACACCACCTGCCCCGGCGTGCAGTAGCCGCACTGGAAGGCGTCGTGCTCGATGAACGCGCGCTGGACGGGGTGCAGCTGCCCGTTGCCCAGTCCGTCCGCCGTGCGCAGGTCCGCGCCGTCGAAGGCCACCGCCAGCATCAGGCAGCTGTTGACCCGCCGGCCGTCGAGCAGCAGCGTGCACGCGCCGCACTGCCCGTGGTCGCACCCCTTCTTCGGGCCGGTGATGCCGAGCCGCTCCCGCAGCGCGTCGAGCACCGTGGTGCGGGTGTCGACGGTGAGCCGGTGTTCCACGCCGTCCACGACGAGGGTGATCTCGGTGTCCATTGCCCCTCCCCTCAAGGCCTGTCCACCAGGCCCGGCAAGGCCTGTCCACCAGGCCTACCCCCGTCGTGGGAGGCGCATTCACGGGTCCTCGTCGGGGCGCTCCTGGGCCAGCCGCTCGTCGTGGGTGTCGCCCTCCCGCTCGTCGCGCGGGGTGGGGCGCTTCTCGGTGGCCTGGGTCCAGCCCTCCGGCGGTTCCACGCCGAGCTCGACCGGGTCGCGGCCGAACTCGTCCTCGTCCACGCTCTCGGCCCCGGCCTCCAGGGTCTCGGGCTCTTCCGGTTGTTCGGACATCCTGCTCACCTCCGGTGCGAGCTGCCCAGATCCGCCCACGGATCGTCCTTCTGCGCCAGCCTGCGCGCCATGTTCGCCAAGCCGTAGGACTGCGGTCCCACGCGACCGAGCTCGGCGAGGTCGATCGGCGTCGCGGCCGGGGCGCCGGGCCGGGCGCGCAGCGAGTAGGGCGCGATCATGGTCTGGCCGTAGCCGTTGCGGTTGGTGTCCAGGAAGATCCGGTCGCCGCGCTTGTCCTTGCGCTGCTCGACGGTGAGCCGGTCCGGGTCGTCGCGCACCGCCGCCTCGGCCAGTTCGCGCAGCTCGGCCCGGACCTCGTCGAACTCGCGATCACCGCGCAGCGGCGCGGCGACGTGGAAGCCCCGGCCCCCGGTGGCCTGCACGTGCGGGTCCAGGCCCGCGTCGCGGAACCGGTCGCACGTCCGGCGGGTCACCGCGCGCAGCTCGTCCAGCCCGGTCCCGTCCGGCGGGTCCAGGTCGAGCACCACCAGCACCGGCCGCTCCGGGTCTTCCACAGTAGACAGTCCGATGTGGAACTCCAGGCACGCCTGCCCGGCCAGGTAGAGCAGCGTCGCCTCGTCGTCCAGCACGACGTGGTGCACCACCCCGCGGTCACCGCGCTGCGGCACCCCCACCACCCGGACCCAGTCCGGGAAGTGGTCCGAGGCCTCCTTCTGGAAGAACCCGCTGCCGTCGATGCCGTCCGGGAACCTCCGCATCGTCAGCGGTTTCCCGCGGGCGTGCGCGACCAGGGGCCCGGCGACCGAGCGGTAGTAGTCGACCACGTCCTGCTTGCGGTAGCCCTCCTCCGGGTAGAGCACCTTGTCCGGTTTGGACAGTTCGAACCGGTGCCCCTGCACCTCCAGCTGCGCGCTCATCGCGGGTCACCGCAGCCGGTCGGTCGTCCGGCCTCCGCCGCGTTCGGGGTCGCCGTCCTCGGCGAGCGGCCCCCGGCGACCGCCCACGACGTGCGCGCTCCGGCGACCTCCCACCGGGAGGGGTCGTGCCGCCGGTCGCTCGACCACCGCTGACCGTGCTCGCTCGGGTGCGTTCCCGTTCCGTCCTCGACCATGCCCACCACCTACCCCGCGTGGTCGCTCGCTAACCGGGAGCGACCGAACAACCGCGCGAGGCCGCGCGGACGAACATCAAGTTGAGACGATCGGGTGAAACCGGGAACCAACGGGCGGCGGGTTTGTTCCTATGGGGCGAGAAGTGCACCGAGGTCAGGGAGAAGAGCACCCATGCAGCAGCACGTGCACGCCGAGCTGATCGGCGGCCCGGAGGACGGCCGGTCGTTCATCCTCCCCGCACCGGATGCGGACCAACCGCTCGGCCAGCTCACCTTCCCGTCCTCGCGGGACGACGAGCTGCCGTACGCGCGCTACGACCGGTGCGACCGCCGCGCGGACGGTGTGTGGCGCTACCAGTACGCCGGGGAGGTGGCCGTCCGGTCGTGACCGCGAGCGGAGCGGGCGGTGGGACGACTCGCCGGGCCGCTCCATCGGCACGGGACCGTCGACGCGCACTGGAGGCACCATGTCGTTGACCGAGCGGATCACCCCAGCACTGGCCGCGCCCGCGACCGACGACGCGTTCGACCCGCTCGCCGAGCTCACCGACGTGCTCGCCGGGGTCGGCCTGAGCCCGTCCGACTCGGGCGGGCGGATCACCTTCCGCGGTGCCGACCCGGTGGTGCCCAGCACGCTGCGCCTCGGTGGTGCCGCCGCCATCGCGCTGGCTGCGAAGTCGGTGGCGATGGCGGCGATCTGGCAGCTGCGCGGCGGAGCCGGCCAGGACGTCGAGGTGGACCTGCGCCGCGCCCCGCACCGGCTGTGCCCGTTCTACGACCGCACGTGGGAGCTGCTCAACGGCCATCCCCCCGCCACCGCGGCCAACGCCAGCAACGCGCTCGGCTTCGCCTTCTACCGCACCGCCGACGACCGCTGGGTGATGCCGCTCAACCCGTACCCGAAGCTCAAGGTCGCCGCGCAGAAGCTGCTCGGCGTCCCGGAGGACGCCGAGGCGGTCGCCGGGGCCGTCGCCGCGTGGCGGGGCCGCGACCTGGAGGACGCGGGGGCCGAGGCGGGCGTGGTCATGCCGATGCTGCGCACCCCGGAGGAGCTGTTCGCCGAACCCCACTACCAGGAGTCGCTGGTCCACCAGCCGCTTGTCGAGATCACCAAGATCGGCGACAGCGACCCCGAGCCGTTCCGACCGGGCGGCACCCTGCCGCTGGACGGCGTCCGGGCGCTCGGCATGGGGCACGTGATCGCCGGGGCGGGCGCCGGGCGGGCGCTGGCGCTGCACGGAGCCGACGTGCTCAACCTGTGGCGCCCCACCGAGCTGGAGCACGACACCACCTACGTCACCGCCAACGTCGGCGTGCGGTCCTCCACAGTGGACCCGCGGCGCGGTGACGGACCACAGCTCGTCCGGCGGCTGCTCGCCGACGCCGACGTCTTCTACGCCAACCGCCGCCCCGGGTACCTGGAGCGGATCGGCCTGTCGCCGGAGCAGGCCGCCGAGGTGCGCCCGGGCATCGTGCACGTGACGGCCTCGTTCGCCGGCCGCACCGGGCCCTGGGCCGGACGGGTCGGCTTCGACCAGTCCGCGGGCGCCGTCGTGGGCATGATGGGCCTCGAGGGCGACGGCGAGACGCCGCAGCTGCCGCCGATCCTGGTGGTCAACGACTACATCGTGTCCTGGCTGCTGGCCCTCGGCGCCGCCCAGGCGCTCGTCCGCCGCGCCACCGAGGGCGGCAGCTACCGCGTGCACGTCTCGCTGACCCGTGCCGCGCTGTGGATCCTGGGCATGGGCGTCTTCGACCGCGACTACGCGCACGAGGTGGCGGGCACCGGCGAGGAGCACGCCTACCTCGACCCGGAGACCTTCACCGCGGACACCCCGCTCGGCCACTACCAGGGCGTCACCGACCAGGTGCGGATGACCGAGACCCCCGGCGCCTACCGCCACGTCCTCGTCCCCCGCGGCTCCTCCCGCCCGGAGTGGCTCCCCCGCTAGCCCCCGCACACCCCTGGTGACGCAACTCCAAGGGAAGCCAGGCGTCCGCTCCCCCTCGGATCCGCGTCCCCCAACAGCGGTGAGGGGATCCTGCTCCCATCGCTCCACCTCGCTACCGGCATCGCCGCGCCGGACGAGGGGGGAACGACTCCACCGGAGGTGTGTGGGAGGGTTCCGGCGTGCGGATCGCGAGCTGGAACGTCAACTCCGTCCAGGCCCGGTTGCCGAAGCTGCTCGACTGGCTGGGCACCGCCGAGCCGGACGTGCTGTGCCTGCAGGAGCTCAAGTGCTCCGCGGACGCCTTCCCCCGCGACGAGGTCGGCGAGCTGGGCTACGAGGTCGCCGCGCACGGCACCGGGCGCTGGAACGGGGTCGCGGTGCTGTCCAAGGTCGGCGTCGACGACGTGCGTCGCGGGCTGCTCGACGAACCCGGCTACCTCGCCGACGGGGCGATGTTCGAGGCGAAGGAGCCGCGCGCGATCGGCGCCACCTGCGGTGGTGTCCGCGTGTGGTCGGTGTACGTGCCCAACGGCCGCGAGGTCGGACACCCGCACTACACCTACAAGCTCCGCTGGCTGGCCGCCCTGCGCGCGACCGTCGCCGAGGAGCTGGCCGACCTGCCGTTCGCCGTGCTGGGCGACTTCAACATCGCCCCGACCGACGCCGACGTCTGGGACATCGCCCAGTTCGCCGGCTGCACGCACGTCACCGCCGAGGAGCGCCAGGCGCTGACCGCGCTCACCGAGGTCGGCTTGACCGAGGTCCGCCCGCGCGCCCTGAAGCACGACGTGCCCTTCACCTACTGGGACTACCGGGCGCTGCGCTTCCCGAACAACCAGGGCATGCGCATCGACCTGGTCTTCGGCGACGAGCGGTTCACCAGCGCGGTCACCGACGCCCACGTCGACCGCAACGCCCGCAAGGGCAAGGGCACCTCCGACCACGCCCCGGTGGTCGTCGACCTCGACCTCCCGTGACCGGGCACCCGGCGCCGTGACCGGATCAGCGGTGCTCGGGCTCGAACTCGTCGAAGATCAGCCAGGTGTGGCAGGTGCGCACGCCCGGCAGCGACTGGATGTGGTCGAACACCAGGGTCCGCAGCGACACGTTGTCCTCGGTGCGCACCCGCACCACGATGTCGAACTCCCCCGCCACCAGCGCCACGTGCTCGACGGAGTCGATCTCGGCGAGCCGGCGGGACACCTCGCGCCAGGTGTCCTGCTCGATGGACAGGGCGATGAGCGCCGCCGTGCCGAGCCCGGCCTTGGTGGGCTCGACGTGGGCGTGGAACCCGGTGATCACCCCGCAGCGCAGCAGCCGGTCCACCCTGCTGTGCGCGTTGGTCCGCGAGATGTTGACCCGCTCGGCCAGGGTGCGGATGGACATCCGGCCGTCGCGGACCAGCTCGTCGACGATGCGCGCGTCGATGTCGTCCAGCGCCGGAGCCGTTCGTCCAGCCCGGCCGCGCCGGATGCCGCCTTCCTCGGACGGATGGTCGATCATCCTGTGCTCCCGAAGCCGTTCGTTCCGATTGTTCGCCGATGGCTTGTATCACATGACGCCACTGGCTCACGATCTCATGCCAGTCGTCCAAGGAGGTGTCGGCCGTGGAATGGCTTCCGTCGAGCACTCCGGTGGGGCTGCTGGAGCAGCCCGACGCGCGCTACCCGGTCCCGGAGCCGCCGCGCCTGCTGGCCGCCTACCGGGCGATGGTGGTGGGCCGCCGGTTCGACGCGCAGGCCACCACCCTGACCAAGCAGGGCCGGCTGGCGGTGTACCCGTCCTCGCGCGGCCAGGAGGCCTGCCAGGTCGGCGCGGCGCTGAGCATCGGTGCGCAGGACTGGCTGTTCCCGACCTACCGCGACTCGGTGGCGCTGGTGACCCGCGGGATCGACCCGGTGGAGGTGCTGACGCTGCTGCGCGGTGACTGGCACTGCGGCTACGACGTGCCGAGCACCCGCACCGCGCCGCAGTGCACGCCGCTGGCCACCCAGACCCTGCACGCGGTGGGCCTGGCGCACGGGGAGGCCCGCAAGGGCAGCGGCGCGGTGGCGCTGGTGCTGATCGGTGACGGCGCCACGAGCGAAGGCGACTTCCACGAGGCGCTGAACTTCGCCGCGGTGTTCCGGGCCCCGGTGGTGTTCCTGGTGCAGAACAACGGCTACGCGATCAGCGTGCCGCTGGCCAAGCAGTCGGCCGCGCCGTCCCTGGCGCACAAGGGGATCGGTTACGGCGTGCGCAGCGAGCAGGTGGACGGCAACGACGCGGCGGCGGTGCTGTCGGTGCTGGACACCGCCGTGGCGCACGCCCGCTCCGGCGCCGGGCCCTTCCTGGTGGAGGCGCACACCTACCGGATGGAGGCGCACACCAACGCCGACGACGCCGGGCGGTACCGCTCGGCCGAGGAGGTCGAGCGCTGGCGGCAGCGCGACCCGATCGACCGGTTGGAGCGCCACCTGCGCGCCGCCGGGCACCTCGACGACGCCGCCGTGGAACGGATCGGCGCCGAGGCCGAGGAGTTCGCCGCGCAGGTCCGCGAACGCGTGCAGGACGAGCCCAGCACGGACCCGGAGGAGCTCTTCCGCCACGTCTACGCCGAGCCGACCCCGCAGCTGCGCGAGCAGCTCGCCGAGCTCCGAGCCGAACAGGAGGCGTTGTGATGGCACCGACCAGCATGGCCCAGGCGCTCAACGCAGCGCTGCGCGACGCCCTCGCCGAGGACGAGCGGGTGGTGGTCTTCGGTGAGGACGTCGGCAAGCTCGGCGGGGTCTTCCGGATCACCGACGGCCTGCAGGACACCTTCGGCGAGGACCGCTGCTTCGACACGCCCCTGGCCGAGTCCGGCATCGCCGGGTTCGCCGTGGGCATGGCCATGGCCGGGTACCGCCCGGTGGTGGAGATGCAGTTCGACGCCTTCGCCTTCCCCGCCTTCGAGCAGGTCGTCTCGCACGTGGCCAAGATGCGCAACCGCACGCGCGGGTCGGTCCCGCTGCCGATCGTGATCCGGGTGCCGTACGCGGGCGGGATCGGCGGCGTGGAGCACCACTGCGACTCCAGCGAGGCCTACTACGCGCACACCCCCGGGTTGAAGGTCGTCTCCCCGGCGACCCCGGCGGACGCGTACTCGTTGCTGCGCGCGGCGATCGCCGACCCGGACCCGGTCGTGTTCCTGGAGCCGAAGAAGCTCTACTGGTCCAAGGAGGACGTCGCGCTGCCGGTGCGCACCGAGCCGATCGGCCGCGCCGTGGTCCGCCGGCCGGGCCGCGACGCCACGCTCATCGCCTACGGCCCCGGTGTCCCGCTGGCCCTGGAGTCCGCGGAGGCCGCCACCGAGGAGGGCTGGGACGTGCAGGTGGTCGACGTGCGCAGCCTGGTCCCGTTCGACGACGAGACGGTGACCGCCGCGGTGCGCGAGACCGGCCGGTGCGTGGTCGTGCAGGAGGCGCAGGGGTTCGCCGGGGTGGGCGCGGAGATCGCGGCGCGCGTGCAGGAGCGCTGCTTCCACTCGCTGGCCGCGCCGGTGCTGCGCGTCTCCGGCTTCGACATCCCGTACCCGCCGCCGAAGCTGGAGCACGTCCACCTGCCCGACGTCGACCGGGTGCTCGACGCGCTCGCCCGGTTGCAGTGGGACGACCAGCCGGACCTGAAGTGGATCGGACCTCGGGAGGGAGCGGCGTGAGCACCGACGTGGCACACCCGCGCGCCGCGGACGCGGCCCGGCCGACGTCGCGCGTGTTCACCTTGCCCGACCTGGGCGAGGGGCTGACCGAGGCGGAGATCGTCCGCTGGCACGTCGCGGTCGGTGACCGCGTGGCGGCCGACCAGGTGGTGGTCGAGGTGGAGACCGCCAAGGCCGTGGTGGACGTGCCCTGTCCGCACGCCGGGGTGGTCGAGGCGCTGCACGGGCAGCCGGGCGACGTGGTCGAGGTGGGCGCCCCGCTGACCACCATCGCCGGCGCGGACGCCCCGCACGAGCAGCACCGCACCGAGGAGCGGGCCGGGTCGGGCAACGTGCTCGTCGGCTACGGGACCGGGAGCGCGACGCGCCGGCGGCGCACCCGGGCCCGGCCGGGGCCCGTCGCGCCGCGGGCCGGCGGTGGTGGGGTCCCGCGCGTGCTGTCGCCGATCGTGCGGCGGTTGGCCAAGCAGCACGGCGTCGACCTGTCCACTGTGGAAGGTTCGGGGCCGGGCGGGGTGATCCTGCGCCGCGACGTGGAAGCGGCCCGGGAGTCCGCGCCGGTCCACGAGCTCCCGTCGCGGTCCGGCGAGGTCCGCACCCCGCTGCGCGGGCTGCGCGGCGCGGTGGCCGACAAGCTCACCCGCAGCCGCCGCGAGATCCCGGACGCCAGCACGTGGGTGGACGTGGACGCTTCCCGCCTGCTGGAGGCCCGCGAGGCGCTGCGGGAGCGCGGCATCGGCCTGCTGGCGCTGCTCGCGCGGTTCTGCGTCGCCGGGCTGCGGCGGTTCCCGGAGCTCAACGCGTCGGTGGACACCGAGCGCGGCGAGATCGTCCAGCACGGCCAGGTCAACCTGGGCTTCGCCGCCCAGACCCCGCGCGGACTGGTGGTCCCGGTGGTGCGCGACGCGCACGAGATGACCACCGCGCAGCTCGCCGAGGCGATCGCGCACCGCACCGAGCGAGCCCGCGCCGGCGACCTGGCGCCGCAGCACCTCACCGGCGGCACCTTCACGCTGAACAACTACGGGGTGTTCGGTGTGGACGGTTCGACGCCGATCATCAACCACCCGGAGGCGGCGATCCTCGGCGTCGGCCGCATCACCGACAAGCCGTGGGCCTTCCAGGGCGAGCTGGCGCTGCGCAAGGTCACCCAGCTGTCCCTGACCTTCGACCACCGGGTCTGCGACGGGGGGACGGCGGGCGGTTTCCTCCGCTACGTCGCCGACTGCGTCGAGGACCCGGTCACCGCGCTCGCCGACCTGTGAGGCGGCAGTGGTGGGCGAGGACCCCCTGCTCGCCCACCACTGCCCGGCAGCGCCGAGCTCACGACCCCCACCGTGAGCTCGGCGCGGGCTCAGGCGCCCTCGGCGCTGGTGGCGTGGTCGTAGTAGCCGAGGACCCCCGTGGCACCGTGGAGCGCGAAGCCCGCTTCCGGCGTGCGGGGTTCGCCGGCCGCCTCGATGACGCCGCGGAGCGTCACGTTGACCAGGTCGTCCAAGGCGCGCCACCGGGCGGCCGGGCTCTCGTCGTCCTGGGCCCGGTCGGCGAAGTCCGCTTCGCAGCGCTCGATCCCCTCGCGGAGCCGGCGGACCAGTTCCGTGAAGGTCCCGCGCCCGCGGCGGGGCGCCAGGTCGTCGGCGTGGGACGCCAGGAGCCCGGCCATGTAGGTGATGTCCTCGACGTGGTTGCCGAGCCACTTGCGGCGGCGGTAGATGTCGCCGAGCTCCGGCCAGCGCTTGCGCGCCGCCTGCCGGGTGCGCCCGGTGACCGCGCTCAGGTCGGCCAGGCTCGCGCCCAGCCACACCGACTCCTCGGCCGCCTCGGCGGTCTGCCGCATCGCCGCTTCCGCCACCCGCTCCTCGGCGTCCAGCGCGGCCCGGAACCTGCTCAGCGCGCGCAGTCGCCGCTCCTGCTCGTCGCCGACGTCGCTGGCCTTGGGCCCCGGGTCGAGCACCTCGACCGGTGTCGCGTCGGCCAGCTGCCGCACCAACCGGTCCACATCGTCGCCTGCCATCGCTCGACCCTCCCTGTGTGAACTTGAGGTTCACAGTACAGGTGTGAACCTGAGGTTCACAACCTTTTTCGCGACGATCCTCCCGCACGGCGTCTGATCACCAGCGCTGCCGCACCGCCCCGCGGGTGACCTAGGGTGGTGCGGCAGCCAGCGACGAGGAGGAGCCGTGCCGGTCACCGGAGACCACGCCACGCGAGCGCGCGTCCCGCTGCGCGAGCGGGTGCGGCAGGAGTTGCAGTCCCGCATCGTCGACGGCCGGTTGCTGCCCGGGGACCGGATCTTCGAGCAGGACCTGGCCGCTGAGCTCGGCGTCTCCCGCGTCCCGGTGCGCGAGGCGATCCGGATGCTGCAGAGCGAGGGCTTCGTCGACGTCCCGCCCGGCCGGCGCGGCGTGTTCGTCCGCGGGCTGGACCGCCGCCAGGCGCAGGAGCTGTTCGAGGTCCGGGAAGCGCTGGAGGTCCACGCCGCGCGGCTGGCGGCCGAGCGGGCCGAGTCCGGGGACGTCGCGGCGCTGGCCGACCTGGCCGAGCAGGCGCGCCGGGCGTTCGAGGCGGGCGAGATCGAGGCGATGTCCGACGCCAACGCCGCGTTCCACGACACGCTCGTGCAGCTGAGCGGCAACGAGCTGCTCGCGACGATGCTGGAGCCGCTGCACGGCCGGCTCGCCTACCTGTTCCGGATGAACCTGGAACCCGACCGGGTCTGCCGGGAGCACGAGGAGCTCCAGGCGGCGATCAGCGCCGGCGACGCCGACCGGGCCGCCGCCGTCGCCAAGCAGCACGTGCTCTCCAGCCGCCGGATGGTGCTGGAACGCATGCTCCCCTGACCGCGGTCAGGACGTCCGGCGCACCAGGGCCACGAGCGTGTCGTCCAGGGAGGACGGGGCACCGCCCCGACGTGCCGCGCTCGCGGCCGCACGGATCCGCAGCGCAGCGCGCCCCGAGCCGACGTGCTCCGCGAGCCGGTGCAGTGCCAGCGCGGCGTGCTCCGCGTCGCGCCAGTCGCGGAGGCCGACCAGCGCGTCCAGCAGGAACGCGCCGCCGATGAACCGGGCCCACCGGTAGCGCTCCGCGGTGGCCCCGACCGCCGCGGCGTAGCGCTCCACGGCCCGCGCGGGTTCGCCGACCGCGCGCCACACCTCGCCCTCGTGCACCGCGAGCTCCCGGTCGGTGACCCACCAGGACCACTCCGGGTCCGTCCGGTGCACACCGTCGGACAGGTCCGACCGGGCGCGCGCCAGCACCGCGAACGCGCGGTCGTCGCCCAGGGCGGCGGCGGCCCGCGCGCGGCGCAGGCCGGCCAGGGCGCGAAGCCGGGGCGAGAGCGGGCGCGTCTCCATCAGCTCGACCGCGTCCAGGGCCGCGCGCGGCCGTCCCGTCTCGTGGGCCTGCAGCGCGGTGTTGCCCAGGACGAACAGCTCCATGCCGCGGTCCCCGGCCAGGCGGGCCAGGCGCAGCGCCTGCCGGTTCAGGCCACGAGCGGCGTCGAACCGCGCGGAGTCGAACGCCAGCCAGCCGGCCACCTCGCCGAGCTCGGCGGTGACCGCGAGCAGGTCGCGCTCGACGGAGGGGGCGTACCGGCCCGCTGCCAGCAGGGCCGTCGTGGCGCGGAACACGCGCGCGGCCAGCGGCGCGATCGCCCTCCCCCCGTGCTGCGCGTCCAGTCCGACGAGCCGGGAGACGACCCGCCGCAGCCGGTCCACGTCCTCGCTGCCGAGCGGCTCCGCGCCGAGGACGGGCGGGACGACCAGCCCCCCGAGGGCGTGCTCCTGCTCCCAGCCCTGCCCGGGGTCCGCCATGCCACCACCTCCCGCACCCGCGCCCGGACCAGCTTCGCACGAGACCGCCGCGCCACGCCGCAAACAGCTCTCCACAGTGGACCATCGAGCAGCGGAACGCCCTGCGCCGGCGGGCATTTCACCCCTCGGGAAACCCCTTGCGGCCCGGGGTGAACACGTGTTTACTTGCTTGCTGCAACCAAGTTCACACCTGAGCAGCGAGGAGCCCGATGAGCAGCCCCACGGCCTCGTCCCCCGCATCGCAGCGACGGTCCAAGACCGTCATCGGCGTGCTCGCCTCCTGCGGGATCGCGGTGTCGCTGATGCAGACCCTGGTCGTACCGCTGCTGCCCGAGTTCCCCCGCTTGCTGCGCACCACGCCCGCCAACGCGGCCTGGCTGGTCACCGCGACCCTGGTGGCGGGCGCGGTGTGCGCCCCGGTGCTCGGGCGGCTCGGTGACATGTACGGCAAGCGGCGGATGCTGCTCGTCTCACTGGCCGCCATGGCGGTGGGCAGCGCCATCGGCGCGGTCAGCGACGACTTCGCCGCGGTGCTGGTCGGCCGGGTGCTGCAAGGGGCGGCGATCGGCGTGGTCCCGCTGGGCATCAGCATCATGCGCGACGAGCTGCCCGAGGAGCGGATCACCTCCGGCGTGGCGCTGATGAGCGCGACGCTGGGCATCGGCGGTGCGGTCGGTCTGCCGGTGACCGGGCTGGTCGCCGAGAACCTGAACTGGCACTGGTTGTTCGCCGGTGCCGCCGCGTTCAGCGTCGTCGAGTTCGCCCTGGTGCGGCTGGTGGTGCCGGAGTCGTCGCTGCGCAGCGGCGGGCGGTTCGACCTCGTCGGCGCGCTGGGTCTCTCGGCCGCGCTGACCTGCCTGCTGCTGGCGATCTCCAAGGGCAACGACTGGGGCTGGACCAGCCCGGTGGTGCTCGGCCTGCTGCTGGCGGCCGCCGTGCTGTTCACCGTGTGGGGCACCTACGAGCTGCGCACCACCTCCCCGCTGGTGGACCTGCGGGTCTCGGCGCGCCCCGCGGTGCTGCTGACCAACATCGCCTCCGTGCTGGTCGGGCTGGCGATGTTCGCCGGGTTCATGGTCGGCGCGCAGATCCTGCAGGCCCCGGTGGCCACCGGCTACGGCTTCGGGATGTCGCTGGTGGTCAGCGGACTGGTGCTGCTGCCGATCGGCGGCGCCATGGGGGTGTTCTCCCCGCTGTCGGCCCGCATCTCGCGCCGGCACGGCCCGCGCACCACGCTGGTCCTCGGTGGGGCGGTGCTGACCGCCGGCAACCTCGCCGGGTCGGTGCTGCACGACCCGCTGCCACTGGTGGTGCTCAGCCTGACGGTCGTGGCGATCGGCGGTGCGCTGGCCTACGGGGCGCTGCCGACGCTCATCATGCGCGCCGTGCCGCCGGCGGAGACCGCCGCCGCGAACAGCCTGAACACCCTGGCCCGCTCGATCGGCACGTCCAGCTGCAGCGCCGTCGTGGTGGCCCTGACCACGGCCTCGGTGGTGCGGGTGCACGGGGTGGAGTACCCGTCGGTGACGGCGTACTCGTGGGTCTTCCTGGTCGCCGGCTCGGCGGCGCTCGTCGCCGCGCTGATCGCCGTCGCCACCCCGAGCGCACGTCGGTACGCGCCCGTGACCACTCGGGTGGCGACCGCGGGTGGGCGGTCGCGCTAGCCTGAACGGCATGCCCAGCACGGCACCCGCCACGACGGTCGGCGAAGACCAGCGGCGCGACGCGTGCGCGACGCGCGAGGCGATCCTGCGCACGGCCCGGCGCCGCTTCTCCTGCTGCGGCTACGCCGACGTGACGCTGCGCGACATCGCGGCCGACGCCGAGGTGAGCGCCGCGCTGGTGGTGAAGTACTTCGGCAGCAAGGAGAACCTGTTCGCCGAGGCCTCGGGCTTCGAGCAGGACGCCGAACGGCTGCTGGACTGCGAGCTGCCCCGGCTCGGCGAGCACCTGGTCCGCACCCTGCTGGACTACCACGAGCGCACCCAGGGCGACCCGCTGGTGCGCGCGGTGTTCACCTCGTCGCGCCCAGCGGGCGCCCGGTTCCGCGACAACTTCGAACGCCAGCTGGTCTCCCGCCTGGCCGACCGGCTGCCCGGCCCGGACGCCCTGCTGCGCGCGGAACTGGTGTGCAGCCACCTGATGGGGCTCGGCGCGTCCCGGCTGGTGCTGCGCACGAAGGCGATCAGCGCGGAACCGAAGGAGCACCTGGTCGCCATCACCGCCCCGCTCATCCAGCGCTGGCTCGACGGCCCGCTGTGACCCGGCCTCGGGCATCGAGCGCTCCGGGACCAGCCCCTCCGGGACTGCGCTGACCACGACGCGGGGTGCCGGCCGGACCGGCACCCCGCGTCGTCGCGTCTCAGGCCGAGCGGCCGAGGACGGTGTTGTGCGGCACCCCGTCGAGGGCCTTGGCGAACTGCTCGATGACGTCGGCCAGCGGCCCACCGCTGTCCGGGTGCACGCTGACCTCGTCGTCGACCACGGTGACGTGCTTGTCGAGCAGGAAGAAGCTCTGCACCACGTGCCGGGCGCCCAGCGAGTGCACCACCGGACGCAGCGCGTAGTCGATCGCCAGCACGTGGGCGATGGTCCCGCCGGTGGCCAGCGGCAGCACCGCCTTGCCCGCGAACCCGAACTGCGGCAGCAGGTCCAAGAACGACTTGAGCAGGCCCGAGTAGCTCGCCTTGTAGGTCGGGGTGGCCAGCACGATGCCGTCGGCCGCGTCGACCGCGGCGAGGGCGTCGGCGATGGCCGGGGCCCGGGTGTCGGCGCCGAGCAGCGCGTCCGCCGGCAGCGTCCGGACGCGGAGGTGGTCGACGCGGCGGCCGGCCGCGGTGAGGCGCTGGGCGATGTGGTCGCCGATCCGCTCGGTCTTCGAGGTGCGCGAGGGGCTGCCGGAGATCACCAGGACGTCGGACATGCGTGCTCCCAGGGTCGTTCCTTCCACGGTGGACCGTCTGCGCGGCCCGCTCAGCGGACGCGCGCGAGGCGGGGCCGACACGCCTGGGCGCAGACGCGCCGGAAGTCGACGTGCCGACGCCGGGTGAGCACCGGGAACATCACCCGGCCATCGTCAGCGGCGCGCCGAGGGCGTGTCAACGCTTCCCAGCACCCGGGAGCCGCACCGCCGGTGACCACAGTGGACAGATGCCGGAGCGGACACGGAGGGTGATCGCGCAAGTGTCGGTTCTGGCGAACGTGCGCGTCGATCTTCGGCGTTTTGGCACTGGCCTACCGGCCCGTCGGCAGCGAAGCTGGGGGCGCGACACCGAAGGAGGAACCACATGTCGACAGCACCGCGCGAGACCGCGCTGTGGCACCCGTTCGCGGACATGTTCGAGGTCAAGTCGAGCCAGTTCTGCGTCACCCGCGCCGAGGGCGTCTGGGTCTACGACCAGGACGGACGCCGCTACCTCGACGGCACCGCGAGCCTGTGGTACGCGAACGCGGGGCACGGCCGCACCGAGATCGTCGAGGCGGCGGCCGCGCAGATGCGCAGGCTGGAGTCCTACTTCGTGTTCAACGACTTCACCAACCCGCCGGCCGAGGAGCTGGCCGACCGGCTCGCCCAGCTGGCGCCGGTGGACGGCGCCAAGGTCTTCCTCACCACCGGCGGCGGGGAGTCGATCGACACCGCGGCCAAGCTGGCCCGCCAGTACTGGACCCAGCTCGGCCAGCCGCAGCGCACGCACATCATCAGCCGCGGCAACGCCTACCACGGCACCAACGGCCTGGGCACCAGCATCGGCGGCATCGAGGTCAACCGGAGCGGCTTCGGCGACCTCGTGCCCGAGACCACCCGCGTGGCGCACGACGACGCCGAGGCCCTGCGGGAGGCCATCGAGCGCATCGGGCCGGACCGGGTGGCCGCGTTCTTCGCCGAGCCGGTGATGGGCGCCGGCGGCCTGTACCCGCCGCCGCCCGGCTACCTGGAGGCCGTGGCCAAGCTCTGCGCCGAGCACGGGATCCTGTTCGTGGCCGACTCGGTGATCTGCGGGTTCGGCCGGGTCGGCAGCTGGTTCGGCGTCGAGCGGTGGGGCCTGCAGCCCGACATGATCACCTTCGCCAAGGGCGTGACCAGCGGATACCTCCCGCTGGGCGGCGTGGTGGTGTCCCAGCGGGTCGCCGAGCCGTTCTGGCAGCAGCCCGGGCGCGTGTTCCGGCACGGCGCGACCTACTCCGGGCACCCCACGGTCGCCGCCGCGGCGCTGGCCAACCTCGACATCCTGGAGCGGGAGAAGCTGCTGCAGCGGGCCGACGAGCTGGAGCGCCCGCTGCACGAGGCCCTGCTCGCGCTCGCCGACCACCCCGCGGTGGGCGAGGTGCGCGGCGGCGTCGGGCTGCTGGGCGCGGTCGAGCTGGCCCCGGAGGTGCTGGCCGCCGACGCGGGGGCCGTCGCCCGCGTGCAGAAGGCGGTCCGCGAGCGCGGGGTCATCGTGCGTCCGCTGGGCAAGGCGCTGGCCGTCTCGCCGCCGCTGATCATCGAGGACGCGGAGATCGAATTGCTCGGCTCGGCGCTCCGGGAGGGGTTTGACACCATCGCGTGACCACGGCGGGGTGAATGCGACGTGATCGCATTCACCCCGCGCCGACTCCATTCCCCTCCGCGCATTCACTGGGCGGATATCGGTCGCTCATCCGGATGGAATATTCCCGTTGCGGAACCGATACGTTCCGATCTGTACCAGACTCGATCCGTCACGTACGTTCCTGCGTGGAAGCGTTGCCGCAGCCGCCGGTGGAGCCAGCCCGCACCGCCAGCCGTGGTACCGAAAGGCGTTGTGCTGCTCAAACGTTCTCAACCGCATCGTCCACAGCAGACCGCCGAGGGGTGTCCGCCATGCACCGTGTCACGTGAGGCCCGGAACCGCGGCACCGGCCGGGCAGCCGGAACCGCGCGGCGCAGAGCTCGCCAGATGAATGACAGATCCCCGGAACCGGCCCCGGTGAAAGGTGGCGGAGGAGGACCGCCCCTGTGCACGGGCCGCCCGAACGAGTTGGCAAAATAAAGCTTCCGGGTGACGACGCGCAGCGGACGCGGATGGAGGACGACAGCCAGGTGAACACCCAAACCGCCCAAGTCGACGACCTGCGACTCATCGCACTTCCCAGCGCGGTCAACTGCGCCGAGATGTTCGTCCGCTTCACCCTCACCGAGTGGTCGCTCACCGACCTGATCGACGAGACCACCCAGCTGACCACCGCCCTGGTCACCGCGGCCGTGGACAACGCGAACCAGGACTCCGCGGGCTTCATCACGGTGCGCCTGCGGCTCAGCGGCGACAGCCTGGTCTGCGAGGTCGAGGACGAGCAGGCCTCCGTCCCGCCGGCCCTGGCCCCCGGCTTCGCCGGCGGCCGCTGCGGCTCGACCACCCTGCGCGGCGGCGGCAGCCTCGTGTGGTGCGAGGTGCCGCTCCCGGGCGGGGTCTCGGCGGACGCCGTACCGCTCCCCCGCCGCTCCAAGACCAGGCGCAGCCCGATGGCCGAGCACCCGGCGGAGGAGACGGCCGAGATCGATCCAGAGGTCGTCAAGCGGCTGCTCTCCGGCCTCAGCAACGCGGACCTGGGCTGATCGGAGCCCCAGGCTCCCCCGCGCGGCGGCGCCGGTCAGGAGAACGGACCGAGGTGAAGGGCACCTTTCGCCGACCCGGCGGTTTCGGGGGGTCGTTGCAACGCGGTTGATCAATTGGTTTGGGTCAGGAGTTTAGTCAGGCGCTCGGCTGGGGTGTCCCAGCCGAGCGTTTTGCGTGGTCGGCGGTTGAGTTGGGCGGCGACGGCGGCGAGGTCGTCGGGGGTGTGGACAGAGAGGTCGCTGCCTTTGGGGAAGTACTGGCGGAGCAGGCCGTTGGTGTTTTCGTTGCTGCCGCGTTGCCAGGGCGAGTGAGGGTCGCAGAAGTAGACCGGGATGTTGGTGGCGAGGGTGAACTCGTGGTGGCGGCTCATCTCAGCGCCTTGGTCCCAGGTCAGGGACCGTTTCAGGTGGGTGGGCAGTGTCTGGATGGTGGTGATGAGGCCGTCGCGGACGGTTTCGGCGTCGTGTCGTTCTGGCAGGTGGACCAGCAGCACGTAGCGGGTGGTGCGCTCGACCAGTGTGCCGATCGCGGATGCCCCGCCGGCACCGAGGATCAGGTCACCTTCCCAGTGGCCGGGCACGGCCCGGTCCGCGACCTCGGCCGGGCGGTCGCTGATCATCAGCATCGGTGCGGTGAAGCGGGACTGGCGTTGCTCGGTGGTCCGGCGGGGTCGGCGCACCGTACGGCCGGTGCGCAGCGCCCGGGCCAGTTCACGACGCAGTCCGCCGCGACCTTGGACATAAAGGGCCTGGTAGATCGTCTCGTGGGTCACGTGCAGCTCCGGGCGGTCGGGATGGTCCCGGCGCAGCCGATGGCTGATCTGCTCCGGGCTGTACCGGTCGTCGAGCATGCCCTGCACCCGTTCACGCAATTCGGGATGGGCGGCGATCTTGCCGGTCTTCGGCCGGGCGCGGCGCGCCTCGGCGCGAGCCTGAGCGGCATAGGGCCGGTAGTCACCGCTACCGGGATGACTGTTGCGCCGCAGCTCCCGGCTGATCGTGCCAGGATCACGCCCCAGCTCGCCTGCGATGGCCCGCACACCCAGGCCGGCCCGACGCAGGTCAGCGATCACCAGCCGCTCGTCCTGAGACAAAAACCGGGACGACACCTCGGGCCGGGCACGAGCCGGAGGTGACGGCGGGGCGCAAGAACACGTGGTCCCACGCCCCGCCCGTCGGCCGAATCGCCACCGATACCCGGTCGTGCGGCTGACCCCCACGATCCGGCATGCCTCAACCGTGCCCACACCCCGCGCCACAAGATCAAAATAGACCTCGCGCTCAGCAAGCAACTTCTTACACCCCTGAGGCGACCTGTCCTGACGGATCTCGAACACCGCAACCCCTGAACAAATCAGGCGTTGCAACCACCGCTAGAACCCGAGCCCGGTTGGTGAAGGGTGCCCTTCACCTCGGTGACGGGCGGTTCACCGCACTGCGCGCGGACGCGGTCCTCGCCGCTGGGCGCCGGAGCGACGGCTCCCGGTGTGCACGGGCGGTGACCGGCGGTGCCGACGGCCTGGTCCGGGCGTTTCGCGGAGCGCCAGGGTGGGCACTTGGTGGGGCATGGACCACCTGACCTTCCGCTTCGAACTGGCGCAGCAGCTGCGGGTGGACTCCGTGCGGTGCAGCAGCGCTGCCGGGTCCGGGCACCCCACCTCCTCCATGTCGGCCGCCGACCTGATGGCCGCCCTGCTCGACGGCCACCTGCGGCTCGACTTCGACCACCCGGACGACCCGCACAACGACCACCTGATCTTCTCCAAGGGGCACGCGTCACCGCTGCTGTACTCGTGCCTGAAGGCCGTCGGGGCGATCGACGACGCCGAGCTGATGACCTTCCGCCAGTTCGGCAGCCGGGTGGAGGGGCACCCGACCCCGGTGCTGCCCTGGGTGGACGTGGCCACCGGGTCGCTCGGCCAAGGGCTGCCGATCGGCGTCGGCCTGGCGCTGGCCGCGCAGCGACTGGACCGCCTGCCCTACCGGGTGTGGGTGCTGTGCGGCGACAGCGAGATGGCCGAGGGCTCGGTCTGGGAGGCCCTCGAGCACGCCGGGAACGAACAGCTGGACAACCTGATCGCGCTGGTCGACGTCAACCGGCTCGGCCAGACCGGGGAGACCATGCACGGCTGGGACCTCGGCGCCTACGCCGCCCGCGCGCGGGCGGCCGGCTGGCGGGTGCTGGAGATCGACGGCCACGACGCGGAGCAGATCGAGACCGCGCTGAAGGACGCCGAGGACGGCGACGGCCGGCCGGTCGCGGTGCTGGCGGCGACCAAGAAGGGCCGGGGCGTCGCCGAGGTCGAGGACAAGCCCGGCTTCCACGGCAAGGCGCTGGTGCACCCGGACGAAGCGATCCGCGAGCTCGGCGGGCCCCGCGACCTGCGGGTCACCCCGGCGAAGCCGGACGTCCAGGCCGAGCCGCACGTCTTCCAGGTGCGCGGCGGCGGGCTGCCCGCCTTCGAACCGGGCGCCGAGGTCGCCACCCGCAAGGCCTACGGCGAGGCGCTGCGCGCGCTCGGCGACCGCCGCGGGGACGTGGTGGCGCTCGACGGCGAGGTCTCCAACTCCACGCACTCCGAGATGTTCCGCGAGGCCCACCCGGACCGCTTCTTCGAGATGTACATCGCCGAGCAGCAGATGGTGGCCGCTGCGGTGGGCATGCAGGTGCGCGGGTGGCGGCCGTACGCGTCGACCTTCGCCGCCTTCCTCACCCGCGCCTACGACTTCATCCGGATGGCCGCGGTGAGCCGAGCGAACCTCTGCCTGATGGGCTCGCACGCCGGGGTCGCGATCGGTGAGGACGGGCCGTCGCAGATGGCGCTGGAGGACCTGGCCGCGCTGCGCGCGGTGCACAGCAGCACCGTGCTCTACCCGTGCGACGCGAACCAGACCGTGCAGCTGGCCGCGGCGATGGCGGACCGCCCCGGGATCAACTACCTGCGCACCAGCCGCGGCGCCACCCCGGTGATCTACGGACCGGACGAGGAGTTCCCGATCGGCGGTTCCCGCGTGGTGCGCGACGGCGACGACGTCACGCTGGTCGGGGCCGGGATCACCCTGCACGAAGCCCTGCGCGCGGCGCAGGTCCTCGAACCGGAGGGCATCACCGCCCGGGTGATCGACCTGTACTCGATCAAGCCGGTGGACGCCGAGACGCTGCGCCGCGCCGCGGCGGAGACCAGCGGCCTGGTCACGGCGGAGGACCACTGGCCGGAGGGCGGGCTCGGCGAGACCGTGCTCAGCGCGCTGGCCGGCGTCGGAGCGCCGGTGCGCCTGCTGGCGGTGCGGACCATGCCCGGCTCGGGGACACCTGCCGAGCTGCTCGGCCAAGCGGGCATCGACGCCGCCTCCATCGCGGCGGAAGCCAGGGAGCTGGTCAAGGCCCGCAGGTGATGCCGGGGTTCCCGCGCCTCCCGTCCGGGTAGCCGGGGGTCAGCTCCCGGAGGCCGTCATGTCGTCCGCACCCGATCGCGCAGATCTGCTCAGGTACCTGTGCCACGTCCGGTTCCCCGCCACCAAGCAGGAGATCCACCGGCAGTGCGTGGCGCTGGGCACGCCGGCGCCGTGCCTGGAGCGGCTGCGGACCCTGCCCGAGGGCACCTACGTCGAAGCCGACACGGTGCTGCAGGCGCTGCCGCCGCTGTGACGGTGCGGGGGTGGGGTCAGGTCCGTCCGTGTCGCCTGTCCCGCCACCAGGCGGCGCCCGCGCCCCCGACGGCGGCCGCGAAGAGCGTCACCGAGCTCAGCACCAGCCCGCTCACCATGCACAGCACCGCCAGCAACGCGACGAGCGCGCACACCAGGTACACGAGGAACCGGCGCAGGGTGGTCCAGTTCCGGCGCCCGTCGAACCGCTCGAACTTCTCCGCCAGCCGAGGATCGCCGGACACCAGCGCCGATTCGATCTCGGCCAACCTGTCCCGCTCGTGCCTGCTCAACATGACGAGCTCCTAGCGACGTTCCTTTCGACCCCAAAGAGGTACCCGCGCCCCATCTGACTGATGCCCCCGAAGGGCCCATACAGATTGGCATGAGCAGGTGCACCACCCCACGCGGCGACCGGGTGAATTTCGATCACGGAGCGCGATCAACAACAGCTACCGCCCGTCACCACCCCAGTCCTGGCGACGCGGCCGGGCCGCCTGCCGTCCACCCACGCGCCGGGCCGCGGTCGGTGGTCCGCGGTTCGCCGACTCCCACGGCCCCTCGTCAGCGGTCGGCGTCGTGGGTGAAGCCCGGCGTGGTGGGCTGAGCGGTGGCGTGCGGGCGCGGGGAGCTCGACCGCGGCAACCCGCACAGGGGTCGGAGGATCGCGCGCGCCGCTCCCGTTGTCGCGAAAACCGTTGCGCAGTGCGGCGATCCGGGATCGCGGGACGCGATGTACCGTCCTGCCATGGGGATCGAGATCCGGCAGCTCCGGATGGTCTGCGCGATCGCGGAGCGCGGGAGCATCACGCGTGCCGCGGCGGATCTGGAGCTCACCCAACCCGCGCTGAGCAAACAGCTGCAGGGGATCGAGGAGCTGCTCGGCGGCACGCTGTTCGTGCGCAGCCGGACCGGTGTCGTGCCGACGGAGCTCGGACGGCGGACCGTGGACCGCGCGCGGATCGTGCTGTCCGAAGTGGACTCGCTCTTCGGGACGCCCGGCCGGCCGCTGCCGTCGACCGAACCGCTGCACCTCGGGTGCGCCGACCTGGCGTGCGTGCCGAGCGTCGCGGACCGGGTGCAGGACGACCGGCTGGGCCGCGCGGTGGTGCTGCACGTCGAGCCCTCCGCCGCCGCGCTGGCGGACGCGTTGGCACAGGGCCGGTTCGACGCCGGCCTGCTGGCCACCACCGAGGGCGACGAGGTCCCGCTGGGACGCGCGGTCACCAGCCGCGTCCTCGTGCCACGCTTCCCGTGGTTCGTCGCGCTCGCCGCCGACCACTGGGCCGCAGGACGAGAACACGTGCGACTGGCCGAGCTCGGCGAGGAGTCGTGGATCGGTCCGCCCGGCGCGGTCTCGGCGGAGGTGTTCCGCGCCGCGTGCCTGAAAGCCGGGTTCGACCCGCGGATCCGGTTCCGGGCACCCAGCGGCGGGGCGTGGGAGCTCGTCACCCGCGGCCACGGCATCCGGCTGGTCGAGCCGACCGCCACCGCGCCGGCGGGGGCCGTCGTGCGGCCGCTGGCCGGGGACCCGCTGACCGCGCGGCTCGCGGTGGCCTGGCGGCCGGACCGGCTGACCGCGGCGCAGGCCGACCTGCTCCACCACGCCCTCGCCCAGGCCCACCTGGCGCACGTCGCGGACAACCCCGCGTTCCTCCGCTGGTGGCAGTCCCACCCCGAGGTGCACCCCGTCCGCTGACCCGCTCCGAGGCGGGGACCGACGTGGCGCAAGGCACACTGACCGGTCGGTATGTCTGTGGTAGGTCTACTGGGACGCCTCCGAACGGGGGCGGGCTCGGAGGTGCGGTCATGGGCGACTCACGGCACGAGTGGATGCGACCGGGCGCGTACGAGGTGGCCCCGGGCGTGCACCGGATCCCGCTGCCCCTGCCCAACGACGGCCTCCGCGCGGTCAACGTCTACGCGATCACCGACGGCGACGCGCTCACCCTCATCGACGGCGGTTGGGCCCTGGACGCGGCCCGGGAGCAGCTCAACGCCGGACTGCGGCAGATCGGCGCCGGGCTCGGCGACATCCGGCGGTTCCTGGTCACCCACGCGCACCGCGACCACTACACGCAGGCGGTGGCCCTGCGCCGGGAGTACGGCTCCCGGGTGCTGCTCGGCGAGGGCGAGCAGCCCACGCTGGAGAAGTTGATGCATCCCAGCCACGTGTCGCTGGAGAAGCAGGTCGAGATGCTCGCCGCCTGCGGGGCGGGACCGGTGCGCGACGCGGTGATCGCCGCCCGCGGCGGGAAGAGCCGCACCACCGGCTGGGAAGAACCGGACGAGTGGATCACCAGCTCCACCGACGTCAGCCTGGCCGACCGCCCGTTGCGCGCGCTGCCCACCCCCGGCCACACCCGCGGCCACGTGGTGTTCATCGACGACGCGAGCTCGCTGCTGTTCGCCGGGGACCACGTGCTGCCGCACATCACCCCGTCCATCGGCTTCGAGCAGGCCCCCAGCGAGCTGCCGCTGCGCGAGTACCTGGCCTCGCTGCGGCTGGTCCGGTCCTTGCCGGACATGCGGTTGCTCCCCGCGCACGGCCCGGTCACCGAGAGCGCGCACCAGCGGATCGACGAGCTGCTGGACCACCACGACCGGCGGCTGGCGGACACGGCGCGGACCGTCGAGCGCGGCGCCACCACCGCCTACGAAGCCGCCCGCGCCCTCACCTGGACCCGCCGCGAGCGCAAGCTCGACGACCTCGACCCCTACAACCAGATGCTGGCGGTCCTGGAGACCGCGGCCCACCTCGACGTGCTGGTCCTGCAGTCGAAGCTCCGCGCGGAGACCGTCGACGGCGTCACGCACTACGCACCGGCCTGAGCCGCCGGTCTCCCCGCCGGGCCTCGGGCATCCTGGTCAGGACGCGCGACGCGCCGCGGTCGCCGAGGACGGCCCCGCGTCGTGCGGTGCGGGAGGGGCGATGGCGGACGACGAGCTCGCGGCGGCGGTGGACGAGCTGCCGCTGGTGGACCACCACGTGCACGGCGCCCTGGTCGGCGAGGTCGACCGGGCCGGGCTGGAGGCGCTGCTCACCGAGTCCGACCGGCCGGTCCCGGCGTGGATGACGCAGTTCGACTCGCAGCTGGGCTTCGCCGTCCGCCGCTGGTGCGCGCCGGTGCTCGACCTCCCGCCGCACGCCGACGCCGCGGACTACGTCGCGCGGCGCGCAGAACTGGGCGTCGCCGAGGTCACCCGCCGGCTGCTGGCGGCCAGCGGGGTCGAGCACTTCCTGGTCGACGCCGGGTACGGCGGTGAGGTGCTGCTCTCCCCCGCCGAGATGGCGGCGGTGTCCGGCGCGCGGGTGGACGAGGTCGTGCGCCTGGAGACGGTGCTGGAGGACCTCGCGCGCAGCGGCGTGGGCGCTGCCGAAATCCCCGCCCGCTTCCCGGAAGCGCTCGCGGAGCGCACGGTCGACGCGGTGGGGCTCAAGAGCGTGGTGGCCTACCGGTTCGGCTTCGACTTCGACCCGGAACGCCCGTCCGAGGCCGAGGTCGTCTCCGCCGCCGACCGGTGGCTCCGCACGGGCGGCCGGGTGGAAGACCCCGTGCTGCTGCGGTTCCTGCTGTGGTCCGGGGTCGACCGCGGGCTGCCGCTGCAGCTGCACGCCGGCTACGGCGATCCCGACGTCGAGCTGCACCGCTGCGACCCGCTGCTGCTCACCCGGTTCATCAAGCTCGTCGAACCGCGCGGCGTGGACCTCGTGCTGCTGCACTGCTACCCCTACCACCGCAACGCCGGGTACCTGGCGCAGGTGTTCCCGCACGTGCACTTCGACGTGGGGCTCGCGGTCAACCACACCGGGGCGCGCTCGGCCGCGGTGGTGGCCGAGTCCCTGGAACTCGCGCCGTTCGCGAAGGTGCTGTTCTCCTCCGACGCGTGCGGACCGCCGGAGCTGCACCACCTCGGCGCGCTGCTGTGGCGGCGCGGGATGCGCGCCGCGCTGGGCGAGCGGGTGGCCGCGGGCGATTGGTCCACCCCGGACGCGGTCCGGGTGGCGCGGATGGTCGGCCGCGACAACGCCCGCCGCCTCTACCGCCTCGAACGCTGGTGATCAAGTGTTGACCCGGCGGGGCCGGGCGCATAACGTCCGCGGACGTCTGACGTCTGATGGGATGGGTGCGGATGTCGTTGCCGGACGATCTCGCCGAGCAGCTGCTCGGTGCGATCATCGAGGGGACCTACCCGCCGGGCGCCGCGCTGCCCACGGAAGCCGAGCTCGCCGAGCAGTTCTCGGTCAGCCGCCTGACCGTCCGGGAAGCGGTGAAGGTGCTGCGGGCGCAGAACGTGGTGCGCGTCCAGCGGGGTCGCGGCACCTACGTCAACCCGCCCGCGCAGTGGACCGCGCTGGACCCGATGATCCGCGCCGCGACCCGCGCGGGACGGGTGGTGTCGGAGAGCCTGATCGAGGCCCGGCGGCTGCTGGAGGTGGGCGCCGCCGAGCTCGCCGCGACCAAGCGCACCGAGGACCACCTGGCGCAGCTGCGCGAGCAGCTCCAGGACATGCGCACCGCGGACGAGACCGGCGACGTGGAGCTGTTCGTCTCCGCCGACATCGCCTTCCACGACACGGTCATGCAGGCCACCGGCAACGCCTTCATCCCGCTGATGTTCGAGCCCTTCGGCCGGCTGCTGGTGGAGGGACGCCGGGAGACCTCGGCGGTCGGCGCGATCCGGACCAACGCCATCGCCGAGCACGGCAAGGTGCTGCGCGCGCTGGAGTCCGGCGACCCGAACCGCGCCCGGCGCGCGATGAGCGACCACCTCGCGCAGACCGCCGACGACCTGCGCACCCACGTCACCGACGAGCGGGAGGCCCGATGACCTCGGTGGAGGAGCTGCTGGCGGGCCTGCCCCCGGTCCGCCCGGTCGACCCGGGCGAGGTCACCGGCGGCGGGCACCTGGTCGTGCTGGACGACGACCCGACCGGCACCCAGACCGTCGCCGACGTGCCGGTGCTGACCAGCTGGTCGGTGGACGACCTGCGCTGGGGGCTGCGGCACCCGTCCCGCGCCTGCTTCGTGCTCACCAACACCCGCAGCCTCGCCGCCGCCGACGCGACGGCCCGCAACCGCGAGGTGCTCGACGCGCTGGTGGTCGCAGCGGAGGCCGAGGGCGTGGAGCCCGTGGTGGCCAGCCGCAGCGATTCCACGCTGCGCGGCCACTTCCCGGTCGAGACCGACGCACTGGCCGACGACCTGGCGCGGCACGGCCGTCCGGTCGACGGCGTCGTGATCGTGCCTGCGTTCCCGGACGCCGGCCGCATCACCGTCGACTCGGTGCACTGGGCCCGCACGGCCGCCGGGATGGTGCCCGCCGGCGAGACCGAGTTCGCCCGCGACGCGACCTTCGGGTACCGCAGCTCGGACCTGCGGGAGTGGGTCGAGGAGAAGACCGGCGGCCGCACGGCCGCGGCCGACGTCCTGGCGATCACCGTGGCCGACCTGCGCAGCGGCGGCCCGCAGCACGTCGCCGAGCTGCTGAGCGGGGTGCGCGACCGGCAGCCGGTGGTGGTGGACGCCGCGTGCGACGACGACCTGCGGGTGCTCGCGTCGGCGCTGCTGCAGGCGGAATCGCGCGGGACGCGGCTGCTGTACCGGATCGGGCCGGCGTTCGTCCGCGCCCGCATCGGCCAGGCCGCCAGTCCCCCGCTGGACGCGGCGGCGCTGCGCGCCTACGGCTCCGGGCACGGGCTGATCGCGGTGGGCTCGCACGTCGGGCTGACCACCGCGCAGCTCGCCGGGCTGCGCGAGCTGGGCGGGGTCGAGGAGTTCGAGCTGGACGTGCCGACGTTGCTGGACCCGGCCTCGCGCGACGACCACGTCGCCGAGGTCAGCGCCCGCGCGGCCGAGGCGATGCGCCGCTGCGACGCGGTGGTCCGCACCAGCCGCACGCTGGTCACCGGGGCCGACGCCGACGAGAGCCTGGCCATCGCGCGGACGGTGTCCGCGGCGCTGGTCGACGCCGTGGCCGCGACCGTGCGGCGGCACCAGCCCGCGTTCGTCGTCGCCAAGGGCGGCATCACCTCCAGCGACATCGCCACCGAGGCCCTGGGCATCCGCCGCGCGATCACGCGGGGGACGCTGCTGCCCGGCATCGTGTCGCTGTGGGAGCCGGTCGCCGGCGGGGCCGCCGGCACGCCCTACGTCGTCTTCCCCGGCAACGTCGGTGACGAGCACGCGCTCGCCCGCGTCGTCGGTTCCCTCCGGTCATGAGAGTCCACTGTGGAGGTGTCTGGATGTCTTCGCCGCGGGTTTCGGTGATCGGGCTCGGCGCGATGGGGTTGCCGATGGCCGGCCACCTCGCCGCCGCGTTCCCGGTGACCGCGTTCGACGTCGACGCCGACCGGCGCGCGGCCGCCGTGGAGCGGGGTGCTGCGGAGGCCGCGAGCCCGGCCGCGGCCGCCGCGGACGCCGACGTGCTGCTGCTGGCCGTCCGCGACCAGCAGCAGGTCGAGGCGGCGCTGTTCGGGCCCGACGGTGCCGCGTCGACGCTGCCCGAGGGCGCGGCGGTGGTGCTGACCAGCACGGTCGGCCCGCAGGCAGCGCGGGACACGGCCGCCCGGCTCCCGCACCACCGGCTGGTCGACGCGCCGGTCAGCGGCGGTCCCACCCGCGCCGGGGCCGGTGACCTGCTCATCGTCGTCGGCGCGGACGACGAGGCCCTCGAGATCGCCAGGCCGGTGCTGGACCGGCTCTCGTCCACGTGCACCGTGATCGGCCCCCGCCCTGGCGACGGCCAGGCGCTCAAGGCGATCAACCAGCTGCTGGCCGGGGTGCACATCGCCGCGGCGGCCGAAGCGGTGGCGCTGGCCCGCGGCATCGGGCTCGACCCGGCGCTGGTGGTGGAGACGCTCAGCCGGGGCGCGGCGAGCTCGTTCATGCTCTCCGACCGCGGTCCGCGCATGGTCGAGGCCTACGGCGACGGAGCGGAGGTGCGGTCCCGGCTGGACATCTTCGTCAAGGACATGGGGATCGTCGGTGAGCTGGCCCGCGAGACCGGTGTCCCGACACCGCTGGCCGCAGCCGCGCACCAGCTCTACCTGCTGGGCGAGCGGGCCGGACTGGCGGCCGAGGACGACTCGGCCGTCGTCACCGTCCTCTCGCCCCAGCGCTGAGCGTCACTCGCCGATCGCGTTCGCGATCGCGTTCTCGTCGTAGCCGGCCCGCTCCAGGTGCGTCCGCATGATGTGCTCCTGCAGCGTGATCAGGACGTCCTTGCACGACTCGGGTTCCAGCGCCGAGCAGTCGTCGATGATCGGGACCTCCTCGCCGAGCTGCAGCGCCGCGCGGAGCTCCTCGGCGGGGTAGTAGTCCGAGTCCGGGAAGCGGTTCACCGCCACGATGAACGGGATCTGCCTGCGCTCGAAGAAGTCGATCGCCGCCCAGCTGGTCTCGAACCGCCGGGTGTCGATGAGCACCACCGCGCCCCACGTGCCGACCGCGAGGTCGTTCCACATGTACCAGAACCGGCTCTGCCCGGGCGTCCCGAACAGGTACAGCACGAGGTCCGGGGCGATGGTGATGCGGCCGAAGTCCAGCGCGACCGTGGTGGTCCGCTTCCCCTCGACGCCGGAGATGTCGTCGATGCCCTCACCGGCCTCCGACAACATCTCCTCGGTCCGCAGCGGGTCGATCTCGCTGACCGAGCTGACCAAGGACGTCTTCCCGGTGCCGAACCCGCCGGCGACCAGGATCTTGACCGAGGTCGGCTTCGTCTTGCCGCCAGAGGGTTCAGACACGGAGCTCTCGAAGCCCATTCAGCACTCTTTTCATCGTGGTCACGTCCGGATCGTCCGCGCGGGCCGGCTTGCTGAACTCCAGCAGTTCCCGGTCGATCAGCTCGCTGGCGAGGACCTTGGTCACCGCCAGCGGGATGTCGAGCATCGCTGACAGTTCCGCGATCGCGACACCGACCGACCCGCGGCCGGCGGTGCCGTGCCGGACGTGGCACAGCTCGAGGATCTGCATCTGCTCGGGGCTGAGCTCTCCCGGCATGATGTCGGTCCGCACGGTCCACACCAGCGTGCTCATGCTCAGCTCGCTGGTGCGTCGGCTGGTCCGCCCCCGGCGCATGGAGAAGGGCCGGACCAGCCGGCTGTCCAACGCGTCATCGGAACCTGTCATGGCAAGGAGATCTGCCCGGGCGCCGTCCCGTGCCGCGGTGCTGCCACCATGAACTCACCGACCTGCTCGACGAGCAGGTTCGCGTGGTAGGCGACGTCACCGATGTCCGCGTCAGCCGCGCTGACCAGGGCCAGCAGGCTGCCGTCGGACACACCGACGAGGAACAGCATCGCGTGCTCCCACTCGATGACGGACTGCCGCTGCGCTCCGGCGCGCAGCTGGTGCCCCAGTCCCCGAGCGATGGACGCGATCCCGCTCGCCCCGGCCGAGAGCTGGTCGCGGACGCCGTGCTCGTCGCGGGAGTGGGCCAGTTCCAGCCCGTCCGCGCTGACCAGGACGGCGGAGAGCACGTCGCCCTTCATCTTGCTGACCAGCCTGTCGAGCATCCCGTTCAACTCGATCCGCGTGGTCTCTGAGATGGTCACTTCTGGTTCTCTCCATTCGAGTTCGCCCTGCGCCGGCCCGCGTACGCACCGCGGAGGCGCTCAGCGGCCTCCCGTGCGGTGCGGCCGGCGGGCCGGGGCTGCTCGCTCGCGGCGGCCGGGCTCGGTGCTTCCTCGCGCAGGTTGCGGTCCAAGCTCGCTTGCGGGACCCGCGTCGGCAACGGCCGCCGACGTCCCGTACCCGCGCTCGGGGCCTCCGGCCTGCTCGGCGAGGCCGGGGCAGCGCCGCCAGCCGGGGCAGCGCCGCCGTCGGACCCCAGCAGGTCCCCGCTGAACCGCTCCACGCCCGGTGCCCTCCTCTTCACGGTTTGACCGCTGTCGCCGTTGTGCTGGGCACGGTGCTGCCCGACCGCCGGCTGCTGGCCGGTGTCCGCCCGCCCACCGGGGACCGGACGGCGCGGCAACCGCGCCTTCCCGTTGCTGCCCTGCCCGGACTTCGGGCGGCGGCGCGCGATGGCCGGCGGTGCGTCCGCGGTGGGCAGCTGCCGGTGCTTGGCGGTGTCCGGGGCCTCGTCGCCCCGGTCGATGATCTTGCCAGGGATGGCGACGGTGGCCCGGATGCCACCCAGGTACATCTGCGCCAGCTCGACCTTGATGCCGTGCTTGGCCGCCAGCAGCGTGACCACGAAGTGGCCCTTGCGGTCGCTGTTGCGCAGCGCCAGCAGGTCGAAACCGGACTTCCCGGCGAACAGGTCGTTGGCGGCCGTCACGTCCTTCTCGGACATGCCGATGCCCTGGTCCTCGATGACCACCAGCACGCCGTTGACCCACTTCTGGCCCTGCACCCGGACCACCGAGCTGGAGAACTGCGTGGCGTTGTCGATCAGCTCCGCCAGCAGGTGCATCACGTCGGCCACCGCGCCCGGCACGATCGCGACCTTCGGGATGTTCTCGTAGTGCACCCGCGCGTAGTGCTCGGTCTCGTCACCGGCCGCGCGGACGACCTGCGGCAGCGCGACCGGCTTGGTCCAGCCGCGGCCGGGCTCCTCACCACCGAGGATGAGCACGTTCTCGTTGTGCCGGCGGATGCGGGTGAGCTCCTGGTCGAGTTCGAAGACCAGGTCCAGCACCTCGTCCGGCAGGTTCTCGTGCTCCACCAGCTTGTCGATGGCGTTGACGCCGTTGCGGATCGGCACCTTGGTCCGCCGCGCCATGCCGACCAGGACCGCCTTCATGCCCTCCTGCAGCTCGGCGTGCTTGATGCTGGACTGCAGCGCGATCTTCACGACGCGGTCGAAGGAGCGCTTGACCTCGGCGATCTCGTCCGAACCGTAGTCCTGCCGCACCAGCGCCGAGTCGTCGTCGGGGATCTCGCCCCGGCCGATGCGCTCGAAGGCGTTCGGCAGCAGGACGTTGGAGACCTCCTCCATGTCCTCGCGCAGGTACTCGAACCGCCGGTTGAGCGCGGTCGCGTTGCGCCGGGACTGGCGGATCGCGGCGACCACGGCGGCGATGGCGATGACGGTGACCGCGGCGACGACCACCATGTTGCGGACGCCCTGGTTCCAGCCCGCCGTGGAGGCGTGGTCGGCCTGCACGATGGTGAGCCCGTTGAGGTCCTGCGCCATCTCGCGGGCGAGGTCCTGCCACTCCTGCAGGCTCACCGGCGGCACCTCACCGGGGGCCCAAGGCCCGTGCGCCACCAGCTGGTTCTCGATCTCGGTCAGCCGGCGCCAGTGGTCCGTGGAGACCGTCTGCTCGACCTGCGCCCGCACGTGCGGCGGGATCACCGACGCCGGGTTCTCCACGAGGTCGTGGTAGACGTTGACCAGCCGCGTGAACCTGGCGTACTCGACGGGGTCGAGCGCCCCGGTGGACAGCGCGGTGGACATCAGCGACGCCGCGCGGGACTGCAGGTCGGCGGCCTGGAAGAACTCCGTGGCCTGGATGCCGCCCTGGCTGACCTGCGAGTCCGGGAAGATGCGCGCCTGGGTGTCGAACACGGCGCTGCCAGCGTCGGTGATCGCGTTGTAGGCGGCGAAGACCTCGTCCCGGCCCAGCTGCCGCCCGTCGACGCGGGCGCGCAGCACGTTCAGCTCCGAGGTGCGCTCGAGCAGCCGCTCCAGGCGCTCCTTGATCGGCTCCGCGGGCGGCGCGATCTGGAGGATCCACTCCGCGTCCGCCGCCCGTTCGACCTCGGACAGCAGCCGGTCCGTGCGAGCGCGCTGCTCGTCCAGCGCTCGCCGGTCGGTGCCCGGGGACACCAGGTACTGCAGGCTCAGCGTGCGCTCGGCGGAGGCTTCACCGAGGAACCGCACCGCGGGGATGGACACCTCCTGCACCCCGGAGGTGACCAGCACCATGCCGATCGCGGTGGGGATGGTCAGCGCTGCGGCGACCAGGCACCCCAGCAGCAGCGCGGTCGCCGGCCACAACCACACACCGCGCAGGCGGCGCTTGAGACTGATGTCGCTGGCCCGCCCCTCCACCGGGTGCCGGGAGTCCGATCCGCGGCGCAGCGACCCCAGCACTGCCCGCGGACCCTTGCGCTCTCGGGAGACGTGGGGGTGCGGATCGTTGTCCGGCGCGTCGTTTTCCGTTTTCACAATGCTCCGTATGGTGAGTTCGCACCCGCTTGCCGGGCAGGGAAGTTGAGGCCGTGCGGCGGGCCCCGCCATGTCCGGGCGCGCCGACGTCGCGACGAGTGGTCGCCCCGCGCGCGCCGCAGGTGGAGGAGTGTGCGCGTCCGGCAGGTGCTCGACCTCCGTCGCCACTCCTCCGCGCATGTGCGAGCGGCATCACCGACCGCAAAGCGCGGCGAGCTTAACACGCGACGATCATGGGGCGGAAACGTCCTTCGCATCCCGCGCGATTGGGAAAACTGGGAACGAACTGGGGCCCCGGTCGTGCTGCGGCGACCCCACGGGACGACCGAGCGCCCCGGAAGACCGCGCGTGGCACGGCGCTCCCTGCGCCTTGATCATCTCTCGACCTCGGCGCCGAACCGCTGCGCTAGGGTCTGTGGCCACCTCGGGTGCGGAACCGCGCCCGGATGCAGCACGCGTTCGTCATGCACAGAAGGGATTACGGCCCATGCGGAAAGTCCTCGTCGTCGGAGCGGGTCAGGCAGGCCTGCAGTTGGCGTTGGGTCTGCGACAGCACTCCTACGAGGTGACCCTGGCGTCCGCACGCACGCCGGCCGAGATCCGTGAGGGCCGCGTGATGTCGACGCAGTGCATGTTCGACACCGCGCTGGCCCACGAGCGCGAACTCGGCTTGAACCTGTGGGACGACGTGGCACCCACCGTCGACGGGATCGGGGTGTCGCTGGCCGGTCCGGACGGCAGCCGCGTCTTCGACTTCCTCGGCGCCCTCGGCGGTCCCGGGCAGGCGGTCGACCAGCGCATCAAGATGCCCACCTGGATCGAGCTGTTCGAGAAGAAGGGCGGTGAGGTCGTCTACGAGCAGCACACGCCGGAGACGCTGGACGCGGTGGCCTCGCGCTACGACCTCGTCGTCGTGGCCGCCGGTCGCGGTCCGCTGGCGGAGCTGTTCCCGGTGGACGCCGACCGCACCACGTTCGACGGCCCGCAACGCGCCCTGGCAGTGGCCTATGTGGACGGTCTGCACCGGCGTCCCGAGCACCCCGACCGGGACGGCGTCTTCTTCAACGTGATCCCCGGCGTCGGCGAGATCTTCAGCATCCCCGGCTACACCTTCAGCGGCCCCTGCTACATGCCGATCTTCGAGGGCATCCCCGGCGGGCCCCTGGACTGCTGGTCGGACAAGCCGGGCCCGGAGGAGCAGTGGCAGCGCATGCTGGAGCTGCTGCGCCAGTTCGTGCCGTGGGAGTACGAGCGCTTCAAGGACGCCAAGCTCACCGACGACCGCGCCACCCTCACCGGCAGCGTCAAGCCCGTCGTGCGCCGCCCGGTCGCGCAGCTGCCGTCGGGGACCCCGGTGCTGGGGATGGGCGACGCCGTGGCGGCCAACGACCCGATCACCGGCCAGGGCGCCAACAACGCGAGCAAGTGCGCCAAGTCCTACCTCGACAGCATCCTGGAGCGCGGCGCGGAGCCGTTCGACGCGGAGTGGATGCAGCAGGCGTTCGAGCGCTACTGGGAGCACGCCCAGACCGTGCACGCGTGGACGAACGCGATGCTCATGCCGCCGACCGAGCACGTCCTGCAGGTCTTCGGCGCCGCCGGCTCGCACCAGCCCGTCGCGGACCTGGTGGCGAGCAGCTTCTCCGCACCCAGCGCCGAATCCCTCAAGTGGTACTTCGACGCCGCGGAGGCCCAGGCCGCGCTGGGCCGACTGGTCGGCCAGGGCTGACCCACGGTTGCGGGCCCGCAGCGGGCGGGCCCGCAACCCCGTTCACCGGCAGCGCGGCGTTCCGCTGGGTGACGGCAACTCCCACGTCGCGCTCGCCGGCCTGTCACCGGCCACGGTCGGACAGGTGGTGGCCGTGCTCGCGATTCGAGGGCCGAGGCGGTCCTCGGACCGGTCCCGCCTGTCCCCGTGCCCCAGCACCCGCCGCTGTGACGCCGTCGAACTGCCCGGGACGGGCGGACGCTTCCCCGCTCACGCGTAACGCCGTGACGGTCTGGTCGTTGATCTCCCCGTACGCACTGGGAGGTCTTCATGCGGCGCTGCTGGTTGGCACTGTTGCTCACCTTGGCGATGGTCTTCGCCGGACTCACCACTGCTCAGGCGCAGACAGGTTGGACGGCGCGCGGGGAGGAGTACCCCGAGGTCGTCACCGAAACCGACGTCCCGATCCCGATGTCCGACGGGACCGTGCTGCGCGGGGACGTCCAACGGCCCGCCGACGACGACGGGAAGCCCGTCGAGGGCCGGTTCCCCGTGCTGGTGACCATCACCGCCTACAACAAGTCCGTGCTCAACGGACCCGCGTCCGTCGCGTTCGGCGACTCGAGCTACTTCGTCAAGCGCGGGTACGTGCAGGTCACCGTCGACGCGCGCGGGACCGGCACCTCCGGCGGCTCGTGGGCGGCGTTCAGCGAGCGGGAGAACACCGACGCCGGGGAGGTCGTCGAGTGGGCCGCGTCCGCCGAACGGCCGTGGAGCAACGGCTCCGTCGGCATGCACGGCCCGTCGTACATGGGCATCAGCCAGCTGTTCGCCGCCGCGAACCGGCCTGCCGGGCTGAAGGCCATCTTCCCGCAGGTCCCGGCCGCCGACACCTACCGCGACGTGGTCGCCTCCGGTGGTGCGCTCGACGTCGGGTTCATCCCGCTGTGGCTGGGACTGGTCACCGCGACCGGCCTGCTGCCGCCCGCCTACGGCGTCACCGAACCCGACAACGCGCTGCAGATGTACCTCTCGCGGATCCAAGGCGCCACCGGGTTCACCGCGCCGATGCTGCTGTCCGCGACGCTGGGCCTGGACTCGGCCTTCGACGGCCCGTTCTACGCCGAGCGCTCGCCGATCAACGTCGTCGACCGCATCGACGTGCCGACCTTCCTCGTCGGCGGTGAGTACGACCTGTTCCAGCGCGGCACGCCGATGCTGTTCGACCGGCTTCGCGAACGTGGCGTGCCCACCAAGATGGTCTTCGGTCCGTGGGACCACCTGCAGGCCAGCGCCGGCTCCGGGTTCGAGGACGCCGGGTACGGCTCGTTGCAGGAGGTCCAGCTGCGCTGGTTCGACCACCACGTGCGCGGCCTGCCGGACCCGGAGCTGGACACCGACATCCCGCCGCTGACCTGGCACGAGATCGGCTCCGGTCAGTGGCACCAGGCGCAGGACTGGATCGACGAGCAGCGCGCCGAGAACTTCCAGCTCTCCGGCACCTCGCTGCCCGGCCTACCGGGGCAGCTGGTCACCGACGACGTCGAGCAGGGGCGGAGCAACGTCGCGCCCGTGCCGGTCGCCGGGCTGTGCACCCGGTCCGCCAACCAGTGGACCGCCGGGCTGCCCAACGCCATCGGGCTCGCGAAGCTGTGTGAGGACAACCGGCTGAACGACCTGTCCGGGGCGGTCTTCGAGACCGAGGAGCTGTCGGAACCGCTGCGGATCCGCGGCCCGATCAACGCGCACCTCAACGTCTCGACCCCCACTGGCAACGGGATGGTGTCGGTCTCGGTGTCGTCGGTGTCCCCGACCGGGGAGGTCAACCGGCTCACCGGCGGCTGGCAGGTCCTGTCGCACCGGGCGCTGGACGAGTCCCGCTCGCGCTACCTCGACGGGCAGCTGGTCCAGCCGCACCACCCGTTCACCAAGGAAGCGCAGGACCTGCTGCAGCCCGGTGAGGTCACCCCGGTCGACGTCGAGGTCTTCCCCACCGGAGCGGTCGTCCCGCCGGGTCACAAGCTCCGCATCGCGGTCCAGGCCTACGACGTCCCGCACCTGCTCCCGACGGTGCGGGACCTCCCGGCGGCCCTGTCGCCGGTGACCATCCACACCTCGGCGGAGAACCCCTCCTACGTCACGCTGCCCGCCATCCCCGCGAGCAGCTGAGGTCACCGTGCGCACTCCGCGGCGCCACCGCGCCGCGGAGTGCGCACGGACCGGTCCGCGGCGGGTCAACCGGTGCGCTCGAGTTCGGCCACCAGGTCGAGCACTCGGCGCTCGATGTCGTCGCGGATCTCCCGGACTTCGTCGACCCCCTTGCCCGCCGGGTCGGTGAGGTCCCAGTCCAGGTAGCGCTTCCCCGGGAAGACCGGGCAGCTGTCACCGCAGCCCATGGTGACCACCACGTCGGCCGCTTCGACCGTGTCGGTGGTGAGCTTCGTGGGGACCTCGCGCGACAGGTCGAGTCCCAGTTCCGCCATCACCGTCACGACTGCGGGGTTGACCGTCTCGGCAGGAGCGGACCCGGCCGAGCGCACGGCCACCCGACCTCCAGCGTGGTGCTGGAGGAGGGCAGCGGCCATCTGGGAGCGTCCGGCGTTGTGGACGCAGACGAAGAGGACTTCGGGCGTGGCGGGCACGGTCACTCCGGGGTTCTCCCGAGTTCGGTGTCGGACGTGGTGAACCAGCGGCGGGCCGCCAGCGAGACGTAGACCAGCGCGAGGAGCACCGGGACCTCGATGAGCGGCCCGACGACGCCGGCCAGGGCCTGCCCGCTGGTGACGCCGAAGGTCGCGATGGCCACCGCGATGGCGAGCTCGAAGTTGTTGCCCGCCGCCGTGAACGCCAGCGTCGCCGACCGCTCGTAGGACAGCCCGGTCATCTTCCCCACCGCGAAGGATCCCGCCCACATCACCGCGAAGTAGGCCAGCAGCGGGACGGCGATGCGGACGACGTCCACCGGCCGACTGGTGATCTGGTCGCCCTGCAGGGCGAAGAGGACCACGATGGTGAACAGCAGCCCGTAGAGCGCGAACGGGCCGATCCTGGGCAGGAAGCGGGTCTCGTACCAGCTCCGTCCCCGACCGCGTTCGCCCAGTGCGCGGGTCAGGTACCCGGCCACCAGCGGCACGCCGAGGAAGACCAGGACGGACCCGGCGATCTGCCACGCCGAGACTTCCAGTCCCACCTGCTGCAAGCCGAGCCAACCCGGCAGCACGGAGAGGTAGAACCAGCCCAGACCGGCGAACGCGACCACCTGGAACACGGAGTTCAGCGCCACCAGCACGGCGGCGGCCTCGCGGTCACCGCAGGCCAGGTCGTTCCACACCACCACCATCGCGATGCACCGCGCCAGTCCCACGATGACCAGCCCGGTGCGGTACTCGGGCAGGTCCGGCAGGAACACCCACGCCAGCGCGAACATCACGGCCGGGCCGATGACCCAGTTGAGCAGCAGCGACGTGACCAGCAACCGCCGGTCTCCGGTGACGGTGCCCAGCCGGTCGTAGCGCACCTTGGCCAGCACCGGGTACATCATCACCAGCAGCCCGAGCGCGATCGGCAGCGAGATGCCCCCGACCTGCACCGAGTCCAGCGCCGGGCCCAGACCGGGCACCCACCGCCCGGCCAGCAGGCCGGCCACCATCGCCGCGCCGATCCACACCGGCAGCAGACGGTCCAACGTGGACAACCGCGCCGCCGCGCCGTCCCGGGTCATGCGGTCGTCCCGTCGGCGGGCACGAGCACGGCGGAAACCGCGCGCAGGGTCTCCGGACGGACCCGGTAGTAGATCCACGTGCCGCGCCGCTCCCCCTCGACGACCCCGGCCTCCCGCAGGACCTTGAGGTGGTGCGAGATCGTCGGACCGGACAGGTCGAAGGCCCCGGTCAGGTCGCACACGCAGGCTTCACCGCCCGCGTGCGAGGCGATCAGGGACAGCAGGCGCAAGCGCACCGGCTCGCCGATCGCCTTGAACACCCGGGCCAGCTGCGTCGCCCGCTCCTCGGTCAACGGCTCCCGCATGAGCGGCGAGCAGCACAGCTCGACCTCCGCACTCTGCTTCGACATGTCTCTAACTTGACACATGTCGAAACAAGGCACAAGCTGACTCCGTCCGTGTTTCGACATCCATCTAGACAGGGGGATCCCGATGTCACGCGTCCAGCTCGCCCTCCGGGTCGGTGACCTGGAAGGATCGATCGCCTTCTACACCAAGCTCCTCGGTGCCGAGCCGACCAAGCGCCGCCCCGGTTACGCGAACTTCGCCGTCGCGGAGCCACCGCTGAAGCTCGTCCTGCTCGAGGGCGAGCCCGACCAGGACACGGTCCTGGACCACCTCGGCATCGAGGTCGAAGACACCGCGACCGTCGACGCGGCCACCGAGCGGCTGTCCACCCTGGGGCTGTTCACCCAGGTCGAGAAGGACACCACGTGTTGCTACGCCCGCCAGGACAAGGTGTGGGTGCACGGCCCGGGCCGCGAACCCTGGGAGGTCTACGTGGTCAAGGCCGATTCCGCGATTGCGGGCACTGCACCGGAGCTGCGCACCGAACCGGGTGCGAGCTGCTGCGGCTGATCAGCGCCAGCCAGTCCTCGACGACCTCGGCCAGGACGGTCATCGGCAGCGGTCCGCTGGTGAGCACGAGGTCGTGGAAGGCCGCGAGGTCGAACGCCGTGCCGAGCGCGCGCTCGGCACGGGCCCGCAACCGCTGGATCTCCAAGCGCCCCACCGCGTACGACAGCGCCTGGCCCGGCCACTCGGCGTAGCGGTCCACCTCGACACCGGCGTCCACTTCGGACAGCAGGGTGTGGTCGAGCAGGAACTCGACCGCTCGCCGCCGGGTCCAGCCACGGGCGTGCAGCCCCGTGTCGACCACCAGCCTGGCGGCGCGCAGGGAGTCTTCCGCGAGCATGCCCAGGCGCGCGAGGTCACCGGAGTACAGCCCCATCTCGTCGGCCAGCCGCTCGGCGTACAGCGCCCACCCCTCGACGTGGGCGTTGACGTCGGCGAGACGGCGCAGCATCGGCAGCTCCTCGACCTCCTGCGCGAGCGCCAGCTGGACGTGGTGGCCCGGGACGGCTTCGTGGAACGCCACCGCCTCCGCGGTGAACCGCTCGCGCTCCTCGGCGCGGTGGGTGTTGGCGAAGAAGGTCCCCGGCCGGGAGCCGTCCAGCGCGGGCCGGCTGTAGTAGGCCGACACGCTGGGGGCCTCGTCGTCGGGCACGGGCTCCACCGCGCACCGTCCCGCCGGGACCCGCGCGAACCAGCCCGGCGCCGCCCGCTCCGCCCGCTCGACGGTCTCGCGCGCCGTGCTCAGCACGTCTGCCGCGCTCCGCCACCGCAGCGTCGGGTCGGTGCGCAGCCGCTGCCGCACCTCGGTCGCGGTCGCGGCACCGAACACCCGCGACCCGATCTCGACGTACTCGGCGTCCAGCTCGCCGAGGAGGTCCCACCCCGTGCGGTGCAGCTCCTCCGGCGTGCGGTCGGTCGTCGTGTGCACGCGCACCAGCGACTCGTACACCGCCCCGCCGTCCGGCAACCAGCACAGGCCCGACTGCTCGTCCGGTCTCCCGCGCGGCACCAGCTCGGTGGCGACCACCTCGCGGTAGCGGGCGAACGCCGGGCGCACCACGTCGGCCAGGAGCCGTTCGCGCTCAGCGACGCGCGTTCCGGTCAACGCGGGTGCGCGCAGTGGATCGGGTCCCGCGAGGTACCGGTCGAGGTTCGCCACGGCGGCCCGCCCGGCCCGGGCCAGCGGGAGCCGTCCCGCCGCCACACCGGTCCGGTGCCGCTCGGCCGCGGTGGCGAGGTGCGCTGGGACCGCGGCCAACCTGTCCAGGTGGGCGCGCTCGCCGTCCACCCCGTCCGGCCGCGCCTGCGGGAGGTGGTGCAGCAGCGTCCCCGCGGGCGAGGTCAGCGGGAACGCGAGCGTGTGCTCCACCAGCCGGGCGTCCACCCGCGCCACCAGCGCCGCCGCCTGCTGCACCACGACAGCGCGCGTCACGTCGTCCTGGCCGTCGAGCGCGGTGGCCCGCCGTGCGATGTCCTCGGCCGCGGACCGGCGGGCCAGCCCGCCGGCCTCGCTGAGGTCGGGCAGCTCGTGGTCGTGGCCGTGGACGCCCACCGCGGTCGCGGCGAACGGGTCCTCCCGGTGCAGCAGGGCGAGCAGCTCGTCTGCGAGTCGGTGCACCGTCGTCATGCGGGTCTTCGTACTCGCCGCACGTCCGGCTGTCACCTGAATTCCCAGCGTCCGGTCCCGCCCGCACCGCCAGCGGGGCCGGACCGCGCTCAGTCCTTGATCTCGCAGAGGGTGGTGCCCTGGGAGACCGAGTCGCCCGGTTGCGCCGAGAGGCCCGTGACCGTGCCCGACTTGTGGGCCGTCACCGGGTTCTCCATCTTCATCGCTTCCAGCACCGCGATCTGCTCGCCGGCCTCCACCTGCTGGCCGTCGGTGACGGAGACCTTGACGATGGTGCCCTGCATCGGCGCCGTCACCGCGTCACCGGAGACCGCCGACCCGGCCTTGCCGGAGGAGCGCTTGCGCGGCTTGGCTTTCGCCGCCGGGGCGGCGCCGGAGACCGCCAGCTCGGCAGGCAGGGTCACCTCCAGGCGCCGACCGCCGACCTCGACGGTGATGGTCTGGCGCTGCTGCGGCTCGGCGACCTCCGCCGCGTCGGTGAACGGCTCGATGGTGCCGTCGAACTCGGTCTCGATCCAGCGGGTGTGCACGGTGAAGCCGTCGGTGCCGACGAACGCCGGGTCCCGCACGATCAGCCGGTGGAACGGCAGGACCGTGGCCATGCCCTCGACGACCATCTCGTCCAGGACGCGCCGCGAGCGCTCCAGCGCCTGCTGGCGGTCCGCGCCGGTCACGATCACCTTCGCCAGCAGCGAGTCGAACTGCCCGCCGATCACGCTGCCGGTCTCCACGCCCGAGTCCACCCGCACGCCCGGGCCCTGCGGCGCGACGAAGCGGGTCACGGTGCCCGGCGCGGGCAGGAAGTTCCGGCCCGCGTCCTCGCCGTTGATGCGGAACTCGATGGAGTGGCCGCGCGGCTGCGGGTCCTCGGTGATCTCCAGCCGCTCCCCCGCGGCGATGCGGAACTGCTGGCGCACCAGGTCGATGCCGGTGGTCTCCTCCGACACCGGGTGCTCCACCTGCAGCCGGGTGTTGACCTCCAGGAACGAGATGGTCCCGTCCAGCCCGACCAGGAACTCCACGGTGCCCGCGCCGTGGTAGCCGGCCTCGGCGCAGATGCCGCGGGCCGCCTCGTGGATGGTGCGGCGCTGCTCGTCGGTGAGGAACGGCGCCGGGGCCTCCTCGACCAGCTTCTGGTGCCGGCGCTGCAGCGAGCAGTCGCGGGTGCCGACGACGACCACGTTGCCGTGCTGGTCGGCCAGCACCTGGGCCTCCACGTGCCGCGGGCGGTCCAGGTAGCGCTCCACGAAGCACTCACCGCGCCCGAACGCGGTCTCCGCCTCGCGCACCGCCGAGGCGTACAGCTCGGGGATCTCCTCGAGGGACCGGGCGACCTTCAGCCCGCGCCCGCCACCGCCGAACGCGGCCTTGATGGCCACCGGCAGGCCGTGCTCCTCGGCGAAGGCCACCACCTCGTCGGCACCGGACACCGGGTCCTTGGTGCCGGGCACCAGCGGCGCCCCGGCCCGGGTGGCGATGTGCCGGGCGGTGACCTTGTCACCGAGGTCGCGGATCGCCTGCGGCGACGGGCCGATCCAGACCAGGCCCGCGTCCAGCACCGCCTGGGCGAAGTCGGCGTTCTCCGACAGGAACCCGTAACCCGGGTGCACCGCGTCGGCCTCGGAGCGCTTGGCCACGTCGATGATCTTGTCGATGTTCAGGTACGACTCGCCGGGCGTCGAGCCACCCAGCGCGAAGGCCTCGTCGGCCATCCGCACGAACTGCGCGTCGGCGTCCGGTTCGGCGTACACGGCGACCGAGGCGATGCCCTCGTCCTTGCACGCGCGGATCACCCGCACCGCGATCTCACCGCGGTTGGCGACCAGGACCTTGCTGATCGGCGTCACGTCCACAGTGGTCAACTCCTCAACTCCCGGCGCGACGCCGGACGGCTGGCGGACAACTCGTCTGGGCACCTCAGCCCGGCAGCGCCGACGCGCGCCAGGCGTGCGGACCGGGGCGCAACGGCCGCCGGCCCGCCGGGTGGCGGACCGCCGCGACCGGGTCGCCCCACAGCGACATCGGCTCCTCCCGCGGCTCGGCCGCGCCGGACTGGGCCGCGGCCAACCCGGTCAGCGCCGCGGTCAGCGCGGCGATCTCGACCTCGTCGGGGTCGCCGCGCACGATGCGCAGCACCGGCCGTTCCGGCGCCGCGTCCGCGTCGTGGCTCATCACGCACCTCCTCCGGCGGGCGTCACAGCGGGATGTTGCCGTGCTTCTTGGCGGGCAGGCTCTCCCGCTTGTCGCGCAGCATCCGCAGCGACCGCGCCACGTACCCGCGGGTGAACGACGGCGGGATGACCGAGTCGACGTAGCCGCGCTCCGCGGCGACGTACGGGTTGCACAGGGTGTCCTCGTACTCCTGCTGCAACTGCGCGCGCACCGCTTCGACGTCCTCGCCGTTCTCCTGCGCCTCGGCCAGTCGCCGCCGGTAGAGGATGTTCACCGCGCCCTGCGCGCCCATCACCGCGATCTGCGCCGTCGGCCAGGCCAGGTTGATGTCCGCGCCCAGGTGCTTGGAGCCCATCACGTCGTAGGCACCGCCGTAGGCCTTGCGCGTGATCACGGTGACCAGCGGGACGGTCGCCTCGGCGTAGGCGTAGAGCAGCTTCGCCCCGCGGCGGATGATGCCGTTCCACTCCTGGTCGGTGCCCGGCAGGAAGCCCGGCACGTCCACGAAGGTCAGCACCGGGATGTTGAAGGCGTCGCAGGTCCGCACGAAGCGCGCCGCCTTCTCGCTGGCGTCGATGTCCAGGGTGCCGGCGAGCTGGGTGGGCTGGTTGGCCACCACGCCCACCGCGCGGCCCTCGACGCGCCCGAAGCCGGTGATGATGTTCGGCGCGAACAGCGCCCCGACCTCCAGGAAGTCCTCGTCGTCCACGACGTGGGTGATGACCTGGTGCATGTCGTAGGGCTGGTTCGGCGAGTCCGGCACCAGCACGTCCAGCTCGCGGTCGAAGTCGGTGATCGAGTCCGCGATCGCGCCCTCGGGGACCTCGGCGTCGAAGGCCGGGGGCTCGGAGAGGTTGTTGCTCGGCAGGAACGACAGCAGTTCCTTGACGTAGGCGATGGCGTCGTCCTCGTCGGAGGCCAGGTAGTGCGCGTTGCCCGAGCGGGAGTTGTGCGTGCGGGCGCCGCCGAGGTCCTCGAAGGTGACGTCCTCACCGGTCACCGTCTTGATCACGTCCGGACCGGTGATGAACATGTGCGAGGTCTGGTCGACCATCACGGTGAAGTCGGTGATCGCCGGCGAGTACACCGCGCCGCCCGCGCACGGGCCCATGATGAGCGAGATCTGCGGGATCACGCCGGAGGCGTGGGTGTTGCGCTTGAAGATCTCCGCGTAGAGGCCCAGGGCCGCCACACCCTCCTGGATCCGCGCGCCGCCGGAGTCGTTGATGCCGATCAGCGGGCAGCCGGTCTTCAGCGCCAGGTCCATGACCTTGACGATCTTCTCGCCGAAGACCTCGCCCAGCGACCCGCCGAAGACGGTGAAGTCCTGGGAGAACACGCACACCTTGCGGCCGTCGACGGTGCCGTAGCCGGTCACCACGCCGTCGCCGTAGGGGCGGTTGGCGTCCAGCCCGAAGTTGGTGGAGCGGTGCCGGGCGTGCTCGTCGAGCTCCACGAACGAGCCCGGGTCCAGCAGCATGTCGATGCGTTCACGGGCGGTGTGCTTGCCCTTGGCGTGCTGCTTGGCCACCGCGCGCTCCGAGCCGGCGTGCACCGCCTCGTCGTTGCGCCGGTACAGGTCCGCCAGCTTGCCCGCGGTCGTGTGGATGTCCGGCACGTCCACCGGTGGCTGACCGACCGGCTCCGTCGCGCTGCTCATGCAACCAACCCGTCCTCGTTACCTGCTCGACCCCAGTATCCGCGCCCGCCGCGGTCTCGGCGGGGGCAGCACTGGCCCTCGCGGAGGTTAGTTCGGCCGCCGTGCCGAAGTCAACGCGGAAGTGATGTGCGAGTAGCTCCCAGCACACTACGACTGGCTGCGAACTCGCCGAGTAAGTGAACGGCCGATAGCCGCCTCATCGGCCGAGCGGGCGATCGCCGACCGGGGTGTCCAGCATCAGCGCCGTGCCGACCCGCAGCAGCGCGTCCACGTCGCGGACCGCGCCGGTGCGCGCCATGTCGTTGGCCACCGTCAGGGCCGCCTGCACCAGGATCCGGGAGCGCACCTGGTCCAGCTCGGGCCGGGCCTCGCACAGCAGGCCGACCCACTCGGCGACGTAGGCGTGCTGGGTCTGCCGAGCCCGGTGCCGCTCCGCGTCCGGCAGGTGGTTGACCTCGCTGACCAGGATGTCGATGAAGCGCCCGTGGTCGAACGCGAAAGTGATGTAGGAGCGCAGCAGCTCGCGCAGCGCGTCGTCCGCGGCCGGGGTGCCGGCCAGGGTGCGTTCCAGCTCCACCTCCAGCCACGCGTTGCCGCGGGTGATCACGGTGCTGAGCAGCTCCTGCTTGCTGGCGAAGTAGTTGTAGAGGCTGGGGCCAGCGATCCCGGCCGCCGCGCCCACGTCCTCCGTGGTGACCTTGGTGTAGCCGGCGTCGGAGAACAGCCGTGTCGCCGCTGCCAGCAGCAACCGCCGCCGGGAGGCGCGGCCGGCGAACAGCGCGGCCCGCTGCTCGGAGTCGCCGCGGTGCTCGGCGAACCGGTGCGGGGGCTGGGTGGCGATGACCACCACCATGGCCCGCAGCAGGTGTTCGAACTCGCGTCGCGGCAGGTCCACCTGGTGGTAGGAGGGGCTGGTCAGCGCGCTGAACATGCACCAGGCGCGGAACCGGGCGTCCTGCCCGGTCAGCTCGGGCCGGAAGGCGCGGGCCAGCTCGGCCAGGCCGCTGGCGACCTCGCGCAGCTCCTGGCGCAGCGCGTCGCGCTGCTCCTCGGGCAGCTGCCGGGCCTCGCGCTGCCAGAGCACGCCCAGCTGGCGGTGCTCCAGGGCGGCGGCGGCGAGCCGGTCCACCGCCTGGTCCAGGTCGGAGACGTCGGCGGTGATCTCGACGAAGGGGCGCAGCTCGTCGAGCACCACCCGGGTGAGCAGCTGCTGCTTGCCGGCGAAGTGCCGGTACAGCGCCGAGGAGCCGACCCCGACGGCCTCGGCGATGTCGCTCATGCCCACCCGCGCGTAGCCCTGCCGGTAGAACAGGTCCGCGGCAGCGGCGGTGATCAGCGCCCGCCGGTTGCGCGGACGCGTGCCGCGGGCGGGCGGGTCGGTCACCTCAGGCATCGCGTCCATCCCTTCACCAGCGGACTCGAGCATACTGGCGCACGGTCCGCACCCGTGCCAGAGCGGGATGGCCAACACCACCCGGAACGGCCCGCCGCGGGACCGGCCCGATCGCCCGCGGTCGGCACCCCGAAGCCCCCACAGGGCTCCTGGTGACCATCCACACCGGACGGTTCCGGCCGGTGCGACCACGCCCGGACTGTCTGGTGTGGACGACGAGGTCCCGGTTCCCCCGGCGACTCCCGGACCACGACCGCGCCGTCAGCGCGCCGGACGGCACGCCCGCCGGTCACCAGCGCCAGCGGGTCGCTGCCGCGATCTCGGCCGGCTCGGCGTCGGCGAAGCGCTCGGCCTCGGCGCGGCGGACGGTGAGCACGGCGTCGTGCAGTTCCGGGCCCATCACCTCCGCCAGCACCGTCGAGTCCGCCAAGGCGTCGGCGGCCTCCGCCGCGCTCGTGGGCAGGCGGCGGATCCCGGCGGCGGCCCGGCGGTCCTCGGACAGCGCGACCGGATCGCCGGTGACCTCCGCGGGCAGCGCGAGCCCCTCGCGCACCCCGGCCAGCCCGGCCGCGACCACCGCGCCGACCGCCAGGTAGGGGTTCGCGGTGGCGTCGAAGCACTTGACCTCGGCGTTGGCGGCCCACTGCTCGGTGCCGACCGTGCCGGTGACCAACCGCAGCGCGGCCTCCCGCGCCTCGCGCCCCCACACCTGCCACACCCCGGCCCAGCGGGACGGCTCCAGCCGCAGGAAGCTCGCCGGACTGCCCGCGCCGATCGCCAGCAGCGCGGGCAGTTCCCGCAGCACACCGGCCAGGAACGCCTCCCCCGCCGGGCGCAGCCCGTGCGGCCCGCCGCCCCCGGCGAACAGGTTGCCGTCCGCGTCGTGCACCGACAGGTGCAGGTGCCCGCCGGAACCGGCGCCTCCCGGCACCAGGCAGGGGGCGAAGCTGGCCCGCCACCCGTGCCGCCGCGACACCGCCCGCACGGTGTGCCGCACCAGCACCGCGTCGTCGGCCGCGGTCACCGGGTCGGCCGCGGCCACCGAGAGCTCGACCTGGCCGAGCGCGTACTCCGGGTGGAACTGCTGGACCGCCAGCCCCTGCTCGCGCAGCGCCCCGACGAGCTCGCGCGCGTAGTCGGCGGTGGCCTCCAGCCGCACCTGGCCGTAGGCGGGACCGTCGAAGGCCGGGACGAAGTCCTCGGTGTCGGGCCGCCCCAGCGCCCACTCGTGCTCGAACGCCGCGGAGACCCGCAGGCCCGCCTCGGCGGCGGACTCGACCTGCCGGACGGCGAACGCCCGCTGGCAGGCGACGAACCGGTCGCCGTCCTGGGTGAACTTGTCGGCGGGCGCCCAGGCCCACCCCGGCATCGCGGCCAACCGCACCAGTCGCCCCAGGTCCGGCACCAGGCGCAGGTCGCCGTCCGGGCCGCCCAGGTAGCGGCCGGGCACCATCACGTCGTCGAAGGTGAACGTCTCGAAGCAAGGCGAGATGCCCACCCCGAACCGCGCCGCCGCGGACAGCCGCTCCACCGGCACGGCCTTGACCCGCACGGTCCCCGCGTTGTCCACAGCGGACAGCTCGACCAGTTCCACGCCCGCGGCCCGCAGCGCCGCGACGACCTCGGCCACTCCGACCGGCTCGGACACCGGGACCCGATCACCCACCCCGCCACCGTAGCGCCGCCACGGCGCGATTTCCCGCGGAAGCGCGCAGCTCCCCCGGACGGCGGCACCGGGCTCAGCCCGCCGCCCCCTCGGAGTCGCGCTCCCCCTGGGCGGCCCGCAGCGAGGCGTGCGTCGGGGCCTGCGGGACGTGGCTGGGCCGCAGCGCCTCGAACTCCCGGCGCAGCACCGGGACGACCTCCTCGCCGAGGATGTCCAACTGCTCCAGCACGGTCTTCAGCGGCAGCCCGGCGTGGTCCATGAGGAACAGCTGGCGCTGGTAGTCGCCGACGTACTCGCGGAAGCTCAGCGTCCGGTCGATGACCTGCTGCGGGCTGCCGACGGTGAGCGGCGTCTGCTCGCTGAACTCCTCCAGCGACGGCCCGCCGCCGTAGACCGGCGCGTGGTCGAAGTACGGCCGGAACTCGCGCACCGCGTCCTGGGAGTTCTTGCGCATGAACACCTGCCCGCCCAGGCCGACGATCGCCTGGTCCGCCGAGCCGTGCCCGTGGTGCTCGAAGCGGCGCCGGTACAGCTCGACCATCCGCTGGGTGTGCTCCTTGGGCCAGAAGATGTTGTTGTGGAAGAACCCGTCGCCGTAGTAGGCGGCCTGCTCGGCGATCTCGGGGCTGCGGATGGACCCGTGCCAGACGAACGGCGGCACGCCGTCCAGCGGGCGCGGCGTGGCGGTGAAGCCCCGCAGCGGCGTGCGGAACCTGCCCTCCCAGTCCACCACGTCCTCCCGCCACAACCGGTGCAGCAGGTGGTAGTTCTCGATCGCCAGCGGGATGCCCTGGCGGATGTCCTGGCCGAACCACGGGTACACCGGCGCGGTGTTGCCGCGCCCCAGCATGAGGTCCACCCGGCCGTCGGCCAGGTGCTGCAGCATCGCGAAGTCCTCGGCGATCTTGACCGGGTCGTTGGTGGTGATCAGCGTGGTCGCGGTGGACAGGACCAGCCGCTCGGTGCGCGCGGCGATGTAGCCGAGCATGGTCGTCGGCGAGGACGGCACGAACGGCGGGTTGTGGTGCTCCCCGGTGGCGAAGACGTCCAGCCCGACCTCCTCGGCCTTGAGCGCGATCCGCACCATGGCCTTGATCCGCTCGGCCTCGGTGGGCGTGCGGCCGTTGGTCGGGTCGGGGGTGACGTCGCCGACCGTGAAGATCCCGAACTGCATGCCAGCTCCCTCGCAGGCCCGATCGCGCCGTTCTGGTGCGCCGTTCAACCACTTCCTCGAACGATTCTTCCTCACGAGGAATTCCGGGTGCCAGCCCGCCCCCGCGGGTCGCGCGTCACGGCCTCCCCACCGACGCACACGGCCTCCCCACCGACGCGCGCGGGCGTGTCGACACCGGCGGGGCGGGCGCCGTCGTCCCGTCCGAGTACGATCCCGTCCGTCCGAGGCACTCGGCCCCGAGGACGCCTCGACCGCCGCGCACCCGGCGGTCCAGGCCGGCACTGGGGCTCCGCCACGCCCGACGACCCCAGGAGACACCGCCCGAGATGCGCTCCGTGGCTCCCCCGGAACACCGCAGCGATGCGCAGCACGTCCTGCAGCGGGTGTTCGGCTACGACTCCTTCCGCGGTCACCAGCAGGAGATCGTCGAGCACGTCATCGGCGGCGGCGACGCGCTGGTGCTGATGCCGACCGGCGGGGGCAAGTCGCTGTGCTACCAGGTCCCGGCGCTGGTGCGCCCGGGAGTGGGGGTGGTCGTCTCCCCGCTCATCGCGCTGATGCAGGACCAGGTGGACGCGCTCAACGAGCTCGGGGTGCGCGCCGGGTTCCTCAACTCCACCCAGTCCTCCGAGCAGCGCCGCAGCACCGAGCAGGCCTTCCTCGCCGGGGAGCTCGACCTGCTCTACCTGGCGCCGGAGCGGCTGAGCCTGGACTCGACGCTGGAGCTGCTCGACCGCGGCGAGGTCGCGCTGTTCGCCATCGACGAGGCCCACTGCGTGGCGCAGTGGGGGCACGACTTCCGCCCCGACTACCTGAACCTGTCGGTGCTGCACCAGCGCTGGCCCTCGGTGCCGCGCATCGCGCTGACCGCCACCGCCACCCCGGCGACCCGCCGCGAGATCGCCACCCGGCTGGAGCTGACCGAGGCCCGGCACTTCGTGTCCGACTTCGACCGGCCGAACATCCAGTACCGGATCGTGCCCAAGAGCGACCCGCGCAAGCAGCTGCTGTCGTTCCTGCGCACCGAGCACCCGGGGGACGCCGGGATCGTCTACCGGCTCTCCCGCGCCGAGGTGGAGCGCACCGCCGAGTTCCTGGTCGCCAACGGCATCGAGGCGCTGCCCTACCACGCCGGGCTGGACAAGGAGGTGCGCGCCCGGCACCAGGCGCGGTTCCTCCGCGAGGACGGCCTGGTGATGGTGGCCACCATCGCGTTCGGGATGGGCATCGACAAGCCCGACGTGCGCTTCGTCGCGCACCTCGACCTGCCGAAGTCGGTCGAGGGCTACTACCAGGAGACCGGGCGCGCGGGCCGCGACGGGCTGCCCTCCACCGCGTGGATGGCCTACGGCCTGCAGGACGTGGTGCAGCAGCGCAAGCTCATCGACCTCTCCGAGGGCGACGAGGCGCACCGCCGCACGCTGTCCCGGCACCTGGACTCGATGCTGGCGCTGTGCGAGACGGTGGAGTGCCGCCGCGCCCAGCTGCTCGCCTACTTCGGGCAGGAGGCGTCGGGCCCGTGCCAGAACTGCGACACCTGCCTGTCGCCGCCGGAGTCCTGGGACGGCACGATCGCCGCGCAGAAGCTGCTGTCGACCGTGGTGCGGCTCGATCGCGAGCGCAACCAGCGGTTCGGCGCCGGGCAGGTCATCGACATCCTGCGCGGCAAGCGGACGCCGAAGGTCGAGCAGTTCCGGCACGACTCGCTGAGCGTGTTCGGCGTCGGCGCCGACCTGAGCGACGCCGAGTGGCGCGGCGTGGTCCGCCAGCTGCTGGCCCAGCGCCTGCTCTCCGTCGAGGGCGACTACGGCACGCTGGTGCTCACCGAGGCCAGTGCCGAGGTGCTGCGCCGGGAGAACCCCCGCCAGGTCCTGCTGCGCACCGAGCCCAAGCGCGTCGCGTCGACGCCCCGCACCAGGACCGCCGGGACGGAGGCGCCGGAGATGCCGGCCGAGGCCGAACCGGTCTTCCAGAAGCTGCGCGCCTGGCGGCTGGCCACCGCGCGCGAGGAGGGCAAGGCGCCGTTCATCATCTTCCACGACGCGACGCTGCGGCAGATCGCCACGGTCCGGCCGACCACCCTCGACGAGCTCGGCGGCATCAGCGGCGTCGGTGAGCAGAAGCTGGCCAAGTACGGCCAGGCGGTCCTCGACGCCCTCGCCGCGGAGGACTGAGCGGGGCGGCGAGCGCCTGCTCACCGCCCGGCCCGTCAGAACTCGAAGCCGCCGGGCTTGCCGTTGCGGTCGGCCACCAGCCCGGCCAGGGTCGCGATCGCGATCTCCACCGGGGTGCGGGAGCCGATGTTCAGGCCGATCGGGCGGTGCACCCGCGCGATCTGCTCGTCCGGGACGCCGAGCTCCCGCAGCGCCGCGACGTGGGGGCCGGGGTGGCGCGGGTTGCCCATCACGCCCACCCAGCGGACGTCGCGCGCGAGCACGTCCCGCAGCACCGGGCCGAGCTCCGCGCGGTGGTGGTCGGTCACCACGACGTCCGCGTCCGGCCCCAGCTCCGGGACCTCGGACGCCGCCCCGGCCGCGGCGGCCCGCTCCGGGTCCGGATCGACCAGCACCGCTCGGAAACCCAGGTCCCGGCCGTACCGCAGCAGGTGCTCCGCCACCGGGGAGGCGAACACCGCGACCAGCGTGCGGCTCTCCGAGTCCACCGGCACTTCGCCGTGCGCCACCGCGCACGCACCATCCTCGGTCATGCGCCGAGTGTGCCAGCCGCGGTCGGCCGGGACCACCCCCAGGTCCACTGTGGACGTCAGAGCCGGGTGGCGCGCGCCAGCCACGCCGGGACGTCCAGCACCGCACCGTCGTCCACGCCCAAGCCGACGGCCTGCTCCCCGCGCGCGACGCCCCGGTAGCGGTCCTGCCGGACCTCCTCCAGTCGCCAGCCCGGGACGTCGAAGGCCTCCCGGACCACCGACTCCGCGATGCGCGGGCCGAGGCCGGGCTCGACGTCGGAGAGCGCCAGGACGTGCACGGTCGCGCCCGGTCGGCACACCCCGTGCAGGCTGCGCACGTAGCGCTCCCGGTCCTCGGGACCGAAGACGTGGAACAGCGCGCTGTCCACCACCGTGTCGTACGGGCCGCCCTCCAGCGCGAGCGCGTCGGCCACCTCGAACCGCGCGGTCACGCCGCGGCCGGCCGCGTTCGCCTGGGCCCGCTCGACGGCCGGGACGGAGAAGTCCACCCCGAGCACGTCGTAGCCGAGCTCGGCCAGCAAGATCGTGTGCTCCCCGGTGCCGCAGCCCGGGTCGAGCACCCTCCCGCTGATCCCGCCGGCCCGCTCCAGCTCGACGACCGCGGGCTGCGGCTCGCCGATCACCCAGGGGGCGGTGCCCGCCTGGTACGCCTCGTCGAACACCGTCCGCTCCACCGAAGTCCCCATGTCAGCACCTCTCCTCGGGCTCGCCGTCGGGTCCAGCGTCGACCCTCGAGCGCACTGGAGGTCCACCCCCGACCCGAGGAGCCGACGTGATGTGCGCCACTCGCACGGAATTGTTCCGACGGGGCTGACGTTGGTTGACAACGGAAGACTCAAGGAGATGGCGGCGGCAGCCAGCAACACCGTCGCGAGGAGGTTGGCATGGCGATGTTCTTCGGACCGGCCGGCGGCCCGTTCGACGAGTACTTCGCGCGCTTCTTCGGGGCCGATGACGCCGCGTCCGGTGCCCGGCGGATCGACATCTCGCAGCTGCTCACCGAGCAGGCCCAGCAGCTGGTCACCGCGGCCGCGCAGTTCGCGCGCAAGCGCGGGCAGACCGACCTGGACGCGTTGCACCTGCTGTGGGCGGCCGCGCACGAGAAGCCCACGCGCGAGCACCTGGAGCAGGTCGGCGTCGACCCCGAGACCTTCGCGGCGGAGGTCGAGGCGCACCTGCCCGCCGCCGGTGAACCCGCCGGCGAGCGCTCGGTGACGCTGACGCTGGCTGCGCGCACGGTGCTGGCCGACGCGCACCGCGTCGCCCGCGCGTTCGGCTCCACCTACATCAGCCCGCTGCACGTGCTGCTGGCGATGTCGGCGAGCCCGGAGTCCGAGACCGGGCGGCTGCTCGGCTCGGCCGGCGCCGGCCCCGAGGCGCTGCGCGCCGCGAGCCAGCGCCCGCGCGCCGAGCAGGAGCGGCCGCGCAAGGACAGCAGCACCCCCACCCTCGACCAGTACGGCCGCGACCTGACCGCGCGGGCCCGGGAGGGCGAGCTCGACCCGGTGATCGGCCGCGACACCGAGATCGAGCAGACCGTGGAAGTCCTGTCCCGGCGCACCAAGAACAACCCGGTGCTGGTCGGTGAGGCCGGTGTCGGCAAGACCGCGATCGCCGAGGGGCTGGCCCAGCGCATCGCCGCGGGCGAGGTGCCGCAGGTGCTCCGCGACAAGCGGGTGGTGCAGCTGGACCTGTCCAGCATGCTGGCCGGCACCCGCTACCGCGGTGACTTCGAGGAACGGATGACCAAGGTCATCGACGAGATCTCCGAGCACCGAGACGAGCTCGTCGTGTTCATCGACGAGGTGCACACGGTGGTCGGCGCCGGCAGCGCCGAGGGCGCGATGGACGCGGGCAACATGCTCAAGCCGCGCCTGGCCCGCGGTGAGCTGCACGTGATCGGGGCGACCACGCTCGACGAGTACCGCAAGCACATCGAGAAGGACCCCGCGCTGGAGCGCCGGTTCCAGCCGGTCCAGGTGCCCGAGCCGAGCGTGTCGGACACCGTGCGGATCCTGCAGGGCCTGCAGCAGCGCTACGAGCAGCACCACCAGGTCCGCTACACCGAGGACGCGGTGCACGCCGCGGCCCGGCTGTCCCACCAGTACGTCAACGACCGGTTCCTGCCGGACAAGGCGATCGACCTGATCGACCAGGCCGGTGCGCGCAAGCGGCTGTCCTCGCCGGTCCAGGACACGGCCGAGCTGCGCCGCCGCATCGAGCGGCTGGAGGAGCTCAAGGACCAGGCGGTGGCCGAGGAGGACTACGAGCGCGCCACGGCGCTGCGCGACGAGGTCAACCAGGCCCGTGCTCGGCTCACCGAAGCCGAGTCCACCGGGGCGCTGGAGGTCACCGCCGAGGACGTCGCCGAGGTCGTGGCCCGGGCCACCGGGATCCCGGTCAGCCGGTTGACCGCCGCCGAGAAGGAGCGGCTGCAGAACCTCGAGCAGGAGCTGCACCGGCGCGTGGTGGGCCAGGACGACGCGGTGCGCGCGCTGGCCCGCGCGGTCCGGCGCTCCCGCAGCGGGCTCGGCGACCCGAACCGCCCGGTGGGCAGCTTCCTGTTCCTCGGCCCGACCGGGGTCGGCAAGACCGAGCTGGCCAAGGCGCTGGCCGAATCGCTGTTCGGCGACGAGCAGCGGATGGTCCGGCTGGACATGAGCGAGTTCCAGGAACGGCACACCGCCAGCCGCTTGGTCGGCGCCCCGCCCGGGTACGTCGGCCACGGCGAGTCCGGTGAGCTGACCGAGGCCGTGCGGCGGAACCCGTACTCGGTGGTGCTGCTCGACGAGGTCGAGAAGGCGCACCCGGACGTGTTCAACACGCTGCTGCAGGTCCTCGACGACGGCCGGCTGACCGACGGCCAGGGTCGCACCGTGGACTTCACCAACACGGTGCTGATCATGACCAGCAACCTGGGGTCGGAGATCGTCTCCAACCCCGGCGGCAAGATCGGCTTCACCGCCGACGACGCCGACCCGGCGCTGGACGAGCGGATCATGCCGCGGTTGCGGGAGGCCTTCCGGCCGGAGTTCCTCAACCGCATCACCGAGATCGTGGTGTTCAAGCGGCTGGACGGCGAGCAGCTGCACACCGTCACCCGGATGCTGCTGGAGCACACGGTCCGGCGGCTGGGCGAGCTGGGCATCGACGTCGAGTTCGACCAGGCGGCAGTGGCCTGGATCTCCGAGCGGGGCTACCAGCCCGAGTTCGGCGCCCGGCCGCTGCGGCGAGCGATCGAGCGCGAGGTCGAGGACCGGATCAGCGACCTGATCCTGGACGGCCGGCTCTCCGAGGGCTCGCGGCTGTCGGTGTCCGCCGCCGACGGCGAGCTGACCCTCCGGGTCCGCGAGCCGGTCTCGGCCTGACCCGAGCAGCGAGCGGGGCGGGTGCCGGACGCACCCGCCCCGCTCCCGCGCGTCAGGGCAGCACCGACCGCACCGCCTCCGGCGTCCGCGCCACCACCGTCGTCCCGTCGTCGGCGGTGATGATCGGACGCTGGATGAGCGCGGGGTGCTCGACCATCACCGCGATCCACCGGTCCCGGTGCGCCGGGTCCTTCGGCCACGAGCCGATCCCGAGCTCCGCGGCCACCGGCTCCCCGGTGCGCGCGACGTCCCACGGCTCCAGCCCCAGCCGGTCGAGCACCTCGCCCAGCTCCGCGGCCGTCGGCGGGTCGTCCAGGTAGCGGCGGACGGTGTACTCCACCCCCGCCTCGTCCAACGTCGACAGCGCCGACCGGCACTTCGAACACGCCGGGTTGACCCAGATCTCCATCCTCGCTCCCCACGCGCGGCGAACCGACGCACCGATCTTGCCAGCGCCGCTCTCCGGGCCGATGGACCCTTCCGCCTGCCCTTCACAGCCGCCACGATCGTTGCAATACTTGTTCAAGGAGGCTTCTTCCGTGGAGGTGGCCATGCTTCCCAGGGACGAACGTCGCCGCCTGAAGGAGATCGAGAACCAGCTCATCGGCGACGACCCCAAGCTGGCCCGCCGACTGACCGAGACCAGCGCGCTGCGTCGGTTGTGGCTCCAGCTCTCGCCGCGGATGCTGCTGGTCCTGGTGGCGTCCGTCCTGGCCGTGATGTGCCTGTTCCTCGGCGAGGGCAGCGCCATGTTCTTCTCGGCGGCCGTGGCCATCATCGCGTTCACCTCGCAGAAGTGGCGGATCCGCTTGGAATGAGGCCGTCGCACCCCCGGCCGCCGACGCGAGATCGGCGGCCGCTTCCCGATCTCTGGGAGGATCGGCCGCACCGTTGACGCTGGCGCGCGCGGACTGCGAGCATCTGCGGCGTGACCGGACGCTTCGCGTTGACCTGGCGCTTGCACGTCGATCTGCGACGGCAGGCCAGCTCCGCATGTCGTCGCCGGTGACGTCTTCTCGGACCCACCGCCGGTGATCCCTGCGCGCTGATCATCGGCGCCTTCTCTTCGAACCGCCTCGCGGCACCCCTGCCTGCGGGCGTGGTCCTCGTTCGCTTCCCGCGATCTCCCCTGCCCGCTTCTCGTGAATCGGAGCGTGTCGACCGTGCGTCGTCGTGATTTCCTGACCGTGCTCGCCGTGTCCTCGACCGGGTTACTCGCCGCCTGCAGCGGTGGCCGTGCCGATCCCGAGCAGGCACCCGTCCCGCCACCGGTCCCGCCGGAGCAGCTCTCCTCGGTGACGCTGCGCGTCGGTGACCAGAAGGGCAACTCCCGGTCGTTGCTGCACTCGGCGGGTCTGGACGACTTCCCCTACACCGTCCAGTGGGCCACCTTCCCGTCCGGGCCACCGCTGCTGGAGGCGGTGTCGGCGGAGGCGGTGGACATCGGCGGCGTCGGCAACACTCCCCCGCTGTTCGCCGCGGCGGCCGGGGCCGGGATCCGCGTGGTCGCCGCCTCGAAGGGCAACGTCGCCAGCGACGTCCTGCTGGTGCGCGGGAACTCCCCGCTGCAGCGGGTCGACGAGCTGCGCGGCCGCGCGATCGCGGTGGCCAAGGGAAGTTCCGCCCACGGGCAGGTCCTGCTGACGCTGCGCGGGGCCGGCCTCACCCTGGACGACGTCGAACTGGTGTTCCTGCAGCCGTCCGACGCCCTGGGCGCGTTCCAGCAGGGCGCGGTGGACGCGTGGGCCATCTGGGACCCCTACTTCTCCCAGGTGCAGCTCGAGGCCGACGTGCGCGTGCTGGCCGACGGGACCGGCACGGCCAACGGGTACAGCTTCCAGGTCGCCAGCCCCGCCGCGCTGGCCGACGCGGGCCGCAACTCCGCCATCGCCGACTACCTGGTGCGGCTGGCCCGGGCGCTGCGGTTCGCCCACGACAACCCCGAGGCACGCGCCCAGGCCTGGGCCGAGGACACCGGGCTCTCCGTCGAGGTGACCCGGCGCGCCACCGCGCTCGGGCCGGACCTGCCCGTGCCGCTCGACGCCGAGGTGATCCGCTCCGAGCAGGAGCTCGCCGACGCGTTCGTGGCCGCCGAGGAGATCCCCCGCCGGTTCAAGTTCGCCGAGTTCGTCGACACCCGCTTCGCCGAGCAGCTCGCCGCCGCCTGAGCAGACTGGAGCAGATCATGGCCGTGACCACCCACTGGTTCCTGCCCACCCACGGGGACGGTCGGTCCATCGTGGACCGTCCACACGTGACACCGCAGGGCGCGAACACGCCGCGCCGACCGGACATCGACTACCTGGCGCAGGTCGCGCAAGCCGCCGAGCACCTCGGGTTCACCGGGATGCTCACCCCCACCGGCAGCTGGTGCCAGGACGCGTGGATCACCACCGCCGCGCTGCTGGCCCGCACCCAGCGGATCAAGTTCCTGGTCGCGTTCCGGCCCGGTTCGCTGACCCCCACGCTGGCCGCCCAGCTCGCCGCCACCTACCAGCGGGTGTCCGGTGGGCGGCTGCTGCTCAACATCGTCACCGGCGGTGAGTCCACCGAGCAGCGGCGCTACGGCGACTGGCTGGACCACGACCAGCGCTACGAGCGCACCGACGAGTTCCTCGCCGTGCTGCGCGGGATCTTCGAGGGTGAGCCGTTCGACTTCGACGGCACGCACTACCAGGTCCGCGGCGCGACCGCGTTCGAGGCACCGGACCCGGCACCGCCGCTGTACTTCGGCGGCTCCTCGGAGGCCGCGCTGCCGGTGGCCGCACGGCGCGCCGACGTGCACCTCACCTGGGGCGAACCGCCGGACGCGGTGGCGCGCAAGGTCAAGGTGCTGCGCGAGCTGGCCGCCGAGGAGGGGCGCACCCTGCGGTTCGGCCTCCGCGCGCACGTCATCACCCGCGACACCAGCGAGGACGCCTGGGCCACCGCGCAGCGGTTCGTCGAGCAGATGGACCCCGCCGACGTCGCCGCCTCGCAGGCCAAGCTCGCGAGGTCCGAGGCGACCGGGCAGCAGAACATGGTCGCCCTGCACGGCGGGGTGCTGCCCACCGACGCCCGGCAGCTCGAGGTGCACCCCGGCCTGTGGGCCGGGGTGGGGCTGCTGCGCGGCGGGGCCGGCACCGCGTTCGTCGGCAGCCACCGCGAGGTCGCCGACCTGATCGAGGAGTACCACTCGGTCGGCATCGAGGAGTTCGTGCTCTCCGGGTACCCGCACCTGGAGGAGGCGTACTGGTTCGGCGAAGGGGTGCACCCCGAGCTCGCCCGCCGCGGCCTCCGCTGACCCCACGACGCCGCGTGCCGCCACCGCACCCCCGGCCGGTGGCGGCACGCGGCGAGCCAGTTCCACGGAGGACCGGACGGACCGTCCACTCAGGACGCGTCGGCCCGGGGATCACACCCCGGCCGCGTCGAGCAGACGCGCCACCTGCTCCGGTCGGTTCGCGCCGCCGTGCGCCAGCACCGCACCGGAGCCGTCGGTGACCACCACGTAGGGCGGCCCCGGGACGCCGTTGGCGTCGAACACGTCCGGTCCGGTCACCACCGGCAGGTCGACGCCGTGCTCGGCGAGGTGCTCCCGCACCGCGACCTGGTCCGCGGAGCTCACCAGCACCACCGGCACCCGGTCGGCGGTCGCCCGGAACTCCGGCAGCATCGCCCGGCAGGCCCCGCACAGCGGCGAGACGAAGGCGAACAGGACGCGGTCCCCGCTCCCGGCGAAGGCCGAGACGTCGGTGCCGATCTCGAACCGGCTCCCCAGCACCGGCCCCGACGGCGTCCCGTCCCGGCGGGACACCAGCGCGGCCACGCCGAAGACCACCACGACCAGCAGCGCGGCCACGAGCAGCTGCCCCGGCTCGAACGGCGTGCCCGCGCCGAACCCCGCGACCACCGCCAGCACCAGCAGCAGCGCCGTGCGGGTCAGCGAACCCGTGCCGACCTCCTCCTGCGCGCCGAAGCAGCCGCAGGCGACCCGCGTCCCGCGGCGCAGCACGACACCCATGCCGGTCAGGAACGCGCTGAACAGCACCACCGCGAGCACCGCCCCCCACAGCCGCACCGGAGGCGGCACCAGCAGCACCGCGCTCACCAGCTCGGCGCCCGCGACGGCACGCGCCGCGGCCGGGACCCACCCGCTCGGCAGGACCTGGTAACCGGCCACCGCCTCGGCGAACCGGTCGAGGTCGCGCAGCTTCCCGAGCGCGGCGACGGCCAGCACCCCGGCCACCGCCAGAGCCGCGGCGGCGGCCGTCATGCCGAGCTCGGCTCTCGGTAGGCCGCCGCCTGCAGCTCGTAGAGCTCGGCGTAGCGACCGCCGGCCAGCTGCAGTTCGGCGTGCGTGCCCTGCTCCACGACGCGACCGCGGTCCAGCACGTAGATCCGGTCCGCGTAGCGGACGCTGGAGAGCCGGTGCGAGATCAGCACCACGGTCCGGCCCGCGGCGTGCCGGCGGATCCGCTCGAACAACGCGTGCTCGGCACGCGGGTCCAGCGCCGAGGTCGGCTCGTCGAAGACCATCACGTCCGCGTCCCGGTAGAAGGCGCGGGCGATCGCGATGCGCTGCCACTGCCCGCCGGAGAGGTCGTGCCCACCGCGGAACCGGCGGTCCAGCAGCGTCTCGTAGCCGTGCTCGAGCCGGGCGAGCACCGCGTCCGCCCCGGACGCGCGCGCGGCCTCGTCCATCCGCTCGTCGTCGCGCGGCCGCCCCATCGTGATGTTCTGCGCCGCCGTGAGCGGCCACCGGGTGTGGTCCTGGGCGATCACCGAGATGCGTTCGCGCAGCGCGTCACCGGAGACCTCGGCGAGGTCGACGCCGTTCCAGCGGACCGCGCCGGAGTCCGGCCGGTACAGCCCGGCGAGCAGCTTGGCCAGCGTCGTCTTGCCCGACCCGTTCTCCCCCACCAGCGCCACGACCTCGCCGCGCTCGACCGCCACGCTCACCCCGTCGAGCGCGGGCGTCTCCGCGCCCGGGTAGGTGAAGCGCACCGAGTCGGCTTCGAGCCGGTGGAACGGCGCGAGCTCCCCGCTGCGCTCGGGCGGCACGAACCGTTCGGCCAGCGCGCAGAACTCCAGGTAGTCCCCGAAGTACAGCCCGGCCTCGTAGAGCTTGTTCACCGATTGCATCAGGCTGGTCAGCGAGGACTGGCTGGCCCGGATGGTCAGCACCGCGGTGCCCACCACCGCCAGCGGCACGACCCCGAACGCCAGCATCAGCCCGAGCGTCGCGTACACGACGGCGAGCGCGACACCGCCGAGCAGGTCGCCGGTCATCCGCGTGGTGGCCCGCTGCCAGGCGACGTCGAGCTCCACCCGCTGCTCGTGGTCGGCGACGCGGTCGTACTCGTCGAGCAGGAACCGGCGCAGCGTGAAGGCGCGCACCTCCGCGGCCGGCGGTCGCTCGGCCATCAGGTCGGACAGCAGGAACTTGCGCCGCCGCGCGGTGGAGACCCGGCGGAAGGCCGCGTAGCGCATCCGCGCCGACCGCAGCGCGGCCCAGCCGTCCGGCACCGCCGTCACCAGCAGCAGCGGCATCAGCGCGGGGTGCAGCACGCCCAGGGTGATCGCCGCGGAGAGCACGCCGATCACTCCGGTGAGCACGTTGACGGTCATCTCCACGACCGTCGCCGAGTCGGGCACGCCGTTGTCGCGCGCCCGCTGCATGGAGTTGTGGAACTCCTCGTCGTCGAACGCGGTCAGCTCGACCCGCGTGGTCAACCGGAACAGCCGCGTCTCGGCCAACCGCTCGACCTGCGGCTTCAGCCGTTCCTGGGCCCAGGTCGCCACCGCCAGCATCCCGGCGCGCAGCCCGGCGGCCGCGGCCACCACCAGCAGCGCCGGGATCGCCGCACGCACCCGGTCCGCGGTCGCCCCGGCGGCGAACAGCGACTCCAGCACGTCGTTGGTGGCGAGCAGCCCGAACGCGGTGAACAGGCCCGCCAGCACGTTGAGCCCCAACGTGGCCGCGGTGTCCGCGCGACTGGCCTGCCACGCGACCCCGACGGCGTCGCGGGCCAGCGTCGGCAGTCGCCGCGCGATGGCCCCCAGCCCCGCGGAGAGCAGCTCCGCGTCGTGCGCCTGCCAGTACGGCACGACGAGGTCGTCCGCCTCGACCGCGGTGCGGCGCCGCCACGTCATCCGCGTCGCCTGGTTCCCGGACAGGTTGCCAGGCAACGGATCCTCCCCATCACGGTCGAGAAGCTAGTCCACACCGAGCGAATTCCGCAAACACGCGTTGTTGGTCCGTTCGGCCCTAGGTTGTCGATCCCGGGTGTGCTGACAATCCCAGAGGTTGCACTGGGGAGCCGACCGCGCGGTGGGGGAGCGCGGATCTTCGCGAAAACGTTGGTGTGGCGGCACATCCGCCGCCACCTCCGGCAACCCCCGGAACGTCCCGCCAGACCGGCGGACGAGAGAGGAGAGACGATCATGCCCACCCAGCTCCTGGAACCGCGCGACGCGGGAACCGTTGAGATCGAAGACGTTTCGGTCGACTTCGAGGTCGACCTCAAGGAGGTCCTGCACGGGCCGCAGGCGTGCGTGAACACCTGCAAGCGGACCGTGTGCAGCAGCTGGCCCTGCTGTCCGTCCATCGTCTGACGGGACTCGCCCACGTCGGTGGGGACGTCCACCGGGCGTCCCCACCGCGTCCCGACGACCCGAACCGGGGGAACGGATGACCAGCACGACGACGGACCTGCAGGACCGGTTGACCCGCACCGCCACGGCCGCGGGCCGGGAGGTGGCGGTCGACGAGACCTGGGTGAGCGTGCGCTGCCCCGGTGCCGCGGTGCCCGACCAGGGCTGGAAGCTGCACGTCTCGGCACGCCCGGGCACGCTCGACGAGACCGTCGACACCGTCCTTCCGCTGCTGCTGGCGCACGACTGCGACTTCAAGGTGGCGCGCTCCCCGGAAGGGCTGCGGGAGCTCAACTCCGGTGACGTCGACCCGGCCACCGTGGGCAAGGCGATGACCGTCTACCCGCCGCAGGACCAGGTGGTGCGGCTGGGCCACCTGCTGGCCGAGGCGCTGGTCGGCAAGACCGGTCCGCGGATCACCAGCGATCGCCGCGTCCGCCCGGATTCCCCGGTGTACTACCGCTACGCGCCGTTCCGCCCGCAGTACCGGGTGGACGACAACGGTGACTTCGAACTGGTGGTGCACGGCCCGGACGGCACCGCGCTGCCCGGCGCGGCCGGACTCGAGTTCAGCTGTCCACCGTGGGCCACCGATCCGTTCCGCCCCTCCTCGGGCGGGGGCGGCACCGCCACCGTGCTCGGCGGTCGCTACCGGTTGACCTCCGGGGTGGTGCGCGGACCGCGCGGCAACGTGTACCGCGCCATCGACCCCGACGGCCGGCCGGTGGTGGTCAAGGAGGCCCGCGCCCACGTCGGGGAGAACGTCCACGGGATCGACCTGCGGATGCAGCTGCGCAACGAGCGGCGCGTGCTGCAGGCGCTGGACGGGGTCGACGGGGTGCCCGGGCTGGTCGACCACTTCCGGCACGGCGAGGACGAGTACCTCGTCACCACCGACGTCGGCACCCTCGACCTCAACCGCTACGTCGGCGAACGGACCCGGTTCTTCGACGACGCCGAGGGCCCCGAGCAGGACCTGGGCGTGCTGGCCAGGCGGCTGGCCGACGTGCTCGCCGCGGTGCACGAGCGCGGCGTGGTGGTGCGCGACCTCTCGCCGAAGAACGTGGTGCTCGACGACGAGGGCCGCTGCACGCTCATCGACTTCGGCAACAGCTACTTCGACGGGTTCCAGCTGCACGGGTGGACGCGCGGCTACAGCGTCCCCGACCAGCACACCGACCGGCAGGCCGAGCCCGCCGACGACTACTTCTCGCTGGGCGCGACGCTGTTCTTCGCCGCCACCGGGATCAACCCGATCGGCGTCGACCCCGACCCGGTGCGCAACCTGGAGCGCACCCTGCTCTGCCTGGAACTGCTGCACCCGGACCCGACCGGCGTGCGCGCGCTGATCCCCGGGCTGCTCAGCCTGGACCCGGCCGAGCGCACCGCGGCGTTCGCGGACCTGCGCGCCGGCCGCACCACCCGCCGCGGCCACCGGCCGACGGCGCCGCGGCTCACCCCCGAGCTGCTCGAGTCGGTGCTGGCGCACACCGTCGAGACCTGCGTGGCCGCAGCGCGCGCGATGGCGGCCGACGAGCAGCGGGGAGCGGAGCCGCCCAAGACCAACGTCTACAGCGGTTCGGCCGGTCTCGGCCTGGAGCTGCTGCACCACGCCGACGGCGTCGAGGCCGGGATCGAGCTGGCCCGCTGGACGATCGCGGCGATCCCGCCGGCGCGGCTGCCCGCCGCGCTGCACTTCGGTCGGACCGGCACCGAGGTCTTCCTCGCCGCGGCCCGCCAGCTCGCCGCGGACCTGCCGCGGACCGCGCCGATCACCCTCGGCGAGGACGAGCGCGCCGACCACATCCACGGCGTGGCCGGCATCGGTGCGGGCCACCTGGTCCTGCACGACCTGGAACCGGACCGCGGGCACCTCGCGGTGGCCGACGAGTGCGCCCGGCGGCTGCTCACCGGCCAGGTCCGGGAGTCCGAGGACTCGGTGCCCGCGGACCCGCAGACCGGGGTGGCGCTGGAGGCCGGTTTCGCCCACGGCGAGGCGGGGATCGCGCACTTCCTGCTGTGCTACCACCAGCGCACCGGCGACCCGGCGGCCGAGGAGGCCGCCGCGAAGCGGTTCGCGGCGCTGGCCGAGCAGGCGACGGAGCTGGTCGGGACCATGCGGCGCCGCCCGGCGCGGGCGATGGCGGCGTCCTGGTGCCAGGGGATGTCCGGCATCTCCTCGGCGCTGCTCGCGGCCGCCCTGCACTGGGACGACGACCGCTACCTGGCGCTGGCGAAGGACGGCGCACGCGCGTGCCTCGGGCTGGCCCCGCAGGCGTGGGTGGTCTCGCAGTGCTGCGGCCTGGCCGGGATCGGCGAGGCGCTCGTCGACCTGGCGATCGCCACCGGGGACGAGGAGTTCTGGCGCGGCGCCGAGGAGATCGCGGTGCACGTGCTCGTGCGCAGCGGCGGCGACCACGCGGCACCGGTGTTCCCGGACAACTCGCTGGAGACCTCCAGCGCCCCGTGGGCGACCGGGACCTCCGGTGTGCTGTCCTTCCTCCGCCGCCTGCACCGGCGCGAGGGCAGCCGCCTGTGGACTCCCGGCTGGCGCCTGACGACGGCCTAGACCTGCAGCTCCGCGGTGAGGCGGATGTCGCGGGAGGACTCACCGACGGCCACCGCCACCGTCCCCGGCGCCACGCGCCAGGAGTGCGTCGTCTCGTCCCAGTAGGACAGGTCCCGCTCGGTGAGCTCGAAGAGCACCTCCGCCGTCTCCCCCGGCTCCAGGGAGACCTTGCGGAAGCCCCTGAGCTGCTTCGGGGGTTGGCGGACCTGCGCGCTCGGCGACGGCACACCGAGGTAGAGCTGCGGCACCGCGAAGCCCGGGCGGCTGCCGGTGTTGGTGATCGAGGCGCGCACGGTCCGGCCGTGCACGCGCAGGTCCCGGTAGGCGAACGTGGTGTAGGACAGGCCGTGCCCGAACGGGAAGGCGGGCTCGATGCCGGCTTCGTCGTAGTGCCGGTACCCGACGAACACGCCCTCGGAGTAGTGCACCCGCTCGGCCACACCCGGGTAGCGCTCCGGGTCGCCCGCGGTCGGCAGGTCGTCCTCGCGGGCCGGGAACGTGACCGGGAGCCGGCCGCCGGGATCGACGTCGCCGAACAGCACGCGCGCCAGCGCGGTGCCCGCGTTCGCGCCCGGGTACCACGCTTCCAGCAGGGCGCGGACGCGGTCCCGCCACGGGGTGAGCACCGGTCCGCCGGTCTCCAGCACCACGACCGTGTTCGGGTTGGCCGCCACCACCGCCTCGACCACCGCGTCCTGGTCGACCAGCGGGTTGCCCACGTCCAGCGGCGGGAACGACGCCAGGCCCGCGTCGACGTCCAGGCCGGGCTTGTCCAGGAACTCCGACTGCAGGTCGGCGGCGAACACGATCGCCACGTCGGCGTCGCGCGCGAACTCCGCCGCCGCACGCGGGTCACCGCCCGGGTGGTGGTCCACCGTGACGTCCGGGCCCACCCGCTGCTCGATGCCCTGGCGCGGCGTGACGACCTCGAACGGCGTGACCGACGACGAACCACCGCCCTGCACGAACCGGTCCGCCGCGTCCCCGACGACCGCGATCCGCCCGCCTCGCAGCGCCTCGGCGTCCAGCGGCAGCAGCCCGTCGTTGACCAGCAGCGTCGTCCCGCTCTCGGCCACCCGCGCGGCCAGCGCGAAGTGCGCGTCCCGGTCGATCAGCGAGTCGTCCGCCGGGAACGGCGGGCGGTCGAACACCCCGTGGGCGAACATGGTCCGCAGGATGCGGTGCGCGTGGTCGTCGACGTCGGCCGTGCTGGCCGAACCCGCCGCCAGCGCCGCCGAGATCGCCGCCGGCGAGTACACCAGCGCGGGCCAGGGCTCGAAGTCCAGGCCGTTGGACAGCGAGGCCCCCGTGCGCCTGGTCGCGCCGTAGTCGGCGATGGTGTAGCCGCGGAAGCCCCACTCCCCCTTGAGCACATCGTTGAGCAGCCACTGGTTCTCGCACGCGTGCTGTCCGTTGACCTTGTTGTAGGCACCCATCACCGCGCCGACCCCGGCCTCGCGCACCGCGGCCTCGAACGGCGGCAGGTAGACCTCCCGCAGGGTCCGCTGGTCGACGACCGCGTCGTAGGTCATCCGCGAACCGGTGACCGCGAGCACGCCTTCCTGGTTGTAGGCGGCGAAGTGCTTGACGCAGACGATGAGCCCTTCCTCGTGCGCCCCGTGGATCCACGGCACCGACAGCCTGGTCGTCAGGTACGGGTCCTCGCCGAAGCCCTCGAAGGTGCGGCCGGCCAGCGGGACCCGGGCGATGTCCACCGTCGGCCCGAAGACCACGTCGTTGCCCTTGCACTTGATCTCGTTGGCGACCGCGGCCCCGTACCGGAACGCCAGCTCCCGGTCGAACCCGGCGGCCAGCGCGATGGTCGCGGGCATGGCGGTGCCCTCGCCCTGCCGCGCACCGATCGGGCCGTCGCCGTAGTGGACCGGCGGCACACCGAGCCGCTCGATGCCGTGCCCGGTCCCGGTGTGGCCGTCCGGACCACCGATCGCGCCGAGGAGTTCGTCCCCGCCCAGCAAGGAGACCTTCTCCTGCAGCGTCATCTCGCGCAGCAGCAGCGCGGCGCGCTCGTCCGGCGGCAGTCCCGGGTCGCACCAGGGGCGCTCCCCGCAGCGCCCCGGTGCGGCCGCCGCGGGGCGACCGGCGGCCAGCAGCAGCGCTGACGTGGACAGGAACGTACGACGGCTGAACACGACCACGAACTCCTCCCGCAGGTCCGCTCCAGTCTGCGCGAGCGAACAGCCGTGGTCATCGGCTGGACGGCCGACGGCGCGGTGCTCCGAGCGGGAGGGCGCGGTCAGCCGTTCGCCAGGCGCCGCCGTCGGTGGGCGGCCATCCGGACCGGCGCGTTGGGCACGCCGTAGCCGGAGTACCCGCCGATGCGCTGGACGAGCTCGAAGAAGATGCGGGACCCGAACACCTCGGTGCACAGGTGCAGGTACTCGCCGTGCTCGTCGCGGTCGTAGAGCACCGAGCCGGCGCGCAGCTCCGCCAGGAGCTCCGGGTCGAGGCCCAGCCGCGCGTCGAGGTCGTCGTAGTAGTTGTCCGGGACGGTCAGCACCGGCGCACCGCGCTCGCGCAGCGCGCGCGCCGCAGCCAGCACGTCCTCGCAGGCGAAGGCGATGTGCTGCGGGTCGCGGACCGCGGGCGCCCACTCACCCCGGCGGACCAGGGTGCCGGTCAGCGCCATCCGCACCGTGCCCGACGGGTTGCACACCGCCCGGCTGCGCACCATCCCGAACGGCGCCGCGTACTCGGTGACCGGCTCCGGCTCCAGCCCGAGGACCGAGCGGTAGAACAGCGCTGCCTCGTCGAAGTGGTCGAACGGCTGGGTCAGCGCCACGTGGTCGATGCCGGTGATGCCGAGCGGGCCCGGCGCGTCCCCCGCGTCCACCGCGTGGAAGTCCGACAGCCAGCTGCCGGCGTCGCAGAAGAACACCTCCGTGCCGTCCGGTGCCTCCACCGACGCCAGGTCGGCTTCCTCCGGCCCGCGGGTGCGTGGGAGAACCGGGGCGCCCATCGCGTCCGCGCGCCGTGCGGAGCGGCGCGGTTCCTCGCTCTGCACCGCCAGCGCGCCGATCGCCGCGGAGTCCGGTGTGGACGATGCCGTGTGGAGCAGCACGCGGGTGCCGGCCTGTTCCCACAGCTGCACCGGTTTGCTGCGGTGCTCCCCGGTGCGCGCGAAGCCCAGCGCGGTCAGCGCGTCCGCCACCCGCGCGCCGGCGACCTCGTCCACGGTGAGCTCGGCGAACGCGTGCCCCGCGAGCTGCGGCGCCGGGTCGGCCACCGGGAACCCCAGCTGCTCCTCCAGCAGCCGCAGCGAGCGCATCGCGTCGACCGCGGCGGGGTGCGGGTCGGCTTGGCGGAAGACGTCGTTGAACACCTCCAGCGACAGCGGACCCGCGTAGCCGGTGGAGAGCACGTTGCCGACGAAGGTGGGCAGGTCGAACGAGCCCTGCCCGGGGAACAGCCGGTGGTGGCGGCTCCACTGCAGCACGTCCATGTCCAGCTGCGGCGCGTCGGCCAGCTGCAGGAAGAACAGCTTCTCGCCGGGGATCGTGCGGATCAGGGCCGGGTCGCCGCCCCGCGACAGCACGTGGAAGCTGTCCAGGCACAGGCCCAGCGCCGGGTGGTCCGCGCGGCGCACGATGCGCCAGGAGTGCTCGTAGGTGTTGACGAACCGACCCCACGCCAGCGCCTCGTAGGCCACCCGCATGCCGCGGGCCGCGGCGCGGTCGGCCAGCGCGCGCAGCTGGTCGGCGGCGAGCTCGTCGTCGTCGACCGCGTCCGGGGAGACCGTCGAGCACACCAGCACCAGGTCGACGCCCAGCTGCTCCATCACGTCGAACTTCCGCTCCGCGCGGCGCAGGTTCGCCCGCAGCACGTCCGGAGGGACCGCCTCGAAGTCGCGGAACGGCTGGTAGAGGTCGATGGTCAGCCCCAGGTCGGCACACCGCTGCCGGATCTCGGCGGGCGAGGCGGCGGAGGCGATCAGGTCGTTCTCGAACAGCTCAACGCCGTCGAACCCCGCGGCAGCGGCGGCGGCCAGCTTGTCCTCGAGGGTGCCGGACAGGCACACGGTGGCGATCACCCGGCGAGGCTCAACTGTGGACATGCACACCTCCGGCGAGGTCGGCGAAGTGGCGCAGCATGCGGTCGGCGTCCGGCTCGACGCCGGTGAACAGGCGGAACGAGTCGACGGCCTGGAACACGGCCATCCCGCCGCCGTCGAGCACCCGGCAGCCGCGGGCGCGGGCGGTGCGGACCAGCTCGGTCTCCAGCGGCCGGTAGACCACGTCGGCCACCCACAGCTCGGGGCGCAGCAGCTCGGCGGGCACCGGCGTCCCGGGGTGCGCGGCCATCCCGACCGGGGTGGCGTGCACGAACCCGTCCGCCCAGGCCAGCGCGTCGGGCACGGTGTCCAGCGGCGCGGCCTCGACCCGGTCGGCGCCGAAGCGCTCCCGCAGCGACGCCGCCAACCGCTCCGCGCGCTCCGGCACCGCGTCGAGCACCCGGAGCACGCCGGTGCCCAGGGTCAGCAGCGCGTGCGCCACGGCCGACCCGGCCCCGCCCGCCCCGAGCAGCACCACGCGGTCCACCGGGGCGTCCGGCAGGCCGCGGCTGAAGCTGCGGGCGAACCCGGACCAGTCCGTGTTGTGCCCGACCGCGCGGCCCCCGGTGAGCACGACCGTGTTGACCGCGCCGAGCGCGACCGCGTCCGGGGAGAGCTCGTCGAGGTGCTCGACGACCAGTTGCTTGCACGGGTGCGTGATGTTGAGGCCGTCGTAGCCGGCAGTGCGGGCCGCGGCCAGCAGTTCGCCGATGGCGTCAGCGGGCTTGCCCAGCACGTCCAGGTCCCACCTGCGGTAGAGGTAGCGCAGGCCGAGCTCGTCGGCCTCCCGCTCGTGCAGGGGCGGGCTCAACGACGGCCCGATGCCCGATCCGACGAGCCCGATGAGGTAGCTGTCCTGGGTGTGCACCATCCCGCCTCACGTCAATGAACGAACCAGCTAGTTCATAGTAGGGCGGAAGCGGCGATCGCGGAAGGGCGCTCGACTACAGTGAGCGCAAACGCCGATCCGCACGAGGAGCGCCGTGGCAGCACCGACGTCCGACCCCTCCGAGGCCCGGCAGCGCGACGCCGAGCGCACGCGCGCGGAGATCCTCGAGGTCGCCACCCTGGAGTTCGCCGACAAGGGCTACGCGGGCGCCCGGGTCGACGAGATCGCCGCGCGCACCAGCACCACGAAGCGGATGATCTACTACTACTTCGGCGGCAAGGAGCAGCTCTACCTCGCCGCCCTGGAGAACGCCTACTCGGTGATCCGCGACATGGAGCGCGAGGTCGACGTCGAGGGGCTGGACCCGGTCGAGGCGATCCGCCGGCTGGCCGAGCTGACCTTCGACCACCACGAGTCGCACCCGAACTTCCTGCGCCTGGTCAGCATCGAGAACATCCACCGCGCCGAGCACCTGGCCAAGTCGGACCTGCTCCCCCGGCTGGCCGACCCGGCGCTGGGCGTGCTGGACCGCATCCTGGAGCGCGGCCGGGCCGCGGGCCTGTTCCGCGAGGACGTCGACGCGCTGGACGTGCACATGGTGATCAGCTCGTTCTGCGTCTTCCGCACCGCCAACCGCTACACGTTCCAGGCGATCTTCCAGCGCGACATGCTCGACCCGGCGCGCCGCGAGCACTACCGCCGGATGCTCGGCGACCTGGTGATCAACTTCCTCACCGCTCGCTGACCACACGTGGGGATCGGGTCCGCCGCAGGTCTTGACAGGCGCACCGGCACACCGCAGCCTTTGGGACTAACTAGATGGTTCATACATCGCCGGTCGCAGCGGCGGTGCACGGACACTTGGAGCCTCGACGTGAGCCCCCACCCCTCCGCCCAGCGCGGCGCACCACGCAAGGCCGCCCTCGCCGCGTGGATCGGCAGCGCCCTGGAGTACTACGACTTCTTCATCTACGGCACCGCCGCCGCGCTGGTGTTCAACAAGATCTTCTTCCCCGAGTCCTCCCCCGCCCTCGGCACCCTGCTCGCGCTGGCCACCTTCGGCGTCGGCTACCTCGCCCGGCCGATCGGCGCGTTCGTGCTGGGCCACATCGGCGACGTCTTCGGCCGCAAGCGCGTCCTGGTCGCCACGGTGCTGCTGATGGGCGTGGCGACCGTGCTGGTCGGCTGCCTGCCGACCTACCAGCAGATCGGGGTCGCCGCACCGGCGCTGCTGGTCGCGCTGCGGCTGCTGCAGGGCTTCTCCGCGGCGGGCGAGCAGGCCGGCGCCAACTCGATGTCGCTGGAGCACGCGCCACCGGACCAGCGCGCCTACTACACCAGCTTCACGCTCAGCGGCACCCAGGCCGGGCAGATCCTGGCGACCGCGGTCTTCCTGCCGGTCGCCGCGCTGCCCGAGGAGCACCTGATGTCCTGGGGCTGGCGGGTGCCGTTCTGGCTCAGCGCGGTCGTGGTGGTCGTCGGCCTGGTGATCCGCCGCAACCTCGACGAGACCCCGGTGTTCGAGCGGGAGGTCGCCGCGGGTGGGACCACGCGCGCGAAGACGCCGATCGCGCCGCTGTTCCGCGACCACTGGGCCGACGTGCTGCGCGTCGTCGTGGCCTCGGTGATCGCGGCGGTGAGCACCATCTTCACCGTCTACGCGCTGAGCTACGCGGTGAACACCGTCGGCCTGGAGCGGACGCCGATCCTGTGGGTCGGGGTGCTGGCCAACCTCGTCGCCCTGGTCGCGATCCCGCTGTGGGCCCGCCTGGCCGACCGGATCGGCCGCAAGCCGGTGTTCATCGGCGGGTCGCTGGGCTGCGCGGTGCTGACCGCCGCGTACCTCTGGTCGCTGTCGATCGGCCACTACCCGCTCATCTTCCTGACCGGGATCCTGGTGTTCGGCGTCGTCTACAGCGCGACGAACGGGATCTGGCCCGCCTTCTACGGCGAGATGTTCCCGGCCCGCGTCCGGCTGTCCGGCATGGCGATCGGCACCCAGATCGGGTTCGCGATCGCCGGTTTCTCCCCGAGCATCGCCGAGGCCATCGGTGGCGGCCGGGACGGCTGGGTGAACGTCGCGCTGTTCACCGCGGGCCTGTGCGTGCTCAACGCGCTCGCGGTGGCCACCGGCCGGGAGACCTACCGGGTGCCGACCGCGGAACTGGGGCTGAAGCGGCGCGGCGAGCCGGACACCGTGACCGCCTGACCCGGGGTTCTCGTCCACCGTGGACGACTTGTGTCCCACGTGGACGCTCGCACGGACGAAGTGGAGCGGCCCGGCGCAGTGTTCGCGCCGGGCCGCTCTCGCGTCGTGGTCGTGAGTGCGCGAACCGGCTGGGGGCGGCTCGCGCACTCACGACCCGGTGCACCCGCCCCGCCGGCCCCTCCTGATCCAGCCGACTGCGCTCGCCGCCAGCGCCCACGCGATCACGGTCTCCACCAGCAGCCACGCCCACATGACGGCCTCCTCACCACGTCCACCGGGTTCACCAGCCATCGTGCGGGAGTGGCCGGTCACCGACCAGTGGCCTGGAGGACAGCATCCGCAAGGATCGGGCCACCGCTCGGGCGAGCCCGCCGCTCGCCCCGCTGCGCCGCGCGCTCGGCCGCTGCGGGCGGGCGACCGCGACGGAGCCCGGGCGCCGTTGCGCAGGCCCCGCGGTGCGCGTTCACTGCGTGGCCACGGCGAGGAGGAGCAGACCGACCGCGATCACGCCGACGACGATGATGAGCACCAGGTTCGATGTCTTGTTCATGCCCCAAGCCTCTCCACCGCGATCACCGCGCGAGCACCGCGCAGCACACCGCGCAGCCCCCTGACCTGCGAGAACTCCTCGCCGCGCGGGAGCGCGAGCGGGCCGTTGAGATGTAGCTCGCACAGCTGTCCCCCTCAGATGAGGGTGCCGCGGGCCGACGGCTCCGGCCCCGGGCCGGCTCAGAGCAGTCCGGACTTGGCGGCCTTGGTGATGAGCTCGATCCTGTTGCGCGCGTTGAGCTTTCGCATCGCGTTGCGGAGGTAGCCGGTGACCGTGTGGCGGGTCAGGCCGAGCTGCTCGGCGATCTCCGGGTTCGTGCGCCCCGCCGCCGCGTGGCGCACCACGTCGTACTCGCGCTGGGTCAGGCCGGTCTCGTGGAGGCGGGAGCGCATCCTCGGCGCCGCCCGGTCGTCCACCCGCGGGTCGAAGATCGCGATCCCGTTCGCCGCCTGGCGCACCGCCGAGACCAGGTCCGTGGCACCCGCGTCCTTGAGGATGCAGCCGTCGACCCCGGCGTCCAGGGTGGCGCGCAGCGCCGCGTGGTCGCGGTAGGCGGTGAAGACCACGATGCGGGCGCCGGGAGCGGCCCGACGCAGCGGTTCGACCAGTTCGCTGGCCACCGCGTCCGGGAAGCGGAGGTCGAGCAGGACCACCTGCGGACTGGTCCGGGCGACCAGGCGCACCGCCGACTCCGCGTCCGTGGCGCCGCCGACCACCCGGATCGCCGGGTCGTCGCGGAGCAGCAGGCGCACGCCGTCGAGGACGACCGGGTGGTCGTCGACGACCACGACGCGGATCTCGCTCACGGCAGCGGCATCCAGATCCGCACCGTCACGCCACCGTCCTCGTTGGACACCACCGACAGGGTGCCGCCGACCTCGGCCAGCCGGTCCGCGGTGGTGCGCAGGCCGATGCCCTTGCCCTCCGACTCGGACCAGCCGTGTCCGTCGTCGGCCACCGAGATCGCCACACCACCGTCCACGGCGATCGTGCTGACCAGCACCGAGCGCGCGTCGGCGTGCTTCTCCACGTTGAGCAGCGCCTCGCGGACCGCTGCGAGGAGCACTCGCGTCCGGGCAGCGCCGCAGTCCGGGACCTCCCCGACCTCGACCGCCTGCGCGGAGGTCCCGGTCCGTCGCTCGAACGACGCGCACGCCCGCGACAGGGCCGCGGCCAGGCCGCCGGACGGCTCGTCGTGGTCGAGGGCGTGCACCGAGTCGCGGAACACCGACGCCGCCTCCGCCAGCTGCTCCTCCAGCGAGGCCAGGCGGTTGAGCAGCTCGGCGCCCTCGGACCGGCTGTGCGTGCGCAGGTCGCGCAGCTCCGCGCCGATGCGGAACAGGCGCGCACCGACCGAGTCGTGCAGCTCGGCAGCGATCCGGCGGCGCTCCGCGGCGGCGGCCCGCTCCCGCTGGCGCCGCGCCGCCGACGCGGTCTCCAGCGCCAGACCGCCGCTGTGGGCGAGGTTGACCGCGGCGTCGAGCTGCCTGCCGCCGAAGTGCGAGACCTCGCGCATCGCCGCGTAGACCACGCCCCGCACCCGGCCGCCGCGGACCATCGGCACCGCGAGCATCGTCTTGATCCCGTCCGCTGAGATCGGGACGTCGAAGTCGTGGGTGATCAGCTCCGAGGAGCAGTAGTCGGCCACCCACACCGGCCGGCGCTCGGCGACGGCCAGCCCGCCCAAGCCCAGCCCCATGGCCACGTGCAGGTCGTGCAGCCCGGTCGCCCAGGTGCCGTCCCACTGGCGCAGCACCAGGACCTCGCCGGGCTCGACCGGACCGGCCAGGCCGATGTGCGCACCGGTCTCCTCGCGGATCCGCCGCGCCAGGCCGCGCAGCGCGGCCGTGTCGTCGAGCAGGTGGAGGACCTGGGAGTGCTCGTCGAGCAGCTGCTCGAACCGCTGCCCGTGCTCGGCCGCGCGTTCCGCACGATGTCGCTGCGCCACCTGGCCCCCCGCCGAACCGTGTTCTTCCAGCGGCCGGATGGTACCCGGCGCGGCCGGTCCGGCAGGATCCACAGTGCGCTGTGAGCGACCGCACACCCGGCGGAGTGCACCGGTTGCGGGGCTCTCAGCCGCCGCGGACGGAGGCGACCAGCTGGTCGACCTTGGTGGCGATCGCGCGCGCGTCGGCCGGAGCGAGCACGCAGAGCGGCTCGCCGGTCGAGCCCCGTTCGCGGTGGTCGAGGTACCGGCCGTCGGGCTCGGCGTTGTCGAACCAGCGCACCACCTCGGACCGCCGGACGCGGCCGTGCCGGTCGCGCAGGTTCGCCGCCAGCTGCCCGCCGCGCACGTGCTCGGCCCGCCCGATCTCCTCGTAGGCCTGCACCAGCCGGTCACCGCTGCTGCCGCGTGACTGCGTGACCTGCTGCATCATGCTGTCCGGCGGGTCGTCGGCCTGCTCCTGCGTGCGGAAGGAGCTCACCGGCACGCGCACCGCGCCGCGGTTGCCGGGCGGGGCCGGCGGGAACGTCGGCAGCAGGACCTGGGACAGCGGCACCTGGTCGTGCACCTCGACGGTGAGCGGACCGCCGTACCGCTCGGTCTCGCCCGGGCGCTGCACGCCGAGCACGACGCGCTGGCCCTCGGTGATCGCGGCGACCGCGCGCCAGGCGTGGTCGCTGCCGAAGTCCGGGAACCACAGCGAATCCACCCACAAGAACGGCTTGGTGAGCACCCGGAGCGCCTGCACCAGCCCCGGATCCACCTCGTCGTCGACGAGGATGCCCAGCTCCTCCATGGTGGGTGCCTCGCGCTGGGCGACCTCACCGAGCTGCTGGAGGGTTCGCCCGTAGGCCTGGCCCTCCAGCGGCAGCACCAGGTCGTCGAGGTCGAGGTACCGCCGCACCAGGTACAGGTGCAGCGGGTGCAGCTGCCAGCGGGCGACGAGGGCCACGAAATCCTCCCCCAGGATGAGACGGGTCAACCGAGGTCCGCCGTCGACGGCGGACCGTCACTCGCCGAAGACCGGCGGCGCGGTCTTGGGCATGTCCTCGAGCCAGACGTCGTCCTGCTCCTCGAGCCAGCTCGGACGGTCGTGCTCCTGGTCCTCGCCGCCGCCCTTCCCGCGCTGCCCCGCACCCGCGGCTCCGGCGCCCATGCCACCCCGCGCGGCACCCGCACCGGCCGCCCCGGCCACGCCACCACCGGCCCCGCCGGCCCCGGTCGCGCCACCCGCACCGAGCCCGCCGGTACCGGGGCGACCACCGGCCCCGAGCGCACCGGCACCACCGCCTGCCCCGAGCCGACCGGCGCCCATGCCGCCGGCACCACCGGCCTTGCCGAGTCCTCCTGCGCCACCGGCGCCTCCGGCACCGCCCGGCCTGGTGGCGCCCATGCCGGGCCCCGGCACGATCCCGACGCCACCCGGGTCACCGGTCCCGCCGCGTCCCGGCAGGTTCGGCACGCTCGGCGCGCCCCCGGTCGGGCCGCCGCCCTGGCCGCCCGGTGCCCAAGCGGATCCCGTCTCGGCGGGACTGGTGGGCCGCGGGCTGGGACCACCACCACCGACCACGCTGCCCTCGGAACCGCCCGGGGACACGCTCGACGGCGAGACGCTGCTCGGCTGCCGCACCTGCGGCGGCTCGACCGGCGGCGGAGGAGGTGGCGGTGGGGGCGGCGGCGGGGTGACCGGCTTGCCCGCGAGGTCCCGGAACGCCGGGACGGAGCTGTCCACGTTGGTGTACGTGGGCGTCAGCACCCGTCCCATGGTTTCCTGCGCGGCCCGCTCGGCTTCCTGCCGCTCCCTCATCTGCGCCAGCGCGTCGACGCCGCCGATGGCGGGGTTGGCGATGCCCAAGGCCACGGTCCGCCCGACGTGGTGTCCCTCGGGCTCCGGCACCATGAGCTTGGCCTGCTCAGCAGCGGCCCCGGCTTCCTCGACCTTGTTCCCGGTGGCCTGGAACGCGTCCGCGCTGTCCGCCATCCAGCGCACCAACGGCTCGGCGGTCTTGTTGGCCTCCTCAGCCGCATCACCTTCCCAGCCGCCCCGGATGGCGGACCCGGCGTCCTGTTCCAGTTCCGGGCCCAACTCGCGCAGTTCTTCGGCGATCTCCTGCCAGGTCCTGGCCGTTTCAACTGCCTCGCGCTGGCTCAGCGAACGCTGGTTGATGTCGTAGATCTCCTGGTGCCCGTAGGCCTGCCAGTTCTCCCGCTGGGTGATCGAAGGAGGGTCGAAGTCCATCCCGGCGATCAGCGCGCGGTTCTCCCGCTCGAGCTCTTCGCGGAGTCGCGCGTTCTCCTCCTGGATCCGCTTCGCCGCCTCCTGGCGGGCGTTCTCCGCCCGGGAGTCGTAGCCGAACAGGTCCGCACCCAGGTCGTAGGCCTGACCGACGCCCTCGACGACGGTGTTGGTGACGTCCTTGGCGCCTTCCACGACGGTGTTGGTGACCTTCTTGGCGCCGTCGACAACAGCGTCCGTGGCGCTGCTGACGGTGTTCTTCAGTCCGTTGGCGAAGTCCGAGAACCCGAACCCCATCGTGCCCCCAGCTATCTCGGCATGCGAGGCGCTATGGCCTCAGCGATCTTCTGAGATTCCGCGCACTCGTCGAGCCCTTGGTCCCGCGATTCGCTGACATCGACGATGATCGAACCACCGCCGGCGTTGAACAGGGTCGAGCAGATCCGTGCCTGCGTGGCGCTCTTGTCGATCGCGCTCGCCGCCGCGCGCCCGTCCACCGTGAGCTCGTCGAACTTGGCCCAGTTGTCCTGCTGCCCGTAGGCCTCGACCGTCTTCTCCTGGTTCTTGTAGACGATGACGGCCGTGCGCTCGCCGTTGTAGTAGCAACCGGGCTCGGAGGAGATCCCCTTCTCCGGAGACCCCGGGCCCTCCAGCCCGAAGGCACCGAGCTCGTCCTCGGTGAGGATCCCGCACGGGTCGAGCTGCGCGAGCCCCTGCCCCTTCAGTTCAGGGTCGGGTGTCTGCCCCGCCGAACCGCCGCAACCGGCTGCGGCGAGCAGAGCTCCACCGGCGCACACAGTGACAAGAGCTCGAGACAAGGACTTCACGCTTGGCTACCTTTCTGCATGTCTTCGCCGATCTGTTCGTCGGTCGCAACATAGTCCTTCGCTGCTTCGCGGAACAGATCTGCTTTTCGCCGCAGTTCGTCGCTCAGCATCTTGAGCAGATCAGCAGCACCGTTGGTCCCGTTGGCCGCCTTCAGGGTGAACTTGCCGGCCAGCTCCTGCGAAGAGCCGTACTCGCCGAGTCCTTGCACACGCCCCATCCGGCTCGCCCGCAGGCTGAGGCGTTCCACCTGGTCGGCCTTCTTCTCGTAGACCTGCGCGGCCTTGTTGGCAGCACCAGGGTTCATCCTCAGCTTGCCGGACGAGATCTGCTGCCCGAGCTTGGCGTTGTCCTGCTTGATCTCCTCCAGTGCCGCTCCGGCTCGGACGAAGCCCATGGCCTCCGCGACACCGTCGAAGATGCTGCCCGACATTCGCGAGTCCGCCATCCCCAGCCCCCAGAGTTCGGTCCTAAGAACGCACCGACCGAGGCAAAGTTAGCGACACAGGCGATTCGAATGGGGAAAACCACGGAGATTAATCAATTCAGAGACGATTTAGCACCCGTTCAGGCGGCATCGGACCACCATCGGTCCACAGGAAGAAGATCATCTGCGACGAGCGCGCATTCTTCTCCGACGCCGCCCCAAGCCCCGGAGATCCTGTCTCCTCACTTCGCAGTGGAAAGGTGACGGGCACCTCTCACCGAACCCGGGTTGGCGAGAGGTGCCCTCCACCTCGCGACGCCCCTGGCGGGGAGCGCCGCTACAGGTTCCGGGCGAGGGCTCGGCCGGCTGCGCGGCCGGAGAAGATGCAGCCGCCGAGGAAGGTGCCCTCCAGGGCGTTGTAGCCGTGCACGCCACCGCCACCGAACCCGGCGACCTCCCCCGCCGCGTACAGGCCGGGCAGCGGGGTCCCGTCCGAGCCGATCACCTGCGAGTCGAGGTTGGTCTGCACCCCACCCAGGGTCTTGCGGGTCAGCACGTTGAGCCGCACCGCGATGAGCGGCCCGTGCGCCGGGTCGAGGATGCGGTGCGGCTTGGCCACCCGCGACACCTTGTCGGCCAGGTAGCGGCGCGCGTTGGCCACCGCCATCAGCTGGAAGTCCTTGGTGTGCTTGTGCTCGACCTCGCGGTCCCGCGCCACGATCTGCCGCTCGATCTCGTCGTGGTCGAGCTTCGGACCGCGGGCGATCTCGTTCATGCCCGCCACGAGCTCGCGGAGGTCGTCCGCGACGACGAAGTCCACCCCCTTGTTCTTGAACGCGTCGACCGGGCCCGGCGCGTCCTTGCTGAGGCGGGTGGCGAGGGTCTGCTTGAGGTCCTTGGCGGTGATCTCCGGGTTCTGCTCGGAACCGGAGAGGCTGAACTCCTTGGCCAGGATCGACTGGGTGAGCACCAGCCACGAGTAGTCGTACCCGGTGGACAGGATCTCCTTCATCGTCCGGTTGGTGTCGAAACCGGGGAAGCACGGCGCGGGCAGCCGCTTGCCGGTGGCGTCGAACCACAGCGAGGACGGGCCCGCCAGGATCCGGATCGCGTGGTCGGGCCAGATCGGGTCCCAGTTGTGGATGCCTTCGGTGTAGTGCCACATCCGGTCCCGGTTGACGATGCGCCCGCCCGCGGACTCGGTGATGGCGATCATCCGCCCGTCCACGTGCGCGGGCACCCCCGAGATCATCGTCTCCGGGCACGGCCCGAGCCGGTCCACCGGCCAGTTCGCCCGGATCAGCTCGTGGTTGTGCCCGATCCCGCCGGACGCGACGACGACGGCCTTGGCGCGCAGCTCGAACTCGCCCACCGCCTCGCGCGAGGACGCCACGCCGCGGGCGGCGTCGGACGGTTCCAGGACGGTGCCGCGCACTCCCACGACCGCGCCGTCCTCGACGACGAGCTCGTCGACCTGGTGGCGGAACCGGAACTCGACCAGTCCCCGCTCCTCCGCCGCGAGCACCGGTTCGGCGAAGACCCGGACCACCTCGGGCCCGGTGCCCCAGGTGAGGTGGAAGCGCGGCACCGAGTTGCCGTGCCCGCCGGCCACCCCGCCCCCGCGCTCGGCCCAGCCGACCAGCGGGGTGAGCCGCAGCCCGAGGTCGCGCAGGTACTGGCGCTTCTCGGTGGCGGCGAAGCGCACGTAGGCGCGGGCCCACTGCCGCCCCCAGTGGTCTTCGTCCTCGCGGTCGAAACCGGCCGACCCCAGCCAGTCCTGCAGCGCCAGCTCGTAGGAGTCGCGCACACCCAACCGCCGCTGCTCCGGGCTGTCGACCAGGAACAACCCGCCGAGCGACCAGAACGCCTGCCCGCCCAGGTTGGCGCGGTTCTCCTGCTCGACGACGACCACCCGACGCCCGGCCTTGGTCAGCTCGTGGGTCGCGACCAGGCCCGCCAGGCCGGCGCCGACCACGATGACGTCAGGTTCGGTGTTCACGGTTGATCCCTGCCTTCCTCGCTGTAGGCCAGCACGACCCGCTCGAACAGATCGACCCGGCGCTGCCGGACCACGGGGTCGTCGGGTTCCATCAGGCACTGCACGGCGGTCCCGTCGTGCACTGCGACCAGCGCCTGCCCGAGCGCGACCGGGTCCGGCACCCGCCGCCCGATCCGGTTGAGCAGGGCCTCGACCCCGGGGACGATCGCCGCCGCGATGGCCTCTTCCCGGGCCACCACGACCCGGCGCAGCGCGGGGTTGCGCAGCGCGTGCGCGCTGAACTCGGCGGTCACCCGGTACCAGTCGTCGTCCAGCGGTACGGCCTCGAGCAGCCGCTCGACGGCGGTCCGCACGTCGTCGACACCGGCGGTCCGAGCCGCCTCGAGGGCCGCTTCGACCTGTTCGAGCATCCGCCGCGAGTGCTGTTCCCACATCGCGAGGAACAGCTCCTCCAGCGACGCGAAGTTGGAGTAGAACGCGCCGCGCGTGTACCCCGCCCGGTCGCAGACCTGCTCGATCGTCGACCGGCCGAAACCCTCGGCGGCGAAGACGACCCGCGCGGCGTCGAGCAACCGCTGCCGCGTCTGCCCGCGCCGCTTGGTCACCCGCCGCTGCGCAGCCACCACTGACGACCTCCGCCTGGATCGGATGCACGAGCGTATCGGATGCACCGACGCATCGGAAGGGCGCGGACGACGCGCTCGGGCGGTCAGGGCAGGTGGGCGAGCACGTTGATCACCGTGCCGGTGGGGTCTTCGACGAAGAAGCGCCGGACGCCCCAGGGCTCGTCCCGCAGCGGACGGACGACGCGCAGCCCGCGGCGCACGGCCTCGGCGTGTGCCGCGTCCACGGCCTCCGGTTCGCCGACGTCGACCCCGAACCGCGGCTCGGGGTCCTCCGAGCCCGGCGGGAGGACGATGATCTGGGCGGAGGGCGAGTCCGGCGCACGCAGGCAGAGCACGGGGTCTTCCATCGCGACCTCGAACCCGAGCACGTCGACGTAGAAGCTCCGCGCGGCGGACGCGTCGCCGGTGAGGTAGGGGATGATCCTGCTGACCACCACCCCATCCTCCCCGCTGCGCTCCCCTGTCGCCTTGCACGGATGGAAGGCCTGGCGAACGCACCCGACCGACGCCTGCTGCCTCCACGACGGAGAGGGCGTCCGCTCTCGACGACCCGCGGTGGCGGCGGGGCCGGCCGCCTCCCGCGCCACGACCGCGGCCCAGCGCTCGAGCAGCACCGAGGTCCGGCGGCGCGGCAGTGCGGGGGTGTCGCCGCACCGCCGCGTCGCTCAGGCACGCGTCACTTGACGTAGACGGGCAGAGAGTCCAGGCCGTAGACGATCGACGCCTTGCGGAACTCCAGTTCCGAGGCGGGCACCGCCAGCCGGATGTCCGGGAACCGGCGCACCAGGGCCGGGTAGGCCGCGCGCAGCTCCATGCGGGCCAGCTCGGCCCCGATGCAGCGGTGCAGCCCGTGGCCGAAGGCCAAGTGCGAGGTCGGTGCGCGGTCGGGGTCGAAGCGCTCCACGTCCTCCCCGAGCGCGGCGTCCCGGTCCGCGCCGCTCAGCGAGCACAGCACGACGTCGCCCTCCGCGATCCGGGTGCCGCCGATCTCCACGTCCTCGCGGGCGAAGCGGGGGAACGCCACCTGCACGACGGTGAGGTAGCGCAGCAGCTCCTCGACCAGGCCGGGCACCACCTCGTCGTCGTCGCGGACCCGCTCCAGCAGGGGGCGGTCCTGCAGCAGCACCAGCGCGCCCAGCGCGAGCATGCTGGCCGTGGTCTCGAAGCCGCCGGTGAGCACCCCGTCGGCGAGCTCGGCCAGCTCCCGGTCGCTGACCTCGTCACCGTGGTCGCGGATCAGCGCGCCCAGCAGGCCGTCGCCCGGTTCCTCGCGCTGCTTGCGCACGACACCGTGCAGGTACTCCAGCGACTGCGACATCGCGCCCAGCGACGACCCCACGCCCTCGAAGACGTCGAACCGCGTCACGCTGAGCTTCTGGAACTCCGCCCGGTCGCCGTAGGGCACACCGAGCAGCTCGCTGATCACCAGCGAGGGGATCGGCACCGCGAACTCGGTCACCAGGTCCACCGGCTGGTCGGCGGCGGCCATCGCGTCGAGCTGCTGCTCCACGATCGCCTCGATCTCCGGGGTCAGCCGGGCCAGCCGCCGCATGGTGAACTCCGGCGTGAGCAGCTTGCGCAACCGGGTGTGCGCCGGGGGATCGGTGAACCCGAGACCGCCGGGGTTGTCCTCCGCCGTGACGCCCGCCTGGCCGACCAGGTTGGTGAAGTCGTTGCTGAACCTCTTGGCGTCGCCCAGCACCGCCTTCGCCTCGTCGTACCCGGTGACCAGCCAGACGTTGAGGGACACCGGCAGCGGGAGGCGGGTGACCGGCTCCCGCTCGCGGGTCTCGCCGAGCGCCGGGACCGGGTCGAGCCCGGTCCGCTGCAACGGCATGAGCGCGGCCGCCGGGAGGACGGAGCTCAGCCCCTTCCGGCGTGCTCGCGCGAGGTACAAGCGAGTCAAGAGCCCGGTGATCCTGGCCCGAACGCGTCCCACTGTCCAAAACCCCCGTCGAGCTTGGCGTTCCGTGTCGACCGCCGCGGGTTCCCGGGCGGAGCGACGGCTCCGTCCCGCATCGTTGATCGACGCGGCGGCCCGCAACTCTACCGTGCCCTGAGCAAGTGTTGCCAAGTGCAAGAGTCGGTCCTCGGACCGAGTCCACTTCGCACCACCGGCGCGGAACCCCCCGGCACCGGCGCCCGCTGCCACTCGCAGAACCTACACCCGGACGCGTTCGCGGGGTGTCGTTCACGAGGATTTCGATGCGGTAGAACAGGCACATGGCCCGAGCGAAGCCCTGCAGCGATCCGGCTCCCGACGACGTGGACGCGGTCACCGACGCCGTGCTGACGGCGTCGCGACTGCTGGTCGCCGTGTCGGCGCGTTCCCTCGCCGCGGTCGAGAACTCGTTGACGCTGCCGCAGTTCCGGTTGCTGGTGGTGCTGTTCCACGCGGGCCCGCTCAAGCTGGCCGCGCTGGCCGAGACGCTCGGGGTCAACCCGTCCACCGTGACCCGCATGATCGACCGCCTCGTCGGCACCGAGCTGGTCGACCGGCGGCCGAACCCGGCTTCGCGCCGGGAGAACGTGGTGGCGCTGACGCAGAACGGCGTCGACGTGGTGGCGGAGGTCACGGCGCGGCGCCGGTCGGAGATCGCGCGGATCGTGAAGCGGATGCCGGCGGCCGCGCGCCGCGGGCTGGTCGGCGCGCTGGCCGCCTTCGCCGAGGCCGGCGGGGAGCTGCCGGGCGTCGGCCCGGCCTGCCGCACGATCAGCGCGCAGTGGGTCTAGGGGCCGGGGAAGTCACCGCCGGTCGAGGTGACCGCGATCACCTCGACCGTTCGGCCGAGCGCACGGCGTCGAAGCCCGTCCGGTCGACCGATCCCGGGGAGCCGATGGGTCGTGGTGCGCAGCAGGGCTGCCGCCGCACACTCACTGGCATGGACCACACGACTCCCACCCCGACGCACCGCGTTCCCCGCGATGCCACGCCACCACCCGCGGCCGGGCCGACCCCGTCCGAAGTGGACGCGACCGCGACCGCTCGGCAGAGGCGGTCGGACGGGCCTCCTCGGTGTCTCCGCGCGGACGTCCCGGCACGAGGACCGGTTCCCGCTCCGGGACGTGCCGTCACCGGAGCGACCGCGGCCTGGCCGGCGCCACGGTTCACCCCGCGCCCAGCGGGAGATTCGCCTCTCCCAGGCGGGTTCCCGTGCGGGTGATCCAGTAGCGGCGCAGCACGTCCAGGACGACCGACACCTCCACCGACCGGATGCCGGGCAGGGCCGCCAGGTCGCCGGACAGGAACTCGGCGAGGTGCTCCTCGCCGCGGAACACGCCCTGGTGGATCACGGTCGCGTTGCCGGCGACCATCGAGACGTAGCGGGCGGACGGGTGCCGCCCGAGCGCGAGCCCGACCGCCTCGGTCGAGCCGGGCTCGGTGGACAGCGACAACGTCACCTCCAGGTGGAAGCCCAGCAGCGCGGGCTCCACCTCCACCCGCGGGCGGACGACCTGCCGCTCCAGGAGCCCGGTGATCAGCCGGTGCGCGGTGGACTGGCTCACGCCCAGCGCCCGGGACAGCTCGCTCGACGTCAGCCGCGCATCGGCGTGCAGCAGCCGGGCCGCCTCCCGCTCCTGGCCGGAAAGCGGTTGCGGGGCTTCGGGATCCCGGTGCTCGATGCGGTGCGGCGCGAGGAGCGAGCGCTGGGCGTCGTCGAGCCGGTCCAAGCGCCAGGCCTCCGCGCGACCGAAGGGCTTGAGCACCAGGTCGGACTGCGTCGACACCACCCCCGGCACCGAGGGGATGCGGTGCGTGAGCAGGTCCTTGACCGTGTCGCGCCGCAACGGGCGGACGGTGCAGTACACGTCCGCGCGGCCGGTGGTCATCGCGACGTACTGGGCCTCGGGGAACTCGGCCAGCCGGCGGGCGACGTCCTGCAACCGCCCGGGCTCGGTGGTGATCCAGACGTGCCGCGGGTGGTGCTCGGAGATCAGCGCCCAGTCCAGCGCCCCGATCACCCGCAGCAGCCGCTCGGCGTGCAGCCGCTGCAACCGGCGGCCCACCGTGCTGGGCGAGCTGCCCACCGCCTCGGCGAGCGTGTTGATCGGTGCGCGCGGCGCCTCCTGCAACGCGGACACCAGGTCCAGGTCCAGGTCGTCGAGCTCGTAGTCACCCTCCACGGCGAGTGATACTACACCCACGCTGAGCACGGATACCGGGTAGAAACGTCACAGCAACGTTCATCGTTGACAAATCATGTCACGGGCGTCTTGAATGCTCGCCATCGGTCGAGGCCGGCCGATCTGATCTCGAGGAGCTCGGTTGACCAACACGGAGAACGCGCCGCCCACCCGGTCGATGTCGCTGCTGCTGGGCTTCTTGCGCGGTGTCGAACGCTTCGGCAACAAGCTGCCCCACCCGTTCTGGCTGTTCACGATCATGGCCGTGCTGGTGGTGGCGCTCAGCGCGGTGCTCAGCGCGCTCGGCGTCTCCGCGGTGTCCCCCGTGGACGGCGAGACGATCCAGGTCACGAGCCTGCTCACCGCCGACGGCGTGGCCACCATCATCGGTGACGCGGTGGACAACTTCGCGCAGTTCCCGCCGCTGGCGCTGATCATCGTGGTGATGCTGGGCGTCTCGGTGGCCGAGCAGAGCGGCCTGCTCAACGCGATGCTGCGCGGCAGCGTCACCCGCGTCCCGGCGAAGTACCTGACGTTCGTCGTCGCGTTGACCGGCATCAGCGGCAGCGTCGCCTCCGACGCCGCCTACGTGGTGCTGATCCCGCTGGGCGCGCTGGTGTTCAAGGCGGTCGGCCGCAGCCCGATCCTGGGCCTGGTGGTCGCCTTCGGGTCGATCTCGGCCGGCTACAACGCCTCGCTGCTGCTCACCCCGACCGACGCGATCCTGGCCGGGCTGACCACCTCGGCCGCGCACTTCATCGACCCGGGCTACGTGGTGACGCCGCTGGCCAACTACTTCTTCTCGATCTGCTCGGCGATCGTCCTGGCGGTGGTGATCACGCTGGTCACCGAGTTCGTGCTCACCAAGCGCACCGAGGGCATGGTCGCCGACGGTGACGGCCCGGACGAACAGCTCGGCGAGATGGAGCTCAGCCCGGCCGAGCGGCGCGGCCTGCGCAACGCCGGCCTGGCGCTGCTCGTCGTGGTGGCACTGCTGGTGGTCGCGCTCGCCCCGGCCGGCTCGCCGTTCCGCGGCGAGGACGGCGGCATCCTCAACTCGCCGGTCATCACCGGCATCGCGTACCTGCTCGGCGTGGTGTTCGCGCTGACCGGCGCGGTGTTCGGTCGCACCACCGGCAGCCTCGCCCGCGCCCGGGAGCTCCCCGCTGCGATGGCCAAGGGCGTCGTCGACCTGGCACCGGTGGTGGTGCTGTTCTTCGCCGCCAGCCAGTTCCTGGCCTTCTTCAAGTGGACCCACATCGGGGAGGTCCTGGCCATCCACGGCGCGGCGCTGCTGCAGTCGGCCGGCGTGCACCCGCTGGTGCTGTTCCTCGGTCTGATCGTCCTGGTCACCTGCATCAACCTGGTGATCACCAGCGGTTCGGCGCAGTGGGCACTGGTCGGCCCGGTCGTGGTGCCGATGCTGATGCTGCTCGACGTGTCACCCGAGACGACGCAGGCGGTCTACCGGATCGGGGACTCGGCGACCAACCTGATCAGCCCGATGAGCCCGTACTTCGCGATGGCCCTGGGGATGCTGCAGCGCTACCGCAAGGACGCCGGGATCGGCACCTTGATGTCGATGACGCTGCCGATCTCCTTCGTGGTGCTGGTCAGCTGGACGCTGCTGTTCATGGCCTGGTGGGGGCTCGGCATCCCGCTCGGCCCGGGCGCTCCGGTGCGCTGACCGGCACTGCCCACAACGCGCCCCGTGCGCGACAACACTGTGTGACGACCTGAGAGGTGACTCGTGACGACGAAGCTGGTGGCGCGGGCGGAGCAGGAGCTCCCCGGAGTGCTCGCGGACCTCCGTCGGTTGGTGGAGCACGAAACGCCCAGCAGCGACAAGCAGGCGCTGGACGCCGGGCTGGACGACATCGAGCGGTGGCTCACCGAACGCCTCGGCGAGCCGGCTGCCCGGCAGCGCCACGACAACGGCGCGCGCGGCGACGTCCTCGACGTCACCTACCCCGGGACCGCCGAGGGGACGGTCCTGCTGCTGTGCCACTACGACACGGTGTGGCCGGTGGGCACGCTCGCGGACTGGCCCTTCACCGTCGACGGTGACCGCATCACCGCCCCCGGATGCCTGGACATGAAGCTCGGCCTCGTGCACGGCGTGTGGGCCTTGCGCCTGCTGCGCGAGCTCGACGTCCCGCACCCGTCGGTGCGGTTCCTGCTCAACGGCGACGAGGAGATCGGCAGCCTCGCGTCGCGCCCGTACATCGAGCAGGCGTGCACGGAGGCGACCGCCACGCTCGTGCTGGAACCCAGCCGCGAGGGCAAGGCCAAGGTCCGCCGCAAGGGCCTGGGCCTGTTCGACCTGACGGTGCACGGCGTCGAGTCGCACGCGGGGCTCGACCCCACGGCGGGCGCCAGCGCCATCCACGCGATCGCCGAGCTGGTCCCGCGGATCACCGCCCTGGCGGCGCCGGAGCGCGGCACCACGATCAACGTCGGCCGGATCAGCGGCGGCACCGGCCGCAACGTGGTGGCCGGCCGGGCGACCTGCGAGATCGACATCCGCATCCAGGACCCGGCCGAGATGGACCGCATCGACGCCGGGTTCCGCGCGCTGTCGGTGGCCGACGAGCGCATCCGGGTGGAGCTCACCGGCAGCTGGAACCGCCCGCCGATGAACCCCAACGCGCTGTCGGAGAAGCTGTTCGAGCACGCCCAGGCGGCCGCGCAGGAGCACGGCCGGGTCCTGGAGGGCACCTCGGTGGGCGGCGTGAGCGACGCGAACTTCGTGTCCGCGCTCGGCAAGCCGGTCCTCGACGGCCTCGGCGCGGTCGGGGCCGGCCCGCACTCCCGCGACGAGCACGTGGTCCCGAGCGAGTCCCCCGGCCAGATCGCCACCCTCGCCACCCTGATCAGCAGGCTCCGCGACTTCTGAGCGCACACCGCAGCAGCGCAGCGCCCGTCCGGCACCGATCCGGGCGGGCGCTGTCGTGCGGGCGGTCTGCCAGTGCCGGGCAAGGCTGTCGCCCCGACGGGCGTGGGCGGTCCGCCGCCCGCTGGTGCGCAGCACCACGGAGTCGCAGGCGCTCGTTCCGCTCGGAGCAGCCCCGGACGTCTCGATGTCCACAGTGGACACACTACTGCGCGGGTGGTCGACGCGGCACGGCACTCCCGCGGACCGCGCCGCGGGGTGGGCGAACACCGACAGACCGTCCACGACGGACACCAGCACGAGGGCACGACCCCCGGGTGCGAGCGGCGTCACAGCCGCGGGGTGTTCCGCACCACCGACCGACCGAGGCCGGCTGTTCGGTTCCTCTCACCAGTATTTCACTAGTGAAACACCCCGACTAGCATCTGCCGAGTGCCGCTCTCCGTGCTGACGCGAAACCTCCGGGACACCTTCCGCCTCCGCCTCGGCGGCCCCCTGCTCTGGCCCGCTGGACGCACCCTGCTGTCCCTGGCCCTCCCGCTGGGGGTGCTGCTGGCCGCGGAGCGGATGGACCTGCTGCCCGGCGCCGTGTTCGGCTCGCTGACCAGCGTGCACTGCCGCACCGAGCCGCACCCGAAGCAGCCGCGCACGCTGGGCGTGGTGGCGGTCGGGATGGCGGCGTCGGTCACCGTCGGCGTGCTCATCGCCGCGTTCGCCGGCGGACCGTGGCACGAACCGCTGGCGATGCTGGCCACCGCCCTGGTCGGCGCGATCGGCACGGTCGCCTCCACCGCCGTGAAGACCGGGCCGCCCGGCGGGCTGATCTTCGCGTTCGCCACCGGCGCCTGCTCGCACCTGCCGCTGCACCCCGCCGACGTCCCGACGCACGTGCTCACCGTCGTGCTGTCGAGCGCGTTCGCGTGGACGGTGACCGTCACCGGCACCGCCGTGCTGGGACTCCGGCCGCACCGGCGCGTGGTGGCCGCGGCCCTCGACGCCACCGCCGCCGCGCTCGACGACCGCGCGGACCTCGCGCTGCGGCACCGCGCCGCGGTCGCGGTGGCGAACGCCTGGGACAGCGTCGCCTTCCTCGGCCGCCGCGACTCCCCGCAGCACCGCGACCTGGTGCACGCCGTCCAGGTCTGCGAGGAGCTGCTGGCTCCCGACGGTCCGCGGGTGGAGCCCGCCGAGGTCCGCTTCGCCGCGGCGAGGCTCCGCGCCGGGCGCTCCTCCACGGTGCCGCGCGAGGAGGGCGCCGCGGACCCGGTCCCGCCGACCCGGGTGTCGCGCTGGTGGACCATCCGCGACCTGATCCGCGCCGCGCTCCGGCCGCACCGGGTGCAGTCCTGGCTGCTGCCGTACGCGGCGCGCGTCGGCCTCGCCGCGCTGCTCGCCGGCGCGGCCGCGAACCTCCTCGGCATCCCGCAGGCGTACTGGGCGGCGGTGTCGGCGGTGTCGATCCTGCAGGCGACCAGCCTCGCGACCTCGGTGCCCCGGCTGCTGCAACGCGTCTCCGGCACCGTCGTCGGCGTGCTCGTCGCGGTGGCCGTGCTGCACGCCGATCCGTCGCTGTGGGTGCTGGTCCTGCTGCTGGCGGCACTGCAGTGGGGCGCGGAGATGACCGTCACCGTCAACTACGCCTTCGGCCTGGCCTTCGCCACGCCGGTGGCGCTGCTGGTCAGCGCGATCTCCGCGCCCACCGACCCGGACGTGCTGGGGTGGAACCGGTTCTGGGCGACGTTGCTGGGCGCCGCGATCGCCGTCGCCGTGGCCTGGGCGCTGCCGAACCGGGCGTGGCTGTCCCGCGTGCACACCGCGCTGGAGCGGGTGCGGGCGTTGAGCGCCGCCCGCCCGGTGCCGCGCGAAGAGCTGCGCTCGGCCCTGGTCGAGCTGCACGAGGCCCACGACGTCGCCGCAGGCGAGGTGCCCCCGTCCCGGCTCCCCACCGAGGAGCTGCGGGAGGTGTCCCAGCACGCCTACGCGCTGCTCGACACCGCCCCGCTGCGCCGCTGACCCCGTGGCTCCCGCGCCGCGGTGCGCAGCTGACCCCGCGGCACCGGGGTGATTGACAACTCACTCCTCCGGGTGACAACATCCCCGGCAATCCTGAAATCGTTTCCAGTCTCCGCCCGGCGCGACACTGGAAACGTTTCCGGTCCCGGCCGGCACCCGGCCGCTGAGCACGGAGGAGACGATGACGTCGACACGGGCCACGCTGCAACAGGTGGCCGAGCGCGCGGGGGTGTCACTGGCCTCCACCTCCCGCGCCCTCCACGGGAGCGGGGCGAGCAAGGCGATGGTCGAGCGCGTCCGCGCGGCCGCGGCCGAACTCGGCTACAGCGTGGACGCCATCGGGCGTTCGCTGCGGATGGGCAAGACCTTCCAGATCGCCTTCGCGGTCGCCGACATCGGCAACCCGGTCTACGTGGAGATGATGCGCGGCATCCACGAGGTGCTCGCCCCGCACGGCTACCGGGTCGTGGTCATGACGACCGGCGACACCGCGGCCTCCACGGCCGACCTGGTGCGCAGCCTGAGCGGCGGGTTCGTCGACGGGATGATCCTGATCCCGCTGCGCACGGACGACGAGCTGATCGAGGAGATCCGGCGGGCCCCGGTGCCGATGGTGGTCATCGGGCGCGCGTTGAGCGAACACGGGATCAGCTCGGTGTCCGTCGACTCCGGGGCGGGCATCGCCGAGGCGGTCCGGCACGTCCACGCCCTCGGGCGCCGCCGCATCGGCTTCCTCAACGGCCCGCTCGACACGACGCCGGGCGCCTCCCGCCAGCGCGGGTTCGACGCGGTGGTCGGTGCCGAGGGCTTCTCGGCCGAGCGGGTGCAGGTCGAGATCGCCGACGACTTCACCGTCGCCGCCGGGTTCGAGGCGGGCCGACGGCTGCTCGCCGGGTCGTCCTCGCCGAGCGACCGCCTCGACGCGGTCGTCGCCGCCAACGACCTGCTGGCCATCGGGGTGCTCCGCGCGGCCCGCGAGCTGGGGCTGGCCACCCCGCAGGACCTGGCGGTGACCGGCATGGACGACACCGAGCTGGGCCAGGTGTACCTGCCCCGCCTGACGAGCGTCTCCCTCGGCTCCGCGGAGCGGGGACGCACGGCGGCGCGGCTCGTGCTGGAGCTGGCCGACGACCCGGACACACCGGCGCAGCAGGTCGCCTTCGAGCCCGAGCTGATCGTCCGCGAGTCCACCGTGGATGGCGGTGGACGATGAGCACGGCCACCGCGGGGGTCCGTCCCGCGACCGCTCTCCCACGCACGAAGGGCGCGATGGCCCGGTCCCGGCGCCGCGAGGCGGTCGCGCTGGTGATGCCCTCGCTCGTCCCGATCCTGGTGCTGTCCGTGGCGCCGCTGGTGATCGGCATCGCGCTCGCCTTCACCGACGCCCGGCTGGTGCGCAGGCCCGACTACGACTTCGCCGGGCTGGAGAACTTCCTCGACCTGGCCGACAACGCGCTGTTCTGGGACTCGCTGCGGATCGGTCTCACCTGGACGGTGAGCGTCACCGTGCTCCAGCTCGCCGCCGCGATGGGCCTGGCGCTGCTGCTCAACTCCGGCATGCGCCTGCAGGGCCTGACCCGCGTGCTGGCCCTGGTGCCGTGGGCCATGCCGCCGGTGGTCGTGGCGATCATGTGGCAGATGATCTACTCGGCCAACAGCGGCCCGCTCAACGCGCTGCTGGGCAGCCTGGGACTGCCCGGTGACACCAACTGGCTCGGCGACTTCTCCACCGCGCTGCCCGCCGTGGTCCTGGTCGGCGTCTGGGTGGGGATGCCGCAGACGACGGTCACCCTGCTGGCCGGGTTGCAGCAGGTCCCGCCGGAGCTGCACGAGGCCGCGGCCGTGGACGGTGCGCGCGCCTGGCGCCGGTTCACCGCGGTCACCTGGCCGAGCCTGCGCCCGATCGTCGCCTCGATCACGTCGCTGAACTTCATCTGGAACTTCAACTCGTTCGCCCTGGTCTACGTGCTCACCGAAGGCGGGCCCGGCGGCCGGACGATGGTGCCGGTGCTGTTCGTCTACCTGGAGGCGTTCAAGAACCGCGAGATCGGCACCGCCGCCGCGATGGGGCTGGTGCTCGTCATCGTCATCGTCGCCGTGCTCGCCCTGTACCTGCGCTCGCAGTTCCGGCACGACACCGAGAGAGGTCGGTGAGCCATGCGTTCCCTCGTCCGCCCCGCGCAGTACCTGGCGCTCGCGGTCTACCTGGTGTTCCTCGGCTTCCCGCTGGTGTGGCTCGTCTCCGCCTCGGTGAAGTCCTCCGGCGAGCTCAACTCGCTGTCGGTGAGCCTGCTGCCGCAGGAGTGGCACTGGGACAACTACGCGCAGGCGCTGGAACGGCAGGGGATCGTCCGGTCCGCGTTCAACAGCCTCGTGGTGGCGCTGCTGTCGACGGCGCTGGTGATCGTGATCGCGCTGCCCGCGTCCTACGTGCTCGCCCGCGTCAAGGGCAAGGTCCGGATGGCGGGCGTGGCGTGGATCCTGGTCAGCCAGGTGTTCCCGGTCGTGCTCATCATCCTGCCGCTGTTCCTGGTCCTGCGCACGCTCCGGCTGACCGACAGCCTCGTCGGGCTGACGCTGGTGCACATGACCTACATGCTGCCGTTCGCCCTGTGGATGCTGCAGGGCTACGTGGCGGCGGTGCCGGTCGAGCTGGAGGAGGCCGGGGCGGTGGACGGCGCGGGCCGGCTGACCGTGCTGCGGTCGATCGTGTTCCCGCTGCTGACGCCCGGCATCATCGCGACCGCGATGTTCAGCTTCGTGTCGTCCTGGAACGAGTTCTTCTTCGCGCTGGTCCTGCTGCAGTCGCCGGAGAACTACACGTTGCCGATCACGCTGAAGATGTTCATCGGCGGCGAGGGCAAGGTCGCGCTCGGACCGCTCGCCGCGGGCGCGGTCCTCGCCGCGATCCCCAGCATCGTCTTCTTCTCCCTCCTGCGGCGCAAGCTCACCAGCGGCCTGATGGCCGGCGCGGTGAAGAGATGAGTCCAGCGCAACGATCGAAAGGGCGACGATGAGGTCACCACGCGCGTGGAAAGGGATCTGCCTGCTGCTCACCGGCGCGCTGCTCGCCGGGTGCGGCGGCAGCGGCGACGACGGCTCCGGCCCGGTCACGCTCACCTTCCAGTCCTTGTCCGACCAGCCGGCCGCGATCGCAGCCACCAACGCGATCGTCGACTCCTGGAACGAGACCCACCCGGACGTCCAGGTCGACGTGGTGCCGGCGGGCTGGGACGGCATCTACGACAAGCTCATCACCCAGTTCAACGCCGGCAGCGCCCCGGACATCGTGCACTACGAGGCCGCCGGCATCGCCCAGTTCGCGGCGGACGGCTACCTCGCCGACCTCACGCCCCACATGTCGCCGCAGACGCGCGAGGACATCCCGCCGGGCGTGCTCGACTCGGTCACGGTCGACGGGAAGGTCGTCGCCTACCCGACCGAGCTGCAGACGTACGTGGTGTTCGCCAACAAGGCCCTGCTGGACCGGGCGGGCGTGCCCGTCCCGACCGGGCCGACGATGTCGTGGACCCAGCTGCGCGAGATCGCCCGGGCCGCCACGAAGGACGGCGTGCACGGCCTGAGCTGGGGGTTGTCGAGCCCGACCTCGACGTTCGTGGCGATGGCGCCCGCGTTCGGCGGGCAGTACTTCCGCGGGCGTGGTGAGGACGCCGAGCTGAGCATCGGCCCGGGCGAGATGGCGCTGCCGGAACTGGTCCGCGCGATGGCCTACGAGGACCGCTCGATCCTCCCGGTGACGCTGACCCAGTCCGGGTCGAAGGCGCTGGCTCCCTTCTACGCGGGGCAGGTCGCGATGACCGTGCAGGGCTCGTACCAGGCGGCGAACATCGCGAAGGACGCCCCCGAGGGCTTCGAGTGGATCGCGCTGCCGCCGCTGGCCGGGTCGGTGGGGCCCGCCCAGGCGGCGAACCCGCAGACGCTGTCGGTGAACGCCGACTCCGAGCACGTCGCGGAGGCGGCCGAGTTCCTGGAGTACTTCACCAGCACGGAGAACCTGGTGAAGCTCAACGCCGCCGACGCGCTCATCCCGGCGACGACGTCGGCGCGGGAGGCGCTGGCGGAGGAGCTCGGCACCCAGAACGGCTGGGACGTGATCCTGGCCTCCGGCGAGCACGTGACCTCGGCGCCGTACCTGTTCGTCAGCAAGTACGCGCAGTGGAAGGACACCGTCGCCACGCCCGCCTACCAACGCTTCCTCGCCGGGGAGATCGACGCCGACGGCCTGGCGCGGGAGCTGCGGGACGGCTGGCAGAGCACCAACGACTAGCGGGCGGGGCCGCCCGCGCCACGCGTGTCCACAGAGGACTCGGTGTCCGGCGGTCGGACCGCACCGGACGAACAGAAGGGAACGCAGTCCAGTGACCTGGATCGAGGACCGCTCGGTGGCCGTGCTCACCGGTGCGGCGGTGGGGGACGCGCTCGGGGGCGCCACCGAGGGGTGGACGCCCGAGCAGATCGAACAGCGGCACGGCGGCCGGGTGACCGGGATCGTCGGCCCCTGGTACCCGGACTGGCGGACCGCCCGCCCGATCTCCCCGTACCACAAGGGAGACGGGCACATCACCGACGACACGCTCATGACGCGGGCGCTGGTCGAGGTGTACGCGAAGCGCCGCGCGCACCTCGACGCCTACGCCGTGGCCGAGGACCTGGTGCCGCTGATGATCGGGGAGCCCCGCTGGGTGCCCGAGCTGGAGTCCACCGCGCTGCTGCTGCAGCGGGTCTTCCTCGCGGAGAAGTGGATCGTCACCAGGCTGCACTACGGCCACGTGGACCCCCGCGAGGCGGGCGTGGGCAACATCGTCAACTGCGGCGCGGCGATGTACATCGCACCGGTCGGGATCGCCAACGCCGGCGACCCGCGCGGCGCGTACGCCGAGGCGATCGACATCACCGGCGCGCACCAGTCCAGCTACGGCCGGGAGGCGGCCGGGGTGCTGGCCGCGATGGTCGCGGCCGCGATCGCGCCGGGAGCGGGGCTCGACGAGGTGGTGCGCGCGGCGCTCGACGTGGCGCACGACGGGACCGCCGCGGCGCTGCGCGCGGTCGTCGACGCGTTCGACGGCTGGGACTCCCCGCCCAGCGACGACGAGGAGGAGCGCGCGCTGGCCCGCCGCATCCGGGAGCTCGTGGCGCCGTTCGACTCGGTCGGACCCGAGTACCGGCAGATGTCGCTCGACGCCCGCCGTCCGTCGCGCACGAAGTCGATCGAGGAGCTGCCCGCCGCGCTCGGGTTCGTGCTGGGCCACCGGGGCGACTACTGCGGTGCGGTGCTCGCCGCCGTCAACTACGGCCGGGACGCCGACTCGATCGCCGCCATGGCGGGCGCGGTCTGCGCCGGGCTGGGCGGGGCCGACGCGGTGCCGGCGGAGTGGGTCGACGCGGTGGGCGAGGCCAGCCGCATGGACCTGCGCGAGACCGGCCGCCTGATGGCCGCGGCCGCGACCGACATCCTGCGCGCGGACCGGCAGCGGGCCCGCGCGCGGCTGGCCGAGCTGGACGCGCTCGAGGTGCCCCGGGACGACGAGACGGTCGAGGGGCGGGCATGAGGCTGACCTGGGCGCGTCCCGAGGACCTGCTCCCGCACGAGCTCGTCCAGTCCACTGTGGAGGGCAAGGACGTCACCGCGGTGCGCCGGCGGTGGGTCGCCGCCGGCGGTGACCCGGAACCCGCGGTCAGCGGCGCCGGTCCGCACCCGGCACCGCCGGAGCTGCGCGCGCTGGCGCGAACGCTGCTCGACGAGCTCGACGCGCTGCCCGCCGCGCCCGCGCCGGAGGAGCCGGACGAGTGGGAGGCGATCGTCGCGACGCTCCCACCGGCGCCGGACCTGCCGCGCCGGGACCGGGCCCGCGCGCTCGGGGCGTGGACCGGGCGCGCGGCCGGGTGCCTGCTCGGCAAACCCGTCGAGAAGGTCCCGCGCGAGGGCATCGAGGAGATCCTGCGCGCCACGGGACGCTGGCCGCTGGACCGGTACTTCACCGCGGTCGGCCTGCCCGAGGACGTCGCGGCGCGCTGGCCGTGGAACCGGCGCTCCGCCCCCACCTCGCTGGAGGAGAACATCAGCGGGATGCCGGAGGACGACGACCTCAACTACCCGATGCTCGCGCTCACGCTGCTGGAACGGCACGGGCGCGGTTTCTCCACCGAGGACGTCGCGCAGCTGTGGCTGGAGGACCTGCCCGCGGGACGGGTGTTCACCGCCGAGCGCGCCGCCTACCGCAACCTGCTCGACGCCCGGCCCGTGCCCGAGACGGCCACCCACCACAACCCGTTCCGCGAGTGGATCGGCGCGCTCATCCGCACCGACGTGTTCGGCTGGGTCAGCCCCGGGGACGTGCGCGCCGCCGCGCGGATGGCGTGGACCGACGCCCGGCTCAGCCACACGCGCAACGGGATCTACGGCGCGATGTGGGCGGCGGCGCTGGCGTCCGCGGCCATGGTGTGCGACAGCGTCGACGAGGTCCTGGACGCGGCCGACACCGTGGTCCCGCCGCGCAGTCGGCTCGCCCGTGCCGTGCGCGTCGGACGGGACGCGGCCGCCCTCGGCGACGTGCGCAGCGGTCTCGACCGCCTGCACGCCGAGTACGGCGACCTGCACTGGGTGCACGTGCTCAACAACGCCGCGGTCATCGCGCACGCGCTCGCCAGCGGGGGCGGTGAGTTCGGCCCGAGCGTGTCGATCGCGGTCACCGCGGGCTGGGACACCGACTCCGCCGCGGCGACCGTCGGCGGTGTCGTCGGGGCCCTGCACGGGGTGGACGGCATCGGCGAGCGGTGGACCGCGCCGCTGGAGGACCGCATCGCGACCTCGCTGCCCGGCGGGCCGCGGCGCATCTCCGACCTCGCCGCGCGCACCCGGGCCCTCACCGCCGAGGAGGCCCGGTGACCGCCCGCGCCGGCGGGGACCGGCCCGCCGCCGACCACGCCCCGACTGGAGAGGCACGATGACCTACGCGTTCGACCCGCTCGTCCCCCGCCCGATCGACCGCCCCACCGAGGTGCCGCTGGACGGGGACCTCACGCCCGAGCGGTCCCGCGCGCTGGACGAGGCGAAGATCTTCGCGGCCCCGGACGACCCGGCGGACCGGCCCGCGTGGCGCCGGCGCCTGCACGCCTGGCGCGAGGACGCCCGGAGGCGCCACGCGTACTCCGGCGCCGTCTACGACCGCCCGGAGGCGGCCTGGGCGGCGCGCTGCCACACGGTCGCCCAGGTGTGGCTGTGGGACGAGCTGCTGTACTCGTTCGACGAACACCGCTTCACGCCCGACCGCTTCCTCACCGACGCGCGCGAGCGGTTCGGCGGCCTGGACGCGGTGGTGCTGTGGCACGCCTACCCGGTGATCGGGATCGACGACCGCAACCAGTGGGACTTCTACCGCGACGTCCCCGGCCTCGCCGACCTGGTCGCGGACCTGCACGAGGCCGGGCTGCGCGTGTTCGTCGACTACAACCCCTGGGACGTGGGCACCCGGCGGACCGGGGACGACATCGCCGAGCTCGCGGCCCTCGTCGCCGAGCTCGGCGCGGACGGCGTCTTCCTCGACACGCTGAAGAAGGCCGAGCCCGAGCTGGTCACGCAGCTGGAACGCGCGCGTCCCGGGATCGTGCTGGAGGGCGAGTCCAAGCTGCCGGTCGAGCGCATCGAGGACCACGCGAGCTCGTGGGCGCAGTTCTTCGCCGACTCGCCGGTGCCGGGCGTGCTGCGGGCGCACTGGTACGAGCGCCGCCACATGCAGCACCACGTGCGCCGCTGGCACCGGGACCACACCGAGGAGCTGCAGTCGGCGTGGCTCAACGGCGTGGGCGTCATGGTGTGGGAAGTGGTCTTCGGCGTGTGGGTCGGCTGGTCGCGCCGGGACGCCGCGACCGTGCGCCGCATGGTCACCGTGCAACGCGCGGTGGGCGACCTGCTGCTCGAGGGCACGTGGACCCCGCTGGCCGAGCTGGCACCGGGAGCGGAGGCCGCCGGCGTCCACGCGTCGCGCTGGAAGCTCGGCGACTGGACACTGTGGACGGTGGTGAACCGCCGCGAGGAGGACTACGCCGGTCCGGTCGTCGACGGACCGGTCATCGACCTGTTCGGCGACGGCGTGGTGCCCGCTCGCGGCATCGCGGCGCTGCTGCGCGTCGCACCGGGCGCCCCGGAACCCACGTGGCTGCCCGGGCTCCAGGCGGCCCTGCGGGAGATGCCGCACGACCCGGACCCGCGCTTCCCGCACCGGCTCGCCGTGCGCACGCAGCCACCGGCGACGACCGGTGAGCCCGATCCGGACGCCGTCGTCGTCCCGGCCGGGCCGTACGTGCTGACCGTGCGCTACCGCGCCCGCGAGACCGGGATGTACCAGGGCGCGCCGTACGTGGACGAGTGGAAGCCGCTGCCGCCGCGCCTGCACGACGCGCGGACGCTGCAGCGCGACGGCGAGCTCGCCACCCCCGTCGCCGTCGCCGCCAGCGAGGTCACCAACCGCGAGTTCGCGGAGTTCCTCGACGCGACCGGGTACCGGCCGGCCGAACCGAACCGCTTCCTCGCCCACTGGTCCGGCGGACGGCCGGTGCCCGGGACCGAGGACCACCCGGTGACGTTCGTCGACCTCGACGACGCCCGCGCCTACTGCGCGTGGCGCGGCGGGCGGCTGCCCACGGAGGACGAGTGGCAGCTCGCCGGCGAGACCGGACGGCTGCGGCGCGGTGAACCAGCGGTGTGGAACTGGACCGAGAGCGAGCACTCCGACGGGCGGACCCGGTTCGTCATGCTCAAGGGCGGCTGCGACCACCGGGCCGACGGCGCCGACTGGTACTTCGACGGCGGCCGCCGAGGGCCGGAGCACAGCGCCAAGCTGCTGCTGCCCGGGCTCGGCCTCGCCCGCGGGGCCACCGTCGGCTTCCGGTGCGCGTGGGACGTGCGGTCCTGACCGGCAGCTCAGTCCTCGCCGGTGCTCTCCCAGCGGAACACGTAGGACATCGCGAAGCCGAGCAGGCCGGTGGCGCCGGCGACGACGGTCATCGCCGTCCCCAGCCCGTCCGCGGCACCGGAGACCAGCGCGGGGTCCGCGGTGAGCACGCCGACGGCCTGGGCGCCGACGACCGCGACGCCGAGCAGCAGGAAGACGGCCAGGCCGACCTTGAACAGCACCAGCAGGACCCGCCGGAGCGGTGGAGTGCGAGTCATCGTCAGATCCCTTCCTAGACGGGCAGCGGGAGCACGCCGGTGGCGATGAGCACGCCGATGACCAGCGTCGGCACCACGAACCACGTGAGGAGGCGGAGGAACGTGCGCGCGGGGTCGACACCGGCGATCCCGCTGGCGATGTAGATGGGCGCCGCGCCGGGCGGTGACGCGCCCTCGGTGGAGGCGAAGACGAGGACCACCGTCGCCGCCGCGGCCGGGGCGACGCCGGCGCTGGTCAGGGCGCTGAACGCGACCCCGCCGACCGCCGCGATGGTGGCGGTGGCGGTCAGCGGCGCGGCGATGACCACGATGAGCACGCCCACCAGCGCGGCCATCACCCAGACCGGGGCGTCGATGCCGGCCGTGATCGCCGTCAGCTGGTCGACCAGGCCGAGCTCGCCGAGGCTGCCCGCAGCGGCGAAGGCGAACAGCAGGGTCGCGCCGATGACCGCGTACCGCGGCGCCATGTCACCGAGCACGTCGCTCCAGCCGCGCAGCGTGCGCGGCAGCCGCTTCCACCCGACCAGCACCGTGGCGAGGATGGTCAGCACCGGGATCCACACCACGATGCTGATGTCGTCCGCCGCCTCGCCGAGCCGGGACTCCAGGAACCGCGCACCGACGTCGAGCGTCATGACCACCGGGACCGCGATGCCGAGGTACACCAGCAGCGAGCTCGCGCCCTCCCGCAGCGCCACGCGCACCGGCGCGATCTCCGACCGGTCCATCGCCTCCACCCGGTACCGGCGCGTCCAGAGGAACACGACCACGAACCGGTGCAGCACCGTCCACAGTCCACCGACGAAGGCGGCGACGAACAGCTCGTCGGCGGTGAGCACCGGCGCGACCGCGGCGGAACCGAGCAGCAGGAACATCGAGGAGCTGGGCGGGATCGAGATGCCGAGCCCGGCGTTGCCGGCCACCAGCGAGGCGGCCACGTCCGGTCGCCAGCGGGACCGGACCATCCACGGGATGGTGACCGAACCGACCGACGCGGCGATGCCCGAGCCCGACCCGGCGGGACCGCCGAGCAGCGCCGCGGTCGCGGTCGACACGTACGCCGATCCGCCGCGCAACCGGCCGAACACCGAGTTCAGCAGGGCGACCTGCCGGTCGATGAGCCCGAGCCGCGTCATCAGGTAGCCCATGAGGACGAAGGCCATGGCGGCGAAGACGACTTCCTCGGACAGCGCGTCGCTCAGCCCGGCCCAGGCCAGGCCCAGCGCGTCGGTGCCGCCGAAGAGGCAGACCACCGCGAACCCGACGAGCATCGCCTCACCGATGCTGCGCTTGAGCACCACGTTCCAGACGACGATCACAGCGATGTAGCACAGCAGTGCCCAGACGGCCAAGCCCACGACGAGATCTCCCTTGATCTTCAGGCTCCGGGTTCGGTTGTCGGCGGTCTGCCGAGGACGCGCTGCCTCAGCCGACCTCGTCGGCCAGCGCGAGCACGCGGCGCGCCCTGGCGACGACGGGAGCGTCGACGAAGCGCCCGTCCGGCAGGACGAGCGCGCCGACACCGTCCACCCCGGCCTGTTCCGCGGCGTCGACCACCGCGCGGGCACGGGTGATCTCGGCCTCGGTGGGCCGGAAAGCACGGCGGATCACCGGGACCTGCGCCGGGTGGATGGCGGTCCGGCCGAACATGCCGAGGTCGCGACCGCGCCGGCAGGACTCCACCAGCCCCGCCTCGTCGCGCACGTCGGGGAACACCGACATGGGGACCGGCCCGATCCCGGCCGCCGCCGCGGCGAGCACGGCCTGCAGCCGCAGGTGGTCCAGGGCCGCCTCGCCGAGGGACAGCTCGGCCACGAGGTCCTGCTCCCCCAACGCGATCCCCGCGGTGCGCGGGTGCGCGGCGATGGCGTGCGCGTGGGCGATGCCGCGCGCGGACTCCAGCAGCGCGAAGGCGGGCACCGGCCGGTCGCCGAAGACCTCGTCGAGCAGGTCCAGGTCGGTCGGTGACTCCACCTTCGGCAGCCGCACCGCGTCCAGGCCCGGCGCGCCGGCGAGGGCGGCCAGGTCCTCGCGGCCGCGCGCGGTCGCCAGGTCGTTGATCCGCACGTGCCACCGCGGTCCGCCGCGGGGCTGCGCCAGGTGGGCCACGACGTTCTCCCGCGCCTGGTCCTTGCGGCTGGCGTCGACGGCGTCCTCCAGGTCGACGATCACCACGTCGGCCCCGCTGGCGGCGGCTCTCGCGAAGCGGTCCGGCCGGTCGCCGGGGACGTAGAGCCAGCTGACCGGGGTGGTCACGCGACCACCCCCGCGCGGCGCAGCTCGGCGATCTCCTCGGCGTCGTGCCCGGCTTCGCGCAGCACCTCGTCGGTGTGCCGCCCCAGCGGCGGGCCGGGCCACCGCACCGCGCCGGGGGTGTCGGAGAGCCGGAACAGCACGTTCTGCAGGGTCACGGTGCCGAGCTCCTCGTCGGGCAGGTCGACGAAGGTGCCCAGCGCGGCGTACTGCGGGTCCTCCGCGATGTCGGAGACGTCGTAGACCGGCGCGATCGCGGCCTGCGCTTCGGTGAACGCGGCGATCACCTCCTCGGCGTCGCGCTCGGCGATCCAACTGGCCACCGCCTCGTCGAGCTCGTCGACGTGCGCCACCCGTCCGGCCCCGGTGGCGAACCACGGTTCGGCGGCCAGGTCGGGCCGCCCGACCAGGGTCATGACGCGTTCCGCGATGGACTGCGCGCTGGTGGAGATCGCCAGCCAGCGGCCGTCGCGGGTGCGGTAGGTGTTGCGCGGGGCGTTGCTGTGCGAGCGGTTGCCGGTGCGCTGCGGGACCACGCCGAGTGCCTTGTAGGCGGTCATCTGCGGGCCGAGCAGGGCCAGGATCGGCTCGATGATCGCCATGTCGATGACCTGGCCGCGCCCGGTGCGCTCACGGGCCTGCACCGCGACCATGATCGCGTAGGCCATGGCGAGGCCGGCGATGCCGTCGGCGAGCGCCAGCGGGGGCAGCACTGGCGGCCCGTCGGGCTCGCCGGTGCTGGCGGCGAACCCGCTCATCGCCTCGGCGAGGGTGCCGAAGCCAGGGCGCTGGGCCATCGGGCCGAACTGCCCGAACCCGGTCATGCGGGCCACGACGAGCCGCGGGTTGATCGCCATCAGGTCCTCGGGCGCGAGGTCCCACCGCTCGAGCGTGCCGGGGCGGAAGTTCTCGACCAGCACGTCGGAGGACTCGACCAGCCGCCGCAGCACCGCCTGGCCTTCGGGCCGGGACAGGTCGACGGCAGCGGCGCGCTTGTTCCGCGACAGGGTCTTCCACCAGAGCCCCACCCCGTCCTTCGCGGCACCGTGGCCGCGGGCGGGGTCCCCGCGCCGCGGGTGCTCGATCTTGATCACGTCGGCGCCGAAGTCCCCCAGCAGCATCGCCGCGGACGGGCCGGCGAACAAGGTGGCGGCGTCGATCACTCGGAGCCCGCTCAGACTGGTCATGGCCGGATAACTTATAAGATGTAAGTTGTAAGTCAAGGGTCCGGCGGTTCCTCGGCCACGCGGGCGGTGCGGGATACTCGTGCGCAGACCGACGAGCCGAAGGACGGGAATGCCAGGACCGAACCGCCCCCCGATGAGCAAGGCGGACTACGTCTACAGCGTTCTGCTGGAGGAGATCCGCAGCGCCCAGATCCCCGGCGGCACCCAGCTCAAGGCCGCCCCGCTGGCGAAGCGGCTGGGCGTGTCGGTCACACCGGTCCGGGAAGCCCTGCGGCGCTTGGAGAACGACCGGCTGGTCAGCTACCAGAGCCACCACGGCGCGACCGTGGTCGACCTCGGCGACGACGCGCTGTTCGAGTACTACAACGTCCGCGCGGTGGTCGAGGGGCTCGGCGCCCGGCTGGCCGCCGACCGGATCAGCCCGCAGCAGCTGGCCCGGCTGCGCGAGCAGCACGAGGCGATGGTCCGCGACGCCGCCGCGGGCCACCGCGAGCGGCTCGGCGAGCAGAGCCAGGAGCTGCACCTGGCGATCGCCGACATCGGCGGTCCGGCGTTCCTCGGCCGGCACGCCCGCGCGGTCCGCAACAGCTACCCGGTGCCCTCCGACGCCTCGCTCTGGCTCGACGCGGAGTACACCCGGCGCCAGCTCGACGCGCACGCGGAGATCCTCGACGCGCTCGAGGCGGGCGACGGCGCGACCGCGGAGCGGATCATGGTCGACCACGTCCGCGCAGCCGGCGACCACCGCCTCAGCCAGCGGACCACCGACCAACCCGCCTGACCCCCACAGCGGCGCGGGGACCACGCAAGGACCGACCGCCCGCCACACTGGACTGCGGCACGGCACTCCGATCGTGTCGGGGTGAAGGGCACCTCCCGCCAAACCGGTTGGTGGAAGGTGCCCTTCACCCCGTTCCGCCGGGGGCACGCGACCCTCGTCGCGCGGTGCGGGTCCCTCCCCCCCCCCGCGGCCGCGCGCGGCGCCGGGACTGACGCGACTCCGGTGGGAGTCGGCCGTCTGATCCCCGTTGCAGTTGCGGGACGTGTCAGGCGGAACTGACCACTCACCCGCCACCAGCAGCGGCGCCAGTTCCGGGCGGAACCGACGTGCCCTCGGTCGTGGCTCCCGAGGGAGCGAGCTGAGCGGTCCGCGTCGGGCTCACGCCACCCTGATCACGTGCTTGCCCTGGACACCGCCGTGCTCCAGCGCGCGGTGCGCCGCCGCGGCCTCCTCCAGCGGGAAGACCGTGTCCACCGCGGGAGCCAGGCGGCCCTCGACCACGTGGCGGGCGAGGTCGTCGAGGTCGGCCCGCGTGGGGTTGCCGCTGAAGAAGCGCACCCGGCCGCGCCCGTGGACCGTGCTGGCCGCGATGGAGGCGAGCGACGAGACGGGCCGCGCCAGGTCGAAGGCGATGGTGGTCATGCGCCCGCCGGGACGCAGCAGGCGCCGGAACGCGAGCAGGTCGGTCCCCGCGGTGTCCACGACCACGTCGAAGCGGCCCAGGTCCGCCGGCCGCGTGGTCCGGTGGTCGAAGACCTCGTGCGCGCCGAGACCGCGGACGAAGTCGTGGTTGGCGGCGCGGGCCAGGGCCGTCACCTCGGCGCCGCGGGACCGTCCGAGCTGGACGGCGGCGTTGCCGACGCCGCCCGCCGCGCCCCGGACGAGCAACCGCTCCCCCGGGCGCAGCCGGGTCTTGTCCCGCAGGGCGGTGATCGCCGTCGTGGCCACCGGCAGCGCGGCGGCCTCCACCAGGTCGAGGCCGTCGGGCACCCTGCCGACCCGCTGGGCGGGCACGGCCACGTACTCGGCCGCGCTGCCGAGACCGGAGGAGCGCCCCACGACTCCCCACACGCGCTCGCCGGCCACCAGGTCCGTGACCCCGGTCCCCAGCGCGGCGACCTCGCCGGTGAAGTCCAAGCCGACGCGCTTGGGGAACCCCCGGCCGCTGAGGAGGCGGAGACGACCGGAACGCACCGCCAGTTCACCGCCGTTGACGCTGACCGCGCGCACGCGCACGAGGACCTCGCCGGGGCCCGGCTCGGGTCGTGGCACGCGGCCCACGTAGAGCACGTCCGGGCCGCCGTAGCGGTCGTAGAGCACTGCCTGCATCGTGCGGTCGTCCATCGTCCTGCCCTCTCCGCCGGGGTCGTACCGGGCCGACCGTAGGCTCGGAAACGGACGCGACCGTCCGCTTCCAGCCGAAGTGAGAGACACCGATGGCCGAACCCTCTCGGATCCCAGCCCGCGACGGGGTGCGGGCGGACGCCCGCCGCAACCGGGAACGCATCCTCACCGCCGCCCGCGCGGTGTTCGCGGAACGCGGGATCGACGCCCCGATGGCGACCGTGGCCCGGCGGGCCGGGGTCGGCGTGGCGACGCTGTACCGGCACTTCCCGACCCGCGACGCCCTGGTGCGGGGCGCGTACGCGCACCAGGTGGAGACGTGCTCGCGGGCGCTCACCGACGCGCTGGCCGATCCTGACCCGTGGCGGGGCTTCCGGCACCTGGTGGAGACGGTCTGCGCCCTGCACCGGGAGGAACGCGGGTTCCCCGCGGCCTTCCTCGCCGCCTTCCCGGAGAGCACGTCGGAGCACGGGCACCGAGCCGAGCAGGACCTCAAGGCGTTGGTGCGCAGGGCCCAGGCGGCGGGCGCGCTGCGGCCCGACTTCCACCCGTCCGACATCGCCGTGGTCCTGCTGGCGCACTGCGGTCTGGTGGCGGCCCTGCCGGACGACGCGGCCGCGTCCCGGCGCCTGGTGGCCTACCTGCTCCAGTCGTTCCGCGCCGACGCCGCCACCGCACCGCTGCCGCTGCCGAGCGGGCTGACGCTGCCCGGTCTCCTGACCGCGGTCGGCGATCCCGGGCGCCGGCCCCCGGCCTGACGCGCGTCAGGGCAGGACGACGATCCGCCCACCGGTCCGGCCGGCCTCCTGCCTGCGGTGGGCCTCGGCGGCCTCCGCCAGGGGCAGCCGCGCCCCGACGCGGGGCCGCAGCGTGCCGTCGGCCAACCGCGCGTTGATGGTCCTCGCCGCCTCCGCGAGCTCGCTGACCGTGGCCCTGCTGATCACGAAGCCGTGGACGCTGATGTCGTGGGTGTAGAAGTGCCGGGCGGGCAGGTCGACGGTCGGGCGGGCGGTGGCGGTGAGCACGACCCGAGCCCCGGGGGCGAGCAGCGGCGCGATCGCGGCGAGGTCGTGGTGGCCGGAGGTGTCCCAGTAGACGTCCGCGCCGTGCGGCACGGCGTCGCGGAGCCGGTCGACGTGGTCGGGGGCGTGGTGGTCGACCACGGCGCGGGCCCCGCTGGACCGGCACCACGCGGCGTCCCGCTCGGACGCGGTGGCGACGACGTGCGCACCGGCCGCGGCGGCGAGCTGGACCACCGCGCTGCCGACACCGCCCGCGCCGCCGGCGACGACGACCGTGTCCGCGGGACCGAGGCGCGCCTCGCGGAACAGCCCCAGGCAGGCCGTGCCCGCGGGGTGCAGCACCGCGACCGCCTCGGTGGCGTCCACGCCGTCCGGCAGGTGGTACAGCCGGCCGGCGGCCACCACGACGTCCTGGGCGAAGGAGCCCTGCCGCCCGTCGTGCCCGAGGCTGTTGCACCACACGCGGTCCCCGGGGCGGAACCCGGCGGCGCCGGGGCCCGCGGCGGTGACGGTGCCCACCAGGTCCCGGCCGATGATGAACGGGAACGGCGTCGGGGTCGGGTACCAGCCGGAGCGCACGAGCGTGTCGACCCGGTTCACCGCCAACGCCTCCGTGCGCACCAGCACGTCGGTGGGCCCGAGGTCCGGCACCGGCAGCGGCCCGACCTCGATGCGCTCCGGCGGCCCCAGCTCGGTGACGTAGGCGGCCAGCGTCTCCACGGCGTCCCCTCCTCCGCTCCCCGGTCCCGCCTGGCACCGACACCCTCCACCACCGCGACCTCGACCGCCAGGTGCCGTGGTGTCCACCGTCCGTGGCTGTCCCGCGCTCGCTGCGGTGCGGGCCTCGGCGGGCTGGCTTAGGGTTCGGGCGAGACGCGCTCGGCAGGGGGGAAGGGGATGCGGGCGGTGGAGGATCCTGCGGACAGAGCCCCCACGACGGGAGCCGGACCGGCTCGCGAGACCGTTCCCCCACGAGCGTCCGGTCCCCTCGACGTACCGGCAGCGGTGCGATGAGCAGCGCCCTGGACGCCGCCGGGATCACCGACCCGCGCCTGCGGGCGGCGTACCTGCTCTGCCGCCGGATCAACGCCCGGCACGGCAAGACCTACTACCTCGCGACCCGGTTGCTCGCGCCCTGCCAGCGCCCGGCGGTGCACGCGCTCTACGGCTTCGCCCGCTGGGCCGACGACGTCGTCGACCACGCCGGCGGGCACCCCGACGAGCGGGCGGCGCGGCTGGACGCCGTGTCCCGGGAGCTGTTCGCCGGCCTGGACCGCGGCCACAGCGACCACCCGGTCATCGCCGCCGTCCTCGACACCGCGCGGCGCTACGGCATCCGCCGGTCCCTGTTCGAGGACTTCCTGCGGTCCATGCGCATGGACCTCACGGTGACCGAGTACCCCGACCGGCGGGCGCTCGACGTCTACGTCCGCGGCTCGGCGGAGGCGATCGGCCTGGAGATGCTGCCGGTGCTGGGCACCGTGTGCGACGAGGAGGACGCCGCGCCCCACGCGGCCGCGCTGGGCAAGGCCTTCCAGCTCACCAACTTCCTGCGCGACGTCGCCGAGGACCTCGACCTCGGTCGCGTCTACCTGCCCGCCGACGAGCTCGCCGCGTTCGGCGTGGACCGCGACCTGCTGCTCTGGTGCCGGCAGCACGGGCGCACCGATCCCCGGGTCCGAGCCGCCCTGGCGGACCAGCACGCGACCACCCGGGCGATCTACCGCTTCGCCCGCGACGGCATCCCGCTGCTGCACCCGCTGTCGCGGCCCTGCATCGGCACCGCACTGGTGCTGTACTCGGAGATCCTGGACCAGATCGAAGCATCCGACTTCGCGGTGTTCGCGCACCGGGCCAGGGTCGGCCACCTCCGCCGCGCGCGGGTCGCCACGGCCGGCCTGGTGCAGGTGCTGCGGCTGCGCAGCAGGGCGCGGGGTGCGCGGCACCTCCCCGCTGCGACTCGGAGGTGGGCGTGATGGAGCGGTTCGAGTACCTGCTCGTGCTCGCCGGGTGCCTGGCGATCACCGCCCCGCTGGAGTTCCTCGGCGCGCGGGTCTACCGGCGGCCCGCCCGGCTGGCGCGTGCGGTGCTGCCGGTGGCCCTGGTGTTCGTCGTCTGGGACGTGCTCGCCATCGCGGCGCAGGTGTGGAGCTACGACCCGCAGTACCTCACGGGTGTCCGGTTGCCGTTCGCGCTGCCGTTGGAGGAGCTGCTGTTCTTCCTGGTGGTGCCGGTGTGCGGGCTGCTGACCTACTGCTGCGTGCAGGCGATGCTGGCGCGCCGGCGTCCGCGGAAGGAGGCCGGGCGGTGACCGGCCTCGGCTACACGGTCCCGGCCGTCCTCGCGGTCGTCGCGGTGTGCTGGTGGGAGCTGAAGGTGCTGCGCACCGGCTTGTTCGACAAGCCCGCGTACTGGGTCTCGATGGTGATCGTGCTGGCCTTCCAGGTCCCCGTGGACGGCTGGCTGACCAAGCTCACCGCGCCCATCGTGCGGTACGCGCCGGAACACATCAGCGGGCTCCGGTTCCCGTGGGACATCCCGGTGGAGGACTTCCTGTTCGGGTTCGCGCTCGTCACCGCCGTCCTGCTGCTGTGGGAACGCCGGGAGGGGTCGGCATGAGGATCGGGCGGGACGGACTGGCGCGCGAGGCGGTGCCGGACGCGTTCGACACGGGCGCGGCCGCCTACGACCGGCTCGTCGGCGCCAACCCCGGCTACCACGCCCACCTGCGGCTGTCGGCCCACCGGATGCGCCTGCCGGACGGCGGTCGGGGCCTGCGGCTGCTGGACGTCGGCTGCGGCACCGGCGCCTCCACCGCGGCACTGCTGGACGTCGCGCCGCACGCGGAGATCATCGGGGTCGACCCGTCACCGGAGATGCTGGCGCAGGCCCGGGCGAAGCCCTGGCCCGCGTCGGTGGAGTTCGTCCACGCCCGCATCGAGGACGCGCCCGCCGCGGGGGTGTCCGGGCCGTTCGACGGGATCTTCGCCGCCTACGCGATCCGCAACCTCGCCGACCCGGACCGGGGACTGCGGCTGCTGCGGAGCCTGCTGCGCCCCGGTGCGCCGTTCGCCGCGCACGAGTACTCGGTCCGCGACTCGGTGGTGGCCACGGCCGTCTGGCACGCGGTGTGCTGGTCGATCATCATCCCGGCCGGGACGGTGCTGACCGGCAGCAGCGCGCTCTACCGCCACCTGTGGCGCAGCGTCACCAGCTTCGACGGTGCGGCGAGGTTCCGGCAGCGGCTGGTGGACGCCGGGTTCACCGACGTGCGCAGCGCGACGATGACCGGGTGGCAGCGCGGGGTGGTGCACACCTTCGTGGCGACGACCCGGGGGGACGGGTGAACGCCACCGGCCCCCGTGACCCGCGCGCGGTCCGGCACCTCGCGCCGCGGGGCGCCGCGCACGCCGACCTGCTCCAGCGGCGTCCCCGCGCCGTCGTGGCGGGCGCGGGGATCGCGGGCCTGACCGCGGCGACCGGACTCGCCGAACGCGGGGTCGAGGTCACCGTCGTCGAACGCGAGGAGCACCTCGGCGGCCGGGTGGGCGCGTGGACCGAACGCGCGGTGGACGGCACCGCGCTGTCGATGAGCCGCGGCTTCCACGCCTTCTTCCGGCAGTACTACAACCTCCGCGCGCTGCTGCGCCGCGCCGATCCCGCGCTGGCCCGGCTGCGCCCGGTGGAGGACTACCCGCTGCTGGACGCCCACGGCCGCCGCGACACCTTCCGCGGGCTGCCGCGCACGCCACCGTGGAACGCGCTGTTCTTCGCCTTGCGCAGCCCCACCTTCCGGTTGCCGGACCTGCTGCGGCTCGACCCGCGCGCGGCCGCTCCCCTCGGCTCGGTGTCCGTGCCGGAGGTCTACGAGGAGCTCGACCACGTCGACGCCGAGACGCTGGTGCGGCGCATCGGCTTCCCGCCGTCGGCGCGGCACCTGGCGTTCGAGGTGTTCTCCCGCAGCTTCTTCGCCCCACCGCGCGAGATGTCCGCCGCCGAGCTCGCCACGATGTTCCACCTCTACTTCCTGGGGTCGACCGAGGGCCTGGTGTTCGACGTCCCGGACGCGGCGTTCGACACCGCGCTGTGGGAGCCGCTGCGGGCGCACCTCGAGCAGCGGGGCGTGCGGTTCCGCACCGGCGTCGAGGTCACCGGCGTCGACCGCGCGGACGGCGGGTTCCGCGTGCGCACCGGGGACGGCGAGGCACTGCCCGCCGACGGCGTGGTGCTGGCCCTGGACGTGGCGGGCCTGCGCTCGGTCGTCACCGCGTCCCCCGAGCTGCACGACCGGGAGTGGCGCGAGCGGGTGCTGGGGCTGCGCACCGCACCGCCGTTCCTGGTGCACCGCCTGTGGCTGGACCGTCCCGTCGCACCGGACCGGCCCCCGTTCCTCGCGACCAGCGGTCGTCCACCGCTGGACAACATCAGCGTGCTCAACCGCTACGAGCGCGAGGCCCGCGCGTGGGCCGCCCGCCACCGGGGCGCCGTCGTGGAACTGCACGCCTACGCCGCGGGGTCCGGCGACGACGGGGCGGACCGGGTCCGGGAGCTGCGCAGCCGTCTCCTCGCCCGGATGCACGAGGTCTACCCGGAGACCGCCCGCGCGCGGACCGTCGCGGAGTCCTCGCAGTGGCGGCAGGACTGCCCCCTGCCCGGGCTCGGCGACTTCTCCCGGCGTCCCCGGGTGCGCACCCCGTTCGACGGGCTGGTCCTGTGCGGCGACGCGATCCGCATCGACCTGCCGGTCGCCCTGATGGAACGAGCTGCGGCCACCGGCTGGCACGCCGCCAACCGGCTGCTCGCCCGGTGGGGCCTCGCCGGTCACGAGCTCACGACCGTGCCCACGCGCGGCCGGCACGCGCTGCTGCGCGCCTGGGCCGCATCGAGGAAGGTGATGAGGTGATGACCGAGAGCTGGCTGCGCCGGTACTGGCCGCGCACCTGGCCGCTGCAACCGATCCCCCGCACGCCGTGGGCGCGGCAGGAGCCGACGTACCGCGACGCCCGCCCGGACCTGATCCACTCCGCTCTCAAGCGCGCGCAGGCCCGGCCCTCCGGGAACTGGTACGCCTTCGCCGCCAGCCGGGACGTCCGCTCCGACCGGCCGCACGGGTGCACCGTGGCCGGGACCGAGCTGGTGGCCTGGCGCGACGAAGGGGGCAAGCTCCTCGTCGGTCCTGGCGCCTGTCCGCACCTGGGCGCCCCGCTGGCGCAGGGGCGGGTGTCCGACGGCGCCCTGCTCTGCCGCTGGCACGGTCTGCGCCTGTCCGAGACCAGCGACTGCGGCTGGCGGGTCCTGCCCAGCCACGACGACGGCGTCCTGGCGTGGGTGCGGCTGGACCGGGCGGGTGGCGAGACGCCCACCGCTCTCCCCCACCTGCCGGAACGTCCCGAGCTGGACACGAGCGTCCACTCGGTCGCCACCCTCGTCGGGACCTGCGAACCCCGGGACGTCATCGCGAACCGGCTCGACCCCTGGCACGGCGCCTGGTTCCACCCGTACTCGTTCACCCGGCTGCGGGTGCTGCAGACCCCGCGGGAGGACGACGACCGGTTCGTCGTGGCGGTGACCTTCGTCGTCGCGCCGGGGATCGGCGTCCCCGTGCACGCGGAGTTCACCTGCCCCGAGCCGCGCACGATCGTCATGCGGATCATCGACGGCGAAGGCGTGGGCAGCGTCGTGGAAACGCACGCCACCCCGCTCGGTACCGGCGACGACGGCAAGCCGCGGACGGCGGTCGTGGAAGCCGTCATCGCGCGGTCGGAGCGCCCGGGCTTCGCCGTGGCCAGGGCGGCCGCGCCGCTCCTCCGGCCGACCATGCGCCGGGCAGCCGCCCGGCTGTGGCGGGACGACCTGGCCTACGCGGAACGCCGTTACCGGTTGCGCGCGCGGCGCGAGGCCCGGGCGCACCTGCGCCACTAGGTCCAGTCGTCGCGCTCCTCGGGGCGCTGCCACCGGTAGACGCCCGCGCCCTGCGCGTAGGAGAGGTGGCCGCCGAGCGCGCCGCCGACGGCGATGGTGAGCGTGCCCAGCGCCGAGCAGACCAGCGTGGCGCGGGCGCCGGGCGGGTAGCGCAGCGAGGCGGCGAAGAAGGCGGCCGAGAGCACGTTGGCCGCGGCGTGCAGCGCACCCACCCGCCGCTGCACGTCGTCGAGGTGGGCGAAGTCGGCCAGGCCCGCGGCGACCGCCGGCGGCACGGCCAGCAGGCCGATCGTGGTCAAGCACCGCGCGGCGCGGGGCTGGCCGACGCCCAGCTCCAGCACGGGCGCGCAGACCAGCGCTCCGATGGGCACGGTGACGAGCAGCGGGTGCGTCGGGTGCCCGAGCCACGAGCCGCCGAGCACCCGGTCCAGGCGCGTACCGCTGATCCTGCGCCGGATGGCGCGCGCCACGGCGTTGGCCGGTCGCTCCACCCACCGGACGGACTCTGCTGCGTGCAACAGCGCGCTCGGTGTCATGGCACTCCACGTACCCGGGTGATCTCGCCGCCATGCCTGGGCGAGTCGCCGTTGTGGATGTGCACACCGGTGGTGGTGGCAAGTCTGTGCGGTGCTCTCTTGTCCCGCCCCCGTCGTGGCGCGACTGTGGTCCCCGGTTCACCCGCGACGAGACGGAGGACGGCCCGCATGCTCGATCCCGAGATCGCCCAGCGCATCACCAAGGCGGTGGACGAGCAGTTCGACGACCAGCTCGCGTGGACCGCCGAGCTGGTCCGCCGCCCGAGCCTGCGCACCGGCGAGGCCGACGCGCAGGACCTCGTCCAGGCCACGCTGTCCGAGATGGGCCTGGAGATCGACCGCTGGGTCATCGACTCGCCGGAACTGCGGGCGCACGAGGGCTACGGCCCGACGACGGTGGACCCGTCGACCCTGGAGAACGTCGTCGGCACGTGGCACCCGCCGGTGGAACGGGGGCGGTCGCTCATCCTCAACGGGCACGTCGACGTCGTCCCGACCGGCCCGGAGGAGTACTGGAGCCGCTCGCCGTGGGACGCCCGGATCGTCGACGGCTGGATGTACGGCCGGGGCAGCGGCGACATGAAGGCCGGCATCGGCGCCAACGTGTTCGCGCTCCGCGCGCTCACCGCCGCGGGCCTGCGGCCGACCGGGCGGATCCACGTGGAGTCGGTCGTCGAGGAGGAGTGCACCGGCAACGGTTCGCTCGCCGCGCTGCTGCGCGGCTACACGGCCGACGCCTGTGTGATCCCGGAGCCGGAGGACGACAAGCTCGTCCGGGCCAACGTCGGCGTGCTGTGGTTCGACGTGACCGTCCGCGGCGTCCCCACCCACCTGCGGGTGATGAGCAGCGGGCAGAACGCCATCGACGCGGCCTACCAGGTGATGGGCGACCTGCGCCGCCTCGAGGCGGAGTGGAACCGGCGCAAGGACGAGCACCGGTACTTCGCCGACACCGAGCACCCGATCAACTTCGGCTTCGGGGTGATCCAGGGCGGCGAGTGGCCCTCCAGCGTGCCGGCGCGGTGCACGTTCACGGTCCGCGCGGCGCTGTACCCGGGGACGTCGGCGGCGGAGGCGTGGGCGGAGATCCAGCGGACCCTGGAGGAGTCGGCTGCGTCGCTCGGCCTGCCGGACGCCGTGGTGGCCACCCCGTCCGGCTTCTTCGCCGAGGGCTACGTGCTGGAGGAGGGTTCCGACGCCGAGGCGGTGCTCGCCCGCTCGCACGAGCGGGTGTTCGGCAGCGAGCTGGAGTCGTTCACCACGCCCGGCTACCTCGACGGTCGCGTGTTCACCCTCTACGGCGGCATGCCCTGCCTGGTGTACGGCCCGGTGTCGGAGGCGATCCACGGCATCGACGAGCGCGTGGACGTCGAGTCCGTCCGGCGGATCACGACGTCCATCGCGCTGTTCGTCGCCGAGTGGTGCGGGGTGGAACCCGTCGAGGACGCGTGGTGAGCGTCAGACCTCGATCCCCGTCGTCGAGGTGATGTGGTCAGGGACCTCTCCGGCGTAGTCGCCGGTGCTGAGGGTCCCGGCCGACTCGATCAGCAGCACGCTCGCGCCCCCAGGCGACTCCGGGCAGTGCTCGACCCCGCGGGGGACGACGAAGACGTCGTGGCGCTCCAGGTGCACCGTGGTCTCGGTCCCGCGCTCCCGCAGGTGGATGTCGAGGCTGCCGTCGAGGACGAGGAACAGCTCGTCAGTGTCCGGGTGGGCGTGCCAGACGAAGCTGCCCTCGACCTTGGCCAGCCGGACGTCGTGGTCGTTGACCCGGGCGAGGACCCGCGGGCTCCAGCGCTCCTGGAAGGACGCCAGGACGGTGTCGATGTTCGTGGTCGTCACGCTGTCGATCGTGGGGCTTGCGCCTCGCCTCGAACAGTGCGAGGAATGGCACGTGCCGCAACTTTCCTCGCACCTGCACTCCGTCGTCGCGCTGGTCGACGACGGGTCGAACCCGTTCGAGCTGGCGTGCCTGACCGAAGTCCTCGGCATCGACCGGCCCGAGGTCGGTGGGCTGCTCTACGACTTCCGGATGTGCGCCCGGGAGGCGGAGGTGCCGATGCGGCAGGAGTTCTTCGCGATGACCGGGATCGCCGGCCTGTCCGCCCTCGACCACGCGGACACGGTGATCGTGCCCAACCGCCCCGACACGGTCACGCCACACCACCCCGACGTGCTCGACGCGATCGCGCGGGCCCACCAGCGCGGAGCGCGGTTGATCGGGATGTGCAGCGGGGCCTTCACCCTCGCCGAAGCGGGCGTGCTGGACGGACGCCGCGCCACCGTGCACTGGCAGTGGGCCGAGGAGTTCCGGGCCCGGTACCCGCGCGTGCACGTCGACGACGGCGTCCTCTTCGTCGACGACGGCGACATCCTCACCTCGGCAGGCAGCGCCGCGGCCCTCGACCTCGCGCTCCACGTGGTGCGCCGGGACCACGGCGCCGAGATCGGGGCGGCCGTCGCGCGCCGGCTCGTGTTCCCCGGCCACCGACCCGGTGGACAGCGGCAGTTCATCGAACGTCCTCTCCCCGCGGAGGCGGAGAGCCCGTTCGCGGCGGCGCTGTGCTGGGCCGAGCAGCACGCGACCGAGCCCATCACGGTCGCCGACATCGCCGCCCGGGCCGCGATGAGTCCCGCGACGCTGCACCGGCGCTTCCGCAGCGAGCTGGGGTGCACCCCGAACCAGTGGCTCACCGCGGTCCGCGTCGAGCACGCGCGCCGGCTCCTCGAACAGACCGACCTCGCCGTCGACCAGGTCGCGCACCGCAGCGGCCTCGGGACGGCCGCCAACCTCCGCGCCCGCCTCGCCCGGCACACGGGCCTGACGCCGACCGCCTACCGCCGCGCCTTCCGGGCGTAGCACGCTGTTTCCCCGCCGCGGTTCCCGCGGACCGTAGGATGTGCACATGCACAGCAGCGAGGGGCTGGCCGGCGCTGCGCCCGATGCCCGCTGGAACGCGCTCCTGACCCGCTTGCGCGGCGACTCCGACGCCCTGTTCCAGGCCTTCCTGGAACAGGTCCGGCAGATCCCGCCGTACGCGCGCGGTCTCGTCCCCACCGAGCGGATGGAGGAGGACGCGGCCCGCACGTTCGACTACCTGCTGCGCCGGATCGCCGGAGCCCCGGTGCCGAAGCGGCTGTCCGCGGTCGGGACGGAGATCGGCCGGGACCGGGCCCACCGCGGCGTCCCGCTCAACGACCTGCTCACCGCGGTGCGGCTGAACTTCCGGATCGTCTGGGACGCGCTGCGCGCGCAGTCCGACCCGTCCGACGGGCCGCTGCTGGTCGAGCGGGTCGACCGGGTGTGGGCGGCGGTGGAGGAGCACGCGCTGCAGGTCCAGGTCGCCTACCAGGACGAGGGTGCGCTCATCGCCCGGGAGCGCCAGGGCGAGCGGTCGATGCTGGTCGCGGCGTTGCTCGGGCAGCTCGACGGCCCGGACGAGCCGCCGGGTGAGCCGGACCCGGACGCCGTCGCCCGGGTGGCCCGGGCGCTCGCCGTCGACGTCGACGACGACCTGCTGGTGGTGGTCGCCCCGGCCGCCGCCGGTTCCCAGCTGCGGCGGGCCGCGGACGCGCTCGCCGCGCAGGGCCGGCCGGTCCACGTCCAGGCGCTGGCCCGGCACGCGGTGCTGCTGGCCCGGTGGACGGGAGCACCGGAGGACGGCCCCGCCGGGATCCGCGCGCTGCGCGCGGGTCTCGGCGGGGTGCTGGACTCGGTGCCGTGCGTGCTCGGGCCGCTCGCGCACGGCGTGGCGAAGGTCCCGGCGAGCGCGCGGACCGCGCTGCGGGTCGTCGACGCCCTCCCGGACCTGGCGGGCCCCGTCGACCCCTACGGCGCGTGGCTGCCGGTGGTCGCGGCCGAGCTCTCCCGGACGGGGATCGGGCGGGAGCTGGTGACGTCGGTGCTCGGCGAGCTGGTCACGCTGCACCCCGTCGAGCGGGACCGCCTGCTGGAGACCCTCCGGGCGTGGGCGCGCACCGGCTCGGTCACCGAAGTCGCGCGGCCGCTCTGCTGCCACCGCAACACGGTGCTCAACCGGCTGCGCCGCGTCAGCGAGCTGACCGGACGGGACGTGACCGTGCCGGACCAGGCGACGGTGGTGCTGCTCGCCCTGGCGTGCTGGGAGGCCCTGGAGCGCCCGTGACCCGTCAGTCGGCCGGCGCCCGGACCTCCGCGGTGGTCACCGCGTCCCGGCCCGCGGACAGCCGCGGCGCGAGGAACCCGCACCCGGCGGTGACCAGGGAGATCCCGACCAGCAGCAGGGTCGGCAGCACCGAGCTGCCGCCGCCGAGCGCGAGCAGCGCGGTCGCCGCCAGCGGCACGAACCCGCTGACCACACCGGCGATGTTCGCGGAGAGGGCGACGCCGCTGTAGCGCAGGTGCGGCGGGAACAGCTCGGTCAGCAGCGCCCCGGAGACGGCGTAGGGGACCGACAGCAGGGCGGTCGCCAGGGTCACGCCGACGACGACCGCGACCACCGCGGTGGTGTCGATCAGCCAGAACGCGGGGAACGCCACCAGCGCCGCGCCGAGCGCCCCGCCGACGGTGACCCGGGCGGCACCGTGGCGCTCGGCCAGCCGACCGCCCAGGACCAGCACGACGATCTCCACCGCGGCGGCGACCAGCGTCGCGGCGAGCAGCACCGAGCGCGGCATGCCGAGCGTGGTGGTGCCGTAGCTGATCACGAACGTGGTGATGAGGTAGAAGCCGCCGACCCCGAGGAACGCGGTGCCGGCGCCGACGAGCAGCTGCGGCCACGCGGTGGCGAAGACCTGCAGGACCGGGGACGAAGCGCGTTCGTCTTCCTCGAGAAGCTTCTCGAACAGCGGGGACTCCTCGACGCGGCGGCGCAGCCACAGCGCGATGGCCAGCAGCGGGAACGCCGCGAGGAACGGAACCCGCCAGCCCCACGAGTCGAACGACTCCGGCGGCAGGGCCGACACCGCCAGGAACGCCCCGGACGACAGCAAGGTGCCGACCGGAGAGCCGATCTGCGGCATCGCGGCGTAGCGGCCGCGCCGCTCCGGCGGGGCGTGCTCCACGGCGAGGGTGACCGCACCGCCCCACTCCCCACCGACGGCGACGCCCTGCAGCAGCCGGAACAGCGTGAGCAGGACCGGCGCGGCGACGCCGATCGTGGCGTAGCCCGGCAGCAGGCCGATGAGCGCGGTGACCAGCCCGATCATGGTCACCGTGACGATGAGGCAGCGCTTGCGGCCGATCCGGTCCCCGAGGTGGCCGAAGATGACCGCACCGAGCGGACGCGCGGCGAACCCCACGGCGAACGAGGCGAACGCCGCCAGCGTGGCCACCAGCGCGTCGTCGGTGGCGAAGTAGAGCCGGTTGAACACCAGCGACGCGGCGGTGCCGTACAGGAAGAAGTCGTACCACTCCAGCGCGGTGCCCACGAACGCCCCGAACGCCACCTTCCTGGCTTCGGCGTCGGTCACCGCCGCGGCCCCGGCGGGGCCGGACCTCTCGCTCATCGCTTCTCCTCGGTCCGGATGTGTGGTGCAGTGCGGACAGCATTCAGACGAGACCGGTCTCGCGTAACTGCACGGTGCACAGACTTGCCCTGATTTCGGTGGGCATCTGCACAACGCCGGTGGCTCGTTGGGGATCTGCACAACGACCGCGCCGGTTCTCGTGGCGAGCGCTGCTTCTCCACCGGCCCGGCGACTGCTGGGATGGGGCCCGCCACGTCCAGAGGGAGGGATGTCGTGCCGAACGCGAGCCCGTGCAGCGCCGGTCACCTGGTCGTCCGCCAACTCGAGCGTTCCGGGGTCGAGCGCGTCTACTGCGTGCCCGGGGAGAGCTACCTCGACGTCCTCGACGGCCTGCACGACTCGACCATCGACACGGTGGTGTGCCGGCACGAGGGCGGCGCGGGCTTCATGGCCGTGGCCGAGGGCCGGCTCACCGGCCGCCCCGGCGTGGTGATGGTGACCCGCGGCCCGGGCGCGGCGAACGCCGCGATCGCGGTGCACACCGCCTGGCAGGACGCGACACCGCTGGTGCTGTTCGTGGGGCTGGTCCCCGCCGAGCAGCGCTACCGCGAGGCGTTCCAGGAGTTCGACCCGAACGCCTGGTTCGGCAGCACCGCCAAGCGCGTGCTGGTGCTCGACGACCCCGCTTCGGCTGCGGGTGTCGTCGCGGAGGCCGTGCACGTGGCGGCGTCCGGCAGGCCGGGACCGGTCGTCGTCGGGCTGCCGGAGACGACGCTGACTGAACCGACCGACGGGGTCACCCTGCCGCCGCGGGCACCGGCCCGACCGGCCCCGTCACCCGCCGACCTCGACGCGGTCGCCGCGTTGCTGCGCGACGCGCAGGCCCCGGTCGTGATCGCGGGCGGCGAGGGCTGGACCGAGCAGGCCGCCCGCGACCTCGCCGCGTGGGCCGAGGCCGCCGCGCTGCCCGTGCTCACCGACTTCCGCGCCCACGACGCGATCGACCACCGCAGCCCCTGCTACGCCGGCTCGCTCGGGTACGGCCGTTCCCCGTCCGCGGCCGCGGTGCTGCGCGACAGCGACCTGCAGGTCTGGATCGGCTGCCCGCGCGGCGACGTCGCCACCGACTCCTACACGCTCGGCGCGGAGGTCGCGTCGGTGTACGTGGGCCCGGACCCGAACGCCCACGGCCACCACGGCCGACTGGACGCGACCGTGCTCGCGACCCCGGAGAACTTCGTGGCCGCCGCCCGGCACGCGCTGCTGCGCCCGCACGCCGACCCGGCCCCGATGCGCGCGGCCCACGAGGCGCACCGCACCTGGGCGCAGCCCAGAGCGGACGGCGGCCGCGGTGTCGACCTGGGCATCGCGTTCGAGGTGCTGCGCCGCACGCTGGAGGACGACCCGGTCGTCACCTTCGGCGCGGGCAACCACGCGATCTGGGCGCAGCGCTACCTGCCCGCGCACCGCCCCGGCTCGCTGCTCGCACCGCGCAACGGCGCGATGGGCTTCGGCGTCCCCGCCGCCGTGGCCGCCGCCCTGGTGCGACCCGGACGACGGGTCCTGTCGATCGCCGGCGACGGCTGCTTCCTCATGAACGGCCAGGAACTCGCCACCGCGGTCGACCGGCAGCTGCCCGTGCTGGTGCTCATCGTCGACAACGGCTGCTACGGCACCATCCGCGGCCACCAGGAGGCCCGCTACCCGGGCCGCCCGAGCGGCACCGGCCTCACCAACCCGGACTTCGCCGCCCTGGCCCGCGCCTACGGCGCCTTCGGCACCACCGTCACCGACACCTCGGAGTTCGAGGTCGCGCTGCACGAGGCCCTCGCCACCCCCGGCCCCGCCGTCCTCCACCTGCACACCGACCCCGACACCCGAGGGCCCAGGGCCTGAGCGGAAGAGCCGGCTGGCCGTGGCCCCCGTGGGCCGCTAGCCCGCTGCCTCGTCGTCCTCGTCCTCGTCCTCCGGATCTTCGGATTCGTCCAGCGCTTGCTGGAGGTCCTTGGACGTGGGCTTCGCGTGCGGATCACGATCGATCCACCCTTTGCCCTCGGCTGCGATCCCTTCCAGGATGTGCAAGGCATGGGTGAAGCCGGCCGCTTCGAGGTTCAGTCTGGAGAACGAAGTCGAGTACTCTTCTGTTGCTTGCTGCCCCGGCGGGTCCACGACGCGGATTTCCCTGGTCGGCCCGTTCGTCAAGGTCAGTTGCAAAGTGTGGTTGGAATGCCCTGCCCTCACGACGTGGACCGAGGACACCGCGTCGAAGCGAAAGTTGTTCCGCTGCTGGCCGTGGAAGGCCGCGCGTTCGAAGTCGAGCTCCGTGCTGACTTCGCGCACGCCGTCCTGCGTGATCAGGAACAGGCGGACGTCGTACTTCGAGTACCGCCACGGGCCGCCCCGCACCCGCGCCCGCTTGTACTCGCTGGCTGGTGTCAGGAGGAACGCGTGGGCGATGATGTCACGCCACGCCAGCTGGTAGTGCCGAAGGGCATCGTCGAGCACCAAGGTCTTGTCGCAGTCGAGCCAAGCTTCCATCTCCCGCTCTTCAGGACGGGTGGTTTCCAGCTTCTCCTTCCAGCGCTCGCGGGCCTCTGTTCGAGCTTGCAAGGCTTTCTCGTGCTCGAGGAGCTCCTCGGCGTATCGGCGACGTTCACTGCTGATGCGTGACCACTGCAGGATTGCTGCTCGTCCGCTCACAGCGGCCACGGTCACGGACAACGCTGTGAGGACCAAGTCCGCTTGAACAGCAGCATCGAGCACGCTCACCACCGCGGAAGCAGCCACGATCAGCGAGAGGATGCACCACACCTTCACGGACAGCGGCGTCCGGTACTGGTCGCGGTAGGACCACAAGGTCCCGTCTTCCCAACGTCGGCGCGTGTTGCTGACGAGGTGCCGGATCAACCAATTGACCTGGTCGATCTGAACGCGGGACTCGCGGTAAGAGCGTGTCTCACTTGGCTTGTTTGAGCTTCTTGAAGCAGGTCAGTGCGGCGGCGAGGGCGAGGAAGCCTTTGAAGGCATCGGCGCGGCGTTCGTAGCGGATGGTCAGGCGTCGGTAACCGGCCAGCCAGGCGATGCTGCGTTCGACGACCCAGCGGTGGCGGCCCAGTTTCTGGCTGGTCTCGATGCCGATGCGAGCCAGGCGGGGCGACAATTCCCCGTCGCTGCAACCAGACTCGGCGTTCGGCACTGTTGTATGCCTTGTCGCCGTGCAGCTTGCCGGGCTTGCGGCGGCGAGGTCCGCGGCGGGACCGGATCGCGGGGATGGCGTTGACCAAGGGCTTGACAGCGAACCCGTCCGGGGTGTTGGCCGCGGAAATGCCGGTGGCCAGGGGCAGTCCGCCCCGGTCGGTGAGCACATGCAGCTTCGAGCCCGGCTTGCCTCGGTCGACCGGATTCGGTCCGGTCATAGCGCCCCCCTTTTCGCCCGCACCGCGGCGGCATCCACCACGGCCCGGGACCAGTCGATCAGCCCTTGACTGCCCAGCTCGTCGAGCACCCCCCGGTGGATCCGGGCCCACAATCCGGCCTCGGTCCATCGCAGAAACCATCGATGCGCGGTGGGCACTTTCACCCCGAACGACGGCGGTAACCACCGCCAGGCACACCCGCTGGTGAGCACATACACGATCGCGGTGAACACCTTGCGTGCATCCGCCGGTGCCCGCCCACCACCCTGCGGGCGCTCTCCAGCCTGTGGAATCAGCGGCTCGACCAGCTCCCAGAGCTCGTCGGGAACCAACCGCTGTGACAACGCATCAACCACAGACGATGATCTTGCCCTGAACACCGATCAAGATCCAAACGAGACACGCTCTTAAGGCGGTTTTGAGCAGGAAGGCCCGAGCGCCCGACCACCAGGGAGCGCCAGAGTGATTGAAGATGCTGACGTCGTCGTGGGCGGCGGTATCGCCGGGCTGATCACGGCCCGCGAGCTCAGCCGACGTCAACCGCGGGTCGTCGTCCTCGAAGCCAGGGACCGGCTGGGTGGTCGGGTGTGGATCGACGACTCGGTCGGGTCCTCGAGATCGGCGGCACCTGGCTGCACTGGGTGCAGCCGCATGCGTGGGCCGAGGTCACCCGGTACGGGCTCGAGGTCACCCGCGGACCGCGCCCGGAGGAGGCCTACTGGCTGACCGGCGAGGAAGTCCGCAGGGGAACGCTCGACGGGTTCATGGAGCTCATCGACCCCAGCATGCAGCGCCTGCTGGAGGAGACGATGCGCTGGATCTCCCGACCTGGCAAACCGGCCTCTGAACCCGACCGCAACGCGCTGCTGCGGTCCCCACCACTGGCCAGCTGCGGCGTCGAACCGAACCGCCCCGCCGGCCGAAGCTCAGCCTGGCGGGGCGGTCCGCGCCACCGCGCCCAGCAGCGGGCAGCGCGCGGTGGCCCAGTCGCAAGGGCGACGACGAGCACAGTCGACGCCCTGGCAGGGCGTTCATCAATTGGACACTGTGTGCACTCTGCACTCGCAGGCGTCGTCGGCACTTCTGGGTGCCACGGTGGCGCGCCTGCACTCCGATTATTCCGCAGGCACAGGAGAGCTGGACGAGGTTGTGCGGATCGCAATGGAGCGGATGGCCGAACGCTACCCACGCTTGCACGTGAAGGTGGTGGCCGACCGGCGGAGGCCGACATCCAGACGTGCGCAAGGCCCGGGAGAGCATCAGCGGCTCGGGCATGCGGCGCGCGGAGGGAACTGCGGCGGGTGCCGGTCTGGCGGCCAGCTTCGGCATGAAGGTGACGCGGATCGGCGTACTACACCCCATGTGCGCCTTTCGCAGTCTCTGCGCCGCGAGGCACGTGCTGCGCACGTGCGACGATCGCTGAGGCGGAGGTGTGATCGCCGCTTCATGCGTGTATCTGGGCGCCACGATCCGATTTGAACTCCCGGAAGGATCTAGACCGCAACCTGTTGCATCGAGGTCCACTACAACCCGAAGGCCGGCTTTTGAAGCGAGGTCGGCCACATCTCCTTGCCCACGGGCCTCGGCCTGGGCTGGTCCTGGACAACCATGTCTTCGGCGATCCCGCAGCCAGCTTCTGACCTCTTTGGAGACCTCCATGAGATTCTCCGGCAGTACCGCACTGGTGACAGGTGCGGCAGGCGGCATCGGAGAAGCCATTGTGACGCAACTTCGAGCCGAGGGTGCCCGCGTCGCCGTCGCCGCCCGCGACGTCAGCGGCATCGAGGCTGAGGCTCACCTACCCGGTGATCTTCTCGACCCGGCCTACGCCGACGGCCTCGCGCAGGCAGCACGCGACGCACTGGGCGGGCTTGACATTCTCGTCAACAACGCGGGGGTCATAACCCGTGGCCCGGTGACGGAGGCATCGGACGCGGACTGGTCCCGGTCTGTCGGCGTGAATGTGGAAGCGCCCTTCCGTATCTGCCGGTCTGCGATACCGCTCATGGCCGAAACCGGCGGCGGCGCCATCGTCAACGTCTCGTCCTGCTGGGGAGGCAAGGCGCCGGGGCCGAACCACGCCCTCTACTGCATGACCAAAGCAGCCCTCTCCTCACTCACGCAGTGCATGGGTATAGACCACGCGCACCAGGGCATCCGTGTGAACGCCGTCTGCCCGAACGAGGTCAACACGCCGATGCTGCGCTCCGGCTTCGCCAAGCGCGGCTTCGACCCCGACACCGCGGTGTCCGAGCTAGGGCGGACCGTTCCCGCAGGTCGAATCGCCGAACCGGAAGACATTGCCGATGTCGTACTGTTCCTCGCCTCGGACGCAGCACGCTACATGTGCGGCACGCTCGTCGAGGTCAATGGCGGGAAACCGGTGTCATGACGCAGTTCCAGGATGTTCCTCCTGGGCTCACTGGGCCATTGTGGACAAGTTGCCGGCTTACTGCGGATGAGCAAACCGGCGCCCTGCCGACAGAAACCGTCACCGCCGCCGTCGTTGATCGCCCGGCAGCTGATGGAACTGGACCGGGAGACCAAAGACCTCGACAAACAGCTCACCGAACGTTTCGGCGGCCACCCGCACGCGCCCAGCCGTCAGTTGCGTTTCGCGACCGTGCTGGCGCCCGCTGCCGCGGCCAGAGCGGGGGATCGACACCAGCAGGTCATCGCGAGGATGTTCTGCGATGATCCGCGCGGTGCGGGCTACCTCGGAATCGCCGCTTGACACACGCGCAACAGTTCCCCCTGGCTCAGTTCACCACGATCGAGGGCGGCGACGAAGTCGGCTGAGGCTGAACGCACCCTGCGCACCTCAGTCCTCTTCTTGATCCTTCCAGGTTTCGCCGTAAAGCTCGCGGAGGCCCAGCAGGTGGCTGCGCATGGCGTCTTCGGCTCGCTCGGCTTCCCCGTTGGCGATGTGCTCGGCGATGGCGATGTGGCAGGCATCGACGTTCTGCCACTGCTCCTGGGCGACGGCGGCCCGGTCCAGCCTGGTACGCAGCACATCGCTGACCGGCTGCCCCATCATCGTGAACATCAGATTCCCGGTAGCCATGAGGATCATCGTGTGAAAATCCATGTGCGTGACGAATCCGCTGGGATCGCGTGAATCGCGCGGTGCTGCAGCCGTGGCACGCAGGGCATCAGCGGTGTCCCGATCGGCTCTCTGGGCGGCTAGTCGGGCTGCTGCTGGTTCGAGCAGTAGACGGGCTTCGAGCAAGTCACCGATTCCCAGCTGCGGCGTCGCGACCAGGACGCCCAGCAAACCCCCGAGATCGTCGACCAGCTGGGAGGGGTCCGGCGCGACTACGAAGGAGCCACCTCGTACGCCGCGCCTGGTTTCTATCAGGTGCTGGCTGGCCAGAACACGCAGTGCTTCCCGGACTGTTGAGCGGCTGGCGCCGAACATCCCGGTCAGCTCGGACTCCGCGGGTAGCCGGGCGCCAGGTTTCAACAGACCGCACATGATCTGGGAGCGGAGCTCGTCGGCAACCTGCCGGTAGGCGGGCCGAACCCGCTGTACCTGCAAATGCGCCCTCGGGGGCGTCGTCTGCGAGGGCGATGATCCTGAATCGCCCGACCGCTCTACCGGTGAGGTCGCTGGTCGCGCGGCGGTCCCGCGACGACTCGCGTTCGAGCTCATCTGATCACGCCTCCGAGGTGGTCTACGTGAGCCGCGGCTCAGCCGCGACCCTGCAACAGGGCCCATCCTATCGCGAACGAGGCTAGCGACACCGCATCGTATGTGAAAAGGTCAGACGTATGGTCGAAGAGTCTCCTGAGTTCTTGGTCGGTGCGCGAACGCTGCTGTTCGTCCCAGGTGATCGTCCGGATCGCTTCGCCAAGGCTGTTGCCTCCGGCGCTGATGCCGTGGTCCTGGACCTGGAGGATGCGGTCCCACCTCAGGCCAAACGCGATGCGCGAGCTGCGGTTTCCCGGTGGTTGGCTGCTGAGCCTCCCAACGTGGCGGTGCGGATCAATCCGCCGGGAACCGCGTGGTACTCCGACGATGTCGCCGCAGTCGCCGAATGCGGCGTGCCGGTCATGCTGCCCAAGGCTCAAGATCCATCGGAGGTTGCGGCCCTGGTGGGTGAGCTTGGTCCTCTCGCTCGGGTCATTCCGCTGATCGAGACTGCGGCCGGGCTGCATCGGGCTGTTGAAGTCTGCAGTGTGCCCGGGGTAGTGCGACCGGCCTTCGGCAGCGTTGACCTGGCCGCCGAGCTGGGGGTTGACGCCGGTGATTCGGAAGCCTTGCGGTATGCGCGTTCCGCCCTGGCTGTGGCGGCGCGAGCTGCGGGGTCCGCTGCGCCAATCGACGGAGTCACCACGGCCTTGCGGGACGAATCCGTGCTGCTGGCGGATTGCGCGCACGCGCTCTCGCTCGGCTACACGGCGAAGATGTGCGTCCACCCTGCGCAGGTGGCTCCGGTGGCCATGGCTCTGGCGCCGACCAGCGACGAGATCGACTGGGCCCGAGCCGTCTTGGCGGCTGCGGATGGTAGTGGGGTAGCCGTGCTCGACGGGAAGCTGATCGACCGGCCGGTGGTGCTGCGAGCGCGATCGGTGCTTCTGCGGAGCGGAGCAGATTTCGTTCGCGAGCCTATTGATCTCAAAACGTCTGACGATTAGCCTCTCGGCTTGTGGTCGGAGCCACCCGGCCATCCCGCGCACGGCTGCGCGAGGACTTCATGAGCGCGCACCGTCGCGCGCCGAGGAGGACGTCATGGCGCCAACCCCGTTCACGCCACCTGGCCCTGAGGTTGGTTCGGCGGCCTGCGAGGCCGAACGCGCCGACTTGGCAGCCCGCCTCGACCGGATTCCCATCGTTACGCCGCAGCATCGTCGCTGGGCGTGGCTGCTGGGTGCACTCTTCGTGTTCGACTTGGTGGACCTGAACACGTTCGCCTACGTCGCCCCGGCATTGCGCGCCGAGTGGGACTTGTCCATCGCGGATGTCGGGGCGATCACCTCGGCAGGCTTCGTCGGGATGTTCGTGGGGGCGATCGTGGGTGGTCGCCTCTCCGACCGGATCGGTCGACGTCCTGTTCTGATCGGCGCCACGTTCTTCTACTCGCTGTTCTCGCTGCTGAGCGCATTCGCGGTCGGGCCGTGGTCACTGGGCGCGCTGCGAGTGCTCACTGGTTTCGGACTGCAAGCGATGACCGGAGTGCTGCTGGTGTGGGTGAGCGAGATGTTCCCGCCCACCAAACGCGGGCGCTATCAAGCCTTGTTGCTGGCGACCGGTCTCGCCGGGGTGCCACTCGCGGCGTGGGTGGCCCGACTCGTCGTGCCATTGGGGCCTGGTTCGTGGCGCTGGATCTTCGTGCTCGGGTCCCTGGGTGCGATCGGTGGTGTCGTGGCTGTGCGGATCTTGCCGGAATCGGTCCGCTGGCGAGCTGCCCACGGCCTAGTAGGTGGTGAGGCAGACCTGGTCGCGCGGCTGGAGGAGCAAGCGGAGCGGCAAATCGCTCGTCCGCTGCCGGAACCGGTTCCGGCAGCGCCGGTCGTTTCCGGCAAGCTCTCCGAGCTGATGTCCGGCGCTACCTTGCGCAAAACCGTGGTAGCTGCTCTTGCCTGCGTCTTCCTGATCTTGTCCTTCTACGGTTTCAGCTCGTGGGTACCGACGTTGCTCGTCGAGCGCGGGTACACCACCGCGCAGAGCCTGACCTTCTCGTCGATTCTGGCAATCGCAGCGGTGCCCGGCGCACTGCTGGCCGCGCCGATCATCGACCGGTTCGAACGGAAGATCGTGATCTTCGGGCTGGAAGTGGCGGTAGCAGTGTTCCTGCTGCTGTTCGGTCTGATCCCGCATGCTGTGGCGATCATCGTGTGCGGGTTCGGCGCGGCGCTGCTCATGCAAACCGGTGTTGCGGCGCTGTACACCTACATCGCCGAGGTGTTCCCGTTACACCTGCGGGGCCTCGGATCCGGTATCGCGAACGGGTCGGGCCGGCTGGCCGGGGTCCTCGGAGGGGTGCTCGTGGCCGGACTGTACTCGGGGCTCGGGCTGACAGCTGTCTACATCTACCTCGCCGGCGCAGCGTTGGCGATGGGCCTGGTGATGCTGCTGTTCGGCGAGCGGACCACCCAGCGTCGTCTGGAGGACGTCGAACGCGGCTGACCAGATCTCGCCGCACTTTGAAGCGCGGCTCGCATCTGACATCGGAGGAGTGTGAAGTGCAGTGGCGGTAAAAGCAGGCTGGCAGGGACGATTCTACGAGGATTTCGAGATCGGGGACGTGTACCAACACCCGCTCGGGCGCACCGTCAACGAGACCGACAACACGTGGTTCACGTTGCTGACCATGAACACCAATCAGGCGCACTTCAACGCGCAGGTAGGTGCATCGTCGGAATTCGGTCGCATGCTGGTGGTGTCACCGCTGACGATCGCCATCGCGATCGGGCAGTCCGTCACCGACCTCACCCAGAACGCCTTCGCCAACCTCGGTCTCGACGAACTCAGGCTGACCGCCCCGGTGTTCGCGGGTGACACCCTTTGGTCGGAGTCCATCGTGCTGTCCAAACGGGAATCAAAATCTCGGAGCCAGGCTGGCATCGTCACGGTCAAAACCCGAACGCTGAACCAAGAAGCTGTTGAGGTGCTGTCGTTCAAGCGAACTTTCTACGTGCACAAGAAAGAAGCCGGACGCGCAACGTCGCTGTTCCCACAGGCTGCCGATCCGCTGAGTTTGGAGAACGAATGAGGCCGCTAGAAGATGTTCGGATCATCTCTCTGGAGCAGTACGGCGCGGGGCCGTTCGGCTCGATGCACTTGGCAGAGCTGGGTGCCGAAATCATCAAGGTGGAGGACCCGGCCGCAGGCGGTGATGTCGGCCGCACGGTGCCGCCGTATGCGGCCGAGGGCGATTCGCTGTTCTTCCAGTCCTTCAACCGGGACAAGTACTCGATCACGCTCGACGTCCGGTCCCCGGAGGGGCGCGAAGTGTTCGAGGACCTGGTTCGCGGTGCGGACGCGGTGTATTCGAATCTGCGGGGTGATGTTCCAGAGAAACTTCGGATCCGATATGAAGACCTGAAGGAAGTGAACCCGCGGATCGTCTGCTGTTCGCTGACCGGTTTCGGCATGACCGGTCCGCGATCGAAGGAGCCAGGGTACGACTACGTGTTGCAGGCGCTCGGCGGCTGGATGTCCCTGACAGGGGAGCCCGGCGGTCCACCGCAGAAGACCGGTCTATCCCTTGTGGACTACTGTGGCGGTTACGTCGCCGCGATCTCGCTGTTGTCCGGGATTCACGCAGCTCGTCGTGACGGTGTGGGAATGGACTGCGACCTCTCGTTGTACGACACCGCGATCAGCCTCCTCACCTATCCGGGAACCTGGCATTTGACCGCTGACTACGAACCGACCCGCACCCGACGATCTGCGCACCCATCGCTGGTGCCCTTCCAAGCGTTCGAGGCCGCTGACGGCTGGTTGGTGGTTGGCTGCGCCAAGGAGAAGTTCTGGCAGCGCCTCACCGAAGTGATCGGGCAACCTGAGCTGGCAGCCGACGAGCGGTTCGCCACCTTCGCCGACAGGGACCGAAACCGCAGCGAGATCCTCCCGCTGTTGGAGGATGTGTTCCGTACCCGAACGGTCGCTGACTGGTTGGCACCGCTGTACGAAGCGTCGATTCCCTGTGCGCCGATCAACGATGTTGCTGCGGCCATGGCTGACCCGCACACGGTTGCGCGGGACCTCATCGCCAGCACCGAGCATCCCGCGTTCGGCACCGTGCGCACCTTGCGTAGCGCGGTGCGCGTTGGGCCGCCGGGCGCAGACCGGGTGTCGACCCGCCGGGCCCCGGCAATGGGCGAGGACACCGACCGCGTGCTGCGGGATTTGGGCTACGACGACAACAAGATCGCCGCGCTGCACGCCACCGGCGTGCTCGGAAAGGACTGACATGGATTTCACGCTCAACGACGAGCAGCGACTCTTCCGCGACACGCTTCGCGACTTCGTGGACAAGGAGATCGTGCCGGTCGCGCGGGATTGGGAGCACTCCGGCCGCTATCCGACCGAGATCGTGGAAGGCATGAAGCAGCTCGGCCTGTTCGGGCTCGCGGTGCCCGAAGAACATGGTGGACTAGGAGCGGACACCGTCTCCTTCGCGTTGGCCTTCGAGGAGATTTCCCGCGGCTGGATGGGCATCGCCGGGATCCTGGGCAGCCACTCCGTTTCCTGCTTCATGCTCAGCCGGCATGGCACCGAAGAGCAGAAGGCGAAGTACCTGCCCGAATTGGCGACCGGGCAAAGGCGCACCGGCATCGCGCTGACCGAGCCCGGTGCGGGTACCGATCTGCAGGGCATCCGGACGACCGCCCACCGGGACGGTGATGACTACGTCATCAACGGCACCAAGATGTGGATCACCAATGCCCGTTATGCGGATCCTCTGCCGGTGCTGGTGAAGACCGACCCGACGGCTACTCCGGCGCACAAGGGGATGAGCATCCTGCTGGTCGAGGCGGACACCCCGGGCCTTGAGGTCACCAGGGACATCGGCAAACTCGGTTACAAGGGCACCGAATCCTGCGAAGTCGTGCTCTCCGGCGTCCGAGTTCCCGCAACTCAGCTTCTCGGAGGGGTGGAGGGACGCGGGATGCAACAGGCGCTGTCCTCGCTGGAGACCGGTCGGATCAATATCGCCGCGCGCAGCGTGGGCATCGCGCAGCGCGCTTACGAGGAGGCGCTGAGCTACGCCCGTGACCGCACCGCCTTCCGTCAGCCGATCGGCGACTTCCAAGCGGTGCAGTTGCGGATAGCCGAGATCGCTGTGCGGCTGCAGTCGGCCCGGCTGATGACTTACTGGGCGGCATCCCGGATGGACGACGGGGTCCGGATGGACACCGAATCCGGGATGGCCAAAATCTTCGCGTCAGAGCAGGCCTTGGCCTGTGCGACCGACGCGATGCGGATCCACGGCGGCTACGGGTATTCGACCGAGTTCGAGGTGGAGCGTCTCTACCGGGACGCACCGCTGATGTCCATCGGGGAAGGCACGAACGACGTGCTGCGCAGTGTTGTCGCGAAGTCCCTGCTCGCGGGCAAGGCAACGCTCCAGTGACGCTCCACCACTCGATCAGGAGGTCCCCATGACGGACGGTGATGTCAGCGCGGCGTTCTCCCGGCAAGTGGCAGAATTCGTCGCAGACGTGTCGCTTGCCGAGGTGCCCGACGACGTCGTGCTGCGGGCACGGCACCTGGTGTTGGACGCCGTCGGTCTCGCCTTCGCTTCCACCCGCTACCACTTCCCGACATCAGCACTGCACGCGCTGTCCGCTTTCGGTGGTGGTGACCACCCGGTGCTGGCGATGCCCGACCGGCTTTCCGCGCGTGACGCTGCTGTGCTCAATGGTGTGCTCATCCACGGCCTGGATTTCGACGACACGCACATCCCGGCCATCACGCACGTGTCCGCGGCCGCTCTTCCCGCCGCGCTGTCAGCCGCGGTGAGCCACGGTGCCACGACGCGGGAGCTGTTGCTGGCCTACATCCTCGGGGTCGAGGTCTCCGCCCGGGTCGGCATCGGTGGTTCCGGCGGGTTCCACGACCTCGGGTTCCATCCGACCGCGGTGGCGGGCTCCTTCGGTGCTGCGGTGGCTGCAGGCAAGGTGGCTGGGCTGGACGCTGACCGTCTGTCCATGGCGCAAGGGATCGTCGGCTCGATGAGTTCGGGGCTGCTGGAGTTCCTGGCCGACGGTGCGTGGACCAAACGGCTGCACCCCGGGTGGGCGGCCATGTCCGGACTCACCGCAGCGAGCTTCGCTTCCGCGGGTTGGAGCGGACCGAACGAGGTCTACGAAGGCCGGTTCGGGTTGTACAACACGCACTTGGCAGGGCGCACCGCCCGACCGGAGGCGGTGATCGAGGGGTGGGGCGAGACGTGGGAGTTGATGCGCACCGCGATCAAACCCTACCCGATCTGCCACTTCATCCATGCTTTCGCCGACGCCGCTCTGGCTCTGCGGTCGGAGATCGGGGATGCCGAGATCACCCGCATCAGGTGTGCGATCCATCCGGTGCCGGGCAAGGTGGTCTGCGAGCCCCTGGAGGTGAAGTGGGCACCGCGCGACGAGTACGACGCGAAGTTCAGCCTGCCGTTCGTCGTCGCCGCCGCGCTCGCCCGCGGTCGGTTCACCTTGATCGAGCTCGAAGATGAAGCGCTCCATAGCGCGGAAATCCTCGACATCGCCGGGAAGGTGGAGGTGACAGAAGACCCCGAGAGCTCCTTTCCAGACGCCTATTCGGGGGCCATCGAGATCGAGCTGTCCGACGGCCGCCTGCTTCGGCACCGGGAGCAGATCAACAGGGGACACGACGAACGCCCTCTGAAAAACCCCGAGATCGTCGCGAAGTTCCGGGAAACGATCGGCACGGTCGCTTCGGACAGCACTGCGGACCGGGTCCTGAACGCGGTGTTGTCACTCGGCGACGAGACCCCTGCTTCAGCGTTCGCGGAGGCACTCCGTGCCTGAGCGGCCGAGCAGCTGGGATCGTTCCGGCTCACCAAGGCCTGCCGGCCGGAACCCGCTGAGGGCTTTGGTCGGGGTAGCACAGGTCGGACAGGCCGGTGTGAGACGACGCCTGGATTCGCCTTGAACGCCGACATGGCGATCCGCCGTGTGGAGACGTTCAGAAGACGCGTTGCGGATCAAGCCGAAAGCCACTCTGGAGATGAGCCGGGTGCCAGCTCGTGGTCTTCCACGCCGAGCGCTGTCGGGCAGTGGCGCGGCGCGATCAACCTGGGCCTGCGAGTACGCGGTGCAACCGACTGGGGTGGTGAGGATCGGTGTCTTCAGACGAGTCACTGCCCACGGACTACCTAGGTCCTGAGGACGACGGTTGATGCCCGGAAGCCCCGCCCGGCTGCTTTGCTGCCGCGGCTGGACGAAATGGGCGCGAGGACTTCGGCGTTGCGCTCCGCACGAGCGGCATGCCGGTGACTGATGCGTTGCCGGCGGTGTCCACGAGCGGGGCGCTGAAGTCGCGTCGGTGCTTCTGGCGAGCTGAGCACGGACGTTCGAAGCCACGCATGCGGCAACCAATACCTCTGCTTTTTTTGGGGGGTGGCCGACTGCAGTGGCACCCTTCTATCGCTAGGAAGTGGCGATCACGAAGATAAAGATCAGAGGTATTGCCAAGGCGGTGTGTCGTGGGACACCATGTGCTCGCCGCTCGTCGACGGTGGCAAAACCTATTGGAGACAACAGATCGGATACGCATGAAGCGCATAGGAGTAGACGTCGGCGGCACGTTCACCGACCTCGTGCTGTGGGACGATGACGGGACGGCGACCGTTCACAAGACACCGTCGACCAATGACGACCCGTCGATCGGCACGATGGACGGGATCGCGGTCTTGGCTGATCGGGCCGGTATCGACCCGAGCGAGATCGAGATGTTCTTCCACGGCACCACCGTTGCCACGAACATCGTGCTCGAGCACAACGGCAGCGACGTCGGTATGATCACTACCGAAGGTTTCCGAGATCTGCTGCACATCGCGCGCAAGAAGCGCCCGCTGAACTACTCCAACTACCAGGATCTCCCTTGGCAGAAGTGGCAGCTGGTGCCGCGCCGCAATCGGCGCGTCGTGGCGGAGCGGATCGACGCGGCGGGGCGAGTCTTGACGCCGCTGGACGAAGACGCGGTCCGCCGGGAAGTGCGGCTGCTTCGCGAACGCCGGGTCCAGGCCATCGCGGTCGCCTTCCTGCACGCCTACCGCAACCCGGCGCACGAGCGGCGCGTCAAGGAGATCATCGCTGAGGAGTACCCGGAGGTCTTCGTCTCGCTCTCCAGCGAAGTCGCACCGCAGTACCGCGAGTACGAGCGCTTCTCGACCACTGCGCTCAACGCCTTCGTCGGCCCGAAGACCTCGAGCTACATCGCCAACCTCGCGGCAGCTGCCCAGCAAGAGCAGGTCGCCGACGACGTGCACCTGATGACTTCCGCAGGCGGCCTGGTCACCTCGCGCAGCGCGCAGGACAAGCCGGTGTCACTGCTGGCCAGCGGCGTGGTCGCGGGACTGCTCGGGGGCTGCGCGATCGGTCGCGCGTCGGGCTTCCCCAGCGTCATCACGCTGGACGTGGGTGGCACGTCCGCCGACATCGGCGTTGCGCCAGACGGCCGGCTGAGGATGAAGCACTTGCTGGACACCCGCGTCGGCGACTACCACGCGATGATCCCCATGGCCGAGGTGGACACGATCGGCGCGGGCGGCGGTTCGATCGCCGCGGTCGATGAGGGCGGGATGTTCCGCGTGGGGCCGCGCAGCGCAGGTGCGGTTCCCGGCCCCGCCTGCTACGGCCGCGGCGGTGTCGAACCGACTTCGACCGACGCGATGGTGGTCATGGGCTGGTTGCGGGAGGACAGCTTCCTGTCGGGCTCGATGGAAGTTGTTCCCGCGTTGGCGGAGACCGCGATCCGCGATCAGATCGCCGGCAAGCTCGGTACCAGCCTGGACAAGGCGGCTATGGGGATCTTCACCATCCTCGCCCATTCCATGACCGAGGCGATCGGCCTCCACTCGGTACGCAAGGGCTATGATCCGCGCGAATTCTCGTTGGTGGCCGAGGGCGGTGCTGGTCCACTCTTCGCCTGGCAGATCGCGGAGCAGCTGGGTATCCCCCGAGTCATCGTGCCGCGCCATCCGGGGATCACCTCGGCGGTGGGGTTGCTGACCACCGACATCCGCACTGAGCTTCCCGCCACCGTGTGGACCTCTTCCAGCGATCCCGACATCGAGCTGATCGCGCACGAGATGAAGCGGCTCAGCGACGAGGCTCGTGCACAACTGCGCGCGGACGGGGTTGCGGACAGCGACATCACGCTCGAGCGGACCGCGGATTGCCGCTATCTCGGGCAGGGTTACGAACTGCGTGTTCCCGCACCCGACGGTGAGATCGACGCGGACTGGGTGGCGCAAACGGCCGAGGCGTTCCACGAGATCCACGGTCGTACCTATTCGCAGCGGTTCGACGAGAAACCGGTGCAGCTGATCAACATCAGGGTCACCGGCGTCGGTGCGGTTCCGCACATCCGGATTGGCGAGATCGGCAAGGGCGGTGCGGACGCGTCCGGTGCGTTGAAGACGACGACACGGGCGCTGTTCTGGGAGCCCGGATCCACCGAGCCGCAATGGCACGACACCCCGGTCTACAGCCGCGAGCAATTGCTCGCTAGGAACACCTTCGTCGGACCGGCCATTGTGGAGCAGTTCGACTCGACCACGATCATCGGTCCTGGACAGCGCGCCACAGTCGACGAGGTTGGCCACATCATCATCGAAAGGGCGGCCGCATGACCACGACACCCATGCCCACAAGCGGTGTTTCGCTCGCCGGAGTCGCTAGCCGAACGTGGAACGACGTCGACGTCGATCCGATCACTTTGCGGGTCATCGGTGGTGCACTCGACTCGATGGCCAAGGAAATGGCCCAGGTGCTCTACCGGATGGCCTATTCCAGCTTGATCCGCGAGTCGGAGGACCTCGGTGCGGGGATCTTCGATGTCAACGGACGAGAGCTCTGCGAGTCGGATTCGACGCCGATGCACTGCGGCTCGATCCCCGCCTACATCCGCGGCATCAACCGTCGACTGGCCGGTACGTACTCGCCGGGTGACGTCATCCTGCACAACCACCCGTACCACGGCGCCGCCCACTCCCCGGACTACGGCATCGTCATCCCGATCTTCTGGCAGGGCGAGCACGTGGGGTTCGCCGGCTGCACCGGGCACGTCTCGGACATCGGAGGCAACTTCCCCGGCCTGTGCATGGACGTCGTCGACGTCTGGGCCGAGGGCAAGTTGATGGATTCGATGAAGATCTACGACGCGGGAATCCGCAACGACATGCTGATCCAGCACATTCTCGACAATGTGCGCACCCCCGAGCAGAACAGCGGCGACCTCGAAGCGCTCATCGCATGCGCCCGGATCGGTGAAAAGCGGTTCCTCGAGCTGCTGGAGAAGTTCGGGCTCGACACCGTGATGAGCGCCTCCGAGCGCTGGATGGACTACTCCGAGCGGATGCTGCGCGCCCGGATTCGTGAGATACCGGATGGTAGTTACGAGGCGCCGATCGGCTACCTCGACGACGACGGCAAGAACCGGGGCGTTCCGTTGAAGGTCGCGGTGCGTGTCCAAGTCGACGGCGACGAGGTGCTCGTCGACCTGACCGGCTCCAACGACCAGGTTCAAACGGCGTTCAACGTGCCGTTCGAGGGATCGGTCTTGCCGGTCGCGGTGAGCGCCATCCGAACGATCCTGCTCGACGAGGCCGTAACCGAGGAGTACGTCCCGCAGAACGACGGCTGCTTCCGACCGGTGAAGGTGTACGCGCCCGAGGGGACGATCTTCAACCCCAACTTCCCAGCGTCGTGTTTCGCGCGGTTTTCCCAGGTCAACCGCATTTTCGACTCGATCAACCTGGCGCTGGCGCCGGTTCTGCCCGACCACGCGGTCGCGGGCTCCTCCGCAGCGCTGTGCGCGATCGCCTACTCCGGGCTGGCCTCCGATGGTGAGTCCTACTGGGTTTACATCGAGATCAACGAGGGATCCTACGGCGGGCGAAACGGCAAGGATGGCATGGACGCCGTCGATGCTCTGATGGCCAACACTCGCAACAACCCCATCGAAGAGCTCGAACTCAACCATGCGATGCAGGCGTTGAGGTACGAACTTCGTGACGAATCGCCGGCGCCCGGGAAGTGGCGCGGCGGCATCGGCAGCGTGCGCACGTGGCTCATGCAGACCGACACGTTCCTGGGCTCGGAGGCGGACAACCGCGTCGACGCTCCTGCCGGGGCACTCGGCGGTGCCGATGGCGTGTCCGGATCCTTCGTCCGGAACGTCGGCACGGACTCCGAGGAGGTGCTGTTCTCCAAGGTCACGCAGGAGATCATCCGCAAGGGGGAAACCCTGCAGATCAAGCTGCCCTCCGGCGGAGGCTTCGGAGACCCGTTCGAGCGCGATCCCTTCGCGGTTCTTTCCGACGTGTGGGACGAGTACATCACCGAGGAGGAAGCAGCCCGGGATTACGGAGTCGTCGTCGACACCGAAACGTGGACTGTGAACCACGAAGCGACGATGAAGCTGCGCGCCGGGGAACCGTCTTGAACGTCGACCGGGGAGGAGAGAAACTCCCCACCCCAGAGCAGTTCAAGGTCGACGAACAGCTGAACACCGTGATCACCTGGATCGGAGATCGGCCAACAGGTGCAGACGGCCCCCTCGCCGGGCTGACCGCCGGGATCAAGGACAACATCGAGGTCGCGGGTGTGCGATCGACGTGCGGGTCCGGATTCCTGTGGGACAACGTTGCTGAGTACGACGCCCCTGTGGTGCGTTCGCTCGAAGAGGCGGGAGCGACGGTGCTCGCGACGTTGAACATGGCGGAATTCGCAGTGGGTGTGACCTCGCAGAATTCCGCGGCGGGCGGCTCGCGCAATCCGTGGGACCCGAAGCGCGTTCCTGCGGGTTCGAGCGGTGGGGCCGGTGCGGCTGTGGCAGCGGGACTCGTCGACGTGGCACTGGGCACCGACAGCGGTGGCTCAGTGCGCCTTCCGGCTTCGGCGTGCGGCGTTTGCGGGTTGCGCCCCAGCTTCGGCTTGGTAGACACCGTTGGTGTCTATCCGGTCAGCAGGGACTTCGACGTCGTAGGGCCGATCGCCCGTGACGTCGAGCTGGTGGCACGCACCTTCGACGTGCTGACGCACCAGCCGCAACGCCCCCGCGTTCGACCGAGTGTGATCGGCGTGCCGAAGACCTTCGTGACCGACGATGTCGACCCAGCGATCACGGCTGCGACCGGCGGGCTGGTGGAGAGCTTGCGCGATCAAGGTTACGAGATCCGACAGGTCGACATCCCTCAAGCGGAGCGGGCGCAGGACCATGTCTACACCTTGCTGTACTCCCAGCTCGCCGACATCCATCGGGACCGGTTGCGCACGTCGCCGGAGGACTTCCAACCGGCGACGCTGGAGCGGGTCCGTCTCGGCCTGGAGATCGGTGAGCGAGCGATCCGAGATGCAGCCAAGGCACGCGACGAATTCCGGAAGGTCATGCGCCGCGTCTTCGAAGAAGTCGAAGTGGTGGTGACCCCAGCTATGCCGGTCGACGTACCGCTGATCTCAAGTAGCGAGTCGGTGATCGCGCAGTCACGCCGGCTCGGCCAGTTTTCCTACCCGTGGTCGCTGCACACCGGACCGACGCTCGTCGTGCCCGTGGGATTCCACCCCGGCTCGGGCATGCCGATCGGTGCGCAGCTCACCGCGGGGCACGCCGACGAGGCTGCGCTGTTCACCGTCGGGCGTGACTACCAGCGGGTGACAGAGTGGCACGAGCGGAGACCGCCGATCCGCGCTGATCAGTCCTCGTCCGCTGGCTCGCGCAGCAAGCCCATTTCCTTGTAGGCGTCGATCAGCCGGTCCAGGTGCCGGCGCATCTCGCTCATGGCCGCCATGGAGTCGCCGCGCTCGATGGCGGCCATGATGCGTTCGTGATCGACGTGCGATGTGGTCCAGAAGTCCTCCGAGGCGAACTCGCTGGCGAACCGGTCGTTGAGCACTCGAAACACCGGCGCGCAGGCCAACTCCAGCATGGGATTTCCTGCGGCGGCGAGGATCTGCAGGTGGAAGTCTTGGTCGGCCTCGTAGGCCGGACGGTTCTCGCGCGGTCCCAACGAGGCGCGCATCCTGGAGAGTTGCTCGTCGGTGCGCAGGTGTGCCGCGGTACCGGCAGCGTGGATTTCAGTGAGCAGGCGCACGTCCATGAGCTGGTCAACGGTGACCATCTCCGCAACCGTCATCAAAGCCACGCTGTTCTCGACCTGTGTGGTCAGCTGTCCCAGGTCGGGTCGCAGCACGAAAGTACCACCACCGGGACCTCGCGTGGTGTGTACGAGGTGCTCGCTGGCGAGGATCCGGGTCGCCTCGCGGATCGTGCTGCGGCTGAAGCCGAACTCCTGCATCAGCTCCGCCTCGGTGGGAAGGCGAGCGCCCGGCGGTAGATCACCTGAGAGGATCCGGCGGCGTATCCGGTCTGCGACAACCGCGTACGCGGGTAGTTTTACCGACTCTTCGGCCACGTCGTTCCTTAGAGCGTGTCTCGTTTGGATCTTGATCGGTGTTCAGGGCAAGATCATCGTCTGTGGTTGATGCGTTGTCACAGCGGTTGGTTCCCGACGAGCTCTGGGAGCTGGTCGAGCCGCTGATTCCACAGGCTGGAGAGCGCCCGCAGGGTGGTGGGCGGGCACCGGCGGATGCACGCAAGGTGTTCACCGCGATCGTGTATGTGCTCACCAGCGGGTGTGCCTGGCGGTGGTTACCGCCGTCGTTCGGGGTGAAAGTGCCCACCGCGCATCGATGGTTTCTGCGATGGACCGAGGCCGGATTGTGGGCCCGGATCCACCGGGGGGTGCTCGACGAGCTGGGCAGTCAAGGGCTGATCGACTGGTCCCGGGCCGTGGTGGATGCCGCCGCGGTGCGGGCGAAAAGGGGGGCGCTATGACCGGACCGAATCCGGTCGACCGAGGCAAGCCGGGCTCGAAGCTGCATGTGCTCACCGACCGGGGCGGACTGCCCCTGGCCACCGGCATTTCCGCGGCCAACACCCCGGACGGGTTCGCTGTCAAGCCCTTGGTCAACGCCATCCCCGCGATCCGGTCCCGCCGCGGACCTCGCCGCCGCAAGCCCGGCAAGCTGCACGGCGACAAGGCATACAACAGTGCCGAACGCCGAGTCTGGTTGCAGCGACGGGGAATTGTCGCCCCGCCTGGCTCGCATCGGCATCGAGACCAGCCAGAAACTGGGCCGCCACCGCTGGGTCGTCGAACGCAGCATCGCCTGGCTGGCCGGTTACCGACGCCTGACCATCCGCTACGAACGCCGCGCCGATGCCTTCAAAGGCTTCCTCGCCCTCGCCGCCGCACTGACCTGCTTCAAGAAGCTCAAACAAGCCAAGTGAGACACGCTCTAAAGCTCCACGACTTCGTTCCGCAACGCGGCCTGGACACCGCGGGTCTCGGTGAGCCACTGCTCGCGAGTCGTGTTCTTGGGTACGTACTTGGCGAAGTAGTACCTGAACGACTGGCTCACTCGGTTGGCGAAACCATCATCGAAGTTCCGATCGATCCACGTGCTGGAGAAGCAAAGATCGTCTTTGGCTCGCAACCGCGCGTTCCGGTAGTGCCACTCCAGCGCGGTACGGGAGGCCACGAATCCGGCGACGATGGCGAGCAGGTAACTCAAAACAGGCAGCACCGCAGTCTGCTGCAAGAGCAACCAGCCGAGATGTGCGACAGCGGCGACGAACAGGATGGACGAACCGATAGCCCGGACACGGTCGCTGCTGGTGGTCGAGTCGGGTTCCGGCTGCCGAGCCCGTGCACCGGCCGGCCTGGGATGGAAGTAAGCCCAAACTCTGTTGAGACGATCTTCAGCGAACCGACCCTCCTCAGCTGCGCGGCGGGTCTCAGCCCACACCGAGTCCTTCATCCCGCCCGTGAGGACGAGATCGAGGTGGCGGACGACCTTGTCACGCTGCAGCTGTGGCAGTGCGAGCAACTCGGTGACGGCTCCACCGGGATCACCGCGCGCCTCCTTCAGCCGTCTCAGCAAATCACAGATAGCTGATAACGCACGTTTCCACTCATCGTCTCGGTAGTTGCACAAGAGATCAGCGACGCAGTCGAGCTGTTCCCGCTCCGGCGGGGTCAGGTCGCGATAAGCTCGCTTGCTGAGCATGGCCAACACCCAGTGGAAGCGGACCTCTCCGGAATCATGTCCCCGCGCGATCGCTTGACCGATCAGTTCACGTGCCCTGCTCGGGACACCGTCATCGAGGTACCTCACGCCGATTTGGTACTTCTCGCTCGGCGGTGCATCGTGAAAGACTTGGTAGACTGGCGAGTTGTGCACCTCTTCGGCCTGGATGCCGACCACAGCCCCGTTGCTTGCGATGTTCGTCGTTGGAGTGGCCGCTTGGGTCATGACAGCCCGTTCGCCGCAGTGATCAACGCAGTCACCATGGCAGCCAGGTCCGCCAAGTCGTCGACGAGCCCGCGCAACTTCTTCAGCGCCACGACGAAAGTCCGCTTGTCCTCCGGGGTAGCGCAGTCCGCCGCCTTGGTGGCGGTGTCGAGCTCCGCCTGTGCCGCCTCGTACGTGATCTCGTCGACGTTGCCAGCGGAACGCTCCTGCATGAGGCGGTCACGGATGGCGGCCAGCTCCGCTCCGAGGTCGACCGACGTCGATCCCTGGGACGTCGTGCCCATGTAGACGACGTTCCCCGAGACGTAGCCGGCCTGGATCGCGACCTGACTGGAACCGGTCGCGATGTTCGTGACGCTCCTGGGCGCTTCCTCGTGCTTCGACCTGCGCATCGTGGTCTCCCCCTGTTCTTCGATCAGTGCCACTGCGAGACGGGTGCCGAACGCGGCGGCGTGGTCCGCGGCCCGCGGCTGCCATTCCCGGTCGGTGCTGGTGGCCTTGGTCCCGTCCGCCCTGTCGCTGATGCCGCGCACGACGGCCACCGGAGTGCCGCTGAGGTGTCCGGCCTGCGCCACCCCGGCGGATTCCATCTCGATCGCCAGCGCATCGTTGTAGTACTCGCGAAGCCACCGCGCTTCGTAGGAGATCCGCGAGTTGTGCACGATCTCCCCTGCCGCGATGGGTCCGAAGTGGACACGTGGCGTCCGAGGACCAGCCGGCACTCCGTCCAACCAGTCCCCGGTGCGAGCGAGGTGCGACGCGAGCTGGCTGATCCCGTGGTCGGTCTCCCACACGCGGGGACGCGACTTGAGACCGTCGTCTTCGCTGGTACCCCCGTGGTAGGCGTAGACATGCTTCGCCACCACCACGTCTCCCAGCGGCATGTCATCCCACAACGCACCAGCGACACCCACGAACAGCACGGCCACCGACGAGAACTCCTGGACCGCTCGCTCGGCCAACACCGCCGCCGAGTGGTTGCCCTTGTCCGTGAGCCCCAACGCGATGCGACACCTCGTGCCGCGAACCGTGCCGACTTCGAACCTGGTGCCCCGCTCGTGGCGGTGCACCTGCAGGTCGGTCAGCCGTCGGCGGACCGCTTCGTACTCGAGGTTCAAGGCGGTGAGGACCACCACCACGTTCTCCGTCATCGGTCACCCTCGTCGTCGCTCGGTGGTTCGGGTCGTACCAGCGGCGGGTGCAGCACTGCCCTGGGCCCAGCTCGGAACAACCGCGCGGGGCGTCCTCCCGTGGTCTTGCGTTCTCCCCCGGCCGGGAGGATGAAACCCGAGACCTTCTGGACCTTGCGGTAGAAGTTGCGGGGGTCGAGGTGCACGCCCCACACCGCCTCGTAGACCTGTTGCAGCTCCGAGATCGTGAAGGTCTCGCCGCAGAACGCGGTGGCCAACGACGTGTGCTCCAGCTTGCGCCGCGCGCGCTCCACCCCGTCGGCCACGATCCGCCGGTGGTCGAACGCCACCTTCACGCACCCGGCCAGGACGTCGTCGGCGAGCACCCAGGAAGCCCCTGCCGCGTCGGTACCCGCCACCGGCTCGGGCAACCCAGGTGCGATCGCCAGGTAGGCCACGGACACGACCCGACCGCGCGGATCACGACCGGGAGCCCCGTAGGTCCCCAGCTGCTCCAGGTGCAGCCGCGACGGGTCCAGATCAGCTTCCTCGCGCAGCTCCCGCTGAGCAGCGTCGAGGATGTCTTCCCCCGCGTTGTTCAGGAACCCACCGGGCAACGCCTGATCACCAGCGAACGGCTCCACACCACGCTCGACCAAGAGCACGTGGAGCGCAGAGTTCCGCAACGTCAAGATGACCAGATCCACGGCGAGCAACACGGCTGGAGGCGACCAAGACCCATCCGACATGGCGCCGACGATAGCTTACTGTCACATGGACAGGAAGTAGTTCCCCGACTCAAGACGAAGGAGGACCCGAATGGAGCAGTCCGGCGAACGCGATGCACACGAGGACGCAGGCTGGGTCGTTTTGGCAGGTCATCACCCAGATCGAGGACCGCGCCGAATGCGAGGAAGTCAGGTGGTTCACGCACCGAACCGGCCTGCGGCCGCTCGGGGGAAGTCGTGATCAGAGCTCGGGCGTCGATGACGACGCAGGACGACGTCCTGGCCGGAGATCAGCGCACGACCCCACATCGCCCTCCGACACCACAGCCGTACCCCTGATCACCCACCTGCACTGGTGCCAGCGGTGACATGCCTTCCCCGCGGCGCTGAGCGTGCTGTTCGACAGCCTCGTCCGGAAGCTCCACGACGTGTGACGGCGACGCGCGGGCACGATGCTGCCGGGAGAACGCGGTGCCTGCCGCGTCCTCCCGGTCGGATCAGATGGGTCGCACCCTCTCCTCGAGGACGTGCTGGGTCAGGCTGGCGTAGTCGAAACTCAGAGTGGGAGGTGGGATCCATCCCGTACTCCCCGAACTGCACCGAGGACTCCACGATGAGCTTGCAGCGCGCGTACCGGCGTTCCGTGTAGCGCTCGAACGCGTCGCCGGTGCTCTCGCCGGCAGCGAGGCATTCCGCGAGCACGACTCCGAACTCGATCGCCTGCGCCGCGCCCTGGCCGAGGTGCGGGATGACCGCGCGCGGCGTCGCCGATGAGCACGATGCGCCCGCGGCCCCACGGCGGCGGCGCGATCAGCCAGTCCTCAGGGAGGCAGACGATCGGGTACGGGGCGGTGAGGAACTCGTCGCGCACGCGTCCGGTCAGACCGCCGAAGGGCTTCAGGTGCTGACGCAGGACTCTGTCCACCTCGGACTGCTCGATCCGGGCGTCCCGGTCCGCCGTGGTGGTGTGGAAGAGGTACGCGAGGTCCGGACCGATCGGCACGGACCCGACCATGCCGTTCGGCCCGTGCTGCCAGGCGATCCGGTCGAGGGGATCGCGCCGCGCAGCGCGGTGAACGCGTCCTCTGACCACTGTGGACGACGTGGGGGCGGCGGCCCGGAACCGCCGCCCCCACGTCACCCGCTCAGCGGGGTTGCTGGCCGTACCGGGAGAACTGCTCCGCGCAGCGGGCCAGCTCCTCCTCGCTGAGCAGGCTCGGTTCGCCGACCCGCGTCGCGGTCAGCCAGAGCTCGCACAGCCACTCCAGCTGGCGGGCCCGGTTGTAGGCCTTCGGCAGGGTCTCGGCGATGGTGACCGTGCCGTGGTTGCGCAGGATGCAGCCGCCGCGGTCGGTCAGCGCCTTCGACATCGACTCGGCGAGCTCGGGGCTGCCGAACGTCGCGTACTCCGCCACCCGCACCGCGCCGCCGAACTCCGCCAGCTGGTAGTGCACGGCCGGGACCTCGTCGCGCAGCAGCGACAACGCCGTCGCGTGCAGCGAGTGCGTGTGCACCACCGCGCCAGCACCGTGCTCGCGGTAGGCGGTGAGGTGCATCGGCAGCTCCGAGGTGGGCTTGAGCTCCCCCTCGACCACCTCGCCGTCCAGGGTCACCAACGGGATGTCGTCGACCCGGAGGTCGTCGTAGTCGACGCCGGACGGCGTCACCGCCACCAGGTCGCCGCAGCGCACCGACACGTTGCCGGAGGTGCCCACCACCAGCCGGTCCGCCGTCATGCGCTGCGCGATGGCGATGACCTCGCCGCGCTGCTCGGCCAGTCGCGAACTGCTCACGTCACACCTCGTTCAACAGGAGACGCCGGGAACGTCCGACGCCGACTCGTAACCGGTGATCGCAGCCACCTTCTCAGCCGACGGCGACGCCTCGTCGAAGTGGTAGCCCAGCCACTCGGACGTGAGCTTGCGAGCCAGCTCCAGCCCCACCACGCGCTGGCCGAAGCACAGCACCTGGGCGTTGTTGCTCAGCACCGACCGCTCCACCGAGTAGCTGTCGTGCGCGGTGACCGCGCGGATCCCCGGCACCTTGTTCGCGCTGATGGCCACGCCGAGCCCGGTGCCGCACACCAGCAGCGCCCGGTCCGCCTTGCCCTCGGCGACCAGCCGCGCGGCGTTGACCGCCACGTGCGGGTAGGCGGTGTGCTCGTCGGAACCCACGCCCACGTCGACCACGTCGGAGACCCGCGCGTCGTTCTCCAGGTCCTTCTTCAGCGCGTCCTTGTACTGCAGCCCCGCGTCGTCGGAGCCGACCACGATGCGCAGCGGCGCGTGCTCTGTCACTTCTGTCCGTCCTTCCTGTCGCCGGCGAGCACCTCGCCGATCCGGGTCAGCACGAGCGCCAGCGACGTCGCGCCGGGGTCCGGCGTGCCGACGCTGCGCTCGGCCAGCGGTCGGGCGCGACCGGTGCGGGGCCGCAGGTCCGCGGTCCCCTTCGCCGCCTTCGTGGCCTCCTCCGCCGCCCGCGCCCAGGCCTCCGGCCCGCTCGCGCCGCCGTCGACCTCGCGGCGCAGGGTCTCGACGAAGGGCACCATCGCGTCGACCAACGTCTTGTCGCCGAGTTCCGCGCGCCCCAGCCGCTGCACCGAGGCCAGTGCCGCGGACGCCCCGGCGGCCAGGTCGCCCGGCAGCGCGGGACGGTCGTCGGGCAGCAGGTCGCCGAACGACCGCAGCGCCGCGCCCCACAGCACGCCCGAGGTGCCGCCGGCCTTGGCGGCCCACGCGTCACCGGCGGCGACCAGCACCGCGGCCGGACCGACACCGCGGGCCGCGGCTGCCTCCGCGGCCTCGACCGCCGCCGAGCTGCCGCGCGTCATGCCCCGGCCGTGGTCGCCGTCGCCGGCGATCGCGTCGAGGCGGCCCAGCTCCTCTTCCTCGTCCCGCAGCAGGTCCGCGACCGCGCGCAGGCCCCGCACCACCGTGGCCGCGGTCGCCTGCCCCTCCGCGGGGGCCACCGCCGCCACCTCCTCGGGCAGCTCCGGCAGCTCCTCGTCGTCCGCCTCCGCGTCCGCCTCGGAGAGCTCGACGGTGCCCTTGCGGTAGGCGGGCGTGTCCGCCGGGGCCTGCCACAACCGCTCCAGCTCGTCGTCCAGCCAGGTCAGCGTCAGCGAGCAGCCCGCCATGTCCAGGCTGGTCACCAGCTCGCCGACCTCCGGCGCGACGACCTCCACGCCGGCCTCGGCCAGCAGCCGCGCCACCGTGCCCCACACCACGAACAGCTCTTCGTACTTGGTGGCGCCCAGGCCGTTGAGGATCGCCGTCACCCGGCGGGACCCGGTCTCCGGCGCTTCCGCGAGCAGCCCGTCGACCAGGATCTTCGCCAGCTCCGAGGCCGACGGCAGCTCCCGCTCCGACACGCCCGGCTCGCCGTGGATGCCCAACCCGAGGCCCATCCGCCCCTCCGGCACCTCGAACAGCGGGGTGCCCTGGCCGGGCAGCGTGCACCCGTCGAAGGCCACGCCCAGGCTGCGGGTGCGCGCGTTGGCGTGCTCGGCGACCCGCACCACCTCGTCGAAGTCGTAGCCCTCCTCCGCAGCCGCCGAGGCGATCTTGAACACCACGAAGTCGCCGACCACGCCGCGCCGCTTGTTCTGCTCGGCCGCCGGGGCGCTGGCCACGTCATCGGTGACCACCACGTTGTGCGCGCGGATCCCGTCGCGCTCCAACCGCTCCACGGCGAGGCCGAAGTTCATGTTGTCCCCGGCGTAGTTGCCGAAGGAGAACACCACCCCGGCGCCGCGGTCCACCGCCCGGCCCACCGAGTAGGCGTCGTCCGCCGAGGGCGAGGTGAAGATGTTGCCGATGACCGCACCATCGGCGAAACCCTGCCCCACCACACCGCAGAACGCCGGGTAGTGCCCGGACCCACCACCGGTGACCACGGCGACCTTGCCGCGCCGCGGCCGCTTGGCCCGCACCACACCGCCCGGCACCTGACGGACGTAACCGGGGTGCGCGGCCACGAAACCGGTCACCATGTCCTCGGTGAACGTCGCCGGGTCGTCGTACAAGCGCGTCATCGCACTCCTCCAAGCGGGTCAGGAGCTCGCGCCCCAGTGCGGGCGGGCGCGTTCGATCGAATCCAGGTACTCGCGGTAGCCGCGTTCGTAGAACTCCACCGCCTTCGGGTGGGGCTGCACGGTCCGCCGCGCCGCGGCCCACCGCTCGCGGTCCACCGGCTGGCCCAGCGAGTCCCACGCGGTCATGGCCGCGCCGCGCGCGCCCACGCCCTCCTCGTGGGGCACGTGCAGCGGACGCCCCAGCACGTCGGCGAAGATCTGGCTCCACGCCCGCGACCGCGCCCCGCCACCGCAGGCCGAGACCTCGCCGGTCAGCCCGGCCGACTCGAGGTTGTGCCGGGCCGCGTAGGCCACCCCCTCGCACATCGCGCGCACCAGGTCGGCCTGCTTGGTGTCCAGCGACAGCCCGGTGAACTGGCCGCGCGCGTGCGGCGCCACGAACGGTGCACGCTCGCCGGACGTGGACAGGAACGACAGCGCCGAGACACCCCCGGCGCCGGGCTGGCTGCTGGCCAGCAGCGTCTCCAGCTGGTCCACCCCGGCGCCGACCATGGCCAGCACCCAGTCCAGGTTCGCGGTGCCGACCATCGCCGGCATCACCCGCAGGTAGCGCTCTGGCAGCGGGGTGGCCAGCCACATGCCCGCGACCTCGCCCTGCGGGTCGACGACGAACTCGTCGCGCAGCACCTGGCAGCCCAGCGTGGTGCCGATGACGAGGCTGCCGTCGCCGACGTCGCTGACACCGGACCCGAAGGCGCAGGCCGGCAGGTCGAACGGACCGGCCGACACCGGCAGCCCGGCGGGCAGCCCGAGTTCCTTGGCGGCCCGGCCGTCCAGCGCGAACAGCGTGCCCGGCGGCGCCGGTTCGGCCAGCAGCCGCCGGTGCTCGGCGATGCCGCACGCCTCCAGCGCCTCCTGCGAGTAGCTGCGCGCGGTCACGTCCAGGAACGGCAGCGAGGCGTCGGAGGCGTCCACGGTGATCTCACCGGTGAAGCGCTGCACGATCGCGTCCACGCAGTAGCCGGCGACCGCGGCCCGCTCCAGCCGCTCCGGGGCGTGCTCGGCGAGGTGCGCGAGCAGCGGTCCCGCCGAGCCGGGGAACATCCCGGAGCCGGTGAGCCCGAAGACCTCCCGCTGCACACCGGACTTCTCCCAGCCGTCCAGGACGTCGGCGGCGCGGGCGTCCAGCCAGGAGATCGCCGGGCCGACCTGCTGGCCCTGGTGGTCCCGCAGCCACAGGCCGTCGCCCTGGCCGGTGATGGCCAGGGCCTCGACCGCCTCGCCGGTGCTCTCGGCGACGGCGGCGACCTCCCGCACCACGCGGACCACGGAGCCGATGACCTCGTCGAGGTCCTGCTCGACCCGCCCACCGGGCAGCCGGTGGAGGGTGCTGCGCATGCTGTGCGTGACCACGGCGGTCCCGTCGCGGCTGAGCAGGGACGCCTTGGTCACCGACGTGCCGACGTCGACCCCGATGATCATGGCCGCAGACCTTCGAACTGGGCCAGCACGTCCGGATTGGCCACGAAGCGGGGCCGCGCGCCGTCGAGGAACCGCGCGACCTCGCCGGCCACGATCTGCGCCGCGCGGTGCGCGGTCTGCCGGGTGGCACCGGCCAGGTGCGGGGTGGTGATGACGTTCGGCGCGTCGAACAGCGGCCACTCGCGGGGCGGCGGCTCGATGTCGTAGACGTCGACCGCCAGCGCGCCGAGCCGGCCGGACTTCAGCATCTCGGGCAGCGGCTGGTAGTCCAGCAGCCCGCCGCGCGCGGAGTTGACCAGCACCGCGCCGTCCGGCAGCAGCTCGAGGTTGTCGGCGTTGAGCAGGTTCTCGGTCTCCGGCGTCAGCCGGGCGTGCAGGCTGACCACCGAGCTGCGGCGCAGCAGGTCGTCCAGCGCCACCAGCTCGACGCCGTCCCGCGCGGCGTCCTCGGCCTTGACGAACGGGTCGGCGACCAGCACGCGCGAGCCGAACGCCTTGAGCACCCGGGCCACGATCTTGCCGATGGCGCCGTAGCCGACGAGGCCGACGGTGGCGCCGTCCAGCTCGATGCCGGCGTTCTCGTAGGCGTAGTAGTCGCCGCGCCAGTTGCCCGACTTCAGCTCGGCGTCGGAACCGGGGATGCGGCGCAGCGCCGCCAGCATCAGCCCGACGGCGAACTCGGCGGCGGCAGCGGCGTTGCGGCCCGGGGCGTAGCTGACGATGACGCCGTTGTCGGTGGCGGCCTGCAGGTCGACGTTGACCGGCCCGCCGCGGCAGACGCCGACGAACTTCAGGTTCGGGGCGGCGGCCAGCACGTCGGCGGTGAAGGGGGCCATCTGGGTGGCGACGACCTCGGCGTCGCCCAGCGCGTCGAGCAGCTGCTGCTCGGTGCCGCTGGCTTCCCGCACGTTGCCGACCGGGCCGAACGGCTCCACCGGCCACGGCAGCTTCAGGGTGCTGAACTGCAGGTCGTGCTCACCCGCGCTGCTGCGCAGCGCGTCGACGAACAGCTCGGGGGCGACGAAGTGGTCGCCTGCAGCCAGAACGCTGGTCATGAGGACTCCTTTGTCACGAGGCCTGTTCTGCGGCCCTGCCGCCCGGCACGTCGGCGGGGTGCCGGGTGGTGAGCGCCTGGGGGTCGGGGTCGTCAGCTGCCGACCGGTTCCGGCAACGAGCTCACCAGGCGCTGCCGCACGTCGTCGAGGTCCGAGGCGATGTAGCTGGCACCGGCCAGTGCGTCCTCCGCCGGGGGGTAGTCGGCGTTGGGGATGGCCACCACGGTCATCCCAGCGGCCGCCGCGGCGCGCAACCCGTTGCTGGAGTCCTCGACCGCCAGGCACAGCGTCGGGTCCTGCCCCAGCTTCTCGGCGGCGGCCAGGTACACGTCGGGGCTGGGCTTGCCCCTGGGCACCTCGGCGCTGGAGACGGTGGCGCTGAAGTGCTGGGTGAGGCCGTGGCGGTCCAGCACGGCGTCGATCAGGCGACGCGGCGCGGAGGAGGCGAGCGCGATCGGGGCGCGGGCGGCGGCGTCGACGACCATCCGGGCCGACCCCGGCAGGAGCTCGATCTCGCCGCCGTCGAGCGCCGCGATCATGTCGTCGACCACGATCTTCTCGGTGGCCTCGGCGGACTCGGCGGCACCGGCGAACTCGGCGAGGAAGGCCGACCACTCCGGGGCGCTCATGCCCTGGACCTGCCGGGTCTGCTCCGCGGTCCAGGTCTTCCCGCGAGCGGCGGCGAACTTGGCCCACATCCGCTCCCACAGGTGTTCGCTCTCGACCAGGACGCCGTCCATGTCGAACACGACCGCGCGGTGGGCGCCGTTCGACCCCTCGGGCTGGGTCATGTCATACCTCCCGCCAAATCACTGACGCGGCTCAAATTAACATGATGAGCGTTAACTGTCACCCATCTTGTGATAGTCCCGTGCCACGTCGCTCTGCGCGCTCCGCGCGCGGCAAGATGACCGCATGGCGTCCGCACCGAAGAAGCAGTCCCCCCGACTCCTGCGCCAGCAGAAGATCATCGACCACGTGGTCGCGCAGGGTTTCGCCAGCGCAGCGGAGCTGTCCGAGCTGACCGGCGTCAGCCTGATGACGGTGCACCGCGACCTGGACGACCTCGTCACCCGGGGCCTGCTGCGCAAGTACCACGGCGGCGTCTCCGCCCAGCCGTCCACCGTGTTCGAGAGCAGCTCGGACTTCCGGCTGCACACCCACACCCGCGAGAAGGACGCGCTGGCCAGGGAGGCGCTGAAGTTCCTCACGCCCGGCACGTCGGTGATGCTCGACGACTCCACCACCGCGCTCGCGCTCGCCCGGCTGCTGCCCGACGTCGGCCCGCTGACCGTGGTCAGCAACTACCGGCAGGTGCAGGAGACGCTGCGCGACGTGCCGGACATCCGGCTGATCGGCCTCGGCGGCGAGTACTCCCGCACCCACGACTCCTACCTGGGGCTGCCCTGCCAGGAGATGATCAACGCCTTCTCGGTGGACATCGTCTTCATGTCCACCTCGGCGATGAACGCGCGGCTGACCTACCACCAGGAGCAGGAGATCGTGCTGGTCAAGCGGGCGATGCTGGCCAGCGCCACGACCAAGGTGCTGATGATGGACGCCAGCAAGGTGGCCCGCTCGGCGCTGCACCAGTTCGCCCCGGTCAGCGCCTTCGACCACGTCCTGCTGGCCGGCGACCTGGACCCCGCCCTGGTGGAGGAGATGCGCGAGGAGACCGACGTGCGCCTGGCCCCGCTGGACTGACCGCGAGTGCCGTCCCGGGCACGCGGCGTGCCCGACACGGAAGTTCTCGAAATTAACGTCTTGCGCGTTAACAAGAACAGGATGCATGATAGCCAGCACTCGCAGACCGGCCCGCTGTGAGCGTGAGCCGAGAACTTCCGATCCCTGGAGACAGTGATGTCCCGAGAGACCACAGCGGAGGCCGAGGCGCACCGCCCGGCCAGCAGGCTCGACCGCATCGGCATCCCCAAGCCCCTGTTCTGGGGCTTCGTCGCCGTGCTGATCTTCATGATCGGTGACGGCGTCGAGACCACCTTCCTCTCGGACTACCTGCAGCAGCCGGAGGGGGGCGGGCTGCCCGGTTCGACCGCGGCCTTCGCCACGGTCACCATCTACGGCGTCGCGGCGATGATCGCGTCATGGCTGTCCGGGACGCTCTCGTCGATCTGGGGCCCGCGCCGCGTGATGTGGCTCGGCGGCGCCTGGTGGGTCCTGTTCGAGCTGCTGTTCCTGTACGTGGCGCTGCCCTCGAAGGACGCCACGCTGATCGTGGCCACCTACGGCATCCGCGGCTTCGCCTACCCGCTGTTCGCCTTCGCGTTCCTGGTGTGGGTGCAGATCGCCAGCCCGGTCAAGATGCGCGGTTCGGTCGCCGGCTGGTTCTGGTTCGCCTTCACCGGCGGCCTGCCGACCCTGGGCGCGGCGCTGGCCGCGGTCGCGATGGGCGGCTTCGGCCTGAGCCAGCACGGCACGCTGGTGCTGTCGCTGGTCGTGGTCGCCATCGGTGTGGTCATCGGCAGCGTCGCCGTCCGCGAGGAGCACGGCCTGCGGCCGATCGCGGACGAGACCGTCGAGAACCCGCGCAGCCTCAAGCGGCTCGCCGAGGGCGTGGACATCCTCTGGCGCGACCGCCGCACCCTGGCCGGCGGCCTGATCCGCATCGCCAACACCGCCCCGCAGTACGGCTTCTTCGCGATGTTCCCGTTCGTGCTGGGCCCGGCCACGCCGGGCGGTGGGTTCCTCACCTCCGCCGAGGTCGCGACGCTGGCCTCGATCAGCTACGGCGCCAACATCGCCGCGAACCTGTTCTTCGGCGTCTTCGCCGACCGCTTCGGCTGGCGGCGCACCATCACCTGGTTCGGCTGCGTGGGCTGCGCCATCGCGACCCCGCTCTGGTACTTCGCCGCGGTGACCACCCAGAGCTTCGCGGTGACGGCCACCTTCGGCGTGGTCTACGGCCTGCTGCTGGCCGGGTTCGTCCCGCTGTCGGCGCTGATGCCGTCGATGGTCGCCCCCAAGGACAAGGGCGCCGCCCTGGCCATCCTGAACTTCGGCGCCGGTGGTGCCGCGTTCGTCGGCCCGGTCGTGGTCACCGTGCTGTTCCCGCTGGTCGGCGGCGGCGGTGTGGCGATCGCGTTCAGCGTGATCTACCTCCTGGTGGCGCTGCTGAGCCTGAAGGTCAAGGACCCGTCGGACCCCGGCGAGGCGCGCAGGCAGCGCGCGGCGGCGGAGCCCGTGCGGTCCGCGGCCTGACCCTGACGCCCGTCGAGCCCGCGTCCCCGCGCTGGGACGCGGGCTCACGCGCACCGGGACGCCGGTGGTGAACCGGCAGTTGAGCAGGGAGGAGCACACCGTCGCCACCGCGGTCGCGACCACGTGCGCCGGCAGGTACGGCAGCACCGCGACCAGGGCGAAGCAGCCCGCGCAGTGCACGGTCGTGCCTGCCCCGCCCACCAGGGCGAACCGCCCGAGCTGCACCCCGGAGCGCATCACGACACCAGCTCGGCGGGACGCAACCGGCACACCGCGGACTCCGGGCTGAGCTCCTCGACCAGGTGGTGCGGGCGGCGCTTGAGCTCGGTGTGGCTGCGCCCCAGGTACTCCCCGAGCACCCCCGGACAGCACGGCTACGACCCCGCCCCTCCCGGTCCCGACCAGCAGCAGCACCTCCGCGGCCGGACCCGAACCGTCCACAGTGGCCACCAGCATCGCGCCGGCCGACCACGCCACCGCGGCGACCACCGCCAGCGCGCCGAGGTGGAGCAGCATCGCCGCCTCCTCCCCGGAGTCGCGGCGCAGCGACACGGGGCGGGAGCGCGGGTCCGCCGCGGCCGGCCGGCGCGCCTCGTGCAGCGTGCCGTCGGTGCCGCCGTCGTCGACCAGGACCACCTCGTGGTCCTTGGATGCGGCCGGACAGCGCCGCGACCATCGCGTCGTGGAACCGCCGCAGGCCGTGCTCCGCGTTGGAGCACGGCACCACCAGCGACGCACAGGGCAGATCCCCGCTGTCTCGGCGGCTCGCGTACGCCGAAGCCGCTGCGGTCCTTGGAGATTCGCCTCGAGGCTGGCGCGACAACGCGGGGACCCTCCCGACACACCGGCGCACGACCCGTCCGCGTGGCAGATCGGAACCTGGCCGCACCGCGGCGGACCGCGAATGGCAGGCTGGAACCATGTCGTCCGCGTCATTCCCCCGCCGCAGCGCCCGCACGCAGGGCTTCACCCTGGGCGCACCCCGGAACATCACCGCCGCCGGAGACGGCGCGACGGTGCTCTTCCTGCGCTCGGCGAACGGCACCGACCCGCGCAACGCGCTGTGGGCGCTGGACACCGCGACCGGTGAGGAACGCGTGCTGGCGGACCCCACGACGCTGCTGGACAGCGACGAGGTGACCCCGGAGGAGCAGGCCCGCCGCGAGCGCGCGCGGGAACGCGCGGGCGGCATCACCGGTTACGCCACGGACCGCGCGGGCAGCTCGGTCGTCTTCACGTTGTCCGGTCGGCTCTTCCACACCGCGGTCGCGACCGGCGAGACCCGGGAGCTCCCGGTGCGGCAGCCCGTCGCCGACCCCCGGATGGACCCCGAGGGCCAGCGGGTGTCCTACGTGTCCGGTGGGGCACTGCGGGTGGTCGACGTGGACGGTTCCGGTGACCGCGCACTGGTCGAGCCCGACGCCCCGGACGTCACCTGGGGCCTGGCCGAGTTCATCGCCGCCGAGGAGATGAACCGGTTCCGGGGCCACTGGTGGGCGCCGGACGGGTCGCGGCTGCTGGCGGCCCGGGTGGACGAGTCCCCGGTGCAGCGCTGGTACCTCGGGGACCCGAACGACCCGGGGCGCGAACCGACGCCGGTGCGCTACCCGGCGGCCGGGACGGCCAACGCCGAGGTGAGCCTCGCGCTGGTCGGCCTCGACGGCACGCGCGTCCCGGTCGAGTGGGACCGGCAGGCGCTGCCGTACCTGGTCACCGCGCACTGGTCGCGGCACGGCCGCCCGCTGGTCGCGGTGCAGAGCCGGGACCAGCGCACCCAGCTGGTGCTCGCCGTCGACCCCGACACCGGGCGCACCACCGAGGTGCACCGCGAGACCGACCCGCACTGGGTGGAGATCAAGCCGGGCTGGCCCGCCTGGACCCCGGACGGCCGGCTGGTGCGCATCAGCGCTGACGCGAGCGCGTACCGGCTCGTCGTGGGCGACCGGCCGTGGACGTCGGCGCCGCTGCAGGTCCGCGCGGTCCTCGACGTCGGCGAGGACGACGTGCTGGTCTCGGCGTCGGAAGAGGACCCGACGCAGGTGCACCTCTACCGCGTCAGCGAGACCGGCGTCGAGCGGCTGACCACCGACCCCGGTGTGCACGCCGGGACGCGCTCCGGTGCGGTGCTGGTGGTCGCCAGCTCCACCCTGGACGAGCCGAAGACCCGCGTGCGGGTGCGGCGCGGCGACGAGGAGATCGCCGAGGTCGTCAACCGCGCCGAGGAGCACGGCGTGCAGCTCAACGTCGAGCTGCTGCGCCTCGGCGAACGCGAGCTGTGCAGCGCGCTGCTGCTGCCCCACGGCTACCGGCCGTCGGACGGTCCGCTGCCGGTGCTGCTGGACCCCTACGGCGGCCCGCACTCGCAGCGGGTGCTGTCCCGCCAGCAGGGGTTCCTGACCTCGCAGTGGTTCGCCGACCAGGGCTTCGCGGTGCTCGTCACCGACGGCCGCGGCATGGCCGGTCGCGGCCCGGACTGGGACCGGGCCATCGCCGGTGACCTGGCCGGGCCGCCGCTGCAGGACCAGGTCGACGCGCTGCACGCGGCGGCCGCGCAGCGCACCGAGCTGGACCTCGAGCGCGTCGCGATCCGCGGCTGGTCCTTCGGCGGCTACCTCGCCGCGCTGGCCGTGCTGCGCCGACCGGACGTCTTCCACGCCGCCGTGGCCGGTGCCGCGGTGGTGGACTGGCGCCTGTACGACACCCACTACACCGAGCGCTACCTCGGCGACCCGAACGCCGCGCCGGAGGTCTACGAGGCGAACTCGCTGCTGGCGGACGCGGCGAAGCTGGAGCGCCCGCTGCTGGTCGTGCACGGCACGGTGGACGACAACGTCGTGCTGGCCCACTCCCTCCGCCTGTCCGCGGCGCTGACCGCGGCGGCCCGCCCGCACACCTTCCTGCCGCTGCCGGGCGTCAGCCACATGCCCACCGACGAGACGACCAGCGAGAACCTCCTGCTGCTGCAGGCGGACTTCCTGCGCCGGGCGCTCGCCCGCTGAGCAGCGGTCCGGCTCAGAGGACCTCGAGCGGGACCGGCTGCGGCGGCGCCGGGAAGGCCGCGTCCAGGTCGGCCAGGTCCTCGGCGGTCAGCTCGACCTCCAGCGCCGCCCGGTTCTGCTCGACGTGCTCGCCAGTGGCGGCCTTCGGGATCGCGCACACCTGCTCCTGCGCGAGCACCCAGGCGATCGCGATCTGCGCCGGGGTGGCCCCGTGGCGCTCGGCGACCCGGCGCAGCGCGGGCTCGCCGAGCAGCCGCCCCTGCTCGATCGGTGAGTACGCCATCACCGGCACGCGCTGCTCCCGGCACCACGGCAGCAGGTCGAGCTCGACACCGCGCCGGGTGAGGTTGTAGAGCACCTGGTCGGTCGCCGACTGCCGACCGAGCTCGCTGGCGAACAGCTCGCCCATGTCCCCCGGGTCGAAGTTGCTCACCCCGAAGTGCCGGACCTTGCCGTCGGCGCGCAGCCGGTCGAACGCCTCCAGCGTCTCCTCCAGCGGGACGCTGCCGCGCCAGTGCAGCAGGTAGAGGTCGAGGTGGTCGGTGCCGAGCCGGCGCAGGCTGCGCTCGCAGGCCTCGACCGCGCCGCGGCGGCTCGCGTTGTGCGGGTAGACCTTGCTGACCAGGAACACCTCGTCCCGGCGTCCGCGGATCGCGGCGCCGACGACCTCCTCGGCACCCCCGCTGCCGTACATCTCGGCGGTGTCGATCAGCCCGAGGCCGAGGTCGAGACCGTGGCGCAGCGCGGCGACCTCGTCCGCTCGGTGCGCCCGCCGCTCCCCCATGCCCCAGGTGCCTTGGCCCAGCACCGGCAGTCCTCCGCCACCGGGCAACCGCAGTTCACGCATGCTCGCTCTCCCGTCGTCCGCGTTGCCAGCACGAGCCCTCAGGTCGGGAGCACGGCGGTGAGCCGGAAGCCGCCGTCCTCGGACGGGCCGGCGTCGAGCCGTCCGCCCGCCATCCGCACCCGCTCCGACAGCCCCTCGAGCCCCGCACCACTGCTGCCCACGTCGACGGCCTGCCCGCGCGGCGCGCCGTTGGTGACGACGATGTGCAGTGCGCCGTCCTCGCTGGCCAGGTCGATCGTGATCTCCGCGCCGGGCGCGTGCTTGGCGGCGTTGGTCAGGGCTTCCTGCACCACGCGGTAGGCGGCCCACTCCACCGCGGGCGGCAGGTCCGGATCGGTCAGCTCGCTGGCCAGCTGCACGTCCACGCCCGTCGCACGGGCCTGGTCGACCAGCGCCGGGATGGTGCCCGGACCGGCCCGGCCGGTGCTGCCGAGCCCGAGCGTCGCGCGCATCTCCTCCAGCGCCTGCTTGGCCAGCCCGCGCAGCCGTCCCGCCGCCTCCGCCGCCTCGGGATCGGAGGTGGTGGCCCGGAGGGCGGCCGACTCCACGGCGATCAGGGTGACGTGGTGGCCGACCGCGTCGTGGATCTCGCGCGCGATCCGCGCCTGCTCGTCGGCCCGGGCGGCCTCCGCCCTGGCCTCCAGCTCCGCCGCCGTGGCCGCCTCCAGCCGGCGCAGGCTGTCGGCGAGCTGCTGCCGGACCGTGACCAGCGCCCCCAGCGCGACCGGCGCACCCGCGGCCAGCACGACGTAGGCCAGGGTCAGCACGAGAGGTCCCACCGGCAGCGACTGGGTGAGCAGCACCGGGGTGACGGCCACCGCGGCAGCCAGACCAGCCCAGGTCACCAGCGACCGCGCCTGGGGCCGCGCCCGGCCGAGCGCGTAGAGCGCCACGATCGTCGCCGCCCACCCGAGGCCACCGGCCAGCGCGGGTGTGCACAGCAGCACCGTGGCGCGCGGCCACCGCAGCCGCAGCGGGAGCAGCGCCGCCGCGACCAGGCCCGACACCACCGCGTAGCCGAACGGGTCCGGGGTGGCCAGCACGGCCGCGGCCGGCAGCGCGACCACCAGCGCTTCGACGGTGAGACGACGCCACCGCACAGCGCTCACCAGCGGTCGCCCACGCCCGCGACGCGCTGCGCGATCAACGCGGCCTGCACCCGGTTCTGCGCGCCCAGCTTGCTCAGCACCGTCGACACGTAGCTCTTCACCGTCGCCTCGGTCAACCCGAGCCGGCACCCGATGTCGGCGTTGGAGCGCCCGCCGGCCAGCAGCTGCAGCACCTGCCGCTCCCGAGCGGACAGCGCCTGCACCAGCTCCGCCTCGCGCGCGCAGTCCGAGGCGCTGCGCAGGCGGGGCAGCAGCCGCGCGGTGATCCGCGGGTCCAGCACCGCGCCACCGGCCGCCAGGTCGTGCACCGCCCGGACCAGCACGTCCGGATCGGCGTCCTTGAGCAGGAACCCGTGGGCACCGAAGCGGAGCGCGTCGGTCACGTAGTCGTCCAGGTCGAACGTGGTCAGCACTGCCGCCACCGGCGCGCCGGGCAGCGCGGTCAGCTCGCGCAGCGCCGAGAGCCCGTCCTTGCCGGGCATCTGCACGTCGACCAGCGCGACGTCGACGCGGTGGGTGCGCACCGCAGCGAGCAGTTCGTCCCCGTCGCCCGCCTCGGCGACCACGCGGATCGTGCCGCCGCCCTCCAGCAGCAACCGCAGGCCGCGCCGCAGCACGGCCTCGTCGTCGGCCAGCAGCACCCGGACCGGCCCCCCGCCGTCCACCGCCTGCACCTCTCGGGTCACCTCCCCTGCTCCGAAAGGTTCGCCCAGCAGACTAGCGGGGTGCCCGCACCGAGCGGGCACACCACCCGGGCCAGGAGGAGGTCAGCGGCGGCCGCCCTTGGGCTTGCGTTCCCGCACTCGCACGGAGATCCGCACCGGGCTGCCGGTGAACCCGAAGGTCTCCCGGAGCTTGCGCTCCAGGAAGCGCCGGTAGCCGGCCTCCAGGAAACCGGTGGTGAACAGCACGAACGTCGGCGGCCGGGTCTGCGCCTGGGTGGCGAACAGGATCTTCGGCTGCTTGCCCCCGCGGACGGGCGGCGGGTGCGCCGCGACCAGCTCGTTCAGCCAGCCGTTCAACCGGCCGGTGGGCACGCGGGTGTCCCAGGACTCCAGCGCCGTGCGCAGCGTCGGGGCCAGCTTGGCCACCGCCCGGCCGGTCTTGGCCGAGACGTTGACCCGCTCGGCCCACCGCACCCGGACCAGCTCGCGGTCGATCTCCTTCTCCAGCTGGCGGCGGCGGTCGCCGTCGACCAGGTCCCACTTGTTGTAGGCGATCACCAGCGCGCGCCCGGCCTCCACGACCATGGTGATCACCCGCAGGTCCTGCTCGCTGAGCGGCTGGGACGCGTCGACGAGCACGATGGCCACCTCGGCGGCCTCGATGGCCGACTTGGTGCGCAGCGAGGCGTAGTACTCGGTGCCGCTGGCGGTCTTGACGCGCTTGCGCAGGCCGGCGGTGTCGACGAAGCGCCACACCTCGCCGTCCAGCTCCACCAGCGAGTCCACCGGGTCGACCGTGGTGCCCGCGACGTCGTGCACCACCGCCCGCTCCTCGCCGGTCAGCTTGTTGAGCAGGCTCGACTTGCCCACGTTCGGCTTGCCGACCAGCGCGACCCGCCGCGGACCGCCGGAGGCGCCGAACACCTCGCGCGGGGTCTCCGGGAACGCCGCCAGCACGGCGTCCAGCAGGTCACCGGAACCGCGGCCGTGCAACGCGCTGACCGGCATCGGCTCGCCCAGCCCCAGCGACCACAGCGAGTGCACGTCGGCGAGACCGCGCTCGTCGTCGACCTTGTTGGCGGCCAGCAGGACCGGCCGCTGGGACCGCCGCAGCACCCGCGCCACGGCCTCCTCGGTCTCGGTCGGGCCGACGCGGGCGTCGACGACCAGCAGCACCGCGTCCGCGGTGTGCATGGCCAGCTCCGCCTGCGCGGCCACCGACGCCATCATGCCCTTCGCGTCGGGCTCCCAGCCCCCGGTGTCGACCACCGTGAACCGACGGCCGTTCCACAGCGCGTCGTAGGCCACCCGGTCCCGGGTCACGCCCGGGGTGTCCTGCACGACGGCCTCGCGACGGCCCAGCAGCCGGTTCACCAGCGTCGACTTGCCCACGTTGGGACGGCCGACCACGGCCAGCACCGGCTGGGGCGCCGGCGGTGCGGCGTCCTCCGGGGCGGCGACCTCGTCGAACTCCGCCCACTCGGCCTCGTCGGACCACGTGCCGTCCAGGCCTTCCAGCGACTCGTCGGTCACGCTCGTTTCCCTCTCACATCGTCTTCGCGGTGGTCGGCGACCAGCCGGTCCAGTTCGGCGATCAGCTCGACCAGTTCGGTGCGCACCGCGTCCGTCGCCGCGACCAGCCCGGTGCGGCCCTTGCCCGCGGGCAGCGCGATCGGCTCCCCGAACAGCACGTCGATCCTGGGCAGGAGCCTACGGCCCTGGCCTTCGGGGCGGTGCGTGCCCCGCAGCGCGACCGGCAGCACCTGGGCACCGGCCGCCCGGGCCAGCCAGGCCGCGCCGTGCTGGGCGTTCTCCACGTCGCCGGACCCGCGGGTGCCTTCGGGGAACACCCCGACCAGCCCGCCGGCCTTGAGCACCCGCACCGCGGTGAGCAGCGGCGTGCGGTCGGCCTCACCGCGGCGCACCCCGATCTGCCCGATGCGGCGCAGGAACCAGCCCAGCGCGCCGCGGAACATCTCCTGCTTGATGAGGAACACCGCGGGGCGCGGCAGCATGCCGAGCAGCAGCGGCCCGTCCAGCAGCGAGCTGTGGTTGGCCACCAGCACCACCGGGCCGCGGTGCGGGACCCGCTCGGCCCCGTGGACGCGGACCCGGAACGGCAGCCGCACGACCCGGCGGGAGATCCACCGGCAGAGCCGGTGCAGGCGGGGCGACGCGCCCTCGGGGAGCTCGCTCATGCGCCCGGCCCTCCGTCGGTGAGCAGGCCGCGGCTCTCGACGTGCTTGTGCAGCTGCTCCAGCACGCCCGCCACGTCCAGGTCGGTGGTGTCCAGCTCCAGCGCGTCGTCGGCCTTGCGCAGCGGCGCCACCGTGCGACCGGAGTCCAGCGCGTCCCGCCGCTGCACGTCGGCGTGCGTGCGGTCCAGGTCACCGGCCCGGCCCTCGGAGATGTCCTGGGCGGTGCGCCGCTGGGCGCGGGCCTCGGCGGACGCGGTCAGGTAGACCTTCAGGCCCGCGTCGGGCACCACGACGGTGCCGATGTCGCGGCCCTCGACCACGATGCCGCCGGGTTCGGCGAGGGCGCGGCCGATCAGCTCCCGCTGGTGCGCCACCAGGAGTTCGCGCACCGCGGCGACCGCCGAGACCGCAGAGACCGCCGCGGTCACCTCGGGGCCGCGGATCTCCTGCCCGACGTCCTCGCCGTCGAGCAGCACCGAGGGCCGCTCCGGGTCGGTGCCCATGGTCAGCTCCACCCCGCACACCACGCGCACGACCTCGGCCTCGTCCGACGGCCCGACCTGCGCGCGCAGCACGGCCAGCGTCACGGCGCGGTACATCGCACCGGTGTCGAGGTAGCTCGCCCCCAGCGCCGAGGCCAACTTGCGGGACACCGTCGACTTGCCGGTGCCCGAGGGACCGTCCAGGGCCACCACACCGCGGAGCCTGGCGTGTGCCACGTGCTCGTCCTCTCGATCGTCGCCTCGATCCGGCTGACGGCCGGACCAACCGTCCATTCTGCCTGGTCCTCGGGCGCGGGTCTCAATCGCGTCCCGTTCTTGTCGAACACCCGGGCGCGAGTCGTCGATCACCGAATATGGTGGAGGGGTGGACGTAACAGTGACCCCGCTGCCGGGCCTTGGCACGCGGCAGGACTTCACCACCCGCTCCGGCCACCGCATCGGCGTGATCACCTACCGGGACGGCCGGTTCGAGCTGATCGTCTCGGACCACGAGGACCCGGACAAGGTCGCCGCTTCTGTCGACCTGACCACCGACGAGACCAGTGCGTTGGCCAACCTGCTGGGCGCCCCGCAGCTGGTGGCAAAGCTCACCGAGCAGCAGCGCGAGGTCACCGGGGTCACCACCTGGCAGCTGCCGCTCGCACCGGGATCGCCCTACGACGGTCGCACCCTGGGCGACACCGAGATGCGCACCCGCACCTCGGCGTCGATCGTCGCGGTCGTCCGCGACGGCACCGTGCACCCCTCGCCCCGCCCGGACTTCCTGTTCTCCGGCGGCGACCTGGTGGTCGTCGTGGGCACCAGCAAGGGGCTGCGCGCCGCAGCCGAGATCTTGGAGAAGGGCTGATCCCCGCCCGCTCCGCTCTCCCGGTCGCCGACCGGGACACGCGTTGCCAACGGTGGTCCCGCGCGTGCCGATCCCAGAACAACTCCATACGCAGCAACACGCGAGAGGAACACCACGGTGCACGACACGGCGATCTCGTTGATCGAGCTCGGCGCGGTTTTCTTCGGTCTCGGCGTGCTGGGCAGGCTCGCCTGGAAGATCGGCTTGTCCCCGATCCCGCTGTACCTGCTGGGCGGCCTGGCGTTCGGCACTGGCGGCCTGATACCGCTGCACGGCATCCAGCCGTTCACGCACCTGGCCTCCGAGATCGGCGTGGTGCTCCTCCTGCTCCTGCTGGGTCTGGAGTACTCCGCGGGTGAGCTGGTCACCGGTCTGCGCCGCTCGTGGTTAGCGGGCTTGATCGACATCGTGCTCAACGCGCTGCCGGGTGCTGCGGTGGCGCTCATGCTGGGCTGGGGTCCGATCGGCGCGCTGACCATGGCCGGCGTGACCTACATCTCCTCGTCCGGCATCGTCGCGAAGGTGCTCGGCGACCTGGGCCGGCTGGGCAACCGGGAGACCCCGGTCATCCTGTCCATCCTGGTCTTCGAAGACCTGGCGATGGCCGTCTACCTGCCGATCCTGACCGCGCTGCTGGCCGGGGTCAGCTTCCTCGGCGGGCTCACCGCGGTCGGGGTGTCGCTGGTGGTGATCACCCTGGTGCTGGTGATCGCGCTGAAGTTCGGCAAGTACGTCTCGGCGCTCATCGACAGCCCCGACCCGGAGGTGTTCCTGCTGCGGCTGCTCGGCTCGGCGCTGCTGGTCGCCGGCATCGCCTCGGAGCTGCAGGTCTCGGCCGCCGTCGGCTCGTTCCTGCTGGGCATCGCGATCTCCGGGTCCACCGCGACGAACGCGACGCGGATGCTGGAGCCGCTGCGCGACCTGTTCGCCGCGCTGTTCTTCGTGGTGTTCGGGCTGAACACCAACCCGGCCGAGATCCCGCCGGTGCTGCCGGTGGCGCTGCTGCTCGCGGTGGCCACCGCAGCCACCAAGGTCGCCACCGGCTGGATCGCCTCGCAGATGCAGGGCGTGGGCCGGATGGGCCGGGCGCGCGCCGGTGCGGCGCTCGTGGCGCGCGGCGAGTTCTCCATCGTGATCGCCGGGCTGGCGGTGGCCTCGGGCGCGGTGTCCGGTGAACTGGCCGCCCTGGCCACCGCCTACGTGCTGCTGATGGCGATCATCGGACCGGTCACGGCCCGCGTGGTCGAGCCGGTGGCCCGGATGTTCGTCCGCCGCAGCAGCGCCGCGAAGGCCTGATCCGGCGGCTACATCCCGACGATCCGGTAGAGCGATCCGACCTCTTGGCGGTTGAGGGGTCGGATCGCTCCCGGGCGCTCCGAGGTCAGGCGGACGTCGCCGATCCGGGTGCGCACCAGCCGCTGCACCGGGTGGCCGACGTGCTTGAGCAGCCGCCGCACGATGCGCTTGCGGCCCTCGTGCAGCACGACCTCGACCAGCGCGCGGTTCCTGACCGTGTCGACGACCTTGAACCGGTCCACCTTCACCGGGCCGTCGTCGAGCTCCACGCCCTTGCGCAGCTGCTGGCCCAGGTCCTTCGGGACCGGTCCGAGGACCTCGGCGAGGTAGGTCTTGCGCACCCCGTAGCGCGGGTGCATCAGCCGGTTGGCCAGCTCGCCGTCGTTGGTGATCAGCAGCAGGCCCTCGGTGTCCTGGTCCAGGCGCCCGACGTGGAACAGCTTGCCCTGGCGCTCGCGCAGGTAGTCGCCGATGCACGGGCGGCCCTGGTCGTCGGACATGGTGCACAGGATGCCGCGCGGCTTGTTGAGCATCAGGTGGGTGAGGTTGTCGTTCACCATCACCCGGGTGCCGTCGACGTGGATGACCGCGGTCTCCGGGTCGACGCGGCGGCCCAGTTCGGTGACCACCTCTCCGTCGACCTCGATGCGCCCCTCGAGGATCATCTCCTCGGCCGCGCGCCGCGAGGCCACCCCGGCCCTGGACAGCACTTTCTGCAGGCGCACGCCTTCCGCAGCGGCGTTGGACGAACGGTGTTCAGACGTCATCGATCGAATCCACTTCAGGCAACAGGGGAGCGAGCGGCGGCAAGTCCTTCAGCGACGACAGGCCGAGCCGTTCCAGGAACAGCTCCGTCGTGCAGTACAGGTTGCCGCCTGTCTCCGGGTCGGTCCCGGCCTCTTCGACGAGGCCGCGCCCTACCAGGGTACGGATGACGCCGTCGACGTTGACACCCCGTACGGCCGCCACCCGCGCGCGGGTCACCGGCTGCCGGTAGGCGATGACCGCCAGGGTCTCCAGGGCGGCGCGGGTGAGCTTCGTGCGCTGCCCGTCGAGCAGGTAGCGCTCGACGTAAGGGGCGTAGACCTCCCGCGTGTAGAGGCGCCAGCCGTCGCCGACGCGACGCAGGTCGATGCCGCGCTCGGACTCGGCGTAGCTGTCGGAGAGCCGCTGCAGCGCCTGGCGGACCCGCTGCACCGGCTGCTCCAGCGTGTCGGCCAGCAGCTCCTCGCCGGCGGGGACGTCGACCACCAGCAGCAGCGCTTCCAGCGCGGCGTCGAGCGCCTCGTCGGAGGTCAGGTCCGGCACCCGCTGCTGCTCCACCGCCTCGGCTTCCTGCGGTTGGGGCTCCGGTTCACCGGTGAACGGCGGGCCGCTGCCGGACGCCTGGTCATCGGTGGACGGCTGCTCGCCGGCGGGCTCCTGGTCCTCGGCGGACGACCGCTCACCGGTGGACGACTGGTCTCCGCTGGACGGCTCCCCCTCGACCGCCCGGTCCGCGGCGGACGACCGCTCGCCGCCCGACGACCGGCCGTCGGCCGGTCCGGCAGGGGCGTGCGGCGCGACCACCGAGCCCGGTGTCCCGGCCGGGGCGTCCTGCTCGGCAGCGGGCTGCGGCTCCCACTCGCCGCTCATGCTCGTTCCACCTCTCCGCGTTCCACAGTGGCGGTAGCGTCCCGGTCGGAGCGTGGCCGCTCCCGGACGATCATCCGTACTCCTCCTCGTCGGCGCTGGCGCGCTGCGCCTCGGCGTCGGCCTTGGCCTCCTCGAGGCTGCCGCCCACCCACCGCACGAGCAGCTCGCCCAGCGGCGTCTCCTGCTCGAACTGCAGCACCTTCTCGCGGTAGAGCTCCAGCAGCGCCAGGAACCGCGCCACCACCTCGATGGTGTGCCCGCAGTCGGAGGTGAGCTCGGGGAAGGTGGCGCTGCCCTTCTCCGCCAGCCGCACCCGGAGCAGCGCCGCGTGCTCGCGGACCGAGACGCTGTGCTGGTGGATGTGGTCCAGCGACACGGTGGGCGGCGGCTTCGGCCGGAACACCGCGGCCGCGATCTCGGCGAACTGCTGCGGGTCGACGCCGAGGCGCACCTCCGGCAGCAGGTTCTCGAACCGCTCCTCCAGCGACACCGCACGCGGGTAGCGCCGCAGCGCCCCCGCCTCCAGCTCGCCGAACAGCGCCGCCACCTGCTTGTACGCGCGGTACTGGAGCAACCGCGCGAACAGCAGGTCCCGGGCTTCCAGCAGCGCGAGGTCCGCTTCGTCCTCCACCTCGGCCGCGGGCAGCAGCCGGGCCGCCTTGAGGTCGAGCAGGGTGGCGGCGACCACGAGGAACTCGGTGGTCTCGTCGAGGTCCCACTTCTCGCCCAACGCCTTGGTGTAGGCGATGAACTCGTCGGTGACCTTGTGCAGCGCGACCTCGGTGACGTCCAGCTGGTGCTGCGAGATCAGCTGGAGCAGCAGGTCGAAGGGGCCCTCGAAGTTCTCCAGGCGGACGGTGAAGCCACCGCTGCCGCCGTTCTCCCCCGGTGCCTTCTCCTCCCCGGCGGCGGGTTCGGTCACTCGCCGGGCTCCCGCAGGCGACGGACCAGCTCCGAGTCGGCACCGCGCTCGTCGAGGTCGGCGAGCACCGCCGCAACCGCTTCCCGCACCACCCGGCCGCGGTCCACGGCGATGCCGTGGTCGGCCCGCAAAGCCAGTCGCGCCTGCTCCAAGGCCAGCAACTCCTCGTCGGAGACGTACACGGTGATCTTCGCATCGTGCTTGCGCCGTCCCGACCCGGTCCGCCCGGAACGGGCGGACCTGGCCGGCGCCGGGTCCGGCGCGTTCACGTGGTCCGTGCGAGGAACAGTAGTACGGAACAGTTCCGCGGCGCCCGGCAGGGCTGCCCGCCGGGTCATCGGGCGATCACCTCGCGGGCCAGCGCCCGGTACGCCTGGGCCCCCGCGGAGCGCGGCGCCCACCGGGTGATCGGTTCCCCGGCCACCGTGGTCTCCGGGAACCGGACCGTGCGGTTGATCACCGAGTCGAACACGACGTCACCGAACGCCTCCACGACGCGCGCCATCACCTCGCGGGAGTGCAGCGTGCGCGGGTCGAACATGGTGGCCAGGATCCCGCTGATCTCCAGCTTCGGGTTCAGCCGTTCCCGCACCTTCTCGATGGTGTCGATCAGAAGGGCCACCCCGCGCAAGCTGAAGAACTCGCACTCCAGCGGGATGATCACGCCATCGGCGGCGGCCAGCGCGTTGACCGTCAGCAGGCCCAGCGAGGGCTGGCAGTCCACCAGGATGTAGTCGTAGTCGGCGATCGCGGGTTGCAGCACCCGGGCCAGGGTCTGCTCCCTCCCCACCTCGGCGACCAGCTGCACCTCGGCCGCGGACAGGTCGATGTTGCTGGGCAGCAGGTCCATCCCCTCGACGCTGGTCCGGCGCACCACGTCGTGGATGGAGACCGACCGCTCCATGATCACGTTGTAGATGGTCTGCTCCAGCTGGTGGGGCTGGACACCGAGGCCGACCGAGAGCGCCCCCTGCGGGTCGAAGTCCACCAGCAGCACCCGGCGCCCGTACTCCGCCAAGGATGCGCCGAGGTTGATCGTCGACGTGGTCTTCCCCACTCCGCCCTTCTGGTTGCACATCGCGATCACCGAAGCGGGACCGTGGTGGTCCAGCAGCGGTGGTTCCGGGATGTGCCGACGTGGCCGGCCGGTGGGACCGAGACCGCGGGGTTGCGCCAGGTCGGCGCCGTCCACGTGGCCCGTCGTCTCGGGGGCGATGCTCAGGTCGACCGCGCCCCGGGGCCGCCCGTCGGCGGAGGGCTGCGGCAACGACATGGCGATCAGACTCCTCTTGGTACCTGTGGCGATCAATCGCAGCCTAAGTGGCATCCACTACCAGCGGCAACGCGCCTCGCCGGGGTGTCCGAAGTTCTCTGTGACCTCCGTGTGATCAACGTCTACCGCCATCCCACCCCCACCGCATGCGCAGTCCCGCCATCTCACCCCGAAGCGTGGGCCCGCGGGTGGGCGGTCGCGTAGACCTCGCGCAGCGCGTGCACGGTGACCAGCGTGTACACCTGCGTCGTCGTCACGGAGGCGTGCCCGAGCAGTTCCTGCACCACCCGGACGTCCGCGCCGCCCTCCACCAGGTGCGTGGCGAAGGAGTGCCGCAGCACGTGCGGGGAGACGTCACCGCTGATCCCGGCGCGGCGCGCCGCCGCCTTCAGCGCGTTCCACGCGCTCTGCCGGGAGAGCCGGCCGCCGCGCGAGTTCACGAAGACCGCCGCGCTCCCGCGGCCGCGCGCCACCAGCGCCGGTCGCGCCCGCACCAGGTAGGCGTCGAGCGCTTCCAGCGCGGGACGGCCGATCGGCACCAGCCGCTGGCGGCCGCCCTTGCCGTCGAGCCGCACGGTCCGGTCGGTGCGGTCGACGTCGTCGAGGTCCAGCCCGACGGCCTCGGAGATCCGCGCCCCGGTGGAGTACAGCAGCTCCAGCAGCGCGCGGTCGCGCAGTCCCTTGGCGTCGTCTCCCCCGGCGTGGTCGAGCAGGGTGCCGACGTCGTCGACGGACAGCGCCTTCGGCAGCCGCTTGGGCAGGCTGGGCGGCGCGACCTCGCGCGCCACGTCGACCGCGAGCGTGCCCTCGGCGTGCGCGAACCGGTGCAGCCCGCGCGCCGCGACCAGGGCGCGCGCCGCCGAGGAGGAGGCCAGCGGCGGGCGCAGCTCGGTGCCTTCCCGCAGCTCGGCCACGAAGTCCGACAGGTGCTGCGCGCGCACCTCGTCGAGCGCGGTCACCCCCGCGCTGACCAGGAACTCGGCGTACCGGCGCAGGTCCCGGGCGTAGGAGTCGAGCGTGCTGCGGGCGGTGCCGCGCTCGACCGCGAGGTGGTCGAGGTAGCCGGTGATCGCCTCGCGCAGCCCGGATGGCAGCGCGTCGAACCCCATCACCGGCCCAGCCGCCGGCGGAACCGCTGCGGCCGGTCCCGCCACTCGGCGTCGACGGGCCGCGCCGGGCGGGCGCCGTCGCGCACCGCCTTGGCGGCGAGCAGCCCGGACACCGCGGGGGCGTTGACGATCTCCCCAGCCAGCACCATGTCCACGGCCTCGTCGAACGGCACCCGGTGGACGACCAGGTCGGCCTCCTCGTCCCCGACCGCTTCCGGCCTGTCCACATCGGACAAACCGGTGGCCAGGAAGATGCGGATGCTCTCGTCGGTGAAGCCGGGCGAGGACACCACGTCCACCAGGACCGACCAGTCCGTCGCCGCGATCCCGGCCTCCTCGACCAGTTCCCGCCGCGCGGTGCGCACCGGCTCCTCCCCGGCGACGTCGAGCAACCCGGCGGGCAGCTCCCAGAGCCGCCGCCCCACCGGGTAGCGGTACTGGTGCAGCAGCACCACCCGGTCCTGCTCGTCGATCGCCACCACGGCCACCGCGCCGAGGTGCTCGACCACCTCGCGCCGCGCGTGCCCGCCGCCGGGCATGCCGACCTCGTCGGCCCGCAGCGCGAGGATCGTGCCCACGTAGACGTCCTCGCTGGCCAGCGTGGTGAACTCGTGCTCGCCGTTGGTGCGCTCCACACCGCTTCCCGTCTTGTCCACGCGACCACCCTAGATCCGGGTGGCGTCGCGCGGCGAGAGCGCGATCTCGCCGGAGGCGGGCGCACCCGGCCCCCGGCAAGGTCACCGGGTCACGCGCTCGGCGCGGGCTCCTCCACCGGCTCCAGCTCGACCGGCAGCCGCTCGGCGGCGCGGTAGTCCAGCGCCGCCTTGACGAACGCGGCGAACAGCGGGTGCGGGCGCGTCGGACGGCTCTTGAGCTCCGGGTGCGCCTGGGTGCCCACGAAGAACGGGTGCTGCTCGCGCGGCAGCTCCACGAACTCCACCAGCCGGCCGTCCGGCGAGGTGCCGGAGAACACCAGCCCCGCCTTGCTCAGCTGGTCGCGGTAGGCGTTGTTCACCTCGTAGCGGTGCCGGTGCCGCTCGGCCACCTCGGTCGTGCCGTAGGCCTCGGCCACGATCGAACCGTCGACCAGCTTCGCCGGGTAGGAACCCAGCCGCATGGTGCCGCCCATGTCCCGGTCACCGGAGATGACGTCGTGCTGGTCGGCCATGGTGCTGATCACCGGGTGCTGGCAGGGCTCCTCGAACTCCGTGGAGTTGGCCCGCTCCAGCCCGGCCAGCGACCGGGCCGTCTCGATCACCATGCACTGCAGGCCCAGGCACAGCCCGAGGGTGGGGATGCCGTGGGTGCGGGCGTAGCGGATGGCGCCGAGCTTGCCCTCGATGCCGCGGACCCCGAAGCCGCCGGGGATGAGCACACCGTCCATACCGGACAGCGCCTGCGCAGCACCGGCCTCGGTCTCGCAGGTGTCCGACCCCACCCAGGAGATCTCCACCTTCGCGCGGTGCGCGAAGCCACCGGCGCGCAGCGCCTCGGTCACCGACAGGTAGGCGTCGGGCAGGTCCACGTACTTGCCGACCAGGGCGATCCGCACCTTCTCCGACGGGTTGTGCACCCGGTCCAGCAGGTCGCCCCACACCGACCAGTCCACGTCGCGGAACGGCAGCCCCAGCCGTCGCACCAGGTAGGCGTCCAAGCCCTCGGCGTGCAGCACGCGCGGGATGTCGTAGATCGACGGGGCGTCCGGGCAGGCCACCACGCCGTCGGAGTCGACGTCGCACATCAGCGCGATCTTGCGCTTGAGGTCCTCCGGCAGGTCCCGGTCCGCGCGGCACACCAGCGCGTCGGGCTGGATGCCGATGTTGCGCAACGCGGCCACCGAGTGCTGGGTGGGCTTGGTCTTGAGCTCCCCGGACGGCGCCAGGAACGGCACCAGCGAGACGTGCAGGAAGAAGCAGTTGTCCCGACCGACGTCGTGGCGCACCTGGCGGCAGGCCTCCAGGAACGGCAGCGACTCGATGTCGCCGACGGTGCCGCCGACCTCGGTGATCACCACGTCGGGGGTCCGGCCGTCCTCGTCCGGCTCGGCCATCGCCCGGATGCGGGCCTTGATCTGGTCGGTGATGTGCGGGATGACCTGCACGGTGTCGCCCAGGTACTCGCCGCGGCGCTCCTTGGCGATCACCGCGGAGTACACCTGGCCGGTCGTCACGTTGGCGTTGCGGGTCAGGTCCCGGTCCAGGAACCGCTCGTAGTGACCGATGTCGAGGTCGGTCTCCGCGCCGTCCTCGGTGACGAACACCTCACCGTGCTGGAACGGGTTCATCGTCCCCGGGTCGACGTTGAGGTAGGGGTCGAGCTTCTGCATGGTCACCCGCAGACCGCGGGAGGTCAGCAGCTCACCCAGGCTGGACGCCGTGAGCCCCTTTCCCAACGAGGAGGCCACGCCCCCCGTGACGAACACGTGCTTGATCGTGCGTGCTTGCGGCGCCAACAAATGCTCCCCGTGGTCGAGCCGTCGCCTGGCTGGAACTTCTGCGCTGGCAGGACGGCTGGATCCGTCGCTCCCACGGGATTCCAGCCTAACGCACGTCAGCCGGCCGGCGCACCGTGACCCACCGCTCCCGGACCAGACCCGAACGCCCAGGTCAACCGCCATCCGGGCGGTGGGTCACGGGCGGCTCAACCCCGGGCGCTGGGCACCGGCCCCTGCGCGGTGGCGGCCACGCCGTAGTGCCCGGCCTGCCGGTCGGCCTGCTCGCGCACGGCGAGCACCACCGCCACCCGGCCCGAGCCGCTGTCGGCGTTGTCCACGGTGGACAGGTTCGACGAGATCGCCGGGTCGGCCCGGGCCACGCCGACCGCCCCGTGGCCGTCGGCCGAACCGGAGCCGCCGGCCAGCACCGCGCCCTGCCCGGCGCGGTCGACCTGCGTGGCGAAGCGGGCCAGCGTGGCGGCCTGGTCCCCGGCGCGGTCACCCTCGACGCGGCCACCGGTCAGCACCACCGCCAGCTGCGCGGGTCGCAGTCCCGGCGAGGCGGTCAGGAAGCCGCCGTCGGCCAGCCCGGCGAGCGCGGCCGCCCGCTCCTGGTCCCCGGTCTGCGGCTGGCCGGTCTGCGGGTCCAGCAGCGCCAGCGGGCCGACCAAGCCACCGGCCAGGGTCCCGGGGTCGGCCGCGGTGGGCAGCTGCAGGCCGGCGGGCAGCAGCTCGGTGACCACGCGGCGCAGCTGGTCGGCCTGGTCCGGGTCGGCGAAGCCCTCGCCCAGGCGCAGCTCGCCGGTCACCTCCGCGCCCGCGTCGCGCAGCAGCCGCGCCACCGCCTCCCGCTGCTCGTCGGGCACGTCCGCCGCGCTGATGAGCACGACACTGCGCCGCTCCAGCTGCCCCTGCACGGCCATCGGCGCCACCGCCGAGTCGAACCGCTCGGACGCGGCGACCTGCGCCTCCAGCGCGTTCCGCTCGCCGGTGAGGTCCTCGACCTGCTCCTGCAGCGACTGCCGCTGGCCGCTGACGGCGGCCAGCAACCGGTCGCTGACCGAGGTCGACCCCAGCACGACTCCGACCGCCAGCGCCAGGAAGACGGCGGCGATGGACACGATGTGGTACCGCATCGAGATCACGTGAAGAACCCCTTGACGTACGCCGCCACCTCGTCGCCCGCGTCGGCGACCACGTCCACGAAAGCGGTGCCCAGCCCGGAGACCAGCAGCGCCACGAGCACCACCAGCAGCACCGACGCGGCCAGCAGCGCCACGGCGCTGGCGGGCGTGCGGCTGCGCTGCAGGGCGGCCACCGCCCGGCCGTCGACGACCTTGCTGCCCAGCCGCAGCCGGGTCAGGAACGTCGACGGGTTGGAGCCGGAGCGCCCGCTGTCCAGGAACTCGCCCAGCGTCGCGTGGAAGCCCACCGTGACCACCAGGCTCGCCCCGTGCGCGTCGGCCAGCAGCAGCGCCAGGTCCTCCGGGTTGCCGGAGGCCGGGAACGTGACCGCGCCGATGCCGAGGTCCTGGATGCGCTCCAGCCCGGGCGCGTGCCCGTCCAGGTCGGCGGGGATGACCAGCTCGGCGCCGCACTTGAGGGTGTCGGTGCTGATGACGTCCGGGTCGCCGACGATGACGTCCGGCTTGTGCCCGGCCTGCCGCAGCACGTCCGCGCCCGACCCGACGCCGATGAGCACCGGCCGGTACTCGCGGAGGTAGGTGCGCAGCCGCGTGAGGTCGTCGGCGTGGCCGTAGCCGGGTGCCAGCACGAGGACCTGGCGGCCCTCCACCGACGTCCGCAGCTCCGGCACGCCGATGCCGTCGAGGATCAGCGTCCGTTCCCGGCGCAGGAACTCGATGGTGTTCGCGGAGAACGCCTCCAGCTGCGCCGACATCCCGGCCTTGGCCTCGACCAGCAGGTCGGCGACCGAGTCGGCGTCCTGCGCGGTGCCGCGGCCCACCTCCCGCTCGCCGAGGAAGACACCGCCCTCGTGCAGCCGGATCTTCGCGCCGTCCTTGATCCGGCGCGCCGGCTCCGGGCCGACGCCGTCGATGAGCACGACCCCGGCCGACAGCAGCACCTCCGGCCCGAGGTTGGGATAGCGCCCGGAGATCGACGGCGCCGCGTTGACCACGCCGACCACGCCGGCCGCGACCAGGGCTTCAGCCGTGCGCCGGTCCAGGTCGACGTGGTCGATCACCGCGATGTCACCGGCACGGACCCGGCGCAGCACGTCGTCCGAGCGGCGCTCGACCCGGGCGATCCCGGTCACACCGGGCAGATCGTCCCGCTGGCGAGCAAGCAGACCGCTGAGTTTCATGCACCGATGGTGACAAACCGATCACCCGATCCCGGTCCGCCACGCCGAGGGAACTGCTCCGTTCGGAGCAACAGGTGCTCAGCCGGACGCCGTCTTCCCGCCACTCTTCGCCTTCTTCTTGGCGGTCCCCTTCCGGCCGAACCGGGCCTGCGCCAGCTTGTACGCGGTCGCGGTCTCCAGCAGCTCCTCGGCGTGCGCGCGGCCGGTCTCGGTGGAGTCCATCCCGGCCAGCATCCGGGCCAGCTCCACCACCCGCTGCTCGTCGGCCACCACCCGCACGTCGCTGCGGGTCAAGCCGCCCTCGCCGCTGCCCTTGTCCACCACCAGGTGCCGGTCGGCGAACGCGGCGACCTGCGGCAGGTGGGTGACGACCACGACCTGGTGGGTGCGCGCCAGCCGGGCCAGCCGCCGCCCGATCTCCACCGCGGCGCGCCCGCCGACCCCCGCGTCGACCTCGTCGAAGACGAGCGTGGGCACGGTGTCGGCGTCGGCCAGCACGACCTCCAGCGCCAGCATCACCCGCGACAGCTCACCACCCGACGCTCCTTTGTGGATCGGCAGCGCGGGAGCGCCGGAGTGCGCGATGAGCTGCAGCTCGACGTCGTCCACGCCCTCCGGGCCCGCGTGCACGGTCGTGCCGCCGACCTCCAGCGCGTTCGGGTCCCCGGGATCGGCGGGCTTCGGCTGCACCACGACCTCGAGCCGGGCCTGCGCCATCGCCAGGCCCTCCAGCTCCTCGGACACCGCCGCCGCGAGCTGGACCGCGGCCTCCTCGCGCGCTGCGGTGAGCTTGGCGGCGAGCTCGGCCAGCTCGCCGGCGAGCTCGTCGCGCCGCGCGGCCAACGCGGCCAGCGCCTCCTCCGAGGTGTCCATCCCGGACAGCCGAGCGCGGGCCTCCTCGGCCCAGGCCAGCACGCCGTCGATGTCCGCCGCGTACTTCTTGGTCAGCTGCTTGAGCTCGGCCTGCCGGGCCAGCACCTGCTCCAGGCGGGCCGGGTCGGCGTCCAGCCGGTCCAGGTACCCGCCGAGCTCGCCACCGACGTCGGCCAGCACCGCCACCGCTTCGGCCACCCGGGGCTCGAGCTCCCGCAGCGCCGGGTCCTCGGCGCTGGACAAGCGGCGCCGCGCTTCCCCGATCAGCCCGATCGCGCCCGGCGAGTCCGGGTCGCCGTCGGCCGCACCGGTCAGTGCCAACTGGGCCGCCGCGGCGATCTCCCGCAGCTGGTCCACGTCGGCCAACCGCTTGGCCTCCTCGACCAGCGCGACGTCCTCGCCCGGCTCCGGCGCGACGGCCTCGATCTCGCTCAGACCGTGCCGCAGCAGGTCGGCTTCGCGGGCCAGCTCCCGGGAGCGCTCGGTGCGCTCGGTCAGCTCCCGGACCGCCTCGGCCCACTCCGCGCGCACCCGCTTGTAGTCCTCGAGCACCTTGAGCACGGGTTCCCCGGCGAAGCGGTCGAGCACCGCCCGCTGCTCACCGGACCGCAGCAGCCGCAGCTGGTCGTTCTGGCCGTGCACCGCCAGCACCTGCTCGGCCAGCTCGGACAGCACGGCGTTCGGCACCGAACGACCCCCGAGGTGGGCGCGGGAACGGCCGTCGGCGGTCACCGTGCGGATCGCGATCAAGCTGCCGTCGTCGTCGGGTTCGGCCCCGGCGTCGGACGCGACCTCGGCCGCGGGTGAGTCGATCGTCGTCTGGAACCGGCCCTCCACGACAGCACGCTGCGCACCGGAGCGGACGCGGGAGGCGTCGGCGCGGCCACCGCCGAGCAGGTGCAGCCCGGTGACCACCATCGTCTTGCCGGCCCCGGTCTCGCCGGTGACCACGGTGAGGCCCTCGTGCAGTGCGAGCGTGGCGTCGTCGATGACGCCCAGTCCCTGGATGCGCATCTCCGCCAACACATCAAGCACCCTACTGGCCCGCCCGGAGGCGCGGCGCCCCGCTGGGAGCAACGGATCGATCAACCCGCCCCCGCGCTGCTCAGCGCGAGGACGGACCCCGCCACCCCTGCACCGGGAGCTCGAACTTGTCCACCAGGCGGTCGGTGAACGCGGTGTCGTGCAGCCGCACCAGGCGCAGCGGGCTGTCACCGGCCACGACCTCGACCCGCGCCCCCGGCGGGAGGTCGAAGTGCCGCTGCCCGTCGCAGCTGAGCACCGCGTGGTGGCCGTGCTGGTCGATCTCCACCGCGACCAGCGAGTCCCGCGACACCACCAGGGGGCGGCCGAACAGCGCGTGCGCGTTGCTCGGCACGACCAGCAGCGCCTGCACCTCCGGCCACACCACCGGTCCCCCGGCGGAGAACGCGTAGGCCGTGGAACCGGTCGGGGTCGAGCAGAGCACCCCGTCGCAGCCGAACGCCGACACCGGGTGGCCGTCGACCTCCACGACCACGTCCAGGATCCGCTCCCGGCTGCTCTTCTCCACGCTGGCCTCGTTGAGCGCCCACGTGCTGGCCAGCACCTGACCGTCCAGCTTCGCGGTGACCTCGATGGTCATCCGCTCCTCGACGTGGTACCGGCCGTCCACCACGGCGGCCAGCGCCTCGTCCAGCGCGTCGGAGTCGGCACCGGCGAGGAACCCGACCCGGCCGAGGTTCACCCCGAACACCGGGACGTCGGCCATGTGGGCCAGCTCGGCGGCGCGCAGCAACGTGCCGTCCCCGCCGAGCACCAGCACCAGCTCGGTGCCCGCGGCCGCGTCCGGCCCCGGCACCGCCACCGCGCTGTAGCAGTCAGGGTTGAGCCCAGGCGCTTCGTCGGACAGCACCCGCACCCGCAGACCGGCGCCGACCAGCTGGCCCGCGACCTTCTCCGCGGTGCGCACGTTGTGCTGCCTGCCGGTGTGCACCACCAGCAGCACCTCTCGGGTCAACTCCCACTCCCTTACCGGTGCGAGCCCTTCGCCGCGGTCTGCGGTCCCTGCCGGACCGCTTCCTCCACCAGAGCTCCCGCGTCCGCCGCGTCGGTGCGTTCACCGGGCCGCAGCCACAGGAAGTACTCGACGTTGCCGGACGGGCCGGGCAGCGGACTGGCCACGACCCCGCGCAGCCCCAGGCCGTTCTCCGCCGCGACCTGCACGACCTCCAGCACCGCCTCGGCGCGCAGCTGGGGGTCGCGCACCACGCCGCCCGAACCCAGCCGCTGCTTGCCGACCTCGAACTGCGGCTTGACCATCGGCACCAGGTCGGCGCCGTCGGTCGCGCACGCCCTCAGGGCGGGCAGCACGAGCTTGAGCGAGATGAACGACAGGTCCGCGACGACCAGGTCCACCTGGCCACCGATGTCCTCCGGCGTCAGCGAGCGGACGTTGGTCCGGTCGTGGACGTGCACCCGGTCGTCGGTCTGCAGCTTCCAGACCAGCTGGCCGTAGCCGACGTCGACGGCCACCACCTCGCGCGCCTCGCGCCGCAGCAGCACGTCGGTGAACCCGCCGGTCGACGCGCCCGCGTCCAGGCACCGCCGCCCGGCCACGGTCAGCCCCTGGGGTTCGAAGGCCTCGAGCGCCCCCAGCAGCTTGTACGCGCCGCGCGACGCCCAACCGGGGTCGTCCACGTCCTCGGCGACCACCACGGGCGCGTCGATCTCCACCGCGGTGGCGGGCTTGCGCGCCACCATCCCGCGCACGGTCACCCGACCGGCGTCGACCAGCTCGGAGGCGTGCTCGCGGGACCGCGCCAGCCCGCGACGCACCAGTTCGGCATCCAACCGCGCCCTGCGTGGCACTGCGTCAGCTCCTGTGTGCGTTCGTTCCGGAGGAGAGGTGGTCGGCCTTCGACAGCGCGTCGGTGAGCGCGGCGTGCACCGCCTCGAACCGCTCGACGTGCTCGGCGACGGGCAACTCCTGCACGTCGTCGAGCCCGGCGACCGCCTCCGCGATGGCGTCGATCGCCGGCTGACCGTCGTCGGCCGGACGCGCCAGCACCGCGGGGTTCGGCACCTGCCCCGGAGAGGTCATCCGCTCCTGCTCCCCTCGATCACGCCGCGATCTGCGCGGCGACGGTTCCACGCTATCGGAACGGCCGGACGACGACACCGCGACGTCCGCCGCTCAGGCCAACCCCAGTTCGTGCAGGGCGGCCTTCGCGTGCTCGTCCGCAGCGCGCACCTCGACCGGGCCGGACGACGTGGCCCACCACGTCGCGCACAGCGTGCGCAGCGCCGCGAGCGCGTCGGCCTCGGGAGCGGATCGTGCCAGCTCCAGCACGCCGTCCGCGACCCGGGCCTGCCACCCGGGCTGCGCTCCGATCGCCACCTCCTCCGGCGCCTGCAGCAGCCCGCGGAGGTCGGCGGCGACGTGGTCGGGACGCATGTCGGGCGCGGTGAAGAGGAGGTCGGCAGGGGTGTTCACCCCGGTGAGCACCATCAGCGACGGCATCCCCGCGTTGACCGCGCCCGCGATGTCGGTGTCCAGCCGGTCCCCGACCATCAGCGGCGACCGCCCGCCCGCCGAGCGGACCGCTCGGTCCAGCAGCGGACGCTCCGGTTTGCCGGCCACCAGGGGCTCCTGGTCGGTCGCCGAGCGCAGCAGGTCCACCAGCGCCCCGTTGCCCGGCACCAGACCGCGTTCCGTCGGCAGCGTCCGGTCGCCGTTGCAGGCCACCCACAGCGCCCCGGCCCGGATCGCCAAGCACGCCTCGGCGAGGTCCCGGTAGGCGATCTCGGTGGACAGCCCCTGCACCACCGCGACCGGGTCGTCGGCGAAGTCCGAGACCGGCACCAGGCCGACCCGGTCCACTTCGGACACCAGCGCGGCGGAACCCACCACCAGGACCCGGGACCCGGCCGGCAGCTTCTCGGCCAGCACCGCGGCCCCGGCCTGCGCGCTGGTGCTCACCTCGGCCCGCTCCGCGGTGAGGCCGAGGCCCGCGAGGTGGTCGACGACCGCTTGGTCCGGTTTGGACGCGTTGTTGGTGACGTAGCGGACCTGGACGCCGCGGCGGTGCACCTCCCGCACCGCCTCGAGGGCGCCCGGGACGAGTTCACCGCCGCGGTACACCGTGCCGTCCAGGTCGAACAGCACGACGTCGTGGCCGTCCAGCAGCGTCCTGCTCACCGCGCTCGCGCGCCCCCTTCGGCGTCGCCCTCGGCGACGGCCTCCTCCGGCACGACCGCGTCATCGGTCCGCGCGGAGTCCTCGGTGGTCGTGACCAGCGGTTCGTCCGCGCTGCCCTCGTCGTCGGAGGGCACGTTCTCGCCGGCGGTGGCCGCGTCGGCAGGGTCGGTGCCCTCGTCCGCGGAGTCCTCGGCCTCCTCACTGGGGATGCCGGCAGCCGCCTCGGCCTCGGTCACGAGCTCCTCGACGACCTCGGGCCCACCGAGCTTCTCGGCCAGCTCCTCCAGCCGCTCCGGAGCGTCGGTCTCCTCATCGTCGTCGGCGTGTGCCGCGTGCACGAACCAGGTGAAGGCCTCGCGTTCTCGGCCGGCCGCCAGCAGGTTGTCGGCGTAGGCGTAGAAGAGTCGCGCGCTCCACGGGTCCTGCCGCTGCGGGTCGAGCTCGGGGATCTGCAGGCTCACCACGGAGGCCTCGACCTCGCCGAGGTCCCGACGCGCTCCGGCCGCCACGATGCGCAGCTCGACGGCGTCCTCCGGCTCGAGCAGGAGCGCCTCCTGGCTACGCAGGATCTCCACCGCCCGCTCCGGCCGGCCCAACGCGCGCTCGCAGTCGGCCATCATCGCGAGGTGGCCGGGGCCGCCCGCGATGCGCCGTGCCGCGCGCAGCTCGGAGAGCGCCTCGTTCCACTCGCCCGCCAGGTACGCGGCGAGCCCGTTGGCCTCGCGCACCGACGGGAGGCGGGAGGCCTTCTGCCGGGCGAAGCGGGCGTGCTCGAGCGCTCGCTGCGGGTCCTCGTCGACCAGCGTGCCCGCCGCGACGAGGTGCAGCGCGACCTTGTCCGCCACGTGCTTGGGCAGCTGGCGCAGCTCACGGCGCACCTCGGCGTCGAGCTCCTTCGGGTCCAGACCCTCGAGCAGCTCCGGCTCCTGCGACTTCGTCTCGACGACCTCGGACTGCTTCTGCGCCCGGACGTCGTTGCGCTTGCCGCGCCGGTCCTCGCGGTACGGACGGTCGCCGCGGCGCGGTCCCCGCCGGTCGCGGTCCGCCCCACCACGGCGGTCGAACCCGTCACGACGCGACCGGTCGTCCCGCCGGAAGTCGCGGTCGCGGTCGTCATGGCGGCCGTGGCCACCGCGGCGGTCGTCCCTGCGGTCCCGGTCGTCACGCCGGAAGTCACGCCGGTCCCGGTCGTCTCGGCGGTACCCACCGCGGTCATCGCGGCGGAACTCACGCCGGTCGCGGTCGTCTCGGCGGTACCCACCACGGTCATCACGGCGGCCACCGCCGCGGAAGTCGCGTCGATCACGGTCGTCCCTGCGGAAGCCCCCGCGATCGCGGTCGTCACGCCGGTTCCGGTCATCGCGCCGGAAGTCACGCCGGTCCCGGTCCTCACGGCGGTACCCACCGCGGTCGTCCCAGCGGTCGCCACCGCGGCGGAAGTCCCCACCACGGCGGTCCTTGTCTCGATCTCCCCCGCGGCCGCCGAAGTCGTCCCGGCCACGGCGGTCGTCGCGGTAGCCGCCACGACCTCGGTCATCGCGGTCGTTGCGAAAACCCCCGCGATCATCGCGCGAACCGAAGCGGCGCGAACCGCCCTGTGAACCACGGCGCTCGAAGCTCCCGCGGCCACCCTGGCCGCTTCGGCCGGCACCGGCCCCGCGGCGAGAGTCGCCGCGCTTGTCCTCGGAACCGGACACCGAACCTCCTGAAGCAGAAAAACTGAAGTACCCACCAGCGTAGACCCACGTGTCAGCGGGCCGCGGTGGGCCACACCCCGAATGTGATCGGGGGCAAGTGCGAACCATGAAAAAAGGGGCCGACCGGAGATCCGTCCCGTGCGGACGGGCCCGGTCGGCCCCACTCATGTTGTGTGTCGGCGGTGTCTTACTCTCCCACACCCTACCGAGTGCAGTACCATCAGCGCTGGGGAGCTTAGCTACCGGGTTCGGAATGGGACCGGGCGGACCCTCCCCGCTATCGCCACCGACAACCCTCACACCCCACACCCGTGCGGGGAAACCTCAGGGTCACCAACAACAAACCATGTTCGGTTATCAAGCAGGGCACCTGGTTGCTGTCCCAGACACCGTATAGTGAGTGCGCAACATCTTCATGTAACAAGTCCTCGGCCTATCAGCACCAGTCAACTCCACACATTACTGTGCTTCCATCTCTGGCCTGTCAACCCAATCATCTCTTGGGGGCCTTACCCCTATCACAGGGTGGGAGACCTCATCTAGGAACAGGCTTCCCGCTTAGATGCTTTCAGCGGTTATCCCTCCCGAACATAGCCAACCAGCCACGCCCTTGGCAGAACGACTGGCACACCAGAGGTTCGTCCATCCCGGTCCTCTCGTACTAGGGACAGCCTTCCGCAAGTCTCCTACGCGCGCGGCGGATAGGGACCGAACTGTCTCACGACGTTCTAAACCCAGCTCGCGTGCCGCTTTAATGGGCGAACAGCCCAACCCTTGGGACCAACTCCAGCCCCAGGATGCGACGAGCCGACATCGAGGTGCCAAACCATGCCGTCGATATGGACTCTTGGGCAAGATCAGCCTGTTATCCCCGGGGTACCTTTTATCCGTTGAGCGACACCGCTTCCACCAGCCAGTGCCGGATCACTAGTCCCTGCTTTCGCACCTGCTCGACCCGTCAGTCTCACAGTCAAGCTCCCTTATACACTTACACTCAACACCTGATTGCCAACCAGGCTGAGGGAACCTTTGGGCGCCTCCGTTACCCTTTAGGAGGCAACCGCCCCAGTTAAACTACCCACCAGGCACTGTCCCCGATCCGGATCACGGACCCGAGTTAGATGCCCAGAACGACCAGAGTGGTATTTCACCAACGACTCCACCCCAACTAGCGTCAGAGCTTCACAGTCTCCCACCTATCCTACACAAGCCGAACCAAACACCAATAC